>CANKZM010000004.1:67500-632215 GCA_947488305.1 uncultured Roseobacter sp.
ATCCCAGACCAGCCGCTGCGCCACCCATCAATTGCCGTCGGTTGAGAAAAATTGATTCCTCGGTGACATCCCGATCCTTCAGTGAATTCTTCCAGCGAAAAGCCATTACGCGCTCCGGTTACCGTTTTGTTGCATTGCATGTAGAGGCCCGGGCCGCATGTTCCAAACCAATTTGGCTCACGTTTCAAACAGGTAACTGTAATGTTGGCTCTGTTTCAAAGCCCCAAGTGCGCCGGAAGATCACTCATACGCGCAAAAACCCTGTCGCAAATGGGCTCCAGCCGCGCGGCAGGTGTTTCGGCAACAAACCCGTAACACAGCATTCCAGCCGCGACCCCAGCGCGCGCTCCGGCTGGGCTGTCTTCGATGACCACGCACCGTGCGGGCGGTATGCCCGCGTCGCCTGCAGCCTTGAGGTACACATCTGGTGCGGGTTTGGGAGCCACGACATCTTCCCGTGAGTATACACGACCGTGGAAACGTTCGATCAACCCGGTTCTGCCGAGCGTGACCTGCATCTTCTTATGCGGTCCGTTTGATCCGACTGCATATGCAATACCGGCTTCATCCAGAGCATCGAGAACCTGCCAAATCCCGTCAATCGCCTCGACCTGTGCGCCCAGCACTTCGAAGATCTCCTCGTAGATGTCATCGATCCAGCTGGCTGGCAGCTTCGCGCCCATCTGTCTTGCCGTGTCAGCCAAGCCCATGATGGTGCCACCCAGAAACAGCGTGTTCAGTTGGTGACGAGAAACTTGCAATCCATGATGGGCTAGGTTCTCGCGCAACACGTCGGCGGTCAGGGTTTCGCTATCGACCAGAACACCGTCGCAATCAAACAGGACCATATCGGGGGGCATATTCATTCGGTCTTACTGCAAGTCATGGCCAGCGCCGTCAATGCTCAGCGGCCACCAAAACTGACATTATTGTGAGTTGAAATCAGGGAAACCTCCCGCTTAGCCCAACACCCATTTCTGTCAAACATAAAAACAGCGAAAACCGGGTGATCTGACAGGGCTTGGCCTGCGTTTCCCTAACAATGCCGACCAAGGCAGATCAGAAATGAATCATCAACCAAGGAGTTCCAAATGCTTCGTAAGTCTCTTATCGCCCTCACTGCCGCTGCTGCTCTGGCAGGTACTGCCGTCTTCGCTGGCAGCTACGGTAACAAGAAAGACATAGTCGACACTGCCGTAGAAGCGGGCACCTTTGAAACGCTCGTCGCAGCCGTCAGTGCTGCTGAACTGGTCGACACGTTGAAGAGCGAAGGACCGTTCACCGTTTTCGCTCCGACAGACGCAGCTTTCGCAGCCCTGCCCGAGGGAACCGTTGAAACGCTCCTGAAGCCGGAGAACAAAGACCAGTTGATCGCAGTACTGACCTATCACGTTGTGCCAGGTAAAGTGATGTCTACTGATCTGAGCGACGACATGGCGGCCAAAACTGTTCAAGGGTCAGACATTATGATCGATCTGGATGACGGCGTGAAAATCAACGAAGCGTCTGTCGTCACTGCCGACATCGAGACGTCCAACGGCGTGATCCACGTGATCGACGCTGTGATCCTGCCACCCCAAAGCTAATAACGGCTTGGCAAAACGATGGGCCCGGTGGTGCGCGCCACCGGGCCCATTTTATTTTTTTAGTGCAGAACTGCGTCGTCCGGCTTGGGCCTGTTAGTCGCGGCGACACGATCGCCGATCACCAGACCTTCGGTTCCGGCGCTAACGTGAACGACATCACCATCCTTGACGTCACCGGCCAATAGCATCTCTGCCAACGGGTCTTGAAGAGCACGTTGAATGATGCGCTTGAGAGGACGGGCGCCAAACACCGGGTCATAGCCTTCGTCCGCGAGCCATTGGCGCGCGCCATCGTCCAGCTTCAACGTAATCTTGCGCCCAGCCAACCGTTTAAGCAAACGGGCCATCTGGATGTCGACAATGCCATCCATGTCTTCGCGGGCGAGCCGGTCGAAGATGATGGTCTCGTCCAGGCGGTTGAGGAACTCGGGGCGGAAGTGGGCCCGCACCGCATCCATGACATCGCGTTTGGCCTGTGAGGCGTCAGCGCCATCTGGCAACTGGCTGAGCGCCTGCGCCCCGAGATTGGAAGTCAGGATGATCAGCGTTTGTTTGAAGTCCACCGTGCGGCCCTGCCCGTCGGTCAGAACCCCATCGTCCAACACCTGCAGCAGCACGTTGAAAACATCCGGGTGCGCCTTTTCAACTTCGTCAAAAAGCACAACCTGATACGGTCTGCGACGCACGGCTTCGGTCAGAACACCGCCTTCATCATACCCGACGTAGCCCGGAGGCGCACCGATCAAACGCGCGACGGAGTGTTTCTCCATGAACTCCGACATGTCGATGCGCACCATCGCGTTGTCGTCGTCAAAGAGGAACTCGGCCACCGCCTTGGTCAGTTCGGTCTTACCCACGCCGGTTGGCCCGAGGAAGAGGAAGGAACCCAAAGGACGGTTCTCATCATTGAGGCCCGCACGCGCACGGCGCACCGCGTTGGCGACAGCTTTCACGGCCGTATTCTGGCCGATTACCCTGGCGTGCAATTGTTCTTCCATGCGCAGGAGCTTGTCGCGTTCGCCCTCAAGCATCTTGCCTGCGGGGATACCCGTCCAACGTTCGACCACACTGGCAATCTGCTCCGGGCGCACGGCTTCTTCGACCATCAGATCGCCATCTTCGCGGCCTTCCGCGTCACCAAGTTGCTTTTCAAGCTGCGGGATCACGCCATATGAAAGCTCTCCGGCTTTGGCCAGATTGCCTTCGCGCTTGGCGATTTCCAGTTCCGCCCGTGCTTGGTCAAGCTTCTCCTTGATGTCGCGGGCGCCAGCGAGCTTGTCGCGTTCGGCCTGCCACTTTGCCGTCATCGCATCACTGCGTTCCTGCAACTCAGCCAATTCTTTCTCCAGCGTCTCCAGACGATCCTTGCTGGCGGCATCATCTTCCAGCCGCAGTGCTTCTGCCTCGATTTGCATTTGCAGGATTTGCCGATCCAGCGCGTCTAGTTCCTCGGGCTTGCTGTCGACTTCCATGCGCAAACGTGACGCGGCCTCGTCCACGAGGTCGATCGCCTTGTCCGGCAAAAACCGGTCGGTGATGTAGCGATGGCTGAGCGTTGCCGCCGATACCAAAGCACTGTCCGAGATCCGCACACCGTGGTGCAACTCGTACTTCTCCTTGATACCACGCAGGATGGAGATCGTATCCTCCACCGTCGGCTCCAGCACCATCACGGGCTGGAAACGCCGCGCAAGGGCCGCGTCCTTCTCAACGTATTTGCGGTATTCGTCGAGCGTCGTGGCGCCAACGCAGTGCAATTCACCCCGCGCCAGAGCCGGTTTGATGAGGTTCGCCGCATCCATCGCGCCATCGGTCTTGCCCGCGCCTACAAGCGTGTGCATCTCGTCGATGAACAGGATGATCTCGCCCGCTGCCTCGGTGACCTCTGTCAACACGGCTTTTAGACGTTCCTCGAACTCGCCGCGGTACTTTGCTCCGGCAATGAGCGCCCCCATATCAAGCGCCAGCAGCTTCTTGTTGCGCAGCGATTCCGGCACGTCGCCATTGACGATCCTCAGCGCGAGGCCCTCCGCGATCGCGGTCTTACCCACGCCCGGTTCGCCGATCAGGACCGGATTGTTCTTGGTCCGCCGGCTGAGCACCTGCATCGCACGGCGGATTTCCTCATCGCGTCCAATGATCGGGTCAATCTTCCCCGCCTCAGCACGTTCCGTGAGATCCATCGCGTATTTTTTCAGCGCGTCATAGCCTTCTTCTGCCGTCGCAGTATCAGCAGTACGGCCTTTGCGCACGTCATTGATGGCAGTATTCAGCCCTTGCGCCGTGACCTTGGCAGCATCAAGCGCGTCCTTGGCACCTGATTTCACCATGCAAAGCGCCATCAGTATCCGTTCGACCGGGACGAAACTGTCGCCAGCTTTCTTCGCCAATGCTTCCGCCTCGGCGAGAACCTTGGTCGTCGTGCCATCAACGTAAACCTGAGCGGCATCACCGGTCACTTTCGGCATCTTGGTCATTGCCAGATCGATGGATTGCAAAACTTGTGTCGGCTGCCCGCCAGCAGCTGAAATCAGGTTGCTTGCGAGCCCCTGATCATCATCCATCAATGCTTTCAGCAGGTGTTCGGGTGCAAGTCTTTGGTGACTTTCCCGAGTTGCTATCGTTTGCGCAGCTTGGATAAATCCGCGCGACCGTTCCGTGAACTTCGATAAGTCCATCGCATTCTCCTTCTCTATAAGCGCCCATGTTTTGCTGCGCCCGACTTGGCGGCACGTCAGCTTTCGGGCCTTGGCTGTCATGTGGGCCTGCGCATCCACCGCTTCAAGAGGCTGCTTGGGCTCACACCTACTGTTACCATGACGCTGCTTCGAAAACGTTGACACAAGTCAGATAGACGGAGGGAAAGAGAAGCTGGCTTTCCCCGTTACCTGAACAAGCACAATCCTTAGATTAGGGTTCATGAGGGTGGGGGTAGCTATTATTTTTGTTGAAACGTGATCCTCTGGTAACGAGTTGGCATTGTTAGCCAAAAATACCAAGAAAAATGCCCGCGTGTACAAGCGTGGCCGACAGGGAGAAGCGCACCACGGCACGACTGTTCGTCGTGGATTTGCACTCTTTCCCCAGAATGCAAACGCCATTTTATGCCTTTGTGCGTTTACTCTCCCTGTCTCTGGCCCGGTCTCTGTGAAACTCGCAAAGACCGGGCTTTTTGCATCTTCGCTCTGAAGCTTCGTAGACAGTATGTGGTAAACGTCATAAAGGGCTGCATCAAAAGGAGCATGACCCATGGCAGATGACCGTCTTATCGTCGCATTGGACGTACCAAACGCGTTGGCGGGGCATGACCTTGCAGCCCGCCTTGGCGACACCGTTTCTTTTTACAAGATCGGCCTGGGTATGCTGACTGGCGGAGGCCTCGCACTTGCCAATGAACTTAAGCAAGAACATGGCAAACGCATCTTCTTGGACATGAAGCTCTTTGACATCAGTGCCACGATTGAAGCCGCCGTTCGCGGGCTGGCACAATTCGAGCTTGATTTCCTGACGGTTCATGGCGATCCGCATGTGGTTCGTGCAGCCAAGGAAGGCGCCGCAAAATCAGATATGAAAATCCTCGCAGTCACGATTCTAACCTCTCTCGACCGGCGGGATTTGGATGATTGTCTGATCCGCGAAGGCAGCATTTCTGACCTCGTTCAACAGAGGGCCGATCGGGCATTCAAAGCGGGTGCCGACGGTGTGATTGCATCACCTCAGGAAGCAGCTTTAATCCGTGCCCTGCCATCTGCAACCGATCGGTTGATAGTGACCCCGGGCGTCAGGCCAGCGGGTTCTGAGCTTGGCGATCAGAAGCGCGTTGCGACCCCGGCCACTGCAATAGCCGACGGGGCTGACCATATTGTTGTAGGCCGTCCGGTCTGGACAGCCGAAAACCCCCGCGCTGCAGCAGAGGCGATTTTGCATGAGTTGCAAAGCCCTCAGGCGCTTAGCCCAAATCGCTGATAACGCGTCGGAAATTGCAGTTTTCCACAACCTGAGGATGAACGTCGAATCGGGAGATTCGCACGCTATAGACTGTGGCAGGGGAACAACAGACAACATTATGTAGAGATTAAAGTACAAAGGTGCTTTGGTGAATTCATCTCAGGGTGGTAAGTTGACGTTAGGTGATACTCCCCAACGAACCGTGTCTTCCTGAGGTTCGTTACCTCCCCCCGCTAGACGCAGCGGGGGGTTTTTACGAACAAGCCAAAATTTTTCGACCCTGAAGCCGCTTCCGCTTCGACCCGCATCGCGCGGTCCGAAGCATCTTGGACTACCGTCGACAACCCGCTAAACTCCTCGCCATGCCAAGCCTTTGCCGCGACTGTTTTGCTCCGTTTTCAGAGGCCAAGCGTTGCCCTTCCTGCGGCAGCCCTCGGGTGGTATCGCACGAGGAACTGAATACTCTCTCCATTGCTCATATGGATTGCGATGCGTTTTACGCATCAGTTGAAAAACGAGACAATCCGAGCCTGCAAAACAAGCCTGTTATCATTGGCGGTGGACGCAGAGGCGTTGTCTCTACCGCTTGCTACGTGGCGCGAATACGCGGCGTAACGTCTGCGATGCCCATGTTCAAAGCGCTCAAGCTCTGCCCCGATGCCGTCATCATCAAACCCCGAATGGAAGCTTATGTCGAAGCGTCTCGTGCCATTCGGCGCATGATGGAGCGCCTGACACCAGACATTGAGCCACTCTCGCTCGATGAAGCCTTTATGGACCTGTCCGGGACAGCGCGCCTGCACGGAGCGCCGCCGGCGGTGATGCTGGCACGCCTGGTCAAGCAGATGCAAAGCGAACTTGGGCTATCGGGCTCGATCGGACTGTCCCACAACAAGTTTCTGGCCAAAGTCGCCTCGGACCTCGACAAGCCGCATGGCTTTTCGGTGATTGGCAAAGCCGAGACGGATAGTTTCCTGAAAGACAAACCTGTTCGTTTGATTTGGGGTGTGGGTGCCGCTGCGCAGATGTCTTTGGACAAAGCCGGTATTCGCACGTTTTCGGATCTGTTGCGGTGGGAACGGACTGATCTTATTGCACGCTTCGGCTCCATGGGAGATCGCTTGTGGCATTTGGCACGCGGCGAAGACCGACGCCGGGTATCTGCCCATACGCCGATGAAGTCCATATCGAACGAAACTACCTTCTATGAAGACACGTCGGACCCGGACTTACTCGACGGCCATTTGTGGCGCATGGCCGAAAAAGTCGCGGACCGGGCCAAAGCGAAACACCTGGCGGGCCGGGTCGTCACGCTCAAACTAAAGCGATCAGACCATTCACTTTTGTCGCGGCGGATCAGCTTGCGCGATGGGACTCAATTGGCGGACACAATTTATCGAACAGCGAGCAGCCTTTTCCATCAGGTTGGCGATCAGGGGCCCTACCGCTTGCTGGGGTGCGGCTTATCTGACCTCATCTCTGAAGATGTTGCCGACCTGTCCGCCGATCTTCTCGATCCCAAAGCAAAGCAGCGAACGGCGGCTGAACGCGCGACCGATGAAATTAGGGAGCGTTTTGGAACGGACGCTATTCTCAAGGGACGATCACTCCGATGAGCAACTAGGCCATTCTTGAAAGCCCCGGCGAAAAAAGAATTACATCGGATCCAGTGCCAGGTAGATGCCTACTCTGCGGCGAGAGGCATACGTTCTTGTCCGATGAGCGATATCTCCGCCACAGCAGCGCGGACCGCACGGCGTACGGCATCAAAATTGTGGTTTGGCTCAATACGACTTTCATCCATGTAGAGCGCTCTGTCGAGTTCGACCTGAACCGCGTGTTGGCCTCGCGACGGGCGCCCATAAGCTTGAGCAATATAGGCCCCCGCAAAAGGCGCGTTACGTGCAACCCGAAAGCCCTGATCCGCAAAGGCCGCTTCTACCCGGTCCACAACGCTGCCGGATGCAGCCGCCCCAAACCGATCGCCCAAAACGACATCAGGGCGGCGAGCTCCCGTGCGGGCGACGCTTTCAACCGCCTCATGCGGCATTGAATGGCAATCGATCAACACTGCTTGGCCGTGAAAACGGTGCGCCTCATCAAGAAGAGACTGCAGACGCCGGTGATAGGGATACCAGTATTGATCCAGACGATCCTGTGCTTCCAGCAAGCTGATCTTGCCACGGTAAATTGCACGCCCATTTGCAACAACCCGCGGAATCACACCAAGACCTGACGCGACACGAGGGTTGTGACCTTGCCGGCGCACCCCTTCAATGAGTGCTGGGTCGAGTTCTTCCGGGGAGCGATTCAAATCCACATAGGCGCGCGGCATCGCAGCTTTGATGAACCGCGCGCCGAAATCATGCGCGCAATCAAACAATTGATCGACAAAAGCATCTTCTGATGATCGTATGAGACCGTCCGAAAGGGCGGTCCGACGCATCATATCCTCAGGATAAGTCGACCCACTGTGGGGCGATGCAAACACCACACAGGATTTGTCATGATCCGGCAGACTGGTATGAAAAGCGCGATGCGTCATGGCTCAACCTTTGCATAAAGCGCAAGCCAGTTAAATCGAAAACCAAAAGCTCTTGATCCCTATGGCGACTCCTTTTATAGACGCGGCTCAGGCGCGTGTTTTCGCGCCCCATTTTTATTTGGGGTTCGGGAATTAGCGTTACAAAGTGGGTGATTAGCTCAGCGGTAGAGCACTTCGTTGACATCGAAGGGGTCACTGGTTCGATCCCAGTATCGCCCACCATTTATTCATCGGCTCGCAAAATCGAGCTGCCCGTAACCCGGCGCTGGCCCGCGCCACGACATGAGGAGAACGACCATGAAGGTTCGCAATTCGCTCCGCTCGCTCAAGAATCGGCACCGCGATTGCCGTGTTGTGCGTCGCAAAGGCCGCGTTTACGTGATCAACAAAACGCAGCGCCGGTTCAAAGCCCGTCAGGGCTGAAGCACAGCTGAAACTATTGAAGAAGCCGCCTCAAAGGGCGGCTTTTTTCGTTAGCAGAGGCGCGCGCGTATATCGAAATACGGGTTTGAGAAATAGGGCGCGAACTCTGTTGGGATGACAGGTCGGTCTGCGTTAGCACGGCGGGACGGATCAAAAAACGATCCCGGATATCGCAGCAATACACCCGGTTCTGTCAAACGCGCCCCAAATGCCCCTTCTTCTTCGTAAGGGGGCAAGGGCCTTGGAAAACCTATCAAACGGTGTCTTTGGCAGATGAAACGTGCCTCGACGACGGGCGCCCCTTCTTGGTCCCTGAGGTCGATCATATGCCCACTTTTGGTCGAATGATCCCGCACCTCAAACGTCAGCGGGCCGGGAACGTCGATCCAATGCGTGTCAGGCCCGAAAAGATCAGTCTCTCCTTGCCAATCCGTGCCTGACGCAACGCGCAAATTGTAGGTCCCCGGAGGCACCAATACCTTGAAAAACGATCCTCCGACCGCGTAGGCAGCCAGCTTCGCCTCATCTGTGTCAACGGCATGTAAGCGCAGGTAATAGTCTGCGCCCGGGTTCGTTTTCACGATCAATGGAAACACTGCGGGCAAGCCTGTGTTTTGCCACAATAGCCCAACCTTTGGTGTGGTCTCGGATAATGCCCCGACTGCCGCCGCAAGCGTCATCGCCAAGATAAGACCGCACCGCCTCCACATCACATCATACCTTCCGTTCTGATGTGCAAGACCACACCGCAATGCTTGCAGTGAACCGCATCCAGATCGTGCTTGGTCAGTCCGCAATCTCGACACACATGTGTGACCTTTGACGGCTGCACGATCGCGCGCGCCAATTGCACAAACAAGGCAACACCCACCACCATGATGAACACGGAGAAGAGCTTTCCGAAAGTTGTTGTCGGTGTAATGTCGCCATAGCCCGTCGTCGTGAGCGTTGTGACTGTGAAATAAAGCGCGTTTACGTATCCTTCCACCCCCGTTGTCTTGTCGACGAAGAGCGCAAAGACAACTGATGTCGTGAAGAAGACAAAAACAAACAGGTTCACCGCAGCGAGCAAGGCATCTTCGTGCCTTTGGAAAAAGGGGCTGGATTGCCTTAGGTCACGCATCAGGTGATAGGAATGGATAAGCCGCAAGCCTCGCAGAATACGCAGGAACGCCAGGTTTGCATGGATAAAGGGCGAAATGAGCAGTGAGGCGACCACCACCAGGTCTGCGATGGTGTAGATTTTCCTCAACATCACGCCGCGGTCTTCAGCAATCCAATACCTTGCCAGAAAATCCAACAGGATGATGAGCCCCAAAACAAATCCGATGGCTTCCATATTCGGGTCGGGAGAAAACGGAGCAATCGCGATGAACAGCAAGATCGTGATGGCGTCAAACAGGATCAACCCAAACCGAAAGCGCCTGGAGCGCGGTTCCGCTCCGGTATAGAGCTCTGTCAAAGTGCATTTGAATGAACTGGCCATAGTTTGATCATGAAGGCGCAGCCACATGCGTTTGGCAAGCCTGTTCCAATCAGATGGTCCTGTGATCTTTACGTCAATCGTCCGTGGCTCTTGCGATCTGAAGCGTAAGGGATAGGTATCAGACCTGAAATCCAACAATGCAGAGGCCCAGGATGACCACTGAAACTGAGTACACCCCGCCAAAAGTCTGGACATGGGATGCTGAAAATGGCGGCAAGTTCGCAAGCATAAATCGGCCAATTGCAGGTCCGACCCATGACAAAGAGTTACCGGTCGGCAAGCACCCGTTGCAGCTCTATTCATTGGCAACTCCAAATGGTGTGAAAGTCACCGTGATGTTGGAAGAGCTTTTGGCGCTTGGGATCAGCGAAGCGGAGTATGATGCTTGGCTCGTCAAGATTGGAGATGGGGATCAGTTCGGCTCGGGGTTTGTCGATGTAAACCCAAACTCCAAGATACCAGCGCTGATGGATCGGTCTGGCAGCACGCCACAAAGGGTTTTCGAGTCTGGCGCAATTCTGCTGTATCTGGCGGAGAAATTCGGTCACTTTATCCCGCACGACGCCGGTGCGCGCGCGGAGACTCTATCCTGGCTCTTCTGGCAAATGGGGTCAGCCCCCTATCTGGGGGGTGGGTTTGGTCATTTCTACGCCTACGCACCGGCGAAGTTCGAATACCCGATCAATCGGTTCACGATGGAAACGAAGCGGCAGCTTGATGTGCTAGACCGCGAACTGGCCACCAAAAAATTCATTGCAGGAGACGACTATACCATCGCGGACATCGCCATCTGGCCATGGTATGGGCAACTCGTTTTGGGCCGGCTTTACGAAGCGGCGGAGTTTCTCGATGTGGAAAGCTACAAAAACGTCATGCACTGGGCGCAAAAAATTGATGCGCGCCCCGCAGTTCAACGCGGACGAATGGTCAATCGCATGTCCGGTGAACCCGAAATGCAATTGCACGAACGTCATGATGCCACAGACTTTGATACGAAAACCCAGGACAAGTTGGCCCCGACAACATAAGGATCACGCTGAGCATCCAGCGGCTTATGGCCGAGGGACGCCCGCGCTCAATCGTAGGTGCGCTGGTCCTCGATCACGAGCCCATCTTTGGGCAGGCTGCCGGGCGGCACCAGTTCTACCCTCGCCTTGAGTTTCAATTTATCCACCACGGTCCCGGAATAGACGGACGGATCGCCGCAAGGTGTTTCAACCTGGACTGTCATGACATCCTGCTCTTGAGCGCGGCTTACGATAACGCGTGCTTTGACCACCTCATCGTGGTGCGCCACAAAAGACGCTACCTGCTCGGGTCGAACGAACATGCCCTTGATCTTGGTTGTTTGATCCGCACGCCCCAACCAGCCCTTGATCCGCTTGTTTGTACGCCCACAAGGGCTTTGGCCTGACATAAAAGCGCTCATGTCACCGGTTGCAAACCTGATCAACGGGTAATCCGGGTTCAGGGAGGTCACAATCACTTCGCCGACTTCCCCTTCTGGCACGGCATCTCCCGTGCCGGGCGTCACGATTTCAACGATGACCTCTTCATCCAGTATCAGGCCTTCCAGCGCAGAAGACTCATAAGCGATATTCCCAAGGTCTGCGGTCGCATAGCATTGCTGGCAGGCGATCCCCCTGTCTGCATAGGCGCTGCGGAGGGAGGGGAACAGAGCACCGCCGCCTACCGCCGCTTTTGTGATCGACAAGCTGATGTCCATCTCATCCGCTTTTTCCAGAATGATCTTCAAGTAGTCAGGGGTCCCGGCATATGCGGTCGTTCCGACGTCCCTTGCCGCGATTACCTGGAGCTCAGTCTGCCCGGTGCCAGCTGGCAATACTGTTGCCCCCACTGCGCGAGCACCACTTTCAAAAATCGCGCCAGCAGGTGTCAGATGATATGCAAAACAGTTCTGTACGATGTCATCCGCGCCGATCCCGACCGCATGCAGAAACCGACCCATCCGGAACCAATCGTTTTCAACATTGAACGGTTCATATATCGGACCCGGCGATTGAAAAACATGGCTGAACCCAGTCGCTATTTTTGCCGTAAAACCGCCAAAAGGCAGGTCGCTAGCCTGTGCGTTTCCCAAATCTGATTTCCGCAAAACCGGTAGTTCTGCGAGGCTCGTTTCATCAATGATTTCGGCAGCATCAAAGGAATCGAGCCTACCTCCGTAGCCGGGCAAGGTCTGGCCTCTGGCAATTTGTTCGGGCAAAGCACGTGCGATATCGGCCGCGCGCTTGTCTGCGCTGCGGGTTTCTAGATCATCAAAATACTGTGCCATCCCTAATCAACCAGTTCACGTTGGTTTAGGGTACACAAATCGGGAGTTCCGAAGGCTATTGCCCTGCTGCCTGCACACAAAGAAAAGGATCTATCAGGTCTCGAAAAAATAATTCTGGTCATTTAATTTCTCCAATCAATCACGACAGCCACCGCTTGCGGCGGCGATAGCTGCGGACATCGCGAAACGACTTGCGGCCCTGTTCGGACATGCCAAGGTAAAATTCCTTCACGTCCGGATTTTCGCGGAGCTCAGCAGCAGGCCCGTCCATAACAACACGCCCGGACTCCAAAATATACCCGTAATGCGCGAACCTGAGCGCTACGTTGGTATTTTGTTCCGCCAGAAGGAAGGTTACCCCTTCATTCTCGTTTACGGATTTTACAATTTCAAAAATTTGTTCAACCAATTGCGGGGCCAACCCCATGGATGGCTCATCCAACAGAATGGTCTCCGGCTTGGACATCAAGGCGCGCCCGATAGCCGTCATTTGCTGTTCTCCGCCGGATGTATAGCCAGCCTGAGACTTGCGCCGCTCTTTCAGCCTTGGAAAATAATTATAGACTAGTTCGAGGTCACGCTGGATGGCGGCATTTCCGTCGCGCCGGGTATAGGCACCGGTGAGCAGGTTTTCCTCAACCGTCAGGTGTTCGAAACAGTGCCGCCCTTCCATGACCTGTACGACGCCCGACTTGACGATGTCCGCAGGGTCCTGATGCTGAATTACCTTGTCACGGTATTTGATCGAACCCTTGGTCACTTCACCACGTTCCGAGGCCAAAAGCCCGGAGATCGCCTTGAGTGTCGTTGTCTTGCCTGCGCCGTTGCCGCCCAGTAGGGCCGTTATGCCGCCCTTTGGTACGTTGAGGCTCGCCCCTTTCAACACAAGGATCACGTGATTGTAGATCACCTCGATGTTGTTGACTTCCAAAACGGTGTCGGTAGTGGCTTCAACTGTGGCCGGCTTGTCGAGCATGGGCGGCACCCTTCAAATCTATGGATCCCGGCGACCCGAAAGCCGCCGGGAGAAACGTCTCAGTTACAGCGCTCTTCGATGTTGTTTTCGGCCGCATAAGCAGCGCTGTCTTCCGCGATCAGCGGATCGATCACAGATTTATCGGATTCGATGAAATCGGTGATCAGCGTCCACGTCTTGTCCGAAGCGTTCCACTGCTGCACCGCACCTTTGCCGGAACCGCCGTGGTTTTCGCAGGTAACCTTGAACGCCGGAGCGAAATTGGCAAAACCAAGCTCTGTCATACGCTCATCGGACATATCCAACGCTTCCATGCCATCGCGCATCATGCCGGGCGTGATATCGCCAACCCCGTGGATTTCCTGTGCGATACGCGCCGCTTCTGCCGCAAGCATCGCCGCATACAGCGCACGGTTGTACAGCACAGTACCCATCTGGTCGCCGTTGCCCGCCGCAAGGCCCTTGTCATAAACATGGCTTTTCAGGTCCTCGTAAACGCCGTAGTCCCTTCCAGGTGCTGACAGCGCGAGTGCCTTGTAGCCGTTGGCCTTGTCGCCGACAGGCTCCACATCATTTTCCGATCCGGACCACCAGACACCAATGAAGTTTTCCATCGGGAAGCGAATGTTGGCAGCTTCCTGAATGGCGACTTGGTTCATCACGCCCCAGCCCCACATCAGGACATAGTCAGGCCGCTGCTGTCGGATCGAAAGCCATTGAGACTTCTGCTCTTGACCGGGGTGGTCAACGGCCAGAAGACTCAGCTCGAAACCGTGTTTCTTGGAAAGCTCTTCCAGCGTACGGATAGGCTCCTTGCCGTATGCGGAGTTATGATAGACCAGCGCGATTTTCTTACCGGTAATGTCCCCTCCGGACACATCAATGATGTGCTTGATCGCAATCGAGGCCGCATCCCAGTAACTACCGGGGTAATTGAATACATGGCTGAACACCTTACCGTTCTTGGCGGAGGTCCGGCCATAGCCCATCGAGTGGATTGGGATGTCATCCGCCGTCGCTTTGGGGATCAGCTGATATGTGATGCCCGTGGAATAGGGTTGATAGACCAACGACCCTTCGCCCTTGGTGCTCTCATAGCACTCGACACCCTTTTCGGTATTGTACCCGGTCTCACAGGACACAACGCGGGTCTCGACGCCACCAATGCCGCCATCTCGCTCGTTGAGCATCGTGAAATAGTCCTGATAGCCATCCGCCAGTGGAATCCCGTTCGCCGCGTAAGGGCCGGTTCTGTAGTCAAGCGACGGAAACACAAGGTCCGCCATAACCGGGCTTGCCGCCATCAGGGCCGCTGTGGCCCAGGTTGCCAGTTTCATCTTCATCGGTGTACCTCCCTTGGTTTTTCTCCGATGTGCCGGTCACCCGGCATCTGTTGAGCGGGTAGATCCCGCCTTCATACCGCAACCTGACCCTAATGCGGGAAAGGCCACAACCGTAATTTTTCTTTTGCAACGCGCCATAGCTGTGCCAGCCCATGAGGTTCCGCGATCAGGAAGACCACGATCAGCCCACCCACAATCACAAGGTTCAAATGCGCCACGATATCCGTGGGCCACCCAAGCATATCCGCCCCGATGACCTTCAGCACGACCGGCAGCAGCACCAGAAACGCCGCCCCAGCAAAACAACCGAAGATCGACCCGAGCCCCCCAATGATGATCATGAAGAGCACAAGGAATGACTTGGTGATGCCAAAAACCTCACCGACCTCGACCGCCCCCAGATAGACCGCAAAGAACAGTGCACCTGAGATGCCCACAAAGAAGGAGCTGACTGCAAAAGCTGTCAGCTTCGCTTTCAGGGGGTTCACCCCGATGATTTCTGCTGCGATGTCCATATCCCGGATCGCCATCCACTGCCGCCCCATCGCGCCCCGCGTCAGGTTCCGTGCCAACACCGCGCTCAGAATGGTGAAAAACAGACAAAAGAGATAGGTGGCCCAGGCTTCGGTATTAGGGCCAGTGATCAGAATGCCGAAGGTATCCCGCTCAGGCGCGTTGATTTGGCCAGAAGCGGAGTAGTTATAGAACCAAGACACCTTGTTGAACATCCAGACCAGAAAGAACTGCGCGGCCAGAGTGGCCACCGCGAGGTAGAACCCCTTGATCCGCAAAGACGGCAGCCCGAAAAGCACGCCCACCGCCGCCGTGATCCCGCCCGCAAGCAGCACATGGATGAACATGCTGACCTCCGGAAAAGCCGTCATCAGCTTGTAACAGGCATAAGCCCCCACGGCCATGAAAGCCCCGGTCCCAAGGCTCACCTGCCCGCAATAGCCCACCAGAATGTTCAACCCGATGGCCGCGATCGAATAGATCAGGAAAGGCATGAAGATCGAATTCACCCAATAGTCATTAATCATGAAAGGGATTACGAAAATCGCGATGAAGAGCACAACGTAGTAGCGATACCGGTCAAATTTGATCGGGAATGTCTGGCTGTCTTCGGGATAGGTGGTGCTGAAATCACCGGCTTCACGGTAGAGCATTAACGTCCCCTTCCTCTATCGCTTAACTCAGAAGAAGTACTTTGCAATGCTAGTACTTCTAGGCGCAAGTCGGACAACTCTTGTTCAGCTTGAGACAAGTCGCCCATAAGGTTGTTCACTTGAACAACGAGACCTGAGATTTGCTCTTTTAGCTTTTCGATTTCAAAACTCAATGCGACGCCCGTCACAATCAAAACCGCAACAAACAAAGCGCGGTCGGAAAGGGCATCTACCCATCCCCCGGCAAGAAGCGAAAACGCTCCGATCAAAAGTATTATCACACTGTTCTTCACGTTCTCTTCTCGCAGATCTTCACAGCAACACCATTAACCAAACAACCAGAAACCACGGCATTTCCCAAATTTGCCCCAATTGCTCTGGCACTTCTGTTCGCGTGGGAAGGAGTGGGTCTGATGACGGCAATGCTGAACGAATTGCGCGCCCTCGATGCGCGGTACAAACAAGGGGAACTCTCCGCGATCGAATACGCGGCGGAGCGGGCAGCACTTTTGTACGAAGTGGAAGAGGCGCAGACCGACTTCGTCGAACCCGCTCCCAGACCGGTGCGCGCCAAGACAGGCTCAACGGCCTTTGGCTTCAGCATCGTGATCTGCCTTTTGGTCATGGGGCTTTGTCTCAGCCTAACGTTGCTCTTTCTGCCAAACATCAACCTCGCTCTTACTCTTGGTGTGACGATCCTCGCGGCACTCTGCGTGGCGCTGTTGCAGGAAAAGGAAGAAGAATAGCTAGACGCGCTCAATGATTTTCTCCCCAAACAGGCCCTGCGGTCGGAACAGCAAGAAGATCAACGCCAGCATATAGGCAAACCAGTTTTCCGTCGCTCCGCCCAGATAGGGCTGCCCGATCAGGAACTCGAAAAGTTTCTCGCCCACCCCGATGATAAGCCCGCCCACGATGGCACCGGGGATCGAGGTGAATCCTCCTAGCATGAGTACCGGCAGCGCCTTCAGCGCAATGAGGCTCAAAGAGAACTGAACGCCAGATTTCGCCCCCCACATGATGCCCGCGACAAGCGCCACAAACCCTGCCAGCGACCAGACCAAAATCCAGATGAAGTTGAGCGAAACCCCCACAGAAAGGGCTGCCTGATGGTCGTCCGCCACCGCGCGCATCGCCCGACCCTGCTTGGTGTATTGCGCAAAGAGCACCAGTACCAGCACAAGCACCGCCGCAACCACCGACGCCACGATGTCCAGATTGTCGATGAAGAACCCATAGCCAAAGGCTTCGAACGTCACGCGGTCGATGGTCTCATTAATGCCTTGTGGCAGCCCGACCTCCAGCGTTTTGATGTCGGAGCCCCACATCAAATCGCCTACTCCTTCAAGGAAATAGGCAAGCCCGATGGTGGCCATGAAAAGGATAATCGGCTCCTGTCCCACGAGGTACCGGAAGATGAACCGCTGCACGAGGTAGCTGAACAGGATCATGACTCCCACGGTCAGAATGATCGCCGCCAGCGCGGGCACGGTCCAGCCAAAGTAATGAATCTCCGTGCCGAAGATCGCGTTGATGAGATGCGCAAAGGGCACCAGCCCGTTCATGATCCCGTAGAGCGTCATCGCAGCAAAAAGCGCCATGACCCCTTGGGCGAAGTTGAAAATTCCGCTGGCCTTGTAGATCAGTACGAACCCCAGCGCCACAAGCGCATAAAGCACCCCGGCCATCAGGCCGTTGAGGAAGACTTCGGTGGCGAAAAGGAGTTGCTCAGGCATAGGGATCCTCTATCAGTTCAACGGCAAGCTTGTGCCGAGTGGCGGCCAGCGATACGAGGAAATCTTCATTGAGCCATGCTTTCTCTCGCCGATCAGGCTGATATCAACGGTGATTGGAAAATTCCGATTACCGGCCACGGTAAAACTATAACCGCCAATCCAAGCCTCTGGGACACTCTTTATCCGGTCTGGGCCATATTCAAGAATTTCGAAAGACGTGTCGTTTGCGTTCAGCAATTCTCTGAGTCTTTTCGGTGAAACTTGGAAGGCTTCAACTCGAACCCGTTTCCAAACGACCATGCAAGCATCAAACTCATTATTTACATAAAGAAGTTCTACAACAGGACCAAATTGATGTTGATACGTAGAGTAACTTAACTCGGTCACACCGCTCGGGAGAGGTTCTTCATTAAATGAACCTCTGAATTCCAACCCTGACACATCAGCATTGCCCGTCTCCAGCATTGGCAAGGCACAGTGGGTTTGAAAAGTCGAAATCATTGGGCCGAGAACTTCACCTAGCTCGAAATGCACGGGCGAGACATCGTGAGCATCTGCGCTACCACCCCCAAATGGGGAAATAAGCGCGATCACCGCAATCTGACCGAGTACCGACGCAATACCGACGTTTAACCGAAGCCCAAAATCAGTCATGGCTGACCCCCAGATAGGCGTCGATTACGCTCTGATTGTTGCGCACCTCATCCGGCGTGCCGTCTCCGATCTTTTTGCCATAGTCCATCACAACCACACGGTCGGAGAGGTCCATGACCACGCCCATATCGTGTTCAATCAAAGCGATCGTGGTGCCGAATTCATCGTTCACGTCCAAAACAAAGCGGCTCATGTCCTCTTTTTCCTCGACGTTCATGCCCGCCATCGGCTCGTCCAGAAGCAACAGCGAGGGCTCCGCCACCAGCGCCCGCGCCAGTTCGACACGCTTTTTCAAACCATATGGCAGCCGCGCCACGGGTGTCTTGCGGATCGCCTGAATCTCAAGGAAATCGATGATCTTTTCAGCGATTTCCCGGTTTTCGGTTTCTTCCGCTTCAGCCTTTCCGCGCCAGATCGCCTGCCCCAGCATACCCGTCTTCATATGGGTCAGACGCCCGGTCATGACGTTGTCGAGCACCGACATCCCCTCAAAGAGCGCGATGTTCTGGAACGTCCGCGCGATTCCTTGACGTGCGACTTGGTAGGGCTTCATCGGCGGGCGAGGGCTGCCCTGATACCAGACCTCGCCTTCCTGCGGGATATAAAAGCCGGAAATTACGTTCAGCATCGAGGATTTGCCCGCCCCATTCGGCCCGATGATCGCGCGGATCTCGCCTTCGCGGATATCGAAGGAGATATCCTTGATCGCCTCGACCCCTCCGAACCGCAGCGTGATGTTCTTCATCTCCATCAGAACGCCACCGATCTTGCGGCCATCCTCGGTGATGTATCCTTCTGTCTGGTCAAGCATTCGAGTTCCTCGCTACGACAAATCGGTACGCCGGGAGAATACGGGATGGTGGGCGGGGCGAAGGCGCAGCCGAGCGTCGTCCCATCATTCGGCGGCCATCTTGCCACGCGCCTGCAATGTCTTTGCTGCACGTACTTCCAGTGTCGCAGAAATGGATCCCTTGCGCCCATCTTCGTAAGTGACCTCGGTGGTCGTGTCGACCGTTGGTGAATCGCCGTAGAGCGCTGCAATGATATCGTCGTATTTCTCTTCAATGATGCGCCGGCGGACTTTGCGGGTGCGGGTCAATTCCCCATCATCTGCGTCCAACTCCTTGTGCAAGACAACAAAACGATGCACCTGGCATCCGGACAACATCTCATCCTCAGCAATCGATGCATTTACCTCTTCAACATGGGACTGGATGGTGTCCATGACCTGAGGGTGCCGCGCCAACTCCTGATAAGAGGCATACCCAATGTTGTTCCGCTCCGCCCAATTCCCCACGGCTGTAAGGTCAATATTGATAAAGGCGGTACATTCATCCTTACCATTCCCAAAGACCACCGCTTCGAGAATATTTGGAAAGAACTTCAGCTTGTTCTCCACGTATTTCGGCGCAAAGAGCGAACCGTCCGCCATCTGACCCACATCCTTGGCCCGGTCGATGATGCGAAGGTGACCTGTATCCTCTTCGATAAAGCCCGCATCACCGGTTGCGACCCAGCCCTCGGCATCTTTGGTGTCTGCGGTGCTCTCTGGGTTTTTATAATATTCAACAAAAACACCGGGGCTACGATAGAAAACTTCCCCGTTCTTTTCAATTTTCAACTCTACGCCGGGACAGCTCACTCCAACGGTATCGGAGCGCACCTCGCCGTCTGGCTGCGCGGTGATGAAGACCGTCGCCTCAGTTTGACCATAGAGCTGTTTCAGGTTGATCCCCAGCGACCGGTAAAAATCGAAGATTTCAGGCCCGATTGCTTCACCTGCGGTATATCCGACGCGGATGCGCGAAAACCCCAAAGTGTTCTTGAGCGGGCCGTAAATCATCAACTCGCCGATGTTGTATTTGAACCGATCCCACTGACTTACAGGATTGCCGTCCAGAATGTCGGGGCCGACTTTTCGGGCATGGGCCATGAAGACATCGAACAGCCACTTCTTGAAGCGCCCTGCATCTTCCATTCGGATCATTACATTGGTCAGCTGTGTCTCAAACACACGTGGCGGAGCAAAGTAATAGGTCGGGCCAATTTCACGCAGATCCGTATGCATCGTATCGGCGCTTTCCGGGCAGTTGGTGCAAAACCCGGTCCACAAAGCCTGCCCAACGGAAAAAATGAAATCCCCGACCCAGGCCATTGGCAAATACGCAAGGATGGAGTCCGTCTGCCTGAGATCATCAAATTCCGACGACGAGCGCGATGTCTCTATGACATTGCGATTGCTCAGCACGACGCCCTTGGGCCTGCCTGTCGTGCCGGACGTGTAGAGCATGACGCAGGTGCTGTCATAGTGCAGCTTTTCCTGCCTTGCGGTAATCACAGGCAACAGCTCGTCGCGTTTTGCCCGGCCCGCGTCCTGAACATGGGAGTATTGATGCAAGCGGCTGTGGTCGTATTTCCGCAACCCGCGCGGATCAAGGTAGAGCATCTGCTCGAAATCCGGCAGTTGATCTTTGATTTCAATGACCTTGTCGACCTGCTCCTGATCTCCCGCAATCACAAATTTCGCGCCACAATGGCCCAAGACGTAGGCCATCTCTTCTGCGACGGCGTCCTGGTAAAGGGGGACCGGTATAGCACCGACCATCTGCGCCGATATCATGGACCAGTATAAACGGGGCCGGTTGCGCCCGATGATCGCGACAAAATCGCCTTCCTGCACGCCCAGATCCGCAAGGCCCAAGGCAAGCGCTTCCACTTCTTCCAGTGTCTCAGCCCAGGTCCAGGACTGCCAAATGCCATATTCCTTTTCGCGATATGCAGGCGCGTCGGCAAATATGACCGCGTTGCGATGTAAAAGCGCCGGAACGGACTGAGGTCCTTCGGCACGCTCTACATGAGTGCTCAAATTTTTGTCCTCCCAGACAATGCCATTTTCGCGGCAGATCGCGGCCATTCCGGACCGTCTTTCCCATAACAAAGTCAGTTTTCACACCAAGGTCAACTTATTAGTGCAAGCATCATCCCACTGGGCTTGAGCCTACCGGGTGAACTCCGGCTGCACGAGCAAGAACCTGCAATCCCGCTACCAGATCCGCTTCGGACGTATCTTCCTCGAAAGCGTGGCTGATTCCGTTGATTGAGGGAACAAATACCATTCCAACGGGCATCAGGCGGGCGACATTTGTCGCATCATGTAAGGCCCCGGACGGCATCTTACGCCAGTGTCCGGGAACAACGGCTTCGGCGGCCTCCACCAATGACGCCTGAAGCTTCGGGTCCATTTCCACGGGCTCCAGACCGAGCAACGGGCCAAAGGACAACTCCATTGCGTTCTTTTCAGCAATCTCTGCCGCTGTTTCACGAATGATCTTCTCCATCCGGTTCAGCCGATCAGCGTCACCATCACGCCATTGCATCGAAAAACTTGCTTGTCCGGGAACAATCGAGGACGCGTTCGGATGCAGGTTGATATGTCCGATGGTCCATACGGTGGTCGGCGTGACGACATTTCGCAACCGATCATTCAAAAGCGTATTGAAAGCCGAAACCGCCTGAAAGGCATCGCGACGCAAATGCATCGGCGTTGTACCTGCGTGGTTTTGTTCGCCTTTGAACGTGACCTTCACGTCGCGGATGCCGACTATCTCCGTGACCACACCAATGCGTTCATTTTTGGTATCCAGAGTTGGACCCTGCTCAATGTGCATTTCCAGAAAACCACTGAAGTGCGAGGGGTCGACGGTGCCTGTGACCATCTCTGCGATCGCGTTCCGCGCGTCACGCAATGGAATCCCCTGATGATCAGTCAACGCATCCGCCGCGGATTGAGTGAGGTTGCCGGACCACACAGCAGAGCCTGTTGTGACGCCAAAACGTCCCTCTTCATCCTGAAAAGAGACAACGGATATCGGCGGACCACCAGCGGCGCGGCTGGCGCGCGCAATTTCGAGGGCTGCAACAACGCCCAGTGCGCCATCGAGCCATCCCCCTTCCGGCTGACTGTCACTGTGCGAACCCAGCAGAAGCGATGGGCCCTCGGAAAGCCCGAACAAGTTGCCCATCGGGTCCACTTCAACACGCAGGCCCGCGTCAGCCATCTGGTTGGCCAACCAGCGGCGAGCAGCAATATCGGCTTCGGAGTACGCGGGACGCACCACGCCGTTGCCAATACCGCTCGCTCCAAACTGGCGCAAGCTATGAAGATCAGAAATAAAACGATCAGGATTTAGCATCGGTCCACCTATCAGCGCCATGCCGACATAATCTGTCAGTAGCGTCACCAATAAGACTGTAGGAGGGATTCCCAATGATCAAATATTATTATCCGGACGGTTCACACTGCTATCGCGCTTTGCACACGACCCATGCGGTTTTCTACAACCCGGACGGCAAACTCATCGCCCGTGCCGAAAGGCCTGACCGCAATGGGGTGTACGAGTTCGAAATCACTGGCTTCGAACTCGTAGAAGCGGGGGTGCGCTGCACTTAGCGCGAAAGAGGCCCCTATTCGGCCGCCACCTGCTCTTCGTCTTTCTCTACCCTCACGGCGGAGAACTTGAACTCCGGGATTTTACCATAGGGGTCCACTGCGGGGTTCGTCAGGATATTTGCTGCCGCCTCCACATAGGCAAACGGCAGGAACACCATGTCGGGTGACACCGCACGATCCTCACGGGCCATGATGCGAATGCTGCCCCGTTTGGTCGAGAGGCGAACATGTTCGCCCGGTGCCACCCCAAGTTTGCGCAGCGTCGAGGGATGCAAGGAGCAATTCGCCTCCGGTTCGAGCCTGTCGAGCACTGCTGATCGGCGCGTCATGGACCCGGTGTGCCAATGCTCAAGCTGACGGCCCGTTGTCAGTATCATCGGGAAATCCGCGTCCGGTACATCATCCGGCGGGATGACACTGGCTGGCGTAAAGCGCGCCCGCCCGTCGGGCCGTGGGAACCCATCGCCAAACACAATTGCCTGACCCGGATCTTCAGGGCTTAGCGACGGATAAGTTACGGCATTTTGCGCTTCTAGACGGTCCCATGTGATGTTCGTCAAGCTGCGCATGTTTTCCTTCATCTCCGCAAAGACATCCGCTGGGCTTTCATAAGCCCAGCCCAGGCCCAACCGCTTGGCAAGCTCTACCTCGATCCACCAATCCTCGCGCGCCTCACCGGGCGGCGGCACGGCGGGGCGGCCCATCTGCACCTGACGGTTGGTGTTGGTCACCGTACCGGTCTTCTCGGCAAAGGCAGAGGCTGGCAGGATCACATCCGCATAGTTGGCGGTCTCCGTCAGGAAGATGTCCTGCACCACGAGGTGATCGAGCTTGGCCAAAGCGTCCCGTGCATGCTCAACATCCGGGTCAGACATAGCGGGGTTCTCGCCCAGCACATACATGCCCTTGATCTTGCCGTCATGCACCGCATCCATGATCTCCGTCACCGTCAGGCCACGCTCGTTCGAGAAGTCGGCAGACCCCCAGACCTTGGTGAAAGCCGATCGCACGCCGTCGTCGGTCACCGGCTGATAATCCGGCAGGAACATCGGGATCAGGCCCGCGTCAGACGCGCCCTGCACATTGTTTTGCCCCCGCAAGGGATGCAGGCCCGTGCCCGGGCGACCCACCTGTCCTGTCATCAGCGCCAGAGAGATCAGGCAGCGCGAATTGTCCGTGCCGTGGATGTGCTGGCTGATCCCCATCCCCCAGAAGATCATCGCGGCCTTGGCCCCGGCAAAGGTGCGGGCCACGTCGCGCAACATCTCTGCCTCGATCCCGCAGATACCTGCCATCTTTTCGGGGCTGAAGTCGGCCAGATGTGCTTTCTCCGCGTCCCAGTTTTCGGTGTAGGCTTCGATGTATTGCTGGTCGTAAAGCTGCTCTTCCACGATCACATGCATGATCGCATTCAGCATCGATACATCCGCGCCCGGCCGGAACTGCAGCATGTGGCTGGCAAAGCGTTTCAGCGCCTGGCCCCGCGGGTCCATCACGATGAGCTTGCCACCGCGCTTGGTGAACTGTTTGAAAAACGTGGCCGCGACCGGATGGTTCTCAATCGGGTTAGCGCCGATCACGATCGCCACATCCGCGTTCTCAATCTCGTTGAAGGTCGCCGTGACAGCGCCGGAGCCGACATTCTCCATCAGCGCTGCGACAGAAGAGGCATGGCACAGCCGCGTGCAGTGATCCACGTTGTTATGACCAAATCCCTGCCTGATCAACTTTTGGAACAGATACGCTTCTTCGTTAGTGCACTTGGCTGATCCGAACCCGGCAATCTCGCGACCTCGGCCTTTCATGCCTGCTGCCGCGAAATCCAGCGCTTCGTCCCACGTGGCCTCGCGGAAATGGGTTTGCCAGTTGCCCGGGTCCACGTTCAGCCCCTTGGCGGGCGCATCCTCGCGCCGGATCAGCGGTTTGGTCAGGCGGTGAGGGTGGTGGATATAGTCGAACCCGAAGCGCCCCTTGACGCAGAGCCGCCCTTCGTTGGCAGGCCCGTTGATGCCTTCGACATATTTGATCTTGTCGCCCTTTACCTTAAGCGAGACTTGGCAGCCGACGCCACAGAAGGGGCAGATGCTATCGACTTCCTTGTCGAAGTCCGCGCTGTCACCAACCTGATCGTCGTCAACCACCGTGCTGGGCATCAGCGCCCCTGTCGGGCAGGCCTGAACGCATTCGCCACATGCTACGCAGGTGCTGGCGCCCATCGGGTCGGCGAAGTCAAATGTGGGGTACGCATCGTGGCCGCGCCCGGCCATGCCGATGACATCGTTGACCTGCACTTCGCGGCAGGCGCGCACGCAAAGCCCACACTGGATGCAAGCATCCAGATTGACGGACATCGCTACGTGGCTGTCATCAAGCAAGGGAATACGGCCCTCCTCGAGCTTTGGAAACCGGCTTTCTTCCACGCCGTTCATCGCGGCCATGGCCCACAGGTGGCTGGATTTGTCCCGCGCCACGTCCTTTTTCGGTTGGTCCGCGACCAACATTTCAACCACCAATTTGCGCGCGGACTCCGCGCGGGCAGAATTGGTGGTGACAACCATGCCTTCGCTGGGTTCACGAATACAGGACGCCGCCAGCGTACGCTCTCCGTCAATCTCCACCATGCAGGCGCGACAGTTGCCATCCGGGCGATAACCCGGTGCAGGCTTGTGGCACAAATGCGGGATCACAAGTCCGCGGCCATGGGCGACTTCCCAGATCGTCATGCCCCGCTCTGCCTGAACCTCGCTGCCGTCCAGGGTAAATGTGATTGTCTCGCTCATTGCGATGCGCTCCCAACAATTTCATGGGACTATAGAAAGAATTCCACCAAACGCGGAGTCCCAATCCCGACACAAGCCGCAGGATTTGCGCCACCGGTGTTTCCGATCCGCGCGGATTGTTTCGCTTCGCCCAAGACGATACTCCGGTTGCTCCGGCCCTTTCAACCGGCCCAACTTCCGAATACTAAGGCGAAAACGGAATATCACCCGCATATGTCGCACATCACCCTCATTCGTCATGGTCAGGCAAATTCGCACGCCAAAGACGAAGCCAGCTACGATCAGCTAAGTGCCTTGGGTCGCCAGCAATCCGCATGGTTGGGCGCGTATCTGAACGTTCAGCAACAACACCATGTACGGCTCTATTCAGGCACGTTACGACGCCATGTTGAAACCACGGCGGCGATGAACACCGGGCTGGACCCGATTGTGGATCCGCGGTTGAACGAACTTGAATACATGACGCTTGCCCACGCTCTTGAAGCTGAGCAAGGCATTCCGTTTCCCACCGACCAAGCCGCATTCACGACCCATCTGCCGCGCCTGTTTGAGGCCTGGCAACGCGATGAGATCAATGGCGCACCCGAAAGCTTTGCTGCATTCGAAGCGCGCATCGCAGAGGTTCTGAATGAAATCGCGCAAGGTGAAGGCCCCGCACTGGTGGTAACATCCGGCGGGCTGATTTCTTGCGCAATGCGTCAGGTGCTGCGCCTTGACATCGAAGGAATGGCACAAATGGCGCTGGCCATTTACAATACGTCTCAACACCGACTTTTCCCAATCGGAGGACGGTTGTCCCCGACTATGTTCAACGCAATTCCGCACCTGGAAAACCCAGATCGGCATTACGCACAAACGCACGTTTGAAAGGACCCAACCATGCGCCTTTACTTTGCACCCGGCACAATTTCCGTTGCCGTCGCCATCGCCCTGAAGGAAGCAGGTCTTACGACCGAACTCGTCCGCCTGAGCTTTCAGGAAGGCGATCAGATGAAACCGGACTACCTCGCCATCAACCCGAAAGGACGGGTCCCGACATTGGAGGTCAGCGGGGAATATCTGACCGAAACAGGAGCTTTACTTGACTACGTGGCGGCGCTCGCGCCGGGCGCGGGGCTGGTTCCTGATGCACCGCTGGATGCCGCGCATATGCGCGGCGTGATGTATTATCTCGCCTCCACCATGCATGTGAACCACGCGCATAAAATGCGGGGCCACCGCTGGGCGGACAGCGCCGAAAGCCATGCGGACATGAAGGCGAAAGTACCTGAAACAATGCGGGCTAGCGCAGCCTATGTTGAAGCGCACTGCCTGCGCGGTGACTATGTTATGGGCGATCAGTTCTCGATCGCCGATCCTTATCTGTTCATTTGCTGTAACTGGCTGGAAGGTGACGGTGTCGATATTTCTGAATTCCCTGCAATTTCGGCTTTTTTGACCCGTATGCGCGCACGGCCATCTGTTCAGGCCGTAATTGCTGAGGGGTTGATGGTCTGATGCCGCACGTATGGGTTCGCGCTGAACAACGAGACAACGAGACACGCACCGGCCTCACCCCCTCGGGCGCACGACAGTTGATGGACGCGGGCTTTGACGTCAGTGTGGAACACAGCCCCACACGTGTGATCGCGGATGCCGACTATTCAGACGTCGGATGCCAGATGGTGCCGGCGCACAGTTGGCCGGAAGCACCCCGCGACGCCATCATATTCGGGCTCAAGGAGCTCCCAGAAGACAACACCCCACTCATGCACCGACACATCATGTTTGGGCATGCGTTCAAAGGTCAACCTGCCGGGCTGCGCCTGCTGGCGCGCTTCAAGGAAGGCGGCGGCACTTTGCTCGACCTTGAGTACCTTGTGGACGAGAGCGGACGCCGCGTTGCCGCCTTTGGGTATTGGGCCGGTTACGCGGGCGCTGCGGTCGCGCTCATATGTTGGGCGGCGCAAGAAAGGGGCGAGCCCGCTGGACCTGTCAGCGCTTTTGACAGCTCGACACATCTGCTGAACACGTTGCAGGCGGAACTGGTCGCAATTGGCACGCACCGGCCAAATGCCCTAATCATCGGAGCCTTGGGCCGCGTCGGGAAGGGTGCGGGTGATCTTTGCACCGCCATGGGTGTCCCCTGTACGCGTTGGGACATGGCCGAAACGGCCTCGGGCGGTCCATTCCCGGAAGTGTTGGCACATGAGCTCTTTTTCAACTGCATTCTGGCTCGCCCCGGCACGCCCGTCTTTGTGCCAACTGACGCTCTGACACAACCGCGACGCCTGAGTGTGATCGGCGATATCGCCTGTGACCCAGATAGCGACTTTTCACCGATCAAAGTCTATGACCGCACGACCACATGGGACGCCCCGGCCCTTCGGGTACATGACGACCCAGTGTTGGACGTGACCGCAATCGACAATCTTCCGTCGATGCTGCCCTTGGAAAGCAGCGAGGATTTTGCCGAGCAGCTGCTGCCGACGCTGTTGAGCCTCAAAGAGGACGGGCCTGTTTGGCGGCGTGCCGCCGACATCTACGCTGTCCACCGGGATCGTCTTTGAACGATCAGGAAAAAATGCGGAAGTAGAGCCAATCGGGCAGGAACTGAGAACCTCGAAAGACCCACGAAAAGAGCATCGGAAAGCTCTTTTTGAACCGATTGGTGTTCATGTGCTGGAACATGTGCTCTGCCGCTTCTTCCGGTGTCATCAGAAAGGGCATCTTGAAGTCATTTTTGTCGGTGAGCTGGGTCTTGATAAAACCCGGATTGGCCACCTGTACATCGACGCCGGTCCCCCGCAAGTCGGCATACATGCATTCCGCAAGTGACATCGTACCGGCCTTCGACGCAGTATATCCGATGGAGCCCGGCAACCCCCGAAAACCGGACAGGCTGCCGGTGATCACGATATGGCCGGCGTCGCGTGTGACAAACTGCGGCACCACGCGTCCCATGACCCGCATCATTCCGGTAAAGTTGATATCCGCCATGGCATTGGCTTCTTCGGCATCCCAGTCCTGAGCGCTGAAAGGCCAATAAACACCCGCAAGGTAGACGACACCATCAATCCGCCCGATTGCGTCGGTCGCTGCAACAACACTGGCGTCATCGGACACGTCCACTGTTTGCACGCTGCCTTCGCCTGGGAGTGCGGCAACCAGGGCGCGCAGCTTGTCCTCTGATCGGGCAGAGACGATCACATGTGCACCCGCCGCACTCATCCTGTGCGCTAGTGCCGCGCCCAGCCCGTCGCTGGCTCCGACGAGCCAATATCTCTTGCCTTTCCACTGCCGCATCAGGCTTCCTTGGGGCGCATCGTGGCTACGAGTTCCGCGACCTTGATCCCAAACTTGCGAAACTGAGACCGGTTCATGATCGTACCGTTAGGTGTCAGATACATCCAGTCCACCGTGTTCAGCACATGCCCGCCTGACGCTTCAGGCAGACGAATATTGTACCGAAGCAAAACCGAGGAGCCGGATTGACGTCCAGCGCCCGCACCAACAACGTCGGGTGCTTCTGCCTTGATCTGCCCATCGTTGCCCAACGTGAGATACCAGACCCGATCCTGCACGGTGCCGTCATCGTACACGAAGTGCTCTTTCATCACGCCCTTGTTGCCCTCCCAACTCGCATCGAAATCAGCCACAAAACGACTGCTGACGCGTCCAAGAGGACCATAGATCACTCCCTCGCAAAGGATCGGTCCGTTGAGATGTTCCCGCATGTCAAACGTTGGATTGTCGTCTTCATAGTCTTGCGGCTTCTGGGCACTGAATCCCCAAAGCGTTTGTCGCATCCAAACCAACCCAAAGGCCAACAAGGCGCCGATGAAGACGTAAAGCCATTCATCCATCTGTTATGCCTCCTCCAGATCAGTCATCGCGAGCAATGCGATGGCTATCAGTTTCAACGTACACGGCACTGCTGCATAAAGCAGTGTGAGTAATTCAAGTGCTTCTTGCGGGTTCTCGGAAGACCCGCTTTGAAACCCCGCCCCCTCCAGAAGCGGCAACAGCGTCACAGCCGCGAATGCCAGCGTCAGTTTCGACACAAACGACCAAAGTCCAAATCCCTCAGATGCCGAGGGCGAAATACGTGCCATCCGCGACGCGAAAATCGCAGGTAACAGCGTAAGGTCAGCTCCCAATGTGGCGCCAGACGCGACGCAGATAACAGCAAACAAAGCCCAATCTCCCGGGCCGAGCGTTAAGGTAAGGCCAAAAGCCACAATGGCCAGCACCATCGCAATCAACAATACTTTCCGAGGACCATATCGTTCGGCCAACATACCCCAGAATGGGGCGGCAAGCGCGGCGGACAGGAAGAAAATCAAAAGCAGCGGACCTTCGAACCCTGGCGCCTGCAACCTGCTCTCCACGAAAAACAAGAACAGCGTTGAGCTGACCGCGACAGGTGCCGCATTGACCATCGCGATCAACAACAATCGCCGAGCCAGCGGGTCGCCCAGCACCGCAGCAAAACCGGTGGAGGGAGCAAGGCCAGACGTGGCCCATTCTGGCCGCATCGCCAGAACCGCTGCCAGAGCCAGCACAACAAAGCCGAGGGCAAACCCAGCAAATGGCGCGTCCATCAGGGCACCCAGCGCAACGGGGGCGACAGATGCAAGGCAGACCCCGGCCAGCGCACCGCTTTCGCGCCAACGGGCCAGCCGAAGGTGACCCTGTCCGGACATGTGACCGGCCTTTACAACACCTTGGGCGTAAAAATTGATTGTCAGAAAGCTAAACGCCGAGAACACAAGTGTCAGCGACAACGCGAACCAAACCAGCGGCGGTAGCACGGGCGGGATCGCAAAGAGTGCAACCATCGCAGCCGCCATAACCGTCGCACCAATCGCAACGGCGAGCCCGCGATAGTCACGCATGCGCTCTGCCAATCTGCCCAGCAAAGGATCCTGCACCACGTCCAACAACCGTAACCCGAACAGCACCGCTCCTAAAGCCGCCAAAGATACGCCAAACTCATCCACGTAGAACTTGGGCGCATGGATATAGATCGGCAACCCAGCGGCCGCCAGCAAAGCCGCAAAGAGCGAATAGGATGGTAGTCTTTCCGCGCCCTGCACTATCTGGATACCTCTTCAGCGGGCGGTTTGGGACGCGTGCGATAGACAGCGCCTTTCAGCCAAAGCTTGAACGCCTGCCAATGGATCAGCGCGAGAACACGTCTGGCGCCGAAAGGACGCCTGATAACGGCCCGCAGGATAGACCCGTTGGTCAGCGGCTTACGATGCCCCGTCAGAGTTGCGATCAAACCGCCATCCGAACGGCTGTAATCAATCCAGATGCCAATGCGTTTGTCGGTGATGTCGAACCGGAACGCATATCCGCCTTCGACCGGTTGGAAGGGCGAAACATGAAAGATCTTGGTCGCATGAAGCGTATCGGCGGCCTCGATCGACCGGTGATCCGGGTGCGCGCAGAGATAGCTGTGCCGGTCTCCAAAGGTATTTGACACTTCGGCGATGACTGTGATCAGCGCGCCATCGTCGCAGCGGCAAAGCCAGAAGCTGACCGGATTAAAAACATGTCCCAAGACCCGCGGCTGCGCCAAAAGTTCGATCTGCGCGACATCACGTATCTGGTGATGTTCCAAAACATCCCGCACCCATGCCGCACCTTTGCCTTTACCGGGTGCCCCGCCATGATCCCGGTCGCGAAGTCCCGTAAGACCCCGACCGTTTCGCGAGAATAGTCCTGGCGTACGCAAATCCGCTTCCGCGTCGAGCAACACATAGTCGACCGAATAGCGGAAGCCATTCGTGATGGCACCCTTCCGACCATGGTAGGTTAAGCCCGCGATATGATCGACCGTGGCACTCACGCCGCTGAGACCTCCAGCTGCTCCTGCGCCCGCAGCGCGCGTACAACGTCAACCGCGCTGGACAGGCCGTCTTCGTGGAAGCCGTTTTTCATCCATGCCCCACAGAACCAGGTCGATTGCGCGCCGTTGAACGCTGCGATGTCCTTTTGCGCAGCCAGCGCCGCAAGATCATAAACCGGATGCCGGAGCGTGACCTGATCATAAATCAGGTCTTCGCGTATCGGTCGTTTCGTGTTCAAGGTTACAAAATGCGGATCATCCTTTGGGATGGGCTGCAAGGAATTCATCCAATACGTCAGATCTATTTTGTCAGAACGCGCCGCCTTGTTTTCTGAGTAGATCCAGCTCGCCCAGGTCTTGCGATTTCTTGGCATGATACTTTCGTCAGCATGCAAAACGATGTCATTCGGCTGGTACGCAATGGCACCCAAAGCCCTGCTTTCCTGTGCCGTGGGATCGCTCAACATGCGGAGGCTATCATCAGAGTGGGTCGCAAGAATGACATGGTCAAACATCTCTTCCTCACTGCCCCACGGCCGCACAAAGACCTTGCCACCTGCACGACGTACCGATTGCACCGCGGCGCCTAGTCGAATTTCGACACCCATTTCATTCAGCGCGTTTTCCAAACGTTGGACGTACTGAACAGATCCGCCATCAACGGTATACCACTGGTGCTGACCCGTCGTATTGAGCAGCGCGTGGTTTTCAAAAAACCGGATCATCGCATAAGCAGGGAAATCCATGATCTTTTCGGTTGGTGTAGACCAAATGGCCCCGGACAATGGCAGAAGGTAATAATCGCGGAACCAGTCGCCTGTGCCAAGGATCGACAAGAACTCTCGCAGAGTCAGGCTCTCATCCTGCGCGACCCGGACCGCACGTTTGTTAAATCGGAATATGTCACGAACCATTCCCAGAAAGGCAGGCGAGACCGCATTGCGACGTTGTGCAAACAGAGCATCCAGCGAGGTCAGCGCATATTCGAGCTCTCCACCATTGATCGAGGCACCAAAGCTCATGTTCGATTTGACGACCGGAACCCCAAGCTGGTCAAAAAGAGCAGCCATGTAGGGGTAGTTTGCGTAATTGAAGACGATGAATCCAGTATCTACCGGTTGATCGCCATTCTTCCCCGCCATCTTGGTTCTTGCATGGCCACCCAACCTCGGTTCGGCTTCAAAAATGGTCACCTTGTGCGATTTGCCCAACATGTGAGCTGCTCCAAGACCGGAAATACCGCCACCAATAATCGCTACTTTAGGGGGTCGCTCTTGTAGTGGGTAGGCTGGCAAGTCACCCAAGGTTAACGCTTCAAACGGCATTCTAGTCTTTCCAAAACAGGCTTTAATGATGCGATGTATACGTTTTTTGACTTAGATTGGATGCTCGGAAAAAAAACTAAATATTTATGATCCAATTATGCACCGTTGGCGTAACTTGTTTATGTGTGCAAATCTAAACTTCGACCATCAAGTGGAAACTATGGCGCGGCATCGTGGGGTGATGCCGTCGAGATTTGCGGTTAGCAGTATATCGGGACAATCAGGCGTGGCAGCAGACGATGGATCAAAGCGGATGTTGTGGGTATCACACATGATCCGTATCCGAGACGAAAAAGATCGCGCAGCCTTTGCCGAATTGTTCGACCATTTCGCGCCACGGGTGAAGGGTTTCTTGATGAAATCCGGCGCTGATGCGACGCTCGCAGAAGAATGCACGCAGGATGTGATGGCAGCGCTTTGGCAGAAATCACATCAGTTCGATCCGACGCGCGCGTCGGTCGCGACGTGGATTTTTACCATCGCACGCAACAGGAAAATCGATTTGCTTCGTCGGCAAAGACGCCCGGAGCCAGAAGATTTGCCATGGGGCCCGGAAGCCGAGCCAGACCAGGCAGACATCGTAAGTCTACAACAAGAAACTGAAATACTGGGAACCGCGCTCAAATCGCTGCCCAGCGCTCAACGGGAGCTCATAGACAAGGCGTATTTCGGGGATTTGACACATAGCGAAATCGCCGCCCAAACCGGTCTGCCGCTCGGCACGATCAAGTCAAGGATACGATTGGCGTTGGAGAGACTACGCCACACAATGAAGTGATGAAGAAAATGAGTGACAAAATTAACCACCATCTCAACGACGCCGTATTGATGGCCTACTCCGCTGGAACCCTTCCAGAAGCGTTCAATTTGATCGTCGCCGCACACCTGTCCCTTTGCGATAGCTGCCGCGCTCAGGCGGAGAGTTTCGACGCTTTGGGCGGTGAGTTGTTGAGCCAACAACCAGATGTGACGCTGTCGGGGAATTGCCTGAGCAGCACGATGGACCTGATCAAAGGCAGCGATATCGTTGTTCCGGAGGCTGTGAGCGACACGAAATCCGGTGTGCTTCCAAAGCCAATTCGGGATTACGTCGGTGGCGACTTGGAATCCGTGAAGTGGAAGCCAATCGGTATGGGCGTCCGCCAAGCCATCCTTCCGACAACAAAAGAAGCCTCCGCGCGGCTGTTGTTTATTCCCGCTGGCACGGCGATGCCGGATCATGGTCATCAGGGCACAGAGATGACGCTGGTTTTGCAGGGCGCGTTTCAGGATGAGGATGGGTATTTTGCGCGGGGCGATGTGGAGATTGCCGATAGCGATCTGCACCATACCCCGGTCGCGGATATCCACGAAGACTGTATCTGCCTTGCCGTCGCGGATGCCCCGCTCCAGTTTGACCGGCTCATTCCAAAAATCGCACAGCGGTTTCTTCGGATCTGAGGTGCTCAGACGCTGATCTCGTAGGGGGCAAGCCGGTTCCAGTCGAAAGTGACACCGGTTCCCGGAACGTCCGGTGCTACGATGCGACCCTGTTCGACGACTAGGGGCCGCGTCGTGTAGCGATCGATCGGAAAACTATGGACCTCGACCCATCCCGCATGTGGTTGCGCAGACACCAAGCTTACGTGCAGTTCCTGCATCCCGTGTGAACAGACTTCGATCCCGCTGTCGCGCGTGAGGTCTGAAACCTGCAACCATCCGGTGATGCCGCCGCAGTTTGACGCATCCGGCTGAATGAAACCCAAATCCGATAGGGAAACCGCCATTTCGAATTCGTGGACGGTATGTAGGTTTTCGCCCTGGGCAACAGACATGCCAGTCCGGCGCGTGATCTCGGCGTAACCGGCATAGTCGTCCGGAATAATCGGTTCTTCAAACCAAAGGATACTCTGGTCTTTCACTGCATTGGCCAAGGTGACGGCCTGCTCCACAGTCAGGGAATAGTTGGCATCGATCATGAAGGTCGCATCAGGGCCAATCTGGTTGCGCACGGCCCTGATACGCGAAATGTCATCCGCCATATCCGGTTGGCCAATCTTGATCTTGACCGCGTTCAACCCGGCATCGAGATAGCCTCGAACATGGTCCAACAATTTAGGCAGCGGGAACGCCAGGTCGATACCACCGCCATACGCCCGACAGGTCTTTCCAACCGCCCCCGCCATCTGCCACAGCGGCTGACCACTCGTCTTGCCTCGTATGTCCCAAAGGGCGATGTCCACCGCAGATATTGCGAAGCTCAGAATGCCGCCCCGCCCGACATAGTGCATGTGCCATTGCATGGCCTCGTTGAGCGCTTCGACCTCAGTCGCATCCTGTCCGATCAGGAAAGGGGTCAGATCATGGATGATCATTGCTGCGGTCGCGTGCCCGCCCCGACCTCCGTTGTAGGTATACCCCGTGCCGCTGCGCCCGTCTTCAAGCGTCACGGTGGCGGTGATCAGATGAAAATGGCTGTGACTTCCATGCTTTGCATCAACCAGAACCTCATCCAACGGCACCGCAAAGAGCCGTGTCTCTATCGCTGCGATGCGCGCCATGTCACATATCCGCGCATTCCGGCACCGGGCTGATGACCGTGCCATCGTCGAGATGCCGCAGGATGTTATCAACTGTCAAAGCGCCCATGGCCGCGCGTGTCTCAACTGTGGCGCTGCCGACATGGGGGAGCAATACGACATTGGACAGCTGTCGCAGACGCTCGGGCACTTTTGGCTCGGCCTCAAACACGTCCAGACCTGCCCACCCCACGCGGCCCTCTTCGAGCGCCGAAATGAGCGCCGCCTCATCCACAACCGACCCACGACTTACATTGATTAACGTGCCCTGCGGTCCAAGCGCCTCGATCACCTCGCGATTGACAATCTTGTTGGTCGCGGGGCCGCCGGGCGTGATGCAAATCAGACAATCAACATCACGCGCCATCTCCGGAAGACTGGCGTAATAGGTGTATGGCACATCCTTTGCACTGCGCGAATGGTAGACAATCGTAGTACCAAAGGGGGCAAGTTTGTCGGCAATCGCCTGACCAATCCGCCCCAGCCCCAAAATACCCACTTTCTGATTGTCGACCGAACGGGTCAGCGGCGCATTCCCCTGCTCTTCCCAGTTTCCGGACCGCACCCACGCGTCGTCGCGCAAAAGCTCCCGGTAACAGGCCATCATCAGCATCACGGCTGTGGTCGCAACCTCAGCATTCAGCACATTGGGGGTATGGGTCACCATGATCCCCCGCGCCTTCGCCGCTTGCACGTCAATCGCATCATAGCCAACGCCATAGCAGCTGATCATCTTGAGATTAGGCAACCCGGCCATCACATCAGGCGGGATGCCATCGTGCCCGTTTGTGGCCACATGTGTGATCTTATCCGCCGGATAGTTGCCCTCGCTCACCTGATGGATGGTGAAGGCGGCCTCGAGCCTGTCCCGCATGACATCGGTGATACCACCAATCTGCAAGAGATCAGCCATTCAGGCGTCCTCGGTCACGGTCTGGCGCTGCTTGCCCAGACCTTCGATCCAAAGCTCCATCACGTCGCCCGATTTCAGATACACCGGCTCAGGTTTCATGCCCATCCCGACGCCGGGCGGGGTACCGGTTGAAATCACGTCCCCGGGGTGCAGCGTCATGAGACCCGACAAGTGTTCAATGATTTCTGCAACAGCAAAGATCATCGTTGCGGTGTTCCCGGTCTGCATACGTTTGCCGTTCACATCACACCACATATCCAGCTTTTGCACGTCCTCAATCTCGTCGCGCGTGACCAGCCATGGCCCGGTCGGACCAAAGGTGTCGCAGGATTTCCCCTTCGTCCATTGTCCGGTCAGTTGCGTCTGAAAATGCCGCTCGCTGACATCGTTGATCACGCAATAGCCCGCTACATGGTCCAGAGCGTCTTCCTTGGAGACATATTTGGCCTCCTTGCCGATCACGACACCCAGCTCAACTTCCCAATCCGTATGGGTCGAGCCACGGGGCATCGATACCGGGTCATTCGGGCCAACCACAGCAGAGTTCGCCTTGAAGAACAGGATGGGATGGTCAGGAATTGCGGCGCCCGTTTCGGCGGCATGGTCGGAATAGTTCAGACCAATGCACATGAACTTGCCGATGTTTCCGACACACGGACCAAAACGCGGATTGCCTTCGACCACTGGCAGCGTCGCGGGTTCAAGCCCGCGAAGCGTTGCGAGGCTGGCATCCGAGAGCGTCTCGCCCGAAATATCCGCCACATGTGCGGACAGATCGCGCAGAGTCCCGTCACCATCCACAAGACCAGGCTTTTCCGACCCGGCGGCCCCATATCTTACTAGTTTCATTGTCTTATCCTTCTAGTGGTTGTCGCGCGGCATAAACCGGCGCGAAATGTCCTGATATTTGTCTGCATCTTCAAGGATCATGCCCTGATCGAACCGACCGACTTTTTCCCGGAAATACTGCTGCCAGGGTGACTGGCTTTCTGGCGCGTCATAGCCGCCGGCCGCCTCGAAGGCACGGGCGCGCTCTGCCAGTTCATCCAGTGGCACCAGCATGTCGGCGGTGCATTTGTTCAGATCGATGCGGACCTTGTCGCCGGTCCTGAGCAAGGCAAGCCCACCGCCTGCGGCGGCTTCAGGTGAGGCATTCAGGATCGACGGGCTACCGGATGTGCCGGATTGGCGCCCGTCGCCCACACATGGCAACGCCTCGACCCCTTTTTTCAACAGGTAAGAGGGCGGGCGCATGTTCACGACCTCGGCCCCGCCGGGATACCCCTTAGGCCCCGCACCGCGCATGAAGAGGACGCAATCCTCATCAATGTTTTCTGCCGGATCATCAATGCGATGATGGAAGTCCTCAGGCCCGTCAAAAACAATCGCACGTCCCTCAAAGGCATTCAGGTCATCCGGGTTCGATAGGTACTTCGCCCGGAAATTTTCGCTGATCACGCTGGTCTTCATGATCGCGCTCTCAAAGAGGTTCCCTGTCAGATTGATGAAACCGGCCTGAGCTTTCAAAGGATCGGACACGGGTTTGATGACATTGCTGTCGGCACTTCGTGTCTCGCCACAATTTTCTGCCATGGTGAGGCCGTTCGCCGTCACCGCGTCAGGATGTGGGAGCAAATCGGCGGCGATCAATTCACCAATCACGGCAGGAACGCCGCCCGCATGGCTGTAATCCTCGCCCAGGTATTCACCGGCTGGCTGCAAATTGACCAACAGTGGCACATCATGACCCAGCTTTTGCCAGTCATCATTGTCCAGTGGCACGCCCAGATGTCGGGCGATCCCGTTGAGGTGAATGGGCGCATTGGTTGAGCCTCCAATGGCTGAGTTGATGACAATTGCATTCTCGAATGCTTCACGTGTCATGATCTGAGATGGGCGCAAGTCTTCCCACACCATGTCGACGATACGGCGACCTGTCTCATAGCTGATCTGCCCACGCTCACGATAAGGGGCAGGAATTGCGGCTGACCCGGGCAGTTGCATCCCCAAGGCTTCTGCGAGCGAATTCATCGTGGTGGCCGTGCCCATTGTATTGCAATAGCCGACCGATGGCGCTGAAGACGCAACAAGTTCCATGAAACCATCGTCATCAATCTCGCCTGCGGCCAGCATTTCGCGGGCCTTCCAGACGATTGTGCCGCTGCCGGTCCGCTCGCCACGTAACCAGCCGTTCAGCATCGGGCCAACAGAAAGTGCGATGGCTGGTATATTCACAGTGGCCGCCGCCATCAAAAGCGCGGGTGTAGTCTTGTCGCAGCCGATATTCAGAACCACACCGTCCAGCGGATATCCAAAGAGCGTCTCAACAAGACTAAGATAGGCGAGGTTGCGATCCAGCATTGCTGTAGGGCGTTTTCCGGTCTCTTGAATCGGATGTACGGGTACCTCAATACATGTGCCACCCGCTGCGATGATCCCGTCGCGCACCCGCTTGGTGAGTTCAAGATGGTGCCGGTTGCAGGGCGACAAGTCGCTGCCCGTTTGCGCGATCCCGATAATGGGCTTGCCGGATTGCAGTTCGGCCCGCGTCAACCCATAGTTCAAGTACCGCTCGAGATAGAGCGCGGTCATCTCCGGGTTGTCCGGGTTCATAAACCATTTGCGGGAACGCAAATCTTCGATGCCAATTTTTTTGTTATCAGAGTGTGTCACTGTCCTGACCAGCCTCCATCAATGATGTGGGGGTGCCCTGTGGTGAAGGCACTTTCGTCGCTGGCAAGATACACCACCAGCGCCGCAATCTCTTCTGCGGTTGCCACACGTCCCATGGGTTGGCGTGAGACGAATTGTTTCAGCGCTTCTTCCTTGCTGCCGAGTTCTTTGCCAAGCGCATCCACACGATCATGCCAACTGGGGCTTTCGACGGTGCCTGGGCAGATGGCGTTGCAGCGGACGCCCTGTCCAACATAGTCCAGTGCTACAGACTTCGTAAGACCAATCACAGCGGCCTTCGTCGTGCCGTAGATGAACCTGTTGGGGGCCCCAATGATCGAAGAACAGGCCGATGACATGTTGATAATTGAACCGCCACTGCGTTCGAGCATGCCGGGCAAAGCAGCCTGTATTGTGCGCAGCATGGACCGCACATTCAGGTCGAAAGCAAAGTCCCAATCTTCTGCTGTCGTGTCCATGACCGTACCATGATGGACGAAGCCCGCGCAATTGAACAAAACGTCAGGCTGGGCCTTCTCAACCCCCTCTGAAACACTCTCATCGCTGAGAGCGTCAATTTCGAAAATTTCGATATTTTCGTGATTCGCGCCCCGAATCGATGACAACGCATCCAGGTTTATGTCGGTCGCGAAGACCTTTGCCCCCTCTGCAGCCATGGCCAGCGCGCTGGCACGTCCAATCCCTTGGCCCGCCGCAGTAACAAGCGCACGTTTTCCCTTAAGTCTTTGACCAGACATGTATTTCTCCCCTTGGTTCATCCTTGTACCACATCCGAAAATGCGGCGAACCACGATACTGCCGTACAAAAATTTTGCTGGCTTCATCAAAAAACCACCGGACGGGCTGGTCCAATGGCTACTTTCCGTTAGCGTAGGCCAGCGTGACAGATTTGGCCACCGCTTAGAACAGCTTACTTCGGAAAGAGAGATCCAGAATGTTCAAAACGCCACTCGCAGAACATGTCTTTCGAGGTTGTCCGCGCAGAAATCGAGAGAGCGTTTACGCTGAACGCGCCTGCCAACAAGGAGCCCTGAGATGACCCGGATACTGATTATTGGCGGCGGCGGCATGGTTGGCCAGAAGCTGGCCTACAGGCTCGCAGCGGACGGGCTTGCGGCACAGGACAAACTCGATGTCGCTCTCTTCGATATGGGCTTTCCGGACAACAGCGCGCCCGGACGGCAGATCACAGGAAATGTTGCATCCGAGGACACTGCCAAATCTCTTGCAGCCGAACGCTTTGACATCATTTTCCATCTCGCCGCTATCGTTTCTGGTGAAGCGGAAACGGATTTCGATAAGGGCTGGGCAATCAATATGATGTCCATGTGGCACCTGCTGGAAGCCTTGCGGGCAGAGCACCTCGCCTCTGAAGGGCGTTATGTGCCCCGAATAGTATTCACATCCTCCATCGCAGTATTTGGCGGACCCTATCCAGACAAGATCACTGATACCTTCCTGAGCGCCCCACAAACGAGCTATGGCGCACAAAAGGCAACCTGTGAGCTGATGCTGACCGATTTCAGCCGAAAGGGGTTTGTCGATGGTCTTTCTCTTCGGCTACCAACCATTTGCGTCCGCCCCGGCAAAGCAAACCTCGCGGCTTCCTCATTCTTTTCAGGCATTATCCGTGAGCCGTTGAACGGGCAAGAGGCTGTGCTCCCGGTGCCCGATACGGTTCGACATTGGCATGCTTCCCCCAAATCCGCCGCGGGCTTCCTGACACATGCGGCCACCTTGGACACAGAACTTTTGGAGGGACGTCGCGCTTTGAACCTTCCGGGACTAAGTTGCACGGTCGCCGAACAGATCGAAGCGCTCCGCAGTATTGCTGGCCAAAATGTCGTTGATCGGATTGTGTCCCGCCCCGACCCGGCGATCATGAAGATCGTCAGCGGCTGGCCAAGGGATTTTCAACCCGACCGCGCCATCGCGCTGGGTTTCAAAGCCGAAACCAGTTTCGAGCAGATCATTCAGACCTACATTGCGGATGATTTGGACGCCTGAGGATCCTGAGTCCTGTTCATCGGATCAAGGTGTCGGGCCAGATGATCGTGGATTTTTTGACGCGTCAGGGCCTCGTCACCATCCAGTGCGGCGACCAGAATTGAATGGTGGTGCTGGATATTCTTGGAGATGAAATCAAAGCTCCGGTCCGCGACCATCAGCTGCTGCCGGAACCGTTGGTAGATTTGCAGATGCATGGCTTTCAGCGTTTCAGATTCGCATGCGGCGATCAACGTCTGGTGGAATTCCAACTCCGCCTGAAACCACAATCCAACCATGGGCGACGGATCTTCAGTTGAATGAATTCGCTTTTCGATGTGGCTCAGTTGGTGATGCGCGGCGGTTAAACGCGCTTCCCAGGCAACGCCCCCATGGCGTATGGAAAGCACTGTTCCTTCGGCCTCGATCAGAATGCGCAGATGCGCAAGCTCTGCCAGGAGAGTCGCGGACATCGCAGGCACACGAAACCCGCGCTGCTCCTGAAAGTCCACGAGCCCCTCCGAGGCTAGTCGAAAAAGTACTTCTCGCACCGTACTTGCGGAGCACCCGTAATACTGCTTGAGTTGCTCGGCACGCAGTTTTTCACCGTGGTCAAAACCATTGGAGATCAGCCGGTGCTGCAAATCCGCATGGATATCAGTGTCGAACATCGCGCCCCCCGCTTTCCACTTAGACTAGCATCGGATTCTCGATAATCTACATAAATCTCGAAATTATCAGAAAATCCAAAATTAATGTTGCGAGAAGTGCCCGCCCCGCATAACGTTTCGGCAGCGTATCTAAAGGACGCAGACTCGCGTCTGACAAAAACCACGCTTCAACGTCTGGGAGGACACTATGAAACTACTGAAGAAAGCGGCCAGCGTCGCCGCAGTTGCCGCATTGGCGGCAAGTACAGCGCTGACAGCCTCAGCTGAAACAACAACGCTGCGCATCCAAACGCACTTCTCGCCGGAGACACTGTCAGGCCAATTGGCCGCGAAATACATCGAAGACATAACCGCGATGTCAAATGGCGAAATTCAGGTGGAGATGTTTTACAGCTCCTCTGTTGTGAAATCGGTCGAGACATTTGACGCGGCAGCCACTGGTATTCTGGACTGCGACATGACAGGTGGCGCTTACCAGACCGGTAAGAACCCCGCATTCCAGTTCACAGGCGACCTGATGGGCGGCTACACCAACCCTTACCAGCAGATGGCATGGTTGCTGCACGCAGACGGGCGCACAGCCCTGAATGAACTTTACAACTCCTATGACATGGAATTCATCGGATGGTGGATCCCGGGACCGGAATCGCTGTCCTCGACAAAGCCGATCCGGAACGTGGAAGACTTCAAAGACTGGAAATTCCGTTCCCCTCCCGGCCTCGCGACAAAGGTTTTCTCGAACCTCGGTGCGTCGCCAATCGTGATGGACTTCAACGAGATCTTCACCGCACTTGAAACCGGCATCATCGACGGTGCGGACGCGGCGAACCTGACCAACAATATCGGTCTGGGTCTTTATGACATCGCGGAGCACACCAACTACCCGGGCTTCCACTCGATGCCTGCTGACCACCTGGCCTGCCGCAAGGACGTCTGGGACGCGATGCCGGCACACCACAAGAAGATCATGGAAGTCGCCATGGACAGCCTCGCGCTGCACAATGCGACCCTGAACGAAGTAAAGAACGCCCAGAACGCGGTTATGCTGCGTGAAAAAGGTGTGAACCTTTACGAATGGTCGCCTGAAGAGCTCGCAAAATTCCGCGAAGCTGTGAAAAAAGGCTGGGAAGAGTTCGCGACAACACCCGAAGCCAAGGCGCTTCTGCAAAGCCACGTCAGCTTCCTGACCGACATTGGCGCAATGCGGTAAGCAAAGCGTCATAGCTGAACTGAAAATGGTGGCAGGGCCGGAAATGGCCCTGCTTCTTTTCCCTCAAGGCTCCGGTCATGAAAATCACCCGCATCACCAGCCATGTGCTGCAATATGAAATGCCCGAGCAACTGGGGTATTCTCAGCAGTATTACAACATGCGCACGGCTCATCTGGTCGAGGTGGAGACGGACGAAGGTGTCACGGGCTGGGGGGAGTGTTTCGGGCCTGGAAACATCGCTCTTGCCAACAAAGGCATCGTGGAAAAGGTCATTCATCCGATGGTGCTGGGCATGGACCCGATGGACCGCGATGTTATCTGGCATAAGGTTTACAACCTGATGCGCGACCATGGACAGAAAGGCATGCCGATGCAGTCCCTTTCAGGTGTCGACATCGCGCTTTGGGACATTGCAGGCAAGGTAACCGGCCAACCCCTGCACAAGTTGATTGGTGGCGCGCATCGCACATCGGTGCACTGCTATGGATACGGTATGATGCTCCGGGATGAACCTGTTGAGCAACTTGCTGCCCGTTTCACCGATGAGGCCGCGGCCATCAAGGAAATGGGCTTCAAGGCGACCAAGATGAAAACCGGCTTCGGACCTAAACCGGACGTCGCTCTTTGTACTGCGGTGCGCAAGGGCGTCGGCGACGGGTTTGATTTCATGGTCGATGCCAACCATGCCTATACCACATCTGATGCCTTTTACGTCGGCCGCGCGCTGGAAGAACTTGGCGCCTATTGGTTCGAAGAGCCAATCGCGCCCGAAGATCTTGACGGATATGCCGAGTTGCGGCGGGGTTTGAGCATTAACATTTCAGGGGGCGAGGCAGAATTCGGCCGCTGGGGATGGCGGGCTATTTTGGAAAATCGCGGGCTGGATATTGCCCAACCCGAGGTCTGCGCCTTGGGCGGGGTCAGTGAGTATTTGCGCGTCCTGGCGCTGTGCCACGCGCATTTCACCCCGGTTGTGAATCACGTCTGGGGGTCTGCCATCGCAGTGGCCACAAACCTGCAACTGCTGGCCGCCATGCCGCCGATGCCCGGCGGGCTGCACCCGTGGGAGCCGATGCTCGAATTCGACACCACCGACAACAAATTTCGCGACGACCTGTTGACCGACCCGCTGAATATTCAGGAGCAGGTCCGATCCAACGACGGGCGCGTCGCCATTCCCGATGGCCCCGGACTAGGGGTCGAACCAGACAGAGATTTCATCGCCCACTACGCCGTGGCTGCGTGACGAACGCCAGACAAAGGAGCACGACGATGCAAAGAACCTCAGGCAGCCTGATCGAATGGCTGGTCCCGCTCGCCTTCATTTTATGTGCAGGGTGGGTTATCTGGCACATCCCTGCCTACCTATTGACGTGGTTTCCGCATGAAAACGAATCCATGCTAGGGCAGGTCACGGCGATTTTCGACCGCAACGATGTAACCCCGAACCTCACGCCCCTTTTTGGCAAGATTGATTTGGTGGACCTGGTGTCACTGCTGGCGATCCCGGTCCTTTTTGTAATCGGTTGCAAGACGGTGCGGCGCGCCAATATGGAATTCGAAGGCTGGCGGGCCGTGGACCGTGCCGCGGTTTTCGTCGGCCGCGTGACCATGATGATGATCATCCTGATGACCGGTGTCATGCTTTACGAGGTTTTCCTGCGCTACGTGTTGGAGCGCCCGACACTATGGGCCAATGAGTTGTCGCTCTGGATGGCCGGGTTCATCTTTTTGATGGCGGGCCTCTATGCCATGCAGCAACGCAGCCATATTCGGATCTTCCTGCTTTACGACGTGGTGCCACGTTGGCTTCAACGCACGTTCGACTGCATCTCGACGCTGCTTATAGTGCTGTTTGCGTTCTTCCTCGTCTATGGCAGCTACAAACAAGTCTTTGAGAACAAACTCTACAAATGGGAAACTTTTGGCACGGCCTTTGACCCGCCCATTCCCGCGACGCTGCAACCGATGATCCTGATCGTGATCACACTGGTGGCGATGCAAGCGGTGCTGAACCTGATCTCCGATTGGAACGCCGAGCCGGAAATTCATGACGACACACCGGATGAAGACGAAATCGAAGCCCTGAAACGTGCGGTAGGACAAGACTGATGGATATTGGAACAATCTCACTGGTCCTGATGCTGGCCCTGATCTTGTTGCTGGCCATCGGCATGCCGCTTGGGCTGGCCTCCGCATCACTGGCGGTCCTTGTGCTGGTTATGAAGTTTGAGCCCGCACTTTTGTCGAACCCCATGACCTTCGGCGATGGCATCCTGACAGGGAGGCCGGGGACAGGACCCCTCTATATCCTGGCGCAAAAGATATACGGACTCTTAACGGACTACGTGCTCATATCGATACCGCTGTTCATTTTCATGGCGGCGCTGCTGGAACGCTCCGGCGTCGCCAAGGACATGTATTCCTCGCTCAACGTCTGGCTGTCCGGCACACGGGGCGGCATTGCCATCGTGACGTCCATCATGGCGGTAATCATGGCGGCGATGTCCGGCATCATCGGGGGTGAGGTTGTTCTCCTGGGTCTGATTGCACTGCCACAAATGCTCAGGCTGGGGTACAACCAGAACCTCGCCATCGGGGTGATTTGCGCCTCGGGTAGTCTGGGCACCATGATCCCGCCCTCAATCGTGCTGATTATCTATGGCCTGATTACTGAAACCTCGATCAAGGCGCTTTTCACGGCGTCGTTCTTGCCGGGTTTCATGTTGGCAACCTTCATCATCATCTACATCATCGTCCGCACCAAATTGCATCCCGAGGACGCACCGTTGCCGGACCCGGTTCCGGGTGAGCCGCAGGGCCGCGAAAAGGGAAAGCTCTTCGGGGCATTCATGGCTGTCGTAGTGGCGGGTTTCTCTGTTGCCCTCTTCCTGCGCGCAGCCTTCTTCGAATTCTCGGGCTCCAACGCCGCGAACGAGGGAGAGCCCGCCTTTTGGGGGACTGCGGATTATCTGCCCTGGTTCGGCGGCATCTTCCTCGTGATGATGGCGTTGATATTCTTTGTCTTCGGGCGGGAACGCACAAAGACAGGCTGGAACATGGGCAAAGGCCTTGTTGCCCCGATCGTGGTCATCGGCGTTGTCATGGGCTCGATCTATGGCGGTATCACAGGGATCACCGAAGCCGCCGGAATGGGCGCCTTTGCAGTTCTGGTCATCGCCATCCTACGCGGTGAGGCCTCCTGGGATTTGGTCTGGGACAGCCTGATGCGCACTCTGAAATCCACAGGGACGATCATCTGGGTGACCATCGGTGCTGCGGCCCTGGCCGGTGCTTACACCATCGCGGGTGGGCCGACTTATGTTGCGGATTTCATCGTGGGGACGGACCTTCCAACCATGGGTATTATCCTGGCGATGATGTTGATCCTGCTCTTCATGGGGGCCTTCATGGATTGGGTTGGGATCGTGCTTTTGATCATCCCCGTCTTCCTGCCCATCGTCATGCGCCTGCCCATCGAGGAAATCGGCTTTATCGGGCAGCTTGAACCCCAACATATCGCGATCTGGTTTGGCGTGGTATTCTGTATGAACATGCAGGTCAGCTTCCTGTCGCCACCGTTTGGCCCCGCTGCGTTCTATTTGAAGTCAGTTGCACCGCCACACATCAGTCTGACCGATATCTTCAAGGGCTTCCTGCCCTTTATTGGTATCCAGCTTTGTGCCCTGACTGTCCTGCTGGTCTGGCCGAACATCGTCACACTTCTGCTCTAGGGAAATGTTGAAATGCTGACACCTGAACAAGTCCAAACCTTCGAGCGCGATGGCTACCTCGTGGTGCCAGATGTTGTGCCAGCGGAAGTGTTGGCGCGGGTCAAAGCCGAATACAGCTGCTTGATGGATCAGCTTTATGAACGCTGGTACGCCGAGGGCCGGGTTATCGTTGATCCTGCGGGGCTCGATTTCTGGGGAAAGCTACTTGAAGCCTACAAGGCGAAATGTGACTGGTTCCAACCGATGGACATCAGCCTGCCCGGGGATGAGATTGCGCCCGATACGCCGTTTCATTTCGGCCCTGCTGTCTTCGACCTTTTGACGGAACCTCGGCTTCTGGATGTGGCGGAAAGCCTGCTCGGGCCGGAACTGACTTCCAATCCCATCCAGCACGTGCGCCTGAAACCACCTGCGACCAAACTCCAATCTGATGAAACTCGGGCGCATATTACTGCAACGGACTGGCATCAGGATCGTGCCGTGGCACTGGAAGAGGCAGACAACACCCGTATGGTAACGGTTTGGATTGCTGTTACAGATGCAACCGTTGAAAACGGGTGTCTGCAGGTTCAGGCAAAGGAGCATGAGCAGGAAATGCTGCCCCATTGTCCCAAGACCCAAACCGGTATTGCGGATGGCTTCGTAGACGAAGCGAAAGCGATCCCCCTGCCCGTGAAAGCAGGTGGAGTCGTCCTGTTCCATCCGCTCACGCCGCATGCGTCGTTGACCAACCAGACCGATGCGTTCCGGTGGTCTTTCGATATCCGTTACAACGTTACTGGCGAACCCACAGGCCGCAGTCATTTTCCAGACTTTGTGGCCCGCTCCCGCGCTAATCCGGAAACCGAATTGCACGATTGGCGTGTCTGGAAATCCAAGTGGGAGGACGCACGCGCGCAGTTGGCGCAAAGAGCCCATATTCCCATTCATCGCTGGACATCTGACGCGCCTTTCTGCGCTTAAGGAGAGATCATGGACACCGTTCGCCTCGACCCTGCTGATAACGTCGTGACTGCAACCCGGGCTCTCGAAGTCGGTGCGCCAGTGGAAACTACGCAAACCCGTGCGCTGATCCCCTCCGGTCACAAGATCGCAACGCAGGATATCGCAACCGGTGCACCGATCCGGAAGTATGCGCAAATCATTGGCTATGCGGCTCAGGACATCACCGCCGGTGATCATGTACATACTCAGAACGTAGAATTTCGAAACACCGACGCCGAGTACGAATTCTCGACAGACCTGCGTGCTGTCACCCCAGTCGCAGAGGCAGACCGCGATCACTTCATGGGGTACCGACGCGCGAATGGAAGCGTTGGAACGCGTAATTACATTGCCATTGTTACGTCGGTGAACTGCTCGGCAACCGCCGCTCGCATGATCGCAAGTCACTTCACACCGGAGATCATGGCAGACTACCCAAATGTCGACGGAGTAGTGGCCTTCGTGCATGGCACTGGCTGCGGCATGGCGGGAGATGGTGACGGGTTTGAGGCATTGCAAAGAGTCATGTGGGGCTATGCCCGCCATCCCAATCACGCTGGCGTTCTTATGGTCGGTCTTGGCTGCGAGATGAACCAGATCGACTGGCTGCTGGATGCCTATGGTCTCAAACAGGGACCAACTTTTCAGGTCATGAACATCCAGTCAGTCGCAGGCCTGCGCCGCACGGTGGAAAAAGGCATCGAGAAGATCCGCGCGATGTTGCCGATCGCAAATGAAGCGCAGCGCGAACCCTGCCCTGCGTCCGAGCTTAAAGTGGCCCTTCAATGCGGCGGATCGGATGCCTGGTCTGGGATCACGGCAAATCCGGCTTTGGGCTACGCCTGTGATCTGCTCGCGGCCCAAGGTGGCACTGGCGTCCTTGCGGAAACGCCTGAAATTTACGGTGCCGAGCATCTGCTGACGCGGCGCGCGATAGATCGCACAACAGGGGACCGGCTGATCGGATTGATCCGCTGGTGGGAGGATTATACCGCCCGCAACAAAGGGTCGATGGATAACAACCCTTCTCCGGGTAACAAGGCGGGCGGGCTGACGACCATCCTTGAGAAATCTCTGGGTGCTGCGGCCAAAGGGGGCACCTCCCCCCTGAACGGCGTCTACAAATATGCAGAACCTGTCACGGCGCGGGGGTTCACCTTCATGGACAGCCCAGGGTATGATCCGGCCTCTGTCACCGGGCAGATCGCGGGCGGCTGCAATCTGGTCTGCTTCACGACAGGACGCGGATCTGCTTTTGGGTCCAAACCAAGCCCGACAATCAAGGTCGCCACCAATTCCGCCATGGCGCAGCGCATGTCAGAAGATATGGACGTGGACGCCGGAACCATCCTGACAGAAGGCACAAGCGTCGAAGAGAAGGGCCGCGAAATCTACCAGCTTTTCCTGCGCGTTGCTTCGGGCGAAGCCAGTAAGTCCGAAGCGCAGGGATTGGGGGATTACGAATTCGTCCCCTGGCAAATCGGGGCGGTGATGTGAAACAGATACTGGTCGTTGGCGGCGGGCTGATCGGGGCGCGGCATATGGATGCCGTTGCCGCGCATCCTTCCTGCGCACTTGCCGGCCTCGTGGACCCTAATCCGGACGTCAAGACGCCGGAAGGTGCCCGGCGTTACGCAGACATGTCAGAGGTTACCTGCCCTGTTGATGGTGTCATTCTCGCGACGCCGACGCATCTGCATGCCGCGCAAGGCGAATTTGCCGCCCATAGAGGCTGGCATCTGTTGATCGAGAAACCGGTCGCAAGTGATCTGGCTGGCGCGCAGGCGTTGCGGCACGTGGTCGCCAAAACGGGTGTCGGGTCCCTGGTCGGGCATCACCGCCGCTACCACGCGAAGGTGCAGCACCTAAAGGATCTGCTTGCGAACGGCAGGATTGGCATGCCCATAGGCGTCAGCTTGATCTGGGCCATGCGCAAGCCCGATAGTTATTTTGAGGGAAACTGGCGCACTGCTGGCGGCAGCCCGGTGATGATCAACCTTGTGCATGATATCGACCTGTTGCGTTTTGTGATCGGAGATATTGCCGCATGCACTGCATTGCGCGGCGCGAGCCAGCGTGGATCCGAACGTATCGAATCCGGTGCCGTTGCGCTCGCCTTCGAAAACGGCGCGACAGGCACCATCAGTTTTGCGGATACCACGCCCTCTCCCTGGGGATTCGAAGCAGCGACTGCCGAGAATCCGAACATTGGCGCCACAGGTCAGGATATGATGTGGATCATGGGAACCCGCGGCGCGGTAAGTTTCCCGTCGATGACCCTTTGGGTAGGGACCGACTGGGCGTCGCCCGCCAAACGCCAGCCCTTGGTGACCAAGGAAAATGTCAAAGCGCCGCTGGAGGCTCAGCTTGATCACTTTCTCGACGTTATGGAGGGCTCCGCGCCCTTGATTGACGTCGCTGATGCGACCCGAACGCTCGAGGTCGCCTTGCAGATCGAAGCCCAGCTTGCGACCCAAACGACAGGAGAAGCTTATGCCCGAAGTGCTCTCGCCTGATCAGATTGAAAGCTACGACGCAAACGGCTACCTCGTTCTTGAAAACCAGATCCCCCCCGAATGGATCAGCAAAATTCGCAGCGAGATCGCGCGTTTCGAAGCTGAGGCTGCTGGTATGACAGTGTCTAATGACCGGTTGGACCTTGAAGACACGCATACGCCAGAGAACCCACGCCTGCGGCGCATCAAACTGCCCCATACGATCTCGGACGTGGTGAAGGATCTGATGCATTCAGATCATGTACTTGCCCCCGCCCGCGACTTGGTCGGCCCGAATCTGCGGCTGCACACGACCAAGCTGAATATGAAATCTGCTGGGTACGGCGCTGCTGTCGAATGGCATCAGGACTATGCATTCTACCCGCACACAAATGATGACATCCTCGCCATCGGCGTTCTGATCGACGACATGGCATCAGAGAACGGGCCGCTCATGGTCTACCCGGGCAGCCACAAGGGGCCGGTTTTTGACCACCACGTAGATGGCGTCTTTGCTGGCGCAATGTTGCCGGCGGAAAACGGGCTGGATCCCAAAGACGCAGTGGAGCTGACAGGTCCTGCGGGGTCGATCAGTATTCATCACGGGCGGATCGTTCATGGCTCCGCACTTAACACTTCGGACCGGGCGCGGCGCATCCTGTTTTACGAGATGATGGCGGCGGATGCATTCCCAATCATGGGGTCAATGACCCGGTGGGACGGGATTGAAGACTACGACACGCGGATGCTTTGCGGTGAAAGCACTAAGAACCCCCGCCTGAAGGATATTCCGGTGCGCATTCCGCAACCACAACCGGATGTCCCGATCTCGATCTACGAAATTCAGAAGGGCATGAAGAAACGTGCCTTTGATACCATCAAATAGGAGAACCCCATGTCTAAACCCGCAATTGGATTCATTGGTCTTGGCCTCATGGGGGGCGCCATGGTCGGTCGTCTTCAGGACCAAGGCTACGATCTGACGGTTCTCGGCAACCGCGACCGCACCTACCTCGACCAAGCGTTGGCGCGCGGTGCAAGCGAGGCCTCAACCGGTCGGGAAGTGGCCGCCGCCTCTGACATCGTGATGTTGTGCATGGGCACATCGGATCATGTGGAAAGCCGGATGCGCGGTGCGGATGGTGTCCTGGCGGGATTGAAACCCGGCGCGACGGTGATCGACTTCGGCACCTCACTTCCCGGTTCCACGCGCACATTGGGCGAGGAAACGCAGGCAGCAGGTGGCACCTATTTGGATGCGCCACTGGGACGGACGCCGAGCCACGCAAAGGACGGGCTGCTGAACATCATGTGTTCCGGTGACAAGGCCGCCTTCGACAAGGTCGAACCTGTTCTGCAGGATTTGGGAGAGAACGTCTTTCACCTTGGCGCGCTGGGGTCGGGGCATACAATCAAGCTCATCAATAATTTCTTCGGGATGACCGTCGCCAACGCGATGGCAGAGGCTTTTGCCATGGCGGATGTGGCTGGCGTTGACCGTCAGCAGATGTACGACGTGATGGCAGCGGGTCCCCTGCATTCCGGCATGATGGATTTCGTGAAAGGGTACGGTGTCGATGAAGACCCCAACCAGCTGGCTTTCGCAATCAAGAACGCTGCCAAAGATGTCGGCTACTATGCTCGAATGGCGGATGAAGCAGGGGTAGACAGTATCATGTCGAAATGCGCCCTCGCAGCCCTCACCGAAGCCCGCGACACCGGGCGCGGGGATGACATGGTCAGCCAGATGGTAGATTTCTACGCGGCAAAGTTCGGCAAGTAGCGTGGCCGTCGCCGCACAGGCCATTGAGGACAGACCACAGCTTGGCATCCTGATGATGCTGGCGGCGTGGTTTCTGTTCGCGGTGGTTGACGTGTCAGCCAAATGGTTGGTGCTCGCCGGGCTACCGGCGATCCAGCTGGCCTTTATGCGGTATGCGGGGCATTTCGTCATTTCAGTCGGTATGATCGCAAAGGACGGATTTGATCTGCGCCGGTTTGAGACCGACCACAAGTGGCAGGTTATGACGCGAGCATTGCTATTGATTTCAGCGACATGCCTGAATTTCTATGCCCTGAACTTCCTGCCGCTGACCGTCGTTTCTGCAATCATGTTCTCCAGCCCGATCATCGTCTGCCTTCTATCCATCACGCTGTTGAAAGAGCGTATCGGCCCTTGGCGATGGGGCGCGATCCTGTTGGGATTTGCAGGTGTCTTGATCGTCATCCGACCGTTTGGGGAGGCCTTTCATTGGGCCATGATCCTGCCACTCTACAACGCTACGGCGCTGGCGCTTTATTCTCTGATGACCCGGCGTCTTGCGGGCATCGTTGCGGTTGAGACACAGCAGTTCTACCTGGGCGCTTTGGGAACGTTTTTATTGTTGCCCTTTGCGCTCTGGAGTTGGGTGCCTCCGGCTAACCTACAAGATCTGGTCCTGCTTGTAGGTCTTGGCGTCGGTGGTTGGGCAGGTCATCAGCTTTTGACGAATGCGCATAGGTTCGCCCCGGCACATACTCTCATGCCCTACACCTATTCGTTCATGATCTACATCGCCGCGTTCAGCTGGTTGATCTTCGGCCATGTCCCAGACTTTTGGGTCGTTTTTGGCGCGATCACAATCGTGGCCTCGGGGCTCATTATTTGGAAAAGGGAGCAACGTTGATGACACGGATTGCATGCGTCGGAGAAGCAATGATAGAGCTGTCCCTCAACGGCAAAACGGCTCAAGTTGGCGTTGCCGGGGATACCCTGAACACCGCAATCTATCTCAAACGATCAAAGCCTGAACTGGATGTTCAATATGTAACACGGCTGGGCGACGATCCGTTCTCCGATCAGATTGAAAGCTTCATCGCGGAACAGGATATCGGAACGGAGGCGATTTCCAGAGCAGAGAACAAATCACCAGGGTTGTACGCCATCACGACCACGGACGACGGCGAGAGATCATTCACCTACTGGCGCAGCGCCGCAGCCGCGCGTGACTTATTCGCGACGCCAGACGGAATTGATTGTAGCGTCCTGAAGGATTTTGATCTCGTCTACATATCTGGAATTTCAGTCGCCATCCTGCCACCCGAAGCCCGGAGCGCATTGTTGGATTGGCTGGATAAAACACCCGTCGCGCTGGCCTATGACAGCAATTATCGGCCGCGGCTGTGGGAAGACCAGCGCACAGCGCAGCAGGTAACACGCGCCTTCTGGGAGCGTGCTGACATCTGTCTGCCTTCGATAGACGACGAAATGGAACTCTTTGACGAAACCGCCGCACAGGTCGTTGATCGTTTTCTGAAGTCCGGTCGTCGGGGAGGGTTAAAACGCGGCTCTGAGGGTCCGGTGTCGCTGGGCTCAAAGGTAGAGCAAGCCTATGACCCCGCACCTGTTGTCGTCGATACAACGGCTGCCGGAGACAGCTTTAACGGTGCATATCTGGGTGCTATCGTTTCGGGAGCGTCACAGTCAGAAGCGTTGATCGCTGGACACAACTGTGCTGCCAATGTCGTACAGCACCGGGGCGCGATCATTCCCCGAGAACGTGCATGAAGAAGGTCGCGCTCATCGGTTTGGGCATGGTAGCTGAAACCCACCTTGCCGCTCTGCGAGATGCCCCTGATGTGTCCTTGCACGGCGTGTTGGGCAGAGATCCCGAAAAAACACGTAGCTTCGCGCTGGCAGCGTCTGAGCACATCGGGCATCCCGTAATTTCATATAGCGATCTGCCACAGTTAGCCTCCGATACAGTGATTGATTTCGTCATTCTGGCGACGCCGCCAGACGCCAGACTGTCGTACGTCAAAGCTCTCGCAAATGCTGGAAAACCCATCTTGATGGAAAAGCCCATCGAACGGACGCTTGGGGCAGCAAAAGAAATCGTCGACATCTATGAGCAGGCCGCCATTCCATTCGGCATCGTCTTTCAACATCGCGCGCGTGCTGCGTCCATGACGTTGAAAGAAAAACTGGACAGCGGCGAACTCGGTCAGATCGTAAGTGTAGAAGTGCGTGTGCCATGGTGGCGTGATCAGAGTTACTATGACGCGCCAGGCCGCGGAACCCGCCTGCGTGACGGCGGCGGTGTGATGATAACTCAAGCTATTCACACGCTTGATAATCTGCTTTGGCTTCTTGGTCCGATGAGCCGTATTCAGGCCGTCATGCACAAAACAATACTTCACCGTATGGAAGCAGAAGACTGGGCCGGTGCGATATTTGAAACGGCCTCTGGCTGCATGGGCACGCTGCACGCGACCACTGCCGCCTTCCCCGGACGGAGCGAGACCATCACGCTACACGGGACACAAGCGACCGCTCATTTGGACGCGGGCACGCTGACCCTTACCTACCGCGATGGCAATATCGAGACCATCGGTGAAGCCACCGATACCGGTGGTGGCGCAGATCCAATGGCCTTTACACATGCGTGGCATCAGAGCGTGATCGAGGATTTTGCCACGAGTCTCGATAACAAAAGACAACCGCTCGCACCGGGGCGCGAAGCTTTGTGGTCCCATGCCGTTATTGATGCAATGGAACGTTCAAGCAACAAAGGAAGTTGGACAGAGGTGGCATCGGTATGACCCTGAGTTTCGTTGTTCTGGGCCTTGATCACAGGCACATCTATGGAATGACCGCAAACATGCTCGCAACGGGGGCAAAGTGCGTCGGGTATTGGACCGACGGCACGCCCAATACACTGCAAGGATTTCAAAAACGCTTTCCAGACGTTCCGAGGATAACCCATCTAGAGGAGGCTCTGAGTATCGGAGCCGATCTTGCCCTGATTGCCGCAGTGCCCGCCGATCGAGCCGAACTCTCGTTAAAATCCATACGTCACGGTATGGATGTGATGGTGGATAAGCCCGGGTGCACGACAATCTCGCAACTGGATGAGATCAAACAAGCGGTGAGCGAAACAGGCCGCATTTGGTCGATAAACTTTTCTGAACGTTTTGAAGTGCCTTCTGTGACCATGGCTTCCGAGCTGGTGGCAGCGGGCGAAATCGGACGCGTCGTACACACGGCGGGGCTTGGACCCCATCGGCTGAACAAAGCGATGCGGCCTGACTGGTTTTTCGACAAGGATCGTTATGGCGGCATTTTGATCGACATCGCATCTCATCAGATCGACCAGTTCTTGCATTTCACCGGCTCAACGGATGCGGAGATCACCAACGCATTTGTTGCGAATTATGCAAACCCCGAACACCCTGGTCTTGAAGACTTCGGAGAGATTTCCCTGCGAAGCGATCAGGGAACCGGCACCATACGCGTTGACTGGTATACCCCGGATGCCCTCCCTAGCTGGGGAGACGGTCGGCTGAATTTGCTTGGAACTGAGGGCTATATCGAATTGCGAAAATATGTCGATGTCGGCGGGACCGGCGGGACGGACCACCTCATCATCGTGAACGGCAAACGATGTGAGAAGATCGATAGCTCCGACGCCGGACTACCTTACTTTGGTCGGCTGTCCAGTGACATACGCAATCGTACGGAAACAGCAATGACACAAGCGCATTGCTTCAAGGTCATGGAGCTGGCACTCCAAGCGCAACAGATTGCCGACGAGGCCAATGCATGATCAGCGTTGCAATTCTAGGAGCGGGGATCGGCGCTCAACATTTTGAGTGCTATCGGTATTTAGCAAATCAATTCAATGTTGTAAGGGTGATCGATCAAGATGTTGGAAAAGCGCGCGCGCTGACCAAGGGAACGTCAAGCACGCCCGGAACTCAGATCAAAGACGCTTTGGACGACCCATCGATTGACCTGATCGATGTTTGTCTGCCACCACACTTACATGCCTCGGTAACGCTAGATGCGCTTTCGAAATCAAAACATGTGATCTGCGAGAAACCCTTGACCACTTCCCTAAAGGACATTGCAGCGATCAAATCGGCAGCGAAACGCTACAACCGGCGTGTATTTCCAGTTTTTCAATACCGTTGGGGGCCGGGCCTCGCGAAATTGCGACATGTGATACGTTCTGGATTTGCAGGTCAGCCGATCATTGCTGCTGCCGAGACACATTGGAACCGTGGCGCGGACTACTACGCCGTCCCCTGGCGCGGAACCTGGGACGGGGAGCAAGGGGGCGCCGTGCTCGGGCACGCGATTCATAGCCACGATTTGCTGTCTCAGGTCATGGGCCCTGTGGCATCTGTCTCGGCCTTCACGACGACCCGCGTGAACAACATCGAGACAGAGGATTGCGCAGCCATCAACCTGGAATTTGCAAACGGTGCGCTTGGAACGAGCAGCATAACGCTCGGATCCGCGACCGACGAGACGAGGCTCCGGTACGTGTTCGAACATCTCACCGCGACATCGGACACAAACCCCTATTGTCCGGGGCTTGGTGACTGGACATTCACAGCGCGGAATCCTTCGCGCCAAAAGGAGCTGGAGATGATCTTGGCGCAAGCCCCTTCCGAGAGACCTGGATTCGAAGGGTTTTTGGCGGCGGTCACAGATGACCTGACCTCCAACAATGCTCTGGCTGTGACCCTGGAAGATGGCGCTGCTTCGGTTGAACTGGTCACCGCGATTTATCACGCAGCACGAACGGGTCGACGGGTTGATCTGCCTCTGGCGGAAAACCACCCGCTATTTGAAGGATGGAAGGTATGAAGCAATGTTGGCGTTGGTTTGGGCCCTCAGATACCGTGGCCCTCGATGACCTCAAGCAGGTTGGCGTTCAAGGTATTGTTACGGCCCTGCATCACATCTCACCCGGTGTCGTTTGGACCGAAAGGGAAATACGTATACGTATGGAGACGCTGTCTGAAGCTGGATACCAATGGGATGTGGTTGAAAGCTTGCCGGTCTCAGAGGCCATTAAAACGCAAACTGCGGAGATGAAAGATCATATCGGCGCCTACCAGCAGAGCATGCGAAACCTGGCTGGGCTTGGCATCAAAACGATCTGCTATAATTTTATGCCAATCCTTGATTGGACCCGCACCAAACTCCGGGCTCGCCAACCACATGGCGGCACCGCGATGTTGTTTGATCTGATTGACTTCGCCATTTTCGATATCCATTTGTTACGGCGCAAATCAGCATTGGACGACTACTCTGCAGATCAAAAGGACATCGCGAAGGCTCGTTTTCAACAAATGTCTGACGCCGAGAAAACGACGCTGACAAACAATATTGTCGCGGGACTGCCGGGTGCAAATGACAATTGGAACCTCGAAGATGTGCGCGCGCAGTTAGAAAGTTATAGCGAGATCGACGCCGACAGGTTGCGGCAAAACCTGATAGATTTCTTAGCCGAGATATGCCCTCTGGCAGAGCAACTTGGTGTGCGCTTATGCTGCCATCCCGACGATCCTCCATTTTCATTGCTTGGGTTGCCCCGAGTGATGTCCTCTACAGGGGATTACGCGCGGGTGCTGCAATCAGTCGATACGCCAGCGAATGGAGCAACTCTTTGCACGGGGTCTCTTGGCGTATGCCCATCTTTTGATCCGGTGGACTTTATCGAACGTCTAGGCCCGCGGATCCATTTTGCACACCTCAGAAACACCCAGCGCCTCCCGAGCGACGATAAAAAACGGCCGGATTTCTTTGAAGCGGCACATCTTGAAGGCGACACGGACATGGTTGCGACCATCAACGCTCTCGTCGCGGAAGAACGGCGGCGGCGTGAAGAGGGGCGGTCAGATTGGCAGATTCCGATGCGACCTGATCACGGGCAGGAATTGCTTTCCGATCTTTCGGCGCAGAGCATGCCGGGTTATCCGCTGATTGGGCGTCTGAGAGGCCTCGCGGAGTTGCGAGGCATAATGGCCGCGGCTGAAGCCCGCTAACCAGAGCCTTCCGTTCGGGTCAGCGGCAGCACTTTTACGTCGGGTGTGTCCAGCTCTTCAAAATCAAAGTTATCCAGACGCGTTGCCCGTTTTCCGGCCCGCTCCGCCGCGGTGCTGATTTCATGCACATCTTTCTGAGCCTGCCGGAAATGCGTATCCAGTTTCCCGACACGTTCCACGACCAGTTCCACGTCACGGTGAAGTTGTTTGAGCGTTTTGCGGATGGCGCCGGCTTGCTCCCGCATACGCGCGTCTTTCAAAATAGCCCGCATCGTATTGAGCGTTGCCATGCAGGTAGTAGGCGAGACGATCCAGACGCGGGCATCAAAACCCTTGCGGACGATGTCGGGAAAATTAGCATGCAACTCGGCATAGACAGCCTCTGACGGCAGGAACATCAAAGCGCCATCGGCAGTTTCACCTTCGATAATATATTTCTCTGAAATATCAGCGATATGTTTGGTTACCGCCGTTTTCATTTTGGCAACCGCATCCTTCAATTCCCAATCCGTTTCTGCTGCGCGCAACGCTTCGTAGGCTTCAAGCGGGAACTTACTGTCAATGACAATTGGTCCGGGCGGATTTGGTAGATGGATCAGGCAATCTGCACGCTTGCCATTGCTGAGCGTGTGTTGCCAGGCATAACTGTCCGATGGTAGCGCCTTTGAGACAATATCACGTAGCTGTATCTCGCCAAATGCCCCTCTGGTTTGCTTGTTACTGAGAATGTCCTGCAAAGAAAGCACATCACCCGAGAGCTTGGTGATGTTGTCTTGCGCCTTGTCGATTGCGGCTAGCCTTTCCTGCAATTGCGTCAGCGAGGTCGTTGTTTGCTTGCTCGAGCCGTGCAGCGACTCTTTCATGCGTTCTTGCATATCCGTCAGCGCACGCTGAGACCGCATTGCATTGTCCGCAAGCCGATCCTGCATGTTTTGTTGCACATCCGCCAAACGCGCTTCGACCGTTTGAATGACCTGAGTCTGCGCGTTGGCTTGCGTGTCGGACACGGTCTGCAACCCGCCACGTAGTTGTTCTTGCCCTGCGCTCAGGTGTTGCACGTGTTGGCCAAGCGCACCGATTTGATGTGCAAGCGGTTCCGTCATCCGCGCACTGCGCCCTGCGGCGCGTACTGCCATGATCAGAAGGATCAGGATCAACACCAAAACACCAACACCGCCAGCAATGGCCTGCGTAACAGGATCGCTCAGGTCGATCTGGTATCCGGCAACGCTAATCATGTGCGCCCAAACAACCGTTCGATATCTGCCAGTTTGAGCTCAACATAGGTGGGCCGCCCATGGTTGCACTGTCCCGAATGTGGCGTGTTTTCCATCTCGCGCAGCAAGGCATTCATCTCTTCCGCGCGCATCCACCGACCCGAGCGGATCGACCCATGGCAAGCCATACGGCTTAGTATGGCCTCAACACGCGCCTGAACGATATTCGAGCTGCCCGCGTCCGCCAGTTCATCCAGAATATCAAGCACCATCGCGCGCGCGTCCACAGTACCCAGAACTGCGGGCGTTTCACGCACGGCGATTGCAGTGCCTCCAAAGGGTTCAATAACCAGCCCGAAAGACGCCAGATCAGACGACACGTCCAACAAACGGGCGCAATCATCTGACGAAAGCTCCACGATCTCGGGGATCAGAAGCGCCTGAGCAGAAACTCCTTTTTCGGCCATCTGGTTTTTCAACTTCTCGTAAACCAGTCTTTCGTGCGCCGCATGTTGGTCAACAATCACCATGCCGGTTGCTGTCTGCGCGATGATGTAGTTCTCGTGCACCTGTCCGCGGGCCGTTCCCAACGGATAGTCTGCTGTTTCCTCATGCTGCGACTGCTGAGGGGGCGTTTCATCTGCGACACGTCCCCAGGGTGCGGAGGCCTCTGCGAATGCAGGTGTTTGTTGGATCGACGACAAAGAAGGCGTTCTGGGCCGGTCCATCTGGTAAACCCGTGCACCCTGCGGTTCCGGCGTCATCGCGCCAAGCGTCGCAGTCGAAACTGTTGTCGACGCACGATGCCCGGCCTCCGCCAAGGCGTGCCGCAATGCCGAGACAATGAGGCCTCGAGCCACTCCCGGGTCGCGGAACCGTACTTCGGATTTTGCCGGATGTACGTTCACATCCACAAGGTTGGGATCACACTCAAGAAACAAGGCCGCAGCCGGATGCCGGTCGCGGCTCAGAAAGTCGAAATAGGCGGCCCGCAGGGCACCAACCAATAGCTTATCCCTGACCGGACGCCCGTTGACGAACAGGTATTGCGCAACAGCGGATCCACGGGAATAGGTCGGAAGGGCGGCAAAGCCTGTCAAATGCAACCCGTCGCGGGTCGCATCAATCGGAATGGCATTGTCAATAAACTCAGCCCCAAGTACGCGCGCCAGTCGCCCGCGTAATGCGCCAAATAGATCTCCCTGTTCGGCATCCGCCCGAAAAACGTCTCGCCCCTTACCTTCGCCTGATACATCTCTCAACAGAAGGGTCACAAACGGCTCAGCCATGGCCAACCGTTTCACGACATCTGCTATCGCCTGAGCTTCCGCCCGGTCGGTTCGGAGAAATTTCAATCGTGCGGGTGTGGCATAGAACAGATCGCGTAGTGTGACTGTGGTGCCAACGTTGCAAGCTGTCGGTTTCGGCTCTGACAGGCGGCCGCCAGAAACAGAGATTTCTACTCCTGCCGCGCCCAAAACGCGCGATACGATCGACAGCCGGCCAACGGCCCCCAATGAGGGCAAGGCCTCGCCTCTGAACCCGAATGTGTTGATGTTCAGCAGATCTGATCCGTCGATCTTGGAGGTCGCGTGTCGCGTTAGCGCCAGAGGTAAATCGGCTGATGTCATTCCACAGCCATCGTCCTGAACCCGGATCAAGGTCTTGCCGCCGTCGGCGTATTCTATCGTGATACGACGCGCGCCTGCATCTACCGCGTTCTCGACAAGTTCTTTCACGGCGGAGGCCGGTCGTTCGACAACTTCCCCTGCCGCAATGCGGTTGATCGCAGCTTCGTCAAGTTGCCGAATTACAGGGCGATTTTCGCCTATGTTGGGGTTAGCGTTTGCCATGCAACAAAACCTAGCATGACTAGAGGCGATTCTGAAACCGAATTTCCGGGAAGTTTTGTCAAAGGCCGTTATCCCAACAGCACCTTGGAAAACGCTCAGATCTGAGCTTCCGCAGTACCCCCGCGCGTACGGTGTGGGCCAAAAAAGGCCGTGAGCGCCAAGAGCACGCCAGAAGTCGTCGCGATCATGCCTGCAGCTGATACAGAGGAGGCGAACCCGAACCAAAGCGGCCCGTATCCTGCCAGCACGTAGCCAAGAACGGCGGATAAGGTTGCGAACACCACGGACCACGCCACTTGTCGCTCTAACTGGTTTGTCATCAGTCGCGCCGCCGCTGGTGGGCATATGAACATTGCAATGACGATGATGCTGCCCACAGCGTCAAAGGCCGCGACGGCTGCAACAGCGGACAAGATGACAAGTGCTAACCCCAAAGGTCGAGTGCGCATCCCGATGGTCTGGGCGAATCCCTCGTCAAAGGTTGCTATTTTCAGGGGCCGCCAAAAGACCACGACGAATGCGACGATCGCCACGAGAGTAATAGCCATCCGCGGCAGCTCCACTGGCAAGCCGGCCAAGGCAACGGGATCGACCAGAGACGACCAGCCGGACGCATCAAGCCAGATCAGGCTTTCGAGGTTTCCAAACAATGCATGTTCCACATCCAGGTGAACCGACGACGTGTCGGATTGCTCCAGCAGTAGGACGCCGCCCGCAAACATGGCGGTAAACACAACACCCATGGCTGCACCCGGTTCGATCCGGCCCAGACGACGCACAAGTTCGATGGCGGCAACCGCAATAATTGCAGCCCCAGCAGCCCCCAATAGCATCGGCCAGGTTGTGATTGCGCCCGTCACCAAGAACGCGACGACGATCCCCGGCAGGACAACATGGCTGATCGCATCACCGATGAGTGCTTGTTTGCGCAACAGCAAAAAATTGCCCGGCAGCGCGCAGGCAACAGCGACCAGAATGCCGATCAGCATTGGTGTCAGTGATAGAGGAACAAATTCGGCACCGCTCACGGGGCCACCCCTTGCGGTGCAGGAATGCGACTGTCGATCTCGGCAATCTGATCCTGTGTAAGAACCCGCTCAATTGGCGTCAGACCGTCATAGTGGGCAGCCGCCGCCTCAAAGGAGGGGTCACGACGGATCAATTGCCAGCGGGTTTCGTCCAGCAAAGCGCGGCTGGCGCGACCACGTCCGGCCTGTGTCGGCACGCCGTCTCGACGTGTCCAGCCTGCTCGGCGCAATAGTCGCAAAGTCAGCTTTTCATAGATCGGCTGGCCTTGTGCCAGTGCGAGTAGCCCTTGCCGCATGTGTACGCGCCGCTGGAACCGACGATGGCCAAGGTAAGCCGCCAGCACGCCACGTCCTGGCGCCAGCAGCAGCGACACCAAAAAAAGCGTAAATCCGACAAGAACGATGATCGGTCCGGTCGGCATATCCGGCACGACCGCTGAGAGACAAGCGCCGACATAGGCCGCGACGCCGCCAACCAAACCAGAGATGATCACAACGTGATCCGTTCGTTCCGTCCAAAAACGCGCGGTCACTGGCGGAATGATAAGCAATGCAACAATCAGGATAAGCCCGACGATTTTCATGCCCACGACTGTCACGGCAAGCACCAGACCCATCATGGCGAGATCGGTTCTGGGCACGTTTTGGCCGGTCGCTGCCGCGAACTCCGGATCGAAGGACGCCAGAGTCAACGGACGTCGTAACAGCAGCACCAGCGCCAGCGTCAACGCCGCGGAAAGCGCGATAGTGACAGCGTCAGCGCGCAACATCCCCGCGGTCGATCCCAACAGGAACCCTTCAAGCCCCGCCTGCCGACCTGCGGTCATGGATTGCACCACGGTCAAAAGCACGATCCCAAACCCAAAGAACACCGACAGAACCGCACCAATCGCTGCATCTTCTGCCAGACGTGTTCGGGTACTGAGCCAATGCACCACCAGCAGGCCCAGCCCTGCGGAAAGTGCTGCACCCAGTAACAGCCCGATCAGGTTACGCCCATCCCCGCCGAAAGCCACCATCACCATGAATGCAATACCAACACCGGGTAGGGTTGCATGCGAGATCGCATCGCTGACCAAGGCCCGCTTGCGCAGAAACAAAAAGGTGCCGCCGACCCCCGCTGCCATTCCAAGTAGCGTGGCACCAACCGTCACAAGGGTTGCGTTGTACCCAAGCTGCAATGACAGAGCCTCGAGAAACATTGTTATCCCAGCGTGGCGTGTAGCTGGTCTGTCTGTGCCGTTGCGAGGCGACCGCCATAAGCGGCTTGCAGGTTGTCCGTTGTGAAGACGTCCCGAACCGGACCTTCCGCAACCTTGCGCGTGTTTATCAGGAAGACGTGGTCGAAATATTCGGTCACCGTCGTCAGGTCATGATGGACAGCCACAACGGTCTTACCTTCATCCCGCAATTCTTTCAGGACCGAAATGATTGCTTTTTCCGTAGCGGCGTCAACACCTGCAAAAGGTTCGTCCAGCAGGTAAAGATCTGCGTCTTGCGCAAGCGCGCGCGCCAGAAATACACGTTGTTGCTGGCCGCCGGAAAGCTGGCCGATCTGGCGCGCTTCAAAATCCTCCATGCCGACACGACGGAGACAATCGGCGGCCCTGTCCCGATGGCACTGGCGCACACGCCCCAGCAGGCCAAGTTGCGGGTACATGCCCATCAGAACAACATCGACCACACGCGTCGGAAAGTCCCAGTCAACACTCGCGCGCTGCGGGACATAAGCGATCCGGTCACGCATTCTGGAAATAGGTTTACCGAAGACCTCAGTCGTCCCGGCTAGTGGTTTCAGAATGCCCAGGGCCGCCTTGAGTAGTGTCGATTTTCCAGCGCCATTCGGTCCAATAATGGCCGTCATGGAGCCGGCAGCTACGCACATGTCGACGGAGAAAACAGCGGGTTTCTGCCCATAAGACACGGTCATGCCCCGCACTTGCAAAGGTGACTGTGCAGCCGAGCTGCGGTCTTCGGAGGCGCCATCCTTTGCGGCCAGAACCAGTGTCATAAGCGTCAGGCACCCATTCCAAGTTTTCCAAGACGACCGCCGGCAGGCAATTCCGCCCCCAATGCCCGAGCAATGGTCGTGACGTTGTGATCGATCATTCCCAGATAAGTACCTTCGTAGGTTCCTTCAGGCCCCATGGCGTCACTGAAAAGCGCCCCACCGATCATCACATCATGGCCTTTTGAAGCTGCTCCTTCGATCAAGGCGCGCATATTGCGATCAGAGACAGAAGTCTCAACAAAGACGGCGCGAATGTCACGCGCGACAAGCATTTCCACAAGGTCGGAGATACGATTCAACCCGGCTTCGCTTTCGGTGGAAATCCCCTGGATGCCAAGCACCTCAAAGTCATACGCCGCGCCAAAATAACCAAAAGCATCATGGGCTGTGACCAAAACGCGCTGTTCTCTGGAGAGTTTCTCCAACGCGCGGCGGGTATATCCATCCAAAGCGTCCAGCTCAGATTTGAAGGCGGCCGCATTTTCCGCAAAAACATCCGAAGCTTCAGGACGCGCATCAGACAATGCTGACGCCACTTCATCAACCACAAGGGACCACAGCTTGGCGTCCATCCAGACGTGCGGGTCGAACCTGCCCTCATAGTCTTCGTGGCTCAACAGCATATCGCGCGGCAAGCCTTCGGCGACAGGCGTCACAGGCATTTTGCGCGCAAGGTCTTCAAGGAAGCTCTCCATTTGCGCTTCGAGATAGAGGCCATGCCAAAGAACGGTGTCAGCGCGCGTCATCGCGACAATGTCGCTACGTGTCTGGCGATAAGCATGCGGGTCCACACCCGCCCCCATCAAACCCTTCACCGAGACGAGATCACCACCAACCATGCGAACCGCATCCGCGATCATACCCGTCGTCGCAACCACATCGAGCTGAGCCGTTGCCAATGCGCGAGGTGCAGTTGAGCCCAGAGAAACCGCCGCCGCGAGACCGCCCAATAGGCTACGTCTTGAGAGAGTCATGGATGAATCGTTTGCTGTCATGAAATTGAATATGAGAGCCATTCGCAAGAAGTCAACTAAATTGCGAATAATTCGCAAATTCAAACAGCGCGATAACGGCTAAATGGGATGTTTTCCGAATTTGACGGCACGGCAGGCAGCTTGCCAAGGGCACAAAGCCGTGCGAATTTCGGTCACTCTGCCCAAGGACAAGCCATATGCAAACGCTCGGCACTTCCGATCTCTCACATGCCCCGGCAAACCAGCTGCCGCAGATCACTGAACCCCGTAATCCCGGGATGGCGTTGGATATGGATTGGGTAATGCGCCTTCAGGCGAATACCTCGGCCATCGAGCGACGCGCGGGCACCCTGCCTGCCCGACGGTCTGTGAAGAAGACCCATCAGGCCGCTTGGCTTTTGAGGGCGGTCTCCTGCATTGATCTGACCACCCTCTCGGGTGATGACACCGAACGGCGCGTTGCGCGGCTGTGCGCCAAAGCGCGCCAGCCGATATCCGCAGATTTGCTTTCGGTTTTGGGTATCAGCGGGCTCACGACCGGGGCCGTTTGTGTCTACCATGACATGATCCCGTCCGCAGTACGCGCGCTTGATGGAAGCGGCATACCAGTTGCCGCTGTCAGCACGGGTTTTCCCGCTGGTCTCTCGCCCTTCCATCTGCGTATTGCGGAGATCGACGAAAGCGTGAAAGCAGGTGCGGCAGAAATTGACATTGTGATCTCTCGGCGCCACGTCCTAACCGGGAACTGGCAAGCGCTTTACGACGAAATGCGTGCGTTCCGAAAAGCCTGCGGCGACGCGCATGTCAAAGCCATCCTTGCCACTGGAGAGTTGGGCAGTTTGCGAAATGTCGCGCGGGCCTCATTGGTCTGCATGATGGCAGGTGCAGATTTCATCAAAACGTCGACCGGCAAGGAAACCGTCAACGCGACGCTGCCGGTAAGCCTTGTCATGATACGCGCTATTCGTGACTATTTTGACCGTACCGGTTACCGCGTCGGCTATAAACCGGCTGGTGGAATCTCCAAGGCGAAGGATTCGATTACGTATCTGGCGCTGATTAAGGAAGAGCTTGGTGATCGGTGGCTGCGGCCCGATCTATTTCGATTTGGGGCATCATCGTTGCTGAACGACATCGAACGGCAGTTGGAACACCATGTGACTGGGTCCTACTCTGCCAGCTATCGCCATCCCACAAGCTAAAAGCCGCATTTTGAAAAGAAGTGAGCACCATGACCGTTTCTGAGATCTTCGACACCATGGAATATGGCGCGGCCCCGGAAAGCGCATCCGAAGCGCTCCGCTGGCTTGACGGCAAGGGCAAAGTACTTGGCCATTTCATCGATGGTGACTTTACTGTACCGGGAAAGACCTTCGAAAGCCGCAATCCTGCCAACAACGAAGTGCTGGCAAAGATCACACAAGCCTCGCAAGACGACGTGACTGCGGCCGTTGCCGCCGCCCGGAAAGCGCAACCGAAGTGGGAGAAATCAGGCGGCCATGCTAGGGCACGCTACCTCTACGCGCTGGCGCGGCTCTTGCAGAAACACAGCAGGCTATTTGCGGTTCTGGAGTCACTTGATAACGGCAAACCGATCCGCGAAGCGCGTGACATCGACGTCCCACTCGCCCAACGCCACTTCTACTACCACGCTGGCATGGCTCAGTTGATGGAAGAAGAGCTGCCGGACAGAGCGGCTTTGGGTGTCTGCGGGCAGGTTATCCCTTGGAACTTCCCTCTTCTCATGCTGGCCTGGAAAATCGCGCCGGCACTGGCCATGGGCAACACGGTAGTCCTGAAACCGGCCGAATACACATCGCTGACCGCTTTGCTTTTTGCTGACATTTGCCAACAAGCGGGCCTTCCAAAAGGCGTCGTCAACATCGTCACAGGGGACGGCGCGGTGGGAGAGATGATCGTTGATGCCGAGGTGGACAAGGTGGCCTTTACCGGCTCCACCGCCGTTGGCCGTCGTATCCGCGAGGCAACTGCAGGAAGCGGCAAGGCGCTGACCCTCGAACTCGGGGGAAAATCACCATACATCGTCTTTGATGACGCCGATCTCGACAGCGCCGTGGAAGGGCTGGTCGATGCTATCTGGTTCAATCAAGGGCAGGTTTGCTGTGCAGGGTCTCGGCTCTTGGTGCATGAACCCATCGCGGATGTTTTTCACGCCAAGCTGAAAGCCCGCATGGACAAACTGCGCATCGGGGACCCACTGGACAAAAGCATCGATATCGGCGCCATCGTGGATCCTAAACAGCTCAAGCAGATCACGGAATTGGTCCAGGCGAACACTGCCGGAGAAACTCATGTCGCCGCATGCGCCGTCCCTGAAAACGGCTGCTACTATCCGCCGACGCTGATTTCCGACCTGCAGCCTGCGGATACCTTGATGCAGGAGGAGATCTTTGGGCCTGTGCTCGTCTCCACGTCGTTCCGGACACCTGCTGAAGCTGTGCAACTGGCCAATAATACCCGCTATGGATTGGCCGCGACGGTTTGGAGCGAAAATATCAACCTCGCGCTCGACATTGCCCCCAAACTTGCAACCGGCATCGTCTGGATCAACGGCACCAACATGATGGACGCTGCTGCCGGATTTGGTGGCGTTCGCGAAAGCGGATTTGGACGTGAGGGGGGATGGGAAGGGCTTAACGCCTACACCAAACCCAAAACCAAGACGCACGCATTGAAACCCGTGCGTGCGTTTGGCGGTGCTGATGCTCCTACAGACCCCATCGACCGAACAGCGAAGCTTTACATCGGCGGCAAACAGGCACGGCCCGACAGCGGCTATTCCCGCCCTGTCCGCGGCAAATCAGGTGCTTTGTTGGGGCATGTGTCGCTGGCCAATCGCAAGGATGTACGCAACGCGGTCGAAGCCGCACAAACTGCGAAAGGCTGGTCCAAGACCACGGGCCATCAGCGGGCGCAAATTCTCTACTATGTCGCGGAAAACCTTGCCGCACGCGCCCAGGAAATTGTCGCACGGCTGGATGCGCTGCAAGGCGGCAAGTCTGGGGCGGCAGAAGTGGAATCCTCGGTTCAAAGGCTCTTTACCTATGCCGCATGGGCGGACAAATTCGACGGGCAAGTGCACGGCGTTCCCATCCGCGGGGTAGCACTTGCCATGAAAGAACCCATTGGCGTGATCGGCGCGATCTGTCCGAATGAAATGCCCCTGCTTGGTCTGATTTCCTGCATGGCCCCGGCATTCGCGATGGGCAACCGGATCATCCTCGCCGCATCAGAGCCCTTTCCGCTGGCCGCAACGGATTTTGTACAGGTATTGGAAACATCCGACGTTCCGGGCGGAGTGGTCAACATCCTGACCGGCGATCATGCCGAGCTTGCGGGGCCACTCGCCAGCCACATGGATGTCGACGCGGTCTGGAGCTTTGGCGATGGCGCTCTTTCAGCGAAAATCGAAAAAGCCTCTGCAAGTAACCTCAAGCGAACCTGGGTCAACAACGGGTTAGCCCGTGATTGGTCAGGGCGCGAGGGGCAAGGGCGGGCGTTTCTGGATGCGGCGACCGAGGTCAAGAATATCTGGGTGCCCTACGGAGAATAAGACCTTCCAAACTGCCGCCTCTCGCGTCAGTTCGCAGGTGTCGACTCCAATCCAACCGGCCGACCAACAACGACAAACTGCAGACCTTCCGGATCGAGCAGTTCACCCGCGACACGTTTCACATCCTCAACGGTCACCGCTTCGACGCGGTCGTTGCGCGTCGCGATATAGTCGATAGGCAAGCCCAGCATCTGCATACCGACCATGATATTCGCAATCGGCCCATTTCCGTCAAATCGCAGGGGATAAGCACCTGTGAGGTACGTCTTGGCGTTGGCGACTTCTTCTGCCGTCACGCCCTCCTTGGCCGCTTTCGACCATTCAGCGCGAATGACTTCAATCGCCTCAGCGATCCGATCATTCGCAGAACTCACAGATCCGATATAAATCTCGGCCAGGTCTTTGCCCGCCAGATACGAATAGACGCCATAGGTCAGACCACGTTTTGCCCGCACTTCATCCATCAACCGGCTTTCAAAAGAACCTCCGCCCAAGGCGTGATTGAGCACGATTGCGGTAAAATAATCCGGATGATCCTGCTTGATACCCTTTTGGGCAAAGCGTGCGACAGACTGCGGAGTATCAAAAGGAACAACGGTTACGCCACCAGGAATGTCCACGGTCGCGCGCGGCGGCATTGCCGCGCCCGTTGCGGGCAATTCACCCAAAAGATCGTCCAGCAACGCGGCAAGTTCGTCTTCGCTGATGTCACCAACCGCGCCAATATAGATACGATCCCGCGCAAGAACCTTGCCATGTGCAGCCACCAGATCGTCGCGGGTCAGGGCGTTGACAGACTCGACTGTGCCGTTGAGGGGCGTGGCATAAGGATGATCCCCAAAGGCGATACGATCCATCGCCTGACTGGCAAGCGAATCCGGGTCTTTGGCGTCGGATTCGATGCCGCTGACCACTTGCTCCCGCACCCGGTCAATCGCGTCCTGATCGAAGCGGGGTTCGATCAAGGCCGCCCGCAGCAGCGCCACGGCTTCCTCCCGGTTCTCTGTCAGAAAACGCGCGGAAACAGACAGCGCGTCGTCGTCCACGTCAAATCCGATTGAGGTCGCAAGGCTTTCGGCCTGTCGCGCGAATTCACGCGCATCCATGTCAGCCGCGCCTTCTTCCAACAGACCGGTCATGAGGTTGATTGCCCCCCGCTTCCCGGGCGCATCCAACGACGCACCACCTCGGAACCGTATTTCCAACGCCATGAAGGGGATTGAATGATCTTCAACCAACCAGGCCGTCAATCCACCTGGTGTCTTGACCTCCTTGATGTCGACAGTTGCCGCTGCAGGTAGTGCGAGGCACACAAGGGCGGCCAGAGCTACAGCAAAACGCATCATCATTGTGTGACCTCCTCACGCATTATCCAACCCGTGACCGAGCTGCGCCGGTCGAGCACTTCGCGCGCGGCGGCCATGATGTCCTCTTCGGTGACCGCTTGCAGAACATCTGGCCAGGTTTGGACGTCTTCAACCGTCAGCCCAGAAGTCAGCGCCTGCCCATAGCGATTGGCGATGCGATCTACGTCATCGCGGGCATAGATCTGTTCTGCTCGTATCTGGAACTTGATTCGTTCAAGTTGTTCGGCGTCGACACCGGTTTCCATGAATTTCGCCAGAGCAGCGTCCATCGCATCTTCAGCTTCTTGCAGGCTGACATCCGGACGCGGAACAACGATCAGGTTGAACGTCGAATCATCCAGAGCCACTGGCCGATAAAAACCGGCCGTGTAAGTGGCGATTTGCGCATTGAATTGAAGCTCTTCAGCCAGAAAAGAGGTCGTGCCACCCCCCAGTATTTCGGAAAGGAAGATTAGTGCCGCTGCTTTTTCCTGCGCGCCAGCATCGCGCTCTGGCGCCAGATAAGACCGCCGAACGTAAGGCTGCGCTACACGTGCATCGCGGTAAACAAGGCGTCGCTCTGCAATCTGAGGAGGCTCTTCGGTGCGGAGCCGCTCTGGCAAGTCGGGATTGGCCGGGATCACGCCATAATGCTTTTCGGCCAGCGTGCGCACCTCTTCGGGCGTGACGTCGCCCGACACCACCAACACGGCATTGTTGGGCGAATAATAGATATCGTAAAAACTCAGCGCGTCTTCCATATCGAGCGTTTCCATCTCGTGCATCCAGCCGATGATTGGCACGCCGTAACGGTGGTTGAGATACTGTGCTGCGTTGATTTGTTCTCCGAACAACGCGCCGGGATTGTTTTCCGTGCGCTGATTGCGTTCTTCGATGATGACATCGCGCTCTGTCAGGATGTTCTGCTCGGTCAGGCGGATATTCTTCATCCGGTCAGCTTCCATCTGCATCATCAACCCCAGACGATCAGAGGCCACACGCTGGAAGTAGGCGGTATAGTCATAAGATGTGAAGGCGTTGTCCCGGCCACCGTTGCGCGCCACTGTGGCAGACAGTTCACCGTCTTCAAGCGTATCCGTCGCTTTGAACAACAGGTGCTCTAGGAAATGGGCGACGCCTGACGACCCTTTGGGTTCATCAGCGGATCCCGCCCTGTACCAGACCATGTGCTGAACGACCGGGGCGCGATGATCCTCGACCACAACCACCTGCATGCCGTTATCCAGCACGAAGGTTGTGACGGCTTCCTCGTCTGCCGACCCCGCCACGGGAAGGAGCGCCATCAGCGCAGCAAAGACTGTCAGTCGCAGCATGTATCATCCTTTCGGAAATGAGCGTTCGTGTCGCGGTTGTGCAGAAAGTACGTTGATCAAGCCGCCATTCAAGACGTCCTGTCACGAAAGTGAGGGCTCATTCGCCTAAAATACGGCTCATTCCGGTGGATAGCTCGGCAGTCGGGCACCAGAGCGACGCCAGGCTTCTGCCGTCGCGCGCTGATCCAGCGCTTGTGAGCTATAGACATCGTTGTAGAGGTTTTCCGGGAAGAGCTTGAACTGCGTGAAACGAGATTGCCCTCTTCGGAATGCCGCATCCTCTTCCGCCAACGCCTGCCTGATATTTGGTGTCACGCCAAACCGGCTGGCCGCCGTCACAAGTGCGCCATCGGAATTTGGTATCGGCGCACTCGCATCCCCCGCTCGCCCACCAAGTGAGGTAACCATGGTTGCTTCAGGATCAATGTCCGCCCGGTTTGCCTGACCCGGCGTCGGCGCCGGCAGCTCCGCCAGATTATCGGGGATAACCAGCTCTGACTTTGGATCAACGATGAACTCATCCGGTCCACGCGAATTGGACGTCACCTGTTGCAAGCCTTCCGACGAACAGGCGCTCAGAGTGGTTGCAATAAGGATCAGGGCCAAGGTACGGCGCATTTCGTGTCTCCTCGCGTTTGTCTTTAGATACGCCAGAGCGGCAGGCAATGTCACTGACCTTTTTCTGTTTGGGCTTTGCTGTCCGGGGACAGAAACACGAGGCCGATGGCACCTGCAAATATGAATACGTCGGCGAGATTGAACACAAACGGGTTATTGATCCCACAACAGGACATGTTCAAGAAGTCCAGAACATAGCCAAAAATCAGGCGATCGAGCACATTTGCCAACGCTCCACCGATCAGCAATCCCGCCGATGCGTAAGCCCAGACGCCCATCGGGGTGCGGCGGACCCAAACGAAGACGGCAAGGCAAATCACCAGTGCCATCCCGATCAGGAACCAGCGCGACGTGTCGGAGCCCCCGTCAAACAGGCCAAAGTTTATGCCCCTGTTCTCGCCATACCGGAAATTCAGCAGGGGCGGCAGTACATCGATTGTCCTGATGCGCCACAACTCCAGCCCAAAAATCACAACATACTTGCTGGCTTGATCAATCAAAAAGGCAATTGCCGCGGCGAGATAGAGCGATCGCATGAGGCCCCCTTAGTGGCGGAAGTGCCGCATGCCAGTGAAGACCATGGCAAGGCCGGCCTCATCCGCAGCGGCGATCACTTCGTCATCCCGCATAGATCCACCTGGCTGGATCAACGCCGTTGCACCAGCTTCCGCCGCAGTCACGAGACCGTCCGCAAAGGGGAAGAACGCATCTGATGCCACCACTGATCCTTGGGTAAGGGGTTCAGGCAGGCCCATCACCTCTGCCATATCCCGTGCCTTGCGCGCCGCGATGCGGGTGCTGTCCACCCGGCTCATTTGCCCGGCACCTACACCAACAGTTGCGCCGTCCTTGACGTAAATGATTGCATTCGATTTCACATGTTTCGCCACTGTCCATGCAAAGAGCAGATCCGCAAGTTCCTGCTCGCTCGGAGCGCGTTTGGTCACGACCTTCAGATCTTCCGCATCAATCCGGCCAGTATCTTTGTCCTGAACAAGATACCCACCGGATACCTGACGTATCGCCAATGCAGCGGCAGTGGGGTCCGCCAACCCTTCCGTTGTCAGCAGGCGCAAGTTCTTCTTGCGCGCAAACAATTCGCGGGCACCGTCATCTGCGCCTGGCGCGATGACGACCTCGGTGAAAATACCGGTGATCTCTTCAGCCGTTGCAGCGTCCAAAGGTTGATTCAATGCGATGATCCCACCAAAGGCAGATGTCCGGTCGCAGTCGAAAGCACGCACATAGGCTTCTTTCAGGCTCGCGCCCCTGGCGACACCACAGGGGTTGGCGTGTTTGATGATCGCGCAGGCCGGACCTAGTACGGGGTCAAACTCAGAGACCAGTTCAAAGGCGGCGTCAGTGTCGTTGATGTTGTTATAGCTGAGTTCTTTGCCCTGATGCTGCTTTGCGGTGGCCACGCCTGGTCGATCCGAGCCATCGGTATAAAAAGCCGCGTTCTGATGCGGATTCTCACCGTACCTCAGCGTCTGGGCCAAGCCGCCACCGACGTTGCGACGCCGGGGGGTCCCTCCGACTTGCGCGGCCATCCACGTACTTACTGCCGTGTCATAGGCAGCGGTCCGCGCGTAGGCCGTCTGCGCCAGACTCTGGCGCAGGGCGTAGGTCGTCTGCCCATCATTCGCTTCGAGCTCTGCGATAACTGCATCGTAATCTTCGACATCGACAACGACGGTGACGAAGCCATGGTTCTTGGCGGCAGATCGGATCATCGCAGGTCCGCCGATGTCGATGTTCTCGATCGCTTGGGCATATTCCGCGCCTTTGGCAACGGTTTCCTCAAAAGGATAAAGGTTCACAACCACCAGATCGATGGGGCCGATATTATGGTCGCTCATCGCTGTGACGTGGTCAGCATTGTCCCGCAATGCTAGCAGCCCACCATGCACAGCGGGATGGAGGGTCTTCACCCGTCCGTCCATCATCTCAGGAAAGCCCGTCACGTCAGAGACGTCTTTTACATCAAGTCCAGCGTCGCGCAGCGCTTTCGCCGTCCCCCCGGTCGAGAGCAATTCGACACCCCGCGCAGCCAGCGCTTTGCCCAGATCGACCAACCCAGTTTTGTCAGAAACGGAAAGCAAGGCGCGGCGCATCGGGGCGAGGTCAGTCATGGGTGAGGTCCTTTGGGCAGTCTAATCGGTCAAATCTGGTATGTCGTAGCTCAGATCCCGCACGCCAATTGCAGTTTCCTGCGCTTTGGACAAGGACCAGCGGACACGCGTGGCGTATGACATAGCACGACCCGAAAGGACAATCTGATTTGATGCCCGGGGCTTCAATCTGCCCGTTTCAAGATAGACTGATGGCTCGAGATGCAGTTTTTGCCCGCCATCATGGCGAAAGACCCAGATTTCACCGCTTTTCAAAGCCATCGAAACCGCTGTTCCGCCCAAATCCAACGCTGCGTCTACATCAGGGTGAAGGTGGAAACGGATGTCGAAAGCGATCCCGGCAAGTTTTGACGCCTCCAGCGCCCGGTCGAACCGCCTTTTGTCCCCATCCGCCATGGCAATCAGCATATCTTCGCCAGCAACCCCACGACCATCAACCGTCATTTCCAGCGACCGTGCATGCGTCAACCCGTGCGTTGGCACGAATCCGTCATGTCCGCCCTGAAAGCGCCAGCCATCAGAGGCGGTGCCCATCTCAAAAGGAACATGTGCGGGGCCCTCCACCAACGGCTCGCCACCGGTCGCCGGGTCAACCGGACCAAGTCGCGCGCTGGAGTAGCCCCCGAGTGACAGGGTAGAATGCGATGGGGTAGCACGCCCGGCACGACGCCAGTCAGGACCAAATGTGCGCCCGGAGCCGCAGTTCACAACTAAAGGCCTGCGCCCGGAGGTAAGCTCAAATGCAAGCGTCGACGCGTGGGCGTTGAATGACGCTCTTGCCACTGGCGGCAAGCTCGCATCAATGACAAGGCTTGTGCGCCCCGCAGACATCCGCGCAAAACCCATCGATAGCCCGTCAGGCTGCCGTCCCTTGGCGCGCGACTGAGCGAGAGCGTGATCAAGCCACCCCTCATGGCCACGTCCCCCCCCATGGAACCGCGCCAGCCCGCCATCCGCATGGCGCAGCGTCCGCAGTGTCGGCGCGATTCTTTCTATCGCCTGCAAATGGTCGGTGGGCGGCGCATACCCCGCTTCAGACAGCGCCGCGGCGGTCCAGGTCAAGAGCATGAACACTTCCAACAGGTCTTCAGGATTGCGCGATGGTACCCCGCCCTGAGCATCGATCTGCTCCTGACATTCCTTCGCCAATGCCCTGACCGCTGGCATTGCCAAAGGTTGCAGCCCCTCCAACGCAAGACTGGCGTAAATCAAACCGGTAAGCGCTTCAAAGCGCGCTAATCCATGTGCCGCACCCTGCCAGCGCTTAGCCAGAAAATGGGTTTGTCGGTACAGGCTTTGGTAAAAGGCATCGCTGTCCGGCCCGTCATGTCCGCGCAACAGGAAGAGCGCGTGGTTTATCCAACGGATCAAACGTCGCCCCGTCAGGTCGGGCGTCCACCCCGATCCACGCCCCTGTCCGTAACGCTCGATCCAACTCCACAGCCATTGCTGCGCCAAATCACGCGCTTGCGTGTCTCCGACCGCCGCAAGGTCATCGAGCCATTGGAACCCGTGCTGTTCCAGTTCAAAGTCAGGTGTCGGCGGTGACAAATCCCAAACATCAGCGTCCTTGCGTTCGACCAGATGACCGGCAAACAGGAAATTCCCGGCCAGCAATTGCCGTCCGCGAGCAAAACTGCCGATCGTGCGCGGCTCAGGCGACGAAACAAATCCGACCGCCCGCGCCTTCATGCGCCCTGCCCGGGCCGCATGCCACCGGTTCAGAAAATGCACCTTTCGGGCCGCAAAACTTGATTTTTTGGACATGTCACTCTCTGCCTAGCGCGATCTTGCGTCGCTTTGGCGCGATGATAACCGCAGGCAGAAGGCAAGTCACCGTTCTTTGTCTGAAACACATGGTTTTGTGCTAACGTCAGCCCGCTTTGCGCAGGCACGCGATATAGAAGCCATCCATTCCGCCTTGTGCTGTCCAGAAGTCGGGTCGCAATCGAATACCACCTTCCGAACTGAACCACTCGGGCTCCACGCCCGGCACATCTCGCGCCGCCGTATCCACCGACATGTCCTTGTGGCGCGACAATGCCTCTTCGATCTGTACCTCGCCCTCATCTGGCAAAAGGGAGCATGTGCAGAAAACCATGCGCCCTCCCGGTTTTACCCGAGCGCAGGCATGATCGAGCAATTCAGCCTGGAGCGCGATGAGATCCCCGAAATCCGACCCGTCCTTGGCATGCGGCAGATCTGGATGCCTGCGGATGGTACCAGTTGCCGAGCACGGTGCATCCAGCAACACCGCATCGAAACTGCCACTGGTTTTGCGGGCGTCTTCGACCTTTAGCGTTGCGGTGAGCCCGGTACGTTTCAGGTTCTCCTGAACCCGGGTCATGCGGGTTTCTGAATCGTCCACGGCAGTCACCACGGCCCCCGCCGCCGCCAGTTGCATCGTCTTGCCGCCCGGTGCCGCGCAAAGGTCGAGCACTGTCTCGCCCTCGCATGGCGCCAAAACCCGAACTGGCAGGGCTGCGGCCACATCCTGAACCCACCAAGCCCCCTCGGCATAGCCCGGCATGGCGGAAACCTGACCTGCGCCCTCGACCCGAACGGAACCGGTAGGCAGTAACGTGCCGCCAGTCATGGCGGCCACAGCCTGCGCATCAGCCTTCGCCGTCAAATCCAGCGAGGCGCCCCCAAAATGCGCGCTTTCCATTGCGGACATTGCGTCAGGGCCCCATGCTTCCACCAAGGGTCGCCGCAGCCATTTGGGCATGCGTGGCGCCCGCAGGTTGGGCCATGTTTCCGGTCCATCCTGCGCGACCTTGCGCAATACAGCATTTGTCAGCCCCTTGAGATGTCCAAGCTTTTTGTGGCGCGACACGATTTCAACCATGTCGTTCACCACGCCATGGGCCGCTGTTCCGGTACACAACTCTACGGTCCCAAGCCTGAGCACGTTGCGGACTGTCAACGGAGGATATTTGGACAGGTGCTTTTGTAGGATGCGATCCGCGCGCTCCAACCCGCGCAAGGTATCGGTCGCCAGTCGTGCGGCGCGAGCACGATCTTCAACAGGTAATTTATCGAAGACCCCGGCGGCCAGCAATTCGGACATCAGCCTGCCTTCACCCAATACCTGATCCAGCACATATACCGCGCTGCGACGCGCCGGAATTCCGGTATCTGCCATGAGAGTCGATGCTCCTGTGTCCGCTGACGGCTTGTCCCGTCCCCTCGGGGACGTATATCAATGCGGTAGCCAGAGGATAGTGCCAAATGAATGACACAGCTGACGAGACAAAAATCCAGGATGATCTGCCGCCAGCAGCCAAGCGCGCGTTGCAGGAAGCTGAGGAACGCCGGCGTGCCGCGCAAGAGCTTGAGTTACCGCCTGAACTGGGTGGACGCGACGGACCTGAGCCCGTCCGCTACGGTGATTGGGAGAAAAAGGGAATCGCAGTCGACTTCTGAAAGCGCTTGATCAGCGCAGCCGGAATTCCGCCGAATCGCCAGTGCCCTTGTCGGATGTAAACCGGATACGATCGCCCGCCGCCTGCACTTCCTGACAGTTATAGCCCAGCGGATCACCATCCCAGTACAGGTCGCGGCAAAAATAGCCATCGCTCCATGTCCATTCACCGGTGACGGGCCACGCAGCACCATAGCCAGTGATTTCCCCGTTTGGCTCAACCTCAAGCTTTACGAAAGGACGCTTGAGTTCTTTGCCCTGCACCAATTTCACAAACTCGCCCTGGTCTTCGACTTTGGAGAACTCTGCCAGTGCTGGCGTTGCCAGTGCGACGACCGCCGCAGCAATTAAAAAACCGCTGTATGTGCGCATGTCAAAAGGCTCCGAAATTGCTCGTACAGTTCAGATACGCAGCAAAATCACCATCGGATCAAAATTTCCCGGTTTTTGTCAATTTTCTTTCAAGCCGAGAACATCAAGCATATCGTAGGCACCCGGTGCGCGCCCGCGCGCCCAGAGTGCCGCTTTGATGGCACCACGTGCAAAGACGGATCGGTCCGACGCCACATGGCGCAAGACTATCCGTTCGCCTGCCGCTGCAAACATCACGTCATGCTCGCCAATAATGTCTCCCCCACGGATCGCCGAGAACCCGATATCTCCCTTGCGACGTGCACCTGTGATGCCGTCACGCGCCCGGTCAGACGCGGTTTCCAGCGACACACCTCTTCCTTCGGCCGCAGCTTCACCGAGCATCAGGGCAGTACCAGAAGGTGCGTCTACCTTTTGACCATGGTGCGCTTCGATGACCTCGATATCGTAGTCATCATCAAGGGCAGCGGCGACGCGCTTTGTGAGTTGCACCAACAGATTGACGCCCAGGCTCATATTACCGGCCCGTACGATGACCGCATGCTTCGAAGGGGTTTCAAGCTGCGCGATTTCATCCGTGGTCATGCCCGTCGTTCCAATGACGTGAACCTTCCCTGCCGCCGCCGCAGCTTGCGCAAAGGAGATGGATGCAGCAGGCGCGGTAAAGTCGATGACCGCATCGGAAACCTCCAACGCGTCATCGATGTTGTCCGTGACAGTCACCCCACGCGGAGGCGCGCCCATCGCTTCGCCTAGGTCCCGGCCTATCCAATCGTGGCCGCTGCGCTCCACTGCGGCGCTTACCTCTGCCAAGGCATTGGCATCGATCGTATCGACCAGCATGCGGCCCATCCGGCCCGATACTCCGGTTATCGCGATTTTCATCGGCGTGTTCATGCCCGACCTCCTGTGCCACCGTTGACGCTGCGTCTTAGCGTGCGAAGCGCTGCTTGGCAAAGGGCCTGCGACCGCTTAGATGGAACTTATGGGAAAGAACAAGTTTCACGACGGTCCGGGGCCATCTCAACGCCAATTGCGTGTGGGAGAAACCATCAGACGCGCATTGTCGGATGTTCTGGCACGCGGGGACGTGCACGACACGGACCTGAACCGTTTGTCGATCACGGTGGGCGAAGTGCGTGTTTCACCGGATCTAAAGATCGCCACGGCCTATGTGCTGCCACTTGGCGGCCAGGGTCAGGACGAATTGATCGGCCTGCTGGCCCGGAACAAGGGCGAGTTGCGGCGTCAGGTTGCCAAGAAACTGACTCTGAAGTTTGCCCCTGATCTGCGGTTCCAGCTGGATGAAACCTTCGACCGCATGGATGAGACCCGCGAAATGCTGAACCGTGCAGATGTCCGACGGGACACCGGCAAAGCGGCAGCGGGGGAAAGCGGCACCGGATGATCCGCTATGCCGTTGCCTTGTCCGTACTTATGACTTGGTCCGCCACCGCAAACGCGCTCACCTGCGCAGAAGTCGAATTTGATGGCACCGACTACACAGTGTGCGAAGTCGACCCACGCACCGAACAGCTGTCTCTGTTTTTGCGCGATGACACGGGTGAGGTGTTTGGCCAATTCCTCCAGATCAACCGCGCTTTGCAGGAAGAGGGAAAAGCACTCGCCTTCGCTATGAATGCGGGCATGTATCACGAAGACAGAGCGCCTGTCGGACATTACGTAGAGGATGGTGTCGAAGTGCAGCGCGTGATCCCGAATGCGGGGCCAGGGAACTTCGGGCTGTTGCCGAACGGCATTTTGTGCCTGCGTCCGGGGCGCGCCGACGTTTTCGAGACCCTGCGCTATGTCGGGGAAAGCCCGCAGTGCGATCATGCCACCCAATCAGGTCCAATGCTTGTAATAGACGGCGCGCTTCACCCCCGGTTCCTGCCAGAAAGTACATCCAAATTCATCCGCAACGGTGTTGGCACGTCAGATGACGGGACCCGCGCCGTTTTCGCAATCTCGGATGAACCCGTCAATTTTCACAGTTTTGGCAGGCTCTTTCGGGATCACCTGAAAGTGCCGAACGCGCTGTATTTCGACGGCAAGGTCTCTCGGCTTTATGCACCGACCCTGGGGCGCAGCGACTTTGGTTTTGCCTTGGGTCCGATTGTCGGCGTGGTCGCGCCGCTGGAATAGCGGTGCTACATGAGAAGACTTAACTTGCAAAAAGGGCTGGGCACCGAAGACCTGCCGCGCTAAGAGCGCGCTTCTTTTACTCGGGAGGGGGTCAGGATGGGACGCAGACGCAAGGGACGCGACATTTCGGGGTGGGTTGTCGTGGACAAACCAGCTGGCATGACCTCGACCTCAGTGGTCAACAAGGTGCGTTGGGCACTGGATGCCCGCAAGGCTGGCCACGCAGGTACGCTTGACCCAGAGGCAACGGGCGTGCTGGCGGTGGCCCTTGGCGAGGCGACCAAAACTGTTCCCTACGTCACCGAGGCACTGAAAGCCTACGAATTCACAGTGCGCCTTGGTCAGTCCACAAAGACCGACGACGCAGAAGGTGAAGTAATTGCCGAAAGCAATAAGCGCCCCAATGATGAAGAAATCAAGCAAGCGCTCAGCGGATTTGTCGGCGACATTGAACAGGTGCCGCCGCAATTCTCCGCCGTGAAAATCGACGGAGAACGCGCCTACAAACGGGCCCGTGACGGCGAAAGCATGGAGATCGCCGCGCGCCCGTTGTACGTGGAAAGCCTTTTGCTGATTGACCGCCCCGACCCCGATCACGTGACGCTGGAGATGGTCTGCGGCAAAGGCGGCTATGTGCGCTCTATCGCGCGCGATCTGGGCGAAGCGCTGGGATGTTTGGGACATGTGCGCCAGTTGCGACGTACCTGGTCCGGCCCTTTCGATGCGACCGACGGATTGACGGTGGAACAGATCGACGCGCTTGCCAAAACGCCAGACCTTGACGCCCACATCCTGCCGCTTGAGGTTGCGCTAAACGGGCTGCCCGAAGTGCGATGCACCGAACAGGGGGCGACCCGCCTGCGCAATGGCAACCCCGGGATGGTCCTTGCTGACGGAATTGAGTACGGCGACACCTGTTGGGCCTCGCAGGACGGACGCGCTGTAGCGATCGGACTCTATAAGGCCGGTGAATTACATCCCGCACGGGTTCTCAATCAAGCCGGCTGACCGCCTGAATTATTTCAAAATGATGCAATCCTCGCGGGTTTGTCATCGAATAACCGCCATTGTTTCAAGCTTTGTTTCAACGCATTGCCCTGTCGTCATGGTTGCGTGAAGGCGCTTCAAACCGGGCCCGCATCTCCCGACATCTAACTCATCCAAGACCCCTGACCCGATGAGGACCATGACATGAAAAACACCATCTTCACTATCGCCGCCGCAGGCGCCTTCGCCACAATCGCCTTTGACGTATTTGGCCAGGCATTAAGTCCGATGTTCGGCTATGCAAAGCTTGCGCCCGTCGGACTTGCCGGCGCCACGCTAAAGTCCACCTTTGGTGTCAACCCACCGGGCGCGGCATATCTTCTGCACAGCATGACCGGGCTGATCTTTTATGTTGTTGGTTATTTCGCGGTCGCCCGCCCGATCCAACGCACAGTACTGCCGCAGCTTCACTGGAGCATTACCGCTGCTCTTTACGGTGTCGCTCTGTGGGTCTTCGCCCTTTATGGCATGGCACACCTCGTCGCAGGCATGAAGCCATTCCTTGGGTTCACGGGCATCACATGGGTCGCATTGTGGGGTCACGTCCTTTACGCGCTGCTCGCTGCAGCGGTGCTTGAAAGCCGGGGCGTGGTTATGGAACTGCCCCAAAGACGCGAAGTCGCCATCGGATAACCCCAATCCGTTTTTGGAGAGCACTGCTTGAGCCGCCCCAACCGGGCGGCTCAACTTTGTGTTCTTGAACTGTACCAAACAGGCTGGCATCAGACAGCCCATGGAGATCAGAAGACATCAAACATCACAGATCGCTTCCGAAGCCGTGTATTCGGACTGCATGGCCTACCGTTACAAACTGACGCGCCGCTGGGCACCGGGAGGGTTGTTGAACTTCATCATGCTAAATCCCTCTGTTGCAGATGAGCTGCACAATGATCCAACGGTGGAGCGTTGTGAAAGACGGGCGAGGCAACTTGGATTTGGGGCGTTCAACGTCACCAACATCTTCGCATGGCGCGACACTGACCCCTTTGCCATGCGCCGCGCTACTGAACCCGATGGGCCCGAGAACGAAAAAGTTCTAATCGAGGCGGCTCAGCAGGCGGATCAAGTGATTGCCGCCTGGGGCACGCATGGTGCGCATCGCGGGCGCGGACCGGAAGTGGCGGCGTTGCTGCATTCAAAACGCATCCAGCTGTATCATCTTGGTTTGTCCAAGCAGGGACACCCACGCCATCCGCTCTATTTACCGTACACGCGCCAACCGGAGCCTTGGCACATTTGAATTTCGTTAACCCGGTGGTGACTTTTTTTGGATAGCTCTCGCCACAGTAGCTGGTTTCAGAGTGTTCAAAAGGAGGTCGCGCGTGCTTTGGTTAGCTAGTTTGATAGGTTTAGCAGGTGCAGGCGCGGCCTCTCTTGTCGTCCCGCAAACGCAACCTGATGACGAAGATCCAAATCACGATGACAACTATCATCAGCCGGATCAGGATTTAGAAGGCGCAGGCAACCTTCTGGATTTTGACTTTAAGCAAGAACAGACCACCGACGAGGCTTCGCCGTTTTACTTGCACGAAGACTTCCTGACGCAGGAATTTGCAAGCGCCGACAGTGCCGAAGCAGCTCAGCACCAGACCGACGAGGGCGCATTCTACGGCGCTGACTTTGGCGACGAGGTTTCCTTGCCGAAATTTGATGAACTGCAAATGGAACCCGTCGCATTAGGCGATTGGGTTCTGCAGGGTCCTCCAGCGGAAATGATCGAATACGAGGCTGAAAAAGAAAGCCTCATGCTGGTCTGGGATGATCTGGCCGACGGTGCGGACGAGCCAGAGGTACGTGTCGAACATGATCCAGACGATGCCGAAGTGATGCACGTCGTCATGAACGATTACAGCATCGCCGAAGTCCACGGCGACCCCAACCTCAGCGCGCAAGACGTGACGGTCATTCCCTTAAGTTCCGCTCTTATCGTTGGGTTGGAACCGGCCTAGAATTTACTTCACCGTCAGCAAATGGCGGGTGAAGCGATTCTGCATTTGCCTTCGCCAGCATTCCCGCTTATACGCGCGCATCCATGGGCAGAATCTGCCCTTACCCTCCATGGGCCTGTGCTGGACGACATCCCGGCCTGTGCCTTACCGAAACCTTTAAGACAGGAGACCCCGATGTCGATAACTGCTGAAGACAAGTCACGCCTCATGAAAGAGTTTGCAACCAAGGAAGGCGACACAGGTTCGCCGGAAGTCCAGGTTGCCATCCTAAGCTCGCGCATCGCGACGCTGACAGAGCATTTCAAGACGCACAAAAAAGACAACCACGGTCGCCGTGGGCTGCTGAAAATGGTTGCCACGCGCCGTAAACTTCTGGATTACGTTAAAGGCAAAGACGAGGCCCGTTATCAGGACCTCATCAAGCGCTTGGGCCTGCGTCGCTAAGACAGGGCTTCCAGAGTTTGTCGTCAGAACGCACCCGTTTCGGGTGCGTTTTTTTGTCCAGGTCTTCGGTCACAGGAGTTTCATGCGTTATGGTACCTTTTCCAGTGAACCTGACGGCTTAACTCACCCAGATGTTAATTTTCGCAACCGCAGTCTTTTTTCTGATCATAACCCCGGGTCCGGGCGTTCTTTCAACCGCGGGTGTCGGCGCAGCTTACGGTTCCAGAGCAGGAACGCGATACGTGTGCGGGCTGTTCATTGGAACGAACCTGGTCAGTTTGGCCGTTGTGAGCGGCTTGACCGCCGCGCTTCTGGCCAATGAGCACCTGCGAACACTCCTGTTTGTCGCCTCAATCGCCTATCTCACCTACCTTGCCACACGGATTGCCTTCGCCGGATCGAAACTCGCCTTCATCGAACGCGCGTCTGCGCCAGGTATTCTGGGCGGCATTACTCTGCAGGCCATCAATCCCAAGGCATATGCAGTCAATACAGCGCTCTTTACCGGCTTCGGCTTCATGCCACAGAACTACGCGCTCGAAATCCTTTTGAAGTTTCTGATCATGAATGCGATTTGGATTCCCATTCATTTTGCCTGGCTCTGGCTGGGAATTGCAGTGCGGCGCATGAACCTGAGCCCACGTCGCCAACGGGTGATAAATGGCTTCATGGCAGCCTCGATGATGATCGTCGTATTGCTTGCTGCAGCTGCCGAATTTTGAAGATCGAGGCCATGCCAGACCCGTGAACGGCGCGCACGACATGAGGCGTTAAGCCACGAGAACTGAACAATTTTACCGCACAAGACGGCAATAACAGTCCGATTTCCCGTGCAATCGGCAAAAAAAGGTTAAAACTTTCTGAAGTTGTTCTATCATGGGTTGCGAGGGGCAAAATAATGTACCTGCCATTCGTTTGCGACCGGCTGCCTCCTTGGGCAAGCCTCTCCCGGCCTCAAACTAATTTAATGGTAGGCTGACAGGAGAACTAAATTATGACAACGAAACTGCTAGTGGGCCTTGATGGCCACAGCTCGGGTGAGCGGGCACTGGCATATGGCGAAGAGATGGCCAAACTGATCGGAAGCTGCTCGCTTCTACTCGTTTACGTCATCGAATGGTCACCATATTCCTTCCAGACGGCCGAAGAAAACGCCCAACGCCACAAGCGTCGGGAAGAAGAGATCACGACGGCCATGTCTCGTGTCGTGCAGCCCGCGCTTGATGCGCTCAAGGAGCGGGGACTGGCAGCTGAAGGCATCGTCAAACACGGCAATGTTGCTGACACGCTGAACTCAATCGCAAAAAATGAAGGTGCACAGCAGATCATCGTCGGACGTTCCGCAGAAACAGGGCTATCCCAACGTATTTTCGGAAGCTCAACGGCGAACCTTGTGATGCAGGCCCATGTGCCCGTGACCGTTGTCGGATAGGAATGACATAATGAAAATGAAAACTCGAATACTTGCGGCATCGACCGCACTGGCGGCATCTGTTTCGCCCGCTCTGGCACAAGAAGCCAGCTCGCTTGATGCGCGCGTCAATGAAGCCTTTGCAAATTTCACCGGACCCTTTGTAAGCCTGATCTTTGCGCCATTCCCGGGAACCAGCTTTCCATGGATTGTGATGTGGCTGGTGATCGCGGCCACCATCTTCACGCTCTACTTCGGATTTGTTCAGTTCCGGTTCTTTGGTCACGCCATCGGTCTGGTCAAAGGCGACTATTCCGACCCGAACGACGCGGGCGAGGTCAGTCACTTTCAGGCGCTTGCCACGGCCCTTTCGGGTACGGTCGGTCTGGGGAACATCGCGGGTGTCGCTGTCGCTGTCGGTATCGGCGGGCCGGGTGCAACCTTCTGGATGATCCTTGCGGGCTTGCTTGGTATGGCCTCGAAGTTCACCGAATGCACCCTTGGTGTGAAATACCGCAACGAATACCCCGATGGTACCGTCTCTGGTGGCCCGATGTACTATATGTCTAAGGGCTTTGACGAACTGGGACTGCCGGGTGGCAAGATCCTTGCTGTCCTCTTCTCGGTGTTCTGTATTCTTGGAGCACTTGGTGGAGGCAACATGTTCCAGGCCAACCAGGCACACGCGCAAATCACGCAGCTCACGGGCGACTACCCTGGATGGATCACAGGCATCCTCTTTGCAGCAGTCGTGTTCGCAGTGATCGTTGGCGGGATCAAATCAATCGCCAAGGTCACGGAAAAAGTCGTGCCGTTCATGGGTATCATGTATGTCGGCGCTGCGCTGATCATCCTGATCGTGAACTTCGACATGATCGGCTGGGCCTTTGGACAGATCTTTGCAGGCGCCTTCACCGGTTTGGGCGTTGCTGGCGGTTTTGTAGGAGCTTTGATTCAAGGCTTCAAACGGGCCGCGTTTTCCAACGAGGCGGGCGTCGGTTCGGCAGCAATTGCACACTCGGCTGTTCGGACCAAAGAACCCATAACGGAAGGCTTCGTCTCGCTGCTTGAGCCGCTGATCGACACGGTTGTCATCTGCACGATGACCGCTCTTGTGATCATCATCTCGCAGCAGCTCATCATCGACGAGGCAACTGGCAATTACGTACTGAACGAAGCTGGAAGCGCGATTGCGACGGTCGACGGCAACTCGGGCGTGGCACTGACGTCGGCGGCCTTTGCCTCCGGGATCAGTTGGTTCCCGTTCATTCTGGCGATTGCGGTGGTTCTTTTTGCCTTCTCGACAATGATCTCGTGGTCCTACTACGGGCTGAAAGCCTGGACCTACCTTTTTGGTGAGGGCAAGACGGCAGAACTGACGTTCAAGGTCATCTTCTGCGTCTTCGTGGTGATTGGCGCTGCGGCAAACCTTGGTCCGGTCATCGACTTCTCGGACGCCGCGATCTTTGCCATGGCCGTGGTCAACATCTTTGCGCTCTACTTCCTGATGAAGATCGTCCGCAAAGAGCTGCATAGCTACGCGGCACGGCTGAAATCAGGCGAGATCAAGAAGTTCAGCCACTAACACAATGCAAGAGGGCGGCTAAGGTCGCCCTCTTGACCTCTGACACCCTGTTCGGGTCAGTGTCTTGCGCATGTTCGGGCCAAAGAATTTTGTAGCGCCGATTCATGCTTTGCTCGCAGTCTTTCGCGCATAAACCATCCCTTTCCAAAGCAGCGCTTCTCGTGTATGCCCGCGCAATCTGAAAGCCGGCGCCCGGACCTCAGCGCCGCCAAAAGAAGATATCGGGGTCAGGGGGAATTCGCCCCCTATGCAATGGCCAATGGGCCGAAACAGGAAACGTAGATGTTTAACGAAACGAAAAAATCGATTGAGTGGGGCGAAGAAACGCTGACACTCGAAACAGGAAAAGTGGCCCGTCAAGCGGATGGGTCGGTGATTGCAACGCTTGGTGAGACCAGCGTCATGGCAAACGTCACCTTTGCGAAAAAGCAAAAACCCGGTCAGGATTTCTTTCCGCTGACCGTTCACTACCAAGAGAAATACTACGCAGCAGGCAAAGTGCCTGGCGGGTTCTTCAAGCGCGAGGCGCGCCCCACCGAGAAAGAGACACTGACGGCCCGTCTGATTGACCGTCCAATCCGTCCACTGTTCGTCCCCGGCTTCAAGAATGAAGTGCTGGTGATGTGCACTGTGCTCTCCCATGATCTGGTAAACGATCCAGATATGGTCGCGATGATTGCGGCGTCGGCAGCACTGACCATTTCCGGCGCACCCTTCATGGGCCCGATTGCCGGTGCCCGCGTTGGATTTGAGGATGGCGAATACATCCTGAACCCAACCGTTGATGACATGCAGGACCTGCGCCTGAACCCGGACCAGCGTCTGGACCTCGTTGTTGCAGGCACAAAAGACGCCGTCATGATGGTTGAATCCGAAGCCTATGAGCTGACCGAAGAGGAAATGTTGGGTGCGGTGAAATTTGCACATGAGCAAATCCAGCCGGTCATCGACTTGATTATCTCGCTCGCGGAAGATGCCGCCAAAGAGCCGTTTGATTTCCAGCCTGCCGATTACTCCGAGCTTTCCGCAGCCATCGCTGCAGCGGGCGAAACGGCCATGCGCGCCGCTTTTGCGATCTCTGACAAACAGGAGCGTACAACAGCAGTCGCTGCGGCCCGTGAAACCATCATGGAAGCGCTGACAGACGAGCAGAAAGAGGATCCAAACCTCGGGTCCGCGATGAAAGGTCTTGAAGCCTCCATCCTGCGTGGCGACGTGGTGAAAACCGGCAAGCGGATCGATGGTCGCAAAACGGATGAAATCCGTGACATCGTCTGCGAAACGGGCCTCTTGCCCCGGACCCACGGCTCTGCGCTCTTTACCCGCGGTGAGACACAAGGTCTGGTCGTGACCACGCTGGGCACCGGCGATGATGAGCAATTCATTGACGCGCTGCACGGCAACTTCAAATCCAACTTCCTGCTGCACTATAACTTCCCGCCCTATTCGGTTGGCGAAGCAGGACGCGTGGGCCCTCCCGGACGTCGTGAGATTGGTCACGGTAAACTGGCATGGCGTGCGCTGCAGGCGGTGCTGCCCGCAGCAACTGACTTCCCCTATACTGTGCGCGTGGTCTCTGAGATCACCGAATCCAACGGTTCGTCTTCGATGGCGTCCGTTTGCGGTGGCTCCTTGTCGATGATGGACGCAGGCGTTCCGCTGAAGTCTGCCGTTGCTGGTGTGGCCATGGGTCTGATCTTGGAAGAAGACGGCTCCTACGCGATCCTGTCCGACATTCTGGGTGACGAAGACCACCTCGGTGACATGGATTTCAAGGTCGCGGGCACCGAGAACGGCATCACCTCGCTGCAGATGGACATCAAGGTCGCGGGCATCACGCCTGAGATCATGGAGAAAGCTCTGGCGCAGGCGAAAGACGGCCGGATGCATATCCTCGGCGAGATGGGCAAGGCGATCACGGGTGCGGCGGACTTCTCCGTGCACGCTCCGCGCATCGAGACCATGCAAATCCCGACCGACAAGATCCGTGAAGTCATCGGTTCCGGCGGCAAGGTCATCCGCGAGATCGTCGAAGTCTCCGGCGCGAAAGTGGACATCAATGACGAAGGCACCATCAAGATCGCAAGCCCGAACGGCGACTCGATCAAGAAAGCCTACGACATGATCCACTCCATCGTGGCAGAGCCGGAAGAAGGCCAAGTCTACACCGGCACGGTCGTCAAGATCGTCGACTTCGGTGCCTTCGTGAACTTCTTCGGTAAGCGTGACGGTCTAGTGCACGTTTCTCAGATCGAGAACCGCCGCCTGAACCACCCCTCAGATGTTCTGAAGGAAGGTCAGGAAGTGAAGGTCAAATTGCTTGGCTTTGATGATCGCGGCAAGGTTCGCCTGTCGATGAAGGTCGTCGATCAGGAAACCGGCGAAGAGATCAAGAAAGAAGAAAAAAGCGACGCCTGATAAGGGTTGCTTTATGATCACGCCCCTTCCCATGCGGGGAGGGGCAGCCAAAATATTGTTTTAGCGGGCGACCCCGATGACTGAAGATCGCGCCAACGCACATTTGAAGGTTACGGTCGCGGCGCTTACGCGAAAACGACCCGAAATGGTGAGCAATCTTCTTGAGTCCTGGCGAGACATGCAGCTGCCAGAGAACTGTTCGGTCTCGTGTCTAATTGTCGAAAACGACGAGACACCCGTCGCGCAGGATGTTGTTGAGCGCAACGCGCCACTCCACGACAACCTGCCCCTTTACTATGTGCTCGAAGTCGAGGCTGGCATTCCGTTTGGCCGAAATCGTGCGGCGAAAGAGGCGATTGCCCTTGGGTCGGATTTGCTCATTTTTGTCGATGACGATGAGATTGTGGCAAACGACTGGCTGGTCGAACTGATTGCAGCCTATCGCCAGAGCAAAGCTGTCTTGATCGGCGGACCGTTGCGGGTGAAGAAGACCGACCGGAAGCTATCAGTTCTGGACAGTCTGATGGACGCTTGTATCGAGCGACGTTACCTGCGCAAGGAAACCCGCGCCGCCCGCCGGGCGGATTTGAATGGCACCCCGGGCGTTACCATCGTCACGAACAACTGGCTGGGCGAAACGGCGCTATTTGAAGAACACGGCATTTGGTTCGATGAAAAAATGCGCTTCACAGGCGGCACAGATTCAAAACTATGTGCCGAAGTAAAGTCCGCTGGATTTCCGACAGCCTGGGCGGCAAATGCAGCCGTCTACGAAGAAATACCGTTGGAACGATTGGCCGTCAGCTACCAGTTCAAGCGCGGGCGTGATCAATCCTCTACGAATTATCACCGTAAGCTCGAAAAAACGCCCGCCGCCAAATTCAATGTTCTGGTGAGCGTCCCGATCAAAATCGTTATCGTTGCCGGCTTGCTGGTGGCGTTGCCCTTTACCGGCGGGCGCACCCTTCTTGATGCGGTGCGGACAAGTGGATGGATCGCAGGCAGGATCGACGCCTTGATGGGTCGCCGGTCAGATCTCTACAAGACCATAACCGGCGACTGACCCTTTAGTCGGGCTGCTTGGTCATCCGCAGGTATGGCAGGACGGTTTCAAATTCTCCGAACTTTGCTTTGGCATCCTCGTTTGACACGGTGGGCGGGATGACCACATCCTGCCCTACCTGCCAGTTTGCTGGCGTCGCCACACCCTTGCCAATCGACACCTGCAACGCGTCAAGTGCTCGAAGAACTTCGGCAAAATTTCGGCCAACGGTCATCGGATAGGTCATCGACAGTTTCAACTGCTTGTCTGGCCCGATGATGAAAACCGACCGAACCGTTGCGCTATCAGCTGGTGTTCGGCCATCGGGCAAATAGGCTTCGGCTGGCAACATGTCGAAGGCTTTCGATATAGCAAGCCCGTCATCGGCAATGATCGGGAACCCTGCCGTCGCACCGCCCACTTTTTCGATGTCGCCCTTCCACTTCTTGTGATCTTCGACACCGTCCACGGACACGCCGATCACCTTGGTGTTGCGTTTTTCCCATTCGGCGGCCAACTGCGCCACGGCCCCGAACTCTGTCGTGCAGACGGGCGTGAAATCCTTGGGGTGAGAAAAGAGAATGGCCCAGCTATCACCGATCCAGTCATGGAACTGAATCGTCCCATGGTCGGTCTCGGCTGTAAAATCGGGAACGATGTCGTTAATGCGCAAGCCCATAGTATCCTCCGGTGCAATGTAGCGGTCAGTTTTCCATAATGCGTACCAAGCGAATTACCTTGCAAGCTCTCGCTTGTCCATCTAGCAGCGCGAGACGTGCGCACCAAATAAGGTCGCGCACCAACAGCACCTGAAAGGAGATAGCCCCATGCAGGAAAAACGAGATTTTTATATCAACGGTGAATGGGTCGCCCCGGCGCAAGCGCTTGACTTTGCAGTCATCGACCCTTCAACGGAAGAACAATGTGCGGTTATCTCCCTCGGGGGTCAAAGTGATACGGATGCGGCTGTGTCCGCTGCGCGCAAGGCATTCCCGGCTTGGTCGCGCACATCCAAACAAGAACGAACTGAGCTGATCAAGAGCCTTGGGCAAGTCTACAATGACCGCGCCGAAGAAATGGCGCAGGCAATGTCTTTGGAAATGGGCGCGCCCATCGACATGAGCCGGGCACAGCAAGTCGGCGCGGGAAGCTGGCATATCGAAGGCTTTCTGGAAGCCTTTGAGGGTTTTGAATTTGAAAGCGATTTCACGGCCTCGGAGCGGACCATAAAAGAGCCGATTGGGGTCTGCGCGCTGATCACGCCCTGGAACTGGCCCATGAACCAGATCATCCTGAAAACCGTCGCGGCGATGGCAGCAGGGTGCACGATGGTTCTGAAACCTTCGGAAATCGCGCCGCTTTCCGGCATCCTGTTTTCCGAAATCGTGGATCAGGCAGGCTTTCCACCCGGCGTTTTCAACATGGTGAATGGCGATGGTGTCGGCGTGGGCAGCCAGCTCTCGGCCCACCCGGATGTTGATATGGTCAGCTTCACCGGGTCGACCCGTGCCGGCATTCTGATTTCAAAAGCGGCTGCGGATACCCTGAAACGCGTCAGTCTGGAATTAGGCGGCAAGGGCGCAAACATCATCTTTGCGGATGCGTGCGAAAAAGCGGTTAAACAAGGTGCGCAGCGGTGTTTCCGCAATACTGGGCAGTCGTGCAATGCACCGACCCGAATGCTGGTCGAAAAATCTCGTTACGATGACGCTGTTCGTGAAGCCGCCGAAGTCGCTAATACGACGCGCGTTGCACCTGCAAAGGAAGAAGGACGTCACATTGGCCCGGTCGTCTCCGAAACCCAATTCGACAAGATCCAGCGGCTGATTGAAATTGGCATGTCCGAAGCCCGCCTCGTTGCAGGCGGTCTTGGTCGGCCTGAAGGATTGAACCGCGGCTACTATGTGAAGCCCACAGTCTTTGCGGATGTGAACAACGACATGACCATTGCGCGTGAGGAGATCTTTGGTCCGGTCTTGTCGATCATTCCGTTTGAAACCGAAGAGGAAGCAATCGAGATTGCCAACGATACACCTTACGGGCTGACCAACTACGTTCAGACCGAAGATACCGAGAAACGCAGGCGGGTGGCGCGTCAACTTCGATCCGGCATGGTCGAGACAAATGGCGTTGGGCTGGCCAAAGGCTCACCCTTTGGAGGTTACAAGCAGTCGGGGAATGGGCGTGAAGGCGGCCTGTTCGGCATTGAAGAATTCCTTGAGGTCAAAGCAGTGTCCGGCTGGGCAGCTGAATAATCGCTGTACCTTCAGAAATTGAAAAAGCCGCTTCACTGCGGCTTTTTTGATTTAATATCAATGCCTAACGGCGTGTTTAGGCTGGGACGGTATGCAAAGCTTCGCGCATTTGGATGAAGTGTTTGTCCCATCCGTTGTCCAGCGCAAGGATGAGGTCAAAGGCTTCGGCGCTGGCGGGCAAGCCTTCATGTTCCAAAGAGAGTTTTGTGCCTCCGGGCATCTCGGAAAGTGTCCATTTCACTAGGCTTTTTGCATCCCCCATCGGTTTGACCGTGAAGGTGTATTCCAGGTACTCAGGTCTGCGGGCGGCGAGAACGTCACCCCAAATCAACAGGTCACCACTTTCGGTTCCGAAAAGCTCCAGTTTGTCGCCCTGCTTCAACGTTGCTTTGGGCGCATGAAACCATTTGGCAAGTTTGTCCGGTTCGGTCAGGAAGGCCCAAACCTCGTCTCGAGAGGCCCGGAGAAAGATGGTCTTACTTAATGTCGGAGTGGTCATTTGGTGTCCTTTTCAATTGCGGTTTTCAGTGCGGTCAAGCGGTCGTCCCAGAAGCTGTCAAAATAGCCCAACCAGTCGAGTACGGGTTTGATCCCTTTAGGGCTGAGGGAATTGATGCGTTCGCGGCCCCGCGTTTTCACGGTGATCAGACCACCATCTGACAAAACGGTCAGGTGTTTCTTGACGGCAGCGCGAGTCATATCGAAGTTCTCGGAGACCTCGGCGATGGTCAGATCGCGGCGTCGGAGCATCAGCAGAATTTCGCGTCGCGTAGGATCCGCGAGAGCGCGAAAGGTAGGTTGTTCAACGGGCATGTCACCTCCATTATGAAACCATTTGGTATCCCTTTTATGAAACCAAACGGTATCATGTCAAGCATGAATTGAATGAAAAGGGCAATCAGAACGGTGCGGGCGCTCGAATTTTCATGGATCGGCCACCGTTTGGGTGCTTGAAGCGCAGCTCTTCCGAATGCAGCATCAGGCGCGGAAAATCCCGGGCAGGGCCGGTTGCATAGAAGGGATCTCCAAGGATCGGATGACCCAGTGCCAGCATATGGACCCTGAGCTGGTGGCTGCGTCCGGTGCGAGGGTGCAAACGGATACGAGTGGTCTCACCGTCCGTTTTCAGCACTCGCCAGTCCGTTTGCGCGGGTTTCCCGGTCTCGTGACAGACCATCTGCCGCGGCCGGTTAGGCCAGTCAACGATCAAAGGCAGATCAACAGTTCCCGTTTTCTCGGACGGGACACCCCATATGCGCGCGACATATGTTTTTCGTGTCATGCGCTTTTCAAACTGCAATCCAAGATGCCGTTGCGCATGGGGTGTCAAAGCAAAGATCATCACACCGCTGGTATCTCGGTCCAGCCGATGTACCAGCAAGGCGTCAGGGAAGGCTGCCTGCACCCGGGCCATCAGGCAGTCGGCCAAATCCGGCCCCTTGCCCGGCACCGATAATAAGCCCGCAGGTTTATCAACCAACAGGACTTCAGCGTCTTCGTGGAGCACGACCAAAGGATCGTCAGGCGGGGCGTATTCTGCACTCATCCCGCCTGATCTCAGATGTAACGCCCAAGCGCAAGCGTCAGGCTTTGACGCGTTCTGACTTCGGATCGTACATCGGTTTGAGCGATACCTCGGCTTGAACACGCGTGCCGGCGACGTCGATCTCGTAGTTGGAGGCCAGCACTTCGGCCGCTGTTTCGCCCTTGCAAGGCACGTATCCCAGACCCATGGCAGCCCCAAGGCTGTGACCATAGGCGCCGGAGGCCAGATAACCGACAAGCTCACCGTTTCGCAGAACCGGTTCATTGTGATAGAGCAGCGGTTCGCGATCGGTCAGTTTGAATTGCAGAAGCCGTTTCTCCAGCCCGGTTTCCTTTTTCCGCAGTACAGCGTCTCGCCCGATGAAATCGGGTTTGTCCGTCTTGACCGCGAAACCAAGCCCGGCCTCAAGGACATGATCCTCACAGGTGATATCGTGGCCGAAGTGGCGAAAGCCTTTTTCAATGCGGGCGCTATCCATCATATGCATGCCGCAAAGCTTCAGATCCATATCCTGGCCCGCAGCGTGTAAGACCTCAAACGCGTGGGCGGCCATATCCGACGAGACATAAACTTCCCAACCCAGCTCTCCGACGTAAGTGACCCGGTGCACACGGGCGAGGCCCATGCCCAACTCAATCTCCTGAGCAGTACCAAAGGGGTTTACTTCATTGCCAAAATCCGCAGGTGAGACTTTCTGCAACAATTCGCGTGCGTTCGGGCCCATGATCGCCAAAACACCTTCGCCAGCAGTGACATCGGTGATGACCACATTGAAGTCACCAACATGGCGCTGCATCCAAGTCTGATCCGCAAGCCGCGTGGCGGCCGGGGTGACCACAAGGAAAGCAGTTTCCGACACTCGTGTGACCGTCACATCGGCCTCGATCCCGCCGGTTGAATTCAGAAACTGCGTGTAGACGATCTTGCCCACGGCGACGTCATACTGACCGCCGCCGACATAGTTCATGAAAGCAACTGCATCACGTCCCTCAACCCGGATCTTGCCGAAGGAGGACATGTCATACATGCCAACATTGTTTCGGATCGCGGTGACTTCCTCGGCGACGTTGTCAAAGAAATTCTGACGTTTCCAGGTATATTCGTAGACCGACTCCTGCGTGGGTTTGGCAAACCAATTGGCCCGTTCCCATCCCGCAAGCTCGCCCATGACTGCGCCATTGTCCAACAGGTGCTGGTGGAACGGCGTGCGACGGACACCACGTGCGGTCTCTTTCTGGCGGAACGGGAAATGGTCAGCGTAGAGCAGGCCCAGCGTTTCCTTGGCGCGTTCAAAGAGATAGGTTTTATTCCCTTGAAAAGGTTGCATGCGGCTGATGTCCACATCCCCCAGGTCAAAGGGTTTTTCACCAGCTTCCATCCACTGAGCCAACGCCATGCCCGCGCCGCCAGCGGACTGAATCCCGATCGAGTTAAAGCCAGCCGCAACCCAGAAGTTATCCAGCTCAGGTGCAAGACCGAGGTGGTAGGCGTCATCAGGTGTAAAGCTTTCGGGCCCGTTAAAGAATGTATGGATGCCAGCCTCAGCCAACATCGGCAATCGTTCAACAGCGGCCTCCAGAATCGGCTCAAAATGATCGAAGTCTTCCGGCAACTGATCAAACTCGAAATCACCGGGGATACCCTCCATACCCCAGGGCTTGGCGTTCGGTTCAAAGGCGCCCAGCAGCATCTTGCCTGCGTCTTCCTTATAGTAGGCACATTCGTCCGGCACCCGAAGCACCGGCAGCTGTTTCAGCCCGGCGATGGCTTCGGTCACGATGTAAAAATGTTCGCAGGCCTGAAGCGGAACATTAACGCCTGCCATGCGGCCGACTTCATGACCCCACATGCCACCGCAGTTGACGACCATATCGGCTTTGATGTGTCCGTTTTCGCCACCTTGCTCCCAATCGACACCCGTGACCCTGCGACCTTCACGAATAATCTTTGTCACCCGGGTCCGCTCGATAACCTGCGCGCCGTTCTGACGTGCGCCCTTTGCCAATGCCAGCGCGATATTGGCAGGATCACCCTGCCCGTCCTTATCCAGATAAACCGCACCTGTAACACCATCGATGTTGAGATGCTCGTACCGCTCCTTGACCTCTTGCGGTGAGATTTCCTCCACCTCTACGCCGAACGCGCGGGCCATGGCGGCTTGGCGATAAATCTCTTCCCGGCGCTCGTCGGTCAGCGCAACCGTGACCGAGCCGCATCGCTTAAAACCGGTTGCGACGCCCGTTTCCGCTTCAAGGTTGCCGTAGAGTTCCTGGCTGTACTTGGCGAGCTTGGTCATGTTGGCCGTGGCGCGCAATTGAGCGATCAAGCCCGCAGCATGCCATGTGGTGCCAGATGTCAGCTGCTTGCGTTCCAGCAAGACGATATCTTTCCAACCCTGCTTCGCAAGGTGGTATGCAACCGAGCAGCCGATCACGCCGCCGCCAATGATGACGACCCGTGCTTGGGATGGGGGAAGTGCCATGTGTTGTCTCCGTTCGGAAAAGAGCGTTCGCTCAAATGATGGAATGTCCCGCGGCCAGCAGCCGCGATTTGATCTCAGCAATATGTTTTGGGCCTACTTCGCAGCAGCCACCGACGATCGTAGCCCCGGCCGCCACCCACTCCATGACGTATCCGGCATAGGCACGCGGTCCCATGTCACGGCGCGCTTCAAGCGTATCCACCGTCGGCTTTTCCTTGAGGAAGTCGTCGGTGATCTGCACAAACCCGTTCGCATAGCCGCCAAAGGGTTTTCCGACCCGCGCAAGGATCGGCAGCGCTTTGGTCACGGCCTCAGGAGCCGAGCAGTTGATGAGCACCGCATCCGCTTGTCCTGCAACGCCCAACGCATCTTCGAGAGGCTCTCCCGACCTCAATTGCGTCCCGTCCCGATCAGACACGGTCAGCGATAACCAGACCGGCAAATCAGTTTCACGCGCGCCCGCCAAAGCATCCCGGGCGTGCGCCACAGAGGACACAGTTTCCAGCAGCAGAAGATCACAGGATGGAGCGAGCAGCCTGGCAATTTCCGCAAACAACGGCACCGCCACCTCAGGCGTTGGGTGCAGATCGGGGCGATAACTTGCCCCCAAAGGACCAATTGCACCTGCAATTCTTCCAGCCCCGTGGGCCTCGCGCGCCTGCGTCGCCTCACTCAATGCGCTCTTGTGTAGCGTCTCGAACGCAGTTTCCATTCCGGTGCCCGCCAAACGGTCATGATGGATCGCATAGGTATTGGCCGTGGCAATTGTGGCGCCCGCGTTGAAGAAATCCGTGTGAACGGCTTGGACCAGACCGGGGTGGTCGATCATCACTTGCGTGGACCAGAGGGGCGTGGGGCGATCCCCGGCGCGACGCACCAGCTCCTGCCCCATTCCGCCATCCAGAAGGATCACATCGCTCATGCACGCAGTCTTTCGTTCTGCGGATCCCAGAGCGGTTGATCGGGTTGCACGGTCGCGGCATGGCGCTGGCCATAGATCTCGACCTCGATCTGAGTGCCCGGTTCGGTCAGATCCTTGCGCAACATACCCAGAGCGATGGATTTGCCTACCCTGTAGCCCCAATCGCCCGAAGTTGTCTCGCCCACCACTTCACCGTTGTGGAACAGCGGCGCCATATAGGGGGCGTCCTGATCGCCTGCCTCCACAACCAGCATGACAAATTGCTTTTTCACGCCCTGTTGTTTTTCGTTCTGCAGCGCGGCCTTTCCGGGGAAGTCCTGCGGCTTGTCGAGTTTCACGAACCGATCTAGCCCGCCTTCGAACAGGGAATAATCGGAGGAGAGATCGCCTTTCCACGCGCGGTATCCTTTTTCGATCCGCATGGAGTTCAGCGCATACATGCCGAAGGGCGTAGCGCCCGCATTGAGGATGGCGTCATACATGGCCGGAATATGTGCGTTCTCAGCGTGCACTTCCCACCCAAGCTCGCCCGCGAAGGAAACGCGAAGCAGCGCCGCCCAACCGCCCGCGATTTCAGTTTCCTGAAAACTGAGCCAGGGCAAGGTCAAATCGGCATCGCAGAGCTTGTCCAGAAGGGCGCGTGATTCCGGACCGGTGACGATCAGGGTCGACATCCGGTTGGTCCAGTCTTCCAGCGTGAAGGCGCAGTCTTGCGGCATTTGCCGTTCAAGCCAGTCGCGGTCATGCCATTGTGCCAGCGCCGCCGTCACCAGCACAAAGTCGTCCTCTGCCACCCGCGTGACCGACATTTCGGTCAGAATACGACCGCGGCTGTCGGCAAAGTACAAAAGGCCGACACGACCGATCTTGGGCAACGCGCCTGCCGCCAGACCGCGCAACCATTCGTCAGCCCCCGGCCCCTGCACCTTGAACCGCGAAAAGCCCGGCAGGTCGAGCACGCCGACACCATCCCGCACGGCCTCGACCTCGTCCTTGACCCGCGCCGCCCATGGCCCGTTACGGTCCCACGTGTGGGTTGCTTCCTCCGAAGTATCATCGCCGGGTTTTGCAAACCAATTGGCGCGTTCCCACCCGTTGTAGGCGCCCATCTGGCCGCCCTGTTCCACGATCTTGTCATGCACAGGCGACAGCTTCTTATTGCGCCCGGCAGGCCATTCGTGATGCGGAAAGTGCATCGCGTACTCATGGCCATAGGTTTCGAGCGCCTTGGACAGGCAGTAATCATGGTCGGTGTAATCGGTGTAACGGCGCGGATCGACGGCCCACATGTCCAGTTCGGTCTCGCCGTGCATGATCCATTCCGAAAGCACTTTTCCTGCCCCGCCGCCCTGCGCGATCCCGAAGGTAAAGCTATGGCCTTCAAATGCGTTCTTCACACCGGGCATCGGCCCGATCATGGGGAGCCCGTCCGGCGCATAGGGAATGGGCCCGTTGATGTTGCGCCCGACACCAGAGGTGCCCAGCAGCGGCATCCTCTCCATGGCATCTTCGATGTAGTATTCCAGCCGTTCGAGATCGTCGGGATAAAGCTGGAAGGAAAAGTCCTCGGGCATGGGATCGTCGGGCGTGACCCAATGGGCTTTGCAGTTGCGCTCGTACGGTCCAAGGTTCAGACCGGTTTTCTCCTGCCGCAGGTAGTAGGACGTGTCCACGTCACGGATCATCGCGACCTTCTTGCCGTTCTCTTTGGTCCAGGCTTCCAGTTCCGGGATCGGCTCGGTCAGGAAATACTGGTGGGACATGACGACCATCGGCACGGTGCGCCCGCCGAAAGGCTTGAACATCTCGCCCACGCGCTGCGCGTAGTAGCCAGCGCAATTCACCACTTTCTCGCAGCGGATATCACCTTTTTCAGTTTTCACAATCCATTCGTCGCCATCACGATCAATGCCTGTGACCGGGCAGAAACGTTCGATCCGCCCCCCCGCGTCGCGAGCCCCTTTCGCCAATGCCTGTGTTAGCTGAGCAGGGTCAATATCGCCGTCCAGCGGGTCCCACATTCCACCCGCCAAATCATGGGTTTCCATGAAGGGGTTGTACTGTTTCAACTCTTCGGGCGTGCAGATATCCATCTGCAAACCTTGTGCCCGGCCCATGCCCGCGACCTTCTCGAACTCCTGCATCCGTTCCTTCGAATGAGCGAGGCGGATAGCACCGGTGACGTGGTAGTTCATCGGGTAGTCCACATCGTCCCCAAGCGTGCGGTACATTGCAGCAGAGTAGCGCTGCATGTTCATCACGGCCCAAGACCCCGCAAAATTCGGTACGTTGCCTGCGGCATGCCATGTCGACCCGGCAGTAAGCTCATTCTTTTCCAGTAGGATGCAGTCTTTCCACCCGGCTTTCGCAAGATGATAGAGTGTCGAGGTCCCCACGACCCCGCCTCCAATGATTACGACCCGTGCCGTTGTTGGAAAGTCAGCCATGTCAATTCTCCCTTTGCGGCTCATCGGCCGAGATTGTGTAGTAATCGCCTTTGTCGGCGGTATGGATGTGGCCGCGCAGCTGCAGCCCGGTCGGCCCGTCAATCGAGCCGGTTGAAAAGCACGTGAAACTGTCGTCGTCATGTTCCCAGAACAGCGCCGACCCGCAGGTAGGGCAGAAACCACGTCTGGCTTTCTCCGACGATTGGTACCAGCGGACATCACCAGAGATCTTCAGCGTTCCCTCAGCTACATAAGATGACGCCCAGACGTGACCGGATTGCTTGCGGCATTGGTTGCAATGGCAAGCCGCAGGTGCACCCGGTTCCCCGTGAACCTCATATGTGACTGCCCCGCACAGGCAACTCCCTTTCAGCATTTCAAGCCCTCCCCGGCGTGGTCGCAGCGCCCAGAAGAACGCCATAAACCACAAAACATGCGGCCAATATTCGGCGCACCCAGACATGGAAAACAGCCCCCAATGCGGCCCGACCCAACCCGGCTCCTAAGGCGGTAAACCCGGTGTAGCTCAGCGCAGTGAGGGTCAGTGCGGTAGGCACGATCACCAACATTTGTTCCCAAATCGGCACATCCGGTAGAACGAATTGCGAAAAAGCTGCGAGATAGCCGGCCACACTTTTGGGATTGATCGTAGCGATGGCCAGCGCATGAAAGTAGACGGATTTTGCGGGCTTTTCCTCGATTTTCACCGGCTTTCTTGCAGTGATCCAACCGCGAACTCCGAGGTAGATGAGGAAGGCCGCTCCGATCAGTTTTGCGATGAGGAACCCAGTGGGTGACGCCGCGATCAATGCAGTTATGCCCAGCGCGGACAAGGTGAGAAACGCGGTTGCCTGGGTCAGAATCGCCAATACACCAACCATGGCTTTTGGAAATCCGAGGTACATGCCGTTCTGGATACAATTCACGGCGTTCGGCCCTGGCGTTGTCACAAAGACCACCCAAAACAGCGCGAATATGATCCATGCCTCAAAACTCATCAGTAGACCGGCGGTGCGATAACCCAAATCGCAACAGCGGGTACGTCATATGGATTGGCCCAACGAAAGGCTTCGCCGCGAATGCGGAAACTGTCGCCCGGATTGATTGTGTGAGTTCTGCCGGCAATTTCGATATCAATTTGACCGGACAGAAGGTAACCGACCTCCTGAGTAGGACGGCAGACCGCTTCGGTAATACGGCTGCCCGGTGCAAAGGTTGAATGAACCATCTCGAAATCATCCGTCAGGTCAGGAGATAAAAGCTCCTCTACCAGTCCTTCGATTGACGACCCGATCGGGCGGCGCGTTGTATGTCGAACGACATATCCCGCTTCATGGGCAGGTGCCGCAGAATGTCGGAATAACATGGAAATTGAGACGCCAAGCAGTGCTGCAATCTTGCGCAGGTCCGCAATCGATGGATCGGATTTGTCCCGCTCAACCTGGCTAAGCCACCCGACCGAACGTCCAAGTTGGTCTGCCATATCGACGAGTGTCAGCCCACGCGCCTTCCGAAGCGCGCGCAAGTCCGCGCCCAAGGTTTTTGGCTGATCTGGCTGGCTGTGCTGCATCGAATGAAAAAACTCCCGCTTTTTTCACGATGCCTGAGTCGTGTGAAAAATACCAGAATAATTTCACTTAGGAGGTACAATTTTTGCGGACTTGCGTGGCGGCTTTTTGCGCTCGCCCACATACGGCAGAGATCACAATCACACCCGGCCGAATACCTCAGACAAGATCGTGGAAAGAGCTTCTGCATCAGACGGTTCAAACGCATCAACCTGATCGCTGTCGATGTCAAAGACACCCAGTAGCGTACCTGATGCATCCTCTACCGGCAGCACCAGTTCAGATCGAGTGGACGATGAGCATGCGATGTGACCTTCAAAAGCTTCGACATCCGGGACGATCTGAATTTCGCGCGTGCGTGCTGCGGCGCCGCACACGCCGCGCGAGAACGGAATGACCAGACAGCCATGCCCGCCCTGATATGGCCCGATTTTAAGCGTCTCCGGTGCCGTCACACGGTAGAAGCCGGTCCAGTCAAAGCGGTCATCAGAATGGTGAACCTCACAAGCGACGGTGGCCATCAACGAGACAATATCGTCTTCACCGGCGGTCAACGCGGACACCGACTTACTCAATGCCTCATAATCAGCTTTCACAGCGACCCCTTTCCATTCAAATCGCAACACAGAACCGGCTATTTTGATTTTGACAGTTTTGTCGGTGCGGATTCAATCGCGTTCAAGGGCAATGGCAGTCGCTTCACCACCTCCGATGCATATCGCCGCGACACCTCTTTTGGCGTCCCGTCGTTCCATGGCATTCAAGAGCGTCACCATGATCCGCGCGCCCGATGCGCCGATGGGATGCCCCAAAGCGCATGCACCGCCATTCACATTCATGATATCATGCGCAATTCTCATTTCATGCATGAACGCCATCGGCACGACGGCGAATGCCTCATTCACTTCCCAGAGGTCGACGCTGTCCACCTCCCAGCCGATCTTTTGCAAGAGTTTTTGCGTCGCTGGAACAGGTGCTGTTGTGAATAGCCCCGGTTTTTGTGCGTGGCTCGCATGACCGACAATTCGGGCGCGCACATCTGCGCCTTGGGCCTTAGCACCTTCTTCTGTTGTCAGGAGAAGCGCCGCGGCACCATCAGAAATCGATGACGAATTGGCCGCGGTCACTGTCCCATCCTTGCGAAAAGCGGGCCTGAGTTGGGGAATCTTGTCCGGACGTGCAGAGGCAGGTTGTTCATCTGCACTTACAGATACTGTCGTTTTTCGGGTTTCCACTTTTACCGGGGTAATCTCGCGGTCGAATGCGCCGCGTTCCTGCGCGTCGATCGCGCGTGCCAAGGAGGCCAGCGCATATTCATCTTGCCGTTCCCGCGTGAACTGGAATGCTTCCGCGCAATCTTCCGCATAGGTGCCCATTAGGCGACCGGGTTCATAAGCATCCTCCAACCCGTCGAGGAACATGTGATCCACAACAGCACCATGGCCCAACCGGGCTCCGCCCCGCATTTTGGGCAACAGATAAGGCGCGTTGGTCATGCTTTCCATGCCGCCGGCAATCATGGTGTCGCATTGTCCAAGAGCGATCTGATCAAAGGCGTTCATCGCCGCTTTCATCCCCGAGCCGCACATCTTGTTGAGCGTCGTTGCGGGCACGTCCTCGCCCAGCCCGCCTGCAAATCCCGCCTGTCTTGCGGGTGCCTGCCCTTGCCCAGCTGGCAGGACACAGCCCATGACCACCTCATCGACCGTCTCAACCTGCGCTTCCGCAAGCGCTTGACGGATCGCATGCCCGCCCAATTGTGCCGCCGTCTGAGAGGTAAAAAACCCTTGGAAACCACCCATTGGGGTGCGTGCCGCGCCTGTAATTACCACTTCTCGCATGGGTATACTCCGGAATAATTCAATCAATTCGTAAGGTTTGCCGACTACGGATGACTGTGTATCAGTATTCCGGAGTTTATAATGGAACTTGCTAGCAAAACAGAAGAGCAGTTGCGCATCGTTTCCGTAGAAGGCTCTCGCATTGACGCTGCCGTTGCGATTGAGTTCAAGGATGCCATGCGAGTGCAAACGGACAGCGGGCCGGATCTCGTAGTGTTGGATCTGAGCAAGGTCGACTTTATCGATTCCAGCGGTCTGGGGGCTATCGTCGCCGCGATGAAACATATGGGCCAGGATCGCAAACTAGCCCTTGCTGGACTGACCCCAACGGTGGAGCGGGTATTCAAACTCACGCGCATGGACTCCGTTTTCAGTGTTTTTCCAACCTTGGAAGGCGCGTTGGCGGAGCTAAAAGCACAATGATAAAACCTGAAGAGGCCTCGGGATCAGGTACCATGCAATTATCCCCGTTTGGTTTCGTAATCCAAAGTGGCCAGTTGGCCGTACGGGAAGCCCTAAGTAAGTTCCTTGAGCAATTGGGCCCGCTCAACCTCGATGTTGAGGAAACAGGGACAGTGGAATTGGTCCTGGCAGAGGTGCTGAACAACATCGTCGAGCATGCCTACCCCCAACCCGATCAGTCAGGTCCGATCAGCGTGGATTGCGCACATCAGGCTGATGGGTTGATCGTGAACATAAAGGACCAGGGACGTGCAATGCCCGACGGGCAAATGCCAATAGGTCAATTGACATCTCTTGATGTCGAGATGGATGATCTGCCGGAGGGCGGCTTTGGCTGGTTCCTCATCCAGCATCTGGCAAAAGACGTGACTTATGACCGTGTCGGCAACGAAAACCATCTGCGCATGCGTCTTGCCATCGGTTTCTTTTGACAATCTTTTGTTAAGTCCGCGGACATCTCAGCCTTATAAATTCCCCATTCTACCCACAAAGCGCCAAGAAGCGATCATATTGCCGCCTTCTTCGACCTGCATACACGGTCTTGTAGCTGCATATAGCTTCCCTCGGCGCTGCGTGTAATAGCCCCCACCCAGTGCGCGGCGTCGAGGACTTCTCCCCCCATCTTATGTCAATGAAACCCCAGCGTGGACATTTCCGTTCAAGCCGCTAGGTTTCCGGAAATCCAGATCTCCGGTACAAGGTTTCAAAATGCGCGACTTCCACCTGCCAGGGCGCTCACCTGTCTTTGCGACAAATGGCCTCTGCGCCACATCCCACCCGCTTGCGGCCAAGACGGCCATCGACATCCTTGAACGTGGCGGAAACGCGATGGATGCGGCCATCGCAGGCGCTGTGCTTTTGGGCCTCTGCGAACCAGCGATGACCGGGATTGGCGGCGACTGCTTTGTCCTTTGGTCAGAGGTGGATCGCAAAACCGTGCACGCCCTGAATGGGTCCGGCCGCGCGCCGATGGCATTGGATGCCAGCTTCTTACGCGAAGCGGGCCACGCCACCGTCCCCACATTCGATGCACATGCGGTCACGATACCAACTGCGGTCGCTGCTTTTGCGCGTCTCGCGGAAGACGTCGGAAAATTGGGCCTTGATACCCTGCTCGCTCCGTCCATTCACTATGCCGAAGCGGGCATTCCCGTTGCCCCGAGAGCAGCATTTGACTGGGCTGGCTACGCGCATAACCTGCAAGGAAGTGCGCGCGAAAAATACCTCCAGAACGACCAGGCCCTAAAGCAAGGAAGCATGTTTCGCGCGCCCGGGCAGGCTGAAGTGTTGCGCCGGATTGCCAAGAGCGGACCGGACGCCTTTTACACAGGTGAGGTCGCCGAAGACATGGTCGCCACGCTGAACGCAGCCGGTGGGCTGCACTCGATGGAGGACTTCGCCGCTGCCAAATGCGACCGCACCAATCCGGTTTCGGGCACCTACAAAGATATCGAGATCGTGGAGCATCCGCCAAACGGGCAAGGTGCGACAGCAATCTTGATGCTCAACATCTTGGCGCAGTTCGATCTTGCAGCGATGGATCGCTTCGGCACCGAGCGGGCCCATATCGAAGCGGAAGCGGCAAAACTGGCCTATGACGCGCGCAACCGTTTTCTGGCTGATCCTGATTACATGACAAGGCTGGATCACATGCTCGACATGGATCTGGCCAAACAGCTTGCCAGTCTGATCGACCCTAACAAAGCGATGAAATCGGCCGCCGCCCTCACGGAGGAAGTGCATAAGGAAACGATCTATATCACTGTCGTGGACCGTGATGGCATGGCCGTGTCGTTGATCTATTCTATTTTCAAGGATTTCGGATCAGGCATAGCGTCGGACAAATTCGGCATCTTGTTTCAGAACCGCGGTGCTGGCTTTACACTTGAGGAAGGGCACCCCAATGAGCTGAAGGGCGGGAAGCGCCCGATGCATACGATCATCCCGGCCATGTTGCGAAAAAACGGCAAGGTCGTAATGCCTTTCGGCGTCATGGGAGGGGCTTATCAGCCTAATGGACATGCTCGCTTTGTGACGAACATGGTCGATTTTGGCATGGACCCCCAGACGGCAATTGACGCTCCTCGGGCGTTCTCAGACATGGGTGAAATGCTTGTGGAGCGAGGATACTCTGACACCGTGCGCCAAGAACTGGCTGATATGGGGCACAAAGTCAGCATTCCCGAAACTGCTATCGGCGGCGCTCAAGCGATTCTGATGCATGACAGTGGCGTGCTGGAAGGTGCAAGCGATCCCCGCAAGGACGGTTGTGCCTTGGGCTATTGACAGGCGGCCTTATCAGTTCAGCTGAAAATGCAGTGGGTACGTCCCGTTTTGGAACGGTCCAAACAGGTCTGGTATGTCCGGATGATCCACAGGTTCGCCGGAATAATCCGCGACCAGGTTCTGCTCAGAAACATAGGCGACATAGTAACTTTGATCGTTTTCAGCGAGCAAATGGTAAAACGGCTGTTCCTTCACGGGGCGGCTATCCTCGGGGATCGCCTCATACCATTCATCGGTATTTGCAAATTCCGGATCGACATCAAAAATCACCCCGCGAAACGGGTGTTTCTTATGTCTGACCACCTGGCCTAGATGATATTTTGCGCGCGTACGTATCATTACATTGCAGCCCCTTACCTGCGTTAGTAGACGTTTCGGGGCACCTTTGTCCAACCCTTGGGCGCTAAAAAAGAGGAAACAAACTGTGAACCTTGCGCTGACAGTGCTGGAAATTGTCGCACCGGTGTTCTTGTTGGCGGCAGTCGGTTTCACATGGGTGAAATGCGGGATCGAATACCGCATGGCGTTCGTCACGCAACTGGCGATGACCTTGTCACTCCCCTGCCTCGTCTTTGTATCGCTTATGCAAACCGAGATCGAACGCACGGCACTTGCAGCGCTCTCTTTTGCAAGTATTGCAGCCTACGGAGCGATCACTTTGGTCATGCTGGGCCTGGTGAAAATCTTCCGCCTGAACCGCCAGACATACGCGGCGCCGTTGATTTTCGGGAATACCGGCAATCTCGGATTGCCATTGGCCCTCTTCGCTTTCGGCGACGTCGGTCTCAGCTATGCCATCGTCGTCTTTGCCATTATGGCGATCTGGTCTTTCACGTTTGGGGTCTGGCTGGTCGCTGGTGCGGGATCTTTTGGCAAAGTGCTACGCGAACCGCTTGTCGGGGCGACCCTTTTAGGCGCGCTATTCTTGTGGCAGGGATGGAAAACGCCGGTTTTCCTGACCAACACACTTGAGCTGATTGGACAGATGGTCATTCCTCTCATGCTGATCACCCTTGGCGTTGCGGTCGCACGGCTGAAAGCTGGTGGGCTCATCCGGGCCACCGGCCTGAGTTTTGTGAAACTGGTCATCTGCGTTGGCATCGCCTGGCTTGCAGGCGATGCGTTTGAACTTGAGCCGGTTGCATTTGGCGTTCTGTTGCTGCAGGTCGCCACGCCCGTTGCTGTGACCTCATATATGCTGGCCGAGAAATATGGTGCGAAGGCGGAGGATGTAGCGGGGCTCGTCGTTGCTTCCACGTTGATGTCGGTCGCCGCCTTGCCCGGACTTTTGGCAATCGTTTTGTAGAAATCGTGAATTCCCAAGGCAGTCAAATTGCGCTATCATTTGCCAAAATAAAAAACAAAATAAGCGAGAGGCAGATGAGCAGAACTCTTCGCGCTATGGCAATTGTGCTTTTGGTGGCTTCCTGTGGGGGCGGATCAGGCACGGCACCACGCAATCTGAATGATGCGTGCAGCATTGCCAAACAGCGCCCGGAATACATCAAGGCGTTCCAGCGTACCGAACGGAAATGGGGCGTGCCTGTGCATGTCCAGATGGCGACGATGCATCAGGAAAGCCGTTTTGTAAGCAATGCAAAGACACCCCACAAATACGCCCTTGGCGTCATTCCGATGGGCCGCGTTTCAAGCGCCTATGGATATTCGCAAGCGCTCGACGGCACATGGGATGACTATCAGCGGTCGACGGGTAAGCGTTTTGCCAAACGGGATCGCATCCGCGATGCGTCTGACTTCATGGGCTGGTATATGAACATCAGCCGTGAGCGGAACGGCATTCCCCTGCATGATGCACGCAATCAGTACCTTGCATACCATGAAGGCCACACAGGTTATGCTCGTGGGACCTACAACCGAAAGTCATGGTTGTTGAACGTGGCAAACAAGGTGGATGCCCGCGCAGATCTTTATCAGGCGCAGCTGGCGACCTGTAATCTGCGGTAGGCTTAGCGGTCGCTGTTTCTTTCGCGGTCCGGATTGAACAGGGAACTGGGCAGGGACATGCCCGTCTCGAACGTGCCCAGCTCCACTTTGGTCTGCCCGCCCGCTGCATCATAGATCACCCACTCGCGCAGTTGCGTGGGGTTATCGGTGAATGTCAGCTCAATGAATCCAGTGTCCGGGTTGTCTGGATCAGCAGCGGTGACGATTGTGGCCGTGCCGTCAAACTGTGCCTGACGCACCATGTTGGCCCGCGTGAGGTCGATGTTGCGTCCCAGGATCAGCGACAAAGGCGTACGCCGCAGAGGATAGGTCTCCGGCAATTGGTTCGATTTACGGTCAATTATGTAGACAGCAGAGGCCGATGCAATGACCAATGCTTGCTCGGGTGGATCATACTCAAACCGCATCCGACCGGGGCGATGGATATAGAGCGTGCCAGTGCTGACAGACCGGTCGTCATTGGTTTGACGAAAGTCTGATTTCAACGTTGTAAGGCTGTTGAGATATGTTGAAATCTCGGCCAGGGACAATTGCTCGGCGGCAGTTGCCGCACCTGACCAGAGACACATGCAAAGAAACATGACACGACGCGCGATAGTGCTCACGGCGGAACCTCATTCTGTTATTCTTGCATATGCACATAGGCATATCAGGCGCGCTATGCGATATCACACGGCGCGTCCGACATGGTTTTTGCTGGTTTTATTGCTCCGGAACCAGGATTTCTCGCTTACCTACGTGGTTTGCCTGCGACACCAGACCCTGATCTTCCATCTGTTCGACAAGACGGGCCGCCTTGTTGTAGCCAATCGCGAGCTTACGCTGAATGTAGCTGGTAGAGCATTTGCGGTCCTTCAGTACGACCTGCACGGCTTGATCATAGAGCGCGTCTTCGCCGTCGGTATTACCCCCCAGCCCAAGCACTGCGTCGATGTTTGTTTCCGCCTCTTCCGAGGGCCCTTCAACCACGCCGTTCACGTAGTCCGGCTCGCCAAAGGCTTTCAGGTGGTTCACGATCTCTTCGACTTCCTCATCGGAAACAAACGGTCCATGGCAGCGGGTGATCTTGGCGCCCCCGGCCATATAGAGCATGTCGCCCATGCCCAGCAGTTGCTCCGCTCCCATCTCGCCCAGAATTGTACGGCTGTCGATTTTCGACGTCACTTGGAACGAAATCCGTGTGGGGAAGTTCGCCTTGATCGTACCGGTGATGACGTCCACCGAGGGGCGTTGTGTTGCCATGATAAGATGGATGCCGGACGCCCGGGCCATCTGCGCAAGCCGCTGAATGCATGCTTCGATCTCTTTGCCAGCGACCATCATCAGGTCGGCCATCTCGTCCACGATGACAACGATGTAGGGCAGAGCCACGGGTGTGTTTTCTTCTGTCTCGAAAACCGGTTCGCCAGTGTCTTCGTCAAATCCGGTCTGGACAGTGCGCGTAAACAACTCACCCTTGGAGAGCGCGTCGCGCACCCTGCCGTTGTAGCCTTCTATGTTACGCACGCCCATTTTGGACATCTTGCGATAACGTTCCTCCATCTCGCCCACGACCCATTTCAGCGCCACAACCGCCTTTTTGGGATCCGTCACAACGGGGGAGAGGAGATGCGGAATGCCGTCATAAACGGAAAGTTCCAGCATCTTGGGGTCAATCATGATCATCCGGCACTCTTCTGGCGTCAGCTTGTAAAGCAGTGACAGGATCATTGTATTGATGGCCACCGACTTACCGGAGCCGGTGGTGCCCGCGATCAGCAGGTGAGGCATCTTTGCGAGGTTTGCGACGACCGGGTCACCGCCAATATCCTTACCCAGAGCCAACGGCAGACGCATGTTGCTGTCGCCAAAGTCACGCGCAGAAAGGATTTCGCGCAGGACGACCTTTTCCCGCGTGTCATTTGGCAGTTCGATCCCGATGACCGAGCGGCCCGGCACCGTTGAAACACGGGCGGAAAGTGCCGCCATGGACCGGGCAATGTCGTCCGCCAGACCAATCACACGGCTGGCTTTCAGGCCGGGCGCGGGTTCAAGTTCGTACATGGTGACGACCGGGCCAGGGCGCACTGCAACGATTTCCCCTTTGACACCGTAATCATCCAAGACGGATTCAAGCATCCGCGCGTTTTCTTCCAGTGCCTCATCACTCAAATGCAGGCGTGGGATATTGATCGGGTTTTCGAGCAGGTTCAGGGGCGGAAGCTCGAAACCGGGGTGCGTATCATCGAATGACAAGGCGGGCTGTGCTTCTGCTTGCGCCCGGCGTGATGGCTGAACCGGTTTGCGGGCGGGCTGCTGGACCACCCGCTTGGGTTCCGCGACCGGGATGTCCGGCGCATCGAGCGTTGCTTCCGACTCAATCAGCATTTCTTGCGGCGCAGGCTCAATTTGTTCCGGCATTTCTTCGTGCACATGCCCCGCCGTCAATGGTGGTTCAGCGCGCAGGCCTGACGTTGTATCCAACACCAGCGGATCTGGCCCGCGCCCGCGACCACGGGTCAGGGGGGCTGTTGTTTGGGTATGCACCGCAGTGCTGCTGCGCACGCGAGACTTTATGACATCGGCGATGCGGGCCTTTATCCGATCTTCGCCGGGCGCTTCCTCGTCGAAATCGTCGGAAAATTCGGGCTCTACCAACTCGGATTCCAAGGGCGGCTCGGCCCGGCGCACCAGCGAAGGCATCCGCGCAAAAAGCCCCTGTTTCGTCTCTTTTTCCGGGCTTTGGAACATATGTTCTTCGGGGACAGGGTCAGGATCGGCGACCGCCTGCGCACGGCGCTCCGCATGGCGCGCGGAAATCGACTGTGCACCCGAGACCGCAGTTTGCGCACCACGACCAATCAATTGCATCAAAAGCGCATAAACCATCACGAGACCCATCACCAGAAAACGCCCAATGCGCGCTACCTCCGGGCGGGTAAAACCCATCACAAAAGCACCAAAAACGATGATCCCCAGAGCCATCAACAAAGACATGATCTTGACCGTTACAGCGGACCCAACGGGCAAGAGCGTCAGCAAGGCGCCCATGACTGTGTCGCCGAAAAGTCCGCCCAAACCAAAGCTGTGCGTGTCCAGCCAGTTACCGGCAGGAGTGAGAGTCGCCGCGTAAATCGACCCGAAGGCGATGGCGATCGGCGCGAAAATCAGCCGGCCCAAAGCACGCTCTTCACCAACATGCAGGGTAAAACGCACTCCCCAGGCCAAAAGAATGATGCCAAGTCCCCAGGCGCCCCAACCTACGATCATAAAGAGTGGTGCTGCCAGCGAAGCCCCGATCCGGCCCATCCAATTCTGCGCCAGCATATCGGTAGAGACCATCCAATTCGGATCATCCGGAGTATAAGAGGCAATCATCGCACAAGCCATGATTCCGAGCGCGATGAGAACAAGGCCGATCAACTCCTTGCCCCGTTTCTCCATCGCTTCAGCCATGTTGCTGTCGAACAGTGGATCGCGACCACGCGTCTGATATGCCATACTCTTTTTACCCTTCATTTTTATCGCGATAGAGACAGTCACGGATCAATTCGATGCCCCGTTCCGTCTCCGCTTTTGGAGCCACCATCGCGGCCCTGATATACCCTTGCCCGGGATTCACACCGTTCCAGTCCTGCGCAAGATACCCACCCGGCAGGACCCGAACCCCAGTCTCGCGCCACAGCTTCACCGCTGCCTCTTCGTCGTTTTCAACCGGCAACCACAGAAAGAAACCCGCCTCGGGGCTCGCATACCCCGGCACATTCCCAAGGATGCGGTCAGCGATTTCGTATTTCTCTACGTAAAGGGCGCGATTTTCGTGAACATGGGCCTCGTCGTTCCACACGGCCGTCGCGGCCATCTGCAATGGCAAAGGCAGGGGTGCGCCCGCGTAGTTGCGAAGCTGCTTGATCTCAGCAATGCTCTTTGATCCGCTGGCGACGAAACCTGACCGCAGCCCCGGAAGGTTTGACCGTTTGGAGAGAGAATGGAAGATAAAGACGCGGTCCGGGTCAGCCCCCATTTCATGGGCGACCTGCAGCGCACCGACAGGCGGTGTACCCCGGTAAATCTCGGAATAACACTCATCTGCAAAGATCTTGAAATCGTATTTTTCCGCAAGCGCAATCAAATCCTGCCAATACGCGCGGGTCGCCACTGCGCCTTGCGGGTTAGCTGGCGAGCAGATGTAGGCTGCCGTTGTCCGGTTCAACACATCTACAGGTAAATCGGCGAAGTCGGGCAGGTGGTTTGTTTCGACCGTAGCCGGCACCATAATGGGGTCGGCAGTGACCGAAAGCGCGGCGATCATATAGACCTGATAGAAGGGGTTTGGCATCAAAATAGCCGGTTTTGCGCCATTTTTCGTCTCCGGGCAGAGCGCCATCACGGCATTATACAGCCCTTCGCGGGTGCCATTCAGCGCCATGACCTGCTTTTCCGGATCAAGGCGGACGCCGTATCTGCGCCCAACGAACCCCGCAATCGCCTCTTTCAACTCAGGCGCGCCGTCGTTTGGCGGATAGCTATTGAACCCAGCTGCATGCTCGGCAATGACGTCCGTAACCCGTTGAGGAAAAAGGTGTTTCGGTTCCCCAATTGTCATGTGGATGGTCGGCCCACCCCCTTCGTGCACGTCCAGAAGAGCGCGCAAACGCGGCCATGCGTGAGCCGGGAGGTTGGAAAACCGCTCAGGAAACATCATCAAAAACTGCCTCAGTCGGGATCATTCACGTCCCGTTGGCTCCAAAGTACCCAAGCCGATGGCTTGCGTCCACAAAAAGGCGCAGTTTTGAGGAGAAATGTGGCTTTTAAGCCAATGCTCTTTCTGCTGCCACACCGAGACGCAACAAAGCGGCTTCGCCATGCGGCGGAGCCATCATCATGACGCCGCAACTGGGTACACCCGTCGGCAAAGTGAGCGCGCAAACACCCATAAGGTTCCCAATCCGCGTATTGCGCAACGCCATCAGATTTTCCGTGACATAGTAGTCAGGATCGGAATTGAGCCGTTCCAGATCAGGCGGCATTATCGGGGCGGTCGGCAGCAAAATAGCATCATATCCGGCAGTTGCGCGGTCATATGCCACCCGGGCGGCGTCCAGCTTGGCCCATGCTGCCACATAGTCAGGGCCCGAATGTTCCCGGCCCAATTCGAAACGCTTTCGAATTTCATCATACATTGCATCGGGGTTGGCTTCGATCACATCCCGCCACAACCCATAAGCTTCTGCGGTGTAAAGGCAGCCACTAAGCGGCATCGCCGTATGAATTTCCGGTACATCGATTTCATGTATCTCGACGCCCATTTCAGATAGTTTCGTAACGGCTTGTTCAAAGGCTTGCATTGGTCGATCACGCACGTCGTCCATCGCAACCGTCTGGAGAATTGCCATGCGTTTGCCTTCAAGGGACGCTCCTTCAAGGTCCACCGCCTTGCCCTGCTCAAGAGCCGACAACACCAAAGCCGCATCTTCCACAGACCGACAGAGAGGACCCACCGTATCAAAGCGCAAAGACAACGGGACGACGCCTTCAAGGCTCAGGCGACCTGAAGTTGTTTTTAAGCCCACCAGATCGTTCCAGGCGGAGGGAATACGCACGGATCCGCCCGTATCAGATCCGATCCCGATTGCCGCGAGGTTGAAGGCGACGGAGGCCGCAGCCCCAGAAGAGGATCCACCCGGCACAGCTTTGTCGCCGTTTACGCAGGGTGGTGTTGCCGTGCTTGGGTTATAACCCAAGCCGGAAAATGCAAGTTCGCTCATATGGGTTTTGCCAAGGCAGATCAGACCTGCCGCCGTGGCGTTTCCAACCACCCGCGCATCGCGCTCTGGCACACGCCCCGCCAGAAGGCGCGAGCCAGCTTCGGTTCCTGCGCCACCGGTATCAAAAAGATCTTTCCAGCTGATGGGCACACCATCCAAAGGCGACAGCCGGTTACCTTGAGCCGCCCTGCGAGCTGCTGCCTGGGCCTCAGCGCGAGCACGGTCCGCCGTGACACGCGCATAAATACGGTCCCGAAGCGGGTGGTTTGCAATGGCATCCAGATAAGTTTCCGTCAGCGCAACCGGATCAATATCACCGGCTCCAATCCCTCGACCCAAATCCGCCGCAGTCATCTTCAACCATTCTTGCATAACACCTCCCGAAACCTCGCAAGAATGGACGGTAGCGACGCAAGCGCGCATGGACAATCCCCTCGCCCCCGCCATATTCACAAGCATGACGTTTGACACGGATCTTCTGATTGTAGGCGGCGGGCTAAACGGTCCGGCTCTTGCCTTGGCACTGGCTGCAACTGGGCAACGCGTGACGATCGTCGATGCCCGACCACTAAAGACGCTGAAGAAGGCTGGGTTTGACGGACGCTCCTACGCGATGGCTTTGACCTCGACCAGGCTGTTGCAAGGGATCGGCGTATGGGATGCGCTCGAAGAGCACGCGCAGCCGATGCTGGAAATCAAAGTAACGGACGGGCGTGCTGGTGAAGGACCCTCGCCATTCTTCATGCACTTTGATCATGCCGAGATCGAAGAAGGCCCGATGGGCTATATGATCGAAGATCGCCATCTGCGGGTCGAGCTTCTTAATGCCATGAAGCAAAAAGATAATATCACTCAAATAAATGGTCTTGAAGTGGTGGCGCAGGACGTGGACCCGACGGGTGTTACGGCGACGTTGGAGGATGGGAAGCAGTTGCGCGCGAGACTGCTTGTGGGATGTGATGGGCGTGGATCGGGAACCGCCAGCCGCGCAGGAATAACCCGCACGGGCTGGGACTATGGCCAGACCGCATTGGTCTGCGCGATCACACATGAAAAACCACATGGTGGGGTGGCGCATCAGTTCTTTATGCCACCGGGGCCATTGGCCATTCTCCCACTCACTGGAAACCGTTCCTCAATCGTATGGACAGAGGCAACGGCACAAGCCTCCGAGATAAACGCAATGAGTGCTTCGGACTATCTTGATGTATTGCGCCCGCGCTTTGGCAGTTTTCTGGGCGAGATTTCACTGACAGGCGCGCGCTTTACTTACCCCTTGTCGTTGTCGTTAGCCAACCAGCTTGTAGCACCGCGGGTGGCATTGGTGGGTGATGCCGCACACGGGGTACATCCAATTGCAGGACAAGGACTAAACGCCGGTATTCGCGACGTCGCGGCGTTGGCCGAAGTTCTCGCGGATGCGGCGCGTCGCGGTGAAGACATTGGGACGTCGTCGGTTCTGAGCCGCTATCAGGAATGGCGCAGGTTCGACAACACGACGCTGGCGCTGGCCACTGATGCATTCAACCGGCTATTTTCTAACGATAATACGCTGATCCGGACACTTCGAGATGTCGGGATGGGCATCGTTGGGCACCTGCCCGGGCTACGCCGTAGTTTCATCCGCGAAGCCGCAGGCCTGACCGGAGATCTGCCAAAGCTTATGAAAGGCAAGCGCCTCTAGTCCAACACGCGCGCTTCGTCTGTCAGCATTACAGGAATGCCGTTTCGGATTGGATAGGCGAGATTGGCGGCCGTCGAAATCAACTCTTGAGCCTGCGCATCATATTGCAGAACCGTGTGCGATCTTGGGCAGATAAGGGCTTCAAGCATCCTGCGGTCAAAGACTTGTTCGCTTCCGCTCATTGCATGACCTCACTTTCTTGCCCACCGCGCAGCTGATATTCCAGCAACGTCACGAGAGTTTCGCGCCGGGTTGATAAGGATGGGGCTTCCAGCAAAGCCTGTTTATCCTCGGGGTCGAAATCGAGCATCATGGATAGGGAATTCACAAGCAATTCGTCGTCTGCGTCGCGCAGCGTTTCCCAATCCGCAGATAACTCGCGGGCATCAAAGTAACGTTCCAGCAGCTTGAGAAACTCGGTACGCACAAACCCGGTGTCTTTTTCCTCTGGTCCAAGGTCGCGGTCAAATCCAGCCCAGGTGACATCACATCGCCGATAGGGTGTGAAACCGTCAACTTCCTGAGCGACCCGGAAACGAGAAACACCGCCCAAAGTGATCAGATAACGCCCATCCTCTGTTTCGGAAAACTGCATGATGCGGCCGGCACATCCTATCGCATGAAGCCCTGACCCGCCCCGCCCGGGAACCTCATTGGGTTGGATCATACCGATCAGTCGAGTCGGCGTTTTAAGCGAGTCTTCTAACATTTGCAGGTATCTTGGCTCAAAGATATGGAGCGGTAACCGGGAGCGCGGTAGCAACAGCGCTCCTGGCAAAGGAAATATCGGAAGTGTGTCAGGCAGCTCTGCGGCTTTTATCATATATTTCGACTTAGCCCGGTGCCCGCGTCAGGCAAATATCATTGAACTCAGCTTCCGCCGACCATTCAGCATGATCGGATCGTCCGGCTTAAGAGCATCAAAAATCGTGAAGAGTTGCGCCTTCGCCGCACCCTCGTTCCATTCGCGATCACGTCGGAAGAGCTCAAGCAGTTGCTCTACCGCTCCCTGCACGTCCCCGTTCGCATGCATCGCTTGCGCAAGGTCAAACCGAGCCTGATGGTTGTCAGGGTCACCCTCTACCGCTGACTTAAGCTCGTCGAGCGGTCCCGCTCCTTCGGCTTGCCGTGCTAGTTCAAGTTGTGCAAAGGCAGCCTCAAGTTCAGCCGACTTTGAAATCTCGGCAGGGGCACCGTTGAGAATTGCTTCCGCCTGATCCAATTCCCCCAATGCGATATGGGCCCGGACAAGACCGCCGTAAGCACCCGCGTGCTGTGCGTCTTCGCCCAGAACCGCCGCAAAGGTTTGCGCAGCATCCGTTGCTGCGCCCTCGCTGAGCATGTCTTCTGCCGCGGCGACAGCATCATCCAGCCCGTCACCGGGTGCTTCGCCACCGCTGGCCTTGATGACCTTTTCAACGAACGCCTTGATCTCGGACTCGGGCTGCGCGCCCTGAAACCCGTCAATCGGCTGTCCTTTGAAAAAGGCATAAACGGTCGGGATAGACTGGATCTGCAGTTGTCCCGCGATCATTTGCGCCTGATCCACGTCGATCTTGACCATTTTCACGGCGCCTTTTGCCGCGCGTACCGCGTTTTCCAGCATCGGTCCCAGCGTCTTGCAAGGTCCACACCAAGGTGCCCAGAAATCAACGATCACCGGAATCGTTTGCGAGGCTTCGACCACGTCAGCCATGAAAGTGGCCTCGGTTGTGTCTTTAATCAGATCATCTTCCGCCGGGCCCGCCCCGAGATTGAGATCCATCATGTCATTATCCTTCCGCATAAGCGCTTGGAGTTATATGGGAGGTGACCCGTTTTTTCAAAGGTCAAAAGTCGCAAAAACCGGAGCATGATCGCTGGGTTTTTCCCAACCGCGCACGTCTCGTAGAATCCGGCTGTTGTGGCCTGCGTTCGCGATATCAGGCGTGGCCCAGATATGATCGAGCCTGCGGCCCTTGTCCGCCGCATCCCAATCGCGCGCGCGATAGGACCACCAGCTGTAAAGACGCCCTTCGGGTATATCTTTGCGCGTGATATCAACCCAACCACCGGCATCCTGAGTTTCGGCCAGATGTTCAACCTCAATGGGTGTGTGGCTGACCACTTTCAACAGTTTCTTGTGATCCCAAACATCGTCCTCACGAGGTGCGATGTTCAAATCCCCGACCAGGATCGAGCTTTTCATCTGTTGCGCGTGAAACCAGTCCCGCATGCCGGTGAGGTAGTCCAACTTCTGCCCAAATTTCTCGTTTACGGTGCGATCCGCGACATCGCCCCCAGCCGGAACATAGAAGTTATGCACCGTGACACCGTTCTCGAGCCGTCCCGCAATATGGCGGGCATGCCCCAAATCAGCAAAATCCTCTGAGGCCGCTTCTTCCATCGGAATCTTCGACAGGATTGCCACGCCGTTGTAGCCCTTTTGGCCCCTCGCCACGACATGACTGTATCCCGCAGCGGCAAATGCATCGAGTGGCATTTTCTCGACCGGGCTCTTGCATTCCTGCAGGCACAGAACGTCAGGCGCTTCCTCAGACATGAGCTTGAGCACGATGCCTTCGCGCAGTCGCACCGAATTGATGTTCCATGTGGCCAATGAAAACGCCATGAAGCCCCCCGCAGATCAGTTTCAGCGGCACAGTAACCAGCCCGGGCAAAAGGTACCATGGGCAGAACACCGTTACAGGCGCGAAATTCCAAAAAAACAAAGCGTGCTGGACGACAAAAAAAGACCGGGCACGAGGCCCGGCCAAGTCCAACAGGGAGGTGCATGTCATAACCCGGACATGCGCGGGTACTGTAAATCTACCTAGATATGGTTAATTTAGTCTTGATTTGGGTCAAGAACATTAAAAAACCATCACGCCATTAACCTATATCCACCAGATTCGGTCACAAGAAGGCGGGCATTGGACGGATCTGGTTCTATTTTCTGGCGCAAGCGGTAAATATGTGTTTCCAGCGTGTGGGTCGTTACGCCGGCATTATACCCCCAGACTTCATGTAAGAGGACATCGCGCGGCACCACACCTTCGGTCGAACGATAAAGAAACTTCAGAATGTTGGTCTCTTTTTCGGTCAGCCGGATTTTCTTGTCATCTTCGGTAATCAAAGTCTTCATGGACGGCTTGAAGGTGTATGGCCCAAGCTGGAAAACGGCATCTTCGGATTGTTCATGTTGGCGCAATTGCGCGCGAATACGCGCCAAAAGAACCGGAAACTTGAAAGGTTTGCTCACATAATCGTTGGCGCCAGCATCAAGGCCAAGGATCGTATCCGCGTCACTATCATGCCCGGTCAGCATCAAGATCGGGCTTTTGACCCCTTGTTTGCGCATCAAGCGGCAAAGTTCGCGCCCATCGGTATCAGGCAGTCCAACGTCCAGTATGACAAGGTCGTAAATGGCCTCTTTGGCGCGAACCATGGCGTCCGACCCATTGGCCGCTTCAAAGACATCGAAGTCTTCGGTCATGATCAACTGTTCGCTCAGCGCGTCCCGCAGATCATCATCATCGTCAACCAGCAGGATTTTCTTCATCTGTGCCATAGGTTCGCTCCCTTTTGTGACACAACAGATGTGCATTCAGAGCCAGCGCGGCAAGCAAACAGGGCGCTGGCTCACAGCCTCGTGTTACCAGACCGTCCAAATGTTTCAATTCCGCTCCAAATGCCCTAGATCAGGACGGGAATTGTTAGGCATTGTAACATCATGAGTTTCGCACCCGACCAGAATGAACGGCTTGCCCGCGCCCGCGCTGACCTGCGCATGGGTGTTCCGGTGGTCATTGACGGGCCGCAACCGCTTGTAATTGCCGCCGCAGAGACGCTTGATCCCGCTCGACTGGCTGACATGAGTGCGCTTTCAAATGATGCACATCTTGTTGTTACAGAACGGCGGGCTTCGACACTCAAGGCGCGTGCCTATGACGGTGACTTGGCGCGATTGATTCTGCCCGCGGATGTCGATCTGGCTTGGCTGCAGGGCGTTGCCGACCCGGCAAGCGATCTGATGCACCCGATGAAGGGGCCATTGAACGCCCTGCGGGGCGGGGATGTGGCGACACAACGGGTTGGCATTCAATTGGTCAAGTCTGCGCGCCTTTTGCCGGCAGTCATAGCAGTACCGATTGAAAACCCTGGTGAGTTCGCCGGGCGTCATCAACTGGTCTACCTCCCAGCGCCAGACGTTGCGCCATTGCTGTCAGAACGCAGCCCTTTGCATCCTGTCATAAGCGCACGTTTGCCGCTTGAAGTGTCTGAAGCTGGGCGCCTGCATATTTTCCGCCCTGATGACGGTGGGGAAGAGCACTACGCCATTGAGATCGGGCGACCGGACCGCGCACTCCCCGTGCTGACACGGCTGCATTCAGCCTGTTTCACTGGCGATCTGATGGGGTCGCTCAAATGCGATTGCGGCCCCCAGCTTCGGGCGGCGCTGGCCCACATGGGAGCAGAGGGCGCGGGCGTCTTGCTCTACATGAATCAGGAAGGGCGCGGCATTGGGCTTGCCAACAAGATGCGGGCCTACGCGCTGCAGGATCAGGGGTTCGACACGGTCGAAGCCAACCACCGGCTCGGATTTGAGGACGACGAACGTGACTTCCGGCTGGGATCAGACATTCTGCGCAGCATGGGCTTTTCGAAGGCACGGTTGTTGACCAACAACCCCCGCAAGGTCGAGATGATGCAGCTCAGCGGTATCGAAGTCACCGAACGGGTGCCGCTTCATGTGGGCGAAAACCACCACAATGCTGCCTATTTAGCGACTAAAATTGCCAAGTCCGGGCATCTGAAATGACACCGGACGATCTGGTTCTGACACCGATTGGGTTGCGGTTTCAGGGCGTGATCTACCCCTGCACAGTTGGTAAGACCGGCGTCACGGGGCGCAAGCGCGAGGGAGATGGGGCAACGCCGCGCGGTGTGCACCGGCTCGTCGGCATGTTGTACCGACCCGATCGCATCGCTCGCCCGGCGCCGTGGGCCGTGCCAATCAGGCCCGGCGATCTTTGGTCGGATGACGCCAGTCATGAAGACTACAACATGATGGTGCGTGCCCCTTACCCCTACAGCCATGAAGTATTGCGACGTGCAGACCCGTTATATGATCTGATCTTGCTGACCGATTGGAACTGGCCCTATGCGGTCAAGGGACGTGGGTCTGCGATTTTCATCCACCAGTTTCGGCGACCAGGATACCCGACGGAAGGGTGTATTGCGCTATCCCGCACCAATCTGCATCGGATAGCACCCCGCATCACTTTGCGGACAAGGTTGATTGTGCCCTGATCGCAGCTATGCGGTTACGCGGGCACCAAAAATCGCTGAGCCTACGCGTATGTGTGTCGCGCCAAATGAAATGGCTTTCTCGAAATCGTTGCTCATCCCCATACTGAGGCCTTTCAGCCCGTTTCGCTCTGCAATCTTCGCCAGCAGCGCAAAATGAAGCGAGGCTTCCTCATTCACAGGTGGAATGCACATCAATCCGCGCAGAGGTAAATCCAATGCGCGCGCTTCGGCTATGAAGGCATCTGCGTCTTCTGGGAGAACACCTGCCTTCTGGGGCTCCTCGCCAGTGTTTACCTGCACAAACATCTCGGGGCAGTGCCCCATTTCCTGCGCCAGACGCGCAAACGTCTTGGCAAGTTTTGGCCGGTCCAGCGTGTGAACGGACTGGAAAAGTTCGAACGCCTGTCGTGCCTTGTTGGTTTGCAACGGACCAATGAGGTGCAGGTCGATACCGTCATAGGTTTCGCGAAAATCCGGCCACTTTCCGGCAGCCTCCTGCACACGGTTTTCGCCAAAGCACCGATGGCCCTGTGCAAGAACCGCGTCGACCCGCTCATTCGGCTGTACCTTTGAAACGGCAATCAGGTGAACCGATCCCGCCGGAGCACCTTTTTCGCGCTCAGCGGCCCTTACCCTGTCCGATATGTCTTGAAGGCTCATGGTTTTCCCTCTTGTACCGCCGGGCATTAGATAAAACGTCTGAACAAAAGAAAAGGGGCGGACCCGAAGGACCGCCCCAAAATCTGGTCGTAATGATCGACTTAGAAGTCGAAGATTACACCGAGGTCACCAACACCGTAGCCGGCGTTGTTTTCACCGAAACCACCGCGGAGCGATACGCCGCCGCCGAGGCTGTGGCGGAAACCGATACCGTAGGCAGTGTCGTCACCGTCAACACCGTTGTCAGCTACTGCTACACGGATGTCTGTTGCTGCGCCGATTGGAACAACGATGGATGCACCGTAGGAGGTGTCGTCCTGGTCGTCGCTGTCTGCAACCAACAGGGAGAAGCCAACTGTTCCGATTGTGCCGCCGAAGGAGGCCGCCCAGAAGTCGTTGTCGCCAGCTGCTGTGTCTGTGCTACCGAATGCTGCGCCTACTGCGTAGTCACCGAATTTGTAGCCAGCACCCAGCTGCCATTCTTCGTTGTCGTCATCGTCTGCGTCTGTTGTGTAGGACGCAGCAACTGTGAAGTCAGCGATGCCGTAACGTGCTTTGATTGTTGGGTCGACTTCGTCAGCACCGGAGATGCCGGAAGCTGGAAGTGCGAAACCGCTGGACTGTTCCAAGAACGATGTCAGACCAACACCGTAGCCGTAGTAGTCAACAACGTCACCGGAGTCGAGTACGTCGGATGTGTTACCAACGTCGAGGCGGAAGCCGCCAGCTTGTACGTTGAATTCAGGTGCGCGAGCTTTAGTTGCTTCGCCTTCGCCTTCGGAGTTGTCGTTTGTTTCGATACGCATACGAGCACCGAACTTAACACCACCGTCTGTTTCGGCTGTGCCAACAACGTTCAAGCGGAAACGCTGCTCGAGACGTGTCTCGTCAACAGCGGCGCCTTCATTGCCTTCGTAGAAAAGACCAAAACGACCAAAGCCGTTGAAGGTCAGGTCAGCGGCAGCCATGCCGCCGGTCGCGATTAGCATCGTGGATGCAAGGAGAACTTTTTTCATGTCATTGTCCCTAAGGTTCATATAGCTTCCTAGGCTGTCTTCGCATCCCAGGCGTGATGGTGTAATGTCTGACCAGCGCTCGTATCTCAAGCATCGTCGGCAAAACAGTCTCGGATTTCAGGAATATGGTGCTTGATTGCCACACCCGGTTTTGCTGCCTGGAATCGCCCCTTCAGATGGCCACCGCTTGCGACGCTCACGTTTCTGAAGTAAGCCGAAGAAGAGTAATCTCCAGGCGGGTTTTCGATGCGGAATACAAAGCGTAATTTGACAGTAACTGCATGTGTCGCAGTATTGCTTGCCGGGTGCGGCGGCAGGTCCCAGCAAAGCACGGAAACTGTGGCAAATAACGACCGGGGTTTCACAAGCGCTCAGGAAGTACAGCAGTCTACCGGCACCACGATCTGGGAAGCATTTGGTGCAAGCGGGTCGAATGATGTTACCATCAATGTGAACAAGTACCTGTGGGCCGCGTCGCTGGAAGTCCTTGATTTTCTTCCGGTTCAATCGGTCGACCCTTTCACAGGCGTCATCGTGACCGGATTTGGCACACCACCCGGCAGCGGCAGAGCTTACCGCGCGACAATCCTGATCGACGATCCGGCACTGGATGCACGATCCCTCAACGTATCGCTCCAGACACGTAACGGACCCGCCAGTGCACCCGCAGTACGCGCCGTGGAAAATGCCATCCTGAGCCGTGCCCGCCAGTTGCGCATTGCCGACGACGCGCTGTAAAAGCCAACCGAACTGGGTGCTTTGAAACATCATCCGCCTGAACATTACCAAATTGTCGGCGGCGCCGGGGAGCCCGTAAACCAGCGGACCCTTGCGCTCTTACGTGAAGAAGGACGCTGAAATGTCGCGTTACACCCCAGCAGAGATCGAAGCCCGTTGGCAAGAGGTCTGGAGCCGCGATGAGGTTTTCAAGGCTGTGCGCTCTGCTGACAAGCCCAAGTATTATGTGTTGGAAATGTTCCCCTACCCGTCGGGGCGCATCCACATGGGGCATGTGCGCAATTACACCATGGGTGACGTGATTGCGCGGTACAAAATGGCCACGGGACATAACGTGCTGCATCCCATGGGGTGGGACGCCTTCGGCATGCCGGCGGAAAATGCGGCGATGGCCATCGGTGGGCATCCAAAGGATTGGACCTACGGCAACATCAAAGACATGCGCGACCAGATGAAGCCGCTTGGCCTCAGCATCGACTGGTCCCGTGAATTTGCCACCTGCGATCCTGAATACTACGGCCAGCAACAGGCTTTGTTCCTCGATTTTCTGTCTAACGGGCTGGTCTACCGCAAGAACGCGGTTGTGAACTGGGATCCGGTAGACATGACTGTTCTTGCCAACGAGCAGGTGGAGAACGGACGCGGTTGGCGGTCAGGCGCACTTGTCGAACGACGCGAACTCACTCAATGGTTCTTCAAGATATCCGACCACTCCGAAGAATTGCTCGACGCGCTGGACGGTCTTGAGAACTGGCCTGCCAAAGTCCGGCTGATGCAGGAGAACTGGATCGGCAAATCGCGCGGCCTGCAATTTGCGTTCTCGACAGTTGAAGCGCCCGTAGGCCATGACCGGATCGAGGTCTACACAACGCGCCCCGATACACTCCTCGGGGCGTCCTTTATCGGCATCTCACCCGATCACCCGCTGGCGAAGCTGTTGGAACAAGACAATCCGGAGGTCGCGACCTTTTGTGCGGAATGCCGTAAGGGCGGGACCACGGAAGAGGCGATTGAAACCGCCGAGAAACTGGGCTTTGATACCGGCATCACGGTGCGGCACCCCTTTGATACCGCCCATGAACTGCCGGTCTACATCGCGAATTTCATCCTGATGGATTACGGCACCGGCGCGATCTTCGGCTGCCCGGCGCACGATCAGCGCGACTTTGAGTTTGCGACAAAATATGATCTGCCCATTATCTCAACCTACCTGCCGGATGCGGATGCAGACGAGACCCTGAGCGAAGCCTATGTACCGCCAAAGACCGAGAAAGTCTTTTACAACAGAGGCTTTGCCGGAGAGGAAAATCAGACGGGCTTTGAAGCGATTGAAGCGGCGATTGAGTTCTGCGAAGCAAATGGTATCGGCCAGGGCGTTACAAAGTATCGGCTGCGCGACTGGGGCCTGAGTCGCCAGCGGTACTGGGGTTGCCCGATCCCCGTGGTGCATTGCGATACCTGCGGTGTCGTGCCTGAAAGGAAAGAAAACCTCCCGATTGAGCTGCCGTATGATGTCAGTTTCGACACACCGGGAAATCCGCTGGACCGCCATCCAACATGGCGCAGTTGTGCCTGCCCATCCTGTGGCAAGCCAGCGCAGCGCGAGACCGATACGATGGACACATTCGTAGACAGCTCATGGTATTTTGCGCGCTTCACCGCACCTCGCGCCGAGACGCCAACAGTGATGGAAGATGCCAGCTACTGGATGAACGTGGACCAGTATATCGGCGGGATTGAGCACGCTATTCTCCACTTGCTCTATTCGCGGTTTTTTGCCCGCGCCATGCACATTTGCGGACATTTGCCAGCCTCGGCGTCTGAACCTTTTGATGCGCTCTTCACACAAGGCATGGTCACGCATGAAATTTACATGACGCGTGACGAGAATGACCGCCCTGTCTATCATTTACCCGAAGACATCCACTGGACCGAATCCGGCGCACGGCTTGGCGCGGATGGTCCACTGGTCGAGGTTATCCCCTCGGCGAAGATGTCCAAATCCAAGAAGAACGTCGTTGACCCGGTCAACATCATTTCCGCCTTTGGCGCCGACACGGCGCGTTGGTTCGTGCTGAGCGACAGCCCACCCGAGCGAGATGTGGAATGGACGGCATCGGGCGCGGAGGCCGCATTCAAGCACTTGTCCCGAGTATGGGCGCTCAGCGAGAAAATCGCGGAGATGTCAGGCGACGGGCAAGGTGACGATGATTTACTGCGCGCAATGCATGCCTGCATTCGGGACGTGACCTTGGGTGTGGAATCCTTTGGGTTCAATGCAGCGATTGCCAAGCTTTACGCTTTCACCGCAACATTGCAGAAGTCCAAAGCAGGGGCATCTGCCCAGAAGCAGGCCATCCTGACGCTTGCAAAGCTCATGTCACCTATGACTCCGCATTTGTCCGAAGATATCTGGGCCCGGCATGGTCAAGAGGGCCTGATTACAACGGCACCCTGGCCACAGGCAGATGAGGCCATGCTGGTGTCCGACACTGTCACAATGCCAATTCAAGTCAATGGAAAACGTCGAGCCGAAATCAACGTTCCCGTCGACATGAGTAAAGACGAGGTCGAAAAGATCGCACTTGCTGATCCTGCCGTGATAAGAACACTGGATGGAGCGTCGCCCAAAAAAGTCATCGTTGTGCCGGGACGGATTGTGAATGTCGTTGTTTGACCGCCGCGCCTTGCTTTGTCTGCCGCTGGCCCTCGCGGCCTGCGGGTTTCAGCCGGTCTACGGGACTGGTGGTACTGGCACCGTGCTGCAAAACAGTATCGAAGTGTCCGAGCCGGACGATGTTGACGGATATTTGTTATCGCGCAGATTGGAAGAACGCCTGGGACGCGCCACTATGCCCACGTACCGCCTCACCATCAACGTCGACACCAAGCGTGAGGCCTTGGCGGTGAATACGGACAGCAACACCAACCGGTTCAACCTGATCGGGGAAGCCAAATACGTGCTGGTCGACACGGCCACGGGCCGGATCCTGACCTCCGGTGAGGTAGATAATTTCACGGGATCTTCCGCGACAGGCACCACTGTTGCCACGCTCGCGGCCGAACGGGACGCCCGCGAACGATTGATGACCCTGTTGGCCGATCAAATCGTGACCCGTTTGCTCAGCACCGATCTGACATGAAACTGTCGACCCGGGACGCAAACAGCTATTTTGCGAAACCTGATGCCAGCAGAACCGGGTTGCTGATTTATGGCAGCGATGCCATGCGTGTCGCCCTCAAACGCCAGCAAGCCCTGGCTGCATTGCTTGGTGAAGGTGCAGAAGAAGAAATGCGCTTGTCGCGATTGAACGGTAATGACCTTCGAAAAGAACCGGCCCTTTTGCTCGATGCGGTCAAGGCGGTTGGTTTCTTTCCAGGGCCGCGAGCTGTCTTTGTTCAGGAAGCAAATGAGAACGCAGCGCCGGCTATTCTCGCCGCATTAGAAGACTGGGCACCGGGTGATGCGCAGATCATCGTTACAGCCGGTGCGTTGAAGCCAACATCCAAGCTGCGCAAAGCTTTTGAGGGACATGCCAACGCCTACGCAGCAGCGATATATGACAATCCGCCTACGCGCGAAGAGATCGAATCGACCTTGCGGGATGCGGGTCTGACTCTGCCATCCAGTGATGTGATGGCCGCTTTGAACGACCTGGCGCAAGCGATTGATCCCGGTGACTTTCGGCAAACGGTCGAAAAGCTCTCCCTTTACAAACTCAACGACCCAACGCCGATCACTGTGGACGATGTCGTAGCCTGTGCGCCGACATCAACAGAAGCAGCGGTAGACGATGTTCTGATGGTCGTGGCCGAGGCCAAACCTCACGAGATTGGACCCATGATGCAGAAACTGGTGGCTCAGGGCGCCAATCCGGTCACTCTTTGCATTGGAGCCATGCGCCATTTTCGCGCGTTGCATCGCGCCGCTTGCGACACTTCAGGGAGACCAACCATCTTTGGCCCTTACCGTGACCGGATGTTGGCCCAGTCCCGCAAGTGGGGGGCGCCGAAACTGGAAACTGCAATCGGCCTGCTTACCGATACGGATCTAAAACTGCGTTCTGCCGGGCAAAATGCGCCCGGCATGGCTTTGGTTGAAAGAACGCTTATCCGGCTTGCCATGCTTGCGCGCGACTAGAGACTGGCAAACATCGCTTCTACTTCGGCCTTCGTCATTTTCTTGGTGTCCTGCGCAAAGCTGTAACCGTCCGGCTTGCTGTCGATGTAGATTTCTTCGGTAAGCACGATACCGGATGTGTCTTCCAGCGTCCCCATCCCAAGATGATAGGTGCCCTGATAGGGCCCTTCCGCCGTGACCCGGTACCACAAATTGCTGCCGCAGGTGCCGCAAAAGGACCGTTCCGCCCAGGGTGATGATGCGTAGGTCTTCACATTCTCCTCGCCATTGATCACCAGCCCATCTGTAGGAACCTCGATGCCAAGGTACACACCACCCGTCCATGTCCTGCACATCTCACAGTGACATGCGCCAGTCTTTTCGACCTTCGTTGTGATTTCGAATGATACGGCCTTGCAGAGGCAGCTTCCTTTTCGTGACATTCTGAGCACTCCCAATTTCATGTACGGCAATTACAATACTTATAGCGTACAGCAGTGACAGTTTTTGTCAGTAGTTGCTTGCCAACCGTGATCATGTGAAGCTCCAGCGAAACGAAAAACAAGAGAGACAAATGAGTTATAAAGTTATCGGCGCAACGAAATCACGGGCTCTTCGCGTCATGTGGATGTTGGAAGAGTTGGGAGAAAGCTACGAGCATATCCCCGCGGTGCCACGTTCGGATGAGACCCGCAGCTATAACCCCTTGGGAAAAATCCCGGCGCTGGTAGATGGCGACGAGGTGCTGACGGACTCAATGGCCATCCTCACCTATCTGGGCGACAAACACGGAAAGCTGACCGCGCCCGCCGGAAGTGTCGCGCGGGCCCGGCAGGATGCAATGACGTTCTGGTTGATAGATGAGTTTGACGCGATCCTCTGGGCGGCGGCGAAACACAGTTTCGTGCTGCCAGAAGAACTCCGCGTCCCTTCAGTGAAAGACACGTTGAAGGCCGAGTTTTCGGCATCTGCTGCAAAACTGACAGAGTGGGTCGACGCGCCGTTCCTGATGGGGGAGAACATCACAATTCCCGATATTCTGGCCTGCCATTGCCTGAATTGGGCGGTTGGAGCCAAATTCCCCCGCGTCGATGACAAGCTTTTTGCCTATGCCAAGAACTTGCGAGAACGCCCCGCGTTTCAAGCAGCTTCGTCGAGATAGGTTACAGCGGCTTTACCCGCCCAGCGACCTGTCGCCAGACAGGCGGTGATAAGGTAGCCGCCGGTCGGCGCTTCCCAGTCGATCATCTCACCAGCGCAAAAAACCCCTAACTGAGACTTGAGCATTAGGTCGGGAGTCATCGCGCTGACCCGGATACCGCCAGCAGTGGAAATAGCCTCGTCTATCGGACGCAGACCCGAATAGAGCACCGGAAGTTTTTTGACCTGCTGCACCCAGTCAGCACGATCAAGTTTTTGTCCCGCCGTCATTTCGAAGAACAAGGCAACTTTGGCCGCGGGCAGGCGCAAAGTATTTCGAAGCCAATGGGCGAGCCGTAGCTTGCCAGGCTTTTGCGCCAGCGTGGCGCTCAGCTTTTCCGCGTCATGATCCGGGACAAGATCGACAAACAAGGGGACACCCTGCCGCAACGCGGGCGTCAACGCATAAAGACCCCCCCCCTCCAGTCCGTTCGCTGATAAACTGGCCTCGCCCCGAGAGGTCAAAGATCCCGCTTGCCATCTCACCGCCTTTAGAGCCGTGCCAAAATAGGGAGCCATGTGGTCCGTCCAGGCAACTGAGACTGCTGCGTTTGAGGGCAGAAAGGGTGTGAGATCACCATCAAAATGCTGCGTCCACAGGCCATCAGACCCCAGCCGCGCCCAGCTTGCACCACCAAGTGCCAGAACGGTCACATCGGATTTGATGAATTGAGCGCCCGCTGGCGTCTCAAATCGCGCTAAACCATCTTGCCACCCTTTCCAAAGCCACCGGGTGTGCCGCTCAACACTCAATTCGTCCAGTCTCGCAAGCCATGCCCGCAGCAACGGAGACGCCTTCATAGATCGCGGAAAGACCCGACCGGTAGAGCCTATGAACACCTCCTGTCCAAGATCCTTTGCCCACGTCTGCACTGCTTGCGCATCAAACGCCCGCAGTATGGGTTCCAGCGCCTCGGAGGCTTCAAAATACTGTTGAACCAACTGATCCGTTGGTTCGTCTTTGGTCAGGTTCAGACCCGATTTTCCGGCCATCAGGAACTTGCGTCCAAAGGAGGGTTTCGCGTCACAGATCGTGACCTTCAGACCCGCTTCGGCGATCGTTTCGGCGGCCATTAATCCGGCCGGGCCTGCGCCAATGACCAGCGCCGTTTTCACGCGTCTGCCTGCGGCAGCCCCCCTTTCAACTCCACTACCCGCTGCGGGTAAGGAATCTCGATGTCATTTTCCTTGAGCGCGTTCCAGATTAGGAACAACACATCGGAGGTGTATTTGTTGGGTCCGTCATCCAACCCCTCAACCCAGAACTCAACCGCGAAATCGATGCCGCTATCGCCAAAGCCGCGCAACTCGCAGTCGGGGGGATAGGGCTCTTCCAATACGCCGGGATGAGTCGCAACCGCTGCTTCGATAATGGCTGGGACCTTGTTGATATCCGTGTCATAACTCACCGAGAATGGCGCCTCATACCGGTTCACTGATCCCGCGTCTGAGTAATTCACCACGCGGGTCGTGATGAAGTCCTCGTTGGGTACAACAATCCATCGACCATCAAAGGTTTCCAGCACCGCCGCACGCGCAGTCATCTTGACGATCTGGCCGGACTCGCCGCCATCCAGCTCGACATAGTCGCCGACAGTTGCCTGCCCTTCAATCAGCAAGATCACACCTGAAATGAAGTTGGAGGCGATCTTTTGCAGACCAAAGCCGAGGCCAACACCGATGGCGCCGCCGATGACAGCCAGCGCGCTGAGGTTGATGCCCATGATGTTGAGCAAAAGCAGGAAGGCGACACCAAAGATCGAAAACTCCACCACTTTGGCCACAAGTTGCCGGATCGACGGGCGCATCTCTTTTTGCTGTTCGATGAATTGCGCGCTCTGGCGGTTTGACCAGCCCCCCAGCCAGAACAGGAATCCGCCAGCGATAACCCCACGCACAAGGCTCATCACCGAGAAGCTGATGTTGCCTAATTGGACGGTCATTTCGTTCAGCTTCGCGGTGACAGCGTCCAACAGACCAAGCGCGTAAATCGCAGCGATGGGGATCAGCACATACCGTCCCAATAGCTTCAGCAGCGGGTCCTTGATGATTTCATGCACCAACGTGCGGACTGCCAGAAACAGAAAAACACGTTTTCCGAAAGCGATCACCGCACCACTGTCAAAGAGGGATCTGACAACCGTTTCACCTATGGCTGTGAACAAATAGGCCAACAGCGGCAACAAGAGCGGCAGATAGATCAGGGCCGTACGGCGGCCGCGCGCAAAAGCGTTGTCGGCATCCTCAGGTGGAGTCAGTAGCTGGGTCAGAGAACCGCGAAGCCGTCGCCCGACGAGCAATGACAAGACATATGCCGCCACCAGCAAAGCAAATTGGGACCAGGCCGCTGGGCTTAACGCCCAGGATTGTACAATTTCCCATACCTGCAATCCGTATTCGGCCGCGTCTTGTACGATTTCAGGCTGCTCCGATAGCTCGAACTCCACTGCCCGCTCCTCTTTCCCAAACCAGTTACCCGACTAAGTTCTTGCCTGCAGCACAGCTACAGGGCAAGCCAAATGTCAGACCCGATCTGCCCGCTTTGCGGGCGTCCCATTCCGCGGGACGTAAAACAAAGCCTGCATCACCTGATCCCAAAACTGAAGGGAGGCAAAGGTGGCCCGACGGTATTACTCCATCACATATGCCACCGTGAAATCCATGCCTCCCTGACCGAGGCTGAACTTGCCCGTGATTACAATACGGTAGACGCGCTTCGCGAGCATCCCAGGCTTGCAAAATTTATCAAATGGGTTGGCAAAAGACCACCGGGCTTCATGTCAAAAGTGCCTGGCGGCATGCGCAAACGAAAAAACTAGCGGCACATTTCCTTGATTTTCTGCGCAACCTCTTCCGGCGCAGCAACAGTGGCGGCAACCAAATCCTTCGCGTCTGTCATAAGATCATTCGCGCCAACAACCCTGTCGATCAGGCCAATGTTCAAAGCCTGATCCGCATCGATTTTTTGAGCACCCATCAAAATCAGTTTGGCACGAGACGGACCCACGAGCGCTGCGAGCCGCCCCGGATCACTGGGCTGCGGCAAAAATCCCAGTTTCATGACCGGATAAAAGAACTTTGCCTCGGGCACAGCAATGCGCAGATCGCAAGCAAGCGCCATCCCGAACGCTCCACCGGCCAAAGTGCCGTTCAAGGCCGCCAGCGTCATGCAAGGCAAGTCCGCGATGGCGGATGACAACTCTTCCCAAAGCGGAGAGGTCGCCAATCCTGCCCGCGCAGCGTCCAAATCCGCACCGGCGCTGAAAACCTTGCCTTCGCCAGTAAGAATGACAGCCCGTGCCGATTGCGCATCCCGCATGATGGAGACCAGCTCCCCCAGCATCTCTGCTGTCAAAGAGTTGGCCTTGTCGGGACGATTGAGCGTAACGGTCCAGACGCCGTCCGACCGCGAAAGCTCGATCATATTAAGCCCACCTTGCGCCGAATGTCTTCATCCCGCAGGGAAATCTCCTGCCCGCACCATTCGTCAGCTGCGGCGTTGCACATCCACAAAAGAGCGCGCGCAGGCCAATCCGCCGGGATGTGATCTTCCCAATCCAATTGACTGACAGGATTGATTCCGCTGGCCTTGATTTCGCGCTGCATTTGCGTGGCCACTGTTCCGGGCGACAATCCCATCGCGCGGATACCGTTGGCAGACTCTTCTTTGTCTATACACCGGGTCAGCATATGCACGCCGGCCTTTGATGCACAATAATGGCTCCAGGCCTCAATCGGGTTATGTGCGGCCCCCGAACTGATTGTCAGAATGGAACCGCCGCCTCCTGCCCGCATCACCGGCAATGCGGCATGCACCCCGTTGAACACGCCCTTAAGGTTGATGTCGATCACATCACCCCAAGCGTCCGGATCCGACGCAGACAGATGCGAGATCGGCTCAATCACACCTGCGTTGCTGATCAGAACATCCAGCCCACCAAACGTATCCTGTGTGACCTCGACAGCCGTGGCCATGTCACTATACCGCGCCACGTTACAGGAAATAGCCAGCGCCTTTTCCCCGATCTCGCCTGCCAGATCAGCGATTTCGCGCTGCCCGCGCGCCAGCAGTGTGACATTGGCTCCGGCTGCGGCAAAAACCCGCGCAGCCTCGGCCCCGATGCCCCGGCTTGCGCCGGTAATCATCACAGTTTTTCCCGTCATATCCATTGTGCTCACCCTTTCGGATCATTTCGCCCAAGTGGTAGCCTTGCCCGTCAACAGCGTCCAGTCAAACCCCTCTTGACCATCCCGCACCCATGGCAGACGATGCGCGCTCAATCGCTTACAAGGAACGCTTCATGTCCCGTTACTCTCCGCTTTGCATGGCTACATCAGCCTTGGTTTTCCTGGCACCCGCCGCTTGGGCAGAGATAACAGCAGACGATGTCTGGTCCGATTGGCGAACCTATATCAAGAGCTTTGGCTACTCGGTTCAGGGACAGGAACAGCGCGCGGGCGATCAACTCATCATTTCAGGTGTGAAAATGGACATGGTGACCGATGACGTCGCCGGGGCCTCCATCACAATGGATCGGATCGTCATGACAGAACAGTCGGACGGTACAGTTTCGATTGACCTGCCCACCATCATGCCAATGACGTTCACCTCCCCCGATCCGCAAGGTGGAACCACCCGTATCTCGATGGACTATCGTCAAACGAACCTTGAAATACTGGCGTCAGGGTCGGCAGATGCGTTACGCTACGCCTACACTGCGGATGGCATTACGCTTGAAACAACTGGCTTTGAAGTCAACGGAGAAGTTCTGCCGCCCGAACAGAACGCAATTGAGGTTTCTTTTCAGGATCTGTCAGGCACATCATCATCGACCAGAGGTGAAACCTACGCTTATGCGCAAGACCTCGATGTCGCGAGCCTGCGCTATTCCATCAGTACAGTCGATCCGGCAACGCAGAGCAGATCCGTTATTGCGGGCCAGATGCAGGAACTTGGTTTCGAAGGGCAAACCGAGCTGCCTTTCGAAGCAGGTGAGCCCGGCGACATGAATGCGATGCTCGATTATGGTCTGACCGCTGAAGGCACTTTTGACTACGCCGCGAACGCTTCCACTATCGAAATCTCATCGGTGGTAGAGACATCGGAAGTGGCGTTGATATCCGGCCCGGGAAGCCTTGGCGTGTCCATGGGTGAAAACGGCTTGGAATACGATGCGCGCCAAACGGAGACACAGATGGAGGTCAGCGGGTCACGTGTCCCGATCCCATTGAGCTTTGCGATCAACGAATCTGCGTTCAATCTCCTGTTGCCATTGCGAAAGTCGGACACGCCGGAGGATTTCGCTCTGGGTCTTTCGCTTGACGGCTTTTCAATGTCGGACGCGCTTTGGGGTCTGTTTGATCCGGCCGCACAATTGCCGCGCGATCCTGCGACGATCGCAGTTGATCTGGCTGGGAAAGCAAAACTCCTGTTCGATTTTCTTGATCCAACGGAGGCGATTGATCTGGCACCCGGAAAAGCACCTGCAGAGATCGAGAATGTCGACATCCGGCAACTCCTTGTTACCGCAGTCGGGGCAAAACTCACGGGTACCGGAGCTTTCGCCTTTGAAAACCCAGAAGTGGGGCCGCCGAAACCGCAGGGCGCCGTTGATCTGACGCTGACAGGTGGGAATGCATTGATCGACAAGCTGATTGCAGCCGGGCTTTTGCCCGAAGAACAAGCCATGGGCGCACGTATGATGATGGGGCTCCTGGCTGTTCCGGGCCAAACTCCCGACACGTTGAACTCCAGGATCGAGATCAACGCGCAAGGTCATGTTCTGGCAAACGGTCAGCGCATTCAGTAGTCGAAGATTTGCGTTTTTGGGGCCAACCCTTGCAGAGGCGGGCTGGCCCGGCTACCTGATGCGCACGTTTACGGAGCCGTACGATGACGCAACCTCTCAGTGACCTGACCGAGAAACTTCTGCACTTTGCCCGCAAGGCAGGTGCGGATGCAGCTGACGCTATGGCAGTTCAAGGCACATCGCTGAGCATTGATGTGCGCGGTGGTAAGTTGGAACAGGCCGAACGCTCCGAAGGCATTGATCTTGGGCTACGGGTCTTTGTTGGCAAACGGAGTGCCAATGTTTCTGCCTCGGACGTCCGCGACGTCACATTGACTGAGATGGCCGAGCGCGCGACGGCCATGGCACGTGAAGCCCCCGAAGATCCCTATGCGGGATTGGCCGAACCGTCGCAAATTTGCTCGGCTTGGGATGTCGAGGCCCTGCAACTTAGCGACCCATCGCCGGAACCTTCCCCTGAGGCGCTTCAGGAAGATGCTGCACGCGCCGAAGCCACGGCTCTTGAGAACAAGGGCGTGTCGCAAGTTCAATCAGCGTCCGCAGGGTATTCGGCACGCAATGTTTTTCTTGCCGCGACCAATGGCTTTACCGGTGGATACGCGCGCACTGATCGCGGATTATCCTGCGTTGCCATCAGTGGCACAGGCGCCACGATGGAGCGGGACTACGACGCCGATAGCAGGATTTTCCAAGGTGATCTGCGCAGTCCCGAAGACGTTGGTGCCCGGGCGGCAATCCGCGCCGTAGAACGGGTTGGTTCTCGGAAGCCGCCGACAGGCAGCTACCCTGTCCTCTTTGACGAACGAGTCGCATCGACTTTGATCGGGCATTTGCTGGTTGCCGCCAATGGGGCATCAATTGCCCGTGGCGCATCCTGGCTGCGAGACGACCTGGGCGCGCAAGTCCTACCCTCCGCGCTGTCTTTGCATGAAGACCCACACCGCCCGCGCGTGTCGGGTTCACGCCCTTTTGATGCCGAAGGGCTGCCGACGCGGGCAAGAGACATAGTTGCCGACGGCATTTTGACCGGCTGGACGCTCGATCTGTCCACCGGGCGCAAACTGGGGATGCCGTCGACTGCCAATGCTGGACGTGGCACATCATCCGGACCATCACCGAGCACATGGAATGTCGCATTAACTCAGGGCGAAAAAACGCGAAGCGACCTGATCCGCGACATGGGGACCGGCTTGCTTGTGACATCGCTGATCGGATCGACCATCAACCCCAATACGGGTGACTATTCCCGGGGAGCAGCCGGGCACTGGGTGGAAAACGGTGAAATCACCTATGCCGTCAATGAATGCACGATTGCTGGCAATCTGCGGGAAATGCTGTCGAAAATCATCCCTGCAAACGACGCTCGTCCGCATTTGAGTCGCGTGGTGCCATCCCTGCTTGTTCAAGGAATGACCCTTGCCGGCAACTGATCTCGCGCTCATTGTCGATGCAATCCGGGAGGCTGGCCGTATTGCGACGGGCTTCGCCGCAAAGCCAACTCAACGCTGGGAAAAGCCCGGCGGAGCCGGCCCGGTCACCGAAGCTGATCTCGCGGTAAATGACTATTTGCAAACGGTTTTGCGGCACGCCCGTCCGGAATACGGCTGGCTCTCAGAGGAAACCGAGGACACAGACGAACGGCTTTCCTGTGAAACCGTCTTTATCATTGATCCGATCGACGGTACCCGCAGCTTTGTTGACGGATCCAAAACCTGGGCTCATTCGGTGGCAGTTGCCCACAAAGGAGTCGTGACCGCAGGCGCCGTTTATCTTCCACTACGAGACATGCTTTATACTGCGGCCCGTGGTCAGGGTGCCTGGTTGAACGATGAGGCTCTGAAAACATCTGTAAAAGACGAGTTGAAGGTGGCCGACATTCTGGCGGCGAAACCGATGCTAGCCCCAGAGCATTGGCCGGATGGGGTGCCCGAGTTTTCCCGGTCTCACCGCCCCTCTTTGGCCTACCGGCTTGGGTTGGTAGGGCAAGGTCGATTCGACGCCATGCTCACCTTCAGACCGACATGGGAATGGGATGTCGCCGCCGGGAGCCTGATTGTCGAGGAGGCGCGTGGTATCTGCACGGACAAGAACGGCGGTATGGTGCGTTTCAACAACCCACACCCGCAACTGAATGGTTTGATCGCGGCAGGACCAAACCTGCATCCCGTTGTATTGCGTGCTTTGGGCCAATAAGTGACGGCGCGCGCTTGACCCAGCCGGGCTAATCAGCGACGTTCCGCGCAATCCGGAACAGACCTGAGGACCACTCTGATGACACAACGGCTGCACCTTGTTTTTGGCGGCGAGTTGGTTGATCCCAGCAAGAACGTCTTCAAAGATGTTGACGATTTGCATATCGTAGGGATCTTCCCAGATTACGCTTCCGCGTTCGACGCCTGGAAAGCCGAAGCGCAAAAGACAGTGGACAATGCCCATATGCGATACTTCATCGCCCATTTGCATCGGTTGCGTGACGAGGAAGCAGCGGCATCTTCCACAGAAGAACTGGGCTAACCGGCTATGGGCCGCTCGCTTGGAATGGCGGCCTATCGCGCCTATGCGCGCAGGACAGCAGAGCGCGGATATGAACCCGGCGGGTCCAGACAAGCGGGACCCCTGCTTTGGATTCATGCTGCCGAGACAGAGAACCTCCTTGCTATCTCCGATCTGGCGGCTCGCATTTGTGCTGCACGTTACGGGTTAAATGTGCTGGTCACTCTGCCAGATGCCGCAAGTCTCGACGCGGTTCGAAATCGTGAGACACAACACAAGCAGATTAACTTTGACCGTGTGCCAAGTGAACACCCCGACGCGATCAGAAAATTCTGGAAACACTGGACGCCCGACATGGTTATTTGGACCTATGGCCATCTCCGGCCCAGCTTGTTGGAACTGATTCACAAGAACGGATGTCCTGTCGCATTGATCGACGCGGACGAAACCGGCTTTGACGGCAGGCGCGATCGCTGGCTGCCGGACCTTTCTCGCCAACTGCTCGACCCGTTCTGTGCTCTGTTTGTGAGGTCAAGTAACGCGCTAAGGCGTCTGGAGGCTTTGGGGCTCAACACCGGCCGGATAAATGTAACCCCACCTTTGCAGGCAGGCGGGCAGGCACTGGCGTGCGAAGACAGTGATTTATCAGATCTTTCGCAAACCCTGGGCGGGCGGCCCGTTTGGCTCGCAAGCAACGTTCAAGAGAACGAAATTGAACCCGTTTTGACGGCACACCGTCAGGCGATCCGGCTCTCCCATCGCCTGTTGCTGATCCTGAACCCGGCGGAGGAAGGGCTTTCCAAAGGTTTCCAGGGCGCCAGCGAAAAAGCGGGGTTTAGTGTCTCGGATTGGACAGTAGGTGAAGACCCGGACGACACGACCCAGGTTCTTCTGACATCTGATCCACGCGATCTGGGACTGTTTTTTCGGGTTGCGCCCGTCACATTCATGGGCAGCTCACTTGTGCAAGGTCATAACGGACGCAACCCATTTGAGGCAGCAGCACTGGGTTCAGCGGTGCTATACGGTCCGAATGTTCGGCATTACATGCCTTTCTATTCACGCCTCGCCAAAGCGGGTGCAGCCCGCATCGTAAAAGATGGAGAAACGCTTGGGGCCGCTGTCGCCCAGTTGATCGCGCCCGACCAAGCGGCTGCGATGGCCGTTGCGGGTTGGGATGTGGTCAGCCAGGGCGCGGACCTGACGGACCGCGTGATCGAGTTGGTCCACGCGACCCTCGATGGCGAATTGGAGATGACGAATGCGGGCGCCTGACTTTTGGTACACGCCCCCTGAACGTCCCACATTCCAAGCGCGGGCTTTGCAACCGATTGGATGGCTTTACGCGAAGGGCACCGCGCGACGGATCGCGAAGGGCCCCCGCACCAAACTTGATATTCCGGTAATCTGCGTGGGCAACATCAATGCCGGCGGGACAGGCAAAACACCGACGGTGATTGCGGTAGTCACCGCATTGTCCGGCATGTTCCACACGCCGCATGTGGTGACGCGGGGCTACGGGGGAAGCCTAAAAGGACCAGTGCGGGTCGATCCCGCAAAACACACAGCGGCGGACGTTGGGGATGAGCCTCTGCTTCTCGCGGCGTTCGCGGAGGTTTGGGTCGCTGAAGACAGGGCCGCAGGGGCAAAGCAAGCAATGGCCAACGGTGCCACTGTCGTCGTTCTGGACGACGGGTTTCAAAATCCAGCTCTACATCAGGATTTCGGCCTGGTCGTGGTGGATGCGGAAAAAGGTTTTGGGAACGGTCGCTGCATACCAGCCGGACCGCTGCGCGAACCAGTGAAAGAGGGGCTCGCGCGGGCGGATGCGCTCCTGTCAATTGGGTCCGCCAAAGCCCAAACCGCATTTGATGTAGGTGTCTTACCCCCTGGTTTGCCGCACCTGCAAGCAACACTGGCACCATTGCAGACTGGCATGGATTGGTCAGATATGCGCGCGATCGCCTTTGCCGGTATTGGCCATCCGGAGAAATTCTTTGCCACGCTGCGCGGCCTTGGCGCTGATGTCGTCCATACGGAGGCTTTGGACGACCACCAACCGTTGACACCCGCCTTGATGGCCCGCCTCGAAAGCGATGCCAAACGACTTCAAGCGCAACTGGTTTCAACGGAGAAGGATGCGGTCAGGCTGCCTGCAAGTTTCCGTACCAAGGTCATCACCCTGCCCGTTCGCCTTGAGTTCGAGGACGATGGCGCAGCACTCAAGGCGCAGCTTGAGGCCGTTGCGGGGCGTCCGGACTAAGGCACCTTTGTTAGTCGTTCTCACCAAGCTTCGGCGCGGGGCGATCCAACACAAGATCAGCATCGGAGAAGGTAAAGGGCGACCGCACACCGGGCACACCATCCAACTTAATCTGCAAGCCGCGCGCGACAACCTGTGGGTCTTTCATGACCTCACTCATATCATTGATGCCGCCTGCCGGTATGCCCGCATCCTCACAGGCTGCCAGCAAATCTGCCTTGCTGCGGGTCAGCGTAACTGCCGTGAGCTTGGCATCCATTTCCGCGCGATGTTCGAGACGGTCCACGTTCTTGCGAAACCGCTCGGACGTCGCCATTTCATCCAATCCCAGAACTCGGCAGAGACGTTGGAACTGCCCGTCGTTGCCGGTTGCGATCACAATATGACCGTCCGCGCAGTCGAAAACCTGATAAGGCGCAAGGTTCAGGTGGGCATTTCCCATTCTACGTGGCGGCACCCCGGTGGTCAGGTAATTTAGCGCCTGGTTCGAGGTGATCGCAACGGCCACATCCATCAGCGACATATCAATATGTTGACCACGCCCGGTCCGGTGACGCTGATGGACTGCCGCCAAAATGGCAGTGGTTCCATAGACTCCGGTCAACAGGTCCGTAATTGCGACCCCGTATTTCTGCGGCTGACCTTCCGGTTCACCGGTGATGGACATCAGGCCCGACATGCCCTGGATGATAAAGTCATATCCCGCCCGGTGCGCATAGGGGCCATCATGCCCGAACCCGGTGATCGAACAGTAGATCAGGCGCGGGAATTCCTCTTTCAGGCTATCATAATCCAGCCCGTATTTTGCCAATCCACCGGTTTTGAAGTTCTCTATCAGGATGTCTGCATCGGCCAGCAACGCCTTGACCTTCGCCACGCCCTCTGGCGTCCGAAAATCGGCTGTTACGGACTTCTTCCCGCGGTTTGTCGAATGGAAATATGCGGCCGAGACATCTTCGTCGCGGGTGACAAAGGGTGGGCCCCACTGGCGGGTATCATCCCCTGCCGGGCTTTCGACCTTGGTGACATCACACCCCAGATCGGCAAGCGTCTGACCAGCCCAGGGGCCGGCCAGAACACGCGCCAGCTCGACGACCTTCAAACCATCAAGTGGTGCGCTCATTAGTCAGCTGCTGCATCAATTACCTCTGCCATCTCGGCAAAAGACATATTGGTGTATTTTGTACCGTTGATGATAAAGCTCGGCGTGCTGTCGACCCCATCTGCGGTTGCGTTTTCCTGATACCAGGCGACCAGAGTGCGCGCTTTGTCACCATCTTGCAGGCAGGCCTCCATTGTGTCGTTGTCCAGCCCTGCCAAAAGCCCGATTTTTCGCAGCTCCCCTACAATGGCGCTCGGATCACCGGCACGGGACCATGTGGATTGGCCCTGGTAGATCAAATCTGACATGCCAAAGAAGGACTCAGGCGTTCCGGCGCACCGCGCAATCATCGAGGCCCAAAGCCCGTAGCGATCAAAATAAACCTCACGGTAGACAAAGTTGATCTTGCCGGTGTCGATATACTCCGCCTTCAACTCCTTGAAAGGCCCTTCATGAAAACGCGCGCAATGCGGGCAGGTGTAGCTGGCATATTCGACCACAGTGACCGGAGCATCCGGATTTCCGAGCGACATATCAACGATGGTTGATGTGTCGACATCACCAGCCTCCTGTGCATTTGCCGCCCCCAACGGATCTGCTGGAGTTACCGGGTTTGAACCCGGCGTTGTCACAAAGTAGGCTCCGAGACCGATAGCCGCCACAGCAGCCGAAATGATCATCATACGCGACATTGAATTTCCCTTTTCATCGGTTTGATCTGTTCAGAATGTTTTCGCCCAGCTGAGCCAATGCTCTTCTGAGGCCGTCGTCTTCAACTGGTTTCGCAAAGCTTTCGGCTTTGCGCTGTACCGCCGGATCAGCAGGCTGCGGCTGGTGCCTTTTCGGCGCCGGGGTAAAATCCACCTGCCCTTCGGCAAATCCCGTAGGTGCTGTTTGAGTGATCCGGATGCGCGCGATCGCATTGTATCCGTAGACCGCGTTTACGCGCGCGCGCAGCTTTTCCTTTTCCATTTCCAGAACCGGCGCATTTGAACCAGTCGTCAACAAGGTCAGGGTCGCGCCCATACCGCCCCGGCCATAACTGACCTCAACCGGGCGGGACATGGCTGCTATGGCCTCTCCCGCAACCTCGGTCCATTGCGTCAGTAAACGACTCTGGGCAAAACCGCGCGATTCGGAGGCCGCACGAATGCGCTGTGTCAGCAGGCTGGACGTGCGGGCGAACCCTTTTGTACTGGCGCGGCGCGATGGCATCACTATCTTCCCTCGGATATGGGTAACAACTTAGCGTGAGTGGCTTCGCGCAACCAGCCCAAGCAGGCAAGGAGCGGCATAAACATTGCGTGACAATTCTCAGGCCACACTAAGGTTGAGCGGAGACTTGCTCGACTGGTACGACATACACGCCCGAACCATGCCTTGGCGCGTGCCTCCCGCCAAGCGCAAGTCGGGCCACGACCCGGACCCATACCGCGTCTGGCTATCCGAAGTCATGCTGCAACAAACAACTGTTGCAACCGTAAAAGACTACTTTGAGCGGTTCACGAAACGCTGGCCGACAGTGGCCAATTTGGCTGCCGCAAAGGATGCCGACGTCATGGGGGAATGGGCCGGGTTAGGCTATTATGCGCGTGCCCGGAACCTCTTGAAATGCGCCAGACAGGTTGTCGCGGAGCATGGCGGAAAGTTCCCGTCGGACCATAGTGCGTTGCTCAAGCTGCCGGGCATTGGCCCCTACACGGCCGCCGCCATTTCATCCATCGCGTTTGACCAGCGCCATGCGGTTCTGGACGGCAACGTTGAACGGGTGATGGCCCGACTTCACAACGTGCAAACACCGTTGCCGGACGCGAAACCTGAATTGATGTCCTACGCAGATGCCCTGACGCCCGCATCCCGCCCGGGCGACTATGCGCAGGCAGTTATGGATCTTGGGGCAACGATCTGTACGCCAAAATCGCCTGCCTGTGGTATTTGCCCATGGCGCACCCCCTGCATCGCCAGAGACAGGGGAACTGCGGCGGATCTTCCACGCAAGATGCCGACAAAGCCAAAGCCGACACGACATGGCACGGTTTTTTTGGCCCACCGTCGCGACGGCGCCTGGCTTCTGGAAACCCGGCCCGAAAAAGGCCTGTTGGGCGGCATGCTTGGCTGGCCGGGATCCGACTGGATCGCCTCCGATCAACCTTTGCCCGAGGTCGCCCCGCCCTGCGCCGGACACTGGCAACTGGTTGACGGCGAAGTACGTCACACCTTCACGCATTTTCACCTCATCTTGCATGTTTTTCATGCAGAAATCCCCTTGGAGGTTGACGCTCAAAGAGGTCAATTCGTTCCTTTGGAGGATTTTCGACCAACCGATTTGCCGACAGTCATGCGCAAGGCTTTCAATCTTTGTAAATGACGTGGCGATACCCTTGGCGCAGAGACCGGTATACGGATAGCTTGCCAATATGAGCACAGAGACCACAAATTCTGCGGCCACCGCCCTGCCAGCTGCTGCACCGTTTTGGGTCACGATGCTCCTGCCACCTTTGGCGCTTCTCAGCGCTGCCTACGGCGGATGGACCCTAGCGCTCTTGCCCTTGGGCACCTGGTACCTGTTTTCGGGTCTGGATTTTGCGGTTGGGCGGAACGACCGGAACCCCGTCACTGACGCGCCAGACAGCGCATTGCGCGCCCACCAGGCGATCACGCTGATCTGGGCACCGCTGCAGTTCGTGCTGCTCTTTGGACTGATCTGGTACACGCCGCAAGCCGAACATCTCAGCACGTTGGAACGGGGCGTGCTCTTTTTTGGCGTGGGCATAATCACGGGAACCGTGGGCATAAACTACAGCCACGAACTCATGCACCAGAAAAGCAAGTATGAACGGTGGATGGCGGACATACTCCTCGCCATGGTGCTCTATTCCCATTTCCGCTCGGAACATCTTTTGGTTCATCATCGTCATATCGGCACCCCAGCCGATGCCGTCACTGCACGCTACAACGAAGGGTTCCACCAGTTTTATCCGCGGGTCCTCAAGGAGTGTCTGGTGTCCGCCTTTCAAGCCGAAAGGGCCATGTTATCCCGCAAGGACCGACCCTGGCACCACAGATCAAACCCGTTTTACCGGTATTGGCTGCTCCAGGCAGCCATGCTCCTGCTGGCTTTCGCTTTGGGCGGATGGTCCGGCATTGCGTTGTTCCTGATCCAGGCGGGAACTGCCATCTGGCAATTGGAACTGGTCAACTACATCGAACACTACGGCCTGACACGCAAACATCTGGGCGATGGCAAATACGAACACGTAAAGCCACGTCATTCGTGGAACTCGGACCAGCGGGTATCAAACTGGCTGCTCCTCAACTTGCAGCGCCACTCCGATCACCATTACAAGCCCAATCGCCGCTATCCCCTGCTCCAAACCTACCCGGCAGAGGAAGCGCCTCAATTGCCCTTTGGCTACCCGGTGATGACAATGGTCGCGATGGTACCGCCGCTCTGGCGCCGGGTGATGAACCCTCGTGTTCGGGCATGGCGGAGGACGCACTACCCCGAGATCACCCGTTGGGATGACTATAACAAGGCAGCAACCCCGTTACCGCGTTGAAGGGTAGCCGCTGGCCGCTGCTTTCGCGCGAAGTGGAGGTAGGCCACGCAAGGGTCGACCAGCTTTCGCTTGAACACCGCTGCACCTGGCCGCCCCCCTCACTCACAATTTCATAGGGTCGATGCAGACCTTGCGAGTGCGCGAGAACCAACGCCGACGTCCGCCATTCGTCTTGGAAGGAACCTCATGCACTTCCAGACAGTTCGTCCGGGTTGCTGTTTTCATCATGTCTGCGTAAATTCCTAACATTTCATTTTCTCTCCATATACCGTATAGGTCTTTATGTAAGAGGTTATTTGGTCATTTTGCGAGTCATCGTTCTTTTGGTAATGTAAGGGAAAGTTACATATGAACTGGCGCACCCTTCCCCCTCTTTCGGCCCTGCGCGCCTTTGCTGCCTTTGCTGAAACACGCAATATCGTTGCAGCGGGGGAGACATTGGGGGTCAGCCACGCTGCGATCAGCCAGCAGATGCGAGCTCTTGAGAGGCACTTGGATGTCGCACTGCTGGATCGATCAGGAAGACGCCTTGAACTGACAGCATCCGGAATTCGTTTGGCGCAGGCGCTGCGAATTGGATTCGCTGGTATGATCGACGTCGTGGAAGAGATCACCGGGCAAGTCGAAGCAAGACCAATCCACATCTCTGTGACCCCGACCTTTGCCGCATCCTGGCTTATGCCCCGGCTGCCAAAGTTCCGAGAGATCTGTCCGAATGTGGACCTCATGATAGACCCGTCGCCGCATCTCGTTGAACTTGGCACCAACGGCATTGATATTGCCATCCGGTACGGCTCAGGTCCTTGGCCCGGGACGGAGACAGAGATGCTCTTGCAATCTCCTATGGTCGTTGTTGCTGCACCTTCGCTGGTGGGAACTGAACCAATTGACGACCTCAATCAGCTTGCCGAGTATCCCTGGCTTGAAGAGATTGGCACATCTGAAAGTACACGCTGGTTTCGGCGTTTTGGCGTCAGCGGCGTGGCCAAAGGCCTGATGCAGGTGCCGGGGAACCTGATGCTGGACGGTGCGCGTGACGGGCAAGGTATAGCGGTCACGGTACATGAGTTTGTGGCTCGCGATATTGCCGCCGGAAGGCTTCGCGTTTTGCACACCGAAATGACACCGCTCGCCGGATATCACATTGTTACCCGGCTGGGTGTGATGCGCAAATCAGTAAAATCATTTGTCACCTGGTTGCGCCGCGAAGCGCAGGACGCATCACTTGCGCCTTCACCCCTTTCCTGATGCGCACTCCACTGACGTAAGTCTGTATAACAAAAAAAACCCCGCCAACGATGGGCGGGGTCAAGTGGGGTGCCCATTACAGGCGACCTCGTTCAGAAGGCCACAGGCACCGGCGGTGTTCGAAAATTTCGGATCAGTTTGCCATCTCTGAGCGGATTTGCTGTCGCAGCACATCAATGGGGACTTTCTTGCCGTCCTGCTTGAACGTCCAATAGGTCCATCCGTTGCAACTGGGTGCCCCTTCCATATGAGCGCCGACCTGATGGATCGACCCTTTGATGTCATTCCCTATCAAGGTCCCGTCAGCGCGTACCTTTGCGACTTGCCCACGCGGGGAATAAAGCTCTTCGCCCGGGCGGAGCATGCCACGTTCGACCAGTTGACCAAAGGGGACACGGGGTTCCGCGCGCTTCGACGCGCTGACCTGCAAGGCCTCACGATCGAATTTGCGTACCTTGGCAATACGTTTTTCGGCAACCTTGCGGTATGCCGCTTCGCGCTCGATCCCGATAAAGTCACGGCCAAGCATTTTGGCGACGGCCCCCGTGGTGCCGGTACCAAAGAATGGGTCGAGAATGACATCGCCCGGGTTCGTGGCCCCCACCAGAACCCTGTGCAGCAAGCTCTCCGGTTTTTGTGTTGGATGAGCTTTCTCGCCATTCTCGTCCTTCAGGCGCTCATGACCGGTACAAATGGGCAGAACCCAGTCAGAGCGCATCTGAATGCCTTCGTTCAACGCTTTAAGCGCTTCGTAGTTGAAAGTGTATTTGCTGGCCTCGTCACGGCCCGCCCAGATCATCGTTTCATGCGCGTTCGTAAAGCGCTTGCCCCGAAAATTCGGCATCGGGTTGGATTTGCGCCATACCACATCGTTCAGGATCCAGTAGCCCTGATCCTGCAATGCGGTGCCTACGCGGAAAATGTTGTGATAACTGCCGATCACCCAGATCGCGCCATCGGGTTTGAGGATACGGCGCGCTGCCTTGAGCCAGGCCCGTGTAAACTCATCATAGGCCTTGAAGCTGGCGAACTGATCCCATTCGTCGTCCACCGCGTCCACTCGGCTGTTATCGGGCCGATGCAGATCGCCTTTGAGTTGCAGGTTGTAGGGTGGATCCGCAAAGATCAGGTCCACCGATGCTTCCGGCAGGCTGTTCATCACGTCGATACAGTCGCCGTCAATAATCGTGTTCAAAGGAAGCGCCGCAGCGCCCTTGGTCTTTGTCATCATCATTCTGCCTCTGTGCACGGTGCTTTTGCACTCGTTTGTTGGCACCAAGATGAGTCAAAGCTGATTCGCGGTCAATTTCTTTTTTGAATCAAGGCTTTACGTTTTTCCCTTGATACAACATATTGTGTACCGGCTTAAACGTTCGTCTATGATGTGGGGTGACCCCAAGATTTTGGAGCGCAGATATGTGGCTTTTTGATCCATATCCCATGTTGGTCTCCCAACCATAGCCAGGGTGCTGTTGCGCCAAATCCACCATGATGCGATCGCGGGCAATTTTCGCCACGATTGACGCGGCAGAGATGGACAAGCAACGCGTGTCCCCCTTGACCACCGGCTGCGCCGGAACATTCAACCCATGCGGGATCATCGAGCCATCGATCAGCACCAGATCAGGTTGCAAGGCCAAACCAGCGATGGCGCGACGCATTGCAAAATGGCTTGCGCGCAGGATGTTGTGCTGTTCGATCTCTTCCACGCTGGCATGCCCGACGCTGACCTCTGCACACCCCATCAGGATTTCGGCCAACGCGGCCCTTTTCTTGATCGACAATTGCTTTGAGTCGTTCAGGCCATCGGGAATCCGTTCAGGGTCAAGGATCACCGCCGCGGCAGTAACGGGCCCGGCAAGCGGCCCCCGGCCCACCTCATCGACGCCAGCGACGCGCAGTTTTCCCGCCGCGATTGCTGCCCGCTCCATTTCGAAATCCGGTCCCATGCTCTCTCTTCTGACGATCGTCAAAAAAGATCAAGGCGTAGCAACAAACTGGCGGCACGGGGCGCGCAAGAAAAAGCCCTCCGGAGGTCCAGAGGGCCGTACTGGTTACTAAAGAGAGGTGGGCGCCCGAACGCCCGCCCCAAGCCCAGAGCCACAGAAGGCGGCTCTGGGCAGACCCGGTTTACCGCCGGGCCAACTGATAGCCCTGCCGACGCAGACAACGGGCGTCATAGCCATGGCGTTTCTTATTGTGGTTCCGGAACTTGACGGCACAAGCCTGCGGGAGACTCCGATTGTAGTCGTAGTTTTTCTTCAGGCACTTCTTGGAAAAAACACGGGCCCGACCATCGCGGGTTTCAAAACTCCGCAAGCAATTCCCAGGCAAGAGCTTGCGCTGGACACGTGCGGGCAAAGGGCGGGGTTCGACCCGTCGGATTGCTGTGTCTTCATTCCGACGGTAATCCCAGACTTCCGCAGTTGGATTCTTTTTGCGGCGCTTGACCACTTTCTCTTTTTTCCTGTCTTTCAGCTCATGATTTATGATTGCGCCCACCACCGCCGCACCCACAATGGCTGCCAACGCGCGCGCTACGTTCTCATCAGCGCGGGCAGGCGCATTTCCAATCGTTGCAATGGCCACAGCAGCGGCGACGACGGTAGCAATGAACTTATGTGACATGGGCTGGTCCTTTGGGTGTTGTCAGGGTCGCAGAACAGAATTGGTTCCGTGACGCTGAAACTGGGTCCACCTTGCCAGGACAGGCAATATCGTGATGTTGTTATCGAATATCACCGTGACTAAGGCTTTTTTGTTATTGAATATCCCGCGCGTCGCGCACAGGGTTCTGACCATGAAACAGTTATGCCTCATCGCTGTCTTGCTTGCGGGACTTGCTGTGCCAGCACCATCCATGGCCGCGGATTGTTACGCGGACTACAAAGCCAAGCGCGATAATCCGCTCAGGCTGCACTATGGGGTGGCGGAAATCTCGAAATGTTCCAAGAAAGCCGCAAAGTCAGAGCTCTCGTCACGACTGTCGGCACAGGGATGGACCCTGCTAAATGTCATGTCGGTCTTTGACAAAAGCGGGCTGGCTGAAAGGAAACAGAGTGCAGGATCAAACTACCTCCGCTATTGAGATGCGCCGGTCTGGCGGGCGTATCGTTGGGTTTGGCATTGCCGTCATTGTCGCGATTCTGGCCGCGGCAGCAGCCCTGCTGTTCTGGACCCTGCCAGATGCCAATACGTTCAATGCGCGGGTCGAGCGCTTGTTTGTTGAGAATGACGACCTTACCGCACAGGCCGAGATCAAGCTTCTGGAAATCCTTGCCCAATCCGGTACAGCCTTTTCCGACACGCTGGCGAGCTACCGCATGGTGATATTTGTGCTGCTGGTTTTTGCCACAGCCATGCTTGTCGCGGCACTGGTTTTTCTGGTGCTGCTGGTCAGCTACAATCGCCGCCTTGCCCAGATTGAAAGAGCCGGCATACAAGTGAGCTCGCTGCTGATCAGTCGCGAGGAGAACACGGTTTACCTCAACAATCTCGGTTTCAAACTCACTGATGCCGCGATGGAGACAATGTCGGTGTTGGCCGAGGCCCGCATGGATGATGACGTGATGTCTGGCTCCGAGATCGAAAGTGTCATCTCCGGTCGCAACGCCGCTGACTGTGACGAGGCCGCCGGGGCCACCCGTATCAAACGTTTGCGCGACACCTTGGGAAACCAGATCGTGTCAGAACTTCTGGTCAAGAATATCGCGCGTCGGGGCTACATGCTCGCCATCGACAAGGACGTGATCAAAGTGATCTGACGATCAGTGACCCGTAAAGACCAGCATTTGTAGCGGCAGCAATAGCGACCTCAGACGCAGACCCGCTGCATGAATCAGCCCGACCGTATCTACAACATGGAGGAACGTCCTGTGCCCGAACCCCAGGTCGGGATCCTCTAAGCGTTCGTGGTTGCTGGTATAGGCATTTGCGGTGCAACGGCTGCCAGGCGGGATGTCATCTGTCTGACCCGGGTAGATCGGTTCAAGGAAGGCGACAATTGTTCCGGGGGTGTTCTGTGGCTGCGCATCAACCAAACTGTCGGTTGGTCTTATCTGTCCAGCGGCAATCACGTCCTGCACCTCGACGATGACCATCGGAACGATGGTGAACGGCTTTGAGATGCACATAATCTCCGCCACACCACCGCGCTTGACGACCTGAGCGGAGATTTGCGGAAAACCGGCCTGAAAGCGGTCGTGCCCGGATCCTTCCGGAACCAATATCCCTGCCGGTCTGAGGATGGGGTTCACGATATCCCCAACCTGTAGGGCAAATTGCTCGACCCGCCCTGACGTGCCTGCGTAAACCGTCATTTTTTCAAGCTCAACCTGCGCCTGTTCCAGCGCGGCTTCGGCAGAAGCGCGTTGCGCGGGGAGCAAGACGGTCAGGTTAGCGTCGACAGAAGCAACGCCGGCCCGCGCCGCGTCCAAAGCGCCCTGTTGCACATCAAGCTCATTCTCAAGCACTTCGACATCACGCTCGGACACGACGGTGGACCCTCGCGCCTGCAACGTGAGGCGACGGTCCAGATCCTCGCGGACCTGAAGCAAAGCCGCCTCGGCCTGATCCACAGCCGCAGCCGCCGCCGCCCGGTCCGTTTCGGCAACGACAACTGCTGCTTCCACTTCCTCTATCTGGCGTTCGGCTGATTCAAGGGCCGCCAATTGTCGACTGCTATCGAGTTTGAAAATCGGATCGCCCGCTTCGACACTCTGGTTGTTGGAAACATAGACCTCTTCCACTCTGCCTGCCCCTTCCGAAAGGATCGTAACAGTGCGGAATGCAGACACAGTGTTGGAGGTTGAGGGGTGATAGTAAAACACGATGGTGATCAGGCTAATGGTCAGCATCAGACACAGCGTAATCCCCCATCTGAGTTCATACCAAACCGTGAAGAAATTGATGTGCTCGCCAAACCGCTTGCCCTGTACGTAGTGGCGGAAAAGGTAGTCCGGCAAAATCGTCACAAGCGAACACAGGAACATCTCAATCATCAGTACGATCCCTGTTCACCAGGTTTTGCAAGGACGCCGCCATCGAATTCAAGGGCGTGGCAATGTCTGGCGGTCTGAACGCCGCCAACACAATTGCGAGCACCCAAAAGATACTGTTGTGAGTGAAAAGCGCGAGGATACACAGAATGCTGATGAGCTGGAGCTGCGTCGCGTTGCCTTTGTGTGCCATGCGTTCCGGCAGAGAATGCAGCGTAAAATAGAAAACACCCAACAAGACAACTGCAATGATCGTCAGAAAGACCATGTTGGTGAAGAGAGAGTCGCTGCCGTCAGCTGCGGCGAAGAAGTAGGGCAAGTGCTCTGGCGCCATAGGATGCCGGGTTTCAGTCATTCTGCGTCTCTCAATGTTATTCGGTCAGTCTGTTGCAGTGGGATGTTAGCGGGGATGTCGTAAAGGCTCCATCTGTATTTTCATATGCCAGGGCTCTGGTCTTTCCAGATTTGACAGCATAGTCAGCCGGGACCAGACTGCTCGGAGAAACACCATGCCCGCACCCGTCAATACGTTCAAACAGGCTCTAGCAGAGGGCAAGACCCAGATCGGCTGTTGGATGAGTATGGCCGAAGGATACACTGCCGAGATCATGGGCCACGCAGGATTTGACTGGCTCTTGATCGACGGCGAACACTCCCCCAACGATATCCGCTCGATCCGGGACCAGATGATTGCTCTGCGCGCTAGCGATAGCCACCCGGTTGTTCGGGTTCCGATTGGTGAGACCTGGATCATCAAGCAGGTTCTCGACACTGGCGCGCAATCGGTACTGGTGCCCATGGTCGAGACAGCAGAGCAAGCCAGAGAACTTGTCAGCGCCTGTCGATTCCCGCCCGTCGGCACGCGCGGTGTTGGTTTTGCTGTCGGGCGCGCCTCCGACTTCGGTCAGACGGAAAACTACGGCCCAACCGCGAGCGCACAAATCTGCCTTTTGGTGCAGGTTGAAACCCAAACAGGGCTGGACAATCTGGACGACATCCTCGCCGTGGAGGGCGTGGACGGTGTGTTCATCGGACCAGCAGATTTGTCAGCGAGCATGGATTACCTGGGCAAAGCATCCCATCCGGACATGCAGGCAACGATTCTCTCTGCCCTCAGCAAGATCAGCGCCAGCGGAAAAGCCGCAGGTATCCTGACTACTGATGAGAAAATGATCGAGGCGTCACTGGATGCGGGCGCGCGTTTCGTCGCTGTTGCGATGGACATCGCGCTGCTACTCGGGAATGCCAAGGCGGCGGCGACCAAGTGGAAAGCACGCTAGGCGTTCTTCATTTGGGTTGCTGCCTGCGTGTATCCCCCGGCAGCCCCATCGATAAAATGAAGGTGGTCATCCGTCAGGATGGAAGGCACGATGCAGGTCATCATCGCTTCGTCCTGCGATGAAATCCCGTATTTTATAAGCCCTTTTCTTGCGGCTCCCGAGAGGACCTCTTCCAGCTTTCGCCGTGTTTCCGGGTCGCAATCCAGCGTCATCTTCAAGCCATCGTCCAGTTTCCGGAAATCCGCATTGGCTGCAACCACCCTTGCATAGCGACGTGCATCAAACCCACCGAGCTTTATGCCCGTGCGGATCAGGACCCATGCGACAAAAGACTCAAACAGTGCTTTTGCCTTGGCAGATCGGAAACTGCCCTGCCCCTTGGCCGCATGGGCCTCTAGCGAAGCGCCTGCAGGTGGCCAGCGCGTTCCCATGCCTTCTTGCGGCGCCGGGTGACCTCCGCGCTCCAATGCTTCCGCCTGCGCAATAACTTCGTGAAAGGCTTGCGCAACAGATTGAGGATCCGCCTCAGGTAAAGCGGCAATGACTAGGGAGAGTATCTCGCCATGTCGGGCGGGCATATGTGCCCAACGGCAAGAAAGCCCCGTCAGATCTGGCACGGTGCCAGACGGGGCCTTGCCGATGGCATAGATGCCCTCTTTCATTTTCCCCTCAGCCCAGATCATCCCGCCACCACCGAACATTGCATAATCCGCGCCGGGCGAGACCTGGAAACGTGCCACCTGCACATCGTGACCTGCCGCGCGAACATCCGAGACAGGCACCAATGCCACCCGCATGGACATATCGAATTCGGCCTCTGACCAGCGCGCAACCGCCGCAAGCGCATCTTGCGTGGCCTCAACCATGTCTGGCGCGATAGCGAAACTCGCACCATCACCGCCAAAAACAAATGGGAATGCCCGCCCGGCATGTCCATTCATAACGGCTGAAATTATCGCGGCCCCAACCATATTCACGGTCTTGTAGCGACCCGCAGCAACGTGACCGGTGGAATTCACGATGTCCGAAACGCCAATCTGCCAGTCATCTGGCACGGCGTGATATCTTGCAGCATCCGTCAGCGCTACAAAGTCACTTTCGCGCGGCAACCCATCATAGAATTCCGAAGACCCTGATCGCGACATTTCGTTTCCATCCTGTTTCTGTGATGAGCGTAACACAGCTTTGGCCTGTCGCTCTATGCCGCATCCTGCAGCGCACGGTCCCTCTTTCCACGCCGCGCGAAGGGGTATAAGAGGCGGCCACCATCACCTTAAACACATTGGAGTAAAAAGATGGGTTACCGCGTCGTTGTTGCGGGTGCCACAGGCAATGTGGGCCGCGAAATGCTGAACATTCTTTCCGAACGCCACTTTCCGGTGGACGAGATTGCTGTGCTTGCGTCACGCAAGTCCTTGGGTACGGAAGTCAGCTTTGGTGACAAGACGCTGAAGACGAAGGATCTGGACACGTTTGACTTTACCGGATGGGACATCGCGCTTTTCGCCGTCGGGTCGGAAGCGACCAAACAATATGCTCCCAAAGCGGCAAAGGCAGGCTGTGTCGTGATCGATAACTCGTCGCTTTATCGTTACGATCCTGATGTGCCGCTGATCGTGCCAGAGGTGAACGCCGACGCGATTGAAGGCTATGCCAAGAAGAACATCATCGCGAACCCCAATTGTTCCACCGCTCAAATGGTTGTGGCTCTGAAACCTCTCCATGATCGTGCAACCATCAAACGTGTTGTCGTCTCGACCTATCAGTCGGTATCGGGCGCGGGTAAGGAAGGCATAGACGAGCTTTGGGATCAGACCAAATCGATCTACAACCCGGTCGACGATAAACCGGCGCGGAAATTCACCAAGCAGATCGCCTTCAACGTGATCCCACATATCGATGTCTTCATGGAAGACGGGTCCACAAAAGAAGAGTGGAAGATGGTCGCGGAGACGAAAAAAATCGTCGATCCGAAGATCAAGGTGACCGCGACATGCGTTCGGGTGCCTGTTTTTGTCGGTCACTCAGAAGCCGTGAACATCGAGTTCGAGGATCATTTGGACGAAGACGAAGCACGTGAAATCCTGCGTGAAGCGCCGGGTGTCATGGTGATCGACAAGCGCGAAGACGGTGGCTACGTCACACCGGTTGAATGCGTTGGTGATTTCGCCACCTTCATCAGCCGCATCCGTCAGGACAGCACGATCGACAATGGCCTGAACCTGTGGTGTGTGTCCGACAACCTGCGTAAAGGGGCTGCGTTGAACGCGGTGCAAATCGCGGAGTTGCTTGGCAATCGCGTGCTCAAAAAAGGCTAAGTCAAACGCTGCCCGCCGATCCTTTTTGGCGGGCAGATTGCTCAGGCCCGGCGGTCAAAACCCCGGTATACATCCCGGGTAGCCGAACCCCCAACGCCAAGGCAGCCCGGAGCAGGGTGCGCCCCCGAACCTCACCGCGTTGTACATTGAATCTGCGATCAAGTCGTAGGCAAAACGCACCTGATTCTGAGACACGTCGTATCGCAGCGCCATGGCAGCGATCTCGGATTGTGTTGGGCTGGCAACGCATTGCCGCAACTCTTCATCTGCGGCAAGACGTGCGTCGAAACTCGTCTCGGCATCCTCGGCATCTCCCGCATTGTGATAGGCCCTGTCGTGCACCACACAACAGGCCTCCCACGGCGGTGTCTCACCCTGCGCGACTTTGAAATCGGGAAAGATGTCTGCAACTATTCGCCAACTCCAGGACATGCCACCGCTGCAGCCATCGGATTCAAAGTCAGAAAGACTGGTTTCAGCATCGGTGGTGATCGCCATGAGTGATCGATGCGCGGGCATCTCAAACGTCCTCTGCATGCTCATCATTACGCCCTCGTCTTCGGCCCACACAGCAGTGGCGGCAACGCAGAGGACGAAGCCCGGGAGTCGTCTCATATCTCGTCTCCTTCCGGTGTGAAGTCGAAGGTCAGTCCGATCGTGTCCCCGGCCCGTAACAACAAACGTTCAGGCGTTGAAAGTGTCTCATAGTAGTCAATAACCTCACGGGCGAGCTTAGGCTCGTCGGTGATCAACCCGTCCACGCCCACGGAAATCATCCGTGACATGGACACCGCATCATTGACTGTCCACGCATAGACATCCTTGCCCGCAGCCTCTGCGGCCGCGATTAGCCCCGGGGTTACCCTGCCCATGCTGACGGCAAGAAAGTCGCCCTCCAACCCCGCTAGATTACCGACGGCCGTCGCCGCAAGTACCCCTGTCCGCCAATCCGGTCTCAACAGGCGCATCTTCTGGACAGCCGGATACTTCAGGGACATCGTGGCGATCTGATCTTCCATGCCTGCCTCTTCCACAAGCGCGATCACCCGGTTCTCCAAATCCACATCATGGCCGTAGTATTTCAATTCGATCAACAGGTTGGAGCGATCCTTGACCGCAGCCAGTACATCCTTGAGCAATGGTGCCCGCTGGTCTGCGTAGACAGGGTCAAACCAGGAGCCGATGTCAATTTGAGCGACGTCCTCCATGGTAACGTCCCAGATTTTTGTGGGCACACCGGCGGATTTCATGAAGTCACTGTCATGCACAACAAGAACTTCACCGTCTGCTGTTTCCTGCACATCGATTTCAACCCAGTCCGCGCCGTCTTCGACAGCCTTGACCACTGCGGCCATCGTGTTTTCCGGGCGGCTTGCTGCCGCACCGCGATGCCCGATGACCTGCACATCTTCCACGCCGCCGACCCTGTTTGAGAGCGCACCGCTGATGGTCAGGCTTCCAACAGCGAGCACGATGGCCGCGATTGGCGCGGCAATGTACCTGGAAAGAGTGCGCGGCCTGTCAGCGTCCAGTCTGGCCGGTCTTGCTTCGAGACAGCGGTTGAACTCCTCATTGAGCAGATCAGCGAGCGCGCCGTTGGATACTGCATTCATCAATGCATTGAAAACGGTCCATATCAAAAGAAGGACGGCCGTCACCGCGAAAGCTAAAGACAGCCTGTTTGAGAAAAGTTGCGGCACCTCAGCAAGCAGGAAACCGAGAATGCTAACCAGTACAAAGGCAACCCCCAACCGAATGAGAAACCAGGCCAGCAGCCGACGCAGTAACGCGCCCCGGTGGCCTTCCATTTTTGCGCGGCTCAGCGCAAAGGCCCGCCCGGCTGGCTCAAGATCAAACAGACAAAAATGGAGCGCAACAGCCCAGGCGGTCAGGCGCTCCAACAGCAGGATCACAAGCGCAATGCCGCATATCCCGCCGAACCCAACCGCCAACAAAAACGCCGGCGGGCGATTGGTCAGATAGAAATTGATGTCGTACTCCCGCAACAAATATGCGGCGGCAACTGCTGCGGCAGCGGCAAAAGGCAGAGCGATCATCAACACTCTGACAACAAAATGCCCGCCAAAAACAATCAATCGAGGCAGGGTTTTACTCAGAAAACCAAGTGCTGCAACAAGCGATGGGATGATCCCTTTTGATTGAGCCCGCAGCGCGCTGGTCATTACAGCCACATCGACCATGGCAGCCGCAATCACGAAAGACGCCACGAGCAAGGCGCCAAACGCGCCCATTGGCGTGAGCAGGAACTTTGCGATGTCCTGATCGGTGAGCGCGGATTGATCCGAGAAAGACAGTGTAAGGGCCAGCAGACCACCGATGAGCGGCACCAGAATCGCCAGCGTAATGAGCCGTACAAAAAGGTGGACGGATACCAAGGGAACCCACTGGCGAAGAGCTTCCTTGTAACTAATCAAAGCTTCATGAAGCATCGGCCCCGCCTTCCCTATGCCGCCTTGTCGATCAGCACAGCAGGAACGTGGGAAATATGCAAGTCTCCTAGACCTGCCGACAGAAAATATGCACGCCTAGATTTCCCGCGGATCTTTGGGTTTTCCGGGGCCGAATCGACGCAGGAAAGTTCCGTAAGAGAATCCGATATCATGGGTGTGGCACAGCTTTTGACCACTGGTTTCCGTATGCAGTGACAACCCCCCCCAGGAGATCTTCATGAAATAGCCATGCCGGCGCAAACGCGCATCAAGATCATCCCAGCTTTTGGCTTCTGCCAGATCGCGAAACAAGAGATTTTGTAGCGCAAAAACAAGCCTTTCACTGGCCGGCGGCGGTCTTCTCTTCATCCCCTTTTTGCTGACCAGATGATCTGCGACAAGGCTCTCGACCACTTGCGCAATGGTGTCTTCCTGCTCACTGGCCAAATCGTGAACCGCTCTCATCAGATCAGCAGGGAGTTGGAGGGTGACGGCACGCTTACTCATGACGCGCAGATTTGCTTAAACTTGGTTTACAAATTGTTAAAATCGCTCTGCGCGCAACACTTCACAGTCAACTATTGTCACGACGCCGATGTGTTTTTCCACAACAGCAAATGCAGCATCCAAAAGCGCATCCAAACGCTCTGGTCTGATAATGCAAACGACCTGAACCATACCGCTTGCGCGCCCGATCTCCCCCGACCGCACCCAGTCGCCGGACCGTCCGGACCCGCCGAGGACAGGCAGAACAGTGTACCCCGTCACCGAGGCTTTGGTTAGCGCATCTGTAAGGCGCGACTGCATAATCGCTTCGATCGTGATTTCTACACGCTTGGCTCGATGAGTTTTCATATATCAGGCTCCTGTCAGGGCTGCGGAGACTGCCACGTAAAGCGGTATCCCCAACGTAAGGTTGAAAGGAAACGTAACGCCCAGCGAAAGTGTAAGATAGATTGAGGGGTTGGCCTCGGGCAATGCGACCCGCATTGCAGCAGGTACGGCGATATAGGAAGCAGAGGCTGACAAGACCATCAACAACGCAACACCCCCTGTCGACAGACCCAATGCGAGGCCAAAAATCACACCAAGGCTACTACCAATGATCGGCATCAGCAGGCCGAACGCAAGGACCCCGGGGCTCAAAGCGCCGCTGCGTCCTCGCAGCCCCCGCCCGGCAACAAGGCCCATGTCCAGCAAGAACAGACATAAGACACCTTTGAAGGGTGCGACAATAAAACTGGAGATTTCCGCCAGCCCTTCTTCCCCTGTGACCCAGCCAATGAAAAAGGACCCGACAAGCAGGACAATCGATCCGTTGAGCAGGATTTCACGCCACAGGTGGCTGTCCATACGGCGCCCGTCGCCGCCCCGTGAAATCAGCCAGAGCGCCGATAGAATCGCCGGAGCCTCCATGGCGGCTGCAACTGCGACCATGTACCCTTCGGATGCAATACCGCTGCTTTGCAGCACAGATGTCGCGGCCACGAAAGTGACGATGGAAATTGATCCATAATGCGCCGCGACTGCCGCAGCATCTAACCGGCTCAGCCCTGTCATGACCTTGAGCAGCGCAAATGCAATAAGCGGTAGTCCGGCTGAAAGGATGATCCCCGCAAGCAGCGTCAACCCGAGCTTTGCGTCTATCCCGTGGGCTGCAACGCTCACCCCGCCTTTGAACCCAATCGCAAAGAGCAGATAAATTGAAAGTGCCTTGGCTGCCGCTTCCGGTACGCTGAGGTCGGATCGCGCCAGTGACGCGGCAACGCCGAGTGCAAAGGAGAGAATGATAGGCGACAGAAGATTGCTGGCCGCCAACGACAAAATCTGATCCACACGCGCCTCCAGTAAGGTTCAGAGGCGTTTAGGCGGCTTTGAACCTGCTATCAAGTCGCAAAGAAGCCGGTTAGACCGGGTGAAATGCCTGATCGCGCGCGTCAAAGAACTCAAGCCCGCCTTCACCGATATCGGTCCAGAGGCCGTGCAGCGTCAGCTTCCCGCCTGTGACCCGCGATTTGACGAAGGGAAAGCTCATCAGATTCTGCAAGCTCACCAGCACGGATTGTTTCTCGAGAGCCTGGGCCTGAACTTGCGGGTCGTTTTCGGCGGCCACAAGTGGGTAGCTTGGTTTGAGGATATCGAGCCAGCGGCCAATGAAACTGGTTTTCTCTTCAAGGTCCGGAGCGTTGCCCTGACACATGTCGATACAGCCTTTGACGCCGCCACAACCGGAATGACCTATCACAATTACATGAGCGACGTTCAACATTGTCACTGCATATTCCACCGCTGCAGATGTACCGTGCGGATCACCGTCCGGTTCATAAGGCGGTACCAGGCTGGCAATATTGCGATGGATGAACAGCTCACCTTCGTCGGCACCGAAAATGGAGCTGGCATGCACGCGACTGTCACAACATGAGATGATCATCGCCCGTGGATGCTGGCCGCCATGCGCTAGATGGCGATACCATGATTGGTTTTCTTCGTACCCGGTGGCCTTCCAACCGTGATAGCGCTGTACCAGGTATCCTGGGAGCGGCTTGGCCTGTTCCATATTAGTCTTCTTTCACACACACTGAGCGGTCAGAATAGACGCAAATTATCTAGAATTCGAGCGTAAAGATCTGACAGTCTCAACCCTTTGGTCAGGAATTTCACGCATGTTGCATCTGAGCCGTGGGGGCGAAAGAGGGTGAGTACAATGGATCATGTCCTGAAAATCAGGCTGAAAGAAACCGTGCATGTCGATCAGGACAAGCTGGGCGCGCTATATGCCGAGTTGGGCGAAGCTGGCGCCGAAGACGTGGTTTGTCGCGCGATGGAGGAATTGGCCTTACGTTTATCGCACTGCAGCAGGTTGCATCGTGCCGGTCAGTGGGACGAGTTACGCAAATGCGCGCGGTCGCTGATCGCGATCTCTGAACAGATCGGCATGCTGGTGCTGGCACGCGTGGCGCATGATGTTCTTGAGTCGCTGGACGCATATGACGTACCAGCGGTTGCGGCAACGCTGGCACGGCTGTTGCGTATCGGCGAGCAGTCCTTGACGGCGATCTGGGATCTGCAGGACATCACCATCTGATAACTTGCACCGCGCGGCGAACGGGTTAGGGTCACGGGAACAAAGCTTGGAAAGGCGGCTCCCATGACATCTCCATTTGCCGAACCGTCAGATCGTGCATCCCCGCTGCAAATCATCGAACAAGACGCATTAGACGACTGGTGCGCATCGCAATCGCCCCACGTGAGCGGATGGGTAAAATCCAACGATTTTTCTGCTCGACTCGGGCAAGCTTTGCTTGTGCCCGACGAAAACGGTGCGCCTTCGTCGGCCTTGGCGGGCTATGGAACCGAAGCAACGCGCGCGCGGGGCCGGTTTCACCTCGCAGCAGCCGCAAGCAAGCTCCCAAAGGGGGATTATCGGATCGTTTCAGGTCTGCCGAAAGAGCGGGCCGAGAATGAAGCCCTTGGATGGGTGCTCGCCGGGTACAGGTTTGACCGCTATAGTGAGACAGGTAAGATGGGCGCACGACTGGTCTGTCCCGATGGCGTCGACCCAGCGCATGTTGCGGCGATTGCAGCGGGGGAGACCCTTACCCGCGACCTGATCAATACACCCGCAAATGATATGGGCCCAGATGAACTCGAAGAAGCCGCGCGTGATCTCGCGAAGGCACATGGAGCAGACTTCAGCGTTATCGCGTCCACAGAATTGTTGGATCAGAACTTCCCGCTTATCCATACCGTTGGCCGCGCGGCGGATCGCGCCCCCCGGTTGATCGATATGCGCTGGGGACAGTCCGGTCCGAAGGTGACACTTGTGGGCAAGGGAGTTTGCTTTGACACAGGTGGGCTGAACCTCAAACCCGGCGCCTCCATGGGCCTGATGAAAAAGGACATGGGTGGGGCGGCCAATGTGCTTGGCCTCGCGCATATGCTGATGCAAACGGGTCAGAAAATTCAACTTCGCGTGTTGATCCCAGCTGTTGAAAACGCGGTATCGGGGAATGCCTTTCGGCCGGGCGATATCTTGCCATCTCGCAAGGGCCTTACGGTAGAGATTAACAACACGGATGCCGAGGGCCGCCTTGTACTGGCCGATGCTCTTGCCTACGCGCAGGAGGATAATCCTGATCTGATCATTTCAATGGCCACTTTGACCGGTGCTGCTCGGGTCGCGGTTGGTCCTGATCTCGCCCCTTATTATTGCGACCGCGCGTCGTTTGTTCAGCTGTTGGAAGACTCGGCCCAGAAGTCTTGGGATCCTGTTTGGCGCATGCCCTTTCACACCCCCTACGAAGCAATGATCGAACCGGGGATCGCGGATCTGGACAATGCGCCAAAGGGCGGCTTTGCCGGGTCCATCACGGCCGCGCTGTTTCTGCGGCGCTTTGTGGGTGAAAGCCCCTATGCACATTTCGACATATACGGGTGGAACCCTGCCGATGCGCCGGGTCGACCAAAAGGCGGCGTCGGCCAGGCTACACGTGCCTTGCTGGACACTTTGAGCCGATATCAACCCTCATGACTGACCCGCGCACTTCTCCCCCTGAAGCTCAAATCGTGATGGAGGAAGCCGCTCGGATTTCCGAGCCTGTTGTGAATCTGACACGAAGCGCTGATGGTCCACGTGACAGGCAGCTGCTTTTCGGCGATACCGTCACAATCCTCAATCGCACTGACACGCATTGCCTGGTCCGGTCAAACAAGGACGGCTATTGCGGTTATGTTGCGGCCCCTTCTGTGACGTCTCCGGTCACCGCCACGCATAAGGTGACCGTCCGCGCCACCCATGCCTATAGCGACGCAGATATCAAGTCACCGGACCTGACAGCACTCAGCTTTGGAAGCAACCTCGCCGCATTATCCGAAACCGCAACCTTCATCGAAACGGACCTAGGCTTCATCCCCCGCCAGCATCTGCATCCGGTGGACGCATTCGCGACCGATCCGGTAGCGGTAGCGGAGTTGTTTCTTGGCACAGCGTACCTTTGGGGAGGCAATTCCTTCATGGGCATCGACTGCTCAGGCCTTGTTCAGGCAGCTTTTCTCGCTTGCGGAACAGCCTGCCCGGGCGATAGCGACCAGCAGACCAATGAACTGGGCGAGGCGCTGCACCCTGAAGCGGCCTTCGAACGCAATGATCTGGTTTTCTGGAAGGGTCACGTTGCCCTTGTGGCAGATGCGGCAACGTTCATTCATGCAAACGCTGGTCACATGGCAACTGTTTTTGAGCCAATTGAAGATGCGTTGGCACGCATTGAAGCGCAGGGGAGCGGGACGCCGACTGTTCGCAGACGTGTCATGTTACGCTAGACTGGTCGCAAAACCCTATTCAACGGCGCGGATCAGTTTACGCTCCAGTACCCGCAGGACTGTCTTCAAGTCGTGACCGCGCCTCATGATGCGTCCGTCCATACCGACAACAGCGTACATTCCTTGTTTGTCGCGAAGCTTCGGTCGCTTTTCGATCCGGTAGAGCGGCGTTTCGGCAGTGCGTCGAAACACGGAGAAAACAGCAACCTCGCGCAAACACGAAATACCGTAGTCTCGCCACTCGCCAGCAGCGACAAAGCGTCCATAGAGCGATAGGATTACAGAAAGCTCGGTACGGTGGAAGGCGACTTGCGTCGGCGGCAACGGGTGGAGGTTGTCTGTCGGCGGCACCTGATAATTCATATGACCAGAGTTGCGCCGATCCAGCCGCAAATCAAGCCTTAAGGATGGGTGCTTGTTCAGGATATCTTTGATGACGTCGCGTTTTCATAGCGACAATCGACTCATGGATAGATTTGGTCGAAATCGAACAGGGGCAGACCCGTCTTTTGCTGGTATTCCGATCAGGCCGCGTAGCGCGCCAGAAACGTCTCAACCGCATTATCCACGACACGTCGGATATCGGCGTCTGACACCGAACTGACGACACCAAAGATCAACCGGGGCCAGAGATCGGCTTTGCACAATTCGCCAAACTGATCTGCCGCCATTGCGTAATCATCGATCCGCAGTTCACCGCGCGTCTCCGCTTGCTCGAAGTAGGCCGCCATTTCCGCTCTGAATACCGCTGGACCCGAATTGTAGAATTTACGCCCCAACTCCGGGAAACGCTCAGATTCCGCCACGCATATTCTGAAAATACGTTGCCCAAACCCAGATGTAATAAAGCGCAGGAAATGCATCGCCGTTTGCGTCAAAACCTCTCGGGGTGACGCCTCCATATCGATACTATCAAGCGCATCCCGCGCCTGACGCTGGCACTCCGAGGTCGCAACTTCCATGAAAAGCAGACGCTTATCTGGAAAATAACTATAGAGCGTTGCCTTGGAGACATTTGCAACACGCGCGATTTCGTCGACGCTTGCACCTTCGAACCCATCACTCATGAAAACCTGACGAGCGCCATCCAGCACCTGGTCGAATTTGCGGCCTTTTCGTATGGCCAATGTCGCAACTGTCATAACGGCAATTATTCTCCCTGAGCCTCAGTATAAACCGGTCGGTTCAGTTCCCAAGGAAAAAGCGCCAAATCTTTCGACTTTGATTGAACAGGTAGCCGCCATATCTTAGAATCGTTCTAAAAGAAGGTTTAGAAAATGCGATTCTCATTGCACCGCAAGCGCTTCAACGATCTGAACGAACAAGAAGTCCTTGCGCTTGCCATCTCCTCTGAAGAAGACGATGCGCGAATTTATCGCGGCTATGCCGCTCATTTGCGAACTGATTTCCCGGACAGCGCCTTGGTTTTTGAAGGGATGGCAGAGGAGGAGGACAACCACCGCCAACGATTGATCGATCTGCATCGTGTGCGATTTGGCGATACGATTCCGTTGATCCGGCGCGAGCATGTGGCCGGTTTTTATTCCCGCCGCCCTATCTGGCTGGTCGAAAACCTCGGAATCGAAAAGATCCGTGCCGAAGCAGAGGCGATGGAGCGTGATGCGCAGAACTTCTACCTCAAGGCAGCAAGCCGCACTCAGGATGCCACAACGCGCAAGCTGCTAGGCGATCTGGCCGCTGCGGAAGCTGGACACCAGCGCACGGCGGTGGAGCTTGAGGCCAAGCACCTGACCGATGACATCCGGGAAAGCGAGGAAGCGCAGGCAAAACGGCAATTCATTCTGACATGGGTGCAACCCGGGCTTGCGGGCTTGATGGATGGGTCTGTTTCAACCCTCGCGCCGATCTTTGCGACGGCCTTCGCGACACAGGACACCTGGACAACTTTTCTGGTTGGGCTTGCGGCATCTGTCGGCGCGGGCATCTCAATGGGATTTACCGAAGCCGCGTCAGATGATGGAGAGCTTTCCGGTCGTGGATCCCCAGTCAAACGCGGTTTTGCGTCCGGTATCATGACCACGGTGGGCGGGTTGGGCCACGCGCTGCCCTACCTGATTGCCGACTTCTGGACGGCGACGGTTACGGCAATCATTGTTGTCTTCATCGAGCTTTGGGCAATTGCATGGATTCAGAATAAATATATGGATACACCGTTCATGCGCGCGACGCTTCAGGTCGTGCTGGGCGGTGCGCTGGTCTTTGCCGCAGGCGTCCTGATCGGGTCCGGATAGGGAAAGGGCAGCACGTATCGCGTGCCTCATATGATTGAAGTCTTTCTGAAAACGGTCCCGTTCTTTGCGTTGATCGCGGTGGGGTACTGGGCGGGTCGAACGCGGTTCTTTACCGAAGACGCCACGGCCTATCTGACAAAGTTCGTTTTCTACTTCGCACTCAGTGCGATGTTGTTCCGCTTTGCCGCCAATCTCAGCTTCGACGAAGTTTGGGACCCAGATCTGATCGCCGGCTATCTTGTAGGTACAATCGCCGTTTACGGGATCGCAACCGTCGTCGGGATGGCACGCAAGCAGAACGTGGCCGTGACCGCCGTCGAAGCGCAATGTGCCGCGATCGGGAACATTGGGTTTCTTGGGATACCTATGCTTGCGTTGCTGTTGGGAGAAAAAGCCGTCGGCATCATCATGATGGCATTGGCCGTTGATCTGATCGTTTTCTCCAGCCTCATCGTTATCCTGATCACCGGGTCGCGTGACGGGCGTTTCAGCATGAGGGTATTGCAGACGATCAGTTTGGGATTGGTGAAGAACCCTATGATTCTGGCGATCTCGTCCGGGCTGATCTGGTCAGCCCTTCAAATTCCGATACCCGCCCCGATGAATGACTTTCTCGCCATACTCGGAGGCGCTGCCACGCCCGGCGCGCTTTTCGCTATTGGCGCATCACTGGCCTCCAAATCGGCGGAGCGTCTGTCCGTTGCGCTATGGCTCAGTTTCTGCAAACTGATCCTGCACCCTGCCTTTGTCGCCGTCGGCGTGTTGGTGCTGTTCCCGGTCGATCCTTATACCGCAGCTGTCGTGATCGCAGCATCGGCGCTGCCTGTGGCCGGCAACGTTTATATCCTCGCGCAGCATTACGGCGTAGCGCCGCAGCGCGTCTCCGCAACGATCCTTGTTTCGACAATGGTCAGCATCATCACGGTCAGCGCTATAATCGCCGCTGTTGCTCCGGTCTGACCGTAACGGGACTTGCCCCGCATCATGGCACGCGCTAGCCACTGGCCTGAACAATTGGGAGATGTGCAATGGAAACAAATTCGGAGAACGCCTGCTTTGGTGGGACGCAGGGTGTTTACACACACCCGTCAAAAAGCTGCGGATGTGACATGACCTTTGGCCTGTTCCTGCCACAGGAGGCCAAAGATGGTCCGGTCCCGTTGCTCTGGTTCCTTTCAGGTCTCACCTGCACTCATGAAAACGCGATGATCAAGGCTGGTGCGCAAGCATGGGCAGCAGACCATGGCATCGCAGTGGTTTTCCCGGACACCTCACCACGAGGCGACGATGTCGCCGATGACGAGGCTTACGACCTTGGCAAGGGTGCTGGTTTTTACGTGAATGCCACGCAGCAGCCCTGGGCGCCCCATTTTCAGATGTGGGACTATATCACCAACGAGCTCCCAAACCTTTTGGACCACAATTTCGCGCTGGACATGGAACGGCAGGCCATCACCGGGCACTCAATGGGTGGTCATGGAGCGTTGACCATCGCCATGTCGCTGCCCGACCGCTTCCGGTCCGTGTCGGCTTTTGCCCCAATCTGCCATCCCACGGCCAGCGACTGGGGACGCAAGCAATTCACCACCTATCTGGGGGAAGACCAATCGAAATGGGCAGCACATGATGCCACGCTCCTGATGCGATCAAAGGGATTTGACGGACCGGTTCTGGTCGACACGGGGACTAAGGATCAGTTCATTGATCTGTTACAACCCGAAGCGCTCGCCGAAGCGGTGAACGAACGCCGCCAAGAGGCGACGCTACGCCTGCAAGCGGGCTATGATCACAGCTACTTCTTCATTGCGACCTTCATGGAAGAACACGTGGCGTTTCATGCCGACGCGCTTTACGCATGACCGCCATCTACGTTGATGCGGATGCATGTCCCGTCAAGGCCGAAGCGGAACGGGTGGCGACGCGGCACGGTGTGCGCCTCTTTGTCGTGTCCAACGGAGGGCTGCGTCCGTCGCAAAACCCCCTGGTCGAGACAGTCATCGTCCCGGATGGGCCAGATGTTGCCGATATGTGGATCGCGGAGCGGTGCGGCAAAGGTGATGTCGTCATAACCGGCGACATTCCGCTTGCCGCAAAATGCATCGAGGCGGGCGCTCAGGTCCTGAAACACAATGGTGAATTCCTGACCCAAGCCAACATCGGAAACGTACTGGCTACTAGGGATTTGATGGCCGACCTGCGCGCCGCAGATCCGTTCCGTCAAGGGGGTGGGAAGGGCTTCACCAAGGCAGATCGGTCGCGCTTTCTGGACGCGTTGGAACGTGCCTTGCGCAAAGCCTCAAGCTCTGCATAACATCGCACCAAAAGGGCGAGGAATGAGACAGGATAATCAACCGCAGGCCGTCGTCTTTGACGTCGGAAACGTCTTGATCGAGTGGCAGCCCGAGCGGTTCTATGATGCCGAGATCGGTAAGGAACGACGCCTTGCGATGTTTGAGGCTGTGGATCTGCATGGTATGAATGAGCGGGTCGATCTGGGCGAACATTTCACCGACACGATCTATGCCATGGCCGAGGAAAACCCGGACTGGAGAGCCGAAATACGGATGTGGCACGATCGTTGGATTGAACTTGCAACGCCTGCGATCGACCACTCAGTCAGATTGATGAAAGCGCTGCAGGCAAAAGACATTCCGGTTTTCTCTCTGACCAATTTTGGCATCCAAAGCTACGACTATGCGACAACGCATTACCCCTTTCTGAAGGAGTTTGATCGCGACTTCATTTCCGGCCATCTCGGTATGACGAAACCTGATCCTGCCATCTATGCCACGCTGGAAAAAACCTCTGGCCTGTCTGGCGATGCTCTGCTGTTTGCAGATGACAGGGCGGACAATATCGAAGTGGCACAAAGTTTCGGTTGGCAGACACATTTGTTCGAGGGTCCACAGGGTTGGGCCAATCGACTTGTCGCCGCCGGCCTGCTTACGGAGGCTGAAGCCGTATGACCATAGCCCCAGTCATCTCCTTTAGCGAAGGCGAGGCGTTGCTTGACTGGATTGGCCTTACCGACGCGCTGGCCGCAGGGCACAGGCTTCCCAAGGCTGAAATCGCCGACACCTTCCTCTATCGCGACCCTGATACTCTTCTGAATCGCGCCGCCTGGATCGATGGGCTTGGGCTCGCGGTCAAATCGGCCACCGTGTTTCCCGGCAATGCGGAAAAGGGAGCCTCGACAATCAACGGCGGCGTGACCCTTTATTCTGATGACACAGGCGTGCTTGAAGCCATTGTGGATTTTCATCTCGTAACCAAATGGAAGACTGCAGGGGATAGTCTGCTTGCCGCGCGCAGGCTCGCCCGCCCGGGCAGCCGCCGCATTCTGATCGTTGGCGCGGGCAACGTCGCGCGCAGCCTGCACGAAGCCTATAGCGCTGGGTTTCCTGAAGCTGTCTTCTCACTCTGGAACAGAACGTCGTCCAAGGCCGAAGCCCTGGCGGCGGAACTGGGTGACGTCGAAGTCGCCCAGAACTTGGAGGAAGCGGTAGCGAAGGCGGATATTGTAGCCTGCGCGACGATGTCGACCGAACCCGTGATAAGGGGGGCATGGTTGCAACCCGGGCAGCACATCGACCTGATCGGCGCATACCGCCCAGACATGCGGGAAACCGATGATGAAGCGCTCAATCGGGCATCCGTCTTCGTGGACAGCCTCGATACCACTGTCGGTCATATCGGAGAGCTGAAGATTCCCATTGAGGCCGGCACATTCACGGCTGATCGGATCATTTCGGACTATTACACGCCAGATCGCTTTGGTCGGGCAAGCCCGGAAGAGATCACGCTTTTCAAGAACGGCGGCGGCGCCCATCTGGACCTCATGACCAGCCGGTACATCCTGGACCGCTGGAGGTCCGCATAATGGTCGGTCTGCTGTTAATTTTGCTATTGGGCGTCTTGATTTTTCCGTTGGTCATGGAAGCGGCTCGCCTGCCGATGAACGCAAAAGAGCGTGATACAGCACCGGGTCAACTCGCTAATCTGTCTCAAGGTGTTACCCATTATCAGTGGACCGGCCCGAACGATGGGCCTGTTGTGGTCTGTATCCATGGGCTGACGACACCCAGTTTTGTTTGGCAAAGCGTTGCAAAACATCTGGCTGAGCTCGGCTACCGGGTTTTGACTTACGATCTCTACGGGCGAGGGTATTCAGACCGGCCATTTGGTCGCCAAACGCCTGCGTTTTTTCTTCAACAATTAAATGACCTGCTGGAAGATCAAGAGGTGAAAGGCGATCACGCAGTGATTGGGTATTCGATGGGCGGCGCTATCGCCGCTGCATTCGCAGCCAGCCGGCCAGATGACATTCGCCAAGTGGTCCTGTTGGCACCGGCCGGCATGGAACCTGTGGGAGAGGATCGGTTGCGCGCGCTCTTTCGCACACCGGTTATCGGTGCATGGCTCATGCTTTTGCTCTACCCGAGCATCCTGAAAAAGGGGCTGGAGGCCGAAGAAGGACTGCCCAGCTCTGTACCTGATATCACGTCCATGCAAAGGGCGGAGCTGAACTACCGTGGTTTTGTCCCGGCGGTCCATGCCAGCATGCGCGGGATGCTCTCAGATGACCTGCAGGAGACGCATGGGGCGCTTTACAGTCAGGGTATTCCAGTGCTTGCGATCTGGGGACAACTCGATGACGTCATCCTCATCTCGGCCAAAGACAAACTGGGCGATTGGAATCCGGACTCCGTACATTACGTGGTCGAGGACGCCGGTCACGCGGTGACGTACACCCATACTGCGGAAGTTGTGGAGCAAATCAGGGTTTTCCTGAAGATGAGCGCCTGACGTCCGCTGCATAACGCCATAAAAATAAAACGTTACGACGAGACCGTGTGATGGCAGGAAGCAAACTGGAAACAGGATATTCTAGGCTGTACGCAACCCTTCGAGCCTCCGCTCTCGAATAGGCAGGTGAATGATCGCGCTGAAAGCACCGACTGCGATACCGATCCACCACACCAGGGTGTAATCGCCGGACACGTCATAAAGGCGACCGCCCAGCCAGGCCCCCATGAAGCTCCCAAGCTGATGGCTGAAGAATACGATCCCGTAGAGCGTACCCATATAGCGTAGCCCGTAAATATGCGCGATAAGCCCCGAGGTAAGCGGGATCGTCGCCAACCAAAGGCTGCCCATCGCGATTGCAAACAGGATCACGCTGGTCGGCGTGATCGGGAACATGATGAACAGGATGGAAACCACCGTCCGGCCAAGATAGATCGCGGCGAGCAGGTATTTCTTGGAATAGCGGCTGCCCAACCACCCGGCCAGCAACGTACCGCCGATATTCGCGACCCCGATCAGGGAAATCGCGACCGCCCCCAGAGCGGAAGTGGTGCTGATACCCATACTGTCGAGTATGCCGCCCGGCGCAATCGGTCCGCAAAGCTCTGTTACGAAGGCAGGGAAATGCGCCGTAATGAACGCAAGCTGATACCCGCATGAGAAAAACCCTAGGAAAATGAAGGTGTAGCTAGGGTCTTTGAACGCTTTGGTCAGTATCTCTCCCAAAGACTCCTCAAGCTCGGCTTTGCGCGCGGTTTGCGGCGCCCGCATCAGGGGCAACAAGAGAAGGACGAGGATGATGGAAGCCGCAAAGATCAGAAAAACCGACTGCCACGGCATTATGGTCAGCAACCACTCGGACAGAGGTGGTCCGAATATTTGCCCACCGCTGCCAGCGGCAGAGACGATCGCGAGGGACATGGACCGGTTCTCATCCGAGGCAGCCCGTCCCACCACCGCAAGGATCACGCCAAAACCGGTGCCAGCGATGCCAAACCCCACCAGCCACGCATAGAGCTGGTGCTCAATCGGCGTGGTAGAGCCCGCTGATAACACGAGCCCAAGTGCATAGATGATCGCCCCCAGCACGATGGCCTTTCGGTCCCCGATTTTCTCGGCCAACGCGCCAAAGAGTGGCTGCCCAATGCCCCACGCGAGGTTCTGAATAGCGATCGCCATGGAAAATTCCGCTCGCAGCCAGCCAAATTCTTCGGCAATCGGAATTTGAAATACACCAAATGCCGAACGGATCGCGAAACTGACGACAATGATGACGCAACCGACGATCAGGACAGGCGTAAAGAGAGGCGCACGAGAGGGCATGTTAAGGTCCTTTTGGTATCGGTCACCCTAAACACCGCCATGGGTTCGTCAATTCAGGAGTTTTTGCGGTCACATCACAATTCTTGAAGTGACCGGCCCCTTCCCTCGCATCACACCACAAGCTATGGAAAATTATGACGACTCTGACCGAACACTATGTGCAACTCACCAAGGACGGCACGCTGCAAGAAGATGCCGCGCAGCTGGCCGCCTTGCCGGAATTTGAGCGCATCCACGACGCATTGCTGCAACCGGTCAAGAAAGGGCTGTTCCGCAAGGCGCCGGAACCTCCCAAGGGTGTGTATTTCTGGGGCGGTGTCGGTCGCGGGAAATCCATGTTGATGGATCTTTTCGTTCAACATCTTGATGGCATCGCCGCCCGCCGGGTTCATTTTCACGCCTTCATGCAGGAAATCCACGCAGCCCTTCACGAGGCGCGCAAAACAAATGTCGATGATGCGATCGCACCCGTTGCTGCCGATGTCGCGAAATCGGTGCAACTGTTGGCATTTGACGAAATGCAGATCACGGATATCACCGATGCAATGATCGTGGGCCGTCTGTTTGAAGCGCTGTTCTCTGCTGGCGTCGTTGTCATCACAACCTCAAACCGCCATCCAGATGATCTTTACAAGAATGGCCTGAACAGAGACCTTTTTCTTCCTTTCATCGCACTCTTGAAAGAGCGGATGGTGGTCCATGAGTTGGTCAGCCCAAAAGACTATCGGCAGGACCGGCTTGGCGGGCAGCAGGTTTATTTCACACCAGTCAATGCGGCCGCACGCGAGGCGATGGATGCCGTTTGGAATGACCTTGCGGGCGGACCCGGCGTACCCCTCATCCTCAAGGTCAAGGGGCGCGAAGTCGAGATACCAGCGTTCCGGAATGGCGTTGCGCGTGCCGGCTTTCACGAACTTTGTGGACGACATCTGGGACCCGGTGACTACCTGGCGCTGGCGGAGGCCACCAAAGTCCTGATGATCGACAATATTCCGACCTTGTCGCGGTCAAATTTCAACGAAGCCAAACGGTTCGTGACGCTGATTGACGCCTTGTATGAAGCGAAGGTGCGCCTGATCTGTTCTGCGGCTGCTAAGCCGGAAATGCTATATCTTGAGGGCGAGGGCACCTTCGAGTTCGAACGTACAGCATCGCGCCTGCGTGAAATGCAATCGGCGGATTGGGCAGGCTAAAGCGTCATGCGAAAAACCTGCATCACCTAACGCTGCCTGAAATCAGAAAATTCAACGTGATAGGTGATGCAGGTATGTCGTCAGACGCTCTGGCCGTTTTCCCGCAGGACCGCTCCGGCCAAATAGAGCGACCCACAGATCAGCACACGTGCATGCGGCACCAGTTCGGTAATCTCTGCCAGCGCCGATGCCACATCCGGCGCTTGCGATGATTGTATCCCAACATCCGCTGCTGTTCTGGCAGTCGCTTCGGCGGGCAGCGTGTTCGCCTCACCCGGTATCGACACAGCGACCAGCGCATCGGCAACCGCCGCCAACGGCGCCAGATATCCAGTGACGTCCTTTGTGTTGAGCATGCCGCAGATCAGAAAGGTCGGGCGTTTCGGCAAGCTTGCCAGGTGGGTTGCCAGAGCCTCCCCCGCGGCGGGGTTGTGCCCCCCATCCAACCAAAGCTCGGCCTCCGGCGCGGCAGCCACCAGCTGTCCTTCTCGCAGGCGTTGCATGCGGGCTGGCCAATGCGCGTGAGTGACTGCCGCTTCGCACCCATCGTTCCCAATTCCAAGCTCGCGCAGAACAGCAAACGCCGCGCCAGCATTCATGATCTGATGCGCACCCGGCAAATTCGGGAGCGGCATATCCAGCAACCCCCTGTCATCCTGATAGCTCATGCGATCCCGGTCCGGCCCGATATGCCATTGCTGCCCATAAGCTATCAGCGGCGCCTGTTGCCGGGCTGCGACCTCTTCGATCACTTCCATCCCCTCGGAGTCCTGCCGGGCAACGATGCAAGGCACCCCGCGTTTGATGATGCCCGCCTTCTCGAAAGCGATCTTGCCGATCGTATTGCCCAGGAATTGTTCATGGTCCATGGAAACCGGCGTGATGACGGTCACTTCCGGTCGTGCAATCACATTGGTTGCATCAAGCCGCCCGCCCAGCCCGACTTCCAGCAGCGTAAAATCGGCAGGAGTACGAGAAAAGGCCAGCAGCGCCGCGCAGGTCGTTATCTCGAAATAGGTGATATCCGCGCCGTCATTGGCCTCGTAACATTCATCCAGCACCGCCGTCAGGTCCGCTTCGGCGATCAAATCTCCGGCAACACGAATCCGTTCATGAAATCGTGCCAGATGTGGGCTGGTGTAGGCGTGTACGGTTTTCCCGTCGGCTTCCAGGCCCGCGCGGATCATCGCCAGCGTCGATCCTTTGCCATTGGTACCTGCGATATGGATCACCGGCGGCAGGTCATTCTGCGGGTTGCCCAATGCCTGGAGCAGCCGCCAAACTCGATCCAGCGTGAGATCAATGACTTTCGGGTGCAGCGCCATCATCCGTTCAAGGATGACGTCCGATGTCGAAGCGTTCATTTTGCAGGTGTGTCTGCTGATGGTTTTTCAGTGCCCGCTGGAGTTTCCCCCGCATCAGGTGCTGGCAAATCACCTCGCACGGCAGGCGGCAATCCCAGCAACAGTCTGGTGATCGTGATCAATTCCTCACGCAATTGCGTCCGGTGCGTGACCCGATCCAGCATGCCGTGATCCAGAAGGTACTCCGCCCGTTGGAATCCGTCGGGCAGCTTCTCACGAATGGTTTGTTCGATCACGCGCGGACCGGCAAAACAAATCAAAGCGTTAGGTTCTGCGATATGTACATCGCCCAGCATCGCATAGCTGGCTGTCACACCCCCGGTGGTCGGATGTGTCAGGACGACAATGTAGGGCAGGTCAGCTTCTTTCAGCATTTGCACAGCCACCGTGGTCCTGGGCATTTGCATCAGGCTGAGAATGCCCTCCTGCATGCGCGCGCCACCGGCTGCGGAAAACAGGATCAGCGGGCGTTTGAGTTTCACCGCTTCCCGAGCCGCGGCGATGATCGCATCCCCGACATACATGCCCATCGACCCGGCCATAAAGGAGAAATCCTGGGCGGCAGCAACGATAGGTGTGCGCCCGATCTCGCCACGGGCAACCAGCATTGCTTCGGCTTCACCGGTTTCTTTTTGCGCGGCCTTCAGGCGTTCAGGGTATTTCTTTTGATCCCGAAATCCCAACGGATCGGGTGTTGGGGGCGTAACCGCAACTTCCGTGAATAACCCGCCATCAAACAGCGCCTCAAACCGCGCACGGGGCGAAATATGCATGTGATGTTCACAGTTTGTGCAGACATTCAGGTTGTCTGTCACTTCCCGGTGAAACAGCATGGTGCCGCATTCGGGGCATTTGGTCCAAAGGTTGTCCGGTGTTTCGCGGCGCGAAAAGATCGAATTGATCCTCGGCCGGACGTAATTGGTAATCCAGTTCATTCTTCAGCCCCTTTGGCATCCCTGCGCCACTAAATAATCCTCTGCCGGGTAAAGTGCAATCAGCGTCGGATCGCAAGCCGCGCCGCCAGCCAACACACAAGAATCATCATGAATTCGACAGGTAACCAGGCGCGCACCATCACCTCGTCTGTCATGTCGAACGGACTGTGGTAGAGCGACAACCCCGAAAGGCTGTCCGGCATGGATACAAAAAGGATAGCCACCGCATTGTTCATCAGGTGCAGCGCAATCGCGGGCCCGAGTGTACCGGCCCGTGCGGTCAGGTCAGCCATAGCCAACCCAAAAAGCATCGACCATAGCGCAATGACGAGCGCCAGATCACCCGCTTGTGGCAAGTAATGCCCAGCGCCAAAAAGGGCTGATGGCACCAAAATCCACACCAACGGCGTTGAAAACCGGGCAGCAAGTTGCTGTTGCAGATATCCTCGGAACAGAATTTCCTCCGCACTGACCTGAACCAGAATAGCGGCCAGAGCAAAGGGCAACACCAAAAGCCATGCACCGATTGACACGTTTGGCTCCAACGGCGCGCCCATATCCCATGGCGGGAGGATCGTAAGCACTGCGTAAAGAAGGACGATCATCGCCAGAACTGAAAAGAACTGCTGAATAAGCAGTCGCGGTGCCCCCAAGACTTCAAGAAACCCGCGATTATGGGCGACGCGTAGTGCCACCAGAACACTCAGGATGACTAGCCCAAAGGAAAACAACAAAAACAAAACGGAAAGCTGTGATGCGCCCCCGTCAGCGCCAGTCAGCGCGGCAAAACCACTGGGACCCAGCAGAGTGAAAAGCGCCTGTTCGACAAATTGGTAACTGATCAGAAAGACCCCGGCGATCAGCACAATGCCGATGGCTAGCCGCCAAAGCTGCGCCTTGCCCCGCGCCGGGCCAGCGAGGGCTTCATGGGCCTGATATGCGGATGGATTGAACATCTGTCCGGTGTGTCACTCACCCGTTGGGGCGTCAACGGACTCTTCTACATCGTCTCGCTGGCGCTGTTCAGCCTCTTCACGGACATTAACACGCGCCTCGCGAAGCAACTCGGCGGCCCCTGTCAGATGGCTTGCGACTGTTTTCAGAAGGCTCATCAAAACGGTCGGGTCCTCTCCGATCACAGATCGGAATTGATCCGCACCGATACGTAAGAACTGGCTGTCTTCTTCCGCAATAAGGTCGAGCTGACGGGGTTCGTCCAAGATAATCGCCAAGTCACCAATGAGCCGCCCCGGCTCTACTGCGGTCACATCGCGGCGCACACCTTTTGGGTCGATGTAGCTCATCATCCCACGCCCAGACAGGCACAGATAGGCGGCGTCCGCCCGCTCCCCGATCGAGAAAATGGTCTTGCCTTTCGGTGCGTCGTACCATTGGCCTGCAAAGGCCAGCAGCCGTTGGTTACGCGCATCAAGATCAGCAAATAACTCGGTGCGTGAAATGACACGTATCTTACGGCGAAGATCGTCAGATCCTGAATCCGCATCTTCGGGCTCGTCCAGTTCAGTCGCGCCATCGATCCGGCCATTCTTGATTTCGACAAAGAGGTCGTAAGCATGGGGATTGGCAAAATTCTCTTCCAGAAAGATTATCGTTGTCTTCGGAAGGATTTCCTGCAGCCGCCCTCGTGTGCGCTTACGTGACGCCGCATCGTGGCTGGCAAGGGCCGTATCGAGGATCAAGATATCCGGGCGTTTGATACCGGCACGGGAAAACGCAGCGCGCTCCTGGAAAATACTGGCAAGGTTCGACCCGCCTAGCCCCGTTGGCACATCAAGCACCGTCTCGGACACATATCGTTTGAGACCTTCTTCTACGATCAGCTCAGCAACGATATCTTCGATCAGCTCACCCTGAACGCCCGCCACACTCGAGATGCGACCGTAGAGCACGTTTTCCATCAGGGTCAGGCGCGGCAGATAATTTTCCGGCGCAACAGGTACAAAAAGATCCTTCATGCGCTCGCGCATTTCCGAGCTTTTCACCGCCCGAATTTCTAGGATTTCCTCCTTGAAGCTTTCGGGGAAGCCCGGGCCGATCTGTTCCGCTGTAAACGCAAAGGGAACAGTCAGCAACAAGGCAAACTCTTCTTCCGAGATTGCCTTGTCTCCCTTGTCCTTGCGGCGCATCGCAATGTCGACAAGTTGTTCGTAAAGCTCTTCCTCAATACCCAATGCCGTAAAGAGCGGATGTTTTGTCCCATCCATCCCAAAGGTCTGGTGAAGCGTTTCGATCAACGTCTGAGAAATCGCGATGCCTTGCTCGGCCAACCCCAGTTCCGTGACCAAGGCGAGGAAGTTCTGTTCCGCAGCAAGCCCCTGCTGGGAGATATCGCGTTTCGGCGAGGCGAACATCAAGTTACCGCCAAGCGGGATCGACGGGTTGAATTCATCTGGATGGAACCGGTTTACGAGCTCTGAAAGACCCCGCTCCTGCAGCTTTTCATGCGCCGCATCCCGCAAGGCAACCAATCGCCGGGCCAATTCCGGGTGTTGGTCCGCATCCATACGCGCGCCCAACATGCGGCGGAACATCAAATCATCGGTGCCCGTTGCCTCCACAAGATTGAACCACCAGCCCTTGATCTCATCGGCATCACTCAGACCAGCCAGTTCCGGGTCCAGCCAATCGGCTTTTGTGCTGTCTTTGCTGTTTCCGGTACGTTCCGCTTCGATCGTTTTGCGGTCTTTCTGGTCCGGATCCCACAGCACCGTCTTCGGGCTTGATCTGAGCGGCATCAGAAGGTTGTCGCCCAATGTCCCGTCAAAAAGATATGGCCTGGAGTGCGCATAACCTATGCGCGCTGCGATCACCGCCTGATGCAGATCATTCAGTTCATGCCCCGCGATAGTAACATCGCCACGAGCAGGGAATACTTCGCGCGTAAGCAGCTCAGCAAAGGCAGTACGCTCGATCTGACTTGCCGTTTTGACCGCAACACGTGATCCGGCGGGAATCTCCAGGTTGATGTTTTCCAGCACCGGGTTGCCGTCTGAATTCCTGACCGTCACGTTGCGTATGGAAATCGTACCGTCGAGATGTGGCAGCGTCTCTGGTTGACCCTCAAACAGCCGCTCGTCAATCATGCCCTTGGGTGCAAATCGCTCTGTCACGATTTCCCAACGAAGGGACATATCCTGCACCTGATTGTAGTAGGTCAGAAGTTCCTTCCAGGGCGAGCTGAGGTCTTTGTAAGCCGCAAGCGCCGCGACGAGCGCGCCGACGGTAATGTCGCCCCGAATGGCCAGCAGACCCCCGACCGAATAGAAAAAGAACGGCGTAAGTTGCGTGATGAAGTTGTTGAGAAACTTCATGAAGAATTTTTTCTGGTAGATCTGGAAGCGGATTTCAAAAAGCCGCCCCAACCTGTCAGTGAAAGCCGCCAGCCTGTAGCGCCATCCACCGTTTGTCCGCAGATCGGTGATGCCTGCCGCCGTTTCGCCGATTTCCGAGGCAAAAGCCCGCACCTGAACAATGCGTTTCTTGTTCAGTTGGTTGATCTGGCGTTGCAGCATCGGGATGATCCACGCCTGCAAAGGGATCAGCGCGATCCCTGCCAGACCGAACCAGACACTCTGCGCAAACAGGAAGGCCACGATGATGAGCATCTGACCAGCCTGAAAGACCGGCTGCGCCACCGCATCCCCCATGAGCCCGCCCATCGGCTCAGCCTCGGAAGTGACCATTGACACCAATTCGCCCTGACTGGTGCTGCGGAAGTAAGCGCGTGGAAAGCGCATCATGCGCCCCACCAACTGATACCGGAACCGCCGCAGAAGTCGTTCTGCCAACACACCTTTCATGGTGTTCAGGCGCATTTTCAGCAGGCCGTGCGCGATGACCGCAGCCAGATACAGCCCACAGAGGAACATCAGGAATTGCACCTGAGTGACTTCAACCCCGGTCCACAGGTCAACAAAGCCCGATTCTGACCCGATCGCATCGTTGATGATACGCTTTGGCAATTCCAGCGTCGCGTAGAGAAACGGGAAGGTGAACAGCGTGAAAAACAGCAGGAAGATCTGATCGCGCTTGGAAAACTTCCAGATGAAAGAGAAGATTGAGGGTTCCATAAATCGGCTTTCGTCAAAGGCCTGTGGACAGGCCGACTGGACCCGCAGGGAGACGGCAGCTTGTGCCTGAAGGTCAACTTAGGTTTCCCCTACCCCCAATACAAGCGCGCAAAGCGCAAGGGCTTCGATATCTTGACCCGCTTGCACCTTGCAGCCCGATGGGGTGTTGGCTATTCCGAAGGCACGGAATTTTGAGGGGATCACCAATGTCTACACCGCGTTTCGACAAAGCCAGGCTGCCAAGCCGCCATGTCACCGAAGGGCCTGCCCGGGCTCCGCACCGGTCCTACTATTACGCGATGGGCATGACCGATGAGGAAATTCATCAGCCTCTGGTCGGCGTTGCCACCTGCTGGAACGAAGCCGCGCCCTGCAACATCGCGCTGAACCGTCAGGCGCAAGCGGTGAAGATGGGTGTCAAACGGGAAAGCGGCACGCCACGCGAATTCACGACCATCACGGTAACCGATGGAATTGCCATGGGGCATGAGGGGATGCGGTCCTCGCTCGCGTCCCGCGAAGCCATTGCCGACACCGTTGAACTGACCATGCGAGGCCATTGCTACGATGCAATCGTCGGATTGGCCGGATGCGACAAATCCCTGCCCGGCATGATGATGGCGATGATCCGGCTGAACGTGCCGTCTGTGTTTCTCTATGGCGGGTCGATCCTGCCGGGGCGTGCCCCCAAGGGAGCCTCCATTCCCGCCGAATATGCGGATCGGGATCTGACCGTTCAGGACATGTTCGAAGCCGTGGGCCATCAGCAAAACGGCACGCTGACAGAGGCGGAGCTTGAGGTGCTGGAACGCGTCGCCTGTCCGTCCGCCGGAGCCTGTGGCGGTCAGTTTACCGCCAACACAATGGCCTGTGTTTCCGAAGCCATCGGTCTTGCACTACCGAATTCCGCCGGTGCGCCCGCACCCTACGAGAGCCGCGACGCCTATGCGGAGGCCTCCGGTGCCGCGGTCATGAACCTGATCGAGAAGAATATTCGCGCACGTGACATCTGTACGCGGGAAGCCTTCGAGAACGCCGCGCGGATCGTCGCCTGCACCGGTGGGTCCACAAACGCGGGGCTGCATCTGCCCGCCATGGCCCATGAGGCAGGCATTGATTTCTTCCTCGAAGATGTCTGCGAGATCTTCCGCGATACACCCTATTTCGTGGACCTCAAACCCGGCGGGCAATATGTGGCCAAGGATATGTATGAGGCGGGCGGTGTTCCGGTGGTGATGAAAGAACTGCGCAAGGCGGGTCTGTTGCACGAGGATTGCATGACGGCGACGGGATACTCTATCGGCGAGGAACTCGACAAGGTCAGCCTCGAAGCGGACGGTCAGGTGATTTACCCGGTAGAGACCCCGCTGAGCAAAACCGGCGGCGTTGTCGGCCTGAAGGGCAACCTTGCACCGGAAGGCGCCATCGTGAAGATCGCCGGCATGGAGCCTCAGCATCTCCTCTTCACCGGACCTGCACGTGTCTTTGAATGCGAACAGGACGCCTTCGAAGCAGTCCAGAACCGCGCCTACGACGAAGGAGATGTCTTTGTCATCCGCAACGAAGGTCCCGCAGGGGGCCCCGGAATGCGCGAAATGCTGGCGACAACGGCAGCCCTGTCCGGCCAGGGCATGGGCAAGAAAGTCGCATTGATCACGGATGGTCGCTTTTCTGGTGCGACACGTGGCTTTTGTGTCGGACACGTTGGTCCGGAAGCAGCCCATGGTGGCCCTATCGCGATGTTGAAGGATGGCGACATGATCACCCTCAACGCGTTGGAGGGTACAATCTCTGTTGATCTGACAGATGAAGAGTTGGCGGAGCGCAAAGAAGCGTGGAAAGGGCCGCGGCCCACCATCTATGGCGCCGGTGCGCTTTGGAAGTATGCACAACTTGTCGGCCCGACTTATCTGGGTGCCGTGACACATCCAGGTGGCAAGAAAGAAGGCCACGACTATATGGAACTTTGATCACCTTGAGCCCTGCGGCACGAACCTGCTGGGCTCTTTCGTTCAATTCTTGCGCTAAACGTCAATTGGCAGTTTATTCAAAAGCAACCCTTTTTAGATAAGGGACCAGAAGAAGCACGAGGCAGAGCAAGAACGATGGGCAAGGTCAGCGACAGCTTTCTGGATACCGCCGTTTACCGTCGGGCGCTGAATCGCTGGGCGGTTGCCGCGCGAGACGCCGGAAACGCGCCGCTGGATGTTCTGCGCCGTCAAAGCCTGCGGGCGCAAGAGCTTCGCACACATCTCGACCGGCTTATTCACAAGGCCGATGAACGCCTCGCTCTTCCCGCCGTCGGCTCCACCAGTTTTCCTAAACCTCACAACGCTGACTGGTCCTGGCGACCTGAAGCATGGCGGGGGCGCTTGCCTGTGCGCGGGTGTTGCTCAATCAAATCTCGGTCGCCGATTGGAGAGGAAATCCGGCTGTTTCATGATTGCCCCCAGTCAGAGCTGACCTTTCGTCAGTTGCGCAATCAATCCGAGGAAGATCTGGCACCTTACGGAATTCGCCTTGATGTCTTCAGTTTCGATGGTTCCTTTTTGTCACTGGTGCTCGAACTGCCAAAAGACGCGATCACCGGATTAAAAAAAACTCATATCCTGCGTGTGAGCGCCGCGATTGAAACGGAAAGACCGTTGGATGCATTCGCGCGCCTCAACTTTGTGCACGGACCAAACACCGAACAAATCGTGCGCCAGTTTCCGGTTGCCAACGACGACGCAACGTTGGAATTCGACCTCGCTTATGCAGATTTGAACGAAAAGCGCGTAAGCAGGGCCTGGATCGACCTGATCTTCGAAAATCCACGGATGAATCAGATTACTTTGCGCGACCTCACATTTTGCCGCCGCCCTCGCGCGCAGTTGTAAGGGGATCGGATGTGACCGAACTTACACTGACCAAGACAGAGTTTGCGTCCGGGACGTGGCAGGGCCTTTTGACCGGTTCGCCGGAAACGCCGCAGCTTTCTGTGACACATCTGAACGACGAGATTTCCGGAGTTTCAGTGACGGAGACCAAAGAAGCTGGCACCTGGTTGGTTCAGGTTCCAATCCCGACAGAGATCATTGCGGATGGCGTGCAAACCCTCGTGATATCCGACGCGGCAACAAGGCAGACACTGCAACGCATTTCGCTGATCGCAGGGGATGCTCTGGACGACGACCTGCGCGCGGAAATAGACCTTATCCGCGCTGAATTGGATTTGCTGAAGCGTGCATTTCGCCGCCATTGCAGCGAAACCACCTGATCCTTCAGACCGGCGTGAAGATATCCTTGTACTGATCGCGCAATAGGTTTTTTTGCACCTTGCCCATCGTGTTGCGTGGCAGGCTATCGACCAACAGAAGTTTTCGCGGGTGTTTAAACCGCGCCAATGCATTGCTCACCGTTTCGGAGATTGCGTCAAGATCGATGTCGCAGCCCGGCTCCATGACCAAAAGCCCCAAAACCGTTTCGCCAAAGTCTGCATGAGGTACACCGATCACTGCGCTTTCCAGAACACCGGGTTGCTCGTCCAGAACCAGCTCAATCTCCTTGGGGTAGATGTTGTAGCCGCCTGATATAATCAGATCTTTGTCACGCCCCACGATATGGAGGTAACCATCTTCGTCGATGCGCCCCAGGTCACCCGTTATGAAAAACCCATTCTCTCTCAATTCCGCAGCCGTTTTTTCGGGCATTTGCCAATAGCCTTTGAAGACGTTGGGGCCTCGTACTTCTATGTGCCCGACCTCGCCAGCGGGCAGAACCTTTTCGGTTTCTACATCGGTTATGCGTACGTCCACTCCGGGTAAGGGAAATCCAACTGTCCCGGCGCGCCGCTCCCCCCGGTAGGGATTAGAGGTGTTCATATTCGTCTCTGTCATCCCATAACGCTCTAAAATGCGGTGTCCCGTCCGCGCTTCGAAGCGCTTATGCGTTTCAGCCAAAAGCGGCGCACTTCCAGAAACGAACAATCGGAAATGGCAAACCAGATCGCCGGTAAAACGTTCATCTTCCAAAAGGCGTGTGTAGAAGGTTGGCACACCCATCATCGACGTGGCATGTGGCATCTGCGTTATCATCTGATCTACATCGAACTTCGGCAAGAAGATCATCGCGCCTCCACTTGCCAATATGATGTTGGTCGCCACGAAAAGCCCGTGCGTATGAAATATTGGCAAGGCGTGCGATAGCACGTCTTCGGATGTGAATTGCCAGGCATCGACCAGTGTTTTCGCGTTGGACAACAGGTTGCCCTGGGTCAGCATCGCGCCCTTCGAACGCCCGGTGGTTCCGGACGTATAGAGAAACGCCGCGAGGTCACCTGCATCACGATCCACCGTCGGATAGCTGGTTTCCATCCGCGCCGCCTGCGCCATCAGCGTGCCACCACCATGGGCATCAAGGGTCTCCAGCCGCGCCCCGAGAGGCGTAACCACATCCAGCAGGCCCTCGCGCTGGCTGGTGCCGCATACGACCAATCTGGCCTCACTGTTCTCAATGAAATAGGTCAGTTCATCGATCGTATACGCCACGTTGAGTGGCAAGAATACTGCCCCCGTTTGGGTGCACGCAGCGTAAAGGGCCAAGGCTTCCGGCGACTTTTCGATCTGCGCCGCGACCCGGTCCCCGGCTTTGACACCCGCAGCGGTCAACACATGCGCGATCTGAGCCGCTTTTTCCAGAAAGTCTGCATGGCTGATCTGGCTGCCGTCAGGGAGATACAAAAACGGCGTTGCTTTTCCGGCATGTTGCCCAAAAAGTTGATCATACAGAGGGTTCGGCATGGGGCCTGTCCTTATCCTGTGGGTCGATTCTTGGGGTTTGCCAGCGACTTCACCTCTGAAGAAGCGGGCACAGGCTGCCTTGCAATAAAGCCTTCGTGGTTTTCAGTGAGACGCGCCAAGTCATAGAGGTAATTGACCATCGTACCGCCTGATTGCGCGCGCCCTTTTTCCGACGAATCCGCCTCGGCGTGCACAGCGTGAACCAAAGCCCCATTGCCCAGATGAAACCGTGCCACCGGGTCGCGCGGCAATCCATCCGGTCTTTTGGCGTGCAGCAGAAATTCTGCCGCAAGTTTCTTCATGGTGCCTGCATCGGCCGCATCAAATGAAACTTGGTTCTCTACCAGCCAGTCTACCAGCCCCGGGATAGGGGATAGCGTCACGAAGGTCTTTATCTGAGGCAATTCTGCTGCAAGATCGCGTGCGACCTGCTTTATCAAAGAATTTCCGAATGAAATCCCGGCGAGACCCGCCTGGCAATTCGAAATCGAATAAAAGACCGCGGTGTCGGCCTTCTCTTGCCCAAGGATTTCCCGGTCTTCAGCCAAGAGTCTCTGGATCGATCCCGGCACACCCTCGGCAAGGGCGACCTCAACAAAGATCAGAGGCTCATCGGGCATTGCAGGGTGAAAAAAAGCGAAACAGCGCCTGTCTTCGGGCTGCAACCGGCGCCGCAAATCGTCCCAGCTCTGGATCGCATGCACGGCTTCGTAGTCGATGATCTTGTCGAGGATATGCGCCGGACTTTCCCAACTGATCGGACGCAATACCAAGAACCCGCGATTGAACCAGGACACAAAGAGGTGCCTGAAATCCACATCAAGAGCCTGCAATGCGGGGTCATTTTCACTCAATCGCAGAAGGTCAGCCCGCATTCGAACGAGGATTTCAGTCCCACCCGGGACCATGTTAAGGCGTCGGATCAGTTCCTGGCGCGGCGGTTCTGAAGCCGACATGAAGGCGCGGTAACTTGCTTTGCCGGGTGTGTCCTCGTACGCCGCAAGCGTCTGACGCACCGCGTCGGGATCGATGTTCATATCCTCAGCAAGATGCAGGAAAAAATCCTTTTTCCCGGCGCTGTCCAGACCTTGGTAGGTATCGAGGATACGGCTTGCAATGCTGCGGCCGGAGCCTTCGCCCGCAGTGCCGATCAAATCTGTCGTCAACTGCGCCAGCGACCGGTCGTCCTTGCTCCACCCGGCCGAGAACCTAACCCGTCGTTCAAATACGCTGGACAGGATATCGGCAAAAAGCGTCACAAGCGTTGTCCCATCACAGCGTCAGGAAGCCATGTCGCGAGGCCCGGAAAGACGCACAGCAATATGATTGCGACGATCATGCAGGCGACAAAGGGCAATGATCCTTTGAGAATGGTCTTGAGCGAGATATCCGGCGCAATGCCGTTGATAACATAAAGGTTCAATCCCACAGGAGGTGAGATCAGACCGATTTCCATGTTGATGGTCAGCACTACGGCGAACCAGATGGGATCAAACCCGGCGGTGGTGATGATCGGCAGCAGGATGGGCGCGGCCATCAGGATGACCGCCACCGGCGGCAGGAAGAACCCGGCAATCAACAAAAAGACATTCACCGCCCCCATGAGGACCCAGCGGTTCACATCCAGCGTTCCGATCCACTCGGCGATGGATTGCGTGATAAACAGCGAGGACAACATGTAGCTGAACACGCCTGCCGCCCCGATGATGAAAAGGATCATCACGGACTCCTTGGTACTGTCGCGCAGGACTAGCCAAAGATCACGTGGGTTCCAGAGTTTGTAGATGATCATCGCGATGAGCAAGCACAGCAAAGCACCAACCGCAGCTGTCTCGGACGGCGTCGCGATTCCGCCATACATGGCGTAGAGCACACCCAAAATGATGGCGATGAAAGGCAGGACACGGGGCAGGATTTCGAACCGTTCTTTCCAGGTATAGCTGCCTGCTGATAGTACCGCCGCGTCACCTGACCGCCATGTCGCATAGAGCGACCAGGCCATGAACAGGCTCACCAGCATCAGCCCCGGAATGACCCCTGCAAGAAATAGCCTGCCAATGGAAGTTTCCGTAGCAATGCCATAGACAATCATGGTGACGGACGGTGGAATGAGGATGCCGAGGGTTCCGCCTGCCGCGATGGATCCTGCGGCTATGCCATCGGGATAACCGCGCTTGCGCATCTCGGGGATGCCCATCTTGCCAATGGCGGCGCAAGTCGCAGGCGACGAGCCCGACATGGCCGAAAACAAGGCGCAGGCGCCAAGGTTGGACACCACCAATCCGCCCGGCACGCGGGTCAGCCAGCGCTCCAGCGCCTCATAAAGGTCCGCTCCTGCGCGTGTCGATGCAATGGCCGCTCCCATGATGATGAACATCGGGATCGACAAGAGCGCGAAGTTGTCCAGTTTGCCAAAGAGTATCTCCGGCATCAGTTCCAGAGACCGCAAACCGTCAAAGGCAATCAGGAACCCTGCCGATACGATCAACAATCCAAGCGCTACCGAGACCCCAGAGAATAGCACGATAATCGTGGCGACCGCGACAAGCGCTCCAAGCAGGAGAGGATCCATCAGCCGTCCTCCAGACCAAATGGTTTATCGATCTTGAGCACAACGGCAATGAGGTCAGCCACCAACTGCAGCAAAAGCAGGCCGAAGCCGACGGGCAAAGCCAGATAGGGAATCCAGAGCTTCACACCCCAAACCGTGTCCGACCGCCATCCGCGATCCCATGCAAAATGCCAATACTCATAGCCATAAAACAACATGACGGCGACGATAGCGATCGACAGGCTGAGGGTGACAAGACACATCACAAAACGCGCCCTCGGGGCCAAGGATAGCGGGATCAGATCCACGTTCACATGCCCGCGCAGCCTTTGTACGTAAGGCAGGCCAACCAACGTGGCAGCAATTACGAGATAAACGACCGCCTCAGTTTGCCAGACGGTCGAACCGTTCAACACAAAGCGAATAAAGATCATCTGGCAGGTCAGGAAGACAGCCGCGAGGATCATCGCGGCAGAGCACCAACCCGCGACGGTCGAAATTGCCGCGACCGCGCGCAAAAAAGCGTTATTCCCGGTGCGTGCAGCCGTAGCTGAACTCTGAACCGCCATTGATCTCTCCCCCCGGTGTCAGAAAGACCTCGGGGCGGCTATAACACCGCCCCGAAACCCATTATTCGACGGCAAATGCCAGATCGAGCAGCTCTTGCCCATCAGGCACGTCTTCGAGGAATGCCTTGTAAGACGTTTCCTGAGCAATCGCGCGCCACGCCTCGAAATCCTCTGCCGACATGGACGCGATTTCGACACCCGCCTCCTTGAAGACCTCGACCGATGCCGCATCCTGCTTTTTCGCTTCAGCCAGATAATGGGCTTCGGCTTTTTCGGCGGCAGCCATCAGCGCGGCTTGCTGCTCTTCGTTCAGGCCATCAAACGTCGATTTGTTCATCAACAGCGGCTGATACATAAACCACAAGGCGACGTCCGACGCGGGCGTATAGCACGCGACCTGCTCATAAATCCGATACGAGACAAAGGACGAAGAGGATGTGTTCGCTGCATCCAGAACACCGGTTTGCATCGCGTTATAGATCTCGGACGACGACATGGACGCGATGGATGCGCCAGCACCCGCCAGCATCTGCTCAAAGGCCTTGCCAGCCGCGCGGGTCTGCAGACCCTCTATATCCGCTGGGTTGGTGATGCACTTTTCTTTGCCCGCGAACCCGCCAGCAAGATAGCCGTGAACCAAAACCATCACGTCGTCATCGGCCATCTTTTCTTCGAGCTTGGCCATGAAAGGGCTCTCGGACAACCGCGCCGCGTGATCGTGGTTTTTCACCAGCCCGGGCATCAGCGTCAGGTTATAGGCGGGTTGCTGACCCCCTGCATAACTCAGCGGCAAAACAGTCATGTCGAGTTGCCCGCGAGACAAGGGCTTGTATTGCTCTCTTGCCTTGAACAGAGATTGGGTCGGGAAAATCTTGATATCCAGATCCACATTGGCAGCTGCAACTTCATCGGCAATGATCTGTGCTACCTGATGGCGCACGTCCTTATCTGACCACTGGTGTGACAGCCGCAGCTCGGTCGCTTGCGCGCCAGCGGTGCCCGCCATGATGGCAAGTGCGGCCAGCGTAGAAGTAAGTGTCTTTTTCATGAGGTTCCTCCCGTTTGGCCGCCCGTTTCCGGGCAGCAACCTATGATTGGTTCGCATGTGACGAACGCAAGGTCAACTTTTTTGTATACAAAAATTGCATACCTTGCATTCCTTATTGACCGTGCTAAGAACAGAATATGGAGAAGAAGCGCGCCGACACCATCGCAGAAAAGATCGAAGAAATGATCTTTGACGGCACCTTTGTCGATGGGGACCGGTTGGACGAGATTCGGCTGGCGGAACAGTTCGGCGTGTCCCGGACCCCATTGCGCGAAGCGTTTCAAAGGCTTTGCGTATCAGGTCTTGTTGAACAAATCCCCCGGCGCGGCGCTTTTGTGCGGCAACCCGGACCGGTTGAACTGATGGACATGTTCGAGTTTATGGCGGAGCTGGAAGCCTCCTGCGTGCGGCTGGCAGCGATGCGTATTACCGACGAAGCCCTCAACGAATTGCAGACAACCAACGCCCGATGCGAAGCGGCCGTCGAGCGACTGGATGCCAACGGCTACTATGATGAGAACGAACGCTTCCACAACATTCTCTACCGTCAATCCGACAACAGCTTTCTGGAGCAGGAATGCCTGCGTCTGCAGCGTCGCCTGAAGCCCTTTCGCAGGATACAGCTCAAGCTGCGTGGACGCATGAGACAGTCCCTCTCCGAGCACAAGGAAATAGTAGACGCCTTGATGATGGGGGACGGCATTCGCGCAGCGGACGCAGCACGCTCACACGTGGCGATCCAGGGTGAGAAGTTCCATCATTTGCTCAGCAGTTTGAAACCGGCAGCAGAATAGTCACGGCGCAACGAAAAACCCCGCCCGAAGGCAGGGTTGATCCAGTTTTTTCGTGCGCGTCAGCGCCTGATCAGTCCTGAGTGCCGATCGCAGAAAGACCTTTCAGGATGTCGATCGCATAAGCCAATTGATAATCCTCTTCACGAAGCGCGGCCGCTGCTTCGGCCTTGGCGCGGTCTTCCTCAATCTGCTTGATCTCATCTTCTGACAGGCTGTCGTTGTTCAGCGACCCACGCAGGTCCGCTTCGGAGCGGGAGGGGCGGTTATTCGCCTCTTCCTCTTCCTCGGACGCAGGGGGGCGGCGCGGCTGTTCCACAACGATGTTCGGGGATACACCCAATGCCTGGATCGAACGTCCCGACGGCGTGTAGTACCGCGCGGTCGTGAGGCGCATTGCACCATCGCTTCGCAGCGGCATCACGGTCTGAACGGAGCCTTTGCCGAAGCTTTTCGTACCGACGACAATAGCCCGACGGTGATCCTGCAGGGCACCCGCGACGATTTCGGATGCTGATGCCGAGCCACCATTGATCAGAACAACAATCGGTTTGCCTTCAGCCAGATCGCCAGCCGTCGCATTGAACCGCTCACCATCCTGCACTTCCCGACCTCGGGTCGAGACGATCTCTCCCTTTTCGAGGAAGGCGTCAGACACCCGGATCGCTTGCGTCAGCAGCCCGCCAGGATTGTTGCGCAGATCGAGTACGATCCCGTTGATCTTGTCCATGCCGCCCGCTTCTTCTACCTGCTCTTTCAGACCCGATTCAAGGTTGGCATAGGTTTGATCGTTGAAGGTCGTGACCCGCAAGACAACCGTATCGCCCTGTGTGCGGGACCGAACAGCCGTCAGCTTGATCGTGTCACGGATGATGGTCACGTCGAAGGGTTCGGCCTCACCTTCTCGAACAAGCGTGATGATGATCTCCGACCCGACAGGCCCGCGCATCAAAGTGACGGCCTCATCAAGCGACAGGCCCAGAACGGACTCGCCATCCACATGTGTTATGTAGTCGCCCGCTTCCACGCCTGCTTCATCCGCTGGTGTCCCATCAATGGGCGACACGACTTTTACAAAGCCTTCCTCCTGGGTGACTTCAATGCCGAGGCCACCAAACTCGCCGCGGGTTTGCACACGCATCTGAGCCGCATCGTCCGGGCTAAGGTAACTGGAATGCGGATCAAGCGAGGTCAGCATGCCGTCGATGGCCGCCTCAATCAGCTCGCCCGGGTCTACTTCCTCAACATATTGCGCGCGGATACGCTCAAAGATGTCTCCAAAAAGGTCCAGCTGCTCGTAAACATTGCTCGATTTTGCGGCTTCCTGTGCAAGGAGCGGGCCCGCGATCTGCGTCGTCGCGATCACACCCGCAAGCGTGCCACCCAATGCCGCCATGGCGAATTTCTTCATATCTCTCTATCCATCCTTATCTGTCCGGAACCACAGGCTCGGGTCCGCAGGCGTGTTATTCTCTCTTACCTCTATATAGAGCGTTTCTGATCGGGGTGCGCCAGCCTCATCACCATCTGTTGACAACTCAGATGCACTTTTGCCACCGGCGTCGCCCATTAGACCCAATGGAGCGCCTGCCTCGACGACCTCACCGGTTTCTGCGTAAACGGTTTCAAGACCCGCAAAGACAAAAAGCACGTCCGCCTTTGGTTCGAGAATCACCACTTTGCCAAAGTCCAGCAAAGGTCCGACGTACCTCAGCGTTGCACCAACCGGGCTCGTTACGAGCGCATTCGGCAACGTCGCCAGGATAATCCCGGGCCGCGCAATGCCCGCAGCATCGGGTTCGCCCGCCTTCCGCAAGACACGACCTTGCACTGGCAATACAAGCGACCCTTTTTCCGCTGTGATCGCCTCTGGCGCCGCCGGAGCGACACCCGCCGAGATTTGATCGAGCCCGGCCGCAAAACTTTCAAGCGTCTCACTGGAGGAGAGCAAAATTGCTTCTCTTACCGGATCCGCGGTAAAGCGTTTGGGCAGATCAGTACGATCTGCAATCGCCTGATTAAGGATTGTTCTGGCAGATTGCACTTCGGTCAGCCCCTCCTGCAGTCGTTCTGCCGAGACTGATTGTAACTCCTTCAATTGCTGCAGTTCCTGAAAGTCACGCCGCAGGTCTTCAGCCTGTGCATTCAGTGCTGGCGTGACCTCGGCCAGAAGCATCCCGGCGCGCGCCGTGCCGGTTGGTCCACCCGGATGGAGCAGAATGAGTGGTGATTGTGTTCCGCCAACCCGTTGTAGTGCCGCGAGCAAAGCCGCGATCTCAGCTTCTCGTGATTGCAGTTTGGCGGCCAGTTGTGCCTCCCGCAGTGAGGCCTGGCGCAACCCGCTGCGCAATGCGCCCAAACCGGTTTCATAGGCAGAGATTGTTTCCGTCAGAGCGCGTACGCGGTCGCGGGCACCTTCCGCATCCGCGAGTTTTTCACTGGCCACGTCAAGCATATCCGCCGCTGCCCGCGCTCGTTCAGCCGGATCGGCCTGAGCCGAAGCAAAAGCAGGTGCAAAAACCAAAACGAGGGCAGCAAGAATCCTCATTTCAGCAGACATTCCCCTGTCATTTCCACGGGTGTTTCGAGCCCCATAAGGTGCAACAACGTTGGTGCCAGATCAGCCAGTCGGCCGTCCTTAAGCTGTGCACTTTGTTCAGCGCCAACCACCACAACGGGCACTGGGTTGAGGGTATGAGCAGTGTGTGGTCCGCCAGTTTCTGGATCGATCATGACATCACAATTGCCATGGTCTGCCGTCACGATCATCGCACCTCCTGCGGTCTGCAACGCGCTCAAAGCCCGCCCAAGACCGCGATCCACGGCTTCGCAGGCCGCAATGGCTGCCTCCAGATCACCGGTATGTCCAACCATGTCGGGATTTGCATAATTGACCACGATCAGGTCATAGCCCTCTTCAATGGCCGCGACGAGCGCATCTGTCACTTCTACCGACGACATTTCGGGTTTCAGGTCATATGTTGCGACATCCGGCGATTTCGGCATCAGCCGGTCTTCACCCTCAAACGACACCTCTTCGCCGCCATTCAGGAAGAAGGTCACGTGAGGGTATTTCTCCGTTTCAGCAAGCCGGTACTGACGCAGGCCCTTTTGCGCGACCCAATCCCCCAGCGTGTTCACGATTTCGGGTTTCGGATACATTGTGGTCATATAGGCCGAATGCGCCTCTGAGTATTGCGCCATACCCATGAGTGCCGCCCATTGCGGCCTGTCGCCTGTTTCAAATCCATCAAACCCCGGATCGCCGATGGCCGCCAAAATCTCGCGCGCGCGGTCTGCTCTGAAATTCAAACAAAAGAGCCCATCACCGTCACGCGCGCCGTCATATCCATCCAGAACGGTTGGCAAGAAAAACTCGTCATCCTCGTTACGCGCATATGCCAATTCAACCGCTCTTTTTGGTGTTGTAGCCCGTTCGCCCTTGGCATTGACGATGGCATCATAGGCCTTCGAAACCCGATTCCACCGGTTATCGCGGTCCATGGCATAGTATCGCCCCGTGACGGTCGCAACTGTTACGTTTGCGGGCAATGCTTCTTTTAGTGTGTCGAAATACGCTAACGCAGATCGTGGTGCCACGTCCCGCCCATCTGTCAGCGCATGAATCACAACAGGCAATCCAGCTGCATCCAACACATGTGCCGCTGCGATCATATGCTGTAGATGACCATGGACACCGCCATCTGACAAAACGCCCATAATATGCGCAGTGCCGCCCGATTCCAGTAGCGTCGAAACGAACCCCTTCAGTCGCGGGTTCTGAGCGAAGCTACCCTCTTCAATTGCCAGATCGATTTGACCTAGATCCATAGCAACGACACGCCCGGCGCCTATGTTGGTGTGCCCGACTTCCGAATTACCCATCTGCCCTTTTGGCAAACCGACATCCGGCCCAAATGTCGTCAGTGTCGCGTTGGGGCAGGTCGCCATGAGCCTGTCCATATTTGGAGTTTTCGCAAGAAGTGGCGCATTGCCTTCGCGCCGACTGCTCAAACCCCAGCCATCGAGAATGCACAGTACAACTGGTTTGGGCGCGGCCATTTCTGCTCTCCTTGCGTTCTTTTGCTGCCTTGTAGCCGCTTGATCGGATGGCGTGAAGGGCTGCGGACACCCCCTGCTGGTTTTAGCGCGCTAATCCACCCAATTGGCCAATTCCGGGGCAACCCTTGCCAGTCGCAGCTGTCCCGACCTGTCCCGCCGTAAGTGGGCTTGCCCCCAATGCGTGGTTTGGTCATAAACACAGCGACCCAATCCAAGGATGCATCGCATGCAGCAACCGCCCGAAACCAAGATTGTCACGAACTACCGCATCGCCTGCGATGGAGGCGAAGGCGCCCTTGGCCACCCGCGTGTCTGGCTGCAAATACCGAAAGACACAGGCTGGGTCGAATGCGGCTATTGCGATTGCAAGTACATCCACAAGGACTTTGACGGCAAAGTCTGATCGCAACCTAATTTCTGCCGTGTTTTGAAGTTATCGCTTTGGTTCAAAGTACCGGAGCTCACAAATGCAGACACACAGCAATGACCTCGTGTTTTCCCTCGCCTCTGTTTGCTTGGGCGGATTGGGGATATTTATCGCTCTGCTGATTGTCTTTGTGGGGCCGTTCAGCCCGCAACCCGATATCGGTACCGCAATTGGTGAGATTGCAGGCAATATGCGCGCCGCTGCGCAACGCGCCCTTGAAGGGGCACCTCAACCCGCCCCTACCAAAGCGGGCTGGACCATTGACGACATGCTTGCGGCCGCCGCTCCTGCGTGCGGAGTACTGGGCCTGATTGCTGCATTCTTCGCGATGATGCGTCGGGAACCGCTTCGCTATGTCCTGTTTGGCATCGGCATTTCGACGGGTGCAATTGTCGTTCAATTGTTCCTGCTCGCCGCACTGATCATTGCTGGCGCCATTATTCTGGTGGGCATCATGCAGAACATGGACAGTATCCTCGGCGGATAGCATCGCTTGATGCCGTGACAGTTCTGGACTTCGGGACGGCGTCGCGCCATGTAGGCAAGCGACACGTTTAGAGGAGACCGGCATGGCATTTGGAAAAGGGCATCACCTTCACCTGATCGACGGGTCGGCCTTCATCTTTCGAGCCTACCATGCGCTCCCGCCTCTCACTCGCAAATCCGACGGTTTGCCGATTGGCGCCGTGTCCGGGTTTTGCAACATGCTGCACCGGTATGTTGAAGCGAACACGGGGGCGGATGCTCCCACTCATGTGGCCGTGATCTTTGACAAGGGCAGCCATACTTTTCGCAACGATCTCTACGATCAATATAAGGCGAACCGGGAGGCCATGCCCGAGGATCTGCGCCCACAGATCCCGTTGACCCGCCGCGCGACCGAAGCCTTCAACATCGCTTGCAAGGAACTTGAAGGCTACGAGGCCGATGACATCATCGCCACGCTGGCCGTTCAGGCGCGTGCGGCGGGAGGGCGCTGCACGATCATCAGCTCTGACAAGGATCTCATGCAGCTTGTTGGGGATGGCGTAGAGATGCTGGATGCGATGAAGAACCGCCGCATCGACCGTGATGGCGTTTTTGAAAAGTTTGGAGTTTTTCCGGAACGCGTCGTGGATGTTCAGGCTCTGGCGGGCGATTCCGTGGATAATGTCCCCGGCGCACCCGGGATTGGGGTCAAAACGGCGGCGTTGCTTATTAACGAATACGGCGATCTGGATGCCTTGCTGGAACGCGCGGAAGAAATCAAGCAGCCCAAACGGCGCCAGACCCTGATTGATCATGCAGAGCAAATCCGGCTGTCCCGTCAGTTGGTGCTGTTGGACGAAAACACGCCTTTGGATTTCACTATCGACGATCTGGAAGTCCGCGACCCGGACCCCGACCGTTTGATGCCATTCCTCGCAGAGATGGAGTTTCGGACGCTCACCAAACGGATCGCCGATCAACTCGATGTCGAGATGCCCGAAATCAACGACTCGCCCGCACAAGCAGCAGATGCAACCGAGATCGAGGATGTGCCCTTCGACACGGCAGGATATAGCAAGGTTGGGGACGTCGCCGCGCTGCAAGGCTGGATCGACCAGATTTATGAACGCGGATATGTGGCTGTAGATACGGAAACCACCGGGTTGAACGAGATGATCGCCGAACTTGTCGGGATCTCTTTGTGCGTCGAACCAGGCAAAGCCTGTTATATCCCGCTTATTCACAAGGCGCAGGGGTCGGATGACCTTTTTGGCTCTGATGATCTCGCCGAAGGGCAGATGCCGCTCGAAGAAGCGCTCGCCATGTTAAAGCCTGTGTTGGAGGACGAAAGCATCCTCAAGATCGGGCAAAACATGAAATATGACGCCAAGATCTTTGCCGGTGTCGGCATCACCGTGGCCCCCATCGAAGACACGATGTTGATGTCTTATGCGATGCACGGCGGATTGCATGGGCATGGCATGGATGCCTTGTCGGAACGTTATCTGAACCACACGCCAATCCCGATCAAGCCGCTATTAGGCTCTGGAAAATCGGCGATCACTTTTGACAAGGTCCCGCTGGATGAGGCGGTGCCCTATGCGGCCGAAGACGCGGACATCACGCTGCGTCTCTGGCAGCAGTTCAAACCTGCTCTGCACCGTGCGCAGGTCACGCGGGTCTATGAAACGCTGGAACGGCCCATGGTTCATGTGCTCGCCGAGATGGAGCGCACGGGCATCAAGGTGGATCGCGACACGCTCAGCCGCATGTCCAATGCGTTCAGTCAGAAAATGGCCGGGTTGGAAGATGAAATCTATGAGGCGGTAGGGCGCAAGTTCAATGTGGGCTCGCCTGCGCAACTGGGCGAGATTCTGTTTGACGAGATGGGGCTTGAAGGCGGCAAGAAGGGAAAGACCGGCAAGTATTCGACCGGTGCTGACGTGCTGGAAGACCTCGCAACCGAGCATGAATTGCCCCGGCTGATCCTGGATTGGCGACAACTGTCGAAACTGAAGTCGACCTACACCGACGCCTTGCAGGGTCACATCAACCCTGACACAGGGCGGGTGCATACCTCCTATTCAATCTCCGGGGCATCCACCGGGCGTCTGGCGTCCACCGATCCGAACCTGCAAAACATCCCGATCCGAACCGAAGAAGGCCGTCGCATCCGCGAAGCTTTCGTGGCTGAGGAGGGCAAGACACTTGTCGCGCTGGACTACAGCCAGATCGAGCTGCGCATTCTTGCGCATATCGCGGATATTCCGGCGCTTAAGCAGGCGTTTCAGGACGGGATGGATATTCACGCGATGACCGCGTCGGAGATGTTTGACGTGCCAATGGACGAGATGACACCGGACATCCGCCGCCGCGCCAAAGCGATCAACTTCGGGGTGATCTACGGTATCTCAGGTTTCGGCCTTGCGCGAAATTTGCGCATTCCACGCAGCGAAGCGCAGGGGTTCATCGACCGCTACTTCGAACGTTTCCCGGGGATTCGTACATATATGGACGATACCAAGGCCTTTGCGAAAGAAAATGGATACGTTCAGACCCTCTTTGGTCGCCGCATTCACACGCCGAATATCGCGGCAAAGGGCCCTCACGCCGGGTTTGCGGCGCGCGCCGCAATCAATGCACCGATTCAAGGCACTGCGGCAGATGTCATTCGACGGGCCATGATCCGCATGCCGGAAGCAATTGATGGTTTGCCGGCAAAGATGCTCCTGCAAGTCCATGACGAATTGCTTTTTGAAGTAGATGAGGGTGCCGAAGAGAAGCTGATCGACGCAGCACGGAATGTGATGGAAAACGCCCCTGACCCGGTTGTGAAACTCGATGTCAAACTGACTGTTGACGCCGGGACCGGGCCCAATTGGGCCGTCGCCCACTAGCGCTGTTATGCTTCTGCCATGGGCAGCCAGCTCATGCTATCGCCGGTCGGCCCGTTTGCGTGGTAATCCGCCACCAGCCAGCCGGTATAGCTACAGGCGTGGATAGTTTCGTAGAGCCTGTCAAAGTTGATCGTTCCCGAACCGGGTGTGCCATTATTCGGCGCATCGCTGAGCTGGACATGACGAATAATCGAGGCGTAGGTCTCGAAGGTTTCTGACGCGTCACCATGCAAAGTCTGCGCATGGAAACTGTGGAACTGCAGCCCAATTCTATCCGGGTTTACCGCGTTGATAATGTCCGCCGCCCGGTCATAGCTATTCAGATAAGCGCCCTGCTGCGCTTGCGGTTGCAGCGTCAGCATGATCCCTTCAGGCACGGTTTCGACCGCGTGCAACAGGTTCGAAATAAGCGTTGCACGTGCAGCGGGCCCATCCGCGACACCGGCCATGATGTGCAAGGACGGGACATTCAGCGCCTGGCAATAGCGTAATGCGCGCCGAAGATCGTACCGAAACCGGGTTTCGAGCCCGGGGACAGCAGCAAAACCACGCTGGCCGCCGGTGTAGTTTGGCGGCGGTGCGCTGATCTGGATAACCGGCAAACCTGCACGCAACGCCGCACGCTGGGTGTCTTTCGCTGGCATTTCATAGGGAAGCGGCACAGCGACCGCCTGGAATCCGGCCAATGAGGCCGCTTCGAAGCGATCAAGATAGGGCAATTCCGTCCATAAGCTGCTCAAATTAGCTGCAAGTTTCATGCGCGCCCCGATTCCTTGATGGTTAAGGATTAACAACCATAAGGCGATTAAAAAAGGCGTCATTTCGCCAAAACCGAGATTATTTGGCGATGCCAATCAATCTAGGGCAATTCAGCACTGGGAATTACGGGAAAAAACGTGCCTGATGACCAAAGACCAAACCAGCCATCATGATGCACACCCAGATCAACCAGACGATAAAAACTTTTTCGGTCGATTAAGGCTTCGAGGTTGGCGCGAATTAACACGTAAGGTGACGGCTCGCCGGTTTTGGGGTCGCGAACGACCCGTAAAGGCAGATCTGGACCAGCCACCGCCACATCACCCACATTAGTATGAAAAGTAAGGGTTTGCGCCTTTGCTTCACCTTCAACATCAAAGTCAACAGCAACAAATGGGGCGTCATCGACCGTAATTCCTACCTTCTCGACGGGCGTGACAAGAAAATATTTACCTTCTTCCATTTTAAGGATTGATGAAAAAAGCTTAACGAGTCCCGGACGCCCGATTGGCGTACCCTGATAGAACCAAGTGCCGTCGCGCGCGATACGCATATCCAAATCGCCGCAAAAAGGCGGATTCCACAGGTGAACCGGCGGCAGTCCGCGCGTTTTTACGGCAGATACAGAGGCAGCGAGGCTTTCCGCCGACGGAGTAACGGTTTTTTGTCCACTCATTGCTTTTGCCATTTCCCTTGAGCGCGATAGATTTAAACTAAGCATATAACTCAATGGAGCATGATGTCATGACAGAAGCAGAGGATTTGGTGGCCGAGATTGAAGCGCTCGGTTCAAAACTGGCAGAGGCCAGACAGTCCATCACCAATCGCTTCATCGGGCAGGAACGTGTCGTTGAGTTAACTCTCACTGCATTGCTATGCGGCGGCCACGGTCTTTTGATTGGCCTGCCGGGTTTGGGAAAAACTCGTTTGGTCGAAACACTGTCGACGGTCATGGGGCTGCATGGGAACCGGGTGCAGTTTACACCCGACCTGATGCCAGCGGATATCCTCGGGTCCGAGGTATTAGAAACATCATCAGATGGCAGCCGCGCGTTCCGCTTTATTCAGGGGCCGATTTTCTGTCAGTTACTCATGGCCGATGAAATCAACCGCGCCTCACCCCGCACGCAATCCGCTTTGCTTCAGGCGATGCAGGAAAAGACCGTCACCGTTGCGGGCGAAAACCGCGTTCTGGGAACTCCCTTCCACGTATTGGCCACGCAAAACCCGATCGAGCAAGAGGGCACATATCCGCTGCCCGAAGCGCAGCTTGACCGCTTCCTCGTGCAGATCGACGTGGCCTACCCGGATCGCGCGACTGAACGAGATATTCTGCTGGCAACTACTGGCGATGGTGAGGCGGAATCGAGCGAGGTCTTTACCGCTGATGAATTGATCGCCGCACAACGGTTGTTGCGCCGGATGCCGGTTGGAGAAAGCGTGGTCGAGCTTATTCTTGATCTGGTCCGGGCATTCCGTCCAGAGGAAGAAGGCGCGAGCCAACAAGTGCGTGAAACCGTTGCCTGGGGCCCCGGCCCCCGCGCAGCGCAGGCCTTGATGATGACCGTCCGCGCGCGCGCCCTGCTGCAGGGACGTTTCGCTCCGTCGGCAGAGGATGTCATTGACATGGCACGCCCGGTTCTGAGCCATCGCATGGCGCTCAACTTTGCCGCACGCGCGCGTGGCGATAGCCTGACTGATCTCATCGAAAACACGGCCATGACGCTTTCCGGTGCGAAGGCCGCCGCGTGAGTTCACTTTCCGCCCTTCCGGAGGATGCAAGACCGCAGGCGTTACGCGCCGACGCGGAAACGCACGCCGCGAAACTTCCGCCCTTACTGGCCCGGGCCGAGCATTTGGCCGGAGCCGTCCTATTGGGCGACCACGGGCGGCGACGTGCCGGGATGGGCGACAATTTCTGGCAGTATCGACCGGCGCAACCCGGTGACAGCCGCCGCATGATCGATCACCGGCGTTCGGCCATGGGAGACACCGAATTCGTGCGGGAACGCGAATGGCAAATCGCACAATCCGTGATGCTCTGGGTCGATCAGGGTGCGTCCATGCGCTTTTCCAGTCAAGCCGACTTGCCCCAAAAGGCAGACCGGGCACGGCTCTTGACGCTGGCCGCCGCAATCCTGTTGGTCCGGGGCGGTGAGCGCGTCGGGTTAAGCGGCACGACTTTGCCGCCACGCCGTGGCAATATGCAGATTTTGCGCCTTGCGGAGAAATTCACCGAAGATGCGGCAGAGGATTACGCACCGCCAGAGCATCGCGCGATGATACCCTCGGCGCGGGCTCTGTTCGTTTCGGATTTTCTGGGCGATGTGAGTGAAGTCAAACTTGCATTGACCAAAGCTGCTGACCGCGGCGTGCGCGGCGTTCTCTTGCAGGTGCTGGACCCTTCCGAAGAACAATTTCCTTTCAAGGGGCGCACGATTTTCGAGAGTGTTGGCGGAACGCTTCGGCACGAAACATTGAAGGCGAACGACCTGCGCGACAGGTATCTGGAACGGTTGGCGGAACGCAAAGCAGAATTGCAATCACTGTGTGCGCTGACCGGCTGGCAATTCGGGCAACACCATACGGATCATTCTGCGCAATCCGCGCTTTTGTGGCTCTATGGGGCAATTGACGGCGGGGGACTCCGGTGACGGTTCTGGGTGGCATAGGTTTCACGGCGCCATGGTTGTTGGTCGCGCTGCTGGCGCTTCCGATCCTCTGGCTCATCTTGCGCGCGATTCCGCCCGCCCCGATCCGCAAGCGGTTTCCGGGCGTGGCGTTGCTGCTGGGCCTGACCGACGATGAAAGCGTGTCTGATCGCACACCGTGGTGGCTATTGCTGCTCCGCATGTTGGCCGTCGCCGCGATTATCCTTGGCCTCGCCGGGCCCGTCCTGAACCCCGATGAAGACCGCGCGGACGGAGATGGCCCCTTGCTGATCGTGTTGGACGGCAGCTGGGCAGGTGCAACGCGCTGGACGGAACAAATGGAAGCGGTCGAGGCACAATTGACGCGCGCCAGCCGTGCAGCAAGGACGGTCGCTTTCCTTGATCTGACAAGACCCGAAGAGCCCGTATTCCAGGCTGCCGATGTCTGGCGGAACCGTCTGGCAGGGTTCCAGCCATCAGCCTGGCAACCAGATGCGGCACGGATTGCGGAAGCCACATCCGCCATCGAAGGCATAGGTGGCTTTGACACGCTTTGGTTCAGTGATGGCGCCGAATACGCTGGGCGGGACGATGCGTTGGCAGCCTTCGAGGCCAAAGGATCGGTCGAAGTATATCAGACCTCCGCCAATGTCATTGCACTTGCGCCCGCTGGCTTCGATGATGGTGCGATTGAACTGAAAGCCCTGCGCGCCGCCCCTGGACCGGAACGTGAAGTTCAATTGCAGGTAATAGGGCGTGATCCGGTCGGAAACGAAGCGCTTTTGGCCACGGGGACTGCGACTTTTGAAGAAAGTGAGACTGAGGCGACAACCGCGTTGACACTCCCCGCCGAGATGCGCGCACGGATCACCCGGTTCGACGTCCAAGGGCAGCGTTCAGCAGGCGCAACCACCCTTGCGGATGATGCGTTGCGCCGGCGGGAGGTCGCGTTGATTGCGGGTCGTGAAGACCGTGAGGGATTGGAATTGCTGTCACCCCTGCATTATCTCGAAAAAGCGCTGGCGCCCAATGCGGACCTGATCAAGGGCAGCCTTACCGACATTCTACCCGCCAATCCGGACGTGATTGTGCTGGCGGACATCGCCACGCTGTCAGAGGGCGAGATGGAAGACCTTGGTGCCTGGATCGACGAAGGGGGCATGCTGGTGCGCTTTGCAGGGCCCCGTGTTGCAGCAAGCGACATCAGCCGCGTTGACGAAGATCCGATGATGCCCGTGCGTCTGCGTACAGGCGGCCGCACGGTCGGCGGTGCGATGAGCTGGGGGGAACCCAAAACCCTCGCTCCTTTCCGGGAGAACTCACCGTTTTTTGGCCTTGCCATTCCGGGCGATGTCCAAATTACCAGCCAGGTCATGGCGCAGCCCGACCCTACTCTGGCCGAACGGGTTATCGCTGAATTGACCGATGGCACGCCGCTCGTCACACGCAAAACGCGTGAGCAAGGGCAGATCGTTCTGTTCCACGTCACCGCAACGGCTGACTGGTCGACGCTCCCGCTTTCGGGTCTTTTTGTTCAGATGCTTGAACGGCTTGCCGTTGCCTCATCTGCGACCCGTCCTGACGCCGAGCAATTGGACGGCACCACATGGACACCGGAGCAGGTTATGGATGGGTATGGAACACTCCGGGATGCAGGGAACTTGCCGGGCGTCCCCGGACCCGATCTGGTCAGCGCGCCTCCCAGCCCCGAAATGCAGCCGGGCATATATGCATCCGGAGACCGCCGATTGGCCCGGAACGTCGTCACGGCTGATACCGTCCTCGAACCCGCGACCTGGCCTGCACGCATACCTGTCAAAGGCTTCGCGGTAGCGCCCGAACGTCCCATTGCAGGTTGGTTGCTGAGCTTTGCAATCATTGCCCTTTTGGCAGACGTCATTGCGTCGCTCGCACTTTCCGGAAGGTTATCAGGTCGGGCGAGCCAGACCATCGCGTTGTTTCTCGCGTTCGGATTGTCCGCTTTAGGTCCACATCCAACTACAGCTCAAACCGCAGAAGCAGATGCCTTCGCACAGGAGGCAACGGAAGAGTTGGTGTTGGCTTATGTCATCACCGGCAATACCGGCGTCGATGATGTGTCACGTGCCGGTCTGTTCGGCCTGTCGCAAACGTTGACGTTCCGCACGTCGGTCGAACCAGCCTTGCCGGTCGGCGTAGATTTGGAAATGGATGAACTGGCGTTTTTCCCGGTTCTCTATTGGCCTGTGACACCCGATCAACCCCGCCCGTCAGCAGAAGCTTACGCAAAGCTGAATGCATACCTGCGTTCAGGTGGATTGATCCTATTTGATACGCGCGACGCAGATATTGCGCGCTTTGGCACGGCCAGTCCCAATGGTCGCAAGCTGCAGGATCTGGCGGCGCCATTGGATATTCCACCCCTTGAACCATTGCCCGCAGATCATGTTCTGACGAGGACCTTCTATCTCCTTCAGGACTTTCCCGGCAGGCACACCAGCCGTGATGTCTGGGTAGAGGCTGCACCCCCGGATGCGGAACAAATCGAAGGAATGCCCTTTCGCAACCTGAACGATGGGGTGACGCCGGTTGTCATTGGCGGAAACGACTGGGCATCCGCTTGGGCCATGTCAGAAAACGGCGCGCCGATGGTGCCGATCGGGCGGGGTTTTTCGGGCGAACGGCAACGCGAGCTTGCCTATCGTTTTGGCGTCAATCTGGTGATGCATGTACTGACCGGCAACTACAAATCTGATCAAGTGCATGTTCCCGCTCTTCTCGACAGGTTGGGCCAATGACCGGACAGATTATCTTTGACCCGCTGATCCCATGGCAACTGCTTGGCATTGTGGCCTTGCTTGCCGTTTTGGGTGTGGTGCTGGCTGCGATGCGCGGACTTTCCGGCTGGGCTTTGCGTGGTCTTGCCGCACTGGTCGTTCTGGGGGCATTGGCAGGGCCCAGCTACCAACAGGAAGATCGTTCTCCGCTCACGGATATCGTCCTGATGCTGGAGGACGACAGCGCCAGTCAGAACCTGTCCGACCGTCCGGATCAGACCAAATCCGCGGCTGACGCGCTGGCTGATCGGATCACCGCGCGCAGCAACACCGAATTGCGCCGGATCACGATACCTGACGGAGAAGGTGACGCCGGTACACAGTTGATGACGGCCTTGTCGAAAGCGCTGTCCGAAGAACCGCGAGGACGGGTCGCGGGTATCATTGCCCTGACGGATGGGCAGGTGCATGACGCGGACCTCCCGCTCGATCTGCCCGCGCCGATTCATGTCATGCTGACCGGAAAGAGCACGGATTGGGACCGGCGTCTCAGCATTCGTAACGCTCCGGCCTTCGCGATCATCGGTGAGCCCGTGACATTGACCTTGCGGATCGAAGACATGGGCGCTGCACCGGTGGGTTCCGACGTCGCACCCCTGGAGATTTCCGTGGATGGCGGCCCGGTTCAGGAATTTCTGGTTCCACTGGGAGAAGACATAGAATTGCCGGTGACGCTCCCCCATGGGGGGCGAAACGTTTTGGAATTCTCTGTTCCGATGGCAGACGGTGAATTGACTGATCGGAACAACAAGGCGCTGATTCAGATGAACGGTGTGCGCGACCGATTGCGCGTCTTGCTTGTATCGGGAGAGCCGCATCCCGGCGGACGCACCTGGCGCAACCTGCTGAAATCTGACAGCTCCGTTGATCTGGTCCACTTCACCATTCTGCGCCCGCCGGAAAAACAAGACGGGGTGCCAGTCAGCGAACTATCACTTATTGCCTTCCCGACCCGGGAGCTTTTTCTCGAAAAAATAGATGATTTCGACCTGATCATTTTTGATCGCTACAAGCGGCGGGGTATTTTGCCCGCGCTCTATCTTGATAACGTCGCCAACTATATCCGGGAGGGTGGTGCCGTTCTTGTTGCGGCGGGGCCGGATTATGCAGGTGCCGACAGCATCTATCGCTCGCCCCTTGGTCCTGTGCTGCCCGCAGCACCCAGCGCACGCGTCATTGAACAACCCTATCGTCCTACCGTAACCGACCTTGGGCAGCGGCATCCGGTTTCAACCGGCCTTCCGGGCGGCGGGGACTGGGGGCGCTGGCTGCGCCAGATTGATGTCACGGAACCCGAAGGCCATGTGGTCATGGCGGGCAGCGACGACCGGCCATTGCTGATGCTCAACCGGGTGGGGGAAGGGCGCGTGGCGCTTTTGGCCTCGGATCATGCCTGGTTGTGGAACCGCGGGTACGAAGGCGGAGGCCCCCAGTTGGAGCTGTTGCGCAGACTGGCACATTGGATGATGAAAGAGCCTGAACTTGAGGAAGAGGCACTTACCGCGCAGGCAACCGGCCAAACCATGCGCATACAGCGCCGCACCCTGGAAGAAACGGTTCCTCCGGTTTCAATCACCGACCCCACCGGCGAAGTGTTCGAGCTGCCCCTAGCAGAATCGCAACCGGGCCTGTTTGAAACCGTGTTCGAGGGCCCTGAAATTGGTCTTTATCGTCTGGAAAACGGCGACCAGATGGCCGTTATCGGGCTTGGACCTGCAGCCCCACGCGAGTTCGAAAAAACCATCGCGACGGCGGATATCCTTGCGCCGGTTGTTGCAACGCTGCGCGGCGGTACGGTCTTGTTGGAAGACGGGCTGCCCCGGTTGCGGGACGTGCGCATCGGCAGACCGGCTGCTGGACGGGGCTGGATAGGGCTCACACCACGTGATGCCTACGAGACACGTGATGTACGGCAAACAGCCATTTTGCCCCCTTGGCTGGTGCTTTTGCTCTCCGCCGGGTTGATTACAGCGGCATGGTTGCGCGAGGGACGAAAGTAATTTCGTCTATCGGGGCAATGCATGATCCCCAGACTGCCCGCGATTAAACAGATGTTCACCTCAATCGCGCATTTTTGTGGCAGATCAGTGGTATCTCTATGCGGGTAAATTAATGAGTCTGGCCAACAAACTGGCTCAGGAAAGGCGAAGCAGGCTGGCTGCAGAACGGTTGCTTGAACTCAAGCAGGCCGAACTTTTTGCCGCGAACCGTAAACTCGGGCATCACGCGCGGCAACTCTCCAATGAAATCGTCGAGACCCGCGCCGAAGTCGCCAATGTGCGGGACGAAAATAAACGCGTAAAATCAGACCTTTCAGCCGCCCATAAAAAGATTGAGCGGGTCGAAAGACGTCTGTGGCAATCCATTGAAACGATCAATGATGGCTTCGCATATTATTCACCTGATCTTGAAATGATCATGGCCAACCGCGCCTACCTTGCCGTTTTTGATGAGTTGGAAGAAATTCAGCCAGGTGTCAGCTACGTCACCGTACTTCAGTATTTGACCGATGAGGGAATCATCAACCCAGGAGAGATGACTCCGTCCGACTGGCGGCAGATGATGATCGAGCGGGTTCAGTCGCCCGAGCCAGAACCGATCGTCGTCCGTTTGTGGAACAACGAGTATATCAAGATGATTGACCGCCGTGGCCCGGATGGCGAAATCATCTCCTTGGGTCTGAACATCACGGAAACGGTAAAATACGAAAAGAAACTCAAAGCTGCGCGCGAAAGCGCGGAAGCTGCCAGCCGAACGAAATCTGCGTTCCTCGCCAATATGAGCCACGAGATAAGGACCCCGATGAATGGCGTCGTGGGCATGGCCGATGTTCTGATGGATACGCCGCTGTCCGAAGAACAACGGCTCTATATCGATACCATCAAGAATTCAGGGGAAGCGTTGCTGGTCATCATCAACGATGTTCTGGATTACTCAAAGATTGAAGCGGAACGCCTGCAACTGCACCCTGAACCTTTCGATCTTGAAAAATCGATCCACGAAGTGCTCATGCTGTTGCAGTCATCTGCGCGCGACAAGGGCATCCCATTGGCGGTGGATTACGATCTGCATCTCACGTCGAACCTTGTGGGCGACCCGGGCCGCATCAGACAGATTTTGACGAACCTGCTGGGCAATGCCGTCAAGTTCACCAGCGAAGGGTCGGTCACAGTTCGTGTTACCGGAAAACCTGATGAAAGTGGCAACAGTGTCAAGTTGCAGGTAACCGTTGAAGATACGGGCATCGGCATCCCGGAAGACATGATTGATCACGTTTTTGGCGAGTTCAATCAGGTTGAAAACGAACGCAACCGACAATTTGACGGGACCGGCCTTGGTCTGGCAATCACCAAGCAACTCATCAAGATGATGGGCGGCCGGATTTGGCTAACCTCCGAAGAAGGGGTTGGATCCTGCTTTGGCTTCGAGGTCAGTCTCGAAGCGGTTGGTTCAACTGCTGCACCGCACCCCGAAATTGATCCTGCACTACGCCATGTGATGGTAATCAATGATCTTCAAGTGAGCCTGGATCTGGTGAAGCAGCAATTGGAGAAGCTTGGCCTCAAAGTCACTGCTTGCCCAACAACCGATCAGGCCTTGGCGCAACTTGATCGTTCTGTCGATCTGGTATTGATCGATCATGTGACGGATGAAACCGGCGGGTTGGATTTCGCGGAGACCGCGCGGCAAGCAGGACACAAGCAACGCATGATCCTGCTGAGCAGCAATCAGGGTCATATGCGCAAGAACCCCAAGAGTGAAAACGTTGACCTGATCGCCCAACGCCCCTATCTGCGCGACGATCTTGTCGGATGGTTTCGAGCGCCGGACCAACCGGAAGCGGACGCACCGAAACCTGCTGCCGAAGCGCCGGGCGGCGCTACGCCCACATTTTCACATTCATCAGCACGCCGAAAACCACCGGAACCCGCGTCAGAACCAGAAGCGACGCCGGAACCGCAGCCCCAAACCGCACGGGAACCTGCCACTACGCCTGAGCCGGAGCCCGATTCAGAGCCCGCCTCCGACTTGCCGCGCAAGATGCGCATCCTCGCAGCTGAGGACAACAAGACAAATCGTCTTGTGTTCGGCAAAATGCTAAAGGCGCTTGATATCGACTTGCAATTTGCCTGTGATGGTCAGGAGGCTGTCGATGCCTACGGGACATTCAACCCCGACCTGGTTTTCATGGATATTTCGATGCCTCGGATGGATGGTAAGGAAGCCACTCGCACAATCCGGGAACTGGAGGCTGGCACGGACAAACATGTGCCAATCATAGCGCTCACCGCGCATGCAATGAGCGGAGATGATAAGGAAATACTCAGCGCCGGGCTGGACAAGTATATGACAAAACCCCTTCGCAAACCCGAAATCATCAAGCAGATCGTCGCATTTTGCCCTGATGAGGCCGATCCGCCTCTACCCGAAGACCTGGATCAGACTGGGTAAGGCCGCACAAAGACCGGGCGTTGCGGTTCCGACATTTCGGGGCGATGAACATAGCCACCTGTGTCAAAATCCAGCAACGCGCTCTCTTCCACCAATCGGTTCTGGACAATGTAGCGGGCCATAGAGCCGCGGGCTTTCTTCGCGAAGAAGCTCACAATACGAGGCCCCTTTCCGTCATCTTTTTCTTCCATGAAGACCGGTGTGATGACCTTAAGCTTCAGCGCCTTGGGAGCCACGGCACCGAAGTATTCCTGGCTCGCACAGTTGACCAGAATATCTGTTCCGACAATCTCTGCCTGTGCATTGAGTGCTTTTGAAAGCCCGTCACGCCAATAGTCGTAGAGCGAATGCCCGCGCCGTGTCTTCATGCGGCTGCCCATTTCCAACCTGTAGGGCTGGATTGCATCAAGCGGGCGCAAAACGCCGTAGAGACCGGACAAGATACGCAGATGATCTTGGGCCCACGCCATTTCATCCGGGTCGAGGCTGGCCGCCTCAAGCCCTTGGTACGTATCGCCAGCGAAGGCGAGTGCTGCCGGGCGGGTCACCTGTGCGTCAGGCGCTTCTGAGAATGCCGCAAAACGATCCCGGTTCAGGCGTGCGAGATCATCGCTCAGATCCATCAGACCTTTGAGGTTGCGCAATGTCAGATTGCGCGCGGTCTTGGCCAGTCGCACCGCATCTTCCTGAAAATCGGGCGCCGTGGTCGACGCATCGCGCTCTGTCCAGTCCAACCGCTTCGCGGGCGAAATCACCACCAGCATATCGTTTCTCCCACTCTTTTTTCGGCGCTCTTGGAGGGTACTTAGCCCGCCTCTCTCAACACGTCCAGAAAGGCCAGGCCAAATCGTTCTGCACGACGATCGCCGAGCAGTTTTTCGAGCGTTTGCGCGTCTGCATTCCGCAACTGTGCAAGCTTAGCCAGCTGCGATGATGAGCAACTGAGTGGCTTGTCCTGACCTGCTTCACCACGCGCGAGAGTGGCCTGAACTTCCAGAAGCTGATCATAGACTGAACCTGCAGTGCGACCGGCCAATTTGCGGCGCGTCGGATGCATAGGCTGCACTTCACCGACAATAACCTCAAGGAAAGCATTTCCGTAGCGCTCAAGCTTTTTGGCCCCGACCCCGCTGATCCGGGCAAGTGCATCGACCGTCTGCGGACGCTTTTCCGCCATTTCAATAAGGGTCTTGTCGTTGAAGATAACGTAAGCCGGAACCTTGGCGGCTTCCGCAAAGGCCCGGCGCTTCGCCTTCAGCGCAGAGAGCAGAGGCGCGTCTTCTTCCGAAACCATCATCTTCACCGCAACGCGCCGGGAACCCGCCTGGCGAATGCTATCTTTACGAAGCTCGATGCCCGCCTGATCGCGCAGGATTGGCAGAGCTGCATCGGTCATGCGAAGCGCCCCATGTCTTTCGGGGTCGGGGCGTATCAGATCATGCCCCATCATTTGCCGAAATACTGCCTGCCATTGCCGCCTGTCGTATTCCTTCCCAACGCCAAAAGTCGGCAGCGTAACGTGCCCGTGCTGGCGCATCTTGTCGGTTTCATGCCCAAGCAGGATATCAATCAGATGCCCGGCTCCAAACCGTTCATCTGTGCGCAAAATGGCAGACAAGGCCTTGCGCACAGCAACAGTTCCGTCGAACACCTCGGGGGGACGGTCACAGAGATCACAGGATCCGCAGGACACGTCAGTCTCACCGAAATAGCGCAGCAGTGTCTGTCGACGACATTTCAATGCTTCGGCCAGGCCCAACAAGGCATTGAGACGCGCATGGTCTGCAGCACGGCGTTCCGGCGGGGCCAAACCTTCATCAATCTGACTGCGGCGCAGGCGAATGTCGTCAGGCCCGAAAAGCGTCAGGGTTTGCGCTGGCGCACCGTCCCGCCCGGCGCGGCCGATCTCCTGATAATAGGATTCGATCGACTTGGGCAGGTCTGCATGAGCGACCCAGCGAATGTCTGGTTTATCGATCCCCATCCCGAAAGCGACGGTCGCGACGACAATCAAACCGTCCTCACGCTGGAATCTGCGTTCGGCAATCCGGCGATCTTCGGCCTCCATGCCACCATGATAATGCAGCGCCGTCTGCCCCGCCTCGCGCAATGCTGCCGCGAGGGTTTCTGTCTTGGCCCGCGTGCCGCAATAGACAATCCCGGACTGCCCTTTCCGAGCTGCGGCGAAGTCCAGGATCTGGCGGCGTGGCCCATCTTTTGCGGCAAATGCCAGATGGATGTTCGGGCGATCAAACCCGTGCAGAAAGCTGCGCGGCGCCTCATCACCAAAAAGCTTTGAGATGATTTCCGCCCGCGTTTCTGCATCAGCTGTGGCGGTAAAGGCGGCCAGCGGCACCCCCAGATCACGCCTCAAAGCACCTATTTTAAGGTAATCAGGGCGGAAATCATGGCCCCATTGGCTGACGCAATGCGCTTCATCTACTGCGATCAGCGAAACACCCACCCGACGGAGCAATCCCACGGCAGAGCCTGCCGCCAGGCGTTCGGGCGCGATGTAAAGTAACTTGAGCCGACCCGCCTCTAACGCTTCGAAAACCTCATCCGTTTCCTCAGGAGTGTTACCTGAGGTCAAAGCCCCAGCGGCAACCCCCGCCTCTTGCAACGCGCGTACCTGATCCCGCATCAGGGCAATGAGCGGTGAAATCACCACCGTTACACCCTCCCGCATTAGGGCAGGTAATTGAAAACACAAGGATTTCCCGCCACCCGTTGGCATGATCGCGAGCACGTTTTCGCCTGCGCTGACGGCCTCCACGATCTCGGCCTGACCCGGGCGAAAGGCGTCGAAGCCAAAGACATCGGCAAGCAATGCGGAAGCGCCTGACATTTTGTTCCTTATGCTGAATTCTGCTCTTTTTTGCAGACTCCCACACTAAGGATTCGTGGACAAGACCTATTGCCTCATCGGCAGAGCATTCCGCCCCACCGGCGCATTTTCTTTAGATGAACAGCGCGTAATTATTCACCAGAATGATGCGCAGGGCAGCAACTGCCAAAAGAACCACAAGCGGCGCCAGATCGATCCCGCCCATGGCAGGTAGGAACCGGCGGACCGGGCTATAAATTGGCTCCAACAGGCGGTTGAGCCCGTACCAGATCTGCGCAACCAGTTGCTGACGGGTGTTGAGCACCTGAAAATTGATGAGCCAGCTCATGATCACGTGGGCGATGATGAAAAACCACAGCACGTTGAGCAACAGCATCAGAATTTGAAACAGAGATTGCATTCACAGACCCTTTCCTTGCGCCCTGATGAAGTAAGCAAGCAATCGCCAAAGAGCAAGGCCGCTCGACATCTATTGGGACGCTGCGCCAAAGCTTTACTTGCCTGACCCACTCCAGCCTGTACTACTTGAGACAGGCAGAGCAGAACAGGCAGCGGCATGACTTCCACGCGCAAGCGCATTTGGGGCTGGTACTTCTTCGACTGGGCAAGCCAGCCTTATAATACCTTGTTGCTGACCTTCATCTTTGGCCCCTATTTCGCACAAACTGCCACGGAAGCGCTCATCGGTGATGGCATGGAGCCAGCCGCAGCGCGCGCGCAGGCGCAGGCCTATTGGGGGTATGGCCTGACGACCGCAGGTATATGTATCGCCATCCTCGCTCCGATCCTCGGCTCCGTTGCGGATGGCAGTGGCAAACGACTACCTTGGATCAAAGGATTCTCCCTGCTGTACGTGGTGGGGTCAGCAGGGCTTTGGTGGACGGCTCCGGCGGAGTTTTCGGTCCTCTGGGCGTTGTTTTTCTTTGGCATCGGGCTGATCGGGATGGAGTTTGCCACGATCTTCACAAATTCCTATTTGCCCGAGTTGCACCCGGACCCGGATGAACGAGGACGGATTTCCGGATCAGGCTGGGCCTTTGGATATCTCGGCGGCGTCCTCGCGCTGGTTGTTATGCTGCTGCTCTTTCAGGCAGGAGACAGCGGTCTTACCATGGCTGGGCTACGGCCTGTCTTCGGCCTCGATCCCGCAACGGGTGCAGACACGCGGATCGTCGGACCGCTCACAGCGATCTGGTTTATCATCTTCATGATCCCGTTCTTTCTTTTTATGCGGGACAATCCCCAAAAGCAGGGAACGAGCCCAAGTTTGGGTACAGGATTAAAGGATCTGGTCGTCACCCTGAAAGGACTGCCGGAAAACCCTTCCCTCACCGCCTATTTGGTCTCGGCCATGTTTTACCGCGACGCGCTCAATGGGATGTATACCTTTGGCGGCATTTATGCGCTTGGCGTCCTCGGTTGGAGCATCATGCAGATCGGAATCTTCGGAATCCTGGCAGCACTCAGCGGCGCGGTTTTCTGTTGGATCGGAGGGCGGGTCGACCGGCGTGTTGGCCCCAAACCGGTAATCGTCTGGTGCTGTGTCACCCTGATCCTGACAGCCGGGTTGATCCTGTCGCTTACGCCCAAGTCCATCATGGGCATAGCGCTTGCTGACGGCTCCTCCGTCCCGGACATAGCCTTTTACGTGGCCGGAGCCTTGATCGGCGCGGCAGGCGGTGCGTTACAGGCCTCTTCCCGAAGCATGATGACATTTCAGGCCAACCCGGAACGCATGACCGAAGCCTTTGGACTTTACGCGCTGTCAGGAAAGGCCACGGCCTTTCTGGCACCAGCGCTTATCGCAATTGTATCCGATGTCACGCAAAGCCAGCGGCTTGGCATCGCGCCCGTTGTGGGGCTTTTCATGCTGGGTCTATTCCTGCTTATCTGGGTCAAACCGAAAGGAGATTTCGCATGAGACTACATCGGTTCGTTACCTTAATCGTCCTGGCCACCGGCCTCGCGTCCTGCGCGCCGGCTCCCCCACCGAAGGTGCAACAGGAGGCACTGCCAACGATTGGAACTTCTGGACACAAGGACAGCCAGAAGCCCGCAAAACAGCTGTTCGGAGCCAAAGATGTCAGCTCGAAAAGTGCGCCTGCCCCGTTTGGCAGCTACGCAAAAGGCTGTGTCGCCGGAGCAGCCCAACTCCCCGAGACCGGACCAACCTGGCAGGCGATGCGCCTGTCGCGCAACCGCAATTGGGCGCATCCTGAAACGGTGGACTATGTTCAGGATCTAAGTCGCATTGCCGCGCAGCAGGCGGGCTGGAATGGTCTCTACGTTGGCGATTTGAGCCAACCTCGCGGCGGGCCGATGTTGACCGGTCATGCCAGTCACCAAATCGGTCTCGACGCGGATATCTGGCTCCGTCCGGCCAACAATCTCAACCTCAATGTTGCAGAGCGCGAGAACATATCTTCCATCTCGCTGCGACGAAACAAGGGCGCTTTCATAAATGAAAACTGGACGCCGCAGCATGAGGCGATTTTGAAGGCCGCAGCCTCTGACCCACGCGTGGCAAGGATCTTCATCTTCCCGGGTGCAAAGGTTCAATTGTGCAAGACGGCAACAGGTGACCGGTCTTGGCTGCGCAAGATCAGACCCTGGTATGGGCATCACTACCATTTCCACGTGCGTCTCGCCTGCCCTGCCGGGTCGAAAGGCTGCGTTGATCAGGCCCCTCCTCCGCCGGGCGATGGGTGTGCTGATGCGCAAGCCTGGGTCAACAACATCCTCAATCCGCCACCTCCCGACCCGAATGCCAAACCCCGAAAACCCCGGCGAGAAATTCGCCTCGCTGATTTGCCATCCCAATGCGCCGACGTTTTGCAATCCCCCTGATTGCAGCCGTTGGGGTTGCACCATGGCTTTGGTTCTATCCTGATGCAGCCCCAGATGGTCTGCCTGCGCAACTCAGCGCGGTCGTCGATGTCCCCAAGGTGGGGGATTGGCTTGGCGGTCTCTCGGGATTGGACCTAACCGCCGATGGCAACACCTTCCATATGGTCACGGACCGCGGCCACCGGGCCACGGGGCGACTGATCCGTGAAGACGGTCGACTTGTATCCATAGAGATTACCGATCATCAACCTCTGAAAGATCGGTTTGACAAGGTGCCGGAGTTTCCGAGCACCGACGCAGAAGGCGTCGCGCTTGATGATGCCGGACGGGTCTTTGTGTCCTTCGAGCATGCACATCGCGTTTTGGTCTATGACAGTTGGGAAGCCGCTGGGCGCTGGCCATCATATACGCGAGCCTGGCGCGCGCTTTCCAATAACAAGGGGCTGGAAGCCCTGGCCGTCGCGCAGGACGGCACCCTTTATGCGATCCCAGAAGAGATCAACTTGGGTGCATGGGAATCCTTGGTGTATCGCAAGCGGCCCGGTGAGGGATGGCATCAGGCGTTCACGCTACCAGTCAATATCGGTTTTTCACCGGTTGGTGCGGATTTTGGACCAGATGGTCGCTTCTATGTGCTGGAGCGCGGGCTCTATCCATTTGGGTTTTTCAGTCGCGTGCGGTCCATGAGTGTATCCGAGCTCGGTTTCACCAATATAGAGACTGTTATGCAGACTAATCTGTTCGATCACGGCAATCTGGAGGGCCTTGCTGTCTGGCGCGACGACACCGGCGACATCCGCCTGACGATGGTATCGGACGACAACTTCTACCCCTTCATGCGCGGTCAGATCGTTGAATACGTCTTGTGGGGCGGGCTTGCCAAAGAGGTTGAATAGTCCTAAGGACCGCGCGTTGGCGGCGTTCGCCAACCAAGTGCCGCACCCTTGCCAAAACGGAACAACATCAAATGACCCGCATTCACCTTCCCGGCATCATTGCCATGGCAGCCATCGTCGTTGCCTCCAATATCCTCGTCCAGTTCCTGTTCGGCAACTGGCTGACATGGGGCGCGTTCACCTACCCGCTGGCTTTTCTGGTCACCGATGTCATGAACCGCGCTTACGGCGCACAAGCCGCACGACGCGTTGTGTTCGTGGGTTTCATCGTCGGTATCATCTGCTCGTTGATCGGCACGCAAATCGTCGGAGAGTTTGGGCCTCTGGTGACGCTTCGCATTGCGATGGGTTCCGGCATCGCATTTCTGACAGCCCAGCTTTTGGATGTGGCTGTCTTTTCGGCGTTGAGGAACGGCGCATGGTGGCGGGCGCCCCTTGCATCAACTCTGATCGGCAGCACGGCAGACACTGCCCTGTTTTTCAGCATCGCCTTTTCAGCTTCGCTCACTTTCCTGGAGCCTGCCAATGATGTCTCTTGGGCAGGAGAAATTCTGCCATTGCTGGGGTTTGGGCCCCAAGCACCACTATGGGTATCACTTGCTGTCGCAGACTGGGGCGTAAAACTCGGCCTGGCGCTGGTTGCATTGATCCCCTTTCGCGTCATCACTGCCCGGCTTTCTGTCGCCCATTAACGAAAAAAGGCTTGGAGATTTCCGGAACCTGTGCGACGATTCTGTCAACGTCAACAGATAGGTAAAGGAGGTGATCCAGTGTCAAGAAAGGTATTGGAGAGAGGTGTCGGAACAGCTTTGGAGGTCGCCTGCTGAGGCAGCCCTTGGTCGGGCAGACCCCAAGGTGGACATGATCGTCTAACCGATCCCACCTCCGCAACCATTCGATTGGGCCGCACTGCAAAAGTGCGGCCCTTTTAGCATCAAACGCCCTTGCAAAACCCAAAGCAAACCCATGTCACCACCCCTTGGAAGTCTTATCCTTTACACCAACAAGATCGAGCAGATGGCCGCCTTCTATCAGAGCCATTTCGGATACAGCGTGCAAGCCGCCGAAACCGATCGCATTACCGAACTTCGCCCTACCAAGGGCGGAGTGCCCCTGTTATTGCACCCCGCAGCCAAGGGAATGCGACAAGGACAAGCCGCGGTGAAGCTGGTGTTTGCTTGTAAAGACGTGCCCGCATTTTGCGCCGCCGCCGCGAAACGGGGCCTTCAATTCGGCAAGATTCATCAGGCGGACGGATATGTTTTCGCTAATGCCAAGGACCCCGCCGGCAACTCGGTCAGTGTGTCCGGAAGGTTTGCTTAGCCCCATGCTGAGGATAGACGACACCGTTGCAATCGAAGACTGGGAGCTGAGTGAGAGCTTCATGCGCTCTTCCGGCCCCGGCGGGCAGAATGTGAACAAGGTTTCCTCTGCAGTAGAACTTCGGTTCGAAGCTGCACGATCCCCTAACCTGCCCGGTCCGGTAAAATCCCGCCTGAGACGCTTGGCCGGGAGGCGCTGGACGTCTGATGGTGCCATCGTGCTGCAATGTGACGAGACGCGCAGTCAGGCGCGTAACCGGGAAATTATTCGCGAACGTTTGGTTGAGCTGATCCAGAAGGCTCTGGTCGCGCCGAAGCGACGGATCGCCACAAAGCCCACGTTAGGGTCGAAAAAGCGCCGGTTGAAATCCAAGAAACAGCGCGGCGAGGTGAAATCGCTCCGTGGCAAGGTTGATCCTTCTGACTAATTGGCCAAAGGCGAATATGCGAAACCATCTGTCCAAAATGCCGTTGCGTCTACGTATCCGTGCAGTATGTACTCTCTTGGTGCTTGCCACATTTTCAGCCTATAAGTGGGAACATAACACGATCAGCGCCACACCCTGTGAATATGCGCGCATGTTTTATGAGAGGCATACTTCTTCGGGCAAATTCGGCGGGACCTTTGATGCCTACCTCGAAACAATGCTGCGCGACGGTGGACGCATTGGCGCCGGCCCAAGGTACAGTGTTGCGGTGCTCTACCCAAGCTTGAAGGGGAAGCCTGAAAACCGACCCAAAGTCATAGATTTTCAAATATCACGCGACAGCAATGCCGTATCGCAACGAAGGATGAGTCTATCAGCCGCCGATTGGGAAAATCACAGGAAATTCGATTGCTCACCTGCGGGTTAGCCCGGACCGCGTTTTGATGACTTGGTGCAATTGTTTTTTTTCCAAACTAAAAAACCTGATCTATTGCGGCGCGGCGCAATAGAACGTGACTTTTGACGCACCGTAGTTACGGTCGGCGCAGTTTATCAGGACATCGCACATGCGCCCGAACGACCGGACCGGTCTTGCCATCTTCCTCAGCCTGGTTGCTCTGTCGCTTTTTGACGCCATGGGATTGGTCATCAAACTGCTCTCGGAGCGGTATTCCGCCATGGAGCTTTCCGCTTGGCGAAATCTTTTTGGTCTGTTCCCCGCGTTGATCGCAGTATTTGCGTCACGGGCATGGCACACAGCTGGTCGGCCCATTCGCATCCGGCAATGGAAGCTGGCCCTGGCGCGTGGTGCTATCGTGACCGTCGCGCAGCTTTGTTTTTACATCTCTATCGGCGTGATGGCCTTTGCCACCGCATCAACTATTACTTATGCAAATGCCCTTTTCATGACGGCACTGGCGGTTCCACTTCTGGGCGAGAAAGTGGGTTGGATGCGCTGGGGCGCCGTGCTGATCGGGTTCGTCGGCGTGCTCCTGATCATGCAGCCAGGCACCGACGCGTTCACACCCTATGCGCTGCTCCCGTTGGGAGCGGCATTGTTCTACGCCTTGGTTGGCGTAACAGCACGGCTGTTCGACGACGACGTTCCCAGCCCGTTGATTAGTCTCTATTCGCAGGTTACCGCCATTCTTGTCTCAACTCTTATTGCTCTGTCCTGGGGAGGCTTCAGCCCCATTCAAAGCTGGGGTGATCTGGGATGGATCATCGCGATGGGTGCGTTCGGCGGAACAGCGGTTTTGTTTCTCGTCGCCAGCTACCGGATGACAGAACAAAGCAACCTCGCCCCTTTCAGTTATTTCGGAATTCCCCTGGCCTTTTTGCTCGGTTGGTTGTTCTTTGACGAGACGCCCTGGGACGCACTCTTTCCCGGAGCGTTCCTGATTGCGGCAGGAGGCCTCTTGATTATCTGGCGCGAACGCCGACTTAATGCGGGTGCCCGTGGGCTTGTGAATAACGCCCGGGAGCGGTAACGCTGGCGCAACTTTTGATCGGTACCCGGCGCGCAGGAAACAGGACGCTCATGACACATCACGTTTATCAGCAGGATTTGCCCGACGGGCTCGACCTTGGCCCGATGGTGGCCATTGATTGCGAAACCATGGGCTTGCAGCCGCACCGCGACCGGCTGTGCGTCGTACAACTGTCAGGCGGTGATGGGGTTGCCCATCTGGTGCAGATCACAAAAGGCCAGAAAGACGCACCGAACCTGTGCAAACTGTTGGAAGATCCCGCCGTGCTGAAACTTTTTCATTTCGGCCGCTTCGATATCGCAGCCCTTTTCAACACCTTCGGCGCAACAACCAGCCCAGTTTATTGCACCAAGATCGCCAGCCGCCTCGTGCGGACCTACACGGACCGTCATGGCCTGGCGAAGCTCCTGCAGGAGTTGCTGGCAATCGACATCTCCAAGCAACAACAATCCAGCGATTGGGGTGCCGAAACCCTGACCGACGCCCAGATCGAATATGCGGCATCAGATGTTCTGTATCTGCACCAGTTGCGAAATGCTCTGAATGAGATGTTGGAGCGCGAAGGGCGGATGGAGGTTGCTCAAGCCTGCTTTGACTTCCTGCCGATGCGTGCCAAGCTCGACCTGATGGGGTGGCCCGATACAGACATCTTTGCGCACTCATGACCACCTCGTTCCTTGATACCGCACGCCGGGTCATCCGGATCGAAGCCGAAGCACTCAACTCGCTGGAAGCTGGTCTGGATGAAAGCTTTACTGCCGCTGTTGATTTGATCCTTGGCGCAACCGGTCGCGTTATCGTCTCTGGCATGGGTAAATCAGGCCATATCGGACGCAAGATCGCAGCGACTTTGGCCAGCACCGGTACGCCCGCGCATTTCGTTCACCCGGCAGAGGCAAGCCATGGCGATCTCGGGATGATGGGCAAAGGGGACGTTGTGATCGTGCTCTCCAACTCCGGCGAGACGCCGGAACTAGCAGATGTGATCGCGCATACCCGGCGCTTTCACATCCCGATGATCGGTGTTGCAAGCCGACCCGGATCGACGCTTTTGCGGCAATCGGATGTGGCCTTGGTTCTCCCTCAAGCGGAGGAAGCTTGCGGAACAGGCGTTGTTCCCACTTCGTCGACGACGATGACGCTCGCACTTGGGGATGCTCTCGCGGTTGCCCTGATGGAACATCGCGAATTCACGCCCGAGCATTTTCGAACCTTCCACCCGGGGGGCAAGCTGGGTGCTCAACTCAGCCGCGTGGCGGATTTGATGCACACAGGCAGCGCTATTCCGCTTGTTGCCGACACCGCCAGCATGTCAGAGGCGCTGACGGTTATCGGCGAGAAAGGCTTTGGTGTTGTCGCCGTGACGGACGCAAACGGTGCCCTTAAAGGCATTATTACCAACGGCGACATAGGGCGTCACATGGAAGGGCTCGCGGGATCCTCCGCGCGTGAAGTGATGACCACCTCACCCATCACAATCGAGCCAGACGCCCTGGCTGAAAAAGCCGTTGGCATCATGAACGACAAACAGATTACCTGCTTGCTGGTCGTCGATCCGCAGGCCCCACAAATGGTCGTCGGGTTGATCCATATCCACGACTGTTTGCGTGTCGGTCTAGGTTGAGAAACGATGCAAGGCGATCGGTATTCCCGTATGATTGCCTGGCTCAAGGTGACCTTGCCGCTGTTGGCACTGGGTATCCTTTCGACGCTCTTTCTCATTTCGCGGGCCGTGGACCCGCCGTCAACAATCCCATTTGCAGATACCGAAGTTCAGGAGCGACTGACCAATCAACAAGTCACCGGCCCCTATTACTCCGCCACAACAATGGACGGTGACGAAATCGCCTTCATCGCCGAAACCGTCACCACGCCGGACGACCAACCGGGCATGAACATCGCCGAGAATGTGGACGTCACAATCGATACGCCGAGCGGCAGGCAAGTCAACGTGACCGCGCTCAAGGCTGATGTGAGCATTGCAGCAGATCAGACAGACCTTACGGGGGATGTTGTTGTGGTCATGTCCGGGGGATACGTTTTACGCTCGGATCTGTTGCACCTCAAAATGTCGCGCGTGGAGATGACCTCGCCAGACCATGTGACCGCGACTACGCCCGTCGGTGATCTCGAAGCCGGCGCCATGCATCTTTTCACCCCCGAAGGCGCAACCGGCAGCCAAATCCTTTTCACCGGTGGTGTTAAACTGTTATACCAGCCCAAAGCATCGAAAGAGTGACCTGTGACATTTCTTAGATTTCTGTTCTTCGTACCGTTGTTCATTTCGGGACTTGCTTGCAGCGCGACTGCTCAAGGCACGCAGGTCGCTTTTGGTGCGATCCAGCAAAATGACGGATTACCCGTTGAAGTCACATCAGACAGCCTCGCGGTGGATCAAAATGCAGGCACCGCGATTTTTACCGATAATGTCATCATAATTCAGGGTGAAATGCGTCTGTCCGCAAATGAAGTCACAGTCTTTTACGATACAGAAGCACAAAGCATCGAGCGCATTGAAGCGATCGGCGACGTGATCCTGATTTCTGGAGAAGACGCGGCAGAATCCGAACGGGCCAACTACAATGTTGACGACGGCACGATTGTGATGACCGGCAATGTCCTTGTCGCCCAAGGCCCCTCTGCCCTGACAGCGGACCGGATGACTGTCCAGATGTCTGACGGTACCGCACAAATGACAGGCCGCGTCAAAACCACCCTTCAGTCTGGCGACAACTGATGGCGAAACCAACGCTTACCGTCGCAGAAGGCTCAGCCGGGCTACGGGTGACCCACCTGCGCAAGTCCTACAAAAAAAAGACCGTGATCCGGGATTTTTCGATGGAGCTTGCGCGCGGTGAAGTCGTTGCCCTGTTAGGACCAAACGGATCGGGCAAGACGACAACCTTCTATGCCATCGCCGGTTTGGTGACGCCTGAAGGTGGCACTGTATTGATCGACGGGCAGGACATCACAACCTTTCCGATGTACCGCCGCGCGCAGCTTGGGATCGGGTACCTGCCGCAGGAGATGAGCATTTTCCGCGGGCTATCGGTACAAGACAATATCTCGGCCATTCTCGACATCACAGAGGCCGACCATCATAAGCGGCGTGAGCGATTGGAAGAGCTGCTATCAGAGTTTTCAATCGAACATCTGCGTCGTGCGCCAGCGCTTGCCTTATCAGGAGGCGAACGGCGTCGTGTTGAAATCGCGCGGTGTCTGGCTGCGAATCCCAGATATCTGCTTTTGGATGAACCATTTGCCGGTGTTGATCCGATCTCGGTTGATGATATCCGCGCTTTGGTTTCCGACCTGAAAAACCGTGGTATTGGTGTTCTGATCACAGATCACAATGTCCGCGAAACGCTGGAAATCGTGGATCGCGCCTACATCCTGCACGAAGGCCGCGTCCTGATGTCGGGTACGCCGGAAGAAGTTGTCGAAAACGAAAACGTGCGCCGGGTTTATTTGGGTGAAAAGTTCAAAATATCCTGAGCAACTGTTATTGGTTCCGGGCGAAAATTCTACCAAAACGCGATCCTTTTATTTGACTCGTACCCCCCTTTTCGGGCTCAATACTGGTATGGAATGTGTCAGTTTCTGCTTTGTGCCACGTCAGACAGCTCAACAGAGCGTGAAGAACAGCAACCTGACAGCAAGCCAACTTCCGTAGCCAGCCTGTTTTATCCCGCACGCCCGCGTGCTGGTTTCAGGTATGGTCTGAAAAACAAGGAGAGACTATGCGGTATCAAATCAGCGGCAAACAGATCGACATTGGTGAAGCGCTGCAAACCCACGTGAAAGAAGAGTTGGGGGAGGCAGTGAAGAAATATGCCGAACGCCCGACCGAAGCGGTGGTTGTGTTTTCCAAGTCTGCACATGAGTTTGTCTGCGAGGCGACCGTACATCTTTCGACCGGCCTGACGGCTCAGGCAAAAGCACACCAGACCGAGATTTACGCGGCTTTCGATGCATGTTGCGATAAAATGGAAAAGCAGCTGCGTAGATACAAGCGCAGGTTGAAAGATCATCACAAAGATCGACCGGAACCGGTTGAAATCTATGGCGCGGCCTCATATATCCTCGCTTCAGAAAACGAGTCGGAAGATCAGGAGCCGGAAACCCTTCAACCCATTATCGTGGCAGAAATGCAGACGAAAATTCCGTCCCTTTCAGTTGGTGAGGCGGTTATGCAAATGGAATTGGCGGGTGCCCCTGTGTTGGTATTTCGGAACGAAGGAAAAGAGGGCGTGAATGTGGTGTACCGTCGGGATGACGGGAACATTGGCTGGATCGACCCCCAGTAGAGTTAACCGGCGCTCCTGCGTCATAACAGTGCGGAAGACATGGATTTTTCTGAACTCCTTCAGCCGGAGGCCGTTAAGGTTCTTACCTCGGCCTCCAGCAAAAAGCGTCTGATGCAAGATATCAGCGAATTGGCCGATCAGGTCCACGGACTTGATGCGGACCTGGTTCTCGATGCGCTTTTGGCGCGCGAAGCGCTCGGCCCGACAGGCGTCGGACATGGCATCGCCTTGCCGCATGCGCGTCTCATTGATTTGGACCGTGTACTTGGTGTTTTTGTCCTGTTGGACAAACCAATCGATTTCGGTGCCGTGGACCGGCAGCCGGTTGACATCGCATTCGCCCTTTTTGCGCCGGAAGACGCTGGTGTTGACCATCTGAAGGCACTTGCATTGGTTTCGCGCACCCTTCGGGACACCAGCATCTGCGCGAAGTTGAGGGCCAATCGCAATCCCGCGACGCTCTATACGATACTGACATCTGCGCAGTCAGAGCAGGCTGCCTGAAGTCTATCGCAGCCGATCAAACCCAAAGATCATATAATCGCGCTGGTAGGCTGAAGTTGCCAGCGCTTCGATCTCCTCATCGTATATCTCTGCAAGATCAAATGGTTCATCTGGCGGGCTTTTTTCAAGCACTGGCGGTGCCTTGTGACCCATGCGTCGTGCCAGATCTGGCAGCATCTCCGGCAACTCATCTTCACGCAAAACAAGATCGGGCAGCATGAACCCGGAGAAACCCTGAATCGCATGCGTTTGGGTACACCAGGCCGGATCAACTCGGATCGCGGTTTGAGAACTCAGATTACTTTTGAGAAATGTCAAAAATGCCGCAAAGCCAGCCCGATGCATGGCGAGATCATAGCTTTCATCCAAGCCCTCCAATGGGATCGGCACCCCATAGCGTTTCACGAGGGTCCGGCGGATGGCGGTGTATGGTCGAGGCCCAACCCCCAGAATATGCGCGCAATAGGCACGATGTGCCCGCACTAGGGGGTGGCACACCACCGAAAAACTTCGATGACCTTTATTCGCACGTTTCCATTGGCGCAGGTTCTTTTGAGAGAACTGACTTTGGAGTGCGTCCTCTGCGACATGGTCCAGCTTTGCCATCCAGGTTGTAACCGTGGTTTCCGCACTTCCCCGGATTGGCAAGAAGATCAGCGGAGTCTTTGACCCGATCACATAGGTGGGTACGGCCGCGAAACGGCGTGGTTCGAAATCTGGCGCAAGATCAAGGCTATCGATCGATCGCTTCGAAAGCGCCGTCTCCATAGCCTTTGGATTGCTCACTTTTTCTGTCAGCGGTGCCGGGTTTTGCACCTTGAGCCGGTGGTCCAATTTCTCCAGCGGGTCGTCGACACCCAGATAACGCGCCAACCCGTTCATGACTTCGACAGATTGTAAATCATCGTAGGTCAAATAAAACGCTGTCTGCCCGTCTACCTGCAGATGCCGTACAATCTGCTGCCTGAAGGTTGCGTGTCTTGCGCAGTGTTCCGCAAATTCCATCGGATCAAAGCGCACCTTTGCGGCCTTGCGGCGTCGGACATCCGTCAGTTTCCACTGGCCTGTCTGCCGTGCGATCTTCCAGCTCACATAGCTTTGAACGGGATCACGATTCAGGATGATCTTGGCGCAGCGCCGATCATCCAGCGCTTGGGAAAGGATACGCGGATCATGGTCGTGAAAATAGCGAAAACCTAGCAGACCCTTGCCTTTCACGATCCTCTCAAGCAGCACTTCGGGCGCTTTGTCGCGCTGTTCGACGGTCAGTCCAAGCAGCTCGGACTTGTTTGGATAGCCTATGAAATGAGGATTAAACGCCTCGCCCAGGCATTCTATCCCATTAAAGGCGTTCAGGTTGCTTTCGAGCAGATTGGACCCCGTTCGCATCTCGGCAAAAACGACGAAGCTGTGAAAGGGGGGCGACATGCGTCAGCGGACCAAATAGGGGCGCGGTGACTTGGCCTGCTTGGCGGGTTCTTCTTCGGGTTCAACCGGGAAATCACCCATCAGGTAGGGGTGCATTCCTTCGTTTTTCAGGTTTTGCAGGAACTGACCAAAGCCTGATAAATCCACCATACGCGGAACCTCTGACAACCGGCGGGACGTTTCAGAGCCAATATCTTCCAGGATCGCCTGCAAAGGTTCCATGGGCGCCTCGACAAAATCCGCCATGCTCCAAATGCGAACACGGGCCTTCACCTCCGAAGATCGAAGCACGGACAAATGCTCACTCTCGATTTTCTGAAGCCTCGCAGCCCTCTGGCGCAAATCCAAAAACTCAGCTTTGCATCGGTAGAGTGGTACCGCCCAAGCGCCCGAGATCACCGAAATCTGAGCATTAGGGTCTTTTGCAATGCGCCAATTGATGGCCTGATTGTCCCCCGGGCCAAACTGAAAACACTGCCGTTCGCCACGGGTGTTCCAGATCAGGTTCGTCAAAAACGCGTCTGGGTTATAGTCCCGCAGAACGGCGCTATCGCTCAGCGCACCATTTATGGTGGTCTGTCCATTCGCGAAATGAGCCCTATCCGGCGCGAATAGATGTCCATGGACACGCGCGCCTGTTGCTTCTGCAAGCCAAGGCTCAAAGTTCTCGAACAATTCGGAAAAACCCTGAAACACGGAATACGGTGCAGCGGTGACCCGGTTTTTGCTATCGTTGCGCGGGTAACGGCTTTGCATGTACAATCCCGCGCGGCCGCGCACACGCCGCTGGACAGCCTTGGCAAACACCCGGTCAATTTTACCCGGGTTGGGCTCCTGTCGGCCAGAGACACCGGCAGGTTGAGTCAGAAATTTCTCATAAAGTCGGTTCGCACGTGGCCAGATCTTGCGGGCAACAAAGCAATCGGATCGATGCAACAGTTGCAGGTGATCATCATAGAAAATGTGAGGCTTTCCCTGAAAGTCGAACTTTGACAAAGTGAGTGAGCGACTTTCGATGTTGTTGGAATATAATCTGGCAAGTGTCTGAAAGTAGCTCTCATCCGGGATCCAAACTCTTCGGAAATACCTGTCATGGGTCTTGCGGGCCGGGTCTTGGAGAATTGCCGTCAATGTCCGCCGTGTCAGACACCACCACTGCGACCCCATATGCGGCACCAGGTTCGCAGGAACGTTCCGCTTCAGGCGCAAAAATCTTTGCAGTTGGGTGTATTTGTCAAAAAGAAAGCGATGGCGGCGCCAGGCGAACGGAAAACGATAAATGAAACGTTCTTCGTCCAACCCACCAACTGTCCAGGGAACGTCAGCGGTGGTTGCGCTTTCAATAAAGTCTGTTTGCGGCCGGGCCGCCAAATAATCCTGAAGTTCCTGCACCGGGCGTAGCGGCAGACAGGCACCGGACGTCAGGTAGACATGGCGCACCATTGGAAACCCGTCCAGGATGCGGGCACATGCGGATTGTGTGGCCGCAACTAGCCCCCACGTGCCCCATTCGCAACGATACCGCTTTGAAAACAGGATGTCGGGTCGGTCGGCGAGGGCTGCGACAAAGCGATCATAGGTTTCGCGAGGCACTTTCTTATCCACGTGAATGACCACGGGGCACCCGGCCTTGTCCCAGTGACGCGCGACCTGTTCCGCACGTTCCAGCGCCGTGTGAACCAGCATGACGATCCCGACGGTCATGCCCAGTTTCCCTTGGACATTAATCCGAGGATTTCGAGTTGTCGCCAGTTGATATATTTTTCGGACCAGCTGTTCCAAAGCTGCGGGCTGTTTCCAGCGGCTTTGGCATAAGTCTGGTATTCAAAGCTTCCATCAAAATGCTGCTTACGCTTTGCTTCTTCGACAGCTCTTTCGCCAAAGGTATTCAGGAATTTCGCGTGCAGCAAAACTCCTGACGCTTTTTCGCCGCCCCATTCGTCGTAAACGAGATTGAGCCCGCGCGGCAAAAGCATATGGGTCGAATTGACATAGGCATACCGCTTGTCCCATTTCACAAGGGGTATCTTGTTCAAAGCAGGCGCGCGGTTCGGCGTGTGTGGAAAAAACACGCGGGCACGTGGCCCCCCCTGAATCCAGAGATTCCAGTATTTGGGGTTGCGCTCCATGCTGTAATTGCCGCTGTCGAACCAACAGGCAATTTCCAATGGGTTCATTCCTGCTTGATAGGGCTCATCTTCCAGGCGGCCCTTGGGGTACATATCCAGCAGCATCGCACCAAACGCCCGAATAGAGCAGCTGTCCAACCAGTCTGTCAGCGCGTCTAGCGGCCGCGTATCGCAAAAAGGATAAAGAAAGAACTCATCTGCATCGACGGTCAGGCACCAATGCCCATGGCCAAATCGGCTTTGCAAATGGTTCAGCCAATCCACCCCATATCGCGATTTCTTGTAGCTGCTTTCTGTATGCCAGAGAGATACATCCGGCTGATCGGCAAGATATTCGCCAGACCCATCGTTACTGTCGTTATCTACAATCAGGAAATGCCTCACGCCCATCTTGCGGTAGTAGTCTAGAAAATAGGGCAGCCTGACCTTCTCGTTGCGCAAGGTCGAAAACAGCAGGATATCATCAGGTTTCAGATCCGGTGTGCGGTCAACGATAGAGCTGAGTTCATAACGTTTGAGGCGGGCACGATAGCGGAGGCGCTTGCGCGCCCAACGCATCCGGTAAGACCCCAGAATACCCAAGCTCCTGCCCTTCTCTTCCTCGCCTCGTTACAGCCATGCAGGGCCAGTATCGTCAAGCATCGGCCTGCGGTCGCGACATATTAACTATGCGCATTATGTTGATATTTTATTGTCTTAAAAAAGGAATTTTCGCAAGAGTCTGCCCCTTGGGCGGTCAAATTGACGTTACAGATCAAACCGCAAGTTGCCGCGATGCATCAGTCCAAGGTGTTCCAGTTGTGCGGCACTTTCGAAACGCACGGAAGACGGGCACCACAAATCCGGGTTTGCCGCAACGCCGTCGTAGTAATTCTCAAAAAGGGTCGGGTCTGCAAAATGCTCTCCCCGGGCTTTCTCGCTCCGCGCACGCGCACCAGCGTCGGGTAGAAACTTTGTATGCAGCAATGCACCCCAGGGCTTTTCGAGCCCGCCTTCGTCATAGACGCGGTTCAGCCTTGCTGGCAGAGCGTTATGGGTGGAATTGACATAGACAAAGCTGCGGTGCCACCGCACCAGCGGTACCTTGTTGAGTGTTGGTGCTCTGCCGGGGTCATCCGCAAAGAACACACGCGCACGAGGGCCACCTTGCAGCCAGAGATTGCTCATTTTGGGTTGCCGTTGTGCCCAGTATCCGTGCGCGTCAAACCATGAGAGAGTTTCAACCGGGTCATGCCCGGGCGTGTAGGATTGATCTTCGATCGGTCCTTTTGGGTAAAGGTCCAGCATCAAGGCACCCATCGCGCTCAATCCTGCGCGGTCGAGGGCCTTGGTCAGATCATGCAGGTCTCGTCGTTCCCAATCCGGGTAGATCAGAACCTCATCGGCGTCTACCGTAAGCGTCCAGTGATCCGGGCCATAACGCCACATGAGGCAGGTCAACCAGTCCATACCAAAGCGCGACGCCTTGTAACTGGCAGATGTATGCCAGACCGAGACATCGGGTTGATCCGCGAGATAAGCGTCGGAACCGTCCTCGCTGGCATTGTCCACGATCAGGAAATGACCAACGCCCAGCCTTCGATAGTGCGACAGGAAATACGGCAGACGCTGCATCTCGTTGCGAACCGTTGCGAATAACAGAACGTCTTTTGGCTTGATGGCATCTGTTTTCCGAGAAATTGCCAGGATTTCACGTCTCTTGCGAAAGGCGCGCCATAACAGCCGCTTGCGCCGAAGGCGCAGCTTGTACCGAGCCCAAATTCCCAATTCTTGAGACATTGATCGCCTTCAGGTCATCGTTCTCCCATGTGTTGCACAAGAGAAGGCTCAAAACCAGAAAACGATTACTCCGCCGCTTTACCCATGTTGACGACATCATGGAGATAGGCGAACAGATCCTCTCTCAGGTCATCGCGTGCCAATCCGAAAGCGACCGTTGCTTGCAAAAATCCGGATTTCGACCCGCAATCAAAGCGTTGGCCTTGAAACCGATAGCCGTAGACGCCGTTTCCGTTCTTGATTTCCGCGGCAATAGCGTCGGTCAGTTGGATTTCCCCACCAGCGCCCTGTTCGATGTTGTTGAGGTTTTCAAGAACAGACGGCGAAAGGATATAGCGGCCAATGACCGCGAGATTGGAGGGCGCGTCTTCTGCTTTTGGCTTTTCGACCATGCCCTTTGTGCGAACCATTGCACCCATGTCGGCTTCGATATCCAACATACCGTAGGAAGAGGTTTTCTCCGCCGGCACTTCCATGGCCGCAACCATATTGCCGCCAGTTTCCTCATACGCCTCAACCATCTGCTGCAGACAGGGTTTTTCGCCTGCAATCACATCATCAGGCAGGATCACGGCAAAAGGTTCGTCCCCGATCAGGCGGCGCGCACACCAAACGGCATGGCCCAATCCCAGCGCCTTGTGCTGGCGGATATAGGCGATTGCGCCACTTTCCATATTCGTTGATTCAAGGGTGTTCAAAAGGTCGGTTTTGCCCTTCTGGCGCAAAAGCTGTTCCAATTGTGGCGCGTGGTCGAAATAGTCTTCCAACGCACCTTTGCCGCGCGACGTGACAAAGATAAATTCCTTGATCCCTGCGGCGCGCGCTTCATCAATAGCGTATTGAATGAGAGGGCGATCAACCAATGTCATGATCTCTTTCGGCACCGATTTCGTGGCCGGCAAGAATCTCGTCCCCATTCCTGCCACCGGGAAAATCGCCTTGGTCACTCTTCGCGTCATCTCACTGCTCCTACGTACCAATCAAAAAAGCGTTGCTGCTTACAAATCACAGCCGTGAAATACACCCCGCCATATTCCTCAAGCGAGGTAATGGGGAATAAAAGCAACAATAAATCACAAACAAAGCGATTTCATGAACACCCGCCCAAACCGCTGTATAAATAGAACATCTCAGCCAAATTTACCACACTGCTTCGGGACTCAGGCGAAATCTCGCACCCGCCGGTCAGGCAATACCCATTTCAGACATCATGCTTTCGAGCCGCGGAACATCCTCGGGATTGTTCAATTCCCAGAACTGACGACCCCGCGCCTGCACCTCGACGCATAGCACCGCACGACCGTTTTCCATGAACCGCAATTGCTCCAAACCTTCGAGCTGCTCGAGCGGACCCACAGGCCAGATCGGATAGGCCGCAAGTGCATCGGGGCGATAGGCGTAGACACCGACATGGTGAAAAACTGGCGTGTCTTCCGTGTCTGCATAAGGCTTTGATGTGAACGGCACCACTTCCTTGGAGAAATAGAGCGCATGATTCTGGCGCGAAAACACCGCCGTTGTGCCGCCGACACGACCCGCCTTTCGGTCGTCCAGAAACCCGTTGAGGGTCTTGCCGTCACATCGCAACACCGGCGTCGCAATTTCGGCGTCGGGCGCGGCGCGCAATCCAGCGACCAGATCCTCGATGAACCATGCAGGTGTCAGCGGTGCATCACCCTGAAGGTTTACGACGATCTCGAATTCTCCGCCCAGCGCCTGATGTGCTTCCGCGCAGCGCTCTGTCCCGTTTGCACAAGTGTCGGATGTCATGACAACTTCTGCACCAAAACCAAGGGCGGCATTCTGGATACGCTGATCATCCGTTGCGATGACCACACGGTCAATTCCCGCGACGGACACCGCGGCCTGCCAGCTCCGCTCGATCAGGCTGAGCGTTTTGCCGGTGGCACCCTTAAGACCAACAAGAGGTTTTCCCGGATAACGCGTGGATGCGTAGCGGGCGGGGATGACAATCAGGACGGACATCAGGCTTCCTTAAGAGAAACACCAGGCGCATAGGCGATGAAAAACGGATTGGCATATCCGTCTTTCCCATACCGCAGCGGCGTATGGTCATCGAAACGCACGACATCGCCACCGGCGCCAGCCAGTACCGCATGTCCTGCGGCGGTGTCCCATTCCATGGTTCTGCCCAGACGCGGATAGAGATCAGCTTCACCCGTCGCCACCAAGCAGAATTTCAACGAGCTGCCAGCACTTTTCATATCCTTGACGGAATACTGGTTGATGTAGTCGTCAGTTGCCTGATCCCGGTGCGATTTCGAGGCCACGACCAAGAGTGCGCCATTATCCGGATTAGAGACTGATATTGGGGTCACTGAACCGACCTCATCCAGTGTAAATGCGCCGGTTTCCTCAACCGATTTCCCGGCGGCATCCGTAAAGAACATGCGCCCTCGTGCAGGCGCATAGACAACGCCCCGTGTCGGAACACCCTCTTCAACCAAGGCGATATTCACCGTGAAGTCGCCGCGACGCTGGATGAATTCCTTTGTCCCATCAAGCGGGTCGACAATCAGAAAAGTGTCCCCTGACAGGGTGTGTGTTGCGGCCTGCTCTTCGGTTACAAGCAGTACCTCCGGAAATGCGGCGCGCAGCCCGGCGGAAATGATCGCATCCGCTGCCTCGTCTGCTACGGTCACCGGGCTTTCGTCTGATTTTACTTTGACGTCGAAATCATCGGCCGCGTAGATATCCATGATCTTGGCCCCCGCTTCAAGCGAAAGACGGCGCATGACTTCTGTTAACTTGTTGTAGTTCATATACTTATCGGCGCGAGCCGCCTTCATTGATAAACTGGTTATCGCCCCTTATGCTGCGCAACTAACGAAACGGCAAGAAATCCGTGCAAGAGTGGCAGCATTTACGGGATCAGGCAGTCATGTTTCAGGCGACACGTAACAGAAACAGCGGGCTTGGCTCCGCACTGACACTCTTCGAGCTGACCTATCACTCGATTGTCAGATCCGTGCGCAAAACGCACAACAATGCGATCCTGGCGATCGGAATCAACGTTTTGCAGGCCGTCATTTTCGTCGCCACATTTTACGTGATGTTTTCCCTGCTCGGGCTGCGGGGTGCCGCGATCCGTGGGGATTTTCTGCTGTACATCATGTCCGGCATCTTCCTGTTCATGACCCACACCAAAACCCTTGGTGCTGTTGTTGGCGCCGAAGGGCCATCCAGCGCCATGATGCAGCATGCACCCATGAATACGATCGTGGCGATTGCATCTGCGGCTTTGGGCTCGCTTTACATTCAGGTCCTGACGATGTCGCTGATCCTGTTTGTTTATCACGTTGGGTTTACGCCACTGGTCATTGAAGAACCGGCCGCCGCCTTCGGCATGCTTCTTATTTCATGGTTCACCGGCGCTGCACTGGGCATTGTCCTCTTGGCGCTAAAGCCGTGGTTTCCCCAATTCGTCAGTATCTTCACAACGATCTATCAACGCGCCAATATGATCGCGTCCGGGAAAATGTTCGTCGCCAATATGCTTCCGGGATATATGCTGGCGATGTTTGACTGGAATCCGCTGTTTCACTGTATCGACCAGGCGCGGGGGTTCATTTTCATCAACTACAACCCGCACCACACCGACTGGCACTATGCAGTTTGGGTTGGGTTGGTTTTGTTGATGATCGGCCTGATGGGCGAATTTTATACCCGCCGCCATGCCTCGGTCAGCTGGGGCGCCCGGCGTTAGAGGCTAAACGTGCGCATTTACGGTCATTGCCGGTTTTCATGGTTTGGCATCTCTGACACAGGTCGGGATATCAGTGACCTTGAGACCGCACAGAAGGTCTTATGGCATCCAGAGCGGATGGCCGTGCGATTTCACCTCTTCGAAACGATCATGCTGCCTTCAATTCGGGCGCAAACGGACAGCAACTTCGTGCTGTACCTGATCGTGTCGGAAGACATGCCGCAAGTCTACCATGAACGATTGGCGGCGGTGACCAAGACCACGCCGATGGTTGAAATCCTGCGCACATCGGAGCGAGACATTGCCCGCGCGCTCCGCCCCGCCATTCACAGCTCGATTGAGATTGACCCAAAGGCTTTACACTTCCGCATAGATGACGACGACGCGTTGTGCAGCACCTACATCGCGCGACTACGCAGCATTATCGATCGTTCGGGGTTTGATCCGGGAACAGCAATTTCCTTTCCCAAAGGCATCGTGAGTTTTTTCCATGAAGGAAAAGCCAAACACGCCGAATTCTACAAAACCTATGTTGCCGCCGGGCTCGCCTTTGTTGTTGGGGAGGGATACCGCCGCAATCCCTTTCAGGTGCAACACCGCCAGGTTGGCAAGCGGCAACCGAGCTTTGTGGACCCGACGTTTCACGCGTTTCAGGTGACTTGGCACACTGTAAACAACACGAAGGGTTATAACCGCATCGTGCATGACCACACCGCGGGCGGCACCGGGATAGATCGCCTGTTGCGCAACAATCCGGACATTGCCGAGGGTGCTATCGTGCCTGCCGGACTCGAGCCAGAGATTGAAGCAGGTTTTGAATTTGCGGACGCCAAGGGCTTGCGTGCTATGCTGGAACAGACACTCGACGCACGCTCGCTCGCGGAGTCTTTCGGGTTCCTGTAAACTTGGGATCCAAGGACCTCCGAACGCCGTATCTGGCGCATCCCTTTTGCCGACCCAGAATCCGCCCCACACGCTAAACTAGAAGGTAAACACGGATTTGTGATTTTAACCATTTTTGGCAAGTTTTTTTGCCATTCACGTCGCGCTTCAATGGTGCCAAAACATTGAATATTTTACTTTTTTCTATTTGTAGTAGAACTTCTGCGATGGTTTTAAAATTGACTTATTTTGACACATTTCGTTAATTACGGCGGAATTGTGCCGGAATTAACCGGAGTTATCATTGGAGTAGATTATGACAATTCTTAAGGTAGCTGCGACTGCAGCGACATTATCCATCGCAGCAAGCGCGTCATTTGCCGGGACGCTTGATTACACTGGCCTCGCGGGTAGTGGCGTAGAAATAACCGGTACTGGCATCGGCACGCCTCCTCAGAACGAATTCTATGACGGCACCGCGCGGGCGTTCCAAATGAGCGACGCGGGCAACATGCTGGGCTTCGGTGAAAGCTTCATCGCATTCTGCGTAGATTTGCTTGGTACAATCCGGGACGGAGTGGATTACACCGTTACCGAAACACCATTCATGAGCAAACACTCTTTGAACGCCTATCAGATTGGCAACATCAACAACCTGTATAACGCGAGCTACGGTGGCCTGGACGTCAACGACGGCGAGCAAGCAGCAGCATTCCAGCTTGCTCTGTGGGATCTTGTTTATGAAGATAACGACGCGGATGTCGGCCTCGACGTCGGTAAAGTGACAGGTTTTGGTGACCTTGCCTCTGTTACCAACCTTGCCGAGTCCTTCCTGGATGATGCATTGGCATATGCTGGCCCGGCGCTCTATAAGATCAGCTTCCTCGAAGCTGCCGACGACAGACGCCAAGATCTGGTTACCGCTGAGCTTGCACCGGTTCCAGTCCCTGCAGCAGGTCTGCTTCTTATCGGCGGTATCGGCGCACTGGGTGCACTGAAGCGTCGCAAGGCTAAACGCGCCGCGTAAGCTTTGAGAAATATCTTAGGAAAGCGCCCGCTTGTCGGGCGCTTTTTTTCGTTCAGGTCACAACCCGAAGCGTCAGATTCAAACGGCCCCCTTTGGAAAGTAACGCACTTGACCCAAAGCGGATACGATCAACCCCGTGATGCGCCATGCGTGCTGTGCTGCGCATCACCACGACATCACCGGATGTGAGCCAAACTGATTGCGTTTTGTCGTTGCGCGCAGGCCCGCCCATCCGGAAAAGTCCGTCATCGCCAAGAGATACGGACACCACCGGCCACTCAAAGCTCTTCTCATCCTTGTCCTGGTGAAGACCCATACGCGCACCCTCACCGTAAAAATTAATCAGACAACACTCTGGAATGCGACTGACACCGCTGACCTCTTGCCAGATCTTTAGAATGGGTGCCGGAATGGGCGGCCAGCGCATTCCATTCGGATGCAGACGCGCGTAGCGATACCCTTTTCTGTCCGTAATCCATCCAAAGGGTCCGGCGGCGGTCATCCGCACCGACATTGGCTGCCCTCGCGGCGTGATCGGCTGCACCAACGGCGCGTGCTGCACCACATTGCGAACCGCAGTGAGCACCTCATGCTGAGCATCTGCGTCGAGATACTCTTTAAAGATGTCAAAGCCCAAAACACTCAGTTTTGTCATCCGCACGGCCCCTCTTGCCACAGTATGAAAAATTACAAGAAGAATTCGCCTGCATAAAGAAGTGAAAGGTTGCAGCACCCCTAGCCCCTCCCTATATACGCTGCGAACCGCATGAGGCACAGCGCCTCATGTGTCACAGCTTCGGTGCAACGGCGCCATAACGGGCCCAAGCTCCGTGTCATCGCCTTGAAATAAAAAGGGATCAAAACATGTCGAAAGTCATTGGTATCGACCTCGGAACTACAAACAGCTGCATCGCCATCATGGATGGTTCGCAGCCCCGCGTCATCGAAAACTCGGAAGGCGCGCGCACAACACCTTCTATCGTCGCCTTTACAGACGACGAACGTCTGGTTGGACAGCCTGCAAAACGGCAAGCCGTCACCAACCCCGACAACACAATCTTTGGCGTCAAGCGCCTGATCGGCCGCCGCAACGACGACGCGGATCTGGCCAAGGACAAGAAGAACCTCCCCTTCGCCGTGATCGATGGCGGCAATGGCGACGCGTGGGTCGAAGCCAAGGGTGAGAAGTATTCCCCAAGCCAAATCTCTGCTTTCATCCTCGGCAAGATGAAAGAAACAGCCGAGAGCTATCTGGGCGAGGAAGTCACACAAGCGGTCATCACTGTGCCTGCGTACTTCAACGACGCTCAGCGTCAGGCGACCAAGGACGCGGGCAAGATTGCCGGTCTGGAAGTATTGCGGATCATCAACGAACCGACCGCTGCGGCGCTCGCCTACGGCCTCGACAAAGAACAGACACAAACCATCGCGGTCTATGACCTTGGCGGCGGTACATTCGACGTCACAATCCTCGAAATCGACGACGGCCTCTTTGAAGTGAAGTCCACCAACGGCGACACCTTCCTCGGGGGTGAAGACTTTGACATGCGCATCGTCAACTACCTCGCAGAAGAGTTCAAAAAAGAGCATCAAGTTGACCTGACGCAGGACAAGATGGCGCTTCAGCGTCTGAAAGAAGCTGCCGAAAAAGCCAAGATCGAGCTTTCCAGCTCCAGCCAGACCGAGATCAACCAACCGTTTATCTCCATGGGTGCGAATGGTCAGCCTTTGCACATGGTGATGAAGCTGACCCGTTCCAAACTGGAAAGCCTCGTCGGTGACCTGATCAAGTCGTCGCTGAAACCTTGCAAGGAAGCGCTGAAAGACGCAGGTCTGTCCGCCTCCGATATCGACGAAGTTGTTCTGGTCGGTGGTATGACCCGGATGCCCAAAGTGGTCGAAGAAGTGACCAAGTTCTTTGGCAAAGAGCCTCATAAAGGGGTGAACCCGGATGAGGTCGTGGCCATGGGTGCCGCCATTCAGGCCGGTGTTCTGCAAGGCGACGTCAAGGATGTTGTTCTGCTCGATGTAACGCCGCTGTCGCTCGGCATTGAAACGCTGGGTGGCGTGTTCACGCGTCTCATCGACCGCAACACAACCATCCCGACGAAGAAGTCTCAGATCTTCTCCACCGCCGAAGACAATCAGAATGCGGTGACCATTCGGGTCTTCCAAGGTGAGCGTGAAATGGCCGCGGACAACAAGATCCTCGGCGCGTTCAACCTTGAGAACATCCCGCCCGCCCCGCGCGGCATGCCGCAGATCGAAGTGACTTTTGACATTGACGCGAACGGCATCGTTTCCGTTGGCGCGATGGACAAAGGCACCGGCAAAGAACAGAAGATCACGATCCAGGCCTCTGGTGGCCTCAGCGATGAGGACATCGAAAGCATGGTCAAGGATGCTGAAGAGAACGCGGAAGCCGACAAGGCGCGCCGTGAGCTCATCGAAGCGAAGAACCAGGCCGAAAGCCTCATCCATTCGACAGAGAAGTCGATGGAAGAGCATGCGGACAAGGTTGACCCAACCACAATCGAAGCCATCGAATTGGCCATCGCTGCGTTGAAAGACGAGTTGGAAACCGAGAACGCCGACAAGATCAAGTCTGGTATCCAGAACGTGACGGAAGCTGCGATGAAACTGGGTGAGGCCATCTACAAGGCCGCTCAGGAAGAAGGTGAAGATATTGCCGAAGCGGCAGACGAGCCGCGCAGCGACGAGGACGACATTGTAGACGCCGAGTTCGAAGACCTCGACGACGATAAGCGCGCCTGAGCGCGCGAAACCCGGAACCACTGATTGGGCCGACCTCCGGGTCGGCCCGTCACGTTCCAATGAGGGGAAATTGAATGGCAAAACGTGATTATTACGACGTTTTGGGCGTCTCCAAAGGGGCCTCGGCGGACGAAATCAAGAAAGCTTATCGCGGCAAGGCGAAAGAGCTTCACCCCGACCGCAACAAGGACAACCCGGACGCTGAGACAAAGTTCAAAGAGGCGAATGAAGCCTACGAAATTCTGAAGGATGCGGAAAAGAAAGCAGCCTATGACCGCTATGGCCATGCGGCCTTTGAAGGCGGCATGGGGGGCGGTGGACGACCCGGTGGTGGTTTCAGCGGTGGACACGCTGATTTCTCTTCCGCGTTTTCAGACGTATTTGACGATCTCTTTGGCAACTTCGCCGGTGGTCAACGTGGCGGCGGCAATCGTGCGGCCCGCGGATCCGACCTGCGGTATAATCTTCGGATCAACCTCGAAGAAGCCTTCAGCGGATTGCAAAAGACAATCAATGTTCCGACGTCCATAGGCTGCACAAGCTGCAACGGATCCGGTGCCGAAGGCGGGTCAGAACCTTCTTCCTGCCCGACGTGTTCTGGCATGGGTAAAGTGCGGGCGCAGCAGGGTTTTTTCACTGTTGAGCGCACCTGTCCGACCTGTTCCGGCCTTGGTCAGATCATCAAAAACCCATGCAAAAGCTGTCAGGGCGCCGGCCGGGTCGAAAAGGATCGTGCGCTATCGGTCAATATTCCAGCCGGTGTTGAAACAGGCACACGTATTCGTCTCGCCGGCGAGGGTGAAGCCGGGATGCGCGGCGGGCCGTCAGGTGATCTCTACATCTTTATCGAGGTGGCCGATCACAAACTGTTCCAGCGTGAAGGCACCAACCTGTTTTGCCGGGTGCCGGTGTCCATGGCAAAAGCCGCTTTGGGCGGGTCGATCGAAGTCCCGACCATCGACGGCGGCAGAGGCAGGGTTCAGATCCCGGCTGGCAGCCAATCCGGCCGCCAGATGCGCCTGCGCGGAAAGGGAATGCCTGCCCTGCGTGGCAGTGGCGCTGGCGACATGTTCATCGAGCTGGCGGTCGAGACTCCGGTCAACTTGACCGCACGCCAAAAGGAACTTCTGGCAGAGTTCGACGATCTGGCAGAGAACAACAACCCCGAAACATCCAGCTTCTTTTCCTCGGTAAAGAATTTCTGGGATAGCATGAAGGGGTAGATCCGATATTGGGAACGCTCCGATGAGGGCGTTACCCGGTGCGGAGCCTCTTGCCCTGCCCAATTGTGTCACTCTGGATCTCAGCCAATTAACCATCCGGAAACCATATCGTCGCTACGCTTTCGGGATGACACAGGACCCGAATTCCTTTTCTGAAGCCCCGCTTCCATTCCTGCTGGACGAGGCGGAGCCGCTACCGTTGTCACCCGGTAAACCGCCGTCGTACATCGCCGATCATCGCAAACGGTTGCGAAACCGTTTCATGCTGGGTGGTGCGGCTGCCATGCCTGATTACGAGATGTTGGAACTTGTTCTGTTCAGAGCGATCCCAAGGCGCGATGTCAAACCGCTTGCCCACGCTCTGATGGAACGTTTCGGCGATTTTAACAGGGTTCTGACAGCGCCACCGGAACGACTACGCGACGTTTCTGGGGTTGGTGACGCAGTCATCACAGAACTCAAAATTGTGGAAGCTGCCGCGCATCGCATGGCCCGCGCACGCATCCTTCAACAGCACGTACTCAGCAGCTGGGATGCGCTGCTCGACTATTGCCACACCACAATGGCGCACCGGGAAACGGAACAATTTCGCGTGCTCTTTCTCGACCGAAAAAACACCGTTATTGCTGATGAAGAGCAAGCAAAAGGAACTGTTGACCACGTGCCTGTCTACCCGCGCGAAGTCGCCAAACGCGCGCTGGAGCTAAATGCCAGTGCTCTGATTCTGGTACATAATCATCCATCTGGCGACCCGACGCCCTCTGACGCGGATATCTCGATGACAGATCAGATCAATGTTGCCTGCGGTGCATTGGGGATCACGTTGCACGACCACCTTATCATCGGGAAGTCGAATGAGCTGAGCTTCAGATCGGAAGGATATCTGTAGGCCTAACGCACCCAGACTTCGACCCTTCGGTTCGCCTTCCTGCCCCAGGCACTATCGTCACATGCCAGTGGCATCGCTTCGCCAAAAGCATCTGCAAGCAAAGCGACTTGCGCCAGATCCGCCGTTTCAGCGGCTTGCTGAACGGCATCTCGAACAGCTTCCGCGCGCGACAATGCGATCTGTCTATTTAGGTCAGCGGGGCCGTCTCCGTCGCTGAATCCAACGAAAAACAATTGTCGACCATCAAAGCGCCCTTGCTCGAGGTCGCGCGCCAGCTGAACGATATTCGACCGCGATTGCGCATCCATGCGCGCCGATCCAGCCTCAAAGCGGAACGATATTGTGAGCCGTTTCATCGGTGTCAAACGGTCGACCATACGCTGAAGCTCAGACAATGAAACTTCCGGACCCGCCGCGGAAATTGCATTGGCAAATCGGTCACCTTGCTGGTTAACCGGCACTTCCTCCAGCGCCTGATCCACGAACCCGGAACGGCGAATGACGACCTGAGCAGTTTGCCCCCTCACAAAGGAAAGAAATTCGCGCCCGATCTTGGGCAATCGCCGTGCAGGTGTATAAAGAAACATAGGCGCAGTAAGCGGGTAATCTTCTGTTTTTATTGATCTTCTGGTGGCTCGCAAAACCCTACCGCAAGGCCCTTTCAATATCAGCGGCTGCGCTCTGCCCACCTCAGCATAGCTGGCGACACCAAATGCAAACGGGTCTTCTGAGACGGCTTCTGCCAATGCGGCACCGCGGGCGTGACGGGTGACATTCTCATCCATGTTCAGGTTGACCGGCCCCAAGATACGATCTTCCGTTGCCTGTCCCAATCCTGTTCGGATGGACGGCGCATGCAATGCGATTGGCGCGTTTGCGCCCCCCAGCGCTGCCCAATTCTTGATCTCACCAGCGAAGACCCTTGCCAGATCAAGTGGAGATATTTCACGGACGGGGTTTTGGGGTGAGACTACAGGCACAATTGCGTCAAGTGCCAGGACACGAGACCGATTTTGTGCGGTCATATCACCCATGCCCGCCTCAAAGGCCCGATCACGTTCATTGGGGCGGATTTCCCGAAGCGACATTACGACATCCGCTTCATTGGCAAGCAGATCGGCAAAACCTTCGTCAGAATTCGTGACGCGAAACCGGAACTCCGCCACACGTTTCTCTGTGCGGCTGTCAGTCAGAACATATCTGAAATGGGTCGCGTCTTCATCAATGCGCTCCGTCTGATACCCGTTTCGCTGACCATAACCTTCCAACAGAGCCGGCATCAGAACCGCCCCCATTGTAGCGCTACCGGAGACCGACAATTCAGCGATGAAGTCCTGAAGGTTCGGACATCCAGGACCTGCGCATGTGATCCCGGAACCGTCGACGGTTAGTTCACCGTAGATTGTCTGAACGCGGTAAAACTCACCATCATATCCAAGTAGCGTGCCGGCAATTTCGACATCTCCGTCTTGAGAGGTAAGCGTGACATCTTGCGCCTGAACACTGGTCCCGCCGGCCCAAAGGAAGTATGCCGCGAAGATCGCCACATGTCGCAATCGCATGTCGACAAGTCCCTGTGCCAGTTTTACTTGCTGGCAACTGTCAGGTTTTGGAGCAAATTGTTCAACACCAGAAAACGACCTACGGCACCGCAATCGGGCATCGACAGTAAAAGTTCCTGTGCGGAGACCCTTTTGCCTGCGTTGAATTGCAACGCTGCTGCTTGAATGCGTTTGCCGCAGTTTTCAGTCGTCACCTCGGCTTCGACGGTCAGATTTACTGACGAACCTGTCTGAGTATGCACCGACGGAAAGGTATAAACCTCGGCGCGCATCGGGTCCGGCAGGTTTGGGTCTCCCAGAACAGTCAAATACCCGCCAACGCCGCGCGAAATTGCTGAAACGTCACGCGCCGATCCTGACCAGACATGACCTTCCTCGCCATAGTCCGACCCCATTTCTCGCGCATGAAGCTGAACGCCGGCATCGCCGTGCCATTGCACGATCACACGGTTGAAAAATACTGCCGTATCGACCTGCGCCTCGGCGACCTCGGTTCGCCCATTGGGAAAGGATGCGGCGATCTGCGCATTTTCTGACAAAGCCGGTAGAAGGAAAGATAGCTGACCTTCGACCGACAGCTTTTCTGCGAACAGCAACCCGTTGTGACTGAAAGTAATTTCCTGATCGGCAAAACAAGGCGCGCTTACAGACAGCAATACCATTGCGGCATCTGCTGGTTCTGCATCAATTCGAATGGGGCAGTCACCTGCGTCGCCATCAAGCGCCAAAAGCCCGGAGTTTTCTGCCTGGTCTTCGGTCATACCACCTGCCGAAGCGCGAACAAGAAGCTCCGCTGGTGCAACATTCTTAGGTGTCGGGATACCGGCGGATGTATGTGTGATTGACCTGACCTCAAACGGTTTCGCGGGTCGAGATGTTATGAAGTCGTAAGAAGACACACGACTGACAGGCCGTCCGACCAAATTTGCTGACGTGAGCGGCGTCAGTTCGCCCGATGCATACCGCGCATCAGCAACGTCACCACTTTGCATCATAAATCCGATACCGATAGCACAACCAAATGTGCTTATTACCGTAATAACTTCGGCGGTCCGAGACATCGTAAAAAACCTTCCACCATTTGGAACAACATGGTTAATGAAAGGTAAACGCGGCTCAGATATGACGCGCTAAGGGAGTCATTCGGGCAAGAACAAGGCGTGGGACTTAGATCAACCGCCCATGACAATGTTTGAACTTTTTGCCTGACCCACAGGGACACGGCTCGTTACGCCCCGGATTTCCCCAGGTGCTCGGGTCATCTTCGACAAATTCAGCCTGAACCTCACCTTGCGCTGCTGCAGGAGCTGGTTCGGGCGTTTCAGACGCGGGCGCGGCCGCAGCAGCTGCTGCCGCCTGAGCCATCGCTTGCTGTGCGCGTATCTGTTCGACCATTGCCCGCTGCTCTTCCTCGGTCATCGGACGGATCTGCGACAGCTTTTGCGTCACATCCTCACGCAGGCCATCGAGCAGCCCTTCAAAGAGCTGGAACGACTCATTCTTATATTCATTCAGGGGATCACGTTGCGCGTAACCGCGGAATCCGACAACGGAACGAAGATGCTCCAGCGTCAGTAGGTGTTCGCGCCATTTTGCGTCGATCGCTTGCAACAGAAGCTGTTTCTCGATGTTGCGCATGTTTTCGGGACCGAACTGCTCCGCCTTTTCCTTCATGAACGCATCGGTGGCTTCGACCAGGCGTTCGCGGATCACCTCGTCATCCACACCCTCTTCTTCGACCCACTCAAGCACTGGCACCTGGATGCCCAACTTTTCTGTCACATCCGTGTTCAGGCCTTCAGCGTCCCATTGGTCTGCGTAGGTGTTGGGCGGCAAGTGCACTTCGATAAGGTCATCAATGACCTGCTCGCGCATGTCGGTTGTAATCTCAGACAGGTCTGACGCTTCCATGATCTCACGGCGCTGCCCAAAGATGACCTTTCGCTGTTCGTTCATCACATCGTCAAACTTCAGCAGTTGCTTGCGAATGTCAAAGTTTCGGCCCTCGACCTTTGCCTGAGCGCGTTCAAGCGACTTGTTGACCCAAGGATGCACGATGGCTTCGCCCTCTTTCAGACCAAGCGTCTTGAGCACTTTTTCAAGCCGCTCGGACCCGAAGATCCGCATCAGGTCGTCTTCAAGGCTCAGGAAGAAGGACGACCGACCAGGGTCACCCTGACGGCCAGAGCGTCCCCGCAGCTGATTGTCGATCCGGCGGCTTTCGTGGCGCTCGGACGCCAGAACGTAGAGGCCGCCTGCTTCCAGCACCTTGGCTTTCTCGCCGGCATGTTCCGCTTCGATTTTGGCGCGCAATGCGTCCGGATCCGCTTCGGGGTCTTCAGCAATGGCGTTCATCACCTGCATATCGACGTTACCGCCCAGCTGAATGTCTGTGCCGCGCCCAGCCATGTTGGTGGCGATGGTAACCGCTCCGAACTTGCCTGCATCCGCGACGATCTGAGCTTCTTGTTCGTGCTGACGCGCGTTCAGGACGTTGTGTTCGATACCGGCCTGCGTGAGCATATTGCTCAGCATCTCGGACTTCTCGATCGAGGTCGTCCCAACCAGAACAGGTTGGCCACGCTCATGGCTTTCCTTGATCTGCTCCAGCATCGCTTCGTATTTCTCACGCGCTGTCCGGTAAACCTGGTCATCTTCGTCAACACGGGCGATGGGCATGTTTGTCGGCACTTCGACAACGCCGAGACCGTAGATTTCCATGAATTCCTCAGCTTCCGTCGCAGCCGTACCGGTCATCCCGGCCAGCTTGTCATAGAGACGGAAGTAGTTTTGGAAGGTTACAGAAGCCAGTGTGACGTTCTCCGGACGGATCGCGACGCCTTCCTTGGCTTCGATGGCCTGATGCAGACCGTCCGACAACCGGCGTCCCGGCATCATGCGTCCAGTGAATTCATCAATCAAGACGACGTTGTCATCGCGTACGATATAGTCTTTGTCGCGTTGGAAAAGCTTATGTGCGCGCAGACCCTGGTTGATGTGATGTACAATCGTTGTGCTTTCGGGGTCGTAAAGGGATTGCCCCTCTTCCAGAAGCCCCCGCGTTTGCAGGGTCTCTTCAAGAAATTCGTTACCCTCGTCAGTGAAGGTGACGTTGCGCGTCTTTTCGTCCAGCTCGAAGTGTTCGTCCTGCACTAAGGGAATCACTTCGTCGATGGTCTTGTAAAGCTCCGAGCGGTCCTGCGCGGGGCCGGAAATGATCAACGGCGTACGTGCCTCGTCGATCAGGATGCTGTCGACCTCATCCACGATCGCGTAATTGTGGTAGCGTTGATAAATCTGGTCGAGTTCAGGCTTCATGTTGTCGCGCAGATAGTCGAAACCCAATTCATTGTTGGTCGCATAAGTGATGTCGCTCTTATACGCCGCGCGTTTTTCTTCCTCAGGCATTTCCGAATAGGCCACCCCGGTTGTCAGTCCGAGCGCTTCGAAAACCTTGCCCATCCACGCCGCGTCACGTTTGGCGAGATATTCGTTTACGGTAACAATATGCACGCCTTTACCTGTCAGAGCGTTCAGGTAGGCTGCGAAGGTCGCGGTCAAAGTCTTGCCTTCACCTGTCTTTTGCTCGGCGATGTTGCCCTGATGCAAGAAGATCGCACCCATGAGCTGCGTGTCGAAGGCCCGAAGCCCCAGCGCACGGCGCGCGGCTTCACGACAGTTGGCGAAAGCATCCGGCAGCAAATCATCGAGGTTCTCACCGTCCTTTGCGCGCTTGCGGAACTCTTCTGTCTTTTCTTTTAGCCCTTCATCGCTGAGCGCTTCGTACTCAGGTTCCAATGCGTTTATTTGGGCGACCAGCGGTCGAACAGATTTTACTCTACGGTCATTGGGCGAGCCAAAGATCTTTTTCGTGATTGTTCCAATGCCCAGCATGCGCTCTCCAGCCGAAGGTACGAGGGTTGGCACTGATCTGCTTGCTCGCGCGCGCCGCAACCCATAAAAACTATTTGAACGCCACACTCTTGCAGCGCCACACGCGGGATGTAAGGGTCGCGCCAAACCGTGTCAATGTTGCGCCCCGCAGCAGCCCCTTCATAGGACGAATCCATGCAAAAACATCTCAATCTTCTGGCCGTTACGGTATTTGCGGCCAGTCTCTCCATTCCTGCCCTCGCACAAGAGACCAAAGCGCCAAGCGCAGACACCGTGATGGCAATCGTGAATGGCGAAGAGATCACGCTGGGCCACATGATCGCGGCACGCGCGACACTGCCACAACAATATGACAATGCACCGCCCGAACAGCTTTTTGCGGGAATTCTACAGCAGCTCATTCAGCAAACCGCTTTGGCCCAAAGCGTTGAAGCGCTTCCAGGGATCGTTGCTTTGACCCTTGAGAACGAGGCGAGGTCTCTCAAGGCTGCGGCAGCCGTTGAAGAGGCCATGGAAGATGCGGTGTCTGAAGAAGATCTTCAGGCACTCTACGAAGAGCGGTACAGCAATTTCGAAGCGCAGGAAGAATTTAACGCGTCTCATATTCTTGTTGAAACGCAGGAAGAAGCCCTTGCGATCAAGGAAGCTCTCGATGGCGGTGCAAGTTTTGCGGCAACCGCCCGTGAGAAATCCACCGGCCCTTCCGGCCCCAATGGCGGCGAATTGGGCTGGTTCGGCACCGGTATGATGGTACCCACGTTCGAAGCTGCGGTAATAGCGCTTGAAGTTGATGAAGTCTCCGGGCCGGTTGAAACTCAATTCGGGTGGCACATCATCAAATTGAACGATTTGCGCAAGACCGAAGTACCATCGCTTGAAAGCGTGCGGGATGAATTGACGGGAGAACTCAACAACGCGGCTGCGCGAGACATCATCAGTTCGGCAGCAGATGAGGCAGAGCTGGTTATCCCGGAAAACGCAGACATCGACCCTGCCATCCTGAGCCAGCGCGACCTTCTGGATCAATAAGAAATGGCGAAGGCAACACAGGTGTCGCCACTGGCACCAAAGGGCTTTCCCAAGCTCCCGTTGATCGAAGGCGCTGAATTTGCGTCCGTCTCGGCAGGCGTCAAGTATAAGGACCGTGCGGACGTCATGCTCGCACGGTTGATCCCCGGTACAGCCATCGCCGGCGTCTTCACGCGGTCTGCAACACGGTCGGCACCAGTTCTGGATTGTCAGGCCAAACTCGGCGGCGATCCCAAAAAACCCGCAGCCATTCTCGTGAACTCTGGGAACTCTAACGCGTTTACCGGTCGAAACGGGATCGATGCGGTAGCCGCGATTACCCAAGCGACCGCCGCTGCCTGCGACACTCCCGTGGATCGGGTCTTTACTGCATCTACCGGCGTAATCGGGGAGCCTCTGCCTTTTGATCGGATAACGCAGCACCTGGAAACTCTTGCGCGTACCACATCTGCAGACGCTATCGAAGACGCAGCACGCGCCATCATGACGACCGATACCTTCCCGAAAGGCGCTGGAGCGGAAATCGACATTGGTGGCAAGAAGGTGTCCATCGCCGGGATTGCCAAGGGTTCGGGGATGATCGCGCCGGATATGGCGACGATGCTGGTATACGTGTTTACCGATGCCCTGATTGGGCAAGCTGAGTTGCAGGCGCTACTTTCGAACCACAACGAGCGCACGTTTAACTGCATCACAGTCGACAGCGACACCTCGACATCGGACAGCCTGATGGTTGCCGCGACCGGAGCGACTGGCGTTGATGTGACCGGTAATGAGGCTTTCTGCGAGGCATTGCATCAGGTCATGCTCGATCTGGCCCATCAGGTTGTGAAGGATGGCGAAGGTGCTACGAAATTCGTCGAGATTTCCGTTACTGGCGCTGCGTCCGATTTGGATGCCAAGACCCATGCGCTCTCAATCGCCAATTCACCGCTCGTCAAAACGGCCATCGCAGGCGAGGACCCGAATTGGGGTCGCGTCGTCATGGCAGTCGGGAAATCCGGCGCGGCGGCCGACCGGGACAAGTTGTCGATCCGATTTGGAGACGTGCTCGTGGCCGAAAACGGGTGGGTCAGCCCGACCTACCGCGAAGATGATGCCGCAGCCCACATGAAAGGCGAAAAGATTGATATCCTAGTCGATGTAGGCCTCGGGGCTGGCGCAGCGACAGTTTGGACATGCGATCTGACACATGGCTATATCTCGATCAACGCCGACTATCGATCCTGAGGTTTCGGTGCATACGATGAAAACCGTACTCGTCTCCGCTGTCGCACTTATCGATATCGACGGGCGCGTGCTGTTGGCACAAAGACCAGAGGGGAAATCGATGGCCGGGCTTTGGGAGTTTCCCGGCGGGAAGGTTGAACCCGGCGAGACACCAGAAGTCGCCCTGATCCGCGAGCTTGAGGAAGAGTTGGGCATCAACACCTGGCAAAGCTGTCTTGCGCCCTTAACCTTCGCCAGCCACAGCTACGACACGTTTCACTTGTTGATGCCGCTCTTTGCCTGCCGAAAATGGGAGGGCACACCACAGTCTCGGGAAGGGCAAAACCTGAAATGGGTTCGTGCGAATGATTTGAGAAACTACCCGATGCCAGCGGCCGATATACCATTAATTCCCGTATTACGGGATTTATTGTAACCAAATAGGAAGATTATTGCCGATCGGTAAACAGTCGTTAACACATTGTTATTTTGTTTGTGACAATCTGTTAACCACGATTACATATTTATCATGTCTTAATCCTGGGGAGGACCGACATGCTTAGAACCATCATCTTGGGAAGCGCCATATCCGTTCAAGGTATATTCGTGCGCGCCTTACCTGATGGCAGAATTGTCGTGCAAGTCGATAAAGAAACCTACGCAGGCGTACCGGTCACTAGAGCCGCCTGACAGGTTCGAAGGAACGAATAGTAAAAAAGGGGTACCCGGCAGGTACCCCTTTTTTGTTTTTAATATCAGATATATATCAAGTCAAAGTACGAGTGATTTCTTCACGTTCGAAGATTTCGATCACATCGTCAGCACGGATGTCGTCATAGTTCTCAAACGCCATACCGCATTCCTGACCCGACTGAACCTCGGCAACTTCATCCTTGAAACGCTTGAGCGTTTTGAGCGTCCCTTCGTGAATCACCACGTTGTCCCGCAACAAACGGACACCGGCCGAGCGACGCGCAACGCCTTCGGTCACGAGACAGCCAGCCACTTTGCCAACGCCGGTCACTTTGAAGACTTCTTTGATTGTCGCATAGCCAATGAAGTTTTCGCGGATTTCCGCCGATAGCAACCCGGAGGCTGCCGCCTTCACATCATCCACAAGGTCATAGATGACCGAGTAGTAACGGATTTCCACGCCCTTCTGGTTGGCAGTGTTTCGCGCAGAGGCGTTGGCTCGCACGTTGAACCCCATGATTGGCGCTTCGGACGCTTCGGCCAAACCTACATCGGTTTCCGTGATCGCACCAACACCGGAGTGAAGAACCCGCACGCGCACTTCGTCGTTGCCGATCTTCTCCATCGCTTGAACGATCGCTTCGGCAGAACCCTGAACATCGGCCTTCACAAGGATTGGAAGCTCGCTGACGTTTTCATCTGCTTTGGCATTCGCCATCAGCTGCTCAAGCGTGGTCGCCGCACCTGCAGCCGCACGTTTGTCCTTAGCCGCCTGCTCGCGATAGGCCGCGATCTCACGGGCCTGTGCTTCCGTATCGGTCACATTCAACACGTCACCCGCTTCGGGTGTGCCGTTCAGGCCAAGCACTTCAACCGGAACAGAGGGGCCAGCCTCTTTGACACGTTCGCCCTTGTCGTTGATGAGCGCACGGACCTTACCGTATTGCTCCCCGACAACAAAGATGTCGCCCTGTCGCAACGTGCCATTCTGAATCAGAACGGTTGCGACCGGACCCCGGCCCACGTCAAGCTGCGCTTCGATTACCGCACCTTGCGCCGCACGATCCGGGTTGGCTTTCAGTTCAAGGATCTCGGCTTGCAGCGCAATCGCTTCCAGCAGTTCATCCAGCCCCTGCCCCGTGATTGCGGAAACTTCGACATCCTGCACTTCACCGGACATCTTTTCGACGATCACTTCGTGCTGCAGCAGATCGGTGCGCACTTTGTCAGGGTCCGCAGCTGGTCGGTCGATCTTGTTGATCGCGACGATCATCGGAACTTCCGCCGCTTTCGCGTGGTTGATCGCTTCAATCGTCTGAGGCATCACCGCGTCATCCGCAGCAACCACCAGAACAACGATATCCGTCACCTGCGCTCCGCGGGACCGCATGGAGGTAAAGGCCGCGTGGCCCGGCGTGTCGAGGAAGCTCAGCAACTGCCCACCATCGGTTTTCACCTGATAAGCGCCGATGTGCTGCGTGATACCACCAGCTTCGCCGGCAACGACCTTTGCATTCCGGATTGCGTCCAGAAGCGACGTCTTACCGTGGTCGACGTGCCCCATGATGGTGATGACCGGTGGGCGCGACTGAAGATCCGTTGGATCGTCCTCGACCTCTTTGATCACATCTTCCACATCAGCGTCCGATACACGAACCACCTTGTGGCCGAACTCCTCGACGATCAGTTCCGCTGTATCCGCATCGATGGTCTGGTTCTGTGTCACCATCATGCCGTTGTTCATCAGTGCCTTGACGACAGCGCCAACTTTCTCAGACATCCGGTTCGCCAGTTCGGAAACGACGATCGCTTCGGGAACTTGAACGTCCCGCATGACCTTTTCACGCTCGACCTGGCCACCCATGGCTTTCTGACGAGCGCGCTCCTGCTTGCGCTTCATGGCAGCCATGGAACGTTGACGTCCACCTTCACCACCGGCAAGCGCCTGATTAAGTGTCAGCTTACCTGAACGACGGCTGTCTTCGTTGCCTTTGCCGCCCCGCTTGTTGTCACGGTCACGATCCTGTTGCTGCTTACGCGGTGCAGGGTCTGGCGCAGCCTTGGCGGTAGGGCGCTGAACAACGGGTTCTTCCGCTGGTGCCGCTGCAGCTTTGGCGGCGGCTTCGACTTCGGCCTGGCGTCGCTTGTCTTCCTCGGCTTTTGCCTTGAGGCTTTCCTCGCGCTCACGCTCTTCGCGCTCACGTGCCTCCTGCTCCGCACGGCGCCGCTCACGGTCTTCCGCGCGGGCTTTTTCTTCCGCTTCGCGGGCGGCTGATTCTTCGGCTTCACGGGCTTTCGCAGCCTGAACAGCTTTCAACCGGCGTTCCATCTCCGCATCGGATATACCAGCCGGGCGCCTGGACGGATCGCCCACGCCAGCTGCCGCACCGGCACTTGGCTTCGCGGCACCCGCCTTGGGAACCACAACGCGTTTCCGTTTGGTCTCAACCACGACGTTCTTGGTCCGCCCGTGGCTAAAGCTCTGCTTTACGTTGCCCGGACGCGCGCCGCCGCGCAGACCCAATGTTTTTTTGCCGTCAGTATCGCTCATGTAGCTCGTCTATCCTTTCGGAGGGCTTCCGCCATCCTCTTTTACGCGCACGCCTTTAAGTCTTTGGGCTTCCTCTACAACACGTTGAGTGAGTCCACCAGAGGCGAGCGCCCCATGTATCACAGTTTGGCGACCAAATGCCAAACCCAATTCGTCTGCCGTCAACCAGCCAATATATGACCCGTAGTGCGGCGTACTCAGTTTCGATTTTCCGCGGCCCGAACCATCGACCGCCTGAATGAGGACTTCGGCCTCTTCCATCTGCAACCAGTTCTTGACCTTCTCAAACCCAGCGACAGCCTTGCCTGCCTTACGCTGCAGTGAAATCAGGTCAACAACACGACGCGCCAACTGGCGTTCAACCTCATCCGCGAGCCCTTGGGCCGCTTTGAGAGGGGCTTTCGCCGAGCGCGCAAACAAACCTTTGGTAGCCGCTTTGTCAATGGCGTTCCGGTCTGCGGCCACATAGATGCCCCGACCTGGGAGTTTCCCCAGAATATCCGGCACAACTTGACCGTCCGGACCTGCAACAAACCGTATCAATCCAAATTTAGGATGTACTTCGCCCGTTACAATACACTTGCGATCAGGACCGTCACCGCGGTCTTTGGGAGCGCCACCGCGACCCATCGTGAACCCCGAGGTCTGAGATCAGACCTCGGCTTCCTCCGTTTCATCACCGATTTCGTCTTCGGCGGCGGCCTCGGCCTCAAGTTCGGCTGGATCAACCCAGCCCAACATCACCCGCGCCGTCATGATAAGGTCCTGCGCTTCTTCCAGAGAGACGTCAAAAGGCTCCAGCACGCCGTCGTCTTTGACACGTTCCCCATCAACGGTGGTCCATCCACCTGCCAATTCCCAGTCGGCACAAGTAGCGAAGTCTTCCAGCGTCTTGACGTCATCCTTCGCAAGCGCTTCGATCATTTGCGGGGTCAGGCCTTCGAACTCAACGAGGCTGTCTTCGACGCCCAGCGCACGGGCGGCTTCCAGAGCGGCCTTGTTCTGCGCTTCCAAAACATCACGTGCCCGGGCCTGAAGCTCATTTGCGGTGTCTTCATCGACGCCATCAATGACTAGCAGCTCGTCCAACTCGACGTAAGCAACCTCTTCAAGGCTCGTAAATCCTTCGGAAACAAGAAGTTGTGCGAAGAATTCATCCAAATCAAGATTGTCGACGAAAAGCTTGGTGCGCAGTTCAAACTCTGCCTGACGGCGCTGGCTTTCCTGCTCTTCGGTCATGATATCGATGTCGAGCGCGGTCAGCTGCGATGCCAGACGCACGTTCTGACCGCGACGCCCGATAGCAAGGCTCAACTGCTCTTCGGGCACGACAACTTCGATCTTGCCTGCTTCTTCATCGAGAACAACCTTGGAGACTTCTGCCGGTTGCAGCGCGTTCACAAGGAAGGTCGGCTGATCTTCATTCCATGGAATGATGTCGATTTTCTCGCCCTGCAATTCGTTGACCACCGCCTGAACGCGGCTGCCGCGCATACCGACGCAGGCCCCGACCGGATCAATCGAGTTGTCATAAGAGATCACGGCGATCTTTGCGCGTGAGCCCGGATCACGGGCCACCGCTTTAATCTCGATGATGCCGTCGTAAATCTCCGGCACTTCCATTTTGAACAGTTCCGCCATGAACTCTGGCGCGGTTCGGCTCAGGAAAATCTGCGGGCCACGCTGTTCGCGGCGCACATCTTTGATGTAGACGCGAATACGGTCATTGGGGCGGTAGCTTTCGCGGCCGATCTTCTCGTTTCGGCGCAGAATCGCTTCGCCCGCGCCCACATCGACGATGACGTTGCCGTATTCCTCGCGCTTGACCAGGCCGTTGATGATGGTGCCGGCACGATCCTTGAATTCCTCGTACTGACGGTCGCGCTCGGCCTCACGGACTTTTTGCAGAATCACCTGTTTGGCGGATTGTGCCGCGATCCGACCCATCTCTACCGGCGGAACTTCTTCGATGAACTCCTGCCCAACTTCCGGGTTTTCCATATATTGCTTGGCCTGCTCAACGGTGAACTCGGCCTGATAGTTTTCCAGATCTTCGTCTTCGACCACGGTGCGGACCCGGGTGAAGGTCGCGCGACCCGTTTTCCGGTCGATGTGCACACGAATGTCCATCTCGGCGCCGTAGCGGGACTTGGCCGCACGTGCGAGTGATTCTTCCATCGCTTCGACCACCAATCCGGGGTCGATCATCTTTTCGCGGGCCACGGCCTCGGCGGTTTGCAAAAGCTCCAGCTGATTTGCAGATGTAATGGCCATTTATTGCTCTCCCTTGGCGGAAATTTCCGTCTCTGTCTCGTCAGATATTTCGTCAAACTTGGTTTCGTCCAATGCGCCCGCAGCTTTGCGCTGGCGCAACATTTCCTTGATCAGATCATCGGTCAGCACAAGCTTGGCCTCCGACAACCAGTCGAATTTCAAACCGATGGTGCCTTCGGCGACGTTGATCAGCACTTCATCGTCCTCAACACCCGCCAGCTCGCCTTTGAAACGGCGGCGCCCGTCAATCATCTCGGCGGTTTCGATCTTGGCCTCATAGCCTTCGAACATCTCGAAGTCCTTGAGCCGCGTCAGCGGGCGATCAATCCCCGGACTGGAAACTTCCAGCGTGTACTCATCCAGGATCGGATCCTCGACATCCAACACCGCACCAACGGCTTGGCTGATCTCTGCACAATCATCGACTTCGATGCCACCATCGGGCTTATCGGCCATGATCTGCAGTGTTGTTGTCTTGCCGGACATCAGCCGCACGCGCACCAGCTCAAACCCCATATCCTCGATCACCGGGGTGATGATCTCGGCCATGCGGCGGTCAATGGCGGCTTTGGCAATCAGGTCGTTGGTCATAGGTCCTGCGGGTTTCATTCAAGCACAAAAAAACGGGCGCGCGGCCCGTTGAATTATCCGGTGGAGCTTTTGGTTTGGACCCGAAAGCGCCGCTGTTAAAAGCCATATAGACCCGCGCCGCTGCCACCGCAACCCCTGATCGTGTCAGGCCATCCACCAACGCTCCGCCGCACGCAGGTTATCCAGTGGCCAACGCCTGCCGATCTGGCTGGGCAGAGCGATACAGCGATCGACCGCGGTATTCATGAAATGCTCTTCCGGCAACATGGTGATGTTGGTCGCGTCACCCAGATCGGCAATATGCGTGAGGTCAGCGACATCCACGTATTTATCCCTCAGGGCTTCGGCACGGACGGCGTCGGCAGATAGCGCCACCAGTTCGACTTCATCAAACCAACCGGAAAGGCCGTCTTTGTAGTGCATCTCGACGCGGTGCGCCAAAAGCTGGCGGCCGGGCTGGAATTTATGGACGCGGTATAGCCCGGTGCCGATCCCGTCCCGCATGGCCGCTTCCATATGGTCAGCCGGATAGATCACAAGGCGCGGGTCCGACAGGCGATACGGGAAATCTGGGTCTCCCTCGCTCAATTCAACGCGAACACGATTATCACCGACCTGCAAAACCTGTGTCACGTCGGCAAGAAGCGTATCCCGGTGCAGATCGAACGAGGCCATGACATCTGCTGGGCCGAAATCCTGAGCATTGTGGAAGGTCACGCCCGCACGAAGCTCAAGCACCCAGCTTCGAGCGTCGGATGATCCCGTCCATTGCGTTGCCAATTCCCCCCGCAAGGTGCCATCTGCCGCGATTTCGGTCAGCGTATCAAACACGGTCCCGACCATTGCAACATTCATGAACAGGCCATGGTCCTGCCGGCTGTCAAATACATGCTCCCGTGCCGCGCCCGACAAAGCCGCACGCAGACGCCCGCCGCGTTGCGGACTGGCCTGAACTGAAACACCAGTCGCCACCAGCAAAGCTGCGGCGGCACCGGAGGCAAAAAGCGCCCGTCGATCGATCTGTGGGCGCCCTGTCACTGTCCGCCAATCCTGTCCATTGTGCGCACCAATTCTGCACTGATTCCCGGTTCAGATAAAGCATGCCCAGCGTTTCTGACCATTTTCAGTTCACAATTCTCCCACGCTTGCGCGAGTTTATAGGCATTGTCCGGGGGGCAGATCATATCGTATCTGCCCTGCACGATAACACCTGGGATATGCGCGATCCGACCCATATGAGCAAGGATCTGGCCATCAAACTCCAAAAAGCCAGCATTCGAGAAGTAGTGGTTTTCCAGCCGTGCAAAGGCCCGCGCGTATTCCCCTGGGCTGTCCGACGTCGTGCCAGAGGAATGGATTGACGCCAACGCATTTTCCCATGCGGACCAGGCCTTGGCATATCGTGTCTCCTGCGTCATATCGCCGGAAAACAACCTGCGCCGATAAGCTTCGATCAGATCTCCGCGTTCGTCCGCTGGAACGAGAGAGACAAATCTCTCCCAGACTTCAGGCCAGAATTTTCCCGCACCTCCGCCGTAGAACCAATCGAGTTCAGCCTGCGTCATGAGGAAGACCCCGCGCAGTACCAGATGTTGCACCGCATGCGGATGTGCCTGCGCATAGATGAGCGAAAGGGTTGCCCCCCAGCTGCCACCAAATACGATCCAGGACTCGATGTCGAACTCACGCCTGATGCGTTCAATATCCTCCACCAGATGCCATGTCGTATTCTGATTGACACTGGCATGGGGTCGAGACCGCCCACACCCGCGCTGATCGAACAGCACGATGTGATAGATTTCTGGATCGAAATAGCGCCGCATGGCCGGGCTGCACCCGCCACCAGGTCCGCCGTGCAAGACAACGACGGGAATGCCATCGGGGTTGCCGCATTGCTCAACATAAATGCGATGGCCCTGGCCCACGTCCAACATCCGCTGATCGAAAGGGTCGATCGGCGGGTAAAGATACTGAACTGCGCGCTTTTGGTCCGAGAATTTGTCCATTAGAGGCCTATATAGTACGAAACCGCAATTGAGCACATGGAGCCCAGAATGCAAGCGCCACAAACAACTGTTGATCCATCTGAAATTGCTAAATTTGAGGCAATGGCGGCTGAGTGGTGGGATGAAAACGGGAAATTCAAGCCGCTGCATATGCTGAACCCGTGCCGGCTTGACTATATCACCAGCCAGATCGCCGGCGAATTTGACCGGGACCTGACGGTTCCTTCAGCGTTTGAGGGATTGCGCATTCTGGACATTGGATGCGGTGGTGGTCTGCTTGCAGAGCCAATGGCGCGTCTGGGCGCGGATGTCGTGGGTGCAGATGCGGCAGAGCGCAATATACCCGTGGCAAAAATCCATGCAGAGCAGTCAGGATTGAAGATCGACTATCGCCATACAACTGCAGAAGCCCTGGCGGATGCGGGTGAACAATTCGATGTGGTCCTGAACATGGAGGTGGTGGAGCATGTGGCTTCTCCTATCGACTATCTGATCGCCTGCCGGAAGCTGCTCAAGCCCGGCGGCTTGCATATTTGTTCGACCATCAACCGCAATCCAAAATCCTACATGATGGCTATTATCGGGGCAGAACATGTGATGCGATGGCTGCCTAAGGGCACACATGAATGGTCAAAATTCATCACCCCAGACGAGCTTTACGCGTTGATGCGCGACGCTGGTCTGGATCCGGTGGATCGGAAGGGGTTTGTGTTCAATCCGGTCACCTGGTCCTGGCGTCTATCGGACAGGGATCTGAGTGTGAATTACGTAACCGCAAGCCTCAAGCCAGGCGCCTAATCCTTGCCTAGTTGAATGCGCAACTCGCGCAGGATGGGCAAGGCACCGCGCACTTCATCCGCACCCACCTTTTCCACCATCTGATTGATGAGTGGCGTGACGGTCCCGACCGCATAGTCACGCGCCTGCCGTCCTGCCGGGCTAATGGCCACAAACTTGCGCCGCGCGTCGTCCCAATCGGGGCGGATATGCACATAACCTGCCCACTCCAGCTTGCTCAGGGTGTTCGTCATCGCCCCGCGTGTCACATGGAAAGTTTCCGCCAGCTGAGCGGGCGTGCGTTCATCAGCGACCCATGCCAAATGATTGAGGACGGAGAAATGCGAAATCTCCATACCCTTGGGCAACACACGGCTCAAACGAGCGCGGACCAGCTGGTCCGTTGCCATGATCTCCGTAAACAGGGAGATCGCTAAGGCGTGTTGGTCTTCGTTCATCAGGGTCCGTCAAAAGGTCTAGCATTTGAAAGGCTTGGGATTTTCCCTCGCGCCTCATTTACCTTTTCCATATCGAGGTCCGTGATGTAAACGCCGGGTTCGCTACCTGCGTCCAATTGCACCTCTCCCCAAGGGGTCACGACCAGTGAATGCCCATATGTTGACCGGGTTTTGTGTGTCTTGCTTGCGTGCGTTCCGGTCTGCGCCGGCGCCAGCACATAACACCCCGTTTCGATTGCTCTTGCGCGCAGCAACGTGTGCCAATGCGCAGCCCCGGTAACGGGTGAAAACGCCGCTGGAACCGTCAGGATCTCTGCCCCTGCCCGTGCCAGCGCAACGTGGAGCGCAGCAAAGCGCACATCGTAGCACACGGTCATGCCAACCATTCCGAAGTCTGTCGGTGCGACGACCGCCTCGATACCGGGCCGGTAGCCATCAGATTCGCGAAATGTCTCCTCCGGCGTGACTTGCACATCAAACATGTGGATTTTGTCATAGCGCGCCACGATGTCCCCCAAAGGGTTGATCATGAACGACCGATTGGCGAAACGACCATCTTCATCATGTGTTTTCAGACCAAGCGAGCCAATTAGCAGCCAAATACCCGCGTCCCGCGCCGTATCGCGTAGCGCGGCAAGGGTCTGGTCTGTGTCTTCCAGCTGCAGCACCGCATTCTGGTGCGAGCGACTTGTCGAAACACAATTTGTAACCTCAGGGGTCAGGACAAACTCCGCCCCCGCCGCTACCGCGTCACGGATGTAGTTCAATGTGGTCGGCAGATTCTCTGACGGATCATCTGTTACATTGAGCTGGATGAGCGCGATCTTCATCAAGCGGCAAGCAGCTTGTCGAGATCACCTTTCCGCTCAAGCTCATAAAGATCATCACAGCCGCCCACGTGCATTTCGCCGACGAAAATCTGAGGCACGGTACGACCACCGTTGGCCCGCTGCACCATTTCCGGCTTGCGGTCCGGATTAGCCCAAACATCCACCTCGGCGAAATCGACTCCCTTTTGGGACAGCAACCGCTTGGCGGCATGGCAGAAACCACAGAGCGGCGACGTGTAGATTTCCACGGTCTTCATAGAAAATTCCTTTTCAACTGGCGTGCTGAAAAGGCATTTAGGTATCTTTTGCCACGCGCGCTAGGGCTACGACGTAAACAGGTCCTGATCCGGCTGCAAGGCAGGCGTCCGCCGCAGAAGATAAGGTCGCCCCCGAAGTCAGGACATCATCAACCAGCAATACTGGCCGGCCTGCCATCCGATGCCGCCGACGCGGGTGCGCCCGAATGGCGCCCTTTACAGACGTAAAGCGAACCTCTTTCGTCAAGCCATCCATGGATTGCGTGCGCCGTTGGCGTTGCAAAAGATCGGGGCACACGGGCAACCCGGTATGACGTGCCAAAGCCTGAGCAAGCAAAGCCGACTGGTTATATCGACGTTTGAGCAGCCGCATCCAATGCAGCGGCACAGGCGCAATCAACATGTTCTCCAATGGCAGGTCCTCGATGGCACGCGACATCCAGAGCGCGGCTGGCTCCGCAATCTCCTGACGATCACCATGTTTTAACGCCAGAATCATTCGCCGTGCATTGTCTTTATAGAGCAACGCCGCACGCCCCTTGGCCCATGGTCGGGGCGTAATCATGCAGTCATCACATTTCAGTGTATCACCATGATCGTCTCCTGGAAGCGGCGTGCCGCAGGTGTCGCAGATCGACCCACCGATAAAGGGCGTATCCCGCCAGCACTCACCACACAGACCAAAATCGCTTTCGACCTGCCCGCCGCACCCAAGACAACGAGGCGGATAAACCAATGAAACTGCCGTTTGAAATCCTAGCTCCGCCACTTTATTTGACCTCTCCATGACCACTCAACCGCCGCTGACCGATTCCCACGCACTTTCATTGCGCCGCAAACGCGCGACGGCCGAAGGAATGTTTCTGCAAGAATCGGCAGCGGATGAGATCAAGGATCGCGTGGGCTTGGTTAACAGGACGTTTACGCAAGTCGCCGTGGTCACGCCCTATGCGGATGTCTGGGCAACACGGTTTCCCGGCGCACGGATCGTAAGCGATACAGATACCCTCGCGTTAGAGCCGAATTCCTGTGATTTGATTCTGCATGCGATGTCACTGCATTGGTCAAACGATCCAGTCGGACAGTTGATCCAATGCCGGCGCGGACTCACACCAGATGGGCTGATGATCGCTGCAACATTGGGCGGGCAAACGCTCGAAGAGTTGCGCAGATACCTTGCGGAGGCAGAAGCATCGCTCACCGGAGGACTTTCGCCCCGTGTCGCACCAATGGGTGAGATTCGCGACTACGGAGCGTTGCTGCAAAGGGCCGGGTTATCATTACCCGTGGCCGACAGCCTACCGCTAAAAGTCCAATATCGGGACGCCTTCCATTTGATGCAGGATCTGCGCGACATGGGCGAAACCAACGTGCTGTCTTCCCGCCATCGCACAATTCCTCCAAAATCACTGTTTTTCGAGACTGCCCGCCGTTATCAGGACGCGTTCGCAAATGAGAATGGCAGTATCTTTGCCAGTTTCGAGACGATCTTTCTGACCGGTTGGGCACCCGACCCCAGCCAACAACAACCGCTCCGGCCCGGCTCCGCAAAATCCAGGCTGGCTGATGCGCTTAAGGTACCGGAGCGCCCTTTGCGTGATTGACCCTCGCCGAAAACCGTCTATCTGACGACACGACCCGAGTTAAAGGAAACCAATATGCTGGACAGCAGCTCGACCGCAGATGCAATGGTACGGCCCGCCCACGCGGAGGCAGACCATCCAGCGATCGCCAAACCCAGAATTGGTGTTTTGATTGCCAACCTTGGGACCCCGGACAACTATGACTATTGGTCGATGCGTCGGTATCTGAATGAATTCCTTTCAGATCGTCGCGTGATCGATTACAGCCCGTGGATTTGGCAGCCACTTCTGCAGCTGATCATCCTGTCAAAGAGACCCTTTTCCAGTGGCGCGGCCTATAAGTCGATCTGGAATGAAGAAGCGGGCGAAAGCCCTCTGATGACCATTACCAAGGCGCAGACCGCCAAGATCAAGGAAGTGATGTCGACCCGTCATGGCGAGGAAGTCATGGTTGATTTCTGCATGCGGTACGGCAACCCTTCGACCCGTTCAAAGGTGGCGGAAATGACTGCCGCCGGGTGCCGTAAGATATTGTTTTTTCCGCTTTATCCGCACTATGCGGGGGCAACGTCCGCCACCGCAAATGACGAGTTCTTTCGGTCACTCACCTATGAAAAATGGCAGCCGACGACACGCACGGTGGACCCCTACTATGACCGCCCGGACTATATCGAGGCACTCGCTCAGTCGATTGAAAAAGCCTATGCGGATTTGGAAAAACGACCAGATATTCTGGTGTGCTCCTACCACGGGGTACCCATTCGTTACTTGATGGAGGGCGATCCCTACCATTGCCAATGTCAGAAAACCACGCGCCTGCTCAAAGAACGTCTTGGGTGGGAAGATACGGAGATCACGACGACGTTCCAATCCCGCTTTGGGCCGGAAGAATGGCTGAAGCCATACACAGTGGAAGAAGTGGCTCGACTGGCGGAAGCAGGCAAAAAGAACATTGCCGTTTGTGCGCCAGCGTTTTCGGCCGACTGCATCGAGACGCTCGAAGAGATCAATGAAGAGATCAAGGAAAGCTTTGAGGAAGCTGGAGGCGAGTCGTTCACCTATATTCCCTGCCTCAACGATGACGATGCGCATATTGAAGCGCTTTGTAATGTCATCGACGATAACCTGAGCGGCTGGACAAGCTGATCAGCGCATAAAAAAAGGCGGTGCCAAAGACACCGCCTTTTAAGTTTTTGGTCGCTAGCGCTTACGCTACAGCTGCTGCAACGATAACCAGCAGGATCAGCGGCAGGATGATACCTGCTGAAGAACCTTGTGTCTCTTCGACAACGACAGGTGCTTCAACAATCGGCTCTTCCAAAGAACCAGCAAAAGCTGTGGATGCTGCGGCTGTAAGAGCTGCTGCGAGAACGAGTTTTTTCATTTCATAACCTCCAGAAAAGGCATGCTTCGCAATGCGATAGCACACGCCCAAGACTTACCTCGTGGTTGAATGTAAAACATCATAAGTCCGTCTTTGCAAACCAGATTCTTAAAATCCGGCGTGGAACCGCAGGAATGTCGTCAAATTAGCAACACTTGTGTGCCAACTTCCGCCATTTCGTAAAGCTCTTCGATGTGCTCGTTGTAGAGGCCGATGCACCCGTTCGACGATTGCCGACCGATCTTGCGCGTATCATGGGTGCCGTGAATGCGGTAATAGGTCCAGCTCAGATGGAGCGACCTTGTGCCAAGCGGATTGTCAGGACCCGGCGGGATATAATCCGGCCAGTCAGGATTGCGCTTGAGCATTGAGGGCGTTGGCCGCCAATCCGGCTCCGGATCCTTCAGAACAACCCGAGTCCGGCCCTTGCGCGTCAATTCTTCGGTCAAAGGCACGCTGGACGGGTAGAGTTTGTAGAAGTTTCCACCCTCAGCCCAATAGTGCAACGCACGGCTGTCGATATCGACCAGGATCGCGCCTTTGCGCAGGTCGGAGAAATACGGCCGCCAGTCCACCGTCCGGAAGCTGGAGATGTTGCGGCGTACGGTCTCAGTGATGTCACGCTCACCCTGCGTCGTGGCAGGGGAGTTCACTGACCCCAGGTCCTGCGCAATTGCGGGTGAAGCGAGCATGGCCGCGCTTCCAGCAAGGAATGCCCGCCGTCCCGGTGTTTTGAAATTGTTTCCAGACATGCTGATGTCTCCCTAAGCGCGAATCCGCATAAATTTCGCAGCAGTTTATTGCGAGAATGCCGCAGTCGCAAATCAAAGAGATGTCATCAAGGGGTTCAAGCGCTTGTGCGTTTGAAAAATCAGGAATTGCAGGATATGTGGCTTCGCAACGTCTAGGAGACTTCAATGAACCGTCTGATTTCCATTCTTGTAGCCCTTACAGTGGTTTTATCCGCCTGCGCGCCCTCTACACCCAGTTCGAACTATGGTGCAGATGGCAAGGCAGTGCCTCAGGTTTACAAGATCAGAAACCGGGACACATCCGACATTCAGTTCCGTATGCTCGATTCGATAAATGCCCTGCGCAGTGCATCCGGCCAACCTGCGGTTGCCCTTGATTCGCAACTGAACGCAGCGGCAGCGACTCACTCAAAGGATATGGCAGTGCAGAGCCGGCCCTGGCATTTTGGATCAGATGGGTCGTCCCCGATCGAACGGGTGCAGCGTGTCGGCTTTATCGGTTCGCTGGTTGGCGAGAATATTTCCGAAACGTATGAGACCGAGCTTGAAACTCTGGCTGCGTGGATGGAACAGCCCGACACGCGGCGCGTGATCCTGTCACCGGATGCAGATGCCATGGGCTTTGCCTGGCACCAGGAATCCAATGGCAAAATCTGGTGGACGCTCATTCTGGGCGACAGGGGTGGCGCGCCAATACAGGTGAACAGCTGATTCTGAAACGTATCAGGGGTTGATCTTGATCAGCGTGTCATTTTTGACCATCGCGTAGATCTCTTCCATCTCGGGGTTTGTCACAGCGATGCAGCCCCAGGTCCAGTCACCCGACACTTTCTTGAACGGTGACTTCTGCCCATGGATAAAGATGTCACCACCGGCTGATTTACCCACCGCCTTCGCCGCCGCGTAGTCGACAGTATTGGGATAGGAGATCCCGAGCGACAGGTGGAATTCACTGTTCGGGTTGCGACGGTCAATGCGGTACAGCCCTTCGGGCGTTTTTCCGTCACCCTCAAACTCCTTATGACCTTCGGGCGCGAATCCAAGCTGGATATCGTATGCGCGCAAAAGGGCATCTTCGTGGAAAAGATACATGCGCCGGTCTTCTTTGTTCACCACCACAAAGGTGACTTCCGGCCCATTGTATTTCTTAAATTTCGAACTTGCGCACCCGCCCAGCGCTATCAGCGCTGCGGTGCTCATCATCAATTCGCGTCGACGCATTTCTTGCTGTCCTGTTTATCGAATTTTTTGCCTGCTCTTTTATCAACCGTCTACCATGAGCAACGGGTTAAGCAAGGTAACAAATCCGTCAGGAGGGGGGCTTTTGGTTCAGTTTTTCTTCGATTGCCACAAGACGCGTCAGAACTTCATCGCGGTAAGCATCGGTCTGCTCCCCCGCTTCCTGCTGGTGCGCGTCCTGCATGGAGTTCACGATCAAGCCGACCAATAGGTTCACCACGGCAAAGGTCGTGACCATGATGAAGGGCACAAAGAAGGCCCAGGCATAGGGGTAAACCTCCATCACCGGGCGTACGATTCCCATGGACCAGCTTTCCAGCGTCATGACCTGAAACAGCGTATAGCCACTTTGCGGCAGGGAGCCGAACCATTGCGGAAAGCTTGCCGCAAAGAGTTTCGTGGCGATCACGGAGCCGATATAAAAGATGATCGCCATCAGCAGAAAAACGCTGCCCATGCCGGGCAGGGCGGTCACAAAGCCTTCGACCACGCGGCGCAGCGACGGCGCGACCGAGATAACCCGCAAGACCCGCAGAATACGCAACGCCCGCAGCACGGACATGGTTTGGGATCCGGGCACCAGGGCCGCGCCCACGATCAGCACGTCAAAGATATTCCAGCCGCTGTGAAAGAACCGTTTGCCGCGCGCTACCAGCTTGAGGAAAATCTCAACGACGAAAAACGCAAGGCAGGCCTTGTCCAGCGCGATAATCAAGCCGCCTGCTACACTCATGAGTTTCGGAGACGTCTCCATCCCCAGCAGAACCGCGTTGAATATGATCACACCGATGACAAGATTGGTCACCCAGCGCTGGTCCAGCCAGACATCAAGCTTCTCTCTCATACCCATCGGGGTCTCCTCATTGCGATTCAAGCCATATGGGGCGCGGTGAAGCAGGCCGCAAGCTCCACATGAGCCGACCAGCGGAATTGGTCTACCACCTGAACCCATTCCAAATCGTAACCAGCAGCAACAAGAACCGCCGCATCGCGGGCGAAGGTAACCGGGTTGCACGAAACATAGGCGATGCGGGGTACATTCGACCCGACCAATTCAGCAACCTGCGCTTCGGCACCAGCGCGTGGCGGGTCGAGGACAACTGCCTCCGCCTTTGCCAGCTCGTCAGCCATCAGCGGGCGACGGAACAGATCGCGCGTCTCTGTGGTGACACTTTTGAGCCCCTCGCCGTGACGCCAACCAGCATCCAGGCTCATCAACATATCTGCCTCACCTTCGACGGCGTGAACCTCAGCCACCCGCGCCAATGGCAAAGAAAACGTCCCGCACCCGGCAAAGAGGTCAATGATCTTTGACGCGCGCTTGGTGATTTCCTTGACTGAATCGGTCAGAACTTTCTCGCCATGGGCTGTTGCCTGAAGAAAGGACCCCGGTGGCGGCACAACTTCGATTCCGTCAAAGCTCTGGACCGGCGGATGGCGCAAGCCAATGACCTCATCCTCCCACGTCAACCGCGCCAATCCTGCGGTCTCGCAAATTGCGGCCAGATGTTGACTCATCTGCCCATCAAGCGGTTTTCCGCCCCGCACAGCGACGTCCAACCCGGCCTTGCTGAGGGTGACCATGACCGACAGGGCGGTCTTGCGGCTGGCACCGATCATGGCGAGAGTTTCAGCGACGGAGGCACCTTCCCGCACGGCGGGGTCAAGCAACAGACAATCGGGGATCGGAACGATAGTGTCAGAGGCGCGCCCGTAAAACCCGACCATTGCACCCTTCTTGGTGCGACGCGCGGCAAAACCCGCACGACGGCGCGCCTTCGCGGGCGATGTCTCTATGGTGCGGAAATGCGTCTCTAACCCGTGCGCGCTCAGCGCGTGCCGAACCACGTCAACTTTCCACTCAACAACAAATTCATCGTCTGCATGCTGCAGCTGACAGCCGCCGCAGGACTTGTAATGCCTGCAAGGCGCCGCCACACGCCGGTCCGACGGTGTGATGATCCGGGCATCCAGCAGTGTCTGGCCTTCCAGCTTACCTGCGACCTGCTCGCCGGGCAGGGTCCGCGGTACGAACACCGGGCCATCCGCGATCCCGTCTCCATGCAGGCCCAGTCGTGTGATGCTAACTTCAGTCATGGACTTGCTTTAGGTTGATTTGGCCGACGCTACCAGTGTCACTCTGCCGCCTGCGTTCGGATAAACCCGCCAGACTGCCGATCCCAATACTGCGCGTACAGCCCGCCTTGCGCCAAAAGCTCTTCGTGGCTGCCATCTTCAACGATATGGCCATCGTCCATCACCACAATACGGTCCATTTCAGTGAGCGTGGACAAACGATGCGCGATGGCCAGCACGGTCTTGCCGTCCATCACGCGTTCCAACGCGGTTTGGATCGCTGCTTCGACCTCACTGTCGAGCGCGCTTGTCGCCTCGTCCAGCACAAGGATCGGCGCATCCTTGAGAATGGCGCGGGCCAAAGCGATCCGCTGCCGCTGCCCGCCGGAGAGCTTGACACCCCGCTCGCCAAGGTGCGCGTCATAACCCGTGCGCCCCTTATGGTCCTGCAAGGTTTCGATGAACTCATGTGCTTCGGCTTTCCGGGCCGCGGCGATCACCTCCGCCTCGGAGGCATCGGGACGACCGTAGAGGATATTGTCTCGCGCCGACCGGTTGAACATGGCTGTCTCTTGCGTGACCATACCGATGTTGCGCCGCAGGCTTTCCTGCGTGACTACCCTGATATCGGTACCATCTATTAGAATTTCACCATTTTCCGCGTCATAGAGCCTGAGAAGCAGCGACACGAGCGTCGATTTTCCAACGCCCGACGCGCCGACAATACCGAGCTTTTCACCCGGGTGAATGGTCAGGTTGATGTCTTGCACGCCGCCGACATCGCGGCCATATGCGAAGTTTAAAGCGCGCATTTCGATCTCGCCACGCGGTACCTGCAAGGCTTGTGCGCCGGGATCGTCATCGACCCGGTTGCGGGGCGTCAGGGTACGAATGCCATCTTCAATCTCGCCAATGTTGGCGTAGATTTGCATCAGCGTAAAACTCACCCATCCCGTCATCTGCGCGATACGGATCGCGACGGCACCCGCCGCCACGATATCGCCCTCGCTCGCCTGACCGGACTGCCAGAGCAGGATTGTGCCGCCGATCAGAACCACAGGCAAAATGCCTGCAAGTGACATCAACGCAAAGCGGAACCCCGCAGCAAGATAGCCAAAAGCCACAGCCCGTTGGCGGAAAACCTCCATTGCACCCAAGGCTGCACGGTCTTCGAACTCCGCATGTGCAAAGAGCTTTACCGTTTTGATATTAGTAATAGTATCAACAACCTGACCGGATACCATGGCCCTCGCACTGGCCCGCCCGGCAGACCGTTCGCGTACCCGGGGCAGAAACCAGTTGATCAGCGCAAAATACGCAATCAACCAGACGCCGAACCCGAGCGTCACTCGCCAATCGATTGCCAGTAACAACAACACCGAGCCAAACAAGGAGGCCAGTGCGAAAGCCACTACGTTGATGATCTCCGACACCACATCTGTCACCGCCCGCGCCGCCTGCATCTGTTTTTGCGCAATCCGGCCCGCGAAATCATCATCAAAGAAACCAACCGTCTGACCCAAGGTCCAACGGTTGAGACGCGACAGCACCAGCGGATTCAGATTTGGCTGAACGATGATCGCGTTGGCCGATGCGGAAAGGCCAAATAGCACCGGACGCGCGAGCAGGAAGAACGCAACCGATCCAATCACGACCGTCAGATTCTGGGTGCTGAAGAACTGATCTGGCCCCAGATCTGCTGCGGCATCAATCACGAGGCCAAGGATCAGCGCCGTGCCGGCTTCCATGGCGCCAGCGAGCGCTGACAGAAAGCCGGCAAGAACCAATGCCGGCCACGACCCCGACAGACACCATCGCATGAACGCCCCGAGCTGTTGCGGCGGCGGCCCCTCGGCGGCGCGAAAGGCATCGATCCAGCTTTCAATCTTCACGCGTTTTCCTCAATGGTCAGGAACCCGCCTGACTGACGGGCCCAGAAGTCTGCATATAGTCCGCCTTTGGCCAAAAGCGCGTCATGCGGACCATCTTCGACAATCCGGCCCTGATCGAGCACCAGGATGCGGTCCATTTGGGCAATCGTAGAGAGCCGATGCGCAATCGCGATCACCGTTTTGCCTTCCATCATGCCGTATAGCGTATCCTGAATAGCGGCTTCCACCTCGCTATCGAGCGCGGAGGTTGCCTCATCCAGCAGCAGAATCGGTGCGTTTTTCAGGATCACACGCGCCAAGGTCACCCGCTGGCGCTGACCGCCTGAAAGCTTCACGCCCCGCTCACCCACATGGGCCTCATAGCCTTGCCGCCCTTCCGGGTCTTCAAGGTCCAGAATGAACTCATGCGCCTGTGCCTGTTTGGCTGCCGCGATCATCTGCTCTTCGCTGGCATCGGGCCGTCCATAGAGCAGGTTGTCCCGCACCGATCGATGCAACAAAGAGCTGTCTTGCTGAACCATACCGATGGCAAGCCGCAGACTGTCTTGTGTGACGTTGTTGATGTCCTGTCCGTCAATCATGATCTTGCCGTTTTCCGGATCGTAAAACCGCAAGAGCAGTTTGACCAAAGTCGATTTGCCGGCGCCGGAACGACCAACCAAACCCACCTTTTGACCCGGAGGGATCGTGAGGCTCACGCGGTCAAGACCGCCGGACTTGCGCCCGTAGTGGTGGCTCAGCTCTTCCACCTCGATTTCGCCATTCATCAACTGCAAGGGTTTGGCCTGATCCGCATCCGTCAGGGTGATCGGCTGCGCAATGGTCCGCATACCTTCCTTGACCACACCCAATTCGCGGAAAAAACTGGTCAGCGCCCACATGATCCACCCGGTCATGGCGTTAAGCCGCAGCGTCAGGGCCGAGGCGGCCGCCACGACGCCCACGCTGGCGCTGCCCTGCATCCACAATAGGAACGCCCAGCCGACCACACCAACGATCAGCAAACCGTTCAGCATGACCAGCGTGAAATCCATGATCGTGAAGATACGCATTTCTTTCAGAAACGTCTGGCGCGCCTGTTCAATGGCCTCTTTGGCGTAGTCGAGCTCCTTTTCATGATGCGCGAACATCTTGACCGAATGGATGTTGGTATAGGCATCTACCAGCCGCCCCGTCAGTTGCGAGCGCGCATCTGACGCGGCCTCGGACGCCGGACCGACACGGGTGACGGTCCAATGCACAAGCCATCCGTAGAGCACAAACCAAACCAGCAACGGGATCAAAAGCCGCGGGTCAGAAATGCTCAGCAGGATCGCCGCACCAATAAAATAGGCAAGCGAGAAGGAGATCGCGTCGAATATCTGGAAAATAACCTCGCCGGCGGCGGCGGGCGCCTGCATGATCCGGTTTGCGATACGTCCGGCGAAATCATTCTCGAACCAACCGACGGATTGCCGAAGCACATGCCGGTGTGCCCGCCAGCGCATCAACATGCCAAAATTCGGCAGAATTGCATTGTTCAGGAGCAGCACATCAAGCGCCTGTATGACAGGACGCAAGAAGATGACGAACAATGCCATCAGGATGAATTCTAAACCGTATTCCTGCCACACACGGGCCGGATCACCCTCCATCAGATCAACCACCCGTCCCATATAATAGATCAGCCCGACCTCGATCGCGGCGACAAGAATGGACATGAGAGTGGCGAACAGGAAGAGTTTGCGGAACTGCTCAGCAAAGGACCACAGGAACGGCCAAAGCCGACGCGGTGGCGTGTCGGTCGTTGGATAGACCGCATAGGGGTCAATAAGGTTTTCAAAGAAGCGGAACATGGTCAGTGGCCTTGAGGTGGAATATCAAAAATGTCCGGACGCCAGTGGGGCTGTCCGGCGGGGAAGGGTTATTACAGCCTCAGCTGTCCCAGATCCCGCGATACATTTTGTATTCCTCCATGTTCATATCGCTCAGGTAGCAGAAAACGGCCCCATCTGTCGAGGGGGTCAGCGACCTGTCATCAAATCTTCACGGCTGAGCGTGAAACCCGAACCGATCCAGAGCTGTTCCAATCGAGCAATTTCAGCGCCAAGTGCCTTGCCTTCAAAAGCGGGCATCAGATCGTTGGCCGTCACCGGGAACTTAGCCATCGCGGCCGTCTCGATCTCACGAACCTCGGCGCGGGACGGCGGCATCGCAGCAAGTGCGGCCCGAAGCGCCGCCGCCGATTTCGCGAGCTCCGATCCCTTACGGTACGCCACTTCCGGCAGGGGTTGTGCGCTATATCCCGCCTCCACGAGATCGCTCAGACGGCGCGCATCATTCCGGCTGAGACGCAGACGATCCGGGACATCCTCTCCACCCAAGGCGGCGAGACGCAGCATCGGATCCGGCGGCAAACCCAACCATGAGGCGATCGCGACTGTCGGTGCCAGAAAGCGATCATCACTGCCGGGCAGAACCCGCAATAGGCACCCGGTCTGGCGCATTGCTGCGACGGCGGCGGAGGGGTCCTCGGCGGCCAACAGTTTTATCATTTCAGCGCCGGTTCTTTCCGCCGAAAGCGTCTCTAACCCGTTGGTATTTCGCGAAATAGCGTCGAGTGCATCCACCTCGAACCCTTCATCCGGGTCGGCGTAGGTGGCATGAAATCGAAAAAACCGCAGAATTCGCAAGTAGTCTTCGCGGATGCGCCGGTCTGCATCTTCGATAAACCGAATGCGCCGCTTGAGACAGTCTTGGTATCCAGTGCCCAGCGGATCAATGACCTGACCTTCTGGCGTTGCATAAAGTGCATTGAGCGTGAAATCGCGGCGGCGTGCATCTTCGGCCATGTCTTTGGAAAAAGTAACAACTGCGCGGCGCCCATCCGTTTCCACATCGCGGCGAAAACTCGTGACCTCGAAACCTTTTCCATTCACGACCACGGTTACCGTGCCATGTTCAATCCCTGTCGGCACCGCTTTGAACCCAGCGGCTTCGGCACGCTCCGTCACCAGGTCCGGGGGCAAGGGCGTCGCAAGATCCACGTCGGAACCGCCTTGGTCCAACAGCGCGTCCCGAACGCAGCCCCCAACGAAAAAAACGGACCCGCCCAGCGCATGCGCCAAAGATTGCGCATCGGAATCCTTCAGCCACGCTGTCTCAGGCGGCAGAGTTATGTCATCTGGTCGGTCCATGCCCGCAACATACGCGCAGTTGCGCCCCAGATGTAATAGGGCCCGTAAGGCACCGCGTAGTAAGAGCGCCTCTGCCCGCGCCACCGGCGCCCTTCGATGATGAAATTCGACGCATTCAACACATGCGCCAGCGGAACAGAGAAGACTTCCGCGACTTCGCCCGGTTCCGGCACGATCTCGAAAGGCCTACGTACGTGACAGATGACCGGCGTTACAAGAAAGCCAGTGACGGTTTCATGCGCAGGTAATTGGCCCAGAACCTCGACATGCGCAGGCGGCAATCCGATCTCTTCATGGGCCTCTCTGAGTGCAGCGGCAATCACATCGTCATCGCCTTCATCCTGCTTCCCGCCCGGAAAAGCGATTTGGCCCGGATGATGCTTCAGGCCCGAGGAGCGTTTTGTCAAAAGCAGCTGCAACCCGTCCGCGCTGTCGGTGAGTGCTGCCAAAACACCGGCAGGGCGCAATTTGCGCCCCGCCGGAAGAACCGTATTCGGGTTCAGATCAAAGTCGGACGACGGCCTGCCGGGCCGCGCAAGCGCCGCCCTTATACCCGCCAAGTCAGGCATCTGGGCCATCACCCGTCGCCTCAAACCCAACTGTTTTTGGGTCCAGATCGTAATGCGCGCCACAGAACTGGCAATCCGCTGTGACACGCCCGGCATCCGTGGTCATCTTTTCAATGTCACGCGCCGAATAGATCGACAGACTTTGACGCACACGATCTTCAGAACAGGTACAGCCAAACCGAACCGGCTGCGCATCATAGACCCGCGGCGTTTCCTCGTGAAACAACCGCAATAAAAGGTCGTTGGGTGCCACTGAAGGTCCGATCAATTCCATCTCCTCGACAGTATCGAGCAGGATGTTCACACGGTTCCAGTTCTCTTCCTGGTCACCTTGCACCAGATCAGACGCTTGCAATACGTCACCTGTTCCTTCGCCCCGCGCCACGAATGGCGAGGCTTTGGGCATGTGTTGCAACATGATGCCACCGCCGCGCCAATGCTCTGCCGAACCCTGCTCGGTTGACCGGCCAAAGCTGAGCGAAAAGCGGGTTGGCAACTGTTCGGACTGCGCAAAATATGCTTCGGCACAAGCAGACAGCGACCCACCAGCCAGCGGCGTGATGCCCTGATAGGGGGTCATACCTTTGCCTTGGTCTATCATGATGGCGAAATACCCCTCGCCAACCTGATCAAACGCGGGCCCGTCCGTCAGTTTGTCTGCATCATAGCTCGCATAGGCTCTGATCCGCGCGGGCGCGCCGTCTTCTTCCGGGCCGTAGTAATCTGTGGCGATCATCCGTACGGCACCTTTGGACTGGACCTGCAATTGCAACTTCCAACGCAACTTGATGGTCTGGCCAATCAAAGCCGTCAACAAAGCCATCTCGGCCACCAACGCCTCAACTTGTGGCGGGTAGTCATGTTGCTTGAGAATGCCGTTCAGTACCCCGTCCAAACGGGCAACACGCCCGCGCATATCGCTGGCGTCCAACTGAAAGGGCAGGACGGTATCGTCCCATGCGATCTGATGTCCGAGTGTCATTGGGGTTTCCTTAAGCCTAGCCGCTTGGCATACCGCGTCCATATAAGGGCCTCAAGCCCGATAAAAAGAGGACCAGCCAGAATGATACCAAGGGTCGGCCATGCACCAGACGCAGAGCGCAAATACGTTTTGCGACCGGGCGCCTATGCCATTCTGCCGCTGAAAGGCCGGTTTTTGCTGACCATGCAAATCGCTGAGAGGGTCGATATCCAGTTGCCCGGAGGCGGCATTGATCCTGGAGAGGGGGCGTTACAAGCGCTTCATCGTGAGGTGCTGGAAGAAACCGGTTGGCGCATTGCCAAGCCGCGACGCGTGGGGGCGTTTCGAAGGTTTGTCTTCATGCCGGAATACGACCTCTGGGCAGAAAAGCTTTGCCAGGTCTATGTCGCGCGCCCCGTGAGGCAGATTGCCGAGCCAACTGAGCCGGATCACGAAACGCTTGTGCTCTCAGCTCCGCAAGCAATCGAAGCACTTGGCAACGATGGTGATCGGCGCCTCCTTAGCCGTTACGTTTCTTTGACGTCGGGCTGAAACTCAAACACAATGCCTGACACGTCATCGGGGAATTCCCCGCTGCCGGCGAATTCGCTCAGTTTCCAAACCACGGTCTCCAGCAAGGCCGGCCCCTTGACGTCTGCCAGCTCACTCAGCATTTCCGCCAGGCCCGACTCGCCCAACATGATCTCTTCGTCATTCGGGCATTCTGTCACCCCGTCAGAAAGGATAATCAGGCGATCGCCAGGGTTGAGTTGCGTCTCAAAAACATCAAAGGAGACCCCCGACATCAGTCCAACGGGAAATCCGCCAGTACCGTCCTGCTCGATATCACCATTTTTGCGTTGAATAACCGGATGGGGATGTCCGGCCTGACCAATTTTAACAGCGCCTGATTCCAGATCAATATCCGCGAGCATCAAAGTAAAATAATGCTCCGTCTCCATTTCACCGAGCACCATCTCGTTCAGGCTTTCAATCGCCTGATCAAGTGGTCGCGACCGATAGGTTCCATCCTCTGACTTTTCGAGCGTTATGTTTTGGTCCAGCGCGTTGGCGGAAAGATACCCGGCTAGCCTTGCAGTCATCAACGCCGAACTGATCCCATGCCCCGAAACATCCAGCCCATAAAGACCAAGGCGGCCTTCACCAACGGAGTAATATCCGACCAGATCCCCACCGACGTGCCCGCTTGATCGCAACATGAGGGAAAGATGACTACCTTCAATCTCCTTGAACCTTTCAGGCAAAAGAGATTGCTGCAGCTTCTTGGCTTCCATGAGGTCGCTGTCGAGCGAATCATAAAGCCGCTGCAATTCATCAAGCGTATCCGTGATGACCCGGTTTTTTTGTTTCAGCTCACGCTGCATTTCGATAATCCGCTCACCAGCGGTGATACGTGCGCGCAGTTCGCTGCCATTGACGGGTTTGGTCAGAAAGTCATCGGCACCCGCGTCCAGACCCTCCGCAACGTCGTTCTTTTCGCTCTTGGAGGTCAGGAGAATGAAATAGCCATAGCTTTCGGATGTTATCTCTCTGAATTTCTTACAAAATTCAATGCCAGTCATACCTGGCATGATCCAGTCGCTAATAACAAGTTCAGGTTTGCGTTCGAGGCAGATCGTAATTGCCTCAGCACCGGAATCAGCCTCAACAACTTCATACCCCCATCGTGCGAGCGAGCTCGACAGAATCTTGCGCTGCAACCGACTGTCATCCACGACTAGGATGAGGCGCTTTTGCGCATCCTGCGGATCCGGCGTCAAAGAGGTGTTGAGGTTTGGCAGTGCTGGCATTTTTGTCCATTGAAATGGGTTTGATGACACCCTGCTAGCCGCCGAGCCTTAAGGACCAATGAAAGCTAAAATTTGAGGGAATTCTCCGTTTCAATAAACCGAATGTTAGTAGGTATTGGCTAACCCGAGTGTGTTGTAAGAGGTGCAAAATGATTGATTGGGATCGTGTGGCCGCGCTTAGAGAAGAAGTAGGGCCGGAAGACTTTGACGAGGTTGTTGAGCTTTTTCTCCAGGAAGTTGACGAAGAAATCGAAGCTCTCGACCCGAACTCTCAGCAAGAGGGATTGGCTGAAAAGCTGCATTTTCTGAAAGGTAGTGCGCTCAGCCTCGGGTTCCGTGAATTCTCAGGCCTTTGTCAGACTGGCGAATCCGCTTTGACGGCAGATCCCGCAGCACAAGTCGACGTTCAAGGACTACAATCGAGCTACCAAACATCGCGCAGCGCCTTTCTGGCAGATCTACCGCAACGTTTCGCGAGCTAAAGCAGTCGATAGAACCGTTCCGGGCGGGCATCACCAAAGGAGTCCAGAGCCTGCTTGCGCAAGCGTTTCATGCCCTCGATCCATGCGTCGTGATCTTGAGCACGTGATCTTGCGTATTTCGACACCTGCTGGTGTGGCAAAATCATGAACTGATCTTGTTCCACCGCCTGCAAGATCACCTGCGCCACATCCTCTGCAGTCAACAAAGTATCCCTTGATTTGGCCTCTTCCGCTGTCAATCCGATCAAAGAAGTCGCTACGTATTGTGGGCAGACAACCGAGACACCGAGCCCGTCAGGGCCATGAGTGATGGCCAGGGACTCCGCAAAGCTGACGGCGGCATGTTTGGTCGCGGAATAAGCGGCATCTCCGATCTGATTCAACAGTCCCGCTGCAGATGCCACGATCACGAAATGACCGCCCCCGCGCGCCGCTATCTCGGGTAAAAGCGCCCGCGCCGCAAAGACATGTGCCATCACGTTTATCGACCAGCACCGTGCCCAATCCTCATTTGATGCAGACGCGGCTCCATCCGGCTGATCAGATAAAACACCCGCGTTAGAGACATAAATATCAACCGGGCCGATCCGTTTCCGGACTTCTGCAATCGCAAGCTGGAGGCTCGGTTCATCGGATACATCACAAAGAACCTGATGTGGGTCGTCCTCTTCAAGGCCCGCCCGATCAATGATGCAAACCGTTGCACCCGCCCGCCTAAACTGGTCAGCAAGTGCCTTGCCAATCCCGTTTGCGCCACCTGTGACAACAACATTCTTGCCGCGCACTTGCATATTTCAGATCACAAATTGAGCAAGTGTTTCGTCATTTGTGATGTCGGTATAGGTAAAGCCACCCTCATCAATGCGTCGGAACATCTCGCCGAAATTCCGCGGGTTGTCGGTTTCAATCCCTATCAGGACAGACCCGAAGTTGCGCGCGGATTTCTTCATATATTCGAACCGCGTGATATTGTCGTTCGGGCCCAGCATTTGCAGGAAGTCCTTCAACGCTCCGGGACGCTGTGGCAACCTCAGGATGAAGTATTTCTTCAAACCGGCATAGCGCTGAGCACGTTCCTTTACCTCCGGCAGGCGTTCGAAATCGAAGTTTCCGCCCGAGGTAACCGCGACAACCGTTTTCCCCCGGATCAGGTCAGCGATCTCGCTCAGCGCTTCGACAGCCATTGCACCTGCGGGTTCCAGAACGACGCCCTCTACGTTCAACATTTCCACGATGGTGCCGCAAATCCGGTCCTCAGACAGGTTGATAACCTCTTCCAACGGGACATCCTTGAGCCGCGCAAATGTGCGTGACCCGATCCGCGCAACTGCGGCCCCGTCCACAAAATTATCAATGGGTGAGACATCCATGGGCGCCCCTTCGGCCAAGGCTGCAGCCAGACTCTTGGCGCCCGAAGGCTCGACGAACGTGTAGGCGACTTCGTCCGAAAAATAACTGCGCACACCCGCAGACAAGCCGCCACCTCCAACCGGTAGGACGATACGATCTGGGGCCCGGCCCATTTGCTCAAGCACCTCGGACGCGACGGACGCTTGACCCTCGATCACATCGTCGTCATCGAATGGGGACAGGAAATGCCCGTCGGCCTCAGTACAAAAGGCCTGCGCTTCCGCCAAAGTCTGGTCGAAATAATCTCCGATCAGACGCACTTCCACGTGGGCCCCACCAAACATCCGCGTCTTCATCACTTTCTGATCGGGCGTTGTAACGGGCATGAAAACCACACCCTTGACCGCGAAATGCTTGCACATGAACGCCATGCCCTGCGCATGATTGCCAGCACTGGCGCAGACAAAAAGGCTGTGGTCCGGAATAACCTTGCGCATCGCGTTGAAAGCCCCGCGCAGCTTGTAGGACCGCACAGGGCTGAGGTCTTCGCGCTTGAGCCAGATGTCCGCGTCATACCGCGCGCTCAACAGATCGTTGCGCATCAGCGGGGTGGCAGGAAAGACATCCCGCATGGCGGTTGCAGCGGCGTCAGCGCTTTTCCGGAAAGATTGGGTCATTCTGCTTCACTGCCGCATCACCACGTGAAGGGCAAGGAATACATCGGTCTACACCGTCAGGCCAGTTCCCGTTTTTCGATATAAACGCCGTAAAGCGTGGTGAGGATACTCACGTTGATCATTGGCAAAACAAGGAACGACGCGAAGATCATTAAGAGCACACCAAGCACCGGGACAAAGGCCAGCACTGTAAAGACCATCTGCACGACGATCTGAAACAGGACAGTCACGATCAACAAGACGACAAATGTCCAGGTTTCTCCTTTTGTCGCGCCCCATGCCTCACCCAAACGGATTGGCTGACCAACAGCAGCCGCCGGTAGAATGATCGACAAGCGATAGAAGCCGACGACGACGACCAGCATGAGGGCAAACATAAGCGGCACCCCGAGCAGCGGCACCGATTGAATAAATCCCATCAAAACGAACATGATTGGAATCATAAAGACCGCCGCAACCAGCCCTAGCAGCAGGGACCGCCCGAGATAGGCCAGAATTCTGTCGGACCGGAAGGGTGGCAGTAGCCGGTGGGGATATTCCTCTAACAGGATAAACCTATGCCACGATACGGCAATCCACAGCATGACCGTGACGAAGATGGCCACGGTCAGAAAAATGAATCCGGCATTCGGTTGATGCGCGATGGTCCCAGCGTTCTCGTCAAAAACCTCTGCCGGAACACCGAAGATAAAAAACAGGGACACAAAGGCAGCAGTTGCGATCAACGCTGGCCCGATCGTGATCTGCAAGACCTGCTTGAAATTCCCCAGCACCATGCGCACGGAATGCACGAAAATCTTCCAGCCTAACACAACCTCGTCTCCTCATTAATCTATCAACGATCTCGGAAAGGGTAAGATCGCAATATTAAGAGTGCGTCAATTCGCAAAACTTGCCCCGCCTGTGAAAAAACGCTAGGGCGCAATCGGAATCTAGAAGGAAACTTTCCATGTCCGCGCCCAAAAAAGTTGTGCTCGCCTATTCCGGCGGTCTTGATACCTCGATCATCCTTAAATGGCTGCAAACGGAATACGGCTGCGAGGTCGTGACCTTCACCGCCGATCTGGGCCAGGGCGAAGAGCTGGAGCCCGCGCGCAAGAAGGCCGAAATGATGGGCGCGAGTGACATTTACATCGAGGACCTGCGCGAGGAATTCGTGCGTGATTTCGTCTTTCCCATGTTCCGGGCCAATGCGGTTTACGAGGGACTCTACCTGCTGGGCACCTCCATCGCGCGGCCGCTGATCTCCAAACGGCTGGTCGAAATTGCCGAGGAAACCGGCGCGGATGCCGTTGCCCATGGCGCGACGGGCAAGGGCAACGATCAGGTCCGGTTTGAGCTCGCGGCCTATGCGCTGAACCCCGAGATCAAGGTGATCGCGCCCTGGCGCGAGTGGGATTTGAGCAGCCGCACAAAGCTGATCGACTTTGCCGAGAAAAACCAAATCCCCATCGCCAAAGACAAACGCGGCGAGGCCCCCTTCTCTGTCGATGCAAACCTGCTGCACACCTCGTCTGAGGGCAAGGTGCTGGAAGACCCTGCCGTGGATGCGCCAGACTACGTCTACCAGCGCACCGTGAACCCCCAGGATGCACCCGATACGCCGGAATATGTGGAAATCGGGTTCGAAAAGGGCGATGCGGTCAGCATCAACGGCGCAGCCATGTCACCCGCCACCATCCTGACCAAGCTGAACGAATTGGGCGGCAAACACGGCTGCGGACGGCTTGATCTTGTGGAAGGTCGCTTTGTCGGCATGAAATCGCGGGGCATCTATGAAACGCCCGGCGGCACGCTTCTGCTCGAAGCGCATCGCGCCATCGAATCCATCACGCTCGACCGCGGGGCGATGCACCTCAAGGACGAGCTGATGCCGCGTTATGCGGAACTGATCTACAACGGGTTCTGGTACAGCCCGGAACGCACCATGCTGCAGGCCGCAATCGACGCAAGCCAGGCCCATGTGACCGGCACCGTGCGGTTGAAGCTCTACAAAGGGCATGTGCGCACCGTCGGGCGCTGGTCTGATCACTCGCTCTATTCCGAAGCGCATGTCACCTTTGAGGATGATGCGGGTGCTTACGATCAGAAGGACGCCGCTGGGTTCATCCAGCTGAACGCGCTTCGACTGAAGCTGTTGGCCGCACGGGATCGCCGCCTAAGGCGCTAGTCTAACACCGCTGCTCGCATTTTCTCGTAATGCGGCAGTGCATGTTCCAGTATGTCGCGATGCTTGGCATCTACCTCCGGTAAGGGCCCTTCCGCCCCGGCGAATCCGGTACTTCGATGCACCGCACCATACCAATGAGCGGCCCAGACACCATCTTCGGTGCGCGGTCCGGCGGGCCAGCGCAACATTGCCGGATCAAAGGGCAGATCAACCGCCGAACAGAGTCTGCGCAGGGCTTTTTCCGGGTTTTGGCGTATATCGAAGCTGTCGATGACGACCCCGCCTAACTGATCATAAAGCGCGCTTTGCTGGACAAAACCGATCTGTTCGAGCGTCAAATCATCCCATTTGGCAGAATAGCTTGCGATGACCCGGGCGGGATGGCGAATAAGGTGGATGTTCACGCATTGCGCCGCCCAATCCAGCGGGAACCCGTCAACCATGTGATGGGGCATGTGCTTCATATAGACATGCGGGGTGGTTTGTGGCGCAAGACAGGCTTGGGCGACTGTGGTTGCATCGCTTTCCTGCGCCTGCAGGATTTCATCTCGCATGGGATGATTCACCCCTGTCGCGCGGAGATAGGCTGCGTAGAAGGGCTCATCCATGATTGTAAAATCTGGTCGCGCGCCAAAGCTATACATCATTGCGGTCGACAGATTTCGCGGCCCGGACCACATCGCGATACGCATCGAAGGTTCCTCACTGTTATTGTTTCATGCAGCGGTCGAGCCGCCAGAGAATTGTTTCAGATCACGTTAAAAAGCCCGAGCCAAACTGCCAAGCCCGTAAACTGTCTTCACCAGCGCGTGAGATATGGCTTGGGATGATTGCGATGTCGGCAGCACTTCGGCACCCTTAAAGAAAGGAGACCCGTTATGACTCGTTTTTCGACACTGAAATCCATAGCGCTTGCCGGTATGATCGCAATTGGCATTTGCGCGCAAGTGACCCAATCCAAGGCTGCGGATCTTGAAACCATCACCGTCGCTGGCGGGTGTTTTTGGTGCGTGGAATCGGATTTTGAGCGGGTGAACGGGGTGAAGGAGGCTGTCTCCGGGTATACTGGCGGAACGGTTGCCAACCCGACCTACAAACAGGTGACCGGCGGTGGCACCGGACATTTCGAGGCAGTTCAGATCACGTTTGACCCCGGTATCGTCAGCCGGGACAGGCTCTATGCCATGTTTTTCCGCTCTGTCGATCCGACGGATGCGGGCGGCCAGTTCTGTGATCGTGGCGACAGCTACCGAACCGCCATTTTCACAAGCTCGGTAGAGCAGGCAAATGCCGCCAAGACCGCAAAGGCCGAGGCACAAGCGGCATTGGGCGCAACGGTTGTAACACCGATCCTGCAAGCATCGGATTTTTACCCCGCCGAAGATTATCACCAGGACTACTACAAAGGAACGAAACTGGTGATCACGCGTTTTGGGCCGAAACGCCAGGCATCCGCTTACAAGGCGTATCGCGAGGCTTGCGGACGCGATGCACGGGTCAAAGAGCTTTGGGGAGATGCAGCACCCTTTGCGGGCAGCTAACCCAACCGCTGGTCCTCAAGTTCCTTAAGATCGGGGATCACATCTGCCGTTCCCATGCGCGTAACCATGAGTGCCGCCGCTCGTGTCGCAAGATCAATCGCCTGCGGCATGGGCATGCCACGATCCAGACCAGCGATCAGGTATCCGGTGAAGGTATCGCCCGCGCCAGTTGTGTCGATGGCGTCAACTTTGACGGCGGGAAAGCCCTGCGGCGCCGACCCTTTTGGCACCCATCTGCATCCTTTGGCACCCAAGGTGACAACGATATCCGAAACCGGAAGATCGTCTAAGTTAGAGCCTGTTTCTTTGGCCAGTTGGTCTGCCTCAACCTCATTCAGAACCAGCAAGTCCAAGTCATCTAGAACTGCGCTCACAGCAGTGGCGTCAAACGGAGCTGCGGCATAGGTCACGCGCAGCCCCAGTCTCTTGGCCATTTTCACCGCTTTGGCCTGCCCATTGGTTTCATTTTGAGTGACAAAAAAATCTCCGGCAGACGCTTCGGACAGGGCCGCGCCAATCATGGCTTCAGAAATGGCGTGGTTCGCGCCTGAAAAGACCACGATTGCGTTTTCACCGTTGGTATCCACGCAGATGTTGGCGTGCCCAGTAGGCACCTGCACTTCACCGATATGGCGTGTGTCGACACCATATTCCAAGAGCCGTTCTACCGCCCAGCGCCCGTCAGGCCCCACGGCACCGATATGCACGACCCGCGCCGCGGCCCGGGCAGCCGCCACCGACATATTGGCCCCTTTGCCACCAAGACCCTGCGTCAGATCTGTCGCTGCCAGTGTTTCGCCCGGTCCGACAAGGTGGGAAACACGGTAGACGTTGTCGGCGTTGATGGACCCGAGGTTGTAGATTGTCATCAGCCGACCCTGCAGGCCGCCAGAACGGCCATGTTCAGAATGTCATTGGCGGTCGATACGCTGGAGCAGATTTGAATTGACCCATCAACACCTGACAAAATCGGCCCGATCACGGTCGCGCCCGCCATTTCCTGCATGAGCTTGACTGAAATGCTGGCTGAATGCCGCGCAGGGACAACAAGAATGTTCGCCGGTCCGGTCAGTCGCGAAAAGGGGTAGTTGGCTTGTGCGCTTACGTTGAGAGCGACATCCACAGTCATTTCACCCTCATATTCGAAATCAACACCCCGCGCGTCGAGCACATCTGGCGCACGGGCCATTTTAATGGCGCGTTCAGAAAGCGGATACCCGAAGGTCGAGAAGCTGACAAAAGCGACACGCGGCTCAAGCCCCATGTTTCGCGCAACACTCGCCGCCTGCTCTGCAATATTGGCAAGATCTTCCTCATCGGGCCATTCATGCACGAGGGTATCCGCAATGAAGACGATACGCCCTTTGTGCAAAAGCGCGGTGATCCCCGCGGCCTTGTCATGTTTGGACGCATCAAAGACGTGGTTGATCCGATCCAGGATATGCGCTGACTTTCGTGTCGCCCCAGTTACCAATCCTTCACCATGGCCATGGGCCAACATCAGCGCGGCAAAGACATGTCGGTCGCGAGCAGCCAGCCGGTGCACATCTTGCGCGTCAAATCCGCTACGATTGAGCCGGTTGTAGAGAAAATCCTTATAGGTCTCTAGGTGCGTGGTGTTGGCGGCATTGACGATTTCGATTTCGCGGTGCGCATCCGCCAACCCCGCCTTTTCCAGACGCTCTTTCACATCATCCGGCCGCCCAACCACCAGCGATTTGCCAAAACCGGCCCGCTGATACATCACCGCAGCGCGCAACACGCGGGGGTCGTCCCCTTCGGCAAAGATCATACGGGCCTGATTGGCACGCGCGCGGGCGTTGATGCCGCGCAGAATGCTCGCCGTCGGATCCATGCGGGTTTTCAGGGAAAGCTCATAGGCATCCATGTCGATGATCGGGCGCCTTGCCGCACCGGTATCCATTCCCGCCTTGGCGACGGCGGGTGGAACCCGATAAATCAGCCTTGGATCAAATGGTGTTGGAATAATGTAATCCCGCCCGAACGACAGGTTTTTTCCATAGGCCAGGGCAACTTCATCGGGCACATCTTCCCGTGCAAGATTTGCCAATGCATGAGCACAAGCGATCTTCATCTCGTCATTAATTGCGCGCGCGTGGATGTCTAGAGCGCCGCGAAACAGGTAGGGGAACCCCAATACGTTATTGACCTGATTGGGATAATCGCTGCGTCCGGTGGCCACGATGGCATCGGCGCGAACGCTCTGCGCCTCTTCTGGCGTGATCTCAGGGTCAGGATTGGCCATGGCGAAAATCACCGGGTCTTCGGCCATACTGCGGACCATATCTTCGGTGACGGCGCCCTTCACGGAGACCCCCAGAAACACATCCGCGCCTTTCATGGCGTCTTCCAGTGTGCGGGCCTCGGTCACAACCGCATGGCCCGATTTCCACTGATTCATGCCCTCGGTGCGGCCTTGGTAAATCACACCCTTGGTATCACACATGATGCAATTCTGGTGCCGTGCTCCCATCGCCTTGAGCAATTCGAGACAGGCAATGCCCGCAGCACCCGCGCCGTTCAGCACGATCTTCACGTCCTCAATTTTCTTTTTGGACAAATGCAGCGCGTTGATCAGACCCGCCGCGCAAATCACTGCTGTGCCGTGTTGGTCGTCATGAAAGACGGGGATGTCCATCTCTTCCTTGAGACGTTGCTCGATGATGAAACACTCTGGTGCCTTGATGTCTTCGAGATTGATGCCCCCAAAGGTCGGTCCCATCAATTTGACGGCATTGATGAAGGCGTCAGTGTCTTCGGTGTCGAGTTCGATATCGATACTGTTCACATCCGCAAAACGTTTGAACAGAACCGCTTTTCCTTCCATCACCGGCTTCGAGGCCAAGGCGCCGAGGTTGCCCAATCCCAGAACCGCCGTACCATTGGATATCACCGCCACCAGGTTGCCCTTGTTTGTGTAGTCATAGGCGGTTTCCGGGTTTTCCGCGATTGCTTCGCACGGGACAGCGACACCAGGCGAATACGCGAGGCTCAGATCCCGCTGCGTTGTCATCGGGACCGTTGCGGTCACTTCAAACTTGCCCGGCTGAGGTTCCAGATGAAAGGCGAGCGCCTCTTCGGCAGTCACGCGGTTCTTTGACATCAGCTGATCCCCCATTTCTGACGCTCTAGGCTTATCGGATGCAGGGGACAGCCTCAATATACCAGTTTTGCAATTTAAAGATGTAAAATGATGTGATAACGTCACCTGATAATTGATTACTTCGAGGCGAATTCCAAGGCAGTTTCATGACGGATCATTTTGAATTCAATTTTGAAAAACCAACAAAATCAAGCAGCAACACGGTGCTCGATAACATTATCGAATTTCCCCTCTTTTCCCGCAAAGAGACTAGCGCGCCACCAGTTTTTGTTCTGAGTGAAAAATACCGCGTCCACGACGCCAGCTTACGCGAAAACAGCTGAGGCGTGTCCTCCGCTGGTTCTGCTGTCCGCTCTCAATTGCTCGGATAAATCAGGATTTTCGGCTTTCAGGCCCCGCGATGCATTTGTAAGGTCGCCCTAGTGTTCTGGGGGGGGGGACTATGGGTGCTGTAACGCCAATGATGGCGCAATATCTCGACCTGAAAGCCGGGTATGCAGACGCGCTGCTGTTCTACCGCATGGGCGATTTTTACGAGATGTTCTTTGACGATGCTGTCGCCGCAGCCGAAGCGCTCGACATTGCGCTGACGAAACGCGGAAAACATGACGGCGCGGACATCCCGATGTGTGGTGTCCCGGTTCATGCTGCCGAAGGCTACTTGTTGACCCTCATTCGCAAAGGATTTCGGGTTGCTGTCTGCGAGCAGATGGAAAGCCCTGCCGAGGCGAAAAAACGCGGGTCGAAATCTGTCGTCAAACGCGATGTTGTGCGCCTGGTCACACCAGGGACCCTGACCGAAGAAGCCCTGCTGGAAGCACGGCGCAACAATTACCTCGCGGCCTTTGCTCAGGTGCGCGACACGCAGGCGCTGGCCTGGGTCGATATCTCTACCGGCGCGTTCAGCGTAATGCCTCTTGCCACCGTGAAACTGGGCCCGGAATTGGCAAGGCTCGCACCCTCCGAGCTGATCTGCTCAGAAAGCTCCGAGGCCGAATTGCGCGACATAGCGGAGGATTTTGGTATTGCGCTGACGGGTTTGTCCCGCGCGTCTTTTGACAGCACCGCCGGTGAGGAGCGCATTTGCAGCTTGTTTGGTGTGGAAACTTTGGACGCCTATGGCAGCTTCACCCGGGCAGAAGTCGCGGCCATGGGCGGGATCATCCAATACCTCGAAATCACGCAAAAAGGTAAACTTCCCTTGCTACGCCCTCCGCAGAAGGAGAGTGAAACGCGCACGGTTCAGATTGATGCCGCCACACGGCGTAATCTTGAACTGACCGAAGCGCTGTCGGGCGGGCGGAACGGATCACTCCTGTCGGTGGTGGATCGGAGCGTCACCGCAGGCGGCGCGCGACTTTTGGCACAGCGGCTGGCCAGCCCGTCCCGGGACCTCGACAAGATCAACCTGCGCCTTGATGCTGTCGCCTTTGCACATGAGGCCAGCGATCAAAGGCATGGCTTACGGGATCAGTTGAGGAAGGTGCCAGATCTGGACAGGGCTTTGTCCCGCTTGTCACTGGATCGGGGCGGGCCGCGCGATCTTGCGGCGATCCGCAATGGTCTGACCCAAGCGGCCATGTTGCATGAAAAGCTTGCTTCACAATCTCTACCATCGTTGCTGGCCGACGCAGTAGCGCAGCTTGCAGGACACGATCCCCTGATTGATCGTTTGGATGCCGCATTGATCGCTGAGCCGCCATTGCTGGCACGGGACGGCGGCTTCATCGCGGATGGCCATGATCCGGACCTTGATAAAGCCCGTAACCTGCGCGATCAGGGTCGAGGCATCATCGCCCAGATGCAGAGGAAATTCGTCTCTGATACGGGGATTTCGTCCCTAAAGATCAAGCACAACAACGTTCTTGGCTACTTTATAGAAACTACGGCCACCCACGCGGAAAAGATGCTCTCGCCGCCTTTGTCCGACACATTCATCCACCGGCAAACAACTGCTAATCAGGTCCGTTTCACGACTGTTGAGCTATCTGAGCTGGAAACCAAGATCCTCAATGCGGGCGCGCGAGCGCTGGAGATCGAGAAACGACTATTTGAAACCCTGCGGGCGGATATTCTGTCCCATGCGGCAGAAATTGCGCAATGTGCCGCCGCGCTGGCGGAAATTGACCTGACCGCAGCGCTCGCAGAACTGGCCGCCAACGAGAATTGGTGTCGCCCCCATGTCGATACGTCGCGCGATTTTGCGATTCAAGCAGGGCGTCATCCGGTGGTCGAACACGCCTTGCGGACGCAATCGGGCGCGCCTTTCATCGCCAATGACTGTGATCTGAGCGCCGAGAGTGACGCCGCCCAGATATACCTGCTCACCGGGCCAAACATGGCGGGTAAGTCAACTTTTCTACGACAAAATGCGATCATCGCGCTGCTGGCCCAGATGGGGAGTTTTGTGCCCGCGCAATCGGCCCACATCGGTCTGATCAGCCAGTTGTTCAGCCGAGTCGGCGCATCCGACGATCTGGCGCGCGGGCGATCTACCTTCATGGTGGAAATGGTTGAGACAGCCGCAATTCTCAACCAGGCGGACGACCGGGCACTGGTGATCCTTGATGAAATTGGCCGGGGGACCGCGACCTATGACGGCCTATCGATTGCCTGGGCCACGCTGGAACATCTGCACGACGTGAACAAAAGCCGCGCGCTTTTCGCCACGCATTACCACGAAATGACGGCGCTTGCCGGAAAGCTCACCGGTGTGGAAAACGCCACCGTCACAGTGAAGGAATGGGAAGGCGAGGTGATCTTCCTGCATGAGGTGCGCAAAGGTGCAGCCGACAGGTCTTACGGCGTGCAAGTCGCCCAGCTTGCCGGGTTGCCTCCTGCTGTCATTGCGCGGGCGCGCGTGGTCCTCGAAGCTTTGGAGAAGGGCGAACGCGAGGGGGGTGCGACACAGAAAACCCTGATCGACGATCTGCCGCTGTTTGCCGCAACGCCTTCTCCACCTCCGCAACCAGCCAAGACCTCTGCGGTCGAAGAAACACTGGCGGGCATTCATCCCGACGAGCTCACGCCGAAAGAAGCGCTCGATCTTCTTTACAAACTGAAAGAGGCGGCCAAATCCTGACCGCCCCCCGTTCCATTGAGAATCGCGTCAGCTGGCAGGTGTCGATGAAACCCCAACCTGCGCAGGGCGCAACAGACGATCATGGAGCATGAACCCTTCAGCGGCGACCTGAATGATGTCGCCCGCCTTTGTGCCGGGAACGGGCGCTTCAAACATCGCCTGATGGTGCTGCGGGTCGAAACGATCGCCAACCTCGGGCGCGATGATCTCGATCCCGTGTTTTTTGAAAACGCTCAGTAGTTCGCGCATCGTCAGCTGAATGCCTTCGATCAACGCACTGTTGGCTTCTTTCTGTTCGTCCGTGACAGTCTCAAGCGCACGCTTCATGTTGTCATAGACCGGCAGCATGTCCCGTGACAGTTTCGAGCCGCCATAGTTTTCGGCTTCGCGGCGATCCCGCTCGGATCGTTTCCGGGCGTTCTCTGCATCCGCAAGCGCGCGCATGAACCGATCTTTCAGCTCATCCCGCTCTGCGCGGAGCTGGTCGATCTCCAGCGCCTCATCATCAATTTCTTCCATCTCCTCGGCGTAGGCTTCCGCCTCTGCATCTTCGATGTCGTCGAGGAATTCTTCGTTCTTAGGTTCTGCCATTTTAACCCTCTAGCTCCGGTCGGACACCAGCTTGCCAACCAGTTGCGCCGTATAGTTCACAATCGGAACGATCCGGCCGTAATTCAATCTCGTCGGACCAATGACGCCGACGGCACCAATCATCTTTCGATCAGCGTTCATATATGGGGAAACCACCAGAGAGGAACCCGAAAGTGAAAAAAGTTTGTTCTCAGAACCAATAAAAATGCGCACACCGTCGCCTTCTTCGGCCAGTTCGAGGAATTCGGCGATGTCACGCTTGCGTTCGAGGTCGTCAAAGAGCTGGCGAATAAGCTCCAGGTCCTCGCCTTCGCCTTCATCGTTCAGAAGATTGGAGCGCCCACGCACGATCAGCCTTTCAAACTGATCACCTTGACCTTCCCAGACGGCCAACCCACTTTTGACCAGGTCCTGCGCCAACAGATCGATTTCCTGGCGGCGGTTCTCAATTTCTTTCCGAATTGAACCGTGTAATTCGCTCAGCGTTTTTCCCTCTATCAAGGCGTTCAGGAAATTCGCGGCCTCCCGCATCGAACTTGGTGTCTGGCCTGCTGGCGGCGTAAAGAGCCGGTTCTCCACATGACCATCCGCGAAGACGAGCACGACAAGCGCGCGATCCGGGGACAAGGAAACAAATTCAATGTGTTTGATGGGTGCTTCATGTTTTGGGGTCATCACAAGCGATGCCCCTTGCGTCACGCCGGACAGAGCGGAACCGACCCGATCAAGAATGCCGCTCACATCTTCCGAATTTGACGTCATGGTTGCGTCGATCTTTTCACGGTCAAGATCATCCGGGTCGCCGATTTCCAGCAGACCATCGACGAAAAGGCGCAAACCCTGCTGCGTTGGGACACGTCCCGCGCTGACATGCGGGCTGTCGAGCAGGCCCAAATACTCCAGATCCTGCATGACATTGCGAATCGTGGCAGCACTGACCTTTTCACTGAAATCGCGCGTAAGAGTGCGCGAACCTACTGGAAGACCATCTTGCAGGTAGCCTTCGACCACGCGTCGAAATACTTCGCGCGAGCGGTCGCTCATCTCTCCCAGTACGTTTGGCACGTCGTTCATATCAGCTTCCTACGTCGCATGGCATAAAAGCATAAACCCTGCGGAATTCAATCGGGGTTGCATCCTTCCCTTCCGGCCCTGTATCGACAGGACGCACACATCAAAGGATAGAACATGCGCCCTTCTGGTCGAGAACTGAACGAAATGCGAACTGTTTCAATCGAAACAGGGTTCACAAAACATGCTGAGGGCTCGGCGCTCATCAAGATGGGTGACACCCATGTTCTGTGTACCGCGACCATAGAGGACCGCGTGCCCCCCTTTATCAAGGGATCAGGTCTGGGATGGGTGACAGCCGAATACGGCATGCTGCCCCGCGCGACCAACACCCGCATGCGCCGTGAAGCTGCTGCGGGAAAACAAGGCGGACGCACGGTCGAGATTCAACGACTGATCGGGCGGTCCTTGCGCGCGGGCGTTGACCGCGTCGCCTTGGGTGAGCGCCAGATCACAGTGGATTGTGATGTTCTGCAAGCCGATGGCGGCACGCGCTGTGCCTCCATCACAGGAGGATGGGTCGCTTTGCGACTTGCGGTGAACAAACTGATGAAAGCCGGAGATGTCATCTCTGATCCGCTGGTTGATCCCGTCGCGGCGATAAGCTGCGGCATCTATGCGGGACAACCTGTTCTCGATCTCGACTACCCCGAAGATTCCGAAGCGGGCGTCGATGGAAATTTCATCATGACCGGCTCAAAACAACTGATCGAAGTGCAGATGAGTGCCGAGGGCGCCACATTTTCACGCGATCAAATGAACGCGCTGATGGATCTGGCCGAAAAAGGCGTGTCCGAATTGGTCGCTGCACAGAAAGCTGCCACTGCATGACCCGAAAGTTCGATGGCTCTCGCATTTTGATCGCCACGCATAATGCGGGCAAGCTGGACGAAATGCGCCAGCTTTTTGCACCGCATAGCGTTGAGGTTGTGGGCGCTGCCGAACTGAACCTTGGCGAACCTGAAGAGACCGAAGACACATTTGTCGGCAATGCCCGGATCAAGGCCCGCGCCGCCGTGGATGCGACCGGCCTGCCCGCGCTGGCGGACGATTCCGGGATCGAGGTGCAGGCGCTCAATGATGCACCGGGTGTTGTGACCGCGGATTGGGCTGAAACGCCCCATGGTCGCGATTTTGTTATGGCAATGACCAAGACTCATGACATGCTTGAGGCGATAAGCGCGCCCCACCCCCGTCGCGCCCGCTTTCGGGCGACATTGGTGCTTGCCTGGCCTGACGGGCATGAAGAGATTTTCGACGGGCGCGTCAACGGCACCCTCGTTTGGCCGATACGCGGCACGATCGGGCATGGCTATGACCCGATGTTTCAACCGGATAGGTATGACGTTACCTTTGCCGAGATGGACCCTGCCGAGAAAAACCGCATCAGCCACCGTGCGGATGCCTTTGCCAAGCTGATCGCAGGTTGCTTTGGCTGAGGATTGGGAACAGGGCGGCTTTGGGCTCTATATCCATTGGCCGTTTTGCGAGGCAAAGTGCCCCTACTGCGATTTCAATAGCCATGTGTCACGGCAAATAGATCAGGGCGCTTGGCGTGCTGCCTATCTGACAGAGCTCACCCGTGCGGCTGCCGAAACAGAAGGTCGTGTCTTGCGGTCGGTATTTTTTGGCGGTGGCACGCCAAGCCTGATGGATCCGGATACCGTCGCGGCGATCATCGAAGCGATCCGCCTCCTCTGGCCTGTGGCCAATGATCTGGAAATCACATTGGAGGCCAACCCCGGCTCCGTCGAAGCTGGCCGTTTCGCTGCCTACCGGACCGGGGGTGTGAACCGCATCTCCATGGGCGTTCAAGCGCTCAACGATGCGGACTTACGTCGGCTCGGACGGATCCATACTGCCGCAGAGGCAATGACCGCTTTCGATATTGCGCGCCGCACCTTTGACCGCGTCAGTTTTGATTTGATTTACGCCCGACAAGGCCAGAGCCTGAAGGACTGGGACGCAGAGTTGCGCCAGGCCCTGGACATGGCCGTCGATCATCTGTCGCTGTACCAACTGACCATCGAACAGGGCACAGCCTTTGGTGATCGCTACAACGCCGGAAAGCTGCGCGACCTGCCCGATGACGATCTGGGCGCTGATCTCTATGCAATGACGCAGGACATATGCGGCGCGGCAGGCATGCCCGCTTATGAGGTATCAAACCACGCGCGTGACGGCGCCCAATCCCGGCACAATCTGATCTATTGGCGCTATGGCGATTACATAGGCATTGGTCCGGGCGCGCATGGACGGTTGACCATGAATGGCTCCCGTTGGGCGACCGAGTGTTTCTCCAACCCGACCCGCTGGCTTGCGGAAGCGACTACCGGCAAAACCGAAAAACCCCGTGCCGCGTTGTCGCCACGGGCGCAGGCACAGGAGTTCTTGCTCATGGGTCTGCGTCTGAAAGAAGGCGTCAGCCTGAACCGCTATGCGTCCTTGAATGGTGTGCCGCTTGACCCCGGCACAATCGATGAATTGCGCGATATCGGTATGATTGACGTTCAAAACGATAGGTTAGTTGTTTTAAATCAAGGGTTTATGGTTTTAGACGCCGTGATATCGAAGCTCTTGAACGACTAACTGCCACTTAGTAGACGACAAAGCTCATCAAGATCTTCGAGGCTCTTGTAAGTCAGGGTCATTTGCCCGCCCTCTTGCCCTGGCTTGTGGTTGATTGCCACTTTCATGCCCAGGGTTGCAGAGAGATCACCTTCGAGTGCTTTGGTGTCGGCGTCCTTCTCTTCGCTCCTACTTGGCTTGGGCGTATCCGAGATCTGGTCCGGGCGTTCTTTCTTGACCAAGGCTTCCGCCGCGCGCACGGATAACCCGCCTTTGATGATCTGCTGGGCCAGCTTGATCGGGTCATCTGCCGGGATAAGCGCGCGCGCATGCCCCGCACTCAGGTCCCCCTGACGTACCATTTCAAGCACCGCGTCTGGCAGATGCAACAATCGGAGAAGGTTTGCGATGTGGCTCCGGCTCTTGCCGAGGGCCTCCGCCATCTTCTCTTGCGTATGACCAAACCTGTCCATCAACTGACGATACCCTGCCGCCTCTTCGATCGGGTTCAGATCAGCGCGCTGGATGTTCTCGATAATCGCTACTTCGAGCACTTCGACGTCCGTGAACTCGCGCACCACAACGGGCAGCTCATGCAGTTGCGCCCGCTGGGCCGCGCGCCAGCGACGCTCACCCGCTACAATCTCATACGAAGCGTCCCCAACCTTCCGAACGATCAGCGGCTGGATTATGCCCTTTTCCTTGATCGAAGCTGTCAGGTCATCCAGATCCCCATCAGCAAACCGCTTACGTGGCTGATCCGGATTTGGCGCGATTTGCTCGATGGGAATGGTCCGTTCGGCCGCAGCCGGGCCTGTGCTGACGACGGCCTCGGCCTCGGCCACATCTGACATCAACGCTGAAAGCCCGCGCCCTAACCCTCTCTTGCGATCAATCCCCGCCATTGCTGCCCCCTCAAGCCACCTTCACTTTGTTCTTTTCTAACACTTCCTTTGCGAGCGCGCGATAGGCCTGCGCGCCCTTCGACGCGGTATCATAGGTCAATACCGGCATCGCAAAGGAGGGCGCTTCGCTCAATCGCACATTGCGGGGGACTTTGGTCCGAAACACCATTTCCCCCAGGTTCTCCCGCGCATCCTGTTCGACCTGCAAGGACAAGTTGTTGCGTCTGTCATACATGGTCAACACAATACCTTCGATCCGGAGGTTCTTATTTCCGGTCTGCCGCACCTCGCGAATAGTCAACATCAACTGCGATAGACCTTCCAGCGCAAAGAACTCGCTTTGCAGCGGAACCAATACAGAGTGGGAGGCAATCATCGCGTTGACCGTCAAAAGGTTCAGCGATGGTGGGCAATCGATCAGGATATAATCCAGTTCAAATTCATCGATCTGCGCCTGCCGCAGCGCATCGTGCAGCAAGAAACTCCGCTTTTCATTGGACATGAACTCCAGATCAGCCGAGCTCAGGTCCACGGTCGCAGGAACGATCATCAATCCCGGCATCACAGTTGGCAGGATTACCGATTTCAGGTCTGCGTCGCCCAGAAGCAAATCATACGTTGTGAACGCCCGATCCTCCACATCGATCCCAAGCCCGGTTGACGCGTTGCCCTGCGGGTCAAGATCCACCACCAATACGCGCGATCCCGCCTCAGCCAGTGCCGCAGCCAGGTTGATCGAGGTCGTAGTCTTGCCAACGCCGCCCTTCTGATTGGCAATGGCAATGATCTTTGGGCCGGAGGGGCGCGACAGGTCAGACACGCGTGATTTCCTTTATTTCAAGAATTGCTGCTGCTTCGTTCGTTTTACTGCGGTGCGCGTTGATCGTGAAGGACCACGAGTCGCGGGCGCTTTGAACTTCTTTCTCCCATGTTTCGCCCTTGAGAAAAAGCGCTGTTCCATCGGGATGCAGGTGTCGTTCCGCAAAGGCCAATAACCCCGGTAATTCAGTGAGCGCACGCGCCGACAGCACATCTGCCGCTAGCGCTGGCACGGTTTCTACCCGCTGGGTCAAAATCTTGGCATTCAGCCCAAGCTCCCGAACAACGGTTCGGAGAAAGGCGCCTTTGCGCACGTCGCTCTCAACCATTGTCACCCGTCGATCCGGCATTGAATGCTTGGCACAAATTGCAACAACGAGCGCCGGGAACCCCCCACCACTGCCAATATCCACCCAGTTTTCCGCTTCTGTACAGAACTCAACAAGTTGTGCTGAATCCCAAATGTGGCGGAACCACAGATCGTCAATACTAGATTTGGACACCAAATTGATCTTCGGATTCCATTTAAGCAGTAAATCATGGAATAGCCTGAGGTCTTCTAGTGTTTCACGTGAAACATTTCCGCCAAAGTCCGGCACAGCCATCAAGCGGTCTTCTTTCTTTGCATCTGGCGAATTCTCGACAAGATGAGCGTCAGCGCAGCTGGCGTCATACCATCTATCCGGCTCATCTGTGCCAGCGTGCCAGGACGAATTGCGTTGAGCTTTGACGTCAATTCGTTCGACAGCCCATCTAGCCCATCGTAGTCGAAGTCCTCTGGGATCTTCTGAGCTTCATCTTTCCGCAGCAATTCGATGTCTTTTTGCTGCCGTGCGATGTAATTCGCATATAAGGCCTCTCGCTCCATTTGGAGGCGTGTGGTTTCAGATATAGTGGCAAAGGAAGAATCCAGTTGCTCCACTTCTGAAAATGAGACATCTGGGAAAGCCAAGAGCTGCATGGCGGTCCGACGGGTCCCGTCCTGATTGATGCGAATACCTACCACAGCGGCCTGAGACGGTGTGAAAGACTGCGACAATAAAAGATCCCGGGCCATTTCCAGTTGCTCAGTCTTCTCCAGAAATGCTCGCTCGCGAACCTCGTTGACACACCCAAGAGCGATACCCATCGGCGTTAGCCGCTGATCAGCGTTATCCGCTCTGAGCGACAATCGAAACTCTGCCCGAGAGGTGAACATTCTGTACGGTTCCGTCACACCTCGTGTGGTCAGATCATCAATCATTACCCCGATATAGCTCTCAGATCTTGAGAACGTGACCGATGGCTTATCTTGCGCCTCACAAGCGGCATTCAGTCCCGCGACCAAACCTTGCGCTGCAGCCTCCTCATATCCTGTGGTTCCATTGATTTGACCTGCAAGATATAGACCCGGTACGCTGCGTACTGCCAACCTGTCATCGAGGGCACGCGGATCTACGTAATCATATTCGATCGCATATCCGGGCTGGAGAATCTCGGCATTTTCCAAACCAAAAATGGAATGGACGTAATCCACCTGCACATCTTCGGGCAAAGACGTCGAGATGCCATTGGGGTAAACCGTGTCGGTGGTTAGGCCTTCAGGCTCAAGAAATACCTGGTGAGAGTCCTTATCCGCAAAACGCACAATCTTGTCTTCGATAGAGGGGCAGTAGCGCGGCCCAACCCCGTCGATATGCCCGCCATACATTGCGGATCGTTCGAGATTTTGTCGAATAATATCATGGGTTTTCTCATTAGTATGGGTAATGCCACATGAGATTTGCCGCGCGGTTACGCCTTTTGACAGAAAAGAAAATAGCGTTGGGTCATCATCCCCAGGTTGGTCCTGCAAAACATCCCATCGAATGGTTTTTCCATTCAACCGTGGTGGCGTTCCAGTCTTCAGGCGTCCCATGGGCAGGTCAAAGCTGTCCATTCTATCTGCGAGCAGTACCGAAGCTTTATCGCCCAGACGACCGCCTGAACGAGACACATCACCAATGTGAATAATGCCGCGCAGAAAAGTGCCAGTCGTCAAGACAACTGCTTTCGCATCAATTTCTGTACCATCCTCCAAAACAACACCGCTCACACGGTCACCGGTCATCTTGAAATCAACTGCTTCCCCGACCAGGATATCCAGATTTTGTTGTCCGATGGTCGCCGCCAACATCTTCTTGTGGTAAATTGAACGATCCGACTGAGCACGAGGCCCCTGCACAGCTGGCCCTTTACGACGATTCAAAAGGCGAAATTGAATACCCGCCAAATCCGCAACGCGACCCATGACCCCATCAAGCGCGTCGATCTCACGAACAAGGTGCCCTTTGCCAAGCCCCCCAATTGCCGGATTACAGGACATCACCCCAATGCCGCTCTCGGACAATGTGATCAAGCCTGTCTTCGCGCCCATTCGCGCAGAGGCATGCGCTGCTTCAGTGCCAGCATGACCACCACCAATAACCAGAACATCAAAATGTTTCACGTGAAACACTCCATTACTTGCCAAGGCAAAAGCTAGAAAAGATTTCGTCCAGCAGGTTTTCTACATCCACCCGACCTACAAGCGCTTCAAGCGCTCGAATCGCGGAGCGAAGTTCCTCTGAGGCTATATCATAGTATTCCGGGCCACGCGCCAACACCTCTTGAGCCGCCTGCAATTCATCAAATGCCCGTGTCATCGCCATTCTATGCCGTTCATGTGTGGCAAGACCTGCTTGTTCCGCGCGAGAGGACAGCGTGTTTTGAATTGTTGCGATCAATTCCGTTACACCCGCCCCCGTTTTTCCAGAGATTCCGCCATGCGCAGTTGGCTGCAAATCCACCTTCGGCGTCAATCGAATATCATCGCATTCAGGTTTCAAAAGCAGGTCTTCATCTTCGCCCGCCAGGAAAATCCGTAGATCGGCCTGCTTTGCACGCTCCAAGGCGCGTTCGATCCCAATACTTTCAATCTGATCACTGCTTTCTCGGAGCCCCGCCGTATCCAAAAAGGTGACGGGCAACCCATCCAGATCCATACGTACTTCGATTACATCTCGAGTGGTCCCTGCAACTTCGGACGTAATGGCCGCATCACGGCCTGCCAGTCGATTCAGTAACGTCGACTTCCCTGCATTGGGCGCACCGACCAAAGCCACTTCAAATCCATTACGAATGCGTTCTGCGATATAGCTTCCTTTGATCTCAGCCTCGATATCACCGGAAACTCCCGAGATTAGCTCGTTGACCTCGGGCGTGACATCTACCGGAACATCCTCATCCGCAAAATCAATCGTTGCTTCAAGCAATGCGGCGGACCGAATGAGATCAACCCTCCAGCGCTCAACACGATCCCCGAGCGCGCCCGATAGAACGCGCATCGCTTGCCGCCTCTGCGCATCGGTTTCAGATTCGATCAGATCAGCGAGGCCTTCAACCTGCGCCAGATCCAACTTGTTGTTCATCAATGCTCGCCGCGTGAATTCCCCAGGCTCCGCCAGCCGCACGCCGGCATTGGCGCTCAAAGCAGATAAGACCGCTTTGGTTACAGCCATGCTGCCGTGCAGATGGAATTCGACGACATCTTCGCCCGTAAAGCTCGCGGGTGCGGCAAAGGTCAGAACAAGTGCCTGATCCAGTACCTCTCCATCAGGCGATCTGAGATCTCTGAGACCAGTTGCACGAGGCGCAGGCAAATGGCCGCACAAAGCCTCAGCAACTGCGTGTGCTTGAGGCCCGGAAATCCGAATAACGGATACGCCCGCGCGCCCCTGTGCTGTTGCAGGTGCAAAAATGGTTTCCATAACTTAACCCACTGTTTTTAAACAATAAGTTAGGTATTCATTGAATCGAAGAAGTCCGAATTTGTCTTGGTTTGCTTGAGCTTCGAAATCAGGAACTCGATCGCGTCCGTCGTACCCATCGGGTTCAAAATACGGCGCAAGACAAAGGTTTTCTGAAGATCGATCTTGTCGACCAGCAAATCCTCTTTCCGGGTGCCGGACTTGAGAATATCCATCGCCGGGAAGACGCGCTTGTCGGCCACTTTCCGATCCAGCACGATTTCCGAGTTACCAGTGCCTTTGAATTCTTCGAAGATCACTTCATCCATACGGCTACCGGTTTCGATGAGCGCTGTCGCGACGATGGTCAAGGACCCGCCTTCTTCAATGTTCCGCGCCGCACCAAAGAAACGCTTTGGTCGTTGCAGGGCATTTGCATCCACACCGCCGGTCAGAACTTTACCAGAGGACGGAACAACTGTGTTGAACGCACGACCCAGCCGCGTGATCGAGTCGAGCAGGATGACGACATCCCGTTTGTGTTCGACCAACCGCTTGGCTTTTTCGATCACCATGTCAGACACCGCCACGTGGCGGGTTGCGGGCTCATCGAAAGTGGAGGACACAACCTCGCCTTTGACAGAGCGCTGCATGTCGGTAACTTCTTCTGGCCGCTCATCAATGAGCAGAACAATCAGGTAGCATTCCGGATGGTTCCGTTCGATCGAGTTGGCGATGTTTTGCAGCAAGACCGTCTTACCTGTCCTGGGCGGCGCGACAATCAACGACCTCTGACCTTTCCCGATTGGAGCGACAAGATCGATGATACGGGATGATCGGTCTTTGACGGTCGGATCATCAATTTCCATCGTCAGCCGTTCATCCGGGTAAAGCGGTGTCAGGTTTTCGAACGCTACCTTGTGGCGGGCCTTTTCGGGGCTCTCGAAATTGATTTGAGTTACATCCATCAAGGCGAAATAACGTTCGTTGTCATCTGGCGCCTTGATCACGCCCTGAATGGTATCGCCCGTCCGCAAAGAATATTTTCGGATCATGTCAGGCGACACGTAGATGTCATCTGGACCGGGCAAATAGTTCGCCTCCGGTGACCGCAGGAATCCAAAACCGTCCTGCAACACCTCAAGCACGCCATCACCAGAGATTTCCCAGCCTTCATCTGCCCGCTCACGCAGAATCTGGAACATCATCTCACCCTTGCGCATGGTGGATGCATTTTCGATCTCGAGATCTTCTGCCATCGACAGAAGGTCTTTCGGACTCTTCCGTTTAAGATCCGCGAGATTCAGTTGTTCGGTTGCGATTTCGCCGTGTTCAGATGCCATGGAAATACCCGTATCGGCGCGATGTCTCGCATCGGCCATTTAAACGCTAAAGATGTCAGGTCTGCGCCATCCCCGGACGGGGTGGTAGCTGCGATGTAAGCTCTGGAAGGGCGGGAGTCAAATGATTCAGAATTTCAGCACGACGGAAAAAACAATGACCACCATCAAAATCGTAGGCACTTCGTTCATCATTCGGTATTGCCGACCGGTCAAAACGTTTTCGCCAGAAATGAAATCCTTCCGCCGGCGACCAAGCCAATGGTGGAACCATGTCATTCCCAATACTGCACCGGCCTTGCTCCAAGGCCAGAATGAACCCCAGTCGACAATTCCCGGCGTAAAGACAAGACAAAGACCAAATACCCACGTCGCGATCATCGCAGGGTTCATGATTGCACGAAGCAAGCGCCGCTCCATGGTCTGAAACATCTCGTGAGTAGTGCCGGACTGACCAACCTGCTCTACATGATACACAAAAAGCCTGGGCAGATAGAACAACCCTGCCATCCAGGCAATAACGGAGATTATATGGAACGCTTTGAACCAAAGATAGCCGTTCGCCAAAAAGTCAGACATTACATGCTCCGTTCTCCTGGCTCTCTTATAAATAAATAAAGAAAGATAAAAAGATGATGATTATGTAGGGGCAGCCAGATCTGTGGATTATAGGTTTTTCCGCCGAGTTTTACGGATGGGACAACTTCTAACCAAAAACGTTAATTTGTTTTCGAGATCTGAAAAAATCATTCGAAAACAAAATGATACGATCAATATTCTTGCAATCAAATTGAATATCTCTGTGGATAAATCGGTAAGTTCTTTGTTATCCCCAGAATGAACTTATTCTTGTTCCCCCCGGTACGAAAAGCTGCAAACCCATTGAGGGACGGCAGTTGTAAACCGGGTTGCGCTTTGAGTTACTTTTGCCCGATACCATCCCCTAACAAATCCTTAACGCTGCACACAGGCTTATCCACATGACGCAGCCGCTCATCCTTGCATCCGGCTCAGAAATTCGCGCCACTTTGCTGCGCAACGCCGCAGTAGATTTCACTGTATCCAAAGCACGGGTGGATGAGGAGATGGTCCGTGAAGCTTTACTCTCGGAAGGCGCGACCCCCCGAGATATTGCCGATACCCTGGCAGAACTCAAGGCGCGGAAGGTCAGTGAAAAACATCCCGGCGCCCTGGTACTCGGGTGTGATCAAGTGCTGGACCATCGAGGTACATTGCTCTCAAAACCCCGGACGCAAGAGCAAGTCAGAGCGCAGCTGAGAGATCTGCGGGGAGATCGACATTCTCTATTGTCTGCGGTGGTGATCTGCGAAAACGGACAGCCAATATGGCGGCATGTTGGTATCGTTCGTTTACGAATGCACGAGATTTCGGATGAATTTCTGGATGACTATGTGACGCGCAATTGGGACAGCATTCGCCATTCGGTCGGAGGGTACAAGCTCGAGGAAGAAGGCGTGCGATTGTTTTCCCGTATCGAAGGTGATTACTTCACGGTGCTGGGTTTGCCGTTGCTGGAGCTCTTGTCCTATCTGACGTTGCGGGGGGATTTGAAAAGATGAGTGAAACAAGAATTCCGCTGGCTGGCGTGATCGGGTCGCCGATCGCGCATTCTCGCTCCCCACAATTGCATCGTCACTGGTTGCAAGCCTACGGTGTCCGCGGATTCTATATTCCGATGGAAGTAGCGTCGGCTGATCTTGAACAGGTCTTGCGGACGCTGCCCAAGATGGGCTTCGTCGGCGTGAATATTACCATCCCTCATAAAGAAGCGGTGCTGGGCCTCGCGGATCTGGTCACAGACAGGGCAACGCTGATTGGTGCTGCGAACACCTTGATTTTTCGAACGGATGGCAAGATTCACGCTGACAACACAGATGGTTACGGATTTCTGGAAAACCTGCGGGCGGGAGCACCGGACTGGAAGGCCGAAGATGGCGCTGCTGTAGTATTGGGCGCGGGTGGCGCTGCGCGGGCGGTCATTGTCGCATTGCTCGATGTGGGTGTCCCAAAGATCATCTTGACCAACCGAACCCGAAGCCGTGCGGAAAAGCTGCAGGCCGATTTCGGAAACCGGGTCCAGGTGGTGGATTGGGTGCAGGCTGGCAACGCTTTGGAACAGGCGGCTTTGGTGGTCAACACATCCTCTTTGGGCATGGTGGGGCATCCTGAAATGCGTGTGCCCTTGGATGGGTTGCGCCGTGATGCGGTGGTGACGGATCTGGTTTACAATCCGCTCAAGACAAAGCTTTTGGAAGCTGCTGAGGCCAAAGGATGCCGGACAGTAGACGGTTTGGGCATGTTGTTGCATCAGGGGGTTCCGGGGTTTGAACGGTGGTTCGGGCCGCGCCCAGCAGTGACTGAGGCCACCCGAAGGGCCGTTTTGGCGTGACGTTCAAGCTTGGCCTCACAGGCTCCATAGGTATGGGGAAATCGACGACTGCTCAGATATTTGTCGACGAAGGATGCGCGCTTTGGGATGCAGATGCCGCGGTCCATCGCCTTTATGGGAAAGGCGGGGGAGCGGTTGCGCCGCTCGCAGAAGTCTTCCCCCACGTTATCGAAAACGACGCGGTTTCGCGCGACAAGTTGAAAGCGGTTATTGCAAAAAATCCGTCGGCCCTAGAGACCATTGAAGCGATTGTGCATCCGCTTGTGGCCGCTGACCGGGAACGCTTTCTGGCGGAGACAGGAGCGGATATCGCTGTGCTGGACATCCCGTTGCTTTTTGAAACGGGTGGTGACACGCAGATGGATGCAATCGCCTGTGTTTCCATTCCGGCCGAGGAACAGAAACGCCGTGTTCTGGCGCGCGGAACGATGACGGCCAGCCAATTCGAACAGATCAGCGCGAAACAGATGCCAAACGCTGAAAAATGTGCGCGATCTGATTACGTGATCGTCACAGATACGGTTGAACACGCGCGGGCGCAGGTCCAAACTATCGTCAGAGAGATCAGGGAAGGCTTGAAACATGCGTGAAGTGGTGCTGGACACGGAGACTACAGGTTTTGACCCTGAAACCGGCGACCGGATCGTGGAAATAGGCGCTGTTGAATTAATGGGCCACGTCACCACGGGCAAGACCTACCACCAGTACATAAATCCTGAACGGTCGATTCCGGAAGAGGCTTTTGAGGTGCACGGTCTTGGCGATGAATTCCTGCGGGACAAGCCGAAATTCGCCGAAATCGGTCAAGCCTTCCTCGATTTCATCGGCGACGCGAAACTCGTCATTCACAATGCGTCATTCGATATGAAATTCCTGAACGCAGAGCTGAAATGGATGGGCCTGCCACAGCTCCCGCTGGATCAGGCTATTGATACGCTGGAGATTGCGCGTAAACGGTTTCCGGGGTCACCCGCATCGCTTGATGCGCTCTGCCGCAGGTTCAATATCGACAACTCCGCCCGGACATTACACGGTGCTTTGCTCGACAGTGAAATTCTGGCGGAGGTGTATCTGGAGCTGATTGGTGGTCGTCAGCCGGATTTTGGCTTGTCGACGTCCGAATCTCGAAACGGCGGTTCAGCAGAGACGAAATGGGTGCCGCGCCCACGCCCAAACCCGCTTGCCTCGCGGATCAGTTCCAAAGAGGCCGCCGCCCACGCTGAGTTTGTAGCAAAGCTGGGCGACGACGCACTGTGGAAAAAAGCCTGATCAGGCGTCCATTTTTGGCTGTTCAGAGTTCTGACGTTTCGCTAGCTCGTTCCGATAGAGCGACAGGAAATCGATGTTTTCGAGGTTCAGTGGCGGGAAGCCTCCGTCTCGTGTCACGTCGCTGACGACTCGGCGCAGGAACGGGAAGATCATGCGTGGGCATTCGATCAGCAGGAACGGGTGCAATTGGTCTTCGGCCACGTTTTCGATGTGAAAGATGCCGACGTAGTCGATTTCCAAAACAAAGAGCGTTGCGTCGCCGTCTTTGGCCTTGGACGTGACGTTTAGCTTGATGGCGCTTTCATACTGGTTCTCGACCGTGCGTTTCTTGGCATCAAGGTTCACTTGCACCTGCACGTCAGGCTGCGCGTCAGCTGGCGCGCCTTTCTGTGACATGATGTTTTCAAAGGACATGTCACGAATGAACTGGCCCAACACCCGCATTTGCGGTGCTTGTGGTTTTGCAGCTTTTTCGGTTTTTGCTTCTTCTTCGGCCATTATGCGCTCCTGGGATAAAAAATTTCTGGAGCCTTACCAGCTTGACGGGGGGTTCTCAATGGTCGGTCCAGCCAGAAGGTTTCTTGCCTTGATCGCCATCAGTTTGGACCTCTGAATATTCACCTTCGATCACATCTCCGCGCGCGGCTCCGCCTGGGCGATGTGTTTGTTGAGGCCCCTGTCCTGTTGAGAAACTCTGCACCTTAACGCGGGCCTTGATGGCCTGGAAGGCCGCGGTCCTTACCCCAGGCACGAGGAGTAGAAAGCCGACTGCATCGGTAAAAAAGCCCGGTGTCAGCAGTAAAGCGCCGGAAAACAGGATCATCGCACCATGCGCAAGGGGTTCGGTCGGGTCCTGCATCTGATCGAAGGACGATCTGAGTTGTCCCAATGCGAGCGCCCCCTGATTACGGACCAAAACCGTACCGAGGATGGCCGTGATAATGACCGTAGCCAGGGTCCAGCCAAGGCCAATGGCCCCACCGATTTGGATAAACAGCGCGATTTCGATCAGCGGTATCGCAAGAAAGGCGATAAACAGCCACATTTTGGTACTTCCTTTCGTACGACCTACGGTGGACTTGACGGTGTCCTGCACCTACATAAGACGTCTGACAGCCTGTTTCCATATTTTGCCTGACACGAGGTCCTAATGCAGAATTCGCCTTTAATACAGCTTCTGGTGCTTGCCGGTATTGCTGTCTTTTTGATTCTCCGCCTTAAGAACGTGCTGGGAACACGGGATGGATTCGAACCAGGGCCGTCACAAACGCCTTTGCCGGACCGTGGACCATCGCATGATTTCGAAGTGATCGATGGGGGACCAGATCTCGACATCACGGATCATGTTGACGAGGATTCCGACGCGGCAGAAGCGCTGGCAAACATGAAACGCATCGAACCTGCCTTCAACGTGACGGAGTTTTTGGGCGGTGCGCGCGGTGCCTATGAGATGATCGTCATGGGCTATGAGAACGGAGAGCTGGATCAGATCCAGCCCTTCCTGGCCGAGGATATTTACGACTCTTTTGTCGATGGTGTTGCCGCACGTGAGGACCAAGGACTTACTGTTGAGGCAAGCTTTATCGGAGTGCGTGAGATCAAACTGATGGATGCAACTCTGGATCAGGATACAAATGAAGCTGAATTAACTATTCGGTTTACCGGAGAGTTGACCTCCGCCGTGCGGAATAGCGAAGGTGAAATCATCGAGGGCAGCCTGACCGAAGTGAGACGCCAGAAGGACACATGGACATTTTCGCGCCATATGGGGTCGGACGACCCAAACTGGATGCTGGTCTCCACAGACGGGTGAAGCAGGCAATTGCCGCAGTTTGCTGTGCGGGGCTGTTGACCATGAATGGTGCCGCACTGGCTGAAACTGAAATCACGGTTCTGTCTTTCGACGACCTCGATGGCTGGTCAGAGGATGATCACGCCGCTGCGTTTGACGTTTTCACAAGTACATGTGCAGATCTTGATGACCCCGATTGGCAGGCAGTCTGCGCCTATGCGACCTCGAAACCAGACCCGCGTAAATTCTTTGAACTGCTGTTTCGCCCGGTCCTGATCGAGGATGGGAAAGACGCGCTATTTACGGGCTATTTCGAACCCGAGCTGAATGGTGCGCGCAGACCTTCCGCCCGCTATCGCTACCCGCTTTACAAGATGCCACCCGAAGCGAAGGGCGTAGACCAATGGTTTTCCCGCCGGGATTTATTGGAACAGGGCAAGCTGGAAGGGCGTGGGCTTGAGATTGCCTGGGTAGATGACCCTGTTGAGAAATTCTTCCTGCAAATTCAGGGGTCTGGTCGGATTAATTTGCCGGATGGGTCGAAATTGCGGGTCGGCTACGGCGGCAAGAACGGGCACGAATACCGCTCCATCGGGCAGGAGTTGGTGCGGCAGGGTATCTATCAGCCGCATCAGGTGAGCGCCGAGGTGATCAAGAACTGGGTGCGCCGCAATCCGGGCCCCGGTGAGGAGCTGCTCTATCACAATCCTTCTTATGTGTTTTTCCGTGAGGTAAGCGAGGTGCCCGCGCACCTGGGGCCGCTGGGTGCCATGAATCGCTCGGTCACCACGCTGCGGTCGATCGCCGTCGATCCTGCCTTTACACCTCTGGGTGCCCCTGTCTGGATTGAAAAGGACGGACGCGACCCGATGCGCCGCCTGATGATCGCGCAGGATACCGGATCGGCCATCAAGGGGGCGCAGCGGGCGGACATTTTCTTTGGCACCGGCGATGCGGCAGGCCGGGCCGCCGGTCAATTGAAAGACCCCGGACGCATGATTGTCCTGCTGCCCATCCAGCGCGCCTACGCGATGCTGCCAGAGGGGTCGGAATGACCCGCCGAAAGTTAAGACCGGAAGAAATCGAACTCTGGCGCGAAGTGACAAAAAATACCGACGCCATGCATCGCCCGCAGACCTTTGATCCTGAAGCCTACGCCCCTAAGCCAACCCCAAAAAAAGAACCAGAGCGCCTACGTGTCACGCTCGACGGGAAAACGCCGCCGAAACCTGCCGCCAGAAAAACCAGCTATGATCTTGTTCCAGCACTGCCGGACCGGTTGCAAAAATCACCGGTCCAAATGGACCGGAAAACCTTTGGGCGGATGAATCGCGGCAAGCTGCAACCAGACGCGCGCATTGATCTTCATGGCATGACCCTTGATCGCGCCCATAGCGCATTAACGCGGTTCATCCTGTCCTCGCACGGTGGCGGAAAAAGGCTGGTTCTGGTGATCACGGGCAAGGGCAAGGATCGGGATGAAGGGGGACCGATCCCGACCCGCTTTGGCGTCTTGCGGCATCAGGTACCACAGTGGCTGTCGACACCACCACTGTCGTCCGCAGTTTTACAGGTCAGCCAGGCCCATGCCAGCCATGGCGGCGGCGGGGCCTATTACGTTTACCTCAGGCGGCAGCGTTGAACAGATCGCGCTGATACCGCAGAATTCCAAAGCCGGCCAGCGCTCCACCAAATAGGTAAAAGGCAGCTATGGGTATCATTTGCTGTGGAAAATCAATACCATAGTCGATAAAGACGCCTGTAATCCCGGGGCCAATGGCAGACCCAAAGACCATAAGCGCCGCTGCTGCCGCTTTGATCGCACCCAGATGGCGCGTACCATAGAAGACAGCCCAGAAGGTGGTAATCCCTGTACTATGCATGCCCTGCCCGATGCCAAAAACGGTCAGCGCGATCCCCGCAGCGAATATCGTTTCCGCATAAGACAGCAACACGAAAGCAACGGCGAAGGGGATCAGTTGAAAGGGCACAACCCACTTCACACCGAAACGATCAATGGCCCATCCCGCCACAAAGGTCGTGGCGATCATGGATAGGGTGAAAATGGGCATCAGCGACACATAAGATACAAGGCTCCACCCCTTTGTTTCGGTCAGATGCACCTGCTGAAAAAAGAGCGCGGTACCCCATGCAGGGGGGCCGAGCATCAAGGGTACGAGCAGATAGAAGAGTGGGTGACGCAACATCTCTGAACGTGACCAATGCCGGCCACCCATTCCGAGGCTTGAACTGTCTTCGGCAAGAGATTGCGGCGTGCGTTCCTGCCGGAGCAGCCGTTGGATCAGGGGAATCGTGCCCAAAACACAAAGCGCTGCGACACCCCAGAGCCACCGCCAGTCAATGAAGACGAGCAATGCCACGAAGATGATCGGTAGCACAGCCTGCCCCGCAGCAAAGCCCATAGAGGCGATCGAAATCGCCCGCCCTCGGGCCGCAACAAACCAGCGCGCCATAGCAACGTAGGCGATTTCAGACATCATTCCCTGCCCCAGCAGCCGCAGGAAATAGATGACAACGATGAGCAAAACCCAATGGTGCACAACCGCCATCGCGACGCAGGCAATGGCCAGCAGGATCATGATCCAGAACGACAGGGACCGTACCCGGTATGTATCCGTAAGAATGCCCGCCCAGACCATCGTGATTGCGGAAATCGTTGTGCCCAGAGTGTAGAGCGCACCCCACTGCCCGTCGGTAAGGTTGAAATCCTGCATGATCTCGCCTGCAAAAAGCGCAATAAAAAACGTCTGCCCATAAGAGGACGTGAACGAGAGCACGAAACCACCAAGCAGGAACAGCCTGTTTTCAATGAGAAACCGCAGATAGCCCATAAGCCACCTGTCGCAGGCGTCAGGGCATTTGAAAAGCCTTAAAGCACGTAGCGGCTGACATCCGTGGATTTCGTGAGGGCGCCGAGATTCTCGTCGACAAAGCCGGCATCCACGACGATCTCTTCACCGGCGCGATCAGGAGCAGAGAACGACAGCTCCTCAAAGACCCGCTCCATCACGGTGTAGAGCCTGCGCGCGCCGATATTCTCGACCGCCTGGTTCACGTCGGCGGCAATTTTGGCGAGCGCCGCAATGCCGTCTTCGGTAAAGGACACAGTGACCTGCTCTGTCCCCATCAGGGCCGTGTATTGCAGGGTCAGGGCATTATCGGTTTCGGTCAGGATGCGGACAAAATCCTCTTCCGTCAGGGCACGCAACTCCACCCGGATCGGCAGACGGCCTTGCAGTTCGGGCAGCAGGTCAGAGGGTTTGGCGATGTGAAAGGCGCCCGACGCGATAAAAAGCACATGGTCGGTTTTGATCGGCCCGTGTTTGGTGGAAACGGTTGTCCCTTCGATCAGCGGCAGCAGATCGCGTTGGACGCCTTCGCGGCTTACATCTGCCCCCCGTGCATCGGAACGCGCACAGACCTTGTCGATCTCATCAAGGAAGACGATGCCGTTCTGCTCCACCGCTTCGATGGCGGTGCGGGTGACGGTCTCATCATCCAGCAGCTTGTCGGCCTCTTCGCCAATCAGGATTTCGTAGCTTTGTGCGACGGTCAGTTTCTTGCGGGTCGTACGGCCGCCAAAGGCTTTGCCGAAGATATCGCCCAGGTTCATCATGCCCATATTCGCGCCCGGCTGCCCGGGAATATCCATCATCGACATCGGGTTTGACGTGTCAGCGACCTCAAGTTCGATCACCGTATCGTCCAGTTCCCCCGATTTCAGCTTTTTGCGGAACATCTCGCGGGTACTTTCCCGCGCATCCTCGCCCGCAATTGCACTTATGACCCGTTCTTCGGCAGCGCTGTGGGCGCCGGCCTTCACGTCTTCGCGCATGTAGTCCCGCGTGGTGATGATCGCTGCGTCCAACAGATCGCGAATGATCTGTTCCACGTCACGTCCGACATAGCCGACTTCGGTAAACTTGGTGGCTTCGACCTTCAGGAACGGGGCGCGCGCCAGTTTTGCGAGCCTGCGGCTGATCTCGGTCTTGCCGACACCGGTCGGCCCGATCATCAGAATATTCTTGGGATACACCTCGTCGCGCAGATCGTCGCCGAGCTGCTTGCGGCGCCAGCGATTGCGCAAAGCCACGGCAACCGCGCGCTTGGCGTCTTTTTGTCCGATGATGAAACGATCAAGTTCTGAAACAATTTCGCGGGGGGTAAGGTCGGTCAAGGGTCTGTCCTAGTCTGATTTGTTACAAGGCATGTAAGGATCAGGGGCGAAAGGGGCAACCACGAACACGAAATGATCCGGCCTTATCACGTGAGAGAGAGCGCCCTGTTCTGAAAAATAGGAGCACGTAGGTCTTTGGTATCGAAATCGAAAAGACTGGAGATCAACATGGACCGCCGCGCATTTCTTAAATTCACTTTGGCCGCAGGAGCAGCCACCCTCGTTACACCTGCTTTGGCAGGTGGCCATGGACGGGTCGGCACATTTGTCAAAAAGAACAGTTACGCCGTCACTGGGCGCGCGGAACTTGTCAAAGAGGGCAATGGCTATGTGGTCAACTTGCTGGATGATTTCAGCTTTGCCAAAGCGCCGGATCCAAAGATTGCGCTGGGCCGGAACGGGTACGACAAAACGACCTTGATGGGTCTTTTGAAATCCACCAAGGGCGCGTCAACCTACAAGGTGCCAGCGGGCATTGACGCGGGTTCCTACAACGAGGTTTGGATCTGGTGCGAGAAGTTCAACGTGCCGCTGGCTGTGGCGACACTCTGATCACACACAAGGTGGTAGCCGATGCCGGGGGATCGCCCCCGGCAAGGCATTCATCAGCAAAGACCGGATTTTTTCCCATCTCGCGCCCAGCAAGACCAGAAAAACTCCTAGAGCAAAAATCATCACGACAGCCTCTTGCCCATCGAAAATGGTGCGGCTGAGGATCACGATATAGCCAATCGCGGCGATCAGAAATGAACGCCGGTCAATCACAATGGCTACAAGTGCAAAGAACGCGAGGACGGCAAAAAGGAACAGGTTGCTGGCCGTGCTGTCTTGCGCCAACAGGCTGAGGGCAATGGTATTGACCAGCGCCGGGGCCGCGATGACGTGAAGCCAGAACCCGTTCGCTGCCCGCCGTGTCACCCTGTGCGGGTCCGACATGTCAAATGCCATTGCAACGGCAAAGACGATCAAGCCAAGCACAAGCGTGATCAGGGCAAAAGGGCCATCCGCGGACAGAAGGAAAAGATCACGCGGAGTCGCGGGTGCTCCCGCGCTGTTCCCGGCGATCAAAACAGAGACTAAGAACGCAGAAAGCGCGATAATGGCCAGCGCAAAGGGTACCCGGAACCGGAACCAGAAGACCAGCAAGGCAAACGTCGCCAGCGCCAACGGAAACGGTACACTGCTGTAGTTCCGCTGGGCCATCATGAACAGCTCACCCAGACCGCTTATAAACCCATAAGCGGCATTTCCCGCAAACATGATCGAAAGCGCAATTGCCGGGGCCACCATCCGCCGCCGTCGGACAAAATACTCCGAGAGCAACCAGATGACCGCGCCGCCAATTAGGCTGGTGACAACCAGATAGCCCCGGATGTTTTCTGCAAAGGACAACGTGCCGAAGGTTACGATCCCGACCCAGCCAGTGGCGAGAATGGCCAAGCCTACAACGATGAAGATCTCATTGAACCCACGAAAAAGCTCGAAAGGTTCATCACCGGGGTGCAAGTCTTGTCGTGCGCCGCGCCGTTGGTCCGCCAGCGCGGTCAGGGATACCGCCTGCGCTTCGGTCAGGATCCCTGCCCCGACCGCCGCGCGGACATCATCCTTTTCGATCATGCGGTGATCGTCTCTACCGTCAGATTGCCATTGGTATAGACGCAGATATCCGCCGCGATTGCCATCGCATCCCGCGCAACCTGTTCGGCAGAACGGTCGCTGTCCATCATGCCACGAGCGGCGGCCAGCGCGAAATTTCCGCCCGACCCGATGGCGGTCACATCATGTTCCGGCTCCAGCACGTCGCCTGCGCCAGTGATAACAAAGATATCCTTGCCGTCGGAGACGATCAGCATGGCTTCGAGCTTTTGGAGGTACTTGTCCGTCCGCCAATCCTTGGCCAGTTCGACGCTTGCGCGCGCCAACTGCCCCGGGGTGGCTTCCAGTTTTGCCTCCAGACGCTCCAGCAGGGTGAAGGCATCCGCGGTTGAGCCGGCAAAGCCTGCCACAACATCAGATCCACCCGGGCTGAGCCGCCGCACCTTGCGCGCAGTGCCTTTGATGACTGTCTGGCCCAAGGACACCTGACCGTCGCCGGCGATCACAACCTCGCCCCCTTTTTTAACCCCGATGATCGTTGTGCCGTGCCAGCCGGGGAATTCTTCGCGCGTCATGAGCGTCTCCTGTCTGTCTTGCGCTGTATATGGCCCGCAGCCTGCGCAGGTACAAGGCTTTCTACACCAGGACCCCTGTTCACAGGCTGAACCCCAAAAACCGCTCCGGAAGGTCATATTTAGGCCTGATTTCCCGGGTTTTCATGCGTTTCGGCAGGATCCAACGGGATCACGGCTTGTAACGTGGGGGTGAAAGCACCATATTATGTATACCATTGTACACAATTTATGGACGGACGGATGTTCGATGTTTTCCTGACGGAACCCTTTGTTCCGTTTACAATTTCGCTCGCGCTGCTGTTTGGATTGCTGACGTTAGAGCTTGTTCTCGCCTTACTGGGCGGGTCGCTTCTGGGCATGGGCGCGGATGCCGATGTGGATCTGGATATGGCCGATCTTGGCGATCTGGATTTGGGTCTGGATGCGGCGGACCTCGCGGATGTAGAGCTTGCTGATCTGGACGCGGACTATGACACCGGTCAGACATCAACCCTCGACGCCGGTCCGATTTCATGGCTGGGCATGGGTAAAGTGCCGGTGATGATCTGGATCGCGGCTTTGTTGCTCGGCTTCGGCCTTGCCGGCCTGATCCTGCAACAATTGATATCCTCCATCCTTGGCTTTGCGCTTCCCGCGAGTCTTGCGATTCTGCCTGCAGCTTTTGTTGGCTTATGGTTTGCCCGCACCTTCAGCGTGGTCTTTGCCCGGCTCCTGCCGAAAACGGAAACCAGCGCGCTGTCGAACCGTCATCTTGGCCGGCGGACCGGCAAGGTTACTCAAGGAACTGCGAAACGAGGCGCCCCTGCCGAGGTGCGTGTCACCGACCGCCATGGGAATTTCCATTACCTGCGTGCGGAGCCTCTGAAAGACGCCGAAACCATACCCGCTGGCACAAATGTACTGGTGCTGCGGCACCGCGCCAATGATGGCTACCGATTGGTGCCATTGGCCGCAGGCCTATGAAAACAAAAATGAATTCAATGCTACCCCAACCGACCACCGAGATAAAAGGAGACTGATATGGACCTCGTCACAATAGGCATCATCGTTGCCAGCGTCATAGGATTTTTGCTTTTTGTGGGTCTCGTATTGGGGCGGCTTTATCGTCGTGCAACCCGTGAAGTCAGCCTCGTCAAAACCGGTGCTGGCGGCAAGAAGGTGATCATGGACGGAGGTACCGTTGTCGTTCCTTTGCTGCACGAGGTCAGCCCGGTCAATATGAAGACGCTGCGTCTTGAAGTACAACGGTCTCATGAGGGGGCGTTGATCACGAAAGACCGGATGCGGGTTGACGTGGGTGTGGAATTCTACGTGTCGGTCAATGCAACCGAAGAAGGCATTGGTCGTGCCGCGCAGACACTTGGCGATCGAACCTTCTTTGTGGATCAGTTGCGGGAGTTGATCGAGGGTAAACTGGTCGATGGTCTGCGCGCGGTGGCGGCGCAGATGACGATGGATGAGTTGCATGAAAACCGCGCGGAATTCGTGCAGGAAGTCCAGAATGCTGTGTCCGAGGACCTTCTGAAGAATGGTCTCGAGTTAGAGTCGGTTTCCCTGACAGCTCTGGACCAGACACCCTTTGAAGCACTGGATGAGAACAACGCGTTTAATGCGGTGGGGATGCGGAAACTTGCAGAGGTTATCGCGCTGTCCAAGAAAGAGCGCGCTGAAATTGACGCGGATGCGGACGTCTCGGTACGCCGGGCCGCCATGGAAGCGGAACGTCTCAAGCTGAAGATCGAACAGGACGAACAGCAAGCCGCCATCGCGCAACGTCAGGAGATTGCGACACTTGAGGCCGCACAAGAGGCCGAAATTGCCCGCCGTCAGGAGGATGCGGAACGCGAGAAAGAGCAGGCCCGGATCAAACGGGAAGAAGCTATTCGCGCAGCAGACATTGCCCGTGAACGCACAATCCGCGAAGCCGAAATCAATCGGGACCGTGAGCTGGAAGTGGCAGATCAGGACCGGCAGATCATCATTGCTACAAAGTCGGAAGAGGAAAGCCGCGCACGGGCCTCGGCAGATGAGGCGCGGGCGGAAGCCACCAAGGCGTCAGAAAGCATCGAAACTGCACGCTCTGTCGCAACCGCTGAGCGTGCCAAACGCATCGCGCTGATCGAAGCGGAACGGGAGGCGGAGCGTGAAGCCACGCACATTCGTCTTGCCGCGCAAGCGGAAAAGGACGCAGCGCAAGACCGTGCTGAAGCGCATCGCGAAGAGGCGCGCGCAGATGCCGACGCGCTGACAATCCGAGCGGAAGCCAAGAAAACCGACCTGCTTGCAGAAGCGGAAGGTCGACGCGCGATTGTCGAGGCTGAGAACGCCATCGCCGAAGAAATCGTGAACATGAAGGTGGCCTTGGCCCGCCTTGAGAAACTACCGGAAGTTGTTGCCCAGATGGTCAAACCTGCCGAGAAGATCGATTCGATCAAAATCCACCACGTTGGTGGCATGAATGGCCTGCCAGGCTCTGCGGGCGGTGGCGGCAATGGGGAAAAGGCACCCATCAATCAGGCGCTGGATTCGATCATGGGCATGGCTGTTCAGATGCCGGCCTTGAAGAAATTGGGAGAGGATCTGGGTGTTTCAATGGAGGACGGCGTTGCCGGTTTGACGGGTAGCCTTACGTCAAACGATGGCGAAATCACTCAAAAACGCGACGAGACTCCAGCAAAGTTGCCCGAGCCAAAACCTTCGCTCGATCGTCCGGGAACAGCTACTGCTGCAGAATGATTTCAGACCATTCTATTTGAAACAAATAAACGCCCGCCAGTGTGCGGGCGTTTCCTTTGGCGCAGACCTCAGTGGTCATAACGTGTGGCACCGCGCCTGCGCGTATCCAGCGGATCGGTTAGTACAACCGCGTCATGCGCCCGCTGATCGCATTGTTGCCGTGGACAAATGCGGCAATTGATTCCGATTGGTGTGATTTGCTCTCCTGTCATCGCGAGACCTTCCGCATACCCAATCGACCCGATGTCATCGACAGAGCAGCCCATCGCGACCGCCAGCCGCAAATCCTGCGCATAGCGCGTAACGGATGGCCGGTCGACTGTTCGGGAAAATACAAAGAAGCGGCTGGAATCGGGCATCTCGACAAATTGCGTATTGATCCGACCGGGGGTTCTGAACGACGTGTGGATGTCCAACCTGGGGCAGGCGCCGCCATACTCCGCCAGATGAAAGTCGGTGGCATTGAACCTTTTGGTCACGTTGCCTGCCTTGTCGATACGAAGAAAAAAGAAGGGAACGCCCCGCGCCCCGGAGCGCTGGAGCGTGGTCGCACGATGGCAGGCTTGTTCAAAGCTCACACCAAAGCGTGCGGCCAGATGTGCGAAATCATACTTGCTCGCTGTCGCTTCAGAAAGAAAAGCACCATATGGCATCAAAACCGCTGCGGCAAAATAGTTGGCCAACTCGACGTGGCATCTGGATTTTCCGCGCGGATCCGCCACATCAGCTTCATCCAATAGTTTGTCCAAGGTCTCTTTCTGCTCAATCAGGCCGCAGATATGGGTCAGCTGAAACACTCGGTTCGGGTGATCCAAGGCACGGCTCAACGTCACCTGTCGGCGAGTTTCGTCATATGCCCGCAGCGCGCCCGGTAATTCATCTACCGCAACCACACGCACTGTAATACCGAACCGATCATGCAGCCGCGCTTTGAGTGTTGCGTAGATATCGTCGGGCTCAACACGCTGATCTCCCCAGAATGCTTCCGCCGCTGTTTCGAGTTCTGCAAAGTGGTTTTTCCGCCGTCGAAAGAAGGTATGTACTGCAGCTTCCGGCGAAACCCCGGGTCGCCCGGCCTCAGGATTTCGCTGTTCCGACACGGATAACAATTGATCTGTTGCCGCAAGATAGGCTCGGTGCAATCGCAAGAACGCAGTTGCAAGATCGGGACTATGGGCCAACGCGGCCCGCAATTGCGTCAAATCTGCATGATCCGCCTCAAAAAGAGGATCCTGCAGGGCGGCGCGCATATCGGCGAGCTGCGCGGTATCCTCGTCATCGGCAATGTCGCGCCAGTCGACGCCATAGACCTCCAAGAGCTTTAGCAGGACAGGAACGGAAACGGACCGCTCGTTCTTTTCCAACAGATTGACATAAGAGGTACTGATGCCAAGCGCCTGGCCCATCTGGCCCTGCGTTTGCTTCTTTTCTTTGCGCAGGCGACGCAAGCGGGGTCCGACAAAAACTTTCATGTTTTCCGCATAACGCAAATTTTACAAATTTACAAATTATCAAGTTGTGTAATTTCGCATTTACAGCAGGACCCGTAACAATTTTACGAATTCGCGTCTCGCGGGCATGTTGCCGTCACCCACCTAAAGGATTTGGAATCATGCAGACAGGTCAGACACATCTTTTCATCCCCGGACCGACGAATGTACCGGAAGCCGTCCGGCAATCTATGAATGTGCCGATGCAGGATATGCGGGCCCCGGACTTTGGCGCGCTGACGCTGAGTTTGTTTGATGATCTGAAAGAACTGTTTAGCACGAAAGACGGAACAGTGATGATGTTTCCCGGCTCCGGCACCGGCGCCTGGGAGGCGGCAATCACCAATACGCTCAACCCCGGCGACAAGGTGTTGATGAGCCGTTACGGCCAATTCTCCACGCTTTGGGTGCAAATGGCGGAACGTCTCGGCCTAGATGTCGAGGTAATTGATGTGCCGTGGGGCGCCGGGGTTCCGGTCAAAGAGATTGGGCGTCGTCTGGGGCAGGACACCCACGATGCGATCAAGGCCGTCTTTGTGACACACAACGAAACGGCAACCGGTGTGACATCGGATCTGGCGGCGGTGCGCAGGGTGCTGGATGAAAACTTCCATGATGCGTTGCTGTTTGTGGATGGCGTGTCATCCATTGGCTCTCTTGACTTTCAGATGGACGAATGGGGCGTGGATCTGGCTGTGACCGGGTCGCAAAAAGGCCTGATGTTGCCCGCTGGCCTTGGGTTTCTCGGCGTGAGTGAAAAGGCCATGGAGGCCAGCAAAACGGCCACCATGCGCCGCGCGTTTTTCGAATTCTCGGACATGGTGAACATGAACAGAGACGGGTATTTCCCCTACACGCCCCCAACGCAGCTGCTGCATGGGCTGCGTAAGTCTTTGGACCGTATCTTGCGGGAAGAAGGCCTGGAGAACGTGATCGCACGACACCACCGCCTTGCCGAAGGTGTGCGCCGTGGCGTGTCGGCCTGGGGGCTTGATCTGGTTGCTGAGCATCACACCCTGTATTCCGACACGGTGTCAGCGATCCGGGTGCCTCAGGACGTGGATGCGTGCGAGGTGCTTCACGTCGCCTATGAAGATTTCAACACCTCCTTTGGCTCAGGCCTTGCACGTCTTGCAGGCAAGGTGTTCCGCATTGGTCACCTTGGTGACATGAACGAGGGTATGTGCCTCACGGCGCTTTCGGTCGCTGAGATGTCCCTGGCGCGTGCGGGTGCCCACATTCAGCTGGGCTCCGGTGTTGGCGCCGCACAAAACTGGTTTGCATTCGGAGAAGAGATCACGCCCCCGCTGCGTGTCGCCGCTGAATAATTCAAGAATACGAAAGGCTTACATATGTCTCATACGCTCCATCCCCTGCGCAAACAACGGCTGCAACGCTCAGAACTGGCGGTCCCTGCATCGAATGTAACGATGATCGAAAAAGCCGCCGAAGGATTGGCGGATTACGTTTTCCTCGACCTTGAAGATGCTGTTGCGCCGCCAGAAAAAGAGCAGGCGCGCAAGAACGCGATTGAGGCGCTCAACGACATCGACTGGGCCGCCAAGGGCAAGACCGTTTCAGTTCGTATCAACGGGTTGGACACGCATTATATGTACCGCGATGTGGTGGATGTGATGGAGCAGGCGGGCGACAGGGTCCACACGTTGCTGGTGCCAAAAGTCGGTGTCCCGGCTGACCTGTACATGGTTGACGCAATGGTCAATCAGATCGAACAGGGGCGGGGGTTAACCACACGCGTGGGGCTTGAAGCTCTGATCGAAACCGCGCTGGGCATGGCCAACGTCGACGCAGTCGCTCAGTTTGGTGGCCGATTGGAAGCGCTCCATTTCGGAGTTGCAGACTACGCAGCATCAATGCGCGCCCGTACAACTAATATCGGTGGGTTGAACCCCGACTATCCCGGCGATCAATGGCACGCATCGATTACCCGCATGGTGATAGCATGCCGGGCTTACGGGTTGCGTGCGATCGATGGCCCCTTTGGCGATTTCAGCGATCCGGAAGGCTACAAGGACGGCGCGAAGCGGGCGGCAGCCTTGGGATGTGAAGGCAAATGGGCCATCCACCCCAGTCAGATCGCCTTGGCCAATGAAGTCTTCAGCCCGCCTGAGACCGAAGTCACCAAGGCCGAGCGGATCATCGAGGAACTCAAAGCCGCCGAGGCCGCAGGCAAAGGTGCCGCGTCTCTTGATGGAAAAATGATCGATGCCGCCAGCGAAAAAATGGCCCGCAACGTCATCGACGTCGCAAAGGCTATCGCCGCCAAGGTTTAGGTCGGCTCGAACCCCGACCACCTATTCTCACGAACTCATCAGGGAGCATAACAATGGACATTCACGAATATCAGGCCAAGGAGATACTTGCTCGGTTCGGCGTCCCCGTTCCGCGTGGTGGATTGGCGTGGTCGCCCGAACAGGCGGCTTTCCGTGCACGTGAGATTGGGCCCGCACCCTATGTAGTCAAAGCCCAGATACACTCCGGAGGGCGTGGCGAGGCTGGGGGTGTCAAACTTTGCACAACGGACAGCGACGTCCGTGCCTATGCCGAAACCCTTTTTGGAAAGACACTTTGCACAAAGCAAACCGGTGAACGTGGCAAAGACATTTATCGCCTGTGGGTCGAAGAAGCCTCTGACATCGCCCGAGAGCTTTATCTGGGCTTTGTGCTGGACCGGAAATCTGAGCGCATCATGATTGTTGCCTCACAGGAAGGCGGCACGGAGATCGAGGACCTTGCGGAAGAGCAGCCAGATACGCTGATTCGGATGGTTATCGACCCCGCCGTGGGGCTAGTTGGCTATCAGGCACGGGAGCTGGCGTTTGAGTTGGGGCTGGAAGGGCCGCAGGTCAATCAAATGGTCGCGGTCTTACAGGCCTGCTATCGCGCCTACAGTGATCTCGACGCCACCATGGTTGAGATCAATCCGCTGGTGGTGACGGGGGCCGGTGATCTGATTGCGCTGGATGCCAAGATGTCATTTGACACCAACGCGCTCTACCGGCGCCCGGAAGTTGCCGCGCTGCGCGATCCCAGTCAGGAAGACCCGCGCGAAGCCATGGCCGCTGATAACGGTCTGGCTTATGTCGGACTTGATGGTGACATCGGCTGCATCATCAATGGTGCGGGCCTCGCGATGGCCACGATGGATATGTTGAAGCTCTCGGGCGGGGAGCCGGCAAACTTTCTCGACATTGGCGGCGGTGCCAGCCCCGAACGCGTGTGCCAGGCGTTCCGAACTGTTCTGTCGGACGCAAACGTCAACGTCATCCTCGTGAACATTTTTGCCGGCATCAACCGGTGCGATTGGATCGCGAAAGGGGTGGTGCAGGCCTATAAGGAAGTTGGTCTGACCATACCGGTTGTCGTCCGCCTTGCGGGCACAAATGTGGAAGCCGGACAGGATATTATCCGCACGTCCGATTTGCCGATCACCGTAGCCGACACGCTCGCTGAAGCTGCGGAAGCAGCCGTCGCACACCGTAGCCAGCCCAAAGCTGCTTGAGAAAGGACCAGATCAATGGCCATTTTGATTGATGAGACCACAAAAGTAATCGTGCAGGGAATTTCCGGCCGTATTGGACAGTTTCATACGCAGGAAATGATCGAGGCAGGCACCAAGGTTGTGGGCGGGGTTACCCCTAACAAAGGCGGGACAACGGTACTGAACCGCCCGGTGTTCAATACGGTGCGCGAAGCTGTCAAAGCGACGGGCGCGGAAGCAAGCCTTTTGTTTGTGCCGCCGCCGCATGCTGCCGATGCGATGATGGAAGCTGCGGACGCCGGGATCAAAACGGCTGTATGCGTCACGGATGGTATTCCGGCGCAGGACATGATGCGGGTGAAACGCTTCCTGCGGCGGTATCCGAAGGAACGGAAAATGCGCCTGATAGGGCCGAACTGCGCGGGAATTATCAGTCCCGGAAAAGGCTTTATGGGGATCATGCCGCCGCACATCTACGAAGCCGGGCGCGTCGGCATTGTCGGTCGCTCCGGCACGCTGGGTTATGAGGCCGCAAGCCAGATGCAGGCGTTGGGGATCGGTGTTTCGACCTCCGTGGGTATCGGAGGCGATCCGGTGAACGGATCGTCTTTCCGTGATATTCTTGAACTCTTCGAAGCGGACCCCGAGACAGATGCGGTGATGATGATCGGTGAGATTGGCGGCCCGCAAGAGGCCGAGGCAGCTGCATATGTGCGCGAGCACATGTCGAAGCCTGTTGTGGCCTATGTCGCTGGACTCTCCGCGCCAAAGGGCCGTCAGATGGGTCATGCGGGCGCGATCATTTCTGCCTTTGGTGAAAGCGCGCAGGAAAAGGTAGAGCTTCTGTCGTCGGTTGGGATCACAGTTGCACCGAACCCGTCCACCATGGGTGCAACGATGGCAAGTGTTCTGGGGCACAAAGCGGCGGCCTGAACTGTCAGATCACGTTGCCAACAAAAAAGGCGCCCGGATTGGGGCGCCTTTGTCGTGACTTGAGGTCAAGTTAGATCGATTCTTCGATCCAGCTTTGCAAGGCAGCCTTTGGTTTTGCACCCGCCATGTTGGATACGACCTGGCCGTCCTTGAAGATAAAGAGCGCCGGAATTCCCCGCACACCCATTTGAGCAGGTGAGTTTGGATTCTCGTCCACGTTTACCTTGACGATCTTGACCTTGCCTTCCATTTCCGTGGAAAGCTCCTCCAGCGAGGGGCCGATCTGTTTGCACGGGCCACACCATTCAGCCCAGAAATCCACCACGACGGGGATGTCGGAATTCTTCACTTCGGCGTCGAACGTATCGTCCGTTACAGCTTGGGTGGCCATCTTGTTCTCCTAGAGACGCGTTACCTGAACGGTGAACCTAAGAAGCCGTCGCAGAGTCGTCAAGATATAGAGTGTTTTGTAACGCAGCCATCACGATGTCGTGCGGCAAGAGCATCAAAGAGGCGGTCTTGGTCCAAAGAATCGCGGTCTCTATCCGGCGGTCCGGGTAGATCTGGGCCAGGGCATGCGCGTAAGCGCCCATTTGGCGCAGAATCCCTTCCGGGCAGAGCTCTGGCGTCTCGGGCACCGTCTGGTTCGTTTTGAAATCTACCGCCAGAACACGGTCATCCTCAACGATAAGCCGATCAATGACGCCGTGAAGCCGGGCAGACCCCAGCGCAGCGGAAACTGCGATCTCAGACAACGTGTTGACGCCAAAAAGAGACCGAAGATCCGGTGACAGCAGAATTGCCCTGGCCTCTTCAAACGCTTGGCTGGAATCCACCTCGTCAGCCAACATAGCCGCAATGTTCGACCAATCAGTTTCCGGAATCGCAGCCATATGCTCAAGGTATCGATGGACAAGTGTTCCGTAGGCCTTTGCTGCATCCTCGTCCCTCCCGGCTTCTCCGGCGAGGGCCTTCGCGCCACCCAGATCTGACGGCTGAATGCTTGCGTGTGTTTCTGGGACCCCCTCAATCGGCGTACCAAAATAAGTCTCTAATACAGGCGAATTTTCTTGCGACCCATCTGGGGTGATCAGAGGTAGCTTGCTCCAGTCACCAGATTCCAGACGTTTCACAGCCAATTGGTTTACTTCAGTCAACGCTGCTTGTTCTGCATCCAACGCGCGCTCGACCATCTGATACCAGGAGGAGTCGTCCTTCGGCAATTCACCCGCAGCAGCCACGATCAGCCATTTCTCTGCCCGTGTCATCGCCACATAAAGTAGCCGCAAGCGCTCTTCGAGATCTGAGGTCTTTCTCGCCTCATAAGCCTCTGCCATCGGGCCGGGCATTTCATCGGCAGGGGTTTTCCATGCCGGTGTTCCTTCGACCGACAAGATATCATCCATCACGCGCAGGTCCCGCCTTCCACAATCAGGCAGGATCACAATTGGCGCTTCCAGCCCCTTAGCGCCATGCACCGTCATGACCCGTATCTGATTGGAAGCACTGTCGATCTGGCGTTTGATCTCCAGATCATCGGTCTCCATCCAGACAAGGAACCCTGTCAGGCTTGGGATTGCTGTGCGCTCGTAAGCCAGCGCTTGAGAAAGCAATGCGTTGATCCCATCCTCCGCTTCGGTCCCTAGTCGCCCCAGCAGGTTCTTGCGCCCCTTGTGGCGGGTCAGAATGCGCTCAATCAAATCAAAGGGTCGCAGGAAGTCGACGTTATTGCGCAGGTCCCGTAGCACCGCCATTGTTTTGGGAAATTCGTCTACCCGGTTCCTGAGCGTCTCCCAAAGGTATTCTTCGGTCCGGCGGTGCGCGAGGTCGAAGAGATTTTGTTCGCGCCACCCAAAGAGCGGGGACTTCAAGGCAGAGGCCAATGAAAGATTGTCTTCCGGCACCGCCAGAAACGACAGCAAAGCGGCCAGATCACGGACCGCCAGCTCGCCCCCGACCTTGAGCCTGTCCGCGCCCGCGATCTCAAGACCGGCGGTTTTACACGCGCGGATGATCTCGGAAAAGAGGGCGCCCCGCCGCTGCACCAGGATCAGAAAGTCGCCTGCCTGCACTGGCCTGCGAAAGAGATTCCTGTCCTTGTCTTCATCCGGGACGGTTTGCTTGGTTTCGATCATCCATTTGATTTGTGTGGCGACGCGATTTGCCAGAACAACGTTGTGGTGCTCGGGGCTTGGGATGTCCAATGGCGTGTACCAGGGCGTTTCTTCCGGCTCTGGCTCCGGCGTGACAAGCGGCCAGAGGTCCACGCGCCCGGGCAAGGCCTCTTTGAAAGCGATGTGCCGCGCATCCTCAGAGCTCAAAAACCCCGCGTCCTCACGACCGTCAAACGTACGATCCACCACATCCAGCACAGCGGCGGCAGAGCGGAAAGAAAAACGCAAGGTTCGGGCCTGAAAGGCACGTTCAGCGGCCGTAAGTTTTTCCTTGAACTCTGTTTGCATTCTGTCGAATTCGCGTGGATCCGCCCCCTGGAACGAGTAGATCGACTGTTTCTTGTCCCCGACCACAAAGATCGTGCGGTTCTCTTCCCGCGCACCTTGACCGCTAGTGAATTCGGCAGCCAGTTTCCGGATTACGTCCCATTGCGCCGGGCTGGTGTCCTGCGCTTCATCCACGAGGATATGGTCGATGCCACCGTCGATGCGGAAGAGGACCCATGCGGCGACCTTTTCGTCACTCAGCAGAGCGCGGGCCCGGTCGATGAGATCATCAAAGTCGAGCCAGCCGCGCAGTGTCTTGGCCTCTTCATACAAGGGGAGGAAGCGCGCAGCGAACTGATGCAGGGCCGCGGTTTTCTCGGCCGCGAGCAACGCCAGACGAGGTTGACGTGCCGCTTCGACCCGCTGCATGAAGTCGTCTAGCGCTTGTTCAACCTCCACAAGCTGTTTACGGGCGGACTTGGTCGGGGCAGGGCGTGACGTGCCGCCGGTTTTGGCCAAGAACGCGTTCTGACCTGACGCATAGAGAAAGCAGCTTTCCAACTCCGGGAGGTCAGAAGCGTCGAGGTCTTGTATTCTAGAAAGACGGTCAGCCAGCTTCTGATCTGTCGTACCTGAATTGCGCAAAACAGGCTCTAACTCAGCCAATATCTCTCTTTCGGCACCTAGAAAGACGCTGTCCGCGATGCCATCCATCGTCAGATCTGACGGCTGTCCGAACACCTGCAACGCGGCCTCACGATCCAGCGGGGTGGTGAAACCTTCCCGGTGCCGCACGATTTCGCGGGTCAGCGTATTGAAGTCATCGCCAACGTAGTGGCGCGCCAAATCGGCAATCCGCGCGGCGTCTTCCCCCTCGGCCATCTGGTCCACGATCTCGGCGCGCAACAGATCTGCGGCACGGTCTTCGATTTCGGTGAACTGTGGGCTCACACGGGCTTCGAGCGGAAACCGCCGGAGCAAGGACGCGCAAAAGGAGTGAATGGTCTGAATTTTCAAACCACCGGGCGTTTCGATTGCGCGGGCAAAAAGCGTGCGGGCATCGCGCAGTTTCGCAGAGTCGAAATCTGAACCGGCGCCCAGCTCAAAGAGCGCTTTCTTCAGCTCATTCTCTTCCAGCATGGCCCATTCGCCTAAACGCTTGAACAGGCGGTTCTGCATCTCGGACGCGGCGGCCTTGGTGTAGGTCAGGCACAGGATATGCTGCGGCTCCACGCCGTTCAGCAACAGCCGTGCAACGCGGTCGGTCAAGACCCGAGTTTTGCCCGATCCGGCATTCGCTGCAAGCCAGGTGGACGCATCGGGCCGCGCCGCTGCTACCTGCGCCGAGGTTGCATCATCATGTAGGGTCACGTCAGATCCTCCGGCACCGGATCGCTGGTGATGTCCCATTCGCCATGTCGCGACAACAGATCATAATCGCTGTCGAAACGGTCTTCCTTCATCATGCGGCGCGCGGTAAAGCCCTGTTCGGCGTCCTTGTAAGCTTGGATCAATTCGCGGAGCTCGCCGAGAGCCTTGGCGGTGTTTTCTTCAGTCAGAGGGGCTTCCACCTCAGCCATTTTCGACCCTAACCCAATGAAAATGGCTTGCTCAACCTCCTGTGGTTCAATGTCTTTGAAGGCACCTTCTTCGATCATTGCGGCCTCGATGAGAAGTTGTTTGTCGAAGCTCTTTTGCTCTTTTTTGCTGGGTACCGCGCCGGTTTTGTAATCATAGAGTAGTATCGCACCATTCTCTTTCTGATCGATCCTGTCGGCACGACCGACAACGGTGAAATCCAATTCCGGCCAATCTAGCGCGCCTTTGGCTTGCTCCTCAAAGGCGATGGGCGTGGCGATGCTTTGCCGCTCGGTTTCGCGCGCAATGAACCATGGGGCGATCCGATCAAGGCGGGCAATCCAAAGGGCGCGGGCCGCGGGCCATGGGACATCTCGTTCCAGAATATGTCGGGCGGTGTCCAACAGCGTTTCGGAACTCAGTTTTTGGGGATCATTGATCGTTTCGCGAACGAAGCTCTCCATCACATCGTGTAAGACAGTACCGCGTGACAAGGCATCCGGGTTTTGTACCAGAGGGCCGAGCTTGCGCAGTCTGAGGACATGTTTGGCATAAATGGCATAAGGATCGCGTATAAGGTGCTTGATGTCGGTCACGGCCAATTGCTTGGGTCTCGCAGTGGCAGGGGGTCTGGGTGAAGGCCGCAAAGCAGGCGGTACATCGTCAACCTTTTCAAAAACCTTTGCTTTTTCGACCCATTGCGCACCCCGAGCGCGCATCTTCGCCAACAGGTCTGGGCCATCTTGCGATTTCAGGCCCTCCAGCAGATTGCTGAGCCGGTTGATCCACCTTGACGCGACGGTCTCTGCATCATCAGAGCGGATCGCGCGGGTGATCCAAACCTCAGGTGCCGCCACTGCTTGCTGGAAGTCATGGGCTGAAAGCCCGATACGCCGTTCCGGAAGCAAAAGCCCTGCTTTGTCTCTGAGGTTGCGGTTGAGCCATGGATCAGGGTCCGGCGTTTCGGGCCAGGTCCCATCGTTGAGCCCCGCCAGTATGACAAGATCGGCCCCCTGAACGCGGGCTTCGAGCGTGCCCCAGATCATGACGCCCGGATGTGGCGCGTCTCGGTCGCGCACCTCACCCTCTGACAGCAACGCACCTGCAAGACTGGCGTAATCGGCGGCCGACATTGGGTGTCCGTGACCGCTTTGCGCACGCAGGTTTTCCATGGTTTTTAAAGCTTCCTGGCCAGCCTTCTTCTGCCAAAGCTCACCGCTGTCTGGCGCATCTGGCCCCGCTGCAATGGCTTGGGCCAAAGTAATGTGCCGTTCCACCCATTCCGAAAGCGGCAAATCGCCGGTTTGCAGGTGTGACGTGAACGTCTGACCGACCCAATGCGCCCATTTTTCGGCCGCTTCTCGCTGATCCGGTGTTTTGACGGCTGACTGCATCCGGGTCAGGATCCCGTTTGCATCCGGGTAGGGCAGACCATCCCGGCGGATGCGCAATTCAAGCCGCTGGGTATTCAGTACATGGTTTCCACGGTCGGTGCTGCTGTGCGTCAGTGGATGTTTCAACAGGGTCAACAAGGCTTCTGCATCCAGCCTGCGGTGAAACAGCGCCGCCACGTGGCGCAGAAACCGGCCCGGCGGACTGAGGTGAAGCGGTGCACCGGCGGAATCGTCCGGCAGGATATCCCATTGGTCCAACGCTGCTGTAATTTGACGCGTCAACATCCGGTCAGGGGTGATCACCGCTGCTTTCTGACCATCTTCCACGGCTTTGCGCAACCGCAACGCGATGGTCAGCGCCTCTGTCCGGGGGTTGGGTGCTTCAACAAGCGTTACCGCAGTTGTTGCCGCGTCCAGATCGCGAAGGGCAGGGCCTTCCGTTAGCCAGGCATGGGTCACAGGCGCGGGGCGCAACGACAGAGAAATTAGGGCGTTGCGCGCCGGTTGTGGCGGCGGCTGATGATGCCAGGGCGTGACCTCCGGTCGTGTCACGCCAAGCAATGTCATGAGCTTATGGAACCGATACTGTGGGTGGTCTTGAGATGCGAGCGCGTCATCAAGATGGGCCCATTCCGCTGCTGGCATGTCGAAATCAAACCCGGGCAGAATCAAGGCCCCCTGCGGCAACCGGGAAATCGCCTCCATCAGCAAAAGGGTTGTGCCGCGTGACCCGGTGGAGCCTGCCAGGATCACCGGATGTTGCGGCGGGGCCTTGGCCCATCGTTCCGCCAGAGACAGAACAAGACTTCGTTGCCGCGCTTCTTTGTCAGGTTCGGTTGACGCCTGCTGTAGGAAAGTATGTGCAATATCGATGAACTTTTGAGCGCGCTGCCAATGTTCAGATTGATCCGATACGTCCAGGGCACGGATGTCGTCTGCCGTAACACCTTCGCCTTGCATTTCGTCCATAAGGCCCGCGAGGCTGTCTGTTAACGCATAGAGCGAACTTCGAGGGGCCAGTTCGACCTGCTGGTCGATCAAACGGGCCACCAGCGCGATCAGCTCCAACCGCCGCCGCAACGGGCTGACCGCCGGCGGAAGGGCGATGGCGGGTTCGAGACCATCCAGCCGGGTGACGAGGTGCAGCCTCGGCAAGAGTCGCGCCGGGCCGTCGTCAAAAAGCTCCTTTAGCCGTCGTTCCATGCGGGCCGTGTTTACGATGAGATCGACACGCGCCATTGCTTCCGGCGGATGTCCGTGAAGTCGTTCCAGCAGCCCATTCATTAATCCTTTGGGAAAATCGACACCGGGTGCGAGGCCGAATACGCGTGGTTTTTCGCTTGCACTAAACATCGGATGTCGCCAGCACGGATTCCGCAAGCGGGATACCTTCGGGATGTCCCACATCGCACCACTTACCGTCATATTCCACAGCGTAGAGCCGGTTTTTCGCGATCAGGAGGTCCCAAAGTCGGTTGAGGGAAAACGCCGTTTTCGCAATTTCACCTAGCCGGTCTGTTTTGATGATTTGCGCGCCGCCATAGACAAGACCATCACCTCGGGCAATGCGTCCAGATGGGTCCAACAGGAAATTCCCAGGCCCGCCGTGGCCAACTGTGTTTTCCTTTCGCACACAGGTGAGCAGCCCGTCCATCTTGTCTGGGTCCCAGGCAGCGGCCAGTTGATGTAATGGGTTGGCACCCCCCCAGATTGCGTCGCTGTTAAGCGTGAAAACAGGGTCAGTGCCTAGCTCTGGAAGGGCGTTGCGCAGCCCTCCGCCCGTATCAAGGATTTCGGGCGCCTCCACCAGAAGCGTCACATCCCGGTCCTTCAGATATGCCTGCACCATGTCCGCCTTGTAATGCAGATTGACCACGATCTTTGTGGCGGGCAGGTCTTCTGCCAGAAACAGTGCATGATCCAAAAGAGGTTTCCCGCCCACTTGGATCATCGGTTTGGGCATGTCCTTGGTCAAATGCTTCATGCGGGTTCCGAAACCTGCCGCAAAGATCATCACCGACCAGCCCATTTGCCACACTCCTCTTTCAGTCGGACACTTATTTCGGGTGTTGGTGCAGGCAGGTTGTGGGCGACGATTTCTTTTACCGGGTGCAAGGCAGGATGTTCCAGATTGGTTTGGATGTGACCCCAGACGCGCGGAATGAGGTCGACATAATGGGCTTTGCCATTGCGCATACAAAGCCGGGAGAAGCCACCCAGGATGCGCATGTTCCGTTGGAAGCCAAAGACGGCGTAGGCCGCGTTGAATGCCGCCGGGTCAAGTTGCCTGTCGGCAATAAAGGCGGATTTCACTTCCTCTTCCACTGATTTCAACACGTCCCGTCGGGCATCTTGCAGAATTGAAACGAGGTCGTAGGCGCAATGGCCAAGCATGGCATCCTGAAAATCCAGCAGGCCAACCTGCGCCACGCCAACTCGATCCGGGAGCCAAAGCAGGTTTTCTGCATGAAAATCGCGCTGGATCAGGATATTCAGGTCATTATCCAAAGGGGAGATGACAGAATGGAAAGCGTCTGAAAACTCCTGCCGCGCGCTGGTGTTCTCACGTCCTGTCGCGCCAAAAAGATACCAGTCATACGCAAGAGCGGCGAGCGGCACTGTTGTTTCCGACGCGTAGGGAATGAGATCGGGCGCTTCGGCTTCGTGCAAGACCGAAAGCACTTTTGCTGCAGCATGATAAAGCGATGCCTCCCGCGTAGGGTCCTCTGCCATCTCGCGGGCGAACAGCCGATCTCCCAAGTCCTCGATCAACAGAAATCCGGCATCGTAGTCGTGGTGTAAGATCTCGGGCGCACTGAGCCCAAGGCTCTTTAGATAGCGGGCGACCCGCACGAATGGACGGGTATCCTCTCCCTTGTCGGGCGGCGCGTCCATCAGGACAGCGGTGGCGCCATCCGGTGCCGTGAGTCTTTCATATCGACGATTGGACGCATCGCCCGCAAGCGGGTTGATTTTTGCGGATTGCCAGCCAGCGTCGGAAATAAAAGCCTGAGTATCGCGCATCATGCCTGCCCCCATTTTTTCAGCCGGTCGGACCAGATCGGATCGGCCCAGGTCGCAGTGAGGCGGCGCGATTCCTCTGCCTCACCGTCTTCGAACGACAGCGAGAGCGCAGAGTTCGGTTTTAGGGGCCCAAGGCGGTCTGGCCATTCAATCAAGCAAATGGCCTGTTCAAAGGCGTCCGTCAGGCCAAGCTCTTCGATCTCATGGACTGATCCAACGCGATAGAGATCCGCATGCCATAAAGGACCATTTTTGGTGTCATACGTCTGGACCAGGGTGAATGTAGGCGAGGGGACATCTTCAGGCACAATCAGGATGGACTGGATCAAATGCCGTGCAAAATGGGTTTTGCCAGCGCCAACCGACCCAGACAGCAGGAGGATATCGCCGGTGGCTAAACGCGGGCCCAACGCCTTTGCCGCCTGCGCAGTGCAGTCGGGAGAAGGGAATTCGAAAGTGGCGCGAAACGTCGGCATATCCCATGCTTACCCTGCGCATCCGGCGCTGCAAGCAGATATGCCATGGTTCAGATGTGTTTGATCTTTGTGCTGGGTACCTTGGACGTGATTGACGGTATTTCCGTTTTCACGAACCGTACGATAGTGGCTCCGGTCGCAATTCTGGACACAATGCAGCGCAAGTCATCCCCATCGCTGAGTTGCGTGCTCATTTCCCACGACGTTTTTTCACCAAAATCCAGCACAAATTCGTTCAGGCTGGCCCAATCGGCCCCGTCCACACACAACCGCTGCCAATCATTTACACAATCTGCGATCGTCACATCCGCAAAACTGTTGTCCGGGTCGGCACCCCACATTTCCCGATAAGCGAGGTTGCAAAAGGTCAAAACACCGGTTGACGAGAACACAACGAGGGCCTCCTCGAAAGTGTCCATCAGGGATTGCCCTAATTCCAATTCGGCACGGAAATTACGTGTCAGTGAGATTTCGGCCGTGATGTCCTCGATCAGAAAGGCAATTGCTCCATCTGGGTGAGGACGCCCGTTCACGCGATACGTCTGCCCGGTTTCCAGCGTCCATGTCTCCTGATACCGACCGTCTGTTGCAGCGGCGATGACGTCGGTAATCTGTTGACGCCAGGACTGATAATTCTTGGGTTCCGGCATCCGGCGGTTTTCGCGGATGCGGTCAAAGAAGGACATGAGCGTCGGCCGCCCACTCAAAAAGTCAGCTGGTAAATCGGTCAAATCTATCAACGCGGGATTAAACAATGCCAGCTGCCCGTTTCGATCAAAAATCGCGAGGCCGATCGAAAGCTGCGCAAAAGTCTTGGCCAGCGTTTGAACAAAATTGCGCTGGGCAACTTCTGATTTGACGAGCGCGTTCACATCCACGGCGTGGAAGACGGTAATATCTCCGACGCTGACGGCGCTCACGTCATACCAGTCCGATTGCCCGCTGCCCGCTGTTTGTGTCGATACCCGTTGACGCTCATTCTTTTCTTCAAAATCCGGCAGCGACGCAAAAACGGGCGTGGTGTCGTCCGGTTCGGTCTTTCGCAAGCGTTTGTAGAGCGCGCGATAGGCAGAGTTGTGCCAGGTCACGAGCCCTTCTGAGTCCACCTGCCAAATGGCGTGAGAGGTTGTGTCACTGGCGCGCTTGAGGTTGTCGACTTCGCGTTGCAGAATTTTTATGCGCTCTGACTGAACCGTATTCTGTTCGCCTTCTTCGAGCATATTGATGCGTGTGAAAGCGCCATCCCGGGTCAACGAAATGGTTGCTGCGTCTTCGGCGTCTCTTGCAGTGATTGTTGTCTCGCCAGGCGTTGCATCGCCGGGTACTTCGGGCAGGTTGGGGAATCGGTTCATCAACCTTTCCCGGAGCCCCGTCCAATCATCGCGGCCCGGCATCAGTTGATACAATCGCGCCGCGGCATCCGAGACGTGATGGAGGTTTTCACCCTCGAACAGGAACGATACCGCACGGTCCGGATCGGTCGTGGTCTGCCCGGTTTCCGTCATTGTTTGCTTTTGGTTTTTCAATATCCATGCGACGGCAACAACGGTGCTCGCTGTTGCCGCGCCCGCGATGGCGGCGACATCAAAAAAATCCATCTCAAAGGAAACCTTATACCGTTACGACTGCGAAACACTGCTGCAATCACGGTTAACGCATGGTTAACACAGCCATCGATGATGTAATTTTAGACTGGAATACGTTTGTTTTCGCCTTTTGGGACGGGTGTATTGCCAAATACGGCGTCTACTTCGCGCCGCACCCATTTCACTTCAACCACGGCGCCAATCCCATTTGTAGAGTCTGATATTGGCTTGCTCGTGTCCTCGCGACCGTTGGCAAAGCTCAGCTCGGCACCGGAACGTTCCAAGAGCGTTTTTGCAATGAACAGCCCCAATCCCATACCTTCATATCCCGGTCGCCGTCCCCGTTCAGAGGAAGACTTGCGGCGCTTCATGAACGGATCGCCAATTCGCCCGATCAGATGCGGCGGAAAGCCGCGACCGTCATCCATGATCCGCAGCGAGATTGTCTCTTCATCCCAGCTAGCTTCGACCCAAACGTCTTGGCGTGCGAAATCAACCGCGTTTTGAACCAGGTTGCGAACCCCGTGGATGATCTCTGGCTTGCGCAGGATTGAGGGTTGGAGAATTTCCGGCCCAACCAGCTGGAAGGTGATCTCCTTGCCCCGATCCATATGCGGCTCGGCAGCTTCTTCCAACACTGCGCGCAGGGGTGCTTGACGCAGATGCAAATCGTCCTTCCCGGCCCGCCCCATGTCGCGCAGGATGTCGCGGCACCGGTCAGCCTGTTCGCGGATCAACGCCGCATCCTCCTGCAGATCCCGGCGGTCAGCAAGCTCTTCGAAGAGCTCACCACTGGCCAGTTTGATGGTTGCAAGTGGTGTTCCCAACTCATGCGCCGCCGCAGCGACAACACCGCCGAGATCGGTCAGCTTCTGCTCGCGGGCGAGCGCCATCTGTGTCGCTGAAAGCGCATCGGACATGGAATTGATCTCTGACGTTACACGAACGGAATAGGCACTAATAAAGACGATTGCGATGATCAGGGCGATCCAATTTCCGAAAACAAACAGATCCGGGATCGCCAGAATGAACCCCTGTTCGGTACGCAGCGGATAGTGGAACTGGGTCAACAAAGACACCAGCAAGATCGCGGTACCCCCCAAGACAACAGTAGACCGTAACGTCAGCACGGCGGCTGAGATCGTCACGGGCCCAAGCATCAGCAAAGCGAATGGATTGTGGAGACCTCCGGTCAGATAGAGCAGAAAGCTCAGTTGCAGCAGGTCGAACAATACTGTCAGCATGTTCTGCGTTTCCGTCAGCCTTTTGTTTTCCGGAAACACAAAAATTGCCACGAGATTGGCAATCACGGAGGCACCGATGGCCAGATAACACAGCCCCAATTCCAGCCTCAGACCATAGAATTGCTGTGCGACTGTAATCGCGATCAATTGGCCAGCGATAGCGAACCAACGGAGCAGGATCAGCGAGCGCAACCGTATCCAATTTGCCCGTGTATCGCCGGAAGCTGGTCGCAGATTCAGGTCCGCCAAAAGATCACCGCTTGTTGAGTTGCACACTTCGTAAAAGACGTTAGGACTGCACGTGGGCAGGATCAAGGTAAGCATTAAGGAGTACGGCAGAATGAATCCCCGTTTGATTGCTTTGTTTTCGGTCGCAGCGCTCATCGGGCTGATGGGTGGTATCTGGTTCTGGACACAGTCTTCGAAAGGCGATGATCAGTTTGCCCAATGCCGGGCGAGCGCCGTAGCCGGGGGTGCCGGCGCTCTTGGCGGGCCTTTCGAGCTGGTCAATGCCGACGGAGAGACCGTGACGGACGCGGATGTCATCACCGAGCCATCAATTCTGTACTTTGGATACACTTTCTGTCCGGATGTCTGTCCTCTGGATGTGAACCGCAACGCTCTGGCAGTTGATGTCCTCGCCGACAGGGGGATGTCCGTCACCCCGGTGTTTATCTCGATTGATCCAAAACGTGACACGCCAGAGGTTGTCGGCGATTTCTCTGCAAACATGCATGAGCGCATGGTCGGGCTGACGGGGTCCCCTGAACAGGTGAAAGCGGCGAGCCAAGCGTATCGGACCTACTATCGTGCGCAAGAGGGGGATGATGACTATTACCTGGTCGATCATTCGACCTTCAGCTATCTGGTGTTGCCTGAGCACGGGTTTGTCGAATTCTTCCGCCGGGAAATCTCGCCAGAACAAATGGCGGATACTGTGGCCTGCTTCGTCGAAAACGCTTGAGTTTCTAGACCTTTCCGACCGATTGCCGTTTGACCTGTGGAAATTTGCCCCACATAAATGGTCAGAGCGGTTATCCAGTGTGCGGGGAGAATAGCGATATGCCGGAAACAGAGCCTTTGGAAATCGGTGAGGACAAGAGCATCCTGCTGCTGGATGATGATGAGCCTTTTCTGAGACGGTTGGCAAAAGCCATGGAGAAACGCGGGTTCGAAGTGGAAACCGCGGGTTCTGTCACCGCCGGGCGCGCAATTGCAACCGCTCGCCCACCCGCCTACGCTGTGGTGGATTTGCGGCTGGAAGACGGCAATGGTTTGGATGTGGTCGAAGTTCTGCGCGACAAGCGTCCTGACGCGCGTGTGGTCGTTCTCACCGGGTATGGCGCCATTGCCACCGCCGTTGCGGCGGTCAAGATCGGGGCGGTTGACTACTTATCAAAACCCGCTGACGCGACGGATATCGTGAATGCGTTGCTGACCCGCGGGGATGATTTACCGCCTCCGCCCGAAAACCCGATGAGCGCTGATCGCGTGCGGTGGGAACATATTCAGCGGGTCTACGAACTATGCGATCGCAACGTCAGTGAGACCGCCCGCCGCCTAAATATGCATCGCAGAACGCTGCAACGTATTCTGGCCAAACGTAGTCCACGCTGAGCAGCTCGACTTAGTCCAGATCAAAGCGTTTGCTCACTTTGGAGACGATCATCCCGTTTGAGAGACGTTGATCGGGGTGGTGCGCATAGGGCTCAAAACCCCGGCTTTGATAGTAGGCAAGCCCGCCGCCGTTATCTCCTCGGATCGTTGCATTGATCCACGTGTATCCGAGGTGTTGCGCGGCCCTGCGGCTGGATTCGAAGAGTTTTGATCCGACACCCAGACCAGTTTGCCCGATCCGGACAAAGGTCGCTATGTCACAGGCCTCAGGCGGCAGGTCGGGATGCGGTTCAATGGATTGAAAGCCCAGGATTTCGCCGCTGTCGCTTTCTGCTACGTGCCAGACCGACTGATCCGGAGCTTTCCGAAACCACATCCTGATCGTATCACCCGTGATCTCTTTGGTGAGCGCCGTTGTGCCGCCTTTTCGAATGATTGCATTCAGCAGATCGGCCATGTCCCGGGCGTCAAGATCCCCTGCCTTGCGTATGTGCATCAGTCCATCGACCCCAACAGTTCGTTGTGCCGTTGCGTAAAGGCCGCACGTGTCTCGGAAGGGGCACGGAGTGTGATGGTCAGGTCTTGTGTGAGCGCTTTGTCAGGTCTGCCGAAAAACCGGGTGGCTTCCGCTTCTGAAAACCCAGCGATCTGAGTAGCCTCCATCCAGGCGCTGATCTTATCGGCTTTCTTGATCTGTTTCTTGATCGGGGCAGGCAGTGCCGCAGGCAATCCGAACCGTATGTGAATCGCTGCCGTTAGACGGACATCCAGTGCCTGGTATCCCGGGCCGACCGCCGCTTTCACCGGGGAGATCATGTCGCCGATGACATATTCCGGTGCGTCATGCAAAAGCGCTGCCATTTGCCATTTGGCGGGCGATTTTGGTGCTATCCGGCGAAACAGTGTTTCCACCAGCAGGGAATGTTCCGCGACGGAATAGGCGTGTTCACCAACTGTTTGACCGTTCCAGCGCGCGACAAAGGCAAGTCCTCGGGCAATGTCCTCAATTTCGACATCCACTGGTGTTGGATCAAGAAGATCGAGCCTGCGCCCGGATAACATCCGTTGCCACGCCCGTGTAGCCTTTGCCATGTGATCCCCCAAAATGCCGCTTGCCCCAAGATGTGCCCCGCGCGGTGGTGCAACGCAAGCAGCTTTGCCACGGTCGGCGCTCAAACCAAGCTGCATTGTCACCCTTGAAGACCAGTGTTATCTGCACCGCAACTCACCAAACACAGGAACTCAGATTCGATGGCGCAGGACTATATCGTAAAAGACATTTCGCTGGCCGAGTATGGCCGCAAGGAACTGGACATCGCGGAGACCGAGATGCCCGGCTTGATGGCGCTGCGGGATGAATACGGGGAGAGCAAGCCGCTCGCCGGCGCGCGCATCGTGGGTTCGCTGCACATGACAATCCAGACTGCCGTCCTGATCGAGACGCTGGTGGCGCTGGGCGCGGATGTGCGCTGGGCCTCCTGCAACATCTTCTCAACGCAAGACCACGCGGCGGCAGCGATTGCGGCGGGCGGCACGCCGGTCTTTGCGATCAAGGGTCAGACGCTGGAAGAGCATTGGGATTACCTCGACAAGTCGTTCCTGTTTGACGATCTTCCCAACATGATCCTCGACGATGGCGGCGATGCCACGCTGTATGTCCTGCTGGGCGCGCGCGCCGAAGCAGGCGAAGAGATCATCCCCGTGCCGACGTCGGAAGAGGAAGAGGTGATCAAGAAACAGATCGCCAAACGTATGGCGGAAAGCCCCGGTTGGTTCACCAAGGTGCGCGACCAGATCAAAGGCGTTTCCGAAGAGACGACAACCGGCGTAAATCGTCTTTATCAACTGGTGCGCGACGGGCAGTTGCCTTTCCCAGCGATCAACGTGAACGATTCCGTCACCAAGTCGAAGTTCGACAACAAGTATGGCTGCAAGGAGTCGCTGGTCGACGGCATCCGCCGCGCCACGGACACCATGATGGCGGGCAAAGTCGCTGTCGTCATGGGGTATGGCGATGTAGGCAAAGGGTCGGCGGCATCTTTGCGCGGCGCGGGTGCGCGCGTGAAAGTCACCGAGGTCGACCCGATCTGCGCCCTTCAAGCCGCGATGGATGGTTTCGAAGTCGTCCTGTTGGATGACGTCGTGGATACGGCAGATATTTTCATCACCACCACCGGCAACAAGGACGTGATCCGCATTGAGCACATGCGCCAGATGAAGGACATGGCCATCGTCGGCAACATCGGTCACTTCGACAACGAAATCCAGGTCGCTGCACTGAAGAACCACAAGTGGACCAACATCAAGGAACAGGTGGACATGATCGAGATGCCGAACGGTAATCGTCTGATCCTGCTGTCCGAGGGCCGCTTGCTGAACCTCGGCAATGCCACCGGGCACCCTTCTTTCGTGATGTCCGCGTCCTTCACCAACCAGGTCCTGGCACAGATCGAGCTTTGGACCCGTGGTGAAGAGTATAAAAACGAAGTCTACATCCTGCCGAAACATCTCGATGAGAAGGTCGCGCGCCTGCATCTTGATCGGATTGGGGTGAAACTGACGCAACTCGACGCGGAACAGGCATCTTACATTGGTGTAAAACCTGAAGGTCCCTTCAAGCCAGAACACTATCGCTACTGATCGCGGGTTTCGGATTCTCCGAAATACTGACTAACAAACAAGCCGTTCGCTGATCGGGATCGACTACGTGATCCCGGTCCGCAGCGCCGTTTTTTACCGATCCATGTAACCTGAATTGTGAATTTCCGCAGGCGCCTTGGCCTGGGCCAGAGCCTTTAGGATCGGTCCTGGACGTCAAAAATCGGATAGGGCGATATCGGGTTCGGGGTGGATTTACCTCTGATTTTCTCCGACTAGAAACCTATGTGAAACGCACCCTAAAGCTCAACCTTTCTCGCTTACCGCATAGGTTGAAGTCTGCCACGGGGAAAACGATACGGAAAAACTCCTTTTGTGCGGCGATTTTCGTGATTACTGTGCAAGTTAGGCCAAGTTGCTCGGCCTGAAACACAGAGGGAGATTTAAGTATGGGCAAAAGAGACGATCTTATTGCGCAGTATGCGGATGATTTGAAAAACAAGTGCGGTGTTGATCCTGACATGGACCTTCTCACAAAAGTGACGATTGGTTGTGGCCCCGCGATTTATGATGCTGATGCCGCTACGGTTGCTGCAAGCCAGGATTCCGAGCTTGAAACCGTAAAGCAGAATTTCCTCATCAAGAAACTCGGCCTGCCTGACGGCCCGGACTTGATGGAGGCTATCAACAAAGTCGTCGAAACCTATGGTAAATCCGAGCGGAACAAATATCGTGCCGTGGTTTATTACATGCTGACAAAGCACTTCGGCAAAGAATCCGTCTACGGCTAATTCTCTGGGGAGAATGGAAAGAAGCGTTCTCTTAATTGTTAAGGGGGCGTTTCTTTTTTGCCTACCATTTACCCTATTGAAAGATTGAAATTTTTTGCCGCTTCGGTCATAAACCCAATTGTCGGCCAGTATGGCCAGAACCAGATTTCATATACGTGCGGTGGACTTGGGAGCACGTGGGGAAAAGAGGGTTCTGGCTTTTGGTCAGAACCCTTTTTTTGTCGGATGATGTTCAGAACAGTGTAAGCACTGCTCCGATTACAGCGCATCCGAATGTGGCATATCCACCATCAATCCAAAGTAGCTGTTTGGGGCGTGCGCTGAAGCCGTAGAATGTCGCGATCCACGGGCTCACCAAAAAGAGACCGATGCCGAAACCAGACACGAGGCCTTTTCCAAAGGTATCAATCGCGCTCAGTTCAAAAACGTGACGCATCATACCCGCGACCAAAATCGCGCAGATCAGGCTCGTGACGTATGGTACCGGGTCTTTTTGATTTGCAGGTTGGCCGTCGTCGCCCACGGGTACGCCGGATGCAGCCATCCATTTCTGGGCCAGCACGGTGTACCAGACGGCACCAAAGCCAAAGGCAGCAATGCCTGCAACGATCACACTTACAAAGCTCATGGTCTTCCTCCCGTTTTCGAATAAGGAACATCAAGCCAGAAGTGACGCGGTTTATCCAGAAGGGATCCCCGCCATGTCGCATATGATTGCCCATTCGTTTGGGCGTACAGGCTGAACAGACAGCCGCGAGGATTTTACCAGCGCCATTTCGCTCAGGCGTTCGTCACTCTTGACCATTTCAAGGGTCACAGGTGTCTGAACCGGACGTACCGCCTTGATATCAACGCATTCCCAGCGGGCGTCATCCGTGGTGCTGTCAGGATGTGCCTCGGCGATGACTTCAACAACGCCGACAATCGCCTTCTCTTTCTGTGAGTGATAGAAAAACCCCAGATCGCCAATTTTCATCTCCCGCATGAAATTGCGGGCCTGATAGTTCCTTACACCGTCCCATTCCTCACCTTGATCGCCTTTTGCGACCTGATCGTCCCAGCTCCAGGTGGAGGGTTCGGACTTGAACAACCAATACGCCATTATCCAATCACCCTGTTCCATGGGATCAGTTCCACCGAGGCGAACAACCCGGCCTTACCATAGGGGTCCCCGGCGACCCATTCTTCAGCGTCAGCCATTTCAGTGACGTCCAGCACGATCAGTGACCCGCACATCTGTCCGGCATCATCCAGCAACGGGCCCGCTTGCTGCACGGCAGGGCTGGATTTGAGGTATTCCACATGGGCAGGCCGGTTTTCCTGCCGGATCGGCAGGGCACCGGGTTTATCGCGGGCAATCAGGGCGACAAGCATGTTATTCTTCCTTTAGTGAACGAGAGAGCAGCGCGGTCATTGCGTCGCCTACATCCAAGCGTTTTTCGACGAGTGCTGCAACCATCGTTGAGATCGGGAGATCCAGACCTTCCTGTGCAGAATATTCTGACACTGCAATCGCCGTCGCAGCACCTTCGACTGTCGTGGCAGGGTCGAAGTGCGCGCCTGACCCAATGGACAGGCCAAAGCGAAAGTTGCGAGACTGCTTTGACGTACAGGTCAGAACCAGATCGCCAAACCCGGACAGGCCGGAAAGTGTTGCCGGATCCGCGCCCATATGAGCTGCGAGGCGTTGCATTTCCGCGTTGCCACGCGTCATCAATGCAGCACGCGCGCTCTCACCCAAGCCAGCGCCGATGGCTGCACCACACGCAATGGCAACCACGTTTTTCAGCGCTCCCCCAAGGGATGCACCGACCACATCAGTGCTGCGGTAAAGTCTGAGGGTGCTGGTTGAAAGCTGCTTTTGCAGGATTTCAGCGGCATTTGAATTTCCACAGGCCAAAGTCAAAGCCGTGGGCAGCCCGTTTGCGATGTCTGTCGCAAAACTCGGACCAGTCAGCAGAGCGCAGAGGCTTTTGGGGCAAAGAGTCTCAACAATGTCGACAGCGGTGGAACTGGTGCCAAGTTCCATGCCTTTGCAACAGGCCACAAGCGTCAAGCCATCGAGCGTGGACTGGTGGGTTTTCAGGAATCCGCGCAGCTTTTGCATGGGCACACAGAGCAAGACCAAATCAGCCACTCGCACGGCGTCGATGTCTGACGTGATGTTGAGGGTTCCCGGAAGTGTTGCTTCCGGAAGATGCCGTTCGTTCTTGCGGGTGCTGGCCATCTCGATGGCCTGCGCTTCGTTGCGCGCCCAAAGCGTAACGGGACCGTTTTCGGACAGCGCGATCGCAAGTGCCGTACCAAAAGCGCCGGCACCAAGGACACAAATGCTCATGCCTTGGCCCCCTTCTTCCCGCTTCCCAACATCGCCGGGCTATGCTGATCAAGCGGCCAGCGTGGCCGGGCGGAAAGGCTCAGATCGTCTGGCGGATGGCGTTCCATACGTTCCAAAGCGGCATATCCGATCATCGCTGCGTTATCAGTGCAGAGTGCCAAAGGGGGGGCGGTGAAGTGTACGCCTGATTGTTCCGAAACAGTCTCTAACTTGGATCTGATTGACATATTGGAGGCAACGCCTCCGGCCACACAAAGTGTCGTGGCGCTCGGCGCAAGCAACAACGCTCGACGTGTTTTTTCTGCCATCACATCCACGACGGCAGCCTGAAAACTGGCGCAAAGATCATGTTGGTCTTTTTCGTATAAGCCACCTTGCGTTTCAATCAGGCTATCACGTGCCCGCAAGACAGCTGTCTTCAACCCGGAAAAGGAAAGGTCGCAACCGGGCCGGTCAAGCAGCGGGCGGGGCAGGGAAAAGCGGGTTGCGTCGCCGGAGCGCGCGGCCATTTCAACCGACGGTCCACCCGGTTGCGGCAAGGCCAGAAGGCGCGCGACCTTGTCAAACGCCTCCCCGGGGGCGTCGTCAATTGTACCGCCGAGCCGTTTGAAATCATCCGGACCTTCAACACTCAGGAACTGGCAATGCCCGCCCGAAACAAGAAGCATCAAGTAGGGGTATGGAACCGCATCCGTGAGTCTCGGGGTCAGCGCATGTCCTGCCAGATGATTGATCCCATAGAGCGGCTTACCGGTCGCCAGCGCCAATCCCTTTGCGCACATGACACCGGAAACGACCCCCCCGATCAAGCCGGGCCCGGCCGTCACAGCAATTGCGTCCATGTCTGAGAGACTGAGTCTGGCTTTCTCCAACGCCTCCTCAACACAGTAGTCGAGTATTTCGGCGTGGGCACGGGCTGCGATTTCAGGCACAACGCCCCCGAAAGCGGCGTGCAGGCTATCCTGGTTCTTGACGACCGACGCCAATACGTCCGCCTTGCCGCTCCCGTTGCGGCGCACGATGGATGCAGCCGTATCGTCACAGCTGCTTTCCAATGCCAAGACGGTTTGAGTACGCCCCACCCTTGTGTCCCCGTTGCAAGATACAGGCATGGCAGGTAACACCGAAGGCGCGCGCAAACAATGCCGGGAGGCTCCAAGTTCAGTGCAAAAGATGCAATTGCTCCTGACCCGGCCCTTGGGAATGAACGACGATTTCGTCGAGAGTTTCCCGAAAGATCTTGCCGCCCGTTTGCACTTCATCGATTGCCCCCTGATGCGGATTGTCTCGCTTCAAAGCCAAAGTGGCATCGAAGGGGACGCACGCGCGATATTCACATCGTCGAATGGGGTCCGTTTTGCGCCGCCGTCCTTGGGGCGATATGCCTATTGTGTTGGCGAACGCACAACCGCAGTGGCGCGCGAAGCGGGTTGGGAGCCCATTTGTGCAGGGGAGAACGCCGAGGAGCTGATCGAGTACATAGGTGCCCGAAATCCCTCGGTTTCGCTGTATCATTTGTGCGGGGTGCACCAACGGGGAAATGTGGTCGAGGCGCTGAACGCCAAGGGGTTGAAGGCACAACGAGTGGTGCTCTACGATCAGCAACTTTTGCCTCTGCCGCCTGTGGTTCTGGAAAGCCTGAAGGGCGAAACCCCGACGATAGTGCCACTTTTTTCACCGCGCGCCGCCGCTCATTTCGCCGCACACGCGCCCAAGAACCCGTTTATCAAAGTCGTTGCAATGAGCGATGCCGTGGCGCAGTCGGTGCGGAATAACGCCAGTTTGGAAACAGTTACCGCTGCCCACCCAACGGCCAAGGCTATGCTGGATGTCATTGAAAACCTTACCCTCACGCATCGCTTGGGTTGAGAGGTGGAGCGCTCAAGAGTAAGGTTCCTTAACAGCGCGCGCCGGTGAAGATTCGAAAAGGTGGAAGATTTGGCCAAATCTGGAAAGTCCAACAAGGCAACAAGCAAAGAAAAGCAGAGCGTCGAAAAGCCGGAAGATGCAGAGAAGGTCGTTTCCGAGGTGGAAACGAAGCTTTCGAATGCCGAGAAAACCGATGATGTATCGCTGGATGATATCGCCGTAGAGACACCTTCACCGGACGACGCGGATACGCCAGAACCAGCCGATTCAAAAGAGGCGTCGGACGCTGAGACCGTTGAGGAATTGCTGGAGGATGAGGCGCTCGATTCCGTCGCTGAGGCCGAAGCGGAGATGGAACAGGAGCTTTACGGAGAGGCGGATCCCGACACTGAAGACGCAGATGCCGAAAAGCTTGACGCTGACGAGGCCGAGGTTTTGGATGCGGACGAAATTCGCGATCCAGATGCAACAGAAGAGAATTCAGAGGCGCAGGAACAGGACGATACCGTTGAGGAACCTGAGCCCGTAGAAACGCAGCCGGTGGCAGAACCGAAGCCTGCGCCGCAACCGTCCGGCGGCTCCATGTGGCCCAGTGTTTTTGGCGGTGTGATTGCCGCGTTGATCGGCTTTATCGTCGGGCGCGGCGACGTGATTGACAATTACCTGCCGTCCGCATTTCAGCGTCCCGACATTGACCTGACGGTTGTGGATGATCTTGCTGCACAAACCGAAGCGCTTTCGGCGCAAGCGGAGGAACTGGCGACGCAGACGCAGACGCAAGTATCGCGGATTGAGGCTTTGGAAGCGGTGAGCGCGCAAGCCATTCTGGAGTCAGTTGCGAGCCTCGAAACGGATCTTGAGACGGTTGCAGCGCGGCTTGAGGCTTTGGAAGCAAGACCCATCGCAGTTGAAACCGTAGAGTCCGAGGACGCCAATGCCGCGTCTGCCGAAGAACTTGCGGCGCTGCAGACCGCGCTGGAAGAACAAAAAGCGCAGATCGCCGATCTTGTTGAAAGCGCAAAGGCAGCCGAGGCCCGCGCGGCGGAAGAGGCGTCACAGATTCTTGCCCGCGCGGCGTTGACGCGGGTTGTGACCGCTGTCGACAGCGGCCAGTCCTTTGCGCCCGCACTGACGGATTTGGAAGAGGTAACCCCGGTAGAAGTCCCCGCAGCCCTGCGCGAAGCCGCCGAAGCGGGTGTGCCTTCAATGGCATCATTGCAGGATAGCTTTCCCGACGCGGCACGCGCGGGTTTGTCCGCGGCGCGGGATGAAGTCCCTGAAATCGAAGTTGAGGGAATCACGGGATTCCTGAAGCGTCAATTGAATGCACGCTCGGTGACGCCACGCGAAGGGGCCGACCCGGACGCAATTCTGTCTCGGGCGCAAGCTGCCGTTCGTGCGGGCGATCTCGGGACTGCGTTGAGTGAAATGGATGCCTTGCCGGAGGCTGCGCGCTCAGCGATGGCAGACTGGCTGGACGCAGCAACAGCCCGAAAAGCTGCCCAGGATGCGGCGAACGAATTGGCTGACAGCCTGAACAGCAACTAAGGATTATTTTATGCTTTGGTCTTTGATAAAGATTCTTCTTTTTGTTGCCGCCGTTGCTGCATTGGCGCTGGGGGCGGGATACCTGCTGGAAAGCGAAGGCGGGGTTCAGGTTCAGGTCATGGGCAGCGAATACACATTCGGGCCGCTGCAATCTGTAATCGCGATTGTCGTGCTGGTGTTTGCAGTCTGGCTGCTTCTGAAACTGCTTTCGCTGCTCGTGGCGTGCTGGCGGTTTCTGAATGGGGATGAGACGGCTTTGTCTCGCTACTTCGACCGTAGTCGCGAGCGGAAGGGCTTTCAGGCCCTGTCCGAAGGGCTCATGGCGTTGGCCAGTGGGGAAGGGCGTGTCGCGATGACCAAGGCCGCCAAGGCCGAAAAATACCTGAATAAGCCGGAATTGACCAACCTGCTTGTGGCACAAGCTGCCGAAATGGCGGGAGACCGGCGCAAGGCTGAAGAGACTTACAAGAAACTCGTCACGAAGGACGCCACAAGGTTCGTCGGTGTACGCGGCATCATGAAGCAAAAGCTGGCTGATGGAGATACCGAAACAGCCCTGAAACTGGCCGAGAAAGCATTTGCGTTAAAGCCCAAGCACGAAGAAACACAGGATGTTCTACTGCGACTTCAGGCCAAGACGGAGGATTGGTCCGGTGCGCGGCAAACTCTGAATGCCAAGTTGAAATACGGTGCGCTGCCCCGCGATGTGCATAAACGCCGGGATGCAGTGCTGGCCTTGTCAGAAGCCAAAGATATTTTGTCAGAGGAAAGCTCCATCGAAGTTCAGGAGAAGGCCATTGAGGCGAACAAGCTGTCGCCTGACCTTATTCCTGCGGCAGTCATGGCGGCTGGCGGGCATGTGGAGCAGGGACGTCCGAAACTTGCGGTTCGCCTTTTGAAAAAAGCATGGGAAGTGCAGCCGCACCCAGATCTGGCTTCCGCGTTTGCGGCCATCGCCCCGGATGAAACTCCATCCGAGCGGATCAAAAGGTTCATGCATCTGACACGGCTGAAGCCGGATCATCCGGAAACAAAGATGCTCTTGGCGGAATTGCATATCGCCAATGAAGATTTCCCCGAGGCGCGGCGTGCGCTGGGCGACCTGGCCGAAAGTAACCCGACGGCTCGATCCGTGACGCTGATGGCGGCCATTGAAAAGGGCGAGGGTGCAGCGGACGCTGTTGTGCGGGGTTGGTTGGCAAAGGCGTTGACCGTGTCGCGTGGTCCGCAGTGGATTTGCGAAAACTGCCAGCATCTCCATTCTGATTGGGCGCCGTTCTGCGAAAACTGTGAAAGCTTCGACACGCTGGCGTGGAAAACGCCTCCCATGACTGAAATGGCAATGCCGGGAGGCGTCCAGATGCTGCCGTTGATCGTCGGTGCTCTGGAGGATAAATCCGATTTGCCCGTGCCGGCAACGGAGCCAGAGATCGAGGATGCGGAGCTGGTAACCGATGAGGAACCAGAAGTCGTGGAAGGCGTCACGCAAGAGGAACAGACGCCCAAAGCCAGTTGATGCGCTGGTTTGTCCCTTGACGTCGGCAGGATGCGGTCCCTTATGTGATACATCATCACTCTAAGGGTGTTTCGAAGTGTCGAAAACCGTCACTTTATCCATTGAAAAAATGCACTGCGGGTCTTGTGTAGGCCGCGTGGACCGTGCGCTCGCAGCCGTCACTGGTGTTGAAGCTGTCGCCGTCAACCTTGCAACGGAAACCGCGGTGGTGAGGGGAGACGGCAACGGTCTGATTGACGCTTTGATCGGTGCATCCGAGGCGGCCGGGTTTCCTGCACATCTGGCGCAGGCGGCAGATTACGACAAACAGGATAAGCGTGACGCGGAAGCTCTTGCCTTAAAGCGGCGCACTTTGCTGGCGGCTGTGATGGCCTTGCCGGTGTTTGTGCTTGAAATGGGCGGGCACATGATCCCGTCATTTCATCACTTCCTTCACCAGAGTTTCGGCGTGCAGAATCTTTGGGTGCTTCAAGCGGTTCTGACCACCTGCGTGTTGCTTGGCCCCGGGCGTGAGTTTTACCGGGAGGGACTGCCGGCGCTTTTTCAAGGCAGACCAGATATGAACAGTCTGGTCGCTGTTGGTACGTTAGCGGCATATATCTACTCCATGACCGTGCTATTGGTGCCGAATGCGCTCCCGGTCGAGGCACGTGCGGTCTACTTTGAAGCTGCGGCGGTGATTGTCGTTTTGATCCTTGTGGGGCGTTGGTTGGAGGCCCGCGCCAAAGGAAAAACAGGCGCCGCCATCTCTGCGCTGATCCGACTGCAACCCAAGACCGCCCGGGTCATGCACGACGGACAAACCCGCGAAGTTGCCGTCGAAAACCTCGTCCCCGGTGACATGATCGTTTTGCGCCCGGGTGAACGCATGCCGGTAGACGGTGCGGTCACGGAAGGCACCAGTCATGTCGACGAAAGCATGTTGACCGGCGAACCCATGCCCGTCGTAAAACAGCCGGGCGACCCGGTGACAGGCGGCACGGTGAACGGCAATGGCGGTCTGACCGTAAGGGCAACACGGGTCGGGCGGGATACTGTACTGGCAGGGATCGTGCGCATGGTGCAAGACGCGCAGGGTGCCAAACTCCCCATTCAGGCGCTGGTGGACCGGATTACGCTCTGGTTTGTGCCGCTCGTCCTCGTTGTTGCGGCCATCACAGTTCTGGTCTGGTTGGTATTCGGGCCAGCGCCGGTGATCTCTTATGCGCTGGTCGCAGGTGTTTCCGTTCTTATCATTGCATGCCCTTGTGCAATGGGTCTTGCGACGCCCACTTCGATCATGGTGGCAACGGGTCGCGCAGCAGAGCTTGGTGTCCTCTTTCGGAAAGGCGATGCGTTGCAATCGCTGGCTGATGTAGATGTCATTGCCTTTGATAAAACAGGCACCCTGACAGAGGGCGCGCCCGCATTGCATCAGATTATCCCGACAAATGGGTTCACATCGACCGATGTCTTGCGACTGGTGGCCTCAGTTGAGGCGCGGGCCGAGCATCCGATTGCGGGCGCGCTTGTTGCGGTCGCACATGCCGAAGGGATAGACCTTTCGCCAGCAACATCTGTCGCCGCCCAAAGTGGCTTGGGTATTGCCGGGGAGGTAGATGGGCAAGCCGTTCTGGTGGGATCGGGTCGTCTGATGAAGGACAAAGGCATTGATGTATCCGCCTTCGCTGCGGCCACGTCCGAGGCGGCGCTGGCAGGAGACACGGTGTTCTTTGCCGCCGTTGACGGGAAAGCCGCGGCGTTGATCAGCGTTACGGACCCGGTAAAACCAAATGCGGCAGAATTGATCGCCTCCTGTCATGCTCAAGGGCTGACCGTGGCGATGATCACTGGAGACAAGGAAGAGACCGCCCAAACAATCGCGACCCATATCGGTATCGATACGGTGGTTGCCGAAGTTCTACCGGAGGGCAAGGTCGCCGCGATTGACCGGCTGAAGTCGGACTGGGGAAGGGTGGCGTTCGTGGGGGATGGCATTAACGACGGCCCTGCCTTGGCTGCGGCTGATGTCGGGATTGCAATCGGAACGGGGACAGATGTGGCCATCCAATCCGCAGACGTGGTGTTGATGTCCGGAGATTTGCGAGGCGTTGGCACGGCTCATCAGGTGTCACAGGCGACGATGCGCAACATCCGGCAGAACCTTTTCTGGGCTTTCAGCTATAATTCAGCGTTGATCCCTGTGGCGGCGGGTATCCTGTTTGCGCCGTTTGGGCTACTCCTGTCGCCGGTTCTGGCGGCAGCAGCGATGGCGCTGTCCAGTGTGTTTGTTCTGACGAACGCGCTTCGGTTAAAGGGATTATCCGCACGGCATCATACCGCGTCGGCCAGCTCCTGAAGGGTTTCGTGTATCTTGTCGGACCCGATCACCGCATGCCGGACAAGCCGGTCGAACTGGCGGGCAAATCCCCGGACCTGATCCGGACTGCTGACAACCAGGTAGGCGTCGCCAATGTAGAGGGCAACACGCTGTTGGCCAAAAACGGTGAAGGGTGCCGAATAGGTCTTGCGACCGTCATAAACATGCAGGCGAAGGGCGGGGTAGTTCTCGTTGCAGATGCGCGCCATGTGTAAAAGCTGGTTGCGACAATCCCTTCGGGATGCGCCCCGCCAAAGACCCGTCCGTTCAGACAGATCCTGCAAGGTCTGCAACGGCATGGCGACTTCCACATCGATCGTGTTCAAAGAGATGCGTTCCAATACGTTTTCGGCACCTGCTCCGCGCGCATCGTGCACATCTTCGGCATCGGACGGCGACAGGCTGATGATATCCGGTATCGTCGAGGGCACAGTGCGCAATTTGTAGCCCTGGGCTTCATTGCGCCATTGGTCCAGAGGCGTTGACCCGTCTGCCTGCACCTCTTTTTCGATTTGCACGCTTTCGGTCACTTCCTGTCGACCTTCAGGGGCGTTTTCCAGACAAAGCAACCAATCGACAGAAACGCCGCTGACGGAGGCGATCCGCCGAAGGGTTTCTGCGCGCGGCATACGGTCCGTTTCCGGACTGAGGAACTGGCTGAGTGCAGATCGGTCAATACCAGTGGATTTCATGAAGTGGCCCCGGCCCTCCCCATGGGAGGCCACAACCTGTCGCAAGCGCTCTTTGAACAAAAGAGAGAGATCACGCTTATCCATGCAACCAACGATATCGGATTGTAGTGGAAATGCGACATAATTTTGGAAAAGCAACGTAAGTCATGCAAAAGTTGCAGATTCACGCGCTTGCCTGATCCTCAAAGATCACAAGACTGTGAATGCTGCCAGTTTTTGACACGAGGATAGAAGGAAGTCTCGATTGAAGGGTCACGAGAAGAAGACGCGCGGGTTCACGGGATGGCCGACGCTGGGGATCTGCTTTTTGTGTTATGTGGGAGTGGGGCTATCAACCGCTTTCGCGCTGGATCTTGGACCCCTTTTGGCGATCATTATTTTGACGCTGGCTTTGACACTTTATTCCTCGTTCAACCACGAAGTGCTGCACGGCCACCCATTCCAAAATGATGTCGCCAATTCCCTGCTGGTTTTTCCGGCTTTGGGTCTGCTGATCCCCTACTTCCGGTTCCGCGATACGCATCTCGCGCATCACCATGATCCTTCCTTGACCGACCCTTACGACGACCCTGAAACGAACTTCGTCGACCCCGCAGTATGGGCGCAGTGGTCCGCGATCCGTCGCAGGATCTATTGTTTGAACAACACGTTACTGGGGCGCATCTCCATTGGTCCGGTCATCGGGCTTGCGGCGTTTTACACCAGTGATCTCAAGGCGATACGGACGGGTGATCGCCAGGTGATAAACGCTTACCTGTTTCACGCCGCCGGGCTTGCGCCCGTCTTGTTGTGGCTATTCTGGGTTAGTGAGATGCCTTTCTGGCAGTATATTATTGCGGTTTACTTCAGCCACTCGGTCCTCAAAATCCGCACATTCCTTGAGCATCGAGCCCATGAGAAAGCGCGCTGTCGCAGTGTGATTATCGAAGATCGTGGTCTGTTGTCGTTCCTGTTTCTCAAGAACAACCTTCATTCGGTTCACCACGCGTCACCCGGTTTGCCGTGGTACCAACTGGAAGGCCATTACACCGCCCGGCGGGATCAGTTTCTGGCAAGAAATGAAGGCTACGCATATCGTTCTTATGCAGAAGTCGCCCGATTGTTTCTATTGAGCACTAAAGATCCCGTGCCCCATGTCCTGTGGCCACAAACCCCCATTGAAACGGGCGAACCACACCAGGTCATTGGCGAAAGCAGGGTTTCCTGATCTCTGGACGCTTGCAACTTAGGGCCGCTTGGCGCTTTGATGGCGCAAAGCACTTAAGGAGGCCAAGATGTACCACGCGCCTGAAGCGCCTGTTCTGTTGGAAACCACGGACGGCATTGCAACGGTAACGTTGAACCGTCCCCGCGCCATGAACGCATTGTCCGAAGACATGTTGAGTGCCCTGCAAGAGGTCTGGGACGGTCTGAAAGACAATCGCGATGTGAAAGCTGTCATCTTGCGCGGTGCAGGTGATCATTTTTGTGCTGGTCACAACCTCAAGGAAATGACGGCAAGGCGGTCAGATACCGATGGTGGTGCGGGGTACTTCAATGACCTTTTTGCCACCTGCTCCAAGATGATGTTGTCGATTGTGAACCTGCCGCAACCGGTGATCGCGGAAGTTCAGGGGATTGCCACGGCGGCAGGCTGTCAGCTTGTCGCGACTTGCGATCTGGCCGTGGCGGCGGAGGACGCGCGTTTTGCTACCTCGGGGGTCAATATCGGGCTGTTTTGCTCCACGCCGATGGTCGCGCTTTCCCGCAATGTGAACCGGAAACAGGCGATGGAGATGCTCTTGCTAGGTGATTTCCTGCCTGCACAAAGGGCGGCGGAGATCGGCCTGATCAATCGCGCCGTCCCAAGGGACAATTTGGCTGATGCCGCCCGTTCGATGGCAGCCACGATCGTCGGGAAAGCACCTGTTGCGATCAAGATTGGCAAGGAGGCATTCTACAAACAAGCGGAGATGAACCTGGCCGATGCCTATGCATACACGGGTGCGGCCATGGCCGAAAACATGATGGCGCGCGATACCAAAGCTGGTATCGACGCATTCATCAACAAGCAACCTATGCCGGATTGGACCGGAGACTAACCTTTGATCAAGGGATTGGGTCTACCCGACCTTGAAGCCCCAGAAATCGGTCCGGTCCGCCATGAAATACCCCGCATGCGCGCGCATGATCCCTTGTAGTTCAACAGTATCGCCAGCGTTGAGGACGGCCATGGTCTGAAGGTTTAGTGTTGTCCTCTCGGATACATGTGACGCGGTGTTCTCCGCCTGCGACCCGGGTATGACCGTGGCGCCATTGACGACCAGCTGCGCGCCCATTCGAGCGGCTGTGCTGCTGTCTTGTTTGAAGGTCAGAAGCGCGCCCAGAAAATAGGTTCCATCAACCGGTGCGGTGAATTCATTGGTCCCGGCGTCAAAGCTGCCCTGATCGTTGTATGCAAGATCGTTGATCGCGATTCGGGTCCAGGTATCCACGGCACCGAAGTTGTCGAAATTTGTTGTGCCCTTGAAGCGGGGCAGGCGCGGTTGATCGACCACACCTGTGGCGCTGTTCACGATCAGTCCATCAAGGAAGTTTGCGCCATCGGCAGATGTGGCGAGGCGCAAATCATCTGATCCAAAAATGCCAAACAGCCCGCGTGTCTGAAAGTCCCGCTGGAAAACGAAGCCAGTATCGTCGCCTGTTGTTTCCTTGTTCAGGGTGACCATCATGTCGCCGGTCCCACCATCTGCGGCATAAAGGGCGGTCCAGAGGGCAGCGTTGATCTTGGCCGAAAACGGTGTGCCAGGGAGAGTTGTCATGCCCAGGCCAAAAGTCTCGATCTCTTCCAGTTCGGGGCTTTCCAGATCAACCCATTCCGCCCCGTCATAGACAACCATGGCATCGCGGTTGATGACATAGGCCCGCCAGCCTGCGCGGGGTACGAAAAAGCGCCAAGTGTCGGTCTCGAACAGGGCAACTTCGCTGTCATGGTCTGCCCAGTCACCTGTTGCGCTGGCATCCACAATATAGCGTGTGCCTTCCAAGGGTGCGGCGGGCGGTGTCGTGAGATCGTCGGCCGCAACGCCAAGCTGCGTCACAACGTCAAGGATACGCAGGGCTTCGTTATGGGTGACGTGTTTTTGTGCCTGACTGGGCTGGATGAAAGGCAAAGACAAGCTGCTGGAGATATCGGCCATTGGAATTCCCACGTGAAAGGTTTGATCGCGGGACATCCTTCAGCAAAAGGTTTGCGACCCTCTTAGAGGGCCGCGCGTGAGAGTAAGCAGCGGTTAACCAATCACTCTCACACTGGAAACGTTTACTAGACTGAACGGGTGATCCCGCCGTCGACACGTATGTTCTGGCCGGTGATGTAGGCCCCACCGTCCGAGGCCAGAAAAGCCACGACACTGGCAATCTCCCCCAATGAATTCCCGTAGCGGCCCATCGGCACCATTGATTTGAACTCCTCTTTCTCAGGCAAGCTGTCGATAAAGCCGGGCAGGACGTTATTCATTCGAATGTTTTCAGCTGCATATTTATCCGCAAAAAGCTTGCTGAAGGCGGCAAGACCTGCGCGCATCACACCGGATGTCGGGAAGACAGGGTTGGGTTCAAAGGCTGCAAATGTCGAGATATTGATGATCGCACCGCCGCCTTGTTTTTGCATGATTGGCGTGACCAGACGCGTGGGCCGAACAACGTTGAGGAAGTAAACCTCCATGCCCTCGTGCCAGTCCTCATCGGTCAACTCCAATACCGGTGCACGGGGCCCATGGCCCGCTGAGTTGACCAGAACATCCACGCGCCCCCATTCAGACATCGCCGCGTCAACGAGGCGTTGCAGATCGTCAACTGACTTGTTTGTGCCGGTGATGCCGATGCCACCTAGCTCCTTTGCGAGGGCTTCCCCCTTGCCTGAAGACGACAGAATTCCAACTTTGAAACCATCTGCTGCAAGGGCTCGTGCGCTGTCTGCGCCCATGCCGGAACCCCCCGCTGTAATCAGCGCTACTTTAGTCATTTTGATCTCCTTGGTGAGTTTAGGTGTCTGGTGATGTTCAGGGCAATTCGCCCTTCGCGACTGCCTTTAATGTTCTGCTGATCCCATCTTGCGTCAGGCCATAAGTGTTCTGGGCCGTCTCGGCAGAGATGTAACCCTGTGCAAGATCCTGCAATACAAGGTCTTTTGGGCGTTCGGACGGTGCGCCATAACCAGCGCCACCAGGGAAGGCCATGACCACCTTGCGCCCGTGGGGCACAAACTGTTTCCCTTTGACCCGCATTGCGGTGCCATCGTCCTGAACAATTGTTGTCGGTGCGCCCGGGTCCCCGCCGCGACGCCCGCGGGCAGGATGTTGGCCACGATCAAACATGGCCTGAAAGTCGAACTCGTGTCCCTCGATCGCGCCAACTTCCATATGTTGGCCTAGCCCGCCACGTGTCTTTCCGGCGCCACCGCTGTCGGGTCGCAGCTCCTTGCGCCAGATGATGACAGGCCCCGCATGTTCGGTGGCTTCAATAGGCATGGTCATCACACCGGAGGGAAACGCGGTGGCGTTCAACCCGTCATGGTCAGGACGTGCGCCCGAGCCGCCGGAGTTGAAGGTAAGAACTTCGGATCGGCGCGCGTCCGCAGGCGCTGCGGCATCTGTGCGAGGACGCAGGCTCACCTGAAAATTGCACAGGCATCCGGCACCTTCTGCTGGCACAAGGCCCGGCATGATCTTGTCAAACGCGTCGTAAACCGTATCGGGAACAAAATGGCCGACGATGTGGCGCAGCGCTACCGGGGCGGGATGCAAGGCATTAACGATTGTGTTTTCGGGCGCGGTTACCTCGAAAGGTGCTAGCGACGCTGCGTTGTTCGGGATCTCGGGCGCGATGGCGACCTTGAGCGCATAACAGGCATAGGCTTTTGTGTAGACCAGCGGGCAGTTGATACCTTTCTTGTCGAGGGCCGAGGTCCCGGAAAAATCTGTGACGATGCGATCACCTTTCACCGAAACCCGCACCTTGAGCGTGATGGGCACATCGAACCCGTCAATTGTCATTTCACCGGTCGCCTCCGATTGTGGGAGCGCCGCGATCCGTTCGATGGTGGCTAGACGCGAATTTTCAAGAATGAATTCTGCCACCGTGTCGAGATTGGAGAGATCGAACTCATCCATCATGTCAATCAGGCGGCGGTGACCGATCTCATTGCAACCTGCCAGTGCGTAGATGTCACCGATCAACTGGTCAGGTTCGCGCACGTTTCCTCGGATGATGCGCACCAGTGTTTCATCAACGATACCGCCATCAGCAAATTTCATGATCGGGATGTAAAGACCTTCCTCATAGACGCTATGCGCGTCTGCGCCAAACCCCCGACCACCGATATCGACAACATGGGCCGTGCAGGCAAAGAACCCGACCAACACGCCGCGCTTGAAGGAAGGCGTGACCATCGTGATGTCATGCAGATGGCCGGTGCCTTCCCAGGGGTCATTGGTGATATAGACATCCCCCTCCACCATGTTCTGCCGACCAATGCGACGGATGAAATGGGCGACAGCATCCGCCATTGCGTTCACATGGCCGGGTGTACCGGTCACGGCCTGCGCCAGCATGTTTCCATGAGTGTCATAGACTCCGGCGGACAAATCGCCTGCCTCACGCACGGAGGTGGAAAACGCCGTCCGCACCAGTGCCTGCGCCTGCTCCTCCACGACGGAAATCAGACGGTTCCACATGACCTGATAAGCAACCTTGGAGTGAACCTGCGTCATGACTGCGCTCCTCTTATCACGATGTCTATGCAGCCGTCAGGCTGCCGGATCGCATCCCTTCTGCCGGGCACGATGATTGTCGTTTCCGCCTCGGTTATGGCGGTTGGGCCGATTGCGCACTGCCCCGTCGTCATGTCATCGCGCAGAACAACCCGCGCATTTTCAAACTGACCCGTCGCCGGATCAAAGATATCACGTGTCCCAGCTGTCTTGGCTTCGTGGTCGCCATCGGTTGGATTTACCGTGTCGACCTTTTCGGAAGGTGTGGTCGCATTCACAGCCCAGACGGTGATTTCGATGTCCATGCCAGCGACGGGTCTGCCAAATAGCTTGGTGTATTCTGCCTCGAAAGCGGTTTTGAAAATATGTTGATCGGGCTGCATCGCCTGTTCTTGAGACAATGAGATTGGTATTTCCCAGCCCTGGCCCGAATACCGCATATAGACTTTGAATTCGGACAAGATCTGGCTTTCCGCATCGCAGGTGCGTACGAAACCGGTCGCTTCTGCCTGCAGGGTGGTCAGCAACGCCTTGATCGCGTCCGGATCAAAGTCGCTGAGCTTCATGAAAACAGAGCGGTTTGCCTCAAAACTGAACGGTGCGCGTAGGAACCCGATGGCGGACCCGACACCCGCGCCGGGCGGTACGAGCAACCGCTCAATCCCCAGCTTTTCGCAAAGTCGGCCTGCATGCAGGGGTGCTGCGCCACCAAAGGCGATCATCGTATAGCCGCTAAGGTCTTCGCCGTTTTCGACCGCATGAACCCGTGCTGCGTTGGCCATATTTTCGTCTACGACTTCCGCGACGCCAAACGCTGCTTCGACTTCGTCCATATCCAAAGCCGTGCCGACGTGGTTCTTGAGCGCTGCTTTCGATTGATCGGGTTCGAGTGGGATCGTTCCCCCGGCGAAATTGTCCGGATCGAGTTTGCCGAGCAACAGATCGGCATCCGTCACGCCGGGGCGCGAACCCCCACGACCATAACACGCAGGCCCAGGCTCGGATCCGGCACTTTCGGGCCCGACCCGGATCTGGCGCATCGCATCCACATGGGCGAGCGAGCCGCCACCTGCGCCTATTTCCACCATATCGATCACCGGGATGGAGATCGGCATGCCCGACCCCTTCTTGAAGCGATAGGTACGGGCCACTTCGAAAACCCGTGACGTTTTGGGCGTTTGGTCCTTGATCAGGCAAATCTTGGCGGTCGTCCCGCCCATGTCGAATGACAGCACCTTATCGAGGCCGTACCGCGCCGCGATATGTGCAGCGAAAACTGCGCCACCGGCAGGGCCACTTTCCACCAATCGCACCGGGAATTCAGCAGCGTTCTGAATGGAAATGATCCCGCCGCCGGAATGCATGAGGAAGATGCGGCATGCTGCACCCTCACCCTTGAGGCGATCCTCCAGTCGACCCAGATAGGACGCCATGAGCGGTTTGATATAGGCATTGGCGACGACAGTATTGAACCGCTCGTATTCGCGCATCTGGGGGGACACTTCAGAAGAGATTGAGACGGAAACCTGCGGCACCCTTTCGGCCAAAACCTCCCGGATCAATTCTTCATGGGCTGGGGCAAGATAAGAGTGAATAAGACCCACAGCGACGCTTTCGACGCCCATGTCCGCGATCTGATCGACAACGGCCTCTACCGCGGACCGTTCCAGCGGGATCATGACCTCGCCGCGCGCGTTGACCCGCTCCGGGACGGTCAGGCGCACCTGACGCGGCAACAAGGGCTCGGGCAATTTCAGGTTCAGATCATATTGCTCGAAACGGCTTTCTGTACGCATCTCGATGACATCGCGAAAGCCTTCCGTCGTAATCAACGCCGTCTTTGCGCCGCGACGTTCGATCAATGCGTTGGTGGCCAGAGTTGTGCCATGGATGATCTGGTCAATTTGCGACGGTGTTATGCCTGCTTTGGCGCAGACTTGATGCATGCCATCAATGATTGCGTCTTCGGGGGCGGCATAAGTGGTCAGCACCTTGGTGGAGAACTGCTCTCCCGCCATTTCCAGCACAACGTCTGTGAAAGTCCCGCCAATATCGACGCCCAGACGTACCGAGTTTGTCTTCATGGTCCAGTTTCCCTTGCACCGGTTGCAGCCTCGCAAAAACCAGATGCCAGTAGCGCGAGGAGAAAAGCAAATTACTTAATTTTTTGGAGCGATAAGAAATTTTTATTCAATGGACGCGCTTGCATTAACAGCAAGCTCCGCGGCCCTTTCCACAAAAAGTGCTGCGCGAGAAGGCGTATATCGGGCGTGGAACGTCAACGGAGCAGGCAGCCAATCGCAATTCACCTGCTGCAAGGTGCCGGAGTTCAATTCAGCGCGAAGAAGAGCTTTTGGCAGCAAAGCCACGCCCATCCCTTCCGTCACCATTGGAACGCAGGCAGACAACGCACTGGAATGCACGATCTGTCCGGTCGGCAGAGAGTTCTCCTTGGCCAGTTTGTGAAGGGAGGCAGCGGCGGATGTGTTCCGGGCGTGTGTCATGACTGGAAAGTCGAACAGTGTTGATATCTGAGGGTTGGGTCCCAGCCTTTGGGCGATTTCCGGTTTAGCGACCCAGACGTATGCAGCTTCTCCCAAAGCTTTGTAGCCACGTGCCCGCCCTGTGTACGCCGCGTTGTGAATTGCCAGATCCAGGCGGTTCTCCTCCAAACCTCTTTCAATTCGATCAGACAGATCGACATCTAATTCGACCCTAACATTGGGAAATTCGGCTTTGATATCCCGCAAAAGAAGGTTGAGCCAGGTGCAAGCAACGAGTTCCGTCACCCCAAGCCTCAGCCGCTCTTCGATCAGTTCCTGCCGACCAGCCTCACGCAGAAGCCCTTCTGCAGACCACAGCACTTCCCGTGTTTTCTGGAGCAGCTCTGCACCTTTGGGTGTGATCTGAACGGATCCTGCATCGCGAAGCAAAAGGACTGTCGACAGAGTTTTTTCCAATGCGGAAATGCGGGCGGAGATATTTGGTTGGGTGGTTCCGAGAGCCTCCGCCGCCGCCCGGAAAGAGCCCGTGTCAACGACAAAGGCAAAAGCCTCGAGCTGTTTGAGTGTTATCCGACTTTTTATCATATGAGCGTATATGATAAATGAAATTGATCGCCGGTGACAGTAGCTTGTACCGCCGGATTGTCAGACCGGCGGTACTTTCTGGATCATGCGAACGAAATACCGTCATTCACCATTGGTAAGACGGCGACAATCTGTCCGGCACCAGCAATTGCATTTGCCAATGCGGGTGCAGATGGCGGTGTGCCTGGCTCCCCGATACCTGTCGGTGGTTCAGCGGACGGCATGATATGCGTCTCTATAGCGCCAATATCACCAATCCTCAGCGGTTCGTAATCCGGGAAATTGAACTGATCAACCACACCACCGGTCAGAGTGATCTCATCGCGCATTGCAGCCCCAAGCCCGTAGCCGACGCCCCCTTCGATCTGTGCTTTGATGACATCCGGGTTGACCGCTATGCCGCAATCGACGGCGCAGGTCACCTTTTCAATCTGGACATCCTCTGCCCCACCGCCCGATATTTCAATCACTTCGGCCACAAAGCTACCGAAGGATTTATGGACTGCGACTCCTTGGGTGCGCCCGGCAGTTGGGTTACCCCAATTCGCCTTTTCGGCTGCCAGTTTCAGAACGGCAGCTTTGCGTTGCTGGTCTTTCGAGTCTCCCAGATGTGCAAGCCGGAACTCAACCGCGTCACGGCCAACGGCGCGCGCCGCCATATCCATCATCACTTCCATCGCGTAGGCAGTGTGCGTGTGCCCGACCGATCGCCACCAGAGGGTGCTTGTGGCTTTCTTTGTATCCGTCAGGCCGACATGGAAACCTGGGATATCATATGGCGTATCCGACACGCCCTCGACAGAGGAATGATCGACCCCATCACGCACCGAAAAGCCTTCAAAAGCAGTACCTTTCATGATCGATTGCCCTGCGATCCTGTGATCCCAGGCAACGATATTGCCGTCGTCGGAGAGTCCCACGCGCACTTTATGTCCAAACGCCGGGCGGTAATACCCACCGCGCATATCGTCTTCGCGGCTCCAGACAAGTTTGACCGGGCGACTTCGATCCGTGATGACAAAAGCCAGGGCGGCTTCGACCTGATAATCCGCCGTCGGTGTCGCGCGGCGACCAAAGGAACCGCCTGCCAGCATCGTCTTGATGCGAACCTTTTCCATTGGCAGTTCAAAGATCTGGGACAGCGCCATATGAGGTCCTGTCGGGAATTGTGCGCCGTCATGAAGCGTGATGCCGCCATCTTCATTGGCCTCAATTGTGCAATTCAATGGCTCCATCGGGGCATGGGCAAGTAGTGGAAAATAGAAGGTTTGCTCAATCACCTTGTCTGCTTTGTCCATTGGCGCAGGGTCGTTCTTGAGCACGTTGAATTCAGCGTCTGCTTCCAGCGCTGCCATGATCTCTTCCTTGATCTGCGCGCTGCTTCGAGTTTCGGCCTGCGACAGATCCCACTCTACCGTCAAGGCTTCGCGCGCCTGTATCGCGGCCCAGGTATTTTCCGCATAAACCGCGACCGCTGCATTGTTCGGCAATGTCGCCGCGCGAATGAAACCTTTGACAGTTTGCGCCTCAGTATCGTCAAAGCTGGCGACAAGCCCACCGCTCTGTGGCGGACGTGCCAGCATCGCAATCATCTGGTTAGGCAAATGCACGTCCATCGCGAACATGGCCTGGCCGTTTCCCTTGATCTCGCTGTCGAGACGGCGCACGTCCGGGTTTCCGATCAGACGCCATTGATCCGGCGATTTCAATTGTGGTTCGGCGGGGGCCTCCAAAGCTGCGGCCCTTGCGACGAACTCCCCCAAAGGTGCTGATTGGTCGTTGCCGATGATCACCCCATCCACAATGTCCAGTGCGCTCGCCTCGGCCCCCCATGCTTCTGCGGCGGCTGCTTTTAACAACTCACGGGCCGCCGCCCCAGCAGAACGGTATTGTAGAAACGAATTGGCCATTGCGGTGGAGCCACCAGTGCCCTGAAACTGACCAAATGCGAGGTTTGCATAGAGTTCCGGGTTGGAAGGCGCGAATTCGTAGTCGATCTGCTCCATGCCGACACCGATTTCTTCCGCGATCAAGGTCGAAAGACCCGTTGCGGGCCCCTGACCTTTTTCAAAGTGTTTTATCACCGCCACAACGCGGCCATCTTCGGAAATTTTGACGAATGGATTGATTTGCGTCGTGCCATCAGCGGCGGCAAAGGCGCCCTTGGCATTCAGGCCAACGACTAGCAATGCTCCGGTTGCAGCTGCTGCTTTGAGGAACCCACGACGAGACGTTGAAACTGTCATGTCTTAACCCTCCATGATTTCTGATGCGCGCTGAATGCCGGCGCGGATACGTTGATATGTGGCGCAACGACAAGCGTTACCGTTCATGTAGTCGTGAATATCTTCGACCGACGGTTTTGGGTTTTCGCTCAGCAAGCCAACCGCGGACATAATCTGACCGGATTGGCAGTATCCGCATTGCACCACATCAAGCTCTTTCCACGCCTGTTGTACGGCGGCACCAATATCCGTCTCCCCGATCGCCTCGATCGTGGTAACCTCCGCACCCTCAAGGTCTTCGATGTAGGTCTGACAGGATCGGACCGGCGCGCCATCTACATGCACGGTGCACGAGCCACAAGATGCAACCCCGCAGCCAAACTTTGTGCCAGTCATCTTCAGTTCATCCCGGATAACCCATAGCAACGGGGTGCCGGGTTCGGCGTCGACGGAATGCTCAACACCATTCAGCTTCAGGGTAAGGCTCATCTGGACCTCCTTGTGGATCTGGACGCTAGTTCTTTGGTAAACTGGATAGTTTACACTAGGCGAGAATTTGACACGAGTAAACCCAGTAGTTTACCTCTGGGTGAAATAGTGTGCGAAGAGCAAATGACTATCAGAAATTCGAACACGCCCTCGCAGGCGAAACGGAACCAGATTCTGCATGCGGCCGAGCTTGAGTTTCAGGAACATGGGTTTGCGATAACCAATATGGACCAAATCTCGTCTCGAGCCGGTGTCTCAAAGCGTACAGTCTATAAGCACTTTGAAAGTAAAGAGAAACTCTTCAAGGAGTTGATTCGGGGGCATTGGGGAAAATTCGCAAAAAGTCTCGAAGTGACCTATGAGAAAGGTCGAGACATTCGCGAACAGCTCATTGATTTGGGGCAGGCTGAGGGGCGTCTGTTGACGTCGCCCGACGTGATGGCAACGACAAGAATGGTGATGAGCGAAGTGTTGCGCAGCCCGGAGCTTGTGGAAGAAAACCAGGAAAAAACGGATTTCAAGGCATCATTTGAACAGATGCTTCGCGCGGCGGATGCAGACGGGCAGCTTTCGATCGAGGATCCCCGCCAGGCTGCGGAAGAATTCATCTCACTGATCAAGGGAAAGGCCTTTTGGCCAGTCGTGTTTGGCGCGCCAGTGGTTACACCGGACGAAATGTCGGAGCTGATAGAAAGCAGCGTAGAAATGATGATGCGCCGTTACGCTCCTTGAGCCGTCAGGCCTAACATAGATCTCCGCGTCGGCATGTTCGCCAGTGTTGCTGGGCGAGGTACATTTTAGCCGAGCACAGGTGCAAAAACCGCACCTGCAAACCGCCATCCCCAGAATCCGTGACCTTCAGTGCCTTTCAACAATAAGTTCAAAAGTAGCTGCGTACCAGGCTGGAGGCGATCAGATTCCAACCGTCCGCCAAAACAAAAAATGCCAATTTGAATGGCAATGAGACAATTGCTGGCGGGACCATCATCATGCCCATGGACATAAGTACCGCGGCGACCACCAGATCAATTATCAGGAACGGCAAGAAAATCAGAAAACCGATTTGGAACGCGCGGGCAATCTCAGAAAGAAGGAAACTGGGCACGAGGATAGAAAGCGGCGCGTCGGGAGTAGGTGCTGCATCTACTGTCTCGGAACGGAGTTCGGCCAGAGCGAAAAAAGTCTCAGGATCCAGACGTGCAGCCATGAAGATCCTGAAAGGATCAAGCGTTCGCGTAAAAGCAGCTTCAGCATCAATCTGGTTTTCGGTGAACGGCTGAATACCTGTCGTCCATGCCTGAGTGAAGACTGGCTCCATAATGAAGTAGGTCAGGAACAACGCTAAGCTGACGATTAGCATGTTTGGCGGTGATTGCTGGAGCCCAATTGCCTGCCTCAAGATGGACAGAACAGTGACGAGAAACGGGAAACAAGTCACCATGATGGCCAAGCCCGGAGCGAGACTCAAAACGGTAATCAACAGAAAGAGCTGAATCGTTCGCGCACCGAGTGAGCCGTCCTCACCCAATGAGATCGAAAAATCCTGAGCAATAGCGCCGCTTGGCAACGCCAGGAACAAGAGCGCGGCAATAAGCCAGCATGCGCGATGCATTTCGTCAGGCGCCCGGCTGTAAATCGATGACCTCTGTCAGCCGAACAACGAGCTGGCCATCATGATCTCCCTCTTTCTCTTCCAGCATGCCGCGTGCGATCAGCCTATCGCCAATATAAAGATCAACCGGATCATCAACAGATTTGTCCAAGGTCAGCACTGCGTTTTCGCCCAAGGTGACCAGGTCGCGGATCAAGGGACGCGCTTTACCCACCGAGATTGTGATTTCGATAGGCACAGAGGTGAATGGGTTTTTTGGATCCAAACCGGTGCCGGATGTCGTTTCAGGGTTATCCATTGGCTTGCTCCTGCCCGGATTCATGGAAGAAAGCAGTCATCGCTTTCGAAACTTCGGCTACCAGATTATCCAGATCCACTTGGCGTTCGTCCTCCCCGACCCGAACAAAGGCCTGCCCGTCGCCAAGTGAGTCTTCACCGACAATTTTGAAGGGCTCTTGCAACTTTGACCCAACAATCGTCTTGACCGTTTCGACGTTTTTCGGACTGACGACAATCTCGACCGGTTTACCCATTTGCGTCGTCAGAAGTTTCTGAACCTGCTCGAAAATATGTGCCCCAAGTGCCGTTTTTACGATTTCAGGAAGTAGTTTTTCGACGATCTGGCGCATCGTCGGCTCCAGTGAGACTGTCAGTTTCGACAATGCTTCCTGATAGGTAAATGACATATCCAGCAAATTCTGACCGAATTCAGCGGTCAGTTTGTCTTTCTCCTCAGCCTTCGCTTTGGTCGCATCGTCCCACCCGGCTTGGTATCCCGCTTCAAAGGCTTGTAGCTTTTGGTCCTCTAAGGCTTCGGAAGTATTGTCTGAGTCGGTGCTGCCAGATCTTTTGCCGCCACCAAAGTTTCGATACCTGTGCGATACAGACACTATGCACTCTCCTCTTTGTCTTCTTCCAGCCAGCTCCGGAGTATCTCTACGGTCTCTTCCTGCCGCTCTCCGATCATCGACCTGAGCCGTTCAACCGGATCCTGATCAGAGGGCACTGCTATTCCGATGTCCGGAAGGGCAACACCGTCGTTGTCAAACCCCGAAATCACGGGCAGGTCGGGCAGATCGGAGGTATCTCCTTCAACCTCACCCGCGAGGCTTCCCTGACCGGAGGTAGTGCCGTCGGCAGCGGGCAAGGCCGCCACGGCATTTTGGTCAGTCAAGACGGGTTTGGTGAGCAAAGGACGAACAACAAAAAGGCCCAAAATTAACGTTACCAACGCAAGAACGGCCATTTGAATCGCAGACATCAAGTCGATGTGCATGCCGCTCCAAAAGGAGTTTGTCACTTCCGTGCCTTGGGGTGAAACACTTTGCAGTCCCATAGACTTGATCGTGATGATGTCACCTCGCCCTTCGTCAAAGCCGACAGCGGATGCCACCAGATCTTTCAAGGCATTCAATTCGCCTTCTTCGCGAGGGGCGAATGTCTCTTGTCCGCTTTCATCAATCAAAGTTGCTTCGTTTACCAGGACTGCGACTGTCACACGTTTGATCGAGCCTGGAACGCGTACGATTTCCCGTTCTGTCTCTGAAACCTCGTAATTGACCCGCTCCCGCGATTCGCTGTTTTCGGACGAGCTGTTTTCGCCGCCATTGCCGTCTTCATCAGGTAGGTTTGACGCGACGGTAACGTCGCCGCCCCCTGCCTCGGATGATGACGTACTCCGCTCTTCGGTATCGGTACTGATTGCCACCCGGCTTTCAGGATCGAATATGCGCTCCCGAATCGCCTCGCTCTCATTCACGGTGTCCACGCTTACTTCGACAACGGAGTTTCCGAACCCAACGCGGGCGTCCAAAAGCCGCTCGACCCGCGCTTTCAGAACTTCGGCCTTGTCTTCCCCGCCAACTGTCGGCGCTACCTCGTCCGTGGTGCTGACAAGCGAACCATTAGCATCAATTACGGCGACATCTTCGGATGCGAGCCCCGCAACGGCTGAGGATACGAGAAACTGGATGGCCTTGGCCTGCTGTGGGGTCATTGCAGCGCCGGTCGGCGAAACCGCCACGGATGCTTTGGGTGTCACGCCGCGTTGAAACGGATTCGATCCTGTACTTGCAATGTGCACCCGCGCCATTGAGATGTGAGGGCTGGAGACGATTGTACGCGCCAGTTCACCTTCCTTTGCCCGCCAGTACGCCGCATCGAACATCTGTGATGTCGTGCCAAACCCGTTCAGAGAATCAAGCAGTTCATAGCCCCGGCTCGAATTTGCCGGTAGTCCCTCACTGGCCAGCGTCATGCGAAGTTGATCTCGCTCGTTCGAATCGACAAAGATTGAGCCGCCTCGGACTTCGAAGGCCGCACCTCTTTGTTCCAAGGCCCGGACGACGTCGCCGGCGGCACCGTTTTCAAGACCTGCATAGAGTAGGGTCATGCTGGGCGCTGTTGCCATCCGGGACATCGCGAGGATGCCGAAGAACATGGCGCCGGTCGCCAAAACGACAATTACCTGCCGTCGCAAGGGTAACATTGTCCATGCTTTTACAATTTGCTGCAAAACTGCCTCCGTCGAGCTGAACCTTCTGTTCAACGTTGGCAACAGCAATGAACCATCTGCCTTAACAATCGGTTAGTGCAAATGGGTCTATAACAAGTTTCGTAAACATCGATGGGTTGATTATGGCAGACGCGACAGTTCAGGAAGCTGAGGAAAGTCCAAAATCCAGCAAAATGCCTCTAATCATTGGGCTGGTTCTTGCTCTGGTCGGGGGCGGGGGTGGCTTCTTTGCCACCAGTCAGGGACTGATCCTGGCGCCCGAATCGGAAAAAAAGGAAGAGGCCAGCGAAAAGCCCGCGACAGACGGCAAGTTCGACAAAATTGCCTTTGTTCCGATGGATCCTCTGACGATCTCCATGCCGTTGAGCAGTCGTTACAACCATTTGCGCTTTCGCGGAGAGTTAGAAGTCGCGAAGGACTATGCGCAGGAAGTCGAGACGGTCTTGCCGCGAATCGTGGATGTTTTGAACAGCTATCTCAGGGCTCTGGAAATCTCGGACATAGAACAGGCCGCGTCGCTGGCACGATTACGGTCTCAAATGCTGCGCAGGGTCCAGATTGTTGCGGGCCCTGGACGCATCAACGACCTACTCATCATGGAATTTGTACTGAATTAAGGAGTGCGACATGGATTTGATCGCTGACATTCTGCTTGCTGCAGGCGCCATTGGTGCAGGTATCTACTGTTTCATCCTCGGCCGTCGCCTCAACAGATTCAACGACCTGGAAAAGGGAGTTGGCGGTGCGGTGGCTGTTCTTTCGGCGCAGGTCGATGACCTGACAAAGACTCTGTCTTCCGCCCAGGCAACGGCCGCCTCTTCTGCAGCTACCTTGACTGAGTTGACGGAACGGGCAGAGGCAATGTCGCAGCGCCTCGAACTTCAGATGGCGTCGTTACACGATATTCCGCCAGCGCAACCAAAGCCGACCGCTCAACCATCCCCCGCCCCAGCGCAGCCAACATCTGGTGAACCGATGTTCGTACGCCACCGTGCAGCGGAGGTTCAGTAAATGAAATTCCGGCTCTCGCCCCGCCGCAATGGTCGGGGGTCATTGTTCCTGATTTGCTGCCTACTGCTTGGATCTGCTGCAATTCGTGTGGGCGGCGAAGCTGGCAAGGCAGTCGCGACCGAGAACCCGTTTCCGGTGGCCGCCGAGGCGAGCGCACCAAAGGATGATGCGGGTCCCAAGCTCGACAAAGAAGAAATGTCCGAAATGCTTGTCGCCTTCAAAAGACGTGAAGAGCGCATTGAGCGGATGGAGCGGGAGATTCAAATCCGGCAAAAAGCGTTGCGTGTGGCGGACGAGGAAATTGAGAAAAGGCTGAAGGTACTCGAAGACGCGGAGGAGTCATTACGCTCTTTGCTGGCGATCGCGGATACCGCGGCGGAAGAAGACATCACCACGCTTACGTCGGTTTATGAAAACATGAAGCCTAAAGACGCAGCAGCTCTGTTTGAAGAGATGGAACCAGCCTTCGCTGCGGGCTTTCTTGGTCGTATGCGGCCTGATTCAGCGGCGGGAATCATGGCGGGTTTGTCGCCCCAAAAAGCCTACTCGATTAGCGTAATTCTAGCAGGTCGGAATGCGGATGCGCCGAAAGGCTAGTTGGCGTGAAGCTTTTTTAACCTCCTTTTGGCATCATCGAACCGTATAGGTTTTTGGGGACGAGTATGATCGGAATCATCGGCATTATTACTGTTTTTGCTATGGTATTCGGCGGCTATCTTGCTGCCGGGGGCAAGATGGGCATTATCATCAAGGCTTTGCCCTTCGAGATGACCATGATTGGCGGCGCAGCAGTTGGCGCTTTTCTGATCAGTAACGACTTTTCTGCGGTCAAACACACGTTGAAGGACATGGGTCGTGTCTTCAAAGGGCCGAAATGGTCGCACAATGACTATCGCGACCTGCTTTGCCTGCTGTTTGAATTGATACGTCTGGCACGTCAAAATCCAGTGGCTATCGAAGAGCACATAGAAGCGCCGGAAGACTCCTCGATCTTCTCAAAGTACGAGAAAATTCTGAAGGATAAAGAGGCCATCGCACTTATTTGCGACACACTGCGGTCTGCATCAATGAATTACGACGACCCGCATCAGGTTGAAGAAGTGCTCGAAAAGCGCATGGAAGCAAACATGCATCACGCCATGCATTCGAGCCACGCGCTTCAGACTGTCGCAGATGGATTGCCTGCTTTGGGGATTGTTGCGGCTGTTTTGGGCATTATCAAAACGATGGGGTCGATTGATCAGCCGCCAGAGGTGCTCGGTAAACTGATCGGTGGTGCCCTCGTCGGTACATTTCTGGGCGTCTTTCTGGCGTATGGATTTGTGGGTCCGTTTGCGGCGAAAGTAAAAAGCGTCACCGAAGAAGACGGACACTTCTATCAGCTGATTCGAGAAGTTCTTGTTGCAAACCTGCATGCTCATGCGACCAACATTTGTATCGAAGTGGGGCGGCAGAACACTCCGTCACACCATCGCCCGAGCTTTGCGGAGTTGGAAGAAGCTCTGAAGGCAGTGAAGCAGGGTGCTGCATGAAAAGGCTGGCTGCAGCGACCCTTATGGCTGCTGCGATTGGTTCCACGCCTGTTAGGGCTGAGCCGATCGTTGTTCGGTCAGGCGAGCATGAGACTTTTACCCGGATTGTTCTGCCGCTTCCGGACGGCGCAGTGTGGCAATTGCAAAACGAGCCGGGGAATAGCCAGCTTATTTTCGAAAACTACGATGATGGTTTTGATCTGAGCGTGGCTTTCGAGATCATCCCAAGAACACGGCTGACAGCATTGTTGGCACAGGATTCTCTCCTCGAACTTCAACTTGCGTGTGATTGTCCCGTCACAGCTTTTGTCGAGCAAGATGAGTTTCTGGTGATCGACATCTCGGATGGTGCCGAGCTGCCAGTTGCTGAACCGCTACCTGCTGAACCACCTCGTGAGGTGGCCACGACTTCGCCCCCGGTTTCCGAATTTTCCTATGGGCAACTCTTGTGGAGACGAGAGGGCGCCGAACCGGATGTGCAGGTACCCGCTGACCAAGCGGTCGCCGATAGTCCAGTGAAACCCTTGCACGAAGGCCAGATTTCTGAGCCCGATCTTGTCCTTGAGACGCAAACACGCTTGCTTGAAGCATTTGCAGATGCAGCATCTCGGGGGGTGTTGGATCCCGTCCAGCCCATTCAAGATGCTGATCCAGAACCGGAAATCGTCGAGCCAGAATTGGAAATCTTTGATTCATCTGCACAATTGCCCGATGCAGCCCTTTCTGCGGCAGGCAACATTCGCGTTACCAACAGTAAAGATGTCCCGCAAGACAACGCCATTGCCGACATTGCGCTGTCCGGCGCAATTTGTCTTGATCCAAAACGCGTTGACGTTGGGAGTTGGAGCTCAGAGCAACCATTCAACAGCCAATTAGGTATTTTGCACCGAGAAATATACGACGAGATTGGTAGAGTGAGGACAAAAAAAGTTGTCGAACTGACGAAATTTTACCTCCACTACGGATTTGGTGCGGAAGCGCGGCAAACCTTGGCGCTGGTTCCTGACTTGATGCTTCGCTTTCCCGAACTGATCGATCTTGCAAGTATATTGGAATATGGTTTCGCGAAGAACCCGCGGAGTTTGCACCAATTTGCTGATTGTAACTCGGATGTATCTCTCTGGGGCTTTTTGGCGGCTCAGGATTTTCCAAAAGACAACGCAGTTGACACGATGGCCGTGTTGAGGGCGTTACAGAATCTACCCTCTCATCTGCGCTACGTATTTGGCCCGATAGTCAGCGAGAAACTGCTGGAACGGGGCGAAGTGGAAAGCGCCAATCTGGCCTTACGGAGCTTTGGCAGCCTTTTGGAAAATGAAGGCAAACCTCCGAAAATCGCGGTAGCAGAAGCAAAACTTTTGACAGGGGCAGATAAAGAAGCTCAAGCGGTTCTGGACGAAATAATCAAAGAAGACACACCAGATGCGCCTGATGCGCTTATCAAGCTAATTCAAAAGCTTGTTGACGACGATCAACCGATTCCTGCTGACATCGCGCTCTTGGCCGAATCGTATTCATTTGAGCTTCAGAACACAGAGTTGCGAGATTCCATGCTCCGGGCTTCAGTGTTGGCATCAACGCAATCCGGGCAATTCGATAAGTCTTTTGCAGCATTGGAAAAGCAAGAATACTCTTTTGATGAGGGAACTCGACGTGAACTGGCGAGTCATCTATTCACAAAAATTTCCACGGAAACGAACGACGCAGACTTCGTGAGTGTGTATTTCAATCGCTTCTTGCCGTTGAAGCAATTTGTAAACGATGATGTGCAGCTCGCTTTGGCGCAGCGCTTGTTGGAAATGGGATTCACCGACGAAGCTGACCAAGTGTCAAAAAGCGTCTCAAACGATTTTACTTCTGACGAATTGCGCGTCTTGCGCGCGCGGGTCCTGCTGCAACAACGGCAATATCAAGATAGCCTGTCGGAGCTCGAAGGACTTGAAGGCGCCAATACTGCAGAATTGAGAGCAGAAATTTTGGAGCGACTAGGCGAGAACGAAGAAGCTGCCCGGTTATTCGATTCTGCAGATTTGCCTGAACGGGCGGCCTCCAGTCTTTGGCTCGCAAACAATTGGTCTGATTTGGTAGACGAAAATACGCCGGTATTTGGCGCTATTTCTGAAATTACAAATGATGAACCAGCGCCGATTTCCGTCAATGACCGCATGCTCGCAAATGCGGTAGCAGCACTGTCAAAAAGTGCTGAAGTTCGTGATGCGCTTGAGCAGGCTCTTCAAGTGCTAGAAGTGACTGAGGAATAATCAAAACGCGAACACGATAGGTGTTTGGTTACTCTTAATAAACCAAGTTTGGATATCCGTTGTACGCCTACAGAATGTGGTTGGAGCGGAGAAAAAAATGCAGTTTTGCGGATCTGTGGCTGGAATACTTTCCTTGCTAATCACTTTCTCCGCGACTGCGGCTTTCGCCAACAACGGCCATATCAAGAATGCGCGCGTCTGTGATGAGGCGATTATCTTAGCCTCCCAAGAATTCGATGTGCCGAAAACCGTCCTGAAAGCCGTTGCACGAACCGAGAGCGGGATAACTGTCGATGGGTCTTTTGTCGCTTGGCCCTGGACAATCAACATTGAAGGTAGAGGTTTGAGGTTTTCGTCCAAATCTGAAGCAGTGAACTACTTTCTAGACAGCTATTCGAGTGGCGCGCGCAACATTGATTTGGGCTGCTTCCAGGTAAACCACAGGTGGCATGGCGACCGTTTTGGTTCGATTGACGATATGCTTAACCCAAAATCAAACACCCGATACGCGGCAAAATTCCTGAAAGAACTCTATTTCGAATTCGGGAATTGGACAGCGGCGGTTGGAGCTTTTCACTCTCGCACAGCAAAATTCTCGGAAAAATACCTCGCCCGGTACATGCCCATTTATCGCGATTTGTCGGGTGAAAAAACAACGAATACTCCGATCCTTCGCACGGTTGAAAGACAGAACCAGTTTCCGTTACTGCAAGGCACATCTCAAAGCCGTTCGAAGGGTTCTTTGTTTCCATTGGCGGCGGGGTCGGGCAGGGGTTTACTAAGTTCGCCCGGCGCGCGGGGTTGATATGGAAAACCTATCCGTAAAGGCTCTATTCAACCCGACGATCCTGCTGGCCGTTGCTCTCATGGCTGTCATTGTAATGATGATCCTGCCGATGCCAGCATGGGTACTGGACATTGGCTTGGCAGCATCATTTGCGTTAGCGATCCTGATTTTCACAATAACCCTGTTCATTGAGAAACCACTCGACTTTTCTGCTTTCCCAACAATTCTGCTCGCTTCTCTAATGCTGCGTTTGTCACTGAACGTATCTTCAACAAAACTAATCATTGGTCAGGGTCACACAGGAACTGACGCGGCAGGTGACGTAATTGAAGGTTTCGCTCAGTTCATAATGGGCGGGAGCGTCTTTCTGGGTTTGGTGGTCTTTTGCGTTCTATTGATCGTGAATTTCATGGTGATCACCAAAGGTGCCGCAAGAATGGCCGAAGTGGGTGCCCGGTTTGCTTTGGACGGCATGCCCGGCAAGCAATTGGCCATCGACAGCGACATGTCGGCTGGTGCTATTTCACATCTGGAAGCGAAAGAGCGGCGAGAGCGGGAACAACAGGAAACCACGTTCTTTGGCTCGCTTGATGGCGCATCCAAATTCGTGAAAGGCGATGCGATCGCAGGGTTGCTAATTACTCTGTTAAACTTGGTGGCCGGCTTGATCATGGGCATAGCTATTCACGGCATGCCGATCGGACAGGCGTTTGAAACTTATGCAATTCTGACTGTTGGTGACGGGCTTGTGTCGCAGATACCAGCCGTCATCATTTCGATTGCTTCGGCGCTATTGCTTGCCCGGGGAGGGGCCCAAGGCGCGACCGATCTTGCAGTTTTCGGACAACTTGGCAAACATCCCGCAGCCCTCGCTACGGTTGCAGTGCTGATGGCACTGTTCGCGTTGTTTCCGGGATTGCCCTTTGCGCCCTTTATTTTCGGAAGTGCTGCGCTGGGGGGCACTGCATTCTACCTGTACAAAAAAGCAAAACTACCGCCATTGATCGACCCGAGCGAGACTGAGGAGGAAGTTCTACCCAAAGAAAAGGCGCTCGGTGACATCTTGGAGATCGACGACATTCACGTGGAATTCGCGCCCGATCTCGTGAACATGGTATTGGATCCCGGCACCGGTCTTGATGCCCGTATCTCCAACATGCGAACTCATGTGGCTTCTGTATATGGTTTGATTTTGCCAGAGATACGATTGACCGATAACGCGGCTCTGCCTGCCGGAACGTATCTTCTGAAAATTCAAGGCGTCGAACAGGCCCGCGCCGCATTGAACCCTGACCAGATTCTGGCCCTGATTCCTGAAAATCCGATGAGCCTACCAAGCGGAACGGATACAAGTGAGCCCGTTTATGGTGCACCAGCACGTTGGATCAATACTAGGGATCAGGAACAGGCGGCCTTGGACGGTCTCACCCTAGTGACCCCAGCGGAAATCCTCGCAACTCATTTGCTGGAAACTGTAAAGCGCAACTTCAGCCGGCTCCTGACGCTCAAGGCTTTGCGACGATTGCTGAACGAAATGACCAATATCTCAAATCCGGCACGGGCCGAAGCCAATCGAAAACTTCTGGATGAGATGATCCCCGACAAGGTGCCGATTGATTCTCTTCACGCGGTACTTAGGCTCCTGCTTGACGAGCAAGTTTCCATCCGCAACCTTCCGCTCATCCTGGAAGCCACTGCGGAGGCGCGGGCGTTTAATCCGCAGCCTGAAGCTATTTGTGAACATGTCCGGCAACGATTGGGTTTCCAACTGGTCGCAGAGATGCGCCGGGATGACGGTACCTTGCCATTGATTCAGCTTGCGCCTGAATGGGAGGACACTTTCAATACGTATCAAGTCGAAGCGGATCGCGGGCTTGATATCGCTTTGCCACCCGATCTCTTCAATCACCTTGCTGACAGTGTTTCTGAAAAGCTGCAGGACGCAAATCAGAACGGCATTAACGCGGCACTTGTCACCAATACGCGCAGACGACGGTTTTTGCGAACAGTGATGCGGGCGAAGGGCATTAACAATCCTGTATTGTCGTTTGAGGAGATCGGACTTGATGCAAGACCTTCACTGGTAGGGGTTGTTGCCGCGTGAGTTCATTGGGCGACCTCATACCTTTTGTAAACCTGGCGTTATGGCAGGGTTTCATCGTCTTCTTACGCGTAGCAGCGATCACGTCGCTTTTGCCCGCCTTTGGTGAGCAGTCCATCCCGACCCGCGTCAAACTTGTTGTGGCGCTGGCGTTCACAGCGATTGTTGCCCCCGCGGTGCCCATCTCCATACCAGATCCCGTTTTTGACAGCATGGTACTACTGGTATTCACCGAGATCCTATCAGGTCTGGCAATGGGGATCGGGTTGCGGCTCTTTATACTTGCTTTGCATACTGCAGGTTCAATCGCGGCGCAATCAACGTCTCTTTCGCAGGTGCTTGGCGGTGCGTCGGTCGATCCGTTGCCGGCAATGGGCTACATCTTGATTGTCGCCGGGTTGGCCTTGGCAGCCATGGCGGGACTACATGTTAAAGCAGCGCAACTTATTATAATATCGTACGAATTCCTGCCTGCCGGCCGGTTTGTTCAAGCCACTCAAGTTACGGACTGGGGTGTGCGGCAAGTGGCGCAGGCGTTTTCGCTGGCGTTTACGCTTGCAGCACCATTCGTGATCTTGTCCGTCCTATATAATTTTGCACTTGGCGCAATCAACAGAGCGATGCCGCAATTGATGGTGGCCTTTGTTGGTGCGCCGGTGATTACGCTCGGTGGTCTTGCGTTGTTGTTCGTGGCTGCACCTTTCATGTTGACGGTATGGCTGGAAGCCATGGACACATTTATGGCCGATCCCTTTGGTGTCGCGCGATGAGTGGGCAGGACGACTCGTCGGACAAGTCATATGAGGCGACGCCTCAAAAGCTTCTCGAAGCGCGGAAAAAGGGAGAAATTGCGCGTTCAAACGAACTGCTTACTGCAGCCTCATATACAGGCCTGTTCGTTGCGTTCACCGTTGCCGGATATTCTGGCCTGACTTACCTGGGCTCCAGTATGAGCGTCATCATCGGTCAATCGGCTCAAATCGCGCCACTCTTCTTTGGAGGCGCTGCGGCAACGCCGGCCCAGGGAATTCTGGAAGCAGTCGCTTGGTCAACCTTACCGATCTTTACCTTTCCGGCGATCGCTGTGCTCTTGGCGTTGTTTGCAACCCGCGGGATCGTCTTTGCACCCGTCAAGATACAGCCCAAGCTTAACAAGATATCAGTGATAGCGAATGCCAAAAACAAATACGGCCGAAATGGGTTATTTCAGTTTCTTCTAAGTTTTTTGAAGCTGATCATTTACTCTTTATGCCTTGTCTTCTTTTTGTATGCGCGCCTCGAAGAGATGGTTGCCGCGCTCCAAACCAATCCTCAAACCACTGTTGTTCTGCTTGCGGAAATCTGTCTGGACTTCCTGATCGTGGTCGTGATCGTTTCCGCTGTTATCGGCGGCATTGACGCCGTTTGGCAGCATTTTGAGCATCAGAGAAAAAACATGATGTCTCGAAAAGAGATAATGGACGAGACCAAAAACTCCGAGGGTGACCCCTACATGAAACAAGAGCGGCGTCAGCGTGCCCAAGCACTTGCAAACACGCAAATGGCCGCTGAAGTTGCTACCGCTGACGTAATTATCGTGAATCCGACGCATTATTCCGTTGCGCTCAAGTGGGATCGTAGGCCTGGTCAGGCGCCAGAATGTGTGGCGAAAGGCGTTGACGAAGTGGCGTTGCGTATCCGAGAAATCGCTGCAGAGAATGATATCCCCATCCGTAGTGATCCGCCGACGGCCAGAGCGTTGCACGCGACAACTGAAATCGGCGATCAGATCTCGCCTGAACACTACAAGGCCGTCGCGGCCGCCATTCGATTTGCCGAAGCCATACGGCAGAAGGCGAAAGGGCGTGGGTTTTGAAAACCAAGACGCTCAAAGAACTTGAGCAGGTGCTCGATCTCAGGTTTCGGAGAAAGCAGATGGGGTATGCGAAGATCATTTCGCAAGAATCGCGTGTGCGCGAACAACTTCGCAAGCTGGACGATCAAGCCAAGGACGCAGAGCGATCCCAGGACCATAATCTTCAGGCGATTGGTGCCGATGTAATCTGGAAGTCGTGGCTGGAGCGCACAAAACGCACGCTCAACATGGAGCTGGCACAGATCATGGTCCAGAAGGAAGCTCTGAGGGCCGGCGTCAAACGGGAATATGGAAAATTGCTGGTTGGCAGAGAGATGCTGGAGGATCAGGTTTTGGAACAATCAACCTCACGGAAAAAGCAGATGCTCACCGATGCAATTGAAAGCCACGTTAATCAGGCATGCTGGGGTTGTCGGCCTAAAGAGCCACGAAACTGAAAGTCGACTGGTGGTCAGTGAGCCTAGTAGTCTTGCCTGGCGATTTCGAAGATCAAAACGTCGCTAATCAGATCAGAGCCAAAGTTCTCCCGAGCGGCGTTTGTGAGGTTCAGGCGAACAGAATCAAGATTGTCGGTGTTGAGAAATGCGCCTCTGAAGCCGCCGATCGCGGCATGATCGAACAATACCCTCAAAAAGACGTCACGGATTTTAGGTTCCAGATCGTAGACTTCCTGACTTTGACCAACAGGCGCCTCGACGCTCAGCGTCATCACCACCATCGATGAGACACGATCTTCTTCAACAATCGGTACGACAAACTGGTTGCTCAGTTTTAGGTATTCCTTGCCGTCAATCGGGAGGCCATCTTCCTTTTTTTCCTCCTTTTTTTCAGCGCTTTCCTTTTCCTCAACCTTTTCTTCGGTCAACTCTTTTGGAGCAGGCTCAGGCCGGAGAAACACTCCGGCCCCGACACCTGCGCCCGTTCCAATTAAGAGCATTATTATTGGCAAGATCTTTTTCATATTGGTGCCTCAATAGGGGAGAATGACGTCCAGGATCTGTTGGCCAATGCGAGGTTGCTGTACATCCGTGATCTGGCCACGACCCCCATATGAGACGCGCGCGGTGGCGATCTTGTCGTAGGTGATCTCGTTTTGGCGCGAGATGTCTTCCGGTCTGACATATCCGGACACCAACAGCTCACGCATTTCAAAATTGACGCGCAGTTCCTGACTGCCGGAAATGGACAGAACACCGTTTGGGAGCACATCCACCACGGTTGCTGCGACCCTTAGCGTCAGCTTTTCGTTTCGCTTAACAGACCCATCGCCCGAGGACGCGCTGGACGAGTTGATATTCACTGCATTTCCGAGTGTTGCACCCTCCGGCAAACGCTCATTAACGCGTTGCGGCAGGCCGAATAGCTCGGGCACGCCAAGGCTCTCGGATGCTGATCGAGAACGATCTGAGGCGTTTGAAATTTCTGCCTCTTCGTCAATTTCGATGACAACAGTGAGAATATCACCTTGTTGGATGGCGCGCCGGTCACCCAGCAAAGACTGGCGGGCGCCGGACCAAAGCGAGGCTGCCTCCGTTGGTGTTTCGGGATCAACCCGAAGCGGTAACCCTGGGGAGAGCATTGCACTATGCTCTTTAGTCGCCGTCGCGGAGGTGAAAGTCGGTGGTTTGCCAATGTGGTCAAAGCGTGCGCAACCGGAAAGGCCGACCGCAACAAAGAGTATTCCAAGAGCAGGATTCTTCATATCATTTTCCTAGTTATAAACGCGGACAGAGCCGTCTTCCTGGACCTGACCAAACAAAGTCGCGCGAGAGTCCAGATTCATGATGCGGATTCGATCCCCGATGCCTCCGCGTTGCAGCGAGCGGCCTTCGGTCATGATGATCAGCCCGGAAGTTTCGTAGATCAGCGGCACGATTTGATTTCTATCCACCAAAGCGGGCGGGCCAACGTCATCAAAGAGAATCGGCCTGCCGGCATAGAGCGTTGTCCTCGCCTCCTGACCAACGACATCCAACACACGCGTGAAGGCGTTCGGGTTCTGGACAGATTTCAACGTTACGTCTGTCTCAGAAATCGTGGCAGTGGCTCGGATGGTCCGCGTTGGAACAACAGAGTCTGCCCAGACGGAGGAGGCCATGACGCATAGTATGATCAGACTAAAGAACTGTTTCATCGGATCTGCGTCGTCGCGCCCATCATCTGGTCAGCAGCGGAAATTACCTTTGCATTCATCTCATAACCGCGCTGCGCTTCGATCAATTCGGTGATTTCGCGAACGGCGTCGACAGAACTGTCTTCAAGGTAGCCTTGGCGAACGGTGCCAAGCCCATCTTCGCCGGGGGTCGTCACCAATGCCGCACCTGATGCCTCTGTTTCTGCAAAGAGATTGCCACCAAGAGCTTCAAGACCTTTTGGATTGGTAAAGCCAACGAGGTTGAATTGACCTAGCAATTGCGCATCTGGCGTGTCTGAGAAATATGCAAAGACCTCGCCCGCGCCGTTGATGGAAATACTTCGGGCATCGTCCGGGATGACAATTTCCGGTTCCACCGGGAAGCCGTCCGAGGTCACGATCAACCCTTCTCCATCCCGTTTCAAACCACCATCGCGGGTGTAAGCGGAAAGGCCGCTGGGAAGCGTGATTTCGAGATAGCCGTTGCCTTCGATCGCAATGTCGAGGTCGCCTCCTGTGGCGCTTAACGAACCTTGTTGCAGTTGCACCGAAACGGCGGACGGGCGGACACCCAAGCCCAACTGCACGCCTGTTGGCAAAACAGTCCCGTCGGTTGCGTTGATTGTGCCAGGCCTGCTTAATTGCTGGTAATGCAGGTCCGCGAACTCAGCGCGCCTGGCATTGTATCCAGTTGTGCTCATATTCGAGAGGTTGTTCGAGATGGTCTCCACACGCAGTTGCTGTGCGCTCATACCTGTGGCAGCGATTTTTAGGGCACGCATGTCAAATTTCCTCGTTTTTACTAATTACTATTGAGACAGGGCGCGCATGGCTTGCCGCACCCGTTCATCTTCTGCTTCCAGAAAGCTGGCGCCCAATTCATATGCGCGCTGCACTTCGATCATTCGGGTCAGTTGCAACACAGGGTTCACATTTGAATTCTCGATGAACCGCTGCAAAACACGCGCCTGGTCTGCGGGTTCGTACCCGTCATCCGCGCGAAACATCACCCCATCTTCCCGTACGAGCTGCTGTGGATCTACCGGCTGAACAACACCCATTTGACCCACAGGATTTCCTTCGCTGGAAATTGTACCATCAGCCGACACAGCAATGTCAGAGGCGCCCGGTGGGATAAAAACCGGAGCACCACCCGGGTCAAGGACCTGAAACCCGTCAGGTGTTACAAGATCGCCGTCGGCATTTGGAGTAAAGGATCCAGCACGGGTAAGCCGTTCGCCCTGTGGTGTTTGAACAAGGAAAAAACCGTCGCCTTCAATCGCAAAATCGAATTGCCCCCCTGTCTGCGTCAAAGCGCCTTGCGCAAATGAAGTCTTGCGCGCGTCCGCCTGACCCATCGACAGGCTTGCCGCATTGTCCACAGACTTCACATATTCGGAGAAGATCACGCCTTCCTGCCGAAACCCGGACGTTGCAGCGTTTGCGATATTGTTCGCGACAACCCGCATCTCACGCATGAGACCAGATTGTCGTGTGATTGTCGTGTAACCGGCATTTTCCATTGTTACCCTCCAATAATCAGCGGGATGATCTGGTCATGAAAAAAGGAGACCAGCGTTTGCGTCATGAAGCCCATCGACAGCCAGAAAACGAGCACGATGGCTGCTAGTTTTGGCACAAATGTCAGGGTCATTTCCTGAATGGAGGTCAGAGCCTGAACCAGACCAATCGAAACACCCGTCACCAAGGCGGCCGTCAGGATCGGAATGGAAATCAGTACTGCGATCCACAGCCCGTGCCTTAAGGTGTCAAAGAAAACGATTTGGTCAGCCATGTCAGACCGGCATCCGCAGGATTTCCTGGTAAGCCTCGACGACTTTATTTCGAACCGAGACGGCAGCCTCTACTGCCAGTTCGGTTTGTGCCAATGCCTGAACAAGTGCATGCGGATCTGCATCGCCGATCATCGCTGCTTTTGACGCTTTTTCGCTTTCCGCGAGTGTCGTCGCAAAGTCTTTGGCGACTTGCCCCAAAGATTCCGAAACCGACGTGAATTCTGGCTCAGGCTCTGTTGCGGGGCGCGCATGTTGATAGCTTTGGATCGCGGTTGACGTACGCGGATTGTTAAAGCTCTGAGCGGTGGAAACGGCTTTCATATCCATTCTGGATCTCCTTTACTTGCGTTCAGCTTCGCCAAACGCTGGTACCTTCTACTTCTTCAGCAATTCCATCAGGCCGCTGGACATTTTTCTCGTTTGTTCAAAGACCTTGAGGTTTGCTTCGTAACTGCGCTGTGCTTCGCGGGCGTCACTAAGCTCAATCAAGAGATCGACATTGGACCCGTCGAAGTATCCATCAGTATCGGCCATCGGATGAGACGGATCGTACACGCGTTCGAGTGTCGATTGATCCAATCGAACTCTGCTGGTTTCAACGCCTGAAACGCCGCGCCCGGTATTGAAGTCGGTTTCAAACGACACCAGTTTTCGCCGGTATCCCGGGGTGTCCGCGTTTGAAATGTTTTCGGCCAGATGCCGCAGACGTGTCGCCTGGGCTTTCAGGCCGCTGGTTGTCACGCTCAGGGATTTGGAAAACTCGCTCATTCAAAACTCCATCTTTTACGTGCGGCTCAGCGACGTGCGCAGAATGTTCATGGATGATTTGTAGATTGCCAGCGCGCGATCATGCTGGCGCTTGGCATCCAGTGACTTCAACATCTCGTTCTCTAACGAGACGGTGTTTCCGTTGGGCGTGCCAACCCCGTTGGGGTCGATGATCGGTTCTGGCATCTGATCCGAAGCCGTGCCGTTCAGATGCGTTTGTCTTGTCGATTTCTGAGAATGCCAGCCAATGGAACTCGAATCATTCCTATAGGTGCTCGCAAAAGGAATAATGTCCCGTGCCTTGTACTCAGGCGTATCTGAGTTTGCCACATTCTGTGCTGTCACGGCTTGCTTTTGGCCAGCATGGACAGCCATCGCGTGTGACATCTTAAAGACTTCCAAATTTCCAAACATCCGGGATTCTCCCTCATGTGATTTCATCAAGGCTTAACTCTGATTCCTTTAGAAAGAGTGTGCAGAAACCGAAGGATTGACATGAACAAGCCCATTCCCTTTGACGGCCTTACCGCTCAGATCGCCGAATTGAACCCAGTGCGCTCTATAGGGCGCGTCAGCCGCGTCGAAGGAGGCGTCATACATATTTCAGGTCTGGCGGGAAAAGCGCGGATAGGTGACCTAGTAATTGTATACAGATTAGGTGAACCCCTTTCGGGAGAGGTTCTGCAGCTGGATGGAAATACATTGGTCATTCTGCCCGATCAGGATGCTGAGGGCGTGGCCCTCAATGACCGGGCCGCGCTGCTCGACGCGCGGGGCATTGCGCCGTCAGACGGCTGGATCGGCCGTGTTATTGATCCATTCGGACACCCGTTGGATGGAAAGCCTCTATTACGCGGCGCGCTGGCAAGAAGCTTGCGGGCAAGCCCACCTGAGCCGGCAAAGCGCCGCCCAATGGGCGACAGGCTTGATACTGGTATGGCGATCCTGAACACGATGCTGCCAGTTGTCAGAGGTCAGCGGATCGGTTTGTTTGCCGGTTCCGGCGTCGGCAAATCGAGCCTGCTTGGCCATCTTGCAAAGAACATGAGCGCTGACATCGTTGTCATTGCCCTCATAGGGGAACGTGGTCGAGAACTTCGGCACTTTATTGATGACGTGCTCGGCGAAGAGGGGCTAAAGCGCGCGGTGGTGGTGAGTGCTACGTCTGACCAGTCGCCATTGATCCGAAGACGGTGCGCCTGGGCAGCAATGTCAGTGGCTGAGCATTTTCGAGATCAAGGAAAATCTGTTCTGCTGTTGGCCGATTCGATCACTAGGTTTGCCGAAGCGCATCGTGAGGTTGCGGTTGCTTCCGGCGAAGCACCGGTTTTGCGGGGTTACCCTCCTTCGACGGCGCACCTGATTATGTCTCTATGTGAGCGTGCTGGTCCGGGCGAAGAGGACCAAGGAGACATCACAGGCATCTTTAGCGTCCTCGTGGCCGGCTCCGATATGGAAGAACCTGTCGCCGACATATTGCGTGGTGTGCTGGACGGACATGTGGTGCTGGACCGCGAGATTGCCGAACGGGGAAGGTACCCTGCAATCGATGTTTTGAAATCGGTATCCAGAAGCCTGCCAGGTGCTGCCAGCGAAACCGAAAACCAGTTGATATCGGCTGCGCGTCGGTATCTCTCGATCTATGAGCAAAACGTCATGATGATTAGATCTGGTCTTTATGCGCAAGGATCGGATGCCGATATCGATATCGCAGTCCAACTCTGGCCCGAGCTTGATGGTTTTCTCTCGAAAACAGAAACAATGGGTCTGGAAAACAGCTTCAAGCAATTGGAGTTGCTGATGAAAAGGAACAAGGTATTGGTATCCGACGGGAATATGCCTGCTAAGGGCCGGCCAAAGCCAGCGGCATGAAGAGCTTTTGCGCCGAGCGGGATAGTCGATTTGAAGGTTCCGGCCTACACCGTCGACGGAATTGTTGGTTTGCGTGAGATAGAATGACTTACGTCATAAAGGCTTTTGACCGACACCCAAAGAGGTTGCTCTCCTCCTCAGGGAATCGCCCCAGTAGCCCGATGCAGACGCAACGATCAGCCTGCACAAAAAATATGATTTGGTCTTCAGTGCGGACGAGCGGCTAGCAACCGGTCTTCTCGAGGGATGAGTGCACGAAGCGCTTTCAGGGCCCGATAGTGTTGCTGCTCCACAAGGCCTTTCGTTGCTTCGGCCAAAACATTTCTGCTGTCCGGGTCCGTAAAGACCTGGCTGAGCTCTTCGATTTGGCGAAGGAGGGGCAAGTGAGCGTCATCCGGGCTCTTATCCCCTGATAAAACCAGTTGCATGGCAAAACACGCTCTGCGGACTGGTGTTTTTGCGTCTTCAGGATGGATGGCGTCCCTCAGCCGAAGAATATTGGCATCCGGAGTCATTATTGCGAGCCTGCTGCGTCGATCACCGTTTTCGATGACAACCCCATTGATCAGTACACGTTCCTTCGGGCTTAGTTTTAGTACAAGGCCGCTCATTGACTGGATACCTCTTGTTTTAGACCCTTCAGGATTGCAGCATTTATTTCGAGCAATGGCACAGCATTTTCGCGCTTCTGCATTACTTTTGCAGAGTGTTGTCGCGTGAATTCAGAAAGATAAAGAATCCGCGCCTTAAGATCTTTTGGAAGCTGATTGTCAGGGTGGGCAACATCAGCCGCAAGCGTTGTCCACAGCTTGTTATTCTCGTGCAGTGCTTCCGCCAGTCCAGGAAAATCATCTGATTGCATCGCCCGCTTCATTCGGTGGGAAATTCTTGCAATGACTTCATATTCTGCGCTGCGGGGGGTCTTGATTGGCGCCTGAGTCGGCGCATATGCGCGTTGAGCCTGTGCGTATGCGTTCACGGTGCAACCTTTATAAACTTGAATACAACAACGGTACTGAAGGCGCGGCGAGCCGCGCCTTCAGAGTTAGTATTACCGGAAGAGCGACAGGATTGTCTGTGGTGCCTGGTTGGCAATCGACAAAGCCTGCACGCCAAGCTGCTGCTGCGTTTGCAGCGCCTGCAGTTTAGCGGAAGCGGCTTCCATGTCCGCATCCACCAGCGCGCCGATGCCGGACGTCAAGCCATCCGTCAGCTTGCTGATGAACTCAGATTGTGTCTCAATCTGACCACCACTTGACCCCAAGGATGCTGCCGTATCGATCGAGGTCTGGATCAAACCTTCGATAGCAGCCAACGCGTCATCCGCACCTTCGTTTGTGCTCACGTCAATCGCTTCCAGCATGGAAAGGGAGCCAGCGCGTGTCGTTGCACCTTCAGTGAGATCGGAGTTCCGGATGTTTACCTGGAACGCAATCGTATCGGTCGCATCGGTGATACCGTTCGCAGATGTACCCGTCAAAGACCCGTCACCGTCGTCGACGATGTTGAAGTCATCAGCGTCAAGACCGTTTTCAACACGCCAAACATCGAAGGCAGCTTTCAGACCAGCGGCCACTTCCACAGCCGTGTCACCTTCTTGAGCGACATAAGCAATGTCAGCGGTATTGCCGTCGTCGCCATCGTTGGTTGTGTAGTCAGCTGGCGTGAAGTTGCTTGCATCTGCGTCAGTACCTGTAAGTTGAAGTACAAAGACAGTTCCAGCGGTTTGGTCAACGGACGTGCCCGCAACATCGATGACTGCACCAGCACCGTCGGTTGCGTCAACCGTTGCGGCTACAGCACCACCGTTTGCCGAACCAGCAACGTAAGTCGTTGCGGATTCCAGATAGGATGCCTTGTCTGTACCCAGGTTGACGCGATCAACGCTGATCTCGCCCGCTGTAACCGATCCGTCACCGGCGCGATCAAGAGAAGACAAGATGTTTGACGTCTGATCAGTCGTTTCGATACCATCGTCATTCAGCAGGTTGAGACCGTTGAATTGCGCAGCGCTTACGATAGAGCCGATCTGATCTGTCAGAGCTTCAATATCAGTTTGGATTTTCGCGCGATCAACGTTCTCTTCCTGAGCGTTAACGATTTTACCTTTGATCTCAGTCAGCAGGTCAGTGATCGTTTCCGCGCCATTCAGGGCAACGCCGACAGTTGCCTGACCCAATGACAGCGAGTCGGAGATGGCTTTAAAACCCTCAACGTCCGAAGACATAACTTTCGAGATGGCCCAGGTTGCGGCATTGTCTTTCGCGCTTTCCACGGTTTTACCTGTGGAAATCTCATTCTGAACTTTCCCCAAGTTCATGTTGATGGATTTCAGAGTCTGAAGCGCGACCATTGCGCTGTTGTTGGTAAGAATGCTCGACATTAGCATATTCCTTTGATCATTCACGCTTTGCGTGGTTAGCGCCCGAAAGACCTTCCCTCGGGCAAAAACTGTCTTTCTGACCAATGCATTTGCCGACATTTGGCAATGCGCCACCCGATCTCGGATGCAGGGGCAACATGCCGTCGAAAACCCTAATGACTCCTAAAGCTGCCGCGTCTCAGTACGGCAGTTTTTAGCTAAATCCAGATTAGGCACGTTTCTCTACAGCGCCGTCTTTTGCGATCTCGATCGAACGCTTCGCGCCATTGGAATCATATGTGTCCAACGAGTTGCGCACACGACGCAGTTCGGAAAGCCTGCCTGCAACCGCTCTGATGCCTTCCAATGCGCTGTCCAGCAGCGCTTGATTGCGTTTCATTTTCCCTTGCAGTTCATGCAGGGCAACGGTCTCGAACCGTTCCAGCTGGGACAACTCTTCGACCAAGCTTTCTTTGCGGTCGAATAAGTGCCCGACCTTTTCAAGATCGCCTGTCAGAAGGGCTGTGCGTTCGTCCTCCAGCAAGTCGTCCAAGGCGTCGAACAGTTCGTTACTTTTTTGAAGAGTCATTTGCCTTCTCCTTCAGGGACTCGAAAAGTGATTCTGCCAGGCCAATCCCACCTGCGCGGACCATTTGCATGGCCTGTTCTTGCACAAGGAATGATGAAAACTGGTCTTCGCCGGCGCCTCCGCCGAACGCGCTCCGAGATTTGCCAAGACCAGCCGCTTTCAACATTTCTGCCAAAAAGCCTGCTTCCAGTTTTTCAGCGGCAGACCGCAACCTCTGATCTTGGGATGTTATCGTGCGTGTCGGTGCGTCGACCGGTGGGATATGCACCATGTGAACTCTCTCCAATTGCAACTAATTTCATTGATCTTGCACCAAAGCGGTAAAGAAGCAGTAACCAACGGCTGTCATAACCTGCGCGAGAACGTGGAAGAAATCCCGGAGAGTTCAATGCTAGATTTGGCTGCGATTAAACCGACGTCACGGGCGGCAGATGCACCGCCTCAGTCTGATAAGAAACCGGTGAACGGCAGGTCCGAAAACCCGCCCGAACAGGAATTCCAGTCCGCTTATGAAAGCGCCTCGGAAAATACAAAAGAGACGCAGAAGCACAGCGAGACAATGGGACAAGGTCCAAAAACCGGTCCTGAGCCAAGCGAAGAGCAGTCCAAATCCGACAAGCCCACTGCTGACGAAGCGGATGTTTTAGTCGCTGCTGGTGAGGGTCAGGCCAAGGTGCAGGATGTCTCCGAAAACGCAAAGGGTGATTCCGCTGTCGGATTGAAAAGCGATGCCAAGTCTGGACGCAACAGAATCGACAACTCACTTTCGGCTACGGGCAATGGGCCACCCTCAACAAAACAATCAGGCGGGTCCGAAGCCTCCGATAAGGCGGCGGCTCCAACTACAGCGGGGTCTGAGGGCGCAGCATTGTCATCTAAGGAAGCCGGGCGGAAAACGCCGGCAGAGGCTATTGTCCTATCGAAAGCTGCCGAGACCAGCCGAAGACCAACAGCCGAGGCGACATCGGAGCCCCGCACCGGGGTGACCTCTGCCGAAACAGTAAAGCAACAGCCGACTGCACAGTCCGTTGCAAATACCGCCAAAGCTGAAATCAAGCAATCCGCTGCAAATAAAGACGATGCTCAGGTGCGGGACGTCGAGTTGCGCCCTGTTAATTCCAAATCGAAGGCGCCAACGCCGACAGTTACCCCAGTACAAGCCACGCCTTTGATCGCAAGATCGCAAATCCTATCCGTAACCGAAGCTCAGAAAGACAAATCTGATTTGACGCCAGTCGTTACGAGCGATGGTGACGGAATTGGGTCATGGGATACGCGGACGTCGTCTCAAGTATCGTCCACGGCTCTGGGGCAGGTGCTCAACCGTCCAGAAACACCCTCATTGATTGCGCGCCAAATGGCTGAAGCGCTTCAGAAGCTGCCGGATCGACCCGTTGAAATATCACTCAACCCTAAAGAGTTGGGCCGGGTCCGCATGAACATTTCTGCGGTGGAGGCCGGTATTACAGTAAGTATCGTGGCGGAACGTCCAGAAACCCTCGACCTGATGCGGCGCCACATCGAGCAGCTTACAAGAGAGTTTCAGTCAATTGGCTATGAGAACATTGCTTTTGCATTCGCCGAAGGCGAGGAAAACAGCGCTTATTCCGAACAGCAAAGCGATGACGGCCAATCTGAGCCTTCGCGGCTTATGATCGCCGAAGAGGATGGGGTGGAAACCTTGCAGCCTATGACATCCGCGTCCAGCGGAATTGATATTCGTTTGTGAAGGAAAGAACATGGATGTAACCAACACGCAGCGCGTGCAAAGCACCAGCCAGCTTGCAGCAACACAAACCCAGACCACTGCCGCTCTCGCGTCGGATTTTGAGACTTTCCTCAAGATGCTGACTGCGCAAGCCCGGTATCAGGACCCTTTGGAGCCGATCGATTCCTCGGAGTATGCCGCTCAGCTGGCCCAGTTTTCGATGGTAGAACAGCAAGTTCTCTCCAATGACCTTTTGACCGGTCTGGGCGATCAACTTGGGGCGAATAGCATTGGCCAGATGGCGTCCTGGATCGGCATGGAGGCGCGGAGTACATCTGCAGCTTCCTTTGCTGGTGACCCCATCACCATCTTGCCGAAGGTTGAAACAGGTGCAGATCAGGCTTTCCTGATCGCATACGGGCCTGACGGTGCAGAGGTTCAACGCCGCCAGATCGACGTTGACGGTGAAGCACTAGAGTGGACAGGCGTGTTGGACGATGGCAGCCTGGCACCAGAAGGCAACTACAGCTTTAAGGTCGAGAGCCGTCAATTGGGCGAGATATCAGGTACGTCGAGCGCGGAAACCTATACGAGAATCACCGAAGCTCGGCGCACCGGGGCAGACACGGTATTTGTCTTGGATAGCGGCGCAACTGTAACGGCGTCGGAAATATCTGCGTTGCGTGAAGCGAGCCTTTGACGGCGTTCAGAACTTATCTCTAAGTGTCAAACCCGCATAGAGGGGCACCATCAGAAGCCTGCGCGCTTTGCCCAATGGGAACCGCTTCAAGGGAGCTTGAAGCGGCATAGCGTATTCTGATGCCGGCCGACCCATGACCAATTCCGCGACCATTCGGCCCGCGTAACTGGCCATCGCAACGCCGTTGCCATGATAGCACATGGCGGTCCACAAGCCTGGCCTCTCTGGCAGTTGTCCAACAAATGGCAGCCTGTTCCGCGCAAGGCTGACCATGCCGGACCAGCAATGTGTGCTTTCCACATTTGACCAGGCAGGAAACATGCGTTCGAAATCGGCGCGTGTTTTTGCCCGTGCTGCTGCTTCGGATCGTTCTCCCGTAAGTAACCCACCGCGCATTCCGAACAAAAACCGATTGTCGGGCATTAGTCGGAAGTAGTGCAACAGATGACGGGTATCATAGCTCATCTGCTCGGTTGTCCATCCTTGCGCGATCAGCTCCTTCTGTGTGAGAGGGCGCGTTACATGCACAGTCGACTGGCTTGGCATAAATCGTCCCGCCAGCCACGGCGGTATGTTTTCGGACGAATAGCCATTTGTCGCGACTATGACGTGATCTGCTGTGACATTTCCGCCGGGTGTTGTCAGGTGGTACTTTCCTGAGAGACTTGAAATCGCAACGACCGGACTGAATGAAAACAATTGCGCGCTGCATCCTCGGGCCGCGTTGACCAATCCTGCGAGGTATTTTCGGGGGTTAAGGCCAAAGCCGATCGGTATGGTCATTGCTCCGAAGAAAGGGCCGCCACGCATACTATGGGCTTCCAGATCATCCTTTTCGATGATCTGGGGTTCGACGCCGTAGTTCTCCTCGACCGCTTCGGCATCGTAACGCAAATGCTCCATGTCTTTGGGGCGGTGTGCCAACACAGTCTCCCCTTTCGAATGTTGGTCCACATCCAATTCATGCGTCTTGACGAAATCCGCCACTGCCATGACGGCGACCTTTTCCGCACTCCGATAAGCCAGCCGTTCGTCTTTTCCAAAGCGTTGGTCGAGCACCTTATCCGACACCTTGCCGCCGCCCAAGCAGCAAAACCCACCATTCCGCCCCGATGCGCCCCATCCGATGTTTTGTGCTTCGAGTAGCACCACGTCGACACCACTTTCAGCGCATTGAAGTGCCGCACAAACCCCGGTGAAACCGCCACCGATCACGGCGACATCTGCCTTTATGTCTGCATCAAGTTTTGGGAAGGTCGGCAGTGAACAGGTCTCATCCCACCAGCATTTCTCTCTGGGTCCATTGCCATAGGCATAGTCGCCAAAAATCCGCCGCAGAGTCATCCAGCTTGTGCGGCGGCGCGTTCTTCCTGCTGTTGCCGCACGAGGTTGCGCTTGGTCACAAGCGAGGCTGTGATCACGCCAACAGCAACAATGGCGATCATAATGGTCGAAAGAGCGTTGATCTCGGGCGAGACACCCAATCGCACGGCGGAGAAAATTTTGATCGGGAGCGTGGTTGCCGACGGTCCGGCGGTGAAGGACGCAATCACCAGATCATCAAGGCTGAGCGTAAAGGCCAGAAGCCAACCGGAGATCACGGCAGGCGCAATGATCGGCAGGGTGACAAGTCGAAATGCCTCAAAGGCGGAGCATCCGAGATCCAGTGCCGCTTCTTCGAGCGAGCGATCAAAGGTAAGCAACCGGGAAGAGACGACGACCGAAACGAAACACATTGAAAACGTTGTATGAGCCAACACAATGGTCAAAACACCGCGATCAAGCCCGATCCCGATAAACAGCAAAAGCAAAGACAGACCGGTAATCACTTCAGGCATGACCAGAGGCGCGTAGATCATACCAGAAAACAGGGTCCGTCCCATAAAACGACCGCCACGCACCAGAACATAGGCCGCCATTGTTCCGAGAATTGTTGCGAGGGTAGAAGACATGACGGCGACCTTGAGCGTCACCCAGGCGGCATCCAGAAACGCCTCGTTCTGGAGCAACTCGCCGTACCACTTTGTAGAGAAACCCGCCCAAACGGTGACGAGCTTGCTGTCGTTGAACGAATACACAATCAGGATCAGCATCGGCAAATAGAGGAAGGCAAACCCCAATGTCAGCGACGTGACGTTGAACCAGCTCAGGCGGTTCATAGCTCTTCCTCCGCTTGCTTTTGCTGGTTTCGTTGAAAGAGCACAATCGGGATAATCAGGATCAACAACAGGATAACAGCGACAGCGCTTGCCACAGGCCAGTCTCTGTTGTTGAAAAATTCTTCCCAGAGCACCTTGCCGATCATCAGCGTCTGCGAACCCCCGAGCAATGACGGGATCACGAATTCACCCAGCGCAGGGATAAAGACCAGGAAGCAACCGGCAATGATGCCATTTTTTGACAAGGGTATCGTGACCAGCCAAAACGCTTGAAACCGTGAACAGCCCAGGTCTTCTGCAGCTTCGATCAGCGAGCCATCCAGTCGGTCCAGCGCTGCATAAATTGGCAGTATCATGAAGGGAAGATAGGTGTAGACGATCCCTATGTAGACGGCAGCGTTTGTATTCAGAATGGTCAGTGGATCATTGATGAGGCCCGACCACAAAAGGAATTGGTTCAGGAACCCTTCCTGACTGAGGATACCCATCCACGCATACACACGGATCAAAAATGACGTCCAAAATGGCAGGATGACGAGCATCATCAAGGTAGGCCGCCATTCTTCAGGGGCTCGGGCCATCCCATAGGCTATTGGGTAGGCAACGCATAACGTAAAGGCAGTCGATAAAACCGCAATTTGCAGTGAGCTAAGATAGGCTTTCCAATAAAGGTCGTCCGAAGTCAGAAACACGAAGTTCTCAAAGTCCAGGCCGGCAAGGAATGTTGCAAACCCGTCCTTGAGCGTGGGCGTATAGGGCGGAATGGCAAGTGCGATGTCGGACAGGGAAATTTTGAAGACGATGACAAATGGCACGAGAAAAAGGGCCAAAAGCCAGACGTAGGGCACGGCGATAAGCACAAACCGCTGCATCAGTGCTTGACCCGTCTTATTTCATGGGGATGGGATTTCATTGATCCAACAAGACCCCAGCTGTGTTGGTCCAACTCAGCCAGACGTCGTCCTCCCAGGTGAAACTGCGGCGCGAGACACGGCGGGTGTTGGCGACCTGCGCCTTCATGACTTTGCCGCCTGGGATTTCCACGTGATAGGTGGAGAGGTTTCCCAGATACGCGATATCGAGGATCTTGCCGGGAACGGCATTGTCAATCTGATCCGGTTTTTCGGAATGTATGGAGACTTTTTCCGGGCGCAGTGCGAGATGGCAGGATTGTCCGTCTGTGAACGCCCGTTTGCTGGTAGCATGCAAAGGCGCCTGGCCCTCATGCCATGAGATTTCAAACGTACCGTCCCCTTTGGCGTTCGCCTGCCCGTCAATGATATTCACGTCACCAATGAAATCAGCAACGTATAGACTGCTGGGCGCCTCATAGATGTGTTCGGGCGTGGCAACCTGCATTACACGACCCTCGTCCATCACGGCGACCCGGCTGGCGACGGTCATCGCCTCTTCCTGATCGTGGGTGACGATCACAAAGGTGGTCCCGGTTTTCTCCTGGATATCCATCAATTCAAACTGGGTGGCCTGGCGAAGTTTGGCATCAAGCGCCCCCAATGGCTCATCAAGCAACAAAAGTTTCGGGGCCTTGGCCAGGCTTCTCGCAAGTGCCACGCGCTGGCGTTGACCACCGGAAATCTGATGAGGTTTGCGTCTGGCGAATTTCTCGAGCCGCGTCAGCTTGAGCATTTCCGCCACCCGGGTCTCGAGATCCGCTTTCGGCATCTTGGCCCGGCGCAAGCCGAACGCGATGTTCTCATAAACACTCAGGTGCGGAAAAAGGGCATAAGACTGGAACATCATGTTCACAGCGCGCTTATTGGGCGGAATTGGTGCGATATCTTCGCCAGCCAACTCGATCACGCCCGACGTTGGAGACTCAAACCCCGCCAGCATCCGCATCAGCGTGGTCTTGCCGCAACCAGACGGACCGAGCAGAGCAAAGAACTCCTGCTCGAAGATATCGAGCGTCAAGTCATCAATTGCCGTGAAATCGCCAAATCGTTTGGTCACGGATTTGAAGCGGATCAGCGGCTTTTCTGTTGGATCATCCCATGGTGCAAAGACGGCCTCGGTCACAACTTATCCTTTGCGCTGCCATGATAGGCAAAAGTTAAAAGGCGACGCTTTGTGGCGCCGCCTTTAGTATTTCTAACTCAAGTACCGGACTTGATCTTGGTCCACATTCTGGTCACAACCCGTTGCGTCCGGGCGGGATAAGGCGTTGTGGTGAAAAGGTTATTCAAGGTCGCTTCATCCGGGTAGATGGCGGTATCCCCGATGACATCTTCGATCAGGTATTCCTTGGATGCTGCGTTCCCGTTTGCGTAGTAAACGTAGTTTGACGCCTGAGCCATGTTCTGAGCGTCCATGATGAAATTCAAAAACACATGCGCGCCTTCAGGATTTGGCGCATCGGTTGGAATTGCCATCTGGTCGAACCACATCTGTGCGCCCTCATTTGGCGCGTGATAGGCGATTTCGACACCGTTATCAGCTTCGGCCGCGCGGTCACGGGCCTGAAGAATATCGCCTGACCAGCCAACGGCGACGCAAATATCGCCATTTGCCAGCGCATTGATGTATTCAGAGGAGTGGAATTTCTGGATATGCGGGCGGATCGACATGAAAAGCGGTTCCGCTTTTGCAATCACGTCTGGATCGTGGCTGTCAGGGTCTTCGCCAAGATAGTTGAGCGCCGCCGGGATCATCTCTGACGGTGCATCCAGGAAGTGAACGCCGCATTCGGCCAACTTCTCGATGTTTTCTGGTTTGAAAACGATATCCCAGCTTTGGATCGGGGCATCGGTACCGAGTATTTCCTGAACCTTAGGGACATTTACGCCGATGCCTGTCGTGCCCCACATATAATTGATGGAGTATTCGTTGCCGGGGTCATATTGGGCGGTACGGCTTGATACGACGTCCCACATGTTCTCAATGTTGGAAAGCTTGGACTTGTCCAGTTTCTGGAACGCGCCTGCCGAGATCTGACGCTGAAGAAACGTGCCGGACGGCACGACGACATCATACCCTGAGCCACCCGCAAGCATCTTGGTTTCCAGAACCTCATTGCTGTCGAATACGTCGTACACAAGCTCCAGACCGGTTTCTGCTTCGAATTTTTCGAGCAGTTCCTCATCAATGTAGTCCGACCAGTTGTATACACGCACTTCGTTGGCACTTGCCGAAGTGACCATCAGCGCCAGAACAGCGCTGCTCACCATGAGCTTCTTCATTGTTTACTCCCGTTTGTATGTCCGGGCTTTTTTCCCGGTTTCGCAAATTTGATCAATTTTTGCCCTGTTTGGCAAGATGCATTATGCTTTCACGCGGGATTTGCTTGTGCAAGCAATGCATCTCTTCAGTCGATCAAAGGTCTTTCAAGTGGAAAATAGATGCCTGTAAATTCAGCAGATACTAAGGCGACAGAGGCCGGAAAACGGCCGGCTCACCAATCCGTTTACGAAGAACTTCGTCGGCAAATCCTTTTTGGCGACCTGGCTCCGGGGCAACCAGTGACCATACAGGGTATTGCGCAGACGTTAGGGGCGGGGATGACGCCAGTGCGCGAAGCCATCAGGCGGCTGATCTCAGCTGGCGCTCTCACAATGATGGGAAACAGGCGCGTGACCGTCCCGATGCTGACAGACCATTGCATAGAAGAGCTTGATTTCATGCGTAGAAATCTGGAACCCGAACTAGCTGGGCGCGCTGTCGCTTACATTACGTCTGATGAACTTATAGAGTTGGCGGATGAGGATTCGCTACTGAATCAGGCGATTGCGAGAGGCGATATTAGTGCGTATCTGGCGCACAATTACAGGTTTCATACCAAGCTCTATGCGACGGCCCAGTCGCCCATCATCGCGGCAACCGTCGACCGGCTCTGGCTACGATTCGGACCATCGCTGCGTGTCGTATGCGGTCGGTATGGCACGATGAACCTGCCCGACAAACACGCTGACCTGTTGCGAGCTCTGGGCGAGAGGAATCGCAAGGCCGCTGAAAAAGCGATGGCTGAGGATGTAAATCAAGGCATGGGGCAGATTCGAGCGGCGCTGAACGATCGCTCCTAACACAATCGATTCGATTGACTCCGTGTAATTTGATCATATTCTGACGATCACAATTTTCACATCAGATCAGGTGCCCCATGTCAGTGATTTCTAACCACATGCCGACTGCCGAATTGCAAGCGTTGGATGCGGCACATCATATGCATCCGTTTTCCGAAAATCACGCCTTGGCTGAACGCGGTGCGCGTGTGATCACCAGGGCTGAAGGGGTGTATCTGACGGACAGCGACGGGAACCAAATTCTGGATGGCATGGCGGGCCTGTGGTGCGTGAACATCGGATACGGACGCCATGAAATGGCAGAAGTTGCTGCCCGGCAAATGAAGGAACTGCCCTACTACAACACGTTCTTCATGACGACGCATGTGCCCGCAATTGCACTGGCGCAGGAGGTTGCGAAACTCGCACCCGAGGGGATGAATCAGATCTTCTTTGCCGGCTCCGGTTCCGAGGCAAACGACACCAATATCCGTCTTGTGCGCACCTATTGGGCGGTAAAGGGCAAGCCTGAAAAGAGTCATATCATCAGCCGCAAGAACGCCTACCACGGCTCTTCTGTGGGCTCCGGCAGCCTCGGCGGCATGGCGTATATGCACGCGCAGGGCGGCATGCCCATCCCCGGTATTCACCATATCAATCAACCTGACTGGTGGACCGAAGGCGGTGACATGACGCGCGAGGAATTTGGCCTCAGCCGCGCCAAGGAATTGGAAGAGAAAATCCTGGAGTTGGGCGAAGAAAACGTCGCCGCGTTCATCGCGGAGCCTGTACAGGGAGCAGGGGGCGTCATTGTTCCGCCGGAAACTTACTGGCCTGAAATCCAGCGCATTTGCGACAAGTATGAAATCCTGCTGATCGCGGATGAAGTGATCTGTGGATTTGGCCGGACCGGAAATTGGTTCGGGTCTGAAACGATGGGCATTCGCCCGCACATCATGACAATCGCCAAGGGGTTGTCTTCCGGGTATCAGCCAATCGGTGGATCAATTGTCTGCGATGAAGTTGCAGAAGTCATCGGATCAACAGAGTTCAACCATGGATACACGTATTCAGGCCACCCGGTTGCCGCTGCGGTGGCGCTGGAGAACCTCCGAATCCTGCAAGAGGAAAACATCGTTGAGCATGTGCGTGACGTCGCAGCACCCGCGCTAAAGGCCAAGTTGGAAACATTGGCGGATCACCCGCTGGTTGGCGAAGTCAGTATCAAGGGCATGATGGCTTCACTGCCGTTGACACCGCACAAGGAAAGCCGCGCGAAATTCGCGGTAGATAGCGGTACCATCGGCTTGATTTGCAGGGACCGTTGTTTTGCCAACAACCTGGTGATGCGCCATGTCGGCGAACGGATGATTGTGTCGCCGCCACTCATCATAACCGAGGATGATATTTCAACGCTGGTCGCCCGCGCCCGCAAAGCGCTCGACGAAACCTATGTCGAAGTAAAGCAACAAGGATTGTTGAAAGCGGCCTCCTGATCCATCCGGAGAATCGCCTCTTCAATAACACGGGTATAACCCCCGATTGTGTTGCCCTGGCGTCAGCCTTGGTGATTGCGTCGCATATCGCTGTCAAAATGGCGGGATTGGTGTGACAACGCGCAATTCGGACTGGAATTCTCGGCAAATGGCGGAAAGTACAGCTAACTGCTTGCAAACTTGCAGCCGTCTGGCTTTACTTTGCCCACAACACATGCGGCCAACCGCAGACAAAAAAACGGGGAGCCACCATTGGCGCAAGACAAGCTGGCTGATGCATTCGTCGAATTCGATCGCGTGCAGAAAAGTTACGACGGGGAAAACCTGGTCGTAAAGGATCTGAACCTCTTCATGCCGAAGGGAGAGTTTCTGACCATGTTGGGGCCATCCGGGTCAGGGAAAACCACCTGTCTGATGATGCTGGCTGGTTTTGAGACTGCGACGCATGGTGACATCCGATTGGATGGCCAGTCGATCAACAACATCCCGCCCCACAAACGTGGGATCGGCATGGTGTTCCAGAACTACGCGCTCTTTCCCCATATGACGGTTGCGGAGAACCTCTCGTTCCCGCTGGAAGTGCGCAAGATGGGCAAGTCCGATCGTGAGGCAAAGGTCAAACGTGCGTTGGACATGGTGCAGATGGGGGCCTTTGGCGGGCGCCGTCCCGCGCAGTTGTCAGGCGGCCAGCAACAAAGGATCGCTTTGGCGCGTGCGCTTGTGTTTGAGCCTGAACTGGTTCTGATGGATGAACCTTTGGGCGCGTTGGACAAGCAGCTGCGCGAAACACTCCAGTTTGAAATCACAAAACTTGCGCATGATCTGGGCATCACCGTGGTCTATGTGACCCATGACCAAACCGAAGCTTTGACCATGTCGGACCGCGTTGCTGTGTTTGATGATGGGCGCATTCAACAACTTGCGCCCCCGGACCGGCTCTATGAAGAGCCTGAAAACAGTTTCGTTGCGCAGTTTATTGGCGAGAACAACACGCTGGAAGGTGTCGTGAAAGAGATCAGTGGCGACAAGTGCCTTGTCCAGCTCGATGGTGGAGAGTTGATCGATGCCAAACCGGTCAATGTGACCGCGGCGGGGGACAGGACCCGTGTCTCTATCCGCCCAGAGCGCGTGGAATACAACAAGGATCGCCTTAGCCCGGATGCACATACGCTAAATGCTGAAGTGCTGGAGTTTATATACATGGGGGACATTTTCCGGACCCGGCTCAAAGTGGCCGGAACGGATGAATTTGTCATAAAGACACGTAACGCACCTGATGTGGAGCGTTTGAAGCCGGGCCAATCCATCGAGATTGGCTGGCTGCCAGAGGATTGCCGCGCGTTGGACGCCTGACCGCCCATGCGCGCCTTCATCGCAGGTCAATCGAGATTTGCGATCAGAAAGAGGTGGGGGCCAAGCCCGTTGCCGTCCGCCTCACCACCCAAACGGGCAAATAAACTGGGAGACTATAAATGAAACTGACCAAAACGCTTTTGGCAACAACCGCACTGACAGTTGCGGCTGGTATGGCCTCGGCAGATGGCCACATGGCCAGCGAGATGACGATTGTCAGCTGGGGAGGTGCCTACTCCAACTCGCAACAAGAGGCATATCACAACCCCTACATGGAAAAGACCGGCGTTAACATTATCAACGATTCCTCTTCGTCCGAAGCTGTCGCAAAGCTGCGCGCCATGAACGAAGCAGGAAATGTCACATGGGACGTCGTTGATGTGGTTGCGGCGGATGCGATCCGTCTCTGCGACGAAGGTTTGGCCATGGAGATCGACCCGGACGAGCATCTGGCGCCTGCACCAGATGGCACATCGGCTGAGGACGACTTTGGCGACCTGATCGTGTCTGACTGCTTTATTCCGCAGATCGTCTATTCCACCACGTTCGGTTATCGCACCGACATGGTTGGTGACACACCGCCGACATCCGTTTGTGACGTCTTCGACACCGAAGCATATCCAGGCAAACGTGCGCTGGAAAAAAACCCAATCAACAACATGGAATGGGCACTGCTTTGTGACGGCGTTGCCAAGGACGAAGTCTATGATGTGCTGGAAACCGAAGAAGGTCAGCAGCAAGCTCTGGATAAGCTGGCGACCATCAAGGACGAAGTGATCTGGTGGTCAGCTGGTGCGGATACGCCGCAGCTTCTGGCGGATGGTGAGATCGTCATGGGGTCTACCTATAACGGTCGTCTGTTCTCGGTCATTGAAGAGCAAAAGCAGCCGGTTGCCATGCTCTGGGACGCACAGGTGTTTGACCTTGACGGTTGGATCATCCCCGCTGGCCTGCCCGAGGACCGTCTGGCCCGTGCGCTGGACTACATCTACTTCGCGACAGACACGCAGCGTCTGGCGGATCAGTCCAAGTACATCAGCTATGGCCCTGCACGTGCATCTTCTGCACCGCTGGTCAGCACGCACGCCGATCTGGGCATCGAAATGGCGCCACACATGCCAACCGATCCGGAAAACGCCAAGAACACGTTCCTTTATAACTACGAGTTCTGGGCTGATTATCGAGACGACATCGACGCGAAATTCCAGGCGTGGCTGGCTCAATAAGCGCTGCTTGAGCGTGATACCGGGAAGGGCGCATCTTGCGGCCTTCCCACAAGACCACCGGAGGATGCCGATGCCGAAAGGATATATCATAGGTCACGTCACAGTCAGTGACCCAGAGGCCTACAAGCCCTACGCGATCCGAAACAATGAGATTTTCCCGCGTCACGGCGGTACATTTCTCGTGCGGGGCGGTGCATCTGAAATTCTCGAAGGGGAGGGACATCCCCGCCACGTCATCGTTGAGTTTCCATCCTATGAGGCCGCGCTGGCCTGCTACAACGACCCTGATTATCAGGAAAACATGAAAATCCGTCAGGCTAACTCTGACGGGACCATTATCGTGGCCGAAGGGGTCTGATATGACCGACAGTACGATGACACCTGACGAACACCGCCGCGCGGATGAGGCCGCGACAGGCCCCATGCTGGCCGCAGACGGGCGGCCCCTGAAGGTCAGCCTGAACCGTGCCCTGCGCCGTCAGAAATTGCGCGCGATGTTGCTGATCGCACCGCTTCTGATTTTTGTGCTGGTGACATTCATTGCGCCAATTGCGGACATGCTCTTTCGTTCGATCGAGAACCAGATCGTGTCGGATACGTTGCCGCGTACGACAAGCGAACTCGCCACGTGGGACGCGGAAACGGGAGAAATCCCGCCGCCCGAGGTCTTCGATGCGCTTTTCAAGGACATGTTCATCGCGACCGAGCGCAAAGCGCATACCCGTCTTGGGTCCCGTCTGAACTATGAACTCACCGGTGTTTCCTCGCTGTTCCGCAAGTCGGGTCGTCGCGTCGACGATATGGGCGAGGTCTATCAGGATCAATTCGAAGACCTGAACGACTTCTGGAAGGATGGCGAAAACTGGAGCGCGCTTATGGGGTCCGACGCGTGGCGTTCCTCCATGAGCGATTGGGACGGCAAAGATGGTCGCTCTGCGCCTGCTTTTGAACCCCGCAGCGATGTAGCGTCGACGCTTCCAGAAACCGTTGCCATCTACCGGGAGTTCGTGGATTTTGTCCTGTCCGAGGATGACAACCCGTTGGCCGAGGACCCATGGGCTGTTGTCTATGCGGCTCTTTATGAAGATCTGGCCAATGGTGCCGATGTATCTGCTGTGAGCGGAGCGGGTGCCGCCGAACTTCTGGAGGCCGAGGCGGCCGCATCCAATTTCGAAACTGTCGACTATACGGCGGCTTTCGCTGATGTCGACAAGGACTGGCATAGTATTGAGGTCTGGCAGACGATCCAGACGTACAGCCCGGATTTCACGTCGGGGTACTTCCTGAACGCCGTGGACATGCAGAAGACGCCCGATGGTCCGGCCATGCGCCCAGACAATGAGCGCATCTATATCAAGCTTTTCATCCGGACCATGTTCATGTCGCTGGTGATTACGGGAAGCTGCATCCTGTTGGGCTATCCCGTTGCCTGGATACTGGCCAACCTGCCAGCACGCACCGCAAACCTGTTGATGATCCTTGTGTTGCTGCCGTTCTGGACGTCGCTGTTGGTGCGGACCAGCGCGTGGAAGGTCATGTTGCAGCAACAGGGTGTGGTGAATGACACACTCGTTTGGCTCGGGATCGTGGCAGACGACAGTCGTTTGGCACTGATCAACAACCAGACCGGCACGATTATCGCAATGACGCATATTCTGCTGCCCTTCATGATCCTGCCGCTCTATTCCGTGATGAAAACCATTCCGCCAAGTTACCTGCGTGCGGCCAAGTCGCTGGGGGCCACCAACTGGACGGCTTTCTGGCGGGTCTATTTCCCGCAGTCTGTACCAGGTATTGGCGCGGGGTCGATCCTCGTGTTCATCCTCGCCATTGGCTACTACATCACGCCCGAAATTGTTGGCGGCACGACGGGTACCTTCATCTCGAACCGGATTGCCTACCACATTTCCAGCTCGCTCAATTGGGGCCTCGCTGCGGCTCTGGGTGCAATCCTGCTGGCCTTCGTTCTGGGTCTCTATTGGGCCTATGACAAGATCGTCGGCATCGACAACGTGAAACTGGGAGGGTGAGACAATGGTTGCGCTGACACCTGTAGAACGCACCGAACCATCCTTTTACGTTCCCGTTGTCGCCGCTTTCGGGGCGCTGGCCGGCTTGTTTGTTGGCACAGCACAAGGCAGCTCGCTGCTTGGCATCCTTGTCGGCGCCGCTCTGATGGGGGTGATTGCGTTCGTTCTGACAAAGGTCATCAAGGATGAACGACGCGGACGCTTGGCCCTCTTGGTCGCGCTTGCCGCCGCCGGTTTTTCGATGGGCGGAATTGCTGCCGGGATCATCGGTGCGGCATTTGGCTGGTTCTTTGGCTGGATGAGCTTTTGGCTCTATGAATCCCGGTATCGCCAACATCTGGTGCCTTACCTCACGCCTGGTCAGGTACTCTGGCACTATACATTCCGGGTGATATGCGGTGCCATTCTGGTCTTTCTGATTACGCCAATCATCGTGGTCATGCCGCTGAGCTTTAATGCCGAAGACTTCTTTACGTTCACACCGGAAATGCTGCGGTTTGATCCTGCAGGCTATTCACTCAAACACTACGAAGACTTCTTTACCAATTCCGATTGGCAAGGCGCCCTGGCAAATTCCGTCAAGATCGCGCCAGCGGCCACTTTGCTTTCGGTCGCGTTTGGAACTCTTGCTGCCATCGGGTTGAGCCAGCCGCATGTTCCTTTCCGTCGAGCGATCATGGCGGTCCTGATCTCGCCTATGATTGTGCCGCTGATCATCTCTGCCGCGGGCATGTATTTCTTCTACAGCCGGATCGGTTTGCAAGGGACCTACATCGGCGTTGTGCTGGCGCATGCGGCTTTGGGCATTCCCTTCGTGATCATCACGGTGACGGCGACGCTAGTCGGTTTTGACAACTCGCTGACCCGTGCTGCAGCGAATATGGGGGCAAACCCAGTCACGACGTTCTTCCGAGTGCAGATGCCGCTGATCTTGCCGGGCGTCATCTCGGGCGGGCTATTTGCCTTCATCACATCCTTTGACGAGGTGGTTGTCGTGCTGTTTGTCGGGTCCGCCGGTCAGAAAACGCTGCCTTGGCAAATGTTCACAGGTCTGCGGGAACAGATCAGCCCAACCATTCTGGCGGTGGCTACGATCCTGGTCATCATTTCCATCGCGCTTTTGACGGTGGTTGAGATGCTACGGCGTCGATCCGAACGACTGCGCGGGATGAGCCCGGGATGATGCGATACCTTGCAGTGATTGCTGCTGCACTGGTAGTGTCGCAAAAAGGCGCAGCGGATCCTTCGCTGGAGTGCAGCATAGACCGAAGTTCGCAGGTTGAGATTGGTCAATGCCTGTCCGAAGTGGAAATCTCGGTCAACAAGGCGCTTGATGTTGCGCTGGAGCTTGCAGGTGACAATGCGCTTGAATTGGATGGCATCACGGAGCGGGAGGTCGCGCTTCCGGCGCTAGAGAAAGCCCAGACTGCGTGGGAAGCTTATCGAGACGCTGAATGCGACTACACGGGCGCCCTGTACGGGGGTGGGTCAGGTACAGGCATCGCTATTCAGTCATGCCGCATCATGATGACGCGGGCTCGTACGGATACGCTTTTTGCGAGCCTGCAGTAACTAGCGCAGCTTTTGCAGCAGCGTGAGCGATGCGTAACCATCCGGCACCAGACCACGGTTCTTCTGATACGCACGGATGGCATCAATGGTCTTTGGCCCCACGCGACCGTCTATGCCTTTCGTGTCGAAACCGGCTCTGGTAAGGCGCTGCTGCATTTCTTTGCGTTCCGCGAAAGACAGCGCCCGATCACCTGTGGGCCAACTCGCACGGATGGGACCGCCCCCCCTGATCCGGTCGCTCAGATGGCCGACACCGATCACGTAGGCATCAGCGGTATTATACTTTTCGATTGCTGCGAAGTTATCGAAGATCATGAACGCAGCCCCTTTTGAGCCGGCAGGGAGCAGAATTGAGGCTTTGCCATGGTTAGGCACCGTTTGGCCTTGCATATCCTTCACGCCAAGACGCGCCCAGGCGCGGGGGCTCTTGGTGATCTTGCGATCGGCCAACATGTAGTCAAAGCCGCTGGGAAGCTGTACTTCGACACCCCATGGTTGACCTTTTTTCCAACCAGATTTCTTGAGATAGGCAGCGGTTGATGCAAGGGCGTCCGTTGGGTCATCAGACCAGATATCACGCCGCCCGTCGCCGTTGAAGTCCACCGCATAGGCAAGATAGGACGTCGGAATGAATTGCGTATGTCCCATCGCGCCGGCCCAGCTTCCTGTCATATTTCGCGGGGCAGTATCACCGTTTTGCAGGATTTTCAGCGCTGCAATCAGCTGCTCTTCGAAGAACGCGCCGCGACGACCCTCGTAAGCGAGCGTGGCCATGGATTGCACGACATCATTCGACCCGCGAAAGACGCCATAGCCGCTTTCCAATCCCCAGACTGCCACGACAACTTCTTTTTCCACGCCGTAGCGGCGTTCGATCGCGGTCAGGGTGCTGTTGTAGTTGGCGAGAGCTTTTTTCCCATTGGCAATTCGAGTGTTGGAGGCCGCGCTGGACAGGTAATCCCAGATCGTCTTTGAAAACTCGGACTGGTTGCGGTCGCGTCGAATGACGTCCTCGTCAAAGCGAACACCTCTGAATGCGCTATCAAGGGTTTGACGTCGTATCCCCTGCGCTTGCGCGCGCGGCATGAAACCTTGGACCCATTGGTCGAAACCCGCGCGCGACGTGGCCATTTGCATGGCGGCCTCCGCCTGACCCTTCGCCACGGCACTGCGCATTTTGGGCCGCAATGCCCTTTCAACGGCCGTCGCGGCTGATGCCACTTGGACGACTTCGGCGGCGCGCGTTTCGCCTGGTCTTACTTCGGGGCGTGGCGAATATAGGGGTGGCTGAGCTAACGCTGTCTGCGCGACAGCTAATGCCGCGATCAGGCCTGAAAGAAAGACCATAGGTTTCATGATGAAGTCCTGCTGCGATTTTTATTAATTACAACAAGTGTAGCGCGAGTTTGGAATCAGCAAAAGGATTCTTGCTCAGGCCTCGCGGCGCTCCGCCGATTGCTCCATATGCGTACGGATACGCTCAAGATGAGCCCGCAACATCGGCACCCTGCGCGGACGAAAGCTCTCATCGGTTCGCAACAGATCGCGCATTCGGTCCAACCGAAAAGTCCGATAGTCCCGTCGCAGCAAACACCAGGCCATCAGGACGTTGCTGTTGTCCAGATAGACCAACCCCAAGGGAAGTACGCGTCGTTCTGTTTCCGCGCCCTTCGCGTCGGTATACCGAAAGGCGATTGCAACTTCATCCCAGGTCGCTGCACGCAGAACAGCGACGTCAATGCTGACGGCATGTGGCGGGGTAAAGCGGTGCGCGCTCAGCACTGCATGCTGCAGCCGATGCGCTTGCCTTGGTGGGACGCGCGCCTTGATCTTTGCCAGTGCGGACCGGGCCGCCTTTGCCAGAGCCGGATCGCCGATCACAGAAACATCGCGCAAGCCCAGAACCAGCGCTTCGAGTTCGTCATCCTCAAAGCCGAGCGGCGGCAAAGTCGCATCTTCAATCAGCGTGTATCCAAAACCAGCCTCACCATCGATCACGGCCCCCATGCTGCGAAGCGCGTCGATATCCCGGTAGATGGTTCGAGCAGACATCTGCATTTCCTGCGCCAGCACGGCGGCGGTTATGGGCGGCGGCAAACGGCGCAGAGTTTGCATCATCTGAAAAAGACGGTGTGTTCGGCTCATAAGATCACAATAACATACATCGTGACAAAAACTGTCAGTATGCTCCGGTAGCTCTGTCGCGGATTTCAGAGGGACTAAACCATGATACAGCTTTTGACCTATCCGCCCGCATTCGGCCTCTTTGCGTCCAGCCCGTTCTGCGTCAAGGCGGCATACCTCCTGAACATGACGGGGCTGCCCTGGGCGCGGGAAGACATCACCGATCCCAGAAAAATGCCGCATGGCAAGCTTCCCGTGATCCGTGACGAAGGTCGGCTGATCGCTGATAGTGATCAAATCCAAAAACATCTGGAGGCAAAAGGACATGACTTCGACCAAGGCCTCTCTGACCTCGACCGGGCAAATGCGCGGGCCTTTATCCGCCTGTCAGAAGAGCACCTATACTTCCACATCGTGCTGGACCGTTGGGGCAATGATATCATCTGGCCCAAAGTGCGTGACGTCTATTTCGGTTCCATGCCGCCCGGGTTACGGCAGCTGATTGCCGGCAGTATCCGCCGTAATACGCTGCGGGGCCTGCACAGTCAGGGTCTGGGACGGCTGAGCGAAGACCAGAGGTTGCAACGGATCACACCTGATTTGGAAGCGCTTGCCACGCGGCTTTGGCAAGGCCGGTTTCTCTTTGGTGAACGTCCCACGTCCGCTGACCTGTCAGTTGCGCCGATGCTTGCAGCCGCTGTTGCCTCACCAGGTGAGACGAAGTTGAAATCTCTGGTCGCGGGCAACGAGGTGCTCATGCAATACATCGAGCGAGTGGATGAAACCTGCGGTTAGCGCCTGCTGCGCTTGACTTTGCGTTTGATCTTGTCGGCCTTGCGCTTGGCTTTGACGTTACGCCGCCGGGGGGACCGGCCAGCCGGCGAACGACGGCCTTGCGCGATTCTTGCGCCTTCAAGAGACAGCAGGTCGAGCGCAATACCACCTGTGACCGGCACTGTCTCGGCAAGGCGAACCGTCGCTCTTTGACCAAGGCCGATGATCTGGCCGCTGTCTGCGCCCATCAACGTGTTCGCCTCGGCATCATAGTGGAAATATTCATTGCCGATGGAACGCATGGGCACCAAACCGTCCGCGCCCGTTTCATCGAGCTTCACAAAGATGCCAAACCGTGCGATCCCACTGACACGGCCGGTGAATTCATTGCCTACCCGCTCGCTCAGATAGGCGGCAAGGTAGCGGTCTGTGGTGTCCCGTTCCGCGACCATGGAGCGTCGTTCGGTTTCAGAAATATGCTCCCCCGTTGCCTCCAAAGATTCATGATCTTCGGGGGGCAGCCCGTCCTTGCCCCAACCATGGGCCGCAATCAATGCGCGGTGCACAATCAAATCCGCATAGCGCCGGATGGGCGATGTGAAATGCGCGTATCGCGGCAATGCCAACCCAAAGTGCCCCAGGTTTGTCGGGCTATAATAGGCTTGCGTCATCGACCGAAGAGTCGAGATGTTGATCAGCTCTGCCTCATCGCTGCCCGCCGCATCATTCAAGAGACGGTTGAGATGCGCGGTCTTGAGCACCTGACCTTTCGCCAGCGTGTAGCCGCTGGCCTTGGCGGTTTCCCGCAAGGCATCCAGCTTTTCGGGGCTTGGTTCTTCGTGGACGCGAAAGAGCAGCGGTGCTTTCTTTTCGATCAGCGTTTCTGCGGCACAGACGTTGGCCAGAACCATGAATTCTTCGATCAGGCGATGGGCGTCCAAACGCTCCTTGAAACGAACGGAGGAAACGGTGCCATCCTCCGACAGCTCGATGCGCCTCTCGGGGAGATCAAGATCAAGAGGTTGCCGCCGCTCTCTTGCGCTTACCAATGCGCCATAGGCGGCATAAAGCGGCTCCAAAACCGGCTCCAGCAATTCGGCGGTGCGTTCGTTCGGATTCCCGTCAATCGCCTGCTGGACTTCCTCGTAGTGCAATGACGCGGGCGAGCGCATCAGCCCGCGATGAAAGCTATGGCCGCGTTTCTCACCCTGTGCATCCAGAACAACCCGCACTGCAATACAGGGGCGTTCTACACCTTCGTGCAAGGAGCATAAATCACCGGAAAGGCGGTCCGGCAGCATTGGCACGACCCTGTCCGGGAAGTAGGTTGAGTTGCCGCGTTTGCGGGCCTCACGGTCAAGTGCGCTATCCGGGGTTACATAGGCAGCCACGTCCGCGATCGCGACCCAGATGATGTGTCCCCCCTCGTTCGAAGGGTCTTCGTCGCCTTGGGCGAAGCAGGCGTCGTCGTGATCCCGCGCGTCCGATGGGTCAATCGTGATCAGCGGAATGGTCCGCAGGTCCTTGCGCCCTTTCAACCCGATGGGTTTGGCCTTGTCTGCAAGCGCAATTGCGTCATCGGGGAAACTGTCGGGGATACCATGCTGGTGGATTGCAATCAGCGAGACGGCCTTGGGCGCAGAAGGATCGCCCAGTCGCTCTACAACCCGGGCGCGCGGCAAGCCCATTCGGCCTTTTGACCCCGCCTGCTCTGCCTCAACCAGTTCACCGTCCTGCGCGCCATGGGTGGCGCCGCTTTCAACCTGCCATTCCTTATCCGACCCTTTGTCAATCGGCTGAATGCGTCCACCTTCGGCCGCTTTGCGGAAGATACCAACAACCCGTCGCGGGTTTGTCCCGATCCGACGGATCAACCGAGCCTCATAGGTATGTGCTTCGTTCTTGATAACGGTCAGGCGGGCCAGAATGCGGTCGCCTGCGCCCAGAGCAGGGTCCGACGCACGGGGAATGACCAGAACTACAGGCTCCTGACCCTCGCCGCGCCATTCCATCGGTTTGGCAAAAAGATCACCATCCGCGTCGGGGCCGGTGATCTGCAAGACACTGACCGGGGGCAAACGGTCCGGGTCCTGGTAGCTGCGTTTGCGTTTTTCCAAATGACCTTCTGCTTCGAGCTCTTTCAGAAGCCGTTTCAGGTCGATGCGCGCGGCCCCTTTGATCCCGAAGGCCTTGGCGATATCGCGTTTGGCGGTTTGGGTGGGATTCTGTTCGATCCATTCAAGGATTTCGGGTTTGGTTGGGAGCCTGCTCATCCCTGTCAGGTATCACGCGTGTTCGTTGCCGTCATGCGCAAATCGCGCGCTTCATCGGCATCACGTAATTCGTCGATTAGCGCCAGACGCAGGTTGGGAACGGATGCAATGGTGTCGGCCAAAGCATGGGATGTTGACCACCTGACATGCGCAAAGAGGCTGCGCGGTGCCGGACGTGCATTTTTCAGACCAATCAGCCAATAGCCGCCGTCGGGTGCTGGCCCAAAAACGGCTTCGGCGGGACCGAGGGCGTCGAAGGCCCGTGCGATGTGCCCGCGTGTGATACCGGGTATATCCGCACCAATGACACAAACAGGTCCCGGGGGTTGCCGCGTCAGGGCGCGGGCCATTCTGTCTCCGAGATTGCCATGCCCTTGTTGCATGCGGAGCAGATGCGCGGGCCAAACCCGGCTGGTCATGCCCTCACCGTCCGGGGAAACAGCCAGAACGAGCCGCCAGCGCGGATCCTGCACTTGTCGGAGCAACCGCTTTGTCTGGTGACGAAACCACCAGGCCGCGCTGGTCATGCCGATCTCCCGACCCAGGCGCGTCTTTACGCGGCCCGCGCGCGGTTCCTTGAGCATGACAACAAGCGTTCGATTCACGCGAAATAGTCACGCAGAATACGGGTGTAGATCGACTTGAGTTGCTGGATATGGTCCACTCGCACATGCTCGTCAACCTGATGCATTGACTGACCAACCAACCCAAATTCAACAACTGGGCAATGGTGCCTCACAAAACGCGCATCCGACGTGCCACCCGTTGTGCTCAGGTCCGGATCGAGGCCTGTTTCCGCTTTGACCGCTTGTGCTACGAGGTCTGACAAGGGACCGGGAGGCGTAATAAAGCTCTCGCCGGAGATCTTGATCTTCAACTCGGCTTTGATGCCAAATTCCGTCTCTATTGCGGCGATTTCTTCCCTGATCCACTGCGACAGCGACGCGCCGCTATGAAGATCGTTAAACCGGAGATTCACGGTACCCCGGCAGGCAGCGGGGATCACATTGGTCGCCGGATTGCCAGTATCGATCGTGACGATTGCAAGCGTGGAAGGGTCAAAATAATCTGTGCCTTGATCCAATTCTCTGCTTGCGAGGCGATCCATCAATCGGGCCAGAGCTGGCAGGGGATTCAAAGCGCGACTGGGGTAGGCGGAATGACCTTGTTTGCCCATGACCGTGACCCAGGCAGTCATGGAACCGCGCCGCCCGATCTTTATCATATCACCCATCTCATTGGGGCAGGTGGGTTCGCCGACAAGACAGACGGTCATGCGCTCGCCCGTCCGTTCCATATTGTCCAGAAGCGCGGTGGTTCCGTCCAGTGCATCGCCTTCTTCGTCGCCGGTTATCGCCAATAGAATGGCCCCGTCGGGCGGCGTTTGATGCACAAAATCCACTGCTGCCGCAGCAAAGGCGGCGACACCGGATTTCATATCGGTGGTGCCACGACCATACATCACGCCGTCTTTTATTTCAGCGCTGAACGGGGGCATGCTCCAGTCAGCGGCTTCCCCGATGGGAACCACATCCGTGTGGCCGTTGAAGCCGAATGTCTTGGGGTGTGCCTTGTCGCCCCAGCGGGCCAACAGGTTGCGGATGCCACCCCGGTCTGCCCATGTGCAGGTGAAGCCTGCCGCATGCAGCAGATCATGCAGGATATCCAACGCGCCTTCATCTGCGGGCGTCACGGACGGACACCGAACAAGATCAGCGGTCAGGGCAACGGGGTCGATGTTCGTCATTTTGGCTCCTTGCAGAGAACTCGCTGCAATCTTCCTACATGTCGTTCAGAAACCTGCAAGCGGAGCGGCCCGTTTTTTCGCCTGATATCTGCGAGCGCAATGGGCTCTTATGCCTAGTCGACTTCAGGAAGTGACCCAAAGAATGGTTCCATCTGGGCGACGATCACGGCGTTTTCTTCCAATGCCCGCTGCATCAGTTGCCGTTCTTCGTCCGAAATCTCATGTCCTTCGGCGAGGCGTTCATCGAGTGTGCCGTAGCCTGTCACATCAAGGGGGGCAGTGTCTGCCTGCTTGAGGATCGCGACCGTTTCGCGAACGGCTTCAGCCTCATCCACGCCACTTGCAAAGACAACCAACCCGGCGCCCGTGGCCTTTTTTGGCAAACCGTCCCCCGCCTTGCGACCGATCTGGACGACCAGCGTGTAGACCTGTTGTTTCGATGTTTTCTTATCCTTCGCCATGCCCTTAGTTAGGCTTTAGGGAAGGGCATCACAATGGCTTTGTCGACCCGCTTTTCCGCAGGCCAATCGGCGTAGGGCTCCCAATCGTCGCCCATTTCGTGCAAGTGGCGCAACCCTGCAAGCAAGGGGACCCTGAATTCCGGACTAAGCAGGTTGTAGTCGTCCGCCTGTTCCTTGTAGCGGTGGGCCATCTTGCCGGCGGCATCCTGCGTGGCAATGGCGTCCAGGATCATCAGGGCAGTGCAGGCGGCATAGGCCGGATGCGATGAATCCAATGACACCTGATCGACCACTTCGCAGGGGAACCAGCCGCCAAATTCCGTCAGAATACAGCTGCTTTTTAGGCAATTATCCAATGCACGACGGTGTACTTTGCGAATTTCTCTGGGGGCCAGCGCGCAAACAAGATTGCGTGTCTCATCGGTCATGGACCTGGCGATGATTTTGAGAAGACGGGTCAGGTCTTCCTCGTCATAGGTGCGCAGATCCGCACTTGCCGGAAGCCGGTCAAGTTTCACCCGACCAAAACGATGCGCGCAGCGAAACCCGTTCATGACTGCGGCGCGGACAGGCGAAGGCGCTTCGCGGTAACGCTCCTGAAATGCGTCCCAATTCCAGAACAGGTCGTCTTCACCAGCGCCATATTGCAAACGATCTGAAAGCAGAATGATGGTGGCGGTCATGAAACTTGCATGATCCTGGTCTGGCATCGACGCGAGCATCATGAGTTCAGCGTGCAGTTCCTCGACATCCTCAGCCGCCATTTTGCATTCTTGTTCGAATACAACCCGCCTCAAAGCTGTCTGAAGATCGGATGACACGGCCTGACAAAGATCGCTGAAACCTGATACGGCTGCGCTCTGCAGATCCGACAGAACCTGCAAGGTCGAAAAATTGATGGGAGGGGCCGAATTCTGCATGCCCAAGCGGTAGAGGGGCTTCCGGGCATGAATGGACCGCCTTCCCGACCATTGGCGGGAATTATTGGGGCACAACTGCCCCAAGTCCTAATGCTTTGTTAAGATGAGCGATCTCAGTCGCGCAGCAGGTCGTTGATCGAGGTTTTGGAACGTGTTTGTGCATCGACCTTTTTCACGATCACGGCGCAATAGAGGTTCACACCGTTCTTTGACGGCATGGAGCCGGCAACAACCACCGAACCTGCAGGGACTTCACCGTAGGTGAACTCACCGGTTTCGCGGTCCACGATCTTGGTGGACTTACCGATGAACACACCCATGCCAAGGACGGATCCTTCGCGGACGATGCAGCCCTCCACGACCTCTGACCGCGCGCCGATGAAGCAGTTATCTTCGATGATCGTCGGCCCGGCCTGCATAGGCTCCAGCACGCCACCGATCCCAACACCGCCGGAAAGATGAACATTCTTGCCAATCTGTGCGCAGGACCCGACCGTCGCCCAGGTGTCGACCATGGTCCCTTCGTCCACGTAAGCGCCAAGGTTCACGAAGGAGGGCATAAGAACAACGCCGGGCGCGATGAAAGCTGATTTGCGCACCACACAGTTCGGTACGGCGCGGAAACCAGCTGATTTCCACTGTGCATCGTCCCAGCCGTGGAACTTGCTGTCGACCTTGTCCCACCAGCCACCCCCTTGTGGTCCGCCGGACTGCATTTCCATGTCTTTGATGCGAAAGCCCAGCAGAACGGCTTTCTTTGCCCACTGATTGACGTGCCAGTTCCCATCCTCGCGGGGCTCAGCTACGCGCAACTTGCCGCCGTCCAGAGCCGCGAGCGTTGTCTCGATCGCGTCACGGGTTTCTCCGCCGGTGGCAGGCGTAATGCTGTCGCGGTCTTCCCAGGCGGCCTCGATCGCGGTTTCAAGCTGAGCGTTGGACATCGGTGTCTCCCTTTGGGTGCGTTGTTGGCAGCGCCTATACTATTCCCGGTGCTTCCGCGCAATGCGTTGACGAAACGTAAAGGTGAAGATGCCAGATAGAGAAGGTCATTGCATCTTGGCCGCTATCATGCGCCCCTACATAAAAAGATGAACCTCAAAGGTGAAAAGAATGAACCGCCGTCATCCCTTGCGTCACGCTCATGCGGATCGAAATGCTATTCAGGAAGCTCCTGATACGCCTCAGACACGTGCACCGGAATACCGGCTGGCCTTTGCAGATGAGGATTTCCTGTGCCGTGAGGAACTGCGACCTGTCCGTTTGCAGTTGGAGTTGCTCAAACCCGAGATGCATCTTGATGCGCTGGGCATTAACAGCACCATTGTTCTGTTTGGGGGCGCCCGTATTCCGCGACCAGCCGAAAAAGACAAAGCCCGCACCAAAACACTGGCTGAGCTCTCCCATTTCTATGAGGAAGCGCGGGAGTTTTCGCGCCTCATGACGCTCAAGAGCATTGAGCAGGACGGGCGGGAGAATGTCATAGTGACGGGTGGAGGTCCCGGAGTGATGGAGGCAGGCAACCGCGGTGCAGTAGATGCGGGAGGCCGTTCAATCGGTTTGAGTATCGTGCTGCCCCACGAGCAAGCGCCAAACGAATACGTCACACCGGAACTATGCTTCAACTTCCACTATTTTGCGATCCGCAAGATGCATTTCCTGATGCGCGCCAAGGCAATCTGCGTCTTCCCTGGAGGGTTCGGCACGCTGGATGAGCTGTTCGAAGCGCTCACCTTGATTCAAACCGGGCGCATGCAACCTGTTCCGGTCTTGTTGTTCGGGCGGGCGTTCTGGGAAGGGATCATCAATTGGGACACGCTGGCAGATGCGGGAACGATCTCTGCCGAAGATCTTGATCTGTTCAGCTTCGTAGATTCAGCTGTTGAGGCCATGGATATCATTGATACGTGGCAGGAAATGCCTGCCCGAGAGGTCATCCCTGGCCGTTAGACACAAACAGTTTGTGGCGTAGTGCGTTCAAGGTCGATCAGCTTTTGCAGATCGGCATCTTTGATCGCCCCGATCACCACGGTTCGACCAATGACAGTGCCGGGTGTGCCCGGTATACCCAACCGACGTCCCAACGCGATCCCTTCTGTTATCAGCGCTTCAACCCGTGGGCTTCGTGCCGTTTCCAGATAGGTATCCTGATCGAGGTCGAGAGTGCGGGCAAGTTCTTCAAGAGCGGCGGGTCCCGGGCGTAACATGCGACCGGACAAGAGATCACGTGCGGCCTCTTCCGCACCCATGAGGCGCGCTGCAAGAATGGCTTGAGCATGCCGCATGGACGAGGCGCCCAGCAAAGGCATTTCGTGCCAGATCAGCCGTATGTCTGCCCCACCGTCGCGCAACGCGATCAAACGGGCTTCGAGGTCTTTGCAATAGGGGCAATTTGCGTCGGTGAAAAAAGCCACCGGGACCGTCTTGTCGGACCAACCTTCGGGACCAAACAGAGATGCGCAGAGCGGTTCTGTGTGTTGGGGGCGGGCGCCCTCGCCCAGCCCGAAGAAGGGATCAACGCCGCCCGAAAAACTGCCGCCAGTTAACCGGCGAAACCCATCGATACCGGTAACAGATTGAAATTCGAATTCGGACGGTAGACGGCGCAGGATCGGAGGTACCGCAACCGCCGCTGCAACGACGCCGCCCAGGACCAGCGCGTCGCGGCGCCGCATTACTGCCCAGCCAGCCCGGCCTCTTGGGCGATTTGTTTGCGGGATTTGCGGGCGCGTTCGGTTGCTGATTTCAACTGCCCGCAGGCAGCCATGATGTCTTCGCCCCTTGGTGTACGGATCGGCGACGCGTATCCCGCTTTGTAAATAATGTCGGCGAAGGCGCGGATGCGGTTGTTCGACGAGCGCTTATAGGGTGCGCCGGGCCATTCGTTGAAGGGGATAAGGTTGATTTTGGCTGGAATGCCGCCGATCAGCTCGACCAGCCGACGTGCGTCTTCGTCGCTGTCGTTCACGCCATGGAGCATCACGTATTCAAAGGTGATCCGCTCTGAATTGCGCCCGCGCGGGTAGGCGCGCAGCGCAGCCAACAGGGTTTCGATGTTCCATCGCTTGTTGATCGGTACAAGCGTGTCGCGCACCTCGTCTGTCGTGGCGTGAAAACTGACGGCCAACTGACACCCGATCTCGTCGGCAGTCCGCTCAATTTCGGGCACGACACCGGACGTCGAAAGAGTGATGCGTCGCCGGGACAGCTGGATGCCCTCTTCGTCCATGGCAATTTTCATGGCGTCCCGCACATTCTCGAAATTGTAAAGCGGCTCCCCCATCCCCATCAGCACGATGTTGGACAACAGCCGAGTTTCGTTCTTGGGGGCACCTTGTTCGGGCCATTCGCCAAGATCGTCGCGCGCAACCATGACCTGCCCAATGATTTCAGCAGCCGTCAGATTGCGGACGAGCTTCTGCGTTCCTGTGTGGCAGAAAGAACAGGTCAGCGTACAGCCCACCTGGCTTGATACACAAAGCGTGCCGCGACCCTCTTCCGGAATGTAGACGACTTCGACCTCATGCCCGCCCGCAATGCGGACAAGGTACTTGCGCGTGCCGTCGTCACTGACTTGACGGGTCACGACCTCGGGCAACTCGATCACGAACTTCTCTTTCAGATCAGCGCGATACGTCTTGGAGAGGTTGGTCATAGCGTCGAAATCGCGCACGCCCCATTGGTAGATCCATTGCCAGATCTGCCCAACCCGCATTTTCGCTTGTTTTTCTGGCGTACCGGCGGCGATGAGCGCATCCCGCATCGCGGGCCGTGTCATTCCGACAAGGTTCACCGGCCCTTCCGGCAGTTTGCGTGGAATGGTGTGGACATCTTGCGTGATCGGTGCGCTGACGGACATGAGGGTCTCTCTTGGACGTGGATGCCGCTCTATATAGAAGTTTCAGGCCAGATCAAAAGAAAAAGCCCCGCCAATGGGCGAGGCCTTCAGGTCAGATTTGAGTTGGTTATCCCGCGCAGCGCTTTTCGGCGTCTTCCGTGGCAGCCGTAAATCCGAGAAGCGAGAACGTATCTTTTGTGGTCGTACCACGGCTTGAAACGCCCGTAACGATAGCATTGGAACCGCGTTTCATCGCCGCCACGAGTTTGGCATCGTCTGCAGGGCTTGCGGGCCAGGCCCAATCGCCATCCGTGAAGAGCGAGAACTGCGTGCCGCTGATATCCACGCTGACCTGGCTGCCGTCCCGGAAGGGGTAACCACCGGTAAAGGCCACTTGGCCCGCGGCCCCGGCGTTGGGGCGGTAGAACACCATCAGAAGGATTTCGCCACGATTGGCGGCGACAACGCGCCCATCGCGTGTATTTACCGTCTCGGTGGGAACCGAAACACTCCAGCACTCTTTTGGGTTGTCTTCGACAAAGACGCTCCAATCGGTTTTAGCAGCTACCCGGTTGTTGCTGACTTCCTGAGCTGCGGCACAGGTGCCTGATAGCGCCAAGGCGCTCATAACCCCAACGAAGGATTTGAAAATTCGCATGTTTTACAGCCTCCAGCTGTCCTAACCTCAATTGATCCCGAACCTGCGCGGAGGCTAGTTTTCGCCACTCTCTTGCACATCCGGTCTTGTGTCCCGATACATGTCACAGTAGCGCAATCCGCACAGCAGACGAAAGACTGTTTGGCAACATTTTGCCAAATCATGAGGAAAAATATGACGCATTCGGTCCCAATGGCTGAAATCTGGCGCGGCCCTTTTCTGGAAAGCAAGCATAATGGGCACGCTGTAATCTGTGATGACAGTGGGCAGATCGTCGAAGCATGGGGTGATCCGGACAAGATTGTCCTCTCCCGGAGCGCGTCCAAGATGATCCAAGCGTTGCCCTTGCTTCAGTCCGGTGCTGCGGATGAGGCCGGGTTGACAGCACGACAGTTTGCGCTGGCATGTGCCTCGCACTCTTCGATGCCGATCCATGTCAACCTGGTTGAAGAGTGGCTGTCGGCCTTGGGCCTGTCTGAAGGCGATCTGCGCTGTGGCGCACATTATCCTTTTGATCGGGAGAGTGAAGCCTCCATGATTGCGGCTCAGGAAAGGCCTACGCAGTGCCATAACAACTGTTCGGGCAAGCACTCCGGTTTCCTGACGCTGACGCGTCATCTGGGGGCGGGGTCGGAATACATCGAAGAAGACCATCCGGTGCAAAAAGCAGTGCTTGAGCAATTTGAGCGGGTGACAGGAGAGGTGTCGCCTGGATTCGGCGTTGACGGCTGCTCAGCTCCCAACTTCGCCTCCACGCTGCAAGGCATGGCGCGTGCAATGGCTCATTTTGCCGCCAGTCCTGACGACAGTGCCGAGGCCCGTCTGCACCAGGCCATGCGTCTGCATCCTGAATATGTGGCGGGCGACGGGCGCGCTTGCACGGATTTGATGCGTGCGATGGGGGGCAAAGTGGCGATCAAAACCGGGGCTGAAGGCTTCTACACAGCTATTCTTCCAGAACTGAAATTTGGCATTGCGCTCAAAATCGAAGACGGCACAACGCGTGCCGCCGAATGTGCAATTGCGGCGATACTGGTGAAACAGGGCGTGTTAGAGCCGGATCACCCGGCCACGCTCAGCCTTATGAATGCGCCAATCAAGAACCGGCGCGACGTCACTACCGGGTACATCCGGCCTGCACCCGGTCTAATGTGACGCTACATCTCAATGATCGGTGCGACCTCGATCGATCCGGAACCATCGGTAACGCTCGGGCAGCCTTTTGCCATCGCGATGGCGGCGTCCATGTCGGGCACATCAATCACCGTGAAACCGGCAAGCGGGTTGGCACCGCCATCATCTTCGACACCTGACGCCGAAACCGTCTTTGATTTGCCGACCGGGTTGCCGGGGATCACGACCGCCGGGCCCATTTCCCCGAACCATTTTTCCCAAAGCGCCATTTCGCGCGCCTGATCCTCTTCGGTCTCAGGCATTTTGCCGCCGTGATAAGCAAAGATGAATTGTGGCATCGGCTCCCTCCCTGTTGGCTGGTCGTAGCATACCACAGAAGGTCGATTCGCGTTTAAGGTGTTACGAACTCATTCTCTACGTAGCCTTGGAGGTAAAGTAACGCAGTCAAATCGCCATGGTTGATGCGTATGTCACATTGTGCAGCGACCGACGGTTTGGCGTGTAGCGCGACGCCACTTCCTGCGCGTTTCAACATTCCCAGGTCGTTTGCACCGTCACCCACGGCGATCACGTCTTTTTCTGACAGTCCTAACCGGGTGGTGATGTCCTGCAAAGCCTCGACCTTCGCTTGTTGTCCAAGAATGGGCATCCCAACCCTGCCTGTAAGTGCATCGCCTTCTGACAAGAGTGTATTGGCTCGGTTTTCGTCAAAGCCAAGCCGCGCAGCGACGGCTTCTGTAAAGGCGGTGAACCCTCCGGACACAAGTGCGGCATACGCCCCCGCCGCCTTCATCGTGGCCAATAATACCAGGCCGCCCGGCATCAGTGTGATCCGATCACGCAGGACTTTTTCAATGGTGGCGACAGGCAGGCCTTCAAGCAGCCCGACCCGCTCTTTCAGCGCATCGTCAAAATTCAACTCACCGTTCATAGCCCTTGCCGTAATGCCTTTGACGTGGTCTCCCACGCCAGCTTCATCGGCCAGTTCGTCAATGCACTCCTGCTGGATCATGGTGCTGTCCATGTCAGCGAGCAGCATTTTCTTGCGGCGCTCCGCTGCGCTTTGGATGACCAGATCGACGCCCATACTCTGGATATCTTCCCAAACCTCCCAGAAATTGCCGGGATGCTGTGTAACCGGAAACTCAGCGGCCAGATCAGGTGAAAGCCAAACGGCATCGCCGCCGCCCCACGCATTGCGAAGGTTTTCGACCAGTGCCGGGTCCAGCGCGCGCATTTTCGGCGCGCTCAACAAGGTAACCATGTGCATGAGGTAAGTTTCCGATCCGCTTCACTGGCGTCGCAAAAAAGCGACCGGGCGCCGTTCTAGCGGCATTTTGCCGGTTGCACCAGACGGTTCACAGCCGTAGATGCGTCAGTGGGACACCCTTCCCCAACGAAGGGCGCATATCTGGAAGGATAGCATTGATGGCTACTCAACAACCGGCAACGCGGCCGGACAATAAACCTGTCGCCACCCCGGCGAACTCGCGTTTTTCCTCTGGCCCTTGTGCCAAACCCCCAAACTTCGAATTGAATAAGCTTGCTGGCGCTCCTTTGGGGCGGTCTCACCGCGCAGCTGAAGGCAAGGCAAAGCTGCTCGCGGCAATCGAGACGACCCGCGAAGTGCTTGGCGTTCCTGCGGAGTACAAAATCGGCATCGTGCCGGCATCGGACACGGGGGCCTATGAGATGGCCATGTGGTCGCTGCTGGGCGAACGCCCCGCTGAGATGGTTGCCTGGGAAAGCTTCGGCGCTGGGTGGGTCACGGATGTGGCCAAGCAACTCAGGATCGAGCACACGGTACATACAGCCGAATATGGCGAGATCGTCGATATGGCAGGTCTGAACTACGATCACGACATCTGCTTTACCTGGAACGGCACAACCTCCGGCGTGCGAGTTCCTTCGGGCGATGTGATCCCGGCGGATCGGGCAGGGCTGACGCTCTGTGATGCAACATCAGCCGCTTTCGCCATGGACCTGCCCTGGGACAAGCTGGATGTCACCACCTTCAGCTGGCAGAAAGTGCTGGGTGGTGAGGCGGCACACGGGATGCTTATCCTCAGCCCGCGCGCTGTCGAGCGGCTCGAAAGCTATACGCCGCCGTGGCCCTTGCCCAAGATCTTTCGTCTGACCAAAGGCGGCAAATTGATCGAGGGTATTTTTACAGGCGCTACGATCAACACGCCCTCGATGCTATGCGTAGAGGACTATTTGCAGGCGCTCGAATGGGCCAAGTCAGTGGGCGGCCTGAAAGGGCTGATCGCCCGGGCAGATGCCAATACAGCCGCCATCTCTGCTTTTGTCGAGGCGCATGACTGGATTGATTTTCTGGCCGTGGACCCCGCCACACGATCAAATACATCTGTTTGCCTCAAGTTTACGGATGCCCGGATCACCGATGGCGCAGCCTTTGCGAAAGCTGTCGCCAAACGATTGGCGGACGAGAACGTGGCGCTCGATATCGGAGCTTACCGCGATGCGCCTCCAGGTCTGCGGATCTGGTGCGGCGGCACAGTGGAAACTGCCGACATCGAAGCGATGCTGCCCTGGCTCGCTTGGGCGTTTGACGCTGAAATCTCCAAGTAATTGATGCGCGCGCAGCTGGCTGCGCCGCTCCTGACCTCACGAAAAAGGACCAAAGACGTGGCCCCTAAAGTACTCATTTCCGATAAACTCTCATCCGCTGCCGTGCAGATTTTCAAAGACCGCGGCATCGACGTGGATTTCCAGCCCGACGTTGGCAAGGACAAGGACAAACTGGCGGCAATCATCGGCAACTACGACGGCCTTGCGATCCGCTCGGCCACAAAAGTGACCGAGAAAATCATAGCAGCCGCAGAGAATCTCAAGGTGATCGGACGCGCCGGGATCGGGACCGACAACATCGACAAGGATGCCGCCTCGAAAAAAGGTATCATTGTGATGAACACGCCCTTTGGCAACATGATCACAACCGCTGAACATGCGATTGCGATGATGTTTGCCGTTGCCCGCCAAATTCCCGAAGCCTCGACATCGACCCATGCGGGTAAATGGGAAAAGTCCAAATTCATGGGCGTGGAGCTGACCGGTAAGACCCTGGGCGTCATAGGGGCTGGAAACATCGGAGGGATCGTCTGCGATCGGGCCCGTGGTCTGAAAATGAAAGTTGTGGCTTACGACCCATTTCTTGGCGAAGAAAAGGCCAGGAAGATGGGCGTGGAAAAAGTGGAGCTGGACGGATTGCTCGAGCGGTCAGACTTCATCACCTTGCACGTCCCCTTCACGGATCAGACGGCGAATATTCTGAGTGCCGAAGCCATCGCCAAGATGAAACACGGCGTGCGTGTCATCAACTGCGCGCGGGGCGGTCTGGTGGACGAGGAAGCGCTGGCTGAGGCGCTGAAATCAGGTCATGTCGCCGGTGCGGCGTTTGATGTGTTCAGCAAAGAACCCGCAACCGAAAACCCGTTGTTCAACTTGCCTAATGTTGTCTGCACGCCGCATTTGGGTGCGGCAACGAGCGAAGCACAGGAGAACGTGGCCTTGCAGGTTGCTGAACAAATGTCTGACTATCTGTTGACCGGTGCTGTGACCAACGCACTCAACATGCCTTCTGTCACCGCGGAAGAGGCCAAGGTGATGGGCCCCTGGCTCGAACTTTCTGGTCATCTTGGGTCCTTCATTGGCCAGATGACGGATGAGCCGATCCGGGCAATCAACATCCTCTATGACGGGTCAGTGGGAGAAATGAACCTTTCTGCGCTGAACTGCGGCGTGATCGCGGGCATTATGAAGAAGGCCAACCCCGACGTGAACATGGTCTCGGCCCCAGTCATTGCGCAAGAGCGAGGGATAACGGTTTCGACCACGAACCAAAGCAAATCCGGCGTTTTTGACGGCTACGTGAAGGCGACGGTTGTGACCAGCAAGCGCGAGCGTTCCGTCGCGGGCACTGTTTTCTCGGATGGCAAACCGCGGTTCATCCAGATCAAGGGCATCAACATCGACGCTGAAGTGGGCGCGAATATGCTCTACACCACGAACGAAGACGTGCCGGGCATCATTGGTACTTTGGGTCAGACAATGGGCGAAAACGGTGTGAACATCGCGAACTTTACCCTTGGACGCGCAGAGGCCAAAGGAGAAGCGATCGCGCTGCTTTATGTGGACGAACAAGTGCCGAACCCGGTGATCAAAAAACTCGAAGCCACAGGCATGTTCACTCAGGTCAAGCCGCTAGCATTCGATGTTGCCTGAAAACGCTCAATGAGAATGGAGGGAGCGCTGCCGGTCAGCGCTTTTTCCTTTTCCCGCCTCCTGTAGCTGAACACCGAAAGGCCAAGTTATGACGGACCCGATTTACGTGATTGGCGATATCCATGGTCAATTGGAGGAACTGCAGCGGGTGCTGCATTTAATTGAGCGCGACGGGGGGCAAGATGCCTACACGGTGTTTCTGGGCGACTACGTGGACCGGGGGTATAACAGCAAGGCAGTTGTGCAATCGCTGATCGACGGATGTGAAGCTGGCAGGAACTGGCATCTGGTACGCGGGAATCACGACCGTTATCTGACGCGGTTTTACGACGACATGACAAATTATGATCCGAATACGCGTACGGGTCTTTTCTGGTTCAACCCGCGTCTTGGTGGCGACAAAACATTGCAGTCCTATGGCGTTGCTGCCGAAGATGGCGCCCCGCTTGAACCCATACACGTGCAGACGAGGCAGCTGGTCTCCAAGGAACACATCGCGTTTTTGAAAGGCCTACCGCTGATCCATGAGACGGATCATCTGATCTGTGTACATGCCGGAATACGCCCCGGCGTTGCCTTACAAGATCAGGCGGAAGATGACCTCGTATGGATACGTGACGGGTTTTTGGAGCATACAGGCAGCTTTGGAAAACTGGTGGTGCATGGCCACACCGCGTTGGACTACCCGATGCATGCGGGCAACCGCGTGAACCTGGACGGCGGCGCTGGCTATTTCCGGCCGTTACAGGTTGGCGTATTCGAAGGGTCTGACTGCTGGCTTCTGACAGACACAGGACGTGTTCCTTTGCGTCCATTATAGTCGTCAGGTCCAGTCGAGCACCACTTTGCCTGATTTACCTGACTTCATCGCGGCAAACCCCGCTTCGAAATCAGCGACGGGAAACTCGTGTGTGATGACACGACGCACGTCGAGGCCGTTCTGAAGCATCGCAATCATCTTGTACCAGGTCTCGAAAATCTCGCGGCCATAGACGCCCTTGATCGTGATGGCCTTAAAGACAATCCGAATCCAGTCCACAGGCGACTTGCCGGGTGGGATGCCCAGCATTGCAATGCGCCCTCCCATGGTCATGGCCTCGACCATCTGATCCAGGGCGCGTTGATTGCCCGACATTTCCAAACCGACATCGAACCCCTGTTTCATCCCGAGATCTGAAACTGTCTTGGAGAGGTCCGCCTCAGCGACATTGACAGGAGTCACGTCTGCAACCTGGGCCGCCAATGCCAACCGATCCGGGTTGATATCGGTGATCACCACGTGGCGCGCGCCTACATGACGGGCCACTGCTGCGGCCATGATACCGATGGGACCGGCACCTGTGATCAGCACATCCTCTCCGATCAGGTCAAAACTCAATGCCGTGTGCACCGCGTTCCCAAGCGGATCCAGAATGGCGCCAATTTCATCAGGGATGTCATCCGGCAAGGGCACCACATTGAAAGCTGGCAGCTTCAGATACTGCGCGAAGGCGCCTTGTTCGTTGACGCCGATACCGCGTGTGGCTGGGTCCAGGTGAAACTTGCCAGCGCGGCTTTGGCGTGAGGTCTTGCCGATCAAATGGCCTTCGCCCGAGCATCTTTGACCAAGCTGCAGATCAGTAACATTTCGACCAAGCTCAACAATTTCACCGGCAAACTCATGCCCTGTGATCATCGGCACCGGTACGGTCGAAGCCGCCCAGTCATCCCAGTTCCAGATATGAATATCGGTGCCGCAGATGCCGGTTTTATTGATTTTGATCAGCACATCGTCGGGGCCGATCTCCGGTACGGGCGCGTTGACCTGCCATAATCCTTCACGGGGGTGAAGTTTGGACAATGCGATCATTTCATTGGTCATGTGATCACTCCCAGAGCCTTGCCGACACGTTCAAAAGCATCCAATGCCCGGTCCAGCTCTGATGTGGACAAGGCCGCATTCATTTGAGTTCTGATCCGCGCCTGACCGCGTGGTACAACCGGATAGAAGAACCCGGAGACAAAGACGCCCTCCTCGAATAATTGGGCCGCCATGTCCTGCGCCAGTTGGGCTTCGCCCAGCATCACAGGGACGATGGGGTGCTCTCCTGGCAGAAGGTCAAATCCCAGGCTTTCCAGCCCAGCACGCCAGTGTCGCGTGTTAACGAACAGCTTTGTGCGCAGGTCATCTCCGGCCTCTACCAGATCAAGTGCCTTGAGCCCCGCTGCAACAATTGATGGCGGCAAGGAGTTTGAAAACAAATAAGGCCGCGCGCGTTGCCGTAAAAGGTCGATGACAGGTTGCGGCCCCGCGATATAACCACCGATGGCGCCACCAAGCGCTTTGCCCAATGTCCCGGTAAGGATGTCGACTGTTATACCCGCATGAGCAGGTGTGCCGCGCCCCTCCGGCCCCATGAACCCTGTTGCGTGGCAGTCATCAACCATGACCATCGCGTCATATTTCGCTGCCAGTGCTTTGATCTCGCCCAGCTTGGCCAGATAGCCGTCCATGCTGAAAATGCCATCAGTGGCGATCATGATGAATCGTGCGCCCTCGTCGCGGGCAAGCTGCAACTGGCCTTCCAGATCCGTCATGTCGGAATTTGCATAGCGATAGCGCCGCGCCTTGCAGAGACGAATGCCGTCGATGATCGAGGCGTGATTCAGGGCGTCGGAAATGACCGCATCCTCTGGTCCCAGAAGGGGTTCAAAAAGACCACCATTGGCATCGAAACAGGCTGCGAACAGGATCGAATCGTCCATCCCCAGAAAGTTTGCCAGACGGCTTTCCAGTTTGCGGTGCAGGTCTTGTGTTCCGCAGATGAACCGTACCGAGGCCATACCGAAACCACGCGGCTCCATCGCGTCACGGGCGGCGGCGATCAACTCAGGGTGGTCTGCGAGACCGAGGTAATTGTTGGCACATAGGTTGATGACCGACCTGTCACCCACAGCGATTGTGCTACCTTGGGGTGAGGTGATCGATCTTTCACGCTTCATCATGCCATCCGCCGCGATCTGATCCAGCGTTGCGGTGATGTGGTCGATGTAAGCATCTGTCATCTGAGTTCTCCTCTTTGGAGACGCATCTATCATATCGGAGTTGATTCCGGAATAGCAGAAATTCACTATATCGGAAAAATTCCACTATACCGGAAATCAGGCATCTTGAACCACAAGGAAAGCACGTGCCGCGCCGACCGCAGTGATCCGGTGCGGCACGTCAGCGCCATACCGCGCTGTGTCGCCTGCTTCGAGACGGGTGGTGGCTTCGCCGCTGGTCACGTCGAGAACACCTTCAATCACCGTGAGATGCTCGCGCGCGCCCCGGGTATGCGGTTGGCTGTCGAGCATGCCGTCCAATGAAAAAAGCAACTCGTAAACTTCGTGTTTTCCTGCTTCTTCTGGTGGCGACAAGATACGAATTCGCAGGTTTTTCCCAAGATTATCAATGGTTGGGACGTGATCCGCTCGCAGCGTTTCGATCTTTTCAGCGGCGGCCGCAACATCAAGCAACCCTGCGAAATCAACTTGCAAAGCACGGGTCAAATTCCAAAGCGTGGAAATGGTCGGGCTGCTTTCACCACGTTCAATCTGACTGACCATCGAGCGGGAAACGCCCGACAGTTTGGCCACCGCATCCAGTGACAGCCCATGTGCGCGCCGCGCCTCTCTGAGCCGGGCTGGCAGTTGGTCAAGGATGGTATCTGCGTTTTCCGCCATGTCGGATTCATCGCCGATATAGGGGATGCTGTCAACCGACGCACGCCCCTGTGACGTTTGGTTGCGGCTGACATTCCGGGACGGTCGGATCATAATGACCACAGCATTTATCCCGGAGGACAGCATGACCCAAGACATCGTAATTCTGGACGGCGCGCGCACCGCAATTGGCACATTCGGCGGTGCATTGGCCGCGACTCCCCCAATTGAACTTGCCACCGCGGCAAGCAAAGCAGCACTTGAGCGCGCTGGTGTCGAGGCTGCGCAAATCGGGCATGTGACTTTTGGGCATGTGATTAATACTGAGCCACGCGACATGTATCTCAGCCGGGTTGCGGCAATGCAGGCTGGTGTACCGGAAACAGTGCCAGCGATGAATGTGAATCGCTTGTGCGGGTCGGGAGCACAGGCGATTGTTTCCGTCATCCAGTCGTTGATGCTGGGGGATGCGGACTTCGGCCTCGCTGGCGGCGCGGAAAACATGTCACGGTCGCCCTTCATCATGCCGCAACAGCGCTGGGGTGCAAAAATGGGAGACGTCAAGTCGCTTGATATGATGCTGGGCGCGCTGAATTGTCCGTTCGGGACAGGGCACATGGGCGTCACAGCGGAAAATGTGGCGGCAGAACATGGGGTCAGCCGCGCAGACCAGGATGCGTTCGCGCTGCAGAGCCAGGAACGTGCAGCCGCCGCGATCACGGCAGGGCATTTTGAATCGCAAATTGCGCCAGTTCAAGTTCGGGTTAAGCGGGATATGGTCGACTTCTCGGTCGATGAGCACCCCAAGGCGACAACATTGGACGCCCTTGGTGGATTGCGGGCCGTATTCCAGAAAGACGGCTCCGTCACCGCGGGTAATGCGAGCGGGATCAACGATGGTGCAGCGGCACTGGTTCTGGCAACCGCTGATGCGGCAGAAAAAGCCGGGCTGAAACCCAAGGCGCGCGTTCTGGGATATGCCCATGCAGGCGTGCGCCCCGAGGTCATGGGGATCGGGCCGGTTCCAGCGGTTCAGAACCTGCTGGCGCGGACGGGTCTGTCAGTCGCTGATTTCGACGTGATCGAAAGCAATGAAGCTTTTGCCGCCCAAGCGTTGGCCGTGAGCAAGGAACTCGGGCTGGACCCTGCCAAGGTCAATCCCAACGGTGGCGCGATTGCCCTGGGCCATCCGGTTGGCGCGACCGGGGCGATTATCACGATCAAGACCCTTTACGAGTTGGAGCGTATCGGCGGACGGAAAGGTTTGATCACCATGTGCATTGGGGGCGGCCAAGGTATTGCCCTTGCGATTGAGCGCCTTTGAAAAGAAGGGTATGACCCGGGCCGCGCAATCAGAAGAGCGCAAGATCGAGTATGATCAGGGTCAGTGCCCCCGAAACCCCGATTGAGATGCCAAGTACGACCCCTCCGACCACCCATTTGGCCCATTCGCGCTCGCGTTTCGGGGGTTCGGGGTTGGCTTGACGGATCAGCGCATCTTCCACCAGAACCGGCAGGCGCGGGCCAAAGCGCGCCATGACACGGGCGGTCTTGGCCAGATCCGTCAGCGTCGCACGCGGCCCAATGGATTTGGAAATGTAATTACTGACAATCGGGCTCGCGACTTCCCAGATGTTGATATGCGGGTTGAGGGACCGCGCCACGCCTTCAACCACCACCATCGTCCGTTGCAGCAGGATCAGTTCCGTTCGCGTTTCCATGCCAAAACGTTCCGTCACCTCGAATAGATAGTTCAGCAGCCGTCCCATGGAAATCTTGGTGGCATCCATTCCGAAAATGGGCTCACCCACTGCGCGTAGGGCACGGGCAAACTCGTCCACATCCTTGTCAGCAGGAACGTACCCCGCCTCGAAGTGAACTTCGGCCACACGCTTGTAATCCTTGCGGATAAAACCAAAAAGGATCTCGGCATAGACACGTCGCGTGTATTCATCGATATGCCCCATAATTCCGAAGTCATAAGCAACAATCTCGCCATTTGGTGCGACCTTCATGTTGCCCTGATGCATGTCCGCATGGAAATATCCATCTCGCAACGCGTGATTCAAAAACAGCTGCAGAACGCGGTTGCCTAAGTCCACCCGGTCGTGTCCGGCTGCGTCAATAGCATCATTGTCACCCAGCGGAACACCATCCGCCCAACCAAGCGTCATCACACGCCGTGCGGAGAATTCCCATTTGATTTCCGGAAGCTGAAAGTCCTCGTCATCCTTGGTGTTTGCCGCAAATTCTGAAGCGGCGGAGGATTCTAGCCTTAGATCAAGCTCGCCCTGCACGACGCCGTCGAAGTGTTCGATGACTTCCATGGGACGCAGACGCCGAGCGCCCGGCGCGAAAATTTCTACCATTCGGGCAGCGAGGTAGAAGGCATCCACGTCTTTGGCAAACGCACGTTCAATGTTCGGGCGTAAAACCTTTACCGCCACAAATTCGCCGGTTTCGGAAAGCTTTGCCTTATGGACCTGTGCAATCGACGCCGCTGCGACGGGTTCGCTGAATTCAGAAAAAACCTCGTCTACTGCCACGCCAAGTTCTTTCTGAACTTCAGCTTTGGCTTTGGTCACCGAAAAGGGGGGCAATTTGTCCTGCAGGACCCTGAGTTGAACTGCCAGTTCATCACCAACGACGTCCGGTCGCGTAGACAGAATTTGCCCAAACTTGATGTAGGCAGGTCCCAGCGCGGTCAATGCACGGGTTGCCGGGGGCATCTTTGGATCACCCTTGTACCCAAGAAACTTGAAAGGCAAGCCAAGTGCACGCGCGACAAAACGCAAAGCTGGCGGGGCCTCGAACGCATCAAGCACAACGTTCATGGCGCCAGTACGCTCAAGCGTAGCGCCGGTCCGGATCAACCGCCAAATATTGTGAGGTCCGCGCATTCTACAGCTTCCAGCCGGAATGGAGGCAGGCGATGCCCATGCTCAGGTTGCGATATTTTGCGTTTTCGAACCCGGCGGTTCGGACCATCTGCAGGAAGGTCTCCTGATCGGGGAAGTTGCGGATCGATTCCACGAGGTACTGGTAGCTGTCGCGGTCTCCCGCAATCGCCTGCCCCATGCGCGGGATCACGTTGAAACTATAGAGATCATAAGCCTTCTGCATCGCCGGGTTGGGCAGCTGGCTGAACTCCAGCACCATCAGGCGGCCACCGGGTTTCAGGACCCGGAAGGCTTCATTCAAGGCATCTTGCGGGCGGGTCACATTCCGGATGCCAAAGGAGATCGTGTAGACGTCAAAGGTATTGTCTGCGAAGGGCAGCGCCATTGCATCGCCGGTGATCCAGTCCAGTTGCTCGGACATGGCTTCGGCTTCGGCACGCTTTCGCCCTTCGATCAGCATGGATTCGGTCAGATCAAGCACAGTCGCATGCCCATATCCCGCGCGCTTGAGGAACCGGAATGAGATATCGCCCGTGCCACCTGCCACGTCGAGCAGCTTCTGGCCACCACGGGGCGCCAGCCAGTCCATCATCGCGTCTTTCCACAGCCGATGGATGCCGACGGACATCACGTCGTTCATGATGTCATATTTGCTGGCCACAGATGAAAAGACACCCTGCACCCGCCCGGCCTTTTCGCCTTCTGGTACGGTTTCAAACCCGAAATGCGTGGTTTTGTCGTTCTGATCGCTCATCGGCTCTTGTGATCCCTACGTTTCGAGCTTTGTTATAGAGCGACGGGGCCCATGCACAATGCGTCCCTTTCGTCACAGGGAAAACGAATGCCGGAACTTCCTGAGGTAGAAACCGTAAAGCGAGGACTGACGCCTGCCATGGAAGGTGTCGTCATCGCCCAAGCGGATGTGAACCGTCCCAATCTGCGTTGGCCGTTTCCGCAGGATATGGCAAGGCGACTAACGGGCAGGCGGGTGGAGCGGCTGCGACGGAGGTCAAAATATATCCTGGCTGATCTGGACCATGGAGAGACGCTGCTCATTCATCTGGGCATGTCGGGTCGGATGTTGGTATCCGGCGATCCTCTGGGGCAATTCGTACATGATCATCCCACACCGGAAAAACACGATCACGTTGTGCTCCATATGGCCAATGGCGCACGCATCACCTTTAACGACCCGCGCCGTTTTGGGGCGATGGATTTGCTGGAGACTGCAAAGGCCGATAGTCACAAACTATTGGCTGTTCTCGGACCCGAACCTTTGGGCAACGATTTTCATGAAGACCACCTGAATCGCGCCTTCGAGAAAAAGAATTCACCCGTCAAATCGGTGCTGTTGGACCAGCGGATTGTCTCTGGATTGGGGAATATCTACGTGTGCGAGGCTCTTTTCCGGGCAAAAATTCATCCTGCACGTAAAGCGGGTAAAATAAGTAAACAGAGGGTAAATGGCCTGGTTCCAATAATCCGCGATGTGCTCGGGGAGGCCATTGAGGCGGGGGGGTCGTCATTGCGCGATTTCCGGCAAGCCGATGGAGAACTTGGATATTTCCAGCACAGCTTCGATGTTTATGGCCGCGAAGGAAAAGCCTGCCGTGCTGCGGGTTGCCGCGGCGTCATCCGCCGAATCGTTCAATCCGGACGCTCATCTTTCTATTGTGCGCAATGCCAAAGATAGCTTGAACAGCCGGAATGGAGTGTTATTCACTTCCATCTCAGAGCAACAACCAAAGAGCTTCTTCATGGCTTATGAGACGATCATCGTGGACGTGGAAGACCATGTCGCACAGATCACACTGAACCGTCCCGATGCACTGAATGCACTGAATGATGAGCTGATGGGCGAATTGGCAGACGCATTGGCGGCCGCTCAGGAAAACGACAAGGTCCGCTGCATCATCATAACAGGTTCCGAAAAGGCCTTTGCTGCCGGTGCGGACATCGCGATGATGAAGGACAAGAGCTTTGTCGACGTTTTCGCAGGCGACCTATTCACAGCTGAAACCGATCAGATTATGCGTGTTCGGAAGCCGATAATCGCGGCGGTTTCAGGGTATGCGCTTGGGGGTGGTTGCGAGCTTGCAATGATGTGCGATTTCATCATCTGCTCTGACACCGCGAAATTCGGCCAGCCCGAGATCAATTTGGGCGTTGTTGCGGGGCTTGGCGGCACGCAACGACTGACCCGCATAGTGGGCAAGGCAAAAGCGATGGACATGAATTTGACCGGCCGCTTCATGGACGCCGAGGAAGCCGAACGGTCTGGATTGGTTAGCCGGATTGTACCTTCCAAGAAGCTGTTGGAAGAAGCGCACGGTGCTGCTCAGAAAATCGCGGAGAAATCGACGGTTTCCGTGATGGTCGTGAAAGAGGCAGTCAATCGCTCCTATGAAACGACGTTGCGCGAAGGATTGCTGTTTGAACGTCGCATGTTCCATTCGCTTTTTGCGACCGAGGATCAGAAAGAAGGAATGGCGGCTTTCGTCGAGAAGCGCGAAGCGCAATTCCGCGATCGTTGAGCTTTTCTGTAGGGGGCTGCCATGTTCAACAATTTCGTGAAACTTACCGCGTTTTGCTCGATTGCATTGGCCGGCATGGCACAGGCCGAAAACCTGCCCGGAAGTGAATGGGAGCCAACCGAATTGATGTCGGAGGCTTTCGATCCCGTTGCTGAGATCTTTCTGCGCTTTGAGAATGATGGCCGCTACTTTGGCAATGGCGGGTGCAATACATTTCGTGGCGCGTTCGTTACCAATGGATCAGCTGTCCTGCTTGGCCCGGCTGGTGCAACCATGATGGCGTGTCCCGAAGACATCTCCAGCCAGGAGTTTGAGTTCCTCAAGGCCCTGATGACCGTCCGTGAGTTTGAGCGTGATGGCACGACGCTGGCATTGATGGATGCAGCAGGTGAAGCAGTCCTTAAGCTCACGCAACGCGACGCGGACTGATTCCGCACTACCCGGATCAAAAGCCGGACAGCGCTGCCTATTCTAGAAACTGCGCGACCTGCTTGGCCAAACTGTCCCAATCGGTGAATTCGTGGGTACCTTCCTGCACATCGTAATCGTGGTCACGTAGAACAACGTGCCTGACTACTTGCAATGCAAAGTAATCGTACTCCCCCAATCTCACCGCGCCAGCGACGACCTCAGTACGATCAGGTTCAAATTTGGTGCGCATCTTCATTTCCAGAACATACTCTTGCGCCTCTTGCAGGCCCTCTGGAAAAGCTGCGCTCAAGCTGACGGACAACAGCATGGTCTTCTTCTTCGAAAGCTCTTTGCTTTCTGCTCCCAGAAAAGCCTCGAAATTGCGGGGATGGCGGCGTTGGTGAACGGATGCCGCAAGGATTACCGCGTCGCTGTCCGCCAGTGAGATTTTACTCGGATCGTCCACGTCCAGCAGGTCGACGTCATGGCCAAGAGCGCGGGCTTTGTCGGATACGAAACCGGCGATCTTTCCGGTCTGACCCTCGATGGTTGCGTAAACAATCGAAACCTTCATGTCGTAGTTCTCCCTTTAGTCGGCTCACTGATCACGGGGCGAAATACAACGCGACGCACAGGTATCCGGATCGGTTGAGCAATAAGGTGAATCCTACTACACGCGAAAAGGGCGTTCATTGTCTTAGATCAATGGCTGTCAGGACGCATCGTGATCGGCAATTTCATATTGGCACCGGGGAAGAAGTTGCGTATAGGAGCGCCCAGACATGCGCGTGCAGCCCGCTCAGGCTAGAATCACCTTTGGGACAACTGGTCCTGCTTTGGGTTTGGCGTCGCGCTATTTGAACGAAGACAACGAACCAAGGAAAAGGTTTTTCACGCATGGCAAATTCGCCCCAAGCAAAGAAACGCGCTCGCCAAAACGAAGCCCGTTACCAGATTAACAAAGCACGCCGTTCGCGAATCCGCACACACTTGCGTCGCGTCGAAGAGGCAATTGCCTCCGGTGACAAAGACGCTGCAACAGCTGCATTGCGCGCAGCGCAGCCAGAATTGATGCGCGGTGTCACAAAAGGTGTTTTTCACAAAAATACGGCAGCTCGGAAAATGTCCCGCCTGTCCTCACGGGTCAAAGCGCTGGGATAAGTCAGCGTTAACCATACGTTAACTATTGTTGGGAAAACGCCGCTTCTGCGGCGTTTTTTGTTGTGTTTTTGAGACTCGGGAAAACACCGGGAGATTCTTTTTTCAAATACCCTGAGTCAAGAATGAAGATAGGTTGCCCAGCGGCTTTGGAAGTTGCTACCACAGTACAGCGATTCATTTCGCATGGGGGGACAGGCCTCGATTTCCAGTCGTTTTGCAGCGGCAATTCGGAGTCGGGGACTGGGTAAGGTGGCAGCACCGTACCACAGTCTGCAAGCGATGCTACGTCAACGTTTTGCCCTGTCAAAAAACGAGTACGGTTGGGGCGACCCGGTTTGTTCAGTGTGAGCTGTATTTGCGGCACACATTTCGGACGGCGCTCTTTTCGTAAAATGTCCGTGGGACGACACCTTTTCCTTTGTGGGAAGGGAACGGTGAAGTTGTGTTCTACGGGGGTGCTTGGGGGCCCGATCAACGTTTGGCTGATCGGAGCATTAATTGAAAACGCTAGAGGAACGCAGGTCAAAGATGACGAAAGAAAAGTGGGGACAGGTCAGGCAGAGATTGCTCAGGACTGTTGGGCAAAATAACTACAAGAACTGGATCGAACCGATAGAATTCAGCAACACACAGGACGGCATAGCCACTTTCGAGGTACCCACGAACTTCCTTGGAAATTACGTCAGCCAGAACTTTGCGGATCTCATTCTGCATGAAGTCCGGAGTGAAGCCCCGGAAGTGCGCCGTCTTCGTTTTGCGGTGCCCACCCATGTAAATTCGTCTTCGGTTCCACCTCGTGCGCCGGACCGATCCGCGAAACCAACGATGGCCAGAAAACCTGCAGGCGGATCGTTGACCACTGCCCCGCTGGACGCACGGTTCACCTTTGAAAACTTCATTGTCGGGAAGCCCAATGAGCTGGCTCATGCGGCGGCCAAACGTGTCGCAGAGGGTGGACCTGTTACATTCAACCCACTGTTTCTTTATGGTGGCGTTGGTCTCGGCAAGACACACCTGATGCATGCGATTGCGCATGAACTGCGCCAACGCCGCCCGGACATGAACGTCCTCTACCTTTCGGCAGAACAATTCATGTACCGTTTCGTTCAGGCGTTACGCGACCGCAAGATGATGGATTTCAAGGAGATTTTCCGGTCGGTCGATGTTCTGATGGTTGATGACGTACAGTTCATTGCCGGCAAGGACAGCACACAGGAAGAGTTCTTCCACACCTTCAATGCGCTGGTCGACCAGAACAAGCAGATCATAATTTCGGGAGACCGTGCTCCGGGTGAGATCAAGGATATGGAAGAGCGGGTCAAATCCCGTTTGCAATGTGGCCTTGTGGTTGATCTGCATCCGACAGACTACGAGCTGCGTCTTGGGATCTTGCAAAGCAAGATAGAAAAACAACGCCAAAACTATGCGGGCTTGACGATCGAAGAAGGCGTGCTGGAATTCCTTGCACATCGCATCTCCACCAATGTGCGTGTTCTGGAGGGTGCGTTGACGCGGCTATGCGCCTTTGCGTCTCTGGTAGGACGTGACATCGACATGGACCTGACACAGGACTGCCTGTCCGATATTCTAAGGGCGTCCGAGCGTAAGATCACTGTCGAGGAGATTCAGCGCAAGGTATCGGACCATTACAACATTCGTCTGAGCGATATGATTGGCCCCAAGCGTCTGCGCAGCTATGCGCGCCCGCGCCAGGTTGCGATGTATCTCTGCAAGAAACTGACGTCGCGGTCTCTGCCGGAAATCGGACGCCGTTTTGGCGGGCGGGATCACACGACTGTCATGCACGGCGTCAAACGGATCGAAGAACTGAAAGTGCAGGACGGGCAGATTGCTGAAGATCTTGAGATGCTGCGGCGAGCACTGGAAGAGTGACAAGATAAGGTCTGCCGGTGTTGAAATACGCCGCAGACCTTGACGCTCCCCCCTTATCCAACGACAAATCCATAAAAAGCTTGTGAAGTCGGCCAAACAGGGTAATTTGCCTGTCCCGACGGTGGATTAGGAAGTGGCATCATGAAAATAAGCATCGAACGCGCAGCCTTGCTCAAGGCGGTGTCTCAGGCGCAATCCGTTGTAGAGCGACGCAACACCATCCCGATCCTCGCAAACGTGCTGATTGAAGCTGAAGGCAGCGATGTTTCATTCCGTGCAACCGACCTGGACATTGAGGTTGTGGACAGAGCACCAGCCCAGGTTGAACGCGCCGGCGCAACAACAGTCGCTGCAACAACGTTGCATGAGATCGTGCGCAAACTGCCAGATGGTGCCTTGGTCACGTTGAGCGCGGACAGTGCGACAGGTCGGCTGACGGTTGAGGCGGGGCGGTCCAATTTTTCGCTCGCGACCTTGCCGAAGGAAGACTTCCCCGTGATGGCTTCTTCGGAGTATCAATCCAATTTCTCCGCAGCTGCCCCGGTTTTGCGGCGCCTGTTTGACAAGTCGAAGTTTGCCATTTCGACAGAAGAAACCCGCTACTACCTGAATGGCGTCTACATGCATGTGGCGGATTCAGACGGTGGTCGTGTATTGCGTTGCGTCGCGACGGACGGGCATCGCTTGGCGCGGATCGACGCGGACCTGCCCGAAGGCGCTTCCGGGATGCCAGGCGTGATTGTACCCCGCAAGACCGTCGGAGAACTTCGCAAGCTCCTTGAAGATGACGAAATGAAAATTGCTGTGTCCGTGTCCGAAACCAAAGTGCGTTTCGCCACACCGGACATTACACTGACATCCAAGGTTATCGACGGCACCTTCCCGGACTACACCCGTGTTATCCCGCAGGGAAACACCCGCAAATTGGAAGTGGACGCTGCCGATTTTGCGCAGGCGGTTGATCGGGTTGCGACTGTCAGTTCGGAACGGTCCCGTGCGGTAAAGCTTCAGCTGGACGAAGACCGGTTGGTCTTGTCCGTAAACGCGCCTGACAGCGGTGCGGCCGAAGAAGAACTTGCTGTCGCTTACGGCGACGAGCGGTTGGAGATCGGGTTCAATGCCAAGTACCTGCTGGAAATAGCCAGCCAGGTAGATCGCGAAAATGCCGTCTTCATGTTCAACTCCTCGGGCGATCCGACGTTGATGCGGGAAGGCAACGATCAAACAGCTGTCTACGTTGTCATGCCGATGCGTGTGTAAACGCTTTTCAATTTGGCGGACATAGAACCGGGCCGGGGGAGAAGCGTTCTATGGCACTTCGCCTGACCGAACTGACGATATCGCATTTTCGATCTCATCGCGTCGCGCGAATGGCGCTCGACGGACGGCCTGTCGCGCTTTACGGGCCAAACGGCGCTGGCAAGACCAACATTCTCGAGGCGGTGTCCCTGTTCTCGCCCGGACGTGGCGTGCGACGGGCGAGCGCTGCTGACATGACACGGCGGCCGGAAGCGCTTGGGTGGAAGCTTTCTGGCGTACTGGAAACCTCGGGCCACGCGCATGAACTGGAAACGTGGTCCGAAGACGGCGCCGCCCGACAGGTCCGCATTGATGGCAAATCGGCTGCTCAAGTGGCGCTGGGTCGCGTGTCGCGTGTCTTATGGCTCATTCCCGCGATGGACCGGCTATGGATCGAAGGGGCAGAAGGGCGCAGGCGATTTCTGGATCGCATGGCGTTGAGCTTTGAACCAGGGCATGCGGAAGTTTCGTTACAATATGAAAAGGCGATGCGTGAACGAAATCGCCTGCTGAAGGACATGGTGCGAGAGCCGTCCTGGTACCTGGCGCTTGAGGGGCAAATGGCCGAAGCGGGTATTACCATTGATCAAAACCGTCGGATCGCGCTTGAGAACCTGGCTCGGGCACAGAAAAATGCTGCGACGGCCTTTCCAACTGCCGATCTGGAACTGGTGCACAATGAAATGGCACTACCAGACACGGTAGACGGCTTACGCATTGCTCTCGAAGACTCACGGTCTCGGGATCTGGCGGCAGGGCGCACTTTGGTTGGGCCACACCGAGCTGACCTGATAGGGACCTATGCCGCCAAGGATCTGCCAGCCAAAGATTGCTCTACCGGCGAACAGAAGGCCCTCTTGGTATCCTTGATCCTTGCCAATGCACGCGCGATTGCATCGACCTATGGAGCCGCACCGCTCCTTTTGTTGGATGAGGTCGCCGCACATCTTGATGCAGGCCGTCGGGCCGCTCTCTATGACGAGATCGTCGCCCTGGGTGCACAGGCATGGATGACGGGCACGGAGAAAGACCTTTTCGCCGCGATGGGCGATCGTGCGCAATACTTCGAAGTGTCAGAGAGTGACGGCGCATCAATTGTCGTAGACGGATGACACCTCCCGTCTAAGGGAGGGCGACGACAGAACGCAATGCAGTCCAGCTGACCGGGTGCAGGTTATCCCCGATGTGATGCCGCGGTGACGGCTACGTCCTTCCGATGAATTGTCGCGTGCGCTGTCGGCTGTGTTGAACCCGGCGACAGACCACAAAATATTGTGCCGCCTGCGTGACAATGCCGCGGAAAAATCGTATAAAAAAGTGAAAATACGAAGGTATGACCACATGTCCGAAAACGAGCAGATCCCCGAAGAATATGGTGCCGATTCAATTAAAGTTCTCAAGGGGTTAGAGGCCGTCCGCAAACGGCCCGGTATGTACATTGGTGATACTGACGACGGCTCCGGGCTGCACCATATGGTTTATGAGGTCGTCGACAACGGCATCGACGAAGCTTTGGCCGGCCATGCCGACGCAGTTACCGTCACAATTCATGCGGATAGCTCGGTTTCTGTTGCCGATAATGGACGTGGTATTCCGGTGGGAATCCACGAGGAAGAAGGCGTCTCTGCGGCCGAGGTCATCATGACTCAACTGCATGCTGGCGGCAAATTTGACAGTAATTCCTACAAGGTGTCTGGGGGCCTGCACGGCGTAGGTGTTTCGGTCGTGAACGCGCTGTCCGATTGGCTGGAGTTGCGTATCTGGAGGGAAGGCAAGGAACACGTCGCGCGCTTCGAGGGCGGATTTACAACCAAGCACCTTGAAGTGGTGGGCGACACGGACCGGACGGGCACAGAAGTTCGCTTTATGGCCTCAACCGATACTTTCTCGGACGTAAACTACTCTTTTGAGATTTTGGAAAAGCGCCTGCGTGAACTGGCGTTTCTGAATTCTGGTGTGCGGATCATCCTGGTAGATGAGCGCCCCGCAGAAGAATTGCGTTCGGAGCTTTACTATGAAGGCGGCGTCAAGGAATTCGTGAAATACCTTGATCGCTCCAAATCCTCGGTCATGCCTGAACCTATTTTTATCACTGGTGAGCGGGATGACATTGGTGTCGAAGTTGCGATGTGGTGGAACGACAGCTATCACGAAAACGTCCTGCCCTTTACCAACAACATCCCTCAGCGGGATGGCGGCACGCATATGGCCGGATTTCGGGGGGCGCTGACACGCACCATCAATAACTATGCGCAATCGTCGGGTATCGCGCGCAAGGAAAAGGTCAGCTTTACCGGCGATGACGCGCGCGAGGGGCTGACCTGCGTGCTCTCGGTTAAAGTGCCGGACCCGAAGTTCTCTTCCCAAACCAAGGACAAGCTCGTCTCCTCTGAAGTTCGCCCGGCAGTCGAAGGGTTGGTGAACGAAAAGCTGGCTGAGTGGTTTGAGGAAAACCCCAACGAGGCCAAGATTGTTGTCGGCAAGATCATTGAGGCTGCTCTGGCCCGAGAGGCGGCCCGCAAAGCCCGCGACCTGACACGGCGCAAGACGGCGATGGATGTCAACTTCCTGGCCGGCAAGCTTAAGGACTGTTCCGAAAAGGACCCCGCAAAGACCGAAGTGTTTCTTGTCGAAGGAGACAGCGCGGGTGGTTCCGCGCAAACCGGGCGGGACCGTCAAACACAGGCTATCCTGCCGCTGAAAGGTAAGATCCTGAATGTTGAACGTGCGCGTTTTGACCGGATGCTAGGTTCGCAGGAAATCGGCAACCTTGTGATGGCCCTTGGTACCGGCATTGGGCGGGATGAGTTCGACATCTCCAAGCTGCGGTACCACAAGATCGTCATCATGACAGATGCGGACGTCGACGGCGCGCACATCCGGACTTTGCTCCTGACGTTCTTTTATCGCCAGATGCCTGAGCTGATCGAACAGGGCCATCTCTATATCGCCCAGCCGCCGCTCTACAAAGTGTCGCGCGGCAAATCCGAGGTGTACCTCAAGGACGAGGCGGCGATGGAGGAATACCTCGTCAACCAGGGGATCGAAGACGCAATGCTGCGGCAGGGTAACGGTGAAGAGATATCGGGTGCCGATCTGGCACGCGTGGTTGAACTGGCGCGTCAGATGCGCCGGGTTCTGGAAGCCTTTCCAACCCATTACCCGCGCCACATTCTTGAACAAGCTGCAATTGCAGGAGCTTTTGCGCCGGGTGCCGTCGACAAGAACCTCCAGGGAATTGCGGATAAAGTAGCCACGCGCCTGAACCTCATCGCCCTGGAATATGAGCGGGGTTGGCAAGGGCGGATCACACAGGACCACGGCATTAGACTTGCACGTATCCTACGCGGCGTTGAAGAAGTACGCACCCTCGATGGCCGTATTCTGCGCGGTGGCGAGGCGAACCGAAGTGGAACCTTCACCCAGCACTTGCAGGAAGTCTACAACTTGCCCGCGACGTTGGTTCGTAAGGATCGGACACAGCTCATTCACGGCCCTATGGACCTGTTGGATGCCATCTTGCAAGAAGGCGAGAAGGGCTTGTCGCTCCAGCGCTACAAGGGGCTTGGCGAAATGAATCCCGATCAACTTTGGGAAACAACGCTTGATCCCGATGCTCGGACACTTTTGCAAGTCAAGGTGGATGACATGGCCGAGGCGGACGATCTGTTCACCAAGCTTATGGGGGATGTGGTTGAACCGCGCCGTGAGTTCATTCAGCAGAATGCTCTAAGCGTCGAAAACCTGGATTTCTGATCGCTGTCTGAACGTAAATGCCATGGGCTTGCCTCCTTCATTGGGGCGAACGGTGTTTGATAATTGGCGCGGGAGCATGACAAATTTTTGCCATTTTTGGGGCCTCTCATGCGGTAGGCCTTAAGCCGATTCTCTGCGAATATGAGCGATTGATTCGCAGTCTTGCACCTCATTTTCTACCATGTAGAGAACTCATCGTAGCATTCCTAATAACTGATTTTAGAACAAGAGGTTAGACCAAGCCTCACGTGTCAGTTGCAGCGGCATGTTCTCCACAAGAATACGCAATCAATTAAGAATTTAATCAATGTTTCCATAGGGGCGACGAACGACCGCGAAATTTGAAATCGAGCAGAATTATGACATAACTCAGATGATATTGGCTGCGGTGAAAACCGGCCACGCCGTTTCAGAACCTGGGTGGGGCAACGCTTTAGGAATTGAACATGCTGGCGCGACTAAAAAATGGGTTTTTGGCATGTCTTGCATGCTTTCTGGCAACAAATGGTGCTTTTGCGCTTTTGCCTGATCAAAATGAGGTGCAAACAGCACTGCTGACGCCGTCACGCGAGGTGATCTACGTCACACGGTCCCCCTTGGCGGAGGCTGAATCCGTAACCCAACAGGAAAGTCCCGAGGCGAAAGAAAAGAATGCGCATCGCGTCAATAATGCCTCTCCGACAGATCAGGAATGAGTGAGGCTGGGAGTGAGATCCCGAGGATAGCAGTTGTAACGATGTAGGGCGTTTTTCCGCCTGATTTTAACGATGAGGATTTTGAGATGACATTGCATTTAGCCAGAACACGCAGGCTGCAAGCGTTAAAAAGTAAAACGTCAGACCGCATTTTGGTAAAACCAGCGGCCCATCATTCGCAGGTTCGTCTGCCCGATGAGGGGACTGTTGCCAATTATTTGATTGATGCACTTGGTCATGGGTGCACGGCGGAACAACTCGAAAACGAAACTGGCTGGTCAAAATCGACAGTCATCGTGAACCTTTACAAGGTGGCCAAGAAGTCCGGTGTCGGTATCCGCCGCCGAGAAGATTCAATGCACTTGGTGCTTCCAGAAGGTTCCGGGCACATCTATCCGCGGCCAAAAGTTGTGGCAAACGGCAGCACCGTTCGTTCGATGGCTGCAGAAGTTGTCATCACACCCAATCCGAACTGAGAAATACGTGTTTGTTCAGACCGAGGCGTGTGTGTTTGCGCCGGGGGTCGGTCTGAACGCAGCAGGCCAGCGGTTGCCTACACGCTGGCCTGCATGTTTCATTGAAAGCTAGACAACGACTTCCTGCGCTTTTTGCATCCCGACGTCAAAGACCCGTTTGTAGCGCTCAATTTCATCCAACGGCCCCATCGCCTTGTTCGGATTATCCGAGAGCTTGACGGTGGGATGGCCATTTGCTTCCACAGCCTTGCAGACAAGTGAAAAGGGCGACAGCCTGTCTCCGGGCACCAGCTTTCGAAAATCGTTCGTAAGCAATGTGCCCCAGCCGAATGATACGTTCACACGATCTGAAAACTGCTGATGGAGGCTGCGGATTTTGTCCACGTCCAAGCCGTCGCTGAAGATCACCCTCTTGTCACTTGGGTCCTCGCCGCGATCATGCCACCACGCAATTGCCTCTTCTGCCGCCTGCGCGGGATCGCCGCTGTCAATGCGGATACCTGTCCATCCAGCCAGCCAATCTGGCGCATTTTTCAGAAATCCACGCGTGCCGAAGGTATCGGGAAGGATAATGCGCAAATTGCCATCATGTTCATCATGCCAATCGGACAGCACGTCATATGGCGCAAGCGCTAGTGCGTTGTCATCCTTGGCAAGTGCTGCATAAACCATGGGTAATTCGTGGGCGTTTGTTCCGATGGCCTCCAATTCGCGGTTCATCGCAATCTTGCAGTTTGATGTTCCAGTGAACGCGTTGCCCAGACCTTCCTGCATCGCTTGAACACACCAATCCTGCCAGAGATAGCTGTGTCTGCGGCGGGTACCAAAATCCGCGATTGAAAGCTCCGGAATATCGCGCAGGGCCTCAATCTTCTCCCACACGCGTGTCATGGCACGGGCATAAAGGACCTGTAGCTCAAACTTACCCATTTCGTTCAGCACTGCCCGGCCTCTGAGTTCCATGAGCACCGCGAGCGCTGGAATTTCCCAAAGCATGACTTCGGGCCAGCTGCCTTCAAATGTCAGCTCATACTGATCGTGTTTGCGTTCGAGGTGGTAAGGAGGCAGTCGGAGTTGTTCAAACCACTCCATAAAGTCTGGCCGAAACATCTGTCGCTTGCCATAAAAGGTATTCCCGCGCAGCCAGGTGCTTTCGCCCCTCGACAAGGAAAGGGACCGGATATGGTCGAGTTGTTCGCGCAACTCGCCTTCGTCGATCAGTTCCGCCAGCGGGATATGCTTTGACCGGTTGATGAGGCTGAAGGTGACGCGGGTATCGGGTTTGTTGCGAAACACCGACTGACACATGAGGAGTTTGTAGAAATCCGTGTCGATCAGGGACCGCACAATCGGGTCAATTTTCCATTTGTGGTTCCAGACCCGGGTCGCAATATCAACCATTGCCTTGCTCCAGAACGACACCCGCAGATTTCATGCCAGCGTGTGCTGCAGCCAACGATCCGTCCAGATCAATCGCCTTGCACAGATCGCTTCGCACCGTGACTTTGAAGCCGAGGTTTGCAGCATCCACGGCCGAGAAGTTCACACAGAAGTCAGTCGCCAATCCAACCATCATGAGGCTGTCGATGCCGCGGGTGCGCAGGTACCCTTCCAACCCCGTGGGCGTCGTGTGATCGTTTTCAAAAAACGCTGAGTAGCTGTCGATCGCGGGGTTATAGCCTTTGCGAATTACAAGGTCAGCGCGATCACTGTTCAGGTCAGCGTGAAACTGCGCTCCGTCAGTGCCTTGTATGCAATGGTCAGGCCAAAGAACCTGCGGGCCATAGGGCATCTCCGTCAAATCGTATGGCGATTTTCGGTCTTGCGAGGATGCAAAGGACGAGTGTCCTTCCGGATGCCAATCCTGCGTAAGTATCACTGCATCGGCATCTTGCATGAGCTGGTTGATACCGGAAACAATCTGATCTCCCTCGGGAACAGCCAATGCGCCACCGGGGCAGAAGTCGTTTTGCACGTCAATGACAATCAGAGCCTGTCCCATGGTGTCACTCCCTTTTCAATATGGCTAAGGCGCTCTGCCGATGAGGTCAATGGCACCGGCGAGGAAGCGCCAAAGAGGGCTTGCCTGAGCCCGCGGCCAGGCGTATTGCACCGCGCATGTACGTGATCGCTGCTCTTTACCACTTCAGCCGTTTCAATGATCCGGCCGCGCTAAAACCCGACCTATTGGCTTTATGCAAGGCTCAGGGCGTCATGGGGACATTGCTTTTGGCGCCAGAAGGCGTGAATGGCACGATCGCAGGTCCGCGTGATGGTATCGACGCGGTGCTGGCACATATCCGTGCCTTGCCGGGATGCAGTGATCTCCACTGGAAGGAGGCGACAAGTGATCGTCGCCCCTTTGGCAAGATGAAGGTACGTATCAAACGCGAGATTGTGACCATGGGTCAACCCGATGTGGACCCCCGGGCGCGGGTGGGTCACTACGTGGCACCAGAAGACTGGAATGCGCTCATTTCGCAAGAGGATGTTGCCGTCATCGATACGCGTAACGACTACGAGGTGGCGATCGGTACCTTTGACGGTGCGATTGATCCCAAAACACAGAGCTTTGGCGAATTCCCCGCGTGGTGGGAAAAAAACAAACACCGCTTTCATAACAAGAAGATCGCGATGTTCTGTACCGGCGGCATCCGTTGTGAGAAATCAACGAATTATTTGTTGGGTCAGGGCGTGGATGACGTGTTCCACCTCAAGGGCGGCATTCTGAAATATCTCGAAGAGGTGCCTCAGGAGGTCAGCACATGGCAGGGCGAGTGTTTCGTTTTTGACAACCGTGTCAGCGTGGGCCACGGGCTGGAAGAAGGACCGCATCTGCTTTGTCACGGTTGCCGTCAGCCGATTTTGCCTGAAGACACCCAACGCCCTGAATATGAGGCGGGCGTGAGCTGCCACAACTGTTTTGACAAGACGAGCGACTGGGATAAGGATCGATTCCGCGAACGTCAAAAGCAGATCGAACTGGCACGAAAACGCGGTGAAATCTAAGCGATTAAGTTGTCGCGGAAATTTCGCAAAGTGACCTGCCACCAGCCCCAGCAGATACTACAAGACCCTTGGCGTCATGTCGGACGGCCGAGGATTCTGCCGCGATGTGGCATGAGCTGCCGTCCGCTGCTTCTCGGTGATTTGATGTCTCAGGCCAAGGTTAGTGGGACCACCGCCGCTGCTAACCTTTCTTGGACCCCGCCATGGTGAGAATTCGTGGCCCTGTTAAGCGAACGGCAACCAATTGCACGCTATGAACGCTCTTGGGTGAATAAAAGAGTGGTGGAGACATGGGCGCTCAGAGCAATCTGGCACCAGTCATCATCAAGAAAAAGAAAAAAGTCATGGGCGGCGGCCATCACGGCGGTGCCTGGAAGGTCGCATATGCGGACTTCGTGACTGCCATGATGGCCTTTTTCATGATGATGTGGCTGTTGAATGCAACAACGGAACAACAACGTCAGGGGTTGGCCGATTACTTTGCGCCGACCATTCCGATAAACCGGATTTCCGGCGGTGGTGACGGCTCATTTGGAGGGGATAGCATCTTCTCCGAAGAAACATTGCCGCAGAACGGTTTGGGTGCAAGCAGCAAACACGCAACACGCAAGCAAGCGGCAAGCGGTGAAAGTGGGAACAATTCCGACGGGGGCGAACGCGATTCGGCTGACGAGGAATTCCAGGCCTTGGTCGAAGAACTCATGGGGCGCGGTGGCGAGTCTACTGTCATGGAGAACCTTCTTGAGCATATCGTGACACGTATCACGGATGAGGGGCTGGTAATCGAAGTCTTCGCGCTGGACGGTATGCCACTTTTTGAAGGCAACACGGACGTCCCCACGAATCTGATGACGCAACTCATGGATATTGTCGCTGGCGTTACGGTGATGGTGACCAATGAGGTCGCCATTGGCGGGCACGTACGGTCCCAGCCAGTTGTGCTGGCGCAAAATCCTGTTTGGGATAGCTCTGCACAACGTGCGACACGGGCCCGTTTGATGCTTGAAGACGCAGGCGTTAGCCCGCAGCGGATGGATCGTGTGACAGGTCACGCAGATCGGGAACCCGTTCACGTGAATCCGATGGCCACGCGTAACGACAGGGTGGAAATTGTGCTGCTGCGAAAATGATGGCAGAAATACGGCAGATTTTATCTGTTAGCGCGCTGTTAAGCCCGCATGTCTATCTGATGGGTCAACATTGGACCAACACATCAGAAAGGCGTGCCTATGTCGATTTCATCCTCGCTAAACGCGGGCGTTGCAGGATTGCAGACAAATTCACAGCGTTTGGCGTCAATATCAGACAATATCGCGAATTCTTCGACCTATGGGTATAAGCGCGTAGAGACCGATTTCCAATCGATGGTATTGTCTGCCGGCGGTGGATCCTACGCAGCAGGTGGCGTTCGCGCCGATACGCAACGGATGATTGATGAACGCGGAACACTGATTTCCACATCAAATTCGACTGACCTGGCCGTTCGCGGCGGTGGTGGGCTGCTTCCGGTCACACAACTTGCCCAGGTGCAATCTCCTGGCGGGGATTCGCAAATGTTCCTCACTACGACCGGGTCTTTCCGAACCGATGCGGAAGGGTATCTCACGTCTCAATCCGGGCTTGTGCTGATGGGGTGGCCTGCGGCGCAGGACGGCACGATACCGAACTTCCCTAGGGACACCTCGGATGGTCTTGAGCCGATCCGCATCAACACTGGTCAGCTGGCTGGCAACCCTACGACATCGATGTCGCTGGGCATCAACCTGCCTGCAACAGAGACCGAAGATGATTCCCTTGGGCTGGTGGAACAGCTTTCGGTTGAGTATTTCGATAACCTGGGCACGTCGCAGAACGTCAGTATCACGTTTACTCCGGATGTGCCCGCGCTCGGCGATCCCGCGACGAATACGTGGACGATGGAAATGTTCGACTCCGTCAACCCGGGAGTTTCCATCGGCTCTTACACGCTCGAATTTACTGATGCGCGTGTCGGTGGCGGTACCTTGGCAGCTGTAACGCCGATCGGTGCAAGTCCTGCCTATGATGGTACGACCGGGCTTCTGACGATCACTGTCGCTTCCGGGCCGATCGAAGTAGATATTGGTGCACTAGGGGACAATGAGGGGCTGTCCCAGCTCTCCTATAACTTTGCTCCGATTTCGGTCAGCAAGGACGGATCCGCGATTGGTAACTTCGTTGGTTTGGATGTGGATCCGAACGGGTTCGTCCGCGCGTCCTTTGACACCGGTGAGATCAGAACAATTTACCAGATCCCACTTGCCAACGTGCCGAACATGAATGGTCTGCAGTCTTTCGACAGTCAGACGTACCTGCCCTCGAGAGAAAGCGGTTCATTCTTTCTGTGGGATGCCGGTGACGGGCCTACTGGTGGCATCGCCTCGTTCGCACGAGAGGAGTCGACCACCGATGTCGCGGGTGAATTGACCGACATGATCAAGACCCAGCGGGCCTACTCGTCGAACGCGAAGGTAATCCAAACTGTCGATGAGATGCTGCAGGAAACAACCAATATCAAACGGTAACACAGCATAGGCGCTTTTGAGCGCACAATAACATGAGGCTGAGATGACAATTTCCAGTGCACTTTCGAACGCAATGACCGGGCTGCGCGCCGCAGGTCGGACATCAGAAGTCATTTCTGCCAACATCGCGAACGCCATGACACCAGGGTATGGCGTTCGCGATCTCGGTTTGTCTTCGGCTATGTTAGGTGGCGTGGCGGTTGACGGTATCAGTCGAAGGGTTGATCCTAGTCTGATTGCAGATATGCGGCTGGCAGAGGCAACGTTTTCGAATGCAACCGAGCGCACACGGTTTCTGACGGAGCTTGAGAATACACTCGGGACACCGGATGAACCGAACTCCCTTTTGGGCCGGATGTCAGATTTCGAGAACAGTCTGATTGCGGCGACCAGCCGCCCGGACGCACCAGAGCGCCTTCAGATCGTGGCCGATGCCGCAAGGGATATGGCGTCATTGATCACGCAGGCGTCAGATGATGTTCAGCGTGCCCGTAGTGATGCAGACCGCCAAATCCGAAACCAGGTTGATCAACTCACTGCGTCTTTGGAAAATGTCAAACAACTGAACACCCAGATCACCAAAACGATTACGACGGGAGCGGACCCTTCCGCGTTGCTTGATAACCGGCAGGCCCTTATTGATGAGATAAGCTCGATCGTACCTCTCCGCCAGGTGCCACGGGATAACGGGCAGGTCGCCCTTTATTCAACTGGCGGTGCAATTCTGCTGGATGGTGGCGTTGCCGAAATCGAATTCAGCGCGGTCAACCAGGTCACTCCCTACATGTCCATCGAAGGGGGCGAGCTTTCCGGTTTGACCATCAATGGATATCCAGTCCGAACCGACAGCGACCGTGGCGCGCTGAGTGGAGGATCACTTGGCGCACAGTTTGAAATCCGAGATGAACTCGGCACCAGCGCACAATCGCAGCTTGATGCTTTTGCACGCGACTTGATTGAGCGTTTTCAGGATCCCGCAGTGGATCCGACGCTGCTTCCGGGGGATGCTGGCCTTTTCACAGATGAAGGGATGGCCTTTGACCCTCTGGACGAAGTTGGCATCTCATCAAGGCTGCAATTGAACGCAGCCGTTGATGAGCGCCAAGGCGGTGAACCCTGGCGTATCCGTGACGGAATAAACGCAGTTGCCCCGGGTGACGTTGGTGACGCGCGTCTCATCCAAAACCTTTCAGACGCACTGACGACTGCGCGCGCGCCACTTTCTGGGGATTTTGGTATTGGTGCGTTTTCAGCGGCCAATCTCATCTCGACACTGACGTCGCAAATTGGTGCAGACCGTTACCAGGCTGAGAAAAGCCTGACTTTTGCGTCCTCCCAATTTGACGAACTAAGGCAGCAGATCCTCGCAGACGGTGTGGATAGTGACGAAGAACTGCAACGGCTTTTGATCGTAGAACAGGCCTATGCTGCGAATGTGAAGATGATCGAGGCCGCCGACGAAATGATGCAAACGATTTTGAGGATCTAAACAATGAGCTCCGTATCTTTGGGTGACCTTTCACATTCCTTTTTGTTGCAAAGGCGCAGTGTATCTTTGCGGCAGGATCTGGCTCGGTTGACGGATGAGCTCTCTAGCGGTCGCGTCGCCGACGTGCGCGACGTTCTATCCGGAAATCACAATTACCTGTCCGGATTGGAGCGATCGATTGCGGTGCTCGAAGGGTTTTCCGTCGCTACAACCGAAGCTACATTTTTCACCGGCGCTGTTCAAACTTCACTTGACCGAATTCAGGAGTTCAGTGGGCAGCTGGGCATTGACTTGATTATGGCCAGTGGTGGACCTGTTGGGGTGATATCCGGAAGCCCGTCGGAAAACGCTGAAAAGCAACTTGAGAGCATCATGAATACCCTCAACGGCGCGATCGCTGGCCGCAGCATGTTTGCCGGAACCGCAACCGATGGCCCTGCGCTGGAAAGTACGGAAACACTCTTGACCGAACTCATGACGGCAGTAAGTGGCCAGACAACACCAGAAGACATCATTGCCGCGGCGGAAACTTGGTTTTCTGATCCAGCAGGGTTTGATGCCTTGATTTACACAGGTTCAGATACGGCTTTGGCGCCATTTTCTTTGTCCGAAACTGAAAGCGTTTCGCTCGATATTCGCGCAAACGATCCAACCTTGAAGGAGGTGCTCAAAAATATCGCGGTTGCGGCATTGGCCAGCGATCCAACGTTGGGATTGTCGGTGAAGCAACAATCGGAACTTTTTGGTATTGTGGGACTTGGACTTCAATCCGACCAAGATTTGATAACGGACTTGCGGTCGCGCGTCGGCCTCGCAGAAGCGCGTATCGATCAGATTGCCGTTCGGAATCAGGCAGAAGAAACCAGCACTGAATTTGCTCGAAACTCTCTTCTTGAAGCCGACCCGTTTGAGACGGCAACCAGATTGGAAAGCGTGCAATTCCAACTTCAGAGCCTTTACTCAGTGACGGTTCGTAACTCACAGTTATCCTTGGTGAATTTCCTATGAAGACAGTCCTGACAGCCGTACTTTTATTGGCGCTTAGCATCACATCCGCGATTTCGGGCCCAGTGCGGATCAAGGATCTGGTCGAATTTGACGGCGTCCGGGGGAATGATCTTGTCGGCTATGGCCTCGTAGTCGGATTGAATGGCACCGGGGATGGATTGCGTAACGCTCCTTTCACTGAAGAGATCATGTCGAACATTCTGGAGCGCTTGGGCGTCAATGTGACAGGGGAACAGTTCAGGCCCAAAAACGTTGCGGCAGTATTCGTAACCGCTGCTTTGCCGCCTTTTGCAAGAGGTGGCAGCCAGATTGACGTGACAGTATCAGCAATCGGGGATGCCAATAGTTTGCTTGGCGGCACACTTGTCATGACTCCGCTAAACGCTGCGGATGGCCAGATTTACGCGGTTGCCCAAGGAACAATTATTGCGGGCGGTGCCGTCGCAGAAGGCGACGGCGCGAATGTGACTCAAGGCGTGCCCACGTCTGGCGTGATACCTTCGGGTGCCCGCGTCGAGAGAGAGATCGAATTCGACCTTTCCAGTCTGAATGACGTCAGGTTGGCGCTTAGAAATGCTGACTTTACCACTGCTGCCCGCATCGAATCAGCAATCAACAATGACTTCGGTCGCCCGGTGGCCCGCATGTTGGATTCTGGTACCGTACAGCTAAACGTAGCAGGAACGCAGATGATCTCGGTTGCTCATGCTTTGGGCCGGGTAGAAAACATTGCCGTGGAGCCGGAACGGAAAGCGCGCGTAGTTGTCGATCAACGCTCTGGGACCATTGTTATGGGTGAAGATGTTCGTATTTCGCGTGTGGCAGTTTCGCAAGGAAATCTTACCCTCAGGATCCAAGAAGCACCGATCGCCGTGCAACCCAACCCTTTTTCGGAAGGTGAGACTGTAATTGTGCCACGAACTCAAGCCGAGATAGAGGAAGAACCGGGCATCGGTCTGGCAGAAATACCGGAAGGGACGTCACTGTCGGAAGTTATTGCCGGGTTGAATGCGCTTGGCGTTTCCCCAAGAGACATGATCGATATTTTGAAGAGCATAAAGGCCGCGGGCGCATTGCACGCCGAATTCATCGTGCGGTGACGATCAGCTTTGCGCTTTGAAGGTGATCGCCGATTGGAACTTTTTGTAGTTTGGATGTAGCGTAATCGGCCCTTCAGTGTTTTCAAACAGTCGCAAACTTCGATCCAAGAAAACGCGATTGATCATCTATCGCTATCCGCTATTCGGTGCTGATCAGTTCTTTGTTTCATCATTGATCGCGCTACAGGTGCTTCAGCAATGCAGGTGACTTCGAGGTTTCAGCTAACGACCAATGATCTGGAGGTTCCGTGAAGCTGCTGATACCGATGCGGCGGGTGATAGCCTACAGAGATTATTGGCAGCACCCTTTGCACTCGCGGCGGAAACCGTCATCTGAGGCAATATTGTCAGCTCCTGCATCCACGCTACCTGGAACGCGCTTGCTCATGGATCAATGATCGGTCCAGTTTAGCAATTTGGGTTCTATAGGCTCCGCTACTAGCCGCCTCAATAAAGCGCCTAAATGAGAAGGCCATAAGCAACATCGCGGTGCATGCAGCTACACCAATGATCGCTTTCCTTTCTTCGCTCCGGCAGTTTTCCTCAAGATAATTGCGGTCGTGCTCTCAATCCTTTTTGAGCAGACATAACAACTGCGACAACATGATTTCGCATTGGTTCAATTGTAGTCTGGACACGTATTCGTCAGGTCTGTGGCCCTGAGCCTCCATCGAACCTGGCCCACAGACGACGCTGGGGATTCCGGCTCTTGCGAAAAAGCCAGCCTCGGTACCAAAGGCCACTTTGCCAAATGGAGTACCGACCGCGCGTTTAACAGTAAGTGCGGCAAATGAGGTCAGGTCAGTTGCAAGGCTGGGATATGCTGAAGTCCGTTCGATTTCGATGGTGACGCGGTCCCCAAGCCGTCGGCAAATGCCTTCAGCTGCCGCTTTGATTCGTTGCTCCAAGGCGTCCGGATCGTCCTCGGCCAGATGTCTGAATTCGAAAAGGATTTCGGCATGGTCGGGGACGATGTTGAGAGAGGTACCGCTTTCCAGGAGGCCCACATGAACAGTCGCGTAAGGTATGTCATAGGCATCATCGCGCTGGCCCGAAGCTTCGAGACGCACTTGCTCGGCCCGTAACTCCGCGACGAAGTCCGTCGCCGCATGAAGCGCGCTTGCAAATCGTGGGGCCAGCGCGGAATGACCGGCCTCCCCTCTGATCCGTGCGCGATAGGCACGCTTTCCCTTGTGGCCGAGCACAACGCCCATTATGGTCGGCTCTCCGATCAGGGCCATGCGGGGTTTGCCCATAAGAGGCACCAATCGATCCCACATACGTGCGATGCCGCGACACCCCACCTCTTCGTCGTAGGAGAGAACAAGTTTCAAAGGTTCCGTCAGGGGCAGCCTGCTCGCGCGGTCCGCTGCCGCCAGCATCTCTGCCACAAAGCCCTTCATGTCGGTCGTTCCACGACCGTAAAGAAAGTCGCCGTCCGCGGTGAGTTTGAAGGGTGGCCTGGTCCAGTGCTGGCCAGTGACAGGCACAACATCCGAATGTGCAGACAAAATCAGCCCCGGTCCCGGTGGTCCGATCTCGGCATAGAGACCCGCCTTGGGCGCATCCGGGTCCTCCAACCGTGCAACGCGAAACCCTCGCTCAGTAAGAAAATTCTGAACAAAATCTATCAGCGCCAGATTGGATTGAGCGCTGACCGTTTCGAATCCAACCAATCGATCCAGAACTTCAAGCGACAGGCTGGTCACAGGATTGTCTCTCCGCCGATGATGGCAAAACTGTCCGCCCTCGCACAATCGGTCGCGAATTGCAGAAACGATTGCACCACGCTGGATCGTGCTGCACCCTGTGCGGTCAGAAGACCCATGCGCAGCACGCGGACATCCCCGGAAATCGGAACGCAACGGATCGGTTTGCCATCAGGTGATATGTCGCTTTGCGGTCGGACGTTTGCAATTGAGTAGCCAAAACCGTTTCCAACGAGTGAGCGCATGACAGCCATATCGCGGGTCCGTTCCGCCACGTTGGGCTCCAAGTTGCACGTCGCAAAAAGAGAGAGAAAGTAGTCAGCGCTGATCGGCAGGTCCAACAACACCATCGGTAACTGGGACAATGCATCCAACGATACGTCTGGGCCAGATGCAAGGGGGTGTTCTGCTGCCAACAGCGCAAAGGGGCGCAGGCGGATCAAGCCGCTGAATTGAAGATCGGCAGGAATATCCATGTCATATGTCATCGCGATGTCGATGTCTGAACGTCGCAGGGCGCTGAAAAGCTCAGCCTGGTTCATCTCTGTCTGCTGAAATCGGACCTCGGGAAACCTTTCCTCGTAGCCGCGTCTCAGCATTGGCAAGACCAGCTGCGCAAAGGTTACGAGGCATCCAACCGACAGAGGCCCACGCACAGACCCGGTGATGTCAGCTGCAACATCATGCATCGCCTGCGCGCCGCTCAAAACCTTCTGCGCCTGATCCATCATGCGCCGCCCGCCTGCCGTCAATGCCAAACCCTGTGCATGCTGCCGTACGAAAAGAGGCAATCCAAACGTCTGCTCAAGCTGTGTGATGGCCGCAGAGATCGACGGAGACGAAACGTTTATACGCTCCGATGCTCGGGCAATGCTGCCGGTTTCGCCAACCGCGACGAAATACTCAAGCTGCCGAAGGGTGAAAACGGTCAAAACGGCACTCCCTCAAACCTTACGTGCGTATGAAACCAGCTTTCGCGTGTCAGCGCCAGATCATGCCGATGCCTGACCTTGATCCTGACCGGCCAGCCAGGTCTGGAAATCCCGGATCGTGCCTTCGTAGTCTTCGCCCGCTAAGGGCCCTGCGGCAGCGTGATCCGAGGCTAGCGCCACCTGCATGCGCTCCAGCTTTTCGCGATCCTCGCGGTTGACCTCTTGCCACAGTTTGATGCGGCCCTGGAGCGTTTCGTGATCAAGGTTCTCCTTGTAGGTCGACATGGTCCATTTGACCCGGATCAGGCCCGCGTGGACCGGGAAGATCGACAGCGACACCAAGAGACTGGCAGCCTGGCTCGCGACCTGCGTGGGGAAAATCGAGAATAAAGACGAGCGTTTGCGTTCATCGTCGGTCAAACCGGGGGCGCCATCTCCTCGAGAGGCAATGTCGCCCGGATAGTTGGCCGCATAGGAGGTAAACCCATCCCCACCTACCAGTTTGCGCGCAAGACCCGTAGGCGTGTATCCGTGCAGCGTTTGCGGATGCACGACGCTCAGGTGATAGCCTTCCATAAAGTTTTCGACGAGGCATTTCCAATTCGTGCGCCAGTCCTCCTCGGCAGTGTGGACGAGGTGGAAATCTGCCGTTTCATAAGGGGCGAGCATCGCGTCGAGTTCGGGATAGGCGAATGCCGCTGCAGTGGGATCGAGATTGACGTAAATGAACCCGTTCCAGAGGCAGGTGTTATGCTCTGGCAGGCGACAGGCTTTGGCATCAAATCCCGCGTTCTCCATCCTCGGAGCCCGCAGGAGCGCGCCGTCTCGCCCATACATCCATGCATGATAGGAACAGATGAACCGCTTTGTATTGCCAGTACCTTCGGCCAACGGCATCCCTCGGTGGCGACAGACATTGGCCAGCGCACGGATTGTTCCATCGTCACCCCGAACAACCAGTATTGGTTCGTTCAAAAGCTGGATGGTAAAAAAATCGCCGGGTTCGGGAATTTCATCCTGACGGCCAAGGCAATGCCAGCCCCTCCGCAAAACCGTTCTTGCCTCGTGCTCAAACTGCGCTTGCGAGGTATAATAGGCGCCGGGCATTCCCATCGGACGATCTGCGGGCAGGGCGGCGAGCTCTTGCAGGGTGTCGCGCAAATGGTTCATCAAAACCTCCCCAATCAGATATCGCCTGGTACGCCGTAAGACGGTGCTGCGTCCGGATTCAATGCGCGGCGTACATAGTCTTCGAGCTGGGGTTTGTAGATATCCCATGCTTCGGAAATCGCAGCGATCGGACAGCCTTGGGTCCAGTCGCAGCGCAGATCGGCGACGGGCCAGCTTACCTGATCGACCAACATCATCCCGGCAGAATGGATCGGTCCTGCCTCGCCACCTGCGGCAAGGCCCGCCTTCAACGCAGCCAACAGCCGGTCACCCAAATGACCTGTGCTCGCCTCGAAGGCCGCGACTATGGCTGCCGGGATACCATCATGTGCCAGCAGATTGCCGCCCGAGGCCACGTCGCGTCCCTGCGCCTCGTTCCAGTGCCCTAAGACATTTTCTCCGGAATGGATCGCAGTGCGCCCCTCGGAATCGATCGCTAGGACCTGACGGTACGAAATGTGTGGGGTCTTTGCCCTTATTTCGGCCACAGCGTCGGGCGCCGAGGTCCCAGACGCCATCAGATCGAGGGTGCGCGGCCCCAGACTGGGGTCCGTCACGTTCTGCGAGGCCACCGCACCAGTGCCTGCGCGCGCATGGGAACACCGCGCCGCGACCGCTGGCGAGGATGACGAAATCGCGACGCCGAACATTCCCGTATCGACACAGCGCGCAACTAGCGAGAACGTCATCGGCCTAGTCCGGGATCACGGCGGTGGCGTCGATCTCCACCAGCCATTCGGGACGGGCCAACGCTTGCACGACAAGTCCGGTTGAGACGGGATGCACGCCCTTTATGTATTCGCCCATCGTTCGATAGACCGCCTCGCGATGGCGCACATCAGTGATGTAGACGACCACCTTCACCAGATGCTCCATGCTGCCACCTGCCTCCTCGATCAGCTGTTGAATGTTCTGCATCACCTTGTGGGTCTGTTCGACCGGATCGTGGCTGTCGAGGTTGACGGCATCATCGAGGTTCTGAGGGCACTGACCGCGCATCCAGACTGTGCTGCCGCCCCGCGTGACGACAGCCTGACACAGATCGTTATCGAGCGACTGCTCGGGGTATGTGTCGCGCGTGTTGAAAGGGCGAATGCGTTTGTGGATCATGCGGCGCGCCCCGCGTCGATCTTTGCCATCAAGTATTGCGCAAAATCATAGTTTGGTCGCTCCAGATGGCTGAGATGTCCGGGCTTAGCCAGATCGGAGCATAATCCCTGGAAAACTTTTTCCGTGCAGCCCCGATCCTCAACGTTCACATCATCCAGAAGGGTCTTGAGTCGCGTGAAATTGTCCTGCGCGTCCGGGTCGTCCGCATAGTCATCCGACATCCCGCCGCCAAAACGGATATGGACCTGTCCCGGCCCCTTCGGATGCAGCGACAGATACCAGAAATATCCCGGCGTCAGCGTGATCATCAGGCTGGGATAGAGCGCCAGCAGGAATGTTGTTCGGCGTTCATCCCCTTTCAGCCTGTCATTGCTCGGATGCGCCATAGCAATGCCCAGAGAGTCGTCTTTGAGGATGGTGTGATAGTTGAACGCCGGATCACCGGGAGGACAGATCATATCCTCCAGCTTTGACAGCCCGCCAATCGTTCCTGCATGGCACACTGGCAGGTGATAGCTTTCCATGAAGTTCTCGGCCAGTACCTTCCAGTTGGTGTCCCAGACATGCTCTTCATAAAAAGCTTCGGTGTAGTTGTTCATGTCGTAGCCGGCGATCATGCCGGCGACCGGTGCCAATTGCTCCGAAACCGGCGGAGCCCCGAGATCGAGACAGACGAACACCCACCCCAGCCATTCCTCGCAGCGGACCTGGGGGAGTTTGTAGTGATCTTTGCAAAACCCCTCGTTCTGCGACATCGCCGGTGCCCCGCGAAGAGAACCATCAAGGTTGTAGGTCCAGGCATGGTAGGGACAGACGATGGATCGGGTATTCCCGCGTCCCTGCAGTAAAGTGGACATGCGGTGCAGGCAGACATTGCTCATTGCGCGCAAGGCGCCATCCTTGTCGCGCAGTACCACAATCGGCTGGCCTGCAAGTTCGCACGACACGTAGTCCCCCGGATTGCTCAACGCATCAGCACGGCCTACGCAATACCAATCCTTGCGGAAAATATGCGCCAGTTCTGCCTCCACGAAAGCTTCCGAGGTGTAGACCTCGGTTGGCATGGCTCGCGCTTGCTCGAAAGGGATAGACACGGTGTCACGCAACGCTTCCACCGGATCGATGTAATCCTTTGCCAACGGCCTTCCTCCTTGCTGTGCCTACACCAAATCATACCTTGCCGTACTGCATCTGTCCTGAAAAGAAGTAGGATGCCTAATCATCGCTTCGGTTTTTCCTAATCGATATTCGATTTCACTGAAGTTACGTTTTGCAGACGTCGTGTTGATTGTCGTTGTCCACGCGATGACAGATGCGCGGATCATTCCAATGGAAGGCCTTAGATGGAACAGTTTGACACGATTGTTGTCGGAGCGGGACAGGCGGGCATTGCCACCAGCGAACATTTGGGCAAGCTCGGAATTGATCATGTTGTGCTGGAGAGGGCGCGTATCGCAGAGCGTTGGCGTACGGAACGCTGGGACTCATTGGTGGCCAATGGTCCGGCCTGGCATGACCGTTTCCCAAACATGGAGTTCTCCTGCGACAAGGATGCCTTTGCCGACAAGGAAAGCGTCGCCCAATACTTCGAAGACTACGCACGCATGAATAATTCGCCGGTTCGGATTGGCGTCAATGTGTTATCCGTCGAGCGTTTGGAGCGCCTCGCGGGGTTTCATGTCAAAACTTCGCAAGGTGATATGACCGCCCGCAACGTGGTCGCAGCCACAGGTCCGTTCCAAAGCCCAGCCATTCCTGCCCTCATCCCGCAGACGGAAAGCGTGACGCAATTGCATTCGACAGCCTATCGCAATCCGCAAACGCTGGCCCCGGGGGCTGTCCTCGTGGTGGGCGGTGGTTCATCAGGCTCTCAGATCGCCGCGGAACTCAACGCGGCCGGGCGCAGGGTCTATTTCTCAATCGGGCCACATGATCGGCCGCCTCGGCGCTATCGCGGTCGCGACAACGTTTGGTGGTTGGGCGTGCTGGGCAAATGGAACATGGATACGCCAGGGCCGGGGACCGAGCATGTAACCATCGCGGTCAGCGGAGCACATGGCGGCAGAACCGTCGACTTCCGACGTCTTGCCGGAGAAGGAGTCACGCTGTTGGGCATGACGAAAGGGTACGAGGCGGGCAAAATTCAGATCGCGGACGACCTTAAGGCCAATCTGGATGCAGGCGATGCGAATTATCTGTCGATACTCAGGGAAGCAGACGATCACATCGCGCGCAATGGGTTAGAGTTGCCCGAAGAACCTGAAGCCCATGTTCTCCCCGACGATCCTGACTGCGTGAAAAACCCGATTGCCGAGCTTGATCTTGCAGCCGAGGGTATCAGCACGGTGATCTGGGCGACGGGGTTTCGATTTGATTATGGTTGGCTAAAAGTCGACACCCTCGACACTTCGGGCAAGCCACTGCACCAACGCGGTGTCTCACGTGTGCCGGGTTTATACTTTGTGGGACTACCTTGGCAGACCCGTCGGGGCTCGTCCTTTATTTGGGGTGTCTGGCATGACGCGAAGTTCATTGCAGATCAAATCGAAATCGACCGGAATTACATCCGTTATCACACTGACTGCCAGACAATAGAACAGACCTGAGCAGTCCAGAATCTAGACGGCACCGCCAACGAACTGCATGTCGCCATCAAAACAAGAGATCAATGCATCGCGGCGTTTTGCCTTGGTATTCGAGAATGGCATTCTGCCCCCTGGCGCGGAGCGGGCGAAAACCTTGCTAGATCACCGGTGCGCGAGCAATTGTCGGTTGCACCCAAAACTCGCAACAAAACGCGCCCTCAAACAGCCCACTAACCTTTGTCGTTCCAGCCGCATGGTCCAGCCATCGCAACACTAAGCCGCCAAGATCCTTCGTCCAGCACACAGATATAAAGGGCATCGATCGCGGCTATTTCCGATCCATCAGACTTAAGTCGTCGCAAGTCTCTGAGTTCCGCCAAGGCGGCATACTCATTGCACATGGTCACAACCACTTCGCCGATTTCTGTATGATCGAAGTCTTCAGCTTCGAGTTCGGCAAACTGCCGTCGTAGCTTCGATATAACCGCGGCTTTGTCGGGTATGTGAAGGTTGCCGCCCGGTGCGATGTAAGTGGCTGGCACCGAGAAGAGTGACGCCATCTTTTCAAAATCACGATCGTTCCACGCAAAAAGATAGGTCTCGATCAGTTTGGCGATTTCTCTTTCAGACAATGCGAGGTCCTCCCATCCGAAATTTTTGCATTTCTGAAGCATAGCAGGTTTCTAACACAATCCTTTGAAAACGGTCGTTCAGCGATCTGGCCCCCCGGTCCGCTTTGTCCGCGGCGCGGTCATCGGTGAAGCTTGCGGCCATCATCTCCGCTTCTGTCGGTTCCAATGGCTAGGTGAAAGCAAGGTACCAGTCGCTCGAACCTCCAAATCCGATCTGCTGACTCCCGTCGCAGCGTTGGTAGGAATGTGCAACTGCAATCCACCGATTTTCGCCTCTAGGGCCTGACCTTATCGGATGTCAGGGTTGCGGTTTTCTCGAATGGATACGCGGTAGTTCTATGGCTCGTCCAGAATTGGTCCTGGCGGCAGTCTACTAGTGACCGCATCATGCGCTGCGGCGCTGACAGCTTTCTTTTGTTCCTCCGTCAGGTTCTCGTCCCCGGCCAGTTCCACTTTGACGTTACGTTCGGCCATACGGATGCCGTTGGCTTCGAATATGTCACGCACACCCTGATAAGCGTCACGGCGGACGAGCCATTGTTCGCCGGGTCGGGTCATAAACTTGACCCCGATGACCATGTTGAACTCTTCCATGCGGCGGACGCCCTGTGATTTCAGAGTCTCGATGATGGAGTCGCCATAGTCCGGGTTTTCCTTCAATTGGGCGCCGACTTGCTTGATCAGTTTCTTCACGAGCTTCAAGTCTGTATCGAACGGCACCCTGAATTCGAGTTTCATGATCACCCAGTCGCGCGAATAGTTGGTCATGGATTTCAACTCTCCGAATGGCAGGGTATGTACCGCCCCGCGGTGGTGGCGGATTTGCAGTGACCGGATCGAGATTTTCTCTACCGTGCCACGAAGTTGGTCGATCTCAACATACTCGCCCACTCGGAAAGCATCATCGATCAGGAAGAAGATGCCCGAGACAACATCTTTCACCAACGACTGTGCGCCAAAACCAATTGCGATACCCAGGACGCTCGCGCCGGCAAGGATCGGCGCGATGTTTACGCCCATGGAAGACAGGATCGACATTGCCACCATCAACAAAAGCGCGACCATTAGTACGACACGCAAGAGCGGCAAAAGCGTCGCCATCCGTGCCTCCGGACCCGGTGCGGACCCATCTGTCGGTGGACGGTACGAATTGAGCCTGCGATCAATGGCTGTCCGCGCCCAGGTCCAAAGAAGGTCGGCAATCAGTAACGCGGCTGCGCTGTCCAGAAGGATCGTAAAGATGCGTTGCATGACCGTTGGGTTTTCTGTCGTTTCAAAGATGCCCAAGTTCCAGATCAGCGCGAGTATCAAGCCAACCGTAATGATGGCTGCAAAACGCACGACACGCTGTGCGATCGGGCGGTATGTCTCGTAAGGATCTATGATCTCGACTGTCTGCTCGCTTTCTGGATCAGGCGTGGTTTCATCGGTCGCATCGATGACCTGCGGTGGTGGAAGTTTTGCCATGTAATCTGCAATGGCACTGTCAAATGCGTGGTCGACCCAGTCACGAAGGAGCTTCAGCGATACAAGCAAGGCCCCTATGCAAAGAACGCTCCACATGATCGGGCGCAGATCCAGGATCCACAATGCCAACGATATGACAATGAGCAAACTGAGAAAGCCGCGCCATTTGCCGGTGGACTTCGTGGCTGCATCAGAGCTTACGCGACCTGCGAAAAAGAACCCGACATGAAGGCACAACAACGCGGCAAAGGCGACGAAAAGCGACAGCATGACGGAGACCGCCAGGATCGCATTCTGACCGCCAGGCGGGTTGAAAACCTCAATGACTTGCTGAAAGACATCACGAGACGCAACCGCGACGATCAGGACAGTCGCGAAGGCCAAGACAGAACGACATACAACCCTGGCCATTGCGGTACTGACAGGCACAAGCCGCAGACGGGGAACAAAGGGTGCGAAGAATAAGATGAGCATGGCGCCTACAACCCGAATGGCAACGATTGCCATAAGGAGATTGAGGATCAGCGCAAAAAGGATTGGAGGCCAATCGAAAGCAGAAAACGCCCCGATGCTGCCTATTGCGAAAGCCAACAGACCTGTGAGGGTAAGAGCCGCGCGTGTGACAGCTGCTGTGATCCGCTTGGCAGGCGTCTTGAATTGAGTGATTTCAAGACGGCGACGAACAGGGTTCGAGTATTGTCGGAAAAGCCATTCGAGGCCCGCACCGAGAAACAGGAAGATCAGAACGAACGTAAGGCTCTGTACCCGCCGGGTGTCGGTTACCTGCGCCTCCCACCGATCCTGCACCATTTCAGGGGCTTGCCCCAAGCCTTCCCATGTGCGGATTAGCGTGCCAATGCGTCGCTGCGTCTGTAAAACCAATGCATCAAACTGGTCGCGCAACCCGAGTGCTTCCGGTTCGATTAAGTCCTCGGCGCTCTCCGCCTGCTGCCGCAGCCACTCCTGAATGCGGTCGTCAGCAAGTAGCCGGGTGAACTCATGAAGATCATTTGTCGATGGGGATTGAATTGACGGATCGGTCTGCGCCGATGCCGGCTCAGATAGTAGTAAAACGAGGCCACAAACCAAAGCCGCTAACGCATGACGTAGGGCGATCATGCTGAGGCCTCGGCGTCGGAAGGCACGTCCGATGGTCGGGCATCCTCAAATGTGTAATCCGCAGGGTAAAGGGCCAGAACTTCGATCTTGCCACCGTGGGGTTTCAATTGGCACGCCAGTCTGGAACCCTCGGGCGCCCCTACCTTGTACAATGTGCGTAGTTCCAAATCCGAAGGAGAAGGCAGCGGAAACTCTGAATTGATGATACGTACAGAACAGGTTCCGCACCTGCCGCGCCCTGCGCAGAGATTGGCATGCAGCTGGTCGTTGTGTTGGAATCCCTCCAGCATGCTGACGGATGAATTGGAAATCATTTCCGTGCTGCCGTTTCGTACAAGAATAACTTCTTGTGTCTTCAGCATTGCAAGCCGAACGAAACGGGCCACAAATGTCAAAATCACCAGGATGATGGAGCCTGTTATCACGGCATTAGTGACCTGTTTAATCTGTGCAAAAGGTACGATCACACCTTCGGGCATTGGCGGGTTTTGAGCCAATCCTGCACCTAATTGTTGAGCCATCAACATCTCTCGTCCCGCTTCGGCATACCCCAAAAGGGCAACAACCGGAACGATCACGGCGCCAAGGTACAGCCAATAAAGCAACCGCACAGCGTTCTCTTTAGACCGCAACCAGGTAAACAAGCCTGCGCATCCATGCACCCAAACGACCGACAACATGATGACTTGCAGCAATCCCACAGTAGGCGCTTGTAACCAAAATAATCTAATAGCATCCGCATAACCAAGGTGCAGACCAGCGTTGTCCGCCATAGAAATACCTACCGCATGGGTCGCCAGCAGCGGCACCACGAGCAACCCTGTCATAAGTTGGACGATGTCTTGCGTGTTTGTGCGTAAAGTGGGCCGCCGGTAGAATGCCCAAAGGCCCAAGGCAAAGTGGCTGACAAGCGACGCCAGCAGCAAAATGCCTGCATCGGCCCTTGTCCAGAGCCCCGTAAGGTAGGGTCGTGCTGCATCCATAGCTTCAATCGAGATCAGGCCGAGACTGAGGTTCGCCAAGTGGCTCGTCACGAAGGCCAACATAAACAGACCAGACCAGATACGAATTGCCCTCAGGACAATTGCCGGCGTCATTCTGGAGTTTGTCATTGCTCAACTCGCTGTGCAGGTATTTCTATTGGGCACAGGTTTGGTCCGCCTCTGATCAAGTGGTCTGGCATACGTATCCTATTTTTCATCACTTTGGCGTTTTCTGTCCGGTATTGGCAACCTCCAAGGTTCTTTTGGCAGGTTGTGATGAGATATCCGCCGAACGACTTCGGCCCTGTGTAACCTGCCTGCTATGGGAGAAATTTGGAGACACCTGAGGCCAGCTTTTCGGCTTCGTTTAGGGCGACGTCCCACGCCGCCCGAGGGGTCAGCTTAGAAGCAGGAGCCTTGGCCGCTGCAATCTCCGCATCAATTTTAGCCACTACCAACGCATATTTCCGCATGAGGTCCCTGTCGGAACGGACCTCGATCACCACTTTCCGCTCGGACTTGCCCAGCGCATCTTGTATCGCAGCAGAGATACGTTTTCGGTAGTCCCATTTTCCCTGCCCGAGTTCCTTGAGACCTTTTAGCTTCATCATCACGCCCATATTGTGGACCTCCTGTGGACCTGAATGTGGATCCGAGAAGGCAGCTATCAGCCCGTTTTCTTTGACAATATGGGGATTTGTGAGGATGATTGGTGCCCAGGAGAGGACTCGAACCTCCACGTCCATACGGACACTAGCACCTGAAGCTAGCGCGTCTACCATTCCGCCACCTGGGCAGGTGTCGTGGGACAGGCGTCTAAGGCGAAGTCTGTGTGGTGTCAAACGAAAATTGGGGCTGTTTGGAGGGATGTAGCTGGGCTTGGTGCGCTTATTTGCGCCTTGTTTCGTTCGGTTGACACGGGTACATCAAATTCAGTGCAGCACAAATGAGGCGAGCGATGTCAAAACTGGTCACAATCTATGGCGGATCGGGTTTCGTGGGGCGCTATGTCGCCCGTAGAATGGCGAAGGCTGGATGGCGGGTGCGCGTTGCTGTCCGCAGACCGAATGAAGCCATATTCGTGAAACCATATGGCGTCGTGGGTCAAGTAGAGCCCCTTCTGTGCAACATCCGTGATGATGCGTCTGTCCGCGAAGTGATGACAGGTGCCGATGCCGTCGTGAACTGCGTTGGTATCCTGGCAGAGAATGGAAAAAACCGATTTGACGCGGTGCAAACAGAAGGGGCCGAACGTGTGGCCCGTATTGCTGCCGAACTGGGCGTGCCCAAGCTGGTCCACATCTCCGCGATTGGCGCCGACGAAGATTCGGAGAGTGACTATGCGCGAACCAAGGCGCTGGGCGAAGCCGGTGTTCTTGAACACATGCAATCGGCAGTTATCCTGCGCCCATCAATTGTTTTTGGACCCGAAGACCAATTCTTCAACCGGTTTGCTTCGATGACGAAACTCGGGCCCGTACTGCCTGTAGTTGGCGCAGAGACAAAGTTTCAGCCCGTTTACGTCGACGACGTGGCGAAAGCTGCCGAGAAAGCACTTACCGAAACCGTGGAACCCGGCGTTTACAGTTTGGGAGGGCCGGATGTTGCGAGTTTCCGCGAGCTCATGCAGATCATGTTAGAGACAATTCACCGGCGACGACTGATCGTAAACATACCCTTCTTTGCTGCGCGGATCATGGCTTGGGGCTTTGACCTGGTGCAGACGCTTTCGGCAGGATTGATCACGAATGGAATGATCACGCGGGATCAGGTGCGGAACCTGTCAAAGGATAACATTGTCACGAATGGAGATCGTGGGTTCGCTGAGCTGGGAATAACGCCAACATCGCTTTCTTCGGTATTGCCTGAATACCTTTGGCGCTTTCGTCCATCCGGCCAATACGATGCGATCAAGGAATCAGCCAAAAACCTGCGGACTTAGCTGTATGCGATGGCCAATAGCACCAGCCCGAGGGCGACACGGTAAATCACATAGGGTGTGAAGCTTACGCTTTTGAGCAGGCGCATCATCAAGCTGAGCGCCAAAAGTGCTGCGCAAAACGCGAAAGCGGCCGCGATGATGCCATCGCGCGCCATTTGCCAATCTGCATCTCCAACGATACCGATACTTAACATCACTCCAGATGCGAAGATTGTTGGAATGGACATGAGCATGGACAAACGCGCTGCGTCTTCGCGCTTGTAACCCAAACGACGCGCGGCGGTGATTGTGACGCCGGAGCGGGATGTGCCAGGGATCAGAGCAAAAGCCTGTGCAAGCCCCATCAGAGTTGCGTCTCGGATTGTCCAACCTGCGGTCTGTCGCTCCTCCGATCCGGTTCTATCCGCCCAATACAACAAAAGACCAAATCCAAGCGTTGCCCAGCCAATTACGGTGATGGATCGCAACGCTTCGTCAAAGCCGGCGAGCCTTATGATCAGGCCAGCGGTTATGACCGGCACAGTTGCAATGCCAAGGCACAAAGAAAGAAATGCACCTTGTGTATCTACGCGGCCTTTCACCAAGCGTAAGCAGCCTGCGGCGGCAATTTTTACATCACTCCAAAAATAGACGATCACCGCAAACAGTGATCCAACGTGCACCGCCACATCAATGGCCAGCCCCTGATCTGGTTGACCGGTCAATTCAGGCAACAACACCAGGTGGCCGGAAGAACTGATTGGAAGAAACTCGGTCAGGCCCTGGATCACGGCGACGAGAAAAAGATGGAAAATAGTCATGGCCGGATCCCGCTGAGCACCGTGTGCCCCTGTGGTATAAGCGTGGAGAATCAATGAAAAGCTCCAATTTATATCCGATTCGGACCTAAAATCAGCTGAATTTTGCGTCCGATGCCCACGATAAGGGTAAATAAAGTGATTTTAGGTAACTCATACTGACTTTATTTCCCTGACGAAGTGTCTTATGGGGTTAGCTCTGAGTAAATTGGGAGGAACCGCGAGATGGCCGGCCAGCAGATGTTGAAATTTGTGACCGTCGAAAGAGATATGCCCGAGAAACGGGATGCCGATGCTCGTCGTGAGGACTTTAACGAGATTTACGCAGAATATGCGGAAGCAAAGGCTCAGGAACAGTCAAGCCGTTGCAGCCAATGCGGTGTACCCTACTGCCAGAGCCACTGCCCCCTACACAATAATATTCCCGATTGGCTGCGTCTGACGGCGGAAGGACGGCTCAAGGAGGCATATGAGGTCAGCCAGGCCACGAATACTTTCCCCGAGATTTGCGGTCGCATTTGTCCGCAGGATCGCCTGTGCGAAGGCAATTGCGTGATCGAACAGTCCGGCCACGGTACCGTCACCATTGGTGCGGTTGAGAAATACATTACCGACACAGCTTGGGAAGAAGGCTGGGTACTTCCCATCAAGCCATCAACTGAGCGCGCGGAATCCGTAGGCATCATCGGTGCAGGGCCGGGAGGTCTGGCGGCTGCGGACGTGCTGCGACGCGCAGGTGTGCAGGTAACAATCTACGACCGCTATGATCGCGCGGGGGGATTGCTGACCTATGGAATCCCCGGTTTCAAGCTGGAGAAAGACGTGGTGATGCGTCGGAATGAACAGTTGGAGCTTGGTGGGGTTACCTTCCGACTGAACTGCAATGTCGGTGAAGATATCTCGTTTGAGGACATCCGGGCGGCGCACGACGCGGTAATTATCGCCACGGGCGTATATAAATCACGCGAAATCGAAGCACCAGGTGTGGGTGCATCTGGCCTCGTTCGCGCGATTGACTTTCTGACCGCAAGCAACCGCAAATGTTTTGGCGACAGCGTGCAGGAATTTGACAGCGGTGAGCTGAACGCCGAGGGCAAGAAAGTTGTCGTTATTGGCGGTGGCGATACGGCGATGGATTGTGTCCGCACCTCGGTCCGGCAAGGCGCGACAAGCGTGAAATGCCTCTACCGTCGGGACAGAGCCAACATGCCCGGCTCCCAGCGGGAGGTGCAGAATGCCGAGGAAGAAGGCGTCGTCTTTGAATGGCTTTCAGCTCCGAAGGGCTTTGTCGGTGATCCGGTCACGGGCGTAATGGTTCAAAAGATGCGTCTTGGCGCACCCGACGCGACAGGCCGTCAAGCACCGGAAATCATTGAGGGCGCGGACTACGTCGAAGAAGCTGATCTTGTCATCATGGCGTTGGGCTTTGAGCCGGAAGCCCTTCCGACGCTCTGGGATCAACCGGACCTTCCCGTGACCCGCTGGGGGACCATCAAGGCGGCCTTCACGACAGGTCAGACGGACCTGGAAGGCGTCTACGCCGTTGGTGACATCGTGCGCGGGGCAAGCCTTGTCGTTTGGGCGATCCGCGACGGGCGCGATTGCGCAGAGGCAATCCTCGAGAAAATTGGCGCCAACGCTGCAATCGCTGCTGAGTAAGCTTGCCTGACGAGAGTTCAATGAGTGCCATTTCAAGTTTGAGCCGCGCTGAACGGTATCCAAATCAGCACCTTTGACCAAAAGGGAACCGAAAGATGAAAATGCAGACACCCATTCTTTCCGTGCTGAGCCTCACCGCTCTGGTCGGAACAGCGCTTGCTGCGGATCAGGTCGCTGTGCCCAACGGCTGCACTCCCTTGGCAACGATCCATAAAGCGATGTGTCACACGACGACCATGATGGATTGCGGGGATCGTCGCGAGGCTTGGACTTATAACAATGGCGAACCGATTGTCGTGCATGTCTATGCGTCGGATTGGGACATGAAGCAGTTTCGCTATGCCGACGGGCAAGCGCTTCAAATGACGGCGGTTCCGAACTCGGGTTCCACAATGGATCTTGCGGAGGCAGTTGCTTCGGGAAGCGTCCCGGAAACCGGTGTTTTTTTGATGAGCACGAATATCATCAAGGACAGAAAGTATACGCTGGATGGTCGTATCGAAATGCCGGGTGAAACGGTCGACTTGAATGGAGTCAGTTTTCACAAGGGCCGCATCTACAGGACTTTCGAATTGAAGCCAGGCGCTGGTGGACTGGAATTCGAAGTAGATGTCTATGTCGCCCAAGACCGCGACCTGATCTTTGAAGCCAGTTGGCAGCGCAGTATCTTTGGCAACAACCTCGAGGTTTTCGACCAGACACCACATGCCGTTTATTTCGACGGAGAAGCCGGGTTTCTGGCCGCCAAACCGGAGATTGGCTGTGAGTAGAAATCGGAACATCAAAGGCCAGTGCCTTTGCGGCGCGGTCAAGGTTGAGGCCATGTTTGAGGGCGATGGGCTCACAGCCTGTCATTGTGAGATGTGCCGCCGCCATACGAGCAGTGTGTTCGTCGCCTTGTCACCCGATCAGTCCAGTATCAAGATTGAGGGCCCAGCGAAGAGCTTTCGGTCGTCTGAATGGGCGGAGCGGGGGTTCTGTTCAGAATGTGGATCAACGCTTTGGTACGGAACCGTGCATGATGGCGCGCGTTATCTGGCGGCCGGACTGTTCGACGATGCCGCCGGAGGCACAGTGGCTTTTGAATATTTCTCCGACATGTGCCCGCAAGGCTACCGGTTGGAAAACGTCCAAAAACGCCTGAGCGCAGAAGAGACGATTGCATTCTTTGAGAGTGTTGGGGAACCGGGTACATGAGTGAAGTCTTGAAAGGTCAATGCCTTTGCGGCGCGGTCAAGGTGACTGTTGACGGGGCGCATTTCCCGGAACCCGGCGCCTGTCACTGCCGCATGTGCCAGCGTTGGTCGGGCGGGGTCTTCTTGTGTTTTGAGGCACAGGAAGATTCTGTGGCCGTTGAGGGTGACGTGACCCGGTTCAGATCCTCTTCCTTTTCTGAGCGCGCGTTTTGCCCAGCCTGTGGGTCACACCTTTGGATGCGCGATACGGACCAGCCCGGCGCAAATTACGAGTTGATGCCGGGTCTCTTCGATGAAGCGCGCGGCTGGAAGATGCGCTCAGAGATTTACACAGATGATGCGATTGCGCGGATCGTGGGTGATCACCCGACGGCGACGCGTGCGCAGTATGAAGCAAAGAACAGATTCGTCGAGGGAGAGACCTGATGGCAAAATTTGATGACGCATGGGTTGCGCGAGAAGAAGCCAAACGCGCCTACATGGCCGAGCATGGACTCTACGATACGTCCGAAGAGCATTCTTCCTGCGGCGTGGGCCTTGTGGTTTCGATTGACGGGAAACCCAGTCGGCAGGTCGTGGACAATGGCATTCAGGCGCTCAAGGCGATCTGGCACAGAGGTGCTGTGGATGCAGATGGAAAGACCGGCGATGGCGCCGGTATTCACGTGCAGATTCCGGCGAATTTCTTTTACGATCAGGTGCGCCGGACAGGCCACCAGCCGAAGACCGATTTGCTCATGGCCGTCGGACAGGTGTTTTTGCCGCGCACGGATTTTGCCGCACAAGAAACCTGCCGGACCATCGTGGAAACAGAAGTGCTGCGCATGGGCTACTATATTTACGGTTGGCGCCATGTGCCTGTAAACATTTCGGTCCTTGGCGAAAAAGCCAACGCCACACGGCCCGAGATCGAGCAAATCTTGATTTCGAATATCAAAGGGGTGGATGAGGAGACCTTCGAGCGTGAGCTTTATGTCATCCGCCGCCGCATCGAAAAGGCTGCAGCCGCTGCCCAGGTCCATTCGCTTTACATTGCGTCGCTGTCGTGCCGGTCGATCATTTACAAGGGCATGATGCTGGCGGAACAGGTGGCGGAGTTTTACCCAGACCTGATGGATGAGCGTTTCGAGAGTGCATTCGCAATCTATCACCAGCGCTATTCAACCAATACCTTCCCGCAGTGGTGGCTGGCGCAGCCTTTCCGCATGTTGGCCCATAACGGCGAGATCAACACGCTGAAGGGCAATATGAACTGGATGAAGAGCCATGAGATCCGCATGGCGTCATCGACCTTTGGCGATATGGCCGAAGACATTAAGCCGATTGTCCCGTCTGGGTCATCAGACTCGGCGGCTTTGGATGCGGTCTTCGAAGTGCTTGTGCGCGCCGGACGTAATGCGCCAATGGCGAAGACAATGCTGGTGCCGGAAAGCTGGTCGAAGCAGGCGGTGGAATTGCCGCAGGCGTGGCGCGATATGTACTCCTACTGCAACTCCGTGATGGAGCCCTGGGATGGCCCGGCCGCACTGGCCATGACCGACGGGCGCTGGGTCTGCGCAGGTCTGGATCGTAACGGCCTCCGTCCGATGCGGTATGTCGTGACAGGAGATGGCATGCTGATCGCCGGGTCAGAAGCTGGCATGGTGCCCCTAAACGAGGCCAACGTCGTCGAAAAAGGGGCCTTGGGACCAGGCCAGTTGCTGGCTGTGGATATGGCCGAAGGCACCTTGTTCCATGACACTGAAATCAAGAACAAACTTGCGTCTGCGCAACCCTTTGGTGATTGGGTTGGCAAGATCAACGACCTTGATGAGGCGCTTTCCAGCGTGACCGAAAAACCTGTCTTTTCCGGTGGTGAATTGCGGCGCCGCCAAGTGGCGGCGGGATATAGCATCGAAGAGCTAGAACAAATTCTGGCGCCGATGGCCGAAGACGGAAAAGAGACGCTTGCCTCCATGGGGGATGACACGCCCTCAGCAGTTCTGTCCAAGCAGTACCGCCCGTTGAGCCATTTCTTCCGCCAAAACTTCAGCCAGGTGACCAACCCGCCGATTGACAGTTTACGCGAATACCGCGTGATGAGCCTGAAAACGCGATTTGGCAATCTCAAGAACGTATTGGACGAGGATAGTAGCCAGACCGAGATCATCACGCTGGACAGCCCCTTTGTGGGCAACTCTCAGTTCGATGAGCTTGTTGGCCATTTCAATGCTGACCTGATGGAGATCGACTGTACGTTTGAACCGGGTCAGGGCAACCTGAGCTCTGGTTTGCAGCGCATCCGCGCTGAAGCGGAAGACGCCGTCCGGTCTGGTGCGGGTCATATTGTGCTGACCGATCATAAAAGTGGTGAGGGCAAAGTGGGCATGCCCATGATCCTCGCAACATCTGCGGTTCACAGCCATCTGGTGCGGAAAGGGTTGCGGACGTTCTGTTCGCTGAACGTGCGATCGGCCGAGTGTATTGACCCGCATTACTTTGCGGTGCTGGTTGGGGCAGGGGCGACGATCGTCAACGCCTATCTGGCAGAAGACTCGCTGGCGGATCGTATTGAGCGGGGGCTGCTGGACTGTACCCTGACCGAAGCCGTCGCGCGTTATCGGAATGCTATCGACCAGGGTTTGCTGAAGATCATGGCAAAGATGGGGATTTCGGTGATTTCCTCTTACCGCGGTGGCCTGAACTTTGAAGCCGTGGGCCTGAGCCGCGCCATGTGTGCGGAGTATTTCCCCGGCATGACCAGCCGTATCAGTGGCATCGGCATCCATGGCATTCAGCACAAAGTCGAAGAAGTTCATGCCAAAGCCTGGGAGAATGCGGGCTCCGTCCTGCCGATTGGTGGCTTTTACAAGGCACGCAAATCTGGCGAGACCCACGCCTGGGAAGCGACCTCAATGCATATGATGCAGATGGCGTGTAATAAGGCGTCTTACGAGATGTGGAAGCAGTACTCGGCCAAGATGCAGAGTAACCCGCCAATCCATTTACGTGATCTGCTGGACATCAAACCTTTGGGAAATCCCATTCCACTGGAAGAGGTGGAGAGCATTACCTCCATCCGAAAGCGGTTTGTCACTCCCGGTATGAGCCTTGGAGCGCTGAGCCCTGAAGCTCATAAAACGCTGAATGTTGCCATGAACCGTATCGGCGCCAAGTCCGACAGCGGTGAGGGTGGAGAAGATCCGGCGCATTTCGTGCCCGAGTCCAACGGTGACAACCCGTCGGCCAAGATCAAGCAGGTGGCCTCCGGTCGCTTCGGGGTCACTGCGGAATATCTCAACCAATGCGAAGAGCTTGAGATCAAGGTGGCGCAAGGGGCCAAGCCCGGTGAGGGGGGGCAGTTGCCCGGCATGAAGGTCACCGACCTGATCGCGCGTCTGCGGCACTCGACCAAGGGCGTGACGCTGATCTCGCCCCCGCCGCACCACGATATCTATTCGATCGAGGATCTGGCGCAGCTGATCTATGACCTCAAGCAGATCAACCCGCGGTGCAAAGTCACTGTCAAACTGGTGGCCTCGTCCGGCGTTGGCACGATTGCCGCAGGCGTCGCGAAGGCCAAGGCGGATGTGATCCTGATCTCTGGCCACAATGGCGGAACAGGTGCGTCACCTGCGACCTCGATCAAATATGCGGGCTTGCCGTGGGAAATGGGTCTGACCGAAGCGCATCAGGTTCTGGCGATGAACCACCTGCGCGACAGGATCACCTTGCGGACCGATGGCGGACTTCGGACCGGGCGCGATATTGTCATGGCCGCGATGCTGGGCGCTGAAGAATACGGCATCGGCACGGCGGCCCTGATCGCGATGGGCTGTATCATGGTGCGCCAGTGCCAGTCGAATACCTGCCCGGTCGGGGTTTGCACGCAAGACGAGTCATTGCGCGAGAAGTTCACCGGAAACGCGGACAAAGTCGTCAACCTCATCACCTTCTACGCCACCGAGGTGCGCGAGATCCTTGCGTCAATCGGCGCCCGCAGCATCGACGATGTGATCGGGCGTGCGGACCTGCTGACGCAGGTGAGTCGCGGCTCGGCGCATCTGGACGATCTAGATTTGAACCCACTGCTCATCACCGTCGATGGTGCAGCCGACATCGTTTACAACCGAGACAAGGAACGTAACCCGGTTCCCGACACGCTGGATGCAGAGATCGTTCGAGATGCCCAACGTTTCCTTGAGGACGGCGAGAAAATGCAGCTTTCCTACGCGGTCCAGAACACGCATCGCACGGTGGGAACGCGCACATCGAGCCATATCGTCAAGAAGTTTGGCATGCGCAATACGCTACAGCCAGACCATCTGACCGTGAAACTCAGCGGGTCTGCGGGTCAGTCATTGGGCGCTTTTGCGGCGCCGGGGCTTAAACTGGAAGTATCCGGTGATGCCAATGACTATGTCGGCAAAGGGTTGTCCGGAGGGCGGATCGTCGTGCGCCCGCCCATGGCCTCACCGATCACGGCTGGCGAAAACACGATTATTGGCAATACCGTGCTCTACGGGGCGACCGACGGGTACCTCTTTGCGGCAGGCCGTGCCGGCGAAAGATTTGCCGTGCGAAACTCTGGTGCAAAAGTGGTGATCGAAGGCTGTGGCTCCAACGGGTGCGAATATATGACCGGCGGTGTCGCGGTGATTGTCGGCGACATCGGCGCAAACTTCGGAGCCGGGATGACGGGTGGTATGGCCTACCTCTACGATCCCGAAGGCAAAGCACCTGCGCTGATGAACATGGAAACGTTGGTAACCTGCCCGGTCACCGTCGATCATTGGCTGGGAGAACTGGAAGAGCTCTTGGAGATGCACCTGAGCGAAACAGGCAGCCGGCGCGTCGCGGATATCTTGCAACATTGGGACACCGAACGGCATAACTTCCTACAGATATGTCCCAAGGAAATGTTGGTACATATCCCCGCACCTCTGAGCATGGAAGAAGGCGCTATTCCTGCGGAATAACACGTTATCATCGGTGGTTCACAACCGGCCATGGCGCGCATAAAGTCGCGCCATGGCAAAACCCTCCAAACGTTCGAGCAAAAAGAAAACAACCAGGAAAGCAACGCGCCTCCGGTATGTCAGGCGGGCGCTTGGTTGGCTCTTCAGGGGCGCGCTTGCCATAGCGGTTTTGGTAATGGCGCTGATGGTGCTTGGCCGTTTCCTACCGGTCTGGACGACCCCATACATGTTCGCCGAAGGGCGCAAGCTCGGCGGGGTTGAGTATGAGTGGATCGCGCTGGAAAACATTGCCCCGGTGATGGCGCGGTCGGTTGTGGCGGCTGAAGATGCCAACTTCTGCACGCATTGGGGTTTTGATATGGTGGCGATCCGGGAGGCCATAGAAGAGGGAGGCGCGCGTGGTGCGTCCACGATCTCCCAACAGACGGTCAAGAATGTCTATCTCTGGCATGGGCGAAATTACACCCGTAAAGCATTGGAAGCCTTGATGACGCCCGCTCTGGAAGCGATTTGGCCAAAGAAGCGGATTATCGAAGTGTATCTCAACATCGCAGAGTTTGATGCTGGTGTCTTTGGGGTCAAGGCAGCGGCACGACACTACTTTGATGCTTTGCCTGCCGATCTGACCGCGCGGCAGGCTGCCCGGCTTGCGGCGATCCTGCCTGACCCTAAAGGTCGCTCGGCGTCGAATCCCTCTTCGTTCGTACGCAAACGTGCTGCGTCGATCATGGATGGGGCCGCAACTATCCGCAAAGACGGACGTGCAGCCTGTTTCGAGAGTTGAATCCGCGCGCAGTTGCAGGCATTGAAGGAGTATATTTCGGAATATGGAAGCTCTGATGGCGCGGTTATATCACGTTCCCCTCTCCCCGTTCTGCCGCAAGGTGCGCCTAAGCCTTGCCGAAAAGAAAGTTGAAGTGGAGTTGGTGGAAGAACGCTATTGGGAGGAAGATCCGGATTTCATGCGTCGCAATCCTGCGGGCAAAGTACCGGTTCTCAAAATCGACGGCGTGGTCATGGCGGAAAGTGCCGCCATTTGCGAATACATCGAAGAGACCCGGCCTGACCCTGCCCTGATGCCAAAGGATCCGGTCGCGCGGCAGGAAGCGCGCCGACTGGTGGGATGGTTCGATGACAAGTTCCACAGCGAAGTGACGTCGAAACTGCTATATGAACGCGTCAACAAGAAGGTCATGAAACAGGGCTACCCGGACAGCACGAATGTCAAAGCGGGGGCAAAGGCGATCAAGTATCACCTGGATTACATGACCTGGTTGCTCGATCATCGGCGGTGGTTGGCAGGCGACGTCATGACACTTGCGGATTTTGCCGCGGCGGCTCATCTGAGTGCGCTCGACTATATTTCGGATGTGGATTGGAACCGATCCGAAGTGGTTAAGGACTGGTATGCCAAGATAAAATCCCGCCCTGCGTTCCGGTCGATTCTGGCCGATCAGGTGTCGGGGTTTCCGCCGCCGAAGCACTACAATGATCTCGACTTTTGATCCGGGAGAAGTGCGTTTCGCACTACCGGGGCTGGAAACAGAATGGACGGCTTAAAAGAACGGCTGCTGACTGAGGCATCAGAAGTGGGATTCATCGATTGCCGGGTCTGCCGCCCCGATGCGGTTCCGGAGGTGCCCGACCGCCTGCAGGCATTTGTGGCCTCGGGCTATCACGGTCAGATGACGTGGATGGAGGAACGAATGCACTGGCGCGGCAATCCTGCCGCGCTTTGGCCTGAAGCGCGGTCTGTCATTCTACTCGCGGAAAGTTACACGCCCTCCCACGATCCGTTGGCCGTTCTGGAAAAGCCTGAGCTGGGGGCGATTTCCGTTTATGCGCAGGGCCGGGATTACCATGACGTCGTCAAGAAGCGCCTCAAACGGCTGGCCAGATGGTTGATGGCTGAAGCAGCAGCGCTTGATCCGCAGGTGAAGGTCTTTGTTGATACGGCCCCGGTGCCGGAGAAGGCGTTGGGGCAAGCCTCCGGGCTGGGTTGGCAAGGCAAGCATACCAATCTGGTAAGCCGGACCTGGGGAAACTGGGCCTTCATCGGGTCGATTTTCACGACGATCGATCTCGCCCCAGACGCGGCGGAAATCGATCATTGCGGGTCGTGCCGTGCCTGTTTGGACATTTGTCCGACCGACGCTTTTCCAGCGCCCTACCAGCTTGATGCAAGGCGCTGCATTTCCTACCTGACGATTGAACATAAGGGGCCCATCCCGGAAAAACTGCGTCCGCTTATGGGAAACCGCATTTACGGCTGCGACGATTGTCTGGCGATTTGCCCTTGGAACAAATTTGCCGTCACGGCGCGGGACATACGCCTGAGCTCACGACCCGAATTAGTCGCCCCGAAGCTGGCCGAGCTCGCGCGGTTGGATGACGCAGCGTTCCGCACGTTATTCTCAGGATCAGCGGTGAAGCGCATCGGTCGTGAAAGGTTTGTTCGCAACGTCTTGTATGCCATTGGAAACTCTGCGGACCTCAGCTTACGGCCAGTGGCAGCGGATTTAACAAGTGATCCAGACCCCACGGTTTCTGACGCGGCGGGGTGGGCTTTGGCGCAATTGAGCGATTGATGCCGCACATGGGCTGGACGTCACCACTCACTTTGTTACATCGCATGAAGCTGAAAGGAGAGGTACATGTCGCTGTTGCTGGGCGTTGATACCGGTGGAACCTACACCGATGCGGTGCTGATCCGTGACGAAAAAAGCGTCATCGCCTCGGCCAAATCGCTGACCACGCGACACGATCTGGCAGAAGGTATCGGCCGCGCGGTTGGAGCCGTCCTTTCGGAGGCGGCCGTGAATCCAGCCGAGGTTAGCATGGCGTCGCTTTCGACAACACTTGCCACAAACGCTCTTGTTGAAGGCCAGGGTGGGCGTATCGGATTGATTTACATCGGTTTTCGGGAGCGTGACCTAGAGGCACACGGGCTGCTCGATGCGCTCCGGGGTGATCCGGTTTTGGTTTGTGCGGGCGGGCATGATCATGCAGGTGCGGAGAGTGTGCCGTTAGACGAAGCGTCTTTACAGGGTTTTCTGGCGGAGCATGCGGGACATGTCAGTGCATTTGCGGTTGCGGCGCAATTTGCGACGCGAAACCCGGCCCATGAGTTACGTGCTGCGGCGCTCATAAGCGACATGACGGGCCGTCCCGTCTCTGCATCACACCAATTGTCAGCCAAGCTTAATGGTCCTAAGCGGGCCATGACGGCTTTGCTGAACGCACGCTTGGTCGGGATGATCGACCGGCTGATTGGTCGGGCGGAAAATACCCTTACCTCCCTTGGGGTGACTGCGCCGATGATGGTGGTGCGTGGCGATGGCGCTTTGATCTCGGCTGCGCAGGCCAAGGAACGACCAATTGAGACCATTCTGAGCGGGCCTGCGGCCTCCATCGTCGGGGCGCACTGGCTGACCGGCGCAGATCATGGGTTGGTGAGCGATATTGGCGGCACCACGACGGATGTGGCTTTGCTGCGGGAAGGCCGGCCCTCGATCGATCCCGATGGTGCCCGTGTCGGCCCGTATCGAACGATGGTGGAAGCGGTGGCCATGCGGACGACTGGGTTGGGCGGCGATAGTATGGTCGAGATGGTTCAGGGTGGGTTGGATCATAGAGTCACCCTTGGCCCTCGACGCGTTGTGCCCGTTTCCTTGCTGGCGCAAAAAGAGCCGGAGCTTGTTCATGATGCATTGGACAAAGCTTTGCGTAATTTGACTCCGGGTGAACATGATGGGCGGTTTGTATTCGCCCTAGAGGGCCAATCGCTGGAAGGTCTTGGCGTGCGCGATAGGGCGCTATTGGACCGGTTGGGGGATCGTGTATGCCCCATGGGACAGGTGTTGCGGGCAAGGATCGAATATGGTGCGCTGAACCGTCTGGTGGATCGTGGGATCGTCCAGATCAGTGGCGTCACACCGTCGGACGCGAGCCATGTTTTGGGGGATTTGGACGAATGGGATCGCTCAGCAGCTGAAAAAGCCCTCGCGCTACTGGCGCGTCGGCGGGCTGGGTCCGGCAATGTGCTTGCAGGATCTGCGGAAGAGATGGCCCGGATGATTGTGGCGCAACTGACCGAGCAAACGGGGCGGGCACTATTGGAAACTGCATTTGCTGAAGAGACGCCAGGCTTTGATGAACCACCTGAAATTCTGGCGCGTCACATTCTGTTGCAAAGGGGGTTGTCCGGCCATAGCGGGCTGTTGCGGCTTGAAGCGGGACTGAACGTGCCCGTGATTGGTCTCGGCGCGTCGGCAGCAACCTACTACCCTGCAGTTGGTAGGGCCTTATGCGCCAAAATGATCCTGCCTGAACATGCCGGGGTCGCCAATGCCATTGGTGCTGTCGTGGGGCGGGTTACCATGCGGCGGTCGGGATCAGTCACGTCACCGGGCGAAGGAAAATACCGCGTACATCTGCCGGACGGTCCGCTGGATTTTGGTGATCAGAAGACCGCGATGTCGGCACTTGAGGCCTGGCTGAGAAATCAGGCCGAATCGGCAGCGATCACAGCAGGGGCCGCCGATATCCAGACAAGCGTGTCGCGGGACATTCAGGTCGCGGGGGTCGAGGCGCGTGAGATCTTTGTGGAGGCGACAATCACTGTTGAGGCTACGGGTCGCCCACGTATTGCCGCCTCTTGAGCTCTCTCACTACGAAACCGCACGCAGATCGGTTGGGTGAGCGTTGGCGTCAGATGGAACGTCATCATTCAACACGAAAGTCGATGTCAAATCGTTGAGCAATTGGGCTTCTGTCGTCAGAATTTTTGTGGCAGCGTTTGTCTCAACCACGATCGCCGCATTCATTCGAGTTACTTCCTCAAGGCTGCTGATCGAGGTCATTATTTCGGAGATACCACCTGATTGCTCTTTGGACGCGATTGTTATGTCGCCGACCAGGTCCGCAACTTCTCCCACAAACCCTTCAATCTCAGACAAGGCTTCGCTGGTGCGCGAAACGAGGTCGACGCCCTGTTCAACCTGAGCGACCGAGCTTGCGATAAGCTGTGAAATCTGTGTCGCGGCTTCAGACGATCGTTGCGCCAGCGCGCGGACTTCCGAAGCGACGACTGCAAATCCACGTCCCGCCTCACCCGCGCGTGCCGCTTCCACGCCTGCGTTCAGCGCCAGCAAATTTGTTTGGAAAGCGATATCCTCAATCACGGAAGTGACTTTTGAAACCTCGTTCGAGCTGGCGGCAATCGCATCCATGGCGTTGCGTGCCTGTTTCATAACGCCAGTACCTGATGAGGCGTGGGATTTGGCCCTGCCAGCAAGGCCATTGGTGTGTTGCGCGATCTGCGCCGTTGACTTGACCGATGCAGTCATCTCATTGATCGCTGCGGCCGTTTGTTCCAATGCGGCGGCCTGGTTTTCCGTCCGGCGGCTGAGGTCATTGGCGGCGCCATTGATTTCCTGAGTGCCTTCGCCAATTCTTCTGGCGGCTTGCACGACGGTTTCAATGCTATTGCGCAGACGATCCAAGGCGCTGTTGAAGTCCGCGCGGAGCGGTTCAAACTCCATAGAGAACGCGTCGTTGATCGGTTTGCTTACGTCGCCTTCGGCAAGGTGTTCCAAGCCCTCGCGAAGGGCCGTTACGGCACGTATTCTCGGTGTTATGTCGGTTGCGTATTTGACAACGCGCATGGGCTTTCCATCTGGGCCAAACGCCGGCTTGTATATGGCGAGTATCCAAACATCTTGCCCGGATTTGTGACGGCGCCGGTATTGCCCACTGAGGATCTCTCCACGTTGGAGCGTTGCCCAGTGGTCGTCATATTCGGTTCTATCAGCGTCGTATTCGGGCATGAATATGCTGTGGTGCTTACCAACGACGTCTTCGAGCGTGTACCCCATCAACTGCAGGAATGCATTATTTGCAGACTGAATTTTTCCATCAAGGTTGAACTCGACAACCGCCTGCGTATCCGAAGCCCTGCTGGCATATTTCGCAGCTTTGCTTTGACACGTGATATCGGAGGCAAGTTTCACGATGTTTTTTAGAGTTCCGTCGTCGTCGAAAGTAGGACAGTACACTGCTTGAAACCATCTCTCCGCGCCGGTCTTGCTAAGCCGTGAGAAAGCGCCTGATTGCGCTTCTCCATTCACCAGAGTCTGCCAAAACGTATTGTACTCTTCAGAGTTGGCATATTCCGGCTTTACCAGAACCGAGTGGTTCTGGCCGATGACGTCAGCTCGCTCATACTCCATGGCGGCAAGAAAGGCATCGTTGGCCTCAAGAATGTTCCCTTGCGCGTCAAAAACCACCCGAGAAAGGGCCTGTTGAACGCTGTCATACTCTGACAGATGATCACGCGTTGTGCTGTTGGTGGCGGTAACGTCAGTTGCAATAAGCGCAATTTTGCAGACTTCACCACTGGCCTCTTTGATTGGCAAATAACTGGATTGAACCCAGAGCTGGTCGCTGCCTGGAATACGCCATTTGACAGTCGCCGCCACCGGGGTTCCTGTTTTAAGCGTCGCGAACAGCTGCGAAGCCCGCAGGTCATCCGTGACGGAAGCGTCCAGAAAACTGTCGTGAGGTTTCGCGAGAACGCTATCACGCTCAACACCAAGCATGTCACAGAATTTCGGGTTTGCATCGATCACCGTGGCCGACAGGTCAAACCAGACGATGCCATGCGCCATGTTCAAAGCTTGAACCAATTCGGCGTCTTGCGCAGATGCAGCACCATTTGCCTTTTTCGACGACGTGAAAAAACCCATTTGGTGCCTCCAAAAGTCCTTAAGGCACTCTGGCAGGCACTGGTTAAGACAGTTTTAAGGGGTCAGCAGGCGGCCGGAGCCGCCTGGTTGATTTCTATTCAGCGGCTGTGCTGGGCACGCTTCGTCTTGGCAGCACCCAATTTGGCCGCGGGAAATGGCAGGTATAGCCATTTGGGAAGCGTTCGAGGTAGTCTTGGTGCTCTGTTTCGGCTTCCCAGAACTCTCCAACCGGCTCGACTTCGGTCACGACCTTGCCGGGCCAAAGGCCAGAAGCCTCAACGTCTGCGATTGTCTCCAGCGCGCAGGCTTTTTGGGCATCATCCACATAATAAATCGCGGAACGATAACTCAAACCGACATCGTTGCCCTGACGATTTGGCGTCGTCGGATCATGTATCTGAAAGAACAATTCCAACAGGTCGCGGTACGAGATTTCATCCGGGTTGAAGATCACTTCGATTCCCTCGGCATGTGTGCCGTGGTTGTGATAGGTCGCGTTTGGCACATCGCCACCGGTATAGCCCACACGGGTCGAAATCACCCCATTTCGCTTGCGGATCAGGTCCTGCATGCCCCAGAAACATCCTCCGGCCAAAACTGCACGTTCCGTTGTCATGCCACATCCTCCACCTGATCAATGTAATCGCCGTATCCTTCGGCTTCCATGTCGTCGCGATGCACAAACCGCAAACTCGCGGAATTGATGCAATACCGCAGCCCGCCCCGGTCTGTCGGCCCATCTGGGAAAACATGGCCGAGATGGCTGTCGCCATGGGTCGAGCGGACTTCGGTACGGATCATACCAAGGCTCGCGTCCCGCAATTCGTTGATATGTGCGGCCTCAATAGGTTTGGTAAAGCTGGGCCATCCGCAACCAGACTCGTATTTGTCGGCCGAGGCGAACAGAGGCTCGCCCGAAACAATATCGACGTAGATGCCGGGTTCCTTGTTGTGCAACAGAGCGCCCGTTCCCGGGCGTTCTGTCCCATCCTGCTGGGTGACGCGGTGCTCTTCAGGAGAAAGGCGGGCAACGGCGTCGTCGGTTTTTGCGTATTTGGACATGGCACACTCCTTGTCTGGTATGACGCTATAAATGGGGGTATTTGCCGTGAATAAAAGAGTTAATGCAGGTGCTTCACGGTGCCGTGTCCTAACTTAACTGCGAAACGATCCTAGCCGACGTTCGGTTCCTCTTGGTCCCCGCCATCTTTGCGCTACTGTCAAGGACGACTTCTGAGCCTTCAATTTTGATTACGCGGCACTGGTAAACCTATGAAATCTCGTCTGGAATGGCTAAAGCTCATCTTTCTGCGTTACTACCGCGACATGGGGCTTCGCGTTCTTTTTTATGCGTTGTTGTCCCTTGTGGCGACACTGATAAGCCCTCTGGCGAATTCGCTGTTGAGCGAGGCCACGAAGGCCAGGATCGAATTCTCTTCTGTTCTTCCGGTATTGACCATCTTGGCAACGTCGATGTTGGCGGTGTCGACTTTTTCATTGAACATCATGGTGTCTGCGCATCGGGCCGCGGCAGATGCGACAACACCGCGCGTGCACCGCATCTTGCTTGAGAACACGACGACACAGTCGGTGCTGGCGGCTTTCATCGGTGCATTTGTTTATTCATTGGGGTCGCTGGTACTTTACCGATTGGGTTTTTATCCACCGGATGCAGCAATTATCGTGATGGCTGTGACCACGCTGGTCGTCATCTGGGTGGTGGTGTCGCTGTTGCGCTGGATTCAACATCTCACCACGCTTGGCAGCGTTGAAGACAGTCTGCTGTCCGCAAAAGAACGCGCGCGTACGTCTCTGCTTGCACAAGCGAAACATCCTAGATTTGGGGCATCCGAGCTCGCGGAGGAAACTATTTTGCCGACGGACTTGATCGATTTGCGCGCCCCGCAGTCCGGTTATTTGCAGCTGATTGATTTCGCGCGTCTGCAAGACTGCCTGCCCGAGGCGGCATCCATTTATCTCAGTGTCAGACCGGGCATGCATGTGCTGGAGGGAGAGGTGATTGCACAGGTTTCTGGCGGGATAGATGCCGTGTTGAAGCGTACCTTGGTTGAGGCTTTTACTTTTGGCGCGCAACGAACGCATGAGCAAGATGCAGAATTTGGATTGGTTGTGCTTTCGGAGATCGCATCGAAAGCCTTGTCGCCGGGGATCAATGATCCCGGAACAGCGGTAGAGGCGCTGATGATGGTCAAGACACTGTTGTGGGAGTTTGCGCGCGTGTCGCCCGACGAGGAACGACCAACTGCTCCAAAGGTGTTTGCGTTTTTTCCAGGACCACAGGAATTTGTCGAGCAGGCATTTGGATCAATCGCGCGGGATGGTGCAGCGACGATTGAGGTCGCCCTGACGCTTAGACAGGCCTTATCTGCTTTGTCGGCGTCTGAAAATGAGCGAATGGCGGAGGCTGCTGCTGGTTTTGCAGAAACGGCGATCTTGTATTCAGAGCAGGCTGGTCTTTTGAAGCACGAAATGGAACGGCTGCGGGAAATCAGCGTCTAGGCAAAGACGCGCGCGTCATTCACTATAACAGGTTGGGCAGCGTCAGCGAAATCGCCGGAACAAAGGTAATCAGCATGAGCGCGGCGAAAATGGCGATGTAGAATGGCCAGATGGTCTTGACCGCTTTTTCCATTGGTAGTTTCCCGACGGCGCAGCCCACAAAGAGACATGAACCAACCGGGGGCGTACACAAGCCAAGGCCAAGGTTGACCAGGAGGATCATGCCAAACTGCAAAGGATCAATGCCCAGACTGTTGGCCACGGGCAAGAAGATGGGTGTGCAGATCAGGATCAGCGCTGCCATGTCCATGATCATTCCGAGGATCAGCAATACCAGGTTGATCATCAGCAGGATCAGAATTGGGTTTTCAGTCAGCCCGGTCAGCAAATCCACGGTCTTGGCAGGGACCCGGTAGAACGTCAGCATATAGGCAAATGCGCCGGCACAAGCGATCAGGATCATGACCATTGCGGTTGTGCGGACGGATGAAATCACCGCAGTCTTGAAATTTTCCACAGTGATGGATCTGTAGACCAGGATGGTTACAAGGAAGGCGTAGATGGCCCCGAACGCACCGGATTCCGTGACGGTGAACACACCTGAGAGGACACCACCCACGATGATGACCGCAGTCATAAGCCCGGGGATTGCTCCAAAGAAGGCCATCGTCAGAGCGGTCCAGCCCGGGAACTTTTCGGCGGCATAGCCGCGTTTGACGGCCACCAGATAGGCCGCCGCCGCAAGGCATAGGCACATCAGGATGCCGGGGACCACCCCCGCAAGAAAGAGTTTGGAGATGGAAATGCCGCCGCCTGCGGCAATGGCAAAAATGATCATGTTGTGGCTGGGCGGAATAATGATGCCGGCAATCGAAGAGGTAACGGTAACGTTCACCGCATAATCAGCGTCATACCCTTTTTCTTTCATGACCGGCACAAGGATTGATCCCAAAGCGGAGATGTCGGCAATCGCAGAGCCGGATATGCCGCCAAAGAGCATGGATGAGAATACGTTCACAATGCCAAGGCCACCCCGAACTGCGCCCACCGCCGCTTGCGCAAAACGGACTAGCCGCATCGCGATACCGCCGTGGAACATCAATTCACCTGCAAAGATGAAGAACGGAATCGCCATCAGGGCGAAAACGTTGATCCCGGAAATGATGCGCTGGAAACCGATCATCAGAGGCAGGCCTTCGTACCAGAAGGCGACAATGGCGGAAATGCCGAGGGCGAAGGCAACCGGGGTTCCGATCAAAACGCAGAATGCAAAGGCACCCAGAAGGACTGCAATTCCCATGAACGGGTCCTATTCTATACTGTCGCGGCGCATGTCGACGCCGGAAAATAAGCGGATCAGGTGACCCACCGAAAAGAGCAAAATGAGACCACCGCCAATGGTCAAAGGCAGCGAACGCAAACCTTCTGGCAACTGGATCAACGGAATGAGAGAGCCCCATTTGAAAAGGGTCAGCTGCGCGCCATACCAAAGCATAAGCCCACCAAAGCAGGCCATTACGACATCGGAGATGACAACAAAAACCGTGCGAACACGTGGCGGCACAGAACTGCGCAGGATGGACACGGACAAATGCGTGTTTTCATGCACGCCCACCGCCGCGCCCAAAAAGGCGATGAGCATGACAAGCAGCAGTGCGACCTGTTCCACCCATGTTGGCGTCGCGTTTAGCACGTAACGGCCAAAAACCAGCCAACCAAAAATCACCGTCAGGACGACCAACGCTACCCCGGTAATGATACGACACGCCAAAGCAATCAGATCAAGCACCGTCGCCATGCGCCTTATCCTTGAAGAGATTTGCGGAGTGTCACTCATTGGGTCTTTCCTGCATGAAAGTGTCCGGCTCCGAACATTCAGAGCCGGACACTAACTGACTTACTCAGAAGCAATCATTCGGTCGCTTGGATCAATTCGACCAACGAGCGCAAGCTTGGGTTTGTCTCGAAGTAGGCTTCGTAGACAGGGCCCATCGCTTCCTGGAACGGTGCTTTGTCAGCGATTTCATTGACAACAACACCAGCTGCTTCGACAGCCTCGCGGCTGGCAGCTTCACGTGCGGCCCAAAGCTCTCTTTGAAGCACGGCAGATTCCTGCGCCGCTTCGGTGACTGCCGCCTGCATTTCTGGTGACAGCGCGTTGAAGGTGTCCGTATTGACGCAGATACATTCCGGTATGATCAGGTGTTGGGACAGTGAATAGTAACCAGCGACCTCAAAGTGACCGGTAGATTCGTAGGACGGCCAGTTGTTTTCAGCACCATCGACCACACCTGTTTTCAATGCTTGGTAAACTTCAGCAAATGCCATTGGTGATGGGTTGCCGCCAAGCTGCGAGATCATACCCGTGAACAGATCATTGTTCATCACGCGGACCTTCATGCCCTGAACATCTGCGGGCGTGTTGATTGCTTTTTCGCCATTGTAAAAAGAACGTGCGCCGGCATCATACCAGGCCAGAGGAGTCAGGCCTTTTGCGGCCATGCCCGCTGCAATTGCTGCACCGCCATCACTTTCCAGCACGCGGAACATATGTGGCACGTCTTTGAACACAAATGGGAGCGATACCACGTTCGCCTCAGCAACAATCGGTCCGATGGGTCCGAGGTTGAAATTGCCAATCTCCAGTGCCCCTGCACGAACCTGTTCTACGGCATCAGGCTGGCTGCCGAGCGTTCCGCCATGGAACATTTGCAGCGTGATCTCACCACCGGTTTTATCCGCAAGCAGTTCTGCGAATTTGTCCATTGCCACGGTGTTTGGATAGCCATCGACATGGATATTCCATCCGCGCCAGTCTGCAGCGGTTGCTGCACCGCACAGGACCGATAGTGCCGCGACGGCACCCAACAGTGGTTTTGATATCTTGTAGTTCATTTCTTCCTCCCTGAAATGATGGGCTCATGCCCGGGTTTTTGTTCGGTGAATTACGAGAAGAGTAACCCCCCGTTAATGTCGATGTTTGCACCGGTGATGAAAGCCGCATCATCTGACGCGAGATAGGTCACGAGATTGGCTACATCCTCTGAACTGCCCTCTCGTTTGAGAGGGGTCACATTGGCCACGTGACTGCGCACGTCATCCTTTGTGAAGACGTTGTGAAAATCCGTATCAATCATGCCCGGGCAGACAGAGTTCACCCGAATATCAGGGCCCAGCTCCTTGGCGAGCCCACGGGTCATTGTCATTACTGCACCTTTTGATGCGGCATAGGCGACCGCACCGGGGCCCCCGCCATCGCGCCCTGCCTGGCTGGCCAGACCCACAATCGCGCCGCCTTGCGTCATATGGGGCAGGACCGCCTTGATCGCACGCATGAATGATGTGGCATTGAGGTCCATCACCGTATTCCAATGCGCTTCATCCATCTCTGCCATCGTCTTGCGCGCGACTAGTCCACCGGTGACATGCACTAGAATGTCAATTCTATCGCCAAATTCCGAAACAGTTTTGGCAACCAAACCCTCAACATCTGTTGTCGATGTCATGTCGCCTTTCAGGGCAAAGGCCGATCCGCCGGTCTCTCTAATTTCGGCAACGGCACTGTCTGCGCCTGCGGCGGAGCTATGGTAGTTTATGGCAACTGACGCTCCGGATTGCGCAAGTTTCATGACGCAAGCACGCCCGATATCCCGACCACCACCTGTGACAATTGCAACTTTGCCAGCAAGCGAATTGTGCATGGGGCGGTGTTCGGCTGTCGCTGGCGACATGGTCAATTTTCCTTTTGTGATGGCAGCAGGATTTATGATGCCCCGGCTACATAACTTTCGATTGATTAACTTAGACGACTAGTATACCAGTTTTGTCAACTGTTATTTTTTGGCTCTGGCAATGCGATCGTCATCGGTAGGACAAGCCCTTGGCAGGAAGCAGAACAAGAGTTAGGTCGCATAGCGCGCTGGGTGGTTCAGACGGGCAACCAGCAGAAGACGAAACGAAAAGGCAATCCATGCAGGTGATCCACACCATAGCTGAGCGGCGAACAACATCGGACATTGTCTTTGAGCACCTTTTTGAAGCAATCGTTTCGCTAGAGATGCTCCCAGGGTCAAAGTTGTCGGAAGCGGATATTGCCAAACAATTTGGCGTGTCGCGGCAGCCCGTGCGTGATGCTTTCAACAAATTGGAAGCGCAGGATCTGCTGTTAATCCGCCCGCAAAAGGCGACGAAAGTGCGAGGGTTTTCGATGGAGAAAATCGCCCATGCACGGTTTGTGCGCCTTGCGGTCGAACTGGAAGTTGTGCGTGTCGCTTGCCAGAATTGGCAGTCTGAGTATTCCACTGCGATTGCAGAAAATCTCAAAGCGCAAGAACAAGCGATAGATGATGAGCAGACAGAAGAATTCCACAGGCTCGACTATGAATTTCACCGCATAATCTGCGAGTTGGGTGGGCATCGGCTTGCGTTTGAGACGATCCAGGAATGTAAGCGCAAAATCGACAGGTTGTGTGTGCTCAGCCTGGGCCGAGCCAGCGAAGCGAGCACGCTTCTGGAAGATCACAAGCTTCTGGCCACCGCGCTGGATGCCCGTGATCACGAGGCAGCATGCGGCGTTATCAGAACTCATTTGAGCAGGCTCGATGAGACCATCGAAGAAGTGCATTTGAAACACGCCGAATACTTTGAGTGAACTCATTTCCGATGCACTCAGACAGATGAAAGACGAGACCCTATTGATGCCAGAAAGTTACCCAATCGTCCCGACCGATCCTGGGGTCACCCGGCAGGTTTTAGCGGAAAACGCCGAGCTCATGGTCGTCTCTTTTCGTTTTGAAACCGGGTCCGAAGGCCGCTTGCATCATCATCCGCATGTACAATCGACCTACGTCAAATCGGGGTCTTTTGATTTTTCGATAGCGGGGAAGACAGTCAAGCTTGGCCCAGGTGATAGCGTCATCATACCGTCAGATGCGGAACATGGATGCATTTGCCGCGAAGAGGGCGAATTGATTGATTGCTTTACACCGAGACGCGATGATTTTCTGTAGTTCAACAGATCGAATCCGCTGAGCGCCGAGATCGCGTTATTCGACTTCGACGATGTAGCCACAACACCACTGATGGGACATTGTATCGTCCCACCAGAACGGGCCGCTCGGGCCGCCGCGCTGGCCAGACGACCGGAAGAAGCGGGAATAGTGTTGCTGGCCCTGAAAATTGTCGGGATTGCCTCGGGAGAAGTTATTGTAGGTCAAAGCGTCTCCGCTGGCCCAGATCCAACCGCCGCGAGGCTCGTTGCTCCGGTCGGCCTGGTAAAGCCCGATCATGGGTCCGAACCAAGCGCCTTCGGAATCCTTGAGCGTGAACCTGTCGTCTTGCATGAAAAGATCGTAGAGGAACTGGTTTTCAGCGCGCGAGTTGATTGTTACCAGATTACCGCCAGCCCTCTTGGCATCCCGCAAGGCATCGTTCCAGCTGCTGTGGCCGCGATTTAGCACGACAACATAAAGAGTGCCCTCAAAGTAACCCCACAGCAATTCGCGTGTGCCCAATTCTCGGTGGACTTTGCGCAACCGGGGTTCCAGCGCTTCGGGCAGTTCATCCGCGTCATACCGTTTGGCTTTGCCGGTCTGGAGTTTCTTCATCTCGGGTACATTCGGCAACGCGCGCAGCAATGCGGCATCGATCTGTTGCCCCGGTGGCAAACCTGCGACCAGACGCGCAGCAGCGACCGCACGACGGGTGCGCGGGCCAAAATCTCCATCGATACCCCCAACGTCCTGACCCATATACAAGAGCGCCTCTTGCAACAGTTTGCGCTGATCCCTGTCCAGCACTGCTTCGCGTTGCCCGTTGGGGTATTCAGCCTTGAGCCAGGGTTCGCGGTTCAGGCGTCGCGTGTTGATCTCCGTTTCCTCGCGGAGCTTTTCACGCTTCAACGCGGCCAGTTTCACGACCTCATGCTCTGGCTGATCTTCGTACTTTTTGATGAAAGTGTTCCAACTGTAGATCGTGTTGTTCCGGTCCGCTCTCGCGAAATCGGCAATGATGGATGTGTTAGCGGCTGACGATGCGGGTGCCGCAGCGACGGGTACCGGTTCAACTTTTTTGGGTGGCGTCAGGTAGATGTCCTGCCCGGGAAGGGAGCCGTAGATAAAGGGCTCCTGATATCCGCCGGTAGCCGCAAACACCGTGTCGCGCACCTTGCGGAACATCTTCCCCAGTTCAAGGCCAGGTTCCTCGATATGTTTGAGCAAAGCTTTGGCGTAGGGGCTGTTGCGTCCATCCCCATCAAGCGCAAGCGTACCGCCTCGTGCAGCATACCCGACAACAACGCCACTTGGGTCAATGCGCCCCAATCCGCGCCCGATAGATCGGGTGGCGCTGCTGACGGCCATATCGGACAGGAAAGGGTTGTTTCGGCATGCGTCCACCAGAACGATCTTCAATCCTTTGGCGGAGGACAGGGCGTTCACAACAGCATCAAGGCGGATTGCCTCAAATTCGACATCGGTGTCCCGTTTCAACTCGGCATTCACGGGGATCAGGTAATTTGTGTTCTCGATCTCCACCCCGTGTCCTGCGAAGTAGACCACCGCGACATCTGCGTTTTCCGCAGTCTGTGCAAAATCCCGCAACGCCAACCGCATTTTGCGGTAGTCCATATCGACGCCCATGGTCACATCAAAACCAAGACGCTCGAACGAGGCGGCCAAATCTTCCGCATCATTGGAGGGGTTGGTGAGGTTAGATACGAATTCGTAGTCGGAGTTGCCGACGACAAGCGCCACGCGCTTTTGTGAAGCTTGCGAAGCGGTCGCGCTCAAGCAGGTGAAAAAGAATATAAAAATCAGACGTATAAACAAAATCAAGCGACTCCGGCGGAAATGTCCTGAGTGGCCTTATTGTTGCGCATCAAGGATTTTTGTCAAATCCAATCCCGTGCTTTGCGAAAGGGACCGCAGCCCACCTACGTCATTCAGCTCTAGTTGGCCCGAGAAGCCAACGTCAAAAAGCATTGCCAGCGCGTCGTACCAGTAGCCAACGGCAGCAGCGTCCCGGGCGGATTGAGGCAGCTTTTCGGGGACGCGATATTCTATGTACCCGCGGGAGGATGATGCCTCCGATGTACCGTGCCGTACTTCCCAGGCGTAAAGCTTGTCGGGCAACAATTGGACCTTCGAGCGTTCCAGGTTCAGCCCGTGATAACCGGCTGGGAATCGCCCGTCGATCGTGGCAACAAAACCCCGGGCCAATCCGACCTGTGGACTGATGGCTACGGTGACAGGTCCGTCGACGGGTTCCGCAAAATACCAGATCATCAAAGGCTTTCCGGTTGCAGTCAGCCCGCCTCCCGGTGGGGCCAGCAGTATGGTCTTTGTATTTGAGATATCGACGTCGCGCGTCCCGGCGCCCAGTCTGTCTGCTGGTGCACCAGATGCGGGTGGGATGAATACCAAATCATCGGATTGCTTGTCTGGCGCCTGTTCGTCACTGGCCAGCACACCAGTGGCGCAAAGCGATGCCACCAACACGATTGCGCATACCCAAAAGGCAATCGCTTGTAGTTTTTTTATGTCAAAGGGTCTGTCACTCAATCGACTGCCCTCATCTGAAAAATCTCAATACGTGTTGATCCGTCGTCATGGAGCAAAGTGCCGACAGGCTCGGCGCTGACGCTTTGTCCGCTGCGGGTCAGCGTAGCACCTGACATGCATATCAAAGCGTCGTCAGACTGTCGATCTTGCAGGATTTTGCCATAGGCTTCGATGCGGGCTGCCATGTTCACCGTGTCTCCGACAAGGTTGTATTGCATTGTCCCCCGATTGCCGAGCACTCCTCCGTAGACAGTGCCGCTGTGCAGACCGATGCGGACCTTGTAGGCGGGCTCCTCTCCCGTTTCGGCGTTCAGTGCGGTCACTTGCTGTCCAAGGGCCCAGGCGCATCGGCAGGCCGCAAGGGCATCTGCGCAGATCTCATCCGGAGTGTTCCGCTGTAACGGCGCTCCGAACGCGATCAGCAGGCCGTCACCGGTGAATTTTTCGATGAACCCACCGTGCGCGCGCGCGACATCGCTCAACGCATCTAGCGCGCGACTCATCCAACCGACAAAGCGCGCGGGATCGGTTTTCCCGCCGATGGCGGTTGACCCTGCGATGTCGAGGAACAGGATCGTGGCCTCCAAATGTTGTGGTCTTGGTTTGCCGCCAGACATGAAAAGCGCGCGATTTTGCCAAATCTGCGCGGCGAGGTCGGGGGAAAGATGATCCGAAAAAAGTGTCGCCATTATCTTGCGCTGACGCCTCGCTAAAATGGCGAGCGGTCCAAAGCTGAACAAAAATCCCAAGGCTAACGCGAGCAACGTTGGCACCATGGGCAGCCACAGCCCCCGGTTCAGCAAATGGTTCATCCCGCCCGCCATAATCAGGAGCAATGACGGGACCACAACGAGAAGAGCCATGCCGGACCGCGTGATCCGCCCCAATACCGCACCAAAGCCTGCCGCCAAAAGTATTAGCAGGTATTGTGCGGTTTTGGGGATGTCCCGCAAAAGCCTTTCACGACCGCTGGCAACATCCAACAGGGATTGCACCGCGCTGGCGTGGATTTGTGATCCGAAAGTGAATCTTGGGCCAATCCGGTTGTTCAGCGGGGTCAGGAAGTAGTCTTTGATAGATTCGCTATTTAAGCCAACAATCACAACCTTGCCCTTTAGGTCGTCCGTTGGCCCTGATTGCAAAATCTCTCGTGCCGCAAATGTCTGAGCGACTGGGAGCGCGTGGCCAAAAGCCAGCGGCACCTGGTATCCTGCGGCATCGACCCGGGTATACCCGCCGAAACCGGAACCAATAGGCGGCAGCGGGTTGGCGCCCAGCATCATGACCGTTGGGTCATCCGGCGCTGGAGTGATCCCTTCCAGCCCAAGTTTCTGCATGACGAGTTTCAGGGCAAAGGACAAATGCACCCCATCGCGGTCGCTGACTAGCAACAGTGCTCGCCGAACCACGCCGTCCCGATCAATGGGAATGTCAGAAAAGCCAAAGTTTCCGGTCGCCCGTACGGCCTCCGGTGGGTTGACGGTAAGCCCGCCCTCTGGGCCAAGTTTCGAAATTGCGATTGCACTGGTTTCATCGAACGCCTTAGTGAGGGCGTCTGCACCGATACCGACAGAGCTGTCTCGGTAGATGTCCAACCCAATCGCGGCGGGGTCCGACCTATCGATTGCGAGCAGTATTTCCGCAATCTTTGCATCAGGAAGCGGCCACCCCCAAGTGGCGAGGTCCTGTTCCTCAACGGTGACCAGAACGACATCCGGCGCTGGTTCCACCAAGGCGACACGCGACGTAACCTTGTCATGGTGTATGAGTTCGAACCGCTCCAGTCCGCCGGTAAGCCGAAGTGCAGAAACGAGGCAAAAAGCGAGACAAGCGGCAAGGGCAATCAGGAACGCATTCCGCCTTGGATTTGATAACACTGCATCCATTTGCGCTCTCTTGCCCGGCATGCCTGCAATAAAACTAACGACATTTCAGTATTTTGTCCTCATCTGAATCTGTTCGTCGGTTGGCGCTTGACAGAATGGGTCTACGAGCGGCTAGACTTTGAAAGAATCTGGGGTACTGCATTTTGAAACAGTCTCTTCTCCTTTGCATGTCGTTGCTGCGCCGGGCTACTGGGTGTGATCTGGTGGTGAGTTAGGCCCTTTCGCGCCGTCTCACCCGCCTTTGCGGATCTCCCTAACATTCTCAGAGTCTCATTATGGAAAACGAAGACCAGTTGCGTCTGGCCATCGATATTGGTGGTACTTTCACCGATGCCGTATTGATGGGGGCGACCGGCCAGACACTTGCCACGACCAAGGTGCCGACAACGCCTGACACGCCAGCACACGGCGCAATTTCGGGCGCAGAACAGGTCTTGCGGCAAGCTGGGGCCGAGTGGGGTAATATCACCTCCTTCATTCACGGGACGACACTGGCGACAAATGCTCTGATCGAGCGGCGCGGCGCGCGGGTTGCGACGATTACCAACGACGGCTTCAGGGATATTCTGGAGATTGCTTATGAAAGGCGGCACAGCCAATACGATATTGATATTGAGAAGCCTGACCTGATTGTGCCGCGTCATCTGGCCTTTACGATATCAGGCAGGATTGATGCAAAAGGGTCTGAACGTACCCCTCTCGCAGAAGCCGAAGTGGCTGATATAGCGCGTAAACTACGGGAGGAAAAGGTTGAGGCGGTGGCCGTTTGCCTGCTACACGCTTACGCCAACCCTGCACACGAATCCCGTCTGCGGTCCCTGCTGCAATCCGAAATGCCGGGACTTGTCATTTCGCTCAGCCATGAGGTCAGCCCCGAGGCGCGGGAATTTGATCGTCTCTGCACAACGATCGCAAATTCTTACATCCAGCCGCTCATGGCAGGCTATCTTGCCGATATCCGGACAGAATTCTGCGAACGCGGGCTGCGTTGCCCAATCCTCATGATGACAGCGAGTGGGGGAATGACCACGCTTGAGACCGCCGCCCATCTGCCGATCCGATTGGTCGAATCCGGTCCGGCGGGCGGCGCTATTCTTGCAGCACGCATCGCAGCGCAGGTAGGAGCCGAGCAAGTCCTGTCGTTCGACATGGGCGGCACCACGGCCAAGCTTTGTCTGATCGACGATTTCCGTCCTCAGTCAGCGCGTAAGTTTGAAATCGCCCGTGCGGAGCGGTTTACCAAGGGATCAGGCATGCCGGTACGTATCCCGGTCACCGAGATGATCGAAATTGGCGCGGGAGGTGGCTCCATCGCCGCGTTGGACACCCTTGGCCGGGTAACCGTTGGGCCGCAAAGCGCGGGCGCTGAACCCGGACCTGCCGGTTTTGGGAAAGGGGGGACGGATGCAACCGTAACGGACGCGGATATCCTACAGGGCTACATCCTGCCCGAACGGTTCGCCGAGGGCCGGTTGCGTATCATCCCAGCCGCCTCAGAACAGGCGATGCAGGAGGGCATTGGCACTGGTTTGGGAACGGATGCCGGGTCCGCAGCAAGTGCTGTCAGTGAAATCGTGGACGAAGCAATGGCCGCCGCCGGCCGCATGCATGCGGTGGAATCCGGCAAGGATCTAAGCACTCGGGTCATGATCGCATTTGGCGGCAATGGCCCGCTGCACGCGACGCGGGTCGCCCGGCGCGCGGGTGTCGAGCGTATCATGATCCCGCCAAATCCCGGCGTTGGGTCAGCGGTAGGTTTCCTCTTTGCGCCCGTGTCATTCGAGATCATCCGGTCTCACTACGTCACATTGGATGATCTTGATGCCGAAGCGCTGGCACGTCTTTTCGAGAACATGCAGCATGAGGCTGAAAGCGTGGTTCGTTCGGGGGCACGGGACGTGCCGCTCACCTCAAGGCGCGTTGGCTTCATGCGCTATAAAGGGCAGGGGCATGAGATCGAGATTAACCTTGGCGATGGCCCCTTGGATCAATTGGATGTGGGTGTTCTGGAGGCGGCCTTTGCAATGGAATACAGCCGCCAATTCGGGCGTGTGGTGCCAGGTATGACGGTGGAAGTGCTCAACTGGGGTCTGGTCGTGGCCACAGAAACTTCGCGGCCCAAACCACAAGCGCGGAAACCGCAACGCAACCTGCGGCGCGCGGAAGAAAAGCGCGAGCTTTGGTGTAACGTCACGCGAAATTGGCGGCAGGCAGGGGTGTTTGAGCGTGCAGCACTTGCGCCGGGCGACAGCCTGGTTGGACCGGCCCTGATCGTCGAGCCTCAAACAACCACATTCGTGAGTGCCGACTTTTGCGCCGAAGTCGATGACGCTGGAAATATCTGGCTGATACAGGAAACGGAGACTGACCCATGACCCAATCGCAAACCGAACTGCAAGTCATGTGGAACAGGTTGCTGGCCGTGGTCGAGGAGCAGGGCCAAGCCCTGATCCGCGCCGCGTTCAGCCCCATCGTCCGGGAATGCGGAGATATATCGGCGGGCATCTTTGATGCTGAAGGGCGGATGCTTGCACAAGCCGTGACCGGGACCCCAGGGCACATCAATACCATGGCCGAGGCCGTCAAAACGCTGCGGTCACACTTTGCCGATACGAATATGGCACCCGGTGACATATACATGACAAACGATCCATGGATTGCGTCTGGTCACTTGAATGATTTCCTCTTGTTGATGCCGGTTTTTGTGGGCGGGAATGTTATTGGTTACACCTCCTGCACCTCGCACCTTGTCGACCTGGGTGGCCTTGGCATGGGGCCTGAAGGGTCCGACATCTTTGATGAGGGGTTGTTGATCCCACCGTGCAAGCTGGTCAGCGCGGGTACGGTCAATGCATTGCTGATGGACATCATCAAGGCCAACTCTCGCGAACCCATTGCGAATGAGGGCGATGTCTATGCGCTGATTGCGTGCTGCGAAGCCGGTGCCACGCGTCTGGAGCAGATGATGGCAGAATTCGGCATCAATACGCTTGATGCGCTTTCAGACTACATCATCGGGACATCACGCCGTGCCACTGAAAAAGCAATTTCTGAGCTTTCACTTGGTACATGGAACAGCCAGTTGATCTGTGATGGGTACGATGCGGATGTTACCCTTTGCGCTGAACTGACCGTCGGCAAGGATTGCCTCGTGGTTGATTTCAAAGGGACAGACGCCTGCGTCGAAAAAGGCATCAACGTCCCACTGAATTACGCCACGGCTTACGCGGTCTTTGCGCTCCGCTGTCTGATTGGCCCGGAGATCCCCAACAATGCGGGCTCGCTCGCCCCGTTTCAGGTCAAGGCGCCGAAGGGCTGCATCCTCAATGCGCAACCGCCGTCGCCCGTGGCCATGAGGCACACTTTGGGGCAGATGATGCCAGACCTGGTCTACGGTTGTCTGGCGCAGGCGTTGCCGACCCGGGTCCCGGCAGAGGGGGCGTCCTGCATGTATGATTTGCCTTTGCGGCATCTGCCCGAGGCCGCAGACGATGACGGGAGCCATTTTGCGCTGGAACTGGTTTTCAATGGGGGCACTGGCGCGCGTCCTCAGCGTGACGGTTTGTCGGCGACCGCCTTCCCCAGCGGCGTTTGGGGTAGCCAGATCGAGACAACCGAAGCCGTGGCACCGGTTCTATTTCGAAGGCGTGAATTGCGCAGGGACTCAGGCGGTGCAGGTGCGCAGCGAGGAGGCTTGGGTCAACACATCGAGGTTTGTCCAGCCGAGGATGAGGGCTTCATGCTTTTTCTGTCGGTCGAGCGCGTCAATAACCCTGCGCGGGGGCGGGAAGGCGGCGGCGATGGCGCTGCCGGGCGTATCCGCATCGGGATGCATGGCGATGATTTGCCGGGCAAAGGAGTCTTTCGCGTCGAAGCAGTTGAGACACTGATTTTTGAAACCCCCGGAGGCGGTGGCTTCGGCCCACCCAAGGCGCGTAAACAAGACGCCGTGGCACGGGATTTACAAGCCGGTTTCATAAGTGCCGAAGCCGCGCGCGTCATCTATGGAAAGACCTCATGATTGAGCCTCAAGCACAATTCGCAGAGATGTCGGGCTACGCGGTCGCGGAATTGACGGTGTCGGCAGGCCAGCAAATTTATTCCCTGTCTCAGAACGAAAGCCTCAGACCGCCAAGTCCCGTGGCGCTCGCCGCGGCTGGCAAATCGATTGAAGATGCAGCGGCGTATCCTGATTCGGATTGGCGGTTGTTGCGCTCTGCATTGGGCAGGCTCCATGGCATAGATCCGGAATTGATCCTCTGTGGCAATGGATCGCTGGAACTGATCGGAACAACTGCGCAGGTCTATGGTGGGCCGGGTCGGTCGGTGCTGGCGCCCGTTCACGCATACCCCTTCTTTCGAACAGCCGCATTGATGTCCGGCGCGCGGTTTGACACAGCGCCGGAAAACGGTTTGACCGTATCCGTCGATCATCTTGTCGGTGCAGTGCGCGAGGATACATCGATTGTTTTTGTGGCCAACCCCGGCAACCCGACAGGAACACGTCTGCCTGTGAGCGAACTACGACGTTTGCGGGCTGCGCTACGGCCGGAAATCCTACTCGTGATTGATGAGGCTTACGGCGAATTTGCAGATGCCATAGGCGATCGGTGCTGGGACATGGTTGACGCGGGCAATTGCATTGTCCTTCGGACGTTTTCCAAAGCCTACGGGCTCGCTGGGCTGCGTATTGGGTGGGGTCTTTTTCCGCAATCTGTTGCCCAGAACATACGAAAGGGTCTGAACCCGAATAGTGTGAGTTCCGTGGCCCAGGTTGCGGCAATGGCTGCCCTGGAGGATCAGGGCTACATGCAAGAGACCTGTGAAATCACCTCGGAGAGTCTGGAAAAGTGGCGCGCCGTTCTGACGGATCGAGGTTTCGACGTTCACCCTTCAACAACAAACTTCATGCTGATCCGCATGGCCAATGCGCAGGAAGCTGTTCACGCTGATGCCGCTTTGCGATCCGAGGGCATTTTCCTACGGGGACAAGGGGGAGCCGGGCTTTCCGAATACCTGCGTATTACAATTGCACCGGACGCCGTAATGACCAAGGCGGTTTCACAGCTCACAAAATGGAAGAAGGAGGCGCAATCATGAAAGCATCGCGCGGATACGCCCGTCTTGGCTTGCTAGTACCCTTCACCAACTCAAACCTCGAACCGGATTTCGCTCTGATGTGCCCCGATGGATTTTCCATCCATGTTGCGCGTCTTGGTGGCTACGACGAAGAGGAAATCCCCGATGAAAGTCAGATGCGGGGGCTTGGTGCATCAGATCTTGATGAGCCTATCCGATTGCTCGCCGGTGTACGTCCGGAAGTCATGATCTACGGGTGCACGTCCGCAACATTGACGCATGGGCCTGAATTCGACCAAGAGCTTGCGCTCAGAATCGCAGAAAAAAGTGGTGCAAAAACGGTGACTGCTGCAGGCGCATTGGTTTTTGCGTTGTCGGCCCTGCAGGCCAAACGCATTGCCTTTGCCTCGCCCTACGTGTCCGCGATTAACGACTTGGCGATCCAGTTTCTGTCCGAAATGGGGATCGAGACCTGTGCCCGGGCAGAAGTCGCTGCCCCGCTGAGCAATGAGGGGCAGGGCGCCATGTCGCCTGATGATGTTTTTGCGTTGGGCTTGCGTGCCGACACCGACACGGCTGACGCTCTTGTACTGTCCTGCACGGATATGCGCAGCGTTGAGGTGATTGATCGTCTTGAGCAAGCAATTGGAAAGCCAGTCGTTTGTTCAAACCAGGCGATGTTGTTCCAGGTACTTGCGCTGTTGGGGGAGCAGAAACCGATTTCGGGTTTTGGCACCTTATTGCAACATCCGCAGATGATGTCTGCCAGACAACCAAATACCGGAGTGATCTGATGGGCAACGTCCCGCGCGTTCTTTTGCATAACGACGAGACGGATGATCTGGCACGCGCCTTGGAGCTGGCGCACCCCGATGTCGGGTTTATCTGCTGCAATTCTTACGAGACGTTGCCGGATACATTGGAACGTTTTCGACCTGATATCGTCTACACCGTTAGGTTTGCGGGCATGCAGGGGTTTCCGCGCCAAGCGCTCTTTTCCGACATCGGCCCCGTCTGGATTGCGAACGGGGGTGCCGGTGTTGACCACTTTGGGACATGGGATCCTTCGCGCGTCACGGTGACCAATGCGGCAGGTGTCGCGGCTGACATGATGGCAGAATATGTCTTGGGAGGTTTATTGCATTTCACGCTCGATATTCCCGGACTGATGGCCGACAAAAATCTTCGGCGTTGGCCCGCACGAAAAATGAATCCATTGAAAGGCAAGACACTGCTCATCATTGGGTTAGGACATACGGGTCGGTCGATTGCCGCGCGTGCAAAAGCGTTTGGCATGTATGTAGTGGGAACGCGCGCCTCGCCGCGGCCAATGAAAAACGTGGATGAAGTTCATGCTGCTGATCAATTGGACATGTTACTGTCTCGCGCAGATTTTATCGCAGTTTCGACGCCTTTGACGGAGAAGACGCGCGGTTTGCTAGGAGCAACACGGCTGGCGCGCGTCAAGCAAGGCGGGGTGCTGGCGGATGTGTCGCGCGGCGGCGTGGTCGATCAGTCGGCGCTTCTTTCAGAACTGAAAGAGGGCAGGCTCGCCGGGGCCGTTCTGGATGTATTTGAGCAAGAACCTTTGCCAAGCGACCATCCATTATGGGAGGCACCTGACGTCATCATTTCCCCGCATTGCTCCTCGGTTTATGAGGGATGGGAGGCCGCGTCCTTTGATCTTTTTCTCAAGAATCTTGCTCTGTGGCGGGCGGGGGAGCAACTCTTTAATGTGGTCGATCCGGCCAAAGGGTATTGAACGCAAACGGTGATTAGCCGACTCATTTTGCTGCGTGCACCTCATACTGCGGTTTACGGCGTGTTCTTTGCTGTTTTCGGACCGGACTTGGCTTGACTTCCCACTGCGCAAAAGGTGTATCTGCGCCGAACCTGAACGCCCCGAAGGGAAGTACCGATGCACGCCTATCGCAGCCACTCCTGCGCCGACCTGACCGCACAGAATGTTGGACAAACCGTAAGATTGTCTGGCTGGGTGCACCGTATCCGCGACCATGGTGGCGTCCTGTTCATTGATTTGCGCGACCACTACGGCATGACACAGGTCCTTTGCGACCCGGACAGCCCTGTTTTTTCGGAAGTTGAAAAACTGCGCGCCGAGTGGTGCATTCGCATCGACGGCGACGTGAAGGCCCGCGACCCGGAGTTGGTAAACGCGAAGATTCCAACTGGAGAGATCGAAGTCTTTGTGCGCGACCTAGAGGTTCTGGGGGCAGCGGGCGAGTTGCCATTGCAGGTGTTCGGAGAGCAGGAGTACCCGGAAGAAACGCGGCTGCGCTACCGCTATCTCGATTTGCGTCGTGAAAAAATGCAACGCAACATGGTTCTGCGTTCGGATGTTGTCTCTTCGATCCGTCGGCGCATGTGGGATGCAGATTTCAAGGAATTCCAAACGCCGATCATTACCGCGTCAAGCCCGGAGGGCGCGCGCGATTTTCTTGTGCCGTCCCGTTTGCACCCCGGTAAATTTTATGCGTTGCCGCAAGCGCCACAGCAGTTCAAACAACTTCTTATGGTCTCGGGCTTTGACAAGTACTTCCAGATCGCGCCCTGTTTCCGCGATGAAGACCCGCGCGCGGACCGTTCTCCGACCGATTTCTACCAGCTTGATCTGGAAATGAGCTTTGTCTCACAGCAGGATGTCTTTGACGCGATCCAACCGGTTCTGACAGGTGTGTTTGAGGAGTTCGGCGGCGGGCGGCCCGTGGATCAGGACTGGCCACAGATCTCTTACAAGGACGCGGCACTTTGGTATGGGACGGACAAGCCTGACTTGCGCAACCCGATCAAAATGCAAGTGGTCTCCGACCACTTCCGCGATTCCGGCTTTGCGATTTTCACAAAGCTGCTGGAGCAGGAAGGCACTGAGATCCGCGCTATCCCCGCGCCAAGTGGCGGCAGCCGGAAGTTCTGTGACCGGATGAATGCCTTCGCGCAGAAAGAGGGTCTGCCGGGCATGGGGTATATTTTCTGGCGCGATCAGGGCAACGGACGGGAAGCCGCAGGGCCCTTGGCCAAGAATATCGGGCCAGAGCGCACGGAAGCCATCCGCCAACAGCTTGGGTTGGACGTTGGCGATGCGGCCTTTTTCCTCGGGGGCAAGCCCAAGACCTTTGAATCGGTTGCGGGCAAGGCGCGCACCGTCATTGGGTCCGAACTGGGCCTGACCGACGAAAACCGCTTCGCCTTCGCATGGATCGTCGATTTCCCGATTTATGAGAAAGATGCTGAAACCGGCAGGATCGATTTCGAACATAACCCATTTTCGATGCCACAAGGGGGGATGGAGGCACTTGAGGGCGATCCGCTCGACGTGCTGGGGTATCAATATGACCTTGCGTGTAACGGGTATGAACTGGTGTCCGGTGCGATCCGGAACCACAAACCTGAGATCATGTTCAAAGCATTTGAAATAGCAGGATACGGCGAAGACGAGGTGCGTAAGCGGTTTGGTGGGATGGTGAATGCGTTCCAATATGGCGCACCACCGCACGGGGGTTGTGCTGCCGGGATCGACCGCATTGTTATGCTGCTTGCAGAAGAGACCAACATCCGCGAAGTGATCCTTTTCCCGATGAATCAGCGCGCCGAAGATCTCATGATGGCGGCACCCTCTGAGCCTACGAGTGACCAGTTGATGGATCTTGGGCTGCGCGTTATCCCCAAGGACTGAGCAACAAGGGTCGGTGCCAGTTAGAACAACGTGGGACACGATGAGCAGAAGCACAGATAGCATCCCGACGCTTGGCGAACCGGTTGCAGGGTGGAAAGTACCTCCCGAGCCTGTTGGTCAGGTCTTGTCGGGAAGCTTCGTACAACTGGTCCCCCTTGATCCTGATGCGCATGCAGAGGCATTGCTGCCTTCCTATCTTGGGCATGACCAGGTCTGGGACTACCTGCCCTACGGGCCATTCGAAACGGTGGCGGCTTTTCGGGCCTGGATGAAGGAGGTCACGCAACTGCCAGCACACCAGTTCTTTGGTATCAAGAACCTGGAAATGGATGCGTGGCAGGGGGTTGCAAGTTATCTCAGAATTGACCCCAAAAACGGATCAATCGAAGTGGGGCATATCAATTTCAGCCCGGCGTTGCAGGGGACACGCGCTGCCACGGAAGCCATTTACCTCATGATGCGGTGGGCGTTTGAAAATGGGTATCGGCGGTATGAATGGAAATGCAATGCGCTGAACCATGCGTCCCGGCGCGCAGCGCAAAGACTAGGCTTCAGTTTTGAAGGCGTGTTCAGACAGGCGACGATCTCCAAAGGCCGCAACCGGGATACCGCGTGGTTTGCCGCGATTGACAGCGAGTGGCCTCGCCTGCAACGAGCATTTGAATCCTGGTTGTCACCGGACAATTTCGTGAATGGCAGGCAGATCAAGTCATTGGGCGAATTTACCGCGCCAATTCGAGTTGCGAGCGACCCAACGCTGTAAAAGGCAAATTGTCAGATCGCCATTTTCTGGGTAAGCCGTTGTTGGACCAGACCGGCAAGTGTTTCGGCTTCTAATCGTGCCGAAGTGCCGGTTGCGCGGGCCTTGGCAAGCGCTTCGGCTGCCTGCTCCAAACCGCGGTCTTGTACGGATCTTGCAACCCCGCCAATGAATTGCGCCACATAATCCAAGGCACTGTCATTTTCAGGATCATCCAGAACATCGGCGATATGTGCCATGTCATCCTGGAAAGCCATCAGGTCGGGATGCACAACCTCGTCAGAGACTTCGCGTACGCCGGATGGTTGCCGTTCGGCCGGCAGATTTGCCAATACAGCCTGCTGGAACACTGCGAGCGAAGTGATCGGCTTCGCAAGGAAACCATCTGCGCCAGCGGTCAATGCCATTTCCTCGCCGTTGGTATCGCCAGACGTGCCCAAGACCACATCCACGCGTGGCTCCGTCGTCGATAACTCGGCAATCAGATCGGCGCCACTGCCATCCGGTAAGCCCAAGTCAATGATGACGACGGTGGGTCGGTAAACCTGCAAATGGCGTCGAGCAGATTTCAAGCAATCTGCGCGCCGGATGCGTGCACCGCTGCGCAGGCACAACAGGCGCATGGCCTCACAGGCGAACCGGCTGTCTTCGATGACCAGCACGGTAAGCCCAAGCAGGGGACGAGCGGCGGTCGGCGCCGGAATCGTCGCTGCAAAGGGATCTTTCTTGTCCATCTTCGCCTCCCGAGTGACTCGATACGCGACTCACCATGGCCTATGTTGGATAACAGGTCGTTAATGCCCGCCTCCTCTGTTAATGCGGCGCTGCGTCACTTGCGCTTGTGCTGCACGCGCCGCATAAACCCGGAAACTATAGTGAAGGGAACAACCGATGATCGGACGCCTCAATCATGTAGCCATTGCCGTACCTGACCTTGAGGCTGCGGCCAATCAGTACCGGACGGCGCTTGGTGCCAATGTCGGCGCACCACAGGATGAACCGGATCACGGGGTGACAGTGATCTTTATCGAGCTACCAAACACCAAGATTGAGCTTTTGTATCCTCTGGGTGAGAAGAGCCCAATCCAAGGGTTTCTGGATAAGAACCCCTCGGGTGGTATCCATCACATATGTTACGAGGTGGATGATATTCTGGCGGCACGCGATCATCTGCTGCAAACCGGTGCGCGGGTTCTGGGAACGGGCGACCCCAAGATCGGCGCGCATGGAAAACCCGTACTGTTCCTGCACCCGAAAGACTTCAATGGCTGTCTTGTCGAACTGGAGCAGGTCTGACCCATGGGTATCACCTCTGCACTCGTTCTTTTTGCTGTCATTTGGTCGCTGATGTTCCTCATCATCCTGCCGATCCGCGTCAAAACTCAAGGCGATCTGGGAGAGATCGTGCCGGGCACTCATGCCGGTGCGCCTGAGGTCCACAACATCGGCAAGAAAGCGAAGATCACGACAGTGTTGAGCCTTATCCTGTGGGGGATCATCTCAACCATCATTATCTCAGAGGTGATTACGGTCAGGGATCTGGACTGGTTTGGCCGTATGGGGCCTGAGGCGCCAGCCGGTGAAACAACTGAGTAAACGTGGCTGCCCCGAGGATCGGGATAATCAGGTTGAGCAGCGGCACTGACAAGGGGATCGCCATCAAGAACCCGGCCGCCCAAATTTTTATCAGATGACGTGACCGGAGCACTTTTGCTTGTGCGCGCCCGACACGTCGGATGGCCGCCAAAGTAAAATATTCACGCCCGAGTAGAAAGCCGTTCAAGCCCCAGAAAATGATCGGTGCCAAGGGTGAAAAGATCACATAGAGGACAAGCGCCAGCAAATTGGCAAGGATCAGGACGCCGAGAAAGCTGAAGGTATCCCGCAGTGCGTCAAGGATCGGGACGGGTTGAGCCGCCGCAAGTTTAGGATAGTGTTTGTCTTCCACCGCTTGCGCAACAGTGTCGAGGAACATCGACGTGATTGCCGAGGCGACTGGGACCATCAAAAACATCGACAAGACCAGAACAGCCAGACCCGACCCCCACCCCACCAGATCATTGAGCCAGGTTACTTCACCAATCAACGGCACGCTGGCATCGTCGCCGATAAGGCTGCCGACAAACCACACAAACAGGACGGACACCCCGATCAGCAGCACCACCGTCAGGCCGACTCCGGTCAGGAGCACCTTGCGAAACTTCGGATCGGTCATCTGGTTCAATGCGGCAAAGAATGAAGCAAAGATCATGCCGACACCCAGCTCGTGATGTTGTCGATGTCGGGGCGCGGCCTGTCGGGGGGCGCCGATGTCTCTGTCGCGATGTGAATGAAACCCGCAATGCGCTCGTGGTCGTCCAATCCGAGCCCTTCTTTCATGAACCCGCGATCATGGCTTGGCCAGCCGCTCAGCCAGTTTGCACCCCAGCCAGCAGCGAGGGCGGCGTTCAACAGGGCGAGGCATACGGCACCAGATGAGTAGGTCTGTTCGAGATCCGGAATCTTCTCAGAGGCTTTGGGGCTTTCGATGACGGCGACCGCCAGAATGCCCTGATCGAACTGCGAACGTCCTTTTGCGATCTGCTCCGGATCGAGTCCGAGGGCCGTGCCACGATCCCCTGCGAGTTGTGACAAACGCGCCATTGCCGGTTGCTCGATCACAATGAACCTCCAGGGTTCCAGCTTGCCGTGATCGGGGGTCCTTGCCGCGGCTTCGAGCAGGGGTCGCAACGTCTCTTTGGTTGGGCCGGGCGATTGCAGGGTCTTTGCCGGGCGTGACCTGCGGGTGGTCAGAAACTCGAAAGCTGCGGGATTGGGTGTGGGCATGTCAAATCCTGTGCATCATAGCTGGCTAGCCAGATAATCGATTTCGGCCTTTATGAAGGCATCGAAGCGGGGTCCTGGCTGACGCACGGCAAATGCCTGCGCGGCGGGGTCAGGAGCAGACTTATGACTGCCTGAAAGCGCTTCAAGAGTGGCATGGCCGCAAAACGGCACATAAATCTCGGAATACCCGCCTTCATGCACCAGCACCAGCCGTCCGCCGCAATGCTGTTCCGCTGCCGCTTTGACGCGTAGCGTCATCTGACGGAAGGTGTCAGCCGTGGCCAGCATCCTTGCCAGAGGATCGACTGCGCCAGCATCAAATCCGCAAGCCACGATGATGACGTCCGGTTTGAAAGCCGCTATCTGCGGCAGCACGATCGTGTCCATCGCATGCAGGTACCCGGTGTGCCCAGTGCCAGCGGGCAAGGGTAGGTTGACGTTGAACCCCAGTCCCGCGCCGCGCCCGCGATCCTCGATCCCGCCGGTATCGAGCGGGTAGTTGCCTTCCTGATGCAGCGAAATGGTCAGGACGTCGGCGCGATCATAAAAGATTGCCTCCGTTCCATTGCCATGGTGCACATCCCAATCCAACACAACGACACGTTCCGCCAGTCTCTTGGCCTTTGCGGCCTCGATAGCGATTGCAATGTTGGCCAGCAGGCAGAACCCATTTGGCTTGTCTGGCAAGCAGTGATGGCCAGGCGGGCGGGAAAGCGCATAGGCGTTTTGCAGATCACCCGTCATGACCGTCTCGACTGCTGCCTTAGCCAGTCCTGCCGAAAGTGCTGCGATCTCGTAGCCACCGTTGGCAAAGGGCGCGTTGCGGCCCAACTCACCCCCTTTGTCATCAGACATTGCCTTGAAGGCATCGAGATAGCTTGCAGGGTGGATGCGCAGCAGGTCCTCTCTGGTCGCCTCGGGCGCGCTGCGGAGATCGAGATCGTCCGACAATCCGGTCACGTCCATCAGGTTTTTCAATCTACGTTTGGTTTCCTGCGTTTCAGGCAAGCCCGCACCATTCAGCGGTTGCACCAGACCGCCAATCGGCAATGTGAACGCATAATTCCCCCCTGCGTGCCAAAAGCACTTCTCATCAAAGAAAAACCCCGTGCTCATCGTGCAACCCCACATATTGTTCGCGGCGAAATTGGCCGAGAAGGGGACGATTGTCCATGGGACAGGCGGATCAGTTGCGGCCTTCGGCGATGATCGCGTCCACGTCCAGCCGGTCATTGACCATGGCAAGATTACCTTCTGCGTCGCGGGGCCACTCGTCGGGCGCCCGGTCGCGGTAAAGCTCGACCCCGTTGCCGTCCGGGTCGCGCAGATAAACCGCTTCGCTCACGCCGTGATCTGCGGCGCCTTCCAAGTCATATCCTGCGTCAAGAACGCGCTGAATAACCTGCCCCAACGCCTTGCGGTCCGGGTAAAGGAACGCGCTGTGGTAGAGGCCAGTATGACCTTCAGGCGGGGGAGAGCCGTTCTTGCTGTGCCAAGTGTTCAGGCCGATGTGATGGTGATACCCACCTGCGCCAAGAAAGGCAGCTTTGTCGCCAAACCTCTGGGTTTCGTCAAAGCCCAGCACATCGCGATAAAAGGTAATCGCGCGATCCAGATCGGCGACCTTGAGATGGACGTGCCCAACGGTCGGATGCGAAATCGTCAAGACATGGCTCCTTTCCTTTGCGCGTCCAAATTAGGCGCAAAAGGTCTGTTCTGCCATATCAGTCCACGCGCAGTATCTGTGCGCGTAAAGGGCTTACCGAACTATCCCGATGATTTCATATGTCTTGGCAAGGATCGGCGCTGTGATCTCGCGCGCTTGCTCCGCGCCGCGCGCAAGAAGCCGGTCAATTTCCGGTGTGTCGTCCATCAGCCGGGCCATCTCGCTCGAAATCGGCGAGAGCTTTGAAACGGCCAGTTCCGCCAGTTTTGGCTTGAAGGTTCCAAACTGTTGACCCCCGACTTCGGCTAGAACTTGCTCCACAGTCTGGTCGTTAAGAGCGGCATAGATATTCACCAGATTGCGGGCCTCTGCGCGGTCTTTCAGCCCTTCGGCCTCAGAGGGCAGCGCGTCCGGGTCTGTCTTGGCCTTGCGGATTTTCTTGGCGATGGCATCTGCATCGTCCGTCATGTTGATCCGGCTGGCGTCGGAGGGATCAGACTTCGACATCTTCTTGGACCCATCGCGCAAGGACATCACGCGGGTGGCGGCCCCCTCGATCACGGGTTCGGTCAGCGGGAAGAAATCAACGCCGTAATCATGGTTGAATTTCGTGGCAATATCGCGGGTCAGTTCAAGGTGTTGTTTCTGATCCTCGCCCACCGGCACATGGGTTGCGTGATAAACCAGAATATCCGCCGCCATCAGTGCGGGATATCCAAAGAGCCCCAGCGAGGCGTTCTGCGCATTCTTGCCCGCCTTGTCCTTGAACTGTGTCATCCGCTGCATCCACCCCATGCGGGCGACACAGTTAAAGACCCACCCCAGTTGCGCATGTTCTGGCACCTGGCTTTGGTTGATGAGGATCGACTTCTCGGGACTGATCCCGCTTGCGATGAACCCCGCCGCCAACTCACGAGTGTTATGCGCGAGGTCAGTCGGGTTCTGCCACGTCGTGATCGCATGCAAATCCACCATGCAATAGACACATGGGAATTCATCCTGCATGGAGACAAATCGCTTAATTGCGCCAAGGTAATTACCCAGTGTCAGGCCGCCGGATGGCTGGATCCCGGAAAAAACGCGAGGGGCAAAGGTCGTGGTCATGGCAAATGGTCCATTCTCGCTGGAATTGCAGTCCGCGCTGGCTTACCCATGCGTCACAGCATCGTCAAGGAAGCCCGCGTCATGAGTGACCCCTATAACGCGCCACCGGTAAACCCACTGCCGCCCGTGGTGCTCTTGCTCTTTGCGGCTATCGCCTTGCCTGAGCTTGCCTTCACGCTGGGCGCGCAGGGCTGGATAGGGGGTGCAGAAGCGGTTGGGTGGCGGCTGGCCGCCGTGCAGCAATACGGGTTCTCTGGAGATCTTTTTGATTGGATGCTGTCGAATGGGCGCTGGATCCCGGAGCATTTGAAGCGGCTTGTCACCTATTCGTTTGTACACAACAGCTTTACCTCTGCTCTCTTTTCCACCGTCCTGATGCTGGCGCTTGGCAAATTGGTGGGTGAGACAATGGGGCAGGTCGCAGTAGTGGTGCTCTACTTTGGTGGCAGTGTCTTTGGGGCATTCATCTATGGGCTATTGCTCAACGACCCAACCTGGCTCGTTGGTGGCTTTCCTGCGGTCTATGGGTTGATCGGCGGGTATTCCTTCCTCATGTGGCAAAAGCTGGCGGACGCGGGGCAGCAGCAGCTGCGAGCGTTCAGCCTGATCGCGATGCTGATGGGGATACAGCTGGTCTTTGGCGTGTTTTTCGGACCATCAACGCTGTGGGTTGCTGATCTGGCGGGGTTCGTTTTTGGCTTTGGTGCGTCGGTCTTGCTTGTGCCGGGTGGTCTGGCGCGGGTCTTGCACCACATGCGCAGGGACTAGGCCTTGCGCCGTAGCGCTGCCTTGAACTCGGCCAGATGGAAAGCTCCCAAAAGCTGCCCCGCCCCGAAATAGGTGACGACGCCGATGGCGATCAATCCCGTCAGCGCCAGTGCGCGCCACCAAGCGAGTGCAAGGAACGGCTGCAAAGCCGCTGCGGCCCCCCACAGAACGATACCCATCACAAAGGAGGCAATGACCATTCGCCAGATGCGATTTCGGAATCGTGTGTCGAACCGGGCAACATCGCCGTACTGGCGCGCGCCATAATGCAGCAGGAACACCATGGCCCAGGCCGCGACGGTTGTGGCAATGGCAGGGGCAAACCACCCTATGACAGGTGCCAGACCAATGGCGAGTGCCGCGTTCACAACCATGGATACCAACGCGTAGTGAAACGGGCGCCGGGTATCTTCGCGGGCGAAATAGATCGGTTGCAGGATTTTCTGGAGAACAAAGGCTGGCAGTCCCAAGCCATAGATTGCCACTGCGATTGCAATCGCCGCAGAATCCTGCGCAGTTGCCGCCCCGCGTTCGAAGAGTACCGAGACCAACGGCAGCGGGATGACGATCAGGGCCACCGCAGACGGAATAGTGAGGGCAAGTGCGATCTCGCCCGCCCGGCTCAGCGCGGTTTTGGCGCCACTGTCATCCTCGGCTTTCAGGCGGCGCGAGAGATCGGGTAAAAGGACCACGCCGACCGCTATTCCCACCACACCCAGTGGCAGTTGATACAGCCTGTCTGCAGCAAAAAGCCACCCTACTGCCTTGTCGAAGTAACTTGCCACTTGCTGACCGACCAACAGGTTGATTTGAACAACCCCGCCTGCAAGAGCTGCAGGGATGGCAACCCGGATCAGTCGACGCATTTCGGGGGTCAGACGGGGCCGCTTCGGCCTAATCTGGAAACCTGCACGCTTTACCGCGACCCATAGAAGAACGAATTGAGCGACCCCTGCAAATGGCACCGCCCAGACGAGGGCCCGCGCTACCTCTCCGCCTAGCAGTGCGGCACAAGTCATTGCAAAGATAAGCAGGACATTGAGCAGGACGGGTGCTGCTGCGGCGGCTGCAAACCGTCCCGCTGCATTCAACATCCCCGACAGCAGAGCCGCCAGTGAAATAAAGAGGATATAGGGAAATACGATACGGCCAAATTCGACCGACAGGCCAAACTGCTCCTGTCCGGCGAAACCGGAGGCAAGTGCAAACACAAGCCATGGCATCGTTGCCAGCGCCAGTAAGGTCAGCCCGATCAGGATCGTGGCCAACCCTGCGAAAGCATCAGATGCGAATTCATCTGCGTCCTCACCGCCCTCCACTTTTTTCGAGAACATGGGCACGAAGGCCATGTTGAACGCGCCTTCAGCAAAGAACCGGCGGAACATGTTAGGCAGTCGGAACGCCACCACATAGGCTTGATACAGAGGCCCGGTGCCAAGAAATGCGAGGATCATCGCGTCTCGTACAAAGCCCAGCACCCGGCTCATCAAGGTCCAGCCGCCAACGGTGAAAAAGCCGGAGACGAGCTTGATGGGTTTCAACTCTCGGCCCTTTCGACGCCGCGATCAATGGCGGCCCTGAGGCGGCGGTCAAGCATACGCTGCTTGCTTTCAGAGTAATATTTCAGCCCGAACATGTCCTTGACGTAGAAGGTGTCTACTACTTGTTCTCCATAGGTCGCAATGACGGCATTTGCGACGTAGACGTTCGCGTCGGCCAATGTACGTGCGAGGTCGTGCAAAAGGCCGGGGCGGTCACGGGTGTCGACTTCGATGATGGTGTAAATTTCCGATCCTTCATTGTCGAAGGTGATATGTGTCGGCACTTTGAAGGCACGTTCGCGCTTCTTGACCTTGTCGCGGGACTTCATAGCTTCAGTCGTCACAACCTCGCCCATCAAGGTCCTTTCGATCATCTTCCGCAGGCGCGGCAGCCGCGAGGCGTCATAAGGATTGCCGTCAGAATCCTGAATCCAATAGGCATCGGTCACCAGACCGTCCTTGGTGGTGTAACTGCGCGCGTCCACCACATTCGCGCCGACCAGCGCCAATGCACCACAAATGCGGGCAAAAATGCCGGGATGGTCGGCCATGACGAAGCAGGCGCGAGTGGCGTCGCGGTCTTCATCAGGATGCAGGTCGATCCTGATCTCGTCGTCTTTCACGTCACGCAGCATTTCGGCAAAGACCTTGTGAGCTGTCACATGAAGCCCTTGCCAGTAGGGATCGTAATGGCGCCCTGTCTCGGTTTGCAGATCCTTGCGTGACCAGTCCTTGAGTTCTTCGCGCAGGGCACGTTTGGCCTCCGCCCCCCGGTTTTCGCGGTTGAGTGCTTCGAGGCCGGTCTCCAATGCCCGTTTGGTTTGCCGGTAAAGCGCGCGGATCAGAACCGCCTTCCAGTTGTTCCAGGTGTTTGGACCAACACCGCGAATGTCACACACGGTCAAGACGCAAAGCAGGTCCAGTCGTTTGACAGTCTGCACCGCCTTGGCAAAGTCGCGCACGGTCCGCGGATCGGCGATATCGCGTTTTTGTGCCATGTCGGACATCAGCAGGTGATAGCGGACAAGCCACTCGACTGTATCGGTATCTGCCCTGTTCAGGCCAAGCCGTGGGGCAATCTTGCGCGCCATTTGCGCCCCGAGGATCGAATGGTCTTCCGGCCGACCCTTGGCGATATCGTGGATCAGAAGTGCCGTATATAGCACCTTCCGGTCGACGCCGCGTTTCAGGATCGACGAGGCAACGGGCAAGTCTTCTTCCAGCTCGCCTTTTTCGATCTGCGCAAGGTTCTTGATGCACTGGATGATATGCTCATCGACGGTGTAGCTGTGATACATGTTGAACTGCATCATCGCGACGATGGGCTCAAACTCCGGCAGGAAGGCCGAAAGTACACCCAGTTCATTCATCCGGCGCAGGGCGCGTTCTGGGTTGCCGTGTTTGAGCAGCAGATCATAGAAGATACGGCGCGCTTCCGGTGTGTTGCGCATATCGTCGTCAATCAGGTCAAGGTTCGCTTTCACCAGACGCATGGCGTCGGGGTGGATCAACATGCCGGTCCGCAGGGCTTCTTCAAAGAGCCTGAGCAAGTTGAGCTTGTCCGCCAGAAATTTCTTTTCGTCCTCAACCGCGATCCGGTTGTTCACAACCGCATATCCAGATTTGATTTTTGGTCTGCGCCGGAAAATGCGTTCCAGCAAGGGTTGTTCCTTGACGTGATCCGCTTCCAGCTTGGTCAGAAAGATCCGTGTCAGGTCACCGACTTCCGTGGCATGCAGAAAATACGCCTGCATGAAGACTTCTACGCCTCGGCGGCCTTTTGTGTCCTCGTACCCCATGGCGTCAGCTACCTGAACCTGCATATCAAACGTTAGCTGCTCGTTGGCTCGCCCTGCGATCAGGTGCATATGTCCACGGACGCCCCACAGGAAATCCTCAGCGGCAACAAAGCTGCCAAACTCATCGGGCGTGAAGACATTCAACGGCACAAGATCAGCGGCATCTGTGACACCGTGAATGTGCTTCGCAATCCAGAAGAGGGACTGAAGATCTCGCAGCCCGCCTTTGCCTTCCTTGACATTTGGTTCGACGACATATCGTTGGCCGTGTTTGATATGGCGGTTTTCACGTTCGGCCAGTTTTGCCTCGATAAACTGTTTACCTGACCCTGCAAAAAGATCGGCGCGCAGACGTTCATCAAAGGTCAGTGCCAGCGCCTTGTCCCCCGCCAGAAAGCGATGCTCGAGCATGGCAGTCTGGATGGTAAAATCAGTTGCGCCGAGCCTGATGCAATCCTTGATGGTGCGGCTGGAATGCCCGACCTTCATTTTCAGATCCCACAGGACATAGAGCATGGATTCGATGACGCTCTCGGCCCAGGCGGTGATCTTGTAGGGTGTCAGAAAAAGCAGATCGACATCGGAAAAAGGTGCCATTTCACCGCGCCCATAGCCCCCCACGGCAATGACGGCGAGGTGTTCGCTGGCGGTCGGATTTGGTTTCGGATGCAGATGGTCCGTCGCGACTTTGAGCGCTGCCTTGACGACTTCATCGGTCAGATAGGTGTAGGATCGCGTCATGCGACGCGCTTCAAAGGGGCTCGCCTGAAACGCTTCTGCAATGGCCGCGCGACCTGATGTCTGCGCTTCGCGCAAAAGCGCGACGGTCGCCGATCGCAACTCGGATGGCGGTTTCTTTTCTGCCAGTGCTGCCTGAAAGCCGCGCTCAAATGCGGCCTTGTCGAAAATGCGTTCAGGGTCGCAGATCAACCGCGGTGCGGGCAGGTGGTCTGCGGTCAAAGCAGGAGACGACATTTGTAGTGTCCTAGAAGCCTGCTCCGCCAAAACGCTGTGGCGCTGCGCTGAGAATATTGACTTGCGACTCCAAAATTGTCGCAACGGCAAGTCCGCGGCTATTCGTGCCATCAGGGTTCAGGCGGAATACGCCGCTGGCGCCTCTGAAACCTGCGCCCTGTGCGAGGCTGGCGCCTGATAGCGCATCGCCACCTCCTTGGCTGGCCAGTGCGCCGATCGCCGCGATCGCATCAAAGGCCAATCCACCAATCGGATGTGGTGCTGATCCATAAGCCGACTGGTATTGGGAGCTGAACGCCGAAGTGGCGGCCTGGTCCGGAATGGCAAACCAGCTGTTTTGTACGCCCGGCAGGCTCAGGGTCTGGGGGGGAATATCCCAGCGGGTGAGCCCAATGAACTGCGCGACGTCACTTGAGATACCAGCTTCGGGCAATAGCTGCGAAAGAAGAGGCAGGGCGGTGGCGGAGTCGGTTGTGAAAAAGATCCCGTCAGCCCCATTGCTGGTCACAGCCGATTGGATCTGTGGGATCGAAGCGATGACATCCTGTTGCGACAGCGCATAGCTGACAGTGCCGACGATAGCGCCGCCTTGCGCTGCGACTGCGGCTTGTATCGCCGCGCGTCCCTGCTGGCCCGCCGTGTCATTGCCGTGCACGATGACAAACCTTTGTTTGCCTTGGCTTGCGGCATAGCTGGCCATGCGGTTTGCGGTGTTTTGAAAGGTCGGGCCAAGCACAAAAAGATTGCCCCCCGCAATCGCGGCATTGTTTGAGAAGGACAGAACGTTGACGCCCTTGCCCGCGACCGCTTTGCCCACAGCGTTCGCTGCGGCGGCGTAGACCGGGCCGATGATAATCTTGGCGCCTTCATCTACCGCTTTTTCCGCATTTGCTGCAGCCAGCGCCGCGTCCCCGGCGGTTTGATACACACGCAGATCAATCGCGGCACCGTTGAGATCACGAATGGCCAACCGTGCCGCGTTCTCGAGACTTTGCGCCAATAGTTCGTCGGTTCCCTGACCCGAACCACTGGGCACCAAGAGTGCAACAGGCACCGGATCCCCCGTTCGAACGCCGCCTCCAGCTGAGGGGATCGTGTCACAAGCAGCCAAAGCAACTGCTAGCAGTGGCAGGATCAAAACGCGCAACCCCTTGCGGGCACATTGGAAAACGGCAAACATATCAGCGATACTCCAGCAGCTACGGCGCGCATCGAGCACGCGGGTGTTTCGGCAATCATAGTCGTCACGAAAGGCGGGTCCAGCGTTGAATTTTCAAAAGGTCTCTTTGCAGGCGGGCTTGTACTTTGTCGGTGTGCCGATTGGGACGGCACGAGATATTACGTTGCGAGCCCTCGACGTGCTGGCAAGCGCCGACATACTGGCGGCGGAGGACACGCGCAGCCTGCGACATCTGATGGATATCCACGCGGTTCCTCTGGCAGGTCGCAAGGTGATCGCGATGCATGACCACAGCAAAAGCGAGGTCGCGCAGAGGCTTGTGAAGGAGATGTCTGACGGCAGGTCAGTCGCCTACGCATCGGAAGCAGGCATGCCCTTGATCGCCGATCCGGGGTTTGAATTGAGCCGCGCGGCGCAGGAGGCGGGACATATGGTGACCTGCGCGCCGGGACCGTCTGCCGTGTTGACCGCTCTAGTGCTGGCTGGATTGCCAACGGATGCCTTTCATTTTTGCGGATTTCTGCCGAACACGTCTTCGGCGCGGCGTAAGGCGCTGGAGAACCTGCGCGAAACAAGCGCCACGCTTGTCTTTTACGAATCACCCAAGCGGTTGGTTGCGATGCTCGAAGATGCTGAGGCGGTCCTTGGCCAGCGGTCAGGTGCGGTTTGCCGGGAGATGACCAAGAAGTTTGAAGAAACCGCGCGCGGCACCTTGGGTGAGTTGCGGGACCAGTTTTCGAACCGGACTGTCAAAGGCGAGATCGTGGTTCTCATTGACAGGAACCGTTCAGAAAAAATTTCCGAAACGTCGTTAGAAGAGGCCCTGCAGGTGGCCCTGGCGTCTCACTCCCTGCGAGATGCAGTGGATATGGTTGCGCAGGCACACGATGTTCCACGCAGGCAGGTCTACCAGCTTGCACTGTCTGTTTCAAAAGGGTGACATGTCACAACGAGACCAATCGAAACGCCACAAGGGTTCTGCTGCCTATCATGGTGGATTGGCTGCCGAAGGCTCAGTTGAACGCCACTACTGCGAAATGGGGTACGCGCTATTGGCGCGTCGCTGGCGCGGCACGGGTGGCGAGATAGACCTAGTTTTTGGAAGGTCTTCCGCATTCATTTTTGTCGAGGTCAAAAAAAGCGCCACGTTTCAAGCGGCTGCCTTACGGGTTTCGACGCGTCAGCAACAGCGCATCTTTGCATCGGCGACGGAATTTGTGGCAACGCAGCCGTCGGGCCAGTTATCTGACATGCGTTTTGATGTCGCGTTGGTGGATGGTGCAGGACACATCGAAATCCTTGAATACGCTCTGTTCGGAGACTGATTACCCAGAAGGTCCCCATTGCGCCCGAAGGCTGGCTGCGCCATTTAAGCCAGACAAAGGTAAGGAGTCGCCATGAAAATCGCCTTTCAGATGGATCCGATTGAAGCGGTCGATATTAACGCAGACAGCAGCTTTCGCCTGGCGGAGGAGGCCCAGGACCGCGGCCACAGCCTTTTCTACTATTCTCCCGACCAGCTGGCTTATCAGGAGGGGCGCATCACGGCGCGCGGGCACGACTTTACCGTAAAACGGGTCCAGGGTGAGCACGCAGCGCTTGGTGAGCAGCGGGAGGTGGATTTATCCGACTTTGACGTCGTCTGGCTACGCCAGGACCCGCCGTTTGATATGCATTACATTACCTCTACCCATCTGTTGGATCGGTTGGCCCCGGATGTGCTGGTGGTCAATGATCCTTTTTGGGTTCGTAACTACCCGGAAAAGTTGCTGGTGCTGGACTTCCCGGACTTAACGCCACCAACAACAATCGCGCGCGATCTGGAAACGATCAAAGCTTTCAAACAGAAACATGGGGATGTGATCCTCAAACCGCTTTATGGCAATGGCGGTGCGGGCGTGTTTCGGCTGGACGCGGCGGATCGCAATCTGACGTCTTTGCATGAGCTCTTCACCGGGTTTTCCCGCGAGCCTCTGATCGTGCAAAAGTTCCTGCCCGATGTCTCCAATGGTGATAAGCGCGTCATTCTGGTGGATGGCGAACCCGTGGGCGCGATCAACCGGGTGCCGGCGGCTGGCGAGACCCGGTCAAACATGCATGTCGGTGGTCGGCCAGAGAAAATCGGTTTGAGCGACCGCGATCTGGAGATTTGCGCGGCCATCGGGCCTTTGCTCAGGGAGAAGGGCCAGATTTTCGTGGGTATCGACGTGATTGGCGACTACCTCACTGAGATCAACGTGACCTCGCCGACAGGTATTCAGGAGTTGGAGCGGTTTGATGGGGTCAACGTCGCCGCAAAGATATGGGAAGCTATTGAGGCGCGCCGCACTTAAGCGCCCTCAGACACCTACTCTGTAACTGATCGCTTCAGCCACATGCGGGCGGCGGACCTGTTCTGACCCGCTCAAATCCGCAATCGTGCGGGAAACACGCATGACCCTGTGATACCCCCGGGCGGACAAGCGGAACCTTTCAGCCGCCTTCAAAAGCAGCTCGCGCCCTTCAGGGTCCGGGGTTGCGATCTCTTCCAGAAGCTCTCCGGCGGCATCCGCGTTGGACCTCATGTCGACCTGCGTTTCATATCTTTCAGCTTGGAGGGCTTGCGCCGCAGCAACACGTTCCGCCACGGTAGCAGAGGTGTCACCAGCGCTTGGCAAGTCGAGATCGCTGTATGAAACCGGTGGTACGTCCACGCGCAGGTCAAAACGATCCATCAACGGCCCGGAAATACGACCCAGATAGTCTTCACCGCAGTGCGGAACCCTTGCGCAGGCCCTGTCCGGTTCGGTCATGTAACCGCACTTGCAAGGGTTGGCGGCGGCGATGAGCATGATACGGCAGGGATAAGTCACGTGCGCGTTTGCGCGGGAGACCATGACGTTTCCGGTTTCCAGCGGTTGGCGCAGCGTTTCGAGGACGTTGCGCGGAAACTCCGGTAGTTCGTCCATGAACAAGACACCATTGTGCGCAAGCGATACCTCCCCCGGTTTGGCCATGCGACCTCCGCCAATGATCGCCGCCATCGAGGCTGTGTGATGGGGATCGCGAAACGGGCGCGCGCGCGACAGCCCGCCTTCATCGAGAAGCCCGGCGATTGAATGTGTGATAGAAGTTTCGAGGGCTTCCCGCGCGGAGAGCGGTGGCAGGATACCGGGCAAACGGCGTGCCAGCATGGATTTTCCCGACCCAGGCGTGCCCACCATTAACATGTGGTGCCGCCCGGCGGCTGCAATTTCCAGCGCGCGTTTGGCGCGCTCCTGCCCTTTGACATCTCTTAAATCCAACGTCTCCGGCGGCGCCAGGACTTCACCAGGCTCAGCCTCAGAGATTGGGTTTTGCCCGGAAAAGTGACGCACCACGTCTCCCAAAGTTCGCGCGGCAATGACCTGCGCGCCGCTGACCCAGGCGGCCTCTTTGCCGCAGGCTGCGGGACACAGAAGCTGGTATTCCTCTTCAGCAGCGGCCATGGCGGCGGGCAAGGCGCCCGTGACCTGTACCAGTTTGCCGTCCAAGGACAATTCGCCAAGCGAGATGACCGACAAGACGGCGTCGCTGGGAACGATGTTGAGCTCTGCCAGCAAAGCGACTGCAATTGGCAGATCAAAATGCCCGCCCTCTTTGGGCAAGTCTGCCGGGCTCAGGTTGATCGTGATTTTCTTGGACGGGAACGCGATCGCCATACTGGCCAGCGCCGCCCGAACGCGTTCCTTGGCTTCGGAAACCGCCTTATCCGGCAGGCCGACGATGCTGAACCCCGGCAGGCCGGGCGAAAGCGAACACTGGACTTCGACCGGACAGGCTTCGACGCCGCGAAACGCGACAGAGTAGGTTAGCGACACCAGCGTCCCCCAAAACAGCGAGTTATGGTTAATCGCTAAGGGGCGGAGGTTTATGAAACGTTAACCGCTGGGCTCAAGGGATGGGCCACGGCGCAATTGGTGCGTAGACCTCGTAGGGAAACGGATCGTAAGTGACTTCGAGCCCTGCGTTACGCCAGGCAATTACCGCCGGATCAGAAATCACCCTCATGCAGTAAGCGCGCGCCGTTTGCGAAACGGCAAGATCATATCCCACGATGCGGGCGGCCACGGGCGCGAAAAAGACATCGGCTAACGAGTAATCACCGAAGAGCCACCCCGCATCTGATCCGCACAGATCCCAGGCGCCTTGCCACAATGTTTCGATGCGGTTGAGATCGGAGCGGACGGCGTCTGAGGCCGTGAACCCGCTGTTCACATGGCGAAGCTGCATTGGGCACTCTGCGCGCAGCGCCGAAAACCCTGCGACCATTTCTGCGCAAAGCCACCGCGCACGCGCTCTTTGCGCGCCATCTTCTGGCCACAGCCCATTGTGTGGGTGTCGCTCGGCCAGCGTCTCAGCAATGGCAAGGCTTTCACCGATCACCAAACCGTCGGAGGCGCGGACCACGGGTACCAGTCGCGCAGGTGCCAGGGACGCCAGATCCTGCGCCATTGTTCCGCTATAAAGACCCACCAAATGGGTCCGAACTGGCAGATCGAACTTTTCGAACATCAACCAGCCGCGCAATGACCAGCTCGAGAAAGTCCGGTCGCCGATGTAAAGATCATATGTCATGCGGTCAGCCTAATGGGACGCAGGCGATGCACGCAAATTCCGATCTGTTGCCCAGGCAATCACAGAAGGTGATTTATCCTCAGCACCGAAGGTTGGGCGCCACGCCAGTCGATTGTTGTGACCGAGAAGTTATCGATCTGGTGAGCGAGCGTGTCATAGGCCGAAATGCCAAGTGCGCGCTGAAGCTGTGTGAGGATCACGCCAAAATGGGCAACGGCGATGATTTGCTGGTTTGGATAACGCGCACTGATTGCATTCACCGAAGCCGCCACCCGCGCCGAGGCAATATTCCAGCTTTCTCCGCCGGGCGCCATTACATCCCCCGGCTCTTCCCAGAACTGGCGGCTAAGTTGAGGATGCATTTCTGCTACGGTTTCGAAATGCACGCCATCCCATGCGCCAAAGTGCATTTCACGCAGTTGCGGATCATGGGGCAGACGCTGGTGGCCGATATGCGCGATAGCGGTTGCCGTATCCCGCGCTCGGGCCAGATCGGAGGAGACCAGAATGCCATCACTGGGCAGTGTCTCCCGGACCCGGGCGATTTGCGCATGATCCGTCAAATCCGCGGGGACATCGCGCCATCCGACAAAGCTTTTCGCGTGGGTTGGCCCATGACGGACCCAATGCCAAACAGTCAAGGCAATTTCCCTTTCAGGACGATGGGCAAGCCCGCGACAACCAAAACTGCAAGATCTGCTTGCGCTGCCAGCGCAATGTTCAATCGGCCTTGCGCTTCTCTGAAGCTGCGGGCCAGCGCATTGTCGGGTACGATGCCATGGCCGACTTCGTTCGATACGATCACGACCGGAGCCGGACTTTCCGAGAGCGAAAGCAGCAATTCGCTCTGACGTTTGGAGATGTCCGAACCGTCCATCATGTGATTGCTGAGCCACATTGTGGCACAATCAATCAGAACGGCTTGAGCTGAGTTGAGACTGATCAGCGTTGAACCAATGTCTAAATCTGCCTCAAAATTAAGCCATTCCGGGCCTCGACGAGATTTATGCAAATTTATTTTGGACTTTATTTCGTCGTCAAAAGTCCGCGAGGTGGCAAGGTAAACAGGTTCTAAATGACTGCTTAACAAAAGGTTTTCAGCCCATGCGGACTTTCCGGAGGCGGCGCCCCCTAGTACAAAGGTCAGCTTTGGCAACATTTTATAAACCTTTGAAGTGAACCAATCGGATGTATGGTGCGTATCTATATCAATTGTACACGGCAAGGTGTGCTTCATCTGACTGGGAGATGTCGCTATGGCTTTGGATACTACAAGAGATATGGCATTGTCGCGCAAGGCAATGAAAGCGGAATTACTGGACGCAGAGACAGAACTTCGGCTTGCATATGCTTGGCGAGATGATCGATGCGAAAAATCTCTGCATCGGTTGATCACGGCTTACATGCGTCTCGCGATTTCCATGGCATCCAAATTCAAGCGCTATGGCGCGCCCATGAACGACCTGATTCAGGAAGCAGGTCTGGGTTTGATGAAGGCTGCTGACAAATTTGATCCTGATCGGGGTGTACGGTTTTCGACCTACGCTGTCTGGTGGATCAAGGCGTCCATCCAGGACTACGTGATGCGCAACTGGTCGATGGTCCGTACCGGTTCGACGTCTTCGCAAAAATCGCTGTTTTTCAATATGAGACGCGTTCAGGCGCGGTTGGAGCGTGAAAGTGCCGCCGCAGGCGAAGTGCTGGACCGCCACCAGCTTCGTCAGATGATTTCGACCGAAATCGGCGTGCCACTGCATGATGTGGAGATGATGGAAGGACGGCTTTCCGGCTCGGACTACTCCCTAAACGCAACTCAGTCGACCGAAGACGAGGGGCGCGAATGGATCGATGCGCTGGAAGATGACAGCGCGCAGGCGGCCGAGACGGTTGAGCACGAGCATGACACCGAACAGCTTCGGGCGTGGTTGCTGCAGGCGATGAACGACCTGAACGAACGGGAGCGTTTCATCGTGCGGGAACGAAAGCTGAGGGACGCACCGCGCACGCTCGAAAGCCTTGGCCAGGAATTGAGCCTCAGCAAGGAACGTGTACGGCAGCTGGAAGCTGCAGCCTTTGGCAAAATGCGCAAATCGTTGGAAAACCAGTCCCGTGAGGTGCTAAACTTTCTGACGTGATAGGATTAGGACGCACGATCAGCTTGATTTCGGGCGCGGTGCTTTTCGCCGCGCCTTTTGCTGTAAGCGCCAGCCCTGTTGAACTGCCCGAAAAAGCGCAAACCGCAGAAGTACTATTTCTGGGTGAGCAGCACGACAACCCGCAGCATCATGAAATACAGGCGAAATGGGTGAAGCACCTTTCGCCCCGCGCGATCGTGTTCGAGATGTTGACGCCCGAACAGGCAGCAAACGTAACGACTGAAAACCGACAAGATGAATCGGCATTGGAGGCTAATCTGGGATGGCAGGAAGCGGGCTGGCCTGATTTTGGCATGTACTTCCCGATTTTTGCCGCCGCCCCTGAGGCAGCCATTGTCGGCGCTGGCGTGCCTCGTGACCAGATTAGGGCGCTGATGGAAGACGATCTCACCCAGATCATCGGCTTGGAAAACGCGCAGCGCTTTGCCTTGGACCGTCCCTTGCCGGACGCGCAGCAGAATGCTCGTGAAACTCTGCAAAGAGAGGCCCATTGCAATGCCCTGCCGGAGGACATGCTGCCAATGATGGTAGATGTGCAAAGGCTACGCGACGCTGCTCTGGCGCAAGCGGCTTTGGATGCGGTTGAGCAGTTTGGGGCACCCGTCATCGTGATCACAGGCAACGGGCACGCCCGAGAAGACTGGGGTGCGCCTCATCTGCTGCGGCAAGCGGCCCCTGATCTGGAGGTATTCAGTGTGGGCCTGGGCGAAGCAGGGCAAACCCCTGACGGTGGTTTCGGGTTTGTGCTTGATGCACAGCCCGTCGATCGCGGCGATCCTTGCGAGGCTTTCAACTGACGCGCTGGGGGCTGGCAGTCCCGCGAGAGGCGTCATAAGGTCAGGCCAGCGCGCGATGAGATCAGAGGCACCCTTATGCTGACCGGTAAACACATTCTGCTGATCATTGGCGGCGGTATTGCTGCATTCAAAACGCTGGACCTAATCCGACGCTTGCGGGAACGCGGTGTGACCGTCACGCCTGTTCTGACCAAGGCGGCGGAGGAGTTCGTCACCCCATTGTCCGTTTCGGCATTGGCGGGCACCAAGGTTTACCGGGATTTGTTCGACCTGACGGATGAAGCAGAGATGGGTCATATCCAACTCAGTCGGGTTGCTGATTTGGTTGTTGTCGCCCCAGCCACGGCTGATCTGATGGCAAAGATGGCACAAGGCCACGCAAATGATCTGGCCAGTACGCTTTTGCTGGCCACTGACACGCCAGTCTTGATCGCCCCGGCGATGAATGTGCGCATGTGGGAACACGCGGCCACGCAACGCAATGCAGAGGTCTTGCGAAAGGATGGCATTCGGTTCGTTGGGCCGGAATCGGGGGATATGGCCTGTGGTGAGTTCGGGCCGGGTCGCATGTCTGAACCCATGGACATTCTGGGCGCAATTTCGGGGTTCTTCGATGATGGTCCCTTAAAAGGCCGTCGGATATTGGTGACTTCGGGTCCAACGCATGAACCAATAGATCCGGTGCGATACATTGCCAACAGATCCTCCGGCGCGCAGGGAAGCGCCATTGCATCGGCGCTCAGCGCACTTGGTGCGGAAGTGGTTTTTGTGACCGGCCCGGCTGATGTCCCGCCTCCCGACGGGGTGGAAATCATAAAAGTAGAGACCGCGCTGCAAATGCTGGAAGCGGTGCACGCAGCCCTTCCGGTTGATGCTGGCGTCTTTGCTGCTGCCGTGGCGGACTGGCGGGTCGCCTCTGCCAGCGACCGCAAGCTGAAGAAAACCAAGGACGGCGTGCCAGATCTGAGATTTGCCGAGAACCCGGATATTCTGCGTGAGGTGTCGCAAATGGCGCAAACCCGGCCTTCTCTGGTGGTTGGCTTTGCGGCTGAAACCGACGATGTGGTCGCAAATGCAACCGCCAAACGTAATCGCAAGGGCTGCGATTGGATCGTCGCGAATGACGTCTCACCGGCAACAGGTATCATGGGCGGACCAGAAAACGCTGTCATCGTCATCGACGATGCGGGATCTGAAACCTGGCCAAGAATGTCAAAGGATCAGGTGGCCGAGAAGCTCGCGAACCGTATTTCCGAGCACCTGGCTGGCCTATGATGGGTAAGCACACAAATCTTGCGCAGATTTCGGTGACGCGTGTTGCGAAATCTGATCCTGAGATTGCTCTGCCCGCCTATGAAACGGCAGGTGCGGCAGGGGCTGACGTGCGCGCGAACATCCCGGACGGGCCCATCGTCTTGCGGCCACACGCGCGTGCGCTGGTGCCGACCGGGCTTTGCTTTGAAATACCGCCGGGGTTCGAAGTGCAAGTCAGACCGCGCTCCGGACTGGCGCTAAAACATGGCATCTCATTGGTGAACAGTCCCGGTACGATCGACAGCGACTACCGCGGGGAGGTGGGAGTCATCATGATGAATTCAGGTTCTGAGGATTTCGAAATCACCCATGGAATGCGCATTGCTCAGCTCGTCGTGGCGCCTGTGGTTCAGGCGGCTTTTTCGCTGGTAGACGACCTTGGTGAGACAACGCGAGGTGCGGGTGGTTTCGGGTCGACCGGGGGCAGCTGATGGTCTTGGTTCTTGGCCTTTGTGCGGTGCTTTGGGGAATCGGCAGCCTGATGGGCGCGCCAAAATCCGCCCGACTGTCGATGATTGGTGTGCTCTATCTGGGCGTCGTCGGGTTGCATCTTGTTTTGCCCTTGGGCCATCCATTGCGCCTGGCGACGGGCGAAACTGCAGCGCCTTGGCTGCTGATTGGTGGATTTGGCGCGCTGGTTCTGGCGTATCGGGCCGTACTCACCCGCCTTAGAACGCGTGCGGAAACGGGCGAAGCGCAGACGGATCAGAGGCAAGATCAGCCGCTTTTCAATGAAACGGAACTGAACCGATATGCGCGCCACATGGTGTTGCGTGAAATAGGGGGGCCGGGCCAAAAGAAGCTCAAGCAGGCCCGGGTGCTGGTCATCGGTGCAGGGGGGCTCGGCGCACCGGTTCTGCAGTACCTTGCGGCTGCTGGCGTCGGAACGATTGGTGTGATCGACGACGACACGGTCGAAACCACAAACCTGCAGCGACAGGTCATCCATCGCGATGCCTCAATCGGCATGCCCAAGGTGTTTTCGGCCCAGCAGGAAATGACGGCACAAAACCCATATGTCACCGTGCGTCCCTATAACCGCCGGCTTGACCGGGACGTCGCCGCTGAGCTTTTTGCGGATTATGATCTGGTGCTGGACGGGACCGACAATTTTGACACACGGTATCTGGTGAACGAAACGGCAGTTGCTGCCGGGATACCGCTGATTTCCGGGGCCCTGAGCCAATGGGAAGGGCAGCTCAGTGTATTCGATCCGGCGCGAGACGCCCCGTGTTATCAGTGCGTGTTTGACGCGCCCCCTTCACCAGAATTGGCCCCATCCTGCGCCGACGCGGGTGTATTGGGACCCCTTCCGGGCGTGATCGGCGCGATGATGGGTGTGGAAGCGATCAAGATCATCACTGGCGCAGGGACGCCCTTGCGGGGACAGATGGTCATCTATGATGCGCTCTATGGAGAAAGCCGCACCATCACGGTCAAGCGCCGCGACAACTGCCCCACCTGCGGGTCCGTACAGGCAAAAGCATCCTGAACCAGAATAACGGACATGAGCGGTTGTGCCATGCCATTCCGCACCCTAGCTATGCAGCATAAAGGAGATCCGTAATGACGAACCCGCTTTTGCAAGATTGGTCCACACCCTATGGGATCGCGCCTTTTGCCGATATTTCGGATGATGATTTTGCACCGGCACTAGATCAGGCGCTCGCGGCCCATGAGGCTGAGATTGAGGCGATTGCCACGGACGCCGCCACTCCGAATTTTGCCAATACCGTGGAATCGCTGGAAGCTGCGGGGAAAGCACTCGATAAGGTCTTGTCAGTCTTCTTCACGGTGGCAGGGGCTGACAGCAACCCCGCACGCGAAGCATTGCAGCGGGATTTTTCTCCAAAACTGGCGGCGCATTTCTCGAAAATTTCCAGCAACAAAGCGCTCTTTGCCCGTGTTGCGGCGCTTTGGGAAATCCGCGATGATCTGGATCTGACGGATGAACAGGCGCGGGTCCTGATGCTGACCCATCGCGGTTTTGTGCGGGCAGGTGCCGCACTCGACGGGGCGCAGGACGCCCGCATGCAGGAGATCAAGGCAAGGCTTGCGGTCTTGGGGACCGAGTTCACGCAGAACCTTCTGGCGGATGAGCGGGACTGGTTCATGCCCTTGTCCGAGGAAGATTTGGAGGGTTTGCCCGCCTTTGTGGTGGATGCGGCCCGCGCAGTCGGCGCAGAGAAAGAGGCGGATGGTCCGGTCGTCACACTTTCCCGGTCGCTGATCGTGCCGTTCTTGCAGTTTTCACCGCGCCGCGATCTGCGCCAAAAAGCCTTTGAGGCCTGGGTGTCCCGGGGCGCAAATGGTGGCCAGACGGATAACCGCCAAATCGCGGCTGAAATCCTGGCGCTTCGGGAAGAGCGCGCGAAGTTGTTGGGGTATGAAAGTTTTGCGGTCTACAAGCTTGAGACCGAGATGGCGAAAACGCCACTGGCCGTACGCGACTTGCTGATGTCGGTTTGGATACCCGCGCGCGCGCAGGCGGAGGCTGATGCTCAAAAGCTCGCGGATCTCATGCGAGCAGATGGTATCAACGACGATCTGGCGCCTTGGGACTGGCGCTATTACGCAGAGAAACGCCGGGCCGCCGAACATGACCTGGATGAGGCAGCGCTCAAACCCTACTTCCAGCTCGACAAGATGATTGAGGCCAGTTTTGCCTGCGCAAACAGGCTTTTCGGGTTGGAATTCGAACCCCTCGACGTGCCGCTTTACCACCCGGATTGCCGGGCCTGGAACGTGACCCGGAAAGGTGCGCACATTGCCGTCTTTATCGGCGACTATTTCGCCCGGGGGTCCAAACGCTCCGGTGCCTGGTGTTCCGCGATGCGGTCGCAGGCAAAGTTCCCCGAGGCGCAAACGCCCGTGGTCATCAACGTCTGCAACTTCGCCAAGGCAGATCCGGCGCTGCTGTCCTATGACGATGCGCGCACCTTGTTCCATGAATTTGGCCATGCGCTGCACCAGATGCTGTCCGATGTCACCTATGAAAGTATCTCAGGCACGTCAGTTGCGCGCGACTTCGTGGAACTGCCCAGCCAGCTTTACGAGCATTGGCTCGATGTGCCCGAAGTGCTTTCAGAATTCGCCGTTCATGCGGAAACGGGCGCGCCGATCCCGCAGCCCTTGCTGCAAAAGGTGCTGGACGCCGCCACCTTTGATATGGGGTTCCAGACAGTAGAATATGTCGCATCCGCACTTGTTGATCTTGCGTTCCATGATGGTCCGGCCCCCGCTGATCCCATGGCGGCACAAACTGATGTGCTGACTGAAATCGGAATGCCAGCAGCCATCACGATGCGCCATGCAACACCTCATTTTGCGCATGTCTTTTCGGGGGACGGGTATTCCAGCGGGTACTACAGCTACATGTGGTCCGAGGTCATGGATGCCGATGCGTTCGAGGCCTTTGAGGAAGCGGGTGGCCCCTTTGATGCTGAACGTGCCGCTGCTTTGGAGGAGCACATCCTGTCGTCCGGAGGCAGCGCAGACGCCGCCGAGCTTTACACCGCCTTCCGGGGGCGACTTCCCGGTGTTGAGGCGCTCTTGAAAGGGCGCGGGCTGATCGCGGCGGAATAGCGGCTAGTAGCCGCGGGTTCGATCCACAAGGTTGAGAAACGGCTCGCCGGTCTCGCCGCGCTTGATGTTGGCGGCTATTTCCCGCGACGATGTGACCGCACGGGTGGCAGCAGCGATGTGCGGTGTGACTGTCACGTTCGGATGGCGCCAGAACGGGTGATCATCTGGCAGGGGTTCGACGCGAAAGACATCCAGCGTGGCGTGGGCGACCTGTCCCGCGTCAAGTGCTTCAACCAATGCCGCATCGTCGATCAAGGGGCCACGCCCAGGGTTGATGATGAACGCGCCTTTTGGCAGAAAGCCAAGTGTTTCGACGTTTAATGTATTCTCTGTCTCGGCTGTGTCAGGCAACAGCAATACGACGATGTCAGCGCTGCTGAGCGCGGATTTCAGGCCATCAGGCCCATGAAAGCTCTCCACGCCGTCCACCGCTTTTGGTGATCGGCTCCAGCCGGTGACGCTGAAGTTCAGGGAGAGGAGACAGCGCGCAACTGCGCATCCAAGCTCTCCGAGACCCAGGATACATACGGTGCGTTCCTCTGCCAGCGGATTGGAGTGCCATTCCCACTTGCGATCAGGGTTTACGATATGCGCGTCCATCCCGAGGTGGTAGCGCAAGACATGACCGGTCACCCATTCGGTCATCGACTGCGTCATGCCCGGATCAACCATCCGAACCAGAGGCATGGTCAGCGTCTCATTCGTCACGATTTTTTCGACCCCGGCCCAAAGGCTCAGAACCGCTTTTACGTTGGTGTAGGGCGAGAAGTCCTTGAGCTTGGAGGTCGGTGCGTAAACGATGTAATCGACGGTTTCCGGATCGGCCTGTGTCACCAGATCAGCAGCCAATCCGGCGTTGGACAAGGCGTCGCGCAGCGCGTTCCCGTACATATGCCAATTGTCATTACTGGCTGCAAAAAGAATGGTGAGCGACATCAGTGGGACTTACCTTGGACGGTGAACATGGGCGCTTTGCATGAGGCCAAACGCGAGCATCAGGACCAGCATCGCAGAACCGCCGAAACTCACAAGCGGCAGGGGCACGCCAACAACCGGCGCAAGCCCCATGACCATCGACATGTTGACGGCAAAGAACAGAAAGAAGTTCAGCGCAATGCCCAAAATCAACAACGACGAAAATCGATCTTTGTTGAGCAATGCAGACCATACGCAGAAGATGATGATCAACGTGTAGAGCGATAATAACGAGATTGCACCTACGAAGCCGAACTCTTCAGCCAGGGTGGTAAAGATGAAGTCGGTGTGTTTTTCGGGCAGGAAATTCAGCCGGCTTTGTGTCCCCTGCATGAAGCCGCGACCCGTCCAGCCGCCAGACCCCAAAGCGATCTTGGATTGCGTGATGTGGTAGCCCGCGCCCAACGGGTCGGAGCTTGGATCAAGGAACGTGTCGATACGGCGAAACTGGTAGTCCTTGATCAATTGCCAAGGGGTGCCCCGCGACTGGAAAACCGCCGTCACCAATCCTACGCCACTTGCGATAACGGCAGCAAAATAGGCCCAGTGGACCCCTGCAAGGAACATCAATCCACCCCCCGCAGCCAGCAGAAGGATCGAGGTACCCAGGTCGGGTTGTCGCAAAACAAGAAAGACAGGAAGGATGATGATTACGACGGGGATAAGCACCCAGAATGGTCGCGATGTTTTCTTGGCTGGGAGCCAGTCGTAGTAGGCGGCCAGTAACATCACCAGCGTTATCTTCATCAATTCAGAAGGTTGCAGCCGCATGAATCCCAAGTCGATCCAACGTTGCGCGCCCATTCCTACTGTCCCGAAAAACTCAACTGCCACCAGCAATAGCAGCGTCACGAAATAAGCCACGCCGGACAGGCTGCGCCAGAACCAGATCGGCACCATCGCCACGAACAGCATCAGGATGAAACCGACGACAAAACGTTTCATCTGCGGTTCGGCCCAAGGGGTGAAAGACCCTCCTGCCACCGAATACAGCATGAGAAAACCCGACCCCGCGACTGCAGCGAGCAGGATTGCGACGGGCCAGTTGAGATAGAGCACCTTACGCAAACCCGTTGGGGTGTGCTTGACGTTATACTCTAGGTAACTCATGCCTGATCTCGTCCGGTGATCGCAGCTTGCGGCTGCTTGGCGCGAAGCTCTTGCTGGAGCGCTTCGATGCGCTCCCGATCTTTCGATGGGTAGGCTTCCAGGGGTGGCGCACCGCCATAGAGAGCCTGCAAAGTAATGTCTCGTGCAATGGGGGCCGCTGCTCTGGAACCGCCACCACCATGCTCGACAATTACGGCGACGGCATATTTGGGTGCCTCATAGGGCGCGAAATTCACAAACAACGCATGATCGCGCCGTTCCCAGGGCAGGTCTTCATTCCGGATCACACCGGCGCGCCGCTCAGCTGCCGTGATGTTCCGCACCTGACTTGTGCCAGTTTTTCCAGCCATACGCATCGTGTCATCGATGATGCGTGATCCATAAGCAGTGCCACGGCGGTCATTGACCACGGCGTACATCGCACGGCGCATCCACCTCAGGTTTCGTTCGTTCATTTCGAGGCTTTCGCCACCACGCAGCGGCTGCTCAACACCATCAACGGATTTGATCAGACGTGGCGATACGGACCTGCCTGTTGCGATGCGCGCGGTCATCACAGCAAGCTGCAAGGGTGACGCCAGCAGGTAACCCTGACCGATTGAGGCGTTGACGGTATCGCCGACACGCCACGGCTGGTCATGGAAGATCCGCTTCCATTCCATCGTGGGCGTAAGCCCTTCGGCCACCGCCGACATTGGCACGTCATGACGTATGCCAAGGCCAAAGCGCCGCGCCATCGCGGAGATCTTTTCAATGCCCACTTTGATCGCGAGGTCGTAATAATAGACGTCGCAAGATCGTTTCAGTGAGGTCTGCAAATCAACCCAGCCATGGCCCGCACGTTTCCAGCAATGGAAGCGGCGACCGGAAACCTCGAGGTGACCGGGGCAATAAGCGGTTTCGTCAGGTCCGATCAACCCGGCCTCAAGGGCGGCCATTGCAGTGATCATCTTGAAGGTGGAGCCAGGCGGGTAAAGACCCTGCACCGTCTTACTCGCCAAAGGTCGGTACTTGTTCCCTGTAAGAGCGCTGTAGTCTTTCTGAGAAATCCCGCGCACAAAAAGATTGGGATCAAATGTGGGTGCCGACGCACAGGCCACCAGATCGCCAGTTTCACAGTCCATGATGACGGCACTTGCGCTCTCGCCATCCAGCCTTGCCTGTACGTAGCCCTGCAAATCGGCATCGATTGTCAGCTGCAGATCGGACCCGGCGGTTCCTTCCTGCCGATCCAGTTCCCGCATGACGCGGCCGGCGGCATTGACCTCAACGCGTTTGGCCCCGGCCTTTCCACGTAGAAGGGGTTCGAGTTTCGTCTCCACGCCCACTTTGCCAATCTGAAAACGCGGGATCATCAGCACCGGCTCCGGATCTTCGATCTTTGACAAATCGTAGTCCGAGACCGGTCCGACATAACCCAAGACATGCGCAAAATCAGATCCTTGCGGGTAAACGCGACTTAGACCGACTTCGGGCGTCACGCCGGGCAGCGCCGGCGCATTCACCGAGACCCGGCTGATTTCATCCCAGGTTACATCAGAAGCGACCGTGACCGGCAAAAACGGTGCAGAGCGCCGTATCTCTTCTTTGACCCGGTCAATGGTGCCCTCTTCCAGCCGGATGATACGCGACAAACGTTTCAGGGTGTCATCCACATCGCCTGCGTCTTCGCGCACAATCACGATCCGGTACGACGGAGCATTTTGAGCAAGCCGGGCGCCATTGCGGTCAAACACTTCGCCGCGTGCAGGTGGAATAAGGCGCATGTTGATGCGGTTTTCTTCGGCGAGAAGGCGGAACTGGTCGGCTTCCTCAACCTGCAGATACCGCATGCGTGCCGCCAACCCGCCGATGAACAGCAGTTGCGCGCCCCCCAGCAGCGCGGCGCGGCGCGAAATGCGCCGATGGCTGAAATCCGATTCCGCGCGCGTGCGTCTCATGCATTGCCTCCGCTTGCGTCAAGCTCACCCGGTGCCGCCTTGCGTACACCCAACAGGAAATGCGTGGCGCCGACAACAATCGGATAGAACAGCATGGTCATGATAAGCTCAAATACCGCGAGGCCAAACCCCGGAAGCTCAACCAACGTCACCATCAAAATCGCGCGATAAGCCACGGCGACAAAGGTCATCACGGCGCAAACGGTCAGCCATTCATTGGCAAAACTGCCATCGCGCAAACCACGGGCCCGGTTCTTGAGATGCTCACACCCGACCAGCGCCAGCATTGCCCAGAGGCCCGGTGGCCGGAACAGCAGAAAATCCGCCAATAGAAACAATCCGGCCAAGGCGACGCTTGGTACATATTCGGGGCGTCTGAGCGACCATGCACAGGCAAATGCCAGCAGAAAATCCGGACCGACCCATCGGCGTGGCGATGTCTCCAATGGCAGCAAGTGGAAAAATAGGATGATGCATGTGATCAACGCGAAGGTCAGCCGCATGCCCCAAAGCCGGGTTGCCGTTTGCTCGTTCATTGCGTGGCCTCCGGTTCCGGCAGCATCGGGCCAATGATCTGAGCAGTTTCGGGAAGCGTTGCAGTGCCGTGATGGCGCAGGACGCGCAGGAATTCGAGCCTCTGGTAGTCTGCTGCGAGGATAACACGCAATTTTCCGGTTGGGTCAGCCGCGACTTGTCCGATAAGAAGACCAGCAGGAAAAACCCCTCCATCTCCGGAACTGACAACGCGGTGCCCAGGGCGAACAAGATCGCTGTCTTCCAGAAAATCGATCACCGGAGCGGCGGAATTGTCCCCCGCGATAATGACCCGCTGGCCTGACGGTTGGATCAGTGCCGGGATACGGCTTGAGGCGTCTGTAAGCAGGATGACGCGCGCCGTGTTATTGGCCACGCCCGAGATACGACCAACAAGCCCGATGCCATCCATCGTTGCCCATCCGTCGACAAGGCCGTCGCGCGCACCGACGTTGATCAGCACTGATTGCCGGAACGGAGAGCCGCTGTCTGCCAGCACGACGCCCGTAATGTAGGTCAGGCGCGGGTCAAGGCGGACGTTGTTCAGGTCCAGCAGTCGGGCGTTTTCCTGCTCCAGCTGCAACGCCGCTTCTTTCCACGCCTGCATTTGTCGCAATTCGGACCGCAATTCCCGGTTCTGCTGCGCAAGACGTTGGTAGCTTTGGAAGTCCTTCAGCAGATTCACGGTTCCTGTGACGGGCGCCATGGCCCATGTCAGATTGGGAACGAAACGATCTGTCACATGGGCGCGGAATTGTTCAACCCGTGGGCTATCGATCCGCCACACCAGAAACACACCCAAGAGGCAAAGGATCAGAACGCTCATCAACAGCCGGCGCAACGGGCCAGCAAAGTCGTTACCGTTTGACTTGTCCTTTGCCATAAGGCGATTGGCTCCCGCCCCTTTGATGGCAGGGCAATCCTGCCGCTGTCGGGGATGAAATCACTTGTTCAGGATTAACTATCGTAGTCGATCGCGTGTCGTAACTGTTTTTCGTATTCTAGCGCTTTTCCGGTGCCCAAAGCGACGCAATTCAACGATTCATCTGCGATGGATACGGCCAGACCCGTTTGTTCACGCAGCGCCAGATCCAGATCGCCGAGAAGTGCACCCCCACCTGTCAGCATAACACCACGGTCCACGATATCCGCTGCCAGATCAGGTGGAGTCGTTTCAAGCGCGGTCATGACGGCTTCGCATATCTGTTGCACGGGTTCGGCCAGAGCTTCGGCGATCTGCGCCTGTGTGACTTCTATTTCCTTCGGGACGCCATTCAGCAGGTCGCGACCGCGTATCTGCATGGACGTACCACGCCCGTCATCGGGCATACGTGCGGTCCCGATAGAGGTTTTGATCCGCTCCGCCGTGGTTTCCCCGACAAGCAGGTTCTGCTGGCGGCGCAAATAGCTGATGATCGCCTCGTCCATACGGTCGCCGCCGACACGAACAGACCGGGCATAAACGATGTCGCCCAGTGAGAGAACCGCCACCTCAGTGGTCCCACCACCAATGTCTACCACCATGTTACCCGTGGGGTCGGTGATTGGCATGCCCGCGCCAATTGCCGCTGCAATTGGCTCCGCGATGAGGCCCGCACGCCGCGCGCCAGCGCTCAGTACGGACTGCCGGATCGCCCGTTTTTCAACGGGTGTCGCCCCATGTGGAACGCAAACAATGATCTTGGGTTTTGAAAAGGTAGATCGTTTATGGACCTTGCGTATGAAATGCTTGATCATCTCTTCCGCAGTGTCGAAATCCGCGATCACGCCTTCACGCATCGGGCGGATTGCTTCGATGCTGCCGGGGGTCCTGCCCAGCATCAGCTTTGCATCTTCCCCTACCGCGAGGACTTTCTTGACGCCGTCCTTGACGTGATAGGCGACAACCGAGGGTTCCGACAGGATAACGCCGCGCCCTTTTACGTAGACCAGAGTGTTTGCAGTGCCGAGGTCGATCGCCATGTCAGACGAAAACAAACCGCGAAAGCTATCGAATATCGCCATGTAGCGTAAAACCTTGCTCGAATCTCATTTTTTCCGCGCCCGTTCGCGCGATTGCGCCGAGTTATATGCTTAGACGCACCTTGGTGAAAGAGGCGTTAACGATGTTCTCGGCATCATCTTGCTTTTCGATACAAAAAATGCCCACACATTATGGCGAGGGCATGTTTTTTTGATGGAATCGCTCTCTAGGGCAGTGTCGGTGCCAGCAAGTACATCGCTTCAAGTGCGAGCCCGGGTTCGATATTGGGCAGCTTTTCGGCAAAGATCGCCCGCATCGTCCCATCCTGGTAAAGCTCAGATAGGGCCGCATCGACGGCGAGGCGGAAGTCCGTGTCGCCGCGCGCCATCGCCAGTCCCTGTTTCTCCACCGTCAGGATTTCATTGAGCACTTTGTAGTCTTTGGCATTTGCCTTTTGTAGAACAAGATGCATCAGGATGGACTGATCCGCAAAATAGGCCTGAATGGCATCTCCTTCGAGCGCGGCAACTCCGGACGGGTGATCGGAGAACTGGACGATTTCTGCATCAATGCCGTCGGCAGATAACGTGTTCTCCAATGCTTCAAGAGTTGTTGTGCCGCTGCGGACACCAATTTTCATACCTGCAAGACCCGCCATGGTTTCTGGCCCATCGGTTTTCATCGCAACCGTTGCGCCATCCACATAGATCGGCGTCGAGAAATCAACGATTTCGCGTCGGGAAAGCGTTATGGTCGCAGCGCCGCAGAGCAGATCAACCTCACCGGCTGCCACAAGATCAAAACGGTTCTCTGTATCAACGGATTGCAGAACAATTTCCAGATCAGTCATGCCGAGCCCCGCGCCAAGTTCGGCGGCTACGGAAAGGCATAGCGCAGGCGTATACCCATTCGGTTGGTTGTTATCCAAATAAGACAACGGGGCCGCATCCGTCCGAAACCCGATGACAAATTTGCCGGTTTCCTTGATCCGCTCGAGCGTTTGAGCTGAAACGGCAACGGGCATTAGGAGGGCCGCGAATAAGCCAATGAAAAGTGCGCGCATGATCGATCCTGTCTCTGAATTCCAGTTTGTGGTGTCACAGTAGCAGAAACAAAAAGAGATGCTGCCTTAATCGACAGCATCTCCTTGGCAATTGACGCGGGCAGTTTTAGCCGACGTCTTTATAGCTGATTTCGCGGCGATCCTTACCCGATTTCTCGCGCCGGACCAGAAGGCGGTTCAACGCGTGGATATAGGCTTTGACCGAGGCCACAACCGTGTCGGTGTCCGCAGATTGGCCGGTGACGATACGCCCGTCTTCCTCCATGCGGACGCTTACCGTTGCCTGAGCATCGGTGCCTTCGGTTACCGCATGCACCTGGTAAAGCTGAAGCCGCGCGTTGTGCTCAACCAGCGACTTTATGGCATTGAAAGACGCGTCGACCGGGCCGTCGCCGGTTTGCGTAGTTTTGTGTTCCTCGCCGTCGATTTCCATCACTAGATCAGCCTGTTGAGGCCCATCCGTGCCGCAGACCACGTGCAAGGATTTCAGCTTGAGCCGCTCGCTTTCCGGGTCAGTCGTTGTGCGCATCAAGGCGATCAGGTCATCGTCATAGATTTCCTTCTTGCGGTCGGCCAGTTCCTTGAACCGGACAAAGACATCCTTGAGCTGGTTGTCACCCAATTCAAACCCGAGGTTTTCCAGTTTTGACCGCAACGCCGCGCGGCCTGAGTGTTTGCCCATCACGATATTGGTTTCGGTGAGGCCTACGTCTTCGGGGCGCATGATCTCGAAGGTTTCGGCGTTCTTCAGCATCCCATCCTGGTGGATGCCACTCTCGTGGGCAAAAGCATTCTTGCCCACGATGGCCTTGTTGAACTGTACCGGAAAACCAGACACCGCGGCGACGCGACGCGAGATGTTCATGATCTTGGTAGCATCGATGCCGGTGTGGTAGGGCATGATATCGTTGCGCACTTTCATGGCCATCACGACCTCTTCGAGCGCCGTATTGCCCGCGCGTTCGCCCAAACCGTTGATCGTGCATTCGATTTGTCGCGCACCTGCTTCGACAGCAGCGAGGCTGTTGGCCGTCGCCATGCCAAGGTCATTGTGGCAGTGGGTGGCAAAGGTGATCGTATCGGCTCCCGGCACACGATCCAGCAACATCGCGATCAGCGCCGCAGACTCGCGCGGTGCCGTGTAGCCCACTGTGTCGGGGATGTTGATCGTGGTCGCGCCGCATTTGATCGCGATTTCTACCACTCGGCAAAGGTAATCCTCTTCGGTTCGGGTGGCGTCCATGGGCGACCACTGCACGTTGTCGCACAGGTTGCGTGCGTGAGTAACGGTTTGCTCGATCCGTTCGGCCATCTGGTCCATGTCGAGGTTCGGAATGGCGCGGTGCAAAGGGGAGGTGCCAATGAACGTGTGGATACGCGGTCGTTTGGCGTGCTTGACCGCCTCCCAACAGCGGTCGATATCACCGAACTGGGCGCGGGCCAGACCGCAGATCACCGACTGCTGCGCGTTTTTGGCAATCTCGGAAACGGCGGCAAAATCGCCCTCGGATGCAATGGGAAATCCGGCTTCGATGATGTCCACGCCCATTTCGTCCAAAAGCCCCGCAATTTCGAGCTTTTCGGCATGGGTCATGGTCGCGCCCGGGCTTTGCTCGCCGTCACGCAAGGTGGTGTCAAAGATCAAGACGTGATCTTGTTTCGCTGTCTCTGTCATGGTGTTTCTCTCGTTATCTGCTGTTTTCCGTGGCGCGCGACACGATCCCTCTGAGCGGGCGCGCCGAAGGGCACGCTCAGAGGCGGGCTAGCAGCAGTAGGGCAGCCGGGGCACGCAATACGCGCGTGCAGGTAATCATATGTTGGGCCAATACCATGGCCGCGTTTATACCGCAGTCGTGCGAAATGGGAAGAGGCTTTTGTCGCACCACCTTGAACCGTCGCCCGCGCCTCCTAGGTCCGGTTCTATGAAAAAGACACTGATATTAGGCGCATCGGGCGGTATCGGATCAGCGCTGGTTCAAGCATGTGAGGAACGGGGCGATCAGGTAACCGGATTGTCCCGGTCGGTGGACGGATTTGATTTGACGGATGAAACCAGTGTCGACCTGCATCTGTCTGGCTTGAAAGAGCAGTTTGATCTGATCTTTGTCGCGACAGGGGCGTTGGAGATTGAAGGCGCCGCGCCGGAGAAAACCATCAAGGCGCTGTCGTCGAAGTCGATGATGGACCAATTCGCCCTGAACGCCATTGGCCCTGCCATGGTGCTGCGTCATGCTGCTACCTTGTTGCCCCGCGACCGGGCGTCGGTGTTTGCCGTGTTGTCTGCGCGGGTGGGCTCCATCGGCGACAATAATATCGGCGGATGGGTCAGCTACAGAAGCGCAAAAGCGGCGGTAAATCAGGTGGTGCGGACAGCATCCATCGAGTTGGCTCGAACACATAGGAACACGGCATGCGTGGCCTTGCATCCGGGCACAGTGCAAACAGCCTTCACGGAGAAATACCTCGGCCGCCATCCCTCGGTCCCCCCCTCCGAGGCGGCAGCGAACCTATTGCGTGTTGTTGGCCGCATTACACCAACGCAAACAGGCCAATTCTATGACTGGGCAGGCAAAGAGGTGCCGTGGTGAGCAGTCTGGTTCTGGTGCTCGGGGATCAGCTGACCGAGACGCTGAGCGCGCTGCGTGAAGCGGACAAGAATGCTGATACGGTCGTCATGGCCGAAGTCGCGGATGAAACGTCTTATGTGCGACATCACCCAAAGAAGATTGCATTGATCTTCGCGGCCATGCGCAAATTCGCAGCGCAGCTTCAAAAGGATGGATGGACGGTCGCCTACACGCAATTTGATGACAGCGAGAACGCGGGCTCTATCGTCGGAGAACTCCTGCGCCGGGCCGAGCAAGTGGGTGCCACAGAGGTGCTGGCGACGGAACCGGGTGAATGGCGGCTGATCCACGCGTTGAAATACGCGCCCCTGAAAGTTCACCTGCGTCAGGACGACCGGTTCATCGCTTCGCACAAGGAATTCGAAGACTGGGCCGCAGGCCGCAAGCAGTTGCGGATGGAGTATTTCTATCGGGACATGCGCAGGAAGACGGGCTTGTTGATGGAAGGCGATCAGCCTGCGGGCGACAAATGGAATTTTGACCACGACAACCGCAAGCCCGCGCCAGATGACATAGACTTCGACGGCCCCCTGCGATTTGAGCCGGATGCCACCGTCAAGGAAGTGCTCGATCTGGTGGAAGCGCGTTTCGGGGCGCATTTCGGCACGTTGCGCCCCTTCTGGTTTGCGACAACCCGAGAGCAGGCCTTGAAGCAACTGCACCACTTCGTTGACAAGGGCCTGTCGCTATTTGGCGACTACCAGGATGCAATGCTGAACGAGCATCGGTTTCTCTACCATTCCCTGATCTCGACTTCATTGAATATCGGGCTGCTCACGCCGCTTGAAGTGTGTCAGGCTGCAGCAGATGCATATGAAAAGGGGTCTGCGCCGATCAACGCTGTGGAGGGGTTCATTCGACAGATAATTGGTTGGCGCGAGTACGTGCGGGGCATCTATTTTCTCGAGGGCGTTGAGTATCCGCAGCGTAATGCTTTGGGCCACGACCGCGCGCTTCCCGATGTCTATTGGGGTGGAAAGACGCAGATGAACTGTATGGAGAAAGCAGTTGGTCAGACCAAAGAGGAAGCCTACGCCCACCATATCCAGCGGTTGATGGTGACGGGCAATTTCGCATTGCTGGCAGGCATTGATCCGCACCAGGTTCATGAGTGGTATCTTGCGGTTTACGCGGATGCTTTCGAGTGGGTGGAGGCACCCAACACCGTTGGCATGAGCCAGTTTGCCGACAGTGGGATCATAGCGTCAAAGCCCTATGTCAGCAGCGGCGCCTACATCAACCGCATGTCGGACTATTGTAAGACCTGCGCGTATAAGGTGAGCCAGAAGACGGGCGAGGGGGCTTGCCCGTTCAATGTGCTGTACTGGCACTTTCTGGACCGGCACAGGGATCGTTTTTCAGAAAACGCGCGCATGGGCAATATGTACCGCACGTGGGACCGTATGGATGAAGACCGCCGCAAGACGGTCTTGTCCGACGCGCAAGAGGTCCTCGACAAGCTGGATGCGGGCGAGGTTGTCTGATTACTTTGGAAGGGAAATCCGCCGATCACGAAGCCGTGAAGCTGATAAACTTGGGAACTGGCCTTGCTGCCGCTATTTTAGAAACTGAACGCCCCAAGTGATGGGAAAAGAAGCTATACCTTCGCAAGGAGACTTCTCATGCCAAATGTTCCGATTTCTCGCCGTACCCTTTTGACGGCCACGGGTGCAGTGTTCGTGACTGGCACATCCGGCGTCCTGAGCCCTGCGCGCGCCAAGGGAATTGATCCGACGCCGACGATGCGAGGCGGTGCCAACAACTACCGACCGGGCGCGCCAATAGTCGAGCGTATCGGCGGCGGCGGTTTCTGGATGTCGGGCACAGTCAGACGTGCCGGAGATGGCGCGCCGCTCGCCGGCCAGAGGATCCAGATCTGGGCGCACACCACCGAAGGGCATGAGCGTGACCCGCAAAGTCATGGTGCCACACTCACGGATAACAACGGCGTCTTTCGGCTGGAAATGCCCCAGATCGTACCCGCCTTTGGGCAGGCGCACGGCCATCTGGCTTATGACAGTGAGGATTTTGAGACGGTATTCCTGCGTCCAGTCATGAGCCGATCTTCCGATACCAGCCTCGAAGCACATTTTGTTCTGAAGCCGGTCTGAGGTACGGTGCGCACTGCGAATGTACGCTCAGCCCTGATCTGGGTGGCGCTGGGGGCGGCAATTCTCGGCCCGGTGATATTGGCCGCCTTCAGCCCGCTGCTTGCCTGGCGGCAGCCGGTTTACATTATTGCCGGGTTTTCTGGTATTTTGGGGCTGGCCTTGATGCTCTTGCAGCCTCTGCTTGCTGCGGGTTTGCTGCCGGGATTGCAGCTGCGTTCCGCAAGAAAACTGCATAAGGTCGTGGGCCTAACGCTAGTGGCTGCCGTGTTGACCCATGTCGTCGCCTTGTGGATCACAAGCCCGCCCGATGTCATCGACGCGCTACTGCTGTCTTCTCCTACGCCGTTCTCCATCTGGGGGGTCATCGCCATGTGGGCTCTGTTTGGCGCAGCGGCGCTGGTTGTTGTCCGAAAAAGCCTGCGGCTGCGCTGGACGCTTTGGCGTGCGGGGCACGTCACGCTGGTTACTTTGGCAGTCACGGGAACGGTTGTGCACGCATTGCTGATTGAAGGGACAATGGAAACATTTTCCAAGATCACCTTATGCGTGTTCGTGGCGGTTGTGTTGGGTCTGGCTATCTTCGTGCTGCGTTCCCGCCGTGCCGTGCCGCCGGGAAGCCGTCCGTTCCAGAACTGAGTCAGCCGCCTTCGGTCAGAGCACCATTTTCCCAGGTTCCAGTCGCTTCCTCTCCGGTTGCGTAGCGCATCGTGCCTGTACCCTGACGTTTGCCTGCCCGGAAAGTACCCTCGTAGACATCGCCATTGTCATAGGTGGCCACGCCTTGGCCTTCTATCTCCCCGCGGACCCACGCGCCTTCGTATGTAAAGCCGGAGGGCATTACGATCTTGCCGTCGCCGTGACGTTGCCCTGCCTCGAAGTTGCCGGTGTAGATTGTGCCGTCAGGATAGGTTGCAGTGCCTTGGCCGTGCCGTTGCCCGTCCAGCCATTCGCCTTCATAGCGGTACCCATCGGCGTAGGTCATGACACCCTGCCCATTGTTACGCGCGTTCTTGAAGTTGCCCTCGTAAATCACGCCATTGGGGTAAACAGCTTTTCCAATGCCCTCGATGACGCCGACTTTCCATTCACCTTCATATGTGGATCCGTCCGGATAGGTAATCAGACCACTGCCATCTGCCTGACCGTTGGCAAAATCGCCCACGTAGATCGACCCGTCCGGGTATGTCACACGTCCTTTGCCTTCGATCTCTCCGGCGACCCAAGAGCCGGTATAAACATAGCCATCCTGAGCTGTGAACGTGCCCTGACCTTCCCGCAGATCGTTGGCAAACTCACCCTCATAGGTGTCGCCATTTGCATAGATTACTTTGCCTACGCCTTCGCGGCGACCCGCGACAAGCTGGCCTTCGTAGATGTCTCCGTTCGCCTGCGTGAGCTTGCCACTGCCGTCGATCTGACCATCGCGCCACAGACCAACGTAGACCAATCCGTCCGGCATGGTTAGGGTGCCCTGACCCTCACGCTTGCCATTGGCAATCTGCCCCTCGTAGACGGCGCTGTCGGGGTAGGTGATCTTTCCCATGCCTTGTTTAACACCCTCGACCCAATCGCCCTGGTACTCATAGCCACCGGGGCTTTGCATGGTGCCCTTGCCGTGATGTTTGGCATTGCGAAACCCGCCTTCATAGCGCACGCCATTGGCATAAAGCGCAATGCCCTGGCCCATGATCGAGCCTGCTTCCCATTCGCCTTCATAGGTGCCGCCATCCGCAAATGTGATCCGTCCAAAGCCATCCGGTTTGCCCTTGGCAAAGTTCCCCTCATAGACCGAGCCGTTGGGGAAGCGGGCAACGCCTTCGCCCTTGATCTCACCATCGACCCATTCGCCGGTATATTCGTAGCCATTCGGCAGTTTGTAGGTACCCGTGCCGTGCTGTACGCCACCCTTGAAGGTACCCTCATAGACGCCACCATCGTCGTATTGCTTGGTCTGGACCTGCGCCTCCTGTGCGAGAACAGGCAGGGGTAGAAGTGCAAGGCATAAGCTCAGGCGCCGAAGTGTCATGGTAATCCCTTGTCATAATATCGCGTCTCCGCGGCTCTGCGCGGTTTCCCGATAATCTAGGCAATGGCCGTCGCAGGGGCAACGTCCTTTTGCGGCAATCGGCGGGGATGGGCTTTCATCATACGTCTGATCTGCTACATGGTGCAACTTCAGGCAACAGGGCTGCAAGAAGGGCCTTACTCATGGCGGACCGTTTTCGAATTACCCTTGGGCAATTGAACCCAACCGTTGGTGATCTGGCGGGCAATGCAGCCCTTGCGAAAAAGACTTGGGCCGAAGGCAAGGAGGCCGGGGCCGATCTTGTGGCGCTGCCCGAGATGTTCATCACCGGATACAACGCGCAGGATCTGGTGATGAAGCGCGCCTTCCAGCTTGATGTCATGACACATATCACTGCGCTGGCCCAAGACTGTGCTGATGGGCCCGCATTGGCCATTGGCGCGCCCTGGGTCGAGGGCACCAAGCTTTACAACGCATATCTCATCCTGAAGGGCGGCAAGATCGCGAGCCAAGTGCTTAAGCATCATCTGCCCAATGAGACTGTCTTCGATGAGGTGCGGATTTTTGATGCCGGACCGCTGGGCGGGCCCTATTCGATCGGCAACAGCCGTGTGGGGTCGCCAATTTGCGAAGATGCCTGGCATGAAGACGTGGCCGAGACGCTTGCCGAGACCGGAGCTGAGTTCCTGCTGGTACCCAACGGTTCGCCTTACTATCGCGGAAAATTTGAAACACGCCTCAATCATATGGTGGCCCGCGTCGTCGAGACCGGTTTGCCGCTGATTTACCTCAACATGGTGGGCGGTCAGGACGATCAGGTCTTTGATGGGGCCAGTTTTGGCCTGAACCCCGGCGGCGCGCTTGCAGTTCAATTGCCCTGCTTCGAAGAAACCATCGACCATGTGGATCTGGAGCGCACCCCGGAGGGTTGGCGTATCGTTGAAAGCGCGAAAGCGCCGCATCCGGACGCATGGGAGAAAGACTACCGGGTGATGGTAAAATCCTTGCGTGACTATTGCCGCAAAACCGGTTTCGGGAAGGTGCTGCTGGGTCTGTCTGGCGGCGTTGATTCCGCGATTGTGGCAACCATCGCCGTTGATGCCCTTGGGGCTGACAATGTGCGCTGCGTGATGCTGCCCTCGGAATTCACCTCGCCGGAGAGCCTTGAGGATGCCGAAGCGGTCGCAAAATCGCTCGGCTGCCGCTATGATTATGTGCCCATCTCCGAAGGACGAAACGCGATCACCAAAACGCTCGCGCCGCTTTTCGACGGGCTTGATGAGGACCTGACCGAAGAAAACCTGCAATCCCGGCTGCGCGGGCTCTTGCTTATGGCCCTGTCCAACAAGTTCGGTGAAATGCTGCTGGCAACCGGCAACAAATCTGAAGTGGCCGTGGGGTATGCAACGATTTATGGCGATATGGCGGGCGGGTATAACCCGATCAAGGATCTCTACAAGACGCGCGTATTCGAAACCTGTCGCTGGCGGAATGCTAACCATCGCGACTGGATGATGGGGCCAGCAGGAGAAGTGATCCCGACCCGGGTGATCGAAAAGCCTCCCTCTGCCGAGCTGCGTGCGGATCAGAAAGATAGCGACAGTCTGCCCGATTATCCCGATCTCGATCGGATGCTGGAAATTCTCGTGGACCGTGACGGCTCTATCGAGGATTGCGTTGCCGAAGGGTTTGACCGCGAAACGGCCAAGAAGGTCGAACACCTTATCTACATCAGTGAATACAAGCGGTATCAGTCAGCACCCGGTGCGCGACTGACGAAAGGTGCATTCTGGCTGGATCGCCGGTATCCAATTGTGAATCGCTGGCGCGACCCTTCCTGACAAGCATTGCATTAGGCCACGCGTATGTGACATGCGCGCGGCGCATTTTTTGGCTAGCTTGAGTGCAGAATCGGAGGGATTTATGCGTATTGTTCTGCTTTCACTGGTGTTTTCTTGCGTTGCGTCCAGTCTTCTGGCCTGTGGCCAACATTCAGATTGCCCTGTGGGCGAGAGGTTTTACCGCATCGTTCTGCCCGAGGGGGACAACGCCACGGAACCTATGCCAGCCCTTGTATTTGCGCATGGGTTCAGAGGAACGGCCAAGGGCGTCTTGCGAAACCCCAAATTACGGGCGCTGGCCTCGGATTTGGGAGCGGCGCTGATCGCGGTGAAGTCGGTTGGCTCCGGTTGGGACCTGCCAAATGGGCCGCGCACGCTCAAAAGCGATGGATCGTCCGAATTCACGTATTTTGACGCGGTGATTGACGATGCAACAACCCGCTTTCCCATCGACAAGAACCGCATCGTCATGTCCGGTTTCAGCGCAGGTGGCATGATGACCTGGAATCTCGCCTGTTCCCGCCCCGATCGCTTTGCTGGTTTTGTACCGATTGCCGGTACTTTCTGGCTTTCGCCGCCGGAAACCTGTGCTCAGCCAGCCACAAGCATCATCCATATTCATGGGGATCAGGATAAGACCGTGCCGCTTTTGGGCCGCAGGATTGGCCCGACCAAGCAAGGCGAGGTACCTGCCGTTTTGGACATGTACGCATCCTTTGGCGCCTTCGGACAGCCGGAGCGGCACAGGTATGATGGGTTGTCCTGCAAAGAACGGCGCACCGAGGGCGGCGATTTGTTGGACTTTTGCCTGTTTTCGGGGGGGCACTGGTTCGACCCGGAGCATTTGCGCCACGGGTGGAAAAAGCTGGAAGAGGCAGGGCGGTTGTAGTCCGCCCTGCGTGATGCCTTACAGCATCAATTGATAGCTATGCGGGACATAGGTGAACCCGTCGTCCTTGGTTTCGACATAGCCAACCCCCGGCCAGGGCATGTGGTAGCCCACGAAAGCCACCTTATCCGCAGCCAGCATATCGAGGATTTTCCGGCGTGTCGCAGCGGCGGCGGGCTTGTCCATGTCGAACTTGACCTCCCAATCGGGGAACCCGAGCGACCAGACATAGTGGTTTGCGAAATCCGCCCCAAGATAGAGCTGCGTTCCCTCGCTTTCGACCATGTAATTCATGTGGCCGGGTGTATGACCGAAGGCGGCCATTGCCGTCAGGCCTGAGGCGACGGAATCGCCATCCTCAAGGAACGTCATCTGTTCCGCAAAGGGCGCGACCTTGGATTTGAAACGGTCGTTGTCCTGGGCGGCCCAGGCATCATATTCGACACGCCCGGTGACATAGCGCGCGTTGGGGAAAGTGGGGCTGCCATCGTCAAGCGTCATGCCACCGATGTGGTCTCCGTGCATATGCGTGAGGACCACCACATCTATTTGGTCTGTCGTATATCCGGCTGCTTCCAACGCGGCAGTTGTGCCTGCGCCATTCAGACCGGTATCGAACAGTACCAGTTCAGAGCCTGTGTTCACTACGGTAGGCGTGAAGAAGAATTGGGCGACATCCACGGGCAGGTTGGCGGCTGCGGATACGGTGTTGAACGTCTCTGCATCCACGTTGAGGCCAAAAATGCTATGAGGCTCTTCACGAGCGACTGTTCCCGCAAGCAGGGTTGTGGCGTCAAATGCGCCAACTTTCAGGCGTTGGAAAGGAGCCATCTGCGCCCCTGTGATCGGTGCAGCGGCACGCGAAAGGCCGGTGCTTGCCGCGACAAGCGGCAAAGAAGCCGCGCCTGCAAGGGCTGCGCGGCGTGATAGTTTAGGTGAAAATGACATGTCGGACTCTCCCATCTGTGCTTATCCAATAGTGAAATAGTACGCACGTTGCGGTTGACCATTGCAGCATCGCACACTTGTGACCACAATTTTGCGCAAGGCAGAATCCGGTCAGGCGGGATTGCTGGACAAACGCACGACCCTGTGACAACACCCGGATAACAGGAGACACCAGATGACCACCACCCGCTTTGCCCCTTCGCCAACAGGCCATATTCACATTGGCAACCTTCGCACGGCCTTGATGAATTACCTCATCGCGCGCAAGGCGGAGGGTACATTCATCCTCAGGATCGATGATACGGATCCCGAACGCTCCAAAGAAGAATATGTCGACGGGATCAAACGTGATCTGGAATGGCTCGGGCTGCATTGGGATCGTCTTGAGCGCCAGTCGGAGCGCCTTGATCGTTATGCCGACGCGGCAGACAAATTACGAAGCATGGGTCGCTTCTACGAGGCCTTTGAGACACCAACCGAGTTGGACCTAAAACGTAAAAAGCAGCTCAACATGGGCAAGCCGCCAGTCTATGACCGCGCCGCCCTCGCGCTGTCTGAGGCAGAGAAAGACGCTTTGCGCGCAGAGCGAGGTGATGGCGTGTGGCGCTTTAAGCTCGATCAGGAACGCATTGAGTGGAACGATGGCATTCTCGGTGATATTTCCATTGATGCGGCATCCGTCTCCGATCCGGTGCTCATTCGTGGCGACGGGCAGGTGCTCTATACTCTGGCCTCGGTTGTGGATGATACTGAGATGGGCGTGACAAATGTCGTGCGCGGATCAGACCATGTCACCAACACAGCGACGCAAATTCAGATCATTGAAGCCCTGGGCGGCACAGTGCCCGCATTCGCGCACCACTCCTTGTTGACCGGCCCGCAAGGTGAGGCGCTTTCAAAGCGCCTTGGTACTTTGGCGCTGAAAGATCTGCGCGAGCAAGGCGTGCAACCTGCTGCACTTCTGAGCCTCATGGCGCGTTTGGGATCCAGTGACCCGGTCGAACTTCATGGTGACATTGAGGACCTGGTCGAGGGGTTCGATATTTCGCGTTTCGGATCAGCGCCTACCAAATTCGATGCAGAGGATTTGTTCCCGCTGACGGCGCGGTATCTTGCGACCCTGCCTTTGGAGGCGGTGGCATCACATGTCGCGGCGGCCGGCGCACCGGATGACATGGCGGCGCAGTTCTGGGACGTGACACGCGAGAACATCACGACGCTGCGTGATCTTGAGGGGTGGTGGTCGTTGATGCGCGATGGCGCGGAGCCGCAGATTGATGACGAAGACAAGGAATTTGTCGCCGAAGCTCTTGCGCTCCTGCCCGATGGTCCCTTCGATGGTGACACTTGGGGTCAATGGACGGCGGCGGTCAAAGCGCAAACAGGTCGCAAAGGGCGGGGTCTTTTCATGCCGCTGCGCAAGGCGCTAACCGGCCAAAGCCATGGACCTGACATGTCTGCTCTGATGCCGCTGTTGCAGGTGGTGAAGGCGCGCAGTTGACGGGTTGCCGGTCTATTTTGGGGCGCCGCCATGGCTGACGGGCAAGCCAAATTCCTGACCGGCAACCTCTTTCGTCATGTAACGGTGATGTCGCTGACATCCTCGGTCGGCTTGATGGCTATTTTCGCCGTTGACTTCATTGACATGATCTTCATTGCCATGCTGGGCAAGGCGGAATTGGCAGCGGCGGTTGGATATGCCGCGACAATCCTGTTCTTTACCACCTCTTTTGGCATCGGAATGGCCATTGCGGCAGGCGCGCTGGTCGCCCGGGCGCTTGGCGCCGGTGACAGCTTGCTCGCGGAAGAACGCCGTACCCACGCGCTGATCTACGGCGTGCTGTTTGGCGTCGCTTTTGCCGCGCTGGTCTGGTTGAATGTGGACCCCATCGTCAGGTTGCTCGGCGCAACCGGACGCACGGCGGAGCTTGCCGTGGATTATCTGAGGATCGTGGTCCCGAGCCTGCCGTTCCTGATGATCGGCATGATGGGCGGGGCCATCCTGCGGGCCCATGGGGACGCGCGCCGGGCGATGATGGCGACGATCTACGGCGGCTTGGTCAATGCGGTACTGGATCCGATCCTGATCTTTGGGCTGAACCTCGAATTGACCGGGGCCGCACTGGCCTCGGTGGCGGCCCGGATTGTGATCGCGGTGACCGCACTTATGCCGATCATTCAGCACTATGGTGGTATCGGCCGTCCCAGGTTTGTCGGAATGTTGCGTGACTTGGTACCCATCGCAGCTATCGCCTTCCCAGCTATCCTGACACAACTCGCAACCCCTATCGGGCAGGCCATCGTTACGCGCGCCATGGCGGAATTCGGAGAGGCCGCGGTCGCGGGCATGGCGATTGTGGGTCGGTTGAGCCCGCTCGCTTTTGGTGTCATTTTTGCCCTCTCGGGCGCTGTCGGGCCGATCCTGGGCCAGAACTTTGGTGCGCATGACATGAACCGGGTCCGGCGAGGGTTGAACGCCGCCCTGCTGTTTACCGGGCTTGTGATTGTTGCCGTTTCTGGCGTGCTTTTCCTGCTGCGTGCGCCGATTGCCGACCTTTTTGACGCGCAAGGCGTGACCCGGGATCTGGTGTTCCTGTTCTGCGGTCCGCTGTCCCTCTTGTTCTTTTTCAACGGGGTGCTGTTTGTCGCCAATGCAACGTTTAACAATCTGGGTCACCCGTTTTATTCGACCTTCCTGAACTGGGGCCGGAACACGGTTGGGATGGTCCCGCTGGTCTACCTCGGCTCGGCCATGGTGGGGGCGCAAGGTGTCCTGCTGGGGCAAGCCCTCGCCGGGGTGATCTTTGGTATCCTGGCATGGATGCTGGCGCGCCGGGTCATAGCCGAGCCGCCGCAGGATAAAGAAGACTCAGAATTTGGGCGACAGGGGCGCCTCATGTCGCTGCTTCATCTGCGCCGATAAGCGTTCCAGATTGTCATCCACAAGCGCGCGCTGTGTGCGGGTAAGCTGCTGGTGCCGGGGATAGATTGGGTCGTCACGATCATTCACGATGGGGGTATGCCAATTGTCCGTTGTGTCAAAGAAGTGCTGAACGCCACTCTCGCCATAGACCTCATGGAAGCCCTGGACCACAACATCCAAGTAGCTCAACAGGATGACATGGGTTGCGCTGTCCTTCATGTGGGCGGGGTCAACGGCGTAGACTGCAATCTCCGGCGGAGAGTTCAGCTGATGCTCTACCTGATCTGACGCAGCAAGCCGCGCATATCCGCCCTCGCGCGCATCGAGGGCCGCCCAGTCAGCGCCGGGCACAGCAGCGATCAACCCCTTGATGCTGTGTCCGGGTGCGCGTACGCCCGTCAGCAGAACAACGCCGTAGCGTGGCGTTGCCACCCAAGCGCGCCGCCATCCATTCAGTGTCGCAGGCTGTGGATCGGGGTAGTCGTGGCTTTTTGTGTTCACAAGGCTGCCGTAGCCGAAAAAGTAGGGATCTTTCATCGTCGCCTCAGAACTTGCACGGCTTTCAGATAATTCGCCCCTCCGAAGATCACAAGGGACTTGACCGCCTTGTCTACAAATGCATACCGTAGCGCCACTTCCCCACGGGAGAACTGGCCGATTGCCAGTGCCGAAGGAGCAACCGCCCCGGAAACTCTCAGGCGACCGGACCGAGGAGAAGCAAGAACTCTGGAGAGAGATGCGCCAGCCGCGTCCGCCGAAGGGATAACGATCTCAGGCGAAAAGACAGAGGGGGCATTCTTGGGTGGCTGCTAGGCCACGCGCGGAATGCCGATGTTTGCCTGAAGACAGCAACGCCGGCACTGGATTGGAGGCCGGATGAGCGATTTAAACCGAACGCCGCTGTTTGAGCTGCATGAGAGCATGGATGCCAAGATGGTGCCCTTTGCGGGGTATGCAATGCCTGTGCAGTACCCGCTGGGCGTCATGAAAGAACACCTGCACACCCGAGAGAAAGCCGGTCTGTTTGACGTCAGCCACATGGGGCAGGTGATTCTGTCCGGGCCATCGTGGGAGGCCGTGGCACTTGGCTTCGAGGCGCTTGTCCCACAGGACGTTCTGGGATTGGCCGATGGACGTCAGCGGTACGGGTTTTTCACCAATGATGAGGGTGGGATCGAAGACGATCTGATGTTTGCCCGGCGTGGTGATGACCTGTTCGTTGTCATCAACGCGGCCTGCAAGGAAGGCGATCTCGCCCTGATGCGCGCAGGCTTACCGGATGAGATAATATTGACCGAGTTGCAGGACCGCGCCTTGATCGCCTTGCAGGGACCGGTCGCTGGTAGTGTCATTGCCACGCTTGATCCGCGCGCGGCGGACATGCGGTTCATGGATGTGTGTGATCTGTCCTTGAGTGGGCATTCGGTCTGGGCATCGCGCTCCGGATACACGGGCGAAGACGGGTTTGAGATTTCTGTCGCTGCCGATGAAGCGGAATCGCTTGCAAGGCGTCTGATCAATGATGCGGATGTGGCCGCCATCGGGCTGGGCGCGCGCGACAGCCTGCGCCTCGAAGCAGGCCTGTGTCTTTACGGCAATGACATTGACGCAACAACAGGGCCGATTTCGGCGGGTCTGATCTGGGCCATGCAGAAAGTGCGCAGACCAGGTGGGGATCGTGCGGGCGGGTTCCCGGGGTCGGACATCATCTTTGCAGAGATGTCGGATGGGCCGCAGCAAAAACGCGTGGGATTGCGCCCGTCCGGGCGGGCGCCGATGCGGGACGGGGTTGTGCTCTTTGCCGATGAAACGAGCTCAGACCCAATCGGGAAAGTCACGTCTGGTGGTTTTGGACCATCGTTTCAGGGACCGGTCGCCATGGGTTATGTGGCGTCCGAACATTCGGCTACGGGCACGACCCTTTGGGGGGAAGTACGAGGCAAACGCATGGCCGTCGAGGTCGCAGACCTTCCGTTCATTCCAGCGCGATTCAAGCGATAATCAAGAGGAGATCAAACATGAAATTCACCGAAGAACACGAATGGTTGCGCGCTGATGGCGACGAGATCGTGGTGGGCATCACCACCCACGCCGCAGAGCAATTGGGGGATGTGGTGTTCGTGGAACTGCCCGAAGAAGGTACGACCGTCAGCAAGGATGATGAAGTTGTCGTAATCGAAAGCGTCAAGGCCGCAAGCGATATTCTCGCACCAATTGATGGCGAGATTACTGAAGTGAACAGCGCGCTTACCGACAACCCGGGTGCGATCAACGAAGATCCGCAGGGTGAAGCATGGTTCTTCAAGATGAAAGCCAGCGATCCGTCGCAGATGGACGAATTCATGGATGAAGCGGGATACCAGGCTTTTATCGCCTGATCCGCGGGCGTTCGCCGGGGTCTCCCGGCATGGAAAACGCTGAGTTTTGAATGAGGTTTGCCTGAAGGGAGCCAACCATGGTTTTTACGCCAACCGAATATCTGCCGTATGATTTTGCCAACCGCCGTCATATCGGTCCCTCACCTGTTGAGATTTCCGATATGCTTGCGGTGCTTGATGTCGACAGTGTGGAAGCGCTGATAGACGACACGGTTCCAAAGGCGATCCGCCAAAAAGAACCTCTGGCGTTTGGCAAGGCCATGTCAGAGCGAGAAGTCCTGGAGTTTTTGCGCCGGGTTTCGAGCAAAAACCGGGTTTTGACCTCGCTGATCGGGCAGGGGTATCACGGGACAGTCACGCCCCCCGCCATCCTGCGCAATATCCTTGAAAACCCGGCATGGTATACGGCCTATACCCCTTACCAGCCCGAGATTTCGCAGGGCCGGCTGGAAGCGCTCTTGAATTTCCAGACAATGGTCTGTGATCTCACGGGATTGGAGGTGGCAAATGCGTCGTTGCTGGACGAAGCGACAGCCTGCGCCGAAGCAATGACCATGGCGCAACGCGTTGCCAAATCCAAAGCGACAGCGTTTTTCGTCGACCGGGACTGCCATCCGCAGAACATCGCCGTGATCAAAACGCGCGCCGCTCCGCTCGGGATCAAGGTTATCGTGGGCAACCCGGCCAAGATGGACGCCAGCAAGGTCTTTGGCGCGATTTTCCAATATCCGGGTACATACGGTCACGTCCACGATTTCACGGACCATATGGCAGCACTGCATGAGAACAAGGCGATTGGCATCGTCTCAGCCGACCCGTTGGCGTTGACCCTGCTGAAAGAACCGGGTGCGATGGGCGCCGATATCGCGGTCGGATCGACCCAACGTTTCGGGGTGCCAGAAGGGTACGGCGGCCCGCATGCCGCATACATGGCCTGTCGTGATGCCTATAAGCGCGCAATGCCAGGCCGAATTGTCGGTGTGTCGGTCGACAGCCATGGGCACCGCGCATACCGGCTGTCCCTGCAAACGCGCGAACAGCATATCAGACGTGAAAAAGCGACCTCGAACGTTTGTACGGCGCAGGCATTGCTGGCCGTTATGGCGTCCATGTACGCGGTTTTCCACGGCCCGGAAGGGTTGAAAGCCATCGCACAACGAATCCACCGCAAGACCGTCCGGCTGGCCAAGGGTCTGGAAGAGGCCGGCTTCAAGGTCGATCCAAAGGCGTGTTTTGACACGATCACAGTCGATGTCGGCCCCTTACAATCAGCGGTCATGAAGTCCGCCGTTGACGAGGGCATAAACCTGCGTCGGGTGGGCGAACGCCGCGTCGGCATCACGCTGGATGAACGGTGCAAGCCCGCAACGCTTGAGGCGGTTTGGCGCGCGTTCGGGATCGTCAAGAAGGACTGTGACTTCAGCCCTGACTACCGTTTCCCCGAGGAAATGCTGCGCAGTACCGACTACCTGACCCACCCGATCTTTCACATGAACCGGGCGGAGACTGAAATGATGCGCTACATGCGGCGTCTCGCCGACCGGGACCTCGCGCTGGACCGGGCGATGATCCCGCTCGGGTCCTGCACCATGAAGCTGAATTCTGCTGCTGAGATGATGCCGGTAAGTTGGCGGGAGTTTTCGCTGCTGCATCCCTTTGCGCCTGCAGATCAGGCCGAAGGCTACCGGCACATGATCGAGGATCTTAGCAGCAAGCTGTGCCAGATCACAGGCTATGACGCGATCTCCATGCAGCCCAACTCCGGCGCGCAGGGCGAATACGCGGGTCTACTGACGATTGCCGGATATCACCGGTCCAATGGGCAAGGGCACCGCAATATCTGCCTTATCCCGATGAGCGCACATGGCACCAACCCCGCCTCCGCGCAGATGGTGGGATGGAAAGTTGTTCCGGTAAAATCGGCGGCAAACGGTGACATTGATCTGGAAGACTTTGAGACAAAAGCCCAGCAACATAGCGACAATCTTGCAGCCTGTATGATTACCTACCCTTCTACGCACGGCGTTTTTGAGGAAACGGTGACCGAGGTCACACGGATTACCCATGCGCATGGGGGTCAGGTTTATATCGATGGCGCGAACATGAACGCGATGGTCGGGCTCAGCCGGCCGGGCGATCTGGGCGGGGATGTGAGCCATCTAAACCTGCACAAGACCTTCTGCATTCCGCACGGTGGCGGTGGCCCCGGCATGGGGCCGATTGGCGTCAAGGAGCATTTGGTGCCCTTCCTGCCAAAACCCGCGCATGAAGACACGGCATCTGGTGCGGTCTCCGCAGCACCCTTTGGCTCCCCATCATTGCTGCCGATCAGTTGGTCTTATTGTCTGATGATGGGCGGGGAAGGCCTTACGCAAGCGACTCGGGTGGCCATTCTGAACGCCAACTACATTGCCAAGCGGCTCGAAGGGGCTTTTGAGGTGCTCTACCGGGGGCCGACCGGACGGGTCGCGCATGAATGCGTGCTGGACGTCCGTCCATTTGAGGAATCGGCAGGCGTGTCAGTTGAAGACATTGCCAAACGTCTGATCGACTGCGGTTTCCATGCACCAACCATGAGCTGGCCTGTTGCAGGCACGTTGATGGTCGAGCCAACCGAGAGCGAGACCAAGGCGGAGCTGGATCGCTTCTGCGATGCCATGCTGGCCATCCGTGCCGAGATTGCGGACATTGAAGAGGGTCGGATCGACGCGGCGAATAATCCTCTGAAGAACGCGCCTCACACGGTGGAAGATCTGGTCAGTACATGGGAGCGCCCCTACACACGCGATCAGGGGTGTTTCCCGCCTGGTGCGTTCCGGGTCGACAAGTACTGGCCGCCCGTCAATCGGGTCGACAATGTGCATGGCGACCGCCACCTGATCTGCACCTGCCCGCCGATGGACGACTATGCGGAAGCGGCGGAATAGCCATCTGTAGATCGAGACTTTGAACAAGGGCCGCACCATCTGGTTGCGGCCCTTTTCTATTCCTGTGCCCGCAACACCCGTGCCGGGTGGGCGTTTATGGGGCCCCAGGCGAAGGCGAGACCGGCAATCGTCGTGGCGAGGATACCGCCGAGTATGATCCCAAATGCCGACGGCCAGATGACGGAAAAACCCGTGTCCAGAATGTAGGCGCTGACAACCCATCCGCCAGTAATACCCGCCGCAAGTGCTACGATGCCTGCACTGAACCCCAGAAGAGCCGAGCGCAGGGCGAAACTCATCAGGATACTGCGGCGTGACGCACCAAGGGTCTTGAGAACGGAGGCCTCATACAGCCGCGCCTGATTACCTGACGCAGCGGCTCCGATCAGTACAAGAAACCCAGTCACCAATGTTGCGGCGGCCCCGTAGGAGGTGGCAGCGGCAATACTGCCCAAAGCTTCGGCCACGCGGTCGATGGCATCCTTGACTCGAATGGCCGTGATGTTGGGATACTGCGTCGCGAGATCGCGCAATATTTCTGCCTCCGCCTCTTTTTCGGCATAGACGGTCGAGATGAAACTATGCGGAGCGCCCGAGAGCGCGCTGGGGTTCATGGCGAGAATGAACCCTATTCCAGCGGTCGAAAAATCAACCTCGCGAAAGCTGGCGATGCTGCCGGTGATGTCGCGCCCCAGAATGTTGATGGTCAGCGCATCCCCGATCTTGAGCCCCATTTCCGTCGCTTCTTCAGCAGCAAAGCTGATCAGCGGCGGCCCGGTATAGTCCTCTGGCCACCACGCGCCCTCGGTCAGGCGGGTGTTCTCGGGCATGTCGGCGGAATAGGTCACGCCCCGATCGCCCTGCAGAACCCAGTGGTCGCCTGCGACCTCAGCCGCAGGTTTGTCGTTGATCCGCGTTATGACGCCCCGCAGCATTGGGGCCGATTGTACGCGTCGGACCGCTGGATCGTTTTCGAGCCGCTCCGAATATCCCTCCATCTGGTCTTTTTGGATGTCCACGAAGAAATAGCTCGGGGCGACTTCGGGCAGGTTGCCAGTGATGGCATTGCGCAGGTTACCGTCGATCTGACCGACAGCAGCCAGCACGGACAGGCCGAGCCCCAGAGAAAGCACAACGGAAGTGGCCCCTTCACGCGGGCCAGAGATTGCTGCTAATGCCCACCGCAATCGGGGTCTGCCACGGGTCAGGGCCTTCCCTTTCTTTGACAGAATCCGGATCCCGAAAGCCGCCGCAACAAGCAAGAGCAATGCGCCTGCGATCCCACCTGCCGTGTAAAGCGTGAGTGTCCATGTGCCTGAAAACCACCCCGCCAGACCAAGCAAGACTGCAAGCGCCGCCGCTGTGATGGCAACATAGCGGGGTGCGGGCAGAACCTTGCTGCTGTTCAATGCGTCGCGGAACAGTGTTGCTGCGCGTATTTCTTCAGTACGGGCCAGCGGCCAGAGCGTGAATATGAAAGCGGTCAGCAGACCGTAGAGCGCGGCTTCGATCAACGGACCGGGATAGAAGGCGAATTCCGCCGGAATGGGGAGTTGTGCGGCGATGATTGGCGCAAGCCCTAATGGTAGCAGAGCGCCCAATGTCACGCCCAATATTACGCCCAACACTGACAGAGCCCCGATTTGCAAGAAGTAGGTCAGAAATATGGTCTGGCGCTCGGCCCCAAGCGTTCTCAACGTCGCAATTACGCTGGTCTTCTGCGACAGGTAGGATTGCACCGCTGAGGCAACACCGACACCTCCAACTGCCAGTCCGGACAGACCGACCAGGATCAGGAACGCACCCAGACGGTCGACAAACTCGCTAACGCCTGGTGCGCCGTTCCGGGCATCTGTCCATCGCACACCGGTATCGGCAAAGGTTGTGGCCGCACGATCTGCTAATGCCGCAAGATCGGTATCAGGTGGTACATCCAAACGATACTTGGTCGAAAATAGGGTGCCAGGTGCCAGAAGCGATGAGTTTTCAAGGCTACTTGTGCGCACAATCGTGCGCGGCCCAAGCGCAAAGCCACCGGCGGCACCGTCCGGTTCGCGCGTGAGGATTGCTGAAAGATGAAAACTCTGCGTGCCCAGGTCAAATTCGTCTCCGACCGACAGGCCCAAACGATCAGCCAATACGCGTTCCATCACGGCACCGGGTCGCCCTTCCTGCCCTTGCAGAGCAGCCTCCAACGGCATGTCCGGGTCCAGAACCACTTGCCCGACAAGCGGGTACGCCTCATCCACGGCCTTGATTTGTGTCAGAGCGCGTGCATCACCCACAACCGCCATCGAACGGAAATCGACAATCTCGGACACGGCTAGCGCTTCTGCCTCCATCCAGCTGCGCTCCTCGGGTGTGGCAAAGCGGTAGGTGAAGTCTAGCTCCGCATCGCCACCAAGAAGGGCCGCACCTTCCCGCGCCAAACCGGCCTCGATGCTGGCGCGTACGGTGCCGATGGCGGCAATGGCTGCGACGCCAAGTGCTAGACACGCCAGAAAAATCCGGAAACCATGTAAGCCGCCACGTAATTCCCGCAACGCAAATCGAGCAGCAACGCGAAGGTTCACTCTGCCGCTTCCTCTAAAGGCGCAATGCGACCATCCGTCAGCCGGATGACGCGATCACATCTGCTGGCCAGAGTAGTGCTATGGGTAACCAGAACCAGCGTCGCACCATGCCGATCCCTCAGACCGAACAACAAATCAATGATTGCAGCACCATTCGCACCATCAAGGTTGCCCGTTGGCTCATCCGCCAAAAGGATATCTGGCCGTGGTGCTGCAGCCCGCGCCAAGGCAACCCGCTGCTGTTCACCGCCAGACATTTGGGCTGGATAGTGGTCCGCACGATGATCAAGACCGACCACAGCGAGTTCCGCCGCAGCCTTGGCATAGGCGTCCTTGTCACCAGCAAGTTCAAGCGGTGTCGCTACGTTCTCAAGAGCGGTCATCGTCGGTATCAGATGGAAAGATTGAAAAACCACACCCATGTGATTGCGCCGGAAGCGCGCAAGAGCGTCCTCATTCATTGTGCCAAGGTCGTGTCCAAGCGCCTGCACTGTTCCACCGGTTGCCTGTTCCAGCCCGCCCATGAGCATCAGCAAAGAGGATTTTCCCGACCCGGAGGGCCCGATCAGCCCGAGGCTTTCGCCGCGATACACGTCGAGGCTGATTTTATGTAAGATATCAACACGCCCGGCATTGCCATCAAGCGATAAAGACGCATCTTTCAGAGTGTAGATTGGGTCTGACATTGGGGCCGTGAGTTATGCTGCGTACCCCTTGGCATATGGAGCTTGGATCGAGATGCGCAAGGCACTGGTTTGGATTGTGACTTTTCTTCCGCAAGCTGCGTTGGCAGAAGACGTGGTCATCGCAGCGCTCGGTGATAGCCTGACCCAAGGCTACGGGCTGGTTCAGGAACAGGGATTTGTCCTGCAGCTTCAAGCGTGGCTGGATGCGAATGACGTTGATGTCAGCCTTATCAACGCGGGCGTCTCAGGAGATACGACCGCAGGGGGTTTGTCGCGCGTTGGCTGGACGCTTACACCGGATGTGGATGGGATGATCGTGGCGCTGGGCGGCAATGACCTGCTGCGCGGTCTCGACCCGTCTGTCAGTCGCGCCAACATCGAAGGGATCCTGCAGGCGGCAGCAGATGCGTCTGTTGACGTGTTGCTCGTCGGGATGCAAGCGCCAGGTAATTTTGGGCCTGACTACAAGTCTGAGTTTGACGCAATCTACCCTGAGCTCGCAGCGGAATACGGCGTGTTACATGCAGAGAGTTTTTTTGATGGGTTGAATGTCGAGGGAAATGACCCGGCCAGTGTGCAAGCGTTCATGCAGCCAGATGGCATACATCCAAATGCGGAAGGTGTCTCAAGGATCGTGGAGGCTCTTGGCCCTTTGGTGCAGGAACTGGCCGAAAAAGCAGCGCGCTAAAACGCGAAACGCGGGCACAAAATATGTGCCCGCGTCTGGAAATCATCTGAAAATCAGGAAAGTTCGATGTTGCCGGCGCTTTCGCGTCCGTCACGACCTGTTTCGATTTCGAATGTTACTTTCTGGTTGTCTGCCAGACCTGTCAGGCCAGCCCGCTCAACTGCGGAAATATGGACAAAGATGTCTTTTCCGCCGTTATCGGGGGCAATGAAGCCATAACCTTTGGTTGTGTTGAACCATTTAACGGTGCCAGTGGCCATTCCGTTTCTCCTTTAAAATATCTGCCCGCAGAATGCGGCAGCGTGGCTTAGTCAAAATCAGGTCGTAAACTGTGCCGATTTCAGTCGAGCCGAAAGGAGCAGTGGTCTCTAATTTGTCGCTTCGCACCTCTTAATTGGACCGAAACCGCAGAAAATCAAGTGAAATAATTGTAAAGGCGTATTTGAATTGTTCTTCGGCAAATTCCCGCTTGGGTGGAGTTTTCCGGGTTTTGTTTCTGCCGCCGGAACGATTTGGCCCGGAATACGCTGGGATGTTTGCACGTTGCGTGGCGCCGGAAATCACTGCCGCCAACATGCATTTTGCCGATCAATGGCCGACAAAACCAAATGGTATTTGAACGACGTCAGATATTGACGCCGTCAACAGATCACCCCCGTCACGTCTCGTCCCGCTGCAAAATTGGCGCGGTTGGAAGAGGGTTGGGCATGACATATTCAGGTTCGGCTGCCTTTTCGGCCTCGGCTTTCGCGTCAGCAGCGCGGTCTGCTGCGCGTTCAGCGAGGCGTGCCTCTTCCGCCGCTTTTGCGTCGATCTGCTGGCGGGCCTGACGTTCAAGGAATTTTGCCGCGGGGTCGCCAGTTGATTGTGCCTCAACAACTGATTCCGGGGTTGCGCGCTGGACTTGCATGTCCTGACGCCCTCGTTTCAGCAGCTCGGCCAGTTGAGCGCCACCCGTGCCGGTTCCATTTCCAGCGCCCTGACCCGAATGGTCAGAAGCCAGACCGGTATCGGCTGGTGCATCAGAAGGTTTTATTGGTGCGGCAACATGTATTGCCGCAGCGCCCGCGTCGGCGGTCATTGTACTGGCGGGTTGCGGCGCATAGGGATTGATTAGTGAAACCGCTGTCATGTCTCGCTCCTATCGATAAGACAAATGAAGCGCCCGTCACCCATTAAGCATTAAAACTATGTGAACATGAACGAGAGGTTAACGGGCCGGTTCAATTCAGGTTTTGGTGAATCCTGCGTTAACCGTGATTAGGACAATATGCTTTTTATCGATTTCTTCTGGACTTTGGCGGCTGCGACCCCATTTGGGAGTCACGTTAAAGGGAGAGTGTGATATCATGAGCAATATGGAAAGCCTTGAGGTTCAGTTGAACGAAAAAGAACGTCAGGAAAAAACCTTTCAAGCGGCTGTTTCGCGGATCAAAGCGGAAAAGCGGTTGCAGGAAGCCAATGGGTACGCCGTGATGTCAGCTGCGTTTGGATACGGCAAAGGTGCATTGGGCGACGGCAAACTCGCCAAGTTTTCCCATGGTGCCAAACTGTTCTGCATCGGCTTTGCCTTTCTGGTGCCCAGTCTGCTGATGTGGCGCGTCATCCTTTAAGCCTATATTTTCAGTCCCTTACACGGAAGTCCGGTGCGCTTTGCCGGACTTTTTGCTGTTCTTGACAACGGATCTTTGGGTGCCATTAGCGACTCTTCGTGGCAACCCCGCGCCCGGAGAGACGGCCTGGGATGTTTTTGCGGCTTCTGTAATCTACATCACAGACGGAGACTTCGCGTCATGGTTGGATGGGGACGAACACTTTGTCCCTCACGCCGTGTCAGGTCGGCGCAGACGGCGACATGTTCATTCGGCGGACGCGTGGCTCTCTTCCTCCAACGCGTCTCTTCTACTTCACGGGTCGGCGTTGCCGGCCCGTTTTTTCAAGGTTGGCACAAGGGTGATGAATGTGACCCTGACCGGTTTGGGGCAGCGACACATTTAAGGTATAATCTTATGATCGCAGGCAAAGACCATGCCCTGAGCGCAGAAACTGCACTGCGCCCTTCTGACTAGAGGAGCAACGGGAATGACAATAGCTGGTATCGTTCCATGTCTGGCCGTTCTGACGGCTGTAGCGGCGCTCTGGTTCCCGCGGTCCAAGGTGATGCTCATTTTGGCGATGGGGGCCAACGCTGTGTTGCTTTGGGTCGCGTTCCAATGGGGCTGGCCCGGCCTTGTTGCGCTAGGCGTCGCCCTGATCGTTTTAACGGTGTGGCGCTTTAGGAAGGCCCCGACCAGCCGAAAACCCACCCGCTCAATGTCCGAGATGGACCACGAGGTGCACGAGAACATTCGTAAAATCAGCGCAGAGTCCCGCTATAGCTCAGCCGGTATCGAATTCTGAGCGTTAAGGTGTGCGGGTCACGTCATGTACCCATTGGAGGTAGTCGGCATTGGCCGTGATCTCCATACGGATGATCGGCGGCACTTCATAAGGGTGCAGCGCGCGCACGGCGTCTTCGACCTGCTGCGCGAGGTCTGCTTGTGTCTTGAGCAACAACGGGTGTTCCTCCTTCCGCTGGATCGCGCCGTTCCAGACATAGGCGCTCTGGATCGGCGCATAGCGGTTGGAGCAGGCGATGAGTTTCTGATCCAACAGAGCGTCAGATATCTGTTGAGCCACAGCGATGGAGGGGCAGTTCACGAGGATGTCGATGATTTGCATGACGGAATGATCTGTGATGGAGCGCGTTTGATCAATGTTAGAGTTGCTTACAGCTGAAATGCGACATGTTTTCGCCGTCCCTCAACGCGAACGATTGCGTAGCAATCGCGGGGCCGGAAGTGCATTGCCTGGCAATGCATGAGAGGCGCCCCGTCACGCCGGGGATGTGCCGCCAAATGTTGGCTCACCTCTGGTGCGACGGTGAGGGCGACTGCCCCGGCGCTGTCGCCTTCTCCGGCCTCAATCGCTCTACTAGAGCGATTGCAAGACGGCCTCCGACCCGAGGTCTCGTTTCGTTAATTGAATATTTTTACTGAGTATGTATATATGAGTTGCGGGCAAGCGCTGGGATAAGTCCGAGTTGCCATCCGGCGGCAGCGTCTTTAACGGCGTGATACAGGATCCAGGGGCCCGCGCCTACTCCAACTTTTGAACTAATGAACGGACGGCAGGTTTTGAGAGCGATTGGGATGGAACAATGGTAAGCCCATGCCCCCAAATTTGCCCATTTTTCTTCAGATACCGATTTTTGAAAAATTCGGCGTATCTCGCCTCGGTGTCTCCGTACACATTCGGCTCCAAGGCACAGTATGTCGCACTGGTTACAACGTCAGCCAATTGAAGACCTGCTCGTTTGCTATGATCTTCAACCTTGACATCTTCTGGATTGAGAACACTCCAGTCAACTGACCTGACAGGCTGGAAAACTTCTTTCCCATCTCGCATCAAAAACAAGTAGTCACGCATAACTTGGTAGTCCGTTCCCGCCCTTTTCGAGAACGTTACATTGAGCTTGCACCGGTTTCCGTTAGCTGCGCTTCGTATTGCACATGCCTCTGTTACGCGCTCAAGCAAAAAACGCACCAAGTAGTTGTAAAGGTGTCCCTTTTGCTTGTAAGCGGAAAATGTCTTTAGTGGCAGATCATGAATCGTAATTTTGTCGGAACAAACAACACAAGCGCCGAACCTTTGTTCTGAAAGCATTCTGCACGTCGCCACCTTTTGCTCATGCTTGATCTTCTGGAAGTGCAAATCACGCCTTCTTTTGTGCGGAAACGTACTCATGATCTGGTCGCGCCATTGGGGGAGCAGTCGATCATTCGCCTGCGAAACGACTATGCCCCCAATCATAAGCCAGTTGGATTGCGCGCTGGTCGGGTTCGAAATCAGTTTTCCGAAGCCTTCGTCTCCTGCCTCATCGATGTAGAGAAAATACTCGTCCAAGATTTGTTTACCGCGTGAATTTCTTGAATTTCATGCGTTTGGGTTCAACGTCCCCAAGCCTCCGCTTCTTGTCCTCTTCGTAATCCTCAAAATTGCCTTCGAACCACTCCACATGCGCCTCACCTTCAAACGCCAGAATATGCGTGCAGATCCTATCGAGGAAAAACCGGTCGTGGGAGATGACCACGGCGCACCCCGCGAAATCGACAAGGGCGTCTTCCAGCGCGCGCAGGGTTTCGACGTCGAGGTCGTTGGTGGGCTCGTCGAGCAGCAATACATTGCCGCCGGATTTCAGCAGGCGAGCCATGTGGACGCGATTGCGTTCACCGCCCGAGAGCAGGTCCACTTTCTTCTGCTGATCGCCGCCTTTGAAGTTGAAGGACGAACAATAGGCCCGGCTGTTCACCTCGGCATCGCCAAGCTGGATCAGTTCCGCGCCGCCGGTGATTGCTTCCCAGACGGTATCGCCCGCGTTGAGATCATCGCGGCTCTGGTCCACGTAAGACAGATCCACCGTATCACCATATTCGATGCTGCCTACGTCGGGTTTTTCCTGCCCGGTCAGCATTTTGAAGAGCGTGGATTTACCCGCACCATTGGGGCCGATCACACCGACAATACCGCCGGGGGGCAGGGAGAAATCGAGCCCTTCGACCAGAAGCTTGTCGCCCATGGCTTTCTGCAGGCCGGAAACTTCGATCACCTTGTTGCCCAAGCGCTGACCATTGGGGATGACGATCTGCGCACGGGTGAGCTTTTCACGCTCCGACTGCTCGGCCATCTCGTTATAGGCGTTGATCCGGGCCTTGGATTTGGCCTGACGCGCCTTGGCACCCTGCCGCATCCATTCCAGCTCACGCTCCAGCGTTTTCTGCTTTGATTTGTCCTCGCGGGCTTCCTGCTCCAGCCGTTTGGCCTTTTGTTCCAGCCAGGCGGAGTAGTTGCCTTCGTAGGGAATGCCGCGGCCACGGTCGAGTTCCAGAATCCAGCCGGTGATGTCGTCGAGGAAGTAGCGGTCGTGCGTGACGATCAGGATGGTGCCCTTGTAGTCGATGAGGTGCTGTTGCAACCAGGCGATGGTTTCCGCGTCGAGGTGGTTGGTGGGCTCATCCAGCAGCAGCATGTCAGGTGCTTCAAGTAGCAGCTTGCAGAGGGCCACGCGGCGTGCCTCACCGCCCGACAGCTTGGAGATCTCCGCGTCATCCGGCGGGCAGCGCAGCGCTTCCATGGAGACGTCGATTTGGCTGTCGAGATCCCAGAGGTTCTGCGCGTCGATGTCGTCCTGCAGCTTGGCCATCTCGTCCGCGGTCTCGTCGGAGTAGTTCATCGCCAACTCGTTGTAGCGGTCGAGAATGGCCTTTTTATCTGCCACGGCGAGCATGACGTTCTCGCGTACGGTGAGCGACGGGTCGAGCTGCGGCTCCTGCGGCAGGTAGCCGACCGTTGCCCCTTCGGCGGCCCATGCTTCTCCGGAGAACTCGGTATCAAGCCCCGCCATGATCTTCATCAGTGTGGACTTACCCGCGCCGTTCACGCCCACGACGCCGATCTTCACGCCGGGCAAGAAGTTCAGATTGATGTTCTCAAAACACTTCTTCCCACCCGGATAAGTCTTGGAGACGCCGGACATGTGGTAGACGTATTGATAGGCGGCCATTCTGGTGCTCCTGTCGAGAGATTCTGGGTCAGAGCATGTGATAACCCTGCTGCGCATTGGGGGCAATCGGTCACGCGTCGAAAGCCAATTTGCGGAAATTTGACCAGCGCCGGTGTAATTGAGTTAACCTGATCCGGGAAACAAGAATTCGGGGTGTGGAATGACCTATCAGGAAATGTTGAATTCGGTATTGATCCTGTCCGAAAGTGAACGCCGCAAGTTGATCCGCGCCCATTGGCGGGACGCGTTCTCTGACGGATTTATTGCGTATGTTCAAAGCCAGATTGATGCCGCTGAAGCTTACATCAGTGGCGAAAAGCGGGGGCTGAGCGCGTGGCTGCCGGATGCGGTCGAAGCGGTATTTGTTGAAGGGAACAAGATTTACCTGGGCCAGCTTGTAACGGTTTGGGAAAGCATGAAGGAAGTATATGCGCAGCTGTCAGCGGCAAGCGCTGAAGAGGGGCAGCCCACGGGTATGGCGGCGAAAACATCTGGTCATGTGATGCCCAGAGGGCAGGTGATTGCTGCTGCCCCAGACTGTGCACGATGTGGCGCACCCAACCCATCAGGCGGGCTATGTGGTGGCTGTGCCTCTCATGATGCGTTCATTGAAAACGATCAATTGGACTATGAACGCAGCCTCAACGATCAGGATTTCTATCGCCAGCAGTATGATAACTTTCAGGCAGATATCTCTTACTTCGATGCGCAATCGGACTTTCAATACAACGGCTGACGCGTGTCACCGTTCTGATCTTGCCTTGATGGCCTGCGGTTGCATGATTGACAAAGGCGCCGGGTCGCCTTTCTAAGGTCTGGCAGGCGGAACAGGGACGGGACAGTGCGACAGGGCTTTCCATATGCAAGATGTGGCGAGGTTATCGGTCTGTTGGGCGGGTCTTTTGACCCCGCGCACGCAGGTCACGTGCACATTACGCGCGAAGCTCTCAAGCGTTTTGATCTGGACCGTGTCTGGTGGCTTGTAACGCCCGGAAATCCGCTGAAGAAACAAGGTCCCGCGCCGCTTGATAGGCGTTTGCAGCACGCGGGTGAAATCATGCAGCACCCACGGGTTGAGGTGACAGGCATAGAAGCTGACCTTGGCACGCGCTACACGGCCGAAACCATCGCAAAACTAAAGGCATGCTATCCGGGTGTGAAATTTGTCTGGCTTATGGGCGCGGACAATCTTGCTCAGTTTCACAGGTGGCAACATTGGCGTCAAATTGCCAACACTGTGCCGTTGGGTATTCTGGCGCGTCCGGGAGACAGAATGAGAGCCCGAATGAGCCCGGCCGCCAAGTTTCTGGCGCAGAACAGGATATCCGGTAGGGCATCACATCTTCTGGGGCGCTCCCCTGCGCCCGCGTGGTGTTATGTGAATGTGCCCATGATTGATTTGTCGTCATCAGATATCCGATCACGGGGTGTTTGGCAGGATCACGCTAAGTAAACTGAATTTGCACGAATATCTTCTACATCTGGCGTTGTTTCCTGAGACCAGCTGAGGCTACAGTCCGCCCATGCGTGCTTCGCAAAACACCAAACTAACGCGTCGATTTTTGTTACAGGCGTTGCTGTCCGGGCTGGCTTCACCAGCCTTGGCGAAGGCCCCGCTTGTGTCGGAGCGTCCTCCACGTGGCCGGGGACCGGTATTGCCACCGTCTGCGGGTGCTCTGGTCGAGAAAGCGGGCCTAAAGGGCGAGGTTTCCTTTGCCGTTGCCGACGCGCGGACCGGAGAGATTTTGGAATCGCTAAACCCGCAGGTGGGCATTGCTCCGGCGAGTGTGACCAAATCTATCACAGCGCTCTATGCTTTGGATGTTCTGGGTGCCGACCATCGCTTTGAAACGCAAGTGGTGGCAACCGGTGGGGTAAAGGATGGTGTCGTGCTGGGCGATCTTATCCTTGTTGGCGGCTGTGATCCCATGATGGACACACGTGCGCTTGCCGAATTGGCATCGCAGCTCAAAGAAGCTGGCATCCGTGAGGTTAAAGGCGGCTATCGGATTTTCGAAGGACCGATTGCGTCGGTTAGAACCATCGACCCTGATCAGCCAGATCACGTGGGGTACAGCCCGGCAGTTTCGGGCATGGCTCTGAATTTCAACCGGGTCCACTTTGAATGGAAGCGCGCAAGCGGGAAGTACAATGTTACTATGGATGCCCGGGCGGGACGCTATCGCCCCGAGGTTGATATTGCCCGGATGCAGGTGGTGCAGCGCCGGGCACCGATCTACACGTATGCGGATCAGGACGGCCGTGATCGCTGGACCGTGGCCAGCGGCGCTTTGGGAAATGGCGGCGCGCGCTGGTTGCCTGTAAGGCGTCCCGGTCTTTATGCGGGTGAAGTTTTTGCAACGCTCGCGCGTTCCCACGGAATTGTGCTTGGGCCCCCGAAACTCCGCTGGGATCGACCGCAGGGTCGCGTATTGGCACGTATCAAAAGTGATCCGCTCAGCGAGATTTTGCACGCCATGCTCAAGTATTCCAACAACCTGATCGCAGAGATGGTCGGTCAGGCGGCGACCTACGAACGGGTCGGGAAGGTCAACGGACTTGCGGCCTCAGCCGCAGAAATGAACAAATGGGCGCAGGAAGAACTTGGCATGCAATCTCCGGCCTTTGTGGATCATTCGGGGCTTGGTGGGGCGAGCCGGGTCAGCGCCGAGGATATGGTGCGTGGACTGGGTGCGCTGGGGCATGCGTCCTTGCTGCGCCCCCTTTTGAAACCCGTTAAATTGCTGGATGCGCAAGGGCGGACGATCAACGATCATCCAGTCCAGGCTGATGCCAAAACGGGCACCTTGAATTTCGTTTCAGGGTTGGCCGGGTATATCACGACGCCCGAACGCAGAGATCTGGTCTTTGCAGTTTTTGCAGCAGATGAAGCAACCCGTGCGACCTTGGGTCGAAATGAACGCGAACGCCCGCCGGGTGGTCGTAGCTATTCAGCAAGGGCGAGACGGTTACAGCGTCAGCTCATCATGCGATGGGGCGCGGCTTTCTCGCAGATGGAAGGATAGCGCTAGGGCTTGGACGCGATGTCCTTTTTGTAAAAATACATGAACGGCGCGAGCTCGGCGAAGTAGCGAAGGGTCTTGCTTTGCGGAAACGAGGACACGCGCTCAAAACCCAAGTCTTCGTAAAGCGCGTGCATTTCAACACTCGCTTTCAGCGTGTCAGCGTAGATAGTTGACAAGCCCATGTCGCGTGCGATGTCGATACGGGATTGCACCAGCGCCCGACCCAGGCCGGTGTTACGGGCCTCAGGTTTGACGTAGAGATACTTCAGTTCCGCGATCCCGTTTGCAATTTTGCTCAGACCGCCACAGCCGATCAAATGACCTGCATCCGCACGCGCCAAAACAATGGCACCGTGCGGCGGCAGAAAGTTGTCGATTACCTCCCAGAAGGCATTGACCGGCGCATCGGGCGACATGTCCGGCCCCCCATCCTCACGCAAGCGGGTGGTTTGCAGAAAGTAAAACTCGTGCAGGATTTCATGCAACTCGTCGCGGTCCGTGACGCAGCGGAGGGATTCAATGGTATGCGTCACGCTTGTTATCCTGTGTGGCCTTTAGCGCAGATGCCGCGCGCGCGCGCCGCGCTCGATGGCTGCAGCGTGCAAGCGGTCCAACGAAAGCTCATACCGGATCTCTTCCAAAAGGCGCAGTTCTTCCTCCCCCAATGTGCCATCGGCGGCGGCGACATCACAGGCCAACGCATATCCCGTTTCATAAAGCCGCTCTGGCAAGCCTTCCCGCAACAATCCGAAGAGTGCATCGAGGCCATCTTCTTGTTCAAGCAGATCGAAAACCACCTGTGTCACGACAGTAATGCGGTCGGCATCATAGTCTGAGAAAATCGGAAGCAATTGCACCGAAGCCTCAATTTTCACCAATTCTGCGGTGCGGATGTCTTCATCCGAGGCTGAAACGGCAATCATGAGGGCCACAAGGCAGTCTTGTGGCGAAAACGAATGGGTGGGGGATGGGGGCACGTTGGGTGCTTTCAACTAGGGGATACACCCGGCAGATTATTGACGCGACAGGGGCAAGGCAATAGGGACGGGGCGAACTCCGCGCATAGGGCGCGAAGATTCTGATCTGGTGAGATATGTCCGAACTTCGTGAAGCCGCAATGAACAGCAAAGCATGGCCTTTTGAGGAAGCGCGCCGCGTGCTGAAACGCTATGAAAAGGCGGCACCGGAGAAGGGCTACGTGCTGTTTGAAACCGGCTATGGCCCCTCAGGTCTGCCCCACATCGGTACATTCGGCGAGGTGGCGCGCACTACGATGGTGATGCGGGCCTTCCATGAGATTTCGGACCTCCCCACGAAACTGGTGTGTTTTTCTGACGATTTGGATGGGATGCGCAAAGTTCCGGGCAACGTGCCGAACCCGGAATTGCTAGCGCAGCATTTACAGCGCCCGCTGACGTCGGTGCCGGACCCCTTTGGCGAATACGAAAGCTTCGGCCATCATAACAACGCAATGCTGCGCAGGTTCCTCGACACCTTCGGCTTCGAGTATGAGTTCATTTCAGCAACAGAATTTTACCGTTCAGGGCAATTTGACGAAGTGTTGCTGCGCGCGGCCGAAAGATACGATGAGATCATGGCGGTGATGTTGAAATCGCTGCGCGAGGAGCGGCGTCAGACCTACTCGATTTTCTTGCCTATCCATCCGGAAAGCGGGCGCGTGATGTATGTGCCCATGAAAGAAGTGAACGCCAAGGATGGCACGGTCACATTCGATACGGAAGACGGTGAAGAAATGACCCTTCCGGTCACCGGTGGGAACGTCAAGTTGCAGTGGAAACCCGATTTCGGCGCCCGCTGGGCGGCCCTTGGCGTGGATTTCGAAATGTATGGCAAGGACCATTCCACGAATACGCCGATCTACGACAAGATTTGTCGTATCCTCGGGCACCGTCCGCCGGAGCATTTTACCTATGAGCTTTTCCTGGATGAGAACGGCCAGAAGATCTCCAAAACCTCCGGCAATGGCGTGAGCATTGATGAATGGCTGACCTATGCCAGCACCGAAAGCCTCGCTTATTTCATGTACCAGAAGCCGAAAACGGCCAAGCGCATGTATTTCGATGTAATCCCGAAGGCGGTGGATGAATACCATCAGCAGTTGCGCGCCTATTCCGGTCAGGACACGACACAGCGGCTCAACAATCCGGTCTGGCACATTCATGGCGGCGATGTCCCGGCCTCCAACATGCTTGTGCCGTTTTCGATGCTGCTCAATCTTGCAAGCGTTTCGTCTGCCGAAGACAAGTCGCAGCTTTGGGGCTTTATCCAACGTTATGCGCCCGAAGCAACACCAGAGAACAATCCGGATATGGACGCGGCTGCCGGTTTCGCCGTGCGGTATTACAATGACTTTGTGAAGCCGCAGAAGACTTATCGCGCCGCCACTGAGCAAGAACGTGAGGCGCTGTTGGACCTGCGCGATCAACTCAAGGCCTATGATGGCCCACTCGACGACGAAGCGCTGCAATCCATTGTCTACGCCTGCGGGCGGGAGCGGTTTGATCCGCTGCGTGGGTGGTTTACAGCGCTCTATGAGGTTCTTTTGGGGGCGAGCCAGGGCCCGCGGTTTGGTGGTTTTATTGCGCTCTATGGCGTGGATGAAACCGTCGCGCTGATTGACCAGGCCCTCGCCGGTGATCTGATCAAGGCCAGCTAAGACTTGCCCGGCTAAAAGATCGGCTTACCCTTGTACCACCAGACCAAGGAGTAAGCTCATGCGCGGGATAATAATTGGCCTTGTAACGTGGACGCTGAGCATCGGCGCTGCTGCGGCCGATCCGGCTGAAATGCAGTCAGTAATTGATCGGCAACTCGAAGCGTTTCAGGCGGACGATTTTGCCGGAGCGATGGAATTTGCGAGCCCTGTACTGCAACGATACTTTCGCACGCCGGAGAATTTCCAACGGATGGTCACGCAAGGCTATCCGATGGTCTGGCGCTTTGAGTCCGTCCAGTATCTGGAGAGCCGGGTTGAGAATGGGGTGCATTGGCAACGCGTCATGATCCGTGACCTGCAAGGTGCCATTCATGTGCTGGACTACCGTATGACGGAAACGGAAAATGGTTGGCGGATCAACGGGGTACAGATTCTCGACTCCAATGACTTCACGGCTTAGCCAGCACCCGTCAGAAATCCCACCAAAGGCCAATCTTTACGGTTGCTTCGCCTCCCCGCGTCGGAATTTCGCTGCCTAGCTGAAGGGTCAAACCGTTGTCGCCAACCGCGTAAAGCAGTGATGGCGCGATCTTGGTAAAACTTTCACCTGCCTCAAATGTATTGAAGACCTGCAACATGGCCTTGGTCTTTTCGGTAATCCCGAGGCCAACGGTTGCGTCCAGTTTGGTGCGGGTTTCAGCAGGCGATCGTGCTTCATTATAACTGGTGTCTACATTGACCCAGCCGTAGCGTTCACCGATTTTTATGCCACGGCCCCAAGACAGCCCGATTTCGAAAGCTTCGAGAAATTCAGCCTCAAGATAGCGGGCGCCGAGCCCGACATGAAAGGCCCATTTGTTCGTCTGATCGGTAGGACCAATCGGAAACCGCGCAAAGAGGATGCCTGACGCCTGAGGTAATTCTGCGATGTTTTGCACGGCGGGCCCCGCGCCCTGGACGTAGTTCAACAAGTCGGTGTCGTAGGTGATATCTGCGCCCAGCGTGATGTTGTCCCGCAGACCGTATTCAAAATAGAAACTCGAAGAGCTTCCATTGTTTTCGGTGGTCTGCACCGACAGCGACGTAAAGCCCTTGTCCTTCTGTCGCAGCCATGCGCCAGCCTGCGCGGATGATGCGCTTGCCAAACCCAGTATCAGCGCAATGGCCACGAACCGCATCATCACAATCTCCCGACGGGCATCATGGTTAACGACGGTTAACAATTGGTTACGCGATTGTTGCGGATTTTCGCCCGCTGACCGGATGAAATTCGGGTCAGAGTTCCTATGTAGACCGGGTGACAAGATAGGAGATCGCGATGAAGTGCCCGGTAGATGGAAACACCCTCGTAATTGCTGACCGCAGTGGCGTAGAGATCGACTATTGCCCTCAATGCAGAGGCGTTTGGCTTGATCGCGGCGAGTTGGACAAGATTATCGACCGCTCTGCGGCTGCGGCTACGCCACCTCCCGCTCCACAAGGTGACTACCGTGGCGGCTACAAAAAGAAAAAACGGGGCAGCTTTCTCGACGACATCTTCGACTTCTGAACCGGATTCGCATCAACGGCATAACCTTTACAGCAAAGCGGTGCGCGTATGATCCAGAGAATTCAGACGAAGGCGTCCGGCTATGCGCCCGGTTCGGGCTGGCAAAGGCGAAAATCGGCAACAGGTTCTGCTGCGCTCGCAAGCGAAAACTGCACCGTCTGGTCGCCCAAAATGGCCGTTACCTTGTCATTGAATTGCAGACCGTTCAGAACATTTCCAAATCCGGTGTCCTGAACAGTCAGGGACAGACCGTCGTGACTAAGGCTATGTCGATCGGTTGAGATACTGAGGCTGGCTGCCCCGTCGAACCGCATCGAAAAGACCGGGTCATTTGTCCAGGGCACCTCTCGCCTGACTGTCACGGTATAAAGAGGTTTCGTCGGATCATAGGTGAGTTCGATCTCTGCTTGGGCAGACTGATGGCGCAGCACGCAAGGTAAGCCTGGGATGAAATCCCAGGCCTGTCCAGCGGTTGCGCCAAGCATCGTCATGAGCGCGCTGCCGGCAAACACACGCCAGTTCACCGAACAGGCCCATTGTCTCACCCGGAAATCTGCTTTTCGTTACATTCTCGGGCCATTTCCAGGGCTTTCTTTGTCCCTGCCAGATCAATCGTGAATCCATAGGTTTTTTCAGGAAAGACCGTCATGACATATTGTTGTGCAATATCCTTGGCGAACTGGGGGTCGTCACTTAGTACGTAGCCGCCAGAATAGCCCTTGGTGATGTTGCCTCGCATGCCCATGGCTTCGCCGACATACATGTTTTCGCCGATCAGGATGGCAACGGTTTCTGTCTCGCCTGATGAGACTTCTGTTTCACCCTTTGTGAACACTCCGAGATACCCGACAGCACGATCTTCGGTCAGGCCCATTTGGACAACGTTTTCGGCGGAGTCGACCGATTCCAGCATGCAGGATTTCTTTTCCTGGTCGATGTAGACTTTCCAACCTTCCACTTCTCCATACTTGAGAAAGGTATCAGCGCTGGCTTGCGCCGCTGAGATTGCGAGAATGGCAGCGCCAAGAAATTTCGTGGTATTTTTCATGATGGTTATCTCCTGTTAGACTTCCCCGAGACCCTATCTCATGCGGGGGGTAAGGCAACGGGAGATTCACCCTTGGAATGCACCCGACGTAAAAAATGCAATCAATGCCTGTGTTGCTAGGCGCGAAAGTCTGTCGATTTTAGCTTGTAGGCCCGTCCAAACCCGCCGTTGAGCAAACCGGTCTCCACTTCGAAACGCACAAGGTGAAAATCCGTGAAGTCGATGTAGAGCTTCGCTTTGGGCCGAAGCCGCAAATAGTGGTTTCTCAGAACCTGATGACCTGTGCTGTCACGTGGGACGAAACGCGCATTCGCCTGAAGTGTTAGCCGCGGATAGGTCAATGGATCTCCTTTGTCGCCGGGTTCACCGACCAACAAGGAACACAAGGGCTTTGTGCGCAGCGCGCTGGTGTGGGTCGAAAGATCTGAAATCAGCGTCATCGGCGCGCCATCGGGTGTGACTGCAAGCGCAATCCGCGTCACGACCGGATCCTCGTCTTGTAAGACAGCCAAGGCGGCAAAGGACGCGTTTCCAACAAGGTTCCGCGCTAATGCGCGTGCCTCCTCATCAGGGGGGTGGAAAGGATCTCGCTTTGCCATGGCCCGAGAGTGATTGTCATTGTCAGCATTGGCAAGATCAACGCGTCCCGGGTCAAAAAAAAGGCGCTCCGAAGAGCGCCTTTCAGATACTCGTAAACAACGATCAGGCTGCGGCTTTGCGCTTGCGCATTGCGCCAAGTCCAGCAATCCCGCCGATCAGCAAAAGTGCCGAAGCAGGTAGCGGTGTCTTGACCAGATCAATGTTGAAGTCACAGGTCTGACCCGCTTGAGCACCGCAGTCATTTACCTGCATGGCCGCAGGAGACGCGCCTTCAAGGAACAACCAGCCAGAAAGGCCGAAGTTGATGTTCTTGCCGTTCGCACCGATGCCGGACTGGAATGCATAGCTCTCATCCAAAGGCTTGGAGAGAATGTTGAAGTCCAATCCTTCGTTTGCGGAACCGGCCAGGCCGATAAGCTGTGAAACGCCACCTTCAACCACATCCCAGAACTTCCATGTCGCCGGGTCGACCGGACCTTCCGGCGCATAGGCCTCGCTCTTCAATTCCAACTTGGGCGAAGGGATGTTGGGCTCGACAAAAAGGTTGAACAGCATGCTGACAGTGAAACCATCACCGGCACCATTCTTGAGAGTGCCCGTCAAGGTTGCCGTCTCGCCGTGGTCGACGAATTTACCATCTTCTTCAAACTGATACTTCTGGCCATTCAGTGTCAGGCTGTGGCCGTCACCGTATCTGCCGTAGTCGTCTCTGTAGGCTGTTTTCGCCTGATACACTGTGGAGGCTGACAGGGATGTCGCTCCCACAATAAGCGCAACAGCGCCTGCCATGATGTTAAAAAACTTCAATTTCCATACTCCGTATTAACCACCGTAACACTTACCGGAAACCGAAGACGCCGAATGAGTGCGCCTCAAGATTCTTGTAAAGTGGTGAAACGTTAACGGGGTCAGGGGTCTCCACATAGCAAATTGTGGCAATTTTTCGCCGAAATTTCACTATTCCTAGAAACTTCTAGGATTGCGGGAAATTGATTCGCGCCTGCCGGGAATTTCGGTCTTTGTTCTGTCTACAAATTAGGTTTCTGACAGTGATTGTCGCCATCCAGAAGGTCGATTCGCTTGTGTCGGAGACAACGTGTTTGGCGGTGAGAGGCCTGTGCTGAATGGGCCGTCAGGCGACCCGGCTCATCAGGACCATCGCCAACAGCGCACAGGCCAAACCGGCGTATTCGCGCAGATACAGGGGTTCATTGAACCAGAGCGCGCCAATGATCGCCAGCGCGACCAGCGTGAGCATCGAATAGGCCACGCCTGCTTGGGCAAGCGTGACATGCTGCATGGCGTAGAACCAGAAGAGCGCGGAGGCGCCATAGAGCAGGACGCCCAAAATAACGTAAGTCGAAGAAATCGTGTGACCCGCATCGGCAGCCACCTTGATCGCGAAGTCGCCGATGATGACGATGAAGGCAGTGAAAAATGCGAATGCATATCCAAAAGCAAGATGCGTCATGGAATTTCCTTTCCGTGGGAAAGGGAGGATACCCTTCTGACGAGTATCGCATGGTCGCAAGAGGATTAATGTGAAGTAGATCACATTTGCTGTTTGATCGAGCCGCTGCTTGCAAGGCCGCGCATGGCGCAGCCAGCGCTCGACCCTCCCCCAGAGAGGGCGTTTCACGCCCCCCTAGAGTCGGGCGCTGGGAAAGTCTCAAATTATGTCAGGTAGGTCCAACTCCCTAAGCTCTTCTGTCGAAATCGAAGGCAGGTCTGGCCGTCGTGTATTGGGAAATGCATTGTAAGCGGACTCTTGAATCCGGTAGTGCAAATGATGACAAGTGGCCAATAGAGCCAAAGTTACGATCTGTTTTTTGACGCCTATGCTGAGGTACCTCGCATCGATAACGTTTTCCCAATCCTGAATCTTTCTTAGGATTTCTTGATACTCTTGGCGCAGATGCAGCCCCTCTTCACAACAAATATCGTTTAGGTTGCCCAAGTTGTGTCCAAATTTTCGTTTCGATAGAACATCTACACGATAACCCTTGGACAATAGAAAACTCTTTAAATACAATTCCATAGAGTGGTAACAAAGAAATTTAGCCGGAAGATGTTTGTGGGTGCAGCGGAATTTCGTGAAGTCAAACGAATGCGCTGCAATGCAATAACTGTGCGCGACATTGAAAAAGCCGACAACGCGTTCATTGCGTCCGTTTCCGTCTTCGCTATCCAAACTAACGCCCCTGTTTCTTCCGCCGCGTCCCACCCCGCATTCCACCCCGGCCCATCGTGCTGCGGCCTGACGCCTTCGCCGCGCCTTCCACCGCCTTCTCCACCGCGTACTGTCGGGCCATGGGGTCGTCGGCGATGGCGAGATCCACTGCTTCGAGCCGTTTGACCTCGTCGCGCAGTCGCGCGGCTTCTTCGAATTCGAGGTTCTCGGCCGCCTTGCGCATGTCGGCGCGGAGCCCGTCCAGCACCGCCTGCAGGTTGCCGCCCGCCATCTGCTTGTCGATTTTGGCGGTGACGCGGCTCTGATCCGTGTCGCCCTTGTAAAGACCGGCGAGGATGTCTTCGACGTTTTTCTTGACCGTCTGCGGGGTGATCCCGTGTTCCTCGTTATAGGCCAGTTGCTTGGCACGGCGGCGGTTGGTTTCGCCTATGGCCCGCTCCATTGAGCCGGTGATGCGGTCAGCGTACATGATGACGCGCCCGTCCGCGTTCCGCGCGGCCCGACCGACGGTCTGGATGAGCGAGGTTTCTGAACGCAGGAACCCTTCCTTATCTGCATCCAAGATCGCCACAAGCCCGCATTCGGGGATATCCAGCCCCTCGCGCAGCAGGTTGATCCCGATCAGCACATCAAAAGCTCCAAGGCGGAGGTCGCGCAAAATCTCGATGCGTTCGATCGTATCGATGTCGGAGTGCATGTAGCGCACCCGGATGCCCTGTTCGTGCATATATTCGGTGAGGTCCTCAGCCATGCGTTTGGTCAAGGTCGTGACCAGCGTCCGATATCCATCGGCGGCAACCTTGCGCACCTCGTCCAGCAAGTCGTCCACCTGCATCTCTACCGGGCGGATTTCGATCTCCGGATCGATGAGACCCGTGGGGCGGATGATCTGCTCGGTGAAAACACCGCCCGTTTGCTCCAACTCCCATCCAGCAGGCGTGGCGGAGACAAAGACCGATTGCGGGCGCATGGCATCCCACTCTTCGAACTTGAGGGGTCGGTTGTCCATGCAGGAGGGCAACCGGAAGCCGTGCTCCGCGAGCGTGAACTTACGCCGGTAGTCGCCTTTGTACATGCCGCCGATTTGAGGGACTGAGACGTGAGATTCATCTGCAAAAACAATTGCATGGTCAGGAATGAATTCAAACAGGGTAGGGGGCGGCTCTCCCGGCGCACGACCTGTGAGGTAACGCGAGTAGTTCTCGATCCCGTTGCAGACGCCCGTGGCCTCCAGCATCTCAAGATCGAAGTTGGTACGTTGTTCCAGCCGCTGTGCTTCGAGTAGTTTGCCTTCCGCCACCAGTTGATCCAGCCTGATTTTCAGCTCTTTTTTGATGCCGATGATCGCCTGCTGCATCGTCGGTTTTGGTGTCACGTAGTGGCTGTTGGCGTAAACGCGGATTTGGTCAAAAGTATCGGTCTTTTCACCGGTGAGCGGATCAAACTCGGTGATCGATTCAAGCTCTTCACCAAAAAAAGACAGTTTCCAGGCGCGGTCTTCGAGGTGCGCCGGGAAAATCTCAAGGCTGTCGCCACGGACCCTGAACGACCCTCTTTGAAATGCCTGATCGTTCCTGCGGTATTGTTGCGCCACCAGATCCGCCATGACCTGCCGCTGGTCATAAATCGACCCGGTTTTGAGATCCTGAGTCATGGCTCCATAGGTTTCGACTGACCCGATACCGTAAATACAGGAAACGGAGGCCACGATGATCACATCGTCACGTTCCAGCAATGCCCGCGTCGCCGAGTGGCGCATCCGGTCGATCTGCTCGTTTATCTGGCTCTCTTTTTCGATGTAGGTGTCACTGCGCGCGACATAAGCCTCCGGTTGGTAGTAGTCGTAGTAAGAGACAAAGTACTCGACCGCGTTTTCAGGGAAGAAGCCTTTGAATTCTCCATACAACTGCGCCGCCAGCGTCTTGTTCGGTGCAAGCACGATGGCAGGACGTTGAGTTTCTTCGATCACCTTTGCCATGGTGAATGTCTTGCCGGTGCCCGTCGCGCCGAGCAGCACCTGGTCGCGTTCGCCGTCACGCACTCCCTGAGCAAGTTCTTCGATTGCGGTTGGCTGATCCCCGGCAGGGTCAAATTCGGTCGCCAGAATGAATTGCTTGCCGCCTTCCAGCTTCGGGCGGCTGCGTACGTCTGGCGCTGGATTGGCCATCACTGGCGCAACCTCAGAGGAATCGGTCTGGGCGTAGGGCATCGTCTCTCCTTCGAGCTATCTCTAAGGTGTCATAATTGGCCGAGGGTTCAAGTAAGCCCGAATACATGCTGTCAATTATTGTCAGTTGCTGCATGAAGTTTTTTTATTTGCCGACGAAACGCCAAGACGCTTTTTGTATCGGCTGAATTTCTCTCAAAATGCAAAAATAGATGATCCAAGACCCGGGTGCATCCGTAAGTGAAATACGGTCAAGCACAAGGGCCGTGCAGATGGGGAGGAACACTGCGCCGCTGAAATCAACGAGCACCTTTACAACAGGACGCCAAGCACCATCAGTCCTCAGCGGCAGTGCAAGAAACCCGGATTTTCAAATTTCAACCGCGCCAGCAGTTTCACTGTTGGCCGGTCCAATAAGAATGGGAAAATGCCATGGAAGAAAAGAATCTGGCTGAAACAGCCGTCGCCGCAGGCGCTTTTAACTTGCTTCTCGGAGTCGTGAACTTCTTGGATGACAACCGCGAAGAAGGCGACATCAACCTCGGAGCAGCATTGACGTCACCCGGTGCGAACCTGACTGTTTTTGCTCCCACAGATCAGGCCTTTGCCAACCTTGCGCCCTCTTTGGGCTACGCGGGTGGCACGGACGTGAATAATCCCGCAGACCTTGCAGCATTGGCAGACTTTTACCTCAACCAAGTGGACATAGGTGTTCTGCGCGATGTGGTCGAATACCACGTCATCGGAAGCCAGCAGGACGCAGCCGCAATTGATGCGATCGCAGCAACCGGAGGAAGCCTTCAAACGCTCGGCGGCGGCGCAATCTCCTTGGCAAACTTCTCGCTCGAGGATGGAAAGACCGAGTTGGGCGACCTTGACCTAACGGTGGGCAACCCGAATGTCTCTGCCCCCAACGTTGCCGCATCCAATGGCATTATCCACGTTATCGACAATGTGTTGTTGCCCGCAGATATTGCTGGTGACGATGGCGGCCTGAGCATTGCACAAGTCGCGACCGCAGCAGGCTCGTTCAAGCTATTGCTCACGACAATTGGTTTTCTGGACGACAACCGCGCGGAGGGTGAGATCAATCTGGGCGCGGCGCTTTCGAACCCCGGACCAGGCTTGACGGTCTTTGCCCCAACGGACACGGCTTTTGCCAATCTGGCGGTAACTCTTGGATACGAGGGTGGCACCGATGTTACGAACGCGGCGGACCTTGCTTCGCTGACCGACTTCTTCGTCGGGCTGGGCGCGCCAACTTTGCGTGCCGTGGTTGAGTATCATGTCATCGGAGGCACCAAAGATGCTGCCGCAATTGACGCGCAGGCTGCACTTGACCAACCCTTGGAAACCCTCGGGGGCGGCACTATCGACCTGAGCAACTTTTTCCTTGAGGGCGGGAAGACCGAACTCATCGACGCAGATCTTTCCGTAGTGAACCCGAATGTCGTGTCCCCTAACGTGGCCGCATCCAATGGCATCATCCACGTGATCGACAACGTGCTGTTGCCGGCAGATGTTCAGATGGATGACCCGGCAGTCGCAAGCATCACCGATACTGTCATCGCGCTGAGCGGCTCGGAAGGGTTCGATGACAATGGTGCAGACTTCGATTTTCTGCGAGAAGCGCTTGGTGCTGCGGGGCTGGCTGAGGCTCTGGACGGTGATACCGACCTGACGGCTTTTGCTCCAACAGACGATGCCTTTGTTGGACTGGCGGGTGCACTTGGCTTTGAAGGCGAAAGTGAAGGCGAAGCGTTCGACTATCTGCTTGATGCGTTGAGGTTGCTGAACAAGGGCAGCGACCCGGTAGAACTGCTCGACAGCGTGCTGAAGTACCATGTGTCCGCGGGCAGCAGCACTGCTGTTGAGTTCCAGCGAGACGGTGGCGTGGTCGAGACACTGTTGGAGGCTGACGGCTCCGCTGCTTCTTTCAGCATCGCTGATGATGGTGTGACTTTGGTGGATGGTGATCCCGATGTTGCGAACCCGACAATCGTTGCTGGTGATATCCCCGCGACGAATGGGATCATCAATGTCATTGATGGCGTTTTGCTGCCGCTGGACTTGCTGCAATCTGATGGCTCAAATGACGTTGACTTCGTCATTGGCGATAACGGTCGCGATGTCTTCCACACCGGCCGGGACAACGACTTCATCGATGCGCAGGGTGGTCGCGATAAAATCTACGCAGGATTCGGCGACGATGTTGTCCTGGCGGGCAAGGGAAGGGACTTTGTCAGCGGGGGCAGCGGCGACGATCATATCCTTGCCGAAAATGGTCGGGACAAAGTCTTTGGTGGTTCCGGAAATGATTTTATAGATGGTGGTCGAGGCAATGACTGGATCTCTGGTGGTTTCGGCGATGACATCATCGCTGGTGGTCGAGGAAACGACGATCTCTTTGGCGGATTCGGGAACGACGTTTTCGTTTTTGAAGAACACGGCGGGCACGATGAAATCTTCGGTTTCCAAAAAGGGCGCGACAAGATCGATTTGTCTGCTTTTGAATTCGAGAGTTTCGATGCGGTCGAGGACGCGATGAGCGGCGGTTTCTTCAAAACAAATATCGACCTTGGGAATACCGATATCACCGTCTACGGCGCATTCTTCTTTGGCCTTGGCGAAGACGACTTCATCCTCTGACGGTTGGATGGCCCGATCAAACAGCATCCGCCCCTTTTGCGAGGGGCGGTATTTTTGTTAGGGATGCGATGAAAAGGTACCTTGCCCTGTTTGTCGGAATGTCTGATATACTTGCGACATCGACCGGGAGTTTGAAATGCGCGCACGAATTTACAAACCAACCAAGACTGCGATGTCATCTGGTATGGCAAAAACCCGCGACTGGGTTTTGGAATTTGCGCCAGCATCGTCGCGTGAAGTTGACCCGCTGATGGGATGGACGTCTTCGAGCGATACGCAGTCGCAAGTCAGGCTGCGCTTTGAGTCGAAAGAAGCTGCAATCGATTATGCCCGCGAAAACAAGATTGATGTAGATGTGCTCGAACCAAAAAAGCGCGGCGCCAATATAAGACCCGGCGGGTATGGCGAGAATTTCGCAACCGGCCGTCGTGGTGCCTGGACGCATTAAATGCTCCGGCTTGTTCCTGCCACGCCGGATGAGCCGGATGTAGCAGAGCTCATTCATCGTCATTTCAATCTGATGCGAGAGCAATCCCCCCCGGAAAGCTGTCACGTTTTTTCCGCCGAAGCGCTAGAGGCGCAAGACGTGCATCTGTTTGCACTTCGTGCCGAAGATCGAGCAGTCGCCATTGGCGCATTGCGGGTCATGCAAGGCAAATCCGGCGAGCTGAAATCCATGCACACGGCCGTGGAAAGCCGCGGAAACGGGTATGGGCGTGTGCTGCTGCGAGGTTTGGTCGAAGAGGCCCGTCGGCTCGGCCTCGTCGATCTGGCGTTGGAAACTGGTTCGAGCAAAGAACACGAACCCGCCCGCCATCTTTATGCCTCGGAAGGGTTCAGCGAATGCGCGCCCTTCGGTGACTACGTCTATGATCCGCTCAGTCTTTTTATGTCCAGAAAGCTATAGGACTTGCGTGGTAGAGTGGACTGCGGCATGAACGCAGCAGCGGTCCCTTAGCTCAACTGGATAGAGCAGCTGACTTCTAATCAGCAGGTTGAGGGTTCGAGTCCTTCAGGGATCGCCAATTATTTCAAATACTTAATTGGTATACCCCAATCCGTCGAGCCTGTAAGGTAAGCGCAGGGTAAGCGCAGA
>CANKZM010000005.1 GCA_947488305.1 uncultured Roseobacter sp.
ATCAGGCCCTAAACATGCGCCCGCCCGTACCAGAAACCTTGCTGAAAAGTGGCCCATAGAAATGGGGCTGGACACCCTAGTCAAAGTCTGGGTAAGGCAGCATCGTGATGACCAAGCGAAGCGAAAGCAGAGGCAGAAGAGCCGTCGCCATAGTGACTTTTGGAGCTTTGGTTCTGACTCTCTGCCGAACCTCACCGAACGGGACCAATATAGGTTCCGCGCGACCAGTACAGCATTCAGGTTGCTGCAAGGCGCTGGCATAACTATCGCTGACGCAAAAATCGTAGGTAACTTCAAGATCAAGATCGGCCCACACGCTCTCGATTGCACGATCAAAGAAAAAATGCGGCAGGGCCTGTCATCCGTTGATAAGGCTTGGTCAGCTTACCCTGGTCACCACCAGAACGGCTTACATCCTTCTGGGTTTTTGAGGTTTTCAGTTAATACGTATGTCGCTGGTTCGCGGCTGGAGTGGATTGAAAGACCAAACAAACTGATGGCGGCGCTTCTCCCAAGCATTGTCTCCGCCGTGGTCGCCTGCGGCCCTAAACTTGATGCGGAGAAGGCTGAACGCGAGGAACGAGAGCGGCGCTACGAAGAGGAGCGGAGGAGGCGATACGAAGAACAACGTCTTCGCGAGATCGATGAGCGTCGTTGGACGCATTTCCAGGAACGTGCAGCGTCTTGGGAGGAGGCACAGAGACTGTCTCGCTTTATCGACGTGCTGGAAGAACGCCTTCAAACGGAGGGTGCCACTGAAATAGATGGAAGAACTGCTGAGGAATGGCTGGAGTGGAGCAAGCGCAGACTCAATGAACTGGACCCGATGCAGAAACCAATTGAGCAGGTCTGGGACTTACCTCCTCGTTGGTGACGCAAGATTCTGTGCTTAGGATTGTGCGAAAACGTGTGCGAAGTTACTTTCAGCGAACCCTCTCAAGTAATTGATTTCATGTCGATAATGGTTTTGATTTCTTGAGTCCGGTACTCGCCTCCATTGTCCCAATAAATCAACTTTTGAAAGCAAAGCTCCGGCCAACGAGCCGTTGTTTTATTGGGTTTTCCAGTTCAATTCGAACTGAAAAGTGATATTACCCGTAAGCTATTGATTTCGCCATTAGTTTAAAGAAGGTTTTTTTCACTGGTCCGGAATTTCCAAAAACGAAATCGAAACATTAACTTGCATGGTGGTTTCGGACATCGGCACGGAATTGACCAGCAACGCGGTGCTCCAATGGCAGGAAGACGGCAAGGTCGGTAAGCATTTCATTGCGCCGGGCAAGCCGATGCCGAAAGGTCTGGTCGAATGCTTCATCGGAAGAATGCGCGAGGAGTGCCTGAACGAACACTTGTTCCCGTCTCTGCGCCATGCCTGCCGCATGATTGCGTCATAGCGCGCCGACTGCAATTACAACCAGCCTCACTCAAACCTCGCCGGTCTGACGACACGCGAATATGCTAACTGGTCAAAGGAAGACCGAAACCTGACGAGAACTAACGCAAATTAGCAGGCTCCTAGGGGAGAAGGTCAATTCGAACAATGCTATTTCGATTACCGCGGGATTGTCCGAAGTTTGCGCAAATGGGACAGTATCGGGCGATTTGAAAAGAGAGGGTCTAGCTCATTTGGTTGGTTTGATTGTCTGTATGCTGCCTCAGCAAGAAAGTTTTGCACTCAGTGCGATCCAGAATACGTTGGATTAAGCTCGTCGACCTCATAGATCATGATCACCCTCCTTTCGATCAAATTCCCAGAAAAATCGTATTCTTCGACCACCCTTTCAATCGACACGACGTTATCAGGCGCGAAGTTATCTGCCAGAATTTCCGTATTATATTTTTGAAGGCTGTGGGTGGGGTAGGCAAAGTCACCCAGCGCCCATTGATGCGGGTAATGACCACGAGTAATGCCGGGATAGATGCGGAGGTAAGTCTCAAACGCAAACCGTACAAAGTCTTCTTCTTTTGTGTCAGGCATAGCACGATACGCCCGGCGAAATCGTCCAATCTGGCCATGCGGTTGAAATATTGCATGATTGAGCCAGTGTTTTTGACCTTGCGAGTTCACTAACTTATAACCGGAGATTGTGACGGGCTTCGTTGCATCGTACCGAATAACCCATCCCGCAATTCCCCCATAGAACGGTCCTGCAATAAAACCTGGCACTGCTGCAAACAAAAATGCCGCGGCCGGCAACCATGCGAGCCAACTGCGAGGAGATGATCGGCGAAAATACCGCACGCCGTATAACACAAATAAGCCCCAAACCGGTGCGGATAAAAAGAACCCGAGAAAACGGCGCAGACTTAGCGGAGACCCGGCGTTGACCACGAACAGATAGCCTACCAGAAGTATCAAGAATGGCTGCCATCGACCGCTGCTAAGAATTCTCAGTGCGTTCTCTACGTTTTCATTTTTTCTGATTGACCACAGATAGACAGTTGTTACGAGAACGAAAACCAGTACCGAATACAATCCTCGCCAACGATCCCCAGCGAGAAAATGCGGTGCCATTGAAAAAAGCAGGATCGGAATACTAAGCGCCAAGCCAAGGCGAGTAACCCTTGCGACGTGCCGGTAGCGACTCGGCTTACTGGTGGAATCCAAATCAATTAGGGTAAGTCCTTGCAAAGCAAGCACCATGTATCGCCCAAGAACAAGACAGCGATAAAACAAGGCACCAAGCCGAGGCCTCTTCGCAATGTTGATTAGCAGCTTCTGCGCGATCCCATTGCCCCTCATCAAGAGATTCAGATAGCCAAATGCTTTGTCCCCTTCTAACCAGACGCCATCATGCTCCACAACGAACCCGCGATTAACCTTAAATCCACGCGCTCTAATCGCTTCAATTTCCGGGTGTTCGGAGCGTAAGGAAATGAGTTCAACTTCGCCCACTTGCGATCGCAATTTCGCAAATTCCGCATAGTTTTTGCAGAAATAGCAGTCACCATCGTAGAACACCTTCATATCGCGCTGACCTCAACACGACGAGGAAACAAGGACCGCCAAGGCAAGACAACGAGCCAAACAAAGACATAGCCGAGGAACGATATACCTACCCCGAACACAATAAAGTGGAAACACAGATAGAAGACGGCAAATTTCCAAACCCACGCCCGTTCGAAAAGAACAATCGGCGCGAATAAATGGGAAAGATAAACAGCAATCGGTCCGAAAAAATCCAGCGCCTTGACGTCCATACTAGCGAACCAGTTCAAGATGTCTGGAACTTGCACATATCCGTTGATGTCTTTGATGAAAAACGCCCTAATCGCACCATTCAGGTCGCTATCGAATATTTCGATGAGTAAAACGTCAGTCAGTTTATTGTAACCGGAGGCAAAATAATAAGTTGCAAATACGAAAAGAATGAGACTGCGAGAAATTCCCGCACTTCTGTTCGCCGGAGTGTTCCACAATTCACCAAAGCGCCAAACGGGCACGTCATTGTGAGGAAGAAAAATAAAGGCGAGGATCATCCCAAAATATAGAAAGACTGAGTCCACCTCGTGAGCACCCAAGATCATGTGCCCCCAAAGATACACAAGCCCTAAAAAACTGAGGGCGCAAAATATCCGTTTAGGACCTGCGCCCACAACTGTGAACAGGAACAAACTTATTATCACCATGCCTTGAATAACTCGCAAACCTTGGACCGTGGGCCTAGGCAATATCCAATGCACCCAGTGCATCGTGAAAATCTCGGTAAAAATCGGGAGACCAAACCACAGTCGGTAATTTTCAGCACGGTAAATGTCGACAGGGTAATAAGTGAAGAATTCACTTGGAAGCGTTCCGTAGAAGCCAAAATCCCTGCTAAGCAACTTGTACATCATGAAAACACCAAGAACGATCCGCGAGATATTCACGTTGATGTCGTAATCCGGCGCCCGTATTGCTCTTTGGAAGGATAAGAAGAATCTAAGCACATCCAGCTCCTCGTGGGTTGAAACAAGCTCACGCTGTTTTGGTGAAATTGCAATGGAGTATTGTTGGCGGCGTCGGATGTCTAACCCACTATTGCTGACGCCCGGTCGCTGCTTTATCCCAAAAACTTTCGGCGCTTGGAGACGCGTGTTGAGTTTAGGGAGCGGTTGGGTGCGGTTTTGCAGTCAGAGCCTTTGATTGATAACCATCTGTGCCAGCCTTTTCGTCGTGCGGCTAAGGTTGCACAAGTGATTTTTTCCTGCTTCGAGGACCTTATTTCATTTGCGACGAATAAGCTCAAAGAACCCTAAGTGCCGAGGTTTTCGCTCGGCCAAACGTTTGCATTTCTAGTATTCTCAGAAATTGAGGCGCGCTCATGTATCTGGAACACTTTCTAAGCTTATGCGAGCAACATGCTGGCTTGAGCGGGGGTCAGCGGTTCAGGGCGATTACAAGTTGTTTCGATGTCAACCCTACACTGGTTTTCCGCCGAGCGCAGGATGGCGGTCATGACCTCAACAACATGCGTCGCCAATTCCAAACTGCAACGGTGTTCTCGGCCTCCACTGATCGCCATCGCCATGTCTGCGAGCCCGGCACCGCGGTAATTGGCCTGGTCGACACCCCGACCGTCCTGGCCGTTGGGGACCGAGAACGGATGGTTTCGCGGAGCGATTTCAACCGACGTACCGCCCTGCCCTGCCAATAAGACTGCACCCGCAAAGAAGTTCGGGTCAGGCACATAAAGCGACGCCTCGGTCCCGTAAAGCTCCATGTTCTCATGTCGATGGGCCCAGACATCCCAGCTGGCACCAAGTGTGATCAGGGCACCATTCTGGAATTCCAGTATCGCATGAATGTTGGTCGGTGTTTCCACCGGTACCGTTTCACCTTTGCGCGGCCCATTGCCGATGGTGCGCGTCTTAAAGCTGGTCGAGGCCATCGCGGTTACGACCTTTACCGGCCCGATCAATTGCACCAAATTGCTAATGTAATAGGGACCAAGATCCAGTACCGGGCCGCCGCCTTCCTGAAAGAAGAAATCAGGGTTTGGATGCCAGGCCTCCATCCCATGCGACATGACATGGCACGTGCCACCGATAACTTCTCCGACCTTACCCTCGTCTATGGCGGCGCGGGCCAATTGATGCGCGCCCCCCAGAAAGGTGTCGGGCGCTGATCCAACGCGTAGCCCTTTTTCGCCAGCCAGACGCCCTAAAACTTCACCTTCTTCCACAGTCAGCACAAATGGTTTTTCGGAATATGCGTGTTTGCCTGCGGCCAGAATTTGCTTGGTCACCTCGAAATGCGCAGCAGGTACGGTGAGGTTCACAACGATGCTGATGTCATCCGCGCTCAACAGACCTTCGATACTATCTGCCCGTACCGAGAACTCCTCAGCGCGCATCCTTGCAGCATCCATATTCAAATCGGCAACCGCCCGAATGTCGAGTGATTTGAAAAGCGGCGCTAGTTTCAGATATGCCGCCGAAATATTCCCGCAGCCAATAATGCCGATGCCAAAACGTTGCATGGTGCTTCCTAGTATTTATTGAATGCTGCGATGGACCGGCTTGCGAAACGGTCCCAGTCTGAGGGGTTGTCGTGTTCCGCCACGAAAAGGTCAGTACCTGCATTTCGCAAGGCCGCGATCAGTTTTCCCCAATCCATCACACCATCCCCTACATCGGCCCAACCATCTTCGTCCTCTTTTTGCCCATCGGGAGCAATGTCTTTCACATGTGCGGCTGTGATCCGGTCGCCGTGAGCTTTGATCCATTCCAATGGGTCTGCGCCGCCCCGCACAACCCATGCAACATCCATTTCCCATTCCATGTCCGGCGCGTTTTCCAACAGCACGGTCATCGGCAATGTGCCGTCTGGTAGCGCCATGAACTCCCAGTGGTGATTGTGCCAGCCAAAGCGAAACCCAGCATCCACAACTCGTTTGCCCGCCTCGTTCAGCCGCTTGGCCAGCGCGATCCAGTTTGCCGCGTCTGTTCCTTCTCGCCATAGATCTTCGGGAGCGGGGCAAATCACCCGGTGCATGCTGAGTGTTCTGGCCGTAGCGAGAGATGCGTCAAGTTCTTCTTCCAGCTTGCCCAGCGGAAAGAAATGGCCGGAGGGCATTGTCATCCCGTGCTCATCCAGAAGGCGTTTGAATTCGGGCGCGTCTGTATAAAGACCGCCAAACCCTTCCACTTGGGTGTAGCCCAGCTCGGCAAGGCGCGGGATCACATTCGTCCAGGGCTGGAAGTTTCGGGCGGAGTAGAGTTGGAATGAAAGGGTCATCTGTATCTCGCGAAAATGAGTTGGAGTTGTGTCTGGGGGCATGCGACTTGGGCTACAGGCGCTCCTCAGTGGCAGCATCGAAGAGGGACGCGCGCGCCGGATCAATACCGAGCCGCAATGTTTGGCCGACCGAAACACTCGCCTGCCCTTCCATACGCACTCGGAAGTGGTGGCCTGCGACCTGACAGTCGATAAGCTTGTCAGATCCGGTCGGTTCGATCAACTCGACGATGACATCGACTTGGATTGGCGCGTCGCTGACCAGTTGACCGGTCGTCACGTGTTCGGGGCGAATACCCAATGTGGTGGGCCCATCCACAGCGCCACCAGATGCAAAGTCATAGCCTGCCAACGGAACCGTCAGGTCGCCCGCCTTGAATGCCCCGTTCTGGATCGTGCCATCCAGAAAGTTCATCGATGGAGAGCCGATAAACCCTGCCACGTATTTGTTCACCGGACGGCCGTAGATGTCATCTGGTGTTCCCAGCTGCATGATCTGGCCGCCGCGCATGATCGCGATGCGATCCGCCAGCGTCATCGCCTCGATCTGGTCGTGTGTTACATAGATCATGGTGTTTTCAAGTCGCTGGTGCAGTCGCTTGATTTCCACCCTCAGGTCTGCACGAAGTTTGGCGTCGAGATTGCTGAGCGGTTCATCAAAAAGAAATACATCCACGTCGCGCACGAGCGCCCTGCCGATGGCCACGCGTTGGCGTTGTCCACCCGAAAGCGCTGCCGGTTTGCGCTTTAAAAGTGGCTCAATCTGCAGAATTTCTGATGCGTGCTTGATCCGTTGAGCGATTTCAGCCTTCGGCAGTTTTGCATTCTTGAGGCCAAAGGACAGGTTTCCCTCCACGGTCATCTGCGGATAGAGGGCGTAGGACTGGAAAACCATGCCGATCCCCCGTTCGGACGGTTCGGCCCAGGTCACATTGGTGCCATTGATGTGTATTTGCCCTGCGGTCACATCCAGGAGCCCCGCGATGCAGTTGAGCAGCGTCGACTTTCCGCATCCCGAAGACCCCAGCAGCACAAGGAATTCACCCTTGCCGATATCAAGATTGAGATCCTGCAGAACTTTGACAGCGCCGAATTGCAGATCGAGGTTCTTTATTTCAACCGAATTGTTCATGGAGTTCACCCTTTGACTGCGCCAGCGGCGATGCCGCGCACGAACAGCCTGCCTGAAACGAAGTAGATCGACAGCGGCACCAGTCCGGTGAGGAGCGTTGCGGCCATGTTGACGTTGTATTCCTTCACGCCCTGCGTAGAGTTCACGATGTTGTTGAGCGAAACAGTCATCGGGTAGGTCTCCGGGCCCGTATAGACCACGCCGAACAGGAAATCGTTCCAGATGCCAGTCACTTGCAGGATCACTGCGACAGTGAAGATCGGCAGGGACATGGGCACCATGATCCGGAAATAAATGCCCCAGAACCCCGCCCCATCCACACGCGCCGCCTTGAAAAGTTCTTCGGGCAGCGACGTAAAGTAGTTGCGAAACAATAGCGTCAGGATGGGCATGCCGAAGATCGTATGCACCAGAACCAAGCCGCCAAGTGAACCGTAAAGGCCGATTTCGCGCAGCATGATCACAATCGGATAGAGCATCACCTGATAGGGGATGAAGGCGCCAAAGATCAGGATGGTGAAAAAGACATCAGCCCCTTTGAACCGCCAGTTGGCCAGCGCGTAACCATTCACCGAGGCGATCATTATTGACAATATGACCGAAGGGATCGTGATCCGCACCGAGTTCCAGAAACCGGTACTGAGCCCATTGCATGTCAGGCCGGTACAGGCCTCTGACCAAGCCTTTACCCACGGCTCGAAAGTCATTTCGACCGGAGGCGAAAACACATTGCCGAGCCGGATTTCCGGCATGCCTTTTAGGGAAGTCACAATCATCACATATAGTGGCAACGCATAGTACACCGTGATGACAAACAAGGTGCCATACAAAAAGATGTTGCGACGTGACAACACTTTGCGCGGCCTTGGCCCTTGTGGCCCCGAAAGGGTATCGGGAGATGCATCAACCACGGTTCTTCGAGCCTCCGAATTCAAGAATTGCCCAAGGGATCACGATCAATGCAACGGTCACCAACATCATGGTTGAGGCTGCAAAACCCTGCCCCAAATTGTTGGCCTGGAACATCATGTCGTAGACGTATTTGGCAGGCACTTCAGTTGCGATTCCGGGTCCGCCTCCGGTTTGCGCAACGATCAGGTCGTAGAGTTTCACGATGCCGGTCACGACCAGAACGAGGGTCGTGATGAACACAGGACGCATCATGGGAATGACAATGAAGATGTATGTTTTCCATGTCGGAATGCCGTCTACCCGCGCGGCTTTCCACACTTCCTGATCGATACCGCGCAACCCGGCGAGCATGAGGACCATGACCAGTCCGCTGCCTTGCCAGAGACCGGCGATCAGAACGCCGTAAATCGCGATATCCGCGTTGTAGAGTGGGTCGAAAGAGAAACTCTCCCACCCCCATCCCCGAACAATGCTTTCTACCCCGAATTCGGGATTCAGAATCCACTGCCAAACCAGCCCTGTGACCACGAAACTGAGCGCATAGGGATAAAGAATGATTGTTCTCACCGTGTTTTCAAAACGGATTTTCTGGTCGAGCAGCGCCGCGAGAACGAAGCCAATGACAAACACAAGCACCAGCATGCAAAAGCCGTAGATCACCAGATTTTCGATTGCGACGAGCCATTTTCTGGTCGCCCACAAACGCTCATACTGGTCTAGCCCAACCCAATTCAGGCGCGGCAAAAGGCCGGATTTCGTAAAGCTGTAGACAACTGTCCAGACTGTTCCGCCTACGAAAACGAAGAGTGCGGTAACAATCATGGGTATCGCGGCAATCTTTGCAGATCCGTTGCGAAACAGCTGATTTGGGCGCTCAGAAGCCACGAGCCACCTCCACTTGACGGGATTATGTGTGAATCCTGGCCCGCGAGGCACGAGCCAGGATGAGACGCGGGTCAGTCAGCAGACCCGATGATTTTCACAAACTCTTCTTGTGCAGCTTCCGGTGTCATGGAGGCATCCGCGAAGAACTCCGTGAACAGTGTTTTCAGCTGTTCATTGGTGTCGGGTGTGATCAGCTGGTTCACGTCCGGCAACAAGGCTCCTTCCTCAAGAAGCGCCAGACCTTTCGCCATGCAATCATTGGCGGCGGCAAGATCGACGTCACCACGCACGGGCAATGAGCCCTTTTTCAGATTGAACGCAACTTGCGTTTCAGGCGCCAGCATTAGCCTTGCAAGCTCTGTTTGAGCTGCAGTTTGCGCCTCGTCGTTCAACACGGGAAAATAGAACGCATCACCACCGGTAGACAGTCTTGGGTTTGTTCCAAGTCCGGGCAAACAGCTATAGTCTTCACCGGCTGTGACTTCGGCCACGGCCATTTCGCCCTGCGCCCAGTCCCCCATGATCTGACCACCCGCTTCGCCCTTGATGACCAAGGCAGTCGCGTCATTCCAATTCTGGACCGTCGACTTAGTCGCCATTTCACGAGCGTCGGCTGCAGCCTTGAAAACCATTGCCATTTCAGCGCCGCCGGCGACGTCCGTGTCTTTATCGCCATAGACGCTGTTGTAAATTTCGCTGGGCAGCAGGCTCGCGATCAAGACGCTGAAAGCGCCCGCTTGCTGCCACCCCTGCTGGCCCATGGCCATCGGGATTTTCCCTGCTTCTGCCAATGCGGGCCCGGCGCTCACAAACTCGGCCCAATTGGTTGGCACCGCAACGCCCGCGTCTTCATAGGCCTTGTGCGACAGCCATAGCCATTGCCATGAGTGAATGTTCACCGGTGCGCAATAAATGCGGCCATCGACCGTGCAAGAGTCCAGCAACGAGGGCGGATTCACGATGTCCTTCCACCCCTCGGCTTCGGCGATGTCAGTAATGTCGCGCAACAGGCCTGCTTCAATCAACTCTTCGGCCTGACGACCGTGGTTAAATTGGAATGCGCCCATCGGGTCGCCCCCGGTCAGGCGGCTCACCATCACCGCGCGCGCGCCATCACCACCAGCGATTGCCGCGTCAACCCAGGTGTTGCCAGTGGCGTTGAAGGCCTCAGCGAATTCATTCACCGCAGCGGCCTCGCCACCGGATGTCCACCAGTGCATCACCTCAAGCTCAGTCGCAGACGCGCCGGATGCGGCCACCAAAGCCGTCACAGCGAGCAGTTTCGAAGTCAGTGTCACGATCATTCCTCCCAGTTTCTAAATCGTTATAGTAAGAACTACATCGATTTAGTTTTCTCTTGCAACACTTTTTTTGCCGTCGCTATAGTTAGGGAGCGGCGGCAATGGCGCCTCACTGGACGAGCGTGTCATTCGAGAATAGACAAGGTCAGACTGGAGTATGATTGATGAAACGTAACGCCTCCGCAGCCGCAAAGCTAAGTGATGACGAGTTGCGAGAGTTGGTTAAGCCCGGCGAAAGACCTACGCTCAAGACTATTGCGCGGATTAGCGGCCTCGCCGTCCCCACAGTGTCCCGAGCGCTTGGCAATGCGCATGACATTGGGGACGAAACAAAGGCACTTGTGAACCGCATTGCCGATGGGATTGGTTACGTGCCGAACCGAGCCGGGGTACGTCTTCGCACTGGCCGGACCAATGTGATCTCACTGGTCATTCCCGCCGAGGGTGATGTGCTGAACAATGCATCCAAACTGACCAGTTCCATTGCGGAAGAATTGCGCGGCACACAGTTTCATCTGAACATACTGCCCTGGTTTCCCGATGAGGATCCGTTGCGCCCAATAAAGTATATTGTCGAAACACGTTCAGCCGACGCGGTCATTTTCAATATGACCGAACCAGAAGATAAGCGGGTCGCCTATCTGATGAAACACGACTTTCCTTTTGTAACCCATGGGCGCACCAAATGGAGCGACCAGCACGCCTACTATGACTATGACAACACGGCCTTTATGCGTGTCGCATTGCGGCGATTGGCGGCGCGCGGGCGGAAGAACATTCTGACGGTCCTGCCCCCACTGAACCAAAACTATGCTCAGGACATGGTGAAAGGACTGGAGGCTGAGAGCGGAATTCTGAAGCTGAACTACCGTATTTCCCAAAACGTCAACGCCGACAGGTCGGCAGACGACATTCGACACTGGATAGAGCGCCGACTTGAACAGTCGCCGGAGATCGACGCCGTAATCTGCACCTCTTCCAAAGCGGCTATCGCTGCCATCGTCGCCATCGAAAAACAGGGGCTCAAATTGGGTGCAGATATCGACGTCTACGGCAAAGAAGTGGTCCCGATCTTGAAGATGTTCCGGAAGGACATAATCGTTGAATTGGAAGATGTAGCGGCAGCGGGGCGACATCTGGCGAATGCCGTGGTGCAAAAGCTGCGGGATCCAGGATCAACGCCGCTGCAATACCTGGAAATCCCCACCGATTACTCTGAGTGACGTTTTCTGGCCTCCTGTTTTCGGGCCACTGATCTGGGGCTTCTTAAAAAGGAGTCCGGGACAGGTAGACGCAAGTTCGCTGCGAAAGAGTTCGGAGCCAAAGTACGCTAGATGCGTCAACTGAGGTTTTCTCTTTGCCCTGTTTTCGGCGTCGGTTTCATCGCCATCGAGCTTGCTCACAGACTAAACGACCACTTTTGTATTAGTCTCGCCCGAGTCACAACTCACACCAGTGATCGGCCCTTAATTCGCCAGCACCAGCAGCACCCACGGAAACGAAGATCGTGTCAGCCTTCTATCTTTATACCTTCAACTGCATTTCTTGCGGATCACTTGCTGGATCAAGTCAAGAACTCTGAATCGTAGTCTGAGACCAAAAGATGGGTCGGATCTTCGTCTTCATCGATCGTCGCAAATCGGCCAATTGGTTCACGGAAGATGTTGTCAGTCTGGTCATCGTTCACGGTGGAAACTTCACCGATCAGAACGTCACCGCCTTCGCCCCAGAAGGCATGCCAGTCCCCCGGCATCAAAGTGATGCTCTCTCCGGGTGCGAGTTTCAGTTTTTCGCCAGGTTCAAAGCTGCGCGGAATTCCGTCACAGAGCACCACGCCGCCGCGATCCCCATCGAATTGGCCTGCCTCATCTGATCCGAAAAGTTCGATCACCATGGTCGCACCACCGCGATTGATGATGTCTTCGGATTTGATGACATGGGTATGCATCGGGCTGATCTGATCCTGTTTCGAAATCAGCAGTTTTTCGGCATAGACCATACCGCGTCCTGCTTCCAAATCGGCAAGGGAGCCGTTGCGCAGGGTGAACAGGAAAAGCCCCAGGGCATCAAAGTTGCCTTGCCCATAGTCCGTTATGTCCCACCCCATACGCGCCTCGATGATGCGCGATGCATCATCCTTCCGCGCACGAAACTCAGCTGGGCTCCAATAGGCAAATGGCGGGAGGGTGAACCCATGGTGCCGGATCATCGCATCCGCTTCGGCCATGATTTGATTGATACGAGACCGCTTCATGTCTGCGCCCTTGCCTGGGTCAAAAACTCGATCACCATGGCTGCGGTCCAGGTAAAGCTCTTGCCGCCGCATGGTTCGCCGGTGTTGGGGTCGTAGTACTCGGCAAAGCCGCTGTTTGCAATCAGATCGAGACTGTCCGAAATGATCCGCTCGGCCACGTCTATCTGGTTGGCACGCTTCAACCCATCCGAGATCAGGTAGTTTACGATCAGCCAGACCGGGCCGCGCCAGTACCGCTTGCCGTCAAAATGAGGCGATGTTGCAGGCTGGCTTGGCACAAGGTACCGACAGGTTTCGCCAAGTTCCATGATGCGTGCGCCAATCTGCATCGCACGGTTTTGCGGGACTGCCGCGACAACGGCCAGAAGCCCTGCGATAGATGGATTGTCAACGGATTTGCCCAGCCTGCGGTCAAAGCACAGATACTGGTTGTGAGTGTCGCTCCACAATGTCTCCATCGCCCGGGCGCCTTTCTCGGCCCGCGCTCGATTTCGGGCGGCGATTTCGGTTTCACCCAACTCATCGGCAAGATCTGCTAGGTCGGCGCAGGATCTGATCAGGATCGCGTTGAATCCGGGATCCACAATCTGGAACGGTGAAGCGTCATGCAGTTTGGAATTGTCCCAGTTCAGGCTGCGGAACAACTGGACAAGGTAGATATAACGTTCGTATTGGGCCTGAGTTGGCCTGTGACTGGCATCCGCGTGTTGCAGATCGCGCCGCTGGAACGGCATGACGCCATCGGTTGGAACGCGTTGAAAGGCGAGGTCCCAATCGACCGAATTGTCCCGTCCGGATTCCCACGGGTGGATCAAGGCGACCAGTCCAGTCCTTTTGGGGTCACGACAGCGATAGAACCAGTCATGCCAGGCATCTATTTTGGGCAGAAGCTGTTTGGCCTGCTGGACGCTAACCGTGCTGTCCTTGGCACGTTCAAACAGCTTTCGTGCCGCAAAGCCCGCCACCGGCGGCTGCGATATCCCCGATGTTGGCACCTTCCGGGAAGTTTGCCAGACATCAGGCCCGGGAAAATAGCCCTCGTCTTCCTTGTGGAAGACGATATGTGGCACCATTCCATCTTCCCACTGATGATCCATCAGAGTGGAAAGCTCGGTCCAGGCGCGTTCTTCGTCAAAAAACGAGATACCAAGTGCGGTCAGCGCACTATCCCAGTTCCATTGGAACGGATAAAGACCATGCGTCGGAACCGTATAGGTGCCTTGGTCATTACTCCGAATGATTTCTACAGCATGATCAACAAGTGTTTGGGCGACCATTGGATTCTCTCTTTGCTTCAGGCCACGGCGAGGGTTGTTGAGGGATCGAACCAACGAATGCGGTCTGGCATCGGTGCGAGTTTCAGTGTTTGACCCGGTTTGACCTGCATTTCGCTGTCGAGGATCGCGCGGAAAAGCTTTCCATCCAATTCGCACGTGACAAGCAAATGGGCCCCCAGAGGTTCAACAACCTTGGCCACCGCGGGAAAACCATCCTCAGACAATGTCATGTCTTCTGGCCGTATCGCAAACTGGAGGTTGGAATTTGCCGCATCAGGACCGTCGAAGGAATGGCCCGCAACACTGAATTTGCCGCCACCATGTGACGTGGCTTCGAGAAAGTTCATCGGCGGATTGCCAATGAAGCCTGCGACGAATTCGGCTGCCGGATTGCGATAGACTTCAATCGGTGATGCAGCCTGAACGATCTTACCTTCGTGCATGACGCTGATCCGGTCTGCCATGCTCATGGCTTCGACCTGGTCGTGTGTCACGTAAATCGCGGTTGTGTTGCTTTCAGCCAGAACACCTTTCAGTTCGGCCCGCATCTCCATCCGCAGCAGCGCGTCGAGGTTGGAAAGCGGCTCGTCCATCAGGATCACGTCCGGTTCCATGGCAAGAGCACGTGCGACAGCCACACGCTGGCGCTGGCCACCGGACAGCTCTCCTGAATAACGATCAAGCAGCTGCTCGATATGCATCAGACCGGCTGTGCGCTCGACACGGCGCTTGACCTCATCATTCCCCATCTTTTGCATGCGCAAGCCGAACCCGATGTTTTCAAACACTGTCAGATGCGGGAAGACGGCATAGTTTTGGAACACCATCGCGATGCCGCGATCCTTCGGTTGCAGGTGGTCAACACGCTTGCCGCCAATCCAGACCTCGCCTTCGCTCGCCGTTTCCAGCCCGCAGATGATGCGCAGAAGGGTGGACTTGCCGCACCCGGACGCGCCCAACAGGACCATGAATTCCTGGTCTTCAATCGTCAGGTTGATGTCGTGAAGCGCCTGATAATCTCCAAAACGCTTGGCTACATTTTTGATTTCGATAACAGCCATTTTCTGGGCTCCTTTATCTGGCAACCGCGATCAGCGGTTGGCGATGCCCCACATCGCGAAGAGGTATTTCCGAACAGCGAAGATGAAGATCAGCGCCGGTACGACAAGGATGAAGCCGCCTGCAAATTTCAGGTGCAGCGGAGACGTATCGAGGTTCTGTAGCAGGAACGCCGTAAGGGTCCGGTTTTCGATGGTCAGAACAGCGGCGGCAAAGACTTCGTTCCACGAAATCACAAAGGCAAAGATCGCCGATGCAGTGATGCCGGGCAGAACCAGCGGCAGGATAACTTTTTGAAACGCGGTAACCCGGTTGCAGCCCAGCGTCCATGCGGCCTCTTCCAGCTCGATCGGAATGCCCGAAAACAGCGAGAAGGTAATCAGAACCGCGAAGGGGATTGCGAGCGTCGTATGGACTAGCGCCAGACCAAACACGGTGTCGTCGATCCCTGTCCGGATGAACATGACGGCGAGTGGTAAGGCCAAGAGCGGCAATGGGAAGGCCCGGGTCAGCAGGATCAGTAGCCGAAAAAGCTCCTTGCCCCTGAATTCGAACCGCGACAACGCATACCCTGCTGGTGCGCCGATCAATATCGACATGACCATGGTCAGAGCCGCCACGAGGATCGAGTTCTTGAGCGCCGTCAGGATCCCTTCGAAACCCGCAAAGAACGTGAGGCTGCCCAGGTCAAACTCAGGGATAAACGACTTGGGGTAGGAATTGACCGCTTCCGGAGAGCTGAGCGTGTTGATCAGCAAAAAGTAGAGCGGCACCAGCACCCATGCGCAGAGGAGGACGACGGCAGTGATATAGACGTAACGGCCCGCTTTGCGTGTGTCTTGGCCGGGATCGACCACGTCGGTTGTTGCGGCGGTCATATCGTTGCTCCTTTCGGAACGCGCAGTGCACGCATGATGATCAGGGTGAAGGTAATCGAGATCGCGAGGATGATCAGCGCAATCGCCGCAGCCGCCCCACCGTTAAGCAGTTCAAATTGATAGGCGTAAGTTTCGCCCATGAGCACGGGGAACAGCGTTCCGCCCAAGGCTTGAACAACCGCGAATACTTCGAAGGCCAGGATAACCCGCAAAACCAGCGCCGTTTGCAGCGACGGGCGCAGCATCGGCAGCGTAATCTTCAGAAAGCGTTGCCACGGCGTGGCCCCGAAAACTTCGCCAGCTTCATAGTATTCTTTCGGGATCAGACCAATGCCGGCGACAAGGATCACCAACATGATCGCTGTGGCACGCCAGATCTCGGCCAGCATGATCGCGACAAAGACCATGACGGGGCTCTGATAGCTCAAGAAATTGGTCGGGCTGTCGATCAGACCCAATCCACCCATCATCGAATTCAGGAAACCCGATTGCTCAAAAATCGCGAGCCAGATGATGCCTGCGGCAAGATCCGAAATGCCCAGCGGGATCGTCCAGATGTAAAGGATGAGATCGCGTCCCTTTTTCATCTTGGTGACCATCGTGGCCATCAACAGCGAAAGCGCCAATTGGATTGGAACAACCGCAAGCGCGAGCAGGAACGTGTTCTTCAGGGAGATCGGGAATTTCCAGTGTTCTGTAACATCCCGAAAATTGGTCAGCGTAAAGCCGGAACCGTTGCTGAATGCCTGCTGTGCGACAAGCACGAACGGATAAAGAAAGAACAGGCAGAGAAACAACGTGACCGGCAAAATCAAAATATAGGGTAATAGTCGCGGGTTCATTTGACCGCTCCCCGTATTGACGCCTAAGCGCGGATTTCGATGAGTGTGTCAGTCGGTCCGGGCCAGCCTGCGGCCCGAACCATTCAAGGGGCCATACAAAGCCCCTTGGGGAGGATCATTCGACCGGGCAAGCGCCTTCGGACGGAGCATCCGGTGCCCAGCAAGGAGCGCCAGTTTCTTCCATGATCCGCACCAGGGTCTTCTTCTGGTCCTCAAGCACGGCTTCGATTGGCTGACCGGCAAGGATGATGCGCTCGAATGTATCCACGAACACCCGGTTGAAGTCACCGCCCTTGTCCCCAAGCCCAGCTGGGAGCAGACCTGGGTTTGCATCCGCCGAGGCGCTCATGATCGCAACTGCGTTTCCGGCAGCCTGCACCGATGGCGGCAGATCGCCGGGCAGCTCAACGTCCACAACAGGGAAGAAGTTGGTCGCGCGCAGGGTTGCGATTTGCGTTTCAGGCTTCAGCATGTGCGCAACAAGTGCCTTTGAGGCTTCCATATCCGGTGCGGTCCGCGGAATACCAACACCCGCGATCACCGGCATAAAGCCCCGTCCTTCCGGGCCAGCAGGTGCCGGGAATGCAACAAAGTCGTCAGGACGTTCGTTAAACGCGGCCGCAAGACGCGACGTATGGTCGAACGCGATCCAGACGTCTTCATTCAAAAGTTGTTCCTGCAGGAAAGAGAAATTTGTGGATCCGGGGTTGGTAACCGCCCAAAGCTCACGCATTTTCTCCCATGCCGTCACCGCTTTGTCGGATGCAAAAGTGCGAACAACACCGTTCGTGTAGGAAGGGTATAGGTAACCTTGGAAGAAGCGATGCTTCAGACCTTTCGGCCCCGCCGGAAAACCGAATTTGGCTTCGCCGGTTGCTTCTTTCACATTTGCGCCCCAGGCGATCAATTGATCATAGCTTAGCGCATTGATGTCTGCACCTTCAGGAAGGTGTTCAAGCGCCTTCTTGTTCGCCGCCATGATGTAGCTGGCCTGCATCCAGGGGATGTACTTCGTGTCGTCAGTGCCCAGTTTCGCCAATTCGTTGAACGTATCGCTGGCCGCGCCAAGACCCAGGTCATCAAGACTCACGAGATCATCGGGGCTCATCGCGGAAAAGTCGCCGTGCAAAGCGCCCAACACACCAATTGATCCTGACCCAGCGCTAAGTTCAGCGTTCAGACGTGTGATCCAGGGACCGCCATCATTTGGCTGGTAGTCGACGTCGCCCGCGCCCGCCAGTACTTGCTCACGCATCGCCTGCGCTTCTTCGACCGGCTTTGCCTGAGTCGACCAAAACAGCACTTCTGCCTGCGCTGAAACTGCCGAAACCAGCAGGGCCAGGCCAGACACCGCACCAGCCGTCATGTGTCTAATGTTCATTGTTTCCTCCCGAGTGTTTCCAGATCGGCACCAGCGGCCGAAAAGATGTCTTATCTTGGTATAACGTTATACCTTGAGTCAAATAAAATTTTTAAAAACCGCTTTTGCTACGCCTTGAGGCTCGGAAAAAACATTAATAACATAAGATTACACCTTCACGATCCAGCGGTAGTTGATGTAACGTTTTACCTGGCATAGCTTGCACCAAGACTTTTCGTGGATCGAACTGGAATCAACAAGGCGTGCGGTAATGGTCGGAAAACCAAAGCTTGAAACTGTCGCGAGAGAGGCTGGCGTGTCAGTGGCTACGGTCAGTCAGGTGATGCGTGGCGCCGGTCGAATCTCCGAAAAGACGCGGAAAAAGGTCCTGCAAACGGCTAAGACCCTGAACTACGTGCCGGACGGTCGTGCAGCCTCCATGCGATCAGGACAAAACCGCGAGATTGGCCTCGCCATCCACCAAATTGCCAACCCGTTCAACGCCGAAGTCATCAGCGGCGCCAGCGATTTGCTGGAAACCGAAGGATATTTGCTGTCCGTGCTGGACGCGCGTGACGACGCCGCCCGCCAGCGCCGGCAATTGGAAGCTTTTATTGGCAGCTCCCGTGCAGGGCTTATTTGGGTGCCCGCGCAAGGCACGCCAACCGAGACCTGCGAGTTGTTGAGAACTCACAAGCTGCCGGCGGTTACCTTTCTCCGCAATGCCGGATTTACGGATTTCGATCATGTCGGAATCCAGAATGCGGATGCCACGGCAATTGCGACGGAGCATCTTGCGGATCTAGGACATACCAAGATTGCATTTCTTGGCGGCACTTCACCCGTGGATGTGAGAAAAGAGAGGATCGAAGGGTACAGCCGCATATTGGCTGAACGGCAGCTTGGCCCCCCTATCGTTTGGGATTCGCCCGATGACAAGTTATCTGGCGTAAATGCGATGACGAAACTGCTCAAGGCCCACCCGGAAGTGACCGCTGTTGTTTGTAACGGTGATATGGTGGCCATTGGCGCCTCTCTTGCGCTTACCCAAATGGGGCTTACACCCGGTCTTGATGTCTCGATCGTCGGTTTTGATGACATTCAGGATGCGGAAATTGCGATGCCGCCCCTGTCGACAATGGCCGTATCCCCTTATGAACTCGGCCGAAAACTCGCGCGCGTGGTTATCGAACGCATCAAACATCCGGACATGCCAGTTGCAACGACACTTGTCCCGGCAAAACTGATTGTTCGGAATACCTCCGGCGAACCATTGAAGTCCAAAGGGGCTTTGCGACAGGGCTCATAAGAACTCAGCGTTTTCGCGCTGCAGGTCGCTCCGTATCTGCAGTGCCCAAGCGCAGCAAACTGTTGCTTTCTACGAAAAATTAAGCACCTCAAATCGCATCGCCAGCAGCAAACAACTTTCGCTCGTAATTCAAATCGCTTATCGCTGTCGCAAGGCGGACGCAGGTTCGCAACCTTGAGGGGCCGTTCGTAGCAGCCATGATGACACCATGACGCATGAAACAATCTTTACAAACGCCCGACTGGTTTTGCCGAAGGAAGTCATCTGCGGGAGCCTTGTTATTCGAGATGGCGCAATAGCTGCCGTCGAGCCAGGTCGATCAGATGCCCCAGGCGCGATCGATTGCGGTGGGGCATTTCTCGCACCAGGGCTTATCGAATTACACACTGACAATCTTGAACGGCATATGCAGCCACGTCCCAGGGTCGACTGGCCTCATGACGCCGCAATCGTCGCGCATGACCGGGAAATGGCCGGCGCCGGCATCACCACAGTATTCGATGCGATCAGGGTCGGGTCAATTGTCTCGGACAGTGGCAAGCGACGCTATGGTAAATACGCCCGTGCCATGGCGAATGAACTTCTGGCGATGCGAAATGCAGGTGTCCTCAAAATCAGTCACCACATCCATCTGCGCGCCGAAATCTGTTCCGAGACGCTCGCAGAAGAACTCGACGAGTTCGACGAAAACGACAAAATCGGTATCGTTTCCCTGATGGATCACACACCCGGTCAACGGCAATTCAGGGATCTCCAGCAATTCGAAGACTATGTCTGCGGCAAGAACGGCATTTCGAGAGAAGGCTTTGGAGAGTACATCGAATTCCTCCGTGGGTTGCGGGAGCGGCTGGGCACACACCACGAAAATGCGACCGTTGCCGCCGCAAAACGATATGGTGCGACATTGGCCAGCCACGATGACACGACTGCGCAACAAGTCGCGCATAGTCATGCGCACGGTGCAACGCTCGCGGAATTTCCGACAACCGTTGAGGCAGCGGACGCATGCCATGCAAAAGGTATGGCCACCATTATGGGGGCACCCAATCTGGTGCGAGGCGGGTCGCATTCAGGCAACGTCGCAGCGGCAACGCTCGCAGAACGCGGCAGATTGGACATCCTGTCGTCTGATTATGTGCCAGCAGCTTTGCTCCAAAGCGCAGTGCAACTAGGTATGCTCTGGCAGGATATGGCTGCGGGCGTCGCGACGGTGACCTCAACGCCAGCAAAGTACACGGGCCTTTCGGACCGCGGGATACTCGCCGCTGGAAAACGTGCTGATTTGCTTCTCTTCGAGATATTTGAGGGCACCCCACTTATCAATGGCGTTTGGTGTCACGGCAAACGAGTGTCCTGACAACCCGATTGCAATCGAACCACAGCTCTGAAATTGCAGCGAAGTTTAACTAGCGCTGACTTGACGGGTGAAGTTTTGCGCGCAAAGCTCAAAATATGAGCAGAATAAAAACAATAATCTGCGCCGCGAGCTTCGGGCTCATACTATCGGGCCCTACGCAGGCACAGCTGGACCTGTCACAGGAATTCGCTGGCTGCATCGGGCGATACTCTGCGGAGCGAGAGCATGCCTGGCTTGTTGGCGGCGAAAACGAGGAGCACCTCGAAACTCAGCGCCAGACATTTTTGACCTTGCTTGACGCGACTGCACAATCTGCCGAACCGGTCCAGACACTTGCTTACCGGGTCGAAGTAAAGATGGCACATGCATCGCTGCTCACGGTCGCAACTTTTGGTTCTGACACTGTAAGGGCCGCACGCGCCCAAAGGCTTGCAGCGGACCACCTCAAATCATGCCAAAACCTGCTGCTTGATAGCTAGATGCCTGCTTTTGCATCTCTCATCTGCTGAAAAAGGCGGCAACCTTCAACTTGCTGTTGAAAATTTAGGCGGTCCATTCCGTCCGGCCACGCCATTTACTGCAAACGACTCCATCCTGCCGAAATAATCGACTTAGCTGCCGTCGAGGCCAAAGAAGGCCTGTTCGAAAACGTGCGACGGTGTCGGCCTAGGAACCATTTTCACCATCGCACGCCGCACATAATGCGTGCGTGGGATATGGGGTACATTCACGTCCACAACAAGCCCACCGCGCATCGTAAGAGAGGAATTACGATGTCAAGAAAACTGCTGGCTGCAACAACCGCACTGGTACTTACTGGGACCCTGCCCGCTTTGGCGGATTGCCCAGTCAAAGTGGGAGTGCTGCACTCCTTGTCCGGAACAATGGCGATTTCAGAAACCACGCTGAAAGATACAATGGAGATGCTGGTTGAGCAGCAAAACGAAAAGGGCGGCGTTCTGGGCTGTGAACTGGAAGCGGTTGTGGTCGATCCCGCGTCGGACTGGCCACTCTTTGCGGAAAAAGCCCGGGAACTTCTGACTGTTCACGAAGTCGACGTGATCTTTGGGAACTGGACGTCCGTGTCGCGGAAATCTGTTTTGCCCGTGCTGGAAGAACTGAACGGCCTGCTTTTCTATCCGGTTCAATATGAGGGCGAGGAGAGCTCGAAAAACGTATTCTACACGGGCGCTGCGCCAAACCAACAGGCTATTCCGGCAACCGATTATTTCCTTGAAGAGCTTGGGGTCGAGAAATTCGCGTTGCTGGGTACAGACTATGTGTACCCACGGACCACCAACAACATCCTGGAATCCTACCTGCAACAAAAGGGCATTCCCTCTGAGGATATTTTTGTAAACTACACCCCCTTCGGCCACTCGGACTGGTCCAAAATTGTTGCTGATGTCGTGGCGCTCGGTGCGGATGGTAAAAAGGTCGGCGTGATCTCGACCATCAACGGTGACGCCAACGTGGGCTTCTACAAGGAACTCGCCGCCGCGGGTATCTCAGCCGATGACATCCCAGTGGTTGCCTTCTCCGTCGGTGAAGAAGAACTCGCCGGACTCGACACCTCGAACCTTGTCGGGCATCTGGCTGCGTGGAACTATTTTCAATCCGCCGAATCCGAGGCCAACGACGCTTGGGTTGAGGCATGGAAAGCCCGCATGGGCGAAGAGCGCGTCACCAATGACCCGATGGAGGCGCATTACATCGGCTTCAACATGTGGGTGAACGCCGCAACGGCAGCGGGCTCAACGGAAGTGGATGCGGTACGTGCGGCCATGTACGGTCAAGAGTTCCCAAATCTGACAGGCGGCACGGCCGTAATGCTGCCCAACCATCACTTGGCCAAACCAGTACTGATCGGCGAAATACAAGCGGACGGACAGTTTGACATCATCTCCCAAACCGAAGAAGTCCCGGGCGACGCCTGGACGGATTACCTGCCGGAATCCGCGGTATTGAAGTCCGATTGGCAGGAACTTGGCTGCGGCATGTACAACGTCGAGACCAGCACCTGTGTGCAAATCAAGTCAAATTATTGATCTGATTTGACTTTCGAGCGGGCGCGCAAGTCACATTGCGCGCCCTATCCTCCCCCAAAAGGCCCATGACATGTTTTCATTCGTCACGCGTTTCCTGGTGTGTTTTGGCTTGTGCCTGTCAGCGTTATCGCCGGTTCATGCACAGCAAATCGACGCTCCTGTTCAGCAAATCCTTCAGGCGCATGGCGAGGTTATAAAAAAGTCGTCCCGCCGCACCATTGGCCCGGCCATCGACGCATTGGCGGCGAGCGGGCTGACCGATGCTCAGGTTGTGTTGCAGCGCTGGCAGGACAAGGAGATGTGGTTTGACCGCGAAACCGGCATTTTCGTCTTTGGGATGGCCGCCGATGGCGGTCAGTTAAGTGTTTTTGAAGTCGCAGGTGGCGCGCCCATCGGCGTGTTCGACAAAAAACAATTCAAGCAGCTAAAACCTAACTCCGGCATTCGAGGCCTGATTGCTTCTGCCCTCGTTCAGTTTCAGTTGAACGATCCAGATCCCGACGTTCGAGAAACCGCCATTAGCTCGATCGAACGGGATCCCGACGTTTCTCATTTACAAGCCCTGCGTAGGAGTATCGAGAGTGAGATCGACCCGGCACTCACGGCGCGCAAATCGCGTCTGGAGAGGCTGCTCACCATCCGGTTCGGCAGTAGCGACGCGAAACGCATTGAAGCGATTGAGAGCTTTGATGGGGATCTCGGCGTCGATTTGCGTGCGGCCTTGAATCCTCTCGTATCAACCCGGATAGAAGCTGCAGCGGAGTTGCCTGAAGGCGCGCTAGCGCTCGAAGTAGGCTCGGATGATCTGTCAGTTGATGCGGCTTATGACATCCTGATTGCAGCCGAGCTTGCGCCACCGCGTGTTTCAAGCGATGGGCTGCGGGATACCTTGGTTGCCAACATCGATAACGGCACAGTTGCTGGCATTGAGGTTGCTTCGCTAGATGCCGACGAGGCGCGTTTTTCAGCTTATGCTGCTCTTGCTGAAGCGGGATTGGCCCAGCCATTGGTGACCGATGCAACCATCACCGAGACACTGCAAAAATTCCAGTTCTACGAAGTGTTCACGGGCGCACCAGTGTCCGTTGCGCAAGCGGCGCAAGTAGCGCTTGACGATATCGAGACCCGCGTGGCGCTCAGCCAGACCGCTGACCTGGCGCTTGATGGTTTATCGCTGGCATCCATTTATTTTCTCGCTGCCATCGGGCTGGCCATCACCTTTGGCGTGATGGGCGTTATAAACATGGCCCATGGTGAATTCATCATGATGGGGGCCTACACAGGCTATGTGGTGCAGCTTTTCGTACCCGATTATACGCTGTCCATTGTCGTCGCCATCCCCCTGGCCTTTGCCGTCACTTTTGGTGCAGGCGTCGCGATGGAACGCTTGGTGATCCGCTGGCTCTATCATCGACCACTTGAAACGCTGCTCGCAACATTCGGAGTGTCAATCGCCCTGCAACAATTGGCAAAAAACATATTTGGCACTCAGGCCCGTCCATTGACGGCACCGGGGTGGCTTGATGGATCCTGGGTGATCAATGACATCATCTCGATCAGTTATATTCGGATCGCGATCTTTATTCTGGCGTTGCTTTTTCTCGCGCTATTTCTCTTTGTGATGAACCGCACCCGCCTTGGTCTTGAAGTACGAGCAGTCACACAAAACCCCAGAATGGCGGCCTCGATGGGGATCAACCCCGACAAGATCAATATGCTGACGTTTGGCTTTGGTTCTGGCATCGCCGGGATCGCAGGTGTGGCTATCGGGCTTTATGCGAAAGTGACATCAGAAATGGGCAGTGACTACATCGTTCAAAGCTTTATGACCGTCGTGGTTGGCGGAGTTGGGAACATCTGGGGCACCTTGCTGGGTGCGACCATGGTTGGCTTCCTGCAAAAAAGCATCGAGTGGATGAACCCGTCCAATACGTTGGCCGCACAAACCTACATGATCCTGTTCATCATTCTGTTTATCCAGTTCAGGCCGCGCGGCATCATAGCCCTCAAAGGCCGGGCGGCGGAGGCTTAGGATGGTTGACCTTTCGCTCTCGGCCACCCGCAGGCCACTGGTTACGCGCTACCCGTCGCTGCTCATCTTTCTGGGCGTTCTTGCACTGTTTACGGTCTCAGTGACCATTCTATCCGAGGGGTTCGGGATAGGCGTGATTTCGACGTCATTCGTCAAGACCTTGGGCAAGACCCTCTGCCTTTGTCTGGTGGCTTTGGCGATGGACCTTGTTTGGGGTTATTGCGGCATTCTCAGCCTTGGTCACATGGCCTTTTTTGGCATTGGTGGATACGCCATTGGCATGTGGCTGATGTATGCGCGGACAGAAATAATCGTCCGTGAAAGCCTCGCCGCTGCCCCCCTGCCCCCAACGCCGCAGGAAATCTCCGATGGGATCGCGGCACAGATATTCGGCGTGGTGGGCGCGTCTGAGTTTCCGCCGATCTGGGCCGTTGCCCATTCCCTGCCTTTGCAACTTGCTGCGGTTGTCCTGGTCCCCGGGTGTATCGCACTGGTCTTTGGCTGGCTGGCTTTTCGCAGCCGGGTCACTGGCGTATACCTCTCGATCCTGACACAGGCGATGACCTTGGCGCTAGCCTTATATCTCTTTCAGAACGACAGTGGATTGCGGGGCAATAATGGGCTGTCAGGTTTGCAAAACCTGCCGCATCTGGACCATGTTTCCCAGTCGACGATCTCTATCGTGTTTTTCTGGGCTTCGGCCCTGGCGCTTGGGTTGGGATACGTTCTGTGCACCTGGGTGATATCTGGAAAATTCGGATCGGTCATTCGTGCGATCCGGGACGACGAAGCCCGCGTCCGCTTTCTGGGGTATTCGGTAGAAGCTTACAAACTCGTCATATTCACCTTCACCGCCGTCCTCGCCGGTATCGCCGGCGCGCTCTACTACCCGCAAGCGGGCATTATCAACCCGGCCGAAATCGCCCCTATCGCCTCCATTTATCTGGCGGTCTGGGTAGCGATCGGTGGTCGTGGCAGGCTCTACGGCGCCGTCATCGGAGCCGCTTTCGTTTCACTGCTGTCGACTTGGTTCACGGGCGGGCAAGCGCCAGATATCGACCTTGGGTTCTATACGGTGAATTGGGTCGATTGGTGGACGGTCTTACTTGGGCTTTCCTTCGTGATCGTGACGCTTTTTGCACCTCGGGGCATTGGTGGGCTTTTTGATCTTATTTCGGAACGACGCAGTCCTGAAAGGCACGGTGCAGATCTTGGACCGGAACCCGGCGCACTGCAGGAAAGGGAGGCGGATCGATGAGCACCTTGCTCGAAGTCTCTGGTGTTTCGGTGTCATTTGACGGGTTCAAAGCCATCAACAATCTCACGTTTCAGATTGCCGAAGCCGAAATGCGCGCTGTGATCGGGCCTAATGGCGCTGGAAAGACAACTTTCATGGATATCGTGACTGGCAAGACCAAACCTGATAGCGGGCGGGTCTTATGGGGAGAAAAATCGGTCTCTCTACTGACCCTTTCGGAGAGCCGGATCGCGCAGGAAGGCATTGGCCGAAAGTTTCAACGTCCGACGGTCTTTGAAGATCAAACCGTAGCTGACAACCTCATGCTTGCGTTGAAAAAACCCCGTGGTCCGCTCTCAGTATTGCGCTTTAGACCGTCGCGGGCCGACCATGACAAAGTCGCTCAACTGGCAGAGCAAATCGGGCTTGAGAACGCGCTACAACGGAAATCCGGCGAGCTGTCTCACGGGCAAAAGCAATGGCTTGAGATCGGCATGCTGCTCGCACAAGAACCGCGCTTGCTGCTGGTAGATGAACCTGCGGCAGGGATGACTCCAGCCGAGAGAGAGCACACAACCGAACTGCTTGTCGAAGCTGCGAAAACCAGGGCCGTCGTCGTCGTCGAGCATGACATGGAGTTTGTGCGAAGACTGGGGTGTAAGGTCACGGTTTTGCATGAAGGATCCGTGCTGGCCGAAGGGTCGCTCGATCATGTCACCGCAGATGAAAAAGTGATTGAGGTGTACCTTGGCCGATAGCATGCTGGAAATAAAAGACCTCACGTTGCATTACGGAGGCAGCCAGATCCTGAATGGCATTTCCATGACTGCGGCCAAAGGCGAGGTCACCTGTGTGATGGGTACCAACGGCGTCGGCAAAACAAGCTTGTTGAAAGCCATTTCCGGAACCCACGCCAAAAGCGGCGGGGATTATACGTTGGATGGGCAGCAGATTGACCGCGTGTCCGCAAATGACCTGGCCCAAATGGGCGTGGCTTACGTACCGCAAGGACGTGAGATTTTCCCGTTTCTCACGGTGCGCGAGAACCTTGAAACAGGTTTCGCCTGTTTACCGCGCTCTGAACGCTACATTCCTGACGAGATTTTTGATCTGTTTCCGATCCTCAAGGAGTTCCTTGCGCGGCGTGGTGGCGATCTGTCGGGCGGTCAACAACAGCAACTCGCAATTGCCCGCGCGCTGATTACGCGCCCAAAACTCCTGTTACTGGACGAACCGACAGAAGGTATTCAGCCAAACATCATCAAGCAAATCGGTGAGGTTATCAAATTGCTTCGCCTGCGCGGCGACATGGCCATCGTTTTAGTCGAGCAATTCTTTGACTTTGCGTTCGACCTAGGAGACCGCTTCGTTGTTCTTGAACGCGGTCAGGTGAAGTTGAATGACCGTGCGGGCGCCATCGCCCGAGAGAAATTGCACGCTGCCGTCTCTGTCTGATCTGTATCGGCAGTTCCACCGGCTTTGACCACTGGGCGCGCGTGCATCGGAACTTGGCCCGGCAAAGACGCCAACGGAACCCGTCAAACAACAACCCGGGATTTACCTTCTGAAAATACCTTCCTGCTACCGAATGTGGGCAGGATCTTGGCTCGCGCAACAGTCAGGGTCATCCCACATGCAGGTTTTGGCCAAAGGCAGGTGTCTGATAGATGAGCAGAATCCTCGAAAACACAAAGCTGGGTGTCAAACTTCCCGTCGTCATCAGCCTGTTGGTGATCCTCGCCATAGGCATTCTGTCGCTCGCCAATGCAAGGATGACCACCCGTATCATCACCGAGGACGCGGAGGAGAAACTTTCGAGCCTCGCAATGCTCAAGAGCAAGAATGTAAGCGCCTTTCTCGAAGCGATGGATCGCGACCTGCGCCTACGGTCTGCAGCACCGGCAACTTCAGTGGCGCTCATCGCCCTCGCAGACGGGTTTGCAAGTTTGGAGACTCCAACGGATGTGCTGCAGCGGGTATATATCGACGAAAATGACCACCCGTCCGATGAGAGGGACAAGCTGGTAAAGGCGGACACGGGGTCAAGCTATGGATTTATTCACGCAGTCTACCACCCCGCCTTTGACGCGCTTCAGAACGAGATGGGGTATCACGACGTTTTCCTGTTCGATACCGAAGGAAATCTGGTCTACAGCGTTACAAAAGAACAAGATTTCGCGACAAATCTGCTCACAGGCCCCTGGTCGGAGACCGGCTTGGCCGACGCATACAAACGCGCGTCTGAACTGACCGCGTCCGATCCATCTGCCTTTGTTGATTTTTCGCGCTACAGTCCCAGCGGCGATGCACCGGCGGCTTTTCTCGCGCGCCCTGTTTTCAATGAACAAGGTATACGGTTGGGCGTTCTGGCATATCAATTGCCCGTATCTGACCTGACTGCAGCCGCCGGCGCGTTGGCAGGCCTCGGCCCAACTGCCGAAGGCTTCATTGTGGGCGCTGACATGTTGATGCGCACCGAGTCCGATCAGACAGATGCATTGGATATCCTTGAGACGCAGGTAAGCCATCAGGCCATCACTGATGGTCTGGCAGGTATCGAGAGTATTTTTTCGGCCACTAGCCATTCGGGGCAAAGTGTATTGGGCTTTGCGGCGCCCCTGAGCTTTCTGGGAACAGACTGGGTGGTGATCGTGCAGGAAGATACCCATGAGCTCTTCAGTGGACTCAGAAATGCGTTGACGACTGCATTTCTCTTCTCGGTACTGATTTTGGTAGGAGTACTTACAGCCTCGGTGCTCTTTGCAAGAAGTGTGTCGCGACCCGTCCAGATGCTGACCCAGGCCGTCAAACAAGTAGCGGAAGGAAATACCGATACGATTGTACCCTGCACGGATCGGGGGGACGAAATCGGGGACCTTGCGCGAAAGACAGAAGTGTTTCGCCAGAACGCCACTCGCATCGCGGCACTGCTTGACGAACAGAAACAAGCCAATGAAAAAATGAAGGCTTTGAGCGCCGAAAAGGAAAAAGCCACGCAACGAGAGATTGAACTCGCACGAGAAAAAGAACAAGCAGACCAAGCTGCCAAATCCATGCGAGAGGAAATGATGAAAAAGCTCAGTGCATCGTTTGGTTCCGTTGTGGATGAGGCTGTGAACGGTAACTTTACAAATCGGGTGAAATGCGACTTTGAGGATGAAACCCTCAATGACCTGTCTCGCAACATCAACCACTTGCTCGAAACGGTGGAAGAAGGTCTGTCCAGCGCTGGTCGGGCTCTAAGCGAAGTTGCGAAAGGCGACCTCACGTGCCCTATGACAGGGCATTTCAACGGGTCGTTCAAAGACCTGCAAGACGACGTCAATAGCATGTTAACCTCCTTGACCTCACTGGTGTCCGGGATTGATCAAAGCGGTATGACCTTGTCGGGATCTTCTTCGGAGTTACGCCAAACCGCAAATGAGTTATCCCAGCAAGCCGAGCAAAACGCAGCCTCGATAGAAGAGACATCTGCCGCTTTGGAACAACTAACTGCCAGCCTCTCGCAAGTTGATAACAGCCTTGGGGAAGTACGGCAGAACGCTCAGGATGCGAAGAAAACTGCCAGCGACAGCGAACGGGTCGCGTCAGATGCGCAAAAATCCATGGATCGGATCGCAAAAGGATCAGTTGAGATCACACGTGTCACGGAAGTCATCAATGACATTGCTTTCCAGATCAACCTGCTTGCACTTAACGCCGGTGTAGAAGCGGCGAGAGCGGGTGAGGCAGGTCGTGGTTTCTCGGTAGTTGCATCAGAAGTACGTAATCTGGCCCGGCGCGCCGGCGAGGCAGCGGACGAAATCGCAACGGTTCTTAGTCAAAGTGACAATGCCGTAAAAGAAGGCGTAGCCAAGGTCTCCGACGCGAAATCGTCATTGGATGAGATTTCCAAAAAAGTGATCAGTATCTCCGAAAACGTTGAGGAGGTATCTCATGCGATTTCGGAGCAAGCATCTGGAATAAAGGAGATATCTTCCGCTGTTAATCAGATCGACAGCAATACCCAGAAACAGGCAGTCTCTTTCTTGCAAGTCGCCTCTTCGAGTGAGTTGCTTGAAAGTGAGGCCGTAGAATTGCGGAATGCAACGTCTCGGTTCAGATTTAGTGGCCAAGGCGCCCAAGGATCAAATTTTTCACCTGTCAGTAATGGACCAAATGTCCCGAAAAAAACGCCTGCTCCGGCGGTAGCTATTGGTGCAGAAAACTATGATGCATGGGAAGAGTTCTGAAGCCGCAGTGAGGGCAAATGTCTTCCCAAGCGGTCATGCAATGCGCGCAAGAGCTTTCAGTGAAGGAGGGCCAACGTGGCCGCTGGTAGTTGCAAGAACGTCTAAGGCCCTACATTATCGACACAAAGGCCAAACGCGTCGCCATATCAGTATCAGGATAAACCCATAATGAGTGGAGAAATCAACCTATCGGCCCTGCTCAGCACTCTGTCGTGCAAATTGCACGACGGCGTCTTTGTCTTTGCAACTCTTCCAAACGGCCACGTGCCCGATGGCCTGGATGAAGTCATGCGCTTTCGGGAAACGGAAGGGACCACCTTGATCCTATCCGAAGCCGTTGCGAAATCACATTCCATCCCCTTCGAATTTCGCTGCCGCATGATCACATTGAATGTGCATTCCTCTTTGGAAGCCGTTGGGTTTATCGCCAAAATTGCAACAGCGCTTGCATCCAAAGGAATGGGGGTGAACCCGGTCTCCGGGTTTTACCATGACCATCTATTCGTACCTGTGGGCCGGGAGAACGACGCGCTGCAAGTTATCAACGGATTGCGTTCAGCAGCAAATCGCTGAGTGAACTGACCTGCCCAGACAAACGCTGATGGCCCCTACGGCCCGGTGACGGCAGCTACTCAAAATGCCTTCGAAAACATTGCTCGGGAACGGAATACCTGTCCGTCGATCAGCCGTTATTTTTGAGCCATTCCATTACCGCCGGTCGCACAGACATTTCGCCGCGATGCCGTGCATCGGAAATGACCTTGCGCACCTCGCCCAGATCACACCGTCGCAAAAGGCTTTTGACCGGACCAATTGAAGCGGGTCGCATCGAAAGGTGACGCAGGCCCATTGCACAGAAACATAGCGCTTCGACAGGGCGCCCTGCATCTTCGCCACAGAAGGAGACGGTTGTTCCCGTGGCGTCGCATCTTTCAACAATGCGCTCGACGAAAGTCAGAAAGGAGACGTTGAGCGTGTCATACCGCCGACGCACCCGCTCATTTTCCCGGTCTGCAGCAAAAAAGAACTGTTTCAGGTCGTTGCCGCCAATCGAAAGGAAATCGACGTTTTCAAAGAATTTCAGGGGGGCGAAGCCAAGGCTTGGTGTCTCGAGCATAGCACCCACTTCAATCTTCTCAGGCAAAACATGGCCAAGCCTTTCTTCGGCAGCCAATGTCTTGTCCAATAGGCCCCGCGCCTGCGTGTATTCTTCCATCTGTGCTACAAATGGAAACATGACCGTCAAAGGGCGACCATTTGCAGCACGAATGAGCGCTTGCAGCTGCATCCGCATAATACCAGGCTTATCCAGACCAACCCGGATTGCGCGCCACCCCAACGCCGGGTTCGGCTCATCGTTCGGCTTCATATATGGCAGGACCTTGTCGGAGCCGATGTCGAGAGTTCGAAAAACCACGCGTTTCCCCTGAGCCGAATCCAGAACGCGCCCATAAAGCGCGACAAGATCCGAACGGCGCGGCATCTGGTTTCGAACCAAAAACTGGAGCTCTGTTCGGAACAGTCCCACACCCTCAGCACCTGACGACGGTAACGAAGGCAAGTCCGCCATCAGACCCGCATTCATATAAAGCCCTATTCTCGCTCCATCACGCGTGATGGCAGGCTTATCCCGAATAGAGGCGTAGCGCTCTTGGGCTGCAGCCAACATCGCGATTTTGTCCTGAAACGCTGAGACCACAGTCTCGTCCGGTCGCAGGTGCACGATTCCCTGTTCACCATCCACCATGATATGATCGCCGTTCAGCGCTTCGGTGGTTATCTTGTTTGCATGAACCACCAAAGGAATGGCCAGGGCGCGTGCCACAACGGCCGCATGACTGCCAACCGATCCCTCTTCGAGAACAATTCCCTTAAGGCCGCGACCGTACTCAAGCAATTCAGCGGGCCCGATATTTCGTGCCACGAGAATGGGATCCGCAGGCATTTCAGCACCGGTATTGCGGCCCTGCCCGGTGAGAATACGCAACAAGCGGTTCGATAGATCGTCGAGGTCGCTCAGACGTTCCCGCAGGTAACTATCGGTGACTTGCGACATTCGCGTCCGCGCCGTTGACTGCTCCTTTTCAACGGCCGCTTCGGCTGACAAGCCATTCGCGATATCTTCTTCCATACGGCGCATCCAGCCTTTGGAATTGGCGAACATGCGATACGCCTCAAGGACCTGCCTCTGGTCCTTGTCCTGCCGCCCTGCAATCTCAAGCATCTTGTCGACACCTACGCGCAGTTGCTCGACGGCATCGCGCAAGCGCTCCGTCTCGCGCTGTGGATCATCGGCAATTGGGTTCGTCACAACCACGCGGGGCTCATGCAACCAAACATGGCCTTCCGCCGCGCCTTCTTGCCCGACCGTTCCGCGAGTCATGACCGGTTGCGAGTGAAGCGCAGACATCGCCGCCCCCTCGCCGACAAACGCGCCCAACTCGGTCATTTCCGCCAAGACCATGGCGACGACTTCAAGCGCATAAACTTCATCCGCAGAGAATTCCCGAACTGCTTTAGACTGCACTACGAGAACGCCGAGCGCTTCGCCCAAGCGCTGGATTGGAACCCCAAGAAAGCTTGAAAAGTTCTCCTCACCAGTTTCCGCCATGTAGCGGAAACCTTTCGATTTTGGCGCATCCGGCGTGTTGATCAGGGTCCGCTGCTTGGCAACACGCCCGACCAGACCTTCTCCGAGTTTCATACGCGTCTGGTGCACGGCTGCCTTGTTCAAGCCTTCTGTCGCACAAAGCTCCAGCGTTTCGGCGTCCCGAAAAAGGTAAATCGAGCAGACTTCGCACCCCATGCTTCCGGCGATGAGCGTTGTGATCTCGTCAAGCCTCGCCTGACCAGCGGCGTGGCCTGCCATAGCATCACGCAACCGGCCCAGCAGTTTACGTGATTCACTTTCTGGACGCTCAGCCAAAGGTGCTCTCCTCCCAGACCGGCAACACCTGTTCGTCGAACGGCGTCAGGCGGCCTTTTCCAATTCGAAGGCATCATGCAAGGCTTGCACTGCAAGTTCCATGTATTTCCTGTCAATCAACACTGAAATCTTGATTTCTGATGTCGTAATGACCTTGATGTTGATGCCTTCCGCGCTGAGCACCTGGAACATCCGCGCAGCAACGCCTGTGTGACTACGCATGCCAATCCCCACAACCGAGACTTTGGCGACGTCCTGGTCGGCAATCACCTCATGGAAATTGATGATGCCATTGGTCTTTGCGTCCTCTATCGCCTTCTGTGCGCGCGGAACCTGATCGGTTGGGCAAGACCAGGTCATATCCGTGCGACCTTCCTCAGAGATATTCTGAACGATCATATCGACATTTACGCCAGCGTCGCTGAGCGCAGTAAAGATGCTGGCAGCGATACCGGGACGGTCCGCAACACTGACCAGGGTCATTTTGGCTTCATCTCTACTGAAGGCCACACCTGCAACAACTTTGCTTTCCATTATTTCTTCCTCATCACAAACCAGCGTACCCGCTGAATCAGATTGCTCATCGAAACTGCTCAAAACACGCAGCTTGACCTTGTACCGCATTGCCAGCTCCACGGAGCGCGTTTGCAAGACTTTTGCACCCAGCGATGCCAGTTCAAGCATCTCTTCGAAAGCGATCTTGTCAAGCTTGCGGGCCTTGGTGCTTACCCTTGGATCCGTTGTGTAAACACCGTCGACATCTGTGTAGATATCACACCGTTCCGCGTCGAAGGCAGCCGCAAATGCAACAGCCGTTGTGTCAGACCCCCCGCGTCCAAGCGTCGTGGTCCTGCCTTCCGGGCTCACACCTTGGAACCCCGCAACGACTGCAACCTTCATGCCTTCATCGAATTTGGCGTTAATGTTCTCGGTCGGGATTTCTTCGATACGGGCGGATGAATGTGTGCTGGTGGTCCGTACGGGCACTTGCCAGCCTTGCCAGCTGCGGGCCGGGACATCCATTTCCTGCAACGTCAGAGCCATCAGCCCTGCCGTCACGTTTTCGCCCGAAGACACAACCGCATCATATTCACGCGCGTCATATAGCGGGGATGTTTCGTTGACCCATCCGACCAGCTCATTCGTCTTGCCGGACATCGCCGATACGATGACAATGACATCGTAACCTTTTGCCACCTCAACACCGACGCGCTTGGCCGCCCGCCTAATCCGATCCGGCGTTGCGACGGACGTACCACCGAATTTCATTACCAGAACCGCCATCTGCGTGCCCCTTGCTTCAGTCGCGGCGGGTTTACGCGCTCTGGTAAGGACACACAAGCGGCTGATAAGATTTCTCTGCGGCTAATGTGCTACCAGCATTAGCGAAGTTTCTTTACTGGCGAAAACCAGACCGTTGATCCAAACAGACCAATGAAGCCACCAGTTATCCAACAACGAGGTTGAGGGCGGTGACGTCAGGCTATTAATTGGACTTTCGATTGGGGACAAAAGGCAAAGGTGCCACTGGCACGCCGTCTTCAATTAACGCCTTGGCTTCCGCACCATTGGCTTCGCCGTAGATTGCCCGTTCGGGCATCGCGCCAAGATACATTGAACGTGCTTCTTCGGCAAAGCGGCCGCCAACGTAATCTGCGTTGTCTTCCACATGTTTTCGCAACGCCGCCAACGCTGCTTCCGCATCCGACTTCGGCTTTGAAAGTGGTGCCGCTTCCTGCTCGGTTCGATGACTTGCGACGCGGGGCGCCATGACGGCCTTCTTTACGTTGCTGCCGCCGCACACCCCGCACGAAAGATGCCCTGCCTTCTCCAGCGTTTCAAAGGCTGAGGCAGATTTGAACCAGCTTTCAAACCGGTGTCCTTCTTCACAAATCAGAGCATACTGAATCATTGACTAAAGCCGCTCGCACGAAAGGTTATCTTTTGGAAGTGGGGCTTTGATCACAAAACGTCAAGCAGACTTAACCACGCAGCCCAGGTTCGAAATCGCGAATGATACGCGACAATTCAGGCTCATCCACAAGCTTTGCAGCTTGTTTGCGTGACATCCATTTTCTTTTTCGTTCCTCTGCCTCCGGAAAAGCGTCGGCAAGATCCACAACTTCGATGGCAAAAACCATCGCAACACAAGGCAACGCTCCCATCTCTTCGGTTTCTTTTCGGTATGAAAAAATCCCGACGCATCGACCATCTGAAATACCGCGAACACCAGCTTCTTCCCAAGCCTCAATCGTCGCCGTATCTGCCGGCGTCTTGCCGTCAATTGGCCAGCCTTTCGGTATGATCCAGCGCCGGGAGGTGCGTGATGTGACCAGGAGAACTTCGACCTTTCCGTTCTTTTTGGTCCGGTAACACAATGCGCCGAACTGTGATCGCAAATCCGTCTTGCGCCGCCCGGAAAGCGAGATAGGTAGTTGTTCAACAATGTTTCTCTGATGGGTACTCATTGTAACTAAATCCGTCCCGCTCTCGCGGTTAACTATGCACAATTTTATGTCAATTGCCAACGACAACCAATCGCGAGACACTAATTGAGCTTCGTTAAGCCTTCGTTAACACCACATTTTGCGCCAAGTGGTGCTACTGGTATCACGCAACAGTTTTCTCTGTCAGCCGGTCTCGCAATTGCTCAACCAACCTTTCAACCGGCTGATCCGCATCTACCGCCAGACGCCGCAGGCCGAAATGGACATGCGCGATCTCCTGATAATAGCTCGTGTAAGCATAGTTCGTCGCTGCACCTGCGACTGCTCCCAGAACCGGTACCGTTTGCGCTGCAAGCTTCTGGCCAAGGACGGTGGCAAGCCGTGGCGACACCCGGGCCACAAGCCCGTGAACAGCAGCGCCGGTCAGCGTGACACGCGCTGAAATGAACCCCAAATCAGCACCGTCGTCCGCTTCCAAAGGGCCCGCGGAAGAAAATACACGCACGCAGTCAAACTGGACGTTCGGTTCTGCCGGATCGAAACCATGCTCTTTGGCGACCCCTTGAATAACCCGCAGCAGCAAGGTTGTGGTCACGGGCAGCTCAGCCAATGCAGTGGGCAATCCCCCCATTCCGCCGACAGCTCCCATCGCTGCCCCGACAGCAGAATTCAGCCATCCCTTTTGGTCCGGCACCACCGACCTGCTTTCATGCGCCGCCTTTACCGCATGTTGCAACGCGCGTTCGGTTGCCTGCTCCAATCCACCCCGCACTTGTTTGGGCAAGCGATCGATGAGGTTTTCAGCGTGACCGCCGATCAGGTTCAGCAAATCCACGCCATAGCCTCCGGCACGCCGGTAGCGCTCTGCCAAAGCATCCAGCTTCGCCTCAACATCTGGCGGGGTCGTATGTTCAATCAAATCCATAGGCACCTCTGATGTCCAAAATGGGCGGTCCCAGGTGAATTTTCAATCAGCAGTCCAGCGTGTCACATTACCGGTCACCCCACGCCAAGCGCCAGGCACCAACGACCGACCAAGGACCCGGTCGGGGTTTGTCGGAGGTGGCATGATGACTTTCGCCAGCGGCTCAAACCCAAATCGACTGTAGTATGGCGCATCCCCTACAAGCATGACACGCACCCAGGCATTGTGTCGCGCGATCTCAAGCGTTTCACGGATCAGGTGGGCGGCCAGCCCCTCTCCCTGTCGCGTTGGGTGCACCGCAACGGGACCAAGAAGCAGAGCATCCGCCGCCCCAACATGTACGGGCCAATAACGGATCGCGCCGGCAAGAATGCCATCGGGATCGCGCGCGACATGGCTCAAGCCGGACACAGGCGGAATGTCATCGCGCAAACGGTAGGAAGACAGCGCTTCGCGGCCGGGCGCAAAGCACAGGTCATAGAGCGCTTCGACCTCGTGCCAGTCCTGCGCATTTTCTGCGGTCAATGTGTACACGGACGGAGGTCTGGCAGTGGGTCAAAACTTTCGGTTTCAGGTGGTGTGGGCCTAGCACATGCGCTATGTGCCCTGCAAACCATCAGGAGCTTGAAATGTTCTATAAACCTGCTGACGGCCATGGTCTTCCGCATAATCCTTTCAACGCAATTGTAACCCCGCGCCCGATCGGATGGATTTCGACACGCGGCGCAGGCGGCCAGAACAATCTTGCGCCCTACTCGTTCTTCAATGCGGTGGCCTATGTTCCGCCACAGGTCATGTTCGCCTCCACCGGTGCCAAAGCAGACCGCGACGGCACAAAGGACTCTGTATCCAACATCCGCGAAACCGGCGTCTTCTGCGTCAACGTTGTGGAATACGCAATGCGAGACGTGATGAATGCTTCGTCGGGCGATCTGCCGCGCGAAGTGGATGAGTTCGATCATGCGGGCATCGATCAAACGCCTTGTTTGGAGATTGACTGCGCGCGCGTCTCGAATGCCCCCGCCGCCTTGGAATGCCGAATGACGCAGATCGTCAAGATTGAAGGAGCGCATAACTATGTGGTCTTCGGCGAGGTTGTCGGCGTGCATCTGCGGGACGATACAATTGTTGATGGCCGTTTTGACGTCACGACGTTTTCGCCGCTCAGCCGCATGGGTTATCGCGACTACACACACGTCAAAGATGTCTTCGAGTTAAAGCGCCCCGGGGAATAAAGCTGCAACGCCAAACGAAGCAGGATTTTCAGATAATCCTTATATATCCATAGGTTGTAATTCGTGTTAGGGTCCCTCCCAAAAATACGCCACGGGAGGGGCACTCACCATGACCGAATTCAATCACTCCATCATTCGCGCCGCCGTTTGGAACCTCGCGGGCTATACGCAACCTGGAAAGCCGGTGGGTATCTCGGCACGGTCAAAGAAGGCTGAAAAACAAGCCGAAGGGCTGGCATTGCTGGATGCGGAATTCGTGACACTCATAGAAGTGTCACCCTTCAGTTACATCGAAACGCTGATTGAGAAACTCCAGAAATACGGCGTGCATTATGACCACACCATTGTCGAACAACCCAACGGCAACCTGCACATCGGCTTTCTGCACAAGCCAGGTATCACAGTGACCAACCCAAGGCTCATCCCCGGGTCGGAAGGTGCCTACGGGCGGGGCCGCCAGGCTTTTGCTGTCGACATCAAGATCGCAAAACTCACCGCCACCGTCGTGGGTGTGCACCTGAAATCGGGCCGAGACAAACCGGAGCAGAAGCTGCGTGACAGTCAGTGCAAGGCCATCGGCGACTATATCACCACGCTGCAGGCCACGCCGGGCACTAAACGTCGCGCAGTCTTCCTGATGGGAGATTTCAACATGATCCCCGGCCAGGACGTCTCCAATTTTCATCATCTGGGCGGAGACGATGTGATGGATTTCGTTTCCAGTTGGGATTTACAGGATCGGTTTTCTCATATTCTGGAAAAAGGGCGCGCGAACCTCTTGGATGGCTTCGCTGTAAGTCGAAAGTTCTCGACTGACTATATCAAGGGCTCACTGCGCCTTTTCCCGATGCATTGGACCATGGACATGGGCCGGGAGGCCTTCCGCAAAGAAGTCTCAGACCATCTGCCCTTTGTGGCCAGCTTCAAACTCTATTGATCCACGGGACGGCGGGCGGGACGCCTTGCCAAAGGCAACAGCGCTGCGCGTCGTCAGTGCCCGCCGAGCATCCCCGTGCGCACCGAATAATCCACCGCAAGCGCATAGTCTGGATCGTCATCGCTATCGATCATCAGCTGACCGGCCTTTTGCAGAAGACGGTGGCAGTCCCGGCTCAGATGCCGCAACATCACCGACTTGCCAGCCGCCTCATATTTGCCTGCGATCGCCTCGATTGCCTGCAATGCGGACTGGTCTACCACCCGGCTTTCGGCAAAATCCACGATTACCTTGTCAGGATCGCCTTCCACGTCGAACAGTTCCAGAAAACCTTCGCTGGACCCGAAAAAGAGTGGCCCTTGGATTTCGTATACCTTCGCGCCCATTTCGGTTTGGGATTCACGGGTATTGGCGTGAATGCGGCGCGCATTGTTCCATGCATAGGCCAGGGCGCTCACAATGACTCCCACGACGACCGCAACCGCAAGGTCTTCCAGCACCGTCACAACGGTAACCAGCAAGATGACGAAGGCGTCAGTCAGGGGCACTTTGCGCAGGATGGTCAAAGAGTTCCACGCAAAGGTCCCGATCACCACCATGAACATCACGCCAACAAGCGCGGCCAAGGGTATTAGCTCGATCACCGGCGAACCGATCAGAATGAACAAGAGCAAAAAGATCGCCGCCGCGATGCCTGCAACGCGCGTTCGGCCGCCAGATTTCACGTTAATCATGGATTGCCCGATCATCGCGCAACCGCCCATCCCGCCGAAGAAGCCTGTAACCGTGTTGGCCACGCCCTGTGCGATGCACTCTTGCGACGCACCGCCGCGCTGATTGGTCATATCGCCCACAAGGTTCAGCGTCAGCAGGCTTTCGATCAACCCGATCGCAGCCAGAATAATCGCATAAGGCAGGATGATTTCGAAGGTTTCCAAATTGAGCGGCACCATAGGGATATGCAAACTCGGCAACCCACCCTGGATCGACGCCAGATCCCCGACGCGCGGAACATCAAGACCAAAGAAGATCACGACTCCAGCGACAATCCCGATCCCGGCAAGAGGGGCTGGTACCACCCGTGTAATCCGCGGCATGATCCATATGATCGCCATGGTCACACCGACAAGGGCCAACATCAGAAAGAGCGGCGCGCCTGACAGCCATTCGCCTCCGCTCATGCCGTGACCGGTATTTTCGATGGTGCCCGGGACTTTGAATTGCGACAGTTGGGCCAAAAAAATGACAATCGCAAGCCCGTTGACGAAGCCCAGCATCACAGGATGCGGCACGAGCCGAATGAACTTCCCCCACTGCATCACACCTGCAAAGACCTGCAAAAGCCCCATCAGCACCACGGTGGCAAAGAGGTATTCGACCCCATGTTCCGCGACCAGCGCCACCATCACCACGGCCAATGCACCCGTCGCGCCAGAAATCATGCCCGGTCGGCCCCCAATGAGCGCGGTGATCAGCCCCACAAGAAATGCAGCATAAAGCCCGACGAGCGGATGTACCCCAGCCACAAAGGCAAAGGCCACCGCTTCCGGCACCAAGGCAAGTGCCACTGTCAACCCGGACAGCAGTTCGATGCGCAAGCGCCCGGGCGAGAACCCATCTTCCGGCATCCAGCGCAGATCGGTCACATCGAGGTTCTTGGTGAAGGTCCTGAAAGACGTAAGCGGCATGGCGTCCTTCCTCACTTGGTCTGAAAAAAATAAGCGCGCCAAGGGCGCGCGGGGTTGGCACACCCCTAGACCTATTCAGGAGAAATGAAAACCCCGTCGTTTGTGCGCTAACAGGGTAAATATTGCATGAACAAACGCGCTGCATCTCGCGCAATGCGCTGAACTATCCTACACTGGCTCTTCGGAATTTCCAACTTCCCAACCCGCGTTCCGACGGGCAAGGTAGGGGCACATTCACTAAGAGACCGCCCCAGAAACCAATATGCCCCTGATCCGCACCCGCCAAGACATCGACGAACTGCTCGGTGGCCCCACCCCTGCCGAAATGAAACTGATGTCCCTTTGCATGACTGGAACCACGTGTCAGGTCAGTAAATTCATTCCCAACGAGCGCAATTTCAGCGATGAAACGAACGTAAGAGCGGAGGTTTTACGCTACCTAATTCTAGGGGGATGCAACACCTGCACGGTGGCAAGCAGCGGGGTTTTCCTAGTAGGGGCGCATATCTCTGGCGAACTAAACCTGGACTATGCCAGCACCAAAGGCGCTACACGCCTTCATTCATGCCACATTCCCAAACCAATTTCTGCGATCCGTGCAGAGTTTCAGGAACTGGGTCTGGGTCACAGCGTCATTTCGGGGCTCGTAGCATGGGGCTCGGAGGTCAAGGGGCATGTTTTTCTGAAGGGCGTGCGAGCGACTGGACCAATCGATCTGAATGGGTCACGCATCCGCGGGCAAATATCAGCCGGCAGCGCACAGCTCAACTCCGAAACCGGTTTCGCGTTAAATCTTCATAGCTCTGAAATAGAGGGCGGCGTTTTCCTCCAACACAACTCTCCCAGCGGACATCGCGAGGAAGATAGCGTGTTCATCGCAAACGGTGGCGTAAAACTGACAGGTGCCAAGATCGGCCTGCTATACGCTGAAGGCACCACGCTGGTAGCGAATTTCGATCCACCCGAAAAAAGGAAGCCGGACGAAACTCAGACGTACGTCGCACTGGACGCCAACAACGTCACAATCTCAGGTGACGTCAAGCTCAACGGCGGGCAATTTGATGGCGAGGTGAAGTTTTCGGGGGCACGCATTGATGGTGTTTTGGAATGCGAGAAGGCCGTTTTCGAGAACGCGCATGGCCATGCTTTTAATGGTCAACGCATGCGTGTCGGACAGTGGTTCACTTGGCGCAAGGAAACATCGGCGCGAGGTGGTGTGAGCCTCAACGGCGCGCATGTGGCAGAGCTTTATGACGAACCGAAAGACTGGCCCAAAGATAAAGAGCTTTTTTGGATGGGTTCACCTATGACCGCATAAGAGGAAAGGTCTCTACATCCAAAGAGCGAAGCGCCTGGCTGAAACATGGGAGCTTAAACAAAGAGCAGTTTTTCCCACAGCCCTATACGCAATACGCCAAATTTCTGAGGGAGACGGGCCACGATGCGCAAGCACGCCGCGTGCTCCTGAAACGTGAAATCGAGGTCCGAAAATACGAACGAAAGGAATTGAACCCGTTCCTTAGAAGCTGGAGGTATCTTTGGGATGGGCTTCAGTTAGTGGTAGTTGGACACGGTCATGCGCCCTTCTGGTCGATCGGCTGGCTTGTGCTCTTGATCGTCTTGGCAACCATTCCCGCAAACCGTACATGGAAAGAGGGATCATTTGCACCAAATTCGGCGCCGATATTAGTGTCTTATGATTGGAAAAAGTACGAACGGACAGAACAAAAACCCGCTTTGGTCTGGAGCGGAGAACAGCCGCCTGACAGCTGGGAGAAGCCAGATGACGACACACAGTGGAAAGATGTGGCCCCGGGAAGGGATTGGGAAACCTTCAACCGGTATGCATATGCCGCAGACATCGTCATCCCGATTATCGACTTCGGCCAGACCGATGCATGGGCCCCGTCAACCACGCGACAGGAAGCGGGCCAACGATTTTGGTGGACACGTTGGATTTTCACGGTTCTGGGTTGGATCGTGACAGCGCTCGGGGCTGCGGCAATCACGGGTATTATCCGGCGTGACTAAACCTGATCGGCGGTGGGTCTGATCTCTGTTCAGCTTTCCCGGGGTCGCCCCACATCGGCTTGATTGTCCGCTGAAATAGCGGCACGATCACGACGCAGGAAGATCAGGGAAAAATATGACCAGGACAAAAATCGCCGTGATCGGCGGCTCCGGCATTTACGACATTGACGGACTTGAAGGCACTGAATGGGTTGCTGTTGAAACGCCTTGGGGCACGCCGTCGGATCAGATTTTGACAGGCAGGCTTGGCGGGGTCGAGATGGCTTTCCTGCCCCGCCATGGGCGCGGCCATGTACACAGCCCCACCACAGTCCCCTACCGCGCCAATATCGACGTGCTGAAACGGCTCGGCGTGACGGATGTGATCTCTGTCTCCGCCTGCGGCTCCTTTCGTGAAGAAATGGCGCCGGGCGATTTCGTCATTGTCGATCAGTTTATCGACCGCACCTTCGCGCGCGAAAAATCCTTTTTCGGGACCGGCTGTGTGGCCCATGTCAGCGTCGCGCATCCGACCTGCCCTAGGTTGGGTGATGCCTGCGAGACAGCGGCCCGGGATGCCGACATTACTATTCACAAGGGCGGCACCTATCTGGCGATGGAGGGCCCACAATTCTCCACTCTGGCGGAATCGAAAATGTATCGCGAAAGCTGGGGTGCGGATGTCATTGGCATGACGAACATGCCCGAAGCCAAACTCGCCCGCGAGGCGGAACTCTGCTACGCCTCCGTCGCGATGATCACTGACTACGATAGTTGGCACCCCGATCATGGCGAAGTGGACGTGTCCGAGATCATCAAGACGTTGATGGGGAACGCCGACAAAGGGCGTGATCTGGTGCGTCGGTTGCCTGCGCTATTGGGCGAGGAACGCGCGCCCTGCCCGCATGGATGCGACAGAGCCCTGGACTATGCGATCCTGACGCAGCCAGACGCGCGCGACCCCGCCGTGATCTCTAAACTGGATGCAGTAGCGGGGCGCGTTCTTGGGGGGACCGGCAGCACAGGCCATTAACCCGGCGCAGATACGTCAGGAAGTGCCCTCCAACTCCTCGTCCAGCAAAGAAAACTGGATGAGGCCCCAATCCGATTTGATCTTGGTGATCCGATCAGGTGCATGCAATCTGATCTGATTGGATGGGCGTGCGCAATCGCCGTCACAGGCAAGGATGACTGGGTTGGATTTGAACCGGACCAGAAAAGGAATATCCTCGCCAGAGCGGTAGTAAACCGTGTCCACAATATAGACCAGATTTGTGCCCAGCATGGCGACTGTATCGGCTTCCTGCAAACAGCTTGCATCGAATTTTGCATCCCCGCGACGCTGGAAATGAGCTTCCAGCAGCCACATGCGTTGCGTGTCTTTTGCGCGGATGACATCGATAATCTTCTCACCGACAAAACCACCGGCACCCTCCAGAGCGGCGTTGTAGCTTTCGCCAGCCAGATTGATGCCTTTCGTCGGTTTCTCCTCGCGACCAGCCGCAACGCTACCAGTTTGCTGGAACCAACAGACGGGGGAGGGATCAAATTGGCGCAATTCCGCGTTGTAAGCATAGGCCTGGCCGGGCTTGGGCAGGTGGAATTGCGCCGCTTCCAACCCCTCCACATGACTCATCAGGTCTCTTTCACTGGCGGACAAAAATTGTTGTTTGAAAAACAGGGCAGCTGCAAAAAGAAGAATGGTAACAGCACCCAGCAGAACTCTTGAAAAGGACATATCAGTTACTCCTAGGTTTGGTATTTTGGATCAATCTGGGCAGCAAAGCCGCCCGCCGCAGTTGTAATAACCTGGCGGGCATTCTGTCGCCGAAACAACGGTTGCTGCGCTCAGAAGAACGAAAAGGGCGATGAATAATCTGTGCATTGATCTTTCTCCTTAAATAATGATTTGAAATGAAGTGACCCCAGTATTGCGCGTTGTGCGTGTGTGTGTCTGTGAAAAACTTCACATGGCCAAACACTTGAATAGTTGCAAAGAACCTGAAACAAATTTTTCAACACCCTCGTGGAGACAGCAAATGCCATTCGAAATCTGGCTCGCCTTCGTGGCTGCCTCCACCGCTCTCTTGTTGATTCCCGGGCCCACCGTTCTCTTGGTTCTGAGCTACGCTATCTCAAAAGGTCGATCCGTCGCGGTGGCCTCTGCCGCCGGGGTCGCCCTTGGTGACCTGATCGCAATGACCGCATCGCTTGTGGGGCTCGGTGCGCTGGTTCTGGCGTCGGCCACGGCCTTTACACTTCTCAAATGGGTGGGCGCGCTCTACCTGATTTGGCTCGGCTACAAGCTCTTGCGCTCGGCTCCGAGCGCAGGGCTGCAGCCTGCGCGCGATGTCACATCGCGCGGCGTCTTCACCCATGCGGCTGCGGTGACGGCGTTAAACCCCAAATCCATCGCTTTCTTCATCGCCTTCGTGCCGCAGTTCATTCAACCTGATGCGTCTCTTCTGCCTCAGTTCGCCATTCTGATCACAACTTTTGTGGCCCTCGCCGCGCTCAACGCTTTGGCCTACGCGCTACTAGCGGATCGTTTGCGGCGCGCCCTCTCAACGCCCAATGTCATCACATGGCTGACCCGGGCCGGAGGCGCGACCTTGATCGGGATGGGAATGCTGACCGCCACATTGCGTCGCACCGTACAACCTTGAGGATCTCATGAAGACGATACAGGACTACATTCGCACCATCGTGGACTTTCCGCATGAAGGGATCATGTTCCGCGATGTTACAACGCTCTTTGCCGACCCGCGCGGGTTTCGGATGGCGATCGATCAAATGCTGCATCCTTACGCGGGCCAGCAGATCGACAAGGTGGTCGGGCTTGAAGCACGCGGGTTCATCCTCGGCGGGGCGATTGCCCATCAGCTTTCCAAAGGGTTTGTCCCTGTTCGAAAAAAGGGCAAGCTACCCGGGACCACGATCAGCGAGGAATACACGCTGGAGTATGGCGAAGCGATCGTGGAAATACATGACGACGCAATACAACCCGGTGAAAAGGTACTTGTCGTGGACGATCTTCTTGCGACCGGAGGAACGGCCGAAGCGGGTATCAAACTGATCGAGCGATTGGGGGGCGAAATCATCTCAACATCATTTATTATTGATTTGCCGGATCTCGGCGGACGGGCACGGCTTGAGGCCATGGGCATGGAAGTAAATGCGCTCTGCGCCTATGACGGTCTTTAGCCTACCGCCCCGAGATAGACCAAACGCTGCCACTGTGATACCCAAGCATCAACTACGATATGCGCAGGATCGCGCCCGGAATTACAGGTTAAGCCACGACAGGGAATGGTGAAGCAAAGCTCAGTTTTCGATAACAATCGCTTTGGACCAATTGTAAAAGCGATGCGCTGGCTTGCCTTGGGTTTGTGCCTTTCATCTCCTGTTGCGGTCAGCGCTCAGGATTTTTTCACGCTCAAAGGTCATGGTGGCCCCATCAAGGGAATTGATGCAGGGCGCGATGGCTCCATCGTCACAGCAAGTTTCGACAATTCAATAGGACTGTGGCGTGATGGAAAACCCTTGTGGATGGAAGAGCACACTGCGGCTGTGAATGCGGTTGCCTATCTCGGCAAGGGGCAGATCGTGTCAGCCGGCGATGACTATTCCGTCCGGTACTGGGATAGTTCGACCGGGGTCACAAGGCTCATGGGCAACCATCAGGCGAAGATCATTCAGCTGGCGCTCTCCCCGGACGGCACACGCGTGGCTTCTGCAAGTTGGGATCGTACGGCGCGGATATGGCCCCTAAACCAGACCGATCCGATCATCGAGATCGAAGGTCACGCAAATACCGTCAATGACGTGGCATTCTCGCCCGATGGATCGCGGCTCTACACCGCCTCAAGCGATGGTACGATCCGAGTTTGGGACGCGGAAACCGGAAAGTTTCTGCAGCGGCTGGTCGAACATGGGTTCGGCATCAATACCATCGTGCTTGCCGCGGACGAAAGCTGGTTGGCCTATGGCGCAGTCGATGGCGGGACACGTGTGGTGAGCTTGCCCGACGGCCAGGTCATGGGGGACTACACGGCAGATCGTCGTCCGATACTGGCCATGTCCTATTCGACGCAAGCCGACCGTATCGCCGTCGGTGACGCTCATGGCTATATCATGATGATCGACACGAGCCGCTGGCGTATTTCAGATGATTTTCAGGCGACGCTCTCAGGTCCTATCTGGGCCTTGCAGTTTTCACCGGATGGGAGAAATATCCACGCGGGTGGATTGGATAATGCCATGTATAGCTGGCCTGTTACCGATCTCGATGGCACGAATGCCATGCGTGACACTGCGCGTAGCTTCCTCAAGGACCCAAGCGAAATGTCCAACGGGGAGCGGCAGTTTCAGCGCAAGTGCTCGATTTGTCATACGCTGGGACCGGACAGCCAACGCCGCGCAGGGCCGACGCTCTACAACCTGTTCGGCCGCCCCGCTGGAGCGGTCACTGACTATCCCTACTCCGCCATCCTCGAAGGGTCAGATTTGATCTGGTCCGAGGAAACCGTAGATGAACTTTTTGATATTGGGCCAGATCACTTCATCCCAGGCTCCAAGATGCCAATGCAAAGGATCACGGCGCAATCTGACCGGGACGATCTGATCGCATTTCTCAAAGAAGCTACGCAGCCCGAGTAACCCTCACGCCTTCAAGACCGCCCCTGGGTTCATGATGCCCAATGGATCGAGGGCCATCTTGATCGCGCGCATGGCTGTCAGCTTTACCGGATCGCCATACCGCTCAAGATCATCAACTTTCAACCGCCCTACGCCGTGTTCGGCGCTTACGGATCCGCCCACCTCATGTACAAGATCATGCAATGCGCGCTGAACTCTCGGAGCATGTTGCCTGTAATCCGATTGGCTTTCGCCCATTGGCGGGAACACGTTATAATGCAGGTTGCCGTCACCCACATGGCCAAAGCAATTTACTTGGTAATCCCCAAGGTCGCGCACGATCGCGTCTGCCCGTTCAATAAATTCCGGCAAGATGCCAAGCGGCACCGAGACATCATGCGATGAGATGGAACCGATCCGCTTGTTGGCTTCGGGTATGTGCTCTCGCACGGACCAGAATTCTGACGACTGCTGCCCGCTTTGCGCAATTAGCCCATCGATCACCAAGTCGGCTTCCATGCCGGTTTCGAAAAGCTTTTCCAATGCGTTTTGCGGGTCCAATCCTGAGGCGACACCCACTTCCACGAGCACGCACCATTTTGGTGATGCCGTGAAAGGCTGACGAATTTCAGGAAGTGTCTCGCGTAAAAAATCCAACCCCTGACCGGCGATGAGTTCAAATGCACTCACCATCTCACCCAACTGCTCCCGCGCCAGCGAAAGCAAGGATAATGCTGCACCCGGTGTCGGAACTACGAAAACGGCCGTTCCGGTATGCGCAGGAAGCGGGCTGAGCTTCAGCGACGCCGCTGTGATGACGCCCAAAGTTCCTTCCGATCCGATCAGCAGATTACGCAGATCGTATCCGGTATTGTCTTTCCGCAATCGTCGAAGGCCGTGCCAAATGTCGCCATTGGGCATAACCGCTTCCAACCCAAGACAAAGGTCACGGGCATTGCCGTAGCGCAAGACGCCTGTGCCGCCTGCATTTGTGGCCAGGTTGCCGCCAATGCGTGCCGTTCCTTCTGCCGCCAAAGACAAAGGGAAAAGCCGGTTCACGTCCTTGGCCGCACGCTGCACATCTGCAAGAACGGCGCCGGCTTCGCAGATCAATACGTTTTCCTCAGGGTAAACCGCCCGGATCGCAGACATCCGCTCCAACGAGAGCAGCAAGGGGGCTGGCCCATCCGCCAACACTTGTCCGCCGACCAGACCGGTCCCGCCGCCGTAGGGTACAACGGGCACACGACACTGACCGGCAAGTGTCACTATCTTTGACGCTTCTTCGGACGTCCGAGGGGCGACAAGCACCGCATTGCGTCCGTGCCATCGCCTACGCGGCTCTTCAAGGTAGCGTGGTTCAAGCGGTCGTAGCACGTCCGGTGACACCTTATCGCACACCAGCGTTTCAAAATCGGAATCGGCAGAATTCAAAGTCATGTCCCTTGATCCTTTGCCAATGGATCAGATGCAAGCGATGCCTGTCATTCGCTTAAAAAAGCCGGACGCAACACCATCACCGTTGGCCGGGAGGGTAAACGGTCCAGCGACATCTCCAATGAGGGTCCGCCCACCTCGACCACCGAGAATTGGTCCGACATGCCTTCTAGAAAATCATCCAATGCAAAAAGTGAAAACCAATGCATCGGGATGACAACCGAGGATCGCAGACGCTTGAGCACACGCGTCATGGTTTCCAGATCCAACGTGTAGCCGCCATCCACGGGCGCCATCACAACATCAAGCCGCCCGAGTGCCGCATATTGTTCCGCATCCGGTTCATGATGCAAATGGCCCAGATGTCCGATGCACAGGCCGGCCATTTCAAACACAAAGATCGAATTCCCTTTCGGCTCCGCACCACCAAAGGAAGACCTGATATCCGTAGAGACATTGCGAATGAGAACCTCGCCAAGGTCCAGATTGTGTGTAATCCCTTCTCCGAATGGTCCCCAACCCGGTAGAACATGCGGGATTGCCGGGTCCGGGTTGGCTGTCCAATGGGTGTCATGTGCGTGGTTCATCGTCACCACATCGGGGATCAGCGGCAGCGTCCCTGTATAGCCGGTAAAATCAGTAATGATGTTTAGCCCGCCATGACTACGGATCAGAAAGCTGGCATGGGTGACATAGTGGATACGCACCATCTCTTCCGCCACAGGCCCGAGGCTAGCTGGCACCACGTAATCGATGCCGGGTGCGGATTGTGCAACTGCCTGACAATGACTGGGCGTGCGTTCTTGCGCCTGAACTGCGCCGCCCAGAAAGATCACGAACAGAAAAAACCTAAAAAACATTGGCCCAATCCTCCTTAGAATAAGAGAATAGCACGCGGCGGTGAAATTCCAGCCACATCCTCATCTGCGTCGCGGCTCTGATACCCGTATGTCGGTTTGGAAGGCACTTTCGATCATTGGGCGACGTCACCAAGCACTTGGCGAACGTTTTTCGGCACGAAAAACCGAAAATGTCGTGCGGCGCAGCCGCGCTGGTTAACAGACTTGGGTCTTGCCTCGCCGGTCCGATCGCAATGCAGCGTACAAGACATGCGTTCTCCAGCGCCCGTCGATCTGAAGATAACTCTGCGCGACGCCTTCGTATTTAAACCCAGATGTTTCGAGCAGACCGCGGGAGGCTGTGTTCTCGGGCAGGCAGGCTGCTTCGATCCGGCTCAGATCAAGCCGGGTGAACGCGTGATGCACCAGCGCTTTGATCGCCTCGCGCATATAGCCCTGCCGCGCGAAGGGTTCCCCCGTCCAATACCCCAAGGTTCCGGCCTGTGCGGGCCCCCGGCGAATGTTGTCAAGCGTGATCGCGCCCAACAATTGCTCATCCTGCCTGCGGATCAGAAAGAGAGGCATAGCAGTCCCTCCAGACACAGAGCGCTGCGCCCAGTAGACCCGGTTGGTAAAGGCTTTGCGGCTCAGGTGATCCTCAGCCCAATTCGGCTCCCAAGGGGTCAGGTAGTCTCTGCTCTGCGCCCTGAGGTAAGACCAAGCGCGGAAATCGGAATGGATAGGCGGACGCAGCGTCATACGCTCCGTTTCGATCCTCAGCTTACGAAAGCTGCGAAGTATCACGCTGCCCGTCGCTCCTGCAGTTTCTCCAACGTCGGCGCCGTATCAATCGGACCGTAAAGCGCAAGTGCAGCCGGCGCAGCAGCGGCCATACCTTGTGCAAACTCACGCACATCGCCCGTCGTCACTGCATCAATCATCGCAACGGTTTCCTCCAGCGGCGGCACGCGGTCCCAGATCTGGATCAGCCGCGCCAACCGCTCCGCGCGATTGGACGGGCTCTCAAGGCCCATCAGCAAACCGGCTTTCATTTGCGCCCGCGCCCGGGCGACTTCGGCTGGCGACATATCGTCGACGGCCCGTTTCATCTCATCGATGGTAATTTCAGCCAGTTGGGGCAGCTGCTCGGCGCTTGTCCCCGCGTATATCGTGGTCATACCGGTGTCCGCATAGGCCCCCGCCTGTGCAAAGATCGAATAACACAGACCCTTGTTTTCACGGATTTCCTGAAACAGACGGCTCGACATACCGCCACCAAGTGCCGACGCATAGATCTGGGCCGTATAAATACGATCATCGCGATATCCGGGACTTTCGAATGCAAGCGCGAAATGAGCCTGTTCAAGCGCTTTGACCTGCCGTCGTTCCCCACCGGTAAAATGTGCCGCGTCCACACCGACGGCCGGCTTTGGTGCCATGTCACCAAAGAGCGCCTCAGCCTGCTTCACAATTTCTTCGTGATCGACGGCGCCTGCGGCTGACAGGATCATCTGTTCGGGTCCGTAGTGCTGCGAGATGAAGGATTTGAGGTCGTCACGTGTGAAGTTCGACACCCGCTCGGAAGGTCCAAGTATTGTCCGGCCCATCGGATGGTTCGGATAGGCTTCTTCTTGCAGCCAATCGAATATCACATCGTCTGGCGTATCCAGCGCCTGACCAATCTCCTGCAGGATCACGCCGCGCTCAACTTCAATCTCAGCTTGTTCAAGCGTGGGGTTCAACAGAATGTCGGCAATTACATCCAAGGCTAGCGGCACGTCGCTTTGCAAGACCCGCGCGTAATATGCCGTAACCTCCCGGCTGGTGTAGGCGTTGATATATCCCCCCACATCCTCGATCGCCTCGGCGATCTGTAAGGCGGAACGGCGTTTGGTGCCTTTGAACGCCATATGCTCCAGAAAATGCGCAATACCATTTTGCGATGGGTTCTCATTGCGGGCTCCAGCCGTCACCCAAACGCCAATCGACGCAGAGGCAAGCCCGGGCATATATTCGGTTACGATGCGAAACCCGTTCGGCAGTCGGTGTTGGTTCAGTGTCACGCGGTCAAATGCCTTCTTATGTGTTCTTTTAAGGCAACCAGATCGTTTGGCACACGGGTCACCCTTTCTTCCTTGTCATACAGGTCGGCCATACGCGCAGGCAAGGGCGGGTGGATGCCAGATGCGGCTTCGACAGCTGCTGGAAACTTTGCCGGGTGCGCGGTTGCAAGCGTCACCATCGGCGTGCCCGCCACCCGCTGTTCATTGGCCACCTTCACGCCAACCGCCGAGTGCGGGCAAAGCAATTCGGCACTTGTTTTCAGTGTCTCGGCAATGGTGGCCGATGTTTCTTCTTCCGATGCGCGCCCGGAACTGTAGTGGGACTGCAGCACTTGCATGGCCCCTTGGCTGACCTCGAAGCCGCCGTGCTTGAGTTCATCCATCAACTGCAAGATCGCTGGCCCTTCGCGGTCATAGGCATCAAAGAGAGCCCTCTCGAAATTTGAACTCACCTGAATGTCCATCGAAGGGCTTATAGAGGGTACGGTTTCGCCTTTGTGATACCCCTTCCCGCTCAAGCAGCGATGCAGGATGTCATTCTGGTTCGTGGCCACCACCAGCTTGTCGATTGGCAACCCCATTTGCTTGGCGATGTAGCCTGCAAAAATATCTCCGAAATTACCCGTGGGCACAGTGAAACTGATGGCGCGAGACGGCGCGCCCAGACTTACAGCGGCAGAGAAGTAATAAACAACCTGCGCCAACACACGACCCCAATTGATGGAATTGACCCCAGCCAGGCGCACAGAGTCCCGAAACTCGAAATCGTTGAACATGTCTTTCAGGCGGGCCTGACAATCGTCGAAATCGCCGTCCATCGCCAACGCATGCACGTTGGCCTCGGATGGCGTGGTCATCTGGCGGCGCTGAACCTCCGAGATACGGCCATGGGGGTACAGGATGAAGACATCGACGTTATCCAGGCCCCGAAACGCTTCAATTGCTGCTGATCCGGTATCGCCGGACGTGGCGCCAACGATTGTAACCCGTTCGCCCTTACGCCCCAGCGCCGTCTGGAACATCTGGCCAATGAGTTGCATGGCAAAGTCTTTGAAGGCCAGTGTTGGCCCATGAAAAAGCTCCAACAGGAAGTGCCCTTGATCCAACTGTTTGAGCGGTGCGCGCGCAGCATGGCCGAACCCTTCGTAGGCACGGGCAATAATTCCACGGAACTCATCGTCGGAGAAGACGTCGCCTACGAAGGTGCGCATGACCGTGTAGGCGATCTCTTCATAGCTGCGGCCTTCCAGCGCGGCGATCTGGTCGGGGGTCAGTTGCGGGATCGTCTCGGGCACATAGAGACCACCGTCGCGTGCGAGACCGCTCAACATGGCTTCTTCGAAGTTCAGAACCGGTGCAGTTCCGCGGGTAGAGATGTATCGCATAAGGTGTCAGTTTGTTGAGGCCGCAGGTTTGCGGCGGAGAAAGTAAATGGTCATCAACGACCAGATCGCGGCAAGAGAGAACCAAGTGATCGCATATTGCAAGTGATCGTTGGGAATGGCGCTGGTGTCCACCGGCATTGGCGACAACGGGCCACCCAATTGCGGCGCATCCCGGCGCACGACAAGCACCGGATCGGTTTGCAAGGCCTCTGCCATGGCCGCGACATCGCGGGCAAACCAGATGTTGCCCTCAATATCCGGATCGGGGGTGAAACTGTCTGTTTCCTGCGGCCACTGCATATTGCCAACGATGGTAAGCGGTGGGCCCTCTTCGAACTTGAGCCCAGCGGCCGCGTCGGTTTTGACAAAACCCATATCAATCATGATGCGGTCGTTTTCGCGGATCATGGGACGAATGATCCGATATCCCGCGCCCGCCCCTTTTCGGGACACGAGCACTTGCAAATAGGTCGGAGAGAGCACACCAGTGACTTCGACGGGCAAGTAAGCGTCACGTTCCGGATCGGGCGTGTCTGGCAGCTGAACAGGGTCGGCGGCGATGCGCGCGTTGATATCCGCGATCACCCCCTCTTTCCAACTCAGCCGCTGCAATTGCCAAACGCCGAGCCACAGCAAGATGATGATCCCAGGTAAAAACACCAGGAAGAAAGCTGGCCACCGCATGAACGCTCAGGTCTCCAAAGGAAAAGCGCGCGAAGAACGCGCGCTTTGACTGTTGTTATCAGGGTGCAGGTCAGTGCGCCCCGGGCATTTGAGCGACACCCCAGATGTAGACGGCAAAGAACAGGAAGAGCCAGACCACATCCACGAAATGCCAGTACCAGGCCGCAGCCTCAAACCCAACGTGTTTTTCTGGCGTGAAATGTCCCTTCATCGCACGCACCAGACAGACCGTCAGGAAGATCGTACCGATGATAACGTGAAGACCGTGAAACCCAGTGGCCATGAAGAAGGCAGAGAAGAAAGTGTCATTGCCAAATTCCCAGCCCTTGTAGAGCAGGTAGGAATACTCATAGGCCTGCAAGACGGTGAACAGCACACCAAGGATGATCGAGATCGCAAGGCCCCACACCAGATCACGGCGATTGTTTTCATGCACCAGCGCATGGTGCGCCCACGTCACCGCGCAGCCCGACAGCAGCAGGATCAGCGTGTTGATCAACGGCAGGTGGAACGCATCCACATGGTAGATCTCGGGTCGCACATATTCGGTGCCGAAATACTCGCTCATCGGATAGATGCCGTCTTTGAAGAAAGCCCAGAACCATGCGGCAAAGAACATGATTTCCGACATGATAAACAGGATGAAACCGTAGCGCAGGCCGATGCGGACAACCGGGGTGTGGTCGCCTATCTTGCTCTCGCGAACGACTTCAGTCCACCAGCCGAACATGACATAGAGGACACCGACAAACCCGATCCAGAACATCCAGGGCGTGATGTCCTGCATCCAAAGCACGCCTCCAAACAGCATGACGAACCCTCCCAAGGCGCCCAGAAGCGGCCAGATCGAGGGGTTGAGAATGTGATAGTCATGGTTCTTTTCATGCGCCATGGTTGCGTCCCTTACCTTATATTGGTCAGTTCAGACTTGTGTCTGAATTTGCGTCACTGTCCTGCACGGAGGCGGTATCTTCGGGCAGGTCGATTTCATAGAATGTATAGGACAACGTGATGGTATGGATATGTTTTCCATCCCGGTCGTCCACGATTTCCGGATCGACGTAAAACGTCACCGGCATCTGCACCCGTTCTCCGGGTTGCAGAACTTGCTCCTCAAAGCAGAAGCACTGAATTTTGTTGAAGAAGCCGCCCGCTTGATAGGGCGTCACGTTGTAGCTTGCGGAGCCTGCAATAGGCCGGTTCGTCGGGTTGTATGCCTCATAGAAAGCAAGCCCTGATTCACCAATGCGCACTTCCATCTCGCGCACCACCGGCTTGAACTCCCACGGCATGTGGTTGTTCAGAGAGCCGTCAAACCGCACGGTAATGGTCTGATCAAGCACGTCCTCTGGTGCAACCTGGGACACGCCCGTGACCCCACCAAATCCGGTGACGCGGCAGAACCAATCGTACAGCGGCACGGACGCCCAGGCGAGCGCGCCCATGAAGATCACAACGCTGACCGTTTGCGCGACGGTTTTTGCAGGACCTTGAAGCGCCATCAGTTTGCCATCTCCGTTGCATCGGGCATCTGGAAGTCGTCGCTGGTTACTTTGGCAAAAGTAATCGCCATGACCAATACAACAAATGCCGCAAGCATGAGCCCAACGCCGATGTTGCGGCCCTTGCGACGGGTATGGATCTCGTGTTCGGCGCGGATTGCCATTGATTACCAGCCTCCCAATCCGAAGGGGCGCAGCGCAGCTTCAAGCAGGATGACGCCGAAATGCGCAAAGAGATACCACAGCGACAAGCGGAAAAACTTCTTCTCGACCCGGTAGTCGTCTGCATCTGCCTGCGCCTCATTCCGACGCCAGATTTCCACCGCGCCCTTGAGGAACAGAGCGTTCAGGACCACGGCAACTGCCAAATAGACGGGACCGCCGATTGACGTGAAACCGGTGCCAACTGCCAGAAGCGCCAGCAGAACCGTGTAGACAACGATGTGAACCCGCGTCGTGCGGCGCCCGTGCGTGACCGTCAGCATCGGAACACCTGCGTCGTCGTAGTCGGACCGCATGAAAAGCGCCAGTGCCCAGAAATGTGGTGGGGTCCACATAAAGATCAGGGCAAACATCAGCCATGCTTCGATCGAAAAGCTCCCCGTCGCAATCACCCAGCCAATCACGGGTGGGAAGGCACCGGCAGCGCCACCGATCACGATGTTCTGCGGCGTCGAGCGTTTGAGCCACATGGAATAGACGATCGCATAAAAGAAAATTGTAAAGGCGAGCAATGCCGCAGCCAGCAAATTGGCGGTGAGCGCAAGCATCATGATCGACAGACCCGACAGCGCAACGCCCAGGTTCAGCGCCTCTCCGGGCTGCACGCGACCTGCTGGAATGGGGCGCTTGGCAGTCCGGCGCATAACCGCGTCGATATCTGCATCCCACCACATATTCAGTGCGCCCGAGGCCCCCGCGCCGATGGCCACGAAAAGAATGGAGGCAAATGCAATGATTGGGTTCACGGCAACGGGCGCGGCAAGCAAACCCACCAACGCCGTGAACACCACCAGCGACATCACTCTGGGCTTCAACAAGGCGAAGTAGTCGCCCAATTGCGCCTCATATTCTTTTGCCGGTGCGCTGTACCCTACATCCGCCATAGATTGTCTCAATTTACTCAGTGTGCCTAACGAACAAAGGGGCGGCGTATCGCGCCTTCCCCAATGCCGTATCAGTTAGAAGCCAGAACCCGTGTTTGTGGAATGCCCGCGTATTCTTCGCGCGCTTCCGCAAGCCACTCGGCATAGGCTGCTTCGGATACAACCTTTACCGTGATCGGCATGTAAGCATGGTAGAAACCGCAAAGTTCCGAACACTGGCCGAAGTAGATACCCTCTTGCTCCGCTTTGAACCAAAGTTCTGCCAAGCGCCCTGGTACAGCGTCCTGTTTGACGCCGAAGGAAGGGATCGTCCAGGCGTGGATCACATCGGCAGCCGTCACCTGCATCACGACCGTCTTGCCAACGGGCACAACAACCGACGTATCGGTTGCCAGAAGGAACTCATCGCGGCTGTAACCCGCATCCACCAGCTTCGCCTCCATGTGCTCATCCAGCACGAAGGGCGTTACATTGGCGTCTTCGGGACGTGTCGAATCGTCAAGCGTCGCAGGGGAGCCCAGCATATAGCTGTCGAATTCGAACCCTTCATCAACGTATTCATAGCCCCAATACCACTGGTAGCCCGTCACCTTGATCGTCAGATCGGCCTCGGGAATCTCCTGCTGCTTGAACAAGACCGGCAAAGAGAACGCACCAATGAAAACAAGAACCACGATCGGCACGACCGTCCAGGCGATTTCAACCGGCGTATTATGGGTAAAACTGGCGGGTGTGGCATTGCGCTTTTCGTTGTAGCGGATGGCAACCCAAACCAGCAAAGCGGTCACAAAAAGCGTAATGATCGTAATGATCACAAGGATCATACCATCGAGCCATTGCAGGTCGCTGGCCAGCTCAGTCACTGCGGGCTGGAAACCGGTTTTGCCGTCAACAGGCTTGCCAATAATCTCCAGACCATCCTGAGCCTGTGCGGTGGTCGCCATGAGCGCGCCAAAAAGGCCCGCGAGAGTGAAGTGTCGTGTCATATGCCGTCCTGATCTTGTCGTGATCTTTGGATCATGTTGCGCATTGTGGGCAGGGAAAGGCTGCGCACCGTCCCGCCCGTTGTAATCTCACTACTTACAATCATATTCTGTTCGCAAGATAAAGACTTGCGCGCGTAATTATCGGGCGCTCTTTAGAGAAAACTGCAAAGCCAAGGAAGCCTTTGATGACGGATACCCCCTTTTCCCCGTTCCATGACACTTTGGATCGGGAGACGACATTGCGTATTCTGCAGGCCGCCACCGAGGGCGCGGATGACGGCGAGCTTTTTTTGGAGCGCCGCCGATCCGAAGCCTTGCTCTTTGATGACGGTCGCCTCAAGACGGCAAGCTATGACGCTTCCGAAGGGTTTGGACTTCGCGCGGTATGCGGTGAAGTCGCTGGATACGCCCATTCGACGGACATCTCTGAACAGGCGTTGAAGCGCGCCGCCGAAACAGCGCGGCTTGCGGTAGGCGACGGCGGCGGCACCTGGTCCGATGCGCCCAACCCCACAAATACCAAACTTTACAGTGATTTGGACCCGATCTCTGGCGCGCCCTTCCCTGTAAAAGTGGAAACGCTGCGTGACATTGATGCCTTTGCACGAGGCCTCGACCGCCGCGTCGTACAGGTTTCGGCCAGTATCGCCGCCAGCCTTCAGGAAATCGAGATCCTGAGGCCGGATGGCTATTCCGTTCGCGATACTCGCCCCATGACCCGGATAAACGTATCTGTAATCGTTGAGGAGAATGGGCGTCGTGAACAGGGCTCAGCCGGGGGCGGTGGACGCATCGGGATGGATGGTTTGCTGGAGCCTGCGGATTGGCAGGCCAAGGCACGCGAAGCGCTCCGAATTGCTTGTGTGAACCTTGAAGCTGAGGCTGCACCTGCCGGTGTGCTCGACGTTGTGCTCGGCCCAGGATGGCCCGGAATTCTCTTACATGAGGCGATTGGTCACGGGCTGGAAGGCGACTTCAACCGGAAAGGTTCCTCTGCCTTTGCCGGTCTGATGGGGCAGCAAATCGCCAGCAAGGGCGTCACCGTTCTTGACGACGGCACGATCCCGGACCGGCGCGGGTCGATCACGGTGGATGATGAGGGAACACCTTCGGGCAAGAACACTCTGATCGAAGATGGTATCCTGGTCGGCTACATGCAGGACCGTCAGAATGCCCGTCTGATGGGGGTTGAGGCCACAGGCAACGGGCGGCGGGAAAGCTATGCCCATGCGCCCATGCCTCGAATGACCAATACCTACATGCTGGGCGGCGACAGCGACCCCGAAGACATCGTGGCGGATCTGAAAGACGGCATCTATGCGGTGGGTTTCGGCGGAGGTCAGGTCGACATCACCAACGGCAAATTCGTCTTCTCCTGCACCGAGGCCTACAGGGTCAAGAACGGAAAGGTCGGCGCGCCGGTAAATGGTGCCACGCTGATTGGCGACGGCGCAACCGCCCTCATGCACATCCGCGCCATCGGCAATGACATGGCGCTGGACCCGGGTATGGGCAACTGCGGCAAGGCAGGCCAGTGGGTGCCGGTCGGCGTCGGGCAGCCGACACTGATGATTGGTGGGCTGACCGTGGGCGGATCAGCTTCCTGAGTGTCTGGCTGAAAAATTTTGTCGACAATAGGGTATAACCAAATGTGGTATTTGCGTTTGTATAACCGAATGCGACGTTGGGAAGACGGACTATACGAACGCAAAGGCTGGAGTTTTAGCCATGGAAGTCCGGCTCTGTTAGTTTTTGCTTTTGCAATTCCGACGATCGCTTTTCTGTTGGTCGCACCAGCGATGGTTAGATTACTTGGTGTAAGCGAAGAATTCCTAGGATACGTGCTTATTGGCCTACCTCTGACCGTCTATGTTTGTTTGATTTATTTTGGGGAGTGAACTTACCCACTCGACCCAAAAGCAAAGATAGTTCTTTTCCGGCTCCTTAAATTTTCTATGTGGTACCGCCTGCGCAAGGCCACGCCATCACAGGTCATCCTCCCCATAATTAGCGATGGCGGCGGAGCAGCCTTATTCATGCGTTGTTAACCAAGTCGGCTTAAACCTGATTCTGCAACGGACGGAGCCGCGGATGACTGACAGGGACTCATATCCTTCTTCCACTCACCCCCCACTCCCACCCACCTCGGAAGATGAACAGTTCTCCAGGCTCCGTCTTTTGCGCTCCCGCCGGGTTGGCATAACGACGTATAAACGACTGCTGACTGAACACGGCACTGCGCAGAATGCGCTGGCCGCGCTGCCTGAGGTGGCGCGCGCCGCCGGCGTTGAGACATACGAAGTATGCCCTGAGGCTGTAGTACAGGCTGAACTCAACGCCGCCCGCGCGGCCGGAGCACGATTGGTGATGCAAGGCTCGGATGCCTATCCCACCCCACTCGATGATCTCGACGATGCGCCCCCCTTTCTTTGGGTGATCGGGGATATATCTCTGCTCGCCAAACCAATGATTTCGCTCGTCGGTGCGCGAAATGCGTCATCGTTGGGCACGCGCATGGCACGCAATCTGGCCCGCGACCTAGGTGCCGCTGGCTACGCCGTTGTCTCAGGGTTGGCGCGCGGCGTGGATGCCGCAGCTCATACCGCAGCCCTTCCCACCGGCACCATCGCCGCGCAGGCAGGTGGTGTCGACGTTATCTATCCGACGGAGAATACCGAATTGGCAGTATCAATTGCGGAGCATGGGCTAAGACTTTCCGAGCAACCAATGGGCCTGCAACCAATGGCTCGGCATTTCCCAAGCCGCAACCGGATCATCTCCGGCCTTAGCCGGGCAACCGTCGTCGTCGAAGCTGCCACGAAGTCAGGCAGTCTGATCACTGCGCGGGATGCTCTGGATCAGGGGCGCGACGTTCTGGCCGTACCCGGCAACCCTTTTGATGCGCGCGCAAGCGGATGTAATCAGTTGATCCGCGACGGGGCGACGTTAATCCGGTCGGCTGAAGATGTGATCGAAGCGCTTGCGCCTCTCCACGACTCACAAAAAGAGCTTGCCCTCAAACCGACGGTCGAACCACTCCAGACACCGCCGCGCGAACCCGTTAAACAAAGCTTGAGAAAAGCGGCCGCTTTGCATCGGCAAATTCTGTCCCGCCTCAGTCCCGCACCGGTCGCAGAAGACCAGTTGATCCGCGATCTTGCGGTCTCGGCTTCCGAGGCGGCGCCCGCCCTACTCGATCTTGAGCTGGACGGACAGATCACCCGACAGTCGGGTGGATTTTTGTCGCGCGGGTGACGCCTGGATAGGGCTCATTATTTTGTCAGTTTTCCACAAACAACAATGGTTCCGTTCGTCATGATGGTCAGAAATATGCGGCTCGTTTTGATCGCAACGGGCCCCATTTCTCTGCCTAAAGCCAACTAAAGAAATGGCCTGCACGTAACCACCAACAACGACAACCATTGAAAATATTTGCTTGCGCCCCACTTCTCTCACGGCCATAGACACATGAAATTTGCTAAGAGGTGCCCCAGTACATGCCGGTTGTCGTTGTCGAATCTCCAGCCAAAGCCAAGACGATCAATTCATACCTTGGGGACAACTATACCGTTCTAGCCTCCTACGGACATGTTCGCGACCTGCCGCCCAAAGACGGATCAGTAAATCCCGATGAAGGCTTCGAAATGCAGTGGGAAGTCGCAAGCGACAGCAAGAAGCACGTAAAAGCCATTGCCGATGCGCTCAAGGACGATAATGCCCTGATCCTCGCAACCGACCCTGATCGCGAGGGAGAGGCGATCAGCTGGCATCTTCAAGAAGCGCTGACCAAGCGGAAATCCATCAAAAAGGACACACCGGTTAGCCGTGTCGTTTTCAACGCGATCACCAAGACGGCCGTAACCGAAGCAATGGAGAATCCCCGCCAGGTCGACATGCCGCTGGTCGAAGCTTATCTGGCACGCCGCGCGCTGGACTATCTGGTTGGGTTCAACCTCAGCCCGGTACTTTGGCGCAAATTGCCAGGTGCTAAATCAGCTGGCCGGGTCCAATCCGTCACACTGAGGCTCATCGTAGAACGCGAAATGGAAATCGAAGCGTTTCGACCGCGCGAGTATTGGTCTGTGAAGGCCTTACTTTCCACGCCGCGCGGTCAGGAGTTCGAAGCACGGCTGACCGTGCTCGCCGGTAAGAAACTCGAACGGTTCGATATTGAAAATGAAACGCAGGCCGAGATGGCGGTGCAGGCAATCCAAAGCCGCGACCTGACTGTCCAGTCGGTCGAGGCCAAACCCGCGAACCGTAACCCCTCGGCCCCCTTTATGACCTCGACACTGCAGCAAGAAGCCAGCCGCAAGTTCGGTATGGGCGCGCGCCAAACCATGAGCACGGCACAGCGCCTCTATGAGGCAGGCTACATTACTTATATGCGAACGGATGGCATCGACATGGCGCCCGAAGCCGTGACAGCCGCGCGGGACGCAATCAAAGCGCTATATGGAGATGCATACGTGCCGTCATCTCCGCGCATCTACAAAAACAAGGCCAAGAATGCGCAAGAAGCGCATGAATGCATCAGGCCAACGGACATGCTGACAAAGGCTGGTAACCTCAAGACCACCGATGCCGATCAGCGCAAGCTCTACGATCTGATCTGGAAGCGGACTTTGGCCTGCCAGATGGCAACTGCGAAGCTGGAGCGTACAACCGTTGACGTCGGCAGTGACGATGGGCAGGTGGCTTTGCGCGCCACCGGTCAGGTCATGTTGTTTGACGGGTTCCTGCGGGTCTACGAAGAGGGTCGCGACGACGTTGTCGTAGATGACGATGACAAACGCCTGCCGCAGATCGACAAAGGCGATGCTGTCCAGAAACGCGGCGTGACGCCGGAACAACACTTTACGCAACCTCCGCCCCGCTACACCGAAGCGACGCTGGTCAAACGCATGGAAGAACTTGGGATCGGCAGACCCTCTACCTATGCGTCGGTGGTCACGACCATTCAGGACCGCGAGTATGTGCGCAAGGACAAGAACCGCCTGATCCCCGAGGATAAGGGGCGCTTGGTTACGGCCTTCCTGAGCAACTATTTCAGGAAATACGTAGGCTACGACTTTACCGCTGATTTAGAAGACCAGCTCGACACGGTCAGCGCGGGGGACGCGGATTACAAAGACGTGCTGGCGCGTTTCTGGCGCGATTTTTCCGCCGCAATTGCTGAAACCGCAGATTTGCGCATCACCGAAGTTCTGGAAAAAATCAATGAAGTGCTGGAGCCGCACCTCTTTCCGCCAAACGAGGATGGAACCGACCCGCGCCTCTGCCCCAATTGCGGCGCGGGGCGCCTTTCAATGCGCACGGCGCGCTCCGGCGGCGCCTTTATCGGGTGCTCGAACTACCCTGAATGCCGCTATACGCGGGCGTTCGGCCCTCCGGGTCAGGAAGATGACAGCGGCATTCCACCCGAGGGCAAGATGCTCGGCGAGGATGAAGGCGACAAGATATACGCGTTCAAAGGCCGCTTTGGCCCCTATGTGCAACGCGGTGAAGTGACCGACGACAACAAGAAACCCCCGCGTCAGTCGATCCCAAAAGACTGGCCACCGGAAGAGGTGGATTTGCCGCAGGCGGTTAAGCTCCTGTCGTTGCCACGCGAAATCGGCCCTCACCCGGAAGACGGAATAACGGTCTGGGCGAACATCGGGCGTTATGGTCCTTATCTCAAGCATGCTGAGTCCACTTCTGATCGCGGCGGCACAAATGCTAACTTGGAAAGTATTGACGAGGTTTGGACCGTCGGCATGAACCGCGCCGTGCAATTGTTGGCTGAGAAAGTGGCCAGCCGTGGAGGCCGGGGAGGCGCGGCAAAGACCCTGCGCGAACTGGGAGAACATCCAGAGGATGGCGGCCCCGTCAACATCATGGAAGGCAAATATGGGCCTTACGTGAAGTGGGATAAGATCAACGCAACTTTGCCCAAAGATACCGATCCTGCCGAACTGACGATGGAAGCGGCAGTCCAGCTGATCGAAGAAAAAGCCGCGCAAAAAGGTAAAGGCAGACGCAAATCTGCCGGCGGGAAAAAGAAAGCAAAAGCGAAGGCGCCAAAAAAATAGGCGATGTCGCTCTCGCCAAGTTTCGTTGCATGCTTTTTCAAATCAAATATAGTGCCTCTCAAAGATAGCGCAGTTCATCAGATCTGTGCTAAGGTTATGTGGGAATTGAACATTGGCGGGCGCAGGATTTACTCTGCTTTGCCGGTGATTAAGGTGGTGTCCGGCCAGCCAGCCGGGCCAGAGGAAGCAAGATGAATAAAGTATTTGGATCAGCGTCAGAGGCGCTTGATGGTGTTCTTCATGACGGGATGCTGATTGCAGCTGGCGGTTTTGGTCTGTGTGGTATCCCCGAACTTCTGCTGAGCGCGATTCGTGATGCGGGCACGAAAAACCTGACGTTTGCGTCCAACAATGCCGGTGTTGATGATTTCGGGATCGGTATCCTGCTGCAGACACGCCAGGTGAAGAAAATGATTTCCTCCTACGTTGGCGAGAACGCGGAATTCATGCGTCAGTACCTCAGCGGTGAGCTGGAGCTTGAATTCAACCCGCAGGGCACTTTGGCCGAACGCATGCGTGCAGCCGGGTGCGGCATTCCCGGATTCTACACAAAAACAGGCGTTGGCACGGTGATTGCCGAAGGCAAAGAGCACAAGGATTTCAACGGAGAGACGTACATCATGGAGGAAGGCATTTTTGCCGACCTTTCCATCGTCAAAGCCTGGAAAGCCGACCCGACGGGTAACCTCGTATTCAGAAAAACTGCGCGCAACTTTAACCCGCCCGCAGCCATGTGCGGAAAAATCTGCGTTGCGGAAGTGGAAGAGATTGTGCCCACCGGCTCATTGGATCCCGATGCAATACACCTTCCCGGCATTTACGTGCACCGCCTGATTCAAGGTGAACACGAAAAACGTATCGAACAGCGTACAACCCGCGCCGCCTGAGAAACCATATGGCAGACACACTTAAACAATCTGACCGGGAAGCTGCGCAAGAAGGTGAAGCGCTTTTCGACGACTATGGGTTCGAGGGCTTTACGCGTGCGCAGGTCTCTATGGTTCTGACCAATCCGAATCTAGACGACAATCCGATTGTATATGTGAACCAGGCCTTCACCCGAACAACAGGGTACGCCCGGAGCGTAACAATCGGTCGGAACTGTCGCTTTCTGCAAGGCGAAAAAACCGACAAAGCCGCCGTCGACGTGTTGCGCTCTGCAATTGAGATGGAGCAGAACGTCACTGTCGACATTCTGAACTACAAGGCGAACGGCGCGCCGTTCATGAATCGCCTGATCGTTTCCCCCGTAACGGACAAAAAGGGTAAGACGCAGTATTTCATCGGCATTCAAAAAGAACTACGCAACGGTGAGCGGGACCCCAGCGCCGAGAAAATCAATGAACAATTGATGGAAGTGCAAAATCGCGTGCACTCTGATCTGTCGATGATCATTACAATGATACGGCAGCAGACGTCAGCAACGTCGGTACCTGAAGATTTTGCGGCTTTGAGTCGTCGGATCGAGACGTTGCAATTGCTCTATGAAGAAATGAAGCTCGCCGATCAGCACTCAAACCGCGACACAATCCAGATGGGAAGCTTTATGTCCCGTCTGTCCAGTGCAATCGCGCATAACGAGAGCAGATCAGGCATACGGATGAACATGCAGATCGAGCCCCTCGAAGTGTCGATAGAAATCGCAACCCGCGTGGGTCTTGTGGCATCCGAATTGCTGACCAATGCGTTTCAGCACGCATTTGACCGCATGGACACGGGTCTCGTGGAAATCCGGATGTCACAGCTCAGCGCCGGTGGGCTACGCCTCATTGTCTCGGATGATGGTATCGGAATTCCGAATTCGATGGCGTGGCCATCGGGCACGACGGTGGGCGGTCGGATCATCAGCGGCCTGATTGAGGGCCTTGAAGGAACCATTCACCTCGGCCGTGGTGCTGCTGGCAGCTTTGTGACAATAGATGTGCCTGCGGGCGCGACAATCAGCGAATAGAATAGGACGAGTTATGCCTTGGGATCGTAACCAGATGGCCGCACGCGCGGGCCAGGAACTTGAAGACGGCTGGTATGTTAATCTTGGGATCGGCATACCGACTCTGGTTAGCAACTATATCCCGGATGGCATTGAAGTAACTCTACAGTCAGAGAACGGCATGCTGGGCATGGGCCCCTTCCCGGTCGAAGGCACCGAAGATGCGGACCTGATCAACGCGGGCAAACAAACCATCACCGAACTGCCTCAGACAGCTTACTTTGATAGCGCGCAGTCCTTCGGCATGATCCGAGGCGGCAAGATTGCCATGGCCATCCTGGGCGCTATGGAAGTTGCCGAAAACGGTGATCTCGCGAACTGGATGATCCCGGGCAAGCTCGTCAAAGGCATGGGGGGCGCTATGGACCTTGTGGCGGGCGTCGGGCGTGTTGTTGTGGTGATGGACCACACGTCAAAGCATGGTGACAGCAAGCTTTTGAAAGAATGCACGCTGCCTCTGACGGGTCAGGGCGTCGTAGACCGCATCATCACAAATCTTGGTGTGTTGGATGTGGTTGAGGGCGGCCTCAAAATCGTGGAATGCGCGGACGGTGTCAGCGAAGACGAGATTCGCGCGGCAACCGAAGCAACAATCGTCTGACTTTCTGTCATGTATGAGCCGCACGCGCCCCGGCACCCGGGCGCGTACTTAGTTCAGCCCTGCAAACACGCAACCATCGGACATCAGTTCAGGTGGCGTCAGGCAGAGACCTTTTGCGACCTGAAACGCCGCGAGCACCTTGGGCACGTAATCCCGTGTTTCGGGATATGGCGGGACACCATCATACTTGCGCAACGAGCCCTCCCCCGCGTTATAGCCCGCCAGAACCATGATCGGGTCTGAGTCGAACTCGCTCATCAGCCAGTCGAGGTATTTGACCCCACCCTGGATGTTCTGCTGCGCAGAGGTGGCGTCTTTAACGCCAAAACGCTCTGCCGTTGCCGGCATCAATTGCATCAACCCCTGTGCTCCGGCAGAGCTTATCGCTTGAGCATTGCCCGCGGACTCCACAGAGATCACCGCAAGCACAAGCGCCGGCGAAACTTGAGTTCCTACCGTTGAACGGAGAATATCCACCCCATTCTGCCGCGCGATGTCCTGCATGTGCTGCAACCTCGGTTGTGGAATACCACCGGTGCCCGAGATCACATCCATCGCTTTAAACAGGCGCCCAGGACCAGAAGCCGCGAGGTCGGGGGATACGCGCGTCCAGAACCAGCTATATGCGCCGATTTTCAAATCTTCGACGATAGCTTGTTCTGTAGGGGCCGGCTGAGTCGGCTTGGGAAGCGCGTCGAGAAGCCGTGCTTGTTCCGCCGGATCAATCTGCACGATCTTGCGCCGCTCGCCTGGTTTCGGCACAGACACCCGTTTGGCGCTAAAGTCCGGAAACGGCGCCGGAGTATCGGCCAAAACAGGCCCTCCCGCCAAAATAGCCGCCACCAGCGACACGTGGGCCAGTCTTTTCATGGTACCTGCTCTTATCATTATTCATTGTTTTGTCGGTACTATCGCAGAATCCCCCCTGTCTGACCAGAAATTCCACGACAGGATTTCGACGATTCTGCCACAATCCCCCTCCAGCTTAACGAAGCGTAAACAACAGCGATTATAATTTTTTCGGAAAATCAATTTGTTACACGGTTTTTTATTATTTTCACGCGCAAAACTGCAAAAGTCACATTTGCGGTCAAATTCATGCCCCAATCACCCGTCTATATATGCCCATACCAAGTCGGACAGACCACGAAAGAGACACGGTCACTGAGGACGGCAAGGTTTGTAAGTGAAACTAGTGATCCTTTGGAGGGACATACCAATGATGAAATTTATTAAGAATTTCCGTAAAGACGAAGACGGCGCCGTCACAGTAGACTGGGTCGTTCTGACAGCCGCGGTTGTTGGCCTTGCCGTTGCAGCCTACAGCTCCATCGAAACTGGCGCGACTGAACTGACAGGCAAAACAAGCACCTTCCTGTCCGCTCAAGACCCGGCCCTGGCCGCGGGTGGAAACATCCAAGACGGCGGTGGCGCTGGTGGCGACGCTGGTGGCGATGCCGGTGGTGACGCTGGTGGCGACGCTGGTGGCGACGGAACCTAATAGACCAACCGTCTGACTTGAAAATTCGGGGGCCGCAGTCTGTACGCAGAGCGCGGCCCCTTTTTATTACGCGATACGATCGCAACCGAGAGGGAAGTTCATGTTGGGTTTTTTCAACAAGTTTAGGCGCCAAGAAGATGGTGCGGTTACCGTGGACTGGGTCGTTTTGACGGCTGCTGTGGCCGGTATGTGCATTGCGTTCGTTCTGGAACTCAAGAACGACGCAAATGGTTTGAGTGCATTGACACAAGATTATCTCGAAGAACAAGATCCCGCGGCCGCTGCTGGCGGCAATATCCAGGGACCCGCAGATTAATCAGACCGGGCGCCCTCTTTTTTCAATGAGCGGGCGTTTCATAGATCAAGTCTTCCCAAGAAATTTTTTATGAACCAAGTACATGGCCATCGTTACGCCACCGTCTTGCGCCAGAGATATCTGAAAATCCATCGGAGCTGCCCATCTTATACCACCGGGCAATCCTGAAAATGCCACAATTGCCGGACACGATATTGCGAAGATTCAAGACTCTGCGCCCAAAAAGGGTGGGGATACTGAGTAGAATGAGGTGAAGAGATGCGAGTAATTTTCGGATTGGTGCTCTTGGCAGGTGTCGCACTTGCTGGCGGCGCCGTGTATATGGCCAAAGACTATATCGGACAATATCAGGCAGAATTGGCCCAGGCCAAAGAGTTGGAACGGCAGATTGTCCCGACAAAAACGGTATATGTCGCGGCTCGCAAACTGAACTACGGTGATACGTTGAAGCGTGACGATGTTCGCGCCGTCCGCTGGCCGGTTGATGCCGTGCCTGCAGGAACCTTTACCGATATGGCTGTGCTTTTCCCCGAAGATACCGAAGAGACGCGCCTGATCGTACGGGCTATGGAAGCGAATGAAGCCCTGATGAAGGTAAAGATCACCGAGCCGGGTGAAGACATCGGCCTGACCACACGGTTGGAAAAAGGCATGCGCGCTTTTGCGATCCGCGTAGACGTCGCCAGTGGTGTGTCAGGTTTCCTGCGCCCTGGAGACAAGGTTGACGTCTATTGGACCGGCCAGATCTCAGTGGGTGACAGCCGCGAAGATGTCACGAAGCTGATTCAGAATGCTGTTCGTCTGATTGCGGTTGACCAGATCGAAGACGAGCTCAATGGCGCTCGCATCGCGCGCACAGTTACTGTCGCAGCGAGCCCTGAGCAGGTTGCAGCCCTCGCCCAAGCGCAATCAACTGGCAAGCTGTCGCTGTCGTTGGTTGGTGCAGGCGACGATACGGAACTGGATGAGATCAAGGTCAATCAGGTGTCGCTACTTGGCCTGAAACGTGCCGCCCCAGTCGTTGCTGCCCCGAAAAAGCGGGTTTGCACGATCCGCACACGCAGAGGTGCCGAGGTGGTAACAATACCGATCCCCTGCACAAACTGACTATATTCCAAAGCTTTAGAAAGGCGCGGGCGCAGGCACCGCGCCTTTTTGCTATTTGCGCGTGTTGCCATTTATCCACATAAGCGAAGCCGCAGAACCCGTTGATTCTTGCAAAAAAAACAAAACCTGCGCACAGTGCCGGGTATGCGGGCAATAAGACCCGGAACCGAGGCGTGATCAAAAAGGGCAGGTCACATGAAAATGTATGGAATATGGAAAGCGGCCCTCGTCGGGCTGGCAGTCAGCGTGAGTCCACTCGCCATAACGGCACCTGTGACCGCTCAAGCTCAAGAACTGCGAATCATCGCCAGAGACACCAGCGAAACACTGAATGTCTCTCAAAACCGTGCCGTCGTGGTGGAAAGTGAAGTTCCCTTTGCGGAACTCAGCATTGCCAACCCTGGTATTGCCGACATCTCGTCCCTCTCGGACCGTACCATTTACGTATTGGGCAAGGTGCCGGGGATCACGACACTTACACTTCTTGATGCTGCAGGTCAGCTGATCACGAATGTTGAAGTCCGTGTTGCACCAGATCTGACGGAATTCAAAGAACGCCTTCGCCAGATCCTCCCAGGTGAGCCAATCGAGGTCCGGACAGCGAACGATGGCATCGTGCTCTCTGGGCAAGTGTCCAGCAGCCAGCGCCTGTCGAAAGCGCTTGAATTGGCAGCTCGTTATGCACCGGACCGCGTTTCCAACCTCATGACCGTCGGTGGCGTACAGCAGGTAATGCTGAAAGTGCGTTTTGCCGAAATGAGCCGCGGCGTATCCAAATCACTGCAAAGCTCATTGAGCGCGGTAGGAACCGACGCAGCAGTGGCGACAGGCCGAGGAGTTGTATCAAACATACCGCAAACAGAAGCGGCAGGCGCAGCATTCTTCGGGTTTGACATAGGTTCGGTTCAGATCGGTTTGCTATTGGAGGCTCTTGAAACCAAAGGCGCCGTCAGAACGCTGGCCGAACCAAACCTTGTTGCGCTTTCGGGTCAAGAAGCCAACTTTCTTGCCGGTGGCGAGTATCCCGTACCGGTTCAAAGCGATGATGGTATCAGCGTTGAATACAAACCGTTCGGGATCGAGTTGAACTTCGTACCCAGGGTCGTGGATCGGGATCAAATCAATCTGCAGCTTTCGGCTGCAACCTCGACGATCGACCCGTCAAACGGGATTTCCATTGGCGGTGGCTTTACTGTCGACGCGTTCATACGGCGTGAGGCAGCTACGACAGTGGAGTTGCGCGATGGACAGAGCTTTGCAATTGCAGGGCTGATGGAAGACAGTTTCAGTGACAATATCTCCCAAGTCCCTTGGATCGGTGATGTGCCTATTTTGGGCGCCTTGTTCCGGAGCACGGACTATGCACGCAATCAGACAGAGCTTGTAATTATCATTACCGCACATCTGGTGAGCCCAACACAGGGTGACGCACTGGCTCTGCCGACGGATCGCATCAAACCTCCGACCGAAGCGGACCTGTTCCTGAAAGGGCGCACCGTAAAAACCCTGAGTCCTGCCGGTGAAGTGGCCAAACAGGACTTCAGTGGCTCCTATGGCTATGTGATGGAGTGATATGATGACAAATTTCATCAACAAACCCGCTAAAGGCCTCGCACTTGTTGCCGGCATCGCAGTTCTGACGGCCTGCGCCCCCGACAGTGGACCAGGCCAGTTCTATCGCGAAGCTGGCGTGCAAATCGATCAGGGCGAATTCGGCAATGCAACGCTGCACAACCAGCTGGTTCAAACTTGCCGCACGAATGGTGCGGGAGTTGGCAAAGCAGGTGGTCAGGCCGCTGATCCACTGGTGGTTCTTGATCCCAAGAGCACCCCATCGCGCCCAATTTACCGTGTGCACTGCAACGGTCAGCTGGACGGCAAATATGCCCGTATTCTCTATCGTGACTACATCGGTAGTGCCGCGCAGAAAACCCAAGTGGAAGTGGCTGACGCCGAATAAACCTCCAACTTCAGACTCCTCGGAAAGGCAGAGCTTCGGCTCTGCCTTTTCTCGTTGAGGCGGGTATCACAATTCGGCGTCCGGCCGTTGATTGTGTCGAGAAACCCAACAATTGGGCGGTTTAGGCCCTATTCTCGCCCAAGTTCACTGCGAATTTCCCTTCTATGGGACACCTGTGTCCGGTCTAACCCGCCGGGCGAGTGCGTTTCAGGGGATTACGGGGTGACATGTTTTACAGCCGAAGTCCTTTGTTTCGCTCTGAAACACGAAGGATTAAGAGGCAATGAGCAGCACGATGTCAGACGCGGATACATCACCGATCGTGGCTTGCACGGTAAGTCGGGATGTACAGAACTTCGATCTTTTGATTGAAGATATGGAACTCGCCCTTGGTGAAAACTGGGGTGATCTGGGGTTTGCCGAAGCTCTCGCCTTCTTTGGCCAACCGGAGGCCGAAGCGCTGGAGTTCATTGCGCTCGCGATGGATGAAACAGACGAGGAAAACCTTGTCTTGATGGGCGAGATCATCGCTCAGGCAAAATCCCGCAATATCAAGGTCATCCTGATTGCCGAAGACGTCACTCCGGCGTCGTTGCACTCCCTTCTGAGACAAGGTGCGGACGAATTTGTCCCCTACCCTCTTCCAGAGAATGAACTCGCGGAGGCGATCGAACGCGTCCGTGCGGCAGATGAAGCGATCGCCGCACAAGGCGCCACGCCGATGTTGCAGTCAGGCACCGAAAAAGAAGGCGCGGTCATCGTCGTTCATGGGCTTGCGGGCGGTACGGGTGCCACGACCTTGGCAGTCAATCTGGCTTGGGAACTCGCGACAAAAGAAAAAGAAGGCGGGCCCAGCGTTTGCCTGCTCGATCTTGATCTGCAGTATGGAACTGTTGCGACATATCTCGATCTCCCTCGCCGGGAACTCGTCTATGATATGTTGTCCGATACTGAATCCATGGATGATGAGATTTTTGGGCAGTCGTTGCTCACCTTCCAGGACAAGCTGCAGGTTCTTACGGCACCTGCGGATATGTTGCCTCTGGACATAATTTCGTCTGACGACGTCAACCGGATTCTGACCATGGCCCGGCGTCATTTCGACTATGTCGTAGTCGATATGCCCTCGACCCTCGTTTCCTGGTCAGAGGCAGTTCTGAATGCCTCGCACATCTATTTTGCTTCGGTCGAACTCGACATGCGTTGCGCGCAAAATACACTTCGCTTCAAGAGAGCTTTGCAATCAGAGGACCTCCCGGTTGAAAAGCTGCGCTACATCATGAACCGCGCGCCGAAATTCACTGACCTGTCCGGCAAAAGCCGGATCAAACGGATGGCAGAAAGCCTTGGAATATCCATCGACGTACAAATGCCCGACGGTGGCAAACCGATAACACAAGGGGCCGACCATGGCCTGCCACTTGCGATGTCTGCTGCCAAGAATCCGCTACGTCGTGAAATCGCAAAACTTGCGGCGTCCATCCTCGATTTGGGAAGTGACGACGTCCAGGCAGCCTGATCCTTGAAAGGGAACGCGCATGTTTTCTAAGTATAAAAAGTCAAAGTCGTCCATGCCAGCGAACCTGGAAGCGCCAGCTCAGGCCGAGGACAAGAAACCAGATGGGGGCGATACTCCCCCCGCGAATACCGTTATGCGCAAATCAGCGCCTGTCGCGATCGCACCGGCGCAAGTCGCCGCGATCGATAAAGAGCGCAAACGCAAGGAACGCATGGGCGAGATCAAGCTCGATCTGCACCGCGTCCTGCTCGACAACCTGAATCTGTCAGCGCTTGAACATGCAACTGAGCAGGATTTACGTCAGGAAATCAGTGCGATAGCCAGTGAACACCTCCAGGCACAGAGCATCGTTCTGAACCGCGAAGATCGCCAGACCCTGACGTCTGAGCTCTACGACGAAGTCACCGGCCTGGGCCCGCTGGAAACCCTGCTCAAGGACGACACCGTCAACGATATTCTGGTCAATGGGCCTCAGCAGATCTTTGTGGAGCGTCTTGGCAAACTGGAACTGACGGACGTCACGTTCAAAGACGAACGGCATCTCTTGCGGATCATCGACAAGATCGTTTCCGCCGTCGGACGGCGTGTCGACGAATCCAACCCGTATGTGGACGCGCGCCTCAAGGATGGTTCGCGTTTCAACGCTATGGTGCCCCCTGTTGCGGTAGACGGAAGCCTCGTTTCCATCCGGAAATTCAAAAAAGACAAACTGGGCATCGACGATCTGGTACAATTTGGAGCCTTTACCGAGGAAATGGCTGCCTATCTGCAGGCCGCCGTTGCAACACGCCTTAACATCATTGTTTCTGGCGGTACCGGCTCGGGTAAGACGACAACGCTAAATGCCCTGTCGTCTTTCATCGACAACGCGGAACGGATCCTGACCATCGAGGACACCGCGGAACTTCAGCTACAGCAAACGCATGTGGGTCGCATGGAAAGCCGCCCAGCAAATGTCGAAGGCAAAGGTGAAGTCAGCCCCCGCGATTGTCTGAAAAACGCACTTCGTATGCGTCCAGACCGCATTATTGTCGGGGAGACGCGGGGTGAAGAGGTGATCGACATGCTCCAGGCCATGAATACGGGCCACGACGGATCAATGACGACCATTCACGCCAACTCCGCCCGTGACGGGATCAGCCGTCTGGAGAACATGATCGCGATGGCTGGCATTGAAATGCCGCTGAAGGCCGTACGCAGCCAGATTTCTTCCGCTGTGAACCTGATCGTGCAAGCCTCGCGCCTGCAAGACGGCTCGCGGCGCATGACCTCAATCACAGAGATCACGGGCATGGAAGGCGAAGTCATCTCCATGCAGGAAATCTTCCGCTATCAGCGCGTGGGGCTTACCCCGGATAACAAGATCATCGGGCACTTTACCGCAACCGGCGTCAGATCAGCCTATGCCGAACGTTTCCGGTTGTGGGGATATGACCTGCCGCCTTCCATCTACGAGCCCATCGCAGCGCAGTAAGGAACAGGATAATGAGTATAGAACCAATCATTTACGGGTTGATCTTCGTCGGCGTCCTCGTGCTCGTCGAGGGGCTTTATCTCGTCACATTCGGCAAATCCATCAGCCTGAACAGCCGTGTAAACCGCCGTTTGGAAATGTTGGATAAGGGCACCGGGCGCGAAGAGGTACTGGAAAAGTTGCGCAAGGAAATGCAGCAGCATATGAAAACCAAATCCATCCCCCTCTACTCGCTTTTGGGGGAAAAGGCGCAAAAGGCTGCGATCGCGTTCACGCCCAGACAACTGATCATGATCATGGGTTTACTGGCCGTTGTTGCCTTCATGGGCCTGACGGTGGGAACTGCGACCTCCATGCCGGTACGTATTGTGATGTCTATCGGCATTGGTGTTGGCGCTGTCTATTTCTGGGTTTCAAGCAAGGCCAACAAGCGTACCGCTATGATCGAAGAGCAGTTGCCGGACGCTGTAGAACTTATGGTCCGCTCGCTTAGAGTTGGACATCCGTTTTCGTCCGCCGTGCAGATCGTATCCAAGGAAGTACCGGACCCGCTGGCCTCCGAGATGGGCATCATCGCAGACGAGTCCGCTTATGGCCGCGATGTGGGCGATGCGCTCAAGGAGATGGCTGAACGCCTCGACATGCAGGATTTGCGCTTTCTTGCGGTCGCCGTGAACATCCAGCAAACCTCTGGTGGTAACCTTGCGGAGATCCTCGCGGGCTTGGCCAAGGTTATCCGTGCCCGCTTCCGTCTGTTCCGCCGTGTGAAGGCGATCACTGCCGAAGCAAAGTGGTCAGGTAAGTTCCTGTCCGGATTCCCGGTTGTTTGTCTGATCGTCATCAACGTGGGTGACCCCCATTACTATGACGAAGTACGTGACCACCCGTGGTTCATCCCTGCCTGTTTCGTTGTCGGCATCTTCCTCGCGCTCAACTTGCTGGTGATGCGCATTCTGACCGACATCAAGGTGTAAGGAGTAAGAAAATGGAATTTATCAATTCTATCAACGCCTTGATCGTAGAATACCTAGGCCCTCTCGGACCCATGATCATCCTGGGAACGTTGGGTGTCGTGATGGTTGCGATCACCATCTCGATGATGCTGTCCCAACCCGAAGACCCGATGGCCAAGCTCAAGCGCCAGGTGCAGGAGCCGACGACCAAGGAGCCTCAGAAACGTTTGCGTCAGGGCGAACGGAACGAACAGTTGCAAAAATTTGCATCCTTCCTCGAACCAAAGGATGTGGCGGAGTTGAGCAAACGCCAGCTGATGCTGCGTCAGGCCGGATACCAAAGCCAGGATGCGGTGCGGTTTTTTCACTTTGCGCAATTCGCACTGGGTCTGGTAGGTCTGTTGGTCGCGTTCATTTACCTGAACGTCCTTGGTGGTGGCGAAGGATTCACCGCGCAAAAGATGATGATCTACACAATCATCCCAGGTGCCATCGGATACTATCTCCCGACATACTGGGTGCGGCGGCGTGTTGACACACGCAAGGAAGAAATCACGGCCGGTTTCCCCGACAGCCTTGATATGATGCTGGTCTGTGTGGAGGCCGGGCAATCACTGGACCAATGTATTGTACGCGTCGCGGGCGAGCTGCATGCCTCCTACCCTGCCCTCGCGCAAGAATTTGATGTTGTGGCCTATGAGATGAAAGCCGGTAAAGACAAGTCGACGGTACTCAACGATTTCGGCGAACGTTGCGGTGTGCAGGACGTCTCTTCTTTCGTCACGGTGCTGAACCAATCTGCTCAGTTTGGTACATCCATCGCGGAGGCCTTGCGTGTGTATGCCAGTGAAATGCGTGACAAGCGCGTTATGCGGGCTGAAGAGGCAGCAAACAAGTTGCCAACCAAGATGACGCTTGCCACAATGATGCTGACCGTTCCGCCATTGCTGATCATTCTGGTGGGTCCATCGGTCCACGGGATTACACAACTGGGCAGCCTGGGCGCCGGAGGACAATGAAAACAGCACGATGGTGCGCTATAAAAGGCGCTACCTTTGCGACACTGTTATTCGGATTGGCCGCTTGCGATGACGCAGGCGGCTTTTCCGCGTCTGATGATCAGGCCGATCAGGTCATGGCACCCGGTGTCGACCTTGTCGCGGCAGCAAACAAAGAAGGTGCAAACGCTGTTGAGGTCGGTCACCGGCTGATCGCCGCCGGTGAGTATGAGTTGGCGATCAAGTCGTTCAATCGCGCTGCTTTGGATCGCGGCACGCTTGATGCTGAAATCCTGTCCGGTCTCGGGACTGCAAATCTGCAATTGGGACGTTTGGGGCAAGCGGAAAAACTGCTGAAACGCGCCATTAGCCTTGATGATGCGCAGCCTGTTGATTTCAACAATTTCGGTGTTCTGCTCATGGAACAGGGCCGTACGAGCGAAGCGATCCAGTATTTTCGTCGAGCCTTCGCGCTCAGCAATGGCGAAAACATCGCAGTTCGTGACAATTTGCGCGCGGCTCTCGCAAAATCTGAAATTTCTGCTACACAAGAACCAGAAAAAAGCAGCGAATATAAATTGGTGCGGCGCGGCAGCAGCGACTTTGTGATCCGTCCGACACCATAACGAGGCAAGAGCAGTAAAAAGGACGCACAACATGCGCCACCCTATTCTTATGACCGCCTGCATCGCAGGCGCAATCGCAGTTGCAGGCTGCACAGAAAAGCCGACAAGTGAAGAAACCGTCGAACGCGCCTTTCAGGATGTGAACGTTGTTGACGAGTCCAACCTGTCAGATGTGATGCTGACAGTTGCCGATCCAAACGAAGCGATCTCCTATTTCCAACGTTCTCTCAAGAGCGATCCTGACAGGATCGATTTGCAACGTGGGTTGGCGCTCTCTTATGTGCGGGCAAAACGGTTCAACGAGGGCAGCATTGCCTGGAAACGTGTTACCGAGATGGACGAGGCCAACAGCGAAGACAAGGTTCGCTATGCAGACGCGTTGATCCGCAACGGAAACTGGGCAGATGCTGAGGTCGCTTTGGACTCAGTCCCTCCGACATACGAAACCTATGAACGCTACCGTCTCGAAGCCATGATCGCGGACGCCAACAAAGAGTGGAAAAAAGCGGACAGCTTTTATGAAACCGCGGTTGGCCTGACCACGCGCCCCGCCGGTGTCTTCAACAATTGGGGGTACTCGAAACTCACCCGAGGCGATTTCAAAGGGGCAGAAAAACTCTTTGGGGACGCGGTGCGTCAAGACCCAACTCTTTTCACCGCGAAGAACAATCTGGTTCTGGCTCGTGCAGCCCAACGCAACTACACCTTGCCGGTCGTTCAGATGGATCAAGCGGAACGCGCGCAACTGCTTCACACCATGGCCTTGTCGGCAGTCAAACAGGGCGATGTCACGACAGGAAAACGTTTGTTGCGTGATGCAATAGATACGCACCCTCAGCATTTCGAAGCAGCAACCCGCGCGTTGGAAGCCTTAGAAAACACTGGCTGAATCTGGTTATGGCGCTCTCCGCCCACGCAGCGATCTGGTTCTTGCCCTTTGTCCTGCCGATCTGCCTTTACGTGGCCTATACGGATCTGGCACGCATGAAGATCACCAACAAAGCGGTCCTCGCACTGGGGGCTGTCTTTGTCGTTTTGGGGCCCATCGCACTGCCATCGCTCGACGTCTATCTTTGGGGTTTTGCACAGTTCGCGATCGTATTGGTGGCAGGAATAGCGCTCAATGCAGCCGGCGTGATGGGCGCAGGCGACGCAAAGTTTCTCGCTTTCGCCGCCCCCTACGTGATGGTTGAAGATCTTTCCCGGCTGACAATCCTCTTCACGGCTGTTCTGCTCGCCGCAGTCGTGACCCACAGAGGCGCCCGGGCAACAAGCAAGCTGCGCGATCTCGCGCCTGAATGGACCAGTTGGGAACAGGGAAAACGTTTTCCCATGGGATTGGCTCTTGGCCCAACCCTTGCCCTTTATCTGTGCCTAGCTGCGCTAAATGGTGCCTGAATTACGCCACTTTCGCTTTCTATGATGCCGATCAAGCGCAAGAGCGCACCACGGACAAGCAGCATCTGAGGCGTCTAAATGAACATGCAGACCGGCCACGTGATGGCCCCGCCCGCACCGATCACATTGGCGGACATGAAACTGTCTACTGTGATGATGCGAGACATCATCTTGAAAACAATGTTTCGCAAAAACGTGGATATGGTCAGCGAGCTAAGTCAGGCCGTTTGCTTGCCCATCCCCGTAACGCAAGAGTTGGTGGATCTGGCGCGCACGCAGCGGTTGCTGGAAGCGACGGGTACGCTCAATGCGAATAATGGCAACGAGATGGGCTATCAGTTGACCGAGCAAGGCAAAGCCCGAGCGCTCGATGCGCTTGCTCAATCAGAATATTTTGGCGCAATGCCTGTGCCGTTGGAAGTGTATCGCGAACAGGTAAAGCGCCAGTCTATCCGCAATATCCAGGTCACCCGCGACCAGTTGACCGGCGCGATGGGTCACCTTGTGCTGCCAGACGATTTGTTGGACCAGCTTGGTCCATCTGTTTCAGCCGGGCGATCCATCCTGATGTATGGCCCACCCGGGAACGGTAAATCTTCGATCTCAAACGGTATCCGCGACGCTTTGGGCGACAACGTTTATGTCCCGCGCGCAATCGAATACGCCGGTCAGGTCATCACGGTCTATGACCCTATCGTGCATGTCGCAGTGCCCGAAGAAGCGGATGATCCGAATTCCCTGCGTCGCAAAACGCGCTTTGATCAGCGCTACGTAAAATGCGAACGACCAACCGTGATTACGGGCGGCGAATTGAGCCTCGACATGCTGGATTTGGTCTATAACCCGACCGCGCGAACCTATCAGGCGCCGTTACAGCTCAAATCCACAGGCGGCATCTTTATCGTGGACGACCTTGGACGACAGGCAGAACCGCCACAGGCGCTGGTCAACCGCTGGATCGTACCGCTTGAAGAAGGCAAGGATATTCTGGCGCTCCAGTCCGGTGAGAAATTTGAAGTGCCCTTCGACACGCTCGTGATCTTCTCAACCAACTTCCATCCCAATGAGATCTTCGACCAGGCGGCCCTGCGCCGGATCTTCTTCAAGATCAAGATCGACGGCCCAAACCAGGAGAACTTCCTGAAGATCTTTGCCATGGTCGCAAAGAAAAAGAAGATGCCCTTGGATGAGGCGACTCTGGTGCACCTGCTTAAGGTCAGATACCCTGAGATCGACAATGTCTACGCCAACTACCAACCGATTTTCCTGATCGACCAAATGATTTCGATCTGCGAATTCGAAGGGATCCCTTACCAGATGCGCCCTGATCTGCTTGATCGCGCTTGGGCCAATATGTTCGTGAAAGACGAGAAGATCGTGAAGTAATTGCAGAAGGCCTTTGCTGGGGATCTTCGGTCACAGGCAATCCGCTCGATATGGTGGTGTAACGGCTTCCCAACTGCTGGATCCGCTATTCGTGCGCAGGTCCTGATCGTTTCTGGGCCGCGCTTTTTCCCTTCAGAAACTACCAGTACTCCGTGCGCATATCACATTTTGTAAGTCGGGCCATTTTCCCGAGACGGAACCTTCTACCTGCCCGATTGTTGAATTATGGTTCCCGCCATGACACTGCGCTTTTTCTCGGACAAGAACCGTCCAGTCTTCATGGGCCCCTACCCTACCGAACGTTTGGCGCGGCGTAGCGGCCCGGCAGACCTTTCTAACGTTCCGCCGATGAAGCCGTTGGTATTTGAGCATCCGAATGACCCCCGCTCCATCATCAACGCCATGAGAGAACACCAAGCGATGCTTGACGCGATCCGGGACGGATTGGTCAACGGCGCAGTCGCTGATGCCCCGACCGATCCAAAAGAGAGGGCAAATCACCTCAAAGCCTTTGGCTATTTCGCAGATGCGGCCGTCGTTGGAACCTGCGCGGTAACACCCGACGTTCAATTGCCGACGCCTTTCGTCAACCAGGATGTGACCCGCTTGGCCGAAGGTCTTAAGACGCGGCAAACAAAGACACTCGCATCTGGCATCGATCTGATCATGGCAGATCTGAAAGACTCTGTTGAGGCGCCTGCTACAAGCATCGAAGGTCAGACACACGCGCTTGTTTTTCTCTATGAAAACCCCAGAGCGCCCGAAAAGGACGAAGTTGGCAGCGCCTGGATACAAGACGCGCAGGCCCATCGGGCGGCCCTGTTGGCAGCGGAAACCGCTGTCGTCTTGGCAAATTATCTGCGCCTTTTGGGATATGGCGCGCGGGCACATACGGCGTCTTGTAGTGACGTCGATCTTGGAAGACTCGCAGTCGCCAGCGGATTGGCGACCATAGAAGATGGTGAATTATGCCATCCCTACATCGGCACCCGCTTTGGCCTTTCAGCGGTGACGACCAGTTTCGTCATAAGTCACGATCAGTCGCTTGCACCCATGGCGTCACAACCCAAGGCAGCGTTTGGGCTGGGCTGGCGGTTTGGAACGGTCTCCGCCAAAAACGCGATGAACGCGGTGCCCTATGCCAACCGGCGCTTCGTTGATGGCGCGCATCCGTTTGAGACCTTGAAGCGGATCGAAAGTCCCACGACATATATCGATGAGAAACATGTCGCTCGCGTCCCCAAACGTGCGGATATGTTTGCCCGTGCGCAATTTGGAGACATGGGGAAGAAGCTGCAGGACAGCGCCAAGGGCGGTCACTATGTGCGCAAGGCAGCCCCTTCGATGGCGCAACGACGTGCGCTTGGCGCTTTTGTCCTGTTGCAGGACGGGGAGCAGGCCGCAGAAAAAGCCCAGCTTGATCCGAAAGAGGCGGCTGATTTGGTCAAAGCGACCAGTTATTGGCTGGGCGCAGATGCGGTGGGATTATCGCGCTGCCCTGACTGGGCATGGTACAGCCATGACGCGCGAGGCGACGTGATTGAGCCGCCGCACGATCAGGCAATCAACATGATCATCGATCAGGGCTATGAGACCATGGAGGGCTCCAGCGGCGATGACTGGATTGCCGTCGCTCAATCCATGCGTGCTTACCTGAGGTTTTCCTTGCTGGGGGGCGTCATCGCAAAGCAAATCCGCAACCTTGGCTACAGCGCCAAAGCGCATACGGTCATGGACGGCGAAGTACTGCAACCCCCTCTTTTACTGTTGTCAGGATTGGGCGAAGTCAGCCGTATCGGAGAGGTCATCCTCAACCCTTTTCTTGGCCCTCGCCTGAAGTCGGGCACCGTAACGACGGACCTGCCCTTAGAACTTGACAAGCCGATTGACTTTGGCTTGCAGCGCTTTTGCGAAAGCTGCAACAAATGTGCGCGCGAGTGCCCATCCGGCGCCATCACCGCTGGGCCGAAACTCATGTTCAACGGGTACGAAATCTGGAAATCAGACAGCCAGAAATGCGCGACCTACAGGGTCACGACGCCCGGTGGCGCGATGTGTGGACGTTGCATGAAGACCTGTCCTTGGAACCTTGAAGGCATTTTTCAGGAAAAGCCCTTTCGGTGGGCTGCGATGAACGTGCCAAAACTGGCGCCGATACTCGCGAAATTGGATGATGCGGTCGACAACGGCACGTTAAACCCCGTCAAAAAATGGTGGTGGGACTTGGAGATTGAGGAGGACGGCGGCTATCGACCGACCAAACACCCAACCAACCAGCGCGCGCTGCAAAAGGATCTGGATTTGCGTTACGAGGATCAGACCCTGGCAGTTTATCCAGCACCCCTTGCCCCGCACCCCTATCCTTATCCCTTCCCGATGGATCGGGAGGCTGGGATCGAGGCCTATCAGGAAATGATCCCGGCGAAAGAGTACCGGGCCCGGCTGACGGGGGGGGACGACAGCGTATTGCATCTCTATTCCAATGACAGCCAAAGTCCGGTCATTCAGGTAGAGGTCACCAAAGCCGAAAAAACCGCCGATGGGGTGATGAAATACGAGTTCATGCCCGTCTCGGGCGGCGACCTGCCTGAATGGAGCGCGGGAGCGCATCTGGACATCGTCGTCGCACCAGAGTTCTTGCGGCAATATTCCATGTCGGGCGATCCCGCAGACCGGTCTAAGTATCAGATCGCAGTATTGCGTGAAGTTCAGGGGCGCGGCGGATCGCAATTGATGCACCGCATTTTCAGCCCCGGTCGGCGCGTCTTCATTTCACCTCCGATCAATCATTTTGAACTGGATGAGACGGCGGCAAAATCCATTCTGATGGGGGGCGGTATTGGCATCACTCCCCTGATTGCCATGGCTCATACGTTGCATCGCGAAAATCGCGATTTTGAAGTTCACTACTCAGGCAGAACCCGCAATGAGATGGGATTGCTGGACGATATTGCCAGCTTCGAATGGGCGGACCGCGTCAAACTGCATATCACTGACGAAGGCACCCGCGCAGATTTGAAAACGGTACTGAGCGGGTATCAAAAGGGCTGGCACCTTTATACCTGCGGAGCCCAACGCTACATGGACAGCGTGATGCAAGCGGCAACCGATGCGGGCTTTCCCGAAGACGCGCTGCATCTGGAGTATTTCTCGGTGCCTGAACAGCCTGAATATGAAAACCATGAATTCACACTGAAGCTGGCGAAATCAGGTCGGGAGTTACTGGTTCCGGCGGATCGAGCGGCGACAGATATTCTTCAGGAAAACGGCGTGGCAATTGACGTCAAATGCTCTGACGGTATCTGTGGCGTCTGCAAATGTGACGTGATTTCGGGCGAGGTGGAGCACCGCGATTTCGTTTTGTCAAAAGCGCAACACGAATCCTCGATCATCTTGTGCCAGTCCCGTGCCGCTCTCAAAGACGGTGTTCTGGAAATAGACCTCTGACGGTTTGATTGCCCGTTTGGATTCCACCACAGGAACCGGCGCAAACTAGATGGGGTCAATACACCAGTTGTTGCCCTCACTTGGCTGCCTCAAGCGCTTCCCGCAGCACGGTTCGGTCGCCAATGTGGTTTGCCAGGACAAGGATCAGGCGCGCGTTCAAAGCATCGCTCTCCGCCTTACTGAGACCGTCGTGAACCGCCAAAAGCTCCTGGTAAAAGCCATCTGCGTCATTGATGTTTGGGTTGAGGTTCAACGTCATGAGGTGTCCTTCCCAAGAGCAAGGGCGATGCATCGCGCAACCGCGTCTGCATCAAATGTCGGCCAGCGGGCCACGATGTGCTGGTCGGGTCGGATCAAATAAACTGCCTGTTTGGCGGCTCCCAGATACCGTTCCGCCAATTCCGGCGAAACCTCCGCCAGGTGCATGACAGCCGTTGTAATCCCAAAGGCCGAAACGGGTGGCGGTTCATCCCCTCCCAATACCAAAAGCACGAAATGGCCAGTCAAATGATCCAGCAAAAACCCATTCCCAACCGGCGCATCAGGACAAGCGGCCCCGGGTCGCGTTCTTGCCGGTCCATCCAACGCATCCGGACCAAAGAGCGGAAAGTCATCGTAAATGCAGGGAACCGACAAACGCCCTGAATTCACGAACGCCTGTCCAAAGGGGGCACGAGAAGCCATTTCGAGAACGGCATCGCGAAAGATCTGACTGTTTTCAGACTTAGGCGTCATGAAATCTGTTGCACGGGAGGAGTTGAGAATATTCTCGTCCGCACCGAATTCCCGCTCATGCGCATAGCTCTGCAAAAGCGCCTCGTCAGCCACGCCTTTCAGGACCAGATCAAGTTTCCACGCCAGGTTCTCCGCGTCCTGAACACCGGAATTGGCGCCCCGCGCACCAAATGGCGACACCTGGTGCGCACTGTCCCCGGCAAAGAAAACGCGTCCATGTCGAAACGCTTCCATTCGGCGGCATTGAAACGTGTAGATGGATGTCCATTCAAGCTCATAGGCGGGCACCGCGCCAGTCTGCGAAGACAGCATAGCATCCACACGTGCTCGGACCCGGTCAGGGTGGAGTTCTTTTTCGCGGTCGATTTCCCATCCGAGCTGGAAATCAATCCGCCAGATGTCATCAGGTTGCTTGTGCAGCAATGCCGATTGGCCCGCGCCCTCAAAGGGGGGTTCAAACCAGAACCAGCGTTCGGTCGGGAAATCCGCCTTCATCCTGACGTCTGCGATCAGGAAGTTGTCTTCAAATACACGCCCATCGAACGTCAGCCCCAACATGTCGCGCGTCGGAGATCGCGCTCCGTCGCAAGCAATCAGCCAGTCCGCTTTGATCTGGTAGGATCCATCTGGCGTTTCCACATCCAATAGAACGTGGTCATCGCTGGGACATACAGAAGTGACGCGGTTCATCCCCCGAACCTCGATAGGTGCCCCGTGCTGTCGAGCGTCGCGGATCGCATCGTGGAGGAATTTCTCGAAGTATGGTTGTTGCAGATTGATAAACGCTGGGTTTCGATGCCCGGCTTCGGGCAGGAGATTGAATTCAAATATTTTGTCGCTGCGATGGAAAACCTTGCCGACGTTCCAGACGATCCCCTTTTCGACCATCTGCTGGCCGGCGCCTAGCCGGGTCGCGATGTCCAGCGTGCGTTTGGCAAAGCAGATTGCCTTGGATCCAAGCCCCGGGCCCTCGTGATCGTCCAGGATCAACGCCGGTGTTCCGCGCATCCCAAGATCAAGCGCCAAGGCAAGACCCACTGGACCGGCCCCAATAATGACAACAGGATGACGCGCCGGGCTATCGTCCTGATCCGGAACCTTTTTATAGGGATAGAGTTTGAATGCTGTCTGATAGCGTGGTGAAACCAAAGTGATCTCCCATGACGAAGGTCGGTGTCAGCCTTGCAAGGCTTCCCACATTTCCAGATCCCGTTTGTCGGTCCAGATGCGAGGATGAGCGATCCCGCGCGCCTCGTCGTAGGCGCGCGAAACGTTAAACGGCAGGCAGTGTTCATAAATCGCGTAGTCCTGGAACTTCGGATCGCACGACGCGCGCACGGCCTCCCAGGCTTCTTTGAGACTGCCGCCGCGGTTTGCGACGCGCGCGGCCGGAGCGTAGGTGCTGTTGACGAAATCACGCGTGCTTTCGATGGCCCGCAGAACGGCGTCTTTGCCGATCAATGCACCCCCTCTGCCAGGCGCAATTGCATCGACATCGTAGGACAGTATTTGGTCCAGCGTGCTGCCCCAATCCGAGAAATAGCCATCACCGCAATAACATGCAGAGTGATCTTCAACGATGTCACCAGTGAACATCACGTTCTCATCGGGCACATGAATGACAGCGTCACCCGCAGTATGGGCGCGGCCGATGTGCTTGATATCAACCCGGCGGTTGCCAAGATATACGGTCATGGAGTCCGAAAAAGTGGTCGTCGGGTAAGTCAGACCGGGGATACTTTCATGCCCTTCGAAAAGCCTCGGAAACCGCTGAAATTCGCTATCCCAATCTTCCTGCCCTCTTTCCTCGACCATGCCGCGGGCAGCATCAGACATGATGATCTGATCAGCCCCATAGGCAGAGGCTCCCAACACGCGCACGGCGTGATAATGGGTCAGGACAAGATGGGTTATCGGTTTGTCGGTGATGGATCGAACCTGCTCAATGACTTTTTGAGCCAGCCGAGGGGTCGCCTGTGCCTCGACGATCATGACACTTTCGTCCCCTATTATGACGCCAGAGTTCGGATCCCCTTCAGCGGTGAAGGCCCAAAGGCCGCGACCAACTTCATCAAAGGTGATCTTCTTCTCAGTCAGATCGCCTTGCGACGCAAAAGCTTTTGCCATTTCATTCTCTTTCCATTTCCGACCGCCTCAAGCGTTCCAACTCGATTGGGCAGCTTTGCACAAAGTCCGGTGCGCGTACTACGGGTAGGGGATTGCTGGCAGGACCGTACCTGCGCAAGCGCCAAATCCGATCTGATACCCATCACCCAATGCAGCGCCTGTTAACGTAACTGTATCACCGTCTTCAATGAACCGGCGGGTTTCGCCGGTATCGAGGGTCAGGGGTTCCGTCCCACCCCAAGACAGTTCCAGCAGGCTGCCACGCTCAGATTTTCCCGATCCGGAGATCGTCCCCGAGCCCAAAAGATCACCTACACTCATCGCGCACCCTGAACTTGCATGGTGGGTCAGCTGCTGCGCAGCGGAATAGTACATCTGCTTGTAGTTGGTGCGCGTCAGCACGGTTGCTGGTTTGCCTGTCGGGGCCAGTGCGACTTCGAGGGCGATATCGTATAGCATCGGTCCCGGTTCCTGGAGGTAGGGAAGCAATGGTTTTACTTGTGCAGGCGACGGCATCCGGAAAGCTTCAAGCGCTGCTTTGGTCACGATCCAAGGGGAAATGGATGTAGCAAACGCCTTTGCCTGAAACGGCCCCAAAGGCTGGTATTCCCAAGCCTGAATATCGCGAGCCGACCAATCGTTCAGCAGGACATAGCCAAAGATCATATCATCCGCTTGTTGGACCGAAACAGGACATCCCATCTTGGACGAACAACCAACGATCGCACCCAGTTCCAGTTCAAAATCAAGGCGCTCACAAGGCCCGAACGACGGCATATCCGCGTCTGGCGCCTTGATTTGACCGCTCGGGCGCGTAATCGGTGTCTTTGAGACGACAACCGTCGAAGCCCGGCCATTATACCCAATTGGAATGTGGAGCCAGTTGGGTGGCAAAGCGTTTTCGGGTCCGCGAAACATGGTGCCAACATTCGTCGCATGATGTCTGCTTGCGTAGAAATCCGTAAACTCGCCCACGCGGAATGGCATGTGCATTTCCACGTCGGCCTGCCGCACCAGAAACTGTTCAATGTCGTTACGGTGCGAGGAACCCTCTTCAAGTAATTCAACAAGAATTCGGCGGAGCGCGGCCCAGGAGTCCGGGCCTTGTGCCATCAGGGGGTTCCAAGCGGGCAACTGAAATACCGGCTCAACCCCCAAGTTGATCAGCCCCGCTGCCTCGCACGCAGCAACATCCAGGATCATATCGCCGATCGCAACGCCACAAATCGGCGACGCGCCCCCAATGGAAAACACCCCATATGGCAGGTTATTCAGGGGAAAAGGGGTCTCTTTGGAATTGGCCGAGGTCACCCAGCTTCTTATCAAAGGCATACGGTCGTCTCTTTCAGAGAGTTCAACTTCAATTCCATAGCTGGACGTACCCCATGCTGTCCCCGGTGAGAGCCTTCACGCTCTTCTCATTGTATCTCGCGCTGATGGCTAATTGTCCTTTTTGTAACCATCAACATTTTTTGGGCCTCTGTCACAAGACTGTTTGTAGAAATTGCGTCACCGCAAAGCAGCCCTTCAGCGAATTCCTGTAAAAGAACTGGCGCTGCTAAGCTGCAAAGCTAGACTTAGGCCATGCGACCTTTGCCCGACAACTTCGACGACTGGTTTACCCGCAAAGGATGGTCCATTCATCCGCATCAGCAAGAGATGCTCGCGAAATCTGATGCCCCGGCTTTACTATTGATCGCGCCCACCGGCGGCGGAAAAACCCTCGCCGGTTTCCTACCCACGCTCGTCGATCTGGCAGAGGGGGAGCATAGCGGGCTGCATACGCTCTATGTTTCACCTCTCAAGGCTCTGGCCGCTGATATCAAACGCAATCTGACCACGCCCGTTACGGAAATGGCCTTGCCCATTCGGATTGAGGATCGAACCGGCGACACCTCTGCCAGCAGGAAAAAGCGACAGCGCGCGGATCCGCCACACATTCTGCTCACCACCCCGGAAAGTCTCGCGCTGCTGACAAGCTACGAGGATGCACCCCGCATGTTCAAAGGTCTCAAACGCGTGGTCGTTGATGAGATCCACGCCTTGGCGGAAAGCAAGCGCGGCGATCAGTTGATGTTGGCGCTTGGTCGCTTGCAACAACTCTGTCCGGACCTGCGGCGGGTTGGCTTGTCCGCGACAGTCGACGACCCAAACGCCATCGCCCATATGCTTGCACGCCATCCCGATCCCTGCGACGTGCTCTTGGCAGATCCGGGCCCAGCCCCTGACATATCCATGTTGGTCACCGAATACCCGCCACCCTGGGCCGGGGGAAACGCCGCCTATTCCATCCCTGCGGTGCTGGACGAGGTAAAGGCCCATAACACCACCCTGATTTTCCATAACACGCGCGCGCAGGCAGAGATCTTCTTTCACAACCTCTGGCTTGCGAATGATGATGGTTTGCCGATCGGTATCCACCATGGGTCTCTCGACCGCCAGCAGCGCGAAAGGGTCGAGGCGGCCATGGTGCGCGGTGAGTTGCGCGGGATCGTTTGTACCGGATCGCTCGATCTGGGGATCGACTGGGGGGATGTCGACCTTGTGATCCAGATCGGTGCGCCCAAGAACGTCAAGCGATTGGTGCAGCGCATTGGTCGGGCCAACCACCGCTACAATGCGCCCTCAAAGGCCCTGCTGGTGCCCGCCAATCGGTTTGAAGTGGTGGAATGCCATGCCGCACTTGACGCGGTACGCATGGGCCAACTGGATGGTGAAACCCGGCAGCGCGGCCCGCGCGATGTACTGTGCCAACATATTCTCATCACGGCCTGTGCCGGCCCGTTCGACGCGGGAACGCTCTACGATGAGATCAAAACCGTTGGCGCTTACTCTGACATGTCCCAGTCCGAGTTCGACGACTGCCTCGAATTCTGTGCGACCGGAGGATACGCCCTCAGAGCCTATGACCAGTGGCAACGCCTTGTCCAAAAGGATGACGGCATGTGGCACCTGCGCGATCCGCGTGCAGCCAGACAAATCCGAATGAACATCGGCACCATTCAGGATACCGACACGCTGAAGGTGAGGTTGCGGCGCAGCCGGGGTGGCAAACCGCTTGGCGAAATTGAGGAGGGATTTGCGGCATCTTTGACACCCGGAGATACCTTCCTGATCGGGGGGCAGGTCGTTCGATATGAAGGTCTGCGCGAGATGACGGTCGAGGTCAGCCGTAACGCCGCAAAAAAACCAAAGGTTGCCACTTTCATGGGCACCAAATTCGCGACATCCACCCAGCTGAGCGCGCGAGTCATGGAGATTTTCCAACACGAGAGTTGGCCGGAATTGCCCCCCCACACTGCGGACTGGCTTGTTTTACAACGCAAATATTCGCGATTACCGGAACCCGGGCGTCTCTTGATCGAGAGCTTTCCACACGATGGTCGCGCCCAGACCGTCGTCTACGGGTTTGCCGGGCGAAACGGACAGCAGACGTTAGGGCTGTTGTTGACGAAGCGCATGGAGGAGATCGGTCTCAACCCTCTTGGCTTTGTTGCGACAGATTATGCGACGCTGATCTGGGGACTGGATGCATTGCAGGATCCCGCGCCTCTTTTTGATCTCGCGGCATTAGAAGATGGATTGGAAACCTGGCTTGCCGGAAATGCCGTGATGAAACGAACCTTCCGGGCAAGCGCCACCATTGCCGGGCTGATCCAGCGCAATACGCCAACAACACGCAAAACCGGGCGGCAATCCACGTTCAGTTCAGACATCCTCTATGACACATTGCAAAAGTACGACCCCGGCCACCTGCTGCTGGACATCACGCGCGAGGAAGCCCTGCGTGGCCTTGTCGATTTTGGGCGCATCCGTGAAATGACGGAGCGTGTGGCCGGGCGCATCGACCATCTGCAACTTGATCGTGTGAGCCCATTGGCGGCTCCGATGTTTCTAGAGATGGGCCGCGTCCCGGTGAAGGGCGCAGCAGAGGAGAAGCTGCTGGCCGAAGAAGCCGCGCGGCTGATGGAGCGTTCCCGCCTTGCGCAGGTTTCACAGCCTGCGAGCGACAAACCCAAATGGCGCGTTGGATGGTGACCCTTGTCACCACTGGTTTATTCAGCGATGAACAAACCATGAACCATCATGCATTCTCGTTCTGCGGAGCTTCACTTCGCGCCTTGCCCTCCGGTGCGCTGTGGTGGCCTGAACAGCGGTTGCTCTGCGTCTCGGACTTACATCTGGGCAAGTCCGAGCGCATCGCAAGGCGCAGCGGTCAGCCCGTCCCTCCTTATGAGACGCGCGACACGCTGACACGGCTGGCGAGTGATCTGGCCGCGACCGATGCACGCAAGGTGATTTGTCTTGGTGACAGTTTCGACGATTTGATCGCGGCCCGCAGCCTGCCCAATGAGGAACGCCAGTGGATTACCCGCCTGCAAGCTGGACGGGACTGGATCTGGATCGAAGGGAATCACGACCCCGGCCCGGTCGAATTCGGCGGCAGCCATCTGCGAGAGATCCTTTTTGGCGCTCTTACTTTTCGGCATATTGCGCAACCGGACGCAAACGCCGAAGTATCCGGGCATTATCATCCCAAAGCACGCCTACCCACGCGAGGTCGCGTGATCTCTCGGCCAGCGTTTCTGGTGGATGACAGGCGCCTGATCCTGCCCGCTTACGGCACCTACACTGGCGGGCTGCGCAGCAGCGACGGCGGGTTGGGCAAACTGATGGGGCCCGAAGCCCTTGCCATTTTGACCGGACCTGTGCCCACATGCATCCCAATGCCTCGCTAGGAGATCCCAATGGACGCTGCCACCCGCACACGGATTGAGCAGAGCTTTGCCGCACAAAGCATGATGCAGACGCTGGGCGCCGAATTGGCCCAAATCGGCGAAGCAGAGGTGTGGATCAAAGCGCCGATCTTGCCCGGCAGCCTGCAACAGCAGGGTTTTGGACACGCAGGGCTGACCTTTTCCATCGGGGACAGCGCCGCCGGCTATGCCGCCCTGACGTTGATACCAAGCGATCAGGAAGTCGTTACAGCGGAGATCAAGATCAACCTGCTGGCTCCGGCGCGAGGTGACTATCTCGTCTCGAAAGGCCGGGTCCTGAAACCCGGCCGTCGATTGATCGTTGTTGCTTCTGATGTATTTGCAGTGACAGGTGGGAATGAAACCCTGATTGCGGCACTGCAAGGCACCATGATGCCGGTAACGCTTTAGGCCGTCAGGCCTTCAGGCTCTGCCAGACCATTCGCACGGCAACAAGCTGTGACGGTATTGGCCAACAGGCAGGCAATCGTCATCGGTCCCACACCGCCAGGAACAGGTGTTATGGCGCCGGCGACCTCGGCGCAGCTTTCGAACTGCACATCGCCCACGAGCCGGGTTTTCCCCTCGCCGCGTTCTGGCGCATCAAGCCGGTTGATGCCAACGTCGATCACCGTCGCGCCCGGCTTGATCCAATCGCCCGGTATCATCTCGGGGCGCCCAACGGCCGCAACGACGATATCCGCACGACGCACAACATCCGGCAAATCCTTGGTCCGGCTGTGCGCAATTGTGACGGTGCAGCTGTCACCAAGCAAGAGCTGCGCCATGGGCTTGCCGACGATGTTGGAGCGCCCGACCACAACTGCATCCATGCCCAATATCGATCCGTGGTGATCCCGCAGCATCATCAAACAGCCCAAAGGTGTACAAGGAACCATGCTCTTCTGCCCTGTGCCAAGAAGGCCCACATTCGAAATGTGGAAGCCGTCCACATCTTTCTCCGGTGCAATCGAGTTGATTACGAGGTCTTCGTCCAAATGCTCCGGCAACGGTAATTGCACAAGGATTCCATGGATTTCAGGATCGTTGTTCAACTGGTCGATGACCGCCAAAAGGTCAGCCTCGGATGTATCTACATCAAGCTTGTGTTCAACGGACTTCATACCCACTTCGACGGTTTGCTTTCCTTTGGACCGCACGTAGACCTGACTTGCAGGGTCTTCCCCCACCAGCACAACGGCGAGGCCCGGCGTGATTCCATGCTCGGATTTCAATCGTGTGACATGGTCTGCGACCTGAGAACGGACGCGCGCTGCAAAGGCTTTACCGTCGATGAGAGTTGCTGGCATGGGTTTTCTTTCTATCTTTGGAAATTCACACGATGGGCCCAGGTTTGACCATCACTGATGATCAACTCGTCAAATGCCATCAATTGCAAAAGATCATAAAACGTCGCGACATACTGGAGCTCTTCCTGCCGGAAATAGCCGCCTTTTCGAACGCTCACGGTCAGTTGTGCAAGGATTGCGCGGGCCCGGTAGATCGACGAAAAAATCTCATCGTCGAGGGCAACAAGGATCAGGGTGCCCGCATCTTCGCCTTTTGTGAAGAACACAAATCGCGGGCTTTCCGGCGCTTCTAGCTGAGCCGTTGTCAGGACATTGACGAAGTCGATGCGCACCGCCTTATTGGCCCCTTCAGAATTGCGCACCACGCGGTCAAAGGTCTCTTCGCTGCCTATTTCTGGGTAGTAGTAACCAACGTATCGGTCCTCCGCCAACGCGGCGCTGCCAATCACGAGAGCAATGAGCAGAGAAATTATCTTGTACATCACAGTGTCCTTTCATGGATCATGTGAGCAACATCCACCACGTTGCACCCGAGGGCAAGACAGCCTGCCCTCGGATAGCGATTGTCGTACCGCTTAGAACAGCCCTTCGATCTGCCCATCGTCGTTGAGCATGATGTTCTCGGCTGAGGGGACACGCGGCAATCCCGGCATCGTCATGATCTCGCCGCAGACCGCAACAATGAACCCGGCACCCGCAGACAGACGGACCTCGCGCACCGGAACAGAATGGCCCGTTGGCGCGCCACGCAGGTTCGGATCGGTGGAGAAGCTGTACTGCGTCTTGGCCATACATACCGGCAGATTGCCGTATCCCTGCTCTTCCCAGAGCTTGAGCTGATCGCGGATTTTCTTGTCCATCAGCGCTTCATCTGCACGGTAAATGCGCTTGGCGATGGTCTGGATTTTCTCGGCGAGAGGCATGTCATCGGGGTAGATTGGCGAGAAGTTCGCAACGTCAGCATCTGCCAGTTCCGCTACTTTGGTGGCCAGATCAGCAGAGCCTTCGGAACCCAGTTCCCAATGACGCGACAAGACCGCTTCGGCGCCGTGTTCAGACACGTAGTCCTTGATCGCGGCCACTTCGGCATCCGTGTCGGTGACAAAGTGGTTGATCGCCACGACCACTGGCACACCAAAGGATTTGAGGTTCTCGATATGACGCCCGAGGTTCGGACATCCCGCCTTCACCGCATCGACGTTTTCGTCGCCAAGATCAGCCTTGGCCACGCCGCCGTTCATCTTCATCGCGCGCACCGTGGCCACGCAAACTACGACCGAGGGCGCGAGGCCCGCCTTGCGGCACTTGATGTTCATGAACTTCTCAGCACCAAGATCGGCACCAAAGCCCGCCTCGGTTACCACGTAGTCCGCAAGTTTCAACGCTGTCGTCGTCGCAATGACCGAGTTGCAGCCATGCGCGATGTTGGCAAAAGGACCACCATGTACAAAGGCAGGATTGTTTTCCAACGTCTGAACAAGGTTTGGCTGCATCGCGTCTTTCAGCAGCACTGTCATCGCACCATCGGCTTTGATGTCGCGTGCGAACACGGGGCTACGATCCCGGCGGTAAGCCACAATCATATCGCCCAACCGTCGCTGAAGGTCCTTGAGGTCTTTCGCCAGGCAAAGGATTGCCATTACCTCAGAGGCCACGGTGATGTCAAAGCCCGCCTCCCGAGGGAAACCATTGGCCACGCCACCCAGCGATGCAGTAATCTGTCGCAACGCACGGTCGTTCATGTCCACAACGCGCCGCCAAACGACCCGTCGGGTGTCAATCTCCAACTCGTTGCCCCAGTAGATGTGGTTGTCGATCATTGCGGACAACAAAGAGTGAGCTGACGTAATCGCATGGAAGTCACCCGTGAAATGCAGGTTCATTTCTTCCATGGGAACAACCTGCGCGTTTCCGCCCCCGGCTGCGCCACCTTTCATCCCGAAGTTTGGACCAAGGGAGGCCTCGCGAATACAGACACAGGCATTCTTGCCGATGCGGTTCAGGCCATCGCCCAGCCCTACGGTGGTGGTCGTCTTGCCTTCACCTGCTGGCGTCGGGTTGATCGCTGTGACCAGGATCAGCTTTCCGTCTTTCTTGTCCTGTACGGAATTGATGAAGGACTGCGACACCTTGGCCTTGTCATGGCCATACGGCAGCAGATCGTCGCTGGAAATGCCCAACTTGGCCCCGATCTCCTGGATTGGCAGCTTGTTCGCTGCGCGCGCAATTTCGATGTCTGATTTGTAGGCCATGAAGGATTCCCCCTGAAGATGCTGCTTAGGCATTGATCTACAGGGTGCATACAGGTGTGCACCAATACCTGAGAGTGGCATTTCCGACATTTTCGAAGCATCTTGCGGCGAGGGATGCTCCAATCGTTTCGTTTCGGAAACGAAAGTTACCTACGCGCCTCGGCCAGATGGCTCCAGACAGGTTGGTCTGGTACGTGCAACTGCAGCGTGTCGCCCACCGAAATCAGCCCTTCTCGTTCGACCCATGCCGTCACACCACGCCTGTTCGCTGCGGCAGGTTTGAATTTTGGACCAAGGTCCGGATGATCCGTCGCGATGTCACGCCCAAGGTAAGCACAGGGGCGGTTCTCCATATCAATGGTCAGGCTTGCACCACTCTTTGCCAGCAATCGCGACGAGGGCGGTACATGCGTGAAATCAGGAATACCCTCGATCACCATGGAGGCCCCAAGCAGCATCGGATCGATTGACTCTACACCCATGTCGGCAGCGATCAGGTCCAGTTCTTCAGATGAGAGAATCGTCAATTGGCGCACATTCCGGATTTCTGTGCCTTTGGGATATTGCGACAACGTCCGCGCGCAGGAAGGGCGTGTCGCGCCGCCATGAAACTCACCTTCAATTCCATCAAAGCTCAGGTGTGCTTGCTGCAATTTTGCGGAGCGCAGATTGTGCTGCTGTCCGGTAACGCGCCCCAACCATGTAATCTGCCCGGTGAAATCAGTTGGCTTCAATGCCGGCATAAAAAAACCCTTTAGAAATGAATGCACAATGCAGCGCAGATGACTAAAAGAAAAGACCCCGCCAATTGGCGAGGTCTCCATCAGTGGTTTTCAGCTTAGGTGGACGGCTCAGGCTCCAACCCGTCGTCAGACGGCGGCTTTTTCTTGGCCTTGGCTTTGGGAATGCCTGTCACGCTTGGCGCGGTTTCGCTGTCCGGCTTATCCGCTTCACCGGATGGCGGAACAGGAGGTTCACCATTCATGACGCGTTTGATTTCTTCTCCTGTCAGGGTCTCGTATTCCAGGAGGCCTTGCGCAAGGCGTTCGAACTCTTCGTTATTCTCTTTGATGATTTTCAGCGCCCAGTCGTACCCTTCCTGGATGAAACGCTGAACCTCTTCTTCGATCAGTTCCTTGGTATTGGCCGACACGGAAAAGCCCGCCGTATTGCCCTGATAGCCTTCTGCGGCTTCGGAATAGTCGATGTTCCCGACCTTATCCGACATGCCCCAGCGCAGCACCATCGCCCGAGCCAGGCCTGACGCCTGCATGATGTCACCGGCAGGACCATTTGAGACCGAGTCGGGACCGTATTTGTGAATCTCGGCCGCCTTGCCAGCCATGGTCATGGCCAGACGCTGATGGCATTCGTCCTTGAACATATTCAACCTGTCCATCTCTGGCAGGCTCATCACCATGCCAAGCGCCCCACCCCGCGGGATGATCGTCGCTTTATAGACCGGGTCGCATTTGGGTAATTTGATACCAACCAGCGCGTGCCCCGCCTCGTGATACGCAGTCATTTCCTTCTGCTCAGGTGTCATAACCATGGAGCGGCGTTCGGCGCCCATCATGATCTTATCCTTGGCGCTTTCGAAATCGATCATCGTGACGAAACGGCGACCAACACGTGCAGCCCCCAAGGCTGCCTCGTTCACAAGATTCGCCAAATCGGCACCGGAGAAACCTGGCGTGCCGCGTGCAATAATACGTAGATCCACATCGGGACCCAGCGGGGTTTTGCGCGCATGCACGCCCAAAATCTTCTCGCGGCCCTTGATGTCGGGGTTGCCCACCGTGACCTGACGGTCAAAACGACCCGGGCGCAGAAGTGCGGGGTCAAGCACGTCTTTTCGGTTGGTCGCCGCGATGATGATCACACCTTCATTGGCTTCAAACCCATCCATTTCGACGAGCAACTGGTTGAGTGTCTGTTCGCGCTCATCGTTACCGCCGCCATATCCAGCGCCACGGTGACGCCCCACGGCATCGATCTCGTCGATGAAAACGATACAAGGCGCATTCTTCTTCGCCTGTTCGAACATGTCACGGACACGGGAGGCACCAACCCCCACGAACATCTCAACGAAGTCAGAGCCGGAGATCGTAAAGAACGGCACACCGGCTTCTCCGGCAATCGCCCGAGCAAGCAGCGTCTTACCGGTTCCCGGAGGCCCTTCGAGCAATGCACCTTTGGGGATCTTACCGCCAAGACGCGAGAACTTTTGCGGATTGCGCAGGAATTCCACGATCTCTTCCAGCTCTTCCTTCGCCTCGTCGATGCCTGCGACGTCATCGAAGGTCACGCGGCCGTGCTTTTCGGTCAGCATCTTGGCTTTGGATTTGCCAAAGCCCATGGCACCGCCTTTGCCGCCCCCTTGCATGCGGTTCATAAAGTAGATCCAGACACCTATCAGCAAAAGGAAAGGTAACAGGGACATCAGGAAAGTCTGGAACCCGGATTGCTGTTGTTGCTCTGCCCTCAAGGGCACATCGTTTGCGATCAACAGTTGCGTAATCTCCGCATCCGTCGGTTTGATGGTCACATAGTCTGTACCGTCGGACTGGCGGAACCGGACTTGCTCACCATCCAGGGTAACGTTGCTGACATCGCCAGCCTCAACCGCTTCCACAAAATCAGAATAGCTGATCTCACGGCTTTGCATCGTGCTGCCAGGGCCACTGAACAGATTGAAAAGGGCCAGGATCAATAGAAACAAGACGACCCAGAAGGCGATGTTACGTGCGTTTCCCAAGGAAAATCTCCTAATACTGCGCGGAGTGCTTGCCTCAATGGTAGCACCACCACGCTAACATAGACACTCCACGCGCCGGTTCAATGCGAGATTGGGGCGTTTGAGGAAAAGGTTGGCGCGTCAGTTCGTCTCAAATTCGCGACATTGCGCTGTATTGGCGTCAATTCACAAAGCAACTGGTGCTCATTAACCTATGGGCTTTGAAAATTCGACGTATCGGCCCTTTGTAGCTTTGCGGCCCACCCAGAGGCTTTCCCGGCATGAGGAGCCGCTTGAAGGGTGTCCGACTTCCAAACGGCGGGAGAGGCCAGAAGAAGGTCCCTTGGCAAACCGGTCTCGCGCCACGTGGGGCACTCGGCCAGACCCTCCGGCCCCAGCGCCGCGATGGACAGTGGTGCCTGTGCCGCTGGTCCGGAAAGGGCCCAACGCCCGTCCCAAATTTCGTTTGTCGCGCAACGCAGGTTTTTTACCGCATTGTATTCGCGAAAAACCCAAAAATCTTCGCCTCTTTGCAACATGCGACACCCCTCTAGCGTCGCGCTTCCATCTCTGCGTAATGCATCAAGCGTCAACGCCAAGGATCGCGCGCGCGGCGCATAATCAGCACCCGTGATCCACTTAAGGCATGCCACAACCAACCGGCGGGCGATTTCCGGCTGAAGCGCATCAAAGGACGCTCTTTGAAGCTTAAGCGCTCCTGCCTCGACGGACACAAGTCGATCCGCCATCAAACGCGTCTGGGTCTCCAATGCTTCCCGAGCAGACTGCATGTTTTCCGCAACCTGCCCCAATGCCTCCGCCGTCACACCCAAAGGGGTAAGCAACGCCAGTGCTTGCCGTGTCTTGATGCGATCGTATCGGCTGTCGTCATTGGACGGATCATCGTGCCATTGAACAGACTGCGCACTCAAAAAATCGCGAAGGGCTTCGCGCCTGAGACCGAGCAGAGGCCGCAGCCAACGTACTCCATCCCGTTCAATGTCACCTCTCATGGCACTCAGCCCATCGACACCGGCCCCGCGCGATAGACGCATAAGCACAGTTTCTGCCTGATCGTCGAGCGTATGGCCCAACGCAATTGCCGGGATTTGCCTTGCCCGCGCCCAATCCGACATTAGCGCATACCGCGCCTTTCGTGCCTCATTCTGGGTGTTACCTGCTCCATCCCATCCGTTCCAAACCAGCGTATCGTGGGGAATGTTCAGTTTCGCTGCATATCGCTCAACAGTAGCAGCCTCAGTTGCGGATTCCGTTCGCAAGCCATGGTCCACTGTCACAGCCGACAACGAAATACCGCGATCTTTCGAGACGTGGTGCAACAGGGTCAGCAACGCGATAGAGTCGCTTCCCCCTGAAACCGCAACCCCCAAATCTGTGGGCAAGTCAGGCGGCAGCGCTGCCGCGATCTGCCGCAACAGACTGTCCATTGCTTAGGGGCAAGCCAGTGCGCGCTTGGCCTCCTCGGCCTGAGCCACGGCCGGATCGCCAGGGAAACGGATCGCTACCTCGGAGAGTGTGACGCAGGCCTCCTGGGTTTGGTTCAATGCGCCCAGCGAGCGCCCCAAACGGAACAATGCCTGCGGCGCGACGGGTCCCTGTGGGTCAGCGCTGAAACCCGCAAGATAGGACCGTGCCGCTTCTTTAGTGTTGCCCAGCTTTTCCAGCGCCTCACCGCGCCCCAGAGATGCGCCCGCAGCCAAAGGTCCGCCGGGATAGGTTTCGGAAAACGCCGCGAATTGATCGGCTGCCTCCTGATATTGCCCCTCAGCCAATGCCGCCTGAGCGCGCTTGAAATCATCCTCTTCGCCAACCGCCAATTGTGTTCCAGGTGCCAACTCCCCCGTCTGTCCCGATGGGGCCGGTGCCGGCGCGGAACCGGTTGTCGCGCCTTCACTGCCGACATCGCCGCCCAGCGTTGTTGTCTCGCCCAATGCGCCAATGTCACCGCCTTCCAGCTCAACCAGCCGGAATTCAAGATCGCCGATCCGATTGGTGCCATCCTCCACGATGCGGTTGACGCGAAACTCCAGCTCCTCCGTTTTTGACGTCAGACGCTGCAATTCGTTTTCGATCGACGTCAATCGATCCAGCGCGGTCTCCCCTCCAGTCGCGACCGATGGTCCACCAGTGGTGGAGAGTTCCCGCTTGAGCCGCTGCATTTCCACATAGAGTACCGTCAGCTCTTGCCGGATATCCGCAAGGGTCTGATCATCCTGAGCCTGCGCCCCAAGCGGGAACAGGCTCAGTGTCAAAGCGATGGCAACAATGAACCGCATCGGATTAGCTCGACAGTCCGCCTGCCAGCACCGTGACGGCGCGGCGGTTCTTGGCATAACATGCTTCGTTGCTGCAAATCTCGAGCGGACGTTCCTTGCCGTAGCTGACAGTGGTCAGGCGGTTTCCTGCAACCCCGCGCGAAATCAGATACTCCCGCACCGCATTGGCGCGCCGCGCGCCAAGGGCCACGTTGTATTCCCGTGTGCCCTGCTCATCCGCGTGGCCTTCGATCACGGCAGTGAAATCGGTATTGGCAAGCAACCATTGTGCCTGTCCTTCCAAAGTCGTGCGGCCGGTTTCGCTGATCGTGGATTCGTCGACTGCGAACAAGACCCGATCACCGACTGTCTGATTGAAATAAGCGGTTGATGTGGGGTCATTCGCACTGCCCGGTACAATTGCGCCGTTTGCGCCCCCGGCCCCGGCACCACCTGCGCCCGATCCGTTTGCGCCAAAGCGTCCGGCATCCGTACACGCTGCCAGCGCCAGACCAGCCACCAATAGGAAAATGTGTTTTGTCAGTTTCATGCTCTTTGCCTCTTTCGTTCAAAAGGGTTCTTTTTATTGCGTTCTATGTACCACACGCGGGAGGTCATGGGAATGTATCTTGGATCACTTCTGCAAGGGCGACCATGAGGGGTCAGAGCCGCCTTCCGGGGTGCGGACGGGCCTCAGGTTACGCCCGGTGATATCGACCGAATAAAGCGTTGAGCGGCCCTGCGCGCCCTGGGTTTCTCTCGAAAACATGATCACCCTGCCGTTGGGGGCCCATGTTGGACCTTCGTCCAGGAATGAAGCGGTCAGTAGCCGTTCTTCTGACCCGTCAAGGCGCATCACGCCGATATGGAAACGGCCCGCATTCTGCTTGGTAAAGGCCACCAGATCACCACGTGGGGACCAAACGGGGGTGCCGTAGCGTCCCGGCCCAAAGGAAATCCGTCGCGCCTCGCCACCGCGCGAGGGCATAACGTAAAGCTGTTGTGAACCAGAGCGGTCGCTTTCAAAGACGATCTGCGAGCCGTCCGGTGAAAAGCTGGGGGCTGTTTCGATCGACGGGGCAGAGGTCAACCGTGCGACCGACCCACCGTTGATGTTCATCGCGTAGATGTCAGTATTTCCACCTTCGCTCAGCGAAAACACGATTGTTTGGCCGTCTGGCGCAAATCGAGGCGCAAAGCTCATGGTACCGGTCTGGGTTTCAACCGCCCTGCGTTGCACCGAGCCCACATCCAATACGTAGATGCGCGGAAAGCCGGTTTCGTAGCTGGTGTAGAGAACGCGACGACCATCCGGCGAGAAGCGAGGCGCAAGGACGATGGCGCTGCTGTCGGTCAGATACTGTACGTTGGCACCATCGTAATCCATGATGGCCAACCGCTTTTGGCGTGCGTCTTTGGGTCCGGCTTCCGAGACATAGACCACACGGCTGTCGAAGTATCCGCCTTCGCCCGTGATACGGCTATAGACCGCGTCAGCGACCTTATGCGCCATACGGCGCCAGCCTTCCGGTGTGCCGGTGAACTGCAAGCCATCACCCATCTCAGCACCCGAAAACACGTCATAGAGGCGAAACTTCACATTTAACTGGTTGCCCTGAACGGCAACGGCCCCGGTGATCAAGGCCTGCGCGTTGATGGCTTTCCAATCCGCATATTGAATGGGAGCCGCAAAACTTGAGACATTGCTGATGAAGGCAGAGGGTGCAATTTCGCGAAAAAGCCCCGTGCCTTTCAGGTCTTCGGCAATCACTTGACTGATCTGTTGCGCATAGGCCTGAGAGTTGGGAGTCTCCGCCTCAAAGATGGGCAGGGCAAAGGGTAAGGGTTCAATTACACCCTCGGTGATTTCGATCCGGAGCGGGCCATTGCCTTGTGCAACAGCAGAACTGGCGTGGAGCCCGGTTAGCGTGACCAAAATCGCTAAAATGAATACCTGTAACTTCATTTGACCCGCATCCTTTCGGGATTAAATGTCATCTCAATTTCCTGCCATCGGCTGTATTTCTCTACCGGCAAATCAAATCCGCGCGCGCCGCACCTTATGATCGCGCGACGTGCTGCTTCAAAGGCCTGCCGCGCCGCTGTGTCCGACCCGCCAGAGCTTGATGCCATCCGGATTGAGCCGGTAATCGGCTTGCCGTCCTGTGTCATTGATACTTCCACCACCACGGTTGTTCCCAAAGCATCCGTTGAAAGCGATCCTACGTTCCAGCAGCTTGAGACAGCAACCCTCAGCGCCTCTTTTTCCCCGGAGGACAATGGCGGGCCCAGCGGCACCGTCTCCGCCTGCTCGGGCGCAGACAGCGCCTCTTGCAGTGCAGAATTGACGGCATCTTCGGTGCTGGGCGTTTGCTCGGGCGAAGGCGCGGCAGTTTGTACCGGGGCTTCGGGCCTGCGCGCTGGGGGGCGCATAGACTGCTCCGGTGCACGGGCTGGTTTCTCAGCCTCGGTGACGATTTCAGTGGCCGCTGCTTCGGGTGCTGTCGCCTCCGCTGGCTCCTGCACGCTTTCGCCCGCTTCGTCAGGAGCGACGGCTTCCTGTTTTACCGGATCGGGCGTGGCCTCTGGATCGGGCGGGGTTACCGCCTCTGGCGCCACGCGCTCTGCCGCCTGTGGGACAGGTGTGTCCGCCACTTCCGGCACCAAGACGGCAATATCCGCTTCCGGTTGATCCAGCACAGGGGCCTGATCCGACACATCTGCCCTTGGCAGTGGCGCAATTTCTGAGACATCCGGGGGCGTCTCAGCGTCGGGTGTTTCGGCAACGGTGGGCGGAGTGATATCCGTCTGCTCATCCTCGGGTGTCGTAACATCCGGGACATCCTCTGACGGGACTGGCGCCGCAGGCTGCGCAACTTCCGTGACAGATTGTGGGGGCACCGTCCCTGCCATGAGCGCGTCAAATTCAGCCGTAGAAATCACGGACACATCGGTTGCCTGAAAGGGCAATGGCTCCGCCGCGAAGACATCACCGAAGGCCATCCACCCTAGCAACGCCAGATGCGCTGTCCCCGAGATATAGTGTCCTTTGTGCACGCCGCGCCTACTGATCCGCCCCACCCGGGGCGTCGCGACCGTCAAGCGTGGGGCCACCGATGTCCGTCACCAGCCCGATATTTGAGAAACCGCCAGCATTGAGCGCACCCATGACTTCCATGACCCGCAGGTACGGCACCGAACCGTCCGCCCGCAAGAAGACCTTGTCTGAAGTCCGCTCTGAAGCGATGGCCCGCAACTTGGGGATCAATTCGTTGCCTGCTGTCTCCGTCATCTGGATCTGGATGGACCCTTCTGCGGTGATGGTGACCGTCAGCGGCTCTTCCTGATCCGTTGGCAAGGCACCGGCGGCAGTCTTGGGCAATTCAACAGGCACGCCCACGGTCAGCAGAGGTGCTGCCACCATGAAGATGATCAGCAGAACCAACATCACGTCCACGAAAGGTGTCACATTGATTTCCGACATCGGCTGCGCCCGTGTCGTCCGTCTGCGCCGCTTGGTGCTGCCGCCCGGTTTCTGAAGAACATTCGCGCCCATGATCTAGCCGTCCAGCTGTCGGCTGAGAATGGTGGCAAACTCATCCGCAAAGGACTCGTACCCCGCGAGGATTTTATCCGCATCCGCGCTCAGCTTGTTGTAGAAGATCACCGCCGGGATCGCCGCAAAAAGCCCTAAGCCCGTGGCCAGCAATGCCTCGGCGATGCCGGGGGCGACCACAGCGAGATTGGTGTTCTGCTGCTCTGCGATCTCGATAAAGGCGTTCATGATACCTATGACGGTGCCGAATAGGCCAATAAAAGGTGTCGAGGATCCGATGGTTGCAAGTACGGTCAACCCGTCCCGTAGATGTTCGGATTCCTTGTTGATCGCCACATCCATGGAGCGGTCTATCCGCTGCGTGGCCCCTGCAATCAGCCCGCCGTCATCATGATGCGAGCGTTGCCATTCCATCATACCCGCTGCAAAAATTTTCTCGGCGCCACCGGACGGCGCAGGGCCAACTTCCTGAAACAACCCGTCCAAAGGCTCCCCTGACCAGAACGCCCGGTCAAAGGTCTCAGCCTCGGAGCGGGTCTTACGGTAAAGGATCAATTTTATGATGATCACCGACCACGCCCAGAAAGAGGCTACGATCAGCATGATCATCACGATTTTTACGATTAATGTCGCTCGCGCGAACAGCCCGAAGAACGAGAAATCAATCTCGTGCGCCAAGGCCAGCGTTTCTGCTTCCATATGCCTGCTCTTTGCCCAATACACCTAGGGTCGATTTTTCCGACCTCAATTATGGACGATTCTAGCCCAGCAACATCCAGAAAGCCATAACTATGGTGTTACCCCTGATTTGCCGGGAGCTCTGAGCGGAGTTTTGCTGGCAATCTGCTGGGTTTTCCGCCGGTTCCAATGCAGACGATTGTGACCTTTGCCTCAAAAAGCAGCTGCTCTTCTTTATAGATGCACTGCCACATCACCATGCGTGCTGGTGTCAGCTGTGTCATTTCGGTACGCACCTCCAGCACATCGTCAAAAACTGCGGGGGCTATGTAATCTGCTTCCACCCGGCGCACGGCAAAAACAACGCCATCTGCTTTCATCTCCAACTGGTCGATGCCCAAGTCGCGGACCCAATCGCTGCGCGCGCGTTCAATATATCGCAGGTAGTTCGCGTAATAGACGATGCCGGCCATGTCGGTGTCTTCGTAATAGACGCGAATGGGAAACACGTGGCTCATTGGGTCAACCCCACCCGCGCAGCCAGGCGCAGTGCGTGGCTGGGGTCAGAGGCTTGAACGGGCAGTACCGGATCGTAGGCGGCACGGATCAGGCCTGCAATCTCGGGGCGCAGGATCGTCTTCTCGCCGGCGACGGCAAGCGGCGACCTTTCACGAAAGGCCAAGTCTGACCACAACAGCACGGATTGCACCGTCTGGCTGAGCGCAAGGGTTTCTGCGGGCACTTCGCTTAGTTCCTTGTCGATCCGCAGGAAGACGAAACAGGCTTTGATCGCACCGTCGGGCTCGAAATGGAAAATCCGGTACTGGTTGGCGTCAGCCTCTTTCAAACGCACCAGCAGAGGTTCCAAATTCGGGATCAGACGATCAAGCCCCGGCACCTCTGGCAGCTCTGCCCAGTCCCGGAAAAAGAAGATCATCAGGTTGCTACCAAGCTCCGGATCGGTCTCAGCCATCTTGTGACCCGAGAGTGCCATCACGGCCTCCAAAGCGCCCTTGATCACGGCAAGGGTTTCATCCTGCACACCAAAGACAACAGGTGCGATGGGACGCGCCCAACGGGCAAATGAATAAGTCCCGTCACTGCGCGTAAAGAGCGCTTCGATTTCTGTGGCGTTCATCATGCTTTCATCAGACCCGTATCGTCCCTGCCCTGAAAGTACCGCGGCCTCTTTCATTTGAAGAGATCGCTTTGTCCCTTCGGTGCCTCCAAGCCCAGGTGCGTCCAGCCCTTCTGAGCAAGCATGCGCCCTCTGGGTGTGCGTTGGATCAATCCTTGCTGCAAGAGAAAGGGCTCAATAACTTCTTCAAGCGCGTCGCGGCTTTCACTCAGCGCGGCACTCATGGTTTCAATGCCAACCGGACCACCGCCATAATTTTCAGCGATCAAGCGCAGATAACGCCGGTCCGCGCCATCGAGGCCAAGATGATCGACACCGAGCCGGGTCAAGGCCATATCCGCGAGCGCTTGTGTCACCTTCCCGTCACCTTCCACGACCGCGAAGTCGACGACCCTACGCAATAGCCGCCCCGCGATACGCGGCGTTCCACGGGCGCGCTTGGCGATTTCGCGGGCACCGCCTTCGTCTGCGGGTGCCCCCAGTTTGCGCGCATTGCGATCCACGATGATAAACAACTCGTCCTCGGTATAGAACTGTAGCCGTGTAGGAATGCCAAAGCGATCCCGCAGCGGTGTGGTCAGCAGTCCCATGCGCGTCGTGGCACCAACGAGCGTGAAGGGTTGCAACTCGATGCGCACGGTACGGGCCGCAGGGCCTTCTCCGATTACAAGATCCAGCTCAAAATCCTCAAGCGCTGGGTAAAGCACTTCTTCCACTGCCGGGTTCAGGCGATGGATTTCGTCGATGAACAATACGTCACGCGCGTCCAGATTTGTCAGGATCGCAGCCAGATCCCCTGCTTTGGCCAACACCGGCCCGGACGTCATCCGGAAATTAACCCCCAACTCGCGCGCCATAATCTGCGCGAGCGTTGTCTTACCCAGACCCGGCGGGCCATGAAACAGCGTGTGATCCATCGCTTCGCCCCGTTGGCGCGCCGAGGCTATAAAGACCTTCAGATTGGCACGAGCCTCAGCCTGACCGACGAACTCATCCAACTGTTGTGGGCGCAAAGCGCGGTCATGGTCCTCGGGCAATGGATCAGGGCGCACGGTCGGGTCTATATCACTCATTCTTGCTCCTGCACTCGGACGTTACCCTAGCCCTTTGGTGCCAGCAGTTTCAACGCATTGCGGATCAGGTCAGCCGTCTCCGCATCTGGCGCATCGCCTGCCGCTTGCGCCACTGCACTTGCCGCGTCTCCCGGACCGTAGCCGAGATTGCCCAAAGCGGACAGCGCCTCTGCCTGAGCTGAGTTGGTCTGTGGGGCCGGTGCTGTCACGGCGACGGGTTCGAGGACGTCGCCTCCCACATCCGCGCTGGCCTGAGCGACCTGCCCTCCCATCGCCATCACGGACGGGGCCTTGTCCTTGAGGTCAAGCACAACGCGTTGCGCAATTTTTGGTCCAACGCCCTTTGCCGCTTTCACCGCATTCCAATCGCCCAATGCTATTGCCCTGCTCACACCATCGGCTCCCAGAGTGCCCAATATGGCCAGCGAAGCTTTTGCCCCGACACCCTGAACCGAGGTCAACAGACGATGCCATTCCTTTTCCACCAAGGTCAGAAAGCCATAAAGCTGCATCAAGTCTTCACGTACCTGAAGGTCGGTATACAGTGCCACCGCTTCTCCCGCACCGGGCAGCGCCGCCAGTGTGCGATCTGAGCAATAAACCAGATATCCGACACCACGCACATCAATCAAAACGTGATCGCCTGCGCGGTATTCCAGCCGCCCCGAAATTTTTCCAATCAAAGGCCCGCCCTCGCTATTGCAGCGCCCAGTCCTGTATTTCCGCCATGTTGCGCATGGCAAATCGCGATTGCCAAGGCATCTGCCGCATCGGGGCCGTCAATTTCGGCACCGGGCAATTGCAAACGCACCATGTGAAGGACTTGCGCCTTGTCCGCGTGCCCCACGCCCACGACGGTTTTCTTAACCGTGTTGGGCGCATATTCCCCCACCGGCAATCCTGCTTGTGCGGGCACAAGTAATGCCACGCCACGCGCCTGACCAAGTTTGAGGGTCGATGCGCCATCCTTATTTACGAAAGTCTGTTCAATTGCTGCCGCGTCTGGTCGGTAGGTCTGCAATACGGCGCTCAGCCCCTGATGTAGCGACAATAGCCGCTCCGCGAGTGTCTCACCCCGAGACGTCAGCGTGCCATTCGCTACATGGGTGAGTCGGCTTCCGGCGAGGTCAATGACGCCCCACCCAAGCTTTCTCAGCCCTGGATCGATCCCGATCACACGGACCATATGTCCTGTCCTGCTCATTTTTATTTCTAGTTTTACGCATTAGCACGAAACGCGAACATCGGCCAAGTCTTTCCTGAACGCCAAACGAGGCGCTCCAAACCGCCCAACCAGCAAGAAAGTAGCACGAAATCGTCATGAACTATCGTGAAAACGACACGTACAGAATTCAGATTTCTGTTTTCTTTACTTTAGGTTAACCACATACAGGACCCATGCAAAAATATCATATCACCTTTGCATTTTTTCACCTTGCTCAAGTTTTAGGCTGACCCTATCTGCGGTTCACGACACACCGGCATGACCGGTTCACTTTTTTAAATGAAGGACGGCTACAATGGCTACTTTTGACACCACACGCACCAACTACGGTTCTGCCACCGCAGCAAGCCGTTTCTCCGCAGCTCTCAACTCAGTTATTGCAACTGTTGTCGCATGGAATGACGCACGCGTAACACGCAACGCGCTTTCCGGCCTGACAGATCGCGAGCTGGAAGATATCGGCCTTACACGTGGCGACATCGACGCGGTCGCGGATAGCAACATCATCCGCTGAACTGAAGGCCCGAAACCTCGGGCAGTCTGTCCCTGAAAAAACAAGCCGCGCCATCCGAATGGATCGCGCGGCTTTTTAACGTGAAAACCTTGGAGGGACTTTCAATTACTCTTTACGAACACGGCATTCGCCGATCAGAATAAACCTAATTCAAAAGGTGTTGTTCAGGAAGGTAGCGACAACCTGTGACAACGGGTCGATCTGCATGATCCACGCGCAAACCTTTTCGAAAGCAGTACCATCGGTCAGAGCTTGAATGCGCTCATCGTATGTCACCGGGCCAATAATTGCCAGCGTGACAGACTTGAATGCAACAAAACCAAGGATGACGGTGAGCAACAGGCGAAGAAACAACCCTGCTCGTCTGGACTTGGGCTCGACTGTAATGAGCCCGTCTGGATTAATCTTGGCAACATAGCCTTTTGCAAGCTCGCGATGCTTGCGTTCAAGATTGTCCAACCGTTTTTCAAATTGAGCGAATGTATCGGACATCCCACTCTCCCATCGATCAGGCCCCCACCAGATCAGTAAACAAAATCGCTCTCAATTATGAAAAATTCAAGGCAAATTAGCCAAATGTGACGAAATTTGGGCGATATTTACTGGGTTCTACTTAGGGTAAGCGTTGTCCAGTCAACAATCTCTTCGCGATGAACGAGATTGAAACCGGTCCGTGCATAAACCTCCAGAACGTCGTCCGCTTGTTCGTTAAGAATACCAGACAGAATCGCAAATCCCCCCGATTGAATATTCTTCGCCATATCAGGCGCCAATCCAATGAGCGGCCCCTTCAGGATGTTGGCAAATACAAGGTCAAAAGGACTGGCAGCCAGAAGGTCGGGCTGCGCGAAACCAGCCGCCTCAACGCAGATCACACGGCCTTCAAGACCGTTTGCCTTAACGTTGCTGCGTGCCACTTCCACCGCGACTTCGTCGATATCGCTGGCCAACACGCTATTCGGCCATATGCGGGCCGCCGCCATCGCCAGAACCGCCGTGCCGCATCCGATATCCACGACGTTCTTGCCTTCAAACCCTTCCCCGATCAGCCGATCAAGGGCCCGCAGACACCCAAGGGTTGTCCCATGATGGCCTGTCCCAAAGGCCATGGCCGCTTCGATCAGCAAGGGTTCCGCATTCTCTGGGACCTTATCGGCGTCATGACTGCCATAGACAAAAAAACGTCCGGCAGCGACGGGGGCCAATTCGCGACGTACGTGCGCCACCCAATCCGTTTCCGGCAATTCCGAGATGACAAATTGTTTAGCGCCCAAAGCTGTGGCCAACAAAGTAAGCGCGGTTTCATCGGGGTTTTCCGTAAAATATCCACCAACTTCCCAAAGACCGGAGCCATCTTCGACCTCGAAGACGCCCACGCCCGTGGGTTCGGGGATCAGGTTTTCCATCGCGGCCCCCAGTTTCTCGGCAGCGGGCTTTCCTTCGATCGTCGTCAGCGCAGTGAACGTGGGCATTATCTTCTCCGGTAGCGGTCCAGGTTCGGGTAGGGTTGTGGCGATGGGACGTCAAGAGCGTGCTTGTCCGTCGTCTCCAACTGACACACGTATCGCCATCCCCAAAACACCGCGAAAAGCCCAACCAGCCCATTGGCCAAGGCCTGGCCATAGATCACACCGGGCGCGCCCCACAGCGACGCAAGAAAAATTGCGGCAGGCCAACTGACTGCGGTCTCCTTCACCCAGTTCAAACCAGCGGATCGCGCTGGTTTTCCCAAGCTGTTGAAAGCGGCGTTTGCCACGAAAAGCGCACCCACAAAAACGAACCCGCCGACACCCACCGAAGTGAAAGACCTGAGAACCTCGACACCTTGCCCGGTCAACCCAAAGACCGCGCTTACGTAGGGGGTTGCAATAAAAAGAGCGGCCCACATGACAAGCGTGTAGGTGAGGCAGAATACCAGCGCATCCCGATAGGTCGAGCGCACCCGATCATACCGCCCTGCCCCATAATTCTGACCAAAGATCCCGCCAATTGCCCCCGCGAGCGCAAAAATCCCACCAAAAGAGACGACAGTCAGCCGGCCAACGACGGCCCAGGCCGCGACGGCGTCATCACCGAAGGGCGCGATGACCATCGTTAACAGGTAGTTGCCAACGGGTGCCGCCATCTGGGTCACAATCGCGGGCAACCCGATGGCAAGATAGGGCGGAAGCGTGCGCCAAAACGCCCGCCAGCGCGGCAACCTCACCAGATCTTGCTGCCAGACCGCAAAGTAAAGCGCGAGCCCCATCAAGGCGATGCGAAATAAGACCAGCCCTATTGCCGCGCCATCCAATCCCAGTTCCAGCCAGAGGATCAGAACAGGGTCGACGATCATGAGCACTGCGCCGGACAGTAGCGTGACATACATCGCCTTCGCCCCGTACCCCTCGGCGCGCAGCACCCCTGAACAGATGAGACCGACCGCCATGAGCACAAGCGACGGCATCGTGAACAACAGGTAGCGCGCCGCAAGTGCAGCAGTCTCGCCCCGTGCTCCGGCGAGGGCCACCAAATCGTGTCGTAGCAACATCACCAATAAAGCGACAACGGCCTGAATAGCCGCCGCTGTGACAATTGCCGCGCCGGCCTGCTCCCGCGCCAACTCTCGGTTTCCCGCACCAATGCTGCGCGAGACCAGCGCCGTACAGGCAATCATCAATCCCACACCTGATGAGACGGAAAAAAACTGGATGGCAAAGGCAAACCCAATGGCCGCAACAAGCGTCGGGTCTCCCAATTGCGAAATCCAGACCAGATTTGCCGCATCAACCAGAAAGACGAAGGTAATCCCAAATGCCGCCGTGGTGGTCATGCGAACCACATGGCCCATTGTCGAACCGGTCAGAAACCGTCCGTCACTCATTCCGCAGGGGCGGGTGCAGCGGAGGCAAATATGGTTTCGTTCCCTTTTTCCGGATGCCGTGGGATCAAGGTCGAAAGGATCAGAGAAATCCCCGCCATCCCTGCAGCCAGAAAGAACACCGCTGCCGGTGACACCAGCCACAACAGACCCAGAAGCACGGGCAAAAACACGGCGGCAATATGATTGATGGTGAAGGCGACAGCCGCTGTGGGGGCAATATCGCCGGGGTCACTGATCTTTTGGAAGTATGTCTTCATGGCAAGCGCCAGACCAAAGAACATGTGATCAATCACATACAAGGCCGCTGCGACAGCAAACCCCCAGTCAAAGAAGTAAACCCCACCATAAGCCAGAAACACGCACACAAGGCCGGTGTATTCGAATACCAGCGCGTTACGCTCTCCGAACCGCGCAACGATGTGGCCGAGGAACGGAGCGACACACATGTTGATCACGAGGTTGATCAGGTAGAGCCCGACAACTTCGTGTACCTGAAAACCGAATTTTTCGACCATCATGAAACCCGCGAACACCATGAAAATCTGGCGGCGGGCACCCGACATGAATTGCAGCGCATAATAGAGCCAATACCGGCGACGCAGGACCATCTTCTTTATTTGCGGGTGTGGTGCCTCGAACTGCGGGTAGGCAATCATCGCAAAAATCGCGATAGCCGCCGTGATGCCCCCGCCCATCATGAAAACAGTGTTGTATGTCAGGCCCAAGGGCTCCCACAACAGCATGATCACGAAATAAACAATGAAAGTCGCGGCAGAAGCGGTCGCGACCAGCCAGCCAAGGATTTGTGGCGCCCTGTCTTTGGGAAGCCATTGTAGTTGCAGTGACTGGTTCACGGTCTCAAAGTAGTGAAACCCAACCGAGCTCAGGAACGTCAGGATCAAGATGCCCGTCAGCTGCGGGAATTGCGCGGTGACGGCAGTTGCCACCCCGAGCAAAACCAACGACACGAGCCCCAGGACCTGTTCGCGCACAAAGATGATGACCGCGATCACGCCGACGGCCAGGAAACCCGGGATCTCGCGGATTGTGTGCAACAGGCCAATATCGGCCCCGTCAAACCCGGCGACTTCCTTGGTGAAGTTATTTAGCAGCGCGTACCAGGTATAAAAGGCGATTGGCAGCGCGAAAGACATGACGAACAACAACGTCGTAGGTCGCCGCCAAAGTGGCAAGTGCCGGGCGTCTTCGAGAGGAACAAATTGGGCCATACGCCGTTCTTATTCTTTCCCGCCCGCTTTGACGAGGCGCTATTTCGCGCCCCGTCCCCTGGCGTTTACCGGTTCAGGGTCTGAGGCGTACCGCTTTGCGAGGCGGAAACGTTGCCATGCCATTCTTCCAGTCCGGTCACTGGCACAGGTCCGGCGGCGAGGGAAATGAGAAGCCCTGCCACCAGCACACCGATCACCATTGCCCAACGCGCGGGCAAGGGCGTGAGTTCGGGTTCCAGCGCCCAACGGCGGGAGGTCGCAAAATGGTCAGTATTTTCGCAATGCATATCTGGTCTCCTTGATGAACACCGCTCGGGGACGCCGGGGTGTTGACCCAGATATAGGAGACTGCAATCAATTCTGAAAATGAATATATGGCATCATAAACATCACGATTTGGAATGATTAGTAAAAGCTTTGGGGATCAATATCGACGGCAATGCGCAGGTCACCCTTGAGCGGCACCTGCGCAATCCAACGGGCGATTGCAGCTTGTACAGGCGCTGATTTGGCGGCCTTGACCAACAACCTGACCCGGTGCCTTCCACGCACGCGTGCAATCGGTGCCGGCGCCGGTCCAAAAACCTGTGCGCCGATCTGGCGCATCGACTCGTCTTGCCGCGCCAACCGGTTTCCGGCGTCAAATACTTGCGCGACGTCAGACCCGCTCAGAATTATTCCAGCCATACGACCATAAGGCGGCGCGCCCGCCGCTTCGCGCTCACGGGCTTCTGCCGCCCAAAAACGTTCCTCATCGCCAGCCAGAATCGCGCGTATCACCGGATGCTCGGGCTGGTAGGTCTGCAAAAGGGCGGTTCCGGGCTTTTCCGCGCGCCCAGCGCGCCCCGCAACCTGACGCATCAGTTGGAATGTCCGCTCAGCCGCCCGCAGATCGGAGCCTTGTAATCCAAGGTCGGCATCAATCACGCCCACAAGTGTCAGTTTGGGAAAATTGTGCCCCTTTGCAACGAGCTGTGTGCCGATGATGATGTCGGCAGCACCTTCAGCGATGGCTTCGATTTCGGCTTTCAAAGCACGTGCGGACCCGTACATGTCAGAACTGAGCGTCGCAATCCGCGCATCCGGAAAGAGCTCAACCGCTTCCTCCGCCAACCGCTCAACGCCCGGACCAACCGGTGCCAGCCGGTCCTCGGCATCGCAGGACGGGCAGATGCTCGGCATTGGCTTGCTTTCACCGCACTGATGGCACACCAACCGCTTGAGGAACCGATGTTCCACCATTCTGGCGTCGCAATGATCGCAACCAATCTGATGACCGCAGGCCCGACAAAGGGTAATCGGTGCATATCCGCGCCGATTAATGAACAACATGGCCTGTTCCCCAGCGGCGAGCCGCGCATCGACAGCACGTCGCATGGCACCGGAAATCCAGCGGTTGGAAGGCAGGCTCTCATCGCGCATGTCGAGGCTGCGCATCTCGGGCATAACCGCTGGACCGAACCGTGATGTCAGCTCAAGCTTCTTGTATTTTCCTGCCTCCGCGTTGACCCAGCTTTCCAGGGACGGCGTGGCAGAGGCCAGCACAACATGTGCACCGCAAATGGAGGCGCGCAGTACTGCCATATCCCGGGCGTTGTAGAGCACGCCTTCTTCCTGCTTGTAAGATGTGTCGTGCTCTTCATCCACAACGATGAGACCCAGATTTCGAAACGGCAAAAACAACGACGACCGCGCGCCGATCACCAGTTGCGCGTCACCCTGCGCAACCATGCGCCAGATCCGCCGCCGTTCCGTCATGGTGGCCCCTGAATGCCATTCGGCAGGTTGCGCGCCGAACCTTTCTTCGACGCGGGTCAGGAATTCCGCTGTCAGTGCAATCTCCGGCAACAGCACAAGCGCCTGTCGCCCCGCCCTCAATGCGCCGGCGACCGCTTCGAGGTAGACTTCGGTTTTGCCTGATCCGGTCACGCCACGCAGCAAGGTCGTGCCGTATTGCTCTGCCCTAGCAGCATCAGCAAGCTGCGCCGCCCCCACGGCCTGCTCCGGGGTTAGGTCCTTGCCCGGACGTTCCGGATCAAGCCTTGGGAAGGGCAGATCACGCGGGCTGTCTTCTTCCAACACAGCGCCTTGCGCGACAAGACCCTTGACCACAGATGTGCCCACGCCCGCGGCCTCTGCCAGCTCTTTCAGCGTAAAGGACAGATCACCATACTCAGACAGAGCGGCCAGAACCTTTTTGCGCGCTGCGGTCATCTTTTCGGGTTCTTTTGGGCCCCGCCGATAGACTTTGCGCATCGATGGTGGATCGCCCAGACCCGGTGCGCGGGTGGCCAGACGCAGCATGGCAGGCATGGGTGTCAACGTGTAGTCTGCGGCCCGTTCTAGAAAACAGCGCAGTTCTTCGCGCATGGGCGGCGCATCCAGTACACGATAGGTCGCCCGCACTTTGGCCAGATCATAGTCACCTTTGCCCGGCCCCCAGACCACGCCAAGAACTTTGCGGGGACCTAGCGGCACCTCGACGAATGCTCCAAGCAAACACCCGCCTTCGGGCGCGCGATAGTCGAGGGCCCGCCCCAAAGGTTGAGTCGTCAGCACGGCGATCAGCGCTCCGGCGTCGTAGAATTGCGGCAGATGCAAGGGTGGGCTCCGGCAGAAGAGGCTTTTGTGGGTTTAAGCATCGCAGATCATGCGGTAAAGCCAAGCGCAAGACACCAAGACGACCGATGTATCACTCGAAATGTGAAGGGATCCACAGAATGAAATTCTTTGTCGATACGGCTGACACGCAGGCCATTTCGGAGCTCAACGATCTGGGAATGGTAGATGGGGTGACAACCAACCCGTCCCTGATCCTGAAATCAGGGCGTGATATCCTCGAGGTTACCAAGGAAATTTGCGGCATTGTCTCTGGTCCGGTCAGCGCAGAAGTTGTTGCACTTGAAGCCGACGCGATGATCGCGGAAGGCCGCAAACTCGCAGAGATTGCAGAGAACATTACCGTCAAGCTTCCGCTCACGTGGGATGGCCTGAAAGCCTGCAAGGTGCTGTCGGACGAAGGCAAGATGGTCAATGTCACTCTCTGTTTCTCTGCCAATCAGGCACTTTTGGCTGCCAAGGCGGGCGCAAGCTTCGTCAGCCCCTTTATCGGGCGGCTCGATGACATGTCCTTGGATGGCTGCGAACTGATCGAAGATATTCGTACGATCTATGACAACTATGGATTTGAAACTGAAATCCTCGCCGCCTCCATCCGTTCAATCAATCACGTGCAGCAAGTGGCCCTGATCGGTGCAGATGTCATGACTGCCCCCCCTGACGTCATCAAGAAGCTGGCCAGCCACCCGTTGACCGACAAAGGGTTGGAGCAGTTCATGGCAGATTGGGCCAAGACGGGGCAGAAAATCCTCTGACCAAATACGCTGGCGGCGCCCTATTGTATAAATGGCGCTGCCAGCAATTTCCGAAATTGACAGCAGATTTTGTCAATGAGGCATGCTAGGGTGTTGCAAACAAAAAAACACACGAGCAGCCAATGACCACCAATCAAAAGATCGACGCATCTTTGCGTGACGCGATTCTGTCGCAGCCAGACGCCATTCTGGACGACAAGGATGTGATGCATGCCCTGATCGCAGCAAACGAAAAAATTATGGGCGCGAACATCGTGGACCTGCGCGGGATCGCCATGGACCGCCTGGAAAACAGGTTGGACCGGTTGGAAGACACCCACCGCTCCGTTATCGCAGCCGCCTATGAAAATTTGGCAGGGACAAACCAAATCCACCGCGCCATCCTGCGAATGCTGGATGCAACGGAATTTGAGGATTTTCTTCGGGATCTAAATGGCGCGGTTGCCGAGGTGCTGCGGGTTGACGCCGTTCGACTGGTTCTGGAGACCGAGCAATCTGATGGGCAGGAAGACATGCCTGCGCTGGAAGACGTGCTTTGCGTGAAACCGGAAGGCTTTGTGGAAGCCTACGTTGCGCCAGGCCGAGGAGGCGCGTCGCGCCCGATCACATTGCGGCAGGTTGCACAGGGGGACGAAGCGCTGTTTGGCAATAGTGCGAAACGGATACGATCCGAAGCCTGCCTCACTCTCGATCTGGGAAGCGGACGTTTGCCTGGTTTGCTGGTATTGGGATCGGAGGATTCAAGTCTCTTTGGGCCGCAACAGGGTACGGACTTGTTGACCTTTTTCGCGGGCGTTTTTGAAAGGGTGATGCGCCGCTGGCTCACATGAGTCTGGTAAGCCCGGTTGCCACAGATGCGTTGCAAAACTGGCTGGCCCATCAACGTGCCATAAAAGGAGCGGCCGAGAACACACTGACTGCCTATCAGGGTGACGTGATCGACTTTCTGGCATTCATTACCCAACACAAAGCCGAACCTCAGGGCCTGCGCGCGCTTTCAAAGATTTCAGTCACGGAAATGCGCGCTTGGATGGCGCACACTCGCGGCACCGGCGTGGGCGCTCGTTCGCTGGCGCGTAAGCTATCGGCGGTAAAGGCATTCTATAAGTGGCTGGCAGAGCGCGAAGGGTTTGAGCCGACAGCGGTCTTGTCGACCCGTGCCCCGAAGTTTCAGAAGAAACTGCCCCGCCCAGTTGCTGCGGATGCTGCGCGCAATCTGATTGACGCGATAGAAATGCAGTCCCAGGAACCATGGGTTGCTGCGCGGGACGTGGCGGTGGTGACACTGCTTTGGGGGTGTGGGCTGCGTATTTCAGAAGCGTTGTCCCTTAGGGGAGCTGATGCGCCTTTACCCGCGACCCTGCGGATCACCGGCAAAGGTGGCAAGGAACGCATCGTTCCTGTCTTGGCTGCTGCGCAGGTCGCCGTCCAAGACTACGTGGCGCAATGCCCCTACGCGATCACCCAAGATACACCCTTGTTTTTTGCGGTCCGTGGTGGCGCGCTCGGACCCGGAGCGATTCAAAAGGTCATGGCACGGGCAAGGATGCAATTGGGTCTGCCTTCAACCACCACTCCACACGCAATGCGGCACAGCTTTGCGACACACTTGCTGAATGCAGGCGGTGATTTGCGTGCGATCCAGGAACTATTGGGGCATGCATCGTTGTCCACAACCCAAGCCTATACAGCGATCGACACAGCGCGTCTGATGGAAGTTTACGACCGCGCGCACCCAAAAGCGTGAATCGGGCGATCTTTGTTTTGCATCCTGATGCGGCATGGGTCAAAAAGCACAAATGAACAATAGACTAGCCGCACTGAGCGTGCACCTTCTTACAGCGACCGGCGCAGTTTTTGCCATGCTCGCAATGCTCGCCGCCGTCGATGGCAAATGGGACCTCATGTTTCTGTGGCTCGTTGTCGCCTTCTTTGTTGATGGGATCGACGGGCCGCTGGCCCGCAAATACCACGTGAAAAAGAATGCACCGGAGTTTGACGGTGTTTTGCTGGACCTAATAATCGACTACCTGACATACGTCTTTATCCCCGCATTTGCGTTGTTCAAATCAGGGTTGATGGATGGCTGGACAGGCTGGTTCGCAATCATCATCATTACCTTCGCTTCCGCGATGTATTTTGCAGATACACGCATGAAAACAAGAGATAATTCGTTTTCTGGCTTTCCAGGGTGCTGGAACATGGTCGTGCTGGTCATCTTTGCGCTGGAGCCGAATTTCTGGGTCAGTCTGGCGTTGGTCTCGGCCCTGGCAATTTCGATGTTTCTCCCCCTCAAATTCGTCCATCCGGTACGCACGGAACGCTGGCGCGGACTGACCCTGCCTCTGGCGATTGGATGGACCTTTTTTGCAGGCTGGGCCGCGTGGGTCGATTTTCATCCCGAAAGCTGGGCGCACTGGGGGCTGATCGTGACAAGCATCTATCTAACCTTTGCAGGCATTGCCCAGCAACTCCTGCCACCGCAGAAGGATTAAGGTTATCAGATCAGGAAACCGCCTGCCTTTTCGTGGCGCAACAGGGCAACTTTCGTTTCTACGCCACCTGCCCCCGAAAACCCCGTAAGGCCCTTGGCGCCCATAACACGGTGGCACGGTATAATGATCGGAATGGGATTGGCCCCGCACGCCTGCCCCACCGCTTGCGCCGGAACGCCAAGCCTTTTGGCTATGTCCCCGTATGTGACGGTTTCACCAAACGGGATCTCTTGCATCTGGGCACCGACAGCACGGGTCAGGTCGGAACCGGTAAGGCGCAGCGGCAAATCAAACTGCTCACGCGAACCTGCGTCATATTCGGCAAGCTGCGCAACCGCACGGTCCAGGAGGTCAGACCTTCCGTCGTTCCGCGCGCGCCCCCAGCCCACAGCGGTGATCTCACCAGCCTCTTCGCGTACGAAGAGTGTTCCGAATTGCGTTTCAACGGTTTGTTCTATCATGTGCCCAGTCTGTACCGTCCGAGTATTTCAAACAATCCGAAAGACGCGCATTTCAAGCAGAGACTCCAAACCTGTATTTGGCCTGTGATGCCATCCGGGCGGCGGGCGATCACGCGACTTATCAGTGGACGCTCAAGGGGCACCTCGCCGAGACAGGTTACCTTTGCGTGGTCAGCGGATGGGAAGAATGGGATCTGGAGGGCGCGCTACAGGTCACGCACTCACAAGGATGGTTTGATGCCGAGGACTATCAGCGGCAAATCGATGGTCTATAAAAAAGGGCAGCGGATATCGCTGCCCTCTTCATTTAACTAACCGCCGCGTCACACCGTCCGCAAACGCCATCATGTGCGTGTGTGCCGACATCTGGCAGGATTTTCCAGCATCGGGCACATTTCTCGCCGGAAGCTTTTGCGAAGACCACCGCGACGCCATCGACCTCTGGCAGACGGAAGGCATCGGCAGGCGCAGGCTCGCCACTAACCACGATCTGCGAGGTAATGCAGATATCTGCAAAAGGCAGGTTTTCGACGGCGGTACGCAGGTCATCATCCGCGATAAAGACTGTCGGCGATGCCTCCAGCGATGCACCGATTACCTTGTTGGTGCGCTCAACTTCCAGCGCCGCAGTGACGACCCTGCGCGCAGCGCGCACGGATGACCATTTCGCCGCAAGCTCAGGGTTTTGCCAGTTAGAAGGTGTTTCAGGAAAGTCCTGCATGTGAACGGAGCTATCTTCCCCTGGGAAACGTTCGAGCCAAACCTCCTCCATCGTGAAGACCAGCACAGGTGCCAACCATGTGGTCAGGCGATGGAACAGGAGATCCAGCACAGTCCGGGCCGCCCGCCGTTGCGCAGTATCTCCGTCGCAATAAAGCGCGTCCTTGCGGATGTCGAAATAGAACGCTGAAAGATCAACTGTGGCAAAGGTAAAGACGGCCTGAAACACCCCCTGAAAGTCGTATTTGGCGTATCCTTCGCGCACTTTCGCGTCGAGCTCAGCCAATCGGTGCAGCACCCAACGTTCAAGCTCCGGCATGTCTTTGGCGTCGACACGGTCGTCTTCGGTGAAATCCGCAAGCGAGCCGAGCATGTACCGCATGGTGTTGCGCAAGCGGCGATACCCGTCGGCAACCCCTTTCAGGATTTCCGGGCCGATCCGCTGGTCGAGCGTATAGTCTGTCTGAGCCACCCAGAGGCGCAAGATATCAGCACCGTATTGCTGAACGACTTTCTCGGGCACGATGGTATTGCCCAAAGACTTGGACATCTTCATGCCCTTTTCGTCGAGCGTGAAACCATGTGTGACGACAGCGCGGTACGGCGCGCGGCCCGTGGTCCCCACGGATTGGAGGAGCGAGGAGTGGAACCACCCGCGATGCTGGTCGGTCCCCTCCATGTAGACATCCGCAATGCCGTCCTCGGTTCCATCGGCGCGGTCCCGGAGGGTAAAGGCGTGTGTTGAACCGGAATCAAACCAGACATCAAGGATGTCCATGACCTGTTCGTAGTCGTCTGGGTTCACGATTCCCTTCAGGAAACGCTCTTTTGCGCCTTCGTAATACCAGCAGTCGGCCCCTTCGGCTTCAAAAGCCTCAACAATGCGTTGATTCACCTCGGCATTGCGCAGCAAAAACTCGGGATCCGTTGGCAAAGCACCCTTCTTGGTGAAACAAGTCAGCGGCACGCCCCATGCACGCTGGCGCGACAGTACCCAGTCCGGGCGCGCTTCCATCATCGAATGCAAGCGGTTCCTGCCCGAGGCGGGCGTCCATTTCACATTGTCGATTTCGGTCAGCGCCCGTTCCCGGATGGTGGTGCCAAACATGTCCTGACCATCGCCCACAGGCTTGTCGATCGCAGCAAACCACTGCGGTGTGTTGCGGTAGATGACCGGTGCTTTCGACCGCCATGAATGCGGATAGGAGTGGTGGATTTTGCCGCGTGCCAAAAGGCCATCGACCTCGACCAGCTTGTTGATCACAGCCGCGTTCGCGTCGCCCTCCTTGCCCTTGCGGTTAAGGATATAAGTCCCGCCAAAGAAGGGCAGATCGGGTCGGAACGACCCGTCATCAAGCACGTTGTAGGTGATGACCTCTCCCAACATCCCAAGATCGCGGTAAAGCTCATATTCCTCCATCCCATGGGAGGGCGCACAATGCACAAAACCCGTACCTTCCTCGTCGCTGACAAATTCAGCGGCGCGGAAGTCGCGCGGATCGTCCCATTCGCCTTCGCTGCCGTCCGCGCCCGCCAGGGGGTGGATCAGGCGCAGACCTTCGAATTCCGCGGTATTTACATCCCGCAAGCGGCGGTACATGTCAGGCGTCAGACGCGCCTTGGCGAATACGTCCTCGGCCATCTTGTCGGCCAGAATGAAGCGCTCGCCGATCCGGGCCCAACAGTCTTCCGGACGGCCTTTGACTTCGTAAAGCCCGTAGGACACGTCCTTGCCGTAAACCACCGCCTTGTTTGACGGCATGGTCCACGGAGTTGTGGTCCAGATGACGACATTTGCAGACGTGATTTCGAACCGGCTCAGTTCCTCGGGCGACGGTGTTTGCAGCGAGGGGATCTCAGCTTCCGGATCACGCTCCACCTTGAACTTCACCCAGATCGTGAAGCTGTCCTTATCGTGGTATTCGACCTCCGCCTCGGCCAGCGCGGTCTGCTCGACCGGAGACCACATAACCGGCTTGGAGCCCTGATAAAGCGTGCCGTTCATCAGGAACTTCATGAACTCTTCGGCGATCACGCGCTCGGCGTGGAAATCCATGGTGAGGTACGGTTCGGCCCAGTTCCCGGTCACCCCGAGGCGCTTGAATTCCTCGCGCTGGATATCGACCCAGCCTTCCGCGAACTTGCGGCATTCCTGACGAAAGTCGATGACGTCAACATCGTCCTTGTTGCGGCCCTTCTTTCGGTATTGCTCTTCGATCTTCCATTCGATCGGCAGGCCGTGACAATCCCAGCCGGGGATGTAGCGCGCGTCATACCCCATCATCTGATGGCTACGCACGATCATATCCTTGATCGTCTTGTTCAGCGCGTGCCCGATGTGCAGATGCCCGTTTGCGTAGGGGGGACCGTCATGCAGCGTGAAGGGCGTGCGCTCTTCTTTTTCGCGCAGGCGATCATAGACACCGATACGCTCCCAGCGGGCCAGCCATTCCGGTTCGCGCTTGGGCAGCCCCGCGCGCATCGGGAAGTCGGTCTTGGGCAGGTTCAAGGTGGATTTGTAATCAGGGGCAGTCGTCGTGTCGGGCGTATCGGCGCACATTGCGGGCGTCCTTTTGGATGGTCATCAGTCTGGAAATCTCGGTCGGTGCGAAGCGCTCAAACACCTTTTCCCGGCGTCTCGTTTCACTCAGAGCGCCGGGGAAATAATTCGTGTGATGATTGCAGCAAAGCCTGTCATGGGCGGCCTTATATGCGCCATCCCAATGCACGACAAGACCCCAAGATGCGGTGCTGACGCCGCGCCCTAGTCCTGACGGGATACGAACCCTGCCAGTGCGCGGCGCACAATGTCGCGTGCCCTTGGCTTGCCGTCTTTGGCGAAAGGCAGCGGGCGGCAAACCTCCATCGCAGCTACGCCAACGCGGGCAGTCAGCGCACCGTTGACCAGACCCTCGCCGAATCTGCGTGACAATTTGCCGAGGATAGAGCCGCCCAAGACAGGTTCCAGCATGTCATCTCCTACCGCGACGGCGCCGGTGGCGATCATATGGCTCATCACGCCGCGTGCCAGTCGCCAACTGCCAAGGGTGCCGGAGCGTCCGCCGTAGACTTCTGCAATACGCCGGATCATCCGGAGGTTGGCTGTCAGGGCCGCGACGACGTCGGCGAGGGCAAGTGGGACAAGTGCAGTCACAGCGGCCACTTGACGAGTTGCCGCCTCCACTTCTTTTGCAGCAAGCCCATCCAACGGATGCAACAAATGCGTTTCGGTGACAGTCAACAACCCGGACGCATCCAGTTGATCGCCCACAAGCTCAGCCAATCGACCCCGGCCCCAGCGTGTTTCTTCCCTGTCCCGGTAGAGCTTTACAAGACGGTTCGAGACCGCGCGCGCCTTGGCCAGATCGTTCTCCGCCAAGGCCGTGTCAGCGTCCCGCCGCAAACCATCCACCCGCGTCAGCCGTCCGAGCGCTGCCAGCTCTCGCAGACAAATGAGCAGCAATACGACCAAAAAGGCCCCAAACAACCCTGCGACGCCCCATCCCAACACTGAGTTTCGGGCGACAAGACCCGTTACAAGATCCCATGCAGCGACAGAAGCAACTGCGCTGACCAACGCCGTGCCAAGGCCGAAGAACCACCGCAGCAACCGGGATGGCTTGCGCGCCGCCAGTTGCGCAGCTCGTTGCATCGCTTGCCCATCGGGCAATGGCTCTGCCGTTTCGGGCACGGGTGGTGCATCCGCTACCGAAACCGATGGCATTTCATCTTCCAGATCGATCAGCACCGGCCGCTTGGCCATCAGCTTTTTTCCTTTGTCCACTCGCAACGGACATCCGGCAATCCGGCGTCATTGCCGCTGCCCTCCGTGCGGTCCACTTCCTGAAATCCACGCTGCCCGTAGAAATGCAATGCCGTCTGATTTGCCTCATAGCTCCACAAGCCCAAGCGATCACACTCTGACTTGGCATCATCAAGCAAAGCGGTGCCCACACCCTTGTTCTGCGCATCCGGAAGCACATAAAGCGCGTGGATTTCTGCTTCTTGCCGCGCGATAAAACCAACAACCTTGTCCTCGCGCTTGGCCACGCGAACCCACCCGGCATCGATCATATCGCCTGCGTATTTGATTTCTTCTGCTGCCGTGTGCACGCGGGGCAACCACGGCGACAAGTCGTTTGAAACAGACAGCACATTGCCAACAGCGCCAGCATCCAGCGTGCAGGCGGGCGATATCGTGAAATCAATCATAGCTTGTCCCCCAAAAGAAACTGGACAGCCTTATCGAGCCGGATGTGGGGTGGGCCGTCCCCCGGACGCAAGTTGAGTACCGACGGCGCAAAATTCATCACCCGGTATTCAGCATCCAGCCATGCTTTCGCCCCCTCCCGGACAGGTCCAATCAGTTTTGCCGGATCTGATGGCAAATCACCGGGGTAGAATGCCGCCTGTTTACCGGTATCCAGCAACCTGCCACGCACAACATCCAAAGCCTGGCCATCGTGGGTTACGGAATCTTCGGTTGTTGCGCGCAAGGATGCCAGCGCCAGCGCGAGCGTATCCGCGCCGGCAAAGCGCGCACGATCCCGGGCGTCACGCAATAGTGCCTCCATGATCGCAGTGAGCTTGTCATGCTGTTTGTGGTGCAAGTGGTCTGCCTTGGTTGCTGCGAACAGAATTTTTTCCACCCGGCGACCCGCAAAAAGCTGCGTCAGGAAGGCATTCCGCCCCGGCCGGAAAGCCTCAAGAATATCGGCCATGGCACCGCGCATATCTTCCACTGCCTGCGGTCCTTTGTGAATGGCGCCCAAGGCATCCACGAGCACAACCTGCCGGTCGATACGTGCGAAGTGATCGCGAAAGAACGGCCTTACAACAGCACGCTTATATGCCTCGTACCGGCGGGCCATCTCGCGTCGAAGCGATCCACGTGGATCAGCCCGATCCTGTGTCGGGGACAGCGGCGCAAATGTCAGAACCGGCGACCCTTCAAGATCGCCGGGCAACAAAAACCGCCCCGGTGTGCAGTCATAATATCCTGCCCCGCGCGCAGCACCCAGATACTCCGTAAAGGACGCAGCCAATGCCTTGGCCTGTGTCTCATCGAGTTTGGCACCCTCAACTTGCGCTTCAGCCAGTGCGAGAAATGCCGAGGCTTCTTCCCGACCAGCTGCCCGGGCCAATGTCTCTTCCGACCACGTATCATAGGTTTTTTCGAGTAATGCCAAATCCAGCAGCCACTCCCCTGGATAATCAATGATATCCACGTGCACCGTGCGCGGCCCCTGCAAGCCACCGATGAGGCCGGTGCGGCGCACACGCAGCGATAAGCGCAACTCTGACACCGCACGGGTGCTTTCGGGCCAGACCGGATCCTCTGACGTCAAGTCAGCAAGATGCCCTTCGAAATCAAACCGAGGCACCGTGTCATCCGGCTGTGGTTGCAGAAATGCAGCTTCGATACGTCCTTCGGAGGCTGCTACCAAATGCGGCATGCGGCCTCGGTCCATCATATTGGCCACCAGCGACGTGATGAATACGGTCTTGCCGGAGCGTGCGAGCCCGGTGACACCGATGCGGATCACCGGTTCAAACAGGGTCTCATTGACAGTATCCTGCACTGCTTCGATCTGGCGCAGTACCGTATCGGCAATCGTTGAAATAACCAAAGTCGGACCGTTCCCGTTCTTTCACTTATTCGTACATAGGGCCGCAAGCGGCCGCACACCAGAGCTAGAAAGCCATTTGACGCAGGCCGCGCAGTTGGCTAGGGCCTTGCGCCATGCCCAGATACGCCCTGAAAGTCGAATACCATGGCGCGCCCTTTGCTGGCTGGCAACGCCAGAAGGAACACCCTTCTGTGCAAGGTGCCATCGAAGACGCCTTGGCCAGGATCGCCTCCGGCCCTCACACGATTGCCGCCGCGGGTCGGACAGACGCTGGCGTGCATGCGTTGGGCCAGGTCGCGCATTGCGATCTGGCGGAGGCTTGGGATCCATTCCGCCTGTCAGAAGCGCTCAACTACCATCTGAAACCTGCGCCCATTGCGATCACCGCCTGCGCCGAGGTCGCGGCGGATTGGCACGCGCGGTTTTCGGCACGTCAACGACAGTATCACTTTCGCATCTTGTGCCGGCGCGCGCCCGCGACACATCAGGCGGGACTTGTCTGGCAGGTCAAACAAAAACTCGATGTTACGGCGATGCAGGAAGCATCCCTCCATCTCATAGGCAAACATGACTTCACGACATTCCGTTCGACAATTTGCCAGGCGGAAAGCCCCGTAAAGACACTGGATCGACTCTCGGTCGAAGCAGTAGAGACGCCGCAGGGTTTGGAAGTTCATTTTGACGTGCGTGCACGGTCATTCCTGCACAATCAAGTGCGCAGCTTTGTCGGGACGTTGGAACGGGTTGGTACCGGATCATGGCGTCCTGACGATGTATCGCTGGCGCTTGAAGCAAGGGATAGGGCTGCATGCGGGCCGGTTTGTCCGCCGCAAGGGTTGTACCTTGCACATGTTGTATATGAAACGCCGCCATTTGCTGGCCGGTAGCGCAGGCTAATCGTTGTCGGTGAGCCCTGCCCCTGCACCGGAAAGCCGCGAACTTTCGCTTTCCGGAACGAGAGTTTTCTCGGCCATCTCGGTCATTTTCTCAATCAATGCCGCGCATCCTTCGATCCTCTTGGCGCCGCCTTTTGCGCGCGGCGCGTCATGTGAGAGTTTCAACAGGAGGCCACCGTTTTCCGAAACCACCAAATGCGTCTCGAAAGGCAGCGTCTCGATATAGCTCGTGAGTAATTCGCCATCTGGCGCGTCAACGTACCGGTCTGCATCTTCTGTGGCGGCTAGTGCCTGATCAATGGCCAGAGGAAAGTTCAGGATCGGCCCCTCCGGCAGCGCGTCCAGCACCGTCATCAGTGCTGCTGTGGCACGGTTTTTCTGAAGGTGGATTGCAACGGCCTGTCCAAATCGCATCGCCTGCTCGGGAGGCGCCCCACCGCCGCGCGCAGCCTTGGTCGCCAAGGTCGCGATTTCAGTGACAGACCAGGTCATCCTCCGAATACCGGCAACCACCAATCGTCTGCGCCATCCTGCAATTCGTCCGCAAGGGGCGCACCCTGACACAGGGTGATCCGCGTCCATCTGTCTGATTTCGGGTCAAATTTTGAGGCCCCAAAGAAAGACAATTTGCAGCGCAACATATCGATGGGAAGGCAGCCGGACCCGATAAGGTTGTCGCGAAATTCACCATAAGGATACCGATCGGCAAGCGCGACACGCGCGACGGCCATCGCATGGTCCGGATGGTCTCTGAGAAATTCTACAATGGGAAGATTGCGTTCGGGCAGCGCCGCATGAAGCGCTTTGATACGCCGCCCAATATCGAGAGGGCTTTCCAATTCGGCCCCGTCTTCCGCAAATCGGTCCCCCAGTCGCGGTTCTTGTTTGGCCGCGCTGACGTACCAGAATTGCTGACACCCTGAAGGTTCTTCATAGTCCGGTTGCAGCGCCCATTGTGCTTGCTCTTCAATTTGTTGGCGGACCACGTCTGTGTCCGCTAAAGGCATGCACAGCGCGCCAAATGGATCCGACATGCAATCGGCCAACCCGTCAACCACCGCGCCAAACGGCTCTATCACCAGCGCTACCATTAGTTCCTGCAGATCCAGGCTGCCTGCTTCCGCACGCTGCATCAGTGCTTCTATCGCGCCGGGTTTTCTTAGCGTCGAAGGCACAAAGGCATCCTGCACAGACGCCCATTCCACACGCAGATCATCTATGCGCGCCTGATGCTGCTGATCGGGCACGTGCCATTCAGACAGATGCTGACCCGCGCGGTTTGCGAGCTCAATGAGGCGCGCGGCCTCTTGATCACTCAGGTGTTCGATGGCGCGGACGCGGGCCAATGCCGTTTCACGCGCAATCATCCAATTGTTCAGCAATACCGGGTGGTTCACCAGAAACGGTGCCATGCCCAGCCCGGTCGAATTCCCGATCCCCAGGTACCGCTTGAGCCTTCTGTCCAGCGTCGCGCCCCCCAGATACTCGACCAGATCGTGGGTGAATTGACGGATCAGCCACACGGTCAGCATCTCTGCGGCAAAGGACCCTCCCATACCCGGACGATGCTCAAAACATGCGCGATCCGCGATGCCGAATTTGCCGTTTCCATAGACCGCCGTTGTGCGCATCAGGTAGCCAGTCTGCCGGACGAGTTCTTCGTCTGGTTGCCCGCCAGCCCGCAGCTTCGAAACCACATGATCGAACAACCGGACCGATTTGTTCGCTCTGCTCAACACCAGGTCTCGCTCGGTGAAACGCGCAGCCTCTTGCCTGGGTGCCGCTGCACAAATACGGGCGATTTCCGCTGCATCCGGTTCGCCGTCAAAAAGCACATAGGCTGTGTCCCAGGCGGTGGCGATCACCCGGTCGGTTCGTTGATCGTCGGGCAGTTCATTGGCCACCGCAACCAGCGAGTAGCGATACCCACCCAAAGTCACAGTATAGACCGCATGCCCGTACCCCTGAGCGTCAATTTCCCAGACCGGGCGCACGACCTGCACATTCTCTGCCGCCAGCTTGCGCATCAGAACACGTAAAAAGGAAAGCCGGGTTGGGAACATCGAGCCCATACGCGCGAGCCGCATCACGGTATCGGGTGACCTCAAGGGCGCTTGCGGCGGATCGAGCACATCTTTCATTGCGGGCCAAAGCTTTCTTCATAAAACCGAAGCCAATTGCTCCCCATGATGCCGTCGACTTCGTCTGAGCTGAGTGATGTAGCGAGCAAACCGTCACGTATCGCACCAAAGTGCCGATTGTCCTGAAACCAAGTCGGCATCGGCGGAAACCCCGCGTTGCTCGCTGATCCTTCGCCATAGTCGATTTGTTTCGACCAGCGGCCGACCCGCATCCATTCGACCACACTGTCCGGTTGGTTCTGGCAAAGATCCGTCCCGATGCCGAGATGTTGAGCGCCATAGCGGCGTGCAGCTTCCTCGATCATGCCGCAAAAGCTTTCCCGTGTGCAGGCCGATCCCTCCTTAAGGTGATGTGGGTAGATCGAAAAACCCAGCATCCCGCCTGCCTGCGTGAGCGCGCGCAACACCTCATCCGACTTGTTGCGCAAGGCCGAATGCCACCACGCAGGATTGGCATGGGTAATGGCGATCGGTCGCGAGGAATGTTCAATCGCCTCCAGCGTCGAGCGATCAGCGGAGTGGGACATATCAACCACGATCCCGACACGGTTCATCTCCGCGACTACTTGCTTGCCCATACGCGTAAGGCCCGTGTCTTCGGCCTCATAGCAGCCGGTCGCCCACAGGGATTGGTTGTTGTACGTCAGTTGCATGAAGCGGATGCCCAGCTGGTGGCAAATCTCCACCAGCCCGATATCATCCTCTATCGGGCTTGGGTTCTGAAATCCAAAGAAGATCGCAGTACGCCCTGTTTCCTGCGCGCGCACCACGTCCCCAGCCGTGGTGCCTTTGAAGATCATGTCACCGTGATCTTCGAACCACCGGTTCCAACGTTCGAGGTTCAAAACCATCTCACGGAAGCTTTCGTGGTAGGCGATGGTCACATGAACCGCGTCCACGCCCCCCTCACGCATCTGAGCGAAAATCTCAGGCGAGAAATTGGCGTATTGCAGACTATCAATCAATGGCGGTTTCATGCGCACACCATGGCGGCAATTCTACGGCCACTCAAATCAAAAAACGGCCTTTTCTCGCGATTTTCGCACCGGCTCTTTTTCATAAGGCGGGCACATCAACCGGGTAAACATACTTGGCTGCATTTCAGAAAAACCTCGGACCTAACAGTTCAGGAGGCGTCGTCTGTCCATGTGGACAAACCCGCCCTGAAAAGGCCTTGGAAGGCATCTTTGGTCCTAGATTTTCTGTTGCGTGTGTTTGCGCAATTCAGCGCGCGCAACCTGTCGGCGGTGCACTGCATCTGGGCCATCGGCAAATCGCAAAGCACGTTGCCAAGTCCACGCCATGGCCAGCGGAGTATCCTGACTTATCCCTTGCCCACCGTGCATCTGCATAGCTTCGTCGATGACTTTCAAAGCCATGCGCGGGGCGACAACCTTTATCTGACTGATCCATGGGGCTGCGGCCCGCGCATCCCCCTGGTCCATCATCCATGCGGCCTTGAGGCAAAGCATACGGGCCATTTCAATCTCCATCCTGCACTCCGCGATGATATCAAAGTTGGCCCCCAACATCGCAAGCGGCTTGCCAAAGGCTTCCTTTTGCAAGGATCGTTTGCACATCAGCTCCAGCGCCGCTTCAGCCTGGCCGACCGACCGCATGCAGTGGTGAATACGGCCCGGACCCAAACGCCCTTGTGCGATCTCAAAGCCCCGCCCCTCACCAAGCAACAGGTTTTCTGCTGGGGCACGCACATCCGTGAACCGGATATGCATATGGCCATGCGGCGCATCATCATGACCAAAGACCTGCATGGGCCGTAACACCTCGATCCCTGGAGTTGCCGCATCGACCACGATCATCGAGTGGCGCTGGTGCTTTGGTTCATCCTCGCTACCTGTACGGACCATCACGATGTAGACCATGCAGCGAGGGTCACCGGCACCCGAGGCCCAGTATTTTTCGCCGTTCAGGACATAGTCGTCGCCCTCCCTGATGCAGGAGAGCGCAATATTCGTGGCATCAGACGACGCCACATCTGGCTCTGTCATCAGGTAAGCGGACCTGATCTCTCCGTTCAAAAGTGGTTTGAGCCATCGAGTCTTCATGGCTTCGGTGCCATAACGCTCAAAGACCTCCATATTGCCGGTGTCGGGTGCGGAACAGTTGAACACTTCCGCCGCAAGCGGGGTTTTACCCATCTCCTCGGCGAAATAGGCATATTCGACGGTGCTGAGACCGAAACCTCTTTCGCTGTCCGTCAGCCAGAAATTCCAGAGCCCCTCCGCCTTTGCCCGTGCTTTCAACCCTTCGAGGATGTCGGCCTGTCGCTCAGTATAAGCCCAGCGGTCGCCCTTGCCGATTTCCGCCTGATACTCGGCCTCAAGCGGCATCACTTCATCGCGGATCATACCGGCAACCCGATCCAGAAGCGCGCGCATTTCAGGTCGCATCCCAAAGTTCATGTCCATTTCACGCGCCTCCTTGTCTAGATTTACGGACTTACCCCGCGACGCCAGACTTGCTTAGATCGCAATCGGTTGTCCATAAGACAAATGGGAGGTGCCCGGATGCACAGCTACGACCACGCCACGCTCGAACGCTATCTGGCAACCCATGTGCCGGGCTTTGACCGGCTCGATGCTCTTGAGAAATTCCAAGATGGCCAGTCGAACCCCACCTACAAGGTGACCAGCGGGAACACTCGTTTTGTGCTGCGTGTCAAACCGCCCGGTGTGTTGTTGAAATCCGCCCATGCCATCGACCGGGAGTTTCGGGTTATGCAGGCCCTCGGTCCAACTGACGTGCCGGTGCCGAAGATGCTGCATTTGAGTGATGAGGAAAGCCCGATGGGCCCGCAGCTGATGGTCATGGAAATGGTAGAGGGCCAAATTTATTGGGATCCCGCGCTACCGGAGCATGCGCCAACGGCTCGGGCGGCACTTTATGATGCCATGAATGCCACGCTCGCGCGGCTCCACGATGTGGATCCCGCTGCCGTCGGGTTGGCAGATTTTGGAAAACCCGGAAACTATTTTGAGCGTCAAGTGGCACGTTGGTCCAGACAATACGAGGCCGCCGCGACCGATCCTTTGCCGGACGTTGACTGGCTCAGCGCCTGGCTCACCGAAGCAATGGTGGCTGATGACGGTGCAAGCAGCATCGTTCATGGTGACTACCGCATCGACAATATGATTTTTGCGACAGACGCACCAAAAGTCCGGGCAGTGCTGGATTGGGAGCTGTCGACCTTGGGTCACCCTTTGGCGGACCTGGCCTACCAGTGCATGCATTGGCGGCTCCCTCATGAAGGTCATTTCAGAGGGTTGGGCGGGCTGGACCGTGCATCCCTGGGGTTGCCGTCGGAGGAGGCTTACGTGGCGCGGTATTGTGAACGCCGCCGCATCCCTGCCCCCGACAACTGGCCATTCTATGTTGTATTTTCCTATTTCCGGCTGCTGGCGATTTTGCAAGGCGTGTACAGGCGGGGGCTGGATGGCAATGCGTCCAACCCAAAGGACACCGGAAGGCTTCGGGAAGTGATCGCTCTGATGGCGCGAGATGCGCGCGCCATGGCCCGCACCGCATGACAAAGGTTGACGCGGGCAACCCCGCTGTGTTCCAGAGAATTCGGAGTGTTTTCAGGAGGCACAGATGACAGCGACACGTCAAAGCTACGATGTGGTGATCGTTGGTGGCGCAATCTACGGATCAAGCGTGGCTTGGTGGCTGACGCAGATGCCGGGATTTGACGGGCGCATTCTTGTTGTGGAGCGCGACCCCACCTATGAGTTTGCTGCCACGAGCCACACCAACAGCTGCATCCGGCAACAATTCTCAAACAAGGTCAACATCCAGATCTCTCAGTTTGGCGCTGAATTCATTAACAATTTCAGAACCTTTATGGGAAATGACCCAGACGTTCCGGAGCTTGCTTTACAGAGCTACGGCTATCTTTACCTCGCAGATACGCCCGAATTCGCCGAGACGCTGCGCGAAAGCCAGAAGGCCCAAGCCAGCCTTGGTGCCGCAACGAAACACCTGACCCGCGACGAAATCGCCGCCGCCTATCCCTTCTACCAGCTCGATGATATCCTTGGCGCCAACCACAATCTGGTGAACGAGGGCTATTTCGATGGCGGCACCATGTTTGATTGGTTCAAACGCATGGCCCAGCGCAACGGCGTTGAATACATCGCTGATGAAGTGGTCGCACTCACCCGCTCGGGTGCCAAAATCACAGATGTCGTGCTCAAATCCGGTACAACGGTTTCATGTGGCTGTATCGTCAATGCGGCTGGTACGCGAGGGACGCAGATTGCCCAAATGGCCGGGGTGGAAATCCCGGTGGAGCCGCGCCGCAGATACACTTACATCTTTGATGCAGCGCACCCGCTCGACGGCGACCTGCCCCTGACCATTGACCCCTCTGGTGTGCACATGCGGACCGATGGCAGGTATTATCTGGCGGGCGGTCCGCCAGACGAAGATCCACCCGTCGACGTGGATGATTTCTCGGCAGATCATAGCCTTTGGGAAGAAAAGTTCTGGCCGATCATCGCGACGCGCATCCCACAATTCGAACAGATCAAGCTCATAAACATGTGGGTCGGGCACTACGACTATAACACCTTGGACCAAAATGCCCTCGTTGGTCCCCACCCGGAGGTTCCCAACTTGTTGTTCATTAATGGCTTTTCCGGTCATGGCTTGCAACAGTCACCCGCGCTCGGGCGTGGGCTCGCCGAACGTATTGCTTATGGCGAATACCGCAGCCTTGATTTGACGCCGTTTTATGTAGATCGCGTTTTGAGCGGTGAAAAATTCTTGGAAAAAGCCGTCATCTGACGAAAGAAAGGGCAACAATGAAGAAACTAGTTTTGACAGGGGCTGCCGGGCGATTGGGGTCCTACCTGCGTGAGCCGCTCACAGCACTTTGTGACGAATTGGTCAGCACGGATATTGCGGACGATATCGGCACCCTTTACCCCGGCGAAACATACCGAAAAGCGGACCTGTCGCAGATGGATCAGATCGCGCCCGTGCTTGAGGGGGCGGATATGGTCATCCATTTCGGGGCCATCGTCGACGAAAAGCCCTTTGAGGAACTGCTGGGTCCGAACTTTGTCGGCTCCTATAATATCTGGGAGGCCGGTTACAAGGCAGGGGTTCGCCGCATCGTCTATGCCTCGTCGATCCACGCCGTTGGGATGCATCAGAAATCCGACTTTATCGGGATCGACGCCGAACACCGCCCTGACACGTTCTATGGCCTTGCGAAATGCTTCACAGAGGACCTGGGACGGATGTATTGGGACAAGCGCGGCATGGAGAGCGTACACCTCAGAATCCTGTCTTGCGCACAAGTGAATAACACGCGTGCGCTCGGTTCATGGCTGTCATACGCCGATTTGATACAGTTGGTGACCCGCGCCATCGATACGCCGTCGGTTGGCTTTGCGATCATCTACGGGGTGTCAAACAATGATCGCGCACCTGTCGACAATGCAAAAGCTTCGTTTCTGGGGTATCGCCCTGTCGACAATGCTGAGGTGTTTGCAGCACAACTTTTGGCCGAAGAAGGGCCGGTAGACACCAAAGACCCCGGTCAGATGTGCCACGGCGGACCCTTTGCAAAGGTTGATCTTGGGCAAAGCGGTCTGGCGCAGATGAAAGTAGTGGATGACAAGAAACAAACCTGAAGACTACGTTCAAAAACGATAAATTTGGCACTTGATGCACCTTGGGGTCTGCGCTCACCCCTCGTGGTGCGTTGATTGTGAGAGTAAGGCGAACTTGATGCCCCTAGAGGTCGTTCACGGCAACAGTCCGATCATTTTGTCACTCCCTTACACGGGCACGAACATGCCGAGAAGCATCGTTCAGCGATTGTATGAGCAGGAGCGTTGGCTGACCGCGCCTGACCTATATCTCGACAGGGTCGTTGGCGGTCTGTTTGAAGAAGTGAGTCTGGTAAGGGCAAATTTTCATCGTTTTCTGTCGGATGTCGAGCAACAGGACGACGGCAATTCCACTATGACTCGAAAGGGTATGGTGGGTGTTGTCCCCTTGCTGGACCAGGAGGGTGAAAGCATCTGGCTGCATCCTCCGGAAGGGAAGGAGGCAGTATCCTGGCGCTCAATCTACTATGCGCCCTATCATGCTGCCATCGCTGCTCAGATTGTGCGGGTCAGAGCACGGGTCGGCCATGTTGTTCTTGTGACCTGCCGAGCCCGGCGCGAAACGTCGTCTGACAACCAAGAGACCCCTCCGGTAGATATCGCCATCCAGACGTTCATGGGTGCGTCCAGCGCAGTCGACTTACCCGTCAAAATACAGGCGCTATTGCAAAGCTCTGACCAGTTTACCTGTTCGCTCAGTGGACATTTGGATGTTGGATCGAGCACGCGCCGCTACGGCCGTCCGGGCGGCGGCGTACACGCGCTTGATCTAGAGATAAGCGAAGCGAGCTACCTCGACACGTTGCAAAACGCCGGACAGTTGGACACAGCCAAAGCAGAGCCTTTGCGCCAGATACTCGCCGAAGCCTTTGAGTTGATGGCGAACTGGCGTCCGGATTAAGAGGCCCGTTAGGCCACCATCGGTGCAAGCAAGGGTCGCCGCAACATCGCGATATCGCGCGCTTCGTCCTTTTTTCCCTGCTGCATCAAGGACGTAAGAAGCGTTTGCTCCACAAGGTCGCGTTGTGCACGACTACCGCCGATACGCGCCAGATCACTCATCGCGCGCATCATCTGGCGGCTTGCGTCCGCCCAGTCCCCCTGCGCAACCGCGCGGAAGCCCCGAGCCAGTCCGGGCACCAGATCGCCCGCGGGGCCTGCAGGATGGTCAATGATGCGGTCCAACGCTTCCTTCCGCCCCGCCATGGCATGCGCCAATGCTGCATGTATGTCGATAAAGGCATTTCCGGTATTGGGAAACGCCCTCAGTGCATAATCGCTGACATGCCGCCACCTATCCGCCGAGACGTCTAACCCTGCCAATCTGGCGCGATGCAGAATGGCGACTGTATCGGTCAGCACATTGATGGCGGGCCCACCGGTCTCGGCCTCCGGTGCCACAGCAGCATCTACTTGCCGCCACATGGCATCGGCGTCGCCTTGTTCCAGCGCCCACAGGGCCTCGTGCCAATTCAGATGGGTAAACAAGATACCGCTACGGTCGTATCCACGTAACCACGCTGATAAATAGGCCCGCCCCGTCTCCGTGTGCCCCAACTCGTAAGAGACATGGCTTCGGACATGTGCGCCATGGGCATTTGCCGGGTTTTTCGCCATGGCGATGTCGATCTGCTTGTCCGCTTCTGCGAGGTTTCCGGTTTCACACAAGGAAAACGCATATTGGCTGACCGCCCACCAGTCGTCGCCGTAATGCGGAAGAAGCGCGGCATTAAAGGCCAACATCTCCGCTTCCCGGCCCGGCTGCCCGGAAAATCCGATCAGGCCGAACACCGAGGAACAGGTCTGCGCAATGAGCGCATCGCGCGGATACTCCGAAACATGTGCAAGAATTGCCGCGTAGGCGTCGGCAGTCTTACCGGCCACCATCAAATCCATCGCCGCAATATGGGACGCTTCACGCTCCGTCACGTGATCCGAAAGGCTGCGTGCCCGCGCCATCGCTTGCACCGCGACGGGCATGTCGCCCAGGAAATGGCAAGTGCGCGCCAGACCGACCCACCCCAAGGCAAAATCGGGCGCGTCTTCGGTCAGCGTCTCGAAACTCTCACGCACGCGGGCTTGCCCCTCCAACAACAGATCAAGCGCTGCCACATAGCGATCTCGCACGGCCTCGGACGTCGTGGTGAGAGGGTTGTCATAGCGGTCTTTCAGCATCTTGCGCTCCGATCTGGTAATCCGGTCACGCTAGGGGTGACATCGCTGCAAGACAAGTCCGTCAGGTCAGATCTGCGCGAGACTTAAACTCTTTGAGGATCGAATTCCAAAACCGCACCGACAGAAGAACAGCCGCAACCGCCAAACCCAACACCAGTCCCAGCCAGATCCCTACGCCGCCGAAGCCAAGCTTAAACCCAAATATATAGGAGGCCGGCACACCGACTGCCCAATAGCTTACAGCAGCGTAGATCATCGGCATGCGCGTGTCCTGCACGCCCCGTAGCAGACCCAGAGAAATCACCTGCGCACCATCCACCAGTTGGAACAATGCCGCCATCGCCAGAAGACCCACGCCAATCGCCAGAATTTCCGGTCGTCGGGGTTCGTCTTGCTGCATAAACAGCGACAAGAACTCTTCCGGCAACAGCAGAAACAGCCCAATGGTCAAGGCCGCAAAGATGAGCGACATGGCTGTGACAACCCGTGCGCCGCGATCCATCTGAATTGGGTCTTGGCGACCGTAGGCGTTTCCAGCGCGGATCGTTGCCACGTTGGAGAGCCCCAGATGCACCATGAACGTGATCGATGCCAACTGCACTGCGATCCCATGTGCTGCAAGCGGTACGGTTCCCAACCACCCCATCATCACTGCGGAAGCGGCAAACAGGCCAACCTCAGAAAGGGCCGTCAATCCAATTGGCCAACCCAGCACGAAAACGCGACTCAACATCTGCGTGTCTGCTCGCCACAGCCTTTGAAACAGGGCGTGTTCAGGCAGCGCCAGTCGTGCGTAAATGACAACCCCTATCAGGGATACGGTCTGGGTCGCGATGGATGCGATGGCTGCACCACGGATTCCAAGTTCTGGCGCGCCCCAGTTGCCAAATATCAACGCGTAGTTCACCAGCGCATTCACCGCTGCGGCAAGCACGGTTATCCAAAGCACAACCTGAGTACGTTCAAGTGCTGCTAGATAGGACTTGATCACCATGACCAAAAGCGCTGGCAGAATGCCAAAACCTGCAATCTGCAAATAGGCGCTGGCGTTCGCTGCCACAACGTCACCTTGCCCCATTTGACGCAGGATTGGTTCTGACCAGACCATCAACGGGAGCGCGAGAAGCGCAAAGCCTGTGCTCAACCACAACCCCATTCTTGTGGCGCGCCGCAAGCCGATCTCGTCTTCCTCAGCCGCAAAGGAAGCGACCATGGGCATTACTGCCCAGGCAAAACCGGACCCAAAGATAAAAAGGACAAAGAAATAGGTCGATCCCAACGTGACCGCAGCCAGCGCGTCCACGCCATACCAGCCAAGCATAACCGTATCGGTGACGCCAATCGCCATCTGAGCAAGGTGACCGCCGATAAGAGGCAGGCCAAGCACAAGGATGGCACGGGCGTGCTGGAAGTATGTCTGAGCTGGTTGCATGATTTTGCCTTACGCCGGTCGCGGCACAATGAAAAGCCCTGTCGGGATTGCAAACAAGTTCTCGCCCTTCGCGCATGCTCTGAGAAACTCTGACGCTTGTATTTTCCGGGAAAGAAGCCATCCGGGTAAATCAACGTCTTCAGGGATAAAATCTTGAAAAATGACCAAACTATGTCACTGTATGCCAAACATTAATTGCCAGCGGGCACGGAATACCCAAATGAAGTTATCGACCCGATCCGCGGCATTGGCTGCTATCTTGGCCGCCCCTGCGCTCGCCAACCCGATTGATCAGATTCGCCCGGATGCACCAGAGTTGGCGGACTACGGAACACTACCTATTGGTGTGCAGACATTGGATTTTTTGGTGACGGATCAGATCGACGTATTGGCGATCAATGGCGAGGACATACCACGGTATGATCGCCCATTGACTGTCGAGGTCTGGTACCCCGCTGACGAAGCCAGTGAGGCGCGAGGCGACTACAAGGCAATCCTGCGGGATGGTACCACCGAGGTCACCCTTACAGGCCGCGCCATTCGCGATGCTGCACCTGTTGCGGGTGAAACCTTTCCGCTGATCGTCATCAGTCATGGCTACCCCGGGAACCGTTTTCTGATGTCCCATCTGGGCGAAAATCTCGCGTCCAAGGGTTTTGTGACGGTGTCGATCGACCACACGGACAGCACCTATTCCGACCAGGCTGCATTCGGTTCTACCTTGTTGAACAGACCGCTCGATCAAAAGGTGGTAATTGACTACCTTGCCCAATTGGACTCGCCCCTGGGCAACATAATTGACAGCGACGTCGTCGGAATTGTGGGGTATTCAATGGGCGGTTATGGCGCTCTGGTTTTTGCGGGCGCAGGCGTGACCGAGGCCGCAACGGAGTTTAGCTGGGGCACGCCCAACGGTCTGCTTGCACGACATCTTGCGGGTAGCGAAGAACATGAAGCCTTGGTCGATCCTCGTGTGCGCGCCGTCGTCGCCATTGGTCCCTGGGGACGAAACGCAGGCATTTGGGATGCCGGCAGCATGGCCGGTCTGCGTAAGCCCACCCTGATCATCGCCGGAAGCTCCGACGATGTGTCCGTCTATGAGGCGATCCGCACCATTTTTGACGAAGCCATTGGAACGGATCGGCATTTACTGACCTTCGAAAATGCCAACCACAATGCAGCCGCCCCGATCCCAGCACCGAAAGAAGCGTGGCTACCCTCGGACGATCTGGATTTTGTACCCTTCGAGCACTATGCCGACCCGGTTTGGGACACTGTTCGTATGAACAACGTGGCTCAGCATTTTGCGACCGCTTTTTTTGATCTGCATCTCAAGGGAGACGTGGCCAAACGACCGTTTCTGGATTTGATCGTCAATGGCAACGATGGCGTCATCGCATTGGATGAGGAAGCCAACCCAACCGAAGACCACACATATTGGACAGGCTTTGCACCGCGAACCGCCAAAGGGTTGCGGTTTGAAACCAAACTCAAAGATCAATAAGTAGTCTTTAGCGGGTAGCGATCAGAACGGCAGCGCCACCAAGCGTCGTGGCGCCGACTCGATTGCTCGCTCGAATGGCCTTTGGGGTTCGTAAGAAACGTCGCGCATTGTGCGCCATGACAACCCAGGTCAGATCGACCACAACGATTGTGGCAAGGGTCACCGTCGCCAAGGCTGCCCAGATGCCTAAGTCCACCCGGGTGAGGTCGATGAGTGAGGGCAAAAGCGCGAGGTAGAAAACCATTATCTTGGGGTTTCCAAGCGTCAACGCCATCCCTGCGGCAAATTTCCCAAGCGCAGTGGCTTTCTCGGGCATCGCTTCCGGTTCACCGCCGGTGGTCGCGTTCCACATTTGCCACGCCAGGTACAACAGATAAAGAATACCCAGATATTTCAGTATCAGAAATGCGAAATGAAAGCTCTCCGCCAACGCGGAAAGCCCTGATACCGCGAGCGTCAGCCACAAAATCTCTCCGATCCACATGGCAGCGAGGAAAGGCACCACATCGCGCCATCCGCGCGCAATCACACGCGCAACAAGTGCCGCGATCGACGGCCCCGGAGACCCGGTTGCAAATGCAAGAGCCAGTACAAAAATGGTGAGCGACGCGATGTCCATAGGGCTACCCAATCCGCATCACAGGGCGGATGCAACCCTTGTCTTCACCTCTTCCCCCCCTGCGCCCGCTCTGCCATACTGCGCGCAATCAAAACAAGAAGGCCCGAGCACCCATGGCAAATGACCTTTTGTCTACCGCGCAAGAACAGGATTATGACGCTTCCTCCATCGAAGTGCTGGAGGGATTGGAGCCTGTCCGCAAACGTCCCGGCATGTACATTGGCGGCACGGATGAGCGCGCGTTGCACCACCTCGTGGCCGAGGTGCTCGACAACTCCATGGACGAAGCGGTCGCCGGTCACGCCAACCGGATCGAGGTTGAACTGCACGAGGATTACGCCGTTACGATCCGCGACAACGGACGCGGCATTCCCATCGATCCGCACCCGAAATTTCCCGACAAATCCGCGCTGGAGGTGATCCTTTGTACGTTGCACGCTGGTGGCAAGTTCTCCGGCAAGGCCTATGAAACGTCGGGCGGTTTGCACGGCGTCGGCGCATCGGTGGTTAACGCGCTCTCCGACAGCATGGTCGTGCAGGTCGCGCGCAACAAGGAAATCTTCGAGCAACGCTTCTCGCGCGGTCTGCCCCTTGGCCCGGTGGAGAAAATCGGCGCCGCCCCCAACCGCCGCGGCACCACTGTCACCTTCCACGCGGACGAAGAAATCTTCGGCCACCACCGCTTCAAGCCTGCGCGCCTCTTCAAATCCATCCGCTCTAAGGCCTATCTGTTTTCCGGCGTCGAAATCCGCTGGAAATCGGCCATAAACGACGGCGAAACCCCGACCGAAGCGAGTTTCCACTTCCCCGGCGGTCTGTCGGACTACCTCAACGAAACCCTCGGGTCGGCCACGACCTACGCTGACAAACCCTTTGCTGGCACCGTTGATTTCAAAGAGAAATTCGGCCAGGTGGGCAAAGTGGAATGGGCGATCAACTGGACGCCCTCGCGCGACGGCTTCATCCAAAGCTACTGTAACACGGTACCGACGCCCGAAGGCGGCACCCATGTGGCGGGCTTCTGGGCGGCGATCCTGAAGGGCATCAAGGCCTACGGCGAGCTTGCCAATAACAAGAAGGCCGCACAGATCACCCGCGAGGATATGATCTCGGGCGGCTGTGCGCTGGTCTCCTGCTTTATCGCCGACCCGGCCTTTGTGGGGCAGACCAAGGATCGGCTTTCGACCGAGGCCGCCCAGAAAATGACCGAAGGCGCCGTGCGCGACCACTTCGACAACTGGCTCGCCGCGGATACGAAATCCGCCGGGGCGATCCTCGATTTTCTGGTGCTGCGGGCCGAAGAACGCCTGCGCCGCCGTCAGGAAAAGGAAACCGCCCGCAAATCCGCCACCAAAAAGCTGCGCCTGCCCGGCAAGCTGACCGATTGCACGTCCAAGGACCGCGCGGGCACGGAACTGTTCATCGTGGAGGGCGATTCAGCGGGCGGGTCCGGCAAAGGCGCGCGCAACCGCGAAACACAAGCGCTGCTGCCGCTCAAAGGCAAAATCCTCAACGTGCTGGGGGCCGCATCATCGAAACTGGGCACCAACGCTGAAATCTCCGATCTCTGCGAGGCGCTGGGATGTGGCATGGGCACGCGCTTCAACCTCGACGATCTGCGCTATGACAAGATCATCATCATGACCGACGCGGATGTGGACGGGGCCCATATCGCCGCGCTGCTGATGACGTTCTTCTACACCCAGATGCGCCCGCTGATCGACGCAGGGCACCTCTACCTCGCCTGCCCGCCGCTCTTTCGCCTGACGCAAGGGGCCAAACGCGTCTACTGTCTGGACGAGGCCGAAAAGGACATGTGGTTGGAGAAAGGTCTGGGCGGCAAAGGCAAGATCGACGTGAGCCGCTTCAAAGGATTGGGAGAGATGGACGCCAAGGACCTCAAGGAAACCACCATGGATCCGAAAACCCGCAAACTGATCCGGGTTAATATCGACGAGGATGAACCCGGAGAGACGGGTGATCTGGTTGAAAGGTTGATGGGCAAGAAGCCCGAACTGCGGTTCCAGTACATTCAGGAGAACGCGAAGTTCGTGGAGGAGTTGGATGTTTGATTTCTAAAGGCCACGTTAACCTGCATTCGCATGTTCTTACAGAAAAACGGACTTTCGCATTTGTCGATGCCGACAACATAAAACGTGGCCTTGAGCGATCACTTGCAAGCGCGAAAGTTCCTGCCGAACTCCGAAACGTTTTTTCGCTGTTGCAATTGCTCTTGGCTGCAAAGCTTTCCCGCTACTTTATATACAGTGCTGTTCCACTAGATTCTGACGCACCTAATTGGCTTGTTGAATTGCGTTCGCAGCCGCAGATGATTTTGCGTTCAACCCTCCTAAAAAAAACTAAAAACGGGAGCAAGCAGGAAGGCGTGGACGTAATGCTAGCGGTCGAAGCAATGCAAAATGCAGCCAAAAAATCTATGGATGCTTGCGTCATTTTTTCAGGTGATGGCGATCTACTTCCTTTGATAGATGCGCTTGTAGCAGAAGGAATTTTTGTGGTTGTTGTATCTTTCGATAACCCAGAAAAAAGTGGTGTTGCATCTAGGCTCAGAGACGCCGCTGACGATTATATCCACGTGGGCTATAGTATTTTGAAGCGTGCAATCGCACCTAAGCACGCGCTTTCGTCTAGTGGCGGAGGCCAATCAAAAGTACAGCTTGGGCCAGGGGAGAAAGAACTGACTCTGGAAAGTCACGAAAGGAAGTATTTAGCAATATTTCGAAACGACGGTAGCGTTACAGTCTGTAAGAAAGACATAGGGGCAGGCTGGACATTCAAGTCGTTCAGGTCAGAGAAAGGTGCAAAGGCACACTTGAGCCTGTCTTTCGGAGATGATTGGGCTTAGTAGTGTCCGAGCAAAGCCCGAGGCGACGCCGCGGGCCGCGCCCGACCCTCCCCCCGGGAGGGCGCATTCGCCCTGGGCTCCGCCCGCTCCGGCCTCAATCGCTCCCCCGGAGCGTTTGCAAGACGGCCTCCGCCCCAGGCTCGGGCGCTGCCCTGTTCAACTGTTCCGCGTCGAAAAACCGCGCCACGTTCGGGTTTGCGAAGGTTTGGGTCTCAAACCGTTTGCGGCTTGGTACCCCGACAGGTGCGTTCGAAAGCGCCAATGGGGAAACCATCGCCTCGCCCGAATTCAAACGGGGCCTATAAACCTACGATAGGCTTCGCGTTGAGTTCAAACCGGATTTATCCGCTCCCGCCGTAAGGTGCATAGATGATCGTAATTGGAGCCCTTTGGTGTGTCGGGCACGTCACCCCGAGGCAAACACCGCCCCGCCGGATTTGTCATTCATCGACATCGGCATTTCTTCCGTCGCCGCGCCGCGGATTGCCGCGATCTTTTCCTGTGCCGCCATCGCGGTCGCTTCATCCGCGTATTGCGTCACCACCGAAAAGCTGTTCTCGCCCGTGCGGATCATCTGCACGCCTGATGCGCCCACGGCCATGATCATCGGCACGTATTTGTCGCGCGCCAATGCTTCCATGTCATCCGACCACTCGGTCGTTGTCCAATTGCTCAAGGTACAATAGCTCATTTAAAAATCCTTCCTTAAATGATGAGGCAAGGTTGCACAGGAAGGCATGCGGACCAAGAGAATTCCGCCCGAAGGGTCCCGACGGGGGCCCTTCGGTTCTGTGCTACGGATTACATCACCACCATGTGGAAGGTGTCGAAGACCACCCAAACTCCCATCAGGGATGCAAAACTCACGACGGTCGGTATGATGACTTTGGCCATTCTGGCGCTCCTTTCCAGGCAGCCCCCTGCGGTAGCAGATGGGCTGCGGTGCCTGCCGCGAAGGCCTGTCCTCCGCGATCTGAAAAAGAGGTGGGGATCAGTGTTTGACACAAAAAGGGGGCATATCATCACCATCTGTCACCAGCCCGTGGGCGCACTGAAACATCGCGCCCTTGGCTCGCACAGTCTGTCAAACGCCTTACTTCTGCACCGCCATTAGGTAGGCCACCAGATTAACCACCGCCGGGGAGGTCAGGATCGGCTGGCCGGTTTCGGTCTTCAGAGACAGTTCTTCGCCTTCAAAAAAGTCCCCATAAACCGGCATCGGCGAGCCATGACTTACCAACGGATCTCGCCCGTCAATGCGCGTCACAACACGGGTCATTGGAAAAGTGCCCGCGTTCCGCTCAGTGAGGCGGGTGAGGTCCGGGGGTTGCAGGACCAACGCCGGGGCCATGGGACCGTTGCCGTCAGCATCTGCGCCGTGGCAGGTTGCGCAATGGCGGGCATAAATCTCGGCGCCTGTCGCCGCATCCTGCGCTATGGCGGCACCAGACAGGAACCCAAAGGCCAGGGCCAGTGAAATCAAACGCGTCATCACAGTCTCCTTTTTGCTGTTGCCCAAATCTTAGCAGAGCCCGCCGCGGATACCCTGATTTCGATCAATCCAGAGTTACCTGGTCACCAGAGACTTGCGTCGCCCCAGCGCATTGGGCACTGATACCTCATGCGCTTCATCCTTATCGCAAGTCTCGTTATGTTAACCGCCTGCGGTCGCCCAATGACCGAGAATGAAATTGCTTTCGCTAACACCCTGCATGGTGACACGCTGGACACGAGCAAGGTACGCATTGTCGAAGGTGCGCCCACCCGCGCGGTAACCTTCCGGCGCAAACCGCGGCCCCGCACAACGTGCCGGGAACGTATCGTGCCACCTCCTACGAAGGAAATCGTGACGTCGAAACCGGCGGCCGTGGCGATCTACAACCACATTCTGTTTGATAAGGATTGGTACATCGACGACTATATGCCCGAGTATCCCGATCAGATCGGTCTCGTGGCGGCAATGCTTTTTGCCCATGAGCTGACCCATGCGTGGCAATGGCAGAACCGGCGTGACACCGGCTATTCTCCATGGCGGGCAGCCTTTGAGCATAGCGGCGGGGACGATCCCTATCTCTTTGACCTCGAAAATACTCCGAAATTCAGTGACTTCGGGTTCGAACAGCAAGGCGCTATTGTGGAGGAATACATTTGTTGCCGGTCGCTCGACCCAACAGCGCCCCGTACCGCCCGATTACACAACATGCTGGCTGAGGTCATGCCCGTACACCCTTTGCCGAAAGGCCGCCCCTATGCGGTCGGGCTCCCCTGGGAAGGGGTGGAATTGGATGGCATCTGCCGCTGATCAGGGGCGTTGCACGGATTCCAGATAGGCCAGCAAGGCTGCCTGCGGCGCGGGCGCGCGTATCCGCCCGGCGCTTGTTTTGATGCGCTTTGTGTCCTCTGAATTCAGATGTTGGAAGGGACGCATGATGCGCCCTGTCTGTTTTCCCAGACTATAGTTTTCGAGGATCATCAGAACCTCGGCCCGTGGAAATGTGCCCCCGGCATTGCGCGCAAGAACTGTCAGATCAGACGGCGTACGGCTCAATCCTTCGATCCCCGCGCCACCACCGCCGCGCAGGTCGCCACCATGGCACAGCGCGCAATTCTGCTGGTAGAGTGTTGCACCGCGCGACACCGTATCGTTGCCACCGCAAGCCGCAACTGTCACGCACAGCAAGACGCCTGTTAAAACGCGATATCTCATCAGAACCTCCGGCAAGTCGCTGCCTGGGACGAGGCTAAACGAATAATCTTGCTGAACTGGTAACAGCCCGCCATTGTGCGCTGACAACCCTGAAACGGAGCATCCGAATGGCGCAATACGCAATTGTCATGTTGCTGGCAGGCATTGGCATTCCCATCCTCGCGGCGCTGAACGCGGCACTGGGCGTACGTATCGGATCGCCCGCCGCAGCGGCGACAATACTGTTCGTTGTGGCTTTTTTATGCTGCGTGGTGGTCGCGATAGCAACGGGACCAAGCGCTTTCGGGCGGCTGCAAATTGCGCCCAAACATCTCTTTCTGGCCGGTGTGCTAATTGCGTTCTACGTGCTGACAATAACCTATATCGCACCACATTTTGGCGTGGGTAACGCGGTCTTCTTTGTCTTGCTAGGACAGTTGATTAGCGCGGCTCTCATCGACCATTTCGGGCTTTTTGGCGCAAGAGTGAGCCCGCTCAGCGCGACCCGCGCGCTTGGTATTGCGGTGATGGCGACCGGCGTCTTTATCACACAGAAGGTTTAGGGCCTTCGGCCAGTTCCAGCAGCCGCGTCCACATCGACGGAGCAACTTCGACCTCATCCACCATATCCTTGGATTGACCCGGCAGACGCGCGCCCTCGTCAACAGTTGCAAAACTGGTGAGGTTTTTCAGTCGCGCCGGAAAAGCTTCTGATACCGCCGGATCAAGCAGGATGTAGTATTGCCCTAGGTCATGCGGCCCGCCTTGCGGGGATTTGAGCGGTTTGACATCCCGCGACAGAACTGAACCCGTCATACCTGCCGCCAAAATCTCGGCCATCAATCCAAAACCCCACCCCTTGTAACCGCCGACCGACACAAGCGACCCTTGCAAGGCCTGCTCCGGGTCGGTGGTCGGCTCGCCATCGGCATCAAGCGCCCAGCCAAGTGGTATTTTCTCACCCACCGCCTTGGCCATGGTGATCTTTCCCAGCGCAACAGTCGTAGTTGATTGGTCAAACTGCATGGATACACCGCCCGCGCCATCAGGGACAGCAAATGCAATCGGATTGGTCCCAATGACACGCGACTTTCCTCCGGGTGCTGCAACAATGGGCGATGCGTTGGTAAAGCCAATCCCGATGTATCCAGCCTTTGCGATTTGCTCGGTGAAATAGCCCAACGATGTACAGGTATGTGCGTGCCCGACGGCAAGCGTCGCCGTTCCGAGTTCCCGAACAGCTTCAAGCGCAGGGGCCAACCCTTCGGCGAAAGCCGGCTGGGCAAATCCATATCCCGCATCCACATGGACAACACCAGGTCGAGGGCGCGACACCCTTGGCTCAACCTTTCCGTCAACACGACCACTTTGCAATTGCAGGCAGTAGCTTTCCACGTAGTAGAGACCGCAAATCTTGTTGCCGTAGCCCTCTGCGACGCGCACTGCTCGCGCGACTTCGGTCGCCACGAATGGCCGGGCACCATAGGCGCTAAGCGCTTGGCGGGTCAGTTGCTCAATTTCGTCAAGGCTGCGATGCGGCATGGGTTTCCTCTCGAGAACGCGGTGGTCTGGGACCGAAGCGCAAGAGCCCGGCGCTAATTCATAGGGGCAAAAGGACGCCAGCGTCCAGACGGATTTGTCTATCCATGCGAGAGGCAAGCTCAAGATTATGTGTCGCAATGAGGCCCGAGAGCCCCGTTGAGCGCACCAGCTTCATCAACGTGTCAAACACTTGATCTGACGTTGCGGGATCGAGGTTGCCCGTCGGCTCATCCGCCAGCAACAGTCGCGGTGCATTGGCCAATGCTCTGCAAAACGCAACCCGCTGCTGCTCACCGCCGGACAGGGCCGCAGGCCGGTGATCCGCGCGCTCAGCGATCCCGACGGCCGATAACAACTCTTCTGCTCTTTGTTGCGCGGCGCTGCGCCCTATCCCTTTCACCAGTTGCGGCAAGACGATATTCTCTGCAGCGGTGAACTCGGGCAGGAGATGGTGAAACTGGTATATGAAGCCGATGTCATTGCGACGCGCAGCAGTACGGCGCGCGTCGTTCAAACCGGTCATCACAGTACCCCCCAGCAGGATTTCCCCTTCATCCGGGGCATCCAAAAGGCCAGCAATGTGCAACAAGGTCGATTTGCCAGCGCCAGAAGGCGCCACCAACGCCACAACCTCGCCGGGCTCAACCTGCAAATCCACACCTTGAAGCACACGCACTTCATTTGGTGCTCCCGGGTTGTAGGATTTGGCGATCCCTTTCAAGGCGAGCGTCGGTTCACTCATAGCGCAAGGCCTCAACAGGGTTCATTCGCGCCGCACGACGAGCCGGGAAAAACGTCACCACAAACGAGAGCCCGAGGGACAATGCCACGGCGGAAAGCACGTCGCGCAAATGTAATTCCGCTGGCAGCGCGTAGATTCCGCGTATCGAAGGATCCCAAACACCACCTCCCATCACGACATTCACGAAGGAGAAAATCGGGTCGATGTAGATGGCGAACAGGCACCCCAGCACCACACCTGCGGCGGTCCCGATCAATCCTGTGAAGGCCCCGCAGATGAAAAACACCCGAAGCACCGACGCTTCGCTCAGCCCCATGGTGCGCAGGATGCCAATATCGCGGCCTTTGTTTTTGACCAACATGATCAGGCCCGAGACGATGTTCATCGCAGCAATAAGCACGAGGATCGACAGGATGATGAACATGACATTATCCTCCACCTCCAGTGCACGTAGAAAGCCACCCGATGCGTCCTGCCATGTCCATATCTGGCCGCGCTCTCCCGCCGCCTGAAGTAAAGCGCGGCGCATGCCTTCGACGTCCTCGGGCGCTTCAACCATCACTTCAAGTTCGTCCGCTACTCCCTCACGATTAAAGTAATTTTGCGCTTCCTCAAAAGGTAAATAGGCGCGCACGCGATCAATATCGTATCGCCCGGCAGAAAAGATATAGACGACCTCGTAGGCGTTCACTCTGGGCGACGTGCCAAAGGCCGTTTTTACCCCATCGGGGGAAATGAGACGGACACGATCCCCGACGCCAACGCCCAATTCCCGCGCCAGGCCGGAGCCAAGGGCGATCCCCTCGCTGAACCGCGAAAGGTCACCGCGAGAGGTTTCCGGGTCCGCGATGCGGGGCAGGCTTGCCAGATTCTCCGGCGCGATGCCAAAGACATCAGCCCCGGCGTTGCGCCCCCTGTTCGCGGCCATCACCTGCCCGCGCACCAGCGGTGCCACCCGCGTCACACCGGGTACTTGCGCGACTGCAACCGCGACATCTTCATAGTTTGGCATTGTCCGGTCGACTTGGCCGGTTTCCGACACCGACCCGATGGAATAGACTGTCGCATGGGCATTTGCGCCGAGGATCGTATCCACAAATTCGGCGCGAAACCCGGAGCGTACTGCAAGCGTTGCGATCAACGCAAAGACCGCCAGCGTGATCCCGATCAGGCTGATCCAGGTCATCGTGCTCACGCCGCCCTCTGCCCGACGCGCGCGCAGATATCGCCACGCGATCATCCATTCGAAAGCAGCAAAAGGAGGAGGCGTTTTCGCCATGCGAAATCCTTATGGTAGGGTTTGGCGCAACCTGCGGCTTTGCGCTTGAAGGGTCAAGCAGGCAATGGTCGTTTGCCACGCACCAGCACCCCCAACCCCTTCAGACCAATGATGGTCAGCAAGAACCCCCCTACGGCGAAAAGCGCGCTGGCAAAGGTCAATGGCAAGGCTGGCTGAAAGGCCGCAAGCGCCTTGCGCGCAATCTCCGGGTCCGTCAGGCGTCCTAGGTGGTAAGCGCGCATGAAGGGCCCCAGCCCCTCCAAGGTCAAAAGATCAGCCCTGAGTTGCGCATGGCGCTCGAAGGTGCGGCTCATATCCGCACGGCGCGCCTCGACAAAGGCTGATCCTCTCATTTGCGCGAGCGCTTGGGTGCGCGTCAGCCCAAGCGCTTCCGCTGAGTGATCGAAGTCAGCAACCACTTGCTGCAAGGCATCCACAGCCCCGCCCAACCGCTGGATATACTGATGGGAATACGCTGGAAACTGCGCCGCCAACAACGCGCCGCACAAACCAGAGGCCAAAACAACCGTGCGAAGGATCATTGCCTTCTCCTGTTCACCCCCCGGTGACATAAGGTGAAGATATCAAATCCTGTGCTCGGTTACAAATTTCCACTCACCTGATGTCCGGAGTATATTTTTGCCAGTTGCTCAACGGCGTCCTGCGGGGGCAGTTCGGTGCTTTCCCCGGTCTTGCGACTGGTCAACTCGACAACCCCGTTTTTCAACCCGCGCGGACCCACCGTAATACGCCATGGCAATCCAATCAGGTCCATCGTCGCAAACTTGCCGCCCGCGCGCTCATTACGATCGTCGTAGAGCGGATCGAAGCCAAGTGCCTTAATCGAAGCGTAAAGCGCCTCACAGGCCGCGTCTGCTTCTGCGTCGCCTTGCTTGAGGTTCACGATGCCGCAATGGAAGGGTGTCACACCCTCCGGCCAAATGATCCCTTTATCATCGTGACAGGCTTCGATAATGGCCCCCACCAACCGGCTGACACCAATCCCGTGGCTGCCCATATGAACCGGGGTAGGTTTCCCATCAGGCCCTTGAACTGTGGCCCCCATCGCCTCGGAATACTTTGTACCGAAGTAGAAAATCTGCCCGACCTCGATACCGCGCGCAGTCCGGCGGCGCTCCTCAGGCACCTTGTTGAACAACTCTTTGTCATGGGTTTCATCGGTGCGGGCGTAGAGGTTGGTAAACTCCTCCATGATCGACTTGCATTGATCCACGCTGTCATAGTCGATTTCCCGGTCCCCAAAGGTCAGATCAGTGACGGCACTATCATAGAAGACCTCCGACTCGCCGGTATCCGCCAGCACCAGGAATTCATGGGTATCGTCGCCGCCAATCGGGCCGGAATCCGCACGCATCGGGATCGCCTGAAGCCCCATCCGCTCATATGTCCGCAAGTAGCTGACAAGGTGGCGGTTGTAAGCGTGCAACGCGTCTTCCTTCGTCAGGTCAAAGTTATAGCCATCCTTCATGAAGAACTCACGGCCCCGCATCACGCCGAAACGCGGGCGCATCTCGTCCCTGAACTTCCATTGGATATGGTAAAGGGTCAGCGGCAGATCCTTGTAGCTGCCCACATGCGCCCGGAAGATGTCGGTGATCATCTCTTCGTTCGTGGGACCATAGAGCATGTCGCGGTCCTGCCGGTCCCGGATACGCAGCAACTCGTCGCCATAAGCGTCATAGCGCCCGCTTTCACGCCACAAATCGGCAGGTTGCACGGTCGGCATCAGCATCGGAATGTGCCCTGCGCGCATCTGCTCTTCGTGAACGATATTTTCGAGCTTTCTCAGAACCTTAAAACCCAATGGCAGCCAAGAATATATGCCCGCCGAACTTTGTTTGATCATGCCCGCACGCAGCATTAGGCGATGGCTCACGATTTGAGCCTCGGCAGGGTTCTCGCGCAGCACAGGCAGGAAGTAGCGGGTCAGGCGCATGGCAGGTCCTCTCAGATCGATTGCAGTCTTTGATTAGGCCAAAGACGCGCGCCCCGCAATCGCCAAACACACCAGTGGATGAGCACGGCCTCACCATAAAATTTTCTTTCCGGTGATCCATCTGGCGCGACCCTCCGTAAACCTCGAACATGTCACAGGGCATGCGAAAACACGGGAAGGAACCGAATAATGACATCATTTCGCAGAATTGCAGCCGTTGCTGCAACCGCACTCACTCTGGGAACTGCGGCGCAGGCCGCTGATATCGTCGAGATTGCATCAGGCGATGAACGCTTCTCAACTCTGGTGGCGGCAGTTTCTGCGGCGGGTCTGGTTGAGACACTGCAAGGACCGGGCCCCTTCACTGTCTACGCGCCGGTCAATGACGCCTTCGCTGCCCTGCCTGAAGGCACCGTTGAGACACTGTTGAAGCCTGAGAACAAAGACCAGTTGACCAACGTGCTGCTTTATCACGTTGATGACCGCAAACTCACGGCAGAAATGATCCCGAATGGATCGAATTACTTCAAACCGGTTCTTGCATCAGAACGTCTTTGCATCACAAAGGGTGCGAACGGTGTCAGCATCGCGGATGGGACAGGCGAAAGCGCCAACGTGATCATCGCGAACATCGAAGCTGACAACGGCGTGATCCACGTGGTGGACAAAGTGTTGTTGCCGGGTACGCGCCCAGCCTGTCACTAGTCGGACCAGAATGCCCAGATGGCTCGCCGTGATCCCGGCGAGCCTTTTTCCAGTCGGCCCCTTGCAACGCTCTCTCTGATGCGCGATGTGAACGGGATACACAGACCGGAGACCCTGAATGGCACTGCCAATTCGTGAACAAGCCACTTACTGGGGCATTGCAGCAGTAATATTCATTGCGCTGTTCTGGTTCTTGGGTGACGTGCTTTTGCCCTTTATCCTCGGCGGTGCAATTGCCTATTTTCTGGATCCGGTTGCTGATCGTTTGGAAAAAATGGGGCTGAGTCGCGTGGCGGCAACGGCTGTCATTACACTGGCCGGCGTACTCCTATTTGTCATACTGGCTCTGTTGGTTATCCCGACGCTGGTCAACCAGGCGCTGCAACTGGTAAAAGTTGCGCCTGAATATGCCCGAGAATTCGCCAATTTCCTGAGCCAACGCTTCCCTACGTTGCTTGACGAAAATTCCACGCTCAGCCAGTCCATTCATTCGATTGGCGAAACCATCCAAAGCCGCGGGGTGGAGTTGCTGGAAACCGCACTGACCTCGGCAGCCTCGCTTTTCAACGTCATTATCCTTCTGGTCGTAGCACCCGTCGTCGCGGTTTATATGCTGCTCGATTGGGACAACATGATTGCGAGGATCGACACGTTGTTGCCGCGCGATCACGCGCCGACCATTCGCAGGCTTGCCAGTGAAATCGACGCAACACTGGCTGCGTTCATTCGCGGCATGGGCACCGTTTGCCTGATCCTCGGGACATATTATGCCATTGCTCTGATGCTGGCCGGGTTGCAGTTTGGATTGGTCGTCGGATCCATTGCCGGGCTCATCACTTTTATCCCTTATCTTGGCGCTTTGATTGGTGGCAGCCTCGCCATCGGGCTCGCTTTGTTCCAGTTCTGGGGCGATTGGGTCTCCGTCGGCATCGTAGCGGGAATCTTTGCGCTGGGTCAGGTGCTGGAAGGCAACGTCATCACACCAAAACTGGTGGGCAATTCGGTTGGATTGCATCCCGTCTGGTTATTGCTTGCCCTGTCGGTTTTTGGCGCCCTCTTTGGCTTTGTCGGGATGTTGGTTGCTGTGCCGGTTGCGGCTGCCTTCGGCGTTATTGCCCGTTTCGCAGTACAACAATATCAAAGTTCTCTCCTCTATCGCGGCATGTCGACCGGAGACGACGACTGAGATGCCAGAACAGCTCGGGTTTGACCTACCTGCAATCACGGCGCTGGAGCGCGCAGATTTCCTAGTGGCGCCATCCAACGCAGTTGCTGTCGCCATGATCGAGGCATGGCAAGACTGGACCCCCCGCAAACTTGTGCTTTGCGGACCCGAAGGATCCGGGAAAACCCATTTGACCCATGTCTGGGCCACCCAGAGCGGCGCCGAGATCCTCAAAGCCAGCGACTTACCCGGTTCTGATGTAACCCTACTCGCCCAAGGGAATATAGCCGTTGAAAACGTGCCTGACATCACCGGGAATGAAGATGCTCAGACCGCGTTGTTCCACCTTCACAATCTTGTGCTGGCGGAGGGGCATGCAATGCTGATCACCGGCGCGGGCATTCCGCGCGCATGGGGGCTGGAATTGCCGGACCTTGCCAGCCGCATCGAAGGCACCCAGACGGCAATCTTGAACCCTCCCGATGATGCGCTTCTGGCAGCGGTGATTGCCAAGATGCTTGCCGATCGCCAACTCACACCAAAGGCGGATCTGATCCCCTATTTGGTCACCCGCATCGACCGATCCTTTGCAGCGGCAAGGGACATTGTGGCGCGGATAGATGTGGCATCGCTTGCTCAGAAACGCGCCATTACCCGGAACCTAGCAGCCACCGTGCTGGACAATCACGAGCGTGATGCGCGATAACTGTCACTCAGCCGTTACAGTCCCCCCGCAAAAGGCCCCCATGACACACGCCGATTTTCTCGATGCTGACTTCCCCGAACCGACCGATTTGCCTGATCTTGAGGCAGACGGGCCGGGAAGATTTTTCAACAGAGAACTCAGCTGGCTCGGCTTCAACTGGCGTGTCCTCGAAGAAGCAGAGAACCCCCGTGTACCGCTTTTGGAGCGACTGCGGTTCCTGTCTATTTCGGCCACGAACCTCGACGAGTTTTATACCGTGCGCGTCGCAGGTCTGCGCGAACTTGCAATGGCAGGCAATACGACCCCAGCAGCGGACGGCCTGAGCCCTACCGAACAGCTTAGTCTAATCGACAAAAATGCGCGCACCCTGATGGAAACCCAACAACAGGTGCTTGTGGCCCTGCTGGCGGAAATGAACGCAGAGAAAATCGAAGTTCTCAAACGGGATGGTCTGACTGAAGCGGACAAGGAACATCTGGAAGAGGTTTTCCTATCGCAGGTCTTTGCGGTCCTGTCTCCGCTGGCAATTGATCCCGCACATCCCTTCCCTTTCATACCCAACACAGGCTATGCGCTCGCCCTTGAACTTGAACGCGAACGCGACAAGCGCCCGCTAAAGGCGCTCTTGCCGATCCCTGCACAGATTGAACGGTTCGTCCCGCTTCCCGCTGAACCGGGCACCCATCGGTTTCTCCCCCTCGAAGAATTGCTGGTCATGAAGATCGCGCAGCTATTCCCGGGGTATAAACTCAAGACCTATTTTGAGTTCCGCGTCTTGCGGGACAGTGATCTTGAAGTGGAAGAAGAAGCCGAAGACCTCGTCCGCGAATTCGAAGTCGCGCTCAAGCGGCGCCGACGGGGCGAGGTTGTCCGCCTGACCCATTCGGCGGGTGCGCCCCCCCTGCTTATGGCTGTCATCATGGAACAGCTTGGCGTCGACCTGGAAGAGGTCATCGAGTTGAACGGCATGGTTGGCATGTCCGACCTGAAGGAACTGGTGCTCGACGCCCGGCCTGATCTTCTCTGGCCCAATTTTACCCCCAGGGTGCCGGAACGTGTGACCGACCATGAGGGAGATCTGCTGGCGGCTATCCGCCAGAAGGACATGCTGCTGCATCATCCTTACGAGACATTCGACATGGTCATACGTTTCCTGCAGCAGGCTGCGCGTGACCCAAAGGTCGTCGCGATCAAACAGACGCTCTATCGCACCTCGCGTGACAGCCCGATTGTCGAAGCACTTTGCGAGGCGGCAGAAGACGGCAAATCCGTCACTGCGCTTGTCGAACTGAAGGCCCGTTTCGATGAGGCCGCAAACATCCGCCAATCCAGACGCTTGGAGCGCGCGGGCGCTCATGTGGTCTACGGTTTTCTCGACCTCAAAACCCACGCAAAGATTTCGACGGTGGTGCGGCGGGAGGGAAATCAGCTTGTGACCTACACACATTATGGCACGGGCAATTACCATCCAATCACAGCCCGAATTTATACTGACTTGTCGTTTTTCACTTGTGATACCGAACTTGGAAGAGACGCAACCAAAGTGTTCAACTACCTGTCCGGGTATGCACAACCCGAAAAGCTCGACAATCTCGCCATTTCACCAACGACGCTGAAACCGCGCTTGCTTGAACTTATCGCAGCAGAAGCCGAACACGCCCGCGCGGGTAAGCCGGCAGTAATCTGGGCCAAGATGAATTCGCTCATCGATAGTGAAGTGATCGATGCGCTTTACGCCGCCAGCGCGGCCGGTGTCAAAATCAGCCTTGTGATCCGCGGCATTTGCGGCCTGCGCCCCGGTGTCAAAGGGCTAAGTGAGAACATTCGCGTCAAATCCATTGTCGGTCGTTTTCTGGAACATTCCCGCATCGTTTGTTTTGGAAATGGCGCGGGGCTGCCCCACAAGAAAGCACGCGTTTTCATTTCATCTGCCGACTGGATGGGGCGTAACCTGAACCGGCGGGTCGAGACTTTGGTCGAGATTCAGAATAACACCGTAAAAGCACAGATTGTCAGCCAGATCATGGCGGCTAATCTCGCGGATGTAGCACAAAGTTGGGTGATGGGGCCCGATGGCACCTTTGAACGCCCAAAGATTGAAGAAGGAATATTCGCCTTCAATTGCCATCGCTTCTTCATGGAAAACCCTTCCCTTTCGGGACGCGGGTCTGCCGGAGCGTCAGACGTACCGAAACTCACACATACCGAAGACTGATCCAATTAAATGCGCCTGCGGCAACTTGCCCTGTACAAGCGCGATGTGTGCATTGACCCCGCGCCTTTTTTTTAACAGGCTGCCAGCGAAACAAATACGGCGCATCCCATGAACGAAACAATCCCTCGGAACACGGGCGCGGAAGTCAGCCATCCTGACGAGACTTTGTTCGGTCGGCCCCTGTTTCGCGACCCCAGTGCGCGGGCGCTTTCACGGGTGGGCGTGGTCGACGTAGGATCGAACTCCGTCCGGCTCGTGGTGTTTGATGGAGCCGCCCGGAGTCCGGCCTATTTCTACAACGAAAAAATCATGTGCGCTCTTGGGGCGGGTTTGTCGGAATCGGGTGTGCTCAACCCCGAAGGCCGGATCAGAGCCCTGAACGCGCTGAAACGGTTTCAACACCTGGCACAAGGCATGGGGTTGCCGTCGTTGACGGTTGTTGCAACTGCAGCCGTGCGGGATGCGTCCGACGGCGACGCATTCTGTGCGGAAGTCAAACGCGAAACAGGGCTGCGCATCTGGGTCATAGACGGCGAAGAAGAAGCACGGCTGTCGGCACAGGGCGTTTTGCTCGGGTGGCCGGGATCCTACGGTCTGGTCTGCGATATTGGTGGATCGTCGATGGAGCTCGCCGAGATCTCCGGAGGCCGCGTCGGCCGCCGGGTCACATCCTCATTGGGCCCCCTCAAACTGCGTGAGGTCAAGGGCGGCAAAAAAGGACGGCACGCGCATATCAAGCAGACCATGGCGCAACTCCAGGAAGTGATGGGGCCACAACGGGACCGACTGTTTCTTGTGGGAGGGTCCTGGCGCGCCATCGCGCGCATTGACATGCTTCGCCGGGGCTACCCGCTCCATGTTCTCCATGAATACCGAATGACGGCCCGTTCGGTGACTGCCACGGCCAAATTCATTGCAGAGAGAGATATCGAGGAGTTGCGCGGCGCTTGCGGCATTTCCAATGCCCGGATGAGCCTTGTCCCTTTGGCGGCCGAAGTACTGACACGGCTGGTTTCCACGTTCAAACCGAAGGATATCGCGATTTCCAGTTACGGTATCCGTGAAGGCATGCTGTATGAACAGATGCCCCAACGATTGCGCGACCGGGACCCGCTGATCGAGTCCTGCCGCTTTGCCGAGGCAAAAGATGCGCGCATGCCGGGTTTTGGCAAATCACTCTATGCCTTCATTCATCCGCTTTTCAAATCTGTCCCTGAACCCCGGCGCAGGCTCATCAAAGCAGCCTGCCTTCTGCACGATGTGAGCTGGCGCGCGCATCCCGACTACCGGGCGGAAACCTGTTTCGACAATGCAACGCGTGCCAATCTTGGGGGGTTAAAACATTCTGAACGTGTTTTCCTTGGCCTTGCTCTTTTGCATCGCTACAGCAACAAGCGCGAGGGGACGCGCTTTGCCGACTTATATGATCTGATTGATGAAGCGGATATGCGGGACGCAGAGATTCTGGGAAAAGCCATGCGCTTCGGCGCGATGCTCTGGATGACGCAGGACGCGGAACGAGGCACCTTACGCTGGTTTCCCAAGAAAAAGCTCCTGCAGTTGCGCCTGACGCCAGATATGGTGCCGCTCTTCGGGGAAGTCGCGGAAGCTCGCTTCATGTCTCTTGCAGCCTCGCTAGAGGCCTCCGTCGAGATCAAGCAAAAGCGTTAAAGCTCAATTTGAGGCAAGGGATCCGGATCCAGTTTCGGCGGCTCTTTTTCTTCTGGTTTGCGCCGAATGATGATGTCGCCATTGTCGAGCATTTCCGGCGCTTCATAGGTGGACCAATCCTTGACCTGATCCATCAGCTCAATCATCGCCGGGCCCATTTCATCCATGAAGCTCTGCATCTCGCGCCAGGCCGGTTGCATTTCTTTCAGCAATCCCTCCAGGAAATCCTGTGCCCCGCGCTCCATCAGCGAAGAGCCATCATCTTCCTGTGCCGCGACAGGCTGTGCCACGAACAGAGTAACGACGAAGATGCAAATCAGCTTTTTCATGGGCCCAGCATAAACCTCGCCACGCGATTCTTACAGGTCAGATCGCCAAGTCTATCGACACAGGGAAATGGTCCGATGCAGTGACTAGCGCGTCGCGCAATTCCGCATCCGCCCAGCACTCTGGGTCGTCCATGGGGTGCCAGATGCGCCATGCAGGCGACCGGTCACGTAAGTCCTCAGATATCATGACGTAATCAAGCAAGGCCTGCAGATACCTTTTTTCGGGTTTGATCCAAAAGCGAGAGGTGGTGGGCACCGGCCCAAGCCGCTGACTCAGTGCTCTGTTGGCGTGAGGGTCATAAAGCGGGTTGTTACCGCCTGCTCCCAACACGATTTCCACGGATGACCGGCCAAACAGGTCCTCAAAAGCGTCAAGGCCCGGACCATCATTCAGATCCCCCATAACCATCAACGGCAGCCCGTCGGCGCGCATCTGATCGATGCGGGATCGCAACCAGATCGCCTGCGCCAGTTGCTTTCGGCGATTGGCGATGGCGACACGTTTCACATCATCAGGTGTTTTTGCGCCGTGTGGTGCTTTGGATTTCAGATGCACACCGATCATGTGAAAAACAAAGCCGCTGGCCGTGGTTATGCCAAGTTCAAGCGGAGGTTTCGAAAACCTGACAGCATCCTTGGTCGCGTCCACATCCAGATCAATCGAGAATACACCGTCAAACCGTGGGATATCCCCATGACCGGACCGTGGCTGATGCAGTGCAGTCAGCACATCAGGGTCGTGGAGAAGCGCAATCTCCTGCTTTGTATCATTGGCAAATCCAGTCACCGCAGCACGTGTGCGCAAGCCGAAATGGCTGGCGAAATTCTCCAGCGCCGCGACGGCACTCCGGTTTTTGCTGGTGTCAGGCGCCTCCACGACCATCACCGCATCCGCATCCATAGCGGAAAAGACACGGGCCAGTGCGTCGGCCTGTTGGGCGCGCGTTACCTTATAGCGGGCAGACCACTCCCCATCCTGCAGGAGTTGATTGTCATCATCGAAGAGAGCGTTGAACCACTCAACATTGTAAGTCGCAATGCGCATCACACATGCGCGCCTTCAATCTCTTCCCAGGCCTTGTTGATGTCGGCCATACGCTTATGCGCCAGTTGCAGGGCCTCTTCCGGAACGCCCCGCGCGATCATCGCATCTGGGTGGTTTTCCCGGACCAGCTTGCGAAACGCACGGCGGATGTCTTTCAAGGGCATCTCTGGCGGAACACCTAGCACTGTATATGGGTCTTGCGGCGCATCAGGGGCAAAGCGCATTCTGAGCGCGTTGAACTCGCTCTGCGGAATACCGAAAATGCGCGTCACTTCTTCCAAAAAGGCATTCTCGTTCGGATGGTAGAAGCCGTCTGCCATGGCAATATGGAACAGCCCTTCAAGCAGGTCTCGCAATATGTCAGGCTGCCTCGTGAACATCGTACGGATGCGCTTGGCGTATTCCTCAAACCCGGCGGCATCCTGCCTTGCCAGGTTAAAAACCTTGGCAGCCCCTGCTTCGTCCTGCGACGCAATGCGAAAGACTTCGCGAAATGCCGTAACCTCGTCGCGTGTCACCTGCCCGTCCGCTTTCGCCATTTTGGCACCGAGCGCAATGACTGCGATCGTGAAAGCAACGGAGCGTTCCGGAGGGCTGCGCAACCGGTCAAATACTGCAGACAGGCTTTCACCCGCAGTTAGCGCCGAAAGCGCATCCGATATGCGTGACCAGATAGACATACCGTCAGCATACCCGTTGCGCAAAGGAGTGTCAGGCCATCATCTGTCCGAATTCAGGGTTTTCTGCATAAGCACCAAATCCAGCCATCGCCCCGCCTTGCGGCCCACTTCAGGAAGGCGCCCGACTTCCACATATCCCATGGCGCTGTGAAACGCGATTGCCACCGGGTTTGCACTGCTGATGGCCCCTACCATGACATGCTTGCCAAGTTCCCGGGCCTCGGTCTCCAGCGCGGTCAATAAGGAACGCCCATGACCGGTGCCATGCGTTTCCGGCGACACGATCACTGTATGCTCCGCCGTGGCAGCGTACCCGGGGCCAGACCTAAAGGTACCACAGGTCGCAAACCCCTCCAGAACGTCATTGTGCGCTGCCACAAGGAACAAATCTGGCCGCCCATCGATCATCTCCACGATGTCTTGTTCGGATTTTTCCTTGGTGGTGAAAGTCGCAAGAGTCTCGTTGATCATCCAGTTCCAAAGCGCTGCAATTGCAGTTGCATCTTTTGGTTCTGCCGCACGTATCACGCCGCAAGTTCCCTTGGCCCATGAGGTGTTTCGAAAGAGGCCAGCAATCCCGCTGTACCGACTTGAAACTGAACTCTCTCGTCGACGAGTGATCCCGCCAACCCCTGCTGAAGCGCAGCTGCTTGCGGATGGTGGATCGTCAAGGCCGCAAGCCGTACGCCGGAGGGCTTCAAAAGCTTTACTGGATGAAACTCAGTATCCCATTGGATCAACGCCGGTGCGCAGTTATCGAAGGGGAGAATACCGTCCTCCGGCACTGCCATCTGCCACCGCAAATCGCCTCGGCTGAGACGGACAGGCTCTCCCAACCCGTCGAGGCCGGTCGTGAGCGCCGTCATCAGATCCCGCGTCCGGCAAATCCAGTTGGTCAGGCGGGGTGCCCCGACAAACCGGTCCAGATCAAACCAACGAGGACGGTCCGGCGACGGCGCGTCGGGGTCGGTCGCAATTGCCTCCAGATAGAGGCCATCCTCCAAACCCAACAACGCGTTGTGGGTATGAAACACATCATGCTTGCCGCCGGGTTGGAGTGACACACCCAAGGCATCTTCAACGTATGTTTTAGCATCCTCAAGAGTTTGTCCGGAGACGGCGATATGATCAAAGATGATCACCCTCGCGCTTCTGAGATCAAGCGCAGAATGTCCTGAGCTGCCTCGGGTATGTTTGTGCCCGGTCCAAAGATCGCCTTTACCCCGGCATCGTAGAGAAACTGGTAGTCCTGTTGCGGAATGACACCACCACAAATCACCAGAATATCGTCCGCCCCGGCGTCCTTCAGCGCTTGCACCAATTGTGGGGCAAGTGTCTTGTGACCTGCCGCTTGCGAGCTTATTCCGATGACGTGCACGTCATTGTCGACGGCATCTTGTGCGGCCTCCGCAGGGGTTTGAAAAAGCGGGCCCACGTCCACGTCAAAACCGATGTCGGCAAAGGCTGTGGCGATCACTTTTGCGCCGCGATCATGACCATCCTGCCCCATCTTGACGACCAGCATTCTGGGGCGGCGACCTTCAGCTTCGGCGAAATCCTCTACTGATTTCTGAATGGCTGCGAAACCTTCATCCCCTTCATAAGCTGCGCCGTAAACACCAGCTAGGGTTTTGACCTCTGCCCGATGCCGACCAAACACTTTTTCCATCGCCATGCTGATCTCTCCTACTGTCGCGCGCGCACGGGCTGCTTCAACGGCTGCTTCCAACAAATTCCCACCCTCCGATGCGCGTCGGGTCAGTTCCGCCAATGCCGCGTCACATGCTGAGGCATCGCGCGACCCGCGGACTTGTTCCAGTCTCGCCACCTGGCTCTGGCGCACTGCCGCATTGTCGATATCAAGAATGTCGATGGGATCTTCCTTGTCGCGACGATACTTATTCACGCCCACGATGACCTCGGACCCCCGATCAATATTGGCTTGCCGGGTGGCTGCCGCCTCTTCGATCCGAAGCTTCGGCATGCCTGTGGCGACGGCCTTCGTCATGCCACCCATTTCTTCAACTTCTTCAATGAGCTTCCAAGCGGCTTCTGCTAAATCGTGGGTAAGTTTTTCCACATAGTAAGAACCCGCCAGAGGATCGATCACATTTGTGACCCCAGTCTCTTCCTGCAAAATCAGCTGGGTATTTCGCGCGATACGGCTGGAGAATTCAGTGGGCAGGGCAATCGCCTCGTCCAAGGCGTTGGTGTGCAAGGACTGCGTTCCCCCCAAGACCGCGCTCATCGCTTCATAGGCTGTCCGGATCACGTTGTTATAGGGGTCCTGTTCCTGCAACGAGACACCTGAGGTCTGGCAATGGGTGCGCAACATCGAAGACTTCGGGTTCTTCGGTTCGAACTCCGCCATGATGCGAGACCACAACAAACGCGCAGCACGTAACTTGGCCGCCTCCATGAAGAAATTCATACCGATGGCAAAGAAAAAGCTCAGCCGCCCGGCAAACTTGTCAACGTCCATACCCCGGTCAATTGCCGCACGGACGTATTCCCGACCATCGGCTAGCGTGAAGGCCAGCTCTTGCACCAGGTTCGCACCCGCTTCCTGCATGTGGTAGCCCGAGATGGAGATCGAGTTGAATTTCGGCATCTCATTCGAGGTGAATTCAATGATATCAGCAATGATCCGCATGGATGGCTCCGGCGGGTACACATAAGTGTTGCGGACCATGAATTCCTTCAGGATATCGTTCTGGATCGTCCCAGAGAGGACCGCACGGTCATGTCCTTGCTCCTCACCGGTTACGATGAAATTCGCGAGGATCGGTATGACGGCGCCGTTCATGGTCATGGAGACGGAAACCTTGTCGAGCGGGATGCCATCGAAAAGGATTTTCATATCCTCAACACTGTCGATGGCGACACCGGCCTTGCCCACGTCACCCTCGACCCTCGGATGGTCGCTGTCATAGCCGCGGTGGGTCGCAAGATCGAACGCGACCGACACCCCCTGCTGACCATTGGCCAGCGCCTGGCGATAAAACGCGTTTGATTCTTCAGCCGTTGAGAAGCCCGCATATTGTCGGATGGTCCAGGGCCGACCGGCATACATGGTCGCCTTCACGCCGCGCGTGTAAGGAGCCTGCCCCGGAATTGTGCCAAGATGATCTACCCCGTCAAGATCCTCCTCCGTGTAGAGTGGCTGGACATCAATGCCCTCCAATGTCTTCCACGTCAGATCATCAAGAGGCCTGCCCCGTAACTCACCTTCGGCCAGGTCGCGCCATGTGTCTTTCTTCGAGCTCATCTCGTTGTCCTTTTTCTTGTGCTTCGGACGGCAGGGTTGGCCCCGCTCTGTCCCGAAGACAGTCCTCTGTCAGAGTGGCAAGCCCGTCAGCACCTGAGGCCAGCCACATCATATCATCGGCATGTTTTTCCCGCAGGATCGCATGCTCTTCATTTGTGAAAGGGTTCCACCGGCCCATGCCAAACGGCAAGATGGTCGGCGACGCACCGCGATCGCTGACAGCGCGGCGCAAGTCCGGTAGCCTGGGAGAAGCGTTTAACCACTTACGTTGACCATCGAATGGCGCATCGACTCCCGCACCCTGCGCCAGAAAGAGATCTGGACGGCCCGAGAATTTCTCAAACGGCAGAACGCGTATCGGAATACCCGGCAGGGCCATCGACAGGTCCGTAATCACGTCGCGCCAGCTGCGCTTTTCATCAACGATATCGCGGAGTTCAAGCCGGTCAGGGACCCTGCCCCCCTTTGCGATACACCTTGAAAGTGCGGAGCACCAAAAAACTTCAAGGCTGCGCGGGCTGAACATAACTGAAGCGATGCGACCACTGAACGGACGCACAGCTCGCGTCAGGTTTTCCGCAACACGCGCATAAAGCGATCCATTCGATAGGTTATCTTCAATGGATCCGATCATGTGCGGATCGCTGACCACAAGCGTCTTGACCCCGCTTGCAGCGGTACGATCCAGCAGATTGCCAACCCGGGATTGAGCGCGTTCAAAGGCCGCATTGTCTGAACGGTCGCTCAAGACCTGCCTCGAGAGAATGCCATGTCGCCCCCGCCGCGGCCCCCAATAGGCGACACCCTGCGATGCCAGCCCTTCAGCATGGCGGCGCATGTAGTCATCAAAAGTGGCCGTGCCGGTGCGATGCGCACCAAGATGAAGAATTACGTCCATGGCGCAGGATACCCAACGTCGAAAAGCTGCCCCGATTGGCGTCGATATCGGAACCACCACCGCCACTACACCAAAACCCTTGCTGCAGATTTAATGGTAAATTTGCGCGTCTCAGCCATCGCATCTTGGAAAAAGAGGGTTATATTACTCGCAACAGGAGAGCGCATGAAATCACTCGTACCCATTGTTATGGCAGCTCTTTTTGCTGCTCCGGCCCTTTCCGAAGACGTGCAGGCGGATGGCAAAGACGCGCTGTTCTTTTCGATGAACGAAGTCAATTTGACACAATTTAAGTGGAAAAAAAGACCTGTGGTGGTCTTTGCGGAGTCAGATCTCGATCCTGCCTTTGTTGAACAGATGGAACTGCTGCGCTCCCGCCCGGACGAGCTAGCGTCCAGAGATGTCGTCGTTATCACGGATACGGAACCGGAACCGCTGTCGGAGTTACGAAAGAAACTGCGCCCACGTGGCTTCATGCTGGTCCTGCTGAACAAGGAAGGCACGGTAAACGTGCGCAAACCCTTTCCCTGGGACGTGCGTGAAATCAGCCGAAGTATCGACAAGATGCCCATCCGGAAGCGTGAAATCCGCGAGCAGAAGGCACGTGCCGCAGAAAGTCGCGGGCCATCCTGACCGATTGGAATAAGCGCAGGCTGAGCAAACATCCGGGTTACTCAAACTCCATGATCACGTCATCCACTGCGAGGCTGTCACCCGCCTCTGCATTGATTTTGGTGACAGTGCCTTTGCGTTCGGCGCGCAGGATGTTCTCCATTTTCATAGCTTCGATGGTACAGAGCGCCTGCCCCTCCTGAACCTCGTCTCCAACAGCCACATCCAGTTTCACGACCAACCCGGGCATCGGGCACAGCAGCATCTTGGACGTATCGGGCGGCAACTTCTCGGGCATCTTCAACGCAAGTTCCGCCTGTCGCGGCGTGCGGACATGGACTTTCAGATCAGCCCCGCGCGTTCTGATCCGGAAGCCACCCGAGATTTTACCGACCTTCAACACCAAGGGTGCACCATCCACCATCATCTCAGCGAGCTGATCGCCGGGTGTCCAGTCACCGGTCACCCGCAACGTGCTTCCGTCGCCAAAGTCGACAGTCGACCCGGCATGGTCTGCGTCTATGCTCAGATCGTAGGAGTGTCCCTGCAACCGCGCATTCCAGTCTGTGCCGACCTTTCGTTCGTGGTTGTCCATGCGGCCTGAAACGCGCGTGCGGCGAATTTCGGCAACACGGTGCATGGCGGCACAAGCGGCGGCGATCCGGCGCAACTCACCTTCCGGCAATTCGACGCCTTCAAAACCTTCCGGGTATTCTTCTGCAATAAAGGCGGTTGTCATCTCGCCCGATACAAATTTCGGGTGATCCATCACCGCCGACAGAAACGGCAAGTTATGCCCGATGCCTTCAACCTCGAAACTGTCGAGGGCAACGCGCATCTGCTCAATCGCTTCAGCGCGCGTTGGCGCCCATGTGCAAAGCTTTGCGATCATCGGGTCGTAGTACATGCTGATCTCGCCGCCCTCATAGACACCGGTATCATTGCGCACAGCCATTTCACCAGCCGGCGCATCCCCTTGCCACGTGCCCTGTGCCAACAGCGGCCCGGCGGCAACCTCAGCCGGTGGGCGATATCGGGTCAGCCGCCCGATCGATGGCAAGAACCCTCGATAAGGATCTTCGGCGTAAAGCCGGTTTTCGATCGCCCAGCCGGTCAGCGTGACATCATCCTGCGTGATTGACAGCTTCTCTCCATTCGCCACCCGGATCATCTGCTCGACCAGATCCACACCGGTGATAAGTTCGGTGACGGGGTGTTCCACCTGCAAGCGGGTGTTCATCTCAAGGAAGTAGAAATTCTTGTCGCCATCCACGATGAATTCAACGGTGCCCGCGCTAGAATACCCAACCGCCTTGGCCAGGGCCACGGCTTGCTCGCCCATGGCCCTTCGAGTTGCTTCATCAAGGAAAGGGCTTGGGGCTTCTTCCACCACTTTCTGGTTGCGACGTTGAATGGAACATTCACGTTCGCCCAGGAAAATGCCGTTTCCATGGCTGTCGCACAGCACCTGAATTTCGATATGTCGGGGTTGAGTCACAAACTTCTCGATGAAAATGCGGTCATCACCGAAGGAGTTTGCTGCCTCGTTCTTGGACGACTGGAAGCCTTCACGCGCCTCTTCATCGTTCCACGCAATGCGCATGCCCTTGCCGCCCCCCCCCGCGGAGGCTTTGATCATCACCGGGTAGCCGATTTCATTCGATATCTTTACCGCTTCATCCGCATCTTCGATCAGCCCCATGTATCCGGGAACAGTGCTCACATCCGCGTCCTGCGCGATTTTCTTGGAGGTGATCTTGTCCCCCATCTTTTCTATGGCGCCTACAGGCGGGCCAACGAATGCAACGCCTGCGGCGTCCAACGCTTCGGCAAACTTGGCGTTCTCAGAGAGGAAACCGTAACCGGGATGTACCGCCTGAGCGCCCGATGACACGACCGCCTCCATCACCTTGTCGATGACAATGTATGACTGGTTTGCCGGTGGCGGGCCGATATGAACGGCTTCATCCGCCATCTGAACATGTAATGCCTGTTTGTCCGCGTCCGAATAGATCGCGACGGTGGTGATCCCCATCTTGCGAGCTGTTTTGATGACGCGGCATGCGATTTCGCCGCGATTGGCGATCAGAATCTTATTGAACATAGCAAGTCTTTCTTTGGCAGATCGGATGAGACGAAGCAGGTTTCTGGGCGACCTGAATTGATGCGCGACGAAGCACGCCGGGCATCGCAGGAATTTCATGTGGGCAAAAGAAACGAGATCCAGCTATTCTGGACCGGAGGTTTCCGGACCGATCGGTTGCTGCTGCACGATAACCCTTGGCCCAAAAAAAGACGGGCAACATATGGCGAAATAGCCGCTGTTGCCCGTCAGGGGAAGGGGTACGAATAGTGTACACAGAAGCTTCGCGGGGATATGCGCGCACTCCTGCAAAACCCACTATACACGTTTTAGTTGCAGCACAAAGAAGAATTCCCGCCACTTTGAGGCGGTGGGCCAAGTTTCGCCACATTGGAGGGGTCTCAGGCAAAATCACGCCGACGCTCCTCCAAAAGCTTCCGGGAAAGATGCCTGAGCAACCCGCACATCTATCACCAGAAGAGCTTCGTAACTCTCTGGATCAAAGGGGTCCGTCGCTGGCACAACTTCACGACCAAATAGCCAGGACAGGCGCCCAGCGTCCAGGTTGCCGCGTTCAAACGGATGTTCCCCAAAATGCTCCCAAAGGGCTTGGAAAAACGCCGCATCCGCGCGGCGATCTGCTGGTTTGCGGTCCCGAAATCGCTCGCGCTGAACCAAAGGCGTCACGCCACGCGGGTTGAATCTGCGCAATGTGAATTGGTAGTCCGTGCCGGGAAGCCTACCGGGAAATCCCTTGTGCTTTAGCATCTTACCAAGCATTCCTCATGCAATGCATTAGAAGTATTGGCCGGCAAATACGAGATCAGCCTGCCCATCGCTACCATATGGCTCGCCGGCATCACCATAACACTTCCGCTTCGCATACGCGGCCTTTTACGCGGAATGTTTCGATGTACTGGGTCGCTTCGGGATCTGCCGTGCCGAAAGCCACGGGACGGTCGAGAAGCGTAATGACGACGACATCCGCGACAAGCTCGTATTCCTGCATGTAAGGCAAAGCCACATCTGTGCATAACCGCTCGAAATCGCCTTGAGCTTGCTCAAAAGTCATATCACCGGATTTCTTGCCGATTTGAGGCGCGAGAAAGCGAAACCGCACCCACGCCTCCGAGCCAACCTCGTCTATAAGTACCTCAAACAGTTCCACGCTTTGACCTGACGGCATGGACCAGCGGACCGCGTTGGCCCTAGGCGGCGTCTTTTTCTGATGCATGTAAGCGGGCAGAATTTGCATATCTACCCCCGCCGCCGCGCTACGCAGTCGACTTCCACCAACGCCCCGACAGCCAATGCGGTCACACCCACCGTTGTACGCGCTGGAAGCTTATCTGCCTCGAAGAAGGACTGATAAGTTTGGTTGAATGCCGCGTAGTCCCGTTCAAATTCGGTAAGGTAACAACGGCACTGAACCACGTCGCTCAGGTCCAGCTCCAGCCCCTGCAAGACAGTGCGCAGGTTTTCCATCACCTGCCGGGTCTGTGCCGCGATGCCCTCCGCCAAAGGAGCATCCGGAGCACCCGGAACCGTTGGCATCTGACCCGTGAGCATCACCCAGCCGTCAGCCTCCACCGCGTGGGAGAAAGGAGCAACATGGTCGGGTGCTGCAGAAACGTTATGAAAAATAAAATTCTTCACGGCCTTACAGCGGGATATTGTCGTGCTTTTTCCAGGGCACCTGAACCGATTTGTTCCGCAGCGACGCAAAAGCCCGCGCGATCCGTTTGCGGGTTGTCCGAGGCATTATAACCTCGTCAACGAACCCGCGCTCCGATGCGACAAAGGGGTTTGCGAACCTCTCCTCGTAGTCAGCAGTATGTTTTGCAATCTTGTCGGGATCACCGAGGTCGGCGCGATGAATGATTTCTGTCGCGCCCTTGGCCCCCATGACGGCCACCTCTGCGGAGGGCCAGGCATAATTGAAATCTGCCTGAAGGTGCTTGGACGACATCACAACATAAGCACCGCCATAAGCTTTGCGCGTGATGACGGTCACCATGGGCACTGTCGCCTCACCATATGCAAACAGAAGCTTGGCACCGTGCTTGATGACACCGCCATACTCCTGACTGGTCCCTGGCAGGAAACCAGGAACGTCAATCAGGGTCAGGATCGGGATTTCGAACGCATCACAGAACCGCACAAACCGCGCCGCCTTGCGGGAGCTGTCGATATCGAGGCACCCCGCCAAAACGAGCGGCTGATTGGCGACCACCCCTACTGTACGCCCCTCAAGCCGGATAAAGCCCGTGATAATGTTTTTCGCAAATTCCTCCTGGATTTCATAGAAATCGCCCTCATCCGCCAGCTTATGGATCAGCTCTTTCATATCGTATGGCGTGTTCGGGTTTTCCGGCACCAACGTGTCCAAGGAAGGCTCGATACGGTTCGGATCATCAAAGAACGGTCGAACCGGCGGCTGCTCCCGGTTATTCGACGGTAGAAAATCAACCAACCGGCGCACTTCTGCCAGGGCTTCGACATCGTTTTCAAAGGCGGCATCGGCCACCGACGATTTGCGGGTATGTGTTGTCGCACCGCCCAACTCCTCCGCGGACACATGCTCATTGGTCACGGTCTTCACCACATCGGGGCCGGTGACGAACATGTACGAGCTGTCTTTGACCATGAATATGAAATCAGTCATCGCGGGCGAATAGACGGCCCCGCCCGCACAAGGCCCCATGATCACGCTGATCTGCGGCACAACTCCTGATGCGGTGATATTGCGCTGGAAGACTTCGCCGTATCCCGCCAGAGAATCGACACCTTCCTGAATGCGTGCACCGCCGGAATCGTTGATGCCAATCACAGGCGCCCCGTTCTGAACCGCCATATCCATGATCTTGCAGATTTTCTTGGCATGGGTCTCCGACACGGACCCGCCCAGAACCGTGAAATCCTGACTGAACACATAGACCAAACGGCCGTTGATTGTACCCCAGCCCGTTACCACCCCATCACCTGCAGGTTTCTGGTTTTCCATCCCGAAATCGGTACAACGATGCGAGACGAACATGTCAAACTCTTCGAAACTGCCATCATCCAAAAGCAGCTCAACGCGTTCGCGTGCCGTTAGCTTTCCGCGCCCGTGCTGTGCGTCGATCCGCTTCTGACCACCGCCCAAACGAGCCGTCGCACGTCTTTCTTCAAGTTGTTCCAGGATGTCTTTCATGATGAACCCCACATTTGGATGTCACTCCTCTTACCCAAGTGCACCGCACAAACGAAGAATTAATAAGCAAATTTGCAAAGCCTATACACTTACATAAATGCAAATTGCAAATCTGCGAAGCGGAAGACGTGACGCTCCAAGATGGACAAGCTCAAAAGCGTAACCTAAGAAACCATTATGCAACAACACAAGCCAGTCCGCTTCCTGGATCGGACAACCCCCCCGCATATCGCGACACTCATCCTGCTGGCCGGCATGTCAGCGATCGTCATGAACATGTTTCTGCCCAGTCTTCCCAAGATGACTGCGCATTTTGACACAGACTATGGGATCATGCAGCTTTCGGTCGCGCTCTATCTTGGTGTCAGTGGCGTGCTACAGGTTTTTTTGGGGCCCATATCCGACAATCTGGGCCGGCGGCCCGTCATTCTATGGGGGTTGGGAGGTTTTCTGATCGCAACGCTGGGATGCATATTGGCACCCACGGTCGAGATTTTTTTGGTTTTCCGCATGTGTCAGGCACTGAGCGCAGTTGCCATGGTGCTAAGCCGTGCCGCCGTCAGGGATATGTTTGAGCAGGACAAGGCCGCCTCGATGATCGGCTATGTCACCATGGGCATGGCCATCGTTCCAATGGTGAGTCCGATGTTTGGCGGTATTCTCGACCAACTCTTCGGATGGAAAGCCAATTTCTGGGCCCTTTTGGTGCTGGGCGCGTTAACGCTCTGGCTGGCATGGGCCGATATGGGTGAAACGGCTGTCAAAAGCGGAAAGTCCCTGACCGCACAATTCGCGGAGTACCCTGAGTTGCTGACCTCGCCGAGGTTCTGGGGATACTCTCTTGCAGCAGGATTCTGTTCCGGTGCCTTTTTCGCCTATCTCGGCGGTGGGCCTTTTGTGGGGTCCGTCGTTTTCGGCATGACCCCTTTCTGGGTCGGCATCTACTTTGGCGCGCCTGCTGTCGGGTATTTCTTCGGTAATATGCTCACAGGCATGTTGGCGCAGCGCGTCGGGATAAACAAATTGGTCCTGACCGGCTCCCTGATCAATGCCTTCGGCGTCGCGTTGTCCCTGTCAATCCTTCTTGTGGGCGCTGGCAGCCCGCTTAGCTTCTTTGGCCTCATGACGTTTGTCGGGCTTGGGAACGGACTGGTGATCCCCAATGCGACCGCTGGACTCTTGTCAGTTCGACCACATCTTGCAGGTACTGCGTCCGGCTTGGGTGGCGCGATCATGATTGGTGGCGGGGCCGCACTCAGCGCCTTGGCGGGCGCCTCGCTTGATGAAACCACCGGGGCGCTGCCGCTGCTTTACATCATGCTTGGAACGGCCCTTGCAGCAGTGACGTCCATTCTTGCTGTCTATTGGCGCGAAAGCCGCATCGCCGGACAAGGCGGGATTTGAGACCACTTCCTACGCGCTGACGATAATCACGCCACCTTGCCCCGATGAGTTTGCAAAGCTACGATTTGCAAAGCAATGCAATTTGCAAAGCTTTGACAGAGGATCAACGCCATGGCCACGCAAAAACTCTATGCCGGCGCAAAGCTACGCGAATTGCGCACCCGCATGGGACATACACAAAAGGATTTCGCGGCCAAACTTGGGGTTTCGCTGCCGTATCTCAACCAAATGGAAAACAACAATCGGCCGGTCTCGACAACGGTTGTTCTGGCGTTGGCACAGGAATTTGGACTTGATGTTACCGAGTTGAGCGAAGGCGACAGTGAAAGGCTGGTCAGCGATATGCGAGAGGCTTTGGCGGACCCTGTCTTTGCCGAAACGCTGCCACCACTCGCTGATCTCAGGCTCGCCGCCTCCAACGCTCCTACTTTGGCCCATGCGTTTCTTGAGTTGCACCGAACATACCGGCAAATGCAGGAACGACTGGCTTCCCTCGACGAAGCGTTGGGGCGAGAGGACGCACGGGCAACGCCTAGTCCGTGGGAAGAGGTTCGCGACTTCTTTCACTATTGCGACAACTACATTGATGCGGTCGACCGGGCGGCGGAGCATTTTGCTGACAGGCAAGGTGGCTATCGCAACATTCGCGCGGCAACAATAGCGACGCTGAGCAACAGCGGGATCACAGTTTCCTTTGAAGAGACTGACCGCCTGCGCAACTACGATCCGGAGACAAAATCACTTGTGCTTTCGCGCCGCGCGCCTGCTGAAAGCCAAACCTTCCAGTTGCTTTTGCAACTCGCCCTGCTCAAGCAAGACGCCTTGCTCGAAGCGACACTGGATCTGGCCCGCTTTCACACTCCCGAGGCGCGCGCTATCGCGAAAATCGGGCTTGCAAATTATTTCGCCGGGGCGGCCTTGATGCCTTATCGCGCCTTTCAGGAAGCAGCAGGCGCATGCCGCCACGATCTGGAAGTGTTATCCGGCCAGTTTGGCGCATCGGTCGAGCAGGTAGCACACCGGCTTTCGACGCTTCAACGCCCCGGAGCCAAGGGGATTCCCTTCTTCTTCGTACGCGTCGATCAGGCGGGCACAATCACCAAAAGGCATTCGGCAACCCGCCTTCAGTTCGCACGTTTTGGCGGAGCGTGTCCGCTCTGGAATGTCCATCGGGCGTTCGAACTGCCCGGGCAGTTCCTTCGGCAGCTTGCGGAAACCCCGGACGGCGTCAGGTACATCAGCCTGGCGCGGGATGTGACAAAACCCGCCGGTCGTTTTGGCGCACCGCTGCGCCGCTATGCCATCGCGCTGGGATGTGAAGTCCGCCATGCCAGAAGCCTCGTCTATGCGGATGGTATGGATGTAAGTAGCGATCACGCCTTCGAGCCTATCGGCATCTCTTGCCGCATCTGCGAACGGACCAACTGTCATCAACGCGCCGTTCCCCCTTTGGAACGACACCTCACAGTTGACCCGAACGAGCGCGGTGTCTTGCCTTACAAAGTCAGTTGAGATCAGCGCCGCGCGGGTCGCCACCCGGCCGCTTCTGCTTCGGCAGCGGTGCAGAACCACCTTTCACCCTTTGTTGCCGAAATGCGCGTCTTGTCATAATCGCGCTGGCCCGGGCTGTGAAAGATGCGGGTGCCCTTGGCGGAAATGTTCCCTTTGATGCGGCACCCCGCGGCCACAAGATCTGAAACTGTAGCACTCCGCCGAAATGCGGCGGGCGATTGCAAGTCGGAGCTGTGCAGACCAACCCCACGAATAGCAGCCCCCTTCTCGGTGAAATCATAATCCATCGAGTATTTTCGATAGGCGAAGGCAAGGCCCTCGGTTACGAGGACTTCGGCCATATCCGTTCCGGCCACGAAACAAGTCGCCACGAGACGGCCATAACGGTCCGTGTCCTTTTGTTCACAGCGCGCATGCGCCCCTTCATAGCGTTCGCGCACAACAGAGCTGACCCAGGCGCCGCAGTTCCAGATTTTGCCTGCCTGCGATGTGCAGGTCTGGCCTTGTTCCGGGGCATCGATGCCAAAAAGGCGAATGCGAACACCATCTATTTCTATTGTGTCAGCGTCGATGACGCGCATTTCACCCTTAACATCGCCAAGGGTTTGGCTGGGTCCCACAACGACAAGCGCTGCGATCATCAGAACGGTCAGATAAGAACGCATCCTCCGGGCATGCATGCAAATGCAGCAACCCTCAAGGAAAATCGTTTACGAAGATTAACGCCTCATTACCGTTGTTCAGATTGCCATGCCGGATGGACCCAGGGCTGGTCGTTGGACCGGGGCAAGGGATCTTTACCCAGCAGGTGGTCCGACACTTTTTCCCCCACCATGATGGACGGCGCGTTCAGGTTCCCGTTTGTAATGCGCGGGAAAATACTGCTGTCCGCCACACGGAGCCCATCCACACCAATCACCCGCGCCTGGGCGTCGACAACGGCATTCGGATCATCCGGTCTGCCCATGCGACATGTCCCGCAGGGGTGATACGCGCTTTCTGCATGCTCACGAATAAAGGCGTCCAGCTCAGCGTCCGATTGCGCGTCCTGCCCGGGCTGTATTTCCTTTTTGACGAAGGGCTTGAAAGCATCCTGCGCAAAAATTTCCCGGGTGAGGCGAATGCACTTCCTGAAATCATCCCAGTCTTCCGGGTCAGACATATAGTTGAACCGGATCTTTGGTGCATCTTCGGGATTTTTCGATGAAAGCTCCACGCTGCCGCGCGACTTTGACCGCATCGGCCCGACGTGAGCCTGAAACCCGTGACCTTCCGCTGCGACTTTCCCGTCGTACCGTACTGCAATGGGCAAAAAATGATACTGGATATCGGGGTACGCCACGCCGGGCTTGGACCGGATGAAGGCCGCGCTTTCAAACTGGTTTGATGCGCCCAGACCCGTTTTGGTAAAGAGCCATTGCGCCCCAATCGCCGCCTTAGAGATCAGGTTCCAGTGTTTGTAGAGCGTTACCGGCAACCGTGAGGCCATTTGCAGGTATAGCTCCAGATGGTCTTGCAGGTTACGCCCGACGCCGGGCCGGTCCACCACAAGATCAACACCATGGTCAGCCAAATGCGCCGCTGGGCCCACCCCGGAGAGCATCAGTAGTTTAGGCGAGTTGATCGAGGATGCAGCCAATACAACTTCGCGTCTGGCGCGGATGAGCTGCAAACTACCACCTTTTGATATCTCGACCCCCACTGCGCGTTTGCCTTCAAAAACGATGCGTTGCGCCAGCCCCTGCACCAGTTCGCAATTAGCCCGCCTCAAAGCCGGGTGCAGATAGGCATTGGCAGCAGACCACCGTCGCCCCTTCCACACCGTCTGGTCCATAGGGCCAAACCCTTCCTGCTTCTGCCCGTTATAGTCCTCGGTCGTTTCGTAACCTGCTTGACGACCAGCTTCGACAAACGCTGTGAAAAGCGGGTTTGCACGCGGCCCCCGACTAACATGCAGCGGACCATCGGTACCGCGCCAGCCCGGGTCCCCCCCGTGCCCTCCGTCATGCCAGGTTTCCATACGTTTGAAATAAGGCAGAACATCCGCAAAGGCCCAGCCATCCGCCCCCTGTTCAGCCCAATGATCGTAATCCATCGCATGGCCCCGGACGTAGACCATACCGTTGATGCTGGACGAGCCGCCCAACACCTTGCCCCGCGGGCAGGCCAGCCGCCTGCCCCCAAGGTGCGGCTCGGGTTCCGAGCTGTAGCCCCAATCGTAGCGACGCATGTTCATCGGATAGGACAGGGCAGCGGGCATCTGGATCAAAGGCCCCGCGTCTGTGCCCCCAAACTCCACTATAATCACCGAAGCCCCTGCTTCGCTGAGACGGTACGCCATGGCACAACCCGCGCTGCCGGCCCCCACAATTACAAAATCCGCTTCCATAACTCTTACTCGCTGGAAAAATGCGCCGCGCGGAACGCGCCAAAGAATAGCGTGCGCGCAGCGCTCCTTTGGATCACGCCCGTTAGAATGGGGCCTCTAGATCACCCATCCGGACATAGACTGACTTGATCTGGCTGTAGTATTCGATCGCCGCCTTGGAGTTCTCGCGCCCGACACCAGAGGCCTTGACCCCTCCAAAAGGCGCTTCTACAGGCGCGTCGTTATACGTGTTGATATAGCAAGTACCTGCCTCAAATGCCGCAGCAACCCGATGGGCACGGGCCAGATCGCGCGTAAATACACCTGCCGCCAACCCAAAGGGCGTATCATTTGCTCGGGCCAGCACATCTGTTTCATCCTCAAAATCGAGAACCGCCATAACAGGGCCAAAGATTTCCTCTCGCGCAATGGTCATATCGTCAACCACATCCGCAAAGACCGTAGGTTCAAGGTAGAACCCGTCACGTGGAAGCTGCGCGCCGCCACAGACCAGGCGTGCCCCTTCTGCCTGTCCCTTGGCGATATAACCTTTCACGATCTCCATCTGACGCTCGGAGACCATGGGGCCAAAGCTTGTGTCCGGGTCCTGTGGATCGCCAATGACAGCCCCTTCAAGCCGTTCTTTCAGGCGGGACAGGAAAGCCTCTTTGATCTTCTTGTGCACAAAGACGCGGGTGCCGTTTGAGCAGACCTGGCCGGAAGAGTAAAAGTTCCCCAAAATGGCACCGCTCACGGCGTTTTCGATGTCGGCATCATCAAAGATGATCAGGGGCGATTTGCCGCCCAACTCCATCGTCACATGCTTCATGCCGTCCGCTGCTGCTGCATAGACCTTGCGGCCTGTCGCCACCGAACCGGTCAGCGACACCTTGTCTACGCGCGGATCAGACACCAAGGCCGACCCGACCTCTCCCATGCCCTGAATGACATTATAGAGCCCGGCCGGAAGACCTGCTTCATGAAGGATTTCCGCTACTTTCAGCGCGCACAAGGGCGTGGTCTCAGACGGTTTGAAAATCATTGCATTGCCGCAGGCGAGCGCGGGCGCACCTTTCCAGCAGGCGATCTGAGTAGGATAATTCCATGCGCCTATACCGACGCACACCCCCAGCGGTTCGCGCCGCGTATAAACCCAATCCTCGCCCAAGGGGATGTGTTCACCGGTCAACGTGGCCGCCATGCCGCCAAAGTATTCCAGCGCGTCGGCCCCGCTCGTGGCATCCACGACAGAAGTTTCCTGATAGGGCTTGCCGGTATCATAGGTCTCCAGCACGCTGAGCTCATGATTGCGCTCGCGCATGATGTCAGCGGCACGGCGCAAGATACGGCCACGCTCGGTACCGGTCATCGCGGCCCATTTCGGTTGAGCGGCGCGCGCAGCGGTGATCGCCGCTTCGATCACCTTGGGTGTCGCTGCATGAAGCTGAGCGATCCGTTCTCCGCTAGCGGCATATATGACGTCAATTGCGGTGCCATCCGCATCTTCGAGATACGCGCCGTTTACAAAATGGCTGGCTTTAGGTTGGGTTGGATAGGTCATTTGGTATCGTGCCTCCGACAGGCTGTTTCGGTCTCCATGAACGCGGGGTTACTCGCCGCGCGGAAACCGTTTGCTTTCTTCGAGAATGTTGAGGTCCATGTGATTGCGCATGTATTGCTCTGATGCAGCGCGCAGGGGCTGGTAGTCCCAGGGGAAGTATCCGCCTTCACGCAGCGCTTCATAGACGATCCAGCGTCGCGCCTGGCTGGCACGAACTTCCGCATCAAAACGGTCAAGATCCCATCGCGCGTCCGCCTTGGCGCGCAGGCTGGTCAGGGTCCCCTGATGCACTGCGTCCCCAGCAAGGTTCGTCAACTCATGCGGGTCAGCATCAAGATCAAACAGCTGATCGGGGTCCAGTGCACATCGATTGTACTTCCACTTGCCGTAGCGCAGGGAAACCATTGGTGCATAGGAGGCTTCCGCCGCATATTCCATGGCCACGGGTTCGGTGCGCTCCTCCCCCTGCCCCATCGGCGCAAGGGACATGCCCGTGGTCCACGGGGCAATCTCCTCCATCGAGACACCGGCGAGGTCACAAAGCGTCGGACACACATCGATGGTCGAAACGGCTGTTTCCTGCAGGCCCGGCGTCATCTGGGGCGCCGCAATCATCAAGGGCACGCGGGCGGAGCCCTCAAAAAAGGACATTTTGAACCACAACCCGCGTTCGCCGAGCATGTCACCGTGGTCGGAGACAAAGACGATGATCGCCTCCTGCCGGGTATCCTCCAGAGTCCGCAGGATCTCACCCACCTTGTCGTCAAGGTAGCTGATATTGGCAAAGTAAGCGCGGCGCGAGCGTTCGATATCCGTTTCCGTTATGTCGAAACTGCGCCAGTCATTCGCGTCAAAGATGCGCTGGCTGTGCGGATCCTGATCCTCGTATGCGAAGGCGGGCACCTGCGGCTGCAAATGGGCGCAATCCTCATAAAGATCCCAATATTTCTTGCGCGCCACGTAAGGGTCATGGGGGTGCGTAAAGCTCACCGTCATGCACCACGGGCGCGTGTCTGCCCCTCGCGACAGATCATAGAGCTTGCGGGTTGCGTTATAGGCAACCTCGTCGTCATATTCCATCTGGTTGCTGATTTCGGCCACTCCGGCACCGGTCACAGACCCCATGTTGTGATACCACCAGTCGATGCGCTCCCCCGGCTTGCGGTAATCCGGGGTCCAGCCAAAATCGGCTGGGTAGATGTCAGTGGTCAAACGCTCTTCGAAACCATGCAGCTGGTCCGGACCGACGAAGTGCATTTTACCAGAGAGACAGGTCTGATAGCCCGCACGCCGCAAATGGTGCGCATAGGTCGGGATCGACGAACAGAACTCCGCCGCATTGTCATAGACCCCGGTGGCCGAGGGCAACTGCCCGGACATGAAAGCCGCGCGCCCCGGCGCACAGAGCGGGCTGGCCGTATAGGCGTTGCGGAAACGGGTCGAGCGCGCAGCCAGCGCCTTGAGATTAGGCGCATGCAGCCAATCCGCAGGCCCATCGGGGAACAGCGTACCGTTCAATTGATCGACCATCAGGATCAGGATGTTCGGACGGGTCATGCGTGGGCCTCCAGCAGTGTCTTCAGGGCGTTCAACGCCGTGTCACATGCGTCATCAGCGCTTTTCGAACGGGACAGGGCGGCGCGCAGGTAGAGCCCGTCAATCAGCGCTGCGATGATTTCCGCATGGTCTGCGGGTTTTGCCGAAATGGGCCGCAGGGCGTGAATGAGGTTCGACTTGAGACGGGCCTGATAAAGCCGCAGCAACCTCATGGTATCGGGGTTCGTCTGTGCGGACGCATAGAGTGTCATCCAGGCACTGATCGTGGCAGGTGCAAAACAGGACGGCGCAAAGCAGGAGGAAATAAGCGCGGTCGCTCGCGCGTGCGGCGTTGGTGCCTCTCGCAAGGCACGACGGACTTCCATCCCGAAATCACGCAGGATCTGTTGCATAGCAGCCAGAAAGATCTGGTCCTTACCGCCGAAATAATGATGCGCCAATGCCGAGGACATTCCCGCACGCTTGGCGATCTGGCCTACAGTCACATCAAGTGACCCGCGCGCGCCGATCTCTGCGATCGTGGCCTCAACCAACGCAGTGCGGCGGATCGGCTCCATCCCCAGTTTAGGCATCTGTCTGCTCCCGCAATATGACAAGATTCCATTTCCGGGATTTTTATTGACTAGTCAATCAATAAAAATCAGACTTTGGTCTGGTTCAGGTTGGGTGTGCGAAGCTTTCGCTTGAGGACGGCTTCGCGCCAGGTGATGAACGTCACCGACCCAAGGATCAAAATGCCACCGAACAGAACCCAGATATCTACCGCTTCGTCAAAGACGAAATACCCTAGCAAAACAGCCCAGACGAGTTGCGTAAATGTGACGGGCTGCGTGACGGTCACGGGTGCCGCGGCAAAGGCCAGCGTCATGGTGTAGTGCCCCAGTGTTGCAAAGCACGCGACGACGAAGAGCAGCCCCAATTCCGTCCAACTGGGGGTTACCCAGTTCGCAAATGCGAAGGGCGCGAGCACTATGGTGACAAAAATTGACAACATAGCGACGACGACCGAAGGCTTGACTTCGTCCGCCATGACCTTAGCGCTGAGATAAGATCCACCGAATGCGATGGCCGTAAAGATCATCGCCAGGTGGCCGCTGCTGACCTCGCGAAAGCCTGGGCGCAGGATGATAAGTGCGCCCAAAAGAGCGATCACAATGGCAGCGATCCGCCGGAACGCCAGCTTCTCCCCAAGAAAGAGGGCGGCACCAATGCTGACGTAAATCGGGGCCAGATAGTTCATCGCTGTGACGTCTGCGATCGGAATCCGGGTCATCGCGTAGAACCATGAAATCACCGCCAGGCCATGCGTAACCCCCCGAGATCCAAAGAACTTCCACTGCCGAGAGGTAAGGTGCGCTTCCCTCAATGCACCAATCGCCGGCAACAGAAATACGAGCCCAAGCAAATAGCGCAGGAAAGCCATCTGCGCAGGTGGCAGACCGGCCCCCATGTATTTGACCAGTGCCGTGACGGAGATGAAACACAGCCCCGTTAGCAGCATCCAGAAAATGCCTATAACCGGTTTCGAGGTGTTCTGAGATCCCATGCAGCATACACACCCGCTTTTGAGTTCCGCCGCAAGGGGGTGCTCACCAGCTGTTCACGATCTTTTGTGGATAAAATTTTAATCACACAAATCTGACCATGGATGATTGGCGTATAGCTTTGTAACCCCCATATGGTTTGGGAGGTAGCAAGGATAGTTTTATGATGCTGGAGAATTTGAACAGATTGGACCTGACGGCCAAAGACATCGAATTGATCGAATCCGCTCTGCACACGCAGAAAAAGATTCTGTCTGTTCAAAGTCAGGCAGGTGGTACCGGCGCAGGGCATAAACTAACTGAACTGAAGCACCTGATCAAACGGGTGAACCGCGCGCGGCCAGCTGGCGAAACGATGACTTACAGCTCTTGGATGCAGAGCTTCAGGAATCTCTTTTGCACTGCTGACCGCTGCCGTCAAAGCAACTGACCCTTCCCACCCAAACCAGAAAGCCGCCCCAATCGTGAGGCGGCTTTTTTAATCGGACATCGAAAGTTCTGAAGATTTCAGAGTTGGTCCATCACTTCGTCTGAGGCTTCAAAATTAGCCGTTACCCGCTGGATGTCATCATCATCTTCAAGCGCATCGATGAGGCGCATCAACTTCTGCATCCCCTCCAGATCCATCTCTGTTGTCGTGGTCGGCTTCCAGACAAGCTTGGTAGAGTCGCTTTCGCCAAGGTCAGCTTCGAGGGCAGTGGCCACATCATTGAGGTCCGTATCTGCACACCAGATAATATGCCCGTCCTCCGAGCTTTCGACATCCTCGGCGCCTGCTTCAATCGCAGCCATCATGACAGTATCCGCGTCGCCAACCTCTGCCGGGTATGTGACTTCGCCTTTGCGATCAAACATGAAACCGACACTGCCTGTTTCGCCAAGATTTCCGCCATTCTTGGTAAATGTGGAACGGACGGTCGAAGCCGTTCTGTTCCGGTTGTCGGTCATTGCCTCGACGATGACTGCAACACCATTCGGACCGTAGCCCTCGTAACGGATTTCTTCGTATTCATCCCCATCCCCTGCCTGCGACTTCTTGATCGCGCGATCAATGTTGTCCTTTGGCATGGATTGGGACTTCGCTTCTTTCACGGCAAGGCGCAGGCGCGGGTTCTTGTCGGGATCAGGGTCCCCCATCTTGGCAGCGACCGTAATCTCTTTGCTCAGCTTGGAGAACAGCTTGGCGCGCACGGCATCCTGACGCCCCTTACGGTGTTGAATATTCGCCCATTTAGAGTGGCCTGCCATTGATCCATCCATTGCTGAAAACCGACTGGAGCACTCTATAAGGCAGGAGCGTACAAAGGAGCAAGAGTGCGCCCTTCGTTTTGCGAATGGGGCTTATTCGTGTACCATACTGTTCATGGCAGAGCTTACGGAAATCACCCCCTTCATCATGACCCATAACCTTGAATCCTCGCTTGCTTTCTTTACGGATGTGCTGGGGTTTACCTGCGGGTTCAAGATGGAAAACTACGCCTTTTTGCGACGCAAGGGCGGCGCACTGCGTTTGCTCGAAGTGGAGAAAACCTGCGAAATTGGTGAACAGATGGTTTATCTCGACTGCGACGACGTCGACGCGCTTTATGCGAGCCTCAAGCCACAGTTGGACAAACTGGAGCAAGGGCGCGTCCGACCCCCGTTTGATCAACCCTACGAACAAAGGGAATTTCACGTCAAAGACCCTGACAACTGCCTTCTGATGTTTGGCATGGACATTCGCCCTTCCCCCTGACGGGCAGTTGTGGCTAGATCGGGCAACATGACACCCGACCAGATGATCCTCTTTACCCTTTTCGGCGCCGTGTTCGGGCTGCTGCTTTGGGGTCGGTTTCGCTATGACATCGTTGCTTTTTCAGCATTGATGATTGCTGTGGTTGTGGGTGTCGTACCAACCAAGGATGCATTTTCAGGCTTTGGGCATCCAGCTACTTTGGTGGTGGCGCTGGTGCTGATCGTTTCGGCCGGACTGGTGCGATCCGGTGCGGTTTTCCTGATTACGCGGACGCTTGTGGATGCCACACGGGGTCTTGGGGCCCACATCGCATTGATGGGTGCAATTGGTGGCGTGTTGTCGGCCTTCATGAACAATGTTGCCGCTCTTGCCTTGCTGATGCCGGTGGATATCCAAACGGCACGCAAAGCGGGCCGCGCCGCAGGGCTAAGCCTGATGCCGTTGAGTTTCGCGACAATCCTTGGAGGGATGGTCACGCTGATCGGAACCCCGCCCAACATTATCATCGCCGCAATTCGCGAAGAAAGCCTTGGCGCGCCCTTCGCGATGTTCGATTTTGCACCCGTGGGCGGTGTCGCCGCGCTTGCAGGGCTGGTCTTTGTGTCGCTGATCGGATGGCGCTTGATCCCGCAGCGCGAGGGGGCTGCGACGGACAGCACGGACATTTCACAATATATCGCGGAGCTGACGGTGCCCGACGGGAACAAGCAAATCGGCAAGCGGGTGGCCGAATTGTCAGCGCCTGCGGAAAAAGCCGATGTCGCGATCCTTGGCCTGATCCGAGATGGCAAGCGCCGCTACGGCCAGGCGCGCAATACGGTTCTGCAGGCCGGGGACGCGCTGGTACTTGAAGCAACACCGGAAGCTCTGGATGAGTTTCGCTCCGCGCTTGATCTTGCGGTCGCGGATGCCAAACGCGAGGAAGCCCTGAATGCAGCAGGCGACGGCGTCGAAATCATCGAAGTCGTCGTGCCGGAGGACTCCCGCATCCAAGGCAAAACCGCGCAAGCGATCGGCCTCGCTTGGCGCCAACGCAGTGTATTGCTGGGGATCAGCCGGCGTGGGAAACGACTGACACGGCGCCTGCGCCAGACACAGATTGAAACCGGCGACATTCTGTTGTTGCTTGTGCCGCGTGACACCGGAAACGACGTCGCAGACTGGCTTGGGTGCCTGCCCCTCGCTGATCGGGGGTTGGCTGTCACGGTGAACCGCAAGGTTTGGCTTGCGATCGGTATTTTTGCCGCTGCGGTGCTGGCCGCAAGTTTCAGCTTGCTCTATTTGCCCGTCGCCCTGGGTTTGGTTGTTGTCGCGTATGTCCTCTCGGGCATCGTTCCTCTGACCGAACTGTATGACCATATCAACTGGCCAGTGGTCGTTTTGCTCGGCTCGATGATCCCGCTCGGTGCTGCTTTGGAAACCTCGGGCGGCACGGAACTCATCGCGGGCGCATTGGTCAACTGGACAGGTGGATTGCCGGCATGGGCGGTTCTCACAGTGCTGATGATCGTGACCATGACCCTGTCCGATGTACTGAACAATACCGCTACAACAATTGTCGCGGCCCCGGTGGGCATCCAGATGGCAACTAGTCTTGGCGTATCGCCTGACCCTTTCCTGATGGCCGTAGCTGTCGCGGCATCGTCAGCCTTCCTGACGCCCATTGGACATAAAAATAACACTCTGATCCTGGGTCCGGGAGGCTATGGCTTTGGCGATTACTGGCGCATGGGCCTGCCCTTAGAGATCATCGTGGTCGCGGTTTCGATTCCCATGATCCTGCTTGTCTGGCCCCTCTGAGATAACGCGAAGTGCCGTTGCGCGCGAAACGATTCTTTAATGGATCATAGGTTAAGAATTGGCCCGGCAGGACGTGCAGGCCTCGGAAAATGTATTCAAATACGAAACGTGACACACACCACATGCGCAAGCCTCTCAGTGAGGTGACCCCGATCTACGAGGATTCGGGACTGTTCAAGACGGCAATCTGCGACATGATGTTGGAATTGATTCCGCAAATGCGGCGCAATGATCGTCACGATTTGATCGTACGTGGCTACGTGGACCGAAAAACTGAAATTGACATCTTTTTTGCCGGCCGCAGAACGGCCGAGGCAGGCCCGCTGGAGGCACAACTCAAAGCCTTGATGACCCATGCACGGAAAACCGCAGCGGCCAATAAAATGCCCCCCCCAGCTGTTGAAAAGATCAGACTACCAGTTCGGGCAGAAGGCGCTTGGCGGCGCAGTTTGAAACGGGATGACAGTGGCTGGGAAACGGGCTCGTATCACTTCGTTGTGGCACGCTGGTCTCTGCTTGACCGGGAAGGCAATACGGTCACCTTCGGTGAACCCCCTGCCATATACACACCAAGATAGCCTCGACCGGCGTCAGAGCGGCCAGATCAACGGGATGATCAGGGATACAATGACCGCCATGCTTAGGTTAAGCGGTAATCCAACCTTTGTGAAATCCGTAAACCTATAGCCCCCCGGCCCGTAGACCAACGTGTTTGTCTGATAGCCAATCGGTGTCGCAAATGCGCAGGACGCGGCAATCATCACGGCAACCACAAGCGGGCGTGGATCAAGCCCAAGTGCGGCGCCTAACCCGATGGCCAGTGGCGTCATGATAACGGCGACCGCGTTGTTTGACACGATTTCCGTCAGTGTTGACGTCAGCACAAAGACGACAAGGACGACTACTGCAGGCGGCACTGACATCAGAGCCGGTGCCACAGCGTCAATCACAAGGGCGATCGCACCAGAATGCTGTAAGGCCGCACCGACAGCGAGCATGGAAAGGATGAGGGCCAGCAACCGCCCGTCAACAAAGGAGAACGCCTCGTCCGCATCAATACATCCCGACAGGAGCACCAAGGCGACGGCCACGATTGCCAATAGCAGGATGGGTGCCACGTTGAACGCCGCAAGCACAACGATTCCGGTTAGGGCCAAAACTGCAATTGGCGCGTGGCTGCGCCGATAGGCCCGCTCTGAAGGGTGGGACACATCAACCATGTCCATGTCATTTGCGAGACGTTGAATGTCTTCGGGCGACCCTTCCAGCAATAATGTGTCACCAACACGGACGATGAGATCATCAAGCTGTCGGCCAATATTCTGATTTCGACGGTGCACGGCCAAGGGGTAGACGCCATACCGGCGCCGCAGCCGCATGCTGCCTAACAGGCGGCCAACCATCTTGCACCCCGGTGTGATCAGAACTTCTACCGTTGTTGTCTCGACCGCCGATACCTGATCGACACGTTTGAGTTCCTTTGTCGCTTGCAGGCTCAATAGTTCGGCCATTTTGGTGCGAAGCACGACCCGATCACCGACTTGCAGGGTAACGCCCTTGAGGTTGCGGCGCAGCGAGGTATCACCGCGGATCACGTCGATGAGCCGCACACCTTCGCGTTTGAACAATTGCACACCCAGCACATCGCGTCCGATAAGGTTGCTCTCAGGGGGGATCACTGCCTCCGTAAAGAACTTCATATTGGATCGATCCGATAGCATCGCGGCCATGCTGTCCCGATCCGGTAGTAGCTTTGGCGCAATCAGGCCCAGATAGATCAACCCCCAGGCGCAGACCACCAGTCCGATGGGCAGAATTTCGAAAATTGTGAAGGGGGCCAACCCTTCGGCCCTGGAGACACCATCGACAAGCAGGTTGGTCGAGGTCCCGATCAACGTCAGTGAGCCGCCCATGATTGCGGCGTAGCTCAGAGGGATAAGCAGTTTTGACGCTTTTGCCCCCAGCGTTTTGCTCAACTGCACGATCACCGGGATCATCACCACGACAACTGGTGTGTTGTTCATGATGGCCGACGCGCCCATGACGGACAGGATGACCCCGATCACCGCCAACTTCGGTCTAACCTTGGCCTGTTTTTCGGCGGCCTGGGTCAAAACCTCCAGAGCACCGGTGCGCACCAAGGCGCCCATAACGATGAACATGGCCGCGATTGTCCAGGGTGCAGGGTTGCTCAGCACAGCCAAGGCATTGTCATAAGGCAGGACGCCAAGAACAAGCATGAGCGCAGCCCCCGCCAAGGCAACCACCTCTGTCGGATAGGTTTCGCGAACAAAAAGCACAAACATTATCGCGACCACGGCAAGCGTGAGCAACGGGGCGGCCAAGGGGGGAAGCTCAAAGAGGGATATCAAGGGTGCTGTACCTGTCTTTGACTGTGCTGCGGTGCAGTGTTGCCGATTGCTCAGGTGGGGGCAAGCACTGCCTTGCTGCGGGGTTGCACAAGATACAACCCTATGAACATCATCGCCAAAGCTGCCCAAACCGCAGGCGGATAGGCCTCTTTCAGGATCAGGCGGGCCCAGAAAATGCCAAAACCGGTCACCAGATAGCTGACTTGCACTGCAAAGACCGGACCTGCTCTGCCAACCAGCCACACGTAGCCAGCATAGACCAAGGTATGTGACAGCGACGCCAGAATGAGCGCATGGCCTGGACCGCTCATCAACGCCTGTGGCGGGATAAACTGACCACTTGCCAAGGTGACGGGCAGGATCGCGATCGCACCCAGCAGTGACGCTCCGAAAAGTACCTGCACGGCATCCAGACCCGCAGTGCCCCATTTTGCGACGATGTTGCCCTCGAGCGCGTAGCAGAGCGACGCAATCAGCGCGATCAGTATCCAGAACACGGGTGCACCAATTGCGCTGTCGGCGCCCGGCATCAGGATGACTAAAACCCCACAAAGCCCAGCAAATAATCCCCCCAACCGGCGCGGTGCAAACCGCTCAAGCCGCATGGCCAGAGCCACCGGAAACGCCAACATGGGGATCGTGGCCAACAGCAAAGACAGAACCCCCGCGGGCACGTGAACGGCAGCCTGATAGGACGCGGAATTGGGGATCAGCGTCCCAATGAGCGAAACCACCGCGAACACTCGTAACGTTCGCCATGTCACGGGTAATCGCTTTCGTCTCACCAGCGACAATACCGCCATGAGCACGGACCCAATGACCAATTGCCAGAAAATCAGTCCAAAATGCCCGAAACCGGATGAAACGGCTATCTTGGTGAGGGGGATCGTGACGCCCCACCCTGCCCCCAGCACGACCAGAACGGCCGTGAAGAACACCCGTTCCCGCGATGTCATGGCGCCGCTGTTTGCAACAGGCCCCCGTCCCGCACCATTGCAATACGTTGAGTCTTGCCCGTGCGATCATCCGTTTCGATATAGACACCGCTCAGCGTGGCCTCGCCTGTTGCCGGCGTGAACCGATCTTTCGGCATACCTGTCAGGAAACGTCGCAGTGGTTCGGCCTTCTCCATCCCGATAACGGAATGATAATCTCCGCACATGCCTGCATCAGTAAGGTACCCGGTACCGCCGGGCAGAACCATGGCATCCGCCGTTGGCACATGAGTGTGTGTGCCCACAACGAGGCTCGCGCGCCCATCGCAATAATGCCCAAGCGCCATCTTTTCGGACGTGGCTTCACAATGAATATCGACAATAATCGCGGATGCTTGCCCGCCCATCGGATGCGCCTTGAGCACCGGCTCCAGCGCCGAAAAAGGATCATCAAAGGGACGTTTCATAAAAACCTGCCCCAGAACCTGCGTGACAAGAACCTTTCGTCCGTTGCGGGAGGTAAAGAGCCGTGCCCCTTTTCCAGGCGCTGCTTTTGAGAAGTTCAACGGGCGTATAACGCGTTGTTCCTGCTCTACGAATTGCAACATGTCCTTTTGGTCAAAGGCATGATCGCCCAGTGTGATGCAATCGGCCCCCGCATCCAGCAAGATCTTGGCATGCGCCCCGGAGAGCCCCATGCCCGAAGTCGCGTTTTCACCATTGACGATTACAAAATCCAGCCGCCACTCTGCCCGCAACCGGGGCAGGTTCTCTGTGATGGCGCGCCGCCCGGCACGCCCCATGACATCGCCAAGGAACAATAGCTTCATGGAAGATGCCTAGGCTGCCCGGCAGATCAGGGCAAGGTCTGGCACCAAATAAATCGCGATGGCGCCACCGCACGTCATCGCAAGTCGAAAACCCGGCGCTCAGTCACGATCAGGTCGAGCGGTTGATCTGTCGGCTCCAGAGGTAAGTCCTGCGCTTCCTGCGCTGCATAAGCAAAACCGATCGCGAGCGTTGCGTGTTTGGCGCGCAACCTCTCAAGACTACGGTCGTAAAACCCGCCACCATACCCCAGACGCCCCCCACGAGCATCGAAAGCCACCAGAGGCACGATCAGGATTTCGGGTTCAATGAATTCGAGTTTTTCGGGGATGCGCGCGCCAAATGCCCCGCTCACCATCGGCATTTCCGGCTCCCATTTCGCAAACTTCAATGGCTGCGCCTCACCCATGATCACAGGCACGCTAACAGCGCCATATGCGCTGGCCTCGGCCATTGCGGGCAAGGGGTTGATCTCGGTTCTGATGGGCATGTAGCCGGCAAGCGGTACGCCACGATAGCCGGCAAGCACCTCGGACAAGAGCCCAGCGCCCGTACCCGGATCATCCGCATGAGCAACCTTGCGGCGCGCAAAGCCGGCCTTGCGCGCGTCTGCCTTAATCACACTCATATCCTTCATAGCAGCACCATCGCCCCTAACCCGAGGAAAACAAAGAACCCCACCACATCTGTGACCGTGGTAACGAAGGTTCCAGACGCCAGTGCCGGGTCCACGCCAGCCCTGTCCATCAACACAGGAATAGCGGTACCCGCAAGCCCCGCAACCACAAGATTCACCACCATCGCAATGGCGATCACGTAGCCGATGGCTGGTGAGCCAAACCAGATCAGGCCAACGATCCCCATCACGACCGCAAAGACAAGTCCATTGATCAGGCCTACCAGGACTTCACGCCGGATGACGCGCCATACGTTCGCGCCGGTGAGGTCCTTGGTGGCCAGCGACCGCACAGCCACTGTCAGCGATTGGGTTCCCGCATTTCCGCCCATCGACGCCACAATGGGCATCAGCACGGCAAGTGCCACGATCTTGGCAAGAGCATCTTCGAAAACGGAAATCACCAGCGAGGCCGCGATGGCGGTCAGCAGATTCACGGCCAACCAAGGCAACCTTTGTTTCGTCGTGTTGATCACATTGTCGGAAAGCGACCCATCTCCGACACCGGCCAGACGCAGGATGTCCTCTTCATGTTCTTCATCCAGAACCGCCATGGCGTCATCAATGGTGATCACCCCGATCAGGCGTCCCTCTTCGTCGACTACCGGCGCGGAGATCAAATGGTATTGATTGAAGGCATAGGCCACATCGGATTCCGCCTGATTGGCCGGTATGACCTGAAAGGTTTCCTCTTGCAGGGTCATCAGGGGCGTTTCGCGCTTGGACCGCATCAACTTTCCCAGCGTAACATTTGCCACCGGGTGAAGCCGTGGGTCGACAATAACGATGTGATAAAACTGGTCCGGCAGTTCCTCTTCCGGCGTCGCGCGCAGATGGTCGATGGCCTGCCCCACTGTCCAGTGTTCGGGCGCCATGACAACTTCGCGCTGCATCAACCGTCCGGCGGAAAACTCCGGATAGGACAATGCCTGCTGGACAGCGGCGCGGTCTACCTCCTTCAGGGTGCCAAGAATGGCTTCCTGCTGAGCGTCCTCCAGATCTTCCACCAGATCAACGACATCATCGCTGTCCAGATCCCGAACTGCTTCCGCAAGGACCTGAGGCTTCAGAACGGCGATGACTTCTTCGCGGATGCTATCATCCAATTCGGACAGGATATCGCCGTCGAATTCATGGTCATAAAGCCGGATGAGCCGCGAGCGATCAAACGAGTTGATCTGCTCAAGCAGGTCCGCGATGTCCGCTGGATGCAACGGCTCCATCAATTCCGTGAGCTTGGCCTGATCCTCGATATCGACCGCGTAAAGGATGGCGGCGATGGCTTTTGGACCCAGCAGGTAGGCGTCATCCTCGGCTTCGATTACTGGTTCTTCTGTTTGCTCAGACATCGACGCCTCCTCGCTCCCGCCGGACCATATGCGCGGTCCGACGCGGATACAATGGGGCGGCCTGTTCCCCGTTGTGCCCCATGGTATCTGCGCCTAAAGCTAGGGCATGGATGCAGGCGATTTGCTTATTGGTCATACCTTTGAAGTCAGCGGGGATGCGATGGCATCGCCTTGGCAGGAGGTGGTGCGCATCAACAGTGCGGGTGCGGTTTTCATCCGCGGCGGCCGGATCATCGAGATTGGCGACCGGAAATCGCTCAAAGCTGCGCATCCGCATGCGAGGGTCGCGGATTATGGCGATCACCTGATCTGTCCGGGCTTTGTCGACGCCCATGTGCATTATCCGCAAACCGCCATCATCGCGAGTTGGGGAAAACAGCTTATCGACTGGCTGAACACCTATACTTTCCCGGAAGAAATGCGTTTTTCAGATCCCGCCTACGCTCGCCTGATCGCCGACCGATATCTAGACATCGCGTTGGCCAATGGCACAACAACGGCTTGTTCATATGCGACCATTCACCCTGGCAGCGTCAATGCCTACTTTGAAGCCGCTGAAGCACGTGGAATGCGTTGCGTCGCCGGCAAGACCTGCATGGATCGCAACGCCCCACAAGGGCTGCAAGACACGGCGCAAAGTGCCTATGATGACAGCAAGGTCTTGCTGCAACACTGGCACGGGCGCGGGCGCGCGACCTATGCGATTACGCCGCGATTTTCGCCAACCTCCACACCCGAGCAACTCTCGGCGATTGGTGCACTTTGGGAGGAGTTTCCTGATTGCCTGATGCAGACACACCTCAGCGAGCAACCGCAAGAAATCTCCTGGGTGCGATCGCTTTTTCCAGAGGCACGCGACTATCTGGATACTTACGAACGACATGGACTTTTGGGTGCGCGCGCCGTTTTTGGCCACGCGATCCATCTGGAGCCTCGCGAAATAGACAGGATTGCAGAAACCGGTGCGGCCCTTGTGCACTGCCCCACGTCAAACAGTTTCATTGGCAGCGGCCTGATGGACGTAGCCGGTTTGACCGCGCGAGGCATTCCTTTGGGGTTGGCCACAGATACCGGTGGCGGGTCGTCATTCTCCATGCTTCGCACAATGGCCGCAGCATATGAAATCGCGCAATTGCGTGGCACCGCCTTGCATCCTGCGCAACTGATGTATCTCGCCACTGCTGGGTCCGCCAAGGCCTTACATCTGAACACCCGGATCGGCACGCTCGCAGCAGGGTTTGAAGCGGATCTGACCGTGCTCAACCTCTACTCCACGACAGCCATCGCACAGCGCGCGGAGCGGGCAAATAATCCATGGGAGGCGCTGTTCCCCACGATCATGATGGGCGATGACCGGGCCATCGCTGATGTCTGGATTGCGGGTCAGCGCCGCGTCAACACCCTGGCCTCGCCAACACCATAACCCAAGTGTTGTCGTCACCTTCCACCAACGCAAATTCGGTGACGTCAGCGGACAGCATGTTGCGCCGATGACCAGGGGACTCCGCCCAGGCCTTCATGACTTCAGCCAAATCGCGCTGACCCTTTGCGATATTCTCTGCAACGACGCACCACCCGTAGCCCACGCTGCTGACGCGTGCGGCCACATCTGACCCGTCACTTCCCGTATGGGAAAAGATGCCCGCGCGCACCATGTCGTCAGCGTGGCGCAATGCAGCTTGTTCCAGCGTATCAGAGAAGCTGACCGGTGCGCGGTTGTTCTCTGCCCGAAAACCGTTCAACGCTTGCGTCATTTGTGGGTCGGCGACGACCTGACCAGAGACGAGTAACCCGCCCAGAATGCCGATCCAACGCCAAATCATATCGTGTCACGCAAGGCTCGCGCCATCGTAGTCTGACGCGCGATCACGTCCTGCAGTTCCAAAGTGACAATCTGACCGTCGCGCACCACCTCATCGCCCTCCACGATCAGGTCGCGCACGGTTGTCGGCCCGGCAAGGAGAAGCGCCGCAGGGTCCCAACTGCCCGCACTTTCGATGCCGCTGACATCCCAGATCGCGATATCGGCCCGCGCACCGACGGACAGATGGCCGCATTCAGGCCGGCCCAACACCTCTGCACCACCACGCGTCGCGATCTCCAGCGCTTCGCGCGCGCTCATTGCGTCTGCGCCCCGGGCCACCCGTTGCAGCAGCATCGCCTGACGGGCTTCTGCCACAAGGTTGCCCGCATCATTGCTGGCCGACCCATCTACACCCAAACCTACGGGCACGCCTGCGTCCCGCATCGCACGCACCGGTGCAATCCCACTGCCCAACCGGCAGTTTGAGCAAGGGCAATGTGCCACCCCGGTCCCCGTTTCTGCAAACAGGGCGATCTCTGCGGCGTCGAGCTTTACGCAATGGGCGTGCCATACGTCCCGGCCAACCCATCCAAGGCTTTCCGCGTATTCGCCTGGACGACAACCAAAGTTTTCGAGTGAATAGGCGATGTCTTCTTCGTTCTCCGCGAGATGCGTGTGCATCATGACGCCTTTGTCCCGCGCCAACAGGGCCGCATCTCGCATCAATTCCCGGCTGACGGAAAAAGGCGAACACGGTGCCACGCCCACCCGACACATCGACGAGGGCGCGGGATCGTGGAAGGTATCGATCACCCGGATACAATCCGCCAGAATGTCCGTTTCGCGTTCCACAAGACTGTCCGGTGGCAAGCCGCCGTCCGATACGCCGATGCTCATCGCGCCACGGGTGGGTTGAAACCGGATACCAAGTTCCGCGGCCGCATGAATGGTATCTTCCAGACGCGATCCGTTGGGATATAGATAGAGGTGGTCACTGCTGAGGCTGCACCCAGAAAGCGCAAGTTCCGCCAACCCAACCTGCGCGGAGGTGTGCATGTGCTCTGGCGTAAACCTCGCCCAGATCGGATAGAGCGTCTGCAACCACCCAAAGAGCAAAGCATCCTGGCCCCCGGGGACCGCGCGGGTCAAGCTTTGGTAAAGGTGGTGATGCGTATTCACCAACCCCGGTGTTACAACACACCCCCGTGCATCAATCGATGGCAGATCTCCAGCGATGTCCTGACCAACTGCCAGAATCTCCCCATCTTCATAGAGGATGTCCGCCTCGACCAGTTCCTGTCTTGCAGCGTCCATCGTCAAAAGCCAGGACGCCCCTCGGATCGCACGCTTACTCATGGCATCGCCGCTTTCAGAATCTCCAGCGCCTCCGCGTGGATTTGTTCGTTTGCAGCAGCGAGCGCCCGCCCCCCCGCGTGCGCTGGTGCGCCGGTCCAATCCGTCACAACGCCTCCCGCCGCCTGAATGACTGCAATAGGGGCCTGAATGTCATAGGCCTGCAACCCCGCCTCGATCACCAGATCGATCTGGCCCGACGCCAGCAAGGCGTAGGCATAACAATCCATACCGTAGCGTGTCAGTTGCGCCTGCTCTGCCACTTTGTGAAAGGCCTTCCCCTCGGCGGGAGTGCCGACTTCCGGGAAAGTCGTAAAGACCGTAGCCTCCGACAAAGGCCGATACCCTCGTGTTCTGATCCTGCCGGACCGATGCGGGCCGTCAAAGAATGCGCCATCTGGGCCGCCGCGAAACCGTTCTCCAATGTAGGGCTGGTCAATGACACCATAGAACGGCCCCCGTTCGTTACTTAGCGCGATCAAAACGCCCCAAGTAGGTGTCCCGCTGACAAAGCCACGTGTGCCATCAATCGGGTCCAGTACCCAGGTCAGGCCACTGGTGCCCCTTGTTTCGCCGTACTCCTCACCCAGAATTGAATCGTGTGGGCGGTCCTCCGCAAGGATTTCGCGCATTGCGCGTTCGGCTGCGCGGTCCGCTTCGGTGACGGGATCGAAACCAACGGAGAGCTTGTTGTCTTGCGACAGGTTTTCAGACCTGAATAACGGCAATATGGCCGCCCGTGCCGCATCTGCCATGCGGGACGCCACCGCATCGATGTTTTCAAATTCGAGGTTTTGGGTTGTCATCCTCAAGCACGTGCCATTTAAGGCCGAACCTCGCAAGGGGCGGCCTCAATTTTTCTGTCACAATTTTTGAGGGAATTATCGCTCTCAGGCGACATCACTCAGGACACGTGCCAGCTCGAAAAGCCGACGGCGTTGGTTCTCGGGAATGGCGTAATACGACCGTACAAGGTCCATCGCTTCCTTGTCGCCCATCATATCGGTTGGAACATTGGACTGCACCGGCTCTTCCGCAGTACTTTCGCTCTTCAACCCTTCGAAGAAGAAAGCCACATCCACCTCAAGTGCATCAGCAATATCCCATAAGCGGGATGCGCTAACCCGGTTAGCGCCTGTCTCGTATTTCTGGATTTGCTGAAATTTGATACCTACGCATTCGGCCAGTTTCTGTTGGGTCATTCCAACCAACCAGCGCCGCTGGCGAATTCTTTTGCCTACATGAACGTCTACGATATGAGCCATCATTGTTCCTTACTCTTACCAGTGTTGATCACATGATACCGGTCACATATTTCGCGAGCACCCGAAGCACGCGCGATGCGGCATCAAACTTGTTACACGTCGGACAATACGAAAAACGCCGTGTGGATCAACATTTTTAACTGCACGAAAAGGTGTGCAAGGTGTCACAATACTCAATCTATGCGTGTTTTGTGAGGGTAATCTTGTGGTTAGCATAAATCTGCCAACGCGAATCCGTTTATCTAAAATTCTAAGTTTCTAAGTTGTATCAACCCCTTCACTGCGCAATTCCCAGTTGTGATGCTTGGCCAGCAGAGGTTGAATAATTCTCGTTAGGCGGGTATTTGCTCAATTTGACCCAAAGCTGACGTTGCGTAAAGAATCGGCCATCGCGTCAGTTTTTTACCCTTCTCGCACAAATTGTGGAAGAAAGTGACCCAAGCGACACAATCTGTTGAAGTATTTGATCGCCTGATGTGAGCAATTTCATTCCACAGGCTTCTTCTTAGCCCGCCATAAGCTGACGCCTGTCAGCACCTGAAAAGCCCTGCCGCAAGAAGTCAGCCAAAGTATCGTGCACAAGACCATTGGTTGATTGGGCACCGTATAGGTTGATCTGTTGCATCGGCAAGTCAGGCAAGACACCGCCGTGCGATATTCTTTCCAGATGCGGCGGCTCCGTCCCCTCGATCATGGTGTGTATCGCAAGGTCTGCACTCACCGTTGCTTCGATCGTGCGGTCACTTTCCGTCTCGACAATAACGTCCCAGGGGATGTTTGCTTCATCAAGCGCTTCAATAACCCTCGGTCGAAAGGTGCACAGCCGGCCAAATGCAAGTTTCAGAGGTTTTTGACGCCATGCCGCCCCGCCCGGTGCCCCGATCCAGATCAACGGCTTGCGGCACAGGGTTTCAGCGCCGGGATCCAGTGTTGTTTCCGTCGTCAGGATAAGATCGCATTCACCGCGACCGAATTGTTCTTTCAGACCCCGGGTATAAGACGACACGAGATGGACCCGCACACGCGGGAAAGCGGCGTGAAATTGCTTCAGCACCTGTGGGATTGCCGGGTAAACGATGTCGTGGGGCACCCCAAGCGTGATTTCACCTTCATAGGCCTGATCGGTCAACCGGCCCACAACCTCGTCATTCAATGCAATCATCCGGCGCGCGTAGACCAGCAGTTGCTCTCCAGATGCAGTAAGCGCAATTGTCCGCCCGGTGCGGTCTAGCAGGTCCAGCCCAAGAAGCTCTTCGAGCCGTTTCAACTGCATGGAAACAGCAGATTGCGTCAAATGCAGGAATCCGGCAGCGCGAGTTACGCCACCAGAGTCCGCAACAGCAACAAATGACCGGAGTGTCGTGATATCCAGATTCCTCACATCAACGATCCTTATATATCATCAAACAAACATTCATTCCCCTTATTTCATCTTACGCACCATATATCAAGCATGCTGATGAGAAAGAGGACTCTCATCACTTTCATACGAAAGGATCAAGACATGACCATCGCAATCCAAAAAACCGAATTGGGTTTTCGTTCGCTTCGGCGTTTCGTTTCGAGTGTAAGAACAAGGCTGGACCTTTGGCGCACACGCCGGGCCCTCGCACGGCTCGATTCTCACTTGCTGAAAGACATCGGCATCACACCCGAACAAGCCCGTCATGAAGCGGAGCTGACAGTCTGGGATGTGCCTGCAAACTGGTCAGATCGTTGAGATACTCAGCCCAACGGCTGCGGGTTTACGGATTCTTCACCAATTTCGACGATTTCGCGAAGTTCCTGAGCGAAAAGCCTTGAAAAGGCCACCGTGGCCTCCGATATTCAACGCGAGAGCGCGCAGAATAGCTGACGCGCCGGTTATTCTAAGTTGGAGGTCTCTAAATGGCTGACGTGAATACAATCCGGTCCGCAGCCGGATCCCGCGCCGCCCAAATTGATGAGGGTCTGCGCGCCCACATGAACAAAGTCTATGCGACAATGTCGATAGGCATGCTGATTACATTTGCTGTTGCCTGGGCTGTTGGAACCGCGCCCGGCTTGCTGGCGGTTTTCCGCGATCCGGTGACGCTTCAACCCAACATTCTGGGTTGGATCATCATGTTCGCGCCCCTGGCAATGGTGTTCATGTTCGGTGCCGCGATCAATAAGCTCTCGGCTGCCGGGGCTCAGACCTTCTTCTACGCCTTCGCAGGTGTGATGGGGCTGTCGCTGTCATGGATTTTCGTTGCCTTCACGGGCATGTCCATCGCACAGATCTTCCTGATTACGTCGATTGCCTTCGCGGGTCTGTCGCTCTGGGGTTACACCACCAAGAAAGACATCTCTGGCTGGGGTAGCTTCCTGATCATGGGTGTGATTGGTCTGGTGGTTGCGTCCATCGTGAACCTGTTCCTTGGCTCCCCCGCGATCATGTTCGCGATCTCTGCCCTGGGCGTGCTGATCTTCGCAGGGTTGACCGCATATGACACGCAGAACATCAAGAACACCTATCTTGCGCATGCGCATCACGGTGACCAGGAGTGGCTGCAGAAGTCGGGTATCATGGGCGCGTTGAGCCTCTACCTGAACTTCATCAACATGTTCATGATGCTGCTGCAACTGTTCGGCAATCGGGAATGATCTGCAGGTCATAAAGTAAGACGGGGCCGGCTCACTTGAGCTGGCCTTTTTTTGTCCGGAAGCCCTCCACACTGGAACGAGGCGTTCGAGCAAAAGCAGGAGGATATGACGTGGCAATTGTAAGAGCCAAGACGGCCAACACTAAAGAAAGCAAGCCTGGCGATCCACTGGGTGACTTTAAAGCAGAGTTGATCAGTGACACGGCCGGTCTCACGCAATTTGGCGCATTTCTGGAAGAACTGGCACCCGGCGCGTGGTCGTCCCTACCACACTGGCACTCAAACGAAGATGAGTTCGTCCTGATCCAGTCAGGCGCAGTCACGTTGACTGAAAATGGCGTGCAGACAGAACTGCTACCCGGGGATGCCGCATGTTGGAAAGCCGGGACAACGGTCGCGCATTGCCTGTTTAATCACACGGACCAGCCCGCTACCTACCTTGTTGTTGGCACCCGCGCCGTCAAAGATCGTGTGACCTACCCCGAACACGACCGCATACTCTATTTGGATCGCGCCGCAGGAACCCGTCGATATACAACCCTGTCAGGCGAAGAGGCCGACGCCCCCTGATCCCAAGAAACAAAAAAAGCCGCGCATCAGCGCGGCTTTGCAGTCAGAAAGAAGCTGATCTTACTTGATCTTGCCTTCTTTGTATTCGACGTGCTTGCGTGCAACCGGGTCATACTTTTTGATGACCATTTTTTCGGTCATTGTGCGCGCGTTTTTCTTTGTCACATAGAAATGGCCTGTCCCCGCCGAGGAGTTCAGACGAATCTTGATCGTGGTTGGCTTGGCCATGGTGTCTCTCCTGATGCGTCCCGGCTCAAACGAGGGGCCGCGTGAATTCCTGAAGCCCGGCTTTTACCGGGATCGTCGGGCGAGTCAACTCCAAAAGGCGCTGCGAAACCCGCTTTTCAGCCCCCTACACTGGAAAAGACCGACGCCTATATGCGCCGGTCTATTCTCACGGGCCAACATCCGTCAAGAACTGATGTCATAGGCTCGCTCGCCATGCGATGAGAGGTCAAGGCCGGTTACCTCTTCTTCCTCGCCCACCCGCAATGGAACGATCGCTTTTGCAACTAGGATGATCAGTGTTGTCGTCACAATCGTCCAGACACCGACGACGGCAAGACCACCAAGTTGCGCGGTCCAGCCTGCGTGCCCGAAGGCTGCCAGCATCAGGATGCCAAACATGCCCCCTACGCCGTGAACCGCAAAGACGTCCAAGGTGTCGTCGATCTTTAGGCCATGTTTCACCAACCCGCACAATTCCTGACACATGACGCCCGCAACAGCGCCGATGATCACCGCCTCCAACGGACCGACGGACCCTGATGCCGGTGTGATGGAGGCCAGACCAGCAATCGTGCCCGTCACCATCCCTACGAGGGAAGCCTTGCCGTAACGGATTTTCTCCCATGCCGCCCATGTCAGGGACGCGGTGGCGGCAGAGAGATGCGTGACTGTCAGCGCCATCGCCGCGCCGCCGTCCGCGGCAAGCTGGGACCCGCCATTGAAGCCGAACCAACCAACCCAAAGCATAGCAGCACCGATCATCACCATGCCGGGATTATGCGGTGGGACATGATTGTTCTTGCGCGGTCCAAGCATGGCCGCAAGGATCAGCGCCGCGATCCCAGCTGTCTGGTGGACAACGATACCACCCGCAAAGTCGTTTACGCCTTCCTCGAAAAGCGACCACTCGGCACCTGCAAGAAGTCCGCCACCCCATATCCAATGGGCGACCGGCGCATAACAGATCAGCATCCAGAGGGATGAAAACAGCAGCACGAAGCCATAGCTGATCCGCTCAACATACGCCCCGACGATCAACGCGGGGGTAATGATGGCAAAGGTCATCTGGAAGGCAAAGAACAAGACCTCCGGTATCGTGCCTGAAACAGTGTCAGCGTCCACCCCGTTCAAAAACGCTTTCCCCAACCCGCCCCAATAGGCATTGCCGTCACCAAAGGCGATCGAGTAACCGGCTGCCAGCCAAAGCAGGCTCATCAGGCAGGCGATCGAAAAACACTGCATGAAAACGCTAAGGACGTTTCTTGCCCGGACCAAGCCTCCGTAAAACAGGGCAAGCCCCGGCAATGTCATAAACAGCACGAGCGCTGTTGCCACGATAATCCATGCGGTGTCAGCTCCAACCATGGTATTTCCCCATCCTTCTGGTCGTCAGTTTCGGGTGGGGTGGAACAATGAGGTGCTGAAATAAACAGCAAACCAATCTGGATGCGCACATTATTACAGCAATTTTCAGAGTGCTTACAAATTGCCCGGCTACGGGCGTCTTTGCCTATTTATTATGCGGTATTTGAACGACTGAGGACCCAAAAGTGCGCGGAGAGGCTATAAGCCGGATTCTGTTCCCCGAGTTGCCCCGGTTCGATGACCATTCCTCTTGCCATCCGGTTGCCCGAACAGCTCTAGCTGCCAACCCGGATCTGCTGGGGCAAAAGCAACCCCGTCTTGCGACGCGCGATCCCTATTTGGCATTGCTCCCGGTGGGGCTTGCCATGCCGCCCCTGTTGCCAGCGGCGCGGTGGGCTCTTACCCCACCTTTTCACCCTTGCCGCACGAATGCGGCGGTTTGTTTTCTGTGGCGCTTTCCGTCGGGTTCCCGGCAGGTTCCCCTGCCGATCCCCGCCCGGGCGTTACCCGGCACCGTCGCTTTTTGGAGTCCGGACTTTCCTCTGCTGATGGAAACCCATCACAGCGGCCATCCGCCTCTCCGCGCGAGACTGCTTTGCGCGCAAAATCCATCTGCGTCAAGCGCAGCAACCACTGGCAGGTTAGATGCGGTGAAAAAGCTCGCTGTCCGCATCGACCAACGGCCCGTCACGCCAAGGGGCAAAACGCAGGCGCACGGCGGACAAGAGTGTCTGTGTATCGACTTCTGCAGTAAAGCCCGCAGACCGCGCGGTGGTGACGAAATCCCCTGCGGATGGTGGTACCTGCGTCGGCCCCGCGAGCCCCTGGCGAGCCAAACGCGTCCAATCGAACCTCCCCCCGGGGTCGCATTTGCGGCCGGGCGCCATGTCCGAATGACCAATCACATCCTCTGGCGCTATCTGCCAACGCGCGCAAATCTCTGCCAACAATGTTTCAAGCGAGGCCATCTGCGGTTCAGAAAACGGGCAATTGCCGGGATTGTCGAGCTCAATCCCAATCGAACGGGAGTTGATGTCATCCTGACCGCGCCATTCGCCCGCGCCTGCATGCCAGGCCCGGGCGATCTCCTCGACCATGCGGGTCACCATGCCATCGCGTGCGATCAGGTAGTGGGCTGACACCTCTGCATCAGGGTCGCACAAGCGGGAAAGCGCTGCGTCCGCGCTTTCCATTGCGGTGTAATGGATAACAACGATCGTTGGTTTCAGACCATTGCGGCGCGGACCAAAATTCGGGGAAGGATGCAGGCGCAAGGATCAGCCTTGGGAGGCCTTGCGGAAGGGGGACGGATCCCAGCCACAAGCGTAACCATCCCCATCCGGATCAAGACCGCGCCCATCGCGTTTTGGCCCACCGCGTTGAAGGAAATCGATCTGCGCAAGGTCTGGAGAGGCGTAATCCCGGCAGTTGCGTTCCGCACGCGCAGCGCCATTCAGCCCCGCCCGCGCATAGACGCGCGTCCCAACCGGATGGTTGGTTGATAGCGCAAAGGCCACTATATTGGGCTGGCTGCTACCGCTGCGCTCTGGCAAAGCCTGTGGTTCCACAACCGTATATTGGGCGCGGTTTTGTTCCCTTCGCGCGGCATCGCCTTCGATCGAGCGCTGGCCAGATACCGCGTCAAAGTTGTTCTCGTTGGAAATGCCCAAACTGTTTGTCACCGCTCCCGCCTGTGGCGCAGCTTGTCCGCCGGACTGTGCGGGACGGGTTTCTGCGAGGATACGGGTCGTCTCGGCTGCTGTGGCTTCGGCTGACCCTGGCAGAGGCGAAACACCCGTGACTGGCTGTGGCGCGCCGGTGCCCCCTTCCGGAGGCAGGACCGTAAGCGGCACATTGGGGTCAGACCCTCGCAACGCTGCATCTCGCGCCTGCACAGCCTGCACAGAGTCAAACCCAACGCCACGCGCACTGTCGGGGACCTGAGGCGCACACGCGCCAAGCGCCACAATCGGCACGATCAGAATAGAAAAGCGCTTGCGTATCACGTGTCTGCCCATATCGTCACCCCAGTCGCGAAAAGGCTACCACCATTTGGACGGTTTGGCCACAAACCCCGCCGCCTGTTCCAGCGCGTAAGCCGTATTCAGCAGATCGGCTTCTTCCCAAGGTTTGCCAATCAGCTGAAGGCCAAGGGGAAGCCCTTGCACATCCAATCCTGCTGGGACGGCCACTCCCGGCAGACCTGCCAGATTGACCGTTACTGTGAAAACGTCATTGAGATACATGGCCACCGGATCCGCGTCGGTCATCTCTCCCAGACCAAAAGCCGCCGACGGTGTGGCGGGCGTCAGGATCGCATCGACACCTTGTGCAAAAACCGTCTCGAAATCGCGTTTGATCAACGTGCGCACTTTGCGCGCGCGGTTGTAATAGGCGTCATAGAAACCGGCGGAAAGAACGTAGGTACCAATCATCACCCGGCGCTGCACCTCTGGACCAAACCCTTCAGCACGTGTCTTTTCGTACATCTCGGTGATGCCATCGCCTTGTTGGAGCGTCGCACGATGTCCGTAACGAACCCCGTCATACCGCGCGAGATTGGACGATGCCTCTGCCGGAGCAATCACGTAGTATGCGGGCAGAGCGTATTTGGTATGCGGCAGGGAAATGTCGATGATTTCGGCTCCCGCGGCCTTCATCATCGCGATGCCTTCCTGCCAAAGCGTCTCGATCTCATCCGGCATGCCATCCATGCGGTATTCCTTCGGGATACCGATTTTCTTGCCTCGAATGTCGCCTGTCAGTGCTGCTTCGAAATCCGGCACCGGCAGATCAGCGGACGTGCTGTCCTTGGGATCATGTCCACACATCGCTTCGAGCATGATCGCCGCATCGCGCACGGATTTGGTCATCGGGCCCGCTTGATCGAGGGAGGACGCAAAAGCGACGATACCCCAACGCGAGCAACGGCCGTATGTTGGTTTGATCCCCACGGTCCCGGTGAAAGCCGCTGGTTGCCGGATCGAGCCGCCTGTATCGGTGCCTGTTGCCGCAAGGCAGAGATCCGCCGCAACAGCGGCTGCCGACCCGCCCGACGACCCGCCGGGTGTCAGTGCCGCATCGTCGTTTCCACGGCGCCACGGATTGACCGCGTTGCCATAGACCGACGTCTCATTGGAGGACCCCATGGCAAATTCGTCCATGTTCAGCTTTCCAAGCATGACCGCGCCCGCGTCCGCGAGGTTCTGGCTCACGGTGGACTCATATTCCGGCAGGAACCCTTCCAGAATACGCGACCCGGCTTGGGAGGCTACACCTTTGGTGCAGAAAAGATCTTTGATGCCCACAGGCAAGCCACACATGGCCGGCGCATCGCCACTCGCCAGCCGCGCATCTGCCGCAGCGGCGCGATCCATCGCGAGATCCGGAGTCTTATGCACAAAAGCGTTCAGCGCCCCTGCGGCGTCGATCGCCGTCAGACAGGCTTCGGTCAGTTCCTTGGAGGTTGTTTCACCTGCGCGCAACGCATCGCGCGCCTCGGCCAATCCCAGCTCGTTCAACTTGCTCATCACTCAACCACCTTTGGCACGGCAAAAAACCCTTCGCGGGCATCTGGCGCATTGGACAAGATCTTGGCCTGCTGGTCCCCGTCTGTCACCTCGTCAACCCGGCGCTTCAGGACCTGCGGGGTCACGGAGGTCATCGGTTCGACCCCCTCGATATCCACTTCATTTAGCTGTTCGATGAACCCCAGGATCGTATTGAACTCTCCCGCCAGCGCGGGCAGCGCGTCGGGTTCCACTTTGATCCGGGCGAGTTTGGCCACACGGGCCGCCGTGCTCTCATCAATCGACATGTTCAATCCTTATCTGCATGCGCGCCGTTTACCCCGCAACAGCAGGCTTGCCAAGCCTCAGCCGGCGGTAAACCTCGATCATCCAACCCAACATAACTGCGTTAAGCAGATGCCACATGAAATGGGTGCCTGCCGGGAAGTTATTACACAGCGGCAGGTCCAAGGTCCGGAAGGTGAGCGACACTACAAGGATCGCAGCCCCAATCGCCAGACCACGCGCGAAATCCGGCAGTATTGAGCGCAAGAACGCGGCATAAAGAAAGATCAAAAGTGCGACGGGCGCATATCCGGCTGTGGCTCCGAGACCGGGCACAAGCGAAAACGCCGGCGCCATCATACCGGCATAGGGAAAAAACAGAGCGGTCAACCCAAGCGCGGGCAAAACGCCCAGATCAAAGGCCTCCCGGTTTACGGCGAAAAGGTAGATCAGGATGAAAAGTGCGATTGGCACAACGTCCGCGAGACCCGCCCAGGACTGCGCATGGGTGTGAAAGAGGAAACTGCCAATGCCGATGGCGGCCAGGATCAGGCAAAGCGCCCGGGCCATCGTGATGCCTTGGGTGCGCCGCCACATCACGAAAGCTGCAACCAGGAATGCGGCATTGGTCACGGCGTTGATGGGCTCGGCCCAATACTCTGGCCCCATCCTTTCGCAATAGTTGTCAACCGCACGTGTCCAGTCCAAAACGTCTTCCTTCCCTGTCAAAAAATATCGTGCTGTGAGGTTTCCCCCATCGATCCTTGGGGCTTAAGGTCGAGATATCGCACAAAGGGAGAGGTTCAATGAAAATCATCTGGCTGGGTCACGGCAGTTTCCGCATCGAAATCGAAGATCAGGTTCTGCTCATTGACCCCTGGCTAACCGGCAATCCGATGCTGGCCGAAGATCAGCACAGCAAAGCCACCCAGGGTGCAACCCATATCCTGATAACCCATGGCCATTTCGATCACACCGCAGACCTTGTTGCTCTGGCAAAGTCGCTGAACGTACCCGCAGTCGGGATCTACGATTTCATGAGTCATTTTGAGGAAAAAGACGGCCTGAGCGTGGTTGGGTTTAACATGGGTGGCACTGTGGCCTTGGGCCGGGTCGCGGTCTCAATGGTGCCCGCCATGCATTCCACATCCTATGCGGGCGATCCGGCGGCTCCCACGGGGCGCGAAGCAGGTTTCATCATCAAGGGCGAGGGCCACACGATCTACCTGTCAGGCGATACGGGCATCATGGCAGATATGGAATGGATCGGGGACTACTACAAACCTGATATCGGCATTCTGAGCGCTGGCGGTCATTTCACGATGGACATGAAAGGGGCAGCTTACGCGGCGCGAAAGTATTTCGACTTCAAGACGGTCATCCCTTGTCATTACAAGACCTTCGATCTTCTGGAGCAATCCGCGAAAGACCTGATCGAAGGGCTGCCTGGTGTCTCCGTCATTGAACCCGAGGTCCTAAAGCCGATCAGTATTTGAGGTCGAAGAACCTCTTATCTGCGTGCGGTAAAAAATCCCCGCAACATCGCTTCGGCTTCCTCGGCGGCGATACCGTCAAAAACCTCCGGCACATGATGGCACTGCGGATGGGAAAAGACGCGCGCGCCGTGGGCGACACCGCCGGACTTCGGATCGCTTGCAGCATAATACAGTCGCGCAATACGCGCGGCTGAGATCGCGGCGGCACACATCGCGCAAGGCTCCAAGGTCACATAAAGCGCGTGGTCTGGCAGGCGTTCGGACCCGGCCGCCGAACAGGCTTCGCGTATGGCAAGGATCTCCGCGTGCGCCGTTGGGTCGTTGTCAGTGCGTGTTCGATTGCCCGCTGATGCGAGAACAGCGCCATTTGGGTCCACGATCACGGCCCCAACTGGCACCTCACCGCGTTTGGCAGCAGCGCGGGCTTCGGAGAGAGCCTGTTCCATGTGGGTGTTGAACTGCATGATGCGCAGTTGGACGCAAACTCTCGGGTTTCGCAAGCCCCGCAAACAGGCTATCCCCGCCCCATGTCCAAAACAGCCCCCCCCACCGGCGACCGGATCGCCAAAATGCTCAGCCGTGCCGGTGTCGCAAGCCGACGCGAGGCCGAACGCATGATTGAAGCGGGACGTGTCGCCGTGAACGGGAAAACGATTGAGAGCCCGGCGCTGAATGTCACGTCTTCGGATAAGATAAGTGTAGATGGCAAGGAAATCACGGCACCTGAGCCGCCGCGTCTTTGGCTTTATCACAAGCCTGCCGGTTTGGTGACAACCGACCGGGATGAGAAAGGGCGCGATACGATCTACGACAAGCTTCCAGATGACATGCCCCGGGTCATGAGTGTCGGACGCCTCGATATCAACTCAGAAGGGTTGCTGTTGCTGACCAATGACGGCGGGATCAAACGTAAACTGGAGTTACCCTCTACCGGATGGTTGCGGCGCTACCGGGTCCGCATCAACGGACGCCCCACCGACGAGATGCTTGAGCCCTTGCGCAAAGGGATCACGGCGGATGGAGAGCGTTTTCAGCCGATGCAGGTCTCGCTGGACCGGCAACAAGGCGCAAATGCCTGGCTGACAGTGGGCTTGCGCGAAGGCAAGAACCGCGAAATCCGCCGCGCTTTGGCCGAGATTAACCTGACGGTGAACCGCCTGATCCGCATCAGCTACGGCCCGTTTCAATTGGGGGAGCTCAAGCAAGGCGCCGTGGAGGAAGTCCGCCGTCGAATTCTGCGGGATCAGCTTGGGCTGGATAACGATGTTGACGCGGCCTCCAAGCCCACCGGAACAGCCGTGAAAAAACGGCCCTCAGCGGTGAAGCGCAAACGATCCGCACCAGCCGCCCGTCGAAGATGATAAAACCAGACAGATTTTCCCCCTGATGCCTGCCTCCCATTTCCAGTCTGAAATGCCTAAATACATGAGCAATTGAGCTTTCAGAGGCGTCCATCCCGGCGACCGGCACGGCGTAACACGCCTCTGGCGCGTCAGGCGGCTAGCGCCTATATTTAAATTCGAAACTGACCAGGGGCATGGCATGACGCCAACACCATTTCAAAAAATCGCTTACCTGGCATTGTTGCTGCTGATGCTTGGTGTGGCAGCGGGCCTGACGGGGGGCATGTAGGTTGGCACAACGTTTTGGCGGCAAATACAGCCCTAAGGGTGCAGAGCAGCCCCAATCTCAGGCGCAATCCAACTTTGTTGCCGCTACGGTAGATCCCGTCGGCGCGCGCGCAAACCTGATGTTTCTGCCTGCAGTGGTTCTGCTTTTTACATCGCTTTTCAATGGCGCATTGAGCATGGCAGTCGGTGTCGCAGGCGCCGGTGTTTTGTCACTTGGTGCCTGGGTTTTGCGCGGAGGTTTGCAAGCGGAAGCTGCCTATCATAGCCGCAAGGTTGCCCGCCGCCCTGCGATGCCGCGCAAGATTCTCGCGGCTCTTCTGGCTGGCGCTGGGACTGGCCTTGCCGCCATCAGCCATGGAAGCGGCCTGATCGCTGCCGTCCTGTTCGGTGCCGTTGTTTGCGGCCTTCACGTCGCAGCTTTTGGCGTGGATCCGATGTCGGACAAGGGCATGGAAGGCATCGACACCCACCAACAAGACCGGGTCGCCCGCGTCGTGGATGAGGCCGATGCGCATTTGTCAGCGATGACAGACGCGCTGCGCCGGGTCGGTGACCGCACCATCAATGACCGTATGACCGGATTTCAAACCGCCGTGCGCAAACTCATCCGCACCGTTGAAGAGGATCCCAGAGATCTCACGGCTGCGCGAAAATACCTCGGCGTCTATTTGTTGGGGGCCCGCGATGCGACCATAAAGTTTGCCGACATCTACTCCAGCAATCAAAGTGAAAAAGCGCGTGAAGACTATCTGGTGCTGCTCAATGATCTGGAACGAAATTTCGACGCAAGAACGGAAAAATTGCTGCTCGACGATCATAGCGACCTGACCGTTGAAATCGAAGTACTAAGAGAACGACTGGACCGCGAAGGCGTGCGCCTCGACTGACGCACTGCGCGACACTACTAATTACAAGGGAGTTACCATGTCTGAAGAAATACGCGCAAAGGCGCAAGAAGCGCTCACAATGGTGGAAGAAGTGACCGCGGCGGTTCTGCCCGAACCCATCGAAGCAAATGCGATCGTGCCTTTGGCCGAAGCGGATGCACCCGCCAGCGCCGAGATTACCAAGCGCATGGCCGAGATCGACATGACGGATACGCAATCCATCGTCTCCTTTGGAAGCCGCGCGCAAGTCGAGCTTCAGGAAATCAGTCAAGCCATGCTTGGCGGCGTGCGGAACAAGGATGTAGGCCCTGCGGGTGACAGTTTGCGCAACATGGTGACAACGATCCGTGGCTTTTCGGTCGATGAACTGGATGTACGTCGCGAACGCAGCTGGTGGGAAAAGCTTATCGGCAAGGCAGCACCCATCGCCAAGTTCACCGCTAAATTCGAAGAGGTGCAGGATCAGATTGACCGGATCACGGACGAGCTTTTGCAGCATGAGCATACGCTTCTGAAAGATATCAAGTCGCTGGACATGCTCTATGAAAAGACCCTGCAGTTTTATGATGAGCTCGCACTCTACATCGCAGCAGGCGAAGAAAAGCTACGAGAACTGGACGAAACCATCATACCCGAAAAGGCCGCCGAAGTAGATGCCGCGCCGGAAAATGATCAGGTCATGGTCGCACAGGAGTTGCGCGATCTTCGCGCAGCTCGGGATGATCTGGAACGCCGCGTTCATGATCTGAAGCTAACTCGACAGGTCACCATGCAGTCGCTCCCTTCCATCCGGTTGGTGCAGGAAAACGACAAGAGTCTTGTTACCAAGATCAACTCAACATTAGTCAACACGGTGCCGCTTTGGGAAACTCAGTTGGCCCAGGCTGTGACGATCCAGCGATCATCAGAAGCTGCCAAAGCCGTACGGGAAGCCAATGACCTGACCAATGAGCTTCTAACGGCAAATGCCAAGAATCTGCGGGAAAGCAACAAGATGATCCGCGAAGAAATGGAGCGTGGTGTCTTTGACATCGAGGCCGTGAAACAGGCCAATGCCGATTTGATCGGCACGATTGAAGAGAGCCTTCAGATTGCCGACGAAGGTAAGGCCAAACGTGCGGCCGCCGAGGCGGATCTCGAAGAGATGGAAACGAAACTGCGCGACACTCTCGCTTCCGCCAAAGCAAGAGGCGACGGCACCGGCGACACCGCGGCCACCTCGGTTCCTTCATAGGAACCCGTGACAGCCGCAAGATCCATATGGCGCATGGGCGCGGCAATCGCCGCGCTCACCGCTCTTGCGGCGTGTGACATGGGGCTGGAATCCAGTAGCACACCACGTTCCCGACCCGCGGGCCTCGCAGAACCTGCGGTTCGCCCGACGTCCGAAGAAAGTGCGGCGCTGCGCAGCTATCTGGTTCAGGTCCAATCCGCCCAGTTAAGCCAGGGGCTGCTCCGTGAGGACGGTGGAGGACCAGATACGCCCTTCACGGCGGATATGCTGGCGCGCAACTTCGAGGAAATTGTTTTCTTCAACGAATACGCCAACGCGCTGCGGGGCAGAGGCGGCGCAAGCCCCCTGCGCCGTTGGCAGGGAACGGTACGCGTAAGCACAATTTTTGGGGCGAGCGTCCCCAAATCCCAGCAAGCAAAAGACTCAAACGATGTAAAAAACTATGCGCGGCGGCTGGCCCGGGCTACGGAACACCCGATCACAACGTTTGGGACGCCCAATTTCATCGTCGTCTTCGCAAGTGAGGATGATCGCGCCGACGCCCTGCGAGAGGCCGCAAGAAGACTTCCGGGCATTACAGAGCAAAGCCTCGCCCCCTTGCGCAAGCTCGATCAAGATACCTACTGTGTGGTTGCCGCCTATGCGTCGGGCCGTGATGCAAATACCTACACCGCCGCCGTCGCTGTTATACGCACCGAAAACCCGGCTTTGTTGCGGCTGAGCTGTATCCACGAGGAACTGGCCCAGGGGCTTGGTCTGGCAAACGACAGCCGAACCGCCCGACCATCCATTTTCAACGATGACGACGAGTTTGCATTGCTGACCGACCACGACGAGCTTTTGCTCAAAATGCTATACGACCCGCGCTTGCAACCCGGCATGTCAGCAAGCGAAGCCGCGCCGCTGACCCGTATCATCGCGCGCGAACTGATATCAACCGACCCCCTCTGACGTTACCAGACCAAAGGACCGCTTATTATGGGTATATTTGACTTTCTCTCCGGTGAATTCATCGACGTCATCCACTGGACAACGGACTCACGTGACACGATGGTCTGGCGGTTCGAGCGCGAAGGACATGAGATCAAATACGGCGCCAAACTGACTGTGCGCGAAGGTCAGGCGGCAGTTTTTGTGCATGAGGGGCAGTTGGCGGATGTGTTCACGCCCGGCCTTTACATGCTGGAAACGAACAACATGCCAATCATGACCACGCTCCAACATTGGGACCACGGCTTTCGCAGCCCGTTCAAATCGGAGATCTATTTCGTCAACACAACCCGCTTCAACGATCTGAAATGGGGGACGAAAAACCCGGTAATTTGTCGCGATCCGGAGTTTGGGCCAGTGCGATTGCGCGCCTTTGGGACCTATTCCATCAAGGTAAGTGACCCCGCGCGTTTCCTGGTGGAGATTGTCGGGACAGACGGCGAATTCACAATGGACGAGATCAGCTTTCAGATCCGCAATATCATCGTGCAGGAGTTTTCTCGCACCATCGCCCGCGCCGGTATTCCAGTGATGGACATGGCCGCCAACACCCGGGAGCTGGGGCAGTTGGTTGGTAGAGAAATCAGTGCTCAACTGGCAGAATACGGCCTGACCATGCCAGAACTCTACGTGGAAAACATCTCGCTGCCGCCAGCGGTTGAAGAAGTCATGGACAAACGATCCTCCATGGGCGTGATCGGAAATCTCAACGAATACATGCAGTTTCAGGCAGCAGAAGCTCTGGGACGGGATGGTGGAGGAGCCGCGGCCATTCAAGCCGGACTTGGGGCAGGTTTGGGTATGCAGATCGGCCATGCAGCCGCGCAACAAGTCGGCCCTTGGGGCGCAGCACCACAGCGGGCGGAGGCGCAAAACACGCAGCCCGCCGCCGTGCCGCCGCCCCTGCCCCCGGTCGAACATGTCTGGCACATTGCAGAGAACGGCGAAACCAAAGGGCCATTCTCAAAGGCGGCAATGGGGCGGATGGCGACAGAAGGTGCGCTGACCCGTTCGACGCTTGTATGGACCCCGGGACAAGACGGTTGGCTTTCTGCAGATCGGGTGGCTGAGCTCGCACAGCTCTTCACGGTACTGCCACCTCCGCCACCCTCTGGATCGTGACGGGACACCCTTTTTTCGTCGAGCCCTGTCTGGGGTAGCGCAGCCAATTGTGTGAACCAGGTCGGGAAAGAGTTAATCCACAAAGACGACTGGCGCCATGAACTCTGACAGCCGACATACCGCTGAGACGCAAAGACACTTTCCCTGTGACGCTTGCGGGGCCGACTTGCGGTTTGATCCCGAGGGGGGGCAGTTGGTTTGCGCGCATTGCGGAAACACTGCGCCGCTCGTTCAAGGTCCCTGGGCGGCCGCCAAAATCCGTGAGCTGGATTTTCAATCCGCCATCAGTGGAGACCTTCCCGCCCCGGAGATGGAAGAAACCCGCGTCGCCAAATGCCCGAACTGCGCGGCCGAAGTCGAGTTTGATCCGACGGTACACGCGAGGGAATGCCCGTTTTGTGCGACACCGGTGGTGACGGATACGGGCGCGCACCGACATATCAAGCCCCGCGCCATCTTACCCTTTGCGTTTGATGAGGCCCGTGCGCACGGCGCAATGAATGACTGGCTTGGGCGTCTCTGGTTTGCGCCAAACGGGCTCAATCAATACGCCCGCAAGGGGCGCAAGATGGATGGCATCTACGTCCCCTACTGGACGTATGACGCCGACACACAGTCACGCTACACAGGGGAGCGCGGCACGGTTTACTATGAGACTCGTCGCGTGATGCGTGATGGGAAATCGACAACCGTGCAGGTGGCGCGGGTGCGCTGGCGACCCGCACGGGGTCGTGTCGCGCGCTTTTTCGACGATGTTCTGGTGCTTGCGTCAAAAAGCCTGCCCAAACGCTTCACCGAAGGGTTGGCGCCATGGGACTTGTCCGCCCTCGAACCCTATACGCCAGAGTATCTTGCCGGGTTCCGCGCCGAGGGGTACGCCGTCACACTTGAGGAAGGGTTCGAAGAGGCCAAAACCATTATGGATGGCATTATCCGGCGAGATGTGAGGTTTGACATCGGCGGTGACAGGCAACGTATTCATCAGGTCGATACAGCAATAAAAGATGTGAGTTTCAAACACATTTTGCTGCCGGTCTGGTTGGCTGCCTACAAATACAGGGGCAAAACCTACCGTTTCGTGGTGAATGGCGACACCGGCAAAGTTCAGGGGGAACGCCCCTATTCAGCGATCAAGATCGCTTTTGCGGTTCTCGCTGGCTTGATCCTTGCGGCGATCTTTGGCTATCTTTATGCCATGAACCAATGAGCCAGATTGAGACTTTAGACGCCCTGTTGAGCACGCGATTTTCCTGCCGTGCCTTCAAACCCGATCCCGTTCCCCGCGCACAGATCGAACAGATCATCGACACCGCGAAACGAGCACCATCCTGGTGCAACGCGCAACCCTGGCAATTGGTGGTGACCGAGGGGGATGCAACCGCGCGGTTCCGTGACGCCCTTCAGGCGGAAGTCACGACTGGCCAATCACAGCTTGATTTGGAAGGCCCCTCCGAATACCCCGGCGTCTACGGCGACCGACGCCGCGCTGTCGGTTGGCAACTCTATGATGCGGTTGGCGTTACAAAAGGCGATCGCGCTGCGTCTTCGGCCCAGATGATGCGAAACTTTGCGCTCTTCGACGCGCCGCATGTGGCCATCCTGACCAGCCCACGCGCCCTTGGCGGCTACGGCGCCATGGACAGTGGCGGTTTTGTCCTTTCCTTCCTTCTCGCCGCGCGCGCTCTGGGCATCGATACGATCCCTCAGGCCGCAATTGCGAATTATTCCGGCTTCGTGCGCGACTACTTTGATATTGCCGAGGATCGCATGATGCTTTGTGCCATCTCCTTCGGCTACGCCGATCCGGATCATCCGGCGAACAGCTTCCGCACAGAGCGCGCGCCGCAGGCAGAGATCGTGGAGTGGCGATCATGAGAGCCCTCTTGCAACGCGTTTCAAGCGCATCCGTCACAGTTGAAAATGAAACTGTTGGGGCAATCGGTCCCGGCCTATTGGTTTTCGTCTGCGCCATGCCGGGTGACACCCCCGAGACCGCTGCAAAACTGATGGCAAAAATCGCGAAGCTTCGGCTGTTCAAGGACGATGCGGGGAAGATGAACCTCAGCCTGTCTCAAACAGGGGGCTCGGCCCTTGTCGTCAGCCAGTTCACACTCGCAGCAGATACTGCACGGGGCAATCGACCGGGCTTTTCAGGAGCAGCTAAACCGGATCTGGCCGAGACACTCTATTTGCGATGTGTTGAAGAGCTTGGTGCCTTGGGTATTCCGGTTAGAACCGGGCGCTTTGGAGCGGATATGCAGGTCGCACTGGTCAACGATGGGCCTGTAACGATATGGCTCGATACCGATGCCCCCTAAGTTCAACGGAAAAAACCGATGACCACGCAAGATACACTAAAAGCCTTGTTCGACGCCGGTGTAACCGCAGTACGCGGGGATACGGCGGTTGCCAATTCGTTGAAGAATTCACCTGTCCCAACACCAGACCAAATCATTGCCGTCGGCAAAGCGGCAACCGCGATGGCACAGAGTGCCGCAACCCGGTTCCCTGATGCACCGCTACTGATTGTCACCAAGTACGGTCACGCGCACGGCGCCCCTGCCGGTGCCGAGGTGATTGAAGCGGCCCATCCTGTTTTGGACGAAAATTCAATCCTTGCCGGGCACCGCATCCTTGAGACCGTGACATCCATGGCATCAGGTAGCCATCTTCTGATGCTGGTCTCCGGTGGGGCCTCAGCACTAGCCGAGGCACCGGTTGACGGGCTTGATCTGAATGCCCTGAAGACCCGAGCGACAGAGCTTTTGGGCAGTGGTGCCGACATTCACGAAATGAACGCACTGCGGAAGACCTTAAGCCGCATCAAAGGCGGCAAGCTGCTAGCTCAATTCAAAGGCGCGCGCGTCACGACGCTCGCCATTTCCGACGTCGAAGGGGACGCGCTCGGCGTGATCGGGTCCGGGATCGGAGATATGCCGGACGTGGCACCCTGTGAATTTGCGCCCCAGATCGTTGCGAGTAACGCGATCGCCCGCGCTGCGGTCGTTGCGGCCGCACAGAAGCAAGGTCTGACCGTCAACACAAACGACGAAACACTCTACGATGACATCACCGCACTGGGTCCGCAGCTTGCGAAGACCCTGATTGGCGGCGCCAAGGGGTTACATCTTTGGGGCGGTGAACCAACGGTTGTCTTACCTGCAAACCCTGGTCACGGTGGCCGCAATCAGGCGTTGGCATTGATTATCGCCCGGGAAATTGCTGGTCAGGATGGGATTGAAGTGCTGGTCGCGGGCACGGATGGTACAGACGGGCCAACAGATGCCGCAGGCGCCATGGTGACGGGCGACACCTGGGATGCAAGCGGCGAAGATGCTTTGCGGCACGCTGATGCAGGAACCTGGCTGGATGCGCGCGGTGCATTGTTCAGGACTGGCCCGACCGGCACCAACGTGATGGACCTCGTGATTGCCTTGAAAGCATGACCCGGCTCTCAGTGTGTTGACAAATTTCGACCGACGGCCAACCGTGGCACCATGACAGCAAGCAATGCCCTACGAGAGATCGAGGAAGACCCTGATTTCGGTATCGTATTGAAGGACGGATGCCGTCTTTCTGCCCGGCTCTGGCGACCAACCGATGCGCAGGACGATCCCGTACCGGTCATCCTTGAATACCTTCCATACCGCAAACGGGATGGCACCTGCGCGCGCGATGCGCTGACCCATCCGTGGTTTGCCGAGCGTGGATATGCCTGCCTGCGGGTCGATATGCGCGGCAACGGTGACAGCGAAGGCTTGATGGCGGATGAGTACACGCCGCAGGAGTTATCCGACGCGGTCGAGGTGATCGAACAGATTGCTGCCGCCCCCTGGTGCAATGGGCGGGTCGGCATGATGGGCATCAGTTGGGGCGGGTTCAACGGTCTGCAAGTGGCCGCGCTCGCTCCGGACCCCCTGAAAGCGGTCATAACATTGTGCTCGACCGTTGACCGCTACAATGACGACATCCACTACAAGGGCGGATGCCTCTTGAACGAGAACCTCGGCTGGGGCGCCACGATGTGGGCCTATTCCAGCCGCGCGCCCGATCCCGCTCTCCGTTCGGATTGGCGAGAGATGTGGTTGAACCGGTTGGAGAACGAACCGTTTCTTCCGGCCGCCTGGCTGCGCCACCAGCGCCGTGATGCCTATTGGCGGCATGGTTCCGTGATCGAGGACTACAGTGCGATCAAGGCAAAAGTGCTGGCGATTGGAGGATGGGGCGACGCTTATAAGAACGCCGTGCCACAGCTGGTCGAGGGCGTGGAGGGAGCCAAGGGGATTGTCGGACCCTGGGTCCACAAGTATCCGCATTTCGCCGTGCCAGAACCGCGCATTGGGTTTCTGCAAGAAGCACTAAGGTGGTGGGATCAGTGGCTGAAAGATGTGGACACCGGCGTCTCGGAGGACCCTGACTACCGTGCCTACGTCATGGACGGGGTCCGCCCACGGCGTTGGTATACTGAACGCGCTGGACGCTGGGTGGCCGAGGAATACGGAGCCACATCACATATTCCACACCGAACCCTGCATCTGACCAATGTCGGGCTTTCAGACGGGTCCGGTCCCCTAAGGGCAAGCGTAAACTCACCGCAAGACTGCGGTGGAGAGGCCGGCGAATACTGCGCGATCTGGCTTGGACCTGAGATGCCGGGCGACCAGCGCCGCGACGACATGTTCTCGGCGACCTTCGATAGCGCACCTGCGGAGACCGACACGGATATCTTTGGCGCACCACGGATGACCCTGCGCCTGACGCCAGACAAGGCGCAGGCGCAGGTGGCCGTCAGGCTCAACCACGTTCATCCCGACGGCGCTACGACCCGCATTACCTACGGGGTGCTGAATCTCTGCCACCGCGATGGCCATGAGGCACCGACGCCCATGACGCCGGGAGAGCCCATCAGGGTGAGTTTTCACCTGGATCACATTGCTTATCGCTTGCCCAAAGGCCATCAGTTGCGGGTTGCAATATCGACCAGCTATTGGCCGCTGATCTGGCCAGCCCCGGAAGTGGCGGGCCTGCAGTTGCATAGTGGCAGCATGAACCTGCCCGTTCGCCGGACCGCAACACGCGACGAGTGCAGTTTTGCGCCACCGACCAGCGCGCCGCCCTGGCAGGCCGAAATCCTCCGGGAGGGTGCAAATACGCGACGGCGGGAAGTGGACATGAAAACGGGTATTGTCGCTTTGGTCATTGAAGATGACTTCGGCAAAAGGCGTGACGCCGATCATGGTCTCATCACCGGGTCGATCGCGCGGGAACGGTGGGAGATTCACCCCGAAGATCCTCTATCGGCGCGCGGCAAATGCCACTGGACAACCGAGCAGGAGCGAAACGACATTCGCCTGCGCACGGAAACACACAGCGAAATGTGGTGTGACGAAACGCATTTCTACCTGAGCGCGCGGATCGAAGCCTATGAAAACGATGTTCTGGTCTATGAACGCGACGAGTCTGAGCAGATTGAGCGGGATCTGATCTGAAAACCGAACCTGCAGGTTTTGCTTATTAAAACTTGCGACCCGGGCAGAAATGCGCAAGCCTGTTGCCATAACTAAAAACGATCAAGGCGCAAAAAACGCCGTTCAACCGGGAGATCCAAATGAACAACCAACTCGAATACTTCAGTAAACGTGTGACCAAGGGGCTGATGACGCGCCGCGAATTCGTCGGCCGGGCTGCTGCCATGGGCGTGACGGCTGCTGTTGCCAATACGATGCTCGCAAGTGCTGTGCGCGCTGCAGGACCGCAAACCGGCGGGACGCTGCGCATGGGCGTCCAGGGCGGATCGACGACGGACAGCCTTGACCCGGCGCTCGCAGCAAACTCGGTAGCGACCCAGGTCAACCTGCTGTGGGGCGAGCCACTGGTTTCACTTAACGACGATGGAGGCCTTGATGGGCGCGTCGCAGAGAGCTTCGAAGGCTCTGCGGACGCTAAGACATGGACCTTCAAACTGCGTTCCGGCATTACCTTCTCGAATGGTCAGCCTGTTACGGCGGAAGACGTTGCCGAAACCATCGACCGCCACGCCGGCGAGGACACGAAGTCCGGCGCGCTGGGGCTGCTTCGCGATATCGACACTGTGCGCGCAGACGGCAGCAACGTTGTCATCGGGCTAAAGAATGCGAACGCCGACCTGCCCTATTACATGCAGGATTATCACCTGGTCGTCCAACCGGGCGGCGGCAAATCAGACCCGGCAGCAGCCATCGGCACCGGCCCATACGTCTTGAAAGAGCATGAAATGGGCGTGCGCTTTGTCTTTGAGAAAAATCCGAACTATTGGGGCGACTACGGCTATGCCAATGAGGTCGAGCTGATCGTTATCAACGACAATACGGCCCGTGTCGCCGCGCTTCAGTCGGGCCAGGTTGACCTGATTGACCGCGTACCGCCACGGACAGCTGGCCTGGTCAGCCGCGCGCCGAATATCACCGTACATTCGGAGCCGTCAGCGGGTCATTACGTATTCATCATGCACTGCAACACCGCACCCTTTGACAACAATGATCTGCGGCTGGCGTTGAAATATGCGATGAACCGGCAGGAAATGGTCGACAAAGTGCTCTTCGGCTACGGCTCGGTTGGGAACGACACGCCAATCAACTCCAGCTATCCGCTGTTTACCGAAATCGAGCAACGTGAATACGACCCCGACAAAGCGAAGTTCCACTTCGAAAAATCCGGCCACGACGGATCGGTCTTGTTGCGGACATCTGACAACTCGTTCCCTGGCGCGCCGGACGCTGCGGCACTGTTCCAGCAAAGTGCTGCCGCCGCCGGCATCAATCTGGAGATCAAGCGCGAGCCAAACGACGGCTATTGGTCCGAGGTCTGGAATGCCCAACCATTCTGCACCAGCTACTGGGGTGGGCGTCCAGTTCAGGACCAGATGTTCTCGACAGCGTATCTTTCGACCGCCGACTGGAACGACACCCGGTTCTTCAACGAACAGTTCGACCAGATGCTCCTCGCTGCGCGTGCCGAGTTGGACGACAGCAAGCGCAAGCAGATCTACGCGGATATGGGCACCATCCTGCACAACGAAGGCGGCCTGATCTGCCCGATGTTCAACGACTTCATCGACGCGCAATCAGATCGTATCGCGGGCTGGGTGCCCGAAGTGCCGGGCTTTGCCTTCATGAACTACCACGCTCCGATGCGGATGTGGGTCGTCTCCTGATATGGGTCCCATGACAAAACTACTGGTCCAGCGAATTTCGCTGGGCCTATTACTTCTCTTGCTCGTCTCCGTCGTAATTTTTGTGGGCACCATGGTGCTGCCGGGAGACGTCGCACAACAAATCCTGGGACAATCCGCCACCCCTGAAGCGCTGGCTAACCTGCGCGCAGAACTTGGCGTCGATCAGCCACCGGTTGCACGTTATTTCGAATGGCTCGGGGGTCTTCTGACGGGCGATCTAGGTACAGCCCTCACATCCGGGCAATCCATCAATGAGGCCGTCGGTCGCCGGTTTTCCAATACGCTGTTCCTGGCAGTCTCAGCCGCGGTGATCGCCGTACCGCTAGCGATTTTCCTGGGATTGCTTGCGGTTCGCTATCGGGAGCGCTGGCCTGACAAACTGATTTCCGCGACAACACTGACGACGATTTCGATGCCCGAGTTTGTGATCGGCTATATCCTGATGTTCGTCCTCGGCGTGCAGTTGCGCTGGTTCTCTCCCACCTCTGTGGGATACCGACCCGATGCGGACTTGTTCACGCGGCTGGAATCCATTGCAATCCCGATCCTGGTTCTGACACTGGTCGTTCTGGCGCACATGATGCGGATGACCCGCGCCGCGATTCTTAACGTGATGCAGTCAGCCTACATCGAAACCGCTGAGCTCAAGGGTATGCCGATGCTTAAGATCATCCGCAAGCATGCCCTGCCGAATGCCATCGCACCGATCGTAAACGTTGTCATGCTCAACCTTGCTTACCTGGTGGTCGGCGTCGTTGTGGTCGAGGTGGTGTTTGTCTACCCCGGCATGGGACAATACCTCGTGGATCACGTGACCAAGCGTGACATTCCGGTTGTACAGGCCTGCGGCATGATATTTGCCGCGATCTACATTGGCCTGAACCTCGTGGCCGACATCGTCTCTATTCTTACAAACCCGCGTTTGCGGCATCCGAAATGAAGCGCGTCATGCAAAGCAGATCACTAATCAAAACGCCTGTCGCATTTGCGGTCCAAGTTGCGTTCGGGGGGAAAGCCTGATGTTTGTCCGTATTCCCGTGGCCGCCATGTTAGGCCTGTTTTTCACCGGACTGTTCTTTTTCATAGCGATATTCGCGCCGCTGATCGCCCCCTTCGGCTATGACGAAGTTGTTTCGCAAGGCTTCTGGGACCCCCCCAGCAGCGAGTACCTGCTTGGAACCGATGGCATCGGGCGCGACCTTCTGAGCCGGATGATTTACGGGCTTAGGACGACCATCTGGATCGCAACCATTGCGACCATCCTCAGCTTTGTGACCGGGTCGGTGCTTGGCTTTCTGGCCGCGGTTGTCGGCGGATGGGTGGATCAGGCCTTGTCGCGGTTCGTTGACCTCATCATGTCGATCCCATCCCTGATCTTTGCGCTTGTTATCCTGTCGATCACGCCGATCACTGTCGGTGTCCTTATCCTTGTGATGGGCTTTCTGGACAGCACGCGGGTGTATCGTCTGGCGCGCGCGGTTGCGGTCGATATCACGGTCATGGACTATGTCGAAGCGGCACGCCTGCGGGGCGAGAAAACAGGCTGGATCATCTTTCGCGAAATCCTGCCGAACGCGCTGTCGCCTCTGGTGGCGGAGATGGGGCTGCGGTTCATCTTCATGGTGCTCTTCATTTCCACGCTCTCGTTCCTTGGTCTTGGCATTCAACCGCCACAGGCTGATCTGGGCGGGATCGTGAAAGAAAACACCGAAGGGCTCACCTATGGCATCGGCGCCGCTCTCTGGCCGGCTTTGACAATCGCGGTTCTGGCGATTTCCGTAAATCTGGTGGCCGACTGGATTCTGAACCGGACGACCAGCCTGAAGGGAGGTCGCGGATGACCGACGAAATACTCAAGGTACGCGGGCTCAAGATTGGCGCGACCATCTATCCCCCCGGTGAAAAAGCACGCGATATCGCGATTGTCCACGGCGTGGATTTCGATCTGGAACGCGGCAAGGTTCTGGGGCTAATCGGCGAGTCCGGTGCTGGCAAATCCACGATCGGGCTGGCGTCCATGGCCTATGGTCGTGGCGGTGTTGAGCTGACAGGCGGGTCAGTGGAAGTGAATGGTCGGGATATCCTGAAAACCGGGATCCGCGACATTCGCAGCCTGCGGGGCGGCGAAGTAACCTATGTGAGCCAATCTGCAGCTGCCTCATTCAACCCTGCCAGAAAAATCATGGAGCAGGTGACGGAGGCGGCCATTCTTCACGGGAAATTCGGCCGTAAGGAAGCCGAAGAGCGCGCCGTCACCCTGTTTCGAAAGCTGGGCCTTCCAGACCCAGAGAATATCGGGGAGCGGTTCCCCCATCAGGTGTCTGGTGGTCAGTTGCAGCGCTGCATGACAGCACTTGCCCTTTGCCCCGAACCAGACCTGGTTGTTTTTGACGAACCGACCACGGCTTTGGATGTTACGACACAAATCGACGTGCTCGCCGCGATCAAGGAAGCCATTCGCGACACTGGCGTCGCGGCACTCTATATTACCCACGACCTCGCTGTTGTGGCTCAAGTGTCCGACCACATCATGGTGCTGCGCATGGGCGACATGGTCGAATACGGAACCGTTGATCAGATCATCAACTCCCCCAAGGAAGACTATACCAAGGCCCTCGTCTCAGTACGTTCCATTGAGCATGAGGAGAAAAAACCAACTTCAGAGCCAGTGTTGAAGGTCGAAGGGATCACCGCGCGGTACAGAGGCACCAATTTTGACGTCCTCAAGAACATCAATGTGGACCTGCACCCCGGCCAAACGCTCGCTATTGTGGGTGAATCCGGGTCCGGGAAGTCCACGCTTGCAAGGGTCATAACAGGGCTTTTGCCTCCAAGCGCCGGTCAGATCACATTTAATGGGCGGACGCTTACGCCAGACCAGCCGAGCCGACCACTTGAGGATTTGCGCGAGCTACAGATGATCTATCAAATGGCTGATACAGCCATGAACCCGCGCCAGACGGTCGGTACAATCATCGGGCGCCCGCTAGAGTTCTACTTCGGGCTGAAAGGCAGTGAGAAGCAAAAACGTATTCAAGAGCTTCTTGATGAGATCGAACTTGGGTCAGGCTTTCAGGACCGCTACCCTGCTGAGCTTTCGGGCGGTCAAAAACAGCGGGTCTGCATTGCGCGCGCGCTGGCGGCCAAGCCCAAGATGATCATCTGCGATGAGGTGACCTCGGCCCTCGACCCTCTTGTGGCGGACGGAATTCTGAAACTGTTGCTGAACCTTCAGAAGATCGAAGATGTGGCATACCTCTTCATCACCCATGACCTTGCCACCGTGCGGGCAATCTCGGATAGCATTGCCGTGATGTATCAAGGCGAAGTCGTGCGCTACGGGTCGAAAAGCGAAGTACTCAGCCCACCCTTCGATGACTACACCGACCTTCTGCTCAGTTCGGTTCCGGAGATGCGCCTTGGGTGGCTGGAAGATGTCCTTGCCAATCGAAAGATGGAAAGCGCTGGGAACTAGGGCAAAGGCCGAGGCTCACAAGGAGAAGGGCCGATCATGGCCAGGTCCGAACGAAATAGCTTGCTCGATTTCGCGATCCGATGGGGGCAGGTTCTGGCGGTCTTTGCCGCAGGTATTTGGGCGGTCTTCCAATTCGGCGTGAATGAAGCCAGTAAGACCATGGTGCTTGAACTTAAGGTAGAGCCCAGTGTCGGCGCCCCCCTGTCGGGGGAGTATTTTGGCGGTTTGATTCCCGTCACGCTTGATATCGAAGTACGAAACGCAGGCGACAAAGGTGTGAACATTCTTCTCGGGACCGCCGTGTTTGGCACGGAATTATTTCCGGATCTTCAAACGACCCCACCGCATCCCATCCGGCCCTATACCTCCATGGATGAAGTAGGATTCAGCTATTCCACCGCCTTCGGAGAACGCATCTATGGAGGCTCATTTGCGTTTGAATTTTTTGCCCCGGCCTACTGGATCAATCCTGGCGAAAACAAGAAATATCAAGCGCTCGCATTTGGCTACAGCGAAGAAGATACGCTGTTTTCATACGAGGTCTACTACCTCGCCGCGGAACGTTGCGAAGGCATCTTTCCGTTCACAAAATGCTATGAGTTCTCTGTCGATGTTACCGAAAGAGCCGCAGAAGACACATGCGATGCGCCCCATGCTTATGAAACCGTCTTGGGAGGGGACATTCCCATGTGTGTCCAGACCTTTCGCCGCGTTGAAGGATCATCGAGCGAGGCGCAACCTGTATCACTGGATGAGATGACAACCCGGCACAAGATGGCAGTACATGAGCGCCATGGCACCGTCATTTTCCGCCATCCGAAACCTGAGGTACAGGCGGCACCAAACTGAACTGCCCCGCGGTTCTTCAGATCGGTCCGATCCTGCGGGATAAGCAACGAACAGAACACCGGCCTTCACCACAGGGAGGCAGGCGTCAGAGCAGCCTGCGCGGTGCTGGCTCTTATGCTTGTGTCACAGCTTTATGCTCGGCAATTAATGGGCTCAACTGACTGCTACTGTGCATGCCGTTGACACTGCTGAGCAAGGTCCCGTCGCCGTCAAAGAACAATAGGGTTATGTTCGGAACACCGTAGCGGGCAGCAAACGCAGCACCATCCTGGGTCTTGATATCGGCCACCAGATAGATCAGCCCGCAATCATCAAATTCCTTCAATGCCGCGCGCGCCTGCTTTTGCAGCGCAGTGCAGGTCGAACACTGTGGGTCATGCACCTGAACGATGACAGGCGCCCCCTGCCCCATACGGCTCAGGTCATGCTCTGCAGCATACGCCCTGAACGAGCCCGTGGCCCAATATCCAGCGCCCCCTATCGCCGTCACCGCCAAGGCACCGTTTCTCAGAAACTTCAGTGTGTCACGCCTTGTCGGTTGATCAGTGTCAGGCGCTTGTTTTTTCTTTCGAATTTTTTTGGATTTGCTCATCCCATACTCCAGACGGTTTGATGGCCCCATATTGCGCGAAGGTTGACCCTCTGGCGAAACGCGATTGCCTGACGCGTTTTCACATTCACGTCATTTCGGCCCGAACCGACTCCTGTCGGTTTCTTCTTCAAGACCACTTGCAACGCCCGAAAACTTGAGCGCAAAGTCGGCATAAGGACGCGGAGATAAAGTCATGCAGAACAAGCTACTTCTCATCATTTTGGATGGTGTGCCCTACCGCAACTTTCGCCGCCTTTTTGGAAATCTGGAAGGATGGGTGGACAGTGGCGAGGCGCGCGTCTGGACGCATCGCTCTGTCCTGCCTTCAATGTCGGCCCCTTGTTATGCCTCGATACACACCGGCCTTGCACCTGCCGTGCATGGCTGCACCGGCAACCATGATGTCAGGCGTCTTGAGCACGCGGATGTGTTTTCGCAAGTGCGCGCTGCAGGCGGGGTCACCGGCGCGGTCGCACATTCCTTCTGGTCGGAGTTTTTCAACCGGGCGCCTTTCGATTACGTGCGCGACATCGAATATGACGAGCCGCAGAGCGCGTCGATCAACCATGGGCGGTTCCACACGATGACAGGCTATGGCCTGATCAATCAAATGACGCCAAGCGATGTCGATCTCTTTGCGACGCTGACCCGACTGTGTACGAACTTCGGCCTGAACTACGGGATGCTGCATACCTGCACGCTGGATTGCATGGGGCATCGCTTCTTTCACGATTGCCGGGAAATGGATGATGCCTGCGCGACGATGGATGCGATGCTTGCGCCATTTATTCCCAAATGGCGCGCGGCTGGGTACGAGGTGATTGTTACGGCCGACCATGGACAGGACGCACGCGGCCATCACGGCGGGCGCGACCCGCTGCAACAGGAAACGGCGCTCTACTATTTTGGACCCGCAGAAGGGCCGGACAGTGACGCCGTGATCGACCAACTGCAACTGGCACCAACTATTCTGTCAAGACTGGGTGCGCCCATCGCCGACACGATGGAAGCAACCGTCTTCCTGAAGTGATCGTCAGGCGGCAACTGCGTCGTCGGTCACTTCCCAAGGCCGCACAAACGCGTTGAGGCTTTTGGCAATGTCGTCCTCACTCGCCCCGTTTGCGGCAATCATTGCGACCAGCCCGCGCTTCTTGTCGTCGACCACCATTGTGACCCGAGCGGCAACGCCGTCCTGCGCCAACGCCTCATTATAAATCCGCGTGATCGCGTGTTTGCGAAGATCCGGTTTGAAAATCTTGCCAACGGCAGTTTTCGGCAATTCCGGCATGATGGTCATATGTTTGGGCTGTGCCGCCCGTTCATGCACATGTTCTTTGCAAAACGAGAGCAATTCTTCTTCCGAGACAGAGCCACCATCCACAAGCTCGACAAAAGCGCAGGGCACCTCCCCGGCATGGGCGTCCGGTTGCCCGATGGCACCGGCGAACGCAACAGCCTCATGATGCAACAGCGCCTCTTCGATCTCGGCCGGATCGATATTATGTCCGCCCCGAATGATCAGGTCCTTGGCACGACCCGTGATCCAGAGGTAGCCATCCGCATCCACACGCCCCAGATCACCGGTGCGCAGGTGATCGCCATAGTAAAGATCCACGTTTTTTTCGACCTCGGTATAGGTGTTGCCGCTATAAACGCCCGGGTTCGACACGCAAATCTCTCCGATCTCATCTAGCTCTGCTTCAACGGGACCGTTTGGCGTGCTTTTGATGATTTTTACGTCGCAGTAAGGGAATGGGATACCAATACTGCCGACCTTTTTCTCACCATCGGTCGGGTTGCAGGACACAAGGCAGGTGGCCTCTGTCAGCCCGTAGCCTTCGACCAGGGTCACACCTGTGGCTTCTTCAAAACGTCGGAACAGTTCAAGCGGCAGAGGCGCGGATCCTGAAAAAGCGGTTTTCACGGAACTGACGTCCGCATCAATGGGGCGCTGCATCTTGGCAGAGATCGCCGTCGGCACCGTGATGATGAATGTAACCCGCCAGCGCTCCACCAGTTTCCAGAAATTGTCCATGACCCCTTCGCCGCGATACCCCTGAGGGGTGGGAAAGATCACATGAGCCCCCGATGTAACCGCCGCCATCAATATGACATGGCACGCAAAAACGTGAAAAAGCGGCAGCGGGCAGATGATGTTGTCTTCCTCTGTGAAGAGCAGTTTCGTCCCGATCCAACCGTTATAGATCAGCCCCGAATACCGATGCTGGGCGACCTTTGGCATGCCCGTCGTCCCGCCCGTGTGGAAATAACAGGCGACCCGGTCGCCATCGCTATCGGGGAATGTCAGGGATTTGGGTTGCTTCGAGACTTCAGCGTTGAAATTCAGGTATCTTGCATGGTTCTGCACGCTGCGTTTTGGACGGATGAGCGGCACAATCCACGATTTTGGCGGCGTCAGGTAGCGCAACAGGTCGACTTCGAGCACGGTTTGTACGTTGGGTGCCAAGGCCACGGCTTCAGCCGTCTTGTCCGCAACATCTGTCTTTGGGAAGGGACGAAGTGTAACGACAACCTTTGCATTTGTTTCCCGCAAGATTGATCCGATCTGCTCCGCGTCCAGCAATGGGTTGATCGGATTGGCGATGCCCGCCACGGCACCGCCCAACAATGCCAGAACCGTTTCATTTGCATTGGGCAGGACATAGGCGACCACGTCGGTCTCCCCCACACCTAGCGACCGAAACAGATTGGCCGTTTGGGTGACCCGGTCCTTGAGGTCCGTCCAGGTCAGTGTTTCCGCCTTGTCTTTTGGGCCTGAGAAAATCTGGTAACTGATAGCGTTGTTGTTGGGAAATCGCTCTGCCGTACGGCTCAGAAGTCCATACAGAGTTGGTGGCAGGTTGCGCTGCTCCCACGGCATTTCGTTTTCGATCGCATTGCGATCGTCCAGTCCTGCAAACGTCATGCGGTTTCCTCCCCAAAACTGACATGAAGATCTTTGTGTTGGCGCGCAGGATGCTGGGGAACGAGGCGCGACGCAAGCCCAGTGACGTGGCGTGAAAAATATAGACGCAGCGTCAGAAACGGATCACTCCGCTGCCATGCCTTCTGTGAACTGCAGTTTTGCAAGCCGTGCATACAACCCGTCTTCTGCAACAAGCTGGTCATGCGGACCCGTGGCCACGATCCGGCCTTCGTCCAATACGACAATGCGATCTGCCTTTTTCACAGTCGCCAGACGATGCGCCACGATCAGCGTCGTACGCCCGTTGCTCAAGGTATCGACGGCTTGCTGTACGGCGCGCTCACTTTCAGCATCAAGGGCGCTTGTCGCCTCGTCGAGCAGCAGAACCGGCGCATCGCGCAGGATCGCCCGCGCAATCGCGATCCGCTGCTTCTGACCACCCGAAAGCATAACCCCGCGTTCACCAAGATAGGAGTCATAGCCATCCGGCAAGGCAGAAATGAAATCATGTGCTGCGGCCGCACGTGCCGCTTCTTCGATCTCGGCGTCGCTGGCATCGGGCCGGCCAAAGCGAATATTCTCTCGCGCCGAGGCGGCAAAAATAATTGGGTCCTGAGGCACAAGCGCAATCGATTTCCGGAAATCGTCACGTCGCAGATCGGACAGATCCACACCGTCCAATGTGACTTTGCCGGATGCCGGGTCGTAAAACCGCAAAAGCATCTGGATGATTGTCGTCTTGCCCGCCCCCGAAGGCCCGACAAAGGCGATGGTCTCTCCGGGCTCTACTGCGAGATTGACGTGGTCCAGCGCAAGAATGTTCGGTCTGGATGGATAAGAGAAACTGACGTCCTCGAAGCTGATGCGGCCAGTTACAGGCTCTGGCAAAGCCTTAGGCTGCGCTGGATCCTTGACCGAATCTTCACTGCGCAACAACTCTACCAAACGTTCCGTAGCACCTGACGCGCGTTGCAACTCGCCCCAGATCTCCGACAAGGCAGCGACCCCACCTGCCACCATCACGGCGTAGATGACGAATTGTACCAATGCGCCCTGGGTCATGTCGCCTGACCGCACATCGCGCGCGCCGACCCACAAGACGCCGACAATGCCCGCAAAGACAAGAAAGATCACAATCGCTGTCATGATTGCGCGGGTTTTGACCCTCCGTCTCGCGGCATCATAGGACAATTCGGTCACGTCCGAGAACTGTGAACGGCTCGCGGCCTCATGGGTGAAAGCCTGAACTGTCTGCACGGCACTCAAGGATTCCGATGCATTGCCGGAGGAGGCAGCGATCCAGTCCTGGTTTTCCCGGCTCAAGACCCGGAGCCTTCGCCCCAAAACAAGAATCGGAACAATCACGGCAGGAACGATAAGAAGCACCAAGCCGGTCAACTTCGCAGAGGTCAAAAGCATCAAGGCAAGCCCACCGACGAAAATCAGCAAGTTACGCAAGGCAATCGAAACAGATGACCCGATCACGGAGAGGATCAGCGTCGTGTCCGTCGTGATACGGCTCAGCACTTCCCCCGTCATGACCTTTTCGTAAAACGCCGGGCTCATCCCGATGACCCGGTCAAAAACGGCTTTGCGGATGTCGGCGACCACACGTTCGCCAAGACGTGTAACAAGGGCATACCGCAGCGCGGTCCCGACCGCGAGCAGACCCGCAATCGCCAGCGCAGCCGCAAAGTACAGATCCAGTGTTTGCGGATCCTTGGTGTAAAAATTGTCAACGACGCGGCGCACGGCGAGTGGCAAGGTCAGCGAAATCATCGCCGTGACGATCAATGCCGCCAGAGCGCCCGCCACCAAAGCCCGATAAGGCCGCAAAAACGGCAGCAAAGCTTTGAGAGAACCCAGTTTTCTGGATTTCTCCCGTTCCTCAGTTTGCCCGGGCGCACCGGGGCCCGTGGGTGTGGGCCGAGCCATGTTCAGTCCTTCATTCTATCGCACACTTTGATGGCCTTACTGCAGTCGGTCGTCAAGGTATCGCGAGGGGTGTCGGACAATTACACGCAGGCTCACAAACGCAACTCGGTTTGAGGACAGCGTTGATCTTCTCCGTGCTCGCCACGACACTGTATTTGATCAGGTCTTACGGCGTTGAGCGGGCTTTTGGAGAAGAGGACCGAGGGGGTCGATTTCGGGTTGTCTCGGTCGGCAAATCAAGAGGTGTGCTATCGCCCCGCAATAGGGCTGCCCGAAAAACCAAAATGCGACGTGCTTGCAAAGCACGCTGTCCGACACCGCACGCGGGGTAACAGCCAAAAACCTAGCAGCCTGCAAGGACTCTCGTTCGAAACCAAACCGCTCTTGGATCGGTGGCCGCTCAGTTTATCCCGCAACCGGACAGCGCGTAACCTGCATGTCGCCCATAAGGCCCGCCCGGCGGATTGCTTCAAGAGATGCATCTGTGAAGAACAGCGACCAGAGCAGGCTGTTATCCTGCCACATGTCCTGCCCGGTCAAGGCCTCGGCGCGGACGGAAATATCATTGTCGGTAATATCCCAAGGTATGGTTCCAACGTGGTTATCATCGTCATACCGGTTCGGTTTATAGCGCCGGGAATGCTCTGGATCGAAAGTTGAAACCCTGTCTGGCATGTAGAGGAAGTAATGCGTTCCGGGCCAAGGCGTTTTTTTGTCGCTATGCAGCAGTTGCACCGGGATGAAGCAAGAGGCGCCAAGGTCAAAGGCTTCAAGGACATCCTTCATTTCCTGAGACGCTATAAAAAAACCATTTGCCTTGAACAGATGCGGCAAGCGCTTCTTTCTGTTGTCGCTGTCGTTGGAACACCACATTATTTTGGGTAGTTCGTCACCACTGACCTCTTTTCCTAGCTCGAAGCGCCAAATGAGATCAATGAATTCGTTCTTTGCTGTCTCCAACGCGTGACAGGAAAACCCAAATTCCTCTTTCATGCTCAACAACGTGCGCGACAACCAAACGTGTTTGGTATTTCTTGCTCGATTGTTGTCCCTATTCATCCGGCCTGCGCCCTCCTTTGAGCTCTCTAGACCCATAGCGGCTTTTGCTGAAGCCTTGCAACCGTCTGTCAACATTGCGAAAGTGTCGCCATGGGCGGTTTTCAATCCCGTTGATGCACTGTTCCTGATTGACTTTAGTTTTGGGCACAGTCGGTTTCGGCTGAATAAATGTCGCTTGTGCCTGATTTACGTGGTTTTGAACCATGATCTGACAGGTAGAAATGCACTTTACGCCAAGCCAGCCAAGACGCTCCAGACGTCCGTCAAATAATCCTTCCTAAACCACAACCTCAGCGCGTAGGTTTATCTGATGTCATTCTGCATGATGGAGGATGGCCCCAAGGGAGGACTAAGAATGAACGACCGTATGCGTTTTGGCATTTTTCTTGCCCCATTTCATAAACCCGGGATCAACCCGACACTCGCGCTCGAACAGGATCTGGAACTTGTTCAATGGCTGGACCGGTGTGATTATGACGAGGTCTGGTTTGGCGAGCACCATTCCGCCGGATCCGAAATATCTGCCAGCCCTGAAATCATGATTGCCACTGCCGCTCCGCGCACCAGACGGATCAAGCTGGGAACCGGTGTTGTGTCTGTCAGCTATCACAACCCGCTGTGGGTGGCCGAAAAGATCGTGCAGCTTGACCACCTGACACGCGGGCGGGCGATGCTTGGCCTTGGGCCCGGATCTCTGCCGACCGATGCTGCCATGATCGGGCTGTCGCAAAAAGACACACGCGGGTTGCTGGCTGATGGGCTGGATATCATTACGCGGCTTTTGCGCTCCGACGAACCGGTCAATTTCGAAAACGACCGCTGGGTGCTGAAAGACGCGCGACTGCATCTGCGGCCTTATTCCAACTTTGATCTGGCCACTGCTGCCGTCGCATCGCCCACCGGCCCAAAACTGGCGGGCAAATACGGGACCGGGCTGATCTCTATCGGGGCGACAACGGCCGCCGGTTTTGACGCGCTCGCGCTGCACTGGGACGTCATCGAAGAGGAAGCGAAACACTACAAGCAGCAGGTCGACCGGTCAAAATGGCGGCTTGTGGGCCTGTGCCATATCGCCGAAACCGTCGAACAGGCACGGCGCGATGTGGAATATGGGATCGAACACTGGTTCAACTATTTCCAGGAAATCGCTGCCTTCCCGCAAATGTCGATGCCTGGGCAGAACGCCAAGGAGATGATCGACTTCATCAACGATAGCGGTTTCGGGGCCATTGGAACGCCCGAGATGTGCAGGGCGCAAATCGACAGACTCTGGACCCAATCCAATGGTGGCTTCGGTGCCTATCTGATGCTCGCGCACAACTGGGCCAATTTCGACGCGACACGCAAATCCTATGAACTGATCGCGCGCGAAGTCTTCCCGCATTTCCAGGGGCAGCACATGTCAACCATGAACGCGGCCATGCGTGCGCAGAAGATGCGGCCAGAACTGGCCGAGATCCACGCCAAAGCGGTAGAGACTGCGCAAAACAACTATGCGGCGGAGAAAGAGAGCCGGGCCGGATAGCTACCGGATCAACTCAGCCGTCGCACCTCGTGTAGGCGCGACGGCGTAAGAAGCTGAACACGAGGCCGTTGCACTGTCGACGCAGGAGGGGGCCATCTGACCGGCGTGTTCGACACTTTGTATTTGCGAGATAGTCAGTACACTTATCGACTAAAGAACGCAGGTCCGCTGCCTTTTTCAGCCAAGACGCTGCGATCGTCAAAGGTTCCAACCGAGTGCAATTTTCCAGGTGTTGCAGGGCGACTTGAACTTGGCCTCTCATACATAGCTAGTCCGGTGAGCCTGATGCCCTTTCGAGGCGGTTTTTCAGGTATTTGATTACCTCTTGCGCGGTCTCAATGTCATCTGTCGACAAACCTTTGGAGAGATCATTCGCCCAAGGAACCTGTAAGGTAATGGCAGCTTCGAAGAGCTCTTGGCCCTTGTCAGTCAGCGCAACAAGATGTGCTCTTTTGTGTTGCGGATTTGGGCGGAACTCAACAATTCCTTCCTTTTCCAGTTCATTTGCGATGCGTTGAACACCCTGTCGGTGAACGCCCATCGTACGGGCGTGTGATGCAACCGAGTCCGGCTTTTCGGCTTGTGCAATAGCGCCCAGAATCTGCCAGCGCGCGCTGGTCAGTCCAAGATCCGCAACCAGCCGGTCACCCGCCAGTACAAGTCGACCATTCAGTCGAAACACGTCCAGTATCAGTGCTGTTACCGCTTCACCGTTCTTCGTCCACTGCTTCTTTGTCATGCCGATTGCATAATTTGTTGACAACACATTGTCAAAATGATTATCAGCACTAAATGACAACATGTCACCATTTTTAAAACTATTCATGGAGCAAAGTAAGATGGTCAATTTCAAACCCCTCGATCCCAAATGGCCAATAGAGAAACAACTGGGCGTCGACGCCGGACCAATAGTTTTGGTCAACCTCTTCACCGTCGACACCGCTGATCGAGACGCGCTGGTTGAGGCCTGGAAAGAAGACGCGCTCTGGATGAAGAAACAGCCGGGATACATCGGCACGCAACTGCACGAGGCGATTGGCGACAGCAGCATGTTTCTGAATTACGCGACCTGGGATTCCGTTGCTGATTTCAGAGCAGCATTCTCAAATCCAGAGTTTCAAAGCGCACTCAGCCACTACCCGTCCAGTGCCGTCACAGCACCGCATCTGTTCGAAAAGATTGCCGTACCTAATTGTTGTACGGCGTAAACCGTGCCCCGCCAAAAAGTCGGCTTTGAGGATAAGAAGATGAAAAAACGCGTTCACGCAATTGCAGGTGGCATTGGATTCCTGATGATCTTCCTTTTCTGGACGTCCACGGCGATCAGCGAGTTGTTTGCGGGTCATGAGACAATCGCAACCGTCAAGGTTTTGATCCTGAAGGGTATGTTTATTCTCATCCCGGCAATGGCGATCGTGGGCGGATCGGGCATGGCAATGGGCCGGAGACGCAAAGACGGCGCTGCAAAAGCCAAGAAAAAACGCATGCCCATCATCGCGCTGAACGGGTTGGTGGTTCTGGTACCAGCTGCATGGTTTCTTGCTGGTAAAGCGGCTGCCGGGGAATTCGATAGCACCTTCTATGTCGTTCAGTCTGTTGAATTGTTCGCAGGGGCGGCAAACCTCACTATGATGGGGCTGAACATTCGTGACGGCTTGAAAATGACCGGCAGGATAAGACGTTGACCGGAGATCCTACTCTCAAGTCAGAATGCTAACGAGCTTTTGGGGTGCAATGAGTTCGGCAACCGGTGTTTCGCGGCATAGAATAGTTATGCGCGAGTGACTTTAGCTAAACGAACACAATAACTTGCTAGTCGATCAACGTCCAGAAATGCGGGTTTCAAGCGCAGCCCGACAAATTGGCACGCAATGACCAAAATGTGCAGAGACCAAACTCAATCTGATCGGGCACCGTTCGACGCATGCAGCCCGTTCCGCACAACAAATGGCATGTGATGCCCGCGCAATTGGGCCGAGGCTCCGGCCAGGTACGCCGTACTTCTGTTAGGGTACGTTTCGACGGACGGCCTCTATATGCCGCGTGAACTCGGGTTGGGCCATCAGCGACTTGCAACGCACAAAGCGTTCGTCGGCGTAGGCGCGGAAGTCTTCTGCGGTGTTCTCGTTTGCGAGCTGGATTAGACCCCATAGGGTCCAGAGCAGATCGCACATTGCCTTGTAGATCACCATACGACCGTGATCGGCTGTCGAGGGAGCACCGCCAAAGTAAGCCTCGAGCAGTTCCTTGTCCTGCGCCGCATCGAAGCCGCCCTCAACGGACAAATCACCCAGGTCCCACATTGGATCGTTCATTCCGGCATATTCCCAGTCGACGATCCACATCCGTTCGCCGGTATCGAGGAAATTCTCGCACAAAGGATCGCAATGACAAGCCACCGGATCAGGCGACGCGGCTTCGAGCACCGACCGCATCTTTTCTGATTGTGCCACGGCGTCGTGGTATCCTTCCGGCAGCGCCACGTTTTTCGTCGAGAGTACAGCGAGATATTCCTCGATCATCCCGAACAAATCGAAACGCGCGGGAAAGGTTGCACCTGACGTGTGAAGGATGCGAAACGCCTCACCAGCCCTGCCCGGCGCACCAGGAATGGCGCGAAAGGCATCCGGGCTCATTGTGGTAGCGCCTTCGACATAGCGCGTGACCATCACCCCGGTTTCAGGTGCAACGTGGAGCACTTCGGGGCTGACACCCGCGCGCGCGGCTTCTTCAGCGGCAACCTTCTCGTCCGAGCGGTTTATGTATTCCTCGGTACCCTTGCCCGGCATGCGCAGCACAACGTCGCCTGCGCGGTACACGATGTTGGTTAACCCGCCCAGCCGCTCCAGCGGACCATCATATCCGGCAAGTACCGGTATACCCGCAAGCGTTTTGCGCATGTCGTCTTTCATAGTTCACCTCCGTTGCGTCCCGGGGTATCAATGTGCCCGGCAAGACTTTCCTTTTCTGCCATGGGGATGCGCGACATGACAAACACTGATCGACATCTGAATGCAGTCTATGGCGCAGAAAGCGCGGACGACATTGCGCTGCGGTACAATGCGTGGGCTGATGGATACGAAGGCGATATGGCGCAAGCAGGCTATCGGCATCCATCAATAGCGACCGCGCTCTGTGCCCGGCATCTTCCAATGGGCGCGGCACCGATACTTGATGCTGGTGCGGGTACCGGGCTGGTTGGCGAATGGCTACATCTTATCGGCTACGCCCAGATCGAGGCACTGGATATCTCCGAGGGTATGTTGGCAGTGGCCCAGAAGAAAGGTGTCTACGATGCGTTTCATCATCATGCGCTGGGTGACCCTTTACCTTTTGAGGACGGGCGCTTTGCAGGCGTTGTATGCGCGGGCGTCCTGACCACCGGCCATGTCGGTACCGAAGCGCTGCCCGAGTTGGTGCGCAGCACGACCTCAGGCGGCATTCTGATCCTCACGGTGAAGGAAACACTTTGGACCGGGGAGATGTCAGATTGCCTTGCCGGGTTTGGCCTCGAAATCATTGACGCAACGCAGCCTTATCTTTCCATGCCGGGCGCCCAGAGTGCGACCCCCAGCCGCGCGGTCGCCCTGAAACGACGTTAACATTTCACGCGGGTATTCTGCGGGTCATAGAAGGCGCGCAGGGTCACCTCTGCAGGCACGATATCACCAGCGACGTCCAGCGTGTAGCTACCTGAAGTGATCCAATTCTCACTGATGCCGTCGGGGTTGCGCAGGTAGCCATAACCGATGGCGGCATTCAGAGTATGGCCATACCCGCCAGAGGTCAGATATCCAACGGGGCAACCATCGCGAAGGATTGTCTCGCGACCAAGAAGCACCGTTTCGGCGGGCGCACGGAATCCTGCGAAGCGCTTGGTAAGGGGTTGGGCGGACTGCCGCTCCAGAGCGTCCCGACCGATAAAACTGCGGTTCGACTTCATCTTGACCGCCCACCCCAGCCCGGCTTCAAACGGTGTGTCATTGGGCGTGATGTCCGACGACCATGCCCGGTACCCTTTCTCAAGGCGCAGGGATTCGAGCGCCTGGTAGCCGACCGGGGCGAGCTTGTCGGCACCTCCGGCGTCCATGAGTGCGTCAAAGACCTGGCCGACCTGTGCTATGGGCACGTGAAGCTCCCAGCCCAATTCGCCCACATACGTCACGCGGAGAGCGCGCAGCATCACGCCGCCAACAGAGATCTCGCGCGCGCTGCCGAAGGGAAAGGCGTCATTCGACAGGTTGGCCGACGTTAACCGCTGAAGAATTGCGCGCGCACGCGGGCCCATCAAAGACAGCGTGCCCCATGCCTCCGTGACGTCTTCAATGGAGGCGCCTGTTGCTGGCAGGTGATCCGATATCCAGCCGAAATCATGGGTTCGAAAACCGGTACCGGTGACGATATAAAAATGGTCCTCTGCCAGGCGCGCCACAGTCAGGTCAGCCTCTATCCCGCCGCGACTATTCAATATCTGTGTATAGGTCAGGCACCCCGGCTGGCGGGTCATGTTGCCTGCGCAGATATGGTCAAGCGCTGCTTCCGCCGCGCTTCCGGTGACTTCGAACTTTGCAAAGGAAGATTGATCAAACACCCCTGCCGCCTCGCGCACCAAAGCATGTTCCCGACCAACCTGATCAAACCAACTCGGACGGCCCATGGACTGCTTATCCAGCGCATCCCCTCCGAACCTGTTTGGACGCTCCCAGCCCAGTTTCGATCCGAAGACCGCGCCTTCCGCACTCAGGCGCTGATAAAGGGGCGAGACAATGCGGGGCCGCCCGCTTTCCATTTCGCTGTGGGGGTAGGAGATCGCGTAGTGTTTGCCGTAAGCTTCGCAGGTCCGCTCGCAAACCCAATTGCGGTCCTTGTGCAGGTTTGAAAACCGACGGATGTCGACCGGCCAAAGATCGAGCGGCGCTTCGCCCGTGGCAACCCAATCGGCGAGAACCCAACCTGCCCCTCCCCCGGCTGCAATGCCGAAGGCGTTGAAGCCTGCCCCGACGAACATATTCGCACATTCAGGGGCTGCGCCGAGTATGAAATTTCCATCCGGGGTGAAGCTTTCGGGACCATTGATCATCCGCTTCACGCCCGTTGATCCCAGCGCCGGGATACGCTGCATTGCTGCTTCCATGTGCTGCGCGAAGTGATCGTAATCGTCGTCAAACAGCTGGAATTCCCATTGATCGGGTACATCACCTGTTGTCCACGGCTGAGGGTTCGGCTCGTAACCGCCCATGACCAGCCCGCCGACCTCCTCCTTGAAATAGGTCCGCAGGTCTGGATCGCGGATCGTTGGCATTTCGGGGGAGACGCCAGCGACTGGTTCCGTAATGATGTACTGGTGCCGGATCGGCTGCAAAGGCACGGTGATGCCCGCCTTTTGCCCAAGTTGCCTCGACCACTGACCAGCGGCATTGACGACCTTGTCGCAACGGATGCGACCCTCGGTAGTTTCGACCGCCGTGATGCGGTTGCCGTCCATCGCAAAGCCGGTTACGCGCACCCTTTCGCGGATTTCAGCGCCATGCATCCGCGCGCCCTTGGCAAGCGATTGGGTGATATCGCTTGGGCTCGCTTGACCATCCGTAGGAAGCCAGCTTGCGCCCACAAGATCGTCGACATCCAAAAGAGGCGCCATCTGGCGCACTTCGTCGGGGGAGATCAGATGCATCTCCATCCCGAAGCTGCGGGCGGTCGTGGCAAGACGTCGGTACTCAAGCCAGCGGTCCTGATTTGTTGCGAGCCTGAGGCAGCCGGTCATTTTCCAGCCGGTCTCAAGTCCGGTTTCCTCACCCAGCCTCTCGTACAGGCTGACCGAGTATTTCAGAACCTGCGTGATGGAGGCTGAAGAGCGCAACTGCCCCACAAGTCCTGCCGCATGCCATGTCGAGCCCGAGGTAAGCGCACCTTGCTCAAGCAACACAACCCGCAGCTTGTGGTCGCGGGCGAGATGATAAGCGGTCGAACAACCAATGATCCCGCCGCCAATGACAACGACGTCCGCGTCTTCAGGCAAGCTCATGTATGGTCCTTCCCGGTCTCTTGGCCGGAGCATTCATCTGTGGAGCGAAGAAGGCGCTTGAGCACGTTAGAAATCCTTTAAGTAGGTACTGAGCGCAGCCCGGTACGTATCGAGATTTTCCTGAGTGTAGGCGCGGTAGTCAAAGTCGATCGTCGACGTGAGTTCAGACACCATGCTCCACATCGCCTCGCGCAGGAGAGACGCGCATTTCATGGCGCCGTAGCGTCGCCAGAGATCGCTATCCGGCGGTTCTCCGAAATACTGGCGCAGCATCGCTTCTTCGGCGTCACGCGGCAGGCCCGCGTTTGTAGCGAGGCCTCCCAGATCAAACAAAGGAGAGTTCAACCCGCCATATTCCCAGTCGATCAGCCAAACCCGATCAGGACCTCGAAGGATATTGGCGGGCAACAGATCATTATGTCCAAGGACAAGCGATACCGCGCCGACGCGCGTCTCCAGATCCCCGGCCTGTTCCAGCAGAGTGTCGAGGGCAGGCGCGTGATCGGATTTGTTGGCGCGCAGATATGCGGCGTAACTGCGCAAAATGTGAAATACCCAGAAACTCAGAACCGGACCGGTCAGAGAGGCTAGCCCGTGTACGTGCAGTCGACGCACCAGGTCAACAGTTGCGCTAAGCGTGCCAGGATCATGCAGATCTTCGCCGCTCAACGCATCTGCCTCGACATATCGCAGAACAAGTACACCCGGTTCGGCGTGGACCACCTCTGGCGCAATCCCGGCGGCATGGGCTGCGCGGCTAATCGCAAGCTCGTTCCACCGCATCACCATATGTTCCGGTATGTCATGGCCGAGGCGCACCACGAAAGAGTTACCGTTATCGCGGACGAAGACGTTGTGGTTGGTGATCCCGCCTTCGAGCAGCGCCGCGTGATCTGGTGCTTTCCAGAGTTCCAAGCCAAGTGCTGTCCGGACGGGATTTGCGCCCTGTGACGTCACTGTATTTCCTCCTCCAGCCCGTCTTTTTTGCAAGCATGTCCAAGTGCAGGACCAGTTGCAATCCGTTCATTCAGCATCATCCGGCAGCGCCGGGTAACACATTCTGGATACACAAGAGCGGTAAAATGGTCTAGGACGCATACCATGAGTTTGCACCGACTTCACCTCAGCCCGAACAGAATCGCACCCAGCGATCGCCTTAGCGGTCGCACCGCTCTTATCTCGGGTGGAGCGAACGGAGTGGGTGCGGCAGCAGTCAGAGCCTTCGTAGCTGCAGGCGCCGAAGTGGCCATTCTGGACCGCGATGGAGCCTCAGGTGCAGCACTTGCCGAAGAGCTTTCCGAAGCTGGCGCAACAGTCGTCTTTTTGGAAGCAGACGTCTCAAAGGCGGAAGAAGTAGCCCGCGCAGTGGATGCGGTGATTGAGCGTTTTGAGCATATCGACATCCTGTTCAATCATGCGGGCGACATCATCGTGAAGCCTTTTCTGAGCTATACCATCGAGGACTGGGACCGCATGATGGACAACAATGCCAAAAGCGCGTTCCTCGTTACCCGTCGTGTTTTGCCCGGCATGATGAAACGTGGCTATGGCAATATCATAAACACCTCTTCGACAGCGATCTCGGTTTGTTCGAAAATGGAAAGCGCCTATATTGCGTCCAAAGCGGCCATGCACCAGATGGCGCGAGCGGTTGCGGTTGAATTCCGGGATAGTGGTGTGCGGTGCAACCTCATCTGTCCGAACTTCATCCGCACCAAACACGGCGAAGACGAGATTGAACAATTACGCGCCTACGGGGTGCTGGCCACCGAAGAAGACGTGAATACATTGCAGGGACGTATCTGTGAGCCGGAGGAGGTCGCGGCTGTTGCACTGTTTCTCGCAAGCGACGAATCGAGCTTCATCAACGGGGCGGAAATCTATGTGGACAATACATTTACGGCGGTTTGAGCAATGCTTTGGGGTTTGAAACCGGTAAAGCAGCAGGCAGCACACGGGCTTGCGACGGATCGGCTGCGGCGCTCTATCCAACAAGGATTGTTTGTGCCGGGAGAGCGGCTCGCATCGGAGCGAAAGATGGCCGAGCAGATCGGGATTTCCCGCGTCACTCTGCGCGAAGCGTTGAGCGTCCTTGAGGCCGAGGGTTTTGTTACGATCCGACGCGGAGCCGCCGGTGGCGCCTTTGTGGCCACCGAAGAAGACTTGCGACAGATCATGTTGCACCAGTACGCTGCCGAACCCGCACGGGCGCTTCGGATCGAGGAATACCGCACTCATGCGGAACCTGAGGCGGCACGCCTTGCCGCGATAAGGCGTAGCCCTGCGGACCTCAAGCGCATCGACGCCGCCGTTGAGGGGTTGGGGGATGCCGCGACCCCAGGTGCAATTCGCCAGCATGAGGCCGCTTTCCATCTGTCGGTGGCGCAAGCGTCTGGGAATCCATACTTTGCATCTTCGATCGAGGACGCTTTGGCGGGGCTCGTTCTGCCCTTTCCGCAAGGCGACGCCGGGCGGGAGGCGCAAGCCAGCCAGACGCTTCGCGCAGCCGTGGCCTCCGCAATTCACGCGCGCCGGGCTGAAGCGGCCTTCACCGCGATGGAGAAGGTCATTGCCGCCAGTCGAGACCGTGCACCGAAATTGAGCGTTGCCTGAGGAATGCATGGCGGCATTGACAGCCGCTCAAAAAGGTACATTAATTATACCATTATATTTGAGCCTTCGGGGGAAGCATGCCCGGCATTCAGGAAATTGGCGCGCGGGGCGCGGGCGCTAAAAGACGGTTTGAAGGAAAGTCCGTCCTGATTACCGGCGGCGCTGGCGGCATGGGTCTTGCCGCAAGCCGGATGTTTGCTGCGGAAGGTGCACGGGTGTCGGTACTTGACCTTTCGGCGGAGGCGGGTACCGCAATGCAGACCGAGTTGGCTAAAGACGGCCACAAGTCATTTTTCAAACAGGCGGATCTTTCCCAGCAGGACGACGTCGAAGCGGGGATCGAAGCCGTGCTTGCCAAACAGGGTCAGATTGACGTCTTGTTCAACCACGCGGGCACGATCATCGTGAAGGCGTTCCACGAAACGGACGAAGCTGATTATGATCGGCTGATGGATATCAACGTGAAATCGGCTTTCATGGTCACACGCAGGGTTGTGCCGCATATGGTGACACAAGGGGGCGGTTCCATTGTGATCACCGGTTCCATCGGCAGCGGCAAGGCATTCACCTATGAGTCGCTCTATTGCATGTCGAAGGCGGCCTGCCTGATGCTGTCCAACTCAATTGCGGTAGAATACCGCGATCAGGGCATCCGCTGCAACGCGGTCTGTCCGGGTTTCGTGAAAACGGCCCACGGGTTACGGGAGATCGACGAGCTCGATGGATTGGGACAAGAATGGCAGGATGGCGATCTGGCGGCAACGCAGGGACGTATTTGTGAGCCGCATGAGGTTGCAGCCGCCGCGCTTTTCCTGGCCTCGGATGAGGCGAGTTTTATCAATGGATCGGCGCTCTACGTCGATAATGGCTGGTACGTAAAAGGCTAAATTTTGGCATTCCAAAAAACCGGAAGCCATATGCACATAGGGAGAAATATGATGAAGAATACAAATTGGCTGGCGCGTGCAGCTATCCTTGCCGTGGCATTGACAATCTCTGCACCGGCTTCTGCGCAAAGCGTGCCTGAGTCCGACGAAACGATCAAAATCATGACGGCCGACTGGACCAGTATCGGGCTGCAAGGCGAGATCATGTCGCTCATCCTTCAAACGGTCGGCTACAATACAGAACTGGTGGTTGCGGACGATTCCGGACGGTATCCTGGGTTCGAGAATGGCGACCTGCATATCGCGATGGAAACGTGGCAAACCACGCAGCTTCAGAACCTTGAAAAATCAGTGGCCACGGGCAACGTGCTCGACATGGGTGAAACGGGCCTGCAAGGCGTCGAGGACTGGTGGTACCCGATGTACATGAAAGACCGCTGCCCCGGTCTTCCTGATTGGGAAGCATTGAAGGAGTGTGCAGAGGTCTTTGCAACAGCGGATACAGCACCGAAAGGACGCTATGTCGGCGGCCCCGTGAGCTGGGGTGATCATGATGAACGCATGATCGCAGCACTCGACTTGCCCTTTGACGTAGTACACCCCGGCACTGACGCGGCGATGTTTGCCGAGCTGAAATCGGCTTATGACCGCGAAGCACCGATCGTTCTTTGGGTCTGGCAACCGCACTGGGTAACGTCGGTATATGAAGGCGAATACGTCCAGTTTCCACAATTCGAAACAGGCTGCTTCGACGATCCGGCGTGGGGCCCGAACGCCGAAGCCACCTATGACTGCGGCAAACCATATGGTTGGATCAAGAAGATGGCCTGGGCCGGCGGAGAGCAAGTCTGGCCCTGTGCATACGAGATCGTCCGGAACTACGAGATGACCAACGAAATCATCAGTGCGCTTCTTGTCGAGATTGATCTGAACGGGCGCTCAACCAGCGAAGTTGCAACAGAATGGCTTCAGAACAACCGTGACACTTGGGAGGGCTGGGCTTCCTGCGGGCTCTGAAAGAGTATTGAGTTGAGTCGCCCGGCGTCACTCTGGCGCCGGGCGATATTTGATTTCATTGGTCAGTGACCACGCGGAGCAGTAAACCCGGAATGGCACACGCTGATATTTCCAGACAGAGCGGCCAGCAGTTGTGGTCTTCTCCGTCCACCCGTGCGCTCATCTTTCTGGCGTTGCTGAGCTCTGCTGTCTGGCTCGGACCGACCTGGACGCGCGTAATCCCGGATGCCCTGACCTTTCCAATTGCCACCACCGTCGGCGACGCTTTGAACTGGTTCGCCAGGGAGGCAACGATCAACGGACTCGCCGTCAAGGACATGACGCGTGCTGTCGCCTCATTCTTCGATTACATCATCGAAAGTGTCGTCATCGTCCTGTCCAAGGGCATCTACACAGGTCGCGGGCTTAACGTCACGCAGGCCGTGCCGCCGCTTTCGTGGTTCGCTATTGCCGGTGCAATGGTGATTGCCGCCTATCGTTTTGGCGGAAGGTCACTGGCGGTGGTCTGCGCTGTATGTCTTGGGTTTCTCGTCATCTTCGGACTATGGGAAAACGCTATGGTGACGTTGGCAAGTGTACTTGTCAGCGTGCTGCTCGCGATGGCAATTGGGCTGATCCTCGGCATCTGGTCCTACCGGAGCAGCAACGTGGAAAACGTCACGCGCGGCATCATGAACGTGATGCAGACGGTGCCGATTTTCTCGTATCTGGTGCCGACGCTTTTGCTTTTTGGCTACGGGCCGAGTGCCGCTCTTTTTGCGACCGTGCTCTATGCCCTGCCGCCAATGGTCCACAACACGGTCCTGGCACTGAAATCCGTTCCGGCAGAAGTCACAGAGAGCGGGAAGATGATGGGGTGCCATCCGCGTCAACTATTGTGGAAAGTTCAGCTTCCCGCCGCTCTGGCCAAGCTCGCTGTGGGCATGAACCAGACGATAATGATGACGCTGAACATGGTCATCATTGCCTCCATGATCGGCGCAGGCGGCCTTGGGTTCGATGTGCTCCGCGCGCTCAGAAAGCTCGACATTGGGTCCGGACTTGAAGCCGGTATGGGAATTGTCGCATTGGCTGTCGTGCTGGACCGGCTGTCGCAGGCTGCAGCACATCGCGCCGCCCACGGCCAGCACCGCAAACCCGGCCAGTTGCCGCTCTGGCAGTTGCTTGCAGGTTGGCTGGTGATTGCAACTGTTGCCGCTCTTGTCGTCGGCCCGCTTCAAAGCTGGCCCGCCGCTTGGCAGGTCTCAACCGCGGAGTTCTGGAATGCCGCGGTAACCTGGATCAACAAGGAACTATTCGATGTCCTCGAAGCGTTCCGCAATTTCGCGCTGTTGAGTGTGATGCGGCCTTTTTCTGCGTTTCTGGCAGCCGCACCCTGGACCTTGGTGATCGGCTCAGTCGCAGCGTTAGCCTGTGTGCTGGGCGGCTGGCGTCTTGCCGCGCTATGTACCGGGTTCGGCATGTTCATCGTAATCACCGGGTACTGGGCCCCTGCGATGAATTCGGTTTACCTGATCACCATTTCGGTCACGCTGGCTGTTTTGATGGGGTATCCAATCGGTTTCTGGCTGGCGACACGTCCCAAGGCGCAGGGCACTGCAGGCTTTGTGCTCGACACACTGCAGACCTTGCCCACGCTGGTCTATTTGCTTCCGGCCGTAATGCTCTTTCGTATCGGGGACGTATCGGCGGTGATTGCCGTGACGCTTTACGCCACAGCGCCTGCCGTGCGTTACGCGATGGTTGGCATGGCGCAGGTACCCAAGGCGCGCCTTGAGGCTGCAGAGATCGCGGGGGCAACCCGTTGGCAGACCCTGATCTGGGTGCGTTTGCCGTCCGCCCTGCCGACCCTGTTGATCGGCATCAATCAAACGATCATGATGGCATTTTCGATGCTGATCATCGCAGCCCTTGTCGGCACCAAGGACCTTGGCCAAGAGGTGCTGATCGCGTTGAACCGATCGCTTGTGGGCGAAGGTATCGTGGCAGGGTTATGCGTGGCCTGCCTTGCGTTGATCTGCGATGCACTGCTGAAGGCTGCAGCTGCGCGCGCCACGTCTCCAGCTCGGAGCCGCGCGCAGTGATGGACATGCGCGCACAATCAGCACCCGTGAGCACGACGTCGATCAAATGTGAAAACGTGTGGAAAGTTTTTGGGGCGACCCCTGCGGAGTTCGAGCAGGCAGGCGGCCCTGAGATGGACGCAGAAGCCTTGCAGCGCAAAGGATGGACCGCGGCAGTGCGGGACGCCACCTTCGATATCTCAACAGGCGAGGTTTTTGTCATCATGGGCCTGTCAGGGTCCGGTAAGTCTACGATTGTGCGCTGCCTATCGCGCCTGATTGAACCTACCAACGGCAGGATCCTCGTTGAGGGTGCCGACCTTTTGAAGGCGAGCCCCGCCGAGTTGAACGACATACGCAGGCGCAAAATGGGGATGGTTTTCCAGCACTTTGCCCTGCTGCCAAATCGCAATGTGCTGGGCAACATTGGCTTTCCTCTGCAGATCCAGGGCATGCCGCGCGCAGAATACGAAGCGCGAGCCAGAGAAATGGTGGAACTTGTTGGCCTTAAAGGACGTGAGGATCATTTCCCGGATGAACTTTCAGGCGGTCAGCAGCAGCGCGTCGGGATTGCACGATCGCTTGCCAGTGATCCCGCGATCTGGTTTCTGGATGAGCCCTTCTCTGCCCTTGATCCGTTGATCCGCTCGGATCTTCAGGACGAGCTGCTGCGCTTGCAACAGCAGCTCGCCAAGACCGTCGTTTTCATCACGCATGACCTCGATGAGGCGATCAAAATCGCGGACCGTATTGCGATAATGGAAGAAGGTCGGATCGTGCAGATTGGCTCTCCCGAAGATCTGATCCTGCATCCGGCCAACGATTATGTATCGCGTTTCACCCGTGGTGTGCCGCGCGCCAAAGTTGTCCGGGCCAAGACCATCATGCGCCCGGTCGACGCAGACGAAGGTGAGGCCACGGCGTTTGTGGGCCCTAATGACCGGATCGCTGATGTCGCTGAAGTGCTGTTGCAATCGGGCAATTTGATTGCTGTGCGGGACGACGCGGGTCGAACCCATGGGGTGATAGACCGCGAGGCCTTTATCCGCGTTTTGGCAGGCGCCTAAGCGGTGGCGGCCCCCGGATCGGATCATCAACCACTGGAAACTGAGGGGCGTGTCCCGGTGCCCGGTGGCGAAGTCTGGTACGGAATTGCAGGACAGCTGAGGCATGATCGCCTGCCGCTTTTGGTCCTCCATGGCGGTCCTGGCATGAACCATAAATACCTGTTGCCTCTCGCTGATCTGGCAGATGAACGCCCGGTAATCTTTTATGATCAGCTTGATGCGGGCCAGTCAGACAAGCCAAACAAACCGGCAAACTGGACGGTCGCACGCTATTTGCGGGAAATAGACGCCGTCCGCGAAGCGTTGGGGCTCGAACGTGTCGCCGTTTTCGGTAATTCGTGGGGCGGAACGCTTGCTGCCGCTTACGCCGCATCACGACCCAACGGACTTGCGGGCGTGATTTTGTCGTCCCCCCTGATCCGGACCAAAACCTGGGTTGCCGACAACGAAGCCTACAGAGCGGCTTTGCCCGAAGAGCTAAAGAAGATCATGGGGACTTGCGAAACCGAAGGACGGACCAGCGATCCTGCCTACGAAGATGCTGTAAACGTGTTCTATCGCCGCCATTTCTGCCGAACGGACCCGTGGCCCAAATTTCTTGTGCAATGCCTCGATGAGATGAACATGGCCTGCTACGAAGCCATGTGGGGACCCAACGAATTCACCTGCACCGGTGTTCTTTCGGACTATGACGGTTCAGACTCGTTGTGCCGCATCGACGTGCCCGTGGTCTTTACATGCGGCGCTTATGATGAGGCTACTCCCGACAGCACGCGGGCCTTTGCGGAACGCGTGCCGGGCGCACATGTCGAAGTTTTTGCGGCCTCGTCTCACATGGCCTTCATCGAAGAGCGCGACGCTTACATCGCATCCATCCGACAATTCCTTAACACCCTCGATACACAAGGAACTTCGAATGAATAGCACTTCGCAGGCAACTTGGACCAATTGGGTTGGCAACCAGTCTTGTACGCCAAAGACGGTGCTTATGGGCCGAAACGAGCAGGAGGTGGCAGAGGCCGTGCGCATGGCACAAGATGCTGGGTGCGTGTTACGGACCGCCGGTAGCGGGCATTCGTTTTCCCCGGTGGTCAATACAGATGGCATCTTTCTGGATACGTCCGCCCTCAGCGGGATCATTTCGATCGATCCGCTGGAAATGACCATCACAGCGGGCGCGCAAACCACTATCCGCGAGATCGGGCCCCCTTTGCTTGAGGCGGGATTGGCCCTGAAAAACCAAGGCGACATTGATACGCAAACCCTGATTGGTGCCGTATCTACCGCGACCCACGGGTCGGGACTCGATTTTGGCAGTTTCTCAGGCGAGCTCGTGGCGTGCCGTCTGGTTGACGGAACCGGCGAAATCCGCGCGCTGTCCCGTGAAAAGGATCCGGATGTTTTTCCTGCGGTCCAATGCGCCATCGGGACGCTGGGTATTGTCACCGAAGTCACGCTGTCCTGCACCCAGGCCTATCGCCTGAAGGAAGATATCAAGATCATGCACGTGGATGCGCTTCGCGAACGTTGGGATGATTTACTCGCAAACTACCGGCATTTTTCTTTCTTTTGGATGCCAACTGACGTGTCATCGGGGCTCTACGGCTTTCCCGAGGCGCCGGCGGACAGTTGTTATGTCAAGCTTTACAGCGAAACGGTTGCGCCTGCGGGATCTGGCGGGTCGGACGTGGGCAAGCGCATTGACGAAGCCCATAAGATTTACCCGCATGTTTTTGAGCCAAACTTTCACGAGCTCGAATATTTCGTTCCAGCCGATCAGGGTATCGAGGCCTTTGAAGCGCATCGTGAACTGATGTTGTCTCTTCTGCCCGACAGTGTCTTCCCGATGGAGGTGCGTTTCGTGCGCGCCGAAGACGCCTGGATGAGCCCGAACTATGATCGCGATAACATGGTAATCTCCGTCTCTGGTGCGCCAGGCACCGACTATTGGCCGTACCTGCGGGCCTGTGACCAGCACCTTTATGATCGGCTCGGGCGCCCGCATTGGGGCAAGCTGCATTTCATGACTGCCGAACGCCTTGCAGAACGCTTCCCCCGCTACGGTGATTTCGGAAAAGCGCGGGAGCAATTCGATCCGAACGGCATCTTTCTGAACGAGCATCTTCGCGCCCTGTTCGGGTAGTAGCTAATGCGCACCGTTTGTAATTTTGTGTTTGCAACAACCGCTTGAGGTCATCTCATTCCAAGATTTCAAGGCAACAACTGATTCCAATGTCGCGCTGTCGTTGCTTCTTGTCGCAGGACCACGTTTATGACTGCAAATCAGTTCTGTCGCGCCGCTTCCTGAGAATGATGCGACAGAATATTCTCACCAAAGAACAGACTCGTTATTGACTGAAGGTGTACTGGACGAGGCTGACAAGCCGACGTTTAAATCGACGTAGTACGAGACTGTATTCATCCCAAGACTGAATCAATTCAACGTCAACCCCCATTCATGATGCGATAATCGCCGCTGTCAAAAACCGACGTGATGATTTTGACATCGCGCATCAGAGCATTGACTCTTGGTTCAAATATTTAGTACGGTAATAGAACGAATTAATGGTGGGCCATGATCGGATCAAAGCATATCTCACGCCAACTGTCGCGAAGTGCGGTCATGCAGGCGGTGATCAACGAAGGGCCAATTTCGCGGGCCAGCGTTGCGAAACAGGTCGGTTTGTCCAAACAGGTCGTCTCCGAAATCATGCAAAATCTGTGCGACGAGGGCTGGGTGCGCGAAACCGGGCGCACCAAGGGCCATGTTGGTCGAACCGCCGTCACTTATGAAATTGTCCAGGACGCCGCCTACATCTACAGCGTCGATCTTGGCGGGACCAAGATACGGGCTGCTGTTGTCGATCTGAATTGCCGTGTGGTCGCTGAAGTCGTCGAGCCAACGGGTATGGCAGGTGGAAAATACATCATAGCGCAGATCGGTCGTGTTTGCCGGGCGGCCGCGCAGCAAGCTGGTGTTTCATCGGAATCTGTTCGTTTCGCTGTGGTCGGAGTGCCCGGCGTTCCAAATCCTGATGACGGATCAGTTCAGATGGCGCCTAACATCCCCGACATCCACACTTTCGACGTCAGCGAAAGCATCCGTGCGGAACTTGGCTGCGATGTCGTGGTCGAGAACGACGTGAACCTGGCAGCATTGGGCGAACAATGGGCGGGATGCGGCATCGATTGCGATAATTTGGCTTTCGTCGCCTTGGGCACGGGCATCGGCGCGGGCCTCATCCTGAACGGACAATTGATGAAAGGGACCACGGGGGCAGCAGGCGAATTGGGGTTCATGGCTTTTGGTGCTGATCCGTTCGAACCGGAATCGCTGCGGGTAGGGGCATTTGAACGTGCTGCAGGTTCAGTCGCAATCAAGGCGCATTATTTCAAACTTACCGGCAAAAAACTCGACGTTCCTGCCATCTTTGACAAAGCGGCCGACGGCGATGAACACGCGAAAACCGTCCTGCAAGATGCTGCCCGGGTCATTGCTCGCGGCCTTGCCACCCTTGCTGCGCTGGTTGATCCGGATGTTATTATCCTTGGTGGATCAATCGGGCATCGCACGGAGCTGCTGTCCGAGATCAAAACCGCCTTGCACCAATGCTTTCCACATCCAGTACGGGTCGAGCCAAGCCAATTAGGCAAACATGCCGCCCTTGTCGGCGGCGCAGCCGTCGGATTGTCCCGTCTCCATCACACGTTGTTTGCCGACGGGCTGGCCGGTGTCGAAGTCTCGCTACCCCAGTTTCGCGCCCCGGATTGGGAGGGAGCCGCGTGACCGGGCATACCAGCCTCGGGGCCCGGATCGACCAGGCGCTGGACCGCTCGGCGGCTTTGGCGCTTTTGCGCGAAGCCGTCAGTATCGAAAGCATTACGGGCAACGAAGCCGCGTTTGCCCGAACCTTACGCAATCATATGAATGCTCGCGGCTTTCAAACCGACAGTGCCGAGTTTTTGCCCGGGCGGCCCAATGTCTGGGGGCGACGGGATGGCGACGGCAAGGGCCCGCATCTGTTGGTTACAGGCCATACCGACACTGTACGTGTCGATGGATGGCGCGAAAAGTGGGAGGGGACGGACCGCGAAAACCCCTTTGGCGGGGTTGAGGTTGACGGAGCGATCTGGGGGCGCGGTGTCACCGACTTGAAAGGCGGGATCTGCGCCGCAATCGCCGCCGTGGACGTTCTGAACGCCGCCGGCATTGAACTGGCCGGAGATCTTAGCCTTGCCTTCATCGGTGATGAAGAAAGCGGCGAAGAAGGTACCGGCGTCAGTGCCGGAATTGACCACTACACTAATATGATAGCCAAGGGCGATATTCCTAAACCCGACTTTGCCGTTTATGTCGAACCAACGGGCCTGTCTGTCTACGCCGCTCAGATCGGATTCTTCATTGCGGATGTGACCGTTACCGGCCAGTCAGCCTATTTTGGGCGGCCCGAACTTGGCGTCGATGCTCTGAAGGCAACGCATGCAATCCTGGCAAAGGTTTGGGCGCAGGAAGAAGAACTGCGCGCGCGCGCGCCGCATCCCATGACCGGCCCGTCAGGGCTTTTGGTGACAGGTCTGAATGCTGGTGGTCTGATCGCTGTGCCAGGCACTTGCTCGTTCTCGGTTATCGGCTCGTTGCAACCGGGCGAGGATTTGCACGATCGGACCGAAGCATTTGAAGCTGCCATTCGCGCAGCGGAGGTTCACAAAGATATATCCATTGATATCACTTATCCCGCTGGTCGCGACCAACTGCGCGGCGGCTCAGCAACCGAAACCGATCCACAGCTTGACACGGTTCGGAAACTGCAATCGGCAATCAAGGAATTCGACCCTGACCGGGGCGACATATCCGGGGCACCCTATTGGTCGGAAAGCCCATACCTGATCGAGCGGCTTGGCATCCCTGCCGTCTACTGCGCAGCCGGTAACATCGCCTGCTGCCACACCACCCGAGAACACCTGAATATCGAAGAATACCTGACCGCCATCCGCGCTTTCGCCTTGTTCATGGCGACCTATTGCGGCGTGGCGAAACAGGGCAAAATCACCAAGGAGGAAACATGATGTCTTTCAAGAAAACCATTGGCGCGAGCGCAATTGCTCTAGCGCTTTTCTCGCTGCCCTTATGGGCTGAAACCGTTGGGCCGGGTGGCGAGACCGCAACCCCGTCAAATGAAGTCACCGTCGATGCTGCGATGCTGACGGGCAAAGGATACACCGCCGCCCTTTTGTGGCATGATCAATCGGATTTCGTGAATGCCGTTACCGCCGGGGCAACAGACGAATTCACCCGCCTTGGCATCGAAGTCACGATCACCACATCTGCAGGCTTTGACGCCGCAAAACAGCGCAGCGACATCGAAACTGCGCTGGCGCGCAGTCCGAACATTATCCTTGCGTTGCCGCTTGATCCGGTCACCTCAGCCGCCGCATTCAAACCAGCGTTGGAAGAAGGCGTGTCACTGGTTTTCCTGTCAAACTTGCCTGCTGACTTCGCGCACCCCGACGACTACGCCGCCATCGTAACTGACGATCTGTTCCAGATGGGCAAACAGGCGGCGGATGCTTTGGCCGCTTCGATCAACAACGAAGGCAAGGTGGGCTGGATCTTCCACGACGCGACCTATTACGTCACCAACCAGCGCGACAACGCGTTCAAAACCACCATCGAAAACGACTATCCCAATATCGAGATCGTCGCCGAAGCAGGTATCTCCGATCCGGCACGCGCCGAGGAAATCGCCAACGCAATGCTCCTGCGTAACCCTGATCTGGCGGGCATCTATGTGACCTGGGCCGGACCCGCCGAAGGCGTGTTGGCCGCGCTACGAGCTAATGGCAACAAAACCACCAAGATCGTGACGCTTGATCTCAGCGAACCCATCGCGCTCGACATGGTCAATGGCGGCAACGTCGCCGCGATTGTGGCCGACGAAGCCTACGAGTTGGGCCGAGCGATGGCTGCGGCTGGAGCGCGCAAATTGCTGGGCGAGGAAACGCCGCCCTTTGTCGTGGCACCTGCTTTAACTGTCACGGCGGATAACGTCGCTGAAGGTTGGCAAAACTCCTTGCGCATCGACGCACCGGCAAGCCTGACCGGAAACTGATCCTCCCTGGTTCGGTCCCCCACGTTGGGGCCGAACCACCATTTTTCCATTCGGAATGCCCATGACACTTCTGCCCAGCACCTTCGATATCAGGAACTACATCGTCTATCTGGGCTTTGTGGCAATCTTTCTGTTTTTCGCGATCACGCTGTTCGACTATGGGTTCCTCAGCACCCGCAACCTGACCAACATCGTCCTGCAAACCGCGCCGGCCACGATCATGGCCATCGGGCTGGTCTATGTGCTCTCGGCTGGCGAAATCGACCTTTCCTTCGGCTCAATCACCGCTGTCTCGGCCCTTGCCGCCGCAGTGACGATGCAAAGCTATCCGATGCCGTTCGGGGTTGCAGCTGGCCTGGGTGTCGGCCTTGCCATCGGAGCCTTCAACGGCCTTCTGGTCGCCTGGCTACGCCTGCCATCATTCCTTGTCACGCTTGCCACCTTGGGCCTTTTCGCCGGGGTCGCGCGCACCATGACCGACTTGCGTTCGATCCCCGTGGTCGACCCGGCGTTCACCGGTTTCTTCGGATCCGGCCAGCTGTTTGGTGTGCCCTCGCTGGTCTGGTGGACGTTCTTTTCAATCGCCATTGCCCATGTGATCTATCGCCAAACCCGGTTCGGGGCACACATCCTGGCAACCGGAGACAACCCCCGCGCTGCACAGGTCTCAGGCATCAAGGTGCCTCGCATCCGCTTTCTGGTTCTGACCTTCTGCGGTGGTTGCGCGGGGCTTGCCGGGTTGCTTTATGCAGGACGTCTACAGGCCGCAAAGTACACTCTTGGCGAAAGCGATCTGATGACCGTCATCGCTGCCGTGATTGTTGGCGGTACGGCCCTGAACGGCGGCAAAGGTTCGGTCATCGGCGCCCTCGTAGGATCGCTCATGATGGGCATGTTGAACAACGGGCTGATCCTGATGGGCCTGTCTGTGTCCGACCAGATGATCGTGCGCGGCCTTATCATTCTTGTCGCTGTCGCTGTGTCGCTGCGCGACGTGACCCGTTAGGAGACGCTAATGTTCCTTGACCTTCTCACCCGCCGAAACCCCGGATTTCTGGACGCCACCGTCGCACTGCACCAAGCCGGAAAACTTCCTGCGAATTGCTACGTGCTGGATCTGGATGCGGTGGAAGCCAACGCCCGGCACTTCACCACTGAAGCCGACAAGCTCGGCCTGAAAACCTTCGCAATGACGAAACAGGTCGGACGACATTCCGGCTTCTGCCAAGCTGTGATGGCAGGTGGGATCAAGGCCGCCGTTGCGGTGGATATTGCGTGCGCCGTCGCCTGTAAGCGCGCAGGCATGGACATCGGCCACTTGGGACATCTCGTTCAGGTGCCCCGCCACGAGGCTCCGCTTGCAGCCAACCACCTGCACCCGGACTACTGGACGGTCTTCAATGACACCAAGGCAGTTGAAGCCGCCGCCGCTTCCAAGGCCGAGGGGCGCGACCAAGCGTTGCTTGCCCGAATACAAACTGACGGCGACATCTTCTATCGCGGCCATGAGGGCGGCTTTGCTGCCGAGAACATTGTCGACGTCGCCAGTCAGTTTGACGCTCTGGACGGCGCGCATTTCGCAGGCATCACCACCTTCCCTGCCCTGCTGTTCGATCAAGACACTCGCAAGGTGAAGCCAACCCCGAATCTCGAAACCTTGTCGAAGGCCGCCGAAGCGCTTGCCAAGGCGGGTCGCCGTAACATCGAGATCAACGCCCCGGGCACCACCTCCTCCGCTGTGCTCGCCGCGCTCGCCGATGCTGGCGCCACCCAATGCGAACCGGGCAATGGCCTTCATGGCACGACTCCTCTGCACGCCACCGAAGACCTGCCAGAGCTACCCGCAGTGTGTTATCTCAGCGAAGTCAGCCATTCCCACGCCGGCCGCGCCTATTGTTTCGGTGGCGGACTTTATATTGATCCGGTCTTCCCAGACTATGATGTGCAAGCGATCGTCACCAAAGACCCAGGCTACCGTCCGACCGCGTCAATCGAGATACCCGCCACATCAGCCATCGACTATTACGGCATGATCGACACAACCGGCGCGGTCCGCCCTGAGCCAGGCGACAGCGTGATCCTCGGGTTCCGAGGTCAGGCCTTCGTAAAGCGCAGTTTCGTAGCCGGCGTGAAAGGCATCGCAAGCGGTAGACCAGAGGTGACGACCATCGAAAACCCCTACGGTCAACTCGAAAACTGGCCGAACCTGCGATGACCGAAATCTCCGAACCCGTCCTGTCACTGCAAGACATCCACAAGGCCTTTGGCGGTGTTGTCGCTATTGAAACCTTCTCGCTTGATCTTCATCCCGGTGAGATCGTGGCGCTCGTGGGTGACAACGGGGCGGGCAAATCAACACTGATCAAGATGATCTCGGGCGTCCACGCTCCAACTTCTGGCGATATCCAACTGGAAGGTAATCCGGTCACTTTCGCCGACGCCTCAGGCGCGCGTGCTGCCGGAGTCGAAGTGGTCTATCAGGACTTGGCACTGGCTGATCAACAACCGGTTTACATGAACATGTTTCTCGGACGCGAGTTGACCAAAGGCCCGCTTGGCTTGCTCGACAAGAAATCCATGATCGCCGAGACCCGATCCCTCGTCGAAGACCTGGATGTGCGCATCCCTTCGGCCCAGGCGATCATCCGCGATTTGTCCGGTGGTCAGCGCCAAGGTATCGCAATCGCGCGCGCCACCCATTGGGCCAGCAAATTAATCCTCCTCGATGAGCCAACCGCTGCTTTGGGCGTCGCAGAAACCGCCAAGGTCGAAGAACTGATTAAGACCCTTCGCGCCCGCAATCTCGCGGTTCTCATCGTCAGTCACAGCCTCGATCAGGTGTTCCGCCTGTCCGACCGCATTTGCGTACTGCGCCGCGGTCAGCAGATCGGCGTACGGCGAACGTCCGAGACCGACAAGAATGAAATCATTGCGATGATCACCGGTTTACAGTCGAGCTAGACGACAGAAACAATCGAAAACGGTGTTGAGACTGCAAATTTCTCCGTACCTTGGCACGGAGCCGGCCTGGGATGTAGTTCGGTAAAACTTGGGGGGGGCAATGCAGGATGGCGTCACCTTCTCTCCATTGTTGCCATTGAGCGATCCATTGGCACGCTTTGGCGCGAACTATACGGCTGTTCCGTTCCAATTGAGTTTCATTTGGTGATCGGGATTGGGGTCGTCGGCGGAACCATAGTGCGAAATCTTGCTGTTTTTTTTGATGGAAATCATCTGGAGCGTCTGACGAAAAACCTGCAGGATGGTGCATCATGTAACGCGTTGAATTCAGGCAGCGTTAGATGGCAAATGCAGTTCGTATGACGCTTTAATTGGGATTTGAGAAGCAGCGTCGCTCCGAACTCCATACCAGGCCGGTCTTTTGTGCGATCGAAGCGAATTGTCTGTTCAGCGCGCGCTCATTCAACCGCTTGGACATGCTTCGGAAAGGGATCAAATTGCGCTCACCATAACCGTCGATCAGAAAACAAGCCGCGCCCGCGCCGCGTGTACCGTAGACGATATTACTAAAGTTGATGTCGCGCGCCACGATGTGAAGATCGAACAGTTTTTTAACAAGCGCATTCAGAGCATCCAATATCGGTTCATCAATCGATTTTGCCCTTAAAAACTGGTTGACCCGCGGCGCAAGACCGCCATCAAGGCCTTCGATGCGTTCCACAACAACTCCGGCACCTCGGCTGGTTTGCACAACACCCAACATTCTTGGAATCGGCATGTTTTGGATATCCGCCCCGAGCCTTAGCGAAAGAAGCAACTCGCATTTGAGCTCGTTTACGACGCTGCGAAATTTCAACATCGGGAAAAACCGCCAGGCAAGACGTTTGATTGGCCTTCTTGGGGAACGTTGTTCAAATGAGTGGAATACTTTGATCAAAAGGTCTTGCTGGCCAGGAAACCCATAGACGATACGGACAGTGCCATTTGCAATTTTTTGATCGTCGGAAAGATCAATAACGTTTGCTGTGAACAACATCTTTTCCCTATTCCACGGTCGGTGCTTCCGACTGGTCACTCATTTGGTCAACTTTACCAATGTGGTCGTAAGTATCCACCGGTCAGATGTTCTCTGGAACGGATCCCGAGATAATGCAATTGCGATGACAGTTATATGATCCAGAGACTGAGTGGATTGTTGCTGATGAACAGGCGTTGCTTTTGCGCCGTCTATGAGCTAGGGGACCGCACCTGACGACCGTTCCGTCAGCGATGCTGTGGCAGCCCTACTGACGTTCAATCTTGCGATATTCCACTGTGGCATTAGAAAACCCCACCAAGGTCAAGATTGGAGTGTAGCAAATCGTATGCTTCACCGATGCGGGCATGCGCTGCGTGACAGCAGATTGACTTGCGGGGACTCAGACCAGACTTGCGACTGTGCAACCAAATTGGGGACGATCCATTCTGGCCTCAAAGGTCAGCGATGCGGGAGCAATCAATTACTTGGGCAACCTTAGCTTGCCAAGGCTATCTCGTGTCTCAGATTTCCGAAACTTTAGGAGATCAGTGTGGAAAATAGTCAGCCTTGCCACCTCCCTTTCGCTTGGCGTCGCATCCGTGCTACGCGCAAGACAAACCAGCGAGAACGCTGTTTACGAACGTGGATATCGATAACGGTATCACATCTTAATTGGTGGTGGGGGCAAACGTTCTCGTCGAGGGCAATCTGATCAAGGAAGTCTCGACCGATGCGATCAAGGCGGATGGAATGGCGGTCGCGGACGGTCAGGTAACTTCCCTGACTCCAGGATTGATCGTCCCACTTACGGGGAGACGAGGTGGAGTTGGCCCTGTTTGCGTGGTCGGGCCTAGGAGATCGGCAGAGATCGCGAAACCATTATTTTGGCTGACATCCCGGCCAAAGTTTCCCACTGGCGCACTTCGACAATGTTTCTCGCCATTTTTTTGGGGTAAAACCAAATTTTTTCAACAACATGGATCAGACCCGAATTCGGACGCAGCGCTACGTCTTGCAAAAAATGACTGCGACTATCGGCTCGCAAGCCCCTTCCTACTTTCGACCGACCTTCAAAATGTTGCGGTTGCAGCCCGCATTGCTGCCGTACGCATCATTTGTAAACTCGGGGCACCTCGAAAGAAATTTCGACACATAAGCTTTTTTAGTTCAATATGTTGAGGTTGTTGGTTTTCGAGAATTTTGAGCACAAATTATGACGATCAATCCCGATCCACCTGCAGTTGTAAGCCGTAGGCTTGCTGCCGTGGCTTTCGCCGATGTGGCTGGGTTTTCTCAGCTCATGGCACACAACGATCTCCTGACAAGCAAGCGCTGGGAATCGTTGCGGAAAAACGTTTTGCTTCCATTGGCTATGCGGTACGAAGGCAGGCTGGTTGAAACGGCTGGCGACGCAATTCTGTTGGAATTCCGTAGTGTTGTGGCCGCTTTGCACTGGGCGATAGAGGCTCAGAATTCCAAACAGGTAAAAACAGATCAAGTCCATGGAGAACCTTTGAAGATTCGTATCGGGGTAAACCTGGATGACATTTTGCCCGACGGAGACAACATACTGGGTGACGGCGTGAACATAGGCTCCAGGATACATGCGGCCGCTGAACCCGGGCAGATCGTCGTAACCCATATTGTGCGCGAGTTAGTGGGCAATCGTGCGCCGGTCCGGTTTCGGGATCTCGGCACGCCACGGCTCAGGAACATCCAGCGCGTGGTCCATCTGTTTTTGGCGGAACCCGTGGATGAAGATGTTGCCTCGGATGAACCCCTGCACCATCCCTTTATCGAATGGACATCGCGTCCGACGGTTGCAGTTCTCCCTTTCCGCTCCGCCTCTGGTCACGAAATGGAGGAATATTTCGGATCCGGCATTACCGAAGACATCATCACCGGCCTGTCCCGCAGCCGTGCTTTCCATGTGATCGCGCGCGGGTCTGCGTCGCGGTTTGCTGATCGCAGCATGGATCTTCAAAAGATCGCGGCGCAACTGGGTGTGAATTACATTCTGGACGGTAGCGTACGTCGGCAGGGTCAAAAGCTTCGCATCTCGGCCGAATTGGTGGATATTGCGCGCAACCGGTCGATCTGGGCGGAGCGTTTTGACGGCGATGCCGAAGACCTTTTCGATTTTCAGGATGAAATCGTCTCTTCTTTGGTGGGCTCCTTCGAGCCGCGTTTGCGCGAAGCCGGGATCGAACGGGTCAGAAACCGATCAACCGATAGCCTCGATGCCTACGACTGCTTACTGAAGGCCTCTTCGCAACTTTATCGGTTCACCGACGACAGTTTTCTGAAATCCGGGATCGCACTGAACCGGGCGTTAGAGCTGGACCCTTCGTATGCCCATGCGCATGCCTACTCAGCATGGCGGTTGAACTTTCTTTACGGCGAAGAACGGTCAGTCGATCCAGAGCGCGACAAGCAACTGGCATTGGAACACGCGCGCCGTGCCATTGCACTGGAACCAGCCGACGCATTCTGCCAGGTGGTCGCGGCACATCTGACCAGTTTGACAGGCGGTGATCCTGAAAGCGCCATGTCGATGTTCGACTTTGCGTTGTCACTTGATCAGAACAACGCGCTTGGCTGGGCCATGAGCGGGGTAACCCTATCGTATCTGGGGCGCGGCGAAGAAGCGATGCAGCGGTTCCGGAACGCCTTCAAACTAAGCCCGTTCGACGCGATGAATTTCTCCTGGTGGTGCGGTGCGGGCATGGCAGAATTTGTGTCCGGAAACTACGACAAATCATCTGAGTGGCTGCGCAAGGCACGGCATGCAAATCCGCGCTATGCGGCCACGCTCCGTATGCTTGCTGCGAGCCTGGCAATGGAAGGAAAAGTCGTCGAAGCCCGAGCCGTCGCGCGTGCGCTTCTTGAGCTGGATAAAGATTTTTCCGTTGAACGGTTGATTTCATGGTACCCTATGGTTCGGAAGGAGGACAGGGATGCACTGGAAAAAGGGCTGCTCCTGTCTGATCTTCCACGCTAATTTTTAAGGCGCGATATTTGAACACTTAGATTTTGAGGGACTGAGATGGCATTCGGACAAGGTCAGGGACAAGGTCAGGGGCAAGGGCAAGGTCAGGGACAAGGGCAAGGTCAGGGTCAGGGACAAGGGCAAGGTCAGGGACAAGGGCAAGGTCAGGGACAAGGGCAAGGTCAGGGGCAAGGGCAAGGTCAGGGGCAAGGGCAAGGTCAGGGACAAGGGCAAGGTCAGGGGCAAGCTGTCTACGCGACTGCCGGCACTGCACCCAGCCAAAGTAGTTTGCCGCGTAGTTATTACGCCACCCCATTTGAGTTGCGCCGTCGCCCATGGGCATTGGAATTCTCCGCCGACAACACCGGCGCTGATTCATTCGCTCTGGAATACCGCATTGACCCAAACCTCCCGGGCAACGAAAGGTTCAAGGAATGGGCGCCGCAGGATTGGGATCCGGCCCTGCGCTTCTGGTCGCGCCCATATGATCCAACTTTGGTCGAATGGGCGAAATCGGCAAACCTCGCCGACCCTTCAATTGTCGCAGCACTTGAAGTCGGCAGCCAACCAGAACTCTGGCATCCTCAGTTGGTCGACTACGAAAATGATCTCGCTTGGATCGAAGAAGACGATTTGCTCTGGCACAAGGAAATCTTAAATGACACGTCGGCCAATGACCGATGGAGCACGATAAATACTGAGTTGGAGCAACTCGAGCGCTACATGAAGGAAGACCGGGCGGACTACCTGAATGAATCAGACCTTCAGGCGGACAATTTGCATGATTACATCATTCAATTTGTGGGTGCCAACCAGCGCGACCATGCTTGGACAATGGAACTGATCAGCTGCGGTCTCGCGATCGGCAATGTGATCTACATGACCTACAAGGACCATTTCAAACGTGTGCGCCCTTCGCTGATCTGTCCGGGTTTGCTGCCGCCGTTCGGACCCCCCATGCATCCCGCCTTTCCGAGTGGTCATTCGTTCCTCGGACATTTTATCGCACTGTTGCTATTGGAAATTCCTTACATGAGTGAACGATTTGGGGTGGTACGACCTGTGGCACCGAACCCGCCGACACCCGGCAGCGGCGAGAAGTTCACCCCGCCGGTTTGGACCGATCTTGTCGGTCGGGCGCCGATCATGTCCCCGCTTCTGCTGATGGCGCAGAGGATTGCCGTCAATCGCGAACGGATCGGTGTGCACTACCCGTCAGACAGTTCAGCGTCGCGGCATTTGGCGGCAGGTATTTGGGACATATTGATGCCGAGCGGTCGCGGGAACCCAAACAATCAGGTACCCTTGCTTGATGAATTAGGGGCAGTAGTGACCGGGGACGGTGGCGATCCTATCATGGTCCAAGAGACGCACCTCAATTCACCAATGTTCAACCTCATCCTGCAACGCGCCAAGGCCGAATGGCCCTGAGCTGCGCAATGCTCTGGGCCGTCGAGCCAATGCTAAGGTACGGTCAAGAAGAATAGCCCCAGATTGTTGTCCGTCGCGACGAGCGCGGCTATCTCGGCCCGATCAGCGGGCGGCTTTTGCCCAATGCCAATTGCCGTGCCCAATTGCGTTGCAGGGTCGGTATTCGCCCGGTCTTCCGGGCAACTGATCTCCAACAGCACCAGTGTGTCGGTATTGACGTTGGGTGGTGGTGGCGTTGTAGCGGGTGCGACGACAACTCCTATCTCGGCAAGCGAAGCTGATCCGTCACTCAAGTCTGCCGAGATATCTGCGCCATTCAAAATTGGGGCTTCCCAAGTGACTGAACTGTTTCCAACCTTTCTTCCGATCCATGCGCGTGCAAAGACAGCGCCCGGCATCTGGTCCCGGCGCTCCCCGAATTCTATTGGATCATCAAGTGACCTTCGACCGCCAGTCCAGCCAGCGCTATCGCTCCAGTGCAGCGACACGGGTACGTAAGACCCAGCCTTGTGGTCGATATTGCCTGCGAACGTATGTTCGATGTCGGTGCGCTGGTCCTTGAGATAGATGTCGACCGGCGGTGGCGCGCCGGGGCCATTGTTCGCGTGTGCGGTATCTTCAGGATGCAGACCTTGTGCTTCGAACGCCCACCGAATGGCTTTATGCGCCTGCCCCCCCACCCATATCTGGTCCGTACCGTGCACCAGCGGGGTCGTCAGACAGACGTCCGCATCAATTAACGCGCTTTCCAGCTCTTCTGCCCGCAACGGCCAATGCACGAAGGTCTCCAACCCACGTAGAACCAGATATAGCACGACCCGTGACGCGGTCCTACGCCTGTCAACATCTGGTCGTCCGTGCGCATCTTCCGTGTCGCCTCCAAGAATGCGGTATAGGCGGAACAAGGTCGTCGAAAGAATCTGCTCCGTATTGTAGCCCTTCAATTCGCGCAGTTGCAGCTCCGGCGTCCTATGCAGTTCCCGTTGCATTTCACCGCTCCAGCTCCATCCAGTGAGAACCGAACGGTCGTGCCGCCGCTGCATGTCGACCCACGGGTAAGTCTGGAACCGCAAGCCCTCCCATGGGCCATTGGAAGCAGCATGCGAAATACGGCTTTCGGGATCGCAGAGAACCGCCGCCAACGCATCTCCGACGCTGTGCACAAACCGCAGCTCAAGTTCCCCCAATGCGCCAGTAATCAGCAAATGGCTAATCTCATGGAGGATCCAGCGCCTATCGTTGGCGATACCAAGCTCTTGCAAAGCGCGCCAATTGAAAGCGCCGTCGTCCGGGACATCCCGGAACCCTCGATTCATATTGCCCAGAGCCAGGTGAACATGTGCGATGAGGTCGGACGTCGGAATAATGTTGGCGCCGTCGTCGACCGTCAGGGCAACGCGCGCGTTTACAGTCTGGCCGTCCTTGCCACGTCCGGGCGAAATACCGGATCGGTAATGAACCATTACCGGCAATTGGAGATAGCGGAGCAAAGACTCATAACTCAGATTCAATGCATGCACGTCTTTGAAGAAAGTGTCGAAGTGGTAAAAGGCGGATATCGCAGACTGGAGATCCGACCGCGGGTCAATTTCCGCACCATTCGGGGGCATCACAACTTCATAGGGGTCCGCCGGGTTCTTGCTGCCTATCAGGGGGTCGGGATGGGTCAGCAGTTCATCCGCTTTCACAAAACCCGGGCAATAGCGCACCCTGAAGGGCGGACGGTCCAGCACTGATGGAATCGTTACTTCTGTGCGTACATCGTACAGATCATCGCTTGGCCGGGGGCGAAATTCATATGGCGGTACATTCTGCAAACTTGCCAGCGCCGTTGGCACTTGCGCAAACACCGGTACCCGCACATGCGCATGCAAAGACCATTCGCCAACTGACACAGGGTTATCAGGGTCACTCAGGCGGAACCTGGTGGTAATCCCGGTGAAACCTTCGTTCTCGCGCCCGTCAGGCGGCCAAGGCCTATTTTTGTTGCCGTATGTCGGGGGCAGCAGGCTTGTCTTGCGGCCATATGTGTTGAGCTCAAAACCTTCCGATTCTGGATCGTCATCGGACGCTGCTAAAATGCGGAATTCAGTTGCGACCAATCCATTCGGATCCTGCCCGGTGAAGCCGGCGATTTTGTCCTGCAGCCCGTCTCTGGGAAAGGCTTTGTACAATTCGGGAAAAAATTCCTGAAACCGATATTCGCCACCCTTTTCTTTAAGTCGCAGTTGAACGTATGACACCTTATCATCGTATTGATCATCTGGCAGATGCGCCGTCATGGAGGAAATGGCAAAACAATCGCTGTCTTTTTCCAACCGACGAAAAATGATCCGTACACCAAAGCCGTTGGGCGGAAGGTCCAATGTCAAGAATCCCAGGTCCTGCCCTGCGACCAGCACGATAGTCTGATCGTCAACGCGATCCAGATCCCGAGAAGCTACCTCGGCCCCGGAGTCGATCGGCAGCCAGATCAACGCCGGATTGTCTGGCTCATTCGGGTCGAGGGCATCCATCCATCCTGCGGGCAGGAATCGACCTTGCGGATCTTCGGCTTGAAATCTGGGTTCAAGCTCTTGCAGGTAACAGAAGGCCAACGCCCGCAGGTTCGCTTCAAATCCATCGCCGGTCTCAGAAGCTTCTCCGAGGTAAGGGCATGTGGGATGTGTAGCCAACAGAACGATGCGCCTGCCGTCCGTACCATCACCAAAACGGTTGAGATTTAGCGCATCTGCAGCAACGTCCCATGAAGGGCAAGTTGAGCCTTCGGTACCATCAATTTCTATCATAAAGAATCCAATAAATTATCGTTCAATATCCCAGAGTTTACCACGATCTGCGCATTTCGCCTAAGCTGTGTTTTGCAACGGCAAAATAAGTCCGAGACGACAAGAGCTGAGCATTCAAAAAAGCGTTTCTTGATGCCAGCGTAGTTGAGATCGCCGGGCCGCCTTCTGCCTAGATGGTCCGTCTTAAAGGTTCTATGCCAGATGCTGACGACTGCGACGCTGATTTTTTCGCGTCTCGGTCACAGGAGCCAAAGAAAGAGCTATGATTGTCACCAGGAACTGATCGGTCGCAGCGGCACGTCGCATGGCGAAATCGTGAGATCTCGTTTTTCCGCATTTGGTTGGATTGATTGTGCCTCGCGCGCTTGACCCTCCCGAACCGGTGAATGCACCTAGGGGCAAACTCCATCGAGACTGTTATCGATCAGCACGGACGACAAAGACCTCCATGTCAGTGTTCGGGACCATCACGACCTCGCCTGAAAGTGATGCCATGAACAAAACAAGGGATAGTGCAATGTAAGTCAAACCAGACCCAGCGCGCTTTGCCGCCCTCTCGATTTATGAGGCCCATCTGGACGCCTTGCACCATCAGCGCTTGCTTCCGGAACGCGAGATGCTCGGAGGAGGAAACCTGTTGCGGCAAGCTTAGTCCTGACTGGGCGTGTCGGTCGTTCCGCGGCGCGTCTGTCAGTCTTGTGAAGAGACGCGCGACTTGGTTCCCGATGCGGGGCTTTCGTCATGCTTGGTCGGTGAATTCGGGTCTTTATCCTGCGAGGCCTTTTTTTTCTGCGGCCTCTTTCTTTGCCAGGTCGTTGAACGACATGCGGGCTGTCCTTTGCGCGCCACCAGGGTGCCCGGCAGCTTGCAAGTCATAGATGATTGATAGCCCTTTAGCAAAGGAAACATTTGTCTTCCGACAAGGCGCACCTTGTAACTTTCCCGGGTATGCACCATTATTAGGGTGCTACTGACCTCCATTCGACTTTCTGTTTTCCTTTACCGGCTCACAGCACTCGACATTGTCGTAAGAAGCCGGGCTGCCGCATGTCGTGGGCAGCAATCATAAGGAAAAACTCACATGGCCAATGGCACAGTGAAATGGTTCAACCCAACTAAAGGCTTCGGCTTTATTGCACCGGAATCGGGTGGAAAAGATGTGTTCTTGCACATTTCCGCTCTTGAGCGCGCTGGTATGACGACGCTGAACGACGACCAAAAGGTAACGTTCGATGTCGAGTCAGGCAGAGACGGTCGCGAAAGCGCAACAAATATCGCACTTGCTTGAGCATTGCGGGCGGGCGCTCCCTCGGAGCGCCCATCCATAAATACAGTGGCTTGGCCTGACACAATCGAAGCTGTTGGCCTAGGCGACATTACATCCGGTCTCGGACGTGTCACGCGACAAATTCGTCGGTGATCCGACCGCTTTCCTCCATGGCTGACATCTTAGCCTTACGACTATGTCTCCAAGGCGACTCGTATGCATTACGTGACTATCTTGGGCGCAAATACCCGATAGCCAACCATGAGCGGCTAAAAATCCCGAATACCTCTGCCCTAGCAGCAGTGAGACTATCCACGGCGCCCATGGTGGGTTGGGAAGGTTAACTCTGAGTTTCAGTGGGTAAAGTGTCGTCGTGCACACGGCGTACGCGACCTGAATCTGTGCCATGACGCGCTTGAGCCCCAACTGTGAGGCTCGGATGAAATTATCCTGCACACCTGGGAACCCGTCGTCCAACAATGATTTATTTCGGTCCGGCTACCTCTACGCATCGAGGTCTTGAAAACGTCGAGCATCCTCCGGCCCCTTCTCTCAGCGATTTGATCCCTACCCGAGCGAGGCTCCTCCAAGCTGTCTTCCGTCAAATTAGGCTTGCGTGACGGTTTGTGAGCGTTTATGACTGATACAGATGTTATGTGATCGAACTCGGCGATCACCTGCCAAGCAATGTTTGGGCGCACGAAGAATGAAGATGTCAGATAACTTTGAATTGGCCGCTGTGAGGCGCAAGAAAATCGCTGATCTGGTGGCGTCGAGCGGGGCGATGACTCTGCGCGATCTTTGCGATCACTTTGGTGTTTCTGATGCGACGATGCGGCGGGACCTGCAGGCGCTGGATAGTGCTGGTGAAGTCGTGCGCACACATGGCGGCGTGATGAAGAACTCCAGTGTGCTGGGCGACTTGCCCAATGACCAACGCAAATGGGTTGGTGCGGAAGAAAAAAGCCGGATTGGTCTGGCGGCGATAAATCTGCTGAAGGGCGACGAGGTCGTCTTTCTGGACGCCGGCACGACGGCGCATGCAGTTGCGGTTCATGCAATAAAGCAGCCCGGATGCACCTATGTCACGACGTCTCTGGGGATCGCAAAAAAGCTACAATCGCTTGGAATTGCGGACTTCTATCTGGTTGGAGGGTCCTACGAGCCGGTCAACGACTCCTTTGCTGGATCGCTGGCGATTGAGGCATTGCGTTCCCTGTCGTTCGATGTCGCGTTTATTTGCTGTTCCGCCATCGATCTGGACAGTCGGTCGATCAGTGTTGCCAGCGAGGCGTATAGCCAGGTTCAGAAAGAAGTAATGTCCAATTCCAGAAAGAAATTCGTGATTGCCGACAACAGCAAATTCAAACCGAGCGCCTTCATGCGAACCGCGAATTTCTCTCAAATCACCGGCATTATCACCAACCGGGAGGCCAGCCCGCAGGATCTGGACCGGTTGCGTCAGGACGATCTTGAACTGGTGCTCGCATGAGTGTGCCCGGCGTATCACTGGAGGTTCGGGACCTGCGCAAGAGTTGGGGGGCGACCGACGTCCTGAAGGGTGTGAACTTCGATATCCATTCTGGCGGGTTCCTGACCTTGCTTGGCCCGTCGGGCTGCGGCAAGAGCACGGCCTTGAGGTTGATTTCTGGGCTGGAGCCTGTCACCGGCGGTCAAATTCTGATCGGCGGTGCGGACGTTACGGGAAAGGCAGCGGCAGATCGCAACCTGGGCATGGTGTTCCAGAACTATGCGCTGTTTCCCCATATGAGCGTGGCAGAGAACATCATTTACGGGCTGAAAGTGCGTAAAGTGCCGCAAGCAACGCAGAAGAACTCCCTTGAACGGGTCGCGGAATTGATGGCCTTGAGCCCGCTCTTGGATCGCAAGCCGGCGCAGCTTTCCGGTGGCCAACAGCAACGGGTGGCGCTGGCGCGGGTGCTGGTGTCTGATCGCCCGCTTGTGCTGATGGACGAGCCACTGTCCAACCTGGATGCCAAGTTACGCGTCGAGATTCGCAGCGAAATCCGGTCGTTGAACAAGCGGTTGGGCATCACGGTTGTTTATGTCACCCACGATCAGAGCGAAGCCTTGTCGATGTCCGATACGGTGGTCCTGATGAGCGACGGGCAAGCCGCGCAAATCGGCACGCCACAGGATCTATACGACCATCCGGCGAATACCTTTGCCGCCAGTTTCATCGGGACACCGCCCATGAACCTGATAGCGGCAACAGATGTTGTTTTGCCCAACTGGGTCGCTGCGCGGGTCAAGACAGATCACGCCGATCTGCTGGTCGGCGTACGCCCCGAGACAATGAAGCTGGGCGACGCGGGTGCTGATTTCAGCGCGGCCTGCAGGGTCTTCAGCGTTGAATACGAAGGCAGTGTCTTTCTGGTGCATCTGATCGCTGCGTCCGGCGCGCGTTTCATTATGGCGCATCATGGCGCAGACGCGCCGCAAGCGGGTGAAGATATCACAGTGTGTTGGGACAACAGTGCCGCACATCTGTTTTCGAGGACGTCGGGGCAAAGAATTTCGAGCGGTTAACTCAAATGGCGAAGAACAGCTAACGAAATACTCAAATGGGGAGGAGACCCAATGACAATCATGACAAAACTTGCTGGCTCGTGCTGCACTGCGGCCATGTTCAGCCTCGCGGCAACCAGCCTTTCAGCGGCGGATTTGGAATTTTATTTTCCGGTTGGCGTGAACGCGCCCGCTGTCGAGACCATTCAGGCATTGACGGATGAGTGGGCGGCGCAGAACCCGCAGCACAGTGTGAAGGCTGTCTATGCTGGCAACTATGAGGAAACCACGACAAAGGCGCTCACCGCCGCAAACGCGGGACAACCGCCGCAGGTGGCGGTGTTGCTGTCCATTGACCTCTTCACGCTGATCGAAGAGGACGTCATTGTGGCGATTTCCGACATCGCGAACACGCCCGAAGACAAGGAATGGATTGACGGCTTTTATGACGGCTTCATGAAGGACGCCGAATTCGAGGGCAAAACCTACGCAATCCCGTTCCAGCGCTCCACACCGGTCTACTACTACAACAAGGACGCCTTTCGCGCCGCTGGGCTCGACCCTGAGACTCCGCCCAAAACCTGGGACGAGATGATCGAGATGGGCAAGAAGCTGACCATCAAGGACGACAATGGCAATGTCACCCAATGGGGCACCCGCATTCCAACCCTCGGCTTGGGCGGAGCGTGGCTATTTGGCGGTTTGGTGGTCTCCAAGGGTGATGTTCTGACCACCGAAACCGGCATCGAGGCGCGTATTGATACCCCGGCGACCAAAGCATCACTGGAATTCCTTTTGGACCTGTCCAAAGAAGGTGTTATGGCACCGGGCGGCATCTCTTGGGGCGATACACCAAAGGCGTTCCTTGAAGGCCAGACGGCCTCCATGTGGACTTCCACCGGCAACCTAGCCTTTGTCGAGGAAAACGCGACCTTTGACTGGGGTGTTGGTTTCCTTCCGGGCGGTGACGGACCCGGCGCGCCCATTGGCGGCGGCAACTTCTACATCTTCCAGGACACAACCGACGAAGAACGCGAAGCAGCGCTTGATTTCATCAAGTTCATGACATCACCCGCAAATGCGGCCAAATGGAGCATTGCCACGGGCTATGTGGCACCGCGGCCCGACGCCTGGGAAACGCCAGAGATGAAGGCTTATGCCGAACGCCTGCCGCAGGCGCTGGTCGCTCTGGATCAGCTGGACTATGCCGAGCGTGAATTCGCAACGTTCCAGCGCGCCAAGGTGACGCAATATCTTGTCGATGCCATCGAAAGTGTGGTGACCGGGAATGCCGAGCCGGCAGCCGCGCTCAAGGCAGCGCAGGAAGGCGCCGACGACGTTCTGGATGACTACAAATAGGCTCGAATAACGCAAACTCCCGCGCGTGCTCATGCATGCGCGGGGATCGGTACTGCGAGCAGCAAAGGACGGCGGATCATGAACAAGCGGTTACCTTTCGGACTGGCAATGATCATGCTGGTGGCGCCCTGTCTGCTGCTGGTCGCGTTTACCCATTATCCGGCCCTGCGTGCCTTGCTGAATTCCTTCTGGAACAATGCGAGTTCGCGGCGCCCGTCGAAATTCGTGGGTGTCGAGAATTATCAGACGTTGCTGGAAGACGACCGATTAGTTCAGGTCATGCTGAACAGCACGTTTTATGCCCTTGGGACGATCCCTCTGGCCATCGGTCTGGCCATTGGCATGGCGCTCTTGGTTAACGCCAAACTGCCCGGCACCTCGCTGATGCGCCTGTCATTTTTCATGCCGACGATGCTGCCGATGATCGCGGTCGCTAACATATGGCTGTTTTTCTATGCGCCGGGCATTGGTCTGGCCTCGCAAATCCTGGGTCTTTTCGGGCTGCCGCCAATCAACTTTCTGGGCAGTACCGAAACCTCTCTCATATCGATGATGTTCGTCGCCGTCTGGAAAGAGGCGGGGTTGTTCATGATCTTCTATCTCGCGGCCCTGCAGGCGGTGCCTGAAAACCTGAAAGACGCAGCCCGACTGGAAGGTGCAGGACCGGTACGCATCTTTTTCAACATCGTGCTGCCGCTTTTGCGCCCAACCACCATTTTTGTTGCCGTCAACGCGCTGATCAATGCTTTCCGTCTGGTGGACCACGTGATCGTCATGACACGCGGCGGGCCGAACAATTCCAGCGCGCTGCTGCTCTACTACATTTACGAGGTCACTTTCTCGCAGCGTGACTTTGCCTATGGCGCGACGCTGACCGTGTTGATGGTCTGCCTGCTCGGGGTGCTCGCCGCCGTCCAGTACTGGGTGCTGAACCGAAAGGCGCATTACCAATGACACAAGGTCTCAACAGAATTATGTGGTCCACGCTGGGCCTACTCTTCGCAGCGCTTTGGGGCCTGCCGTTTCTTTATTCCGTCTGGACCGCGTTCCATGATGAGATCTATTCCGCCAATTTCGTCTGGAACGCCCCAATCACACTTGAGAATTTCTTTGAGGCCTGGCAGGCCGCGCCCTTTGCGCTCTATTTCCTCAACACAGTCATCCTGATCACCATCGTTTTGGTGGCCAATCTTATTTTGTGCACCCTCGTGGCCTATGCTTTCGTGCGCTACCGGTTCCGCTGGGCAGGGTTCCTGTTTGCACTGATCATGGTGCAACTGCTGATCTCGCCCGAGATCCTGATCGTTGAGAATTACCTGACCCTGTCAAAGATCGGCATGATCGACACCATCCTTGGCATCGCTCTGCCCTATCTGACCTCGGCCTTCGGGATATTCCTGTTGCGGCAAACCTTCCTGACTGTGCCCGTCTCACTCGACGAGGCCGCCCAGATCGAAGGTGCTGGGGCCTGGCGCGTCCTGTGGAACATATACGTACCGCTCGCCAAACCGGTCTATCTGGCCTATGCGCTGGTTTCGATCAGTTTCCACTGGAATAACTTCCTCTGGCCGCTGATTGTCACCAACTCGCCCGAGGTACGCCCCGTCACGGTCGGCCTCAGCGTCTTCGCAACCGTGGAAAGCGGTGTGGAATGGTCGCTGGTCAATGCGGCAACACTGATGACAACCGCGCCGCTGATCGTCGCCTTCGTCATCTTCCAGCGCCAGTTCGTTGCGAACTTCATGCGTGCTGGCATCAAGTAGACATGTGGAACCCGCCATGTTGATCGCTCATATCTCCGATTTCCATGTCTTTTCCGAAGCACCGGAAACGTCTCTGGTACGGCTGGATGCGGCGGATGCGGCGCGAAAAGTCATTGGTGACATAGCTTCCCATCAACCGAAGTTCGATGCCGTCATCTTTACGGGCGATCTGGCTGATGGGGGGAGTGCCGCGGATTATGCGCTTGTGAAAGACATCCTTGCGCCGCTCGACATGCCGGTGTTTGTCGTGCCCGGCAACCACGATGACAGGGCCCAAATGCGCGCCGCTTTCGAGGATGTGCTGCCGTTTGGGCGAGGCCCATATCTCAACTACGCGGCACAGTTGGGCGATCTGCGCATCCTCGCGCTCGACACGCTGGTCGAAGGCCGCGTTCATGGCACGCTTGATCCTTCCCAACTTGACTGGCTTGCCGATAAACTTGCCTCGCAATCACCGGGCCCCACTCTGATCGCGATGCATCACCCGCCGTTTCCATCGGGGGTCACCAAGTTGGACGCTATGGCGCTGATCGACGGGCGCGACAGGCTCGGGGACCTTGTGGCCGCATATGACGCACCCTTGTATATTTTCGCGGGCCACATACACCGCCCCTTTCAGGCGATGTGGAACGGTGCGTTTTGCCAGGTCGGTGGCGGGCCCGCGTTCCAGCATGCGCTGGACCTGCGGCCCGAGGCACAGGAACCGGGCAGCATTGCAGAGCCCTACGCCTATTTCATCCTGCGCTATGACGCGCAGGGCACCATGACCCTTCACAAAAGGTATGTATCGCTGTGACCCAAGCCGTAACTCAGGAATGTGCTCGTACCGTCGAAGCCATTGCCCGCAAGGCTGGCGATCTGGCCCTGTCGCATTTTCACGAGCTCAGCTCCGTACCGGTCGAAGCCAAGGGGCATCTCGATCTCGTCACTGCGGCGGATCAGGAGGTCGAGGTCTTCGTCACGCGCGCGCTCACCGATGCCTTCCCAGATGATGGCGTCTTTGGCGAAGAAGGGGCTGCCCATGAGGGACGCTCGGGGCGTACATGGGTGATTGATCCCATAGACGGGACGTTCAATTTCGTACGCGGCGGCGATCAATGGGCGGTCTCGATCGGTCTCTATGAGGGCGGACGCCCGGTATTCGGTGTCATTCACGTGCCGGTGCGGGCGCAAACACTTGTTGGCGGCGCTGGTTTTGCCAGCACGCTGAATGGACAAGAAATGGAGCAGCGTAGGGGTATGAAGGCGGCGCAGGCCGCTTGTGGCGTTGGGTTTCATCCCGTGATCCCGGTCGATCTGCGGCTCAACACGCTTCGGTTCATTCTCGAAGAGGCGCAGATGTCGTTTCGGTGCTGCGGGTCGGCGACCTTGTCGATGATCGAAATTGCACAAGGTCAGGTCGATGGATATCTCGGTACCGGCGAAAGTACCTGGGATTTGATGGCGGCAATTCCGATCCTGGAGCAGATTGGCATAGGCTGCACCGTTGACTGGACACAGATTGACCTGACCGACAAGTTGCGATTTGCCTGCGGTACGCCGGAATTTCTGGAGGCTATCTCGCCCATTGTCCCATACGGCACAGCTTTGCGGCTGGACTGAGGACAGGTATAATTTAACCTACACGACGCAGAAGTATGACAGCCACTGGGTCATTGGGTTCAGCTCAATCCGTATTGGACCGGTAGGCGGATCGGGCTTTTTTCCCTTCTGAACGTGTCAATTGATAGAAAGTAACGCCGGTGAACGAACCACACGCCCTCCAGATACTGATCCATATTGCAGGTGCTGCGGCCCTGCTGATCTGGGCAGTTCGGTTGGTGCGGACAGGTGTCGAGCGCGGATTTGCAGCGCCCATGCGCATCTGGCTGCGGCATTCAGCCCGAAACCGATTGCTTGCCGCAGCAACCGGAATGGGCGCGGCTGTGCTGTTGCAAAGCGCCACCGCAGTTGCGGTTCTGGTGTCCAATTTCATGTCCAAAGGCGGGCTTGCAACAGCAACCGGGCTGGCGATCCTCTTGGGTGCAGATGTGGGGTCCGCCTTGGTGACGCAGCTTTTGGTCGTGCGGCAACCTATTCTGATCCCGCTTTTGCTGGTCGTCGGGGTGACCGTGTTTCTGCGCGGCGAAGGCAGCAACACCCGCCAGGTCGGTCGGATCATGATCGGGCTTGCGCTGATCTTCGTGTCGCTGGACATGATCCGTGGCGCAACCGAACCGATGATCGCCAACCCCGCTACGCAGACCGTCATGGCCTACCTTGGTAGCGACCTGCTGACCGCATTCATCATTGGCGCTGTCTTCGCCTGGGGCGTTCATTCCAGTGTTGCTGCGGTATTGCTATTTGTTACGCTAGCCGGGCAGTCGATCCTTCCGGTTCCGGCTGCCGCTGCAATGATCCTTGGGGCCAATCTGGGTGGAGGCTTCATCGCATTTGTACTGACCTATTCCGCGCCACTCGCGTCGCGACAAATGATCATGGCCAACCTGATCCTGCGCGGTGGCGGGGCTGCACTGGCTGTTCTTGCCATTGCGTCGCTGCCGGATCTGCTGACTTACCTTGGGGCTACTCCTGCCCGACAATCCATCAATCTGCATCTGGCTTTCAATTTGCTGCTGGCACTATTGGCGCTACCGCTTGTTGGGCCGATTACAGCCGTGCTGTCCTATTTCATGGTAGAAAAGCCCAGCACGAACGGTGCTCTGAATGTCGCCAGTGCGCTCGACCCCACTCTATTGGATCGCCCGCAGCGCGCCATAGACTGCGCAGCGCGCGAACTGCTCGGGATGGGGCAAAAGATCGAACAGATGCTGATCGCGGTCGAACCTCTCTACGACCAATGGAACGCTACCACTGCAATCATGATCGTGGATCAGGACAAGGCCATTAAGCAGACGCATCTGGATATCAAACTTTATCTTGCCCGCCTCGGCCAAAAGGGGATGGATGAGGAACTGAGCAGACGTTCAATGGAGCTGGCCTCGATTTCAACCAGCCTCGATTCTGCATCCGACGCTATTGCGCGGATCATGCTTGAGCTGGCCAGACGCCTGGATATGCAAAAACTGCAATTCTCGCCCCAGGGTCGCGAAGAAATCCGCGACTTTACGGACAGAGTCCAAAGCAATGTGCAACTGGCCCTGAATGTGATGATGAACCAGAACCCAGCCGAAGCCCGCGAACTGGTCGCAGCCAAGGAAAAGGTGCGCAAAGTCGAGCAAAAATTGCAGCGCAGCCATATCGGCCGCCTGCGCGAGGGGCTCGCTGAAAGTATTGAGACGAGCAACATCCACCAGGAAACGCTCCGCGCGTTGAAGCAAATAAACACCGCGTTCTCAATGGTTGGCCATCCAATCCTTCTGAAATCGGGTGATCTGTTAAAGAGCCGCCTCGCCTAGGGCCAAATGCACGCCCCGACTGAGAAGTCTGGCAGCTTCACCAGACTGAACGCATTGTTATGACACCGGTAGCAAGCAGACTTCCGATCCTATTGACATCGCCAGCATGGGCGCTGACATCAGACAACCGAGAACGGCCAAAATTTCGAACGATCACACAAAAACTACATCCATTATCCGGCAAGTGCCTCGAATAAGTATGGCAATCCTCTCCTGGAAATTGTGATACTACACTGACCTACATAATTTCATGGCAATTTCATTTTCGAACGCGATTATTATTTCAGGAGTTTTCTTCCACCCATGAGACAATCCCGTAGCAGCACATTTGACCAGGCGACATTGTTTCCGGCGAGCAGTAATCAGTTTCGCTACGTGATGGCAGAGTTATCAGGTGTCGGCGCATACATGATCGCCGTGGGCCACATGGTCGAGGGATCGCTCGACAAAGAGGCCTTCCACGTCGCCGTGCGTCAGTTGGTTGAAAGACATGATGCACTTCGCACGGCGTTTGTATTGGATGGCCGCCAAATACATGCGTCGGTATCAACCGATGCCAAATTCCAATTTCACCAATGTGAAATGGAGGATCAGTCTCTGGCCGCTTTTCGAGAGTGGGCGTTGCCAGCTTCGTTTGATGCGGTGGATACGACTGAGCATGGATCTCTCATTCGCTTTTTCGTCGCTGATTATGGATCTTGTTGGCGTTTCTCGATCGCTGCGCATCACGCCATCATGGATGGATTGTCACGTCGCGCGATGCACAAGGACCTGCTCAAACTCTATGTTGGAGAGGAATTGGAACCTGCAAAGTCTTACTACGACTATGCTCTTCCGCACGTGAGGGACGCATCCACAACCGATGAAGTCGAGAGATTTGTAGAAGCTCTGCCCAAACCTGCGCGGCTGGTTTCTGACGGCTCGGGTAAAAGCGGATTGGCACAGGCCGGGAAGTTCGTTGAGAAAAATTTCGGGAGTTTTCTAAAGGACATAAGGCCACTGGGAAAGGCAATCGGAGCAAGCAAATTCGGCGTGCTTTCCGCATGCCACGCGCTCGGCATGTACGGTTTTACCGGGTCATCAGACGTCGCGACGTTTTTCCAAACCGAAGGGCGCGGAAACTTGGGCGCGCCCGCTTCAGTTATTGGACCATTTTCGAACACCCTGCCCCTGGATGTTACTGTCGATTTGGATAAGAATTTTGCCGCTTTCGCCAAAGAACTGACACAGCAGACCAAACTGGCCATTTCCTTGGAAACGGAGCCCATCCTGGATTCGACCTTGGCGGCCGGGAAAGGCCCCACCGTGTCGATAAACATGTATCCCCCCTCGAGGCCAATTCGAGCAGGCTCACTTCAAATTGGTCCGCGGGAGTTTCTGGACCGACGCATCGAATTTGATCTCAACCTGGTCTGGGCTGATGATCGCAATGTCACAACAGGGAGAGTGTTTTTTGACTCAGCTCACGTTTCAAAAGCGAGGGCCGCGTCATATCTTGATTTTCAGGGCCGATTACTTGCCTCAGTTCTGGAGAATGCTGACAGAACTTGCCGGGAAATTCTCGCAGCTGCACGCATCGGGCACGAAGCGGTAACCCATGCGTCTGAGCTTGAACCTGAGCCGACCACGAGATTGCATGAATCCTTTTTTGAACTTGCCCAAAAACAACCTGACGCTCCAGCGGTCATAACGTCTCGGGAAACCATCACATACGAGGAATTGGCGGATAGAGCCCTTCGATTCATGAAGGGTGTGGTTGAACAAGGAGTTGGTGAAGGAGACACCGTTGGAATCCTAGCCGGGAGAGATCCGGCAATCATTGCGGCTATTTTGGGGATTTCAGCGAGCGGTGCTTCTTTTGCGCTTTTGGATGCGACTTACCCGGATGCACGTCTGAAAAAGATGATAGACCGCTTGGGCGCGCGCTTGATCGTAGAGGCTGGCGCGGCGTTTCCTAAAGCTATTCAAGGCAATTTCACAATTGTCCGCGAAGCAAATGAACCTGTTTCGTCGATGAAACCTGTTGGCGGCCCGCCGCGCGATGCGGCTTATCATCTGTTTACTTCCGGTACGACCGGTGAGGCAAAGCTGATTTCGCTGCCCGACAAAACGCTGCAACGTTCCATAGCTTGGCAAATTCAAAAACTATCCCTGTCCGAACCCATTACAACCGTACTTCTGGCAGGGATTTCTCATGATCCGACCTTGAGGGATATTTTTCTGCCCCTGTGCAGTGGGGGACGCGCCATCGTTCCTACGAATACTGAGATGGTCGACCCTAAAAGTCTTCGACATCTCATTCGATCCGCCAAATGCAGTGTATTGAACGCAAGCGCGAGTTCGTCACGTTTGGTGTCGGCCGGATTGTCATCCAACGAAGAAGGGTTTCCCGACATACTTGCAATTTTCTGGGGAAGCGAGCGCCTGTCGGCTGCTACAGTCGAGCACTGGCGTGATCTGTCGCCCCATGCAAGGCAGTTCAACATCTTCGGTACGACAGAAACGCCACAGATTTTCCTGTGCAACGAGATCTTGGCGGAGAGACATAAGAATGAGCCGATCCCGCTGGGTCAACCGCTCCCATATTCGGGTGTCCGGATCGTCGATCCAGATGGCGTACCCGTATCGGTTGGTGAAGTTGGCGAGATCGTTGCTGATCTTGCGGATCCCGTTTCCGGTGTGAACCAAAAGGTTCAACCGGACCATCCTCAGATTTCAGCTCTCCATTTCACCGGGGACCTTGGCTACCAAATGCCCGATGGGAATGTGCGGTTTGTTGGACGGCAAGACGATCAGGTTACAATCAACGGTTTCCGCGTGGAGTTGGCCGGGATCGAAGCTGTGGCGGAAAGCATTTCCGGTGTGGAACGAGCCTGTGCGCTGCTTTCCGAAGAAAAGCTCTTGTTGTTTATCTTGACTGACGATTTGGATGTAAATGAAGGAGTTATCAGGACGGCGCTGGCAAAGAACTTGCCCAGCTACATGGTGCCGTCAGAAATCCTGCTCACAAATGATTTTCCTTTAACTGCCAATAACAAGGTAGATAAAGCGGGTCTTTTGAAACTGAAATCCGAAAAATCGTACGACCCAATAGACCCGGCGTCAGCTCCGGAAACCGAAGATGAGCGCATGATTTCAGCCATCTTCACAAATTTCTCGGGCCGAGATGCGCTGTACCGAAATCAGTCTTTCTTTGACCTTGGTGCGGACAGTCTAACGACAATTGAAGCGCGTCTGGCTCTGGAACATAAGGGAATTTTGCTGCCGGAAGACTGGCAATGGGTATCCATTGCGGATTTGGCTTTGCTTAATAGATCGACGGCAACTTCAAATGTAACGCGAAACCCCTTTTTCTCAACGTCCACGATCGAGACAATGATCCTGTTTCGAGCTCTCGCGATTGTGGGAATCGTAATTGCTCACAATGGCTTCCAACTTGGGATTGGGTCCACGGTCGCGCTCTTTGCGTTGGCAGGTTTCTCCTTTGCACAGTTACAACTCCCAACTGTGTTAAAGGACGATCATGTCGGACGCGTTGTCGCTTTACTCGGACGTATTTACGTACCGCTTGTGCTGTTTTTTTTGCTTCATGCCGTCGCCAATACCCTCAGAGGCGAAGATGTTCACGTAACATCACAACTCTTGCATCGAAATTTCGCACCCATTCTAAATCATGTTTTCCCGGATCACTGGAACAAACTTCCTGAGATCAGTTGGGTGTGGTTTCTGCATACATACATCCAGATATTCGCGCTTATAGGTTTTATGCTGGCGTTCCCCTGGTCACGAGAACGCTTGCGAGACAACACATGGTCTGCCCTGCTTGTTGTATCGCTGGTCTCATTGTGTGCGAGCATTCTGGCCGTTTCGGGTATCGCCGTTTTCACCGGCGACTTTCGGGAGATCGCTATTAAGCTACAGACAGTACCGACGACTATTTTCCCATTTCTCGCGATAGGCGCATTGGCGGTCTATTCGAAAACGCCAATGCAGCGCGTGGTGACGCTGGCTCTCGGAGTTTTGTATTTTGGGATCTGTAAAGCGTTTTTCCCATTCCTCGGTAATGTATCGTGGATCATCGTTTTGGTTGTCTGCATGATCCTGCCCCATATCGTGCTGCCCCGACTTTTAACGAGGGTCATTGTCCCAATTGCTGCATTTTCACTGATGATCTATCTGACCCACATTCCGGTCATGCATCTACTCCGGGTTTTTCTCGGAACGACTCCGGCGGCCATCACGGTTATCGTGCCCCTCCAAATTCTCATCGGAATTGGTTTCGGCTTGGCAATGAGACCAGTTCTTAGAGCACTGGGAGTAGACAGGCTTTCTACGATGAAGGTATCGCTGAGGAGGCAAGAGACCTCATGACCGCTTTTCTTGAGCTCCGGGACGAAACGGTGCGACACAACGGGTCGTGGCAGCCCGACGTCGCATGTTCTGGGTCGTCGGTTGAGACTGGCATTGGCTCGCCACGGTAGCCATTTCGTACAATTTTGTTCGAGCGCTCTATACATCGATAGAGAATACCACTATCGCCGGGGTTTTCTCGGCAATTGGTGACCTGTGCAAGAACCCTCCAACCTTCCCGCAACTCTATCAACGGCGCTGTCCCAAAAAGGGTATAGTGCCCTGACGCCTGTCCAAGAGGCCGTTACAACGCAAGAATTGGCGGGCAAGGATTTGCTTGTCTCTGCGCAAACCGGTTCCGGTAAAACCGTGGGCTTCGGTCTTGCAATGGCACAAGAGCTTCTCGATGACAGCGGACGATTTGACCGACCAGCGAACCCTTTGGCCGTGGTGATTGCGCCCACGCGCGAACTGGCACTGCAGGTTCGGCGCGAGTTCGACTGGCTGTTTGCCGAAGCCGGGATCGTCACTGCATCGGCGGTGGGTGGCATGGATGCACGCGCCGAGCGCAGGGCGCTTGAACGCGGCGCTCATGTTGTTGTCGCGACGCCGGGGCGGTTACGCGATCACACATCACGCGGGGTGATCGACCTGAGCGATTTGCAGACCGTTGTTCTCGACGAAGCTGACGAGATGCTGGACATGGGGTTCGCCGAAGACCTTGAATACATTCTCGATCACACGCCAAAGACCCGGCGGACCTTGATGTTCTCTGCCACTGTTCCGCGCGGCATTGCCAAGCTGGCCCAGACCTACCAGAACGAAGATGCGCAGCAGCTCAAGGTTGGAAGCCCGGAGGCGCAGCATTCGGATATTACCTACAGCGCCTTGAACGTGGCGCCTTCGGATGTCGAAAAGGCAATCATCAATTTGCTGCGTTACCACGATGCAAAGACTGCCATAGTGTTCGCCAATACCCGCGCCATGGTTGCGCGTTTGACTGCGAAGTTCTCGAACCGGGGATTTACCGTTGTTTCCTTGTCAGGGGAACTCAGCCAGACAGAGCGCACCAATGCGATGCAAGCCCTGCGAGATGGGCGAGCGCAGGTTTGTGTTGCTACGGACGTGGCCGCCCGGGGCATTGATCTTCCGGGGTTGGAGCTGGTGATCCACGCAGATCTCCCTTCGAATGCCGAAGCTTTACTGCACCGTTCTGGACGGACCGGTCGTGCCGGGCGCAAGGGAACGTCCATTTTGATCGTGCCGGGCCGCCAGCGCTCGAAAGCGCAAAGATTGCTGAAGACGGCAAAGTTGGAGGCCGAATGGGGCACCCCACCCTCTGCCGAAGAGGTTCTCGCCCGGGAAGAAGACCGGATCATATCCAGCCCCGCCTTGGACGAGCCACCAGATGCCGAAGAAACAGCTTTTGCAGAACGGCTGCTCAAGGGCAGAACGCCAGAGCAGGTCGCGGCAGCCTACTTGCGCCTCTACCGAGAACGCCACTCGGCACCAGAGATCTTGGGAACGGCGCCAGAGCCTGGAAAACGCAACACAGAGGCGCGCGCGGCGTTTGGCCCAAGCACTTGGTTCTCGCTTTCCTTGGGGCGCAAACAGCGTGCAGAGCCGCGCTGGTTGTTGCCAATGCTGTGCCGCAACGCAGGTCTTTCGAAGGACGCCATCGGCGCAATCCGCGTGCAATACCAAGAGACCTTTGTTGAAATCGCCACTGATGCTGTACCTGCAATGAAGCGGGATCTGGGGGACGCGTTGGTCATTGAGCAAGGGGCGGCTCTGACTGAGCTGGTGGGCGTGCCAGACTTCGATACCTCTCCCAAAGGACCACCTGCGGCGCCTCATTCCTCACCTGAAGCCGCGAAACACCGCAAACCTCGTTCTGACAAGCCATCGAAAACGGCGCAGACCTCGGAATGGCCAGACAAAGATGCCCGGACTGCATCCGAGCGCCCGAAGCGCAAAGGGAAATCCGCTGCTAAGGCACTGAACAATCAAGCAGGCAAAGACAAGCCAAAGCAGGGCAAAGCTCTGAAGGCGCAGTCAACAAACGAACGCGGACAGGCAAAACCACAGGCCGCCACGGCAGAAAAGAAGCGGGACAAGCGACACAAGGATGCGTCTGACACATCCAAGTCTCTGGGAGCACGAAAAGCGCGCCACAAGGCCAGCGGCAAAGCCTCAAATACGCGACGTTCGGGAAGCAGAAACAACAAGGGCGGAGACGCAAGACCCGTCCGCAAGCATTCGAAGAAGAACTGAACCTGCAGGCATACATCGGTAAATCCGTGGGCAACGAAGCGGCCATAGTCGAAACCAACACGATGAATAGCAGGTGAGACCCTGAAGAAATCTTGGAGCAATCCGCAGAGGCACGGCGTTATGCGGATGTGGACCTGTGCTTTCTTGAGATGAAGGTCAAAAGCAAACGCGGCATGACGGAAAAACATCGCTTGCCCTTTGATCTGAATCCGACGGAGGCACTGACGCCGGAAGCATTCGCATTTTCGCGTGAGACATGCAGCGGCCTGTATGACCAGCCATTTGACCACGATCTGGGCAACGCCCTCGATGTCCGGTATCAGCGGATCACGTTGGTAGCCAAGTCCGGCGGCGAACGCATAACCATAGTTGCGAGGCTGCAATTTTCCACGCCTGACCAAACCCTCGATGCCACAAGCTATGTGTTAGTTGTCGAAACGAAGTCCGCTCTCTGGTGTGGGTTTGCCGATAAAGTCTTGCGGCGTATGCACGCCCGCCCAACCAAGAAGTGTTCAAATACTGAATCGGAATGGCAGTCTTGGGCGAGGTCAGCCGCTGGAACAGGTTCATGCCGACCATGCGTCGACTTCACATGGTCGAGGGGACGAACCTGATTGCCAAGCCATCAATGCGGTAGCTTGCGGCGTAAGAACAGCGCCCGCAAGCGCTCTTCTCGCCAACTAGTGGATGGGATGCGCTGTTTTATCAGACCAAAGTCGGTAACCGGGACAGGTTTGCGTGGGTATTCTGAACCCGTCGGCGTCCCATGCTTTACGTTACGGTTGTTTTGAGTTTGTTCCTATGGCGGCGCCGATACGCGCAACCGAAAGGATAACTCTATGAACGGACTTAGAAAAGCATTGTTGATTCCCTTGGCTATCGCCAGTCACATTGGCATGGCGCATGCACAGGAGCACGAAATGGGGTTCTTCGTGACCAGCGCCGGATTGGGCGACGGGGCAGACTTGGGTGGGCTGGAAGGGGCGGATGCGCATTGTGATGCGCTGGCGACCGCAGCTGGCACCACAGGTCGGACCTGGCGCGCCTATCTGAGCACACAAGAGGACGGAAAACGCGGTGTATCCGCCCGATACCGCATTGGCAAAGGGCCCTGGTACAACGCCAACGGAGAGCTGGTGGCCAGCGATCTTGATGAGCTTCACCTGAGCCCGAACATCATCAAACGAACTGCCGTCGATGAAAACGGCAATAAAATCAATGGTGTTGGAGACAGCCCGAATGAACACGACATTTTGACCGGGTCCATGGCGGATGGGATGGCTTACTTTCCCTGGGCCGAGGGCGATCACACGTGTAGCAACTGGACCAGTTCCGGTGAAGGAAGCGCGCAAGTTGGGCATCATGACCGTCATGGCGGCGGCAACACATCGTGGAACTCCGCACATGGTTCTCGAGGGTGCAGTCAGGAGGCGCTGGCAGGAACTGGCGGCGCCGGGCTGTTTTATTGCTTTGCAGAGGAATAGAACTCTCAACCAGTGGGTTGGCAGCCTGGGTTTCCCATCCGACACCCGACTTACTTTCATTCTGGTGAGTTAGCAGAACCTCGGGCTGCTATGAACACCAGACTTTGGTCTGAGTTTCTGTCGGACCATTGGGTCAAACTTTCTAGACGATCTGCCGATGTGGCGCGCATGTCTGAGCGCCATAATCGCACCATCAATCAGCTCAGGAGAACTAAAATGTCACGCTCGAAACTACTTCTCTCAACATCTCTCTGCCTCGTACTTTCTGCTCCGGCCTTTGGTGAAGGTCAACGTTTTGGACAGATTGATTCCAACAGAGACGGCTTGTTGAGCCGCGATGAGCTCACTTCCGCATTTGGCACACGTGGCGCAGCCGGTATTTTGAGCCGATCCGACCGCGACAATGATGGTCACGTGAGCCTTGCAGAAGCACGTTCTGCCGAGGATGGCAATGAAAGCGATGAGGAGGAGGACGATGACGAAAGCGATGACGGAGAATCAAATAGCGGTCGCCATAACGAAAGCGATGAAGGCGGTGAGAGTGACGACTCCGGTGAAAGCGATGAAAGCGGTGAGAGCGACGACTCCGGTGAAGGCGGCGAGAGCGGCGAAAGTGACGATTCCGGTGAGGGCGGCGAGAGCGACGATTCCGGCGAAGGCGATGACGGGGGTGAAGGGGGCGAAGGGGGCGAGAGTGACGACTAGCGTAAAACAGAATACCACTTGAGTAGGTGACGGAAATCTAGCTGGTTGCACCCAGATGTCAGCCAGATCAGATTTGCCCTCGGCCGCGCCTTCGCGTCAGATTTGAAAAACGCCGTCAGAATTCGGACTACAAGAAGCATCATGATATCAGAAACCAAATTCGAGAAACTCTTCTCCTCTCCACTCTTTCGATACAGCGTGACCAATCATGAAGCGCTTAGTGCTGCCCTTCTTGAGGAGGGGGCAGCCATGCGAAGCGAAGATGATGGCGTTACGAAGTCAAATAGGCGTGGTTGGCATTCGACCGGCAACCTTTTTACGCGACAGTCTGATTGTATCGTCGAACTGCGTGTGGCCGCCGAAATGTCCGTGCTCAGCGCCACTCGCAAAATGACCAATAAAGTTGACCCTGAAGACCTCAAGCTGAAGCTCTTCGGCTGGATGAACGTCAATCCGCTTAATGGTTACAACGCCCCTCACACGCACCCGGGCGCGCATTGGTCGGGGGTCTACTATGTTTCCCAGCCCGAAACCGAAGATGGGGATTCTGGCATGATCGAATTTGTCGCCCCGCGAGTTGATCTGCCTCATTGGGAAGTGCTGCAGACTAGCGCCTTTCGGCTAAAACGCCGGATCAGACCAGCGGCAGGTGAAATTATCCTGTTTCCATCGTACCTGTTGCACTGGGTCTACCCCAACGAAATGGATGAAGACCGAGTTACAGTCGCGTTCAATGCGACCTTCCGAAAGTAGGACAACCCTCTGGTACTTCTGCAAACGAATTTGGAGTTGCATCAGACCCTCTGATTTCTGGGACCAAAGTCCATTGGAAAACACTTTCACCGCCTTATAGTTGAAGCCACCGGAATTGAGTGATGTGAGGCGATGAAGCCGCTAAAGACGACAAAAATCCTTCTGATGACCTCGGTTTTCGCGATCTTGCCATATCGTTTGGAAACAGATCTTGCGGGAAAGCTCACGATCGTTGCGTCCCTCGCCCAAGCCGACAGCGGCTCCGGAAGTGACGATGACGGTGACGATGGCGGCGAAGGTAGTGAAGGCAGCGGCGAAGGTGGAGACGACGGCGGCGAAGGCGGTGACGATGGTGGCGAAGGTGGAGACGACGGCGGCGAAGGCGGTGACGATGGTGGCGAAGGTGGAGACGATGGCGGCGAAGGCGGTGACGATGGTGGCGAAGGAGGAGATGACGGCGGCGAAGGCGGTGACGATGGTGGCGAAGGAGGAGATGACGGCGGCGAAGGTGGTGACGATGGTGGCGAAGGAGGAGATGACGGCGGCGAAGGTGGAGACGATGGTGGCGAAGGAGACCGCAAAGCGCCGCGAGCGGTCAAAGTTCAGAAGCTCGGGAATGGCGCCCGCATTTTCTTCAGCGACGGGAGTCGTGAGGAGATCCGAAACGGCAGGTATGTTCGTTTAGACCGCAACGGACGCGTTCTCGAAAGAAGGCGCGCGCGGAGCAGTGACCTAGCACGGGTCCGCGCGTTGACTGGCGGACAAGGAAAAATAGTTGAAGCCGCACCATCTGGAGTGAAATCTCGTGCGGTCCGGGCCACATATCGTGGAAACAACGCTGAGATATTGTATGCGAATGGTTGGCGCGAAGAGATATCCTCAGGTCGATACAGTTTGACAGATCAGTATGGCAGAACTGTCTCCTCGCGCCGCGCGACGCAAAAGGACCGAAATCGGCTAAATCGCTTTCGCAACAAATAGGTCGAAGGAGTCGAACAAATCATTTGTTCCAGGCGTCATGGGCGATCAATGCGGCCTCTACTCTGTTGCGGGCGTGAAGTTTGCTCAGAATAACAGTCATGTAATGTTTCACCGTCTTTTCCTGAAGCTCGAGCGCATCCGCTACCTCTCGATTGCTTTGACCAGTTGCGACGAGGCGCAATATTTCTTCTTCCCGTTTGGTGAGCTCGTCTATCGGATTGTGCGTGTCCGCTTTTGGTGCCTGCATGATTTTCAGGACCTGAGCTGCAAGTCCGGGGGACACGTGTGCCTCGCCTTTGGCGATCCCTTTCAGAACCCGCCGTAACTCATCTGCGGAAACACCTTTGAGAACATAACCAATTGCGCCTACCTGCAAAGCGTTTGTCACATCGGTGTTGTCTTCTGAAACTGTCAGCATTGCTACGTGACCGGCGAGTTTTTCCGCCACGATTTCTTTCGCCGCGGTGATCCCGTTTCCTGGCATCGACAAGTCCAAGAGTGCCACATCTGGCTTGTGTTTTCGTGCGATTGCGATAGCTTCTTGCGCCGTTGATCCAGAGCCTAAAACAACAAATTCTCCAGTTTCAGAAAGGCTTTGAACCAACCCATCTCTAAAAATCGGATGGTCATCCGCTACTATCATCGTGATGGTCATGTTCTTTCCTCGGTTGCTATCTCAAGAGCGAGGACCGTGCCTTTTCCGATGCCGCTTTCGATGTTTAATGTTCCTCCAATGCTCTCTGCGCGGTCTTTCAAACCAATCAAACCTTGCCCGCCACTTTTGTCGAGTGGAACCGGATCATTAATATCAAACCCTTCGCCGGAGTCTTCGATGTTGATCCTAACACATTCGGGCGCTCCAATCACCGTGACGACAGCTGCTCCGACTTTCCCATGTCTGAATGCGTTGGACAGTCCTTCCTGAAGGAAACGGTATATGCAGAGTTTTTCAGCATAGCTCAGCGTCTTGGGTTCTGATCCTTCAAACCTCACGTCGACGCTGAGCCCAGATTGAGTTTCCCGCTCGGTCACAGCACGGCCGACAAGCCCTGCCACATTGAGCTCTTCAAGCTCGGGAAGAGCCAAGCCGCGTGATATAACGCGGAGTTCTTCCAAGGCCATGTCTAGAGAGGTACGGATTTCCTTTCGAACGTCGGATGTCCCTCCTTTTACAAAAGCAGAGTCGAGCCGCAGAGCGGCGAATGAAAGGTGCTGCGCGGGTCCGTCGTGCAAGTCAGACCCGACACGCCGTATCGTCTGTTCAGTTTGCGCCGTCGCGCGCTGGTTTGCTGTAATAGCACGTTTTCGAAGAGTGTCGTTTTGGACAGCAAGCTTCTCCGAGGCCGCCAGTTGCTTCTCTAGCTCTTTGCGTTGCACTTCAATTGTACGTTGACCCGCTCTGACGATCCCTATCAGGAGCAGTCCGCTTAACGCAAATGCAGAACCGACGACCATCCATGTCGTCCTCTGCGCATTTGACAACTCGATCCGTAAGGCGTCAGCGCGTTCATAGAATTCAGCCACGGCAATGATTTCGCCGCTAAAGACCTCATGAATAGGGCTATAAACTTCCAGCAAAGGCACACCAAGCGAAGCTTCCGTGGCGTCTTCGGGATCGTTCAGATCCTCAAATGACGCAGAAACCTTTCCTTGCCAGGCCGCCCGCAGATCATCGGAGGGTTCAAATTTCTGGCCCGCGAGCGACGGGTCTGAAGCATGGACAATCAAACCGCCTTTTTTCCAGATCTTATAGGATACAATTCGATCGCTCAAAGCCGTACTGGAAAATATCTCTACCATAGCCTGTTGCGCGGGCTCAGAGAGTTCCGTGTCATCTGCCAGATCTTGAGTGACGGGGGCAATAAAACTTTCTACATAGTTTGCGGCAGTGATCGCAAAGTTCTGCACCGCAGCTTGCTCAATTCTGTGCGACACCCATGATCCCACGGCAACCATTGCTATCAGCATGACTGCGCCTCCAGCCAACATAAATTGACCAGGTAATGATAGACGCTTCCAAACTTGAGACGCAGAGTTTTGGATCATCCGGATACTCTAACTTGCGCTCTCAAATCCGGAAGGGACTTTCGTCTGATGCGGATTGGCATTGTGGGCTTCCCCACTTTGCATTTCTCGCCAGAGCGAGTTGCCGCCGACTATCCTTTGGCAAGCCATCCTCGACGTAGCCTCACAGCCCACGCGCACCAACTTCCCGCTACGCAACAAAGCCCCACTATGCGCAACACGAATTTCCTTCTTGGATCGGTGGGCAAGGCATCGTCGCGTATGAACAGTACACGCAGCAATCTCCTTCGAGTGGCTTCAAGACCGTCTGGCATGACTTGCATTCATAGAACCACTGGCAGGCGTCAGTGGGCATAGTTTCAGTTTCCACATGCCCGCAGGATGGGCAGGTCAGAGTGGATTCCATAACTACTTTTGTTGCTTCTGTTGCCATAGCGCGTAACCCGTCAGTATGAGAAAACCTGCCTAGAACGGCAGCAAAACAGCATCGTTGTAAAGAACACCAAGTAGGCCAGTCAGACCAATTGCTGTGAGCACAATCGGCAGCAACGGTGTGAAACAGCAAAGTATCGTGAAGACTGTACCGCCCAGACCAAGGGCAAGCAATTTGTTCTTCATCGGGTCGATCTCCACAACTCCCACATGAAACGTTGAGCTGAGGCTTCCCAATATGGGGATGACAAAGCAATCAGGAAAGCAATGGTCGCAAGGGATGCCCAGACGATAGCGGACCACCGAGGCCTTGCGCATGCTCTGGGCCACATAACTCGATACCATACCCAGATAAGCGCGGTGGCTACTGCAACAAGGATGAAACCCCGATACGCAATAAAAGGTCCAAACAAGGTGAGCCAAGCGCCGCCAAGACCGATGATGGACAATCCGATTGGCAACACACAGCAGGATGCCGCTAACAATGCCAGAAGTGCAGCAAGTGCCGTGACCAGCCGCGCGGTTAAACCGGGTTCAGTCTCTGTTTGATGATTTGCGTTCACGTCCATACTGCGTTTCTAGTTCCTGTAGTGGCTACAGGAGCAAGCAGAATGTTCACCATCGGCAAGGCATCAGAACAAAGCGGCGTGAACATCGAAACGATCCGCTATTATGAGCGCGAAGGCATTGTTCCAAGGCCAGGACGGTCGGCGGGAGGCCACAGGCTCTATTCTCCCGATGAAATTGCCAAATTGAGGTTTGTGCGGCGTTGTCGAGACCTAGGTTTCCCGATCTCGATCATTCAGACGTTCCTGTCGCTTACGGAACAGGATGATCGAAGTTGCGGTGAAGTGAAGGTCTTGGCCGAAAACCATTTGGATGAGATCAACGCCAAGATCGAAATACTGACACGCCTCCGCGAAGCACTTCTAAGCTTGTCCTCGAATTGTGACGACGGGATTGCAGCTTGTCCGATGCTGGACACCCTTATGAAAGACGGTTTTGCCGAAAACCGAGCGGAGTAAAGTGGACATTGAGCTGACTCTTAGAGACAGCGGCAAAACCCACGTTCGGTTTGTTCGCCCAGCCGTTGATTTAGCGCAGACGGTGAGCGTCTGCTATGCAGGCTGCGGCTGCCCGCGCTAACCTTCGCGTCGTCCATCTGTCCCGTCACCTACAGACATTGGATATTCTGACCATGGAGCGGGTCGATCGATACAACGTCCTGCGTGGGTATGCTGCTGACCCTTGCGCGAGCGTTGCAGCCAACGGCCCAGAGCAGACCTTGGTGTTCGTTCGTCGCGCTGCGCTGCGGCTTTCCCGAAGCGTCATTCGGTGCAACCGCAGTATCTCGGTTTAGGTGAGGTCACAAAACACGGCCCAATGCTGCCGCTCGATCGGTTAGCCGACTGCAGCGGCCCAAGCCGTCGAAAAAATCTCCGTTGTGTTTACGAATTCACACTTATTGTCGCGAGGTCCGGCGGATCGGTTTTTTCGAGTAAACGAAGCCCGAAACCGCTGTGCGCGATCCCTCCAGCAACTACTGATTGCTTTTCGAAGCTGACCTGAGGGATGCGATCATGCGCCGGCTGCGGCGAAGTATCGTTACCACCGAGCCCACAACAATGATCCATAGGGCAAGGTGCAGAACGGACCACCCCAGTACCGTCGGAGCAAAAATGGCAAGTATCGCAGCCCCAGTCACGACTGCCATGCGCTGTGGTTTGGCCATTGGGCCGCGAAAATCTGCACCCAATCCCTGAGTGCTGCCAAGTTCGCGGACGTAGGCGGTTCCAATCGCAGCAGCGGCGGCTGCCCATCCCAAGCCAGGATGTCCAGTTGCCAACCCAAGCCCCACGAGGATGAGAGCATCTGCCACTCGGTCTGGCGCCTCGTTCCAGAACGGGCCGTCAGGCGCACCTCTGCCGCCCTCAACTGCAACCATCCCGTCGAAGAGATTGCATAGCAGCCGGAACTGGCATCCAATTGCCGCGCCGACGAGGCACACCACGTACAAGACTCCGTTGGCCGTGCCCGACAGCCAGAATGCCATCCCAGCCAGCGCCGCAAAAACCATGGAGAACTGGGAGATATGATTGGGCGAGATGCCGCGCTCAACCAGCGCTTTGGCAACGCGCGCGGCGAGTTTCGTATTTCGGCTGGCGATGGGGCGACGTTCAAACATGGCGGCTCAATGTAATTGTGTAGAGGATCGCGTAAAGCGTCGAAACAGTGAGAGGAACCGAGATCGTTGCAAGCAGTGCGGGCGACCCGGCAAGCCTGTGGAACGTTGTCAGCAAAACAAGGGAGATCAGAAAAGCCGCGACTGGCGGCGACACTATACGCAGCCATCCTGCTGTACGAAGGAAGATGCTCTCAATCGTTCCCTTCAGAAAAAGCGTGATCGAGGCGGTCAAAAGTCCCTGTACAATACCGGCGACAAGCGGAACTGGCATCTCATGTGCGCGGTTGGCAAAAAAGGCCCATCCTCCCATCAGCACAAAGCCTCCGAACCCGTGAACGGCTTTGCTCTGCAAGAGGCTCATACGGTCGACCAGAAATAGCGTAAGACGTGAAAGAAAATCGGTGCTGAGAACACAACCGAGTCGAGCCGGTCAACAAAACCTCCATGCCCGGCAATAAGGTGGCCCCAATCCTTGACACCTTTGTCGCGTTTGATGGCCGACATCACCAAACCGCCAAAGAACCCCATGACCGCAATCAACACGGACAAAAGGAAGGCCTGCCAGATAGCAAAGGGGGTCATCCACCACAGAAGCGCGCCAAGAATGCTGGCAGATAAGACGCCGCCCAAAAACCCTTCCCAGGTTTTTGACGGCGACAACACTGGCGCGATCTTGTGACGCCCAAAAAGCTTGCCAAAGACGTACTGCAGAACATCCGATCCCTGGACAACCACAACCAGAAACGCGATCAGCAAGATCAACTTGCCCTCATATCCGGGGATTTGCAGGGTCAGCAAGGCCGGAACGTGACTGGCCGCAAATACGCAGATCATCAGGCCCCATTGCGTTTCGGAAACGCGAGTCAAGAAGTTCTCTGTTTCCCCCCGGAGCGCAGAAATGATCGGCAGCAATAAAAAGGCGTAGACGGGTATGAAGATCGAATAGAGACCGTACCAGTCGATCCAGATCAGAAAATATTGAACGGGCAGCACAACAAAAAAAGCAGTGGCCAAGGCATAGTGATCGGCGCGGGATTTTGCAGTCAACGTCAGGAACTCGCGCATCGCAGCAAAGGACAGTAGTCCAAACAGGATCACGGCCCCCGCCCTCCCAAAGAGCATTGCGATGGCCAATAGCGCAACCATTGCCCACCAGGCATTGATGCGTGCAACAAGGTTTTCAATGACAGGGTCCGTGTCGTCCGGGCTCACGCGTTTCTTCAAAATCGACGCAACAAATGATGCAAGGATCAGTACACAAAACACGCCGCCCAACAGCAAAATGAATTCGAATGGCGCGCTCATGCGGCGTCTCCGCTATCTTTCAGAGCAAGAAGGGCCGCATGACTTCGCTCTAGAAATGCGCCTTTGACTTCGCCTGCCTCGAGGCGCAAGGCTTCGCCAAAGCGCACGGTACAGATCAACGGGATCGGGAGGATTTCGCCTTTGGGCATGACCTGATTGAGGTTTTCAATCCACACCGGAACCAAATCCACATCGGGCCTTTGCATTGCCAGATGATATAGGCCCGTCTTGAAAGGCAAAAGTGGGTCATCCCCCGTGTTTCGTGTGCCTTCCGGGAAAAGGATCAACGAGCTTCCTTCGTCCAGCGCTGCAGCCATTTGGGCAACCGGGTCGTGTTCACGCGACTCTGGGTTACGATCTATCAAAACGGCATTGAATACATCGCGGCCGATAAAGGTCTTCAGTTTTGACGTCAGCCAATAGTCGCTTCCCGCCACTGGCCGGGTCCGGCGTCGGATGCTTGGCGGCAAGACCGCCCAGATCAAAACGAAATCACCGTTGCTGGTATGATTTGCGAAGTAGACACGTTTGGATGGGACAGGCTCAACGCCATCCCAAATTGCCCGAACCGCGGTCACGAGTCGCGCAAATAACACGATCACACTGGCCGATACGTTGGCAAAAACTGAATTGGCGGTCATTCTTGGCCCTGAAGATGCTGGTTGGTAGGCCAAGACTGCCAAATCTATCCTAAAAGTAAAACCTATTTGCATCAGGTTTTATAGTAACCCGCTGGTGACAACGACGGCCCATTGCGGACCTTCGGTCTCAGCTGTGACGCTGCGTTGTAATTCCCAGAAGAAGCCGTTCGAAGAAGAGGCAGCGAAGGTTCACTTTGAGCCCATAGTGCAGTAATTCCGCAATGCAGCTAATGTCGGCTTTCAGGTTTCAATTGCCGACTATTTATCAGTGGGCGATTAACTGGTGAGCAAGACGGCGTCACTTTCGCCATGGTTATCCTCTTCAATCATCGCCGACACTTTGATGTATCAACTGGCCATCCGTTCTTCGTGGGCGAAGGGGCTGAGGCCAAGCCATTTCTGCATGCAATTTGCGATCTCGGGGGTGCCCGTCAGGACCATCCGCCCGCCTTTCACCGCTTTCTCGACAGTATCGACGCCCATCCATATTGCAGTCATCGTTCGCAAGTGGCTTTCCGCGTAGAGGTCAACTTCGTGACCTGGGTCAGAATAACAAGCTTCAACGCCTGTATTTGGATCTACCAGAAGCCAGCTATTTTGCTTTGCGGTCGCAAGATCATTGAAGACGAACTGAAGGCACACGCGTTTCTTGGGCAACGGGTCAATGTTTAAGCCTCGGTGCATGTCCCAAATCAGCAATTCTGGGTCGAGATTGTCGAGCGAAAGCCCGCCTTCGACCCATCGTTGCCCCCACACACCGATCCCCATGATGAGGGGCCTCAATTCTTCGCCAGCCGCTGTCAGACGATATTCTTTGACGCCTTTATCTGTCTTGGCGGACTTGATCACACCTGCCACTTCCAATTCGCCCAAACGCTTTGACAGAAGCGAAGGTGACATGCGCGGTAGGCCACGCCTGAGGTCATTGAACCGCGTGCTGCCGCACAGGCATTCCCGCAGCAAAAGAGGCGTCCAACGCGTGCACAAAATCTCCGCCGCCATCGCAATCGGGCAAAACTGACCGTAACCACTCATGATATCACTCCTTTTTTTGACTGCCAAAGCGTCTTCTTAAGCGTAGTCGGGTTGGATGAATGTCGCCAGTACAGTTTCTGGACTATCGCCACGATGGCACTTCCGTGATCCTGAGAATGCATTTTGATGGAATGGAGAATTCACTATGAACAAATTTATTGACCGCGCTAAAACTGCTGCCAACCTGAATGAGACTGCCAAAACTCTGGCAAAAACATTCGCTGCAAGGGCGGCTGACCATGATGACAATGACAGGTTTGTCGCCGCGAATTACACGGACCTGAAAAGCGCCGGGCTGATGTCGGCAGGTGTTCCTGTTGAGCTTGGTGGCGGTGGGGCCGACGTGCGCGCACTCAGTGACATGCTGCGTATTATCGCCGGGGCCTGCGGGTCAACCGGCCTTGCCCTATCAATGCATACCCACCAAGTCGCAATCCCCGCTTGGCGTTGGCATCATCAGGACCCCGCGCGTCCTATGGTCGAACCTCTCCTGCGACGCGTTGCCGACGAAAAAATCGTACTGTTGAGTTCGGGCGGATCAGATTGGATTGGTGGCTCCGGCACGGCCGAAAAAGTAGACGGCGGGTATCGGATTACCGCCCGAAAGGTGTTCTCGTCCGGCGCGCCTGCAGGTGATCTGCTCATGACTGGGGCCATTAGTGACGAAGACGGAAAAAAGACGGTCCTGCATTTCGGCGTCCCACTTGCCGCGCCAGAGGTCACTGTGCTGGATACGTGGCGTACCATGGGAATGCGCGGCACTGGATCGCATGACGTTACAATCGACGAATTGTTCATCGCTGACGACAAAATCCCCCTCAAACGCGCAGCGGGCGAGTGGCACCCGGCGTTTCAAATGATCGCCACCATCGCATTTCCGCTAATCTATTCGGTTTACCTGGGCATCGCCGAAAGCGCGCGAGAAATTGCGGTCGATATTGCCGCAAGGAAACCGGTCTGCAGTCGCACCCAGTCTATTGCCGGACGTATGGATACGGCCTTGGCCGCAGCACGCATGGCGCAAACCTTTATGATCGAAGCTGTCGAGCGCAACGCACCCTCGGCAGAGACCATCAATGAAGTGATGATTGGCCGACGTCTGGTCGAAGAAAACGCGATCCGAACGGTGGAACTGGCAATGGAGTTGGCAGGCGGCGCGAGCTTCTATCGCAAGACTGAGCTTGAGCGGCGTTTCCGCGACATTCAGGCAGCGCGGTATCATCCACTGCAAAAAGAGGTGCAGGCCGAATATGCCGGAGCAATGGCGCTGGAACAGCCAATCGATCAAATTTTTTAGCGCTGTACTTGCTCAATTTCGAGTTAACTCAGCACGTTGGGACTGATCGCAGCAAAAAGGAATTCGTCATGAAAGTCGCAGTTGTCCAGGAACCGCCCGTCTATCTGAACCTCGCAGCTAGTCTGGAGCGTGCGATCAACCTTGTCGCGCAGGCCGCAAAAGATGGTGCCAAATTGATGGTTTTTCCCGAAACATGGTTTCCCGGATACCCGACGTTTTGCTGGCGGCTCTCGCCAGGCGCGGACATGGGCAAGACGGATGACTTGTTTGCGTTGTCACAAGCCAATTCCATCGACCTCAGCCGCAATGGCATGGCCCCGCTGCAAGAAGCGGCCGCAGAGCACGAGATGGTCATTGTGGTCGGCTATCAGGAAATCGACGGCGATGTCTCTGGCTCGACGATTTTCAATTCTTGCGCGATCATTGATGCCGACGGTAGGATCATGAACAACCATCGCAAGCTGATGCCGACCAATCCCGAACGCATGATTTGGGGCTTTGGCGACGGGTCTGGCCTGAACGTCGTCGAAACTGCGGTCGGGCGTATCGGCGCGCTAATATGTTGGGAAAACTACATGCCATTGGCGCGCTACGCGCTTTATGCACAAAACATCGACATCTACGTTGCCCCGACCTGGGACACAGGTGACACGTGGCTTGCCACGATGCAGCACATCGCGCGCGAGGGCGGGTGTTGGGTCATTGGATGCGCAACGGCACTTGAAGCGTCTGACATTCCCGAGGGTATCCCTCATCACGACATTCTATTCCCGAGCAACGATGAATGGGTCAATCCCGGCGACGCCGTCATCTATAAACCCTTCGGTGGAATCGCAGCCGGTCCGATGCACCGCGAAAAGGGGCTTCTTTGGGCCGATATAGACGTATCCGCTGCCCGCGCTTCACGTAGAAAATTCGACGCAAGCGGCCACTATGCCCGCCCAGATGTATTCTCACTAACCGTCGACAGAAGCCGAAAAGTGCCGGTTTCATTTAGCTGACCGACTGTCGCTAATTGCAGCAGCGCATGCATTTCACACACTCAATTGGCAGGGGTATTTTCAACATTGGCTCGGTCCGAACGCGTTGATAGCAGTCATTGGTGCGCGCGCAGCGAAAGCTCGGTTTGGTCCCGCAAACTGTGAGTTCATCCATCCACCAGTTTTGCTCATGCAGCGAATGGCCGGAAAGCGGGCTGCGATTGCAGAAACCAGGGTCGTCGTTGGACGGCAGCTCTGGGCCGCAAGTGACCCCGGTCGTTCGCTTTTGTCTTAGAGGTGCTGCACCGCATTCGAGGCCCGCTAAGAGCCCGAGGCTATTGTCGATGACAGATTGCATGTAGTAAAAGAGCGCTCCAGGGATTGGCTGTCGCAGTTTGGGAAAAAAGCATGGATCAGACCCCTGAAGGAATGCCGCCAAAAAAGCTTTGGCTCCTTCGGTTGCTGCTTCGATTTGCGACTTATGTTGGCGCCTATCTGACCGGTATTGTTACTTTCATAGTCTTGACACCCGCCGAGTTAATTCTGGCGAGTAGATGGCTGGTCGATGTCTATCCATGGTTCAGCCTGATTGGCTTTTTCTTCTTTTACTCCGGATATGATGGATTGGCAGAGAGTTTCTGGTTCATCGGATGGACAGCCCTCGGCGTTATGGCATTCGGTTTCTCGAGTTTCTTTGGAAACCGATCAAGATTTGTCGCGTTCCGACCATGGCTTCTCGCGTTTCCTGTCGGGTTTGTTGGCGCGCTTGGTGCGTACTATGCTGCTGCTGGATCAATCTAATGTTGAGGTCTTTTCTGTCGAAAATAGCAAAGGAGGAGTTCAGTGTTCTACGATGTTTCGTGGGTCGCCGTTGTCCACGGACCGTGTGTTCGAACAGCGGTTGACCGCGCGGGCGCAGTTAACGTCAGCAAAGCGGACTGCGACCGCAGCATCTTGACCATCGGTCTAAGGTCCGGAATGGACCGCTTGCAGGCGGCCCATAGCTATAGATTTCAATGGCTTCCGCGATAGCCAATGCATCTTCAAGCTCAACGCCGAGATAACGGACTGTGCTGTCCATCTTCGTGTGACCAAGTAGTAGCTGGACGGCTCTGAGATTTCCCGTCTTTTTGTAGATCTGCGTAACTTTGGTGCGGCGCATTGAATGGGTGCCATAGGCCGTCGCTTCAAGACCGATCGAAGTGACCCAATCGCGTACGATCCGCGCATACTGGCGGGTCGAGATGTGCAGGCGTTCGTGAAAACGGCCTGGCCAAAGATATTCTGACCCGACCATCAAATCGTCTTCCATCCATTTCTCTACTGACGCTCGGGTCCCTTCTGATATCTCGAACCGCACAGGTTTCTGTGTCTTGCTCTGCAAAACCGACGCCCGCTCCTTGATCTGGCCCGACGCCATCACGTCGACCACCTTCATTCTCACGAGATCACATCCGCGAAGCTTGCTGTTGATTGCCATGTTGAAAAGTGCGAGGTCACGGTAGTTCTCGGCCTGTTCAAGCCGAACTCGGATTGCCCAAACATGTTTGGGCTTCAGGGGTAGTTTCTGCCCAACGATGCGACCCTTATTCCAGGCTGGGCGAAGTGCGCGAATTGCCGGTAAGTTTGGTGTTTGCATGACTGATCCTCCGATCCGCCATGCCCTCCCACAACGACAACCCGACGTTGACCGCCGCAACATATCACGGGATGCTGCGGGGTACATGAACGTCTGTTTTGGCGAAACGCGCTCCCTAGAGACGTTCACTTTGCCCGCCCAAAGACTGTTGTACGAACGGCAACAGGATTTCCTTTCACGCTTAACTCGTCCTAAATACAGCTAGGATCAGAGCGAACAGCCGAAACAGGTCATATTCTTTCCCGGGCACGTGCAACTCGAGCTGGCAGTGGTTTTGCGCGAAGACGTGCTCGGTAATTTCGCCTTCTGAGAGGGCCATCAGCGAATTATAGCTTGTTCGCAATACAACGTCTGGGTCAGTTGCGGGCGAATAGGATACCGAAGCGGTTCCTCCTTGGGCTTTCACTTCCATTTCTTCCCCATCGACTACAAAGCTGGCCACCACATTCAAATCGCCGACTGCGACCTTCTCGGCGGCGGACCCCAATGTGACCGCTACGGTTCTCAGATTGCCGGGATCGACTACTTCGCCTTCCGAAGAGAACAAGGCACCGAACATCGCCAGTTCAAAGATAAGAGTGCGCGTTCTGCGTCCGAGGTCCGTCAATTCATAAAGCGTCGTTGCGTGGGGACCTTGGGTTTTCCGCGCAAGACCATCCTCGACCAGTTTTGCCAGCCGTTCTGTCAAAAGGTTGGCAGCAATGCCTGTCAGCCCGCGCTGCAGATCCGTGAAACGGGCTGGACCGGCATGCAAATCCCGCAGGATCAGCAGTGTCCAACGGTCGCCAACCCGATCCAGGCCGCGCGCAATCGGACAGAGCAATTTGTAGGACCGCGGTTTCGCCATATTACCTCACAGAAATGTTACTTTAATTTTTAAAGTTGTCACTTTAGTTCTCTAGAAATCCTATGAAACCGAGGCTCCCCCATGTCAACACATCCAAAAATCCTTGTCACAAGCAGCGCCGGGAAAACCGGTCTGCCCGTGGCGCTTCAACTTCTGGAAAAGGGAGTGCCGGTCCGCGCGTTTGTGCGTCGCAACGACCACCGGGCCGAGACACTCACGCGCGCCGGGGCAGATGTATTTGTCGGCAACCAATATGACGTTTCTGACCTGCGAAAAGCGATGCAAGGTGCGCAGCGCGCCTATCAATGCGCACCGACCGCACCCAACGGGCTGCATTTCAACGCAGCCTTCACAGTGGCGGCGGCGGAGGCAAAGCTCGAACATCTGGTCATACTTGGCCAATGGCTAACCAGTGCCGATCACCCGTCGCTGTTTACGCGCGAAGTCTATTTGTCGGACGCGCTGGCGCGCTTGTCACCGAACACAACCATCACGTCCGTTGATCCTGGCTGGTTCGCCGACAACTACCTGATGGTCCTCGATGCTGCAGCCCATCTTAGCATGTTTGCGATGCCACTCGGGCCCGGCGATGAGAAGAAAAACGCGCCTCCCAGCAAAGAAGACATTGCGAGGGTTGTTGTCGCCACCCTTCTTGATCCCCAGCCCCATGCAGGCAAGCGCTACCGCCCAACCGGCCCGGAGCTTTTGTCCCCAAACGAGATCGCCGCAGCCATGGGGCGGGCATTGGGCCGCACGGTCAAATACACGGACATCTCTGAGAAAATGATGACCAAAGCGCTGCGGGCCAACCCGCCGCCAAACTACTCAGAAGCGGCAGTGTCCCAACTCGCGCTTTATGCAAACGAGTATCGTCGCGGCACCTTTGCGGTGAACGCACCAACCGAGGATGTGGCGGTGGTTGGCGGACGCGAACCTGAGGCGTTTGAGGACACCGTTCGTCGCTATGTGATCGCGCAACCCAGCCTGCAACCCAGCATTGGGCGACGACTGGCAGCGGCCTTGGGTTTCCTGAAGATCTTGGCAATGCCCGCCTTGGACCTCGCGAAGGTGCAAAGTGATCGTGACTACGTGCAAAACAGTCAGCCCCGCTTCAGCCAAGAGTCTGAAGAATGGGCACAAACGCATATCCCGCGACGCAGCGCGGTGACACATCTGAATTCTGCCTGACGTGGCGCAACCTTCACCCTCATGAAAATCGGAGACATTCTATGTCAAACATCGACGTCCTAAAGACCCGCAACCAAGACTTCGCCGTTGGCTTCGCCCAGAGCGATCTGGCCCCGCTGCCAAGACTGGGCATGATTATTGTGGCCTGCATTGACGCGCGTGTTGATCCAACAACCGTCTTTGGCCTCGAATTGGGCGATGCCGTCATCATGCGCAACAATGGCGGCCGCATCACGTCGGCGATCATCGACGAAATCACCGCGCTCAGCCTTCTTGTTGGCCGTGTCACAAGCCAAGACGCGCCGGTTTTTCACATCATGCTGATGCAGCACACCAAATGCGGCGCACAGCAATTCGCCGTGCCGGAGTTTCAGGCCCATATCAAGGAGCGCACGGGAATCGACGTGTCCGCATCCGGGATCACCGATCAGGAAAGCGATCTGATGGTCGATATTGCGCGTCTCCGCGACGCCCCAAATCTGCATGGCGGTCTGACGGTTTCAGCAATGCTCTATGACATCGAAACCGGGCAGGTCCGCGAAATCGCACCTACTCAATCACTGGCCGAGCTGCGCTCGAATACGGGCGACGTCTGAATGGCCAAGTTCCAACCAGATCCGGCGCTCTACCCGTTCAAGTCGAACTGGGTGGATCTTGGCAGCGGATCGCGGGTTCACTATGTCGACGAAGGGCGCGGTCCCGTGCTTCTTCTTCTGCACGGCAATCCATCTTGGTCCTTCCTTTATAGGAACATCATCTCACGACTGAGCGGGCAGTTTCGCTGTATCGCGCCGGATTTGCCGGGGTTCGGACTGTCTGAGGCGGCTGACGGCTTCGGCTTCACTGCCCGCGAACAAGCGCAAGTCATGGTCGAATTCATCGACCAACTCGACCTACAGGGCGTGGGTGTCATGATGCAGGATTGGGGCGGTCCCACGGGCCTGTATGCGGCCCAAATGCGCCCGGAACGCATTGACCGCTTGATCATAGGAAACACATTTGGCTGGCCATTGTCCGACACCGGGGTGCGCATGTTCTCCTTGATCATGGGCGGCGTTCTTGGTCGTACAAGCGCCAATCTGTTCAATGGCGTCATTCGTTTCTTCTTTTCGCGCGGCGTGAAGAGAAAGCTGTCAGCCGACGAGTGGAGCATGTATCTCGTACCATTCAAAGATCGCAACATGCGTCACCCGACCCACATCTTCCCCAAGCAGCTCATGGTGGCCAAGCCTTTCCTGTTAGAGATTGAAAACGGGCTGCCCGCAATAAAGGACAAGCCCGTCTTGATCTTATGGGGAGACAGCGATTTTGCGTTCAAAGAAAAAGAGCGGAGCCGCTTTCGACTCGCTTTCCCCGATCACAGCGATGTGGATCTGACCGGCGCAGGGCACTTCATTCAAGAAGACGCCCCCGACGCCATCAGTGCAACAATCGCGGATTGGTATGGTATGCCCATCTCAGAGCTCGAAAAAACCTCCTAGTCAACCACTCCCCCACCAGAATGCCTAAGGAATTACTATGGAAACTCTCGTATCGATCACCCTTTGGAACGTTGTTCTCCTCGGGGCTCTGTTCTCGTTTCAACCCATGGTGCGGGTTCTTGGCTCGGATCCAAAATACGCCCTCTCAAGCTTTGATAACCGTATTGAGTAAGGCGTATTCGCCCGGCGACTTGCAATGGTCCGCAGCAATCACGGCGAGGCGCTTGCTCTCTGGGTGCCGGTCGTTGTCATAGTGGCAGTCGGTGCGCCCGAATTCACGCATCCGCATCTGTCTATGATTGCAAGTTTCTTTCTGATGGGGCGGCTGGCTTACGCCGCAATTTCATTGGCTGGCATCCCACTGCTCCGCTCTGGCGCATGGATTGTCGGCTTTGCCGCTTGGGGCTACCTGACCTGGATCGTTATGGGCGCGATCGCATAGGGATGCGCTACGACGGACTGCGGGCGCGCCGAGCAGTCGGCTCTGACGGCAGTAAATCTCCACATCGAGGAGGTCGTTACCTAAGTCATTCGGCTCTTGCGGTGCTTGTTGAAATTGGATCGGTGCCAGACAGCAAAGCCATCCCGGCACCGGATCTAATCATACGCGAGTCCAGTCGGTCGTGGAATAGCACAGCCTTTAACGGTGCAGTCATTTCACTGGCAAGCGAACTCCCGGGAAGTTCACAAGCTCAATGGGACGAGTTTTCAACTGGGTTCAGGTTTGCAGTCGCAGCGAATGTCTTCTTAGGCAGGCCGCGGCGCAGCATCTCCCTCCGCTGATCAACGGCAGCTTAGGGCCGAAAGTGAAGGTTAACAAGTTTACAATCACAATCACTCAGTGGTGCCACTTGACGCCCACATAGCTTTGAAATACTACCTAAATTCGTTGAGCGGGCGTTGTGTAGTGGTAAGACCTTAGCCTTCCAAGCTAATGACGCGGGTTCGATTCCCGCCGCCCGCTCCAGAAACTTACTCCTGCACGTGCACCCCTGAATCCAGCGGTTTCTTACCCGGTAAACACTTGTTAAGTAATCGTTTTTAGACTTGAGGCACCTGCCTCCCGGGATGGAACGTTCCCGATCGATTAGGTGTTCCAAGATCGGTCGCGAAATGCATTCTACAACCCGGAAATGTTTAACATTGCAATAGTGATTTCCCTGCGCGACGGCCAAGGAATGGTGTTCTGTCGGTCATTGTGCGCTGCGGGGCGACATCCCGAACCCATCATGCGATACAGTTAGAACGCGGCAATCAAGCCCACACTTAGTCTACGGGACCACCGTCTCCAAATCGTCAAAATGAGCTGCGCAAAACGACGGCTATCCATCTCTCACAAATGTGATGTTTGCGTCTCCAATGGGCGTTGCAAAGTATTCTACCTAGTAGTAGGAAGTTGCAAAGCAGAGAATTCTCCGTGACAGTCTACGATACAGAAGGATTTCCAAACTCGTTCCGCGTACGCAATGCTCTTGGTGAGAAGGGAGCGACCGAACCGGTCGAGGTCGTACCGGTTGACGTGATAGGTGGAGAACACCGAAAAGAGGCATTCAAGTCCAAGAAGCCTGACGCAGTTGTGCCTTGTCTTGAGCTGGCCGACCGAACCATAAACTCCTAGTGAAACGCGATCACTGAGGATATCGACGGCCTCCCTATGACCGCCAAAACGACGCGCTCAGATAACAGTGATGAATCTGCGGGCTGAGAACGATCTTTTAAACGCAGTGGGAACATACTTTCACCATACCACGCCTGGGCTGGGATCTGACCTCGAAACCGATCAATGTGCCGAATGGGGCGCGAAACAAAAATGAAGTCGCTGGCGATACTATGGCTTACCTTGACGAAGTACTTGCTGAAAACGAATTTATCGCCGGAGCCGAATTCTCTATGGAAGACACCACCGCCTTCGCGGGTTAGTCGTTTGCGGAGATTGCCAAGATCGAGATCCCGGAAAAGCTGGTCAACCTTAAGGCAAGGCGCACCAAAAATCGCGACGCTGCCGAGTATAGCTGGATAACCCACATTCGATTGAAATAAAGGGGGATACGATGGAACTGAACTCAGACTTCAAAAAACGCGTGGTCGTCCACTCCGAGCAGATGGAGTGGCTGGCTTCACCTATGCCCGGTGTGGAACGTCGAATGCTGGACCGAATTGGCGGTGAAGTGGCGCGCGCCACCTCCATTGTCCGATATGCTCCCGGCAGCAAGTTTTCGGAACATACCCACACCGGCGGAGAAGAGTTCATCGTGCTCGATGGTGTCTTCCAGGACGAACATGGGGATTTCCCCGAAGGGACCTATGTGCGCAATCCACCAACGACAGCACACACGCCCGGGTCGGAACACGGCTGCACAATTTTCGTGAAACTGTGGCAATTCGATATGGAAGACCGTAATCAGTTTAGGAAAACCATGGCCGACGGACTCGCAGCGCCCAAAGGCGGTGTTGCTATAGCAGAGTTGCACCGGGACGACCGGGAGATCGTGACCTACAACCAATTGGATGCTGGTGTAACACTCGAAAACACCGATGCCGGCGGGATCGAGATGCTTGTTATTGCAGGTTCAGTTACGGAGAGCGGTGAGAGGCTCGAGAAGGGCGGCTGGATAAGGTTACCCGAAGGACAACACCTGAAAGCAACGGTAGGACCAGAAGGGGCAAAGCTCTGGATTAAAACCGGCCATTTGCCGTTCGCAAAGCCGCCCTTGGTGGGGTGAATACGCCCTGCTCTCAAAATCTGGTGGCTGTTGTCGAAAATGGTTTCCGTTAGTCCCGGACAATTCAAATGGTAATCAAGGTATTTTGGTCATTTTGCGACGGGGTTTTCAACAGAATTGGCGCAGCTTCGTACTCTCGACCTCACAAATGATGGTGAGAATTCTTCAACGTGAGCTTTCCGCGAAAATGGCCACGTACATCGGAATCGGAGTTTCCGATCGCCCAATCTCTTCAGGAAAGGAACGTCAGCATGACTGGTGGGATCGTCCTCTTGTTACAATCCGACTGCTTCAACATCAGACCTAATGACACTGAAGAAATAAGTCTGTTCTATGCGCCGGCAACGAAAGGTCTCGCACAATGAAAACAGTAATTGTTGGTGGCGGGCTTTCGGGAATTGCGCTTGCGGAATGCCTTGAGATGCAAGGGTTTGACTACCTGTTGCTGGAAGCGCGCCCCCGATTTGGGGGGCGGATCCTGACGTGTACTCTTGATGATGGCTATTTCGATATGGGACCTGCGTGGTACTGGCCCGGTCAACCGCGTGTTGCGGCACTCACAGATCGCTTGCGGCTTCAGAAGTTTGACCAATACTCGAGTGGCATTCTGACGTTTGAAGACGAACTGGGTCAGGTTCAGCGCGGTCGGGGTTTTTCATCGATGGAAGGCTCCTGGCGGCTGGAAGGCGGCTTCGCCGCTTTGACTGACGCTCTTGCTGCGCGAATACCGTCGCACCGCAAGAAACTAAATGCCGTAGTGACCCGCGTTGAAATGGTAGGCAAAGCGTGTCAGGTGGTCACTTCAACAGGCGAGGCGACGCGCGCCGACCGTGTGGTTCTTGCCCTACCCCCACGCGTCGCAGCCGAATTGGCGTTCTCGCCTGTCTTAGCAGCCTCGACATTGGAAACCATGCGGGGGATCGCCACCTGGATGGCGGGTCAAGCCAAAGCCATTGCGATTTACGACACCCCTTTCTGGCGCGACATGGGGTTTTCCGGTGATGCGATGAGCCGCAAAGGGCCGATGGTGGAAATCCATGATGCATCACCTGCTTCGGGCGGGCCTTACGCACTGTTTGGCTTCATCGGCATACCGCCTCGGGATCGCTCTGACCAACGGCTTCTTCGCCAACACTTGCGCGCCCAACTCGGGCGGCTATTTGGCCCAGAAGCCGCTGAGCCGAGAGAGCTCTTCATCAAAGACTGGGCCTTCGATCCTTATACAGCGACCTCAAGCGACAAGGCCCATCTATATGCACATCCCTCCTATGGGTTGGCACCTGAGATGAAAAACCTTTGGGATAACAAATTGCTGTTCGCGGGTACGGAAGTTGCACCAACATTTGGCGGCTACATAGAAGGTGCGTTAGAAGCAGCTGAAAGAGCTTTGAATTCCTTAACATTGCAGTCAGTGACCTAAGCCATGCCAGCAGACACGAAAACACGCCTTTTGGACTCCGCTGAAAAAGCAGCACGACGCCGCGGGTTTGATGGTTTCAGTTACGCGGATCTGGCGACAGATGTCGGGATCCGGAAAGCCAGCATTCATCACCACTTTGCCAGTAAGGCGACTTTGGCTGTTGCCCTGATGCAGCGTTATTACTCTGATCTGGAAACAGTTTGCGCTGAGATTGACCAAGTGCACACAACAGGTGCCGCCCGCCTCTCGGCGTTGATCGAAAGATATCATGGGGCTCTGGAGGGGGGCCAAAGCCTTTGCTTGTGTGTCTCCTTCTCGACCAGCACTGAAAGCTTATCCGTAGAGACGATTGCGGAAATGAGCAGGTTCAGGTCGATGATGATCGATTGGATCGAGAAGGGTTTTGCACTGGGCGCGCGTGATGGAACAATCGCCAATGTGGGTAACCCCGCAATGGAAGCGGCGGCAGCGCTGCCATTGCTCGAAGGTGCGCAGCTTGCTGCCAGGGTGGCAGAGGACCCGCAACGATTTTGGGCCGCAGTTGCGCTACTATCCAAGCGATTCAGCTTATAGCGTGACCAGTTCCAGTAGTCGTCGCAGGCAGTTTGGTTGCGACCCGGGATAAACCACCACCTGAAGTCTGCTTCTTTCGCTGCCCAAAGAATCCATCTTAGGGCAACTGTTCCTGACTGGTATCTTGGTCTCATTGAGCCACCAGCATTCTCATAATTTAGCTAGTGCGACGATTTCGCAGTATGGCCAGCCAATAGCGATCCATCTAATGGCGCGGCATCTGACAAGTCAGTGCTTTTGCGGGGTACGCAAGTGCCCTCGGCAATCGCCACACTTTTTTCCCGCAGGCTGATCTTGCATCAATCGCCACCCAGCTCTTTGATCTCGCGCTGAATTGACCACTCGATCAGCTCACCCCAAAGCGTGCGGGCAAGATCTGGGTCGAGGCCGTTCTCCGCAGCGGTGGTGCTGACTTTGTCCAGAACTTCGGCCACGCGATCCGCTATTCGGGCCGGCAAGTCCTCACGTTTTTTCAGATCAACAGCGCGATCAATAAACCCGCTGCGAATGACAAGCAGGTTAATCAGCGCAACGTCTATGGCATCGATCTGAACACGAAGTTCCGCCATGGTGTTGCATTCGGATGGTGGCGTAAATCTCTCCATACTAATCTCCGGTACAAGCATGTGTTTCGGGGCTGAGCAAAAGGCGAAGATGTTTGACAGCACGGTCGGCACGGTCCTGCCCGAATTTGCGTGAGGGGACCGGCAGACGGCCAATCACACGCCGGATCTGCTGATCGCCGATGAGTAGATCGAGATAGAGTCCCACAGCTTCTCCAGCATCTTCGAAGTCAAGCTGGCCATCTTCCCTCGCCCGCAAGAAAACCCGTTCTAGAAGAGGGAGTACAGCCTCCCTCCCCGCTTTTGAAAGCGTTGCACCAAGCTCTCCGCTGCTGTCTGCAGCTGCGGCGCGGTTCAAGGCCACGGCCCGATCACCTGTTAGTAAGGTGAGCAGTTTTGGCCCAAGCGTGCCCAGAATGGACAGAGCGTCATGGTCGGTTTCAAGCTCTTTCTCGAGGTGACCTTTCACCTCTTCTGCATTGCGTGTCACGAGCGCCTGAAACAATCCCTGCTTATCCCCATACCAATTGTACAGCGTCTCATTGGACGCACGGGATTTTCTGGCGATGCCCAGCATCGAGGTGCCACCATACCCTTTCTCTTCAAGAACGGAATAGGCAGCTTCTTCGATCTCTTTTTGCCGTTGTGATCGTTTGTCTTCCCGCAATTTTTTCTCCCCGGCTTATTGACAGAAACCGTAACTTAAATTACGGATGCACACAACCGTAATTTAAAATACGCTTTTGGAGATGTTCCCATGACTGATACTGACCGGCAAATTTTCGCGGCGCTGACAACGCTGGTTCTGCTGCAATTGATTATGCTTTCGGCACTCTATGCGGGGGTCAAACCACACCCGCCGACATCCACACCACTCTTTGGAATTGCCCCGTTTCTCGGTGCATCCGTCTCGATCGCAATATCCGCGATGGTTTTGCAGCCGCTTGCCACCACGATGGGAAGGTCCCTGAGTCTCTTGGCTGCCTTGATGGCCCTCATCTCCTTTGGCCCGCAAAAATACTTTGATGCGCAATTTTCGCTCATCTGGCCCGCAGTGGTTATGGGTCAATTCGCTGCCGCCGTGATCTTCGTTCGTATTTTCCGTGCCGCTCGTGAGGGCGTTGCCACCAGCAATGCTGACTTGAAGACCGCAGGGCGAACGTCATGACCCCGCCTTTCTGACTTTTGTCGGAACAAAACCCTTTGGCAGATAAGTTCCCAGATTGCAGGCAAGCCAGACAATGAAATCAGGCCCGTTATGCTGATTTGGATCAGCCTGCCATTAAAGGCTTGGGTGAGATTTGGTTTTATGCGTTTGACCAGAACCTCAATGTGAATTAGAACAAAACAAGAACTTTTATGTAGATTCGGTGGTTTTGCATGAGCTTACTCAAGGTTCGGCAGCGGTTGTCAGGGCAGGTAAAGCGCCCCGGAACAATGGTGCATACCTTGTCCGAAGCCTTTCCCGAAACCGTGACTGATGCTGCGGCCCTGGGGTTTGTTCTGACCCGATTGCCCCGCACAACGGCACCAATCTTGTGGGTGCAGGATCGCCTGTCGCGCAAGGAAACAGGTCGCCCCTATCTGGTAGGGATTGGCATGAACCGCCCCATTATCATGGTTGATTTGTCCAATGCGACAGATGTGCTTTGGGCAATGGAGGATGGATTACGATGCAGGGCGTTAGGCGCAGTGATTGGCGAGATATGGGGTGCTCCTTCCAGCTTGAACTTCACGGCGACCAAACGTTTGGCCTTACGCTCGGAAGCTGCAAATGTTCCGTGCTGGCTGATCCGGCGGGCTGCATCGCCGGACCTGAGTGCAGCGCGCGAACGTTGGCGTGTCGCGTCACTTCCTGCAGCACCACATCCTCACGATGCGCAAGCGCCGGGGTTGCCGCGCTGGTCGCTCGAATTGTTCCGCTCGCGTCGCTCCAAGACGGGCCAATGGATGGCAACCCATGACCAGGCAACGGATCGTCTCGATCTCACTCCCTCAGTTCGCGATAGAGCGTTGGAGCCGCATGATGGAACGGCAGGGGAACGCGCCACCGGATGATATTCCCATCGTGTTAGCGCACGAGGGGCATCATGGGCCTGTGATCTACGCAGCCAACCGGACGGCTCGGCTGAATGGGATCAACCCGGGGTCACGCGTGGTTGACATACGGGCAGTCTGCCCGGAGTTGCAGGTGGAATATGCGGACCCTGCAGGCGACCGCGCCGCTTTGGAAAGGCTTGCACTCTGGGCACGGCGCTGGTGCCCATGGACCGTAAGGGACAAGGATGACGGCCTGATCCTCGACACCACCGGATCGGCTCATTTGCTTGGCGGTGAGGCCGCAATGTTGGTGGAGATGGAAACGCAGCTTTCGCTGCTGGGACTGAGCGCGCAATTAGCCGTGGCTCCAACATGGGGTGCAGCATGGGCGCTGGCGCGGTTTGGGCCGGTTCGGTCGGTTTGCGGGACAGATGAGGTGGGGGGCAAACTCGGGCCATTACCTGTCACCGGACTGCGATTGGACAGCGAAACTGTGCTTTTGCTGCGCCGTCTGGGGCTGAAGACCATCGGCGCAGTCATGGAAGTGCCCCGTTTGTCGTTGACCCGGCGCTTTGTGAAAGCCGGCCTTGCCTCGAACCCACTGTTGCGGCTCGATCAAGCCTTGGGCAAGCTGGCAGAACCTGTGGCCAGTGTTGAGGCCAAGCCTCGGTTCCAGATGCAAAGCCGGTTGGCCGAGCCCGTCTTTGATCCAACACCACATCTGCCGGAATTGTGCGAAAAACTCTGCAACGCATTAAAACAGGCTGGGCAAGGATGCCGCCGTCTACGCCTGACCGTTTATCGCACGGATGGGGATGTGAGCCATGTGGATGTCGCAACCTCAGCCACGACCCGCGATCCGAACCATTTACATGGCTTGTTCCGGGATAAGATTGAACGGATCAACCCCGGCTTTGGCTTTGATCTGATCTCGCTTGAAGCCGGCAGCGTGGAAGAAATGCAGGAGCAACAGAACCGGCTGGATGGCGGGTCGGATGATGATCTGCACCTGACCCGGCTTGTGGACCGGTTGAGCGCGAAATTCGGGCCACGCGCCGTGACCCGCCCCGTTCTGCGCGAGAGCCACATCCCGGAACGCGCCGAGGGGCGCATCGCTGCCCTTGCCGCGCCTGCCGAGACAGGGGCCATAACACCACATGAGCGCCCGTTGCGCCTATTTGATCATCCCGAAGAGATACGCGTGCTTTATGCTGTGCCCGAAGGCCCGCCCGCGCAATTCATCTGGCGCAGGCAGACCCACCGTGTGACGCGGTATTCCGGCCCGGAACGGATCGCGCCAGAATGGTGGAAAGACCGCCCGGGCACCCGGTTACGAGATTACTTCAAGGTGGAGGATCAGACAGGCCAGCGCATCTGGCTGTATCGTGAAGGACTGCATGAGGATGGGCGCGGCGGTGATCCGCGGTGGTTTGTGCATGGGTGTTTTGCGTGATGCGGGAAAGTTGGTGCGTGCAAAGGAATAGGGACAGTCTCGTCGGATCTGATTTTGGCCGGATGGGGAAGCAGGTTCAAGGCGATCATCATGCCTGAAATGGACCACCAGCACCCGCGTCGAACCATTGAAGAGGACGGGTTCAAACCGAACCCCAAAGCGGCTTATGTCGAGCTTGGTCTTGCCACCTGTTTTTCCTTTCTGCGCGGGGCATCCGATGCCGTGGACCTTGCCATGACAGCCAATGATTTGGGCTATGACAAGCTGGGCTGCGCAGATCTCAACACCATGGCCGGGGTTGTGCGGCTACATGCTGAGGCATTGAAGGCGCAGATCGTCCCGATCATCGGGTGTAGATTGCAATTGGTGACCGGTGAGGAGTTCCTTGCCTACCCACGCGACCGTGCGGCTTATGGACGGCTTTGCACGCTGCTGTCCAAGGGAAAAATGCGCGACATCAATGGAGACTGGCAGATCAAGGGCGTTTGCGACATCACGCTCGACGACTTGGCCCAGCATAGCGAAGGCGTTCAACTCATCGCGATACCTGGCCGACAGCTTAACCTGTTCGAGGCAAGGTTTCGCAGTCTTAAACGGGCCTTGCCGTCGTTAAAACACATTGCTGCAAGCTATCTCTATCAAGGTGACGATCGGGAACGGATCAATCGTTTAGACAAATTGGCCAAGGCCCATGGCCTGTCCATACTCGCCACAAACGATGTCCGCTATCACGCGCCTGATCGGCGGCCGCTGCAAGACGTGATGACCTGCATTTTGCACAAAACGACGATCCACAAGGCCGGTTTCCTGCTGGATGCCAACGCAGAGCGATATCTGAAATCGCCTGCACAGATGGTCCAACTTTTTGCAGATTGGCCGCACGCGATCCGCGCCACCCGGGATGTGGCAGACGCCTGTAATTTCGATCTGCGCGAACTGGCTTACGAATACCCAAAAGAAACCGTGCCAAAGGGGTGCACGCCACAGGGGCACCTCGAAGAACTGACATGGAAAGGGGCGGCACAGCGCTATCCAGATGGGATACCAGAAACGATCAAGAGCACCCTACGCAAGGAGCTCGCCCTTATCAAAAAGCTGGATATTGCACAGTATTTCCTGACAATTCAACAAGTTGTAAATTATGCTCGCTACGACTGCAAGCCACCCATCTTGTGCCAGGGGAGAGGATCCGCTGCGAACTCGGCGGTGTGTTATGTATTGGGGATCACTGCTGTGGACCCCGCCCAAAACGACCTGCTGTTTGAACGTTTCATCAGTGAAGAACGAAAAGAGCCCCCTGATATCGATGTCGATTTCGAACATGAACGGCGCGAAGAAGTCATCCAGCACATCTATAAAAAATACGGGCGCGACAGGGCAGCGCTGTGCGCCACGGTCATTCACTACCGCCCTCGCATGGCCGTGCGCGAGGTGGGAAAGGTCATGGGGCTGTCTGAGGATATCACGACGGCGCTTGCCAAAACGATCTGGGGGTCCTGGGGCCGCGAAATTGGCGCAAAGGAAGCACAGGAAGCAGGCATAGACCTGCGCGACCCTCTGATGGCCCGCACGATCAAGCTCGCCGATCAGATGATCGGGATGCCTCGCCATCTGGGCCAGCATGTGGGCGGGTTCATCCTGACGGAAAAGAAGCTGATCGAAACGGTTCCGGTTGGCAATGGCGCCATGCCCGACCGCACTTTTGTCGAGTGGGACAAAGATGACATCGACGAATTGCGCATCCTCAAAGTTGATGTGCTTGCCCTTGGGATGCTGACCTGTATCCGCAAAGCTTTTGATCTGATCGATGCGCATTACGGCAAAAGATTAACCCTCGCCAACATCGAGCAAGAAGATAAGGCAACCTACGACATGCTTTGTAAGGGGGACAGCCTTGGCGTTTTCCAGGTCGAAAGCCGGGCACAGATGAACATGCTGCCACGTCTGAAACCCAGGGAATTTTATGATTTGGTCATCCAGGTTGCGATCGTGCGCCCCGGCCCTATTCAGGGGGATATGGTGCATCCCTACCTGCGGCGGCGCAGTGGACAGGAGGCGGAACATTACCCATCGCCTGCGCCCCCACATGACCCGAACGAACTGCGTCATGTCCTGTCGCGCACAAAGGGTGTTCCGATCTTTCAGGAACAGGCGATGAAACTGGCCATGGTTGCCGCCGAATTCAGCCCCGATGAGGCGAATGAATTGCGTAAGGCCATGGCGACCTTCAGATCCAAAGGAACCATCGGCGACCTTGAAGACAAGATGGTCAGCCGTATGATCCGGCGCGGGTATGAACCGGAATTCGCCCATCGATGCTTCAACCAGATCAAGGGCTTCGGAGATTACGGCTTCCCCGAAAGCCATGCGGCCAGCTTTGCACATCTTGTCTATGTCTCCAGCTGGATCAAATGCCACTACCCGGATGTGTTTTGCATCGCTTTGTTGAATTCACAGCCCATGGGGTTCTACGCCCCTGCTCAAATCGTGCGGGATGCGCGGGAACACGGCATCATCGTCCGTGCGCCGGATGTGAATTACTCTGATTGGGACAATACTCTTGAACCGCTTGGCCCCGGTACCTTTGCGGTCCGGTTGGGCATACGGCAGGTGGATGGTGTCAAAAAGGCATCGGCGACACGTATGATTGCAAAACGCCACAAGCCGTTCACGGATCTTGCTGATTTAAAAAAGCGCGCGGGCGTCGACGCAGGCACGATGCGCAAACTGGCGGCGGCTGATGCTTTCCGCTCCATGACGCTTGATCGGCGCCAGGCGCTGTGGGATGCGCGCGCGTTGCGGGATGCTCCGGATTTGCCGCTGTTTAAAGAGAACCGCGATGAAGGCGAGGAAACCCGGTTTGACCTGCCGCAGATGCCCCTCTGCGAACACGTCGTCGCGGATTACCAGACAGTACGGCTGTCCCTGAAGGCGCACCCGATGTCATTTCTGCGCAAAAGCATGACAAGACAGGGCTATCACCGCACTGATGAGCTGCAGCAGATGCACAATGGCCAGTCGGTCAAGCTCGCTGGGATCGTCCTGATCCGGCAGCGCCCGGGCAGCGCAAAAGGGGTCTGTTTCATCACGGTCGAGGACGAATACGGTGTCGCTAATCTGGTGGTCTGGCCAAACGTGATGAAGACGTTTCGGAAGGTCATCATGCGCGCGCGCGTGATCGATGTGCGTGGTATCGTGCAAAAAAGCGAAGATGTGATCCACGTGGTTGTTCATCATCTGAATGATCGCAGCGATGCGCTGGAGCGCTTGTCGAATGACGTGATGGAACCGCCACTTGCCCATGCCGATGAAGTTAAACGCAATATCGATTCAGACCACCGGATGGGACATCCCCGTAATGTAAGAGTGATCCCGAAATCGCGCGACTTTCATTAGGCACCTACGTGCATGACCCAATCTGCGATTAACTTAAAAAAACCAAGGTTTCCCGGCGACCGGGCCGCATCAAGTAGTCTCACACCTGCTCCGCAATCCAAGGGATCAGCATCCGCTACTGACAGGCCCCAAAATGACCCCTCGCCCGCTCAGAATGGCTCAATATGGTCTGCCGATAAGGCATAGGCTATTTCAGCCAACTGTGTCGAAAGCGACGCCGTCCCGAACATACCCACGACATTGACCGCTTCAAAAAGACCGGTGCTCTCATAAGGCTTTTCCGTCGTAACAAATACAAGCTGATTGGCCGGAGGTGGCGGCACATGCACACAAGCACCCACAAAAGGAACAAGGATGAACGCCGTGACACCCGTACCGGAATAGTCAATCGGGACCATAAATCCGGGAAGACGCACGATTTCCCCGTTCCAGTCTGTACGCACCCCTTTGGAAGGCGGCTGCTGGCGGGAAAGATCCGGACCATCATGCTGAATAAGTTCCTGAATGGAAGGCGGGATCGCAACCTGCCCTTCGGGTAGCAAATCAGCCCATTCCAGATCGATGTAGTCTTTCGCAAAAACACTTTTCGGCGCAAAGGCCATGACGGCGAGCGCCGACAGCAAAGCTCTACGGTCGATACGAAAATTCACCAGTCGTAAACCTCGATAAGGTCAGCGGTAAGTGCATATCCGATATCGGCCAGCGACGTCGACTGAAGCTCATGCCGCATTTGCCCAGTGACCCAAACCGGGTCCCAAAGCTGATCACTGGGCCAAGGGGTCGCGCTGTCCACAAAAACCAGCTGGTTTGCAGGCGGAGGCGGCACGTGGATACATGCACCGACATAAGGCACCATGATGAAACTGGTGACGCCCTCAGCGGAGATATCAATTGGGAGAACGTAGCCGGGCATCTTGATATATGCCCCGTCTAACGCGTCATTCAGCTTGGTCGCGTTCTCGTCAAATTCCGGCAGCCAGGTGTCGTTGACCACATCAATTTCACCATCACCCACGATCTCCGCATAGGGCACCCCTGGCGGTATCAGATCGTCCCATCCAATCTCTTTTGGCGCGGTGGCAAAGCCCATTCGGGGGCTTCCCAGGAAGGCCGCAGAGGTAGCGATCAGATGACGGCGTGACAGTTTCATCTTTTCAGGCTCTCATGTCATATCCGCACCATCATACCATCGGCAAGCGACATACGATAGGCGCGGAATGCAGGTATCATGCTCACAATTGCGCCAGCAGCGACCACCCCCAGCAGTACCCAAAGCTCCCTCGTTGACGGCGCGTCAATGGGCAGCCAAAGACCAAAGGCCGCATCCACAGCAGGTTGTGCGACAATCAGACTGAGGTAAAGCAACGCCAATCCCATCAGCGCGCCTATCGCCGCCATCAGCGCCGCCTCCAGCACCAAAAGACCCACGATTGTCAGAGGCGTGGCCCCCATGGCTCGCAAGATCGCCATTTCACGGCGGCGTTCGTTCAAGCTGGAAAAAATCATGGCCATCATGCCGATAAGCGCCGTCACAACGACCATTCCGGAGACTGCAACCAATGCGGTTTCGGCGATGCCGACGATCTGCCAGAGCTCTTGCAGAGCAACACCGGGCAAGATCGCAAGAAGGGGTTCTTCAGGATATTCATTGATGGCACGTTGCAAGCCAAAAACCTGAAGACGGCTTTTGACACCAACAAGGGCAGCCGTCACCGCTTTTGGTTCAAGCTCCATTTGGCGGATCATTTCCGCAGGCGTCGATTGGCCGGGAATGCGCGCGCCGCTGTTCCAGTCCACATGGATCGCTTCAATCGCTTCCAAACTGACGATGACGGTACGATCAACTGGCGTACCGGTTTTCTCCAGTACTCCCGAAACGCGAAACGGCTGATCCTCATGCTCGATAAAAGATGCCAACCCGTGAGCGACGACGATCGGATCATCCACCTTGTAGTTCAGTGTTGCGGCTACATCCGCGCCTATGACCGCGTCGAACAGATCGTCCATGATGGCGCCATTCTCAACCGCGAGGGATTGTCCGGATCGGTATTTGTAGCGATCGAAGAACGCCTTGGAGGTGCCCATAACCCGAAACTGCCGGTGGCTGTCACCCAACGAGATGGGCACAATCCAGTCAACCTCCGGGCGCCCTGCGATATCCTGATAGCTCTCCCAGGTCAGATTGTTGGTGGCATTGCCAATTCGGAACACCGAATATAGCAATAATTGAACGGAGCCCGAGCGGGCACCGACAATCAGATCTGTCCCGGAAATCGTATCGGCAAAGCTTGCCTTTGCCCCCGTGCGGACCTTTTCAACCCCCAGAAATAACGCGACGGACAACGCAATCGCCAAAATCGTCATAACGACGGTGAGCGCGCGCGCCACCAATGATCCAAACGCCAGACGAAATATCATGCGGCAGCCTGCTGAGAGGTGACAATGTCGGTCATTTGAACACATCGGTCGAAATGCTCTGCCAGACGTGCATCATGGCTGACCATCAGTATCGTGCTACCGTTTACTTCAGCCTGAGCGAAAAGGAGCTTTAGGAACGTCGCTTGCGTCGCCGCGTCCAGAGCCGAAGTTGGCTCATCCGCGATGATCAGCGGCGGCGCACCGATAAGCGCCCGGGCGGCGGCAACCCTTTGTTGCTGACCCACACTCAAGGTTCCAGCCTGCGCCGCCACGATGTCTTCGGGCAGCCCCAAATCACGGCAGAGATGCCTGACTGTTTCCCCGGGTGAGGGCACGCGCGCCCGTCGCGACGGTGCAAAGCGCAGGGGTAAGAGGATATTGTCCATGACACTCGCGTAAGGCAGCAAATTGAATTGCTGAAATATCAGACCAATCTGTTCCGCGCGAAAGCCGTCCCGCTGACCGGGTGACAGAGCCGCGATATCCGTACCAGACACAATGATCGATCCGGATTGGGCTGTGATCGTTCCGCAGATCAGGGAAAGAAGTGTCGATTTCCCGGATCCGCTTTCACCCAACAGCAAAACACTTTCACCCTCAACGATGGAGAAATCCGGAATGTCGATATCGAAGGTCGTGCGGCCCGGCCATCGGTACCGCACATCTTTGATTAACAATATCGCAGGGTCAGCAGTCATGCCCTCAGATAAGCTCAAAACATGTCGCGCAAATCGAGCGTCGGCGCGTCCCGCTCAACTTCAAAAGTCGACGCGCCTTTGTCTGAGGCCACCTGAACTTCCAGTTCCAGTGCATTCGGAAAAACGTCAAAATAGGCAAATTCGATAACCGACGCGGCTTCGGCATCACTGCATTTCAACAAATAAGTTGCATGAAATTCGGTATGGCCCGCCGCGTCAGCGTGATCACCATGGTCATGGTCGTCGTGCGCATCCTCGCCCTCTGCATGCTCCTCGTGTTCATGCTCGTCATGCGCGTGGTCCTCTTCCGCATGTCCTTCGTGATCATGCTCGTCCTTCTCGTGTTCGGCATGCTCCTCGTGTTCGTCTTCGCTTTCCAAAGAAGCGCTCGCTTCCACGACGGTGCATCCAGCCGCCGCTGGAACAACAAACAAGTCAAGGGGACGTGCAAGCGTTGCCACGGCCTCGTCTACCTTCGCGCGGTCCTCAGCGCTTTCCGCTGCGTATTCAAACCCAACGATATCTGCGCCGGGCGCGTGCAGCTCCATCGCGATCTGACCATTCTCAACAGCAATATCCAATTGTCCAACGCCATGTTCATGAGCGGACAACTGGCGCGACTCGTCGGCGGAAACAGCGCTTGCGGCAATTATGGCGAGAGCAGAGGGAAGAAGTTTTGTCATGATTTCTATCCTTTGAATGAAGTGAAAGAGCTTAAGCCGCACAAGACTGACAACGCCCGTGAATTTCCACGATGTGGCGCGTCGCCGTGAAAGCGGATTGGGCAGAGAGGGATTTCAGTTTGGGCAAGAGGGGTGATCCATCGTGCTCTTCGACAGTTCCGCAGTCTTCACAGATTGAGAGAACGGGAACCGACGCTTCGTGATCGCAGCGGCACGGAACAAAGGCTTTGATGGATTCGAGCTTATGTGCGCGACCTTGCTCAGTCAGTGCAGCAAGGGTACGATATATCGTGGGGGCGGCGAGTCCGGGCTCAACGCGTTTCATTTCGTCCAGAATAGCATATGCGGTCATTGGCTTTTCGTGCGTTTTCAATACCTTCAAAACGTCCGATTGCCGTATCGCTGCCTGCTTGCGCATCGCTAAACTCCCCAAGCCCATCAGATTTTGTTACTTTATAAAATAAAATGACCGATAACAACTATGCTTTTTAGGTGGTTGCATAGCAGAAGCGACACCTCTGACTGAACTAAGGAGCGGGCGCTGGCTTTGCCCACCCTAAAGCGTTCCCATCGGTGGCCAGGCCCGCAAAAATCCGCGCCCAATGATGTACTTTACCCATTCAATACGAACACACAGGCAACGAAAAGACTGTCTCCGAGAAGGTGAACTTCTTTTGGCACTGTCAACCAAAAGCCCGGGATTCAACCATCGGGTCCCGGCGGTGTGACAGGAAAGTCCCACGGCGTTTCTTCCCTCTTTTTGAAGGCTCGCGCCTTCTTCCAAATCAGCTGACTTGCCAATTCGGCGCTTCATCGTGGTTAACCGACTATTAATTGCAACGCCCTATCAACAAGGAGTTTTCACCGGAAGTAACTTGGAGGTCAGATGACATTCCAGAGCGTTTTGTTCGTAGGGCTGGTAACAGGCAGTTCGATTATTGGTGCTGTCGCTGGCATGCACCAAGAGGCGATACGCGAAAGAGCCGCCGACGTCATAAATGGCGTCTCATCGTCTATCCCGGGTCGCATCTTTCCAATTGCTCAGCCTAATCCTGTGGACGCGATGACGAACGTGCCAGCCCACAGCTTGGCCCCGCCGAATAACACGGGGGAAAAAGAGCCTTTCCAAGTTAGTTCCTTGCAAAAGGTCGCCTCGTCGGTTCCGCCCACGCCAATCGTCAGCAAGATCGCCGCCGATGATCCGTTTACGCTCGCTGTCGAAGCCAAATTTCAACCAACGACCGCCCCCATCCACAAGCCTGATGTGCCAGATAAGTTGGCAACGGACTCGATCGAAATCATGAAAAGCGCCGCAAAAAAACGCCGGGTGTCAGAACCATCTCAGCTAGACGTTATCTTGTCGGCGATGCCCTCTGGGCAAAACAAGAAAACCATGAGTGACAGTGAAAAAAAGCAGACTGAAGCAATTGGCGCTACCAGACCTCCCGCGGCTTCTGCAAAAAAAGTTGCGGCTCTCAGCATGCCGACCGGTGGCTCCCCTGCCCTGGTCCGCCCGGTAGCGCGCCCTGGTCAACAAGAGAAGAAACAAGAAAGGCCCGCCTTTTCCGCAAAGCATTACCACAACCTCAGATACCACATGAGTGGCCATAAGAAGAAAAAGTCGAAGATTGCCTGCGTTGCCGAACTGCAATTGATTGCAAGTTATACACAGGTTTACTTCGACAATGGTTCAAGCCTGCTTGATGATCGCGGCGCAAGTGCCGCACGACAGGTAGCAGCCAAAATGCAGTCGTGCCCGGAAGCTAAAGTGTCAATCATTGGTTTTACAGACCCGGGCGGCACCAAGGACGTCAACCAGCGGATCAGCTGGAGCCGTGCAAACAGCGTTTTCCGTTCCATCAAAGAGGCCGGTTTCGCCATGGGCAACATTGAAGTCAGCAGTCATATGGAAGACCACCCAGACTATTGCGTGCATTTTGAAGGCATAGATCGGCGGGTTGTTTTTGATGTTCGGGAATTACCCCAAGACTGACCCATCGCGACGCTTTTTTCCTGGACTACGCAGCAGAATGATACGAACGCGCGTCGTCGCTCGTGCCAGTCCTAGACGGCCAATCTCATGAAACAGTCGCAGTGCAATCATTGCCCGAACAGGAAGCTTTCAAGACCAAGCTCAAGGATTGATCCAAAGGACAGTTTATCAAAGGTGCCAGTTTGAGGATCAAGACAGATCGACGAATTCCTCGCGCCCGAAACGCTCATTCGATTTGCTTTCAATGTGACGGCGATGATGGTTCTGTTTTTTTGGCTTCATTGCAGCCGCTACCGGGATAAGGAGCTAGTGACCGCAGCGTCGCTCTTCAACGTATTTGCTTTTGACGTCTTGGCCGTTCTTTCCTCGGTGGAATTCAGTCTCGCTGCCGGTTGTGGCCTGTTTGAAATACTGGCCTTGTTTATGCTGAGATCTTATTGGCAAGGCAGGGATGCTCGAGCAGCTGGATAATAAATACACCTTTCCGGCAGACGCCTTCAGACCTGTACTGCAATGGTATTGCAGCGCGACGCTTACCCTTACTCCCGGCTAACATCTGGAAGGGGCCGGATGGGCACTGTACGTCGGCTTGTCATGACCAGTAAAACCCGCACGGGCGAGGCTCGTTTCCTCGGTGCGCTAAGGTCGCCAAACGTTTACACCTATAGTCTCTGAAGTTCACGCCGCGCTTGTGATTGCAGGCAAGTGCAAGGGATTTCGTGTCAGATAGCACCACCGACACTCCAAGATCCGGAAATTATGAACTGGCTTTCATAAACATTCCAAGACGAGGCCGCTGCTGCTCGTCAGCGTTTGAGCTTGAAAGGTTATGATCTAAAGTGATCCGATAGAATCCTATCTTCAGGGGGAAACACCATGACATTGGAACTCAATCGACGCGGATTTCTTGCCGGATCTGCGGGGCTCATCGCCCTTCATCCCTTCTCGGCACATGCAGCAAGCAACCAAGCTCATTTGCGCATCATGGAGACCACCGACCTACATGTTCATGTGTTTCCCTACGACTATTATGCCGACAAGCCGCGTGACACTGTCGGATTGGCCAGAACCGCATCACTGATCCAGGAGATCCGCGATGAAGCGACCAATTCACTGCTGATTGACAACGGCGACTTTCTACAAGGTAATCCAATGGGGGATTACATCGCCTACGAACGCGGGATGAAAGAAGGTGACATGCATCCCATCATTGAGGCGATGAACACCCTCGGGTTTGACGCATCCACACTGGGCAATCACGAATTCAATTACGGTCTCGATTTTCTGATGAAGGCGCTGGCCGGCGCTGATTTTCCAGTTGTGAACGCCAACGTCGCGCTTGAACTGGGCAGTGATCCGACGAAAGACAAAACACTCCTGCCCCCCTATGTGATCCTGGATCACAAAGTGACGGATGGATCCGGCGTCGAACATGAGATCAAGGTGGGGCTGATTGGGTTCGTGCCGCCCCAAATCATGGGGTGGGACAGACGGCACCTCGAAGGCAACGTTCAAGCACGCGACATCATCGAAGCCGCCAAGGCTTACATACCGCAAATGAAAGAAGCGGGTGCGGATGTCATCGTCGCACTTTCTCACTCCGGTATCGGCGCGGCAGACCACTCAGAGGGTATGGAAAACGCCGCACTCCCGTTGGCTGGGCTTGACGGTGTGGATGCGATCCTGACCGGCCACAGTCATCTTGTGTTCCCAACGCCGGGCTACGCGGATTTCGCCGGAGCAGACGTAGATGCAGGGACACTCATGGGAACGCCGGCGACCATGGGAGGGTTCTGGGGCAGCCATATGGGTCTGATTGACCTCTTGGTCGAAAAGGACGGCAGTGCATGGCGTGTTGTCTCCGCGACATCTGAGGCCAGACCGATCTCGAAACGAAATGAGGATCGCTCAACAACCGCGTTGGTTGAAAGTGACGAAACGGTCCTGGCGTCCGTTCAAAAAGAGCATGACGAAACCCTCGCATATGTCCGCCGTGCAGTTGGAAAGACCGATGCGCCGCTGCACAGCTATTTCGCTCTGGTGGCTGATGATCCGTCCGTGCAAATCGTCTCAATCGCTCAGCTTTGGTACATCGAACAGATGTTGAAAGGCACCGAGCATGAAGGTCTGCCGATCCTTTCCGCCGCCGCGCCCTTCAAAGCCGGAGGCCGTGGTGGGCCAGAGTATTTCACAGACGTGCCGAAAGGAGACGTCGCCATCAAGAATGTCTCCGACCTTTACCTTTATCCCAATACCGCGCGTGCGGTTCGTGTGACAGGCAGGCAAGTGAAAGACTGGCTGGAGCGTTCGGCAGGCATCTTCAATCAGGTTGAACCGGGCGCTCAGGATGTCGTGCTGCTCAATCCAGCATTCCCCAGCTATAATTTCGATGTCATCGACGGTGTCGAATACCAGATCGACCTTTCACAACCTTCGAAGTACGACCCCAAAGGTGAACTGGTGAACGGGGATGCATCCCGCATCGTGAACCTGACTTACAAGGGGGCGCCGCTCGATCCCTTCGCGGAATTCATCATTGCGACCAACAACTACCGCGCAGGCGGCGGGGGATCTTTCCCCGGTGCATCGCCGGAAACAACTGTTTTTGAGGGGCCAGACACCAATCGGGATGTCATTGTTCGCTATATTGTCGAGAAGGGCACGATTAGCCCGCGCGCGGATGCCAATTGGACGTTCAAGCCTATGCCGGGCACCACGGTGCTCTTTGATACAGGTCCCGCAGCCAAAGCCTATGCGGATGACGTTCCCGGAGTGACAATTGAGGAGGCGGGCGACGGTCCCGACGGTTTCGCGCGGTTCCGTATTTCATTGTAAGGATGCTCACAGGCGGTGGGCCAACTCGCGCGATCTACGACCGCGGTCAGGCCTATTGCGCCCGACAAAAGGACTGGATGTCGGCTTGGGCACCCCACGTCCGCTTTTCAGAAGGCGGCGGTTTCAGTATTGTATCCAACGTTCTTCCTCAAGAAGGCAGAAAGCTCACGGAAGGGCATTGGCATCGCGAAATGGTATCCCTGTAGTCGATCACACCCCAGGTCGGCGAGTACCTCGGCTTGTTCTTGCGTCTCTACCCCCTCGGCAGTGACGCCCATCTCGAGCGCAAGGCCGATTTCGATTATCGACCGAACAAGGCGAAGACCGTTCTCACTCTCGTTTACTTGCGCGACCAACCGACCATCAACCTTTAGTCGATCCGGGTTGATCCGCTGCAAAGCGACGACGGATGCATGTCCGCTTCCAAAGTCATCGATTTCGATTGTGATCCCAATCTCGCGCAGCCGGTCCAATTGAAAGAGGAATTCGTCATCCTCTTCCTCCAGGAAAATCGTTTCCAACAATTCAAAACTGACTTTCCCGGAATATCCGTCCAAAAGCTCCTTGATCTCCTCGATCCGGTTTTCGCGTACCCGGCTTGCGCTGACATTGAACGATAAGGTTGGCTGCGACGGCAGTTGAGGCATGACTTTCCGGCAATCGAGCATCGCTTTCTCGAAGATCATTTCATCAATGCTGGCCGCGACTTTGAGGTCCGTCGCCACGGAAAGGAAGCCATCTGGTGAAATGATCCCCTTGTCCGGGTGTCGCCAACGCGCCAGAACTTCAACACCCGCTATTCCCCCGGTAACCGAGTCAATTTGTGGCTGGTAAAATGGTATGAACTCATCCTTTTCGATCGCCCGCAGGATATCATCTGCCAACGCCTCGTTTTGAAGGATTTCCTGAAGATCAGAGCGATCAAACAGGCCAAGTTGGCCACGCCCTCTTCTCTTTGCCTTGTAAAGTGCAATATCCGAATTTGTCAGAAGCTTGTCGACATCAGCGAGTGGCGTCTCCGCAAAGCCGATCGATGCACCAAACCGACACTCCTTACCCTCGAAAAAGACAGGCTTTTGGAGTTCTTCCAACAGAGCCTCCGCCAATTGCAGTGGCCGTGTGCTACCTGGAGGAAAAAAGAGCAAGACAACAAATTCATCGCCGCCGATCCGCGCGACGACATCGTCCGGTTCGATACGTTTCCTGATACGGTTCGCTGTTTCCACCAGAACCTGATCGCCCGCAGCATGACCAATTGTATCATTGATTTGCTTGAAACGATCGAGATCGATGTGCAGCACGGCAAGTTCGCCGCCATGCTGACGGCGCCGTTCCACGAGGGCATCGAATTCCTTGGATAGATGGCGCCTGTTGCCCAAGCCGGTCAAATCGTCATGTAGCGCCTTGTGGGTGATCGCTTTATTCGCTTGTTCCAGCTTTCTGGTATATTTTTCGACTGCACGGCGTTGATTGACAACTTCGGTGATGTTCAGCCGCAGAACGACATATTCGCCATTTGTCGCCCTCGACCGGACCATCCGAAAGTGCTGCCCATCCGCAAACTCAAAATCCTCGACACCCGGGTTCAGGACATCCGGTGAGTAATACTCTTCCACCCACTCCTCTTCCCGCCCCAAAGCCGCTGGGATGCGACCGCTAAGAGCTGCTTCCATCAGAAGTTCTTTCAAATTGATACCCGCGCGCAGCGTCTCTGGCTTGTCCGTCATCGAGGTTGCGTATGCAGGGTTCCAGACGACCAGGTTGTGGTCTGCATCATAAATTGAGAACGGATCGGGGTAGGCATTGATGGCAGAGACCAGACGTTCCTGCACCGCCTCAAGTGCCCGCCGCTGTCGCACCAGCTCAGTCATGTCGATCCTCAACATCACGAGATCGCCGTTCGCGGCCCTCGACCGCAAAAGTCTGTGATGAATATCACCCGCCAGTTCCAGATCTTGCACCGGTTTCGCTACATCGGCTTCCTGGTGTTCGATGGAGGCCCATTCCTTCTCCTTGCCGATGGCCTGAACGATCTTGCCCCCTTCGATCGCGATCCGTGCCGCCTCCGTACGGTGCATACCAACGTGAAGATCGGCCGGGTCGTCCGTCATTGACTGGCTGTAGGCGTCATTCCAGACGACGAGGCAATCGTCTTTGTCGTAGATCGCAAAGGGCGACGGGTAGGCATCTAAAGCAGCCATCAATCGAGCCCGGGACCGCTTTGCCGTCGCTTCGGCCTCTTTCAGCGCCGAGATATCCCTGTAAGTTGCGCATACAAAGCGGTCATCGTCCGGGTTATCCCCGGCACCTATAAAAGAAACACTGGCCCAGAAGGTCGTGCCGTCCGCTTTGACGAATTGAGATTGCTCCGTAGGGGTTTGATCGGATTTTCGCGCCTCTTTCTCAAACCTGCGATAGAGCCGTGATGTCGTCTGGAGTGCGGGAATTTCGTCAAACGGACGACCATGAGTCTCATCCGGCTTATATCCAAAAAGGCGGGTAAAGGCGTCATTGGTGTAGGCAACGCGCACTAGGTCGCACCCAGGCAGGACGCGGCCAACAACAACCGCATCGCCGGTAAGGTCCATAAACGCCTTTTGAAGTGTCTCAAACTTCATCACTTCCCCTGCCTCACCGCCTCACACGTAAAGGCAATTTGTTAGGTTCAAGTGAACGAACAATTCAAATTGTCCGGAGTGGGTTTTGTCAAAAACGCACGTGGTCCCCAAGGTCAGGTCGATCATAACGCAGCAGGCTGAAGACCGTCCTAATCTGGCGGCATATTACGGCATCTGGAAAGGTCCCGATGACTTTTCTCAAAAACCAGCCGGAGCGAATCCAATAGTCTGCAAAACCAAAGTTGTTTTACTCAAGCGCCAAACAACTGGCGTAGTAACTGACTGTAGCGGGCCAGTCAGAGAAAATACCTGACACACCAACATCTTGGGCGAGCACGTCGATTACCTGATACATCACGCCATCCGATGTGATGGCATCGCTGATCGACCGGTAGTACCAGCCACCACCACTTTGCAACGGCCCGGATCGCTCCATTGTCCAGGTGATGATATTCAACCCTGCGGCGCGAGCCTCCATTGCATAGGTGGAGGGCACGATTTCATCACCATCCAGTGTCAGAAGCACCCACATCGGCGGGGCTATGTAATTCACGCCCATCGCCTTCAGTGCATCCATCTGATGGGTCCAAGTCGCGGGTGCGTTGGGGTCCCATCCGCTTTCTCTGTAGCTGCCATCAAGATACACCGCTTGCGCACCAAATTCCGGTTCATTCTCAATCCAGTAAAGCACATCATCAAGATTGAACGACTGCGCCCAGACATCTGATGCGGGAACGCCTGCTGACTTGTATTCATCGATCATCTTTTGCGCATAGTTTTCTTGCGAGAAGCCGTCATAGGGCATGTCGACAACCGGGTTCTTCAGCTCTGGCGTGAACCTCACCCCCAGAGACTTGAACAACGCGATGGACTCGCTGTGGCTCATCAATTCTCCACCGTCAGCGGCGTAAAGATCGGTGCGCCAGCCAGCAGTGCCGTCCATGTAATCCTCAACCGTTTGGGCAGTACCGTCAGCGGCGTCCATTTTGCCGGTCAGGCTTTTGAACTCGGCCAGAGTAATATCGGAAGTTCTGCATTCCGCATTTGCTTTCTGTTCAGTCGACGCTGGCGTAAAACCCGCGATGCACTTGGAGGCTAAATCGGTTGCCAGAATGTTGGTTGTGGTGTGAAGATCGTTTTGCGCGTGCCGACAGACAAGCTCTTTGTCGGATGTAAAAGTCACGTCACACTCCAGAATGCCCGCGCCCATTCGTGCAGCTGCCTTGTTGCTCTCAACGGTGTGTTCAGGGAATTGCATCGGCGCGCCGCGGTGACCAATCGAGAAGTTTGTGCGCCTAACCGGATCATCTGCACAGCACAGAAGTTTGTCTTTCAAAGGTCCGGGTGCCATCTGGTCAACCAGGTAAAGGGGGCGTGGACCCGTCGTTATCGGATCAGCCAAAACCGGCGTTGCCACGGCAAGAAAAATGAGAATTGGCTTCAACACGAGGCGTCCTTTCAGAAGAGGCACTTTGCAGTATACCTGAATTCGTAACCTTGTTGGCGAGTTTGTGCGAGAAATTCGCGCTGAGTAAGCCCATCTTCGCCAGCAAACACAAAGGTAGTTGGCCAGAAATTCGATAGTTGGAACACTCACGGCCAGGTGTTTTGGTCACATAGCGCCCAGCACCGCAGCGTTAGTTCGTCGTCACAGCAGGACCATATCGCAGCCATTCCGATTGATGGCTTTTGATGTGGGTCAACGACACAAGCCGATCATTCTGACATCCTCTAGAGCGAGTGGAAAAAAAGGAGGGCGACCATGTTGAATACGACAAAAACCTCGTCAAACCGATTGGACTTAGAACTTTCCGGCAGCCTGGATTCAGCAGAGATGCGCGCCGCCCTAAATGACTTACTCGAGAAGGCAGAGGGCATCACGCATGGGAAAATGATCTACAAAATCCTCGACTTCGAGATGCCGACCATGAGCGCAATCGCAGTAGAGCTCCAACTATTGCCGAAACTTTTCGGCGTCATCGCGCAATTCGAAAAATGCGCAGTTCTGTCGGATGCAGCGTGGATACGGACCGCCGCAGAAATAAAAGGCGCAGTTATTCCATCACTTGAAATCAAGAGTTTTTCTCTTTCGGAGGCCGAGGCCGCAGAAGCTTGGCTCGAAGGTGCAACGGCGAACGATGACTTGGAAGAAGACGAGAATTTCCCGGTGTGAATTTCTTTTAGTCAAGCCGGGATCGGCAAAGCTTGAGCAGTGGCAGGACTGATGCCTTTCCTAGCGAAGACGAGCGCGAAAATTCGGCGAAAGGTCTCGGTTCGGTCTCATCTCGGCCCTAGGGTGACGCCGTGGCGCATAGGTGAAACAATAAGATACGACTTAAAACAAAAGAGGTGGGAAAATGCGAAAGACGGTTTTAACCCTTTCCATTGTTGGGGTTTCCTTGTCGATACTTGCGTCCTGCGCGGAACAGTTTGGACGAAGTGAGGAAATGCCGACACGTTCGGATGGCGCCGCATTCTTTGTCCAGAACTGTTCGGCCTGTCATGGGAATGACGGTCAGGGCAATGGACCCGAAGCCGGCAGTCTGGCATCTCAACCCATCAACCTGACAACGTTGAGCGCCACCAACAACGGCGAATTCCCGGCCGCTCGTGCCTTAAGCTATATCTATGGGGACCCCGAAAATGGTCACCTGGCACGGGTGATGCCACAGTTTGGAGGAGCTATGGCCGACGATCTGGTGCCGGTAGAAATCGACGGTGTTCTTACGCCAACCCCCAGAGAGTTGGCTGGTCTGTTGGTTTATCTTGAATCCATCCAGCAGTAGAGGCGGTCTTTTGCTGTACGGCGGAAGATCATTTGTCATCAGAAAAACAAGATGGATCGAGCGTACACGCTAGCTGATCGCGGCCCGTTTGCTGGTGCTGAACCGTGCAAAATCCTGTGCAAGGGCCTCCGCTGCCACCTTCAACAATCGATCGCCCAATTCTGGCGTGGCCAATGCCGAATGAGACCCGACCCGACCATCGGGAAAGCGCGCACGGTGGAGGTCGGCTGGTCCATGTTTGTCTCCACTATGCGCGGCGATGTACTCGACTGACAGTTTCTCAGGCGGCATAGCAGCGGCACCTATCGGCTTTGGGCCATGAAAAACCTGGGTGATCGCAATCTCCGACGGTGTCGCGTGCATCCCCTCCCATTCACCGAACAATTCGAAACGCAGTTGAGCAATCGGCGCCGGGTCCCAACAGGACTGGATATGCACTGCCCCATCAGACAATTCTGATGCAGCGGCTTCAGCTGGTTCAAGGTTCGCACCATGACCATTGACGATAAAGACACCCTGAAACCCTTGCGCCAAAAGCCCACCGCAAACCTGAAACAACAGTTGTTGAAAGAGCTCAGGCGTGATCGATACCGTGCCCGGAAAACTCGTATTGAAGGGAGCAGGGGCGTAACACAATGGCGGCGCAACAATACCATCGCACAACTCCGCCGCCGCAAGTGCGACCTCCTCGGCACATATGGCGTCAGTGCCGATAAGCCCCATTGGACCATGCTGTTCAATTGACCCTATCGGCAGCAAGACGCTAGTGCCTTGTGAAAGCCTGAGATCCAGCTCAGGCCAGGTCATCAGGCTCAATTGCATGAGGAGCCCAATAGTACCCGGAGGCGAGGTCTACGACTGCCCACCTCCAGAGAAATTGGCATCAGAGGCCCCACTTGGCCTTGTTGCCTTCGAAGAAACCCTTGGCTTTCTTAAGCTTTACCCAATTGTTGACGTAGTTGATCCATACCTGATCACCCTGCGGCAAGAGCATGGCGATTGGCGAAGGCGAACGCGGGCCAGTTTCGGGTACACGAACAACGCCAAATTTCTCTTCGAGCGTCGACCCTTCAATGTTCGAGGTAATGAAGACATCGGCCCGCCCGGCCAGCACCTCCTGATACCCACGTGCGGGCGCCTCGACGACCTTGATATCCGCATCCGGGAACCACTCGCGGACCAGTTTCTCAAATGTTGTCCCAAGCGTAGTTGCCACTTTCACTTCCGGCTTGTTGATCGAGTCGTAGCCCGAGAACTCGCTTGCTTTTTCCTTGGTGGTGAACGGAAAGATCTCGACGGCGATATAGCTTTCCGAAAAACCGGCCGCCTTCATCCGAGGCGGTGAGATCGAAGCCGAACCGGTGATGTGGTACTGGCCCGCCACGACGCCGTTAACAAGCGTCTTCCAATCGGTGGGTACAAACTCAACCTCGACACCAAGATCGGCGGCAAGTTCGTTCATGATGTCGATATCGAAACCTTTGTAGGAATTTGTTGCCGGATCACGCACCGACATCGGATTCCAGTCGCCCGTGGTGCCGACCTTTAGAACGCCGGAATTCAGAATCTCATTGAGCGCTGATTGAGCGTTCGCAGCACCTGCAAGCGTCAGGCCAATCGCGGCCACAGCCGCCGCCTTGAATAGTTTCTTCACATCTAAACTCCCCTTGGTGTGATGTATGTGTTTTTTTGACGGGCCATATTTGCTTGATACGCCACAGAAATCAAATAGGCTCGCACCTCAGGCGCTGTGAGCGGCCGCCAAACGGAGAGTGGGATGACGAATACAGCGATAGACCTGGTTGCTGTGAACAAATGGTACGGTGATTTCCACGTTCTCAAGGACATCAACCTCACGGTCGAAGCTGGAGAGAAAGTCGTTGTCTGCGGTCCGTCAGGATCAGGAAAGTCGACCGTCGTGCGCTGCATCAACAAACTGGAAGCGCATCAGAGCGGTACGATCCACTTGTATGGTAAGGAACTGACCAACGATCCACGTTCGGTCGCCTCCATCCAAGGCGAGATCGGCATGGTGTTCCAGCAATTTAACCTGTTCCCGCACCTGAGCGTTCTCGAGAACCTGACGCTTGGCCCGATGAAGGCGCGTGGTCTCAGTAGAAAAGAGGCAGAAGAACGCGCTAGGCACTATCTGACACGGGTGCGCATTCCCGATCAGGCTGACAAGATGCCCAAGCAGCTTTCAGGCGGTCAGCAACAACGTGTGGCGATCGCGCGTTCACTGTGCATGGAGCCAAGGGCGTTGTTGTTTGACGAACCCACGTCGGCACTTGACCCGGAGATGATCTCGGAAGTGCTGGACGTGATGGTGGAACTCGCAAACGAAGGCATGACCATGATCGTGGTGACCCATGAAATGGGGTTCGCGCGCAAGGTGGCCGATCAGATGGTGTTCATGGACGAAGGCGAAATTGTCGAGCAAGGCAAACCCGAAGACTTCTTTGCCAGCCCAAAGACGGAACGGTGCCAGAAGTTCCTCAGCCAAATCCTTCAGCACTGATGGTGTACACGTGAAAAAACTGATCCTGTCACTTTCCCTGCTGATGTTGCTGTCGGGCTGCGGGTCCACCGGCAACTGGGGGTGGTATGTAATCGATCCACGCACTGCGTCGGGGTGGACGAATGTGAAGTTCCTCATCTCGGGCATGGGGGCAACGATACTGATCTCGGTGATCGCTGCGTCAATCTCGATTATTCTTGGGCTGATCGTCGCCCTGCCCGGACAATCAGGCAACAGGTGGTTCCGCCTGATCAACCGGGTTTACGTGGAGTTCATCCGGTCAATTCCACTTTTGCCGATGCTGTTCTGGGTATTTTACGGCTTGCCAATCGTCTTTCAATCCATGGGGTTGGATATCCCGATAGATCCCTTCTGGGGGGCCATCATAACGCTTGCGATCTCCGACAGCGCGTTCACGGCGGAAATCTACCGGTCCGGCATCCAATCCATCGCCAGAGGACAAAGCGAGGCAGCCCAGACCATAGGCCTGAACTATTATCAGACAATGCGTTACGTGATTCTGCCGCAAGCGATACGTCGTATCCTGCCGCCGTTGGCGAACCAGTTCATCTACATCGTGAAGATGAGCGCGTTTGCATCGGTCATTGGCATGCAGGAATTGACACGTCGCGCCAATGAACTGGTCGTGACCGAATACCGTCCGCTTGAAATCTATACACTGCTTATCGTTGAGTATCTCGTGCTGGTGTTGATCATCAGCGCTGGGGTACGCTGGCTGGAACGCAGGATGGGCGCGGACGAACGCCTCTGAGGGAGAAACGGATGGACTGGCAGGATTTCATGGCCGAAACAGAGGCCAATATCGGCAAATTGAATCGCGAAATTCCCGACACGGTGAAGGGCTTTGCGATGATGGGTCAGGCTGCCAAAAAAGACGGCGCGCTCAGTGAGAAGACCAAGGAATTCATTGCACTGGGCATCGCTATTGCAACGCGCTGTGACAGCTGCATCGGATTCCATGTGCGCTCCCTGGTGCGGTTGCAGGCCACTCGTGCTGAATTCTGCGAAGCACTTGCGATGGCGACCTACATGGGCGGCGGGCCATCCTATGCTTTCAGTGCAAAAGCGCTTCAGGCCTTCGATCTTTACACGACCGAACCGGACCGGGCATGAGGCCGAACGTCAGAAGATTTTGAGCGCAAACGGACACCCATAACACTGCAGGCCAGATGTCTGTTGTGTTGGGATCGACACGAAGCACTCAAAAGCACTAGAGAAATGGTCTAAACACTCTGGCACGGTGTCACAAATCAGCTGGCAATGGCTTCAGGACGCCACGATCCCTGATGGTCATTCCAAAGCCCGGCGCATCCGAAAGAACAAGCTTTCCATTTGCGGGCACTTCTTCCCCATCGAAAAGATCGCCAAACACCGGCAGGATTGAACGACCGTCCGCGCTGCTGGCAACGTATTCACACAGTGGCTCTGCGGTTTGGCTGGCGATGAAGTGGTAGGAATACGGCCCGCTGCCGTGCGGGATCACGGGAATATCAAGGGTGGAGCTGTGCGACGCAATCTTCAACAGCTCGGTCAACCCACCGACCCACATGACATCTGGTTGAAGGATATCAATCAACCGTTCCTCAATCAGTGGCCGGAAACCGTAGCGCGTGTATTCATGCTCTCCCGTTGTCCATTTCACTGTTGGGTGAGCCTGTCGGATGCGGCGATATCCGACGACATCTTCGGGCGATAACACCTCTTCCCACCAGTAAATTCCGATGTCCTTACACGCCTCCGCCAACTCAATTGCATAAGGCACGGTCAAAGACATGTAGCAATCGACCATAAGCGGGAAATCAGGGCCAACTACGTCACGATGAGCCCGCAGGAAATCAACGTTCCTCGCCAGACCTTCGCTGCGGTCAGAGGGGCCATAGGGTAGTGGAACCTTTGCGCCCCAAAACCCCATATCCTTGATCGCACCCGCCTGCGGTCCGGTGCAGTAAAAGGAAATCTCGTCCCGGGTCAGCCCGCCAATAAGGTTGTAAACCGGCTCCTGCCTGATCTTTCCCAGAAGGTCCCACAGCGCAAGATCGACTGCACTGATGGCCATGACCGCGATCCCCTTGCGTCCATATGGCAGCGATGCGCGGTACATCTGGTCCCAAATCAGGTTGGTCTTGCGCGCATCCTGCCCAACAAGAAATCTGGAAAAGTGGTTTTCGATCAACCACGCTGCAGGAACACCGCCGGTGCCGGTGGCAACCCCGACGGTGCCATCTTCCGCTTCAATTTCGACAACGATGGAGCCTAAGACACCAATTCCCCAGGAGGCGCGCTTTTCCCGGTACGCAGAGTATCCTGACATCGGGTTGGAGATCAGACTGTCGACAAGCCAATGCTCACCTTCACCCTGATTGAAGTAGTCGCCGCCTTTGCTGGACTTCGAAACCATCCAGACCCGAACTTCCCTGATGCGAAAGCTCACGCTCATGGGAGATAGAAAACGCGTTTCAGTGGGATTTGCACCGGCACGTTGTCCGTTTCGGTTTCCATGATATCCGCCATGAATGCCCACCAGCGCTTGACGATTTCGGTGTCCGGCAGCGCATCCATCGTGTGGTCTGATGTGCGGGTCAGGATCCCGAAAAGATGGTTGTCTTCCGGATCAAGCCAGATCGAATACTCTGAAACGCCCGCATCCTTCAAAGCCGTGGCAAGCTCTGGAAAAATTTCGTCATGACGCTTTTCATATTCTGCTGCAAACCCGTCAAAAAGGTTCATGCGAAAGGCGATCTGTTCACTCATTTTGCTGCTCCGGCAGTTCACGAATGGCGCGCAGGGTGGTTTCGAGCACGTGGTCGAGGTGGATGCGGTATGCTGATACGGCGGTTTCGACATCTCGTTCGGCGATAGCGTCCGCCACATGACAATGCTGCGCTGTCGATATTTCGATTACACCGGGTGAAGAGCTGGCAATTCGACGGGCATCAATCGCCACATTGTAGAGCCCTTCCGATATCATCGACAGGATCTGGTTGTTGGCTCCGGCATTGATGGCTTGGTGGAATTCAGCGTCCAATAACCGAAAACCGATCGGATCATCGTAGAAGTTGTGCCCGTCAACACCAAGCGACACGATGCGCGCGCGTTGCTCATCGGTGGCACGCTCCACACAAAACCGAACCAGCTCCAGTTCCACGACCGCACGGGCTTCGAATTGCATGTGCAGATCGTTGTCTGCGACTGACAACATGACATTGAAGGGTGTAACCAAACGGGTTGGCGACAAGTCGGTCACTGTGTAACGCCCTCCCTGCCTGCTTTCCAGGATGCCCATGAGGGTGAGCGCCTTCAGTGCTTCGCGCAATGGCGGGCGGCTGATCCCCAGCGCCACGCACATCTGCTGTTCGGTCGGCATCTTGTCTCCGGCTTTCAAGTTGCCGGATTTGATCATCGTCAGAATACGGTTGGACACTTGTTCCGAAATCGACGCTCGCGCCAATGTGCCCCCCATCGCGTTGACACCCGGTTGGTCGATGTTTTGCGATCTCACGATTGCTGCGAAAGCATCATCCACAGTCTGTCCATCCTTTGCCTTTGCGATATCGTTCACCAATTGTCCTGTCCGTTACAGCCCCAGTCGATAGAACGTGTTAGCATTGTCGCGATAGAACCTTCTCAAGTCCTGCTCAGACGACCCAATAAGGGCTTTATCAAGGGTCGCAACCCATCTCGACAGGCTGGTGGCCTGCAAACATATCGGCCAGTCTCCGGCGTAGATCGTGCGCTCGAAGCCAAATGTTTCAAACGTCGCGTCGATGTAGGGTCTGAGATCTTCATCGGTCCAGTGTTCCGGGTCTGCATAAGGCGGCAGATCCGACAATTTGATCCACATATTCGGGTGCGTCGCCAGATCCCGGATATCGTCGCGGTATTGCGCCAAGGCTCCTTCCTTGATCCCCGGCTTGCCGCAATGATCCAGGATCATGGGCACATGCGGAATGTGCTGTACGAACTCGCGAATGATATCCATCTGGGTAAAGTTCACATTGATCTCAAAATGCCACCCAAACTCATGAAGCAGATTGACCCCGTCGATAAACGCAGGAGAAAGGGTCAACCCTCGTGGGTCATCATCGAACTCCATGATCCGACGAATACCTTTCACCGTGGGGTGGTTTGCCCGCATCTCTTTCAGCATCGGCTCAACCCGCGCGCCCCATTCCAAAGGAGCCATGGGGACGATACCCTTGATGCGTGGGTCACGTTTGGCGCTGTCTTCGACGAACTTGATCTCATCAATATACTGGCCGCTGGTGTCGGTAAAATCAGCGAAACACTCAACAAAGACCATTGCTTCTATTTCAATTTCCGCGCAATCGCGTTGGTAATCCTCGATATGGTAGGTTTTGCCGAAAAGCGGGTGCCCATCAAATGCCGAATAGGTGAGCCGGTCCATGTCCCAGATATGCAAGTGTGTGTCGATGATGGGAAAATCGGGCATGGTCAGCTCGTCAGTTTGAATTCTGCAGGGTCCGGAGTTTTGAGGGTCAGCCCAAAACCGGGCACATCGTCCGACAGGTCGATAAAGCCGTCTTCGGCCACCGGCTCACCGTCAAAGATGTACCAGAAAAGCTCGTTACCAACTTCAACTGGGACTTTCGGGAAGTACTCTGACATCGGTCCGACGTAGGACGACATCGTGATATGGTAGTTATGCATCTGTCCGGCATGAGGAATAACCGCCACGTCGTTCGCTTCGCAAAGTGCTGTGATCTTTTTGGCGGCGGTGATGCCTCCCACGCGGTTCACATCAAATTGCGCGATATCAAATGCCCCTAACTCCAAAGCTTGCCGGAAACCGTGCAGGGTGTATTCGTGCTCCCCGCCCGAAATCGCCACCTTGTTCATCGCCCGCAGGGCTGCATACCCTGCAAGGTCGTCCGAGATCACAGGCTCCTCCACCCATCTCATGTTCAGCGGTTCCAGCAAGCGCACCATGCGCTTGGCATATTCGACGTTCCAGCCCATGTAGGCGTCGCCCATGATATCCACATCGGGTCCGACAGCCGCGCGCACCGTTTTGACCAGATCAAGGTTTCGGTTAATACCTTCAAGCCCGTCTTTGGGGCCCCAGCCAAACCTTAGTTTGACGGCTTTGAACCCCTGATCCGCATATGCTTTTGCCTCCGCATGAAGAGTCTCCAACGGTTGACTATAAAGGCGGCTGGCATAGACAGGAATCTTGGGCTTGGTTCGCCCTCCCAAAAGCCTGAAAACGGGTTGGTTCAGCATCTTCCCCTTTGCGTCCCAAAGAGCAAGATCAACCGCCGAAATCGCCGTCATCCCGATACCTTTGCGCCCGAACGGCAACGTCCGTCGATACATGGACTCCCAAAGATATTCGGTGTCCATCGGGTCCGCACCAATCAGTAAAGGCTTGAGGTAAGTGTCAATCGTTGCCTTACAGGCATGGGGTGCCAGCGCGGCATTGCCGATCCCCACCGTGCCATCGTCACATTCGATTTCAACGATCAGCCAGCCTAGAAAACGAAACCCCGCAATCGAGCCCGAGACATCCGACACCAGATCACCCGCTGTGGTGCAGAAGTGAGGAGGCATCGGTGCGACCGGTCCGATCCATTCCCAAATTGTGGTTTTGACATCCGTAATACGCGCCATCGAAGCCTTAGTCCTGTTTTCAGGTGGGCGGCCAAAGCGGCTGTCGGCACGGCTCGAAACCGCGCACCACATCCGCATTCGCCTCGGATCGTATTGTTCTGGTGTGGCCCCAAAATAAAAACTTGTCAAACAAATTTTTGTCTGACAAATATATTGGAAGCCGAAAGATCTGTCACTGGGAGGGACGCAGCTTTGGGAAGTCTTTTTCGCGAACGCCGCAAAGTCGCCGACACATCCCTGCAACTCCCGGCCTTTGGTATGGGAACTGCCCATTTGGGTGAGTTGTACGGCACCGTCGATGAAAGCGTAGCACAAGCTACTTTCGATGCGGCATGGAGCGGTGGCGTCCGGTACTTTGACACTGCACCGTGGTACGGTCGCGGATTGGCCGAACACCGTTTGGGCGGATTTCTTCGAACCAAGCCGCGTGCGGATTTCATCGTGACAACCAAGGTCGGTCGCACATTGCATCGCCCTGACAACCCAACCGCTTTTGATCGCGAACCTTGGCAGGGCGGGCTCAACTTCGAAGTTCGTTTCGACTATTCATCTGACGGCATCATGCGGTCTTACGAGCAGGCGCTACAACGGCTGGCACTTGATACGGTTGATGCCCTGGTCATCCACGATCTGGATGGCATTTTCCACGATGAAGAGACCATATCCCGCCATAGCAAGGACTTGGCTGACACCGGCATGAAGGCTCTGAGCGAGTTGAAATCATCCGGGGACATCCAGGCGGTCGGCATGGGCATCAACATGAAAGAGCAACTCGCCGATCTGGCACAACGCGTTGATCTCGACTTTGCGCTCGTGGCTATGCCCTACACCCTGCTTGATCAGGACAGTTTGCACACGGGCATGAAGGCCTGCATCGACCGTGGTGTCAGTGTCATTGTCGGGGCGCCTTTTGCGTCAGGCATTCTTGCTACAGGGTCTGCTGGTGCTGCGCATTACAACTACGGCGCAGCAGATCAGGCGATCGTCGACAAGGTACGAAAAATTGAACAGGTGTGTGCGACGCATCACGTATCGTTGCAGGCGGCAGCGCTGCAATTCCCCTTGGCGCATCCGGCAGCCGTTTCAATCATTCCCGGCGCGTCAAAACCCGAAGAATTGACCGCCAATATCCAGTCCATCGACAAAAACATTCCCCCCGCCTTCTGGGCCGAACTCAAGTCGGAGGGGTTGATCGCGACAGATGCACCCACCCCGCAAGGACCGGACGCGTGACACCTGAACGCCCGATGCTGATCGAAGCCCGCGGGATTTCAAAGCAATTCGGCGGTGTGGAAGTGCTCAGCGATGTTGATCTGGATCTGCATGTCGGTGAAATTCACGCCCTGCTTGGAGAGAACGGGGCGGGAAAATCAACTTTTGCCAAGATTCTTGCAGGCGTGCATTCTCCTACCCGCGGGACGTTGAAACTAAACGGGCAGACAGTTGATGTAAGCAGCCCAATCGCTGCACAAAAACTCGGCATCGCCCTCATCCATCAGGAACCTGTATCCTTTCCGGATTTGTCGGTGGCCGAGAATATCGTCATGGGTCGTCAAGGAGGCGGTCTGCTTTCGCGGGTCCCATGGGCGACGATTATCGCCGATGCTGAACGGTACCTCGACATGTTGGGCGTCTCACTGGATGTCAACCGACCGATGCGCGGGCTGTCGATTGCGAACCAGCAAATGGTTGAAATCGCGAGATCTTTGGCATCGGACAGCAAGCTCATCATCATGGATGAGCCGACGGCCCCACTCACCCCCCGCGAGGTCGACACACTCTTCGCAATCGCCCGTCGATTGCGCGAAGAAGGTCGAACGATAATCTTCATCTCTCACAGGCTGGAAGAAGTGAGGATGCTTTGTGATCGCGTAACCATCTTCCGCGACGGCGCGCATATTTCGACCCAATCAATAGACAGCATTTCGGACGACGAGATTATCAGGCTGATGATCGGACGTACTTTGAAAAAGTTCATGCGCAAACATGTCGCCGAGATTGGCGAAACCGCGTTGGAGGTTTCGAACCTGACCCTCCCCGGCTTGTTCGAGGATGTGAGTTTTTCCCTTCGGCGCGGTGAGATCATCGGGCTGGGTGGGCTTGTGGGCGCGGGACGTACCGATGTGGCGCGCGCCCTCTTTGGAGTTCAACCAGCAGCATCAGGCAGGATCTCGATTGGCGGGTCCGACGCCACAATTGAAAAACCGACAGACGCCATAAATCTGGGCCTTGCTTTCGTGCCCGAAGACCGCGCCGGTCATGGGATATTTGCCACGTTGCCGGTCGAGCACAATCTGACAGCGGCGATCCCCGGAAAGGTCGCTCCGCGTGGGTTTATCAGCCGAAAGGTTGAACGCAGTATCTCGCAAAAGGCGGTGAGTGATCTTTCCGTCAGGCTGGCCTCGCTGCGCCAGCCAATTGTGGAGCTTTCCGGCGGCAACCAGCAAAAAGTGATCCTGGCGCGCTGGCTTCTGACCGAACCGGACATTCTGATACTGGATGAGCCAACCCGTGGCATCGATATCGGTGTCAAGGCAGAGTTCTACGATATGATCGGAGATCTTGCGGAGGCTGGCCGCGCCATCCTGCTGATCTCTTCCGAATTGCCTGAGCTGTTGTCCTTATGTGATCGGATTCTGGTCATGTCCGAAGGCCGGGTGACCGCTGAACTCCCGCGGGGCGAGGCCACACAGGAAAACATTATGCAGGCTGCCGTCCCCAGATCCGGGGTCGCGGCATGACTTTTCTGCGGTCGATACTCCTGCGGCGTGAAGCCGGGATTCTGATCATGATCGTGATCTTCTGCGCCGCCGTGGGTCTGTACAAACCACAGTTTCTGACGGGCCAGAGCTTGCGGATTGTCCTGCTTCTTACGCCTCTTATCATGATTGGGGCGATGGCGCAGATGCTGGTGCTCGTCGCGCGACATGTCGACCTGTCCATCGGATCCATGCTTGGCTTTTCAGCGATGGTTGTTGGGCTGATGTATAGAGAAATCCCTGACATCTATTGGCTGGTCGGATTTCCCGTGGCCATCCTGACAGGGGCGATCCTGGGCCTGGGAAACGGGCTGTTGGTGACGATTTTCAAACTTCCGTCGATCATCGTAACCCTTGGAACACTGAGCCTTTACCGCGGTCTCACCTTCATCATCTCGGATGCGCGTCAGATCAACCGATCCGTGATCCCGACGGAACTCAAGGCGATGTCGCGCACCTCTCCGATCTTCGATATTCCGTGGATCATTCTGATCGCCTTCGGGATCGCCGGGATCACCTATGTGATCGCGCGCCACACCCAGCTTGGTCGACAGATTTATGCACTTGGGTCCAACCCAGAGGCCGCCCCCTTGCGCGGGATTGACGTCACCAAGGTGACCTTGATCGTCTTTACGTTGGCAGGAGCCCTTAGTGGGCTGGCGGGCATTCTCTATGCAAGCCGTTGGGGTTTCGTAAACCCGTCGAATACGGGTGCAGGGTTCGAATTTCAGGTGATCGCAGCTGTGGTTATTGGCGGCGTCTCCATCAACGGGGGCGTAGGCACGGTAATGGGGACGGTTCTGGGCGTTCTGCTATTGGGCTGTGTCGCCGCGGCCTTGCCCTTGTTGGGGATACCGGGATCAACCCAAAACGCCATCTATGGGGCCGTCATCCTGATCGCATTGCTGATCGACCGCTCCGTCAGGCAGCGCGGTATGATAAGTGTCGCCGGGGCAGCGAAATGACAGATAGCGCGCAGTCAGCCATTCGTGAACTCGCACCGGCACGTCCGACCTGGCATGTGGTTTTGGTACGCCCGGAAACCATGACCTTCCTGCTTTTGATCTTTGGGTTGGTTGGCGCGAGTTTCCTGTCGCCCTTCTTTCTTGATGCAAGCTACATCCTGCGCAGCTTCACCCTGACGGCCGAAATGTCGATCGTTGCATTGGTGCTGACAATGGTTGTTATATCCGGAGAAATCGACCTGTCACCGGCGGCCAATATGGCGTTGTCAGCCTGCATTTTTGCCTGGGCGCAAGAGGCCGGAACACCCCTGCCCTTGGCCGTGATCGTCGGTTTGCTGGCGGGGCTGGCGATGGGGGCACTCAACGCCTTCATGTCAATCCGGATGCAACTGCCGTCGATCATCGTGACCATCGGCACCCTTATCTTTTATCGCGGTTTGGCACAGGTCATTGCTGGCGACCGTTCGATCCGAGTGCCTGACAGCTTTATCGGGATCAACACGATCATGATCGCCGGTATCCCGCTCCCGGTCGTCATTTTTGTAGGTGTCGCCGTTCTTTTGGGACTCGTCCTCGGCACCACAGTCGTTGGACGTCAGATTTACCAGATCGGCACGAATCAGGCGGCTGCCCTACACGCCGGCATAAACGCCAAGCGGATAAAGGTCGGCCTCTTTCTGGTGCTTGGAGTTGTCAGCGCTGCAGCGGGAATGATGGCCGCGTCGCGCCTCGGCTCGGTGCGCTACGACCTGGTTCTTGGTGGCGAATTGCAAATGGTGCTGATGGCCATGCTGGGCGGCACCTACATCTTCGGGGGGCGCGGCACGATCCTTGGGACATTTCTCGCCGCATGGCTGCTGGTCATCGTCTCAACCGGCATGACGGTCGCTAATCTTTTGCCCGCCATTCAACTCACTGTCCTCGGCATTCTGCTGATCGTCGCGATTATTGCGACCAATTTCATTTACGCCCGCACTCAAAGATGAGGGGCGACCCATAGGCGAAAACGCCTGAACTTGAAGACTGCAATTGGAGGAAAAAATGCTAAAGAAATCCATGATCGCGGCAACCGCCGCCCTGGCATTGTCAGCGGGAATGTCCGCTGCCGAGGACATCGACATCGTTTTCGTCGGCAAGAACACAGGTAACCCCTATTTCGATTCATTGACCCAAGGCTTTGTCGACGCTTGCGAAGTCATCGCATGCAACTTCGAGTTTGTGGCTCCTGCAACTGCAGAGGCGACGTCACAGATCCCCTTCCTCGAAGCTCAGATCCAACGGGGTGTGGATGTGATCGCGATTTCTCCGAACTCTCCCGACGCCTTGAACCAGGTGTTTCAGTCGGCCCGCGATCAGGGCATCCTCGTGCTCACCGTGAATGGTGACATTACAGGAAACGAACAATTCCGCGACGCCACGATCCTGCCCACGGATTTCACCAAAGTGGGTGCGGATCAGATCGAAATGGTGGGCTCGCTCATCGGTTATGAAGGCGAAATCGCTATTCTTTCGGCCACAACTGAGGCGCCAGACCAAAACTTCTGGATCGAAGGCATGAACGAGACCATCGCAAACGATCCGAAATACGCCAATATGACATTGGTTGCCACGGTCTACGGCGATGATCAGCCCGAGAAATCGACCACTGAAATGGAGGCGCTTCTTGCCAATTATCCTGATTTGAAAGGTGTCATCGCACCAACGACTGTCGGCATTGCGGCAGCCGCTCAGGTTGTACAAAGCCGAGGGATCGCGGATCAGGTAAAGGTGACCGGGTTGGGCCTGCCCTCAGAAATGCGTGAGTTCATCAAGGACGGCACGGTCGAGGGTTTCCAGCTCTGGTCGCCTTACAATGAAGGTTGGCTTGCGTCCCATTTCGCCGTCGGCCTCAAGAATGGCACAATGACAAACGAGGTCGGTGCGACTTTCGAAGTACCAAATCTTGGAACCATCACGATCAACGACGGAAATTCGATCAATACGCAATCAGCGTTGACCACGTTCAACGCCGAAAATATTGATGACTTCGACTTCTAAAATAAAACCTGCGGGCACCAAAATGGTGCCCGCCCATTTAAGACGGATTATGCCATGAACACCTACGACTTCCAGGGCCGCAGTGCGATCATCACAGGAGGCGGCCAAGGCATTGGCTTTACTGTCGCCAAGCGTATCCTGGACAGCGGTGGGAAGGTGTCTGTCTGGGATGTGGATCAAGCATTGTTGGATGACCTGACCAAAAGCCTGGGCGGGGATGCCGCGAACATCATGGCCATGAACGTCGACATCAGCGATGCGGCGGCTGTCAAAGCAGCAACAAACGCGGTCTTGGATACCTTTGGCAAGATCGATGTGTTGATCAACAACGCAGCCATTGTCGGACCAAACGCACCGACATGGGAATACCCCGAAGGCGAATTCGAGGACGTGGTGCGCATTGGATTGATTGGCACGTATTATGTGAGCCGCGCTGTCGTACCGCATATGATAAAGGCAAACTACGGACGGATCGTGAACCTCAGCTCGGTTGCGGGGAAAGAGGGAAATCCCGGTGCGCCAGCCTATTCATCGACCAAGGCGGCGGTGCTTGCATTGACCAAATCGCTCGGCAAGGAACTCGCACAATACGAGATTTCTGTGAACGCCGTGACGCCGGCAGTTGCAAAAACCAAGATGGCGTTGAGTCAGAACCCCGATTTTCTGAAGATGATCCTGTCAAAAATTCCGCGCGGGCGCATGCTGGAACTCTCTGAAGCCGCGTCCATGATCTGCTTTTTAGCCAGTGAGGAAAACTCCTTCACCACGGGTGCGGTGTTCGACCTCTCTGGTGGGCGCGCGACGTATTGAAGCCTGCATTCGAAATCATCCCGTGAATGACGCTGCAAGATCCCGGCAAAGGTAGCGGCCACCCTGCAGCGCGCAGCCTGTAGGGGTTGCCCTTACCACGCCCAGATCATCTGACTGTTTTACGACCGCGATGTTATGTGGTTGGGTCGCGGCTGTGCAACGAATCCGGGTAACTCATAGCCTCCCAATGACCTCTGTCGAACCAAATATCAGATCAGCCAGGTTTGCTGTGCCGTCCATGATCGGCGCGGCGGCATTGGTTGCGATGACATCTATCATCGGAAAAACCCTTGGGATTAGCACCGCGGAGGCTAGCGGTCTGCACCCTTTTCAGGTGAGCGCCGGACGTTTCGGATTTGCCATGCTTGCGCTGGTCGTCTTTTTCATGGTGTCCCCCAAAAATCGACCGGGCTTCGAAGGCACAAAGTGGCGACTTCACATTGTAAGGTCACTTTGCGGGTGGTTGGGCGTCACCGCAATGTTTGCCGCGGTCGCCAAGATGCCCGTTGCCGAAGCCACGGCGATCAGCTTCCTGAGCCCGATTGTCACGATCATTTTGGCAGCTCTTTTCTTGAGAGAACACGTCGGACTGCGCAAAGTAGCGGCATCAATTCTCGCAATGCTGGGGGCTGCGTTAATTCTACGGCCCGGTAGCGACGCGTTTCAAATCGCGGGACTTTATGCGCTCGCTGCCGCCTTCCTTATGGGTTTGGAGGCGATCTTCATTAAGCGCCTCAGCGACACGGAACCCGCGTTACGGATCCTGATCATTAACAACATTATCGGCGCTACCATCGCCGTTTCAGCGGCTGGCTTCTTTTGGGCCGCACCGACAGACACGCAATGGTTATTGCTCGTCACGTTAGGGGTCGTGATGGTGTGCGCGCAAGCGCTGTTCATCCAATCCATGAAACGCGGAGACGCGAGCCTCGTCATCCCAGCATTCTATTCCGTGCTGGCCTTTGCAGCGATCTATGATCTTGCCTTGTTCAATGTGCTCCCTGGTGCCGTTGCCGGTCTTGGATGTGGGATGATCGCGCTCAGCGCCGTTCTGTTGACCCGGTCCCAAAAGTAGACTGCGCCAAATTCGAGTATGCGTGCCTCGAGAGGCCCCTCACCCTCGGATTAATGCGTCCCGCCTCCACTACTAGTGAGGACAAGCCTCGCGCAGCCGCGAGAGGGGAAAATCATTGAACATCGCAGGGGCGATCCAGGCCAAAAACGTATCATCGTCGATCAGGTCAGCGAAGGACGACGTCATCATGCCCAATTGCGATATTAGTCGGGCCTCCCGTTCCGGATTGGCTTCACCATGCGCAAATTCATAGGGTTGCTCAATCAACCGGTTCGCCATGGCCCGAATCCGTTCCGCCGACACAGGGTGCGTGTTCTTCAATCGTCCTTCCTCGCTTGCCGGATCATGCCACCAGGCGGCTTGGTAAAACCAGAAGATACCCATCGGGTTCCCGCCCAGTCGTGCAAAATGATCCAATGCAAATGCATCCGCTTCAGACTCCTGCTGGCGGCTCTGAACACCGCCGATCCCTGTGCGGTGATTAAGCAGAATGTGACCCAACTCATGCGCCAGGAGGAACTGCACACCCGATGAAAAAATCTTGCCGCTCAGATCGTAAGTATAGCTGTCCGCAAAGAGCACATCACGATCCAGCCCAAACGCAACAAGAGGTGCGGGCAAATCCTCATTTGCCCGCAGCAAGGCAGCGAGATAGGTCTGGATATACTCCTTCGGACAGTTCTTGGACTCGAACCAGGCATGCAAAGTCGCGACGTCATCGTAAAAGCGCAAAGACGTGAGGGGCATGTAGATTTCTGCACGTTGTGGTGAGGCGTAAAACGACATCGGCCCCGGACCACGCTCTGGATAGTTCAGCTTTACCTCGCGCGCCCGCTCCTGAAACTGGGGCGGCAATCTGGGCACGATATCCCGCCACATTACAGATTCAATCGAAGGGATGGCACGGTCACGCACGCGCTGAATTTCTGCGGGAGTGTATATAACCTCGGCAAAGCAAAAGCTTGTCATCGCAAGCCAGCAGAGGGCCGCTTGCTTTAACATCCCGTGTGTTTCCCTTCGTAAAACTCCAGCACTTGCGGCGATGGTTCGACGCCTGAGTTCGGATTGCGCACCCAGCTTTCAAACTGCGGCAGGTTTCCCCACTCGCTGTCCCAGACGCCCTGCATAAGCTGAAGCTTGATTTCCGCCAGATCGCTTTGGGCGGGTGGACGGACTGTCGTGGAGTCTGCGAGGCAGTTGAGGGTCCAGATCTGATGTCGAATTCGCTGGCGCGCGTAACTGCTCACCTCCGTCGGTGCCTGGGTATGAGATTGGGGATTCACCGCGCCGGTGAACTGCCCGCCGCCTTGGGATTCTGCGGCAGCGATATCAGTTGTGTCGCTTCTCTTTTCCGTCGGTCCCGGGGTAAAGGCAATAGGATGAGACAAGCTCACCCACGCGTACAGGATGATCGACAAAAGCGCAAAAACCGGTGTCGACAGTGCCATGGACCCGGCCAAACCGACCGCTCCACCGTCTTTGATCGTCACCCGCTGTACCGTCTTCCAAAACCCGATCAGGACGACCAACGCAACAACGATGACCAATCCCGTAAGCAACAATCGCTCCGACATGCGAAATAAAATCACGGGGCTCAAATCTTCAAACATTTCCAAATCCTATGCATCAATACACGATCATACCACAGCAACGTCCTGCGCCAAACTACGTCGTCCATAGGTGCGCAGGGAATGCGCTGACATCCAAGAGCGTGACCGGACTTTCGGTATTTTGCTTCGATCATCCCTTGAGAGAATTTCTTGTAATCTTTTTCTTAGTGTTTTTGTCAGAAAGACTTGATCTTCTCCTGGATTTCTGTACCTGAGTGAAATAGTAATCAATTTTGACCGGGAGACACCGATGACACCCAGAACCTCGATAATCGCCGTGCTAGCTGCAACAATCGCCACGGGCGCCTATGCGAATGGAGAACTCAATCTTTATTCCTCACGTCACTATGACACGGACGAACGGCTCTATTCGGAGTTCACCGAAGCGACGGGCATTACGATCAACCGCATCGAAGGCAAGGCAGATGAGCTCATCGCCCGGATGGAAGCCGAAGGGGCAAATTCGCCGGTTGATGTCTTCCTGACCGTTGACACCGTACGCATCACCCGTGCGAAAGACCTTGGCCTTTTGCAGTCCGTAGATAGCGAGGTTCTCGAAGCCCGCATCCCTGAATACCTCCAGGACAAGGACAACCAGTGGTTTGCCTTCTCGCAACGCGCCCGTATTCTCTTTTATGACAAAACCGATGTCGCGAACCCACCGCAGACATACCAGGATCTCGCCAACCCGGAATATGAAGGCAAGGTCTGCATCCGATCCTCGACAAATGTCTACACGCAAAACATCACCGCGGCGCTCGCGGCGCATCTTGGCGAAGAAGCGGTGGCGGATTGGGCAAAAGCTGTTGTCGGCAACTTTGCCCGCGACCCTCAAGGGGGTGACACTGATCAGCTGCGCGGCATTGCCTCGGGGGAATGCGACATTGCGATGTCCAACACCTATTATTTTGCCCGCGCCCTGCGCAAAGGTGACAGCCAGATGAGCGAAGAAGATCTCGCCAACATCGGCTGGGTATTTCCGAACCAGGACAGCACCGGCGCGCATATGAATATCTCGGGCGGTGGCGTCGCGGCCAATGCGCCGAACAAGGAAAACGCGGTCAAGTTCCTCGAGTACCTCGCGTCTGATCAGGCGCAGCAGTACTTCTCTGCAGGTAACGATGAATACCCGGCGGTTCCGGGTGTCGGACTTTCACCTTCTGTTGCGGCGCTGGGTATCTTCCGTCCCGATGCGATTCCGCTGTCGGATATTGCAGACAACATTGACACCGCCGTTAAGGTGCTGGGCGAAGCTGGCTGGGAATAAATCCCGGCACTTGCCCCTTGAAAGCGCGCGGGATTCCGCGCGCTTTTTTCATGCCCGGTGCTGAACTGTGCGACGCCATTCTGCAATCTGCGCACACAAAACGATGACCGGTATCAAGCCAAGTGCTGCAATCATCAAGCTAGGAACCGCAGCGCCCTCAAGCCGTTCGTCGGAGGCCAGCCGGAAAGCATGTACCGCCAATGTGTCGTGGTTGAACGGGCGAAGGATCAGGGTTGCCGGCAATTCCTTGACGGTGTCAACAAAGACGATCAGTAGCGCGGTTAGAATGCTGGGCCTTAGAATAGGCAAATGCACGGCCCGCACTGTCCCCCATTGAGAACGCCCCAGAACGCGGGCGGCAGCATCGACATTTGGTGTTACCGTTGCCAGACCGCTGTCATAGGCCCCGATCGCCGCAGCCAGAAACCGGATCAGGTAGGCTGCGATCATCAGCCAGATTGATCCCGTTATAAGCAATCCGGTGGAGATATCGAACCAGGCCTCCATCCGGGCATCCAGCCAGTTGTCGAAACCGGCAAAGGGCACCAGCAGGCCAACTGCTATCACGCCTCCGGGCACCGCATATCCAAGCCGCCCCACATAGAGCGCTGAAGATGACAATCGACCGGGGATCACGCGATTAAAGGTACCCAGCATGACGGCAGCCATGACCGTCACCACCGAAGCAATGGCCGCAAGGGTGATGGTATTTTTCACAAAGCCCAGATACCTCGGGCTAAAGATATTCTGCTCTGAATTGAGACCCATCGCGAACAGGGCAAAGGTCGGAATAATGACACCCAGCAAAACTGGAACACCACATACCACCTGCGCCAGAAGAGCCTTGGATGAAACCAGTTGCATCCGCGAAAAAGGGTCTTGTCGCCCTTTTGCCGCAAAAGATGCAGCCCCCCTGTTCTGCCGCTCCAGAATCGCGATCAGGAACGCGAAGGTCAAAAGCCCCAGCGCAAGTTGTGCCGCCGCACCCCGGTCCGCCAGTGAAAACCAGCTTGTGTAAATGCCAGTGGCAAATGTCTGGACGCCGAAATGTGCAACGGTTCCAAAATCGGCAATGGTTTCCATAACCACCAGCAACATCCCTGCCGCGATCGCCGGGCGTGCCATCGGAAGGGATACACGCAGAAAACACTGTAACGGACTTGACCCCAGCGAGCGCGCCGCAAAAAAAGGGGTTCCAGCCTGCATTCGAAAGGCGGCCCGCGCCAGCAGGTAAACATAAGGGTAAAGCACCAACGTGAGCATCAAGGCAGCACCACCCAGCGACCGGATTTCCGGGAACCAATAGTCGCGCGGACCCCAGCCCATCAGATCGCGCAACGTGGATTGGACGATGCCGGGATGATCCAACACGTGCGTATAGGCATAGGCCAGCACATAGGCCGGAAATGCGAGCGGCAGAACAAGCGCAATCTCCAGGAATCTCCGTCCGCGGAACTCGGTCGTGACCACCAGCCAGGCCGTTGCGGCCCCTACGATTCCGCTCCCACACCCCACAAGAACCACCAGAACAATCGTGGTCCATGTGTACCGCCACAACACTGTATCGGCCAATTGCTCGAGCGTCTCCAGAGAGCCGGAAAACGCAGCCACGATAACGCCGATCAATGGCAGCAGACAAATCGCGACAACCGCAACCGCTATGCCGGGTATCAATTTGGATTCCATGCGGAGAGCCCTGCTCGCAATCATTTTTTCGCCTCAAGCTCAACTTTAGTATCCCAAATGACAACCGGAAAAAAGACCTGATAGAAATTGTCGGGATTGACTAATCCGACAATTTCTATCAACAATATGACTGAGTCTCAGCCACCCTTGCGGGCAGCCCAGACATCTTCATTTGAAGGAGTGGAATTATGGGCCCTGAATACATCAAACCAAGAACTGGAAATAAGCCGGAACCCCGCGCGCCGGGTTGGCGAGAAATACTCATTAACGCATTTTCCGGGCACTATGCGATCGACCATTCGCTAGAGCGGTATTTCGACTATCTGGAGCGGGCAAAATGAATGATATGACACATGTTCCGCGCGCCACACCGGCCACAAAGGCCCCACAGATCGACACATATGATGCCCGCGATCTGATTAAGGATGGCGTTCAGGCCCGCATTATTCTCGACAACCAATCCTACTTCCTGCGCATCACCCGCGCGGGCAAACTGATCCTGACCAAATGAGGACGGATCACAATGCTCCCGGCGGGGCTACCGTCGCTGTTTTGAACCGAATGGAAGCTTGGGAAGCCGCATTGATCATTGATCTGCGGTTGTGGTGCGACGGACCGCGAGGGCAGGCCGAAGTCTGGAATGGATACCGCAGGTCCTTGCCGGGACAGACCGCAAAACGCGCCTGCCGCAGCTTTGAAATCCTGCTGACCACGCTCATCAATTCTGCGTACCGTCCGTTGGTCCGGCATGACACCGCATGCAGTTGCGTCGGTGCTGACGAGAACATCCTCGTCAATCTGGTGCGCACCGCCTCCGATGGACACCTCAATGACGCAGCACTTATCGCCACATTGATCTCCGGACCGGCGCATGCCGAGCATATTGCGGTACTCGCTGGCGAGGTTGGCGAAAATCTTCGGAATATGCACCCCGAAGACATCGATTTTTCACCAGAAGTAGGCGGCAACGTCGTCCGACTTCACTAGCCTGTACTAACAAAGGGAACCGCCACTCATGAAATTCAAACTAACGACGGCGCTTGGAACGGCGCTTCTCGCAGCTGGCCCCGCCTTCGCGGACAAAGCTGCTGTGCTGGACAATTACGCTGACATCGCATTGGCGAAATACGAAGACAGCCTGACCACCGCACAGGCCTTGCAGGCTGCTGTCGACGAGCTTGTTGCGAACCCCTCTGCCGAAGCACTTGAAGCCGCAAAAACAGCCTGGATCCACTCCCGCGTGCCCTATCAGCAGACCGAAGTTTACCGTTTCGGCAATGCCATCGTCGACGACTGGGAGGGCAAGGTAAACGCCTGGCCACTGGATGAAGGGCTGATTGACTACGTTGATGCCATCTACGGCGGTGCAACGGACGAAAACGAATACGCCGTCCTGAATGTGGTCGCGAACCCGTCCTTCACTCTGTCGGGTGAGACCGTGGACGCCTCAGCAATCACGCCCGCCCTGCTGGAAGGCGCATTGCACGAGGCAGACGGCGTGGAATCGAACGTCGCCACGGGCTATCACGCGATCGAATTCCTGCTCTGGGGGCAGGACTTGAATGGCCACGGTCCGGGCGCAGGCAATCGTCCCTGGACCGACTACGCCCAAGGGGACGCATGCACAGGCGGAAACTGCGACCGTCGCGGCGACTATCTGAAGGCAGCAACAGAACTGCTGGTATCCGATCTGGAATGGATGGTTGCGCAATGGCAGGAAGACGGGGGCGCTCGTGACCAACTCACCGCAGACGAAAACGCTGGCATTTCCACGATTCTGACCGGCATGGGGTCGCTGTCCTACGGCGAGCAGGCGGGCGAACGGATGAAGCTCGGCGTTATGCTGAATGATCCCGAAGAGGAGCATGACTGTTTCTCGGACAACACCCACAACAGCCATTTTTATGACGCCATGGGCATTCGTAACGTCTACCTCGGCAGCTATACCCGCATTGATGGAACCGTGGTGTCCGGCACGTCCCTCGCATCGCTTGTTGCCGCAGCCGATACAGGTGTCGATGCGGAACTGACGGCCAAACTAAACGCGACAATGTTTGAGATGTCCGAGATGAAAACGGCGGCCGAAGCCGGGTTTTCATACGATATGATGCTCGAACGCGGCAATGAAAACGGCGAAGCGCTCATCATGGGAGCAGTCGACGCTTTGGTTGATCAAACCCGCTCGATCGAACGCGCTGTTGCCGTGCTTGGTGTTGACAGCATCGAATTCGAAGGATCCGACAGCCTCGACGACCCGGACGCGGTCTTCCAGTAAAACAATATCCCCAGCACTGGCCGGGCGACATCGTCGCCCGGTCCTTTTTGCGAGGTACAACATGCCAAAGTCAAAAACGCCAAGTCCTTGCATCGATGTCTGCAAGTTCAAACGCGAAGGACGTTGCATCGGTTGCTCAATGACAAAGGCGCAAAAATCGCTTTTCAAACAGCTCAAGAAAGACAAGCACCGCGAGGCCTTTGTCGAAATGCTGATCGGGCAACAATCGCGGATGGGAAAATACCGGCACTGGGCTGCGCGATACATGCGCAAATGTCTCAAGAAAAAAGCCAAACCGAGTGAAGCCGTTCGAAGGATGATCTCATGACAAAACAAACACCGCGCCGGTTTGGGAATACCAGACGACGCGGTTGATGAGACAAATGTCTGAGATCGTGAGCGCGTAGTCTTCCGAGCCCGTTCGAACCGCTCTTGGGCTACGTTAACAATTTGGCTTGTCAGATCGTCTTTGTCGGCGGGCCAAAGTAAAAAAGGTCAAGCCAACCGCCGTGGAAAAAGACGTGGCTTGACCCCACTTGGGTGGCTGCCTTGCTGCTTGCTGCCGATTGGTGGCTGACAGTTAAAGGTGGCTTCCCTTGCCCTTTTGAACCTGAATTCAGGTCAGCGAAGGTGAGAGCGTAGGAACCAGGCGAATTTCTCGTGAGTCTGACCCCGTGCGATGCACAGGTCTTCGGTCAGCGTGTCACCATGCTCGGCAGCAATTTCTCCTGCACCAGCAAGCGTGGACGCAAGGGTTTCCTGCGCATCCTGCATGGCCTTGATCATCTCTTTGTCGGAGGCGTGGCCATCATGTTCCTTGACCTTCGACCGCGCTAGCATGCCGGCGAGCATGCCCTCTGCATGCGCATCGAGCGCCTTGATACGCTCAGCCAAATCATCCTGTGCGGTAAAATGGTCTTCGTAAATCTCTTGAAACAGTTGGTGCAATGGGCCGAACCCCATACCAGTAATGTTCCAATGGAAATTCTGCGCCAACATCGTTGTCACGGTGGTCTCTGCGACGGATTGGTTCAAAGCTTCGACGATCGCGGTTTTTGCATCAGTCGAAAGCGCAGCGGCTGTTTGGGTCATACCTAACTCCTGAAAATTTTCGGTTGCTGGCTGGCATAAACGCTGGCTTGCTCACATCCCTTAATTAAGAGGCGAGTTCCAGAAGGCAAGAAGTTTTTAGAATTATTCTAAGTCAGAGAAAATTACTTGGATATTTGCGCGACCAAATATCGGATCAGGCGTTGATGGTCCCGACCAACGCGGGACCGCAACAGAAAGTCGACGCTGCTCTCATCGTTCATTGCGCTGGCCTGCCCAAGCCGAACCAGCCATTTTTCGTCAAAACTCAGCTCTGTTGTCCCCGGTGCATAAAGCAACGTTCGCTTTCCCAGCGCCTCATCAAGGCACCGCATCAGAGCGTCAGCGAAAGCTTCGCGAGACGCGGATTTCTCCACATGCAGCAAGGCACAGGCCTCAAAGAGATTTGTGCTGCGCTTGCTCCGGCAACCCATTGATATAAAGCGAAGATGATTGATGAAACTCGCGGCTTCCGGGCTCAGCTCTTGCACCGGAACAGGATCGACGCAACGCTCCAAACGTAATGGCACCATGTCGCACTCAACTCCACAAAAAATTTCCGGAATCGGCTCGCCTTTTCCTATTCCTGATAATAATAATAAGTTATGTCACAATCAAGACTCATACGCGCTGGCTTTCTCTGCTTTGGTTTGGCGCTTCCGGCTTATTCCGACACCGTGCTGTCTGATCTTCACCTGCCGGTTATTTGCCGCACAGCAGATGAGACGGCGAGAATTGAAGCGGTCGTGACACCTGCGAATGACTTTTCGCAACCCGAGAAATTCGAAGCAAAACCAGCTGGTTCCGCCACGGTGCGGAGCGCTAGAACCGTAAACGCCTTCAGCATGCCGTCTGGAAATATCTCCTTTGAAAGGGAGCTTGATTTCAAGGTCGGCAATGGTCTGTTCAAAAAGCTCTGGGTGTCCTCTCCCTCGTCGACATTGGCGTCCGACGGATTGGGACCGCTTTTCAATGCGCGGTCCTGCCAAAGATGCCACGTAAAGGACGGGCGCGGCCACCCGCCTGAAGGGCCGAAAGATAGTGCCACATCCATGCTGATGAGGGTATCGATCCCCGGCGGCACCGCGCCAGAAGAAATCTCCGAGTATCTGGCGACACTCCCCGATCCAACCTACGGCGGTCAGATTCAGGACCTTTCTATCGCCGGGCACCCGGCAGAGGGGCAAATCGCGATCTCCTACGCCGAAGAGGAAATCAGCCTGTCGGGTGGCGAGACTGTTTCACTTCGAAACCCCACCTATGAAATCAGCGACTTGGGGTACGGCGCCTTGCATCCGGAGGTTATGCTCAGCCCGCGCGTTGCCCCGCAAATGATCGGGTTGGGTCTGCTTGATGCAATTCCGGTGGAGGATATTCTGGCGCGCGCTGATCCGGACGACGCGGATGGCGACGGGATATCCGGCAGGCCGAATATCGTGATGTCATCGGCATACGGTGTTCCGATGCTCGGTCGATTTGGGCACAAGGCGGGCAAACCCTCGGTTTGGGAACAGTCCGCAGGTGCCTTCTCAGGTGACATCGGCATCTCAACGTCACTGCATCCCGAAGGTGCTGGTGACTGCACAGCAGCACAAGAATTGTGTCATGCCGCGCCCGATGGGAACACGGATGTCCACGACGATGCAGAAATCAGCGATGCAGGTCTGGAGCTTGTCACTTTCTACTCATCCAATCTCGGCGTTCCAGCACGCCGCGATGTGGACGATCCGGAGGTCCTGCGGGGCAAGCAGGTGTTCTATGAAACCGGGTGCATTTCCTGTCACACGCCGAAATTCGTGACGCACAGGTTGGAGGGTCAATCAGAACAGAGCTTTCAGTTGATCTGGCCCTACACCGATCTGTTGCTGCATAATATGGGCCGCGGCCTCGCGGACAATCGCCCCGAAGCACGTGCGACAGGGCAGGAATGGCGCACTCCGCCACTTTGGGGGATAGGACTCACAGAACAAGTGTCGGGTCACACCTATTTCCTGCATGACGGGCGCGCGCGTTCGCTTCTTGAAGCCGTGCTTTGGCACGGTGGCGAGGCTGAACCCCACAAGCAAGCAGTGATCGAAATGCCCCCATCTGATCGCAACGCCCTCATCCGTTTTCTGGAAAGCCTCTGATATGCGCCTGGCTCTAATTCTATCCGTCCTCAGCCTGCCCGCTTTGGCCGATGTCCCCAAAACGTTGAAGGATCACGTTATCCCTGGGTACACGCAGCTTGCGGAAGCCACAGCGGACCTGTCAGCTGTCGCGGCGGACGATTGCACTGCCGACGGCGTGCGGCCCGCTTATCACACAGCGTATGACGCCTGGATCGGGATTTCTCATATTCAGTTCGGCCCGCTAGAAGATCGGGATTTGACCTTGGCCATGGCGTTTTGGCCAGACCCCAAGGACAGAACCGGTAAAGCGCTGGCACGTCTCACCTCGGCTGCGGATGACATTGTCGATGACCCGGATAGCTTTGGCGAGGTGTCCGCTGCAGCGCAGGGTTTTACGGCGCTGGAACGTATGCTCTATGACCCGCAGCAGGATACAGACTATGCCTGCAGGCTGACCCGAGCCATCGCGACCAGGCTGGCGCGCAACACACAAGAGCTGGCCGCCAACTGGCCGGCATTTGCCGACGTGATGTTGACCGCTGGGCAGGAGGGCAACACACGCTTCCAAAGCCCGGAGGAAGCGCAAAGGGCGTTGTACACAGCGCTGTCCACTGGCTTGGAATTCCTGCATGACCAGCGTCTGGGTCGCCCTCTTGGAACATATGACCGCCCGCGTCCGCGCCGCGCAGAAGCTTATCGTTCGGAACGGACGCTGCGCCATATTGAGTTGTCCTTGGCGGCTCTGGAAAACCTCGCCGTAAGTTTAGCAGACGTGCCCTTGCCGAAAACTCTGGCGGCTTTCGCCAACGCCCGAGACAGGGCCGCAGCCCTTGATGATCCAACCCTTGCTGGCGTGGCGGAACCTGCGTCGCGCTTTCGCATTGAAGTGCTGCAACAGTCAGTGCGGGCGGTGCAGATTGCCGTGATCGACGAGATCGGCGCACCGCTTGGGATCACCGCTGGGTTCAATTCATTGGACGGCGACTGACATGCATGCGCGACGCGGTTTTTTGGCGGGCATGGTTGCAAGCGCAGTCACCCCGTCGCTTTCCTGGAGCGCAGTTGGCGACCCGGTGGCACTCTCAGCGGCCTTGAGCCCGGAGAGCAAACACCTGCTTGTTGGCCTGACTCTTGGTGGCGATATTGCGTTTCAGATTCCTTTGCCGGACCGGGGCCACGCAGCGGCAGCACACCCCTTTGTTGCCGAAGCTGTGGCGATTGCCCGGCGGCCTGGACGGTTTGCAAAGGTACTCGACTGCGCCACTGGCACTGTTCTGAAGACCCTCTCTGCGCCAAAAAACCGGCATTTCTACGGTCATGGTGCCTTTTCAGCCGATGGCAAGTTGCTCTTCACGACCGAGAATGACATTCCGACCGGACTTGGGCGGGTCGGTGTTTGGGACCGCAGCTTGAATTATTCCCGTGTTGGTGAGTTTGCATCCGGCGGCATTGGGCCACATGAGGTTCTGCGGTTGCCATCGGGCACGCTGGCCGTAGCAAACGGCGGCATTCGCACGCATCCTGATCGCGGCCGCGAGAAACTGAACCTCGATACGATGCGCGCCAATCTAACCTTGTTTTCCGAGCATGGAGAGATATTGGACCGTGCCGAGGTTGAAGACGACATGCGCCAGAACTCGCTACGTCACATTGCGGCTATGCCAAATGGTGACATTGTCTGCGGGTTCCAATGGCAGGGCGACCCCTTTGACGCGCCGCCCCTCGTTTCAGTCTTTTCCGGACACGGAACATTGTATCCCGCAGAATTTGAAGACAACGCTCAATGGGAGCTGGATGGCTACGTTGGTAGTGTCAGCGCTTTGGGTCAAAACGGATTCGCGATCTCCGCCCCCCGCGGAGGGCGCGTGTTCACTTTCGACGCAAAAGCGGAACAAAGCGGAAGCTATCGCGCCCTTGACGCCTGCGGACTGGCCCAGGTTCGTGATGGGGTTACAATGGCCACTGATGGAAACGGGTTCGTCTATAGGGTGAGCGAAGGACACATGCAGACGATCCGACGTCATCCGCTCGCCTTTGACAACCATCTGGTTGCTCTCTCCTGACACTGCACACTCGCTAAAGGGCCTCCTGCCGGGAAGCTTTGCGATGCACGTGCGGGGCGTTGGCCCATCACGCCAAGAAACATGCTGCGGCTAAGGGTGCCTTTCAAGCGAGACAGTTTGCAACAATATCAGCGGTTTGCCGGTGGATCTGCGCCCGATCCACTTGCGCATTATCTGTGAAGATATCAATCTTTCCCATCAGCGATCTGTCTGACGGATATTCCAGAAAAGTGTAATGCCCGACACGCTGGCCGAGGTCTTGCCGTTGAATTCGGGTGTTCAGCTCCATCAGCCAGTGGGCGCAGTGTTCGGATGGGGCTTCTTGATCAGCGCCACCGGTCAAGATCGTCACCGGTTGCCTTATCTGCCTGATCGTCGCTGGCAAAAATGACCGGATCGGCGGCGCGGGCGCGATTGCAACCACAGTCTTCACCCTATCGTCAGCAAAGACATCGCCGTGCCGCGCCCAGGATTTTCGGAATGCCTCCGACCTTTTAAGAAGTTCCGGAATATGGTCAGCGGCATCCGGAAATTCTTTCGGACCGCCAGCGGCCACACCATGCTTGTGACGCCATGCGTCAAACTCTGCCAATGATGATCTGCCCCCTGCCAAAGTCAGCACAGTGTGACCTCCGAGTGAGAAACCAACTGCCGATACACGTTCGACATCCAGCCTACCGGCCAAAATACCATTTTGCTCCTGCGTGGTAAGCAGAACCGAAAGATCAGTTGCCCGCTCCCACCAGCACAAAAACCCTTCGGCAAAATATGGTTCCAACCCCGAGTTTCCATGATGATTGGCGCCCAAAACCACGTAACCTCTTGAGGCCAGATCGCGTGCAAGCCAGCCAAGGCTCTCAGCCGTCCCACCTGTCCCATGCGACAGCAGCACGACAGGATATCTGTGCTGGTCTGCAAGCGCGGCATCTTGGACGACGTTCCCCATATCAAAGAAGTTGGCGATGGGGCGGTTGGCCCCTTCCGTCTCTGATGTCGGATACCAGGCAGACCAGGCGATTGGTCGGGAAGCGTCGTTTTGCCAGTTCGAACGGGAAGCGTCACGGATCACGCCAGTTCGATAACCACAATTCGCCACTACACATCTCCTTTTCCACCAAGGCTCTGGAAATATTTAAAATTTTTCAACAGGTTTTCTGGGCATCTGCACGTCTTCGCCACGTCTCGTTGTTTTGCCGTCGAAAGGCATCGATCTTCTCAGTGCGCCAATAATCAACTCGGATCCGTAAACAATTACTGCAGATCGATACCGATCCTGCGCAATCCACAACGCTCGCGAAGTCAATTCTCAACCGTTTGCGGTTTTAGAGTTTGCCAAAGCGCATCGTGTCAGGCCAGATTGCGCAACCAAAGCAATCCGGTGGCGCAAACCGGCAGCTCGAATGGATCACGAAAGATGGCACAGTCAATTCTCGGAGAGCCTCTGGATCTGCCTTGCGGCAAGCGCTTGAAGAACCGTTTGTGCAAAAGTGCAATGACCGAAGCGCTGGCGGATCATCACGACGCCCCAACTGATGCACACCTTACGCTCTACAAACGTTGGTCCTTAGGTGGCATGGCGGTTCAAGTAACCGGGAACGTCATGGTCGATCGTCGATACCTTGAGCGACCCGGAAACGTCGTTGTCGAAGATGAGCGAAACCTGGAGAAGCTCCGGCAATGGGCTGCCGCGGCAAAGACAGGCGGCAGCGATATCTGGATGCAGATCAGCCATCCGGGCCGTCAATGTCCGATCGTCGTCAATCTGCATCCCCTGTCCCCGTCGGTCGAAAAGCTCCGTATTCTGGGGTTGTTTGGACGACCCAAAGCGATGTCAGCAGGTGACATCAAAGATGCTATTCAGAGATACGCAACCACCGCCAGGATCGCACAGAAGGCCGGGTTTGACGGTGTTCAGATACATGCCGCGCATGGCTATCTTATCAGCCAGTTTCTTTCGCCTTTAACGAACCAACGCGACGACGAATGGGGCGGCTCCCTCGCAAACCGGACGCGCTTTCTCCGCCGTGTCTACAAAACCACACGTCAGGTGGTCGGCCCGAATTTTCCAGTGGCGGTCAAGCTGAACTCCGCTGATTTCCAAAAGGGCGGATTTACGATTGAAGAAAGCCGCCAGGTCGCACAATGGCTACAGGACGACGGCATTGATCTTATCGAAATCTCCGGCGGAACTTACGAGCAGATGAGCTTCGTCAACGGCACGCAAGAGAAACAGCGTGACAGCACCATCGCGCGCGAAGCCTACTTCCTTGAATACGCGCGTGAGATCCGCATTGCTGTGACAGTGCCGATCATGGTGACTGGCGGATTTCGGAGTGTTGCAGCAATGGAGAGGGCACTGTCCGAAGATGGCATCGACATTATCGGTCTGGCACGACCCTTATGCGTCCAACCGGATGCGGTCAAAGACATGCTAGACGGGGCGGTGACGCGCATTGGCATCGACGAAGATGGGTTGGTAATCGGTCGCGGCCCGTTGGGTTTGAATGCGAAAAACTGGTTGATCAACTTGATCAACACGGTTTCTCGGGTCGAATACCACGCCTGGCAGATGACCCGGTTGTCTCGCGGCCTCCCCGTCCAGAGTGTCGCGCGGAACAATTCAATCGGAACCTTCTTTTGGTACCTATTTCGAACAACGTATCTGGCCTTCAGGCGAAAGCTGTCGGGCTGAGTTGAATTAGTTCCAATGGCAACGCACAGTGATAGGCCAATCACATTCATTGGTCGAGCGGAGTAATACCCCTGACCTATCCGCTGTGCTGCAGCCGGAAATGCCTGCCAGCGCAGAATTACAGGTGAAGGCTTGGTGTTGTTGCGGGTTTCTACCAGGGCATAAGGCCGGAATAAGGGCTCCTCGTCGTAACCCGGTGTGCCATTTCCGACAGGGTCACAATATCGAATACAGGCAGCTTCAGAGCGTGTTGTATCTTGGCGGCATAGGGCGGCAAGTCTGTGCACTCCAACACCAGCGATCTGATTTCAGGTGCATTAGCTTGCAAGCGTTTTGCTGCCTCCACGACCTCGTCTTCTACCAGAGAAAGATCCATTTCCGTCCGCTCATTGCGCAGAATGACCGCCGCAAATTCATCAGTATCTTCCAGACCCATGACCCTAATCGGAACGTTTTCTGCGCCGACACCCGCCAGATGCGCTGTGGTCAGCGCACTGGCTTTCGCGGTCAGCACACCAACGGGGGCCTTTGCGCCCGTCATCTGATAGGCAAGTGGTATCTGGATAAGGCTTGAGGAAAAGACGGGGATCGAAACGGCTTCCGAAAGCTCCTTCTGAAACAGCGCCAGAAAACCGCAGCTGCCCGTAATGGCGCGAACGCCTTCCGCCTCCAAACGTTTGGCCGCCGCTACAAAAGGGGCCAGCATCTCTGCCGTAGGGTTATCCAACAGCTTGGGAACCGTCACGCCGGTCACTGTTTCGTAGAGAAGCGGGAACGGCAGCGCCGAAGGGTTCTTGATATGCCCTGGCGGTTTGGGAAAATAGCTTTCAAGGCACAAAACACCTATTGTCGCGCCGCAAATGTTTTGTCCGCCAGCGTGTTTCATCACCTGTTTTCTCCCCTTACGCGCAGATTCCGGTTATCACGGTTCAACCGGTCTTTTTGCGTTTCTTTCCGTTCCGCACGCCGTGGTCAAGGGGCGTCAAGCCAGACTGGCTGACGTCTCGCCTGTTTACCATTTTTGGATCATTCTAAGTTCACCTGCGCCAAAAAACTTCGCGGGCAGGAGGACAAGACCTTAGTTTGAATGGCCCTCCAGAAAGAGGCTCCCGATTAAACAGAGGTACTTTCTTGATCAAGGGAAGAACAGCTCATTCTGGCACATCGGGACCGCCCTGTGACCGGTTGATAGGCAATGGGCGAAGTCGTTGTCTCAGGACCCTAGGGCAGTCCGCATGCGCGCGCTGCTGCAAAAACAACGCTTGGCATATTCAACTTTGCGAACGGATTGGTCATCGTAACCCACCGCTTGCCCACAATCCTCTCGCGCGGCGCCGGCCATCTGAAACGCGGGCCCATTTGCCCCTGAAGCGGTCATCCGGCTGTAATTCTCAACCGCTTCCGAAAGGCGGAGCGTCAGGTCGTTCTGCAGCTCGGTACCAACAGCATTCTGACCAAGGGCAACGTTGCGATAACTTGGGCAGGCTGCCAGAATATCACCCAGCTGAACCGTAACACGGCGGTTGCGCCGCTCTGCCGTCTGCACTTTGACCAGAAGATCGTTTTTGCCACGACTTGCAATCGTGCCCAAACGATCGACCGAAACACCCGCTGCGATCAGCGCATCAGCAACAGTCTTCGCGCGCCTCTGGCCGAGATTGAGGTTATAGGCGGATGTACCCACCGCATCGGTGTAGCCCACAACAACGGTCGGCTTGTAACTGTTAGTGTCTTTCAAACGCTGCGCAATATCGGAGATTTGCTGCCGCCCTTCGGTATCCAGCTGATCAGAATCAAACTGGAAATTCACCGTGCCGAATTCCTGCGCATGCGCGACCGAGACCAAAAGGAAAAGGGGCAAGAGGCAGGCAACAACGGCCTTGAGCAACGACACCATGTGACACTCCATTAATGATAACTGGCTTCGGTTATGCAACATTTCCGCTCAAGAACGCCATAGCGCAGTTTCTACAGGCTGACTGTATGAACTAACGATGACATTACCTTTATCACAGTGTAAGAAAAACCTTATACTCATGGTTGTGAAAGGGTTTGTTAGTTGTTGTCCATCGGTTTGCGTGTGTTCACTGTGGTCCTTGCCTTCGGGTCCATGGTTTCACCTTCTTCAGCCTTGAGCCTCAAGGATGCGATTGAGTTCGTTCTTGAAACTAATCCGGATATTACTGCGGCCGAAGCCAACAAACAGGCGATCGAGTTTGAACTCGAACAGGCACAAAGCTTCTGGGTGCCGCGCGTCGAGTTGGAAGCTTTTGCCGGTTCCAGTCTGAATGACGGTGAAACCATTCCTGATCTGTCATCATCCGACGACTGGATCAATGGATATGAACTGACCGCGCGCGTGTCGCAGCTTTTGTATGACGGGTTTGAGACGCGCTCCGAAATTGAACGGCAGGCCTACCGGATCGACGCTGCCGCCTATCGCGTGCTTGAACGGTCCGAGGTGCTGTCGCTTGAGGCCGTGCGGCTCTATTCGGATGTTCTGCGTGTTCAGAATATTCTGCAACTGGCCCGGGAGAATCGAGATTATCACGCAGAAACACTGGAGCGTATACGCCGGGGGTATAACAGTGGTGTCATCGGCATAGGCGATTTGCAACAGGCTGAGGAACGTCTTGTCCTGGCCGAAGACACAATCATCGGTTTTGAGTTGGATCTGGAGGATGTGAAGTCTCTTTTCCTTGCCACCGTGGGCGTTGATCCAAAAGGCTTGCAGTCCGTGCCAAACATCGGGGCATCCCTGCCCGGCTCGTTGGAGAATGCGATCGCCACCGCCAGATCACGTAACCCCACGATACTCTTTTCGCAGGCAGACGTTGGGTCTGAAAACGCCCAGTCACGCAGAGTGAAAGGAAACCGCGCACCAAAGCTCTTTCTTGAGGCCGATGGACGCGTGGGCGAGGATGTGAGCGGCTTTGAAGGTGATGTGCTGGACGCGCGTGTTGGCCTTGTTTTGCGGTATGAGTTCCAAGGCACTTCGAAACGCTCCGCCCAGGAAGAACAAGCCCGTCGGGTTGGCGAAAGCCGGGCCAGATTGCTGGCTCAGACGCGGCAAGTTGAACTTGAGGTTCGCCAAAGCTGGTCGACCTTGCGGTCGGCCCAACGCCGAAGTGCGAAAATCGCGGCACAGGCGGATTTGGCTCGCAAGCTTCGCAGCACATATGAAGCTGAATACGAGGTTGGCGAGAGATCGCTGCTCGACGTCCTGAACACCCAAAACGCCCTATTCCAGACGGAGGCAAATCTCGTCAATGCCCGTGCTCTGGAGAACTATGTCAAGTACCGGATCATGGCATCGATTGGCATTCTCCTACCGACATTGGGCATTGAGCCTCCAGAAGATTCCCGGGTCTATGCCCGCGAGCGGATCGGTGTCCCGGATGTCAATGCGGCCGAAACGGACGGTCGGCTGGATGCCTCCAATTTTCGCGACTTCCGAAAGTCGCTGGACCGGTAGAATTCACCGCGCTGGATCATTGGAGATGCCTTATATCCGCTGAACCCCCCTCAGAAAAAAAATCTTCCAGCCGGTTGAAGGTGTCGCCCAAAGTCTCCGTGCGCAAAGCAACGCAACCGGATGCGCCGAGTTGGGAGTTTCCCGCCACTAGCTCTGACGGGCTGGCCGGCGCAGTAGCTGCCTGTATGCGGATGCGCGGCCGCGATATCGGCGTTGAGGCGCTTCTCGCCGGGATGGCGCTGGACAACGATGGGAAGCTGACCCCCCGCCTGGCATTGCGCGCCGCTGAAGCGCATGGGTATCGCGCGGCGATGACACGCCGAACACTGGCTGATATTCCGCAAACAGTTTTGCCCGCGGTTCTGTTCTTGAACGGACGAGATGCTTGTGTCCTGACCTCCGCCACAAGTTCAACAGCGCACGTTATCTGGCCCTCACGATCAGATAGCGCCCTCGAGATGCCGCTGGCTGAACTCGAACAATGCTACGCAGGTCACGTGCTGCTGCTTCAACAAGACGCTGAAGTCGAAGGACAACTTGAGGCGCAACAAAACAGCCGTCACTGGTACTGGGGCGTGGCCTCACGGTTCTGGCCCGACTACCTGCAAGTGATCATCGCCTCCGCAGCCGTCAATGTGATGGCTCTGGCAATCCCACTGTTCACCATGAACGTCTACGATCGGGTCTTCCCCAACGCAGCCCTTATCACCCTTTGGTCGCTTGTCGCAGGGGTCGGTCTCGCGCTGTTTTTCGACGCCTTGCTCAAATGGGTCAGAGCCCGACTGGTGGATTCTGTTTCGCGCCGCATTGATCTTGCGGTCTCGTCCGAAATCTTCCGGCACATCGCAGATCTGCGCCTTGATGCAGAGGCACAACCTGCGGGCGCGCTGGTCAACAACTTGAAAGACTACGAGCAGGTCAGGGATTTCTTTTCGTCTCAAACGTTGGCGACTCTGACGGATTTTGCGTTCGGCATCCTCTTCATCGTGGTCATCAGTTACATTGGCGGCCCCCTTGCATGGCCACCCGCAATCGCATTGGGATTTGTTGTGATCATGGGCGTGATCATCCTGGGCCCCCTTCGCTCCGCCTCAAATGCCAATCGCCAGTTGACGGGAGTCAAAAACGCCGTGGCGGTCGAGGCGATCACCGACTTGGAGACGCTTAAGGCCGTATCAGGCCAGAATCGGATGCAGGCTCGCTGGGAACGTTATGTCGCCGAAAGCGCGCAGTGCCAGGAACGCAGTAAGCGACTTGCCACCTTTGCCACGACGGCCACGGCGACGGCGCAGCAGCTTTCTTCCATCGGCATCGTTGTCATCGGCGTTTATCTCGCACTGGAGGGTAATTTGACGATGGGGGCGGTGATCGCCGCGATGATCCTATCTGGGCGAGCCATGGCACCAAGCGCCGCCCTCGCCAGTCTCTTTGTTCGGGGCAGTTTTGCGTTCTCAACCTTGCGCAGCCTGAACGCCGTGATGGCGCGGCCGTCCGACAAGAGCATTCCAAATGCGGCACTCAACACAAGTGCTGAGGATGGTGCGTACGAGCTGAAGGATGTCAGCTTGCAATATGCGGGCACGAAGCTTCCAGCCATCGACACGGTTTCATTCAAAACCGGCCCGCTGGAACGCATTGGGCTGGTTGGCCCTGTAGGTGCCGGGAAAACCAGCCTCGTCCGTCTGCTCTCGGGCCTTTATGCGCCGACCAGTGGCATCGTGTTGCTCGACGGGCTAAACATGGCACAGCTGGCCCCTGCCCGGCTCAGGAAAGATGTGCAACTGGTCCCGCAAGAGGCCGTACTGTTTTCCGGCACGCTGGCGGAGAACGTGGCCTTTGGAATGCCACAGGCCAGCAACGACGATCTTCTACGTGTTGCGAGGCTTTCAGGTGTCGACCGCATCGCGGCCGCCCATCCACAGGGTTTTGCCATGCCAATCACCGAGCGTGGCCGGAACCTTTCAGGTGGCCAGCGCCAGATGGTGGCTCTTGCACGGGCCCTTTTGCCGCGCCCACGCGTGCTGATCCTGGACGAGCCGACATCCTCAATGGACACGCAGAACGAAAAGCTCTTCGTTCAAAGTCTTGCACGCGTGCTCGAAGAATGGCCCATGTCGATCATCATCTCCACGCACCGAATGGGGTTGTTGGACCTTGTCGACCGGCTGATCCTCGTTGACGGCGGCAAACTGGTCATGGATGGCGAAAAATCATCCGTTCTGGCTCAACTTGACCGCACGGCGAAGAAGGCCGCGACATGAACCGGACCGACTGGGATTTGATGGAGTTTGCTGAAGGCCGGGACGCCGCAAACCTCCGGCGTTCCTCTTTCGGCTTGCTCATCTTTTTGATCCTCATCGCTGCCATGATCTGCGGCGCCATCGTCTGGGCCGCATTCGCCCGGATCGAGGAAGTTGCCCGCGCACAAGGTACCGTCGTGCCTTCAGGGCGTGCGCGCACCGTGGAAACGCTTGAAGGCGGCATCGTGCGCGAAATCCTAGTGCGCGAAGGCGATACCGTGGCCGCCGGGCAGATCATTGCCCGGCTGGATGATACAGGCTCCTCTGCAAGCCTCGGCGAATTGCGTGCCCAGCAACAAGCCTTGCAGGCCCGGGCCAAACGGCTTGAGGCGGAACTGACCGGCGCTGCCAGGCCAGATTTTTCGGCTGCTGGAATACCTGCAGATAGCGCTTTGGCCATTAGGGAAACTGCACTGTTTGAGAGCCGAACAGCCTCCTATCTGGGTCAACGTGCGGTGCTGGAAGCGCAGCGGCTTCAGCGGTCGCAAGAGATTGCGGAGCTTGCCGCCGCCTTGGACCGGGTGATCGAGAACATCGCCTTGCTGGAAGAGGAAATACAGATCAAGACGGACAGCGAGATTGTCCCACGCGCACAAATCCTTCCGGTCGAGAGAGAGCGCTTAGCGAAATTGCAGGAACGCGACGCACTGCGAAGTCGGCGTGAACAGGCGCGCTCTGCACAGATAGAAGCGGACGCAAGGTTGCAGGAAATCGATTTGCAAAGACGCGCTGAGATCAACATCGAACGCTCCGACACGCTCAACCAGCTCAGCGTTATTGATGAAAGTATCAAAAGTGCGACAGATGTGGTTTCCCGCGCGGATTTGCGTGCCCCGGTAGCAGGCATCGTCTCCGTCTTGAATATCAATACGATTGGCGCCGTGCTTGCCCCCGGAGAAGAGGTCATGCGCGTGGTTCCACAAGACGATGGGCTGCAAGTCGAGGCGCGCGCGCGCCCGGAAGACATTGCATTTCTGCGGCCTGATTTGCCCGCTAAGGTCAAGGTGACATCGTTTGATTTCACCATCTACGGATCGCTTGACGCCTATGTGGTGCGCGTCGGCGCCGACGCGGAACAGGATGAGGCAACGGGCGAGGTTTACTTTCCCATCATCGTGGAAACGCAAAGCAACACGCTCAACCGGAATGGACAGTCTTTTGAGATCAAGCCGGGCATGGTTGCGTCCGTGGACATTCTGACCGGCGAACGCACGGTGCTCGATTACATTCTGAAGCCCTTCCGCAAAGCACATCTGGAAGCGCTTCGCGAAAGGTAGAGCGTATCACACAATCGCCGTTTCCTGTGCGCCGCTTGCGTTATTGAAGATCACTTCGATCTCATTTGAGAAACCACCTGCGTCCGCATTGACCACGGCTACATCTGCCCCCTGAACGTTCAGGACACCGGTTGCGTTGTCATAGTCCACCTGATCCGCCAGTACCTCACCTGGCGACAAGGACACCAGTGCCGTCAGATCAATCTGGTCGGTACTCACCCCACCGGCGGGCGGCTCATAGTCGGAGATCACGTCTGAAGCCAGCAGATCCGTCAGCACAAAAATATCGGCACCACTGCCCCCTTCGAGAACATCCGCGCCAGCACCGCCTTGCAGGATATCGTCTCCGGCATCGCCGCGCAGAACGTCCGCACCGCCCCCGCCAATCGCCCAATCATTGCCCGCGCCCAAGGTGACGTCAAAGCCGGAAGCGGCGGCACTCAAGTCGATGAAATCTGCCCCGCCCATCAAGTCAAACCCTTCGATCTCTGCGTAGGGCGCTGCTGCGCCAAGAACGACGCCGTCATCACCGGACGTGCCCTTCGCAATATCATTGCCACCAACAGCACCGGTTACATCATCCAGCAAATCCTTGGTCACGCCATTTGGATCCGTAACAGTGCCCACCACCTCCATTTGCAGTGTATCGATGTCGAGTAATGCCGTGGCCTGCGATGCGGCGGGCACCGCATTGCCATCCAGAACGTCATAGGTCAGTGACGGTGTACCGACATACCCGTTGGGTACGGTGACTTCGACACCGGTTGCCTGAACCGTTACGGTCACCAGCGGATCGTTTGCGGCGATGTTCTGGACAGTCAAAGGCTGATCCGTATCGCTCGCGTTGGCCAAAAGATCATCAAAATCGATAAAGAACACTGGATCGGTTGAGGTCACGCTTACCGACCCGGTAACAACCGGCTGGTCATTCACCGATATGCTGAACGCCTCTGCGCTGCCGGTACCATGGTTGGTTGTGGCAACGACCTCGCCGGCAATAACGCCTGAGAAACTTCCAGGAACCGTTACCGAGAGCGCTGCAACGAGCAGCGCGAAGTCCGCTGGAGCTAGAGCCCCTCGCGTCAGCGTCAAAATATTGCCCGCTAGCGTTCCGGCTGACGGAACGGTCCCTGCTGGCAATGGCGCATTGAAAGTCACAACCACCTGTTCCAACGTCTCGGACGGGGTGGCCTGCGCATCTGTCACAGTTGCCACGAGACCCAATTCGATGTCGAGCGGTGCGCCATCCTGGGCAATTGCGCTTGCAGGCGGCGTGACATCCAAATCAAGATCAAGTTCACCGCTCAGGCTGATCTGGAAGTTATCGGTTTCACTGCCACCTTCGTTCGTCGTAACGCTGACGGACCCACCAAGCGGTGACCCATTGGTCGAATAATCCTGCGGGAAATTGATAACCAGCTGCTGGAAATCAGCGAGTGAGCCGTCAAACACAAGGTTCGCGCCAGTTGCGACAGGTGCCCCACCACCAATCTGATAGGTCGTGCCATCCGGTACACCGGTGATCTGGTAGACGACATTATCAACGACCTCCGACCCGTCGACGTCGGTCACCGCAATGTCGACATCACCGATCGGAGCATAGGTGACGATGTCATCTGTTTCGTCCAGCATGACGTCATCATCGACGATCGTCAGCGTAAGGTCTGGCGTTGGCGTGATTGAAACGGTGAGGTCCGCCGGGGCAGAGCTTTCAGTATCCGTGAAGCTGCCATCTGTGCTACTGTCAGAGGATATTGCCACAACCTGCAAATCGACGTCACCGCTGAAATCAGCAGGCGCCTCAAAGGTGATGGTTCCGGGTGGTGTAAACACGACCTCACTGATTGGGGAAGCCTGCGTGCCAACGCCTCCATCAATCACCACGATTCCATTGACGACCGGCTGCTCGACACCATCCACGAAGACCTTGCCACCCGCGGGAACAGTCACTTCAAAATCCACGGTCTCATGTGGGTCAGGCGTGGTACCTGACAAGGAAAGTTCATAGAGCGACCCGTCATCCTCAGCTCCCGTCGCAGGGTCCACGGATGCAGTCAGGGTCGGCGTATCCGCATCGGGCCGAACCCGGAAAAGGATTTGCTGATCCCCTGTTGTTTCGTCGGAATTTGCCAGCTCCAGAGTATTCACCGTGACAGTCAGCGGAATCTCAGATGGCAGGCTGGGGTCCAGGGCGTCCGGCAAACGCGCATGATCGTCCACTAGCTTAAGTGAAACTTGCGGCCAGGCGTCGGTGGAAATCGTGAACGTGCCATCGCCATTGTTGATCACACCAGACCCGATAGGTCCCCGGATCACAACGTAGCTGGGCAGCACGCCAAGCACGATGGATACCGCCTCTGATCCATCCTGATCGGGCGAGAACGGCGTGAGCACACTGCTGGGGAAGAAGAAGGTGTCTTCAACTGCGTTAATGACCGGGACCGGGCCGCTCAAGTCGAGGAAAGGTTGGCCAGTATCGGGGTCGATAGAGCTATCGTCGAAATCAAATACCGGCGTGTCAGCAACCGGTATGACATCCAATGTTCTGCTGAGCGTCGTAGTTTCAATGGAGCCATCGATGTCTTCGCTACTGGCGCGGACTGTGATTTGCAGTGGGCCGCTGTAGTGTTCCGCCGCGCGAACGCCCAACCCGGCAAGATCGCCCGCACCAAGGGTGTATTGCGTCACGCCGCCACCGATGTTCACGCCGGTCAGGGGCGTGCCGGACGCATCAAGCAACTGCGCCCCAGAGGCGCCATCCAATTCGATGATCACATCGCCATTTGGTCGTTCGCCGTCGTCTGCACCTTCAATTTGCAATCCAAGATCGTATACCGTGTCTTCGGCAAAGGCGTTTCCACCGGACAAGATAATGTCCGGCCCATCCGCAACCGGGTCAATGGTAATCGGGAATTCACGGTCGGCAGACAACACAGTTCCACAGGTGAAGTTGTTCAAAAGCATGGAGTAGGAAAGAGAGTCCAGGCCATCGTAAGGATCAGCGTCACCAAAGGTCTCACTTGGATCAAACGGGTTCGAGGGACTCGACTCATTTGCTGGCGGCGTGAACAGTATAGACCCGGCCGTAAGCGTGGGGTCAGAGGGATCCACCTGCAACGCGGCCAGATCCACCACATAGTTCCCCGACACCGGGTCGAGAAGAACCGCACCGCTCGGGCTGCTGGAAAGCGTTGCACCGGGCGGAACTTCGATGTTCAGCCCGAAACTGCCAAGCACGCCCGCCGGAAGTGCCGAAAGATCGGCAATGCTGTCGTAAAATGCATTTGGCGTAATCTGCAGTTGGAAAGCGATTTGAGTATCTTCATCCCCTGATCCCACCAACGACAACTGCGGTAAGGGCAAGTTTTGTTCAGGTGTGCAATCAACATTGCCTGTGCCACCCGGATCCGGCACAACAACGACGGTGAAGTCGATTGTTTCGACCGCTCCACCCGGAAGATTGTTGATTTCCGTAAGAACCTCTTCGACGGGTCGGCCATTTGCCGGTGGCAAGGTCTGGTCTGCCTCCACCACAATCACGTCTAGCGTCATGTCGTAATAAGTGGGTTCACTGACACCCGATGGCACAAACAGCAAATTAGCAAGCTGCGCCTCTGTTACGATGTACGTTTCCCCCGCCGCGTCCGATGGGGATGCACCGGCAAAAGCGGCACCCGCTGGCACATCGCGTATCACGTAATATACGGTCTCCGATCCGTCGAAGTCCGCCGACGGGTTGCCTACCGGCACCAGAATCTCGCTCATCTCACCAGAGAGCGGAACAACGCCTGATTGCGTAAAGACCTGTGTCTCATCAGAGGTGATATTGCCAGTATCAATGACATCATCGCGCAACCGGCTGAGCAGTTGGAAAGGTGTACTGTCGAACCCGGCATAGCCATAGACACGGTCGGCATTCGCAACACCGTCGACAACTTCACTTGGCCGGAAAACAGTATCAATGACACCCGGATTGCCGAAGCCAGCAGCATCCTGGAACGTCACAACAGGATCATCCGCAACGCCTGTCACGTTAATGGTGACGGTCCCGGAGCCAGTGGTCGTCTCTGAAGGATCAATCGTCTCTTCATAGGTGACCGCCACATCGAACTGAATGGTTTCATTACTATCCTGACCGGGCCGCACCCAGAGGTTCGCCGCCTGTGCCGCTGTCAGCGTCAGGTCACCGGATGCTCCGATCGTATATTGGTTAGCGGGGAGCCCACCACCACCCGGCGCAGGTTGAGGCGGGCCATCAAAAAACGCAGGCAAACGACCATCACTGTCTGGCTGGATGTTCGTGATCAATACATTACCCGTCAACGCTTCGGGTGACCCTGCGGAATTGCCGATGTTGTCGATCATGTTTCCATCGATACGCACCAATACAGCCGTATCTTCGGTCGTGCTCAGCGTTTCGCTCGGGTTGCCGCCGTCAGCAGCGGGATCAACTCTGAAGCTTTCGTTCAGCGTTGTCACACGCGTGCCGCCACCATCCGCTTCGGTTGTGATAACGTCAATGATCAGCGCATAGTCCCCGGCGAAATGCAGCGGTATCCCGCGCAGCTCCGCCCCGTTCCATTCGCTGTTTTGCAAGCTCCAGGAGTTAAAACCGGGCGGCACGTTTACATCCGTCAACAGCGCCGGCTTCTTGGGTCCGGAGGGATTTGCCGGGTCCACGGGCACGTAAACGGTGATACCAGAGGGCAGTTGCCGGATCACCACCGCTGTGACTGTCTCACTGCCGTCCTGATCCTCGATTGCCACATCGAAGGGTATCTGCCAGATACCACCCGCAGCATCGATGTCCGCCTCGTTCCCAACAGGGAACGCACTGATGAACGCAATGTTGTTGACCGGATCCACATCGACGTCCAGCGTGACATCTGAAACCTGACCATCTGTAATCGCCGAATTGTCGTCTTCCGAAGTCAGCACAATCCGCAGGTCATCGCCAAAGAAGTCTCCCGCCGCGGTGAACGGATCACCATTCTGACGATCTACATCATAGTCTTCGTAGAGAGACGGTTTCAGCTGGATCGCGGCGTCAAAGGACGTCACGTCCGGCACAAATTGGATCGTCAGATCACCTGTCGCGGCGTTGTATTCTGCCGATGCGATCTTTGCCAATTCAGACGCGCCAAGGGGCAAGGTTCCGTCTGGTGTAAAGAATGCAGCATCGCTGATATCAGAGCCGTTCAGAACATCACGCACCCATTCGGAAGGTACGTTTTCAATCACCAGCGAGGTCAGCTGTTCCGAGCCATCCAAATCCGGCGTTGAACCGGAAAGTCCCACGAACAACTCAACCTGCCCTGGCCCGGACCCGTCTGCCGTGGTTTCCAGCAACGTGAGGATGTCACTTCCCGAAACGCTGCCGTCCTCCACTGTCGCTGTGACAATGCTTGGGCTACTGCTCGCGACCTCTGCTGTCGTCCGCACAAAGACCGATGCCGTCAAATCGGCTTCGGCCCGCGGGCGGATCGTTTGGGTGATCTGGAAGGTGTCGGTGTTGAAGTTGTCGGAGACGTCGTTTTCCGTATCGCCCGTGTTTGTCTCGTTCCAGGCCAATGTACCGTCCAAAGACAAGACGCCGCTGAAATGCTGAGGCGTTTCAATCTGCAGACGCTGCAAGGCACTTGTGAATTGCGCGTTTGTCGTGCTGCCATTGGGTGTCAGCGTATAGCTCACACTGTCGGCGCTGGCAGCGGTCTGCGTGATATTTACAAAGGCGGCAAAGGCATTGCCGCGCACCCGCAGCAACAAGTCCGAATTGTCGCCTGCATCGAAATTATCGCTTTCGGTTGCAACAGAGATCGTCAAATCAAGGCTTGTAATCGTCTCAGACCCGTCATTGTCCTCAAGCGCAATCCGATCCAGGCGAATGTTCGACCGGCGGACATTGTTGATATTTTCAGTCTGGGTGAGGTTGCGGGCCCGAAAATCCAGATCGTCGACGATTGCATCTACATCGACATCAACCCCGTCAAAGGCTGTCTCGGCGCTTGTCGGCAAACCAGCAGCGCGATCTTCGGCGGTGACCGTCGCGACAAGGTCATTTCCAAGCAAGGTTTCGATATCACTGTCATCATCGACCAACGGGGCAACCCGTAGCGCCCCGTCGAATTCAGTAACACCATCCTGAAGTGTAATTGTCAGAGTTGTGCCAGAAACTTCGGCGGAGGCGACCTTGGCCTGATCCTGTTCAAAGAGCGCGAGGTCCACAACACCAGCGACATTGGGGACCCAGCCTGCTGGCAGGTTTTCGATGACGATCTGGGTCAATTCCTCTGAGCCGTCCTTGTCAGGCGTATCCGCATCGATCAGCAACAGGAACGAGCTGTCTTCATCGACGATGAAGTTATCAGGTCCAATCTCATCCACATTTGTCGTGCTGTCATCAACAGACAATACAATGGTCGGTTCCGCCACCGGCGTCACATTCAGCTGAAAAGTTTCTGAAGTGCCAGCGGGGTTGCCCTCATCTGTCTCCACATTGACAGTGATGTCGACAACACCTGAGAAATGCTCCGGAAAACTCAGCACGCTCAGTGCTCTAAGTTCGGTGATATCGCCGCTCCACTGCGCGGTTGGACCGGTCAAATTCACGTTCCCGGTCACGGTGGTAACGCCGTTTGGCAATCCGTTAAAAGTGACCGTTATTCCGGTGATATTTTCCGATCCGTCGATATCCGTAACCGCCGCATCCAGATTGAGCGGGATAGGGGTTCCCAAATCCTCTATCACGGTGATATCGGCGGCGGTAATCTCCACGTCCTGTTCGGCTGAAACCGAAACTGAGAAGGTACCTGTCTCAATTCCGTTCGTCGCACCGGGTTCTGACTCGCCGGCCAAAATAGCTTCGTCGGTCGTGAATGTAGCGCTGCCGGTGATATCAGCGGTTGTCGAAAAATCATCCGGAAGGCGAAAAACCAACGCACTGTATTCGCTGCCCGTCAGCCCCGGCAGGCTGAATGACGCGCCTGCCGCAACCGCCTGAAAGTTAACGCCGTTATCGATTGAATAGCGGGTGCCGTCCGGCAAGCCGTTGATGGTGACATCAACGGTTGCAATGCTCTCCGAGCCGTCAGCATCCGGCGAGCTTGCGCTCAATGCGTCAACCGGTCGGAAATCCAGCGGTGCTTGCGATGTCGCGTCCTCATCCGTGTCACCAGGACTATCGTTTTCTGCAAGAGAGAGGGCGCCCGGGCCGCCAAGCACAATGTCGCCTTCGGCATCAACGCTCACCGTCAAAATCCCCGTATCGGATCCCCCCTCGTTGGTGACTGCTGTCACCTCTGCGACAAGCGTGCTCGCCGGGTTTTCTGTCGAAAAGTCGGCTGGCAGTTCAATTACAAGGGCGTTGTAGGTCGCAAGATCGCCGCTAAATTGAAGTGTTGGAGAGGCCACAGAAAAGCTGGCGCCATCATCAATCGAAAACCGCGTCCCACTCGGGAGCTGGTTGAACGTGACCACAACAGTTTCAACAGATTCCGACCCGTCTGCGTCAGTGGCCAAAGGCGTAATCTGATCTGACGGTTTGAAGGTGACGACAGCGTCGGTTTCCTGAAGATCAACCGCTCCGTCGCCAACGGTGACATCCCCTTCCTCGGTCACAATGAAGGGAACGGTTTCCGATACCGAACCGCTTTCTGTCGTCACGGTAATATCAGCCGCCAGCGTCTGGTTCGGGCTGGTGGTGGAAAAATCAATTGGAAGGATCAGGCGGACCTCGTCCGGAGGCGTGCCCGCACCGTTGAATGTGAAGAGAAAATCTGCGGTGCCATTGCCGTTGTCGACAAGGGTGCCGACAGGATTGCCGCTCGCATCGACCGCCGCCACGCCACTGGGCAAACCGTCGAGATCAATCACGAAACCTTGCAGCGTTTCTCCTGCGCCGATGGTGACCGTGATGAAATCAGAAAGCACCACTTCAACAGGTGCGTCGGTTTCGTTGGTGTTCACGAACCCATCGATGATGATGTCAGGCGTTGGCTCAATGACAATGGTTTGGGTGATGGATTCCGAGCCCTCGGGCGTCGTGACCGTAATAACACTGACCACGGTGCCGTTGTAATCTCCCGGAAAAGCCAAGGTCAGCGCTTCGGCTTCGGCTGCCGTGCCTGTCCAACTGTTGCCAGATAAGGTGCCGCCATTCACACCCGTTCCCGCAGGCAATCCAGTGAAGTCTATTGTGACCTGCGCGGCAAACCGCGGATCAGACGGGTCCTCGGTCTCGGAACCGTCCAAATCATCAATCTCGATATTGATGCCCATATCGACTGTCACGCCAAGATCAGGATCGCCGGGGTCTCCGCCGTCTTCCTGCGCATCGATCCGCGTTGGTGCAGTAACGGTAATGTCTTCTTCAAAGCCGATGTCGACAACCCGCGAAACGGTCGCTGTACCGTCTGTCGGCGTGTCGTCATTAGGGTTCTGATCTTCGTCCGTCTGAACATTTACCGTAAACGTCAAGGGTAGTGTCGTCGCGCCATTGGTCAGGTCCGCGCGGTTCGCGGTCGAAAAATCTTCCGGGAGCGTCAGGTTGAAAGCAGCGTAAGCCGCCTCAACATCGGCCACCGCCGCTGCGTCCAAGACCAGTTCGAGCGTCGCGGATCCGTTCGCGGGATCATCGGTGATCGTGGCGGTCGCGCCTGTTGGCACAGTGATTAACAGGCTTGCCAGATCGGACCCGCCTGGCAGGCCGGTTATGGTGAGCGTCAGGGTCTCGATCGCTTCCGAGCCATCCACATCAGTCGCCTGCGGAATGAGCAGAGAAGACGGCGTAATAAGCGTCGGCGCATCGGTTTCGTCCGGCACGGTATCCGGCAAGGTATCATCAACGACCACATCGCCTTCGGAGGCTATGCGAAGCGATACCGGGGCGCTGACCCCTGCAGGGTCTTCGTTGGATGTGGCACTCAATGTACCATCAATTGTCAGCCCATTGGCATCGGGGCTTTCAGTTGAGAAATCCGCCGGAAAGACCAAAGACAGCGCCAGATATTCCGCTTCGGATCCGGTGAAGGTCAATCCCCCTCCGGCACCGGGGTCATACGTGATGGTCGAGGCCGGAACGCCGGAAATCACGACGCCAGGCGGCAAATCAGCCAGCGTCAGCGTGACACTGTCCAAGGCTTCTGAAGGCGGCGTCGGATCATTGTCCGTTACCGTAACCTGCCAAGCGCTGGAGGGCACAACCGTGACCGCTGCGTCTGTTTCCTGTGCTGTCAATTCTTCAATGTCGAAAGTGATGTCGCCACTGGGGTCGACCGTGATCACCTGCGGCACTGTCGCGGTCCCTTCGGGAGACAGTGCCCTGATTTCACTTGAAATCATCCCAGAGAAATCCTCTGGCAGGGTAATCGTCAGCGCATTGGCCTCAGCCAAGGTGCCAGACCACGTTCCGGTCGCGCCATCAAAGCTGCCGCCATTGAACGTCGCGCCCGCTGGGATATCCGTGTAGGCAATCTCAACGGTGGTGCTGTCTTCTGAGCCGTCCGCGTCGGTTGGGGCAACTGCGATCCCAAGATCAAGCGTTACGCCAATGCCGTCCGCATCTTCAACGCCAGTAATCGCTGCTGGAGCTGTCAGATCGACGTCAAGTTCGAAGCCGATCTCAATTGTGCGGGATGCTGTTACCGTCCCGTCAAACGGGCCATCATCCGCGGCATCCTGATCTTCATCCGTTTGCACATCGATGCGAAGGTCCAACGGCAATGACTGCGCACCGTTCGTCAAATCGGCACGGTTGGCTGTCGAGAAATCTGTGGGCAGGGCAAGGTCAATGCTCTGATAGGCTGCAAGGACATCTCCGACTGCCGCTTCCGTTAGCGTGACAACCAGAGTTGAAGCGCCGGTTGCAGCATCGGTGGTGATCGTTGTCACCGCACCTGCCGGCAGAACCGCACCCAGACTGGCCAATGTGCTTCCAGCGGGAAGGCCTGTCAGCGTCACAACCAACGTATCGACACTTTCAGATCCGTCCGCATCTCCCAAAACAGGAACCAGCAGATCGGCTGGGCGTAAGGGCGTCGGCCCGTCAGTTTCGTCTGGCACGGTGTCAGGCTGCGTGTCGTCAATGGTGACGTCGCCCTCTGGAGTGATCCGCAGACTGACCGGGGTGGTTTGACCCACTGCATCTTCCGTCGATGTCGCAAAGAGCGTCCCGTCGATCGTCAGGCCATCAGCATCCGGGCTTTCGGTCGAGAAATCCGCTGGAAAGGAAAGCTCAAGCGCCAGGTATTCCGCCTCTGTCCCGGTAAAGACCAATGCCCCCCCGGATGCCGCATCATAGGTGACTGTTCCCGCTGGTACTCCAAGCGCTTGGACGCCGGGCGGCAGCCCCTGCAGTGTCAGCGTCACACTGTCGAGAACCTCGCGCGGCAGGTTGGGATCGAGATCGGAAATCGAGACCTGCCAGGCCGAGGACGGCGACACGACAACCGCTGAATCCGTCTCGGCAGCCGTCAGTTCGGCAATGTTGAAGTCAATGTCACCGGTTGGCACAATCGAAATCGTTTGCGGCGTTCCAACCAATCCCTCAGGCCCGCTCGCAACGATGACGGAAGTGACATCGCCGGAAAAATCGCCCGGAAATCTGAGTGTCAGCGCATTTGCGTTGCCGATTGTACCGGTCCATACGCCGGTTTGGTCGTTGAAGGAGCCGCCGTTAAACACAACGCCTTGCGGCAAGTTGTCAAACGTGACGGCCACGTTGGTGCTGTCTTCCGAGCCGTCAACATCAGTGACCAGAACGTCGATTTCCAGATCGACAACGACCCCCTGGCCATCGACGCCAATGCCATCCTCCAGCCCTGTCACCGTGGCCGGAGCATTGAGGCTCACGTCGAGCTCAAAATTGACCGTGATATCCAGACGCCCGATGTCAAAGCCACCTTCGTCTGACACAGCGGCAACATCCGCGAACAAGGTTGTGCTCGGGTTTTCAGTCGAGAAATCCCGTGGCAGTTCAATGACGAGGTTCTGGTATTCTGCCAAACTTCCAAGAAACGAATAGGCCCCTACGGCCGGTCCGAATGAGGCGCCACCATCCAGCGAGGCCCGCGCGCCCGTTGGCAGGGCGTTAAAGACCACCGCAATCTCGGAGATACTCTCAGATCCGTCGATGTCTGTGATCTGGGGGACAATGGTGTCCGCCGGACGGAATGTGACGGGACTGTCAGTCTCTTGCAGCGTCAACGCTGCATCCTGCACCACCAGATCTCCTTCGAAATCCACAACGACAGGGATTGTCCCGGTCACTGGGGCGTTCAGAACACCGCCCTGCTCTGTGATCACGGTCAGCGACGCTTCGAGCGCGGTCAGCGGGTTGGTACTGGAATAGTCCTGAGGAAAAATCAGGATGACTTCATTCGGATCAAAGGCAGGAGCCGCCGCATCGTAGTCCAGCGTAACCGTCTGGGTGCCGCCAGGTCCTGCAGAAACTGCACCGGGAATATCGACGCCGTTTCCGTCAACGATCCGAACACCGGCAGGCAAGCCTGGAAGCGTCAGCAACAGTTCAGCCACGTTTTCCGACGGATCAGAGATCAAGATGTCGATAAAGGAAGACAGCTGAACTTCAACCGGGCCATCTGTTTCCTGCGTAAAGATCGAGCCGCTGATCTCGACATCAGGTGTCGGCGTAATGACGATGCCCTGGCTGATTGCTTCATTGCCCTCGCGGGTTGTGACCGTCGTCACGCTCAGAATTGAACCAGAGTAGTTACCGGGAAAAGAAAGAACTAAGGCTTCCGCTTCCGGCACCGTACCCGTCCAAACCGTGCCAGAAAGTGATCCGACATTGACCGTGGTCCCCGCCGGCAATGTGCTGAAGTTTACAGAAACACTTGCCGCAAACTGCGGATCATTCGGGTCTTCGGTTTCCGATCCATCCTGATCATCAATCGTGATATCAAGATTGAGGGCGACGACGACGCCCTGATCGCTATTCGCCACACCGCCATCCTCGGCCGCCGTGAGCAACGGCGGAGCAGTCAGGTCAATGTCTTCCTCAAAGCCAATCTCTACGGTGCGGGTGATGGAGACCGTACCATCCGACGGCGTGTCTGTTAGCGGGTCCTTGTCTTCGTCGGTCTGAATGTCCAGCCTGAACGTGAGCGGCAAACTCGTACCTGAATTCAGGTCAGAACGGTTTTGCGTGGAAAAATCGGCCGGTACAGTCAGTTCAAGACCGGCATAGGCAGCTTCGATATCAGGCACCTGCGCGGCTGTCATTTCAATGACAAGGCGCGTGGCTCCAGTTGCCCCATCAGCAACAACATTCGCCACAGCACCCGGTGGGATTGTGATCCCAAGGCTGGCGAGGGTCGCGCCACCCGGCAGACCACCGACTGTCAGGGTGAGTGTATCGATGCTCTCTGAGCCATCCAAATCGGTAACGCGCGGCAACAGCAAATCAACCGGGCGGATGTCGATCGGAGCGTCCGTTTCGTCGGGCACCGTGTCAGGCAATGTGTCGTCAATCTCCGCATCGCCTTCCATCGCAACAGTAACCGGGAAATCAACTGTCGTGGACCCCAGGAAGTTGGTCAGGGTTGTGACGCTTCCTGTTAAAGGGCCAACCGTAAAATCATCCCGGCTTTCCGTCGAAAAGTCTGTCGGGAAAGTCACTTCGAGCGCATTGAACTGCGCCAGTGATCCGGAAAAATTCAGCGTTCCTGTCGGACCCGCCGCACTGATCTGACCGTTGTTTGTTTGGGTCCCGGCTGGAAGCCCCTCCAGTCGGACATTCACCTGGGTAATCTCTTCGCCGTTTCCCGGGTCTTCCACAGCGAGGCTGATGAAATCGCTAAACCGCAATACCAACGGCCCATCGGTTTCAACCAAGGTGACGTCATCAACATCGATATCAGCGACGCCCGGCGCAGCACCGCCCTCATCACCCAAACTATCAAGATCGAACTCATCCGGGCGGGCATATTCCGTGAACGGAAGCAGTGGGCTGATATCGAGGCCGATCAAAGGGTCCCCGACCTGTATCGGGTCTTCTACGCCGGTACCGGGGCGGGCACTGCCTGGTTCGAGCACATCGTTCAGCTTGACGCTTGGAACATCCCCCAACACGCTCCAATCCGGTTCGGATACAGCGGCAACACCCAGCTTCGAGATCGATACACTCTGGCCGTTCACATCCAGTATCAGCTCGGCCTTGTTGGCGCCCAACAACAACACGATTGATCCATCGGGTTGGACAAGAAACACATCACTCCCAAGAATGAAGGGCCTGAGGATGCTGGCATTCTCGGGGACGGTCACCACAGCGGCGGCGCTGCCGTCAACAACTTCGGCAAAAGCGTCAAGGTTCCCCTCACGCAGCGCGAAAATCTCGGACTTTGTCGTTGATTGTTCGAACTTGCGTTCGCTTACTACTTCTTCGTCTGCCATGTCAGGTGCCTACAACCGGTGAGAAAATCGTTACAATCTTATTAAATTGTGACGATAAACGAAAACAAATTGCAGGACAAAGGTTTGACGCGGTTTTAGTTAAAATCTCCAGAAAACTTGAGTGATCGACATTCACACATGTGCGGGGAAGCTGCTCGCACTGAAACGGGACTAAGAAACGTGTTTCAACGCACCAAAACAAGCAAGGCTTGCAAAGCGGCATTGGATTCGATGCTTTGGTCGGCCATCCTTCCGGCTCCTATTTCGGGCTAATGAAATGCTGTCGCTGAAAAAGTTGCTATGGATTCTCTTGGCGTTTGGTTTGACCACCGCTGGTGTCCACGCGCAGACAGGCCAACCAGAATGGCCCTTACGACAGCAAAAACCGTATTCGTTGGTTCCCGATCTGAGCTTTCTGAACGAGAAGCCAGCCGGTGCCAAAGGGCGTGTCAGCGCCGAAGGTGACAAACTGATATTTGAGGACGGCACGGCGGCCCGCTTTTGGGGCGCAAACCTCCAAGCAAACGCGTTGTTTTCGACCAAACCTGCACATATCAAATTGCAAGCCAAACGGCTTGCGGCACTTGGCTTCAACCTTGTTCGGATACACCACCACGACTCGACGTGGGTACGTCCGAACGTCTTTAAAGACCATACTCAGTCCACGCGTCATCTGAATCTGGCCTCCATGAGAACGCTTGATTTGTGGATTGAAGCGCTCAAGGCAGACGGAATCTACATCTGGCTTGATATGCAGGTTGGCAGGCGCCTGGTGACAAATGACAACGTAGATGCCTTTGATGATTTTGCGAAAAATGGCATCGGCTGGCTACATGGGTTGAGTTATTTTTCCCCGTCAATTCAGAATCTCATGAAGGAGTTTCAGGGAGCCTATCTTGGCTATGAAAACCATTTGTCGGGGCTACGGTACGCGGACGACCCTGCGGTTATCGCCGTCTTGTTGACGAATGAGAACGACCTGACGCACCACTATGGCAACCGGCTCCTACCCGACAAAGGGTACCCTCACCACATGGAGATTTACCTGTCTGCCGCCCAGTCGTTTGCGCAGGAACATGGACTGAGCAAGTGGCAAACCTGGCGTTCCTGGGAGTATGGACCGTCCAAGATTTTCTTGAATGACGTTGAGCACCATTTTTTTTCAGGGATGTCGGGTGATTTGCGGCAGTTGGGGTACGAGGGCCTGATCATTCCGACCAACATGTGGGGCAAGATGCCGGTCTCGAGCCTGCCCTCCTTGAGCATGGCGTCGATGATCGACGTACACAGCTACGGCGAAGCCGCTGGCCTGTCGATCAATCCGACAAAAATAGAACAAGTGGACGTTTTGTCATGGGTAGCTTCCAGCCATGTCACCAATATGCCAATAAGCATTTCGGAATGGAACGTGTTGCGCTTTCCGACCCTTGATCGTTTTCTATTGCCGCTCAGGATGGCGACGCTGGCCGCACATCAAGGCTGGGATGCCCCTATCATTTATGGCTATGCCCAGCAGCCGCTGAACGGCGCGCTGATCCCCAGCAATTGGGATGTGGCGGGTGATCCGTCTATGCTCAGTGTTCTTCCTGCCAGCGCGTTGATGTACAGGCGGCAACATGTCCGACCCGCAGAAAAAACCTACGCATTACGCCTGTCGGCTGAACAGTTATTCCGCGCTGAGATTTCGCCCAAGACTTCTACCGCCATCAGAACACTCTTCGAACAAAGCGCGTTGGTGATAGAGATGCCCACGGTGCCCGAACTTCCTTGGCTTAGGCCGCGAAAAGCGCCACCCGGATCGATCATTGTTAATGACCTGGATCGCAATTTTCTCGACCCCGATGCACATGAAGTCATTGCCGATACCGGAGAATTCTTACGCAATTTCAAGGACGAAATCATGCGTGTTTCAACTGATCAGACACAGCTTTTCGCCGGCAGGCTGGCAGGCCAAGTGTTTGACTTGGAGAATATTTATCTGCATGCCGACCTGCCGCTTGCGGCCGTAGCGGTACAAAGCCTGGACGGCCAGAAAATTGAAAACTCGCGAGAAATCCTCATCTCGCTGTCAACGCGCACGCGTTTGGAAAAGGAACGTCCTGCCATCTTCGCGATCGAACCGGCGCAGGGGGAGTTACGCGTGAAGGCGGTCCCCGGACTTACACTGCGCAACCTTCGAGGCAACCCGTTACCTGCGGTCTTTGACGCGGGATGGTATCGCATCGACCTCGGCATTGCGTCAGATCAGAATTGGCTGAAGCTGGCGGAATAACGACGACGGCCGGCCTGTTGGTTTCAAGAAAGAGCGGCGGCAGGGTCAACGCCGATCTGGTCACACATTCGGGCCATGTAGGAATTTGGCAGCGGTGCATGTTTGCGCCACCATGGTTTGGTCCCATTGGTATAGAGATGAACTGAGATCGTGTTTTCGGTGAAATGCCCTTCCACATGACCATGCGGGTCAAAGAAGACATCGTTCAATTGAAACGGCACCGGGTAGAGCACCTCCGGCTTCATCGCCTTCTCAAAATCCCCGGTCTGCTTGCAAAAATGGGTGAATGCCTGCGGACCGAAAGCCGTGCGCTCCGTTTTGTAGATGCGGGCTGCATGTGTCATCGGCTGCTTGGCGAGACGATCCATTTTCTTACGCTGGTTCTTGTTCCACCAGGGCGGGTAATCAGGAAGGTTTTCGTAGTAATCCAGCAACTGCGTCATCAATTCACAGTCCTGAGGGATGGCAACCACACCGCAGTTCAAATTCCCGAGCATGCCGTGCCCCGCAAAGATATATGCTTGCTTATCGTCGAACGGTTTGTGGCAAAACGCATCGCAGTCGATCCAAATGGCTCCGGTTTTCTCGATCATCTTGTACCGAAAGACGTTGGACAAAAAGGAGGCACTGGTCGCCTCGACAAGCTCCATATCAATATCCATGATTTCGGACGCTGGTCGGATCTCGACGCCATCTGGTGCGTTTTCTACATCATGCGTGCAATAAAGAGTTGTCGGATGACCCTGCAAGATATGCGACTTCAGACAAAGCTGGTTGATATAGTGCAGCTTTTCTCCGATCCACAATGAGGCAACGGGGCGGCGTGACGTCATGGCTTCTTCCTCCGTCTCACAGGGTTTGGTTGGGTTCATAGAGCATAGCTGTCGCCGTAGGCGGGATGCATTTCGAAAGCAACATCCGAACGGACAAGGTCGAGGATCCGTTCTTGAGTCCGCGCCCTCAGGTCATCGAACTTCAGCTTTGGCCCACCCGCCTGGAGCCTTGGCATTTCCGCCTCCAAACCGAAGCGCGCGTTGAAATCTTTGACCAGCGCGGCAATGTTCTCGAGCCTGTAGATTCCGGTGTAGAACCCTTTATCAGGCCCTAGAAAGGATTGCTGTGGCCAGAAATGCCGGCGGAAATTCCGGCTGGCTTGTTTATAGCTGTGAAAGTTCTCGACGAACCCGTCGATATCCGGATCCGGCGGTAAATCCATTTCTCTCAATGTCTCGCCTGCTTTTTCCATACTCAGTTCGCGATAGTGCAGGACGCGGTTTGAATAACCCGACAAGAACCGCCGCACGGGGTCTCTTAACACTGCAAAGGTTTCAAACCCCTGTACTGAGTTTTTGTTAAAGGCCTTCCAGCGAGTATTTTTCACCAGATCATTGGCATCCACTTGCCTGCCCTGCACCTTGTAGTCCCGAAAGGCAAAGCCGTTTTCAAGATGAAACAGATAGGCGCGGAGCGATGTCCCGCCTCCTTTCGGCGAGAAGAAGAATGCCAGCCGCGCCTCCGGCATCACATAAGGCATGTATCCTCCCCGTCGACCGACGGTCCATACGCTGTCAGTTGATTTCTGCCCAGACAGGTTACGCCTTCCGCACAGTCGCCCCATTGCGCGAACACGGGGATTTCATCTGCAAAATCTCCCACTTTAAATCCAATCCAGATTGACTTTGGTAATGGGGTAACGTTGGGCAATGGCCTCACGCAAGGCCTTGAAACGTGGTCGCAATTCGCGGAATTTCCGCTCATGTGTTTCAGCGACGGTGAGGTCGATATCTTGAAACATCTCGCGCTCCAACATCAGCTCAAGAATGTCAAGTTCAGCACCTTCGATGTCCATCTTGAGCAACGCGATACGCTGGTGTTTCGCCAGGGTTTCGTTCAGCAATTCGGGCAAGGAGAGTAGTGCCACGTCGATTGTATCGCCATCATTTTCATTGATGTTCCGCCCTCCTTTTACAATTGTACTTTTAACCGACCCCCCTTTTGGATTGTCGTGAAAATTTGATGCGCGCATCAGTTTGATTGACCCGGCGCTGACGCCAACAGCCGCGTTATGAAGGATCACATTTTCCAGTGAGCCGACGTTCTGTGACAATTGCTCAAAAGCGTATGGGTCAGGCTCGAACGCATGAACTTCCGCGCCGGTTTCTGCCAGAGGTAAGCACACCTCACCGATATTGGCGCCACAGTCAAAGACGATATCGCCGGGACGAAGCATCGAAAGGATGCCCTGCATGAGACCTGTTGCATGCGCATGCCGCAGGTTTCGTTCCGCTCGACGTTTGCGCTTGCGCCACTCATCCTGAGAGAAGGCAATCTGATCGCTCATCGCGCAAGCTCCGGATGTTGTTCCATCACGCGTCGCTTCGCTTCGGCGGCAAAGGCGTAGTTTTTTTCTGCAAGCATGAGATCACACGCGCGCGCGACCAAAGCGGGATGGTTCCGGTTTTCCAGTTGGTTGACGAGTGCACGACGCCAACTTCGGACGTTTTTACGGGCGCGCATGCGCGTGAAGAATTTTGGCCCCAACACTCCTGTTTCGGCAAACTCCTGCATCATCTGCGGCAGCGCATCGCATTTGACCACGAGCCGTATGGCTTGATGCGTAGCACAGGGAAAAGCCAGATGTTGCACATTTGGCCCATCCAGACGGGCAGCGTGGCATTTATCTTCCATCTCTAACGGATCATAGAACATGGCAATCTTCGGGATATACGGCACTGCCGCTGCTGCATCCAGAAACGGCATACCTTCCCAATTGGACCGTTTGACCGAGTACTGAAAGCGTTTCTCAAACGGCGCAATGGTCTGGTTCATCGTGGATTGCGGACTGAATGTCAGCACCCACGCGCCTTGCACCAACGGGGCAAAGTTGAGCGCTGCAAATGCACCCATGGACGCGCCCATGAACACCACCCGATCAAAACGATCAAAAAAACCAGTCCCTGCAAGCGCTGCGATCTGCGCGGAGCTGGTTGGCTGACGGAACCAATCTTTACGAAAGGTCTGAACACCCAGAACCGAGTAATTCAATGTCTCCGTCCGCGCATACATCCACGGGAGCCGAGGATAGGGATCATCAAGGGTCGCGAGGTTATCAAAAGTCACGAATAGTGTCGGAGAACGGTATTCGAACCAGAGGTTGCCATGTTCGCCTTCGAGCAAGAATTCATCCGCTCCCTGTGCCTTGTTTAAGGTCAAGCTGGGGGGCAATGTCGGTGTGTCGATATCCTGACCTGCATCCGCCATATCAGAACACCGACGCAAATCGTTCGGGCAATTTGTAGACGTCTTTGCTGCGCCCGCCACCAAAGGTAAAAAACGGGCTTTTCTCATCCTTGCGCCGCCAACCAGCGTTGAGTTTCTCGCGGATTTCCGGGAAGTCCACCGTTTCAGCAACCGGGTCGCGCGCACTCAATTGTTTGTACGTCTCCCATGCATTGTCCCACCCGGTCACCTCGCGATTGGTATCCTGCAGTGCGCCGCTCTGCTGGTCGCGTTGGGCGCGGCGCAAGGACAACCGTTCTTCGGTCATGTCGTAGTCAATGAAACGCAAGTGGAACAAGTAAAGGTCCGGGGCAAGAAATTTGCGTGGCTCGTTGGCGAAATGCCCACCGGGAGCAAAAACGATCTTGTTCCGCGTGATGCAGGGTTTGTTGTAATTCGCGTTCAGCCGGAAGATGCGGCGAACCTCAAGGATATTGCGGTCAGGCGAAATCGGGTCCGGCTCCAGCGTGGGGTTATGCACCATCTCCAGCGCGAAGGGCGAGAGGACTCTGGGGCGATTATCCGGCTCAAAGCGGCCCACGTACTCCAGCAGGCTGTTAGCCACAGCCGGGTCCGGGGCCACGAGCTCATCAACGTCGCCTGTCAGCACCCAATTGTAGTACCGCGTGAAACCAGAGGTGAACATCGACATCATCTGCCAACGTCGTTGGTTGAAACAGTAACGGGTGGGATCATGCGGCAGGTATATGATGTTGCACCCGGCCGCGATTTTCTTGTGTTCGGGATCGCCGCCATGGCTGAGGACATAGAGATGTTCACGACCCAATTGGCTGCCGTAATGATCTACCCAGCGCTGCAGAAAGAAATGGTCGCCTCCTACCATGGTCATCGCCGCCATTGGCGCCTTTGTCTTGTCCATGCTGACCGTGCCCGATTTCTTTTTTTCTTGACCTTTGAAGTAACCTAAGCGGGTAGAATTTGCAAACCTGGTCCAGTTGCGCATTGTCATCCGTACCCCAACAATCGTATCTAGACAGGACGAGTGTTCAAGGGCGTTTGCGAATGAGTGACGACAAAGAGAATGCGCGTCCGGAAAGCAGCGGAACGATCATCCGCGCTCAAAATGGCGACATACTCCGTTATGACACCACCGGGATGGTTATGGTGCTGTCAGATACCGTCATCGCTGATATTGATCGCCGGCTACCAACCCTCACTGATTTACGTAAAGACGCCGAATGGATTGATCCATTTTGCCTTGGTGACATCGACGCCTGGGATCTTCGGCGAGATGGCGAATGGCTCGTGTTCGGTGCAAATTTACCCGGCGCCCAAGGGCCCCGCCAATTTCGCCGCCTTGCCAGTGCCGACAGTACCGAGATCGACCCCGGCATCATCGCTGATGGTGCGGGTCCCTTGCGTGGGATCTTCAGCCTTGGTGGCGCGCGCCGCGCAACCGGGTTTGATGAACCGCTGGACTTTCCCTGGCACGTTCTGTCGCCCGCAGATGATTTAGGGGCAGTTGGGCATGCTGGCGAAGAGGCGCAAAAATGTTCGGCTCTTGAGGGCCTTCGGGATACCACCCGCGACGCCGCCGTTGGCGATGTGCTGGCCGGACGTCAGCATCGCGGGCACAAAGCGATGTCCCTGTTTGTCACACGCTGCGAAACGGATAGTTCCGCCTCCATTTCGGAGCTGGCACATGGTCCGGCCTATTCCAACCTGATGACAGCGATCGGTTCCCTGAAAGCATCCGCTGACCGACTGGGACGCGCCGCTTCTCTTTATGGTCTGGGGTTCGAATTTACGCTGGAAGACATTCATAGCACGCCGGTTCAATATCGCGATGGTGTCTTTGCGCTATTGGCGCAATTAACGTCAGACATTGCGCGCATGGGATTACGCAGACCACCCGTTCTTGCGGTGTTTGACTGCGGCACGCATCAGGTCAATGACAGCCCACTGCTGCGCGCTCAGTGGGAATTGGCCTGGCAGGGCCCCGATCACGGTCTGACCTATAGCGCGCCGGGCTATATGTTCAGACAGGATCCGTATGGTCGACCGGATGCCGGGGCCTTGTGGGAAATGGCAGAGATAGATGCTTGCGCGCTCGAAGCTTTGCATGCGGGGGACGATTGGTTCTGTCCGATTTTTCTACTGGCAGAACGGGAACCTGACCCGGCAAAAATCAGGGTGCGGTCCCGCAGTATGAACAATCTCGTGTTGGATATCAGCGACCCGTTTGGCGCAGGCGAGCACTTTGGCTTTTCGTTGAGTGGGAACACCAACGGCGCAAAACTGATGAACGTCGCTGCTGCTGAGGATGATCCTCAAGACGTCATGCTGACATTTGATGTGCCCCCGGAAGGCGATGATCTGGAAGTGCTTTACGCTTTCGGCATGGACACCACCCGTCGTGGAACAGATTTTCCAATGGCCTGCGGTGCAATCCGTGATGATTGGACCTTTGACAGCAAAACAGGAACGCGGCTGCATCGTTGGGCTCTTCCTGCTGCGTTGCCGGTCTGGTGAGGGGACAGAATGCTCAGATTAGATCATAAGGTCCCTGATGCCCTGATCCTTCCAGAACCTATCGCTGGCCTGAAAGAGCATCTGGAAAAGCAAGGCGCGCATTGGTTTTCCGCTCGCCCCGACTTTGTAGACCAGACGGATGCGGGCGCCGCAACGTCGATGAAGAGCGTGACAGGCGAAGCGATTGCAAACCGCACGCGCGCAAACAAGGATAACAGCCGACTGATCGAAGGAGGTTTATCCTTCCGCGAGGCAACGCACTGCGGTTTCATGTTGGAAAACCTGGCGCTTGATTCAAACACATGGTCTTGTGCGGTTCGGTTTTCGGCACCAGAGAACTCTGCTCGAACCTTGATGACGCTGAATTCGACAGGCACCGAGAATTATATCTTCTTGCAGCAGGTTTCCGGCCAGATGATTTTCAAAGATCAGAAGGCGACGCTGGAATTGACGACAGACTGCAATTTTTCGACCGTGCCAAATCTTGTGCTTGCCGGTATGTCCAACGGACGGCTTTGGCTGCGCACCGGACGCGGTGAAGTCCTGCAATCTGACCCGGGAAAGCTTGCACTGGACAGCCCGATGACCCTTTTTATCGGCTGTCGCAACAACAAGGGGCGTCTTCAAAAGACGCTTGGAGAGTTCACGCTGCTCGACCTGATATTTTGGCCCACCCTGAATATTCTCGAGCCGGCTGAGGGCGAAACGAGGGACGCTCTGAACGACGACTGCCTGTGGAGACCCGAGCCATGAGCTTCACACGGGACAGCATTCGTTCGGACAACATCTGCGTTATCTGGATTGACGACATGATCGACGTCTTTACATGGCGGACAGCCTTTGGACTGGAGATCAAAACCCCCAACATCGACAGGTTGATGGGCGAAGGCGCGCGGTTCTCCAATGCCTATGCGACCGTGCCCCTTTGCGCGCCTTGTCGGGCGGAGCTTGCGACTGGCATGTCGCCGTTCCGAACCGGTCTCGTCGATCTGAACCGCATTTGGCGCGAGGTTCTCCCGCCGACGTCCGGGTGGCAATTCGATTTGCGCCGACATGGGTTTCGCACCTTCCAAACCGGCAAAGTCGACGGCAACTACCGTCCGATGAACAACGAGTACAAACGTCTTCTTTTTCACGAAGAATGGGCCTGCGCCGACAAGGGAAATCGCACCAAAACAAAAGACTATCTCGATCGCGGGCCGGGCATCCGCGGCATTAATCACCCTGACGATGACGGGGCACAGGATGATCGGTTTTACGATTTCGACGTGACAGAAAACGCCATCCAGTATCTGGACAAAGCCGATCCGAGCCGCCGTCACCTGATCCAACTTGGCTATAAGCACCCGCACTACAATCTGGAATGCCCTGATCGGTTCTATCAGAAGTATGACCCTGAAAAAATCGTTTGGCCAAGCATTGCGGCGCCCGAAGATTTCTACGGCCCTCAACCCGGTTTCGCCGTCTACGAGGCGGCATATATCGCCAACGGGAACTGGACGCCCGAACGCGCAGGTGACAATGGCTGGCGACAAGTCGTTCGGGCGTATTTCGCGGCCATCAGCCACGTGGACCACGAAATCGGGCGGTTTCTCGATGCGCTGGGGAACTCTGATCTGGCAGAGAAGACGACAGTCATCCTACTCTCTGACAACGGCTTCAATCTTGGCAATCACGACAGCTTCCACAAGATGAGCCAATGGGACAGCGCCGCCCATATCCCGCTGGGCATATGGAACCCGCGCATGAAAGAGGGAAAGGTCGTAGACCTGCCGGTGTCACTGCACAACCTGCCAAAGACGATCTTCGATCTTGCTGGGCTACCACCGCGGTATCACTGGCGGTCAGGTCAAAGTCTTTTGCCGTTGATCGACAAAGAGTTTGGTAATTTTGACCGGAGCAAATCCCCGGTAACGTCGGTTTTCGGAACACTCTCTGTGCGGCCTTCCGTCGAAGGGCTGACGCAGTATCGATACTTCCGATATCCCAACGGCGAAGAACATGTCTACGATCTGGTTGCCGACCCCGGGGAGACGACGAACCTGAAAGAGACGGCACCTTTGGATCTCTTGCGTCAGGAACTGGTGGATGGCGCGCTGGACCTTGGGCTGGATCTGCGCGGGTTCGAAAACCCGGCGGATGGGGTCAATGCCATGATGGCGGTGGACGGAACCGTCGCGTTGGAAGGGGGCGCGGGCGACAACGACTATTGGGCCTATGGTGATGATGTGGAGCGCATAAAGGAAGACAAACACGGTGGCACGGACACCTTGTGGTATATGGGTGGTCCAAACGACTATGTTGTACACATGCCTGCAAACATTGAGAAAATTCGAATAGGCACAGTGGTTGCGCGCCCCGAAAGCGCGCCCGAGACGCCGACCGGCAACCGTCCACCTCGAAAGATCCATGTTGTTGGGCACCCGGAGTCGCCGATGCATTTTGAAACGTCAGAACGGGTTTCCGTCGATGTGCGCGGGACACTGGGCAACGATGTCATGATCGGATCGAAATACGCCGCTTCCACCTTCTATGGGGGCGCGGGCGCGGACCGCCTAACCGCCCTGCCGGTCAACAAGGCGCGGAATCGCTTTTACGGGGGGGCCGGGAATGACACGCTGATCGGCGGGCGTGGAAAGGACTATTTGGACGGCGGTTCAGGTGATGACCTCATACAAGGCAACAGCAACAACAACACATTGATCGGCGGTCCCGGTAACGATCGGATTTTTGACGGCCCCGGCGGGTCCAGAATTCACACGGGTCCGGGGCGCAACAAGGTCGCCTCGGCAGGTGGTGATGACGAGATTTTCATCGGTGACGGTCGCAACGAAATCTCGACCGGGGATGGAAATGTACGCTTTGTGGTGAGCTATGGCGGGGTGACGCGGATCAAAAAATGGCGCCCCGGTTACGTCCTGGATTTGTCTGCTTGGCCCCAACCACCGATCATCTCGCTCGGCGAGAACGGCGCAGAACTGCGGCTTGGGTTGACGGTCATTTCAATTGGCGGGGTCAAAGACGTCGAAGCGCTGAAACGTTCAATCATACACCCGGCATCCAATGAACGGGAGGAGCCGTCAGATGGCGCATCCTTATAGCGATCTTCCAAGGGACCGGTTCTGGCGTACGGCGGTCTCCGAACGCTCCGCTTTTGACATTGAAGGTCTGTGGAAGCCTCGTTTCCGCATCAAGAAACGCGCCCCTATTGCAACAGCCGGGTCCTGTTTTGCCCAACACATTGGGCGGGCGCTGGTCGCACGGGGTTATCGGTGGATCGACGAAGAACCAGCACCAACCCAGATGACTGCCGAGGCAAAACGTGACTTTCACTATGGCACCTTCAGCTTTCGCACCGGCAACATCTATACGCCCAGAATGCTGCATCAATGGGTGACCTGGGCGGACGGCACTGCGGATCCGCCCGCCATCACCTGGCAAAAGGACGGCCGGTTCTTTGACCCGTTCAGGCCCGGCGTCGAACATGGCGGGTTTGCCTCTGAAGACGAAGTTTTTGCATCCCGCACGGTCACTGTTTCTGCAGTGCGTCGCGCCATTGAAAATGCGCAGTTCTTTGTCTTTACGCTTGGGCTCACAGAAGCCTGGAAAGACCGCGAAAGCGGAATTGAATATGCCGTTTGCCCCGGTACGATCGCAGGTTCATTCGATGAAAACCGGCATGAATTCGTCAACCATGGATTTCAAAGCAGCTATAAATCTCTCAAAGCAGCGATCCAGTTGGCGCGCCGGATCAACCCGCGGCTAAAGTTCATCCTGACCGTTTCACCTGTGCCTCTAACGGCCACAGCAACCGGTGAGCACGTATTGACGGCCAGTAGTTACTCGAAATCAGTTTTGCGGGCAGCGGCGGGCGAAATGGTCGCGACAAGCGCGAACGTCGATTACTTCCCGTCTTACGAGATAATCAACCACGCGGCGTTTCGGGGTATGTTCTTTGAGCCAAACATGCGCAGCGTCACGGCCCGAGGCGTCGATTTCGTCATGGAGAGCTTTTTTCGTGACCAGTCTGTTGGATTTTCGCGGACAGTTCAGGTTCAACAACCCTATGGTGTAATCGAGGACAAGGTGATCGGGCCCGACGATCCGCTACCCAAGCGCGCAATTGATCCCGCTGAGGCGGCCGAAGACGCATCGGATGCGGTTCTCTGCGAAGAAGAGATGCTGGATGCCTTCTCCAAGTAAACGCGTCTGCGTCTTCGGCGATAGTCACTTCGCCTGTACAAAAATGGCTCTGGATGAGGGGCTTGTGGACACGGGCGGGATTGATCTTGAATTCTGGGGCAACATTGGGACGCAGTTCCGCCATCTGACGTGGCGCAATGCGCAAGTTGAAGCGCTCGACGAGTTTACCGCCAGTCGGTTTGCGATGACGAACGCGGAAGGGCGTACTGAGCTGTGCTCAAAAGACTTTGACGCCATTTTCTTCATGGGCTGCCGGATCGACGTGTATCGCTTGTTTCCTGAGGCCCTGCACAGAAGCCAAACGCCGGAATTGCACACGTCCTCTGGTGTTCTGAAAAGGTGGATTGGCGATTTCATGCGACGGCAACCTCCCTATCACTTCGCCCGAAATTTCGCGGCACAGCGGCAAGCAAGGATCCTTGTTGCGCCCGTCTCATTCGATACAGACGGTTTTGAAGACACTGTCCCAGAGGAATTTCGAAGTGCCCGGGCAGCGCAAAAAAAAGATCGTCAGGCGCTATGGGACATCGTCAGCGCCATCATGGCAGAGGATCACATCGACCTTTTGCGGCAACCCGAGGAAACCGTGGTCGCAGGGTGTTGCACGGACCCGAAATTTGCAGTGGATAATCACATGCAACGCAATGACAAAACACACAAAAACAGCACTTATGGAGCGCTGATCCTGAATGAAGCCTTGGCAAAACTGCGCACTGCTTGAATTCCAGTCGCGTTAGCGGTCATGTTTTGTGAACCCTAGGTGCACGCGCGTAGAAAGCAATCAATGCCCCCGAGACCCATATTCGACCCAACCAAATCGCCGTTAGGGGTGATGACCATGGTCTATCAGGATTATGATCTCTTGGAGACATGGGTGCGGTATTATGAAAACCAGGTGGGTCGGGAACATTTGTATGTTTTGAGCCACGGGAACGATCCCAAACATCACAAAATCGCTGAAGGTGCGAATGTTATCGGGATTCCACGTGACCCTACGATGCACCGGTTGGAACGCAAGCGCTGGTTTCTGATGACCCAGTTCACCAATGGATTCTTGCGCTATTACAACTGGATGATCGCCACGGATGTTGATGAAATCGTCGTGCTGGATCCCGATGAGGGGGAAAACCTCATCGCTTACCTGAAGCGGTTCGACAGCCCTCGCGCGCCAAAGTCACTTTCTCCGTTTGGTATTGAGATTGTCCATAACCCGGACCTTGAGAAAGAGCCTTTGGTCGCGGGCGAAGCGATTCTGCCAAAACGGCGACTGTTTCGTCTCAATTCCAATTACGCGAAACCCTGCATCGTCAGGCAAGACGTGGCCTTCACGATCGGGGGGCATGCCAACAATCATCAGCCCCGACACCTCGATGATCATCTCTATCTGATACATCTGCGATTCTATGACTACGAGCGTAGCTGCGCGCGCCTTATCGGCAGAGCAAATTTGCGCAAAGACATCTACGGCAGCAAAGAGGGGAACGCACAGGACGTCTGGGCCAAGAGCATTGAGACCTATCGAAAACTAGCCCTACAAAAGCCTAAAGAAACTACTATCAGCTTTCCCGAGTTTCGACGGAAAATGCGGGATGACGCGAAGGACCTTCACGACGGCAGGATCACCTTTTTCGGGGGCGGGCGCAGCAAGGAACTATACCGGCTGCCCGACCGTTTCACCGATCTTTTCTGACCCCAAGGAACCCTTACTTGACGGAAAGGTGCGCGCAGGTCGCGTGTTTGGCAATCTGCTGAGACGTACTGCCAGCGAAGATGCCGCTGAGATTGCCCAGACCTCGGCGCCCTGTAACGATCAGATCACCGCCGTAAAGCCCGACAATCGTCATGATTTCCTCAAACGGATCGCCGCGCACCGCGGTGGCACTTGATGGTTTGACCCCGGCTTTTTCCGCTGCTGCACTCGCCTGCGTCAGGACAGAAGACTTGTCAGGGTTGCGACGTTGCCTCTCTTCCGCGTGAACGATATGTATTTCACTGCCAAAGGCACGTGCCATACCACAGGCCACTTCCAATGCGCGCATGGAAGGGTCTGACCCGTCTATGGCCACTACGATAGACTGGAACATGTCTTCTCCGATCAGGTTGGTTTCCCTTTCGCTAGCATGATCCGGAAACGCCATCTTTGTGATAGGTCAATCCGCTTCAAAACTATCATCATTGCAGGAGAGATAATTTCTACTTTGCTGATGCGCGTTATTCATCAAGCCTGTTGTGAAGATAAGCTGCCATTCCTTTGAGGGCGGCATAGTCATCCTGCACGACATAAACTGCGAAATCATCCATGAAGTCTGCAAAGCGCCCCTTGTCGCGGAATGCGGCCTCAAAACCAGCCGCCTCTATGAATGGCGCAATGGCACTCGACAACCCGCCGACAAGGTAGATACCCCCGAAAGGCAGTTGAATCAGCGCCAGATTTCCCATCACCATTGCGGTCAGCCTGATGAAATAATGCACCGCTTGCACGGCAATCGGGTCACTTCCATCGGTACAGCCCGCAATAATCTCTGCCGACGACAGGGTTTTGTTTTCGCCCGCTTCACTGGACAAGAACGCGTAGACATGCTCGAAACCGCGCCCGGACAGTATGTCGTCTATCGCTGCGAAACCGTGACGAGCTTCGACAAATGCGCACAGACGCATATCCTGTACATTACGCACCGGCATATTTGCGTGGCCGCTTTCACTGGTCGCCACGAAAGGTCCCGAAGGCGTCACGAAAACGGGCGATGCGTTAAATCCGGTACCAAGATTGACCGCGAGTTTTGCAGCACCCGCTGGGACGTCCGGACCGGCGCGCAGTTGCAGCAGGTCTTCGTCGGCCACATGGTCAAGCGCGTAGCCTTGAGCTTGCAGATCATTCAATAATGTTACTTGCGGGGTGCCCATCGCCTCACCAAGGCTCGTTTCATCCATCTGCCAGTTGCGATTGGTCAAATGCCCCTGACCGTCCCGCACTGGCCCCGCAATCGCAACACAAGCAGCCAGAACATGCACGTCAGATTGGGCTGCAAGATACTCCTGCAGCACCAGTTCGAGCCCGTCAAATTCGGCATTGCGAAAACGCCTGATCGTCTCCATCTGGACCTTGCCATCCTGGCTTAGAGCCACACGGGTATTTGTGCCGCCAACGTCAACGACAAGAGAGGGAGTTGTGACAGTCTGCGACATGGTCAAACGCCTTTAAAACAGGGACTGGTAGCGTTATCAGTCCGTTTCTTTTTTGCCTTCTAGGCAGGTCCCGTCACGACGTCAACGCGTCTGATCGGATAAGTGGGCTGCCGGTGGAAAACAAAGTACAGGGTCACCGGGTTGCCATTGTGCATATTTGGGCATGATCTGAGCGAAAGCATCACTTGCCAAAAAGGTTTCAAGCCAGGTCTTTAAACGGGGCCAAGGTCGCGCATCAAACCATTCTTTGTCGATAAAGGCGAACTGACGCACAAACGGCAAAATCGCATAGTCCGCCAGGCTGGGTGCAGCAAAGATAGAAAAATCCAATTGTTTCTCAAGGTCGATCAGGAAAACGACAGCCTTTTCACGTTCCTCCGCCGGGTCTGCATCGGGATATCGGGATGCGTATTTGGTCCGATCAAGTGCCTCTTTGAACGGCCCATCGCAGCGTACGATCCAGTCCCACCCGTCTTTTGGCATGGCCAGCCACCCTTGCGGGTCATTCTGACGCAACGCCCAGACCATGATGTCGAGGCTCTCGTCAATCACCTCCGTTCCCGCCACGAGGCAGGGGACCGTGCCGCTCTGCGACGCCTCAAGAAAAGCGGCAGGTTTGTCTCGCAACAGGATCTCGCGCAATGCGACCGGAACACCGGAGGCTATAAGTGCCAACCGTGCTCTCATCGCATAAGGGCACCGGCGGAAGGAATACAGAACAGGCAAGCTCACACGGGCAGAGTGTCATTCGGCGACCGATGACGCAAGGCTCGGCGACCTACTGCGCGGCGATGGGCATACGCGCCAGTTCACACTGCGTCCAAAGTGCCCCGAGCGCATCGACAAGTTTATCCACGTCGGATGCACTGTGCGCGGGGGACGGCGTGATCCGCAGCCGTTCCGTGCCTTTTGGGACCGTCGGGTAATTGATGGGCTGAATATAAATTCCAAAGTCGCGCATCAGGATGTCCGAGATATATTTGCATTTCACCGGATCACCCACCATCACCGGAATGATGTGGCTCGGGTTTGGCTCGTGTGGGATACACAGGGTGTCAAGCCGCGCGCGCACATCGGCAACGCGCGCCTGATGGGCATCGCGTTCGACGGCGCTGTGTTTGAGATGCCGGATGGATGCTGCAGCGCCGGCGGCCACAGCGGGAGGCAATGCTGTGGTGAAAATAAAGCCACTGGCAAAACTGCGCACGAAATCACACAGGTCAGCGGATGCAGCGATATATCCGCCTACGACCCCAAAGGCTTTCCCCAATGTCCCTTCGATCACGGTCAATCTGTCCATCAGACCTTCGCGTTCGGCAATTCCGCCACCGCGCGGTCCATACAGACCAACGGCATGCACCTCATCAAGGTACGTCATCGCGTTGTATTTGTCTGCCAGATCGCAAATCTCGCGGATCGGCGCGATATCCCCATCCATGGAATAGACGCTTTCGAACGCAATCAGCTTGGGACGTTCAAGAGGCTGTGCTGCAAGCTTGGCTTCGAGATCGGCAAGATCATTGTGTTTCCATATCTGTCGGTCAGCGCGCGAATGCCGGATGCCTTCGATCATCGAGGCATGGTTTAAGGCGTCAGACAAAACAAGGCAGTCGGGGATCTTTGCGGCCAGCGTTCCAAGCGCCGCCCAGTTTGAGACGTATCCCGATGTGAACAGCAAGGCCGCTTCTTTGCCGTGCAAATCCGCAAGTTCGGTCTCAAGAAGCACATGATCATGGGTCGTACCGGAGATATTGCGCGTCCCACCTGCGCCCGCGCCACACCGGTCGATCGCGTCATGCATTGCCGACAGCACTTTGGGGTGTTGCCCCATGCCCAGATAGTCATTCGAGCACCAGATGGTGACAGGTTGCTGTGTTTCACCGCCATGGGATTGTGCATTGGGAAACGCGCCGCATTGCCGTTCCAGTTCCGCAAAAACACGGTAGTTCCCGTCGTCCCGAAGTTCCGAGAGACTCTTAGCAAAAAACGCGTCGTACTTCATTCGTCACACTGCCCTTTCCCTAGCCTCAAGCGATATAGCCACAATGCGAAATGGCCCACTTTGATCGAGATCAGGAAAGACGGTCAAACGAAGAGGTCTCTTTAAACCAGCGGCGGATAATACCTCAGAGACCAAATGCCGTCGCTTTTCGGAACCTGTTTGGGACGCGAAAGCAACTGATATACGAGTTTGCGTGCGGCGGACAGAAAGCCCGGCGCGTTTATGGAAACGAAGGACGGGTGCGGTGCACCTATTTTTTGCTTTGGGGAAAAGCCCAGATAGCAGACTTCCAAGGATATCAGGATTGATCCGCTGAGTGGAATTGCAGCACGTCTTTTACCCCAGAACCGATTTCGCTTGCGCTGGAGATCACATGCACGCCAGCGGCTGCAAGGATCTCAACCTTTTCCTCGGCGCTTTCCGAGAAGGCCGAGATGATCGCGCCAGCATGGCCCATCTGACGACCTGTCGGTGCTCTTAACCCCGCGACATAAGCAACAACTGGTTTGGTCATATGGTCCTTTATGAAAACTGCCGCCTCTTCTTCCTGTGGGCCACCCATTTCCCCGATGAGCACCACCAACCGCGTTTCATCATCCGCCTCGAACAATTCAAGAATATCCCGGAACGAGGAGCCGTTGATTGGGTCCCCCCCAATTCCGACGGAGGTGGACACACCGATGTCAAACGCGGCCATCTGCGCCGCCGCCTCATAGCCAAGTGTTCCGGACCGTGAAACCATCCCAACTTCACCGGTTTTGTAGATGCGCTCCGGCATGATACCCAAAATCGCCTTTCCGGGACTGATCGTGCCCGCGCAGTTCGGGCCAGTCAGCACCATGCGGCGTGCTCTGGGATAACGGTACATATAGCGCTTCACCCGGATCATATCCTGAGCCGGGATACCTTCAGTAATGCATGTACAATAAGTTATCCCGGCGTCTGCGGCTTCCATCATGCTGTCGGCCGCAAAGGGAGGTGGCACAAAGATCACCGACGCAGTGGCGCCAGTGCGGGCAACGGCCTCCTCTACCGTGTCAAACACAGGCAGCCCTTCCACCTGCTCGCCCCCTTTACCCGGGACGACCCCACCAACCAACTGCGTGCCGTAGTCGAGCATAAGCCTGGTATGGTAACGGGCCATTTTCCCGGTAATCCCCTGAACGATCACCCTGGTGTCTTCATCAATCAGAATGCTCATGTGGGCAAAACCGGCAGTGCACGAAAGGCGGCATCGTTCCGCCAGGCACTCACTGCCCTTTCCGCTGCTTCTTTGAGGTTACTAGCCCGAATGATCGGCAAACCGGACTTGGCGAGAACCATTTGTCCTTCTTCCAGATTATTGCCAGCCAAACGCACGATGACAGGGACATCCGTTGCCGCCTCGTGAAGGGCCGAGACAACACCCTCCGCGACCCAGTCACAGCGATTGATTCCTGCGAACACATTCACAAGAACTGTCTGAACATTTTGATCTGAGAGCACCAGCCTTACCGCTTTTGCGACACGGTCCGCCGTTGCTCCTCCTCCTATGTCCAAAAAGTTTGCCGCCTGACCGCCAGCCTGAGAGATCGCATCCATCGTTGCCAGAGCCAGCCCGGCACCGTTCACAATACAGCCGATATTTCCCTTCATGGCCACATAACGCAGGCCCCTGTCCGAAGCGCGACTTTCGAGCACGTCTTCCTGCGACTTATCGCGTAGCTCGCTGATTTGCGGATGCCGGAACAGTGCGTTGTCATCGAATGTCATTTTGGCATCCAACGCGAGAATCGAGTGATCCGATGTGACAACCAATGGATTGATCTCGACCATCGTGGCGTCAAGTTCGGTAAAGGCGCGATAGCAGCCCAGCATTATTCGAACGACCTGCTGTACCATGGATGCATCGATGCCAAGTTTGAAGGCGATTTGTCGGCACTGAAAATCACGCAACCCCACGGCCGGTTCCACGGTCGCCCGCACAATCGTTCCGGGCTCTTCCGCAGCGATATCCTCCACCTCCATACCACCGGCACTGGAGGCAACAATCATGATCCGCTGGCTCACCCGGTCGAGGACAAAGCCGAGGTAGAACTCTTTTTCGATCTGGACGAGTGTCTCCACGTAGACACGGTAAACCCCACGTCCCTCCGGCCCGGTCTGGTGGGTGACGAGTTTGCGGCCGAACATCTGTTCAGAGGCCGCCTGGATTTCTGTGTCACTCTGGCAGATTTTGACGCCGCCCGCCTGTCCACGCCCTCCAGCATGCACCTGCGCTTTGACAACCCATTTTTCACCGCCCAGTTCACGCGCACGGTAGGCTGCCTGTTCAGGACTATAGGCCAACGCACCCAGCGGCACGTTGACCCCGAAGTTGGCCAGCAACTCCTTTGCCTGGTATTCGTGGATGTCCACCGCGGCCCTTTCGTTAGGCTGCGACGGGGGTTACTCCGCCGCGATGGCCTGACCGTAGTGCTGATCGAGCACTGCATCAATCCTTGCCTGATCCACCTCAGCGCCCATCTTGCGCAGCGCCGCCGCGAAGCGGTTCACGATATCCGAAATGGCCGTCGCATTCAGCAGATTGAGAATGCCAATACGCACCTGGACCGGTTCGGACAAAGTAGGCCAGATACCAAAGTTCTCGGCCCGGCAGGCTTGCACCAGTTCCTTCTCTCGGCCCGCAAATTCACCGGGCAGATTCAAAACGACCAAGGATGGCATGTTGGATGTCACTTCACATCCCATTGCCTCGACCGCGGCACGCAATGCAGCTTCATGGTAGATATAATCCCGTGCGCGGGCCGCAATCCCCTGTTGCAATGCGATACGCAACGCTTCGTGAAATGCCGAGACCGCATATGCACTATGGGTGCGATGATACGTACCAACCGGTGCATCGGCGCCATCAATGATCCCCCAATGCCGCGCCTCCAGGATTGGATGATGAACAAAAGTACGGCAGCCAGTTTGCTTGAGAACGTCAATGTATTGGTCCGTGAAGGAAACCGGCGCATAGGTCAAAGGCAGACAGCAGATGCCCTTTTGGGGGCACGACGCCCATCCGTGCACGCCGGGATAGTCATCGATACGGAAATCACCGACACCCAAAGACGACACGGCATCCACGAGTCCCATCACACCATGGCGTTCACAAGCGTCTGAAAAGCCGCGCATGTCATTCACGCGACCTGATCCGGTTTCCCAATGCGCCATGGCGGCCCATTTTGGCTTATGTTCAGCCAGCGCAGCTTCTACGATATCGCCCGTGACGGAGGCGCCATGCGGCACGTTCACGATCGTCACGCTTGCTGCCGCCGGATCGAGCGGATTGGTTGCCAATTCCTCAGCCGTTGCGGCTTTCATCCGGACTGTCAGACCATCCAGGCCCGAGAATGTTCCGTTCACGAACATCACGACCTTGTCCCCTGGCATCACCGCGCTGAACATCACATCCAGACCGCTCCACCCTGTCCCAGCAACGCCGTAGGTATGGACATTATCGGTGCCCATGACCGCCCGCAGCATTTGCTTGCATTCGACCATTCCCCTGAGCACATCAGGATGCATGTGGTCAGCGACGCCTGCCTTTGCAAAGCGCGCGAGAACCCGTTCGTCCGTATTGCCCGGCCCCGGCCCAGCAGCGATGGTATGAGGTATCTCAAGCTGCGGGAAAATGGTCATGTCGGTCATTCGTTCTCCTCTGCCCTAAGGCGCTTGTCACGTGATGAAGATGTCTTGAGCCGAAGGTAGCGGGCTGGGTGCATAGGACAACGCTCCTCTCTCCTGCCAATGGAAAGATAAAATGGTAGTTTTTTACTACCCATAGTTCTATATTCGGCAAATATTGGAATTTTTACCCACCTTTTCGGGTAGTTTTTGAGGACCTGTATGCAAACCGTCGACATCGCCCTTGCTGACGCCAATCCACTCGTTTTGTCGGCCTTGTCGGAAATGGTCGAACGTGATCCGCGGTTTTCGCTGGTAGCCACCGCCGCAAGCGCCGAGGGATTTCTGGGCACCGTTATGCGCGTTCCGGTCAAGATCGGGATCATCGACTGGAACTTGCCGTCGATGGGGGGCGCTCGATTGATCGAAGTTTTGCGAGAGCAGAGCAATGCACCGCGTATCGTTGTTTACGGTGAAGACACAGGCGACATTCCTAAACTGTCCATGTCCGCAGGCGCTGCCGCCTTTGCAGCACGATCAAGCCCTGCCGAAACCTTGTTGGACACCTGTGCCGAAGTCTCTGCAGGCAAGATGGTCTTCCCGTTTCTGGATGTGCGCGATCTGCAACGCGACCCCATGCAACAACTCTCCAAGAAAGAGCGTGTCATCCTCGAGGCGCTGTCAAAGGGGCTCACAAACCGGGAGTTGTCGAGCGAACTAGGGATTTCGACCAACACCGTAAAATTCCATCTGTCCAACCTTTACGACAAGCTTGACGTCAAGAACCGCGCGCAGGCGATCGCGTATTATTATTCCTCGAAATCAGGTCTTTCGTAGGGTCATCTGCACTGCCCACGAATTTCCTGGCGCATTTTCGGAAGATGCCATCACGCCCTGTACTGGCTGAGCCAACCCAGAGTTTCATCGGTTGGCAACTCAGATTTGTATTCAGCACCCAGCGGGCCGTCCCATCCAAGCTCGTCCAGTAACTTGAAAATATGACGGTAATTCACCTCTCCGCCCTCTGGCGGGCCACGATCGGGCACACGCGCAAACTGGACATGCCCGATGATTGGTAGCAACCGCTCTAATTTATGGCTCAGATCGCCTTCCATAAGTTGCACGTGGTAACAATCAAACATCAACTTCAGATTTGTCGCTCCCACGCGTGCAATGATCTCATCTGCATGTGTGGTTGAACTGAGAAAATAACCGGGGGCGTCGTAACAGTTCAGAGGCTCGATCAGGATTGTAATGCCAAGGTCTGCCGCCTTTTCGCAGGCGTATTCCAAGGCCTCCACAAAACAAACTTCAGCCAAAACACCCTGCGCAAAACCCGCCATGACATGAACGTTTCCGGCTCCGGTTTCAGCGGCATAGGCCAGTGCCTGGTCGATGGCCGCGCGCGCCTCATCTTCGCGCCCGGGCAAGGCGGAAAGCCCGTTCTCACCGCTCGCGACGTCCCCTCGTACCGTGTTCAATCCCAAAAGAGGCAATTGGGTATCTGCAAGTGCTGAGACGATCTCAGACGCGGGTACCGCATAGGGCCAATGCATTTCTACCGCATCGAAACCAGCAGCCTTTGCGGCATGGATGGCATCGGGAAGCGGGAGATCATTCCAAAGGAAACCAAGGTTTGCCGAAAAGCGCATCAGTCCTCCCAATCCACATTAAAATGCGTCACCACGTCTGAAATCTGCGCGCTGCTCAACCCACGCGCACCAAGACCGTGGGTCAGCAGGGCCAATCGCGCGGTGTCCTCCAGTTCTTCAATCGCGTTACAGGCCGCTTCGACGTCCTTGCCCGCAACAACCGGGCCATGATGCGCCAACATCACTGCCGATCGTTTGCCCGCCAGTCCTCGCACGGCCTGCCCCATCGCAGGATCACCCGGTCGGAAAAAAGGCAATAACTGCACTTTGCCGAGCTTCATGATTGCATAGGGGGTCAGGGGCGGCAGGAAGTTGTCCGGGTCGGACCCAGGCAACAATGACAGAGCTACAGAATGGCAAGAGTGCAGGTGCACCACAGCCCCGGCGGTCGAGCGCGTGTCGTAGAAGGCTTCATGCAAGGGCATTTCTTTCGTTGGCGCGTCGCCACCAACAAGTTGCATCGAGGCATCAAACCGGCTGAGCCGGGCAGGATCAAGCCGACCAAAACTTGTTCCCGTCGGCGAGACCAAAAGGCCGCCATCGTCGGTGCGGGCAGAGATGTTCCCGGTGCTGCCGCCCGTCAGGCCCCGGTCAAACAACGACTTTGCCAACAGGCAAATCTCTTCGCGTAATCGGGTCTCGGCGGTCATGGGGTGTCCAACACCTTAATTGCCTGAGCGAAGAAACTCTCATTTCCGAAGTTTCCGGATTTGAGGGTCAAGGCAAGTTGCCGCCCGGCACTTTTGCAGAACGTCCATGGGACGCCCGGCGCAATCTCGGGCCCAATGTCAAGTTGCGATACGCCCAGCGCCTTGGTGATCGCCCCGGATGTTTCCCCACCTGCAACGACAAAGCGCGCGGCCCCCTGATCGCGGGCGGCGACCGCAAGTGCTGCAAGCGCCTCCTCTACCAATTCCCCGGCACGGGCCACCCCAAGCTCAGTTTGCGCCCGGGCCACATCGGTTGGTTCCGCCGTCGCGTAAATGATCGGCATCTGATCCAAGGACTGATCCGCCAGCCACGCCAAAGCCGCTGCCGGTCCATCTGACGCAAGTTGCAGGGGATCCAGACGATAGCCGGGCGCGCTCTGCAAATAGCGGGCAACCTGCGCCCGGGTCATCGCTGAACAGCTGCCAGAAAGGACCACGCCCCTCTGGGATGTCTCTGGCATCTGTTGGCGATCTAACGTTCCTTCGAACAAGCCCGCCTTTGCATAAAGCGCGGGTAAAGGCATTGCGACAGCACTCCCACCTGTCATCAGGGGCATATCGTGACAGGCTTTCGCGATGACGCTCAGGTCTTCATCGGCAACCGCATCCAGCACGACATGTGCGACACCCTCTTTTGCGAGTGTTTCAAGGCCCCCTCTGACAGCCTCTGCCCCGCGTGCCACCGTCAACCTGTCAACCAGCCCGACGGGCGCAGACACCTGAGGAGACAGAAGGCGCATCAGGTTGCTGTCACGCATAGGTGTCAGGGGATGATCCTTCATCGGACTCTCGCTTAAGGGCTGTTGGCCCACGAACAAGTTGCCCATGAAAATGGACCGCCCGTTTTCAGGAAAAGCGGGGCAGTAAATGGTCTGGGGTGTACCCAAGTCCGACATCAAGGCCTCCGACACGGGCCCGATGTTGCCCTCTGGCGTGCTGTCAAAGGTCGAACAATACTTCCAGAAAAACCGAGCCGCTCCAGCAGCTTGCAACCAGGCCAAGGCTGCACGTGTCTCCGCCACAGCCTCGGCGACGGGCGCGGTTCGACACTTTAGCGCTATGACTTCAAATTCCGAAGTCTCACTTGGAGGATCTATCGGCACGCCGATACGAAGCGACACACATGCGCCCGACCGCGCAAGCAAGCCTGCAAGATCGGTCGCGCCCGTAAAGTCATCGGCGATACAGCCCAGTATGGTAGCCATTCAATGCGTCCTTCAATCTTCGCCCGGCAGGCTCAGTCCCGCGTTGCGCGCATAGACTTTTGCGACTGCGGCGTCATCTTCGTGCCCGAGTCCCTGCCCTGCGGCCGCAACAAACTGCTGCAGCGCGGTTGCGGTTATCGGCGCGCTGAAGTTCGATGCCTTTGCGATGTCGAGCACGATCCCCAAATCCTTGGGCCAGATATTGACCGAACTGTGTGGCGTGTAATCGCCTTCAACAATATGGGGCGCGCGGTTTTCCAGCATCCAGCTTGTACCTGCGCATTCCGGGATAACCTCGAGGAACTTGTCCGCTGATACGCCCTGTGTCATTCCGAATGTCAGCGCTTCGGCCATTGCGGCGATATGCACCCCGGCAAGCAACTGATTGACAGCCTTCATTGCCGAACCCGCGCCTGCGTGGTCCCCCAGTTCGAATACTTTTTCTGAGATACTGTCCAAAACTGGACGTGCGGCGTCGAATGCATCAAGGCTTCCGGACGCCATTATTGTCAGCTGCCCTTTTGCAGCCTTGATGGACCCGCCTGAAATTGGTGCATCAAGGTAATGGACCCCTTTTGCCTGACACCTCGTTTCCATTTCTCTCGCGAATTCAGGTGGCACGGTTGCACAAGCAATCACGACTGCACCTGCCGTCAGATGGTTTACGATGCCGTTGTATCCAAACAACACCGCCTCTGTCTGAGCTGCATTCAGGACAACCACGAGCACGACATCCAGATCCGGCGCCAAGACGGCAAGATCCCCCGCAGCCCCCCCGTCCTCGACAAAACGAGACACCTGATCCGCATTCACATCGAAGCCGTAGGTATCGTGGCCGCCCGCCAAGGCCGAGGATGCAATACCATAGCCCATGGAACCCAGCCCAATAACGGCGGTTTTGCATTTCTTAACCATATTTCCTGCTGCCTCCCCTATGCGTGCACTACTGTAAGCGCGATCACACCTAAATGTATTCCTCAAATCAATCGACTTTTCGATAAAAGACGTGTCTCCATTGCAGTCGTGACTCTCGATCCCCCACGACCCGCGATTTCAGTGACTATCCTGGCAACGTTCGGAACAAAGTGAGATCTTTTGTCCACTTGCTGCAGAGTCGTAAATTGCATCGCGAATACGCAGAACTGCACAATACTCCGCCGCCGTATTTTCAGGTGCCGTCTGGTCCTGAATGGCGGAAACAACATGGGACTGCAAAGCATGCACACAATCCCCTCCAAAGCCATCCCAACAGTCCGGGAGCAGCAAGACCTCGTTTACCTGTGATCCAAAGGCACGGTGCTCGATCCTGCCGTCACCAAACAAGCTAAGCACCCCATCGCTGCCCTCAAAAAGACCCTCTCCCATTGTGCGGCGTTGGTTGTCACTTGCGTGGTCCAGATGGCGATTACAGTCCAGCATGGCCCGCACACCATTTCCGAAATCGAACAGGATATGACCTGCATCTTCGCCAGCAATCGCGGGATTGAGCCGACGCAGATCCGCATAAACAGACACCGGCGCCCCGAAAAGAAACCGAAATGTGTCGATCCAGTGGACGGCCGTCTCCTCCACCAGAAACCGTTGCATCTGCCGAAAATAGGGTTGGCGGTCGAGGTATGCGTCTGGTCCCTGCCCATCCCCCGGTCGCAGCCGGAACGTCGCCTGATGCAGCCGACCGATCCGTCCGTCCAGCAATTCCGCCTTGATGCGTCTGTACCAGGGCATAAAGCGGAAGTTCTCGTGCACTACCAGGATCGCACCTGCCTGATCTGCTTCCTTCACGATGCTTTGTGCTTCCTCCAGAGAGCGGCAAAACGGTTTTTGGCAAATAATAACCCGCACACTGGCATTGAGCGCAATTCTTATCACGTCGACCTGAACGTTGGGTGGCGTGACAATATCGACAATATCAGGTGTCGTGTCACGAAGCATGGACGCCACATCATCATACGCGGGATATCCGGTTTCTTGGGCCATACCGATCTGGGTGTCGGCAACGCCAACAACATCAACGTCGGCCATCCGCCTCCATGATCCCAGATGAAACTGGCTGAAATACCCTGCACCGACACAGGCGACCTTTAACTTTGAACCCATCGATCTCCAGAACTCCATTTCAACCCGCATCTTCCACAAAAGTTGACGCTTTCCTGCCCCGCATCTTCATGTAAACATCATTGCACATATTGAGAAAGCGCATGGCGCCGAACTAATTCTGGAGGACGCCCATTGTTTGCGGTTGTCGTAGAAATCACTCTGCACCCCGGTACCCGCGCAGACTTCCTTTCCTTGGTTCAAAAGAACGCAGCGGCCTCCATGCAAAATGAACCGGGATGCCATCAGTTTGATGTGGCGGCAGACGCGGCACGTCCGGATGAGATACTGCTCTATGAGATATATTCCGATGCCGATGCCTTTGACACACATCTGGCGTCCGAGCATTTTGCTAGGTTTGATAACGCAGTATCAGAAATGATCTCCCGAAAAGTGATAAAAACCTACCGCCAGGTGTTCCAATGAGCACCTGGACAGTACATGCCATCAAATATGCGGACCGCAATGCCCGTACGCGAGCCGACAGCTTCATCTTTGACGACAACCACGACGCGCCGCACGCGATGGATTACTTCATGTGGTTGCTGCAGTGCGGTGACGCCGTCATCCTTGTTGACACAGGCTACGACGACAAAGAGGCGCAGTCCCGGTCAAGACCGATACGGCTGAACCCCCACGAAGCACTGCGCCCGTTCGGGATTTCACCTGAACAGATCACCGACGTCATTGTCACGCATCTGCACTACGATCACGCAGGTGGGTTACACCTATTCCCGAACGCCCGGCTACACCTGCAGTCCGCCGAAATGGCCTTTGCGACGGGCCCCTGCATGTGTCACGACACCCTGCGTATGCCTTTCACCGCCGACCATATCTGTGAGGCGATACGAAGGCTCTATTCAGGTCAGGTACAGTTCTATAATGGGGATGGTGAAATAGCAGATGGCGTGACGGTTCACTGTATCGGTGGGCACAGTCGCGGGCTGCAAGCGGTACGAGTCCGGACCGAGGCGGGATGGTTGGTGTTAGCCTCTGACGCCGCGCATTTTTACGAAAACTACATCGCACGCAAACCATTCCCGATCGTGGTCGACCTGCAAAACATGATGGACGGGTTCGATCTGTTGCAAAACCTTGCGTCCCGACAAGAGCTTGTGATCCCTGGACACGACCCTTTGGTCACGCAATTGTTTCCACTGGTACTCGATGATTTTGTCTGGCGACTGGACAGAGGACCCTCAGCCGAGATCCCGGACTATTCCTGACGGCACGGTGATTGCCTAAAAAAAAGGCATCGCGCCTGAAATCGACGCTCTTTGGTCGCAGAAACTGGTAAAACGCGTTTGGGCTATGGTTGTCTGTCCTGAACCGTAAGCCATTTGGATTCCTCCTACCTTGCTCATGCAAACCGCAACACCGCTAGATCAGCCACGTGCCGTCGGCGACGTGCAGGTGAGCAGCAAACCTGGGCCGAACGGCCCCTGTATCGACGGGCTACGACAGTCCGGCGCGCTCAAGGTTTTGTTCCCCAAACGCAAAGACGTCTTGGAGGCCATGGTGATCAATACCGCTGGTGGCATCACCGGGGGAGACCGTTTTGAAATCCGCGCAACTGCCGGTGCTTCGTCACAGCTTATGCTGACCACACAGGCCGCCGAACGCGCCTATCGGGCGCAACCCGGTCAAAGGGGACGCATGTATACCCAACTTCGTGCGCAACCCGACGCGACGCTCTTTTGGCTACCGCAGGAAACCATCCTTTACGACGGCGCGGCCTTTGTCCGACGGTTGGTCGCCGACATAAGCACATCATCGCGGTTTCTGATGGTAGAGCCGATCCTCTTTGGACGTCGCGCGATGGGTGAAGACGTAACAGATTTGTTTTTTCGGGATCACATTGAAATCAAGCACGAGGGCCGCGTCATCTATCGCGATGGCGTTGCCTTGGAAGGTCGCGTGTCGAGCCAATTGGACCGACCAGCAATCGGGAATGGCGCGCGTGCTGCGGCAAGTCTGGTTTGGTACGCGCCACAGGCCAGCGGAAAATTGAACAAAATCCGCGCCTTTCTCGGCGCTGCAGGTGGCGCAACAATGCTGTCGGAAAACCTGCTGACCCTGCGCCTGCTTGCCGAAGATGGATTTGCGCTGAGACGGCATCTTTTGCCAATCCTTGATCTTTTGACAGAAAACGCCCTGCCGCAAAGCTGGAGGTTATGATCTCATGCAACTGACACCGAGAGAAAAAGACAAACTGCTCGTCGCCATGGCTGCCGAGGTGGCTCGAAAACGCCTCACACGAGGGGTCAAACTCAACCACCCCGAAGCGATCGCCTTGATTACGGACGCAGTTGTAGAAGGCGCACGGGATGGGCGTTCAGTCGCAGATATGATGGAGGCCGGTGCGCAAGTCATCACACGCGAGCAATGCATGGAGGGGGTGCCCGAGATGATCCACGACGTGCAGGTCGAAGCCACTTTTCCGGATGGCACCAAGCTGGTGACCGTCCACAATCCGATCCGATAGGAGGCAGCCATGATCCCTGGCGAAATCATAACGGCCGAAGGCGACATTGCTCTGAACGAAGGGCGAAAGGCCGTTACGCACATGGTGGCAAATACCGGTGACCGTCCGGTTCAGGTCGGCAGCCATTATCACTTTGGCGAAGCTAATCCTGCCCTAGAGTTTGACCGTGATGCCGCGCGCGGCATGCGTCTCGACATCGCCGCAGGCACCGCTGTACGCTTTGAGCCGGGGCAGCGGCGAGAAGTGCAACTGATCCCTGTGTCCGGCGCGCGCCGGATTTTCGGGTTTAACCAGCAGATCATGGGAGAGCTGGACTGACCCAAACCCAACAGAGGAGACAAAACCATGTGTGATATCTGCGTAATCAATGCGGTGAAGGACAAGATGCTGTCCCGGCGCAGCTTTTTTAAGGCCAGTGCAACGGCAGGAGCAGCAGCGGCCCTTAGCACTGTAACTTCAGCGCCCGCTGCCCTTGCAGGCGGCCACGGCGGCGTCGTGGATATGACGCACATGTACAACGAAGCGTTCCCCACTTGGGGCGGTGAGCCCGGCATTGGCATGGACCAGGTGTTCAATTTTGCCGAGCACGGCTTCAACCTTCTGAACCTGACGATCAGCGAACATACCGGCACCCATATCGATGCGCCGCTGCATTTCTCTGCCGACGGCCAGTCCGTAGATGAAATTCCGGTGGCCAATCTGGTCTGCCCGCTTTGCGTCGTGGATATTCGGGAACGTGCCGCAGAGGATGCCGACACGATGGTGACTCCGGACGATCTGAAGGCGTGGATCGATGCGAACGGGGATATTCCGGACAATGCCTGTGTCGCGATGCTCTCGGGTTGGGGCGGCAAAACCGGAAGTGACGAATTCCGTAACGCCGATGCCGAAGGCGTGCAGCACTATCCAGGGTTCCACATTGAAGCTGCTCAGATGCTGTTGGAAACAGGCGCGACCTCAATTGCGGTCGACACCCTGTCACTGGACCATGGCGCAAGTCAGGATTTCGCGACCCATTATGCGTGGTTGCCGGCCGGACGCTACGGAATCGAATGTCTCGCCAATCTGGAAAACGTGCCCGCTGCCGGAGCGACACTGGTCGTAGGTGCCCCGAAACACGGCGGCGGTACAGGCGGTCCCGCCCGTATCTTTGCGATGATCTGATGGCGACGGTCACCCTGATATCCGATGAGGAGGCCAGCACCGAGGTGCTGGCCGTCTTTGACGATATCCGTGCCACGCGCGGTACGGATTTTATCAACAACTTCTGGCGCGCGCTGGCGCATGACCCCGCCACGCTGAAAGCGACCTGGGAGCGGCTCAAGGCCGTGATGGGCCCGGGCGAGATAGACCCGCTGGTCAAGGAGATGATCTACATCGCCGTCTCAACCGCTAATGGGTGCGAAAACTGCGTCCACTCTCACACGGCGACGGCGAAGGCCAAGGGGATGACAGAGGTGCAACACAGCGAACTGGTAAGCGTCATCGGAATGGCAATGCAAACCAACGGGTTGGTCACGGCGATGCAGGTGGAGGTGGACGATGCGTTTCGCGTTTAGTCTGGCGTTGATCCTGATGGCCGGTGCCGCGCAGGCTGCCTGTCCTGGCGATACACAATTTGAAATGAACGAGTGTGCGGCAACAGATTTCCAGAATGCCGACACACAATTGAACGCCACTTGGGAGCAAGCCAAGGTCTATATGGACGGCATCGGTCAGGGTGCGGCGCTGCTCGACGCACAACGCAAATGGCTAGCGTTTCGAGATGCCGCCTGTGCCGCCGAAATCGCGCCCTACGAGGGCGGTTCCATCCAACCGCTCATTCTTTGGACCTGTCTGGCACGATTGACGCAAGCACGTACCGAAGACCTGAGAAATTTCCAGTTCTGACAAGGACGATACCATGCCAACAACCATTCCTCGCTCTTCCTACGCCGCCATGTTCGGCCCGACAACAGGCGACAAAGTCCGACTGGCCGATACCGAGCTTTTCATCGAGGTGGAACGCGACCATACGATCTACGGCGAGGAGGTGAAGTTTGGCGGTGGAAAGGTGATCCGTGACGGGATGGGGCAGTCCCAGGTCACGCGGGCGGGAGGTGCCGTGGATACGGTCATTACCAATGCGCTGATCGTGGACCACACCGGTATCTACAAAGCGGATGTGGGCCTGCGGGACGGTCGCATTGCCAAGATCGGCAAGGCAGGTAACCCCGACACGCAACCGGGCGTGGACATTATCGTCGGTCCTTCGACTGAGGCAATCGCCGGCGAGGGTAAAATCTTAACCGCAGGCGGCTTTGACAGCCACATCCACTTTATCGCGCCGCAGCAGATTGATGACGCGCTGCACTCGGGCGTGACCACTATGCTCGGCGGGGGCACCGGGCCTGCGCATGGCACGCTGGCCACCACCTGCACGCCCGGCAGTTGGCACATTGGACGTATGCTGCAAAGCTTGGATGCCTTCCCGATGAACTTCGGCATTTCCGGTAAGGGCAACGCGTCGCAACCTGCCGCATTGGTCGAGATGATCGAAGGCGGTGCCTGCGCGATGAAGCTGCACGAGGATTGGGGCACGACACCCGGCGCGATTGACTGCTGCCTCAGCGTGGCGGACGACATGGACGTGCAGGTGATGATCCATACAGACACACTCAACGAATCCGGTTTCGTCGAAAATACCGTGGCAGCCATAAACGGACGTACGATCCACGCGTTCCACACCGAAGGCGCGGGCGGCGGGCATGCACCAGACATCATCAAAATCTGTGGCGATGCAAACGTCATCCCCTCTTCCACCAATCCGACGCGACCCTTCACGGTGAACACCCTCGAAGAACATCTCGACATGCTCATGGTTTGCCACCACCTCGACAAGTCGATCCCGGAAGATGTGGCCTTTGCCGAAAGCCGTATCCGGCGCGAAACGATTGCTGCCGAAGATATTCTGCATGACATGGGCGCGTTCTCGATCATCGCGTCGGACAGCCAGGCGATGGGGCGCGTTGGCGAGGTTATCATCCGCACCTGGCAAACCGCCGACAAAATGAAGAAACAACGCGGGCAACTGGCCGAGGAAACCGGCGATAATGACAATATGCGGGTTCGGCGCTACATCGCGAAATACACGATTAACCCGGCAATTGCCCATGGTATCAGCCATGAGATTGGCTCCATCGAGGAAGGCAAACGCGCGGATCTGTGCCTTTGGGACCCGGCATTCTTTGGCGTGAAGCCCGAGATGGTTTTGATGGCGGGTACCATTGTCTGCGCTCAGATGGGGGACACAAATGCCTCCATCCCCACGCCGCAACCGGTCTATTCGCGCCCGATGTTCGGAGCATTCGGACGCTCGGTCGAGCATTCAGCTGTCACATTTGTCAGCGCCGCGGCAAAGGCGCAGGACATTGGCGGCGCACTCGGTCTGCGTAAAGAAGTTATCGCTGTCAAAGGAACGCGCGGGATTGGCAAGAAGGATCTGATCCTGAATGACGCGCTGCCGGAGATCGAGGTTAACCCGGAAACATATGAGGTTCGCGCGGACGGGGAACTGCTCACCTGCCAACCCGCTGAAGTCGTACCCATGGCGCAGAGGTATTTCTTGTTCTGATGACCCAGATGATAACACAAAAAATCCGCCCAGCCGGGAGCTGGGACAAAGCAATCGACACTTGCGTCATGAGCTATGACGAACGGTTTCTACGCCGAAAGGTGATCCAGACCAAAGAGGGCGGCACCTTGCTGGTTGACCTGGCCAAGGTCACCTCTCTGGATCATGGCGACGGGTTTGAAACAACCGAAGGCAAAATCATCGAAATCCGCGCGGCTGAAGAGCCATTGCTGGCCGTAACTGCGCCCGACTTGTCCCGGATCGCCTGGCACATTGGCAATCGTCATACTCCTTGCCAGATTGAAAAGGACCGCCTGCTTATTCAGCGCGATCACGTGATGGCGGACATGCTGGCGCGGATCGGCGCGCAGGTTACAGAAGTTGTTGAGCCCTTCACCCCCGAAGGCGGTGCATATGGCCATGGCAGGACACATGGGCACGACCACAGCCATGCTCACGGCCCGGCGGAAACTCATGTTCATGGCCATACGCATGGACACTAACGCCTTGTTGAAGCTTACGCAGTGGCTGTCGCCAGGGTTTCCGGTAAGCGCATATGCTTACTCACATGGGTTGGAACACGCGATCGACAACGGAGCGCTGAAGGATGCCGCTGGCTTGCGACAATGGCTCGAAGACGTGTTGAGGAATGGCAGCGGACAAAGCGATGCGATCCTCCTATGTGCCGCCTACCGTGCAGAGCCAGATGAATTGGACGAAATAGACGATATCGCACGGGGTTTTGCAGCTTCCGCAGAACGGCGCCTAGAAACGATCGACCAGGGCGAAGCCTTTGCTCGGACGGTCAACGACGTCTGGGGGGCAGAGGTCAGTGCATTGTGTTACCCGGTCGCCGTCGGGCGCGCGGCGCGGCTGCAATCCCTGCCGCTTGCGGAAACGCTGGCTGTATACACACACGCCTTTGCCGCGACGCTGGTTTCTGCGGCTGTAAGGTTGGTCCCGTTGGGTCAGACCGAAGGGCAAGCGGTTCTAGCAGCACTTGCCCAGCCGATCGAAAATCTATGCACCAAAGCGCAGAGAGCCGATCTTGATGATCTGACCTCGTCTTGCTTTGCGCTCGACATCGCCTCAATGAAACATGAAACACAATATTCAAGGGTCTTTCGCACATGACGACAACAGCTTTCAAAGCCTTGAATGGGCCGCTTCGTGTAGGAATTGGAGGTCCGGTCGGCGCCGGCAAGACGACACTTACCGCAGCTCTTGCCCGTACCCTTAGCAAGCAACATTCCATCGGCGTGATCACAAACGACATCTACACACAGGAAGATGCCGAAGCTTTGATGCGCATGCAGGTTCTCCCACAAGACCGCGTGATAGGTGTAGAAACAGGCGGTTGTCCTCATACCGCAATCCGCGAGGACGCATCGATCAACCTCGCCGCCGTCGCGGAGATGCAAAAGCGTCACCCGGACATCGAAGCCATTCTCATCGAAAGCGGTGGCGATAACCTCTCTGCCACCTTTTCGCCCGAGCTGGCGGACGTCACCCTTTATGTGATTGATGTAGCCGCCGGAGAGGAAATCCCCCGTAAGGGCGGCCCAGCTATCACGCGATCAGATATCCTGGTCATCAACAAAACCGACCTCGCCCCCCATGTCGGCGCGTCACTGGACGTGATGGAACGCGACGCCGCACGAATGCGTGCCGGACGGCCTTTTATCTTTGCCGCCCTCAGACATGAAGAGGGGGTCGATGCTATTCTGAGCCACCTGCGGCAGATCTCCGGCCTAGGACTAGTCACGCCCAAATGACCCGCTAACCCGACCGGCTGGTCTCGATGCTTCGAAAGCGGGACTTGAAATGCTTCCACTAAAAGTTTGTCGCGCCAGGCGGTCAGGTCGTTTTGTTTGACCGAACCCGCATCGGCAGACTGACACTGAAGGGATTTGCCGGTGGTCGACATCGCGTTCGGTTTTTTGCCGCTCTTCCACCTTGTTTAAGTACCTGACCAAGGTCGGCACGCCGGTTTCACCGATGAGCCAGTGGCGCAATCAATCGTCTAACCCTGGTCAAGCGGCGTCCGCAGAGCCTCAAGCGACTCTCGCCTTGGCGCTCAAAGAATCAAGGGACCGGCGATGCCGGGTATGAAGCGCGGGACAGGTGTAGAAGGCGGCCCCGCGCATGGCGCGCTCATCAAGCAGGTTCCACCTGCAACTTTATATCAAAACTCCACGACGGCGCGGATGCTTTCGCCTTTGTGCATGAGCTCGAAGCCATAGTTGATTTCGTCGAGCGTCAGCTTGTGGGTGATCATCGGGTCGATCTCGATCTTGCCGTCCATGTACCAGTCGACGATCTTGGGCACATCCGTGCGCCCCTTGGCCCCGCCGAACGCCGTGCCGCGCCAGACCCGGCCCGTCACCAGTTGGAAGGGCCGCGTCGAGATCTCCGCACCCGCAGGCGCCACACCAATGATGATGCTCTCGCCCCAGCCCTTATGCGCGGCCTCCAGTGCCGTGCGCATCACGTTCACATTGCCGGTTGCATCAAAGGTATAGTCCGCACCGCCTTGTGTTAATTCAACCAAATGGGCGACCATATCCCCTTCAACCTTCGAAGGATTGACAAAATCAGTCATTCCGAAGTACCGGCCCATTTCCTCTTTATCGTCGTTCAGATCCACGCCCACGATCTGATCGCAGCCCGCCAGCTTCAGCCCCTGGATCACGTTGAGCCCGATCCCACCGAGGCCAAAGACCACCGCGCGGGACCCGATCTCCACCTTGGCGGTGTTGATCACAGCCCCGATGCCCGTGGTCACACCGCAGCCGATGTAGCAAATTTTATCGAACGGCGCGTCCTTGCGCACCTTGGCCAGCGCAATCTCCGGCACCACCGTGTGATTGGCGAAGGTCGAGCAGCCCATGTAGTGGTGAATGGGCGTGCCATCGAGCATCGAAAACCGCGTCGAGCCATCGGGCAAAAGCCCCTGCCCTTGCGTGCTGCGCACCTTCTGGCAGAGGTTGGTTTTCGGGTTCAGGCAGTACTCGCATTCGCGGCACTCGGGCGTGTAGAGCGGGATCACATGGTCGCCCACCTCTAGGCTCGTCACACCTTCGCCCACCTCGATCACAACGCCCGCACCCTCATGGCCCAGGATCGCCGGAAAGATCCCCTCAGGGTCATCGCCCGAGCGCGTGAACTCATCCGTATGACACAGACCCGTCGCCTTGATCTCGACCAGAACCTCCCCCGCTCGCGGTCCCTCAAGGTTCACCTCCATCACTTCCAAAGGCTTGCCCGCCTCCAAAGCAACCGCAGCTCGCGTTCTCATCATTAGGTAAATCCTCTCCCGACGCGGCGATCTGTGTGCCACTGTATTCAACCGACAGTATGATCCCGGGTTTGCCCGTCGAACAATTAAGACAATGGTGGGTATTGGGATGCATCGACAGCTGCGCGATGCTTCGACATAATTCTGAAGGATCAGGGGAGAGGCGCGATAATGATGCGATTCAAAGGGCTGACACTAGCGGTTTTGGTGATGGCCGCTCCGGTGCAGGCGGCGGATTTTTCGGATCCGACATGGCCGTGCGTCCAGCGAAAAGTCGGCTCCCTGTCAGCGGGTTTGATGTGGCCAACGCCCCTCGGCGCATCGGCACTTCCTGACGATCCCGCTTTAAAAAAGGATATAGAGGCGCTTGCAGACGTCCTGGCCCTGCGCCGCCTGTCGCTTGAAGAGCTCAGACCCACGGTCGAAGCCTTCGCGTCAAAACACAATGGAGACCCCGTTGTCATGGGGCAGGTGTTTGAAGAAGTCTTCAACTCATTGAACGTCCGCCGGTCCCGTATCATTGGTGGGATCGAGGATTTCTCGCTCAGCCAGATTGCACTGTCCGAACGAATCGATGCAGCCCGTATCGAAATGGATGTCGCGATGGCGGCGGATGAACCGGATTTCGACAAGGTGGACAAGTTGGAAGAGCAGCTCGACTGGGATCAGGTCATTTTCAGTGACCGTCAGAAATCCATTCAATACCTCTGCGAGACGCCGGTTATCATCGAACGGCGGCTATTTGCCATCGCCCAGATGCTGCAGCAAATGGTGCAATGAGGGCGCAGGTTCAGTCCCACTCCAACTCTGTGAAGGCGACGGTGGCGTTGCGCGGGTTGTAGGCCTCGAAAAGCTCCCATGCCCCTTCCTCGCTTTCGGCAATCGTCTCTACCGCGTCACCCAACCGCTTGCCCTGATCAATGGCAGCCCGCGTATCGGTTTCGAGCACTTTCAGGTAACGTTGCATTGCATCAGCCCCGACGGGCCAGTCCAAGACCGGCCCCCCATGGCCCGGGACAACCTGTTTGACATCCAATTCCGCCATCTCGGCCAGAACCGAGCGCCAACCGCGCAGGCTCCCGTCCAATGCAGGGGTGTGAAGGTGAAACACCAGATCACCGGTAAAAAGCGTCCCGCTCGTTTCATCCAGCACCGTAATATCCGATCCGGTATGCGCGAGCCGCCAGGCCTGCACCTTAAGCTTACGCCCTCCAAGATCGATCTGTATTGCGTCATCCACCGTGATGTCGACGAGGGGGGCTCGTGTCCCGATCATCACCTGCGGACCAATCAGGCGGTCCAGACTCTCGATATAATTGGCTTGGCGGTCCAACAGGGCGCGCGGCAGGTTGCCATGGCCGAGAACTTGTGCACCCGTGCCCTCGAAAGCTGAGGCGCCCAAAACATGATCAGGATGCATATGTGTCAGGATAACATGGCTTACGGGCAGGTCTGTACGGGCACGGATAGCACGCCAGAGCGCCTCCCCCATCCAGCGGGCGGTGCCCGTATCAATGACGGCGACATGGGTTTGACCAACGACGAAGCCCAGGTTGGATACATCACCGCGATTTGTGGCGTCCGGCTCCTCAATCGCGCCCATATGCACAAAAATTCCTGGCGCGACCTCTTCCACTGCCAGCGCAGGCCCAGCCTCGACACATTCTGCTGCGTCGGCAAACCGCAAGTCTGAATCTTCCGCAACGACTGGCGGACGATCCTGCAAAGCTGCCTCGCAATCGTGCAAATCCGCGAACTCATAGCCCGGTATCAACTGCGCCCGGCACATTTCCGGCGTAGAAATGAGGCAAGCTAAAATGACCGCTTCGAACATCTAGATCTCCCACGCCGATAATCTCACATCGCGATCCTGTGACCCACTGCGCCATAGGTATGTGTGTTTTTCTCAGGATTTTTGTGGTAATGGAAAGCGCCTACTCATTCGGGAGGACGTTGGCATGAATTTTAAGCTGACCTTTGCCGCCGCCGTGGCGGTCGCTATGTCAGGACCGGTTTGGGCTACCGATGCGGTCAAGAATCCATTGACGGAAAGCCCGACATGGGACGATCTGCGCGTCGATGTTGTGGGCGATGTGGCGCTGGATGATGCCAATGACGTCTTGTCCTTTGACGCACCCTACAGGGCCCATGACGCCGCTACAGTGCCCCTTGTTCTGACGCAAACGGATGCCGCAACCCGGATTACCGGTGCAACCGTTGTTGTCGATGAGAACCCCGCCCCGGTCGCTGCGGTTTTTGCTTTCGGGGAAAGCATGGGGCAGCTTGATTTCGAATTGCGTGTGCGGGTCAATCAATACTCGAACGTACGGGTAATCGCCGACACGCCCGATGGGTTCAAGATGACCGGGCGTTTCGTCAAAGCGTCAGGCGGCTGTTCCGCGCCCGCGACCAAGGACCCAGCAGTGGCCCTGAATTCGATGGGAAAAATGAAGCTGCGGACGTTCGAGACAGCTGCAGCGCAAATGTCCACGCCCCGGCGAGAAGCGCAAATCATGATCCGGCACCCGAATTATTCCGGCCTTCAGCGCGATCAGGTCACGCAGCTTTTCATTCCAGCACATTTCATTGACCACATCGAAGTCTGGCAAGGCGACGACTTGCTGTTCACGATGGACGGCGGCATCTCCATTTCAGAAAATCCTGTGTTCCGGTTTGCCTACAATGACAACGGTGCGACCGCCCTGACCGTCAAGGCCAGCGATACCGACGGCAACAGCTGGGAACAGGTTCTGCCCAAAACCGGCGAGAGCTAAGAGACGTTTTCAGACACGAAAAACGCCGCGAGCTGAATTGCTCTGCGGCGTTTTTTCATGTGTCTTTGTCTGGATCAGCCTCTCAGAAGCAGACAACCTCCGCTTCGGCCTGTGCACGGCGAAGTTCTGCAACGATTCCCTCAGCCATTGCTGAGCTTTTGAAAAAGGACATTCGCTCACCGCCGACACGGCGCATGGACAGTACGGTCTCTGCTTCAAGATAGGCCTCATAGGTCAGAATGGATGCGATCTCGTCGATCGAGCACGAACACCGCTCTAACATTTGCCGGCTTTGACCGTTGGCCGCCATACATCCAAAAACATAGTCTGCCCGAGCTGCGGTTGGGAAATCGTTAAGCCGCTCTGCCGCGCTTTGCGCCATCGTTGCCCCGGGAACAGCAATCAACGCAACACATGTCAACAAAGACCGGATCATTGCGCTTCGTCCACCCTGTCAAATAGCAGTTCTGATCGGTAAACCTCGCCCCCTGCTGCCTCGGCAACGAGGCTCATATACCAACCTGGTACGTCGTCCGACATGGTGACCCGCAATTCCAGATCCCCGAACCCCTTCATACGGTCCCGGTTCGGATCATTGAGGAACGGATATAGCCTGATCGTCTTGGTCGGGACCATGCGCCCATCCACTTCGGCCTCACCCTCGACAATGTCAGAGGTCTGGATCAGCGAATCCTTCACCCGGTTGCGAATATAGTAGGGGGACCCTCCCGCAGCCTCCGCCATGTCACGGACCACGGTTTCATAGAAAAACATGATCATCGGATTGCCAACGCTGGCCGGAAAGGTGCCAAGCTTCCGGTATTTGCCATCTTGCCGAAATTCCAGCAGCGCCATCGTCGACTGACCTTCGGAAAAGCTCAATGCCACCTGTCCAGTGTCGCGGTCGGCGGCTTCGGGCTTGAGCGTATTGCTCACCGTGCGTGCGTAAACCAGTTCGGCGTTGCGGCTCACCTCATCAAGGGTGCCATTGCGGAACAACAAGTCGTATGTCTTGTCGCCGGCCAAAGGGGTCGCCGATACGACCCCGGCAATCAGTGCAGCAACAAGGCTGGCGGTCAGAAGCTTTTTCATGGCAATCATATCCTCCCTGGCTCTAAGCCTTATGCTCAGACGCGCGGCTGTCACCGCAGACTTTCGTCGGTAGTACCCCGCTCGCAGTCTGGCCGGATTTGACGTGCCACCGAATCTTCCAATCCATCAGAGGGCGCAGCCGGGTCAGGTTGACCGGTTTCGTCAGAACAGAGACATCTTTCGGCACACTGGCCCGGCGCTGTGCCACACTTCGGTCAGCGGTGATCAGGATGGCGGGTATCTGAGTTGCAGTTGCCGCACGTAATGCGTTTATCGCGTCAACGCCGGTTTCCCCGTCATCCAGCTGATAGTCGGCCAGTACGATGTCCGGTGGCATCCCGAGCTCCGAGGCCAGAGACATCGCCTGCCCCACTGAAGACGCCGCCAACACGCTGGCACCCCAGTTTTCCAACCAACGCACCGTTCCAAAAAGAACATCCGGGTCATTCTCGATCACCATCACGATGTAATCCAAAGGAACTTCGTGATCTCGCGCGATGGCACTGGTGGCGGGTGGCGACACCTCGACTTCATCCACGGTCTCCATCTCGATGCTGAAGACAGACCCCATCCCCGGCTTGGACCTGAGCGACAATTTGTGATCCAGAAGCTTGCAGGCACGGTCCACAACCGACAACCCCAGCCCGACACCCGGCTGTGCTGCGACCGTATCGGCACGGGCGAATTCTTCGAAGACCCGCTTCTGATCGTTCTGTGAAATTCCGATACCCGTGTCCCAAACCTGCAAAACCGCGCGGCCCTGTTTGCGGCGGCACCCAACCAATACGCGGCCCCCCGGCTCGGTATACTGAATTGCGTTCACCACAAGGTTTTGAATGGATCTGAGCAGATAGACCGGGTCCGATCGCACCACCAAAGTGCTGGGAACCACGTCCAAACGCACGGACTTTTGGGCGGCCAGCAATTCCTGATCTGCCCGGACACCGTCCATCAAGGCACCAAGGCTGACCGCCGCCGGATCAACGGTATCCGCATCCGCGCTGTCCAGACGGGAGATATCGAGCAAGGAGTGCAGAATCTGTTCCGATGAGCTGAACGCACCTTGCAACCGCTCCACCATCGGCAGAAAAGGCGTGTCTCTGGTGGTCTCCTCTAACGTCGAAATCAACAATTTGGCCGCGTTGATTGGCTGCAGCAAATCATGGCTGGCCGCCGCCAGAAAACGGGTTTTGGACGATACCGCTGCTTCAGCCCGTTCTTTGGCCACACGCAATTCTTCTTCGATGCGCGCCAGTTGCTCGTATTGTTCGGTGAGGTTGGCGTTGGCACGCGTCAACTCTGCGGTACGTTCCATCACCCTGTTTTCCAAAAGCTCGGTAGAGCGAGTTTCAAGCGTGACGTCCTTTATCTCGACCAGAAAGCCGCCATCGGGCAGCTCATTTGCATGAATATCCAGAACGCGCTGGGTCTTGTTACCCAGACGACGACGCAAGAATCCTCGTTTGGTCAGCTCATGACGCCAGGATTCAACCAACATCAGGTCGTTTTCCGCGATCATCGAACGCCCGTGCATGAAATCCAGCAGCTCCTGCAATGGCATACCGGGCTGTAGCACCGTCATGGGAAGGCCCAGAATTTCCCGGAACCGTCCATTGTGCATCATCAATTCATTGCGCGCCGAAAAGCAGCAGATCCCGGCACTCATGTTTTCAAAGACCGCATTCAGGTAGTCAGCCTGCCGATCTATCAGGTGCTCTTTTTCGACCCGGTTGCGGCGCATCAGGGCTGTGATCTCGGTCAGCAGAATGACAGTGTTGTTGGGTGCGGTTACCTGCGCGCTGATCTGATACCAGCGGTCCCGGACAAACTCTGCGACCATCGAAATGGCCGTGCTTGTATCGGATCCGACGATCAAGCTCCTTGCCGCTGCCGTCAGATCCCCATCGACAGAGACAAGCTGCGTGCTGCCCGCCAGAAGATCAAAAAAGGTCGTCAGCTCGAGGCCGGGTTCCAACCGGTCGGATACATCCGGCAACAAGTTGCGAAATAGTTCGTTGCAAACACCCAGATGCCCGTCGAAGAACAGTGCAAACCCTTCCTCCATCGAGGAAAGCGCCTGCGTCAGACTGATCCGTGTCTGTTCGGTTTCGTGGCGCACGCTCTCCAGTTCGAGGCTTTGCGCCGCCACCTGCTGCTGCAATTCAATCGCGGACTGAAACGCCTGATAGGCGGACCGATTGATCCCGTTTTGCCGACCAGCCCTGCGGATCAACGCGTCGATGATCTTGGTCTGCTTGGCAACCTGCACATCAGGCGGGTCGTTGGGGTCAATCATGCTCAATGCAGGTCCCTCTCTGCAGGCTGAAAGAAGGCGACCCCGACAAAAGTCTGGTTCATATGCACGCCACCTTGCTGTTCCCCGAAGGTATTGAAGCCAAGGACCCGTTCCTCACTTAGAATGGCGCTTACCGGTCGGCCCAATTGCTTTTGCTCGATCTCCAGTTTGCGCAGCACGCAGTCAAACCCCAGAATAAAGTCAGGCCGCTTGCCATGCCGGTCCCGGATATGCAGGCCCGATCGCAGTGTTTCTATGATCTCTTGCCCGCGCCCGAGCCTCATCACCAACCCATCGTCTATCGCTGCAAGAAACGACAGGGCGCCTTCTTCATCAGCGTCAGAAATGGCGCGCACATAGTGATGGTTGCGGTATTCGACCAGCAAGGGGTTTTCCGCAAAGACCTGCGGCGACAAATCACGCACGGGGCACCCGACAAGCCGGGCATATTCCGCCGCCGCGGGCGCACCGTTGATCTCAAAAACCTTGCGGGCATCAGGGTCCGCATCGGTGATAACAATCTGGGTTTCTGCAGGCAGGAAATGGTCAAACCCGATACCCGTGAAGGGCAGGTCAGTTTCCAACAAGAGCAAAACCGCAGCATTGCTATAGGCCTTACCCCCCTGCAGGACGAAGGTTTTCTCAAACAGCAGGCGATCGCCGGCGGATCCGCCAAAAATCGGCAGATCATCCAACACAGCCTCCAACGTAGCGACCAGCAGGTCTTCCTGACGGCACAGACCGTCGGTGAAGACCAGACCCAACCGGTTCCAACCCGCAGTATGACGGAACTTGCCGGATTGTCGCTGAACTTCGGCTGCGATGGCCGTGTTCGACAAGGGGGTCAGCGGCTCGATCAGGATGGAAGAGCATCGGAAATGCTGCTTGGGAAAAACCAAAAGCAACAAAACATCCGTTTCATACCCCTTCTCAGTGATCTGACCTGCTGATGAACAACCAAACACCGGCATACCACCGAGCTTTTCATCCAACGCCCGCGCAATTTCTGCGATATCCTGCCCGCCCGATACAAACGCGAGTGCAAAACAACTGTCCGCAGGATTCACTTGCGCAGCGACTTCGTTCACCGCGGCAATCGGGTCAGTCTCTGAAGACGTTACCGCACGCACAAAGCTGGGACATTGACGGGTCACCTGCGCCATTCCGCCGGTCAGTTGCGCAGGAAGGCCCGCGCCTCCGGCTCAGTGGCGGCCTGACGCGCCACCGCCCCCTCGACAAGCACAACCGCCTGGGTGCGATTTCGAACGCCAAGCCGTCGCAAAAGCGCGGTGATATGCGCCTTGACGGTCGCCTCAGCCAGAGACAGCTCGTAGGCGATCTGCTTGTTCGGTTTTCCGGTGCAGATCAGCTTCATGATGCGCTGTTGCTGCGGCGTCAGTTCGGCCAGAATGGGATGGCAGGCATCCGATGCACTCTCCCTCGGGGCAGAATTATTTGTCCGGTAGTCTTTAGGCACATAGATACGGCCTTGTACAATCTCGGCCAGAACGCTCTTGAGTTCCTTGGCGGACGCATCCTTGGGCACAAACCCGGACGCCCCCTGCCCGATCAGTGATTGCACCAGATCGACCGACGCAAGGGAGGAAATGACCAGAATGCGTGCAGAAGGCAATTCCGCCCTCAGGCGCTTGAACCCCGAGATGCCGGACACATCCGGCAATTTGAGATCAAACATCACAAGTTCCGGATCAAAGCCCCGTTTACAACAGTCGATGGCTTCACCCAGTGACTTGGCTTTCCGGATATCGCAGTCAGGGAACATCACCGTCAGCGCAGATTCCAACGCATCGAGATAAAGCGGATGGTCATCAACGATCAGAATAGAGGAAATGTCCTCACCTGCGACCGGCTGCGTCGCACAATTCATAATAGAATCCTCCCGCTTTGATCGTAGCAAACATCTGAGCGACTACAAACGGTTAAGTGCTATTTCGGCCCAAATACGAAGGAGGGCTGACCACCGCTAGTCACTCTCCGGCGACAACAGCCCGGTGCCGGTGCAGAAAACGGCGCGCGAACTCCTGCAGATCCGGCTGTTGTTGCTCCTGATCAAAAAGCGCCTCATCAAGGGATTTCAGCAACCGATTCTGCATGTTTGAAGGGCCATCCCGCGCCATGATCTGTGCAGCGAGGCGGCGCGTCATGGGTCCATCACCATTGCGGACCGCTTGACGAAACCGGCGTATCAAAGGGTCGAATACGGGGAATCGACGGAGCGCCGATACACCTGCAAACCGCCAGCCAGAAACCGCCGATGCGAGCCCAGCAGCAAAGACCAATGCCCCCAACACCAGAAATGGCCACCCGGGGACATGCGCTTTCTCGGGGGGCATTGCGGTCGCTGAAGACCCATTCGGTTCTGGCGGCACCACGTCGCCATAGGCGATCCGCTGCGCCGAAATCTCGATCTTATGGGTTTCGCGGAACCGGGTATCAAAGTATTCGAGTGTCAGCGGCTCCACCACCGTTGACGTGTCATTGCCGGGCCGGATGGTCCAGCGCCAGAACGCATAGGAGATCGGCCCCTCGGGGGATAGTTCCACCAGTCTCTTGTCAGGATGCGGAAAGACGATGCCCGAGGGCGAACGCAGCTCGGGCATCGGCGGCAACATCTCGGGCGTGACGCCAACGGCCTCAATCCTTATGACCCGCAGCACGCCCTCTCCGCGTTGCAGTTGGTCGGGCGCGTTGGACCACTGATCGGAAATGCGCAATTCCCTGACCGGGAACCACCAGCCGCCTGTTTCAGGTTCTGGCGCTACTTCGAGCGTGATCGGTTCCGACGTCACTTCGTGTTCGAACCATTCGTCCTGTTCGTCGGTCAGTGTCAGGTTATGGGTGAAGGCGCCGATGGTCAGGTCCCCGGCACGATCCGGGTAGATCGCCATCCGCCGGGTCATTGTTTTGACTTTTTCACCATTGATGCGTTGTTCGCGCCAAACATCCTCGCCCAGTTGCGTCCAGCTGAAGCCGGCAAAGTCCGGTTGTTTCAAAGACTCCCGCGTGATGTGACGTCGATAGACACCGTGAATTTCGACAATCACCATTTCGCGCTCGAACGGTATGTGATCCGTTTCCTCCACCGACACCATCAATTCAAGTTCTCCGGGCAGAACCGTTTTTGACTGTGCCGCGGCAAGGTTCGGCAAGATCCAGAGGGTCAAAAGCAACAATAGCATTCTCATCGCGGGTCCTCCGGATCCGGCGGTGAGAGCCCCAGCTTTTGCCGCCGTTTATGCTCCTGCGTGATACGGGCCTTCAGAAAACTGCCTGGCACATCGGAAAGCTGTTGCAGCCAGCGATCATCCGCCACGATAAACTTGTCGTCGAACACTCGCCGCACACCCAGACGCCCACGGCTTTCCAACTGGGCCAGCCCCATCATCGTATTGTTGTTTGTGACTTCGCTGCCCGTCCCAGCCGCACGGCCATCACCTCTGGCGATGAAGCTTTCCATTTTAGGGCCGTCTTTGTCGCGTTTCGGAAAGAGGCCGAGTGAGGCCGCATCAATGCCAAGCCCGGCATAGTAGGCCGCCACCACGTCAAAATTGGCAGGCGCATCCGGGTGCCCCGCAGCGATCGCCTGATCGAGCGATTCAAGCGCAGCCGCGTATTGCCCGGCATGGGCCTGCGCCGTGCCAAGGTTGAAGAAATCCCCAGCGGTCTCGAACTCCGCCACGGCGGCCTCAAAATCACCGGCACGGAAAGAAGCAACACCGCGCCATTCCGGGTCGTCAAAACTTATGACTGCCGCACCCGGCAGTCCCACAGCCAACAATACCCGTCCCATTGGGGCAAATCCGCCCAACACAAACGCGAGGACCAGAGCGGCAACGGACATGAGCACCAGAACCCTCATGCGTCCTGCCTCCGAAACAGAAAGAGCAGCGGCAAGAGCGCCAAAATCAGCAAATAGCGGCCCATGTCCTTCCAGAAGAGCAGCGGATAATCCTGCGCTTCAAGCCGTGTACGCGCGTCATCCTGCAACCACTCTGCCAGATCATCGGTCTGATCCAGCGTAAAGACCCGTCCGCCGCCCGCACCCGCATGGGTACCAAAAGCAGCATCCGGCGTCCCAAGCGCGATCAGCGACACCCGGGCGCCTGCCACGGAAAGCGCCGCTGCTTCCTGCAAGCTCGCGGGACCAAGACCAGCACCATCTGTGAGCAGGATGACATCACCCGCAATCACCTCGGCCTCCTCGAGCATGCGCGCGGCCATCCCGAGAGCACGTTCGGGGCGTGATCCGGGGTCGGGCACCATCTCTGCATCGATCAGCGAAAACGTCTGTCCCAGTTGCAAATGATCCAACGTCATATCGGAGGAGACATAAGCATCCCCTGCAAAGACGATCAAACCACCGGGGCGCGTCCCGAGTGAAGCAATCCCAAAACGCCCCATGGTCTGCATTTGCGGCCAACGCGCGTCCTCGGTCATGCTGGTCGATGCGTCGACCAGAAAGAGCACACCATCAAGGTTGCGATAGGACAAGGTATCGCGCCGTTCCACTGAGGGCCCTGCCAGCGCCACAACACAAAGCGCGACGGTGGCCAAACAGGCAATCAGTGGCAAGCGGCTGGCGGATTGATCCACCCGCCCAAGGGCCGCCATCGCCTGCAACAGCGCGGGATCAGCCGCGCGATGCCAGTCTCCCAAGCCCCCTCGGCGCGACATCAGCCACCATCCGGCGGCCGCAAGCACGGGCAATGCCAAAAGCCAAAGCGGCCGCAGGAGAGTGACATCCAGCCCGCTCATGACACATCCCGGAAGGCAAACCACATCATCAGAAGCGCCGCAGCACCCGCGGGCCAGATCCAGTATTCGTAAAAGACCTCTGCGGCCAGCCCGTCGCTATCTGTGGATTCCAGCTTGTCCAGCGCCGCGCCGACCTCGATCAGGTCTTGCGTGGTCTTGACGCGAAAGCTCTCACCGCCCGACATATCCGAGATCGCCTGCAGGGTAACCGCATCGACCACGCCGTGCTCGCCTTCCTCTGCGCTGGCCATATCTTTGGGGCCCAAGGCAATCGTGTGCACACGCACGCCCATTCGCGCCGCCAGTTCGGCAACGCCGCGCGGGTTTGTCGCCCCAGCATTATTGACCCCGTCAGAGAGCAGGATCACAACCTTCGAGGCCGCCTCGCTATCCTGCAAACGCTTGAGCGCAAGGCCGAGACCGTCCGAGATATTGGTCGCACGCCCGGAAATGCCAATTGTTGCCTCTTCGATCCGCTGCGCAACGGATTCAGTATCAAAGGTTAAGGGTGCCGCATAATAGGCCTCGGACCCGAAGAGGATCAGCGCAACACGATCCCCTGCCCTGCGACGGGCGAAATCGGCCCCTACCGTCTTGACCGCATCCAGCCGCGTGATCTGCTTGTCGTTGAGGTAAAAGTCATCCCGCACCATCGACCCCGAAAGGTCCAGCACCACTGCCAGATCACGCCCCGTGACCTTCAGCGCCGACACCGGTGCCAATTCGCGCGGGCCGGATACGGCCAGCAGCATTAACCCCCAGATGATCCACAAAAGGCCCTGACGCGACAGCGCATTGCCCATTGCGCGCGCCCCCTGCCCCTGCGCCAACAATCGCCCACCGATCCGTTCGGGCACGCGTAAGGCACCCCCGGAAATCCGCCCAGCTCCCAAGATGAGACCGACGACAACGGGCAATGGCAAGAGCGCCAGCACCCAGGGGTTTGCCAGTTCAAACAAGCCGTTCCAACTCCGCTTGCAACGCCTCGGCTGTGATGCCCGTTTCCCGGCGGTAAAGATCGCGGGCCAGCTGCGCATATCGTTCCGGCGCGTGCTGGCGCAACAAGTGCAATAGAAGGACACGCCTGCGGGTTTCTGGAAACGCCTGCGCCCTGGCCAGGTGATCGCGCAGGCTGGGCGGATGGCTCTTACGGCTGCGTTGGCTGAACAGGCGCAGGCCGCCTGCGACAATGAACGCAGCCACCCCGGCAAGCCCCACCGTCACAGCCACATCAGCGATCAGACCCCCTGCCGCATGGGCAGGCAGGCTGATATCCTGCAGGCTCGCCAGCATCGCTTCTTCGCTCAGTGCCCGGTCCGTCATGCGACCTGTCCTGTTGGAAAGGCCGTGGCGAGCCGCCGCGCCGTATGCTCCACCGTCTCCCCCGCGTCCAGAACCAGGGCGGGCCGACCGGCAATTTCTTCTTCTGAATAGTCCTGTTGCGTCCCGTTTGACCCCAAGGCCAGACGCACCCGGCGACCATCGGCCAACCGCACTGGATACCGTCCACGAGGCATGGATTGAATTGCCGCGTCAGTGATCAGCACCAACCTCGGCGTCCGCCGTCGCGCCAGCGCGGCAAGCCGGTCATCCAAATCGTTACCGGGCGCGTCAAACCCAGAGGCAATCACCAGTTCTGAGCCGGACGGCACCAGCCTGTCCACGCGAGAAAGGGCCTGATCCAGCGGTGGCTCGCCCCCCTGCCCCGCCGATATCGTCGTCAGCGCATCGTCATGCGCCTGAACCAATCCACCAATGACATCGAGCATACCGCGCAAACGCCCGCGTGCGGGTACGATGACAGGCTTCTTCGGCGTTATCGCAAAAAACCCCACGCGCCCGCCACTTTCAACAATCGACCAGCCAATCAGCGCCAGAGCTTCGGCCGCCGCAACCGAACGCAGCGCCCGGCGCATGCCCCAGAACATCGATGGACGGAAATCAGCGACCAGCAGGGTGATACGGTCCCGCTCTTGCTGGAACTGCCGGATGTGCATGCGACCGGTGCGGGCCGTGGCATTTCGATCCAGATGCCGGATATCATCTCCCGGCACATATTCGCGCACATCCGCGACCTCCAATCCATGCCCTTTGCGGCGGGTCGAGAACCCCCCGGGCAGATTGGCCAGTACAGGACCTGCAGTGGCTTGCAGCATCACCCGGCGCAGCGCGATCAGCTCCTGCGAGGCAAGAGCCACACCGGGAACCTGCAGCGCCGCCGTCACAACGGCTCGACCGCGTTCAGGATATCGGCAACCACGTCACGCGGTTTAAGCCCGTCCGCCACTGCGCGCCAACTCAACACCATGCGGTGCGACAGGGCGTCCGGCGCCAGTATTGCGACATCTTCCGGAATCGCGAAATCCCGACCTTGCATGTAAGCGCGTGCTCGGGCAGCAGCCGCCAGGGTCAGCGATCCACGCGGGGATACCGCATGTTCGATGTCATCGGAGAGCGGCCCCTGGCGTGTGGCGGCCACGAGGCGGACAATGTAGTCCCGCAATTCAGGCGCCAGGTGTACCGCGCGGACATCCGCCTGCGCTGACGCCAGATCGGCCAATGACATCGGATCGGGGTGGCGCTCTCCGGCCTGCGCCTCGGCTTCCACAAGGTCAAGGATCCTGCGCTCTGTCTCCAGATCGGGGAGCGTCAGTTCCACATGCAAAAGGAAACGATCCAGCTGTGCTTCAGGCAATGGAAAGGTACCGTCATGCTCAATCGGGTTCTGCGTGGCCACAACTAAGAAGGGGTCCGGCAAGGCGTGGGTTTCATTGCCTACCGTGACCTGATGCTCCGCCATGGCCTCCAGCAACGCCGACTGCACCTTTGGAGGGGCACGGTTGATTTCATCCACCAAAACAAGGTTGTGAAAGACCGGACCGGGCGCGAATTCGAATGCGCTGTCCTGCGGCCGGTAGACCAGCGTACCGGTCAGGTCAGAAGGCATCAGGTCAGGCGTACACTGGATCCGCGAGAAACTCCCCTCCACTGCCTCGGACAGCCATTTCACAGTGCGGGTCTTTGCCAGCCCCGGTGGGCCTTCCACCAACACATGCCCTCCGACCAGCAATGCCACCAGAAGCCGCTCAATCAGGTCGTCATGCCCGATCAGACCTTCCGACAAATGCGCGCTAAGCGCCGCGACACTGTTGGGCGCGATTTCGGGTCGTGTGTCCATGGCTCCTCCCGACCGCCCAAACCGGCGGTTTGCCTGTCACGCTAGCTCATGCGCAGAACAGGACAAATACAGCAGAAGGTCTTAGTGACTTCAGAATTCCGTTACTTTGCACCCTGGCGCCAGTATGGCCGCGTAGGTCGGGTCGTTCATTGTCGTCTGCGCGCGGGAAAAGAGATCATCGTAATGTGCGTCGATGAAATCGATAAATGCAGGCTCGTTTGTCTGATCCACCGGCGCTTCGGCCACTGCATACATCATGAAAACATCGAAAGTGCACAATCCCGGCGGATTCGACTGTAGCAGGGCCCGCATGAAGGCCGGCGATTCCCACGGCAAACGCCAAAGGTTCAACGGAGACTCCTGCAGCTTTGACAGGTACGATGCGGCTTTGTCAAAAATCAAGATGTCCATTCCGAAAGTGAAAGACTGGAACAGTTCCTCGATCAGGATCGACCTGTAGAATGCGGCCTCGATTTCAGAGCGTGGCGACATCGCAGGCTGCTTGACCATGATGTGCGTGCCCTGCCCTGTCCGCCCAAAAAAGGTTTGCGCCATGGCAGGAGAAGTCGCTGCATAGTACCCACGCCCCGGCAGCCCAAGTTGATAGGTCTGGTCCATCCATCGCAGATCGGCAGAGAGGGCTTTATTGGGCGGAAAGCCTGAATAGAGACGCAAAATGACCGTCCGACCGGACCCGCAGGCGCTCGCGTCCTGCCCTGCGTATCGCATGGTCATGGGCTTGCCATAGGTTTGCAGTAAAAGCGCCCGAAAACTGTCAATGACCTCAAGCGATGTCCGGCGCGGGCGCTCCCCCACAACGCACAGGCTGGCACCTGCGAGGTCCCGACCATTAATATGGATCGGGATGGACAAATCACGCCCGACCATCGTTTCGCGCAACTCATACCCCCAGCCTCGCTTTGCCAGCGCAACATAGGTGCTGCGATCCGCCCAGGCAGCAGAGCTCATGACGAGAGCTAAAAGGATCAGAGAAATAAGCCGGGTCACGGGGTCTTCCTTTCGACAGGAGTACCTAGTGCGCAACCCGCTACGGGTCCAATTTTTCGTATCCTTCTGCGATGGCACCGTCGCGAAACTGAGTGTTTCACAACGGGTTGCTCCTGGCATAAGACGCAAAGAATGCCAGATACGCCCTGTCAGGGTCTTTTGCCGGCTCTTTTCCCGCTGACCAGGATCGCCATTCACTTTCGACGAAATAGATATCATAGCCCGGATGGCGCAGCCGTGCAGTCTGGTAGGTATCTGTCATGAGGGGCGCGCCGAATTTCTCCATCGCGGCTGGCCGCGGTTTGAGCTCAACTCCGGTGACTGTTTCCACAGTCCCTTCAGTACGGGGTTTGCGCCCAACCTTGGAATAGGTCAATTCGCGGGCACTGGCCCCTACCCCATCCGCATCCTTGCGCCACCAGCGTAATTCCACATGCGTGATCTTGCGCCCGGTCTTGAGCGGATCAATCTGTACTTCAAAGTCGGAAAGCGCGTTCACCTCCTTGATGGCGGGTTGCAGCGCGCGCAGGTTGAGGTTGGACCAGCTGGTCAGCTTCCCATCCGGCACCCCCAGAAAGCCGCGCAATTCCTCCAGTTTGAACCGCTCCTTGGAGACGTATTTCAGGTTGCCGCGCTTTTGCACAATCTCATAAAGCGTCAGCGCGTATTTAGACGTCAGGGCAAACATCACTTCGCGTTTGAGACGGGCAAAGACAGTTGAATCACCAATGATCCGACGCAGCCGCGCCGGTATCTCATAGTGCAGCAGCCCATCGCGTTTGAGGGATTCCACATTACCGCCGAGCAGTTGCACCCGCTCCAGATGCGGCTCGCCGTTGCGGGTGGTTTTCACCCGGACGATCGCGGACATGAGCCGCTCGATACTCTCACCCACCCGGTCGTTGGAATTGTGACTACCACGTAATTCGGCTTTGGAGATGACATGCTCGACCTTCTTGTCGATGGCATCCCATGCATTTTCCAGCAACAGATTATAGATACGCCGGTCGTTCAACGTCAGCGGTGTGACCTCGACCACGTCGATCAGTTCACCCGGTTTCACAATCGATTCTGCGTTTGGCCGCACTTCTTTCGTGCGTGTTATGGTGGGTTTGCTGACCACAAAGGCTCCCGCAAAACTCTTACATTCTTGCTGCTCTTGACGTAAGATTAAAGCCAGTTATCCCTGTAATCAACTTAATTCCCCGATGGCGCAAGAACACCCAAAAAGTAAGCTTTAAACGGGGCGCCGTAAAAATACGCATCCCTATTCACCTGAAAAGACTCTGAAATTACCTCGAATTAGAGACGAAACGCGAATCATCCCGAAATGTAAGACTTGCAGACATCCAAAACGTAAGAATATCCCAACCAAGATGTAAGCTTAATCGTCCCGGTACGTAAGCCAAGACATCCCAATACGTAAGAGTAACTCGTAAATAGTATTATATTTCAATATACTACGTCTACGAATAGAGAACCTATAGAATTAGAACAAGAGGGTTTTTCTTATTTGATCTTTATTTTGGGAGCACTGCTTTTGTCGCGGGATCTGCTGAGAAACCTGGACGAATCGGGCCTAGGATTTCTCAGACGCTTCAGATTTCGCTGGAAAGGTACGCTTTTTTAGCCCAGTCTAGAAAAAAAACGAACCCAAGCGTATTTCGCACAAAAGTTCGAACAGGAGAGCAGCATGGCTTACAGGTCCCATCTCAGCACAGTCGACCTCGATCAACTCAATATGCTGGCTGACAGATCAAACAATATCATCGAACGGCTGCGAGACCAAGTCTATGCGCCCGATTCACGCAAAACACTCGACATTCGTTTCAATGTGAAAACCGCAGCCGAGATGGTCGGCCGCAGTGAAAAATCCATTCGCGAGGCCGAAGCTTCTGGCCATCTGCAGGAACCTGAAAAGGATCCGAGGACCGGGCGCAGAACCGGGTACACGCTGGCACAAGTCAACGCCATGCGTGTTCATTTTGGCGCACTGCCCCATCGTCACGCGGATGAAGACCCTCTGGTGCTGGCGGTTCAGAATTTCAAAGGCGGTGTCGGCAAATCAACCTTGGTATGCCATCTTGCACAGTACTTCGCATTGCGCGGCTACCGTGTTTGTGTTGTCGATTGCGACAGCCAGGCTTCGACCACCTCGATCTTCGGGCTCAACCCGGATGTGGATGTCGATGAGGATGAGGACACGCTTTATCCCTTTTTCCGGCACGGTGGCCCCAGTGACCTGATCTACGCCATGCGCGCGACTTACTGGCCGAACATCGCTTTGATCCCAGCCAATCTCGGGCTTTATGATGCGGAGTATGAATTTGCCGCAAGGATGGCGCGCGAAAGTGATTTTGTACTGGATCGCTTGCGGGACGGGATTGCATCGATCAAGAGTCGGTTCGACATCGTGTTGCTCGACCCGCCGCCTGCACTGGGTATGATCTCCCTTTCGGTATTGCGCGCGGCAGATGCCTTGCTCATTCCCGCACCACCCAACAACATTGACTTCGGTTCAACCGCCCATTTTCTCAAGATGATGGCAGCGACATTGGATCAGCTCGCTGAAGCTGGTGGCGCGCGGGAGTATGCATTTGTAAAGATTCTCGCCACCAAGATGAACGACAACAAATCTGCCCATGGGGCCATCAAGCGCATGATGGACGCGGTTTTCCCCGAAGAGATGATGACCGCAGTGCTTAAGGACAGCGCAGAGATCGACAATGCGACGGCCAACCTTGGCACGGTATACGAAGTGACGGGACCGGGCGTGCGGACAGAAACGCACAAACGGTGCCGTGCATACCTGGACGCGGTGGGACGCGAAGTCGAGTTGCTGATCCGCAAGACCTGGCCAAGCCATCACAAAGCGCTCGAAATGGAGGGGCTGCTATGACCAAACGGCATGATGATATCTTCGACGCAGTGCTGAGCGGCGCGCCTGAAAAGCGCAAGACGGGCGACAAGGGCAGGGCAACCGCCCGTTTTCTCAAACGTGGCAATGCCATCAGCGACCGGCTGTCCGGGGAAAACGAGGAAAAGACCTTGCATTGGGTGGACCCGGCCAGCTGCCGTATGTGGTCCCGGCACAACCGGGACTATGACTTGCTGAACGAGGAAACCTGCAGCGACCTGATCGAAGGTATCCGCGCGCAGGGGCGGCAGGAGTTTCCCGCCGTCGTAAGGCGCGTTGATGACCCTGACTTTGACTACGAAGTGATCTGCGGCGCGCGCCGCCATTTTGCGGTTAGCTGGTTGCGGGCGAATAACTACCCGCAGTTCAAATACCTCGTGGACGTGCGTGATCTCAGCGATGAGGAAGCTTTCAGGCTCGCGGATATCGAAAACCGCGACCGCGAGGATATTTCAGATTACGAACGTGCCGTGGACTACGCTGAAGCTGTGAAGCTCTATTACGGGGGCAAGCAGAAGGCGATGGCGGAACGGCTCGAAGTCTCCGAGGTATGGCTCTCGCGGTATCTGGAGCTCTCGCGGTTGCCGCAAGAGATAGTCTCGGCATTCCCGTCAGTCCGTGATCTGCGGGAGCTTCACGCCCGGAGTTTGAAGCCATTGTTGAAAGATGCGAAAAGCCGTGAGGCGCTGCTGGCATGTGCCCGTGATATTTCCAGGCAACAACAGTCTGCTCGAACGGGGCAAGGCGGTTTTATCGAGGCTCAGAAAGTCGTCTCGGCGCTCAAATCATCATCGGTGGGACCCAAGCTCAAAAAACCCCTCAAACAGACCTATGCGGCCCCATCAGGAGGGGGTGAAATTACGGCCAGCCGGCGTGGGAAAAAACTGCAGATCGAAGTGCCGACGACCATGACCCGCGCTGATCTGGAAGGCGCCCTCGCGCGACTGCTGGATGCGGAGTTTTGAGAATTACCAGTTGGTAAGCTGTGCAATTACCAACTGGTAATTCCTGCAAATAATGTTTAAAAACATATAGTTAAATAATCTCCAAATTTGGAAACTACTCCACCGATACAACGGCCCGTTTGGGTTGGTCGCGGTAAGTCAACGGTGCGTCATCTTGCCTGGCGTGGGTGTTCGCCTGTTCCTGCAAGGCCGCGTGATGCGGGGATTTGATGCAGACGGGATCGGTCGCATTTGCATCCCCGATGATCGCCATCGCCTGACACCGGCACCCGCCGAAATCAACGGTCTTGCGCTCACAGCTCTGGCAAGGTTCCGGCATCCAATCTGTCCCGCGATAGGCATTAAATGCAGAACCGTTCCGCCAGATTTCGCCCAAGGATTTTTCCTGAACGCGATCAAATTCGAGGTGCGGAATGGTCTGCGCCGCGTGGCAGGGCAGGACCACCCCGTCGGGCGCCACGTTGAGCCCTGAGGTCCCCCATCCCCCCATGCAACGCTTGGGGTAATCGTCGTGGTAGTCGGCGGGTACATAGTCGATCACCAACGTGCCCTTGAGCGCCTGACGGGCTTCGGTCACGATCCTTGTCGCTTCCTGCGCCTGTTCGCGGGCGGGCATCAGCGCGTCGCGGTTCTTCAACGCCCAGCCGTGGAATTGCACTGTGGCAACCTCGATCCGGCGGGCGCCCATTTCGACGGCCATGTCGATAGCGCGGGGCAACTGGTGCAGGTTGCGTCGGTGGAGCACGGCATTGAGGGTCAGCGGAAAGCCGATCTGGCCAATCCATGCGGCCACCTGCATCTTACGTTTGAAGCCACCTTTATAGCCGCCGATCTCATCTGCCATTTCCGGGCTGGTGCCTTGCAAAGACAGTTGCACATGGTCGAGGCCGGCGTCGTCCAGCGCCTGCAGGCGCTTTTCCGTCAGACCAATGCCGGAGGTGATGAGGTTGGTGTACAGGCCGGCGTCACGCGCGCTGCTAACCAATTCTTCCAGGTCACGTCGTGAGGCTGGCTCCCCGCCCGACAGATGCAGTTGCAAAACCCCCAGTTCGGCGGCTTCACGAAAGACCCGCGCCCAAGCCGCTGTATCCAGTTCCTGATCCTGACGGGCCATTTCCAGCGGATTTGAACAATAGGGGCAGGAGAGGGGACACCGATGCGTCAGCTCTGCCAGCATCGCGATTGGCGGCGGGATGGTCATGATGTGATGTCCAGAAACCGCCGGTCCCGCAGGGCATCCAGAAAGCCCGCGCTGTCAGTCGAAACCTGATCGCGTGGCGCACCAAAGGAGTCCGCCAGATGGTCTACAATCTCCTCAAATCGGCGGTGACCGTCGACCGCATTCAGGATGGCATGGCCAATTCCGTCCAGCGTCACGGCACGTTCTGGCGCCAGCAGGACCCATGTGTCGCGCACCTTGTCGAAATGCAGCCGCACGCCGCGGGGCAGGGCGGGAATGTCTGCAGCGTCCATTATGAGGCCCTCTGAAGCGATAAACCCGTTCCCGGCTGCCAGGCCCCCGGCGGAATGCGTGCAGGCTCCACATAAGCGCCCCAGAGCGCGTCAAGCTGCGACCAGAGCACGTCGGTCTTAAAGATCAGCGCTTGCGCCGCCATATCCTGCTTTTCGGCGGTGTCCGCGTGATCCAGCACCCAGGCCAGACCAAAGGCCACATCCTTGGGCGCTTCTTTCAGCCGGTTCTGGAAATAGGACATCGAACTGTCATCGGCAAAATCGTAATTGGCCAGCAGCCCCTTGATCCGGTTGGCATGAATCTTCGGCGCGAAAAGTTCGGTCAGGGAGGCCGCAACAGCCTCTAACAAGGTCTTTTCGCGTACAAAGCGCACATAGGCATCCACGGCGAATTTTGTGGCTGGCAGAACCCCATCGCAGGAGGCGACGTAGTCGGTGTCAAGACCAACGGCTTCTGCCAGTCGCAGCCAGCGCTTGATGCCACCCTCATTCTCGGCGGTGCCGTCGTGATCTTCGATCCGGCTGCGCCAGGCGCGGCGCAGGGCAGGGTCCTCCACGCGGCTCATGAAGGCGGCGTCCTTCATCGGGATCGAATGCTGGTAGTAGTAGCGGTTGATCACCCAGGCCCGCACCTGATCCGGTGTACAGGCCCCGCCGTGCAGCTTGTCGTGGAACGGGTGCAGATCGTGGTACCGCTCGGCCCCGATCTGGCGCAAGCGGGCCTCAAACTCTTCGCGACTCTGGGTCATGGCGTGATCTCCATTCCGTCTTGTGCGATGGTCCATCCTGCGGCTTCGGCCTCGGCCCGTTCGGCAGATCCCGGTCGCAGCACCGGATTGGTGTTATTCATATGAACGTAGATTTTGCGACGGATGTCCATGCCGACAAAAGCCGCAATCGACCCGTCCTCGCCACTCATCGACATATGGCCCATGCGCTTGCCGGTTTTCTGTCCAAGGCCAGCCAGCACCATTTCGTCGTCCCGCCAGAGCGTTCCATCGAAAAACACCATATCTGCGCCAGACAGCCGGGTGCGCAGGTCGTCGTTCATCAGCGCGCATCCGGGGATATAGAAAGCCGCAGTGCCGCCGCCTTCAAGCCGCACGCCGACGGTTTGGTCGCCGATGAGGTCGGTCTGCACCTCTTCGCCTTCCAAATAGAGCGGAACCTTGCCGGGGACGGCAAAGAGCGTCGCTGTCAGCCCGGGGGCGAGGGTGAAAGGGGTGTCGAGCGCAATGGTCTCTCGCGGTACAACGCTGGCGTTAAGCGCATCAAAAATCGGATTTGCCGAGAGCACCTCGTGGATACCCGCCGTGGCAAACAGCGTGAAAGGCTGCATCTCGCGTAGGGTCAGCAGACCAGCCACGTGATCAATATCGCCATTCGTCACTAGCACCGACGCAAGCGGCATCTCGCGCAGGCCGGTCGGATGCAGGGCAGGCGTGTGTTGCAACTGATGACGGATATCGGGGGAGGCGTTCAGCACGGCCCATGATGCGCCATCAGCACTGACGGCGATCGAAGACTGTGTCTGAGGGGGGATCAGGCCTTTACGGGCCAGATTGCAGTTGTCGCAACCGCAGTTCCATTGCGGCAGCCCGCCACCGGCGGCTGCCCCAAGGATGTGCGCGCGGAAAGACATATCTCCCTCCACGCGCGGGGATAAATTAGATCAGAACTTCGCGCTCTTCGTCGCCGTCCGGTCCATACATGTTGATTTCCATGCCGCATTCGATTTCACGAATGATTGGTTTTGTCCAAGCCATGCCAGTTCCTCCAAGGTTAGGGCCCATCGCCTTCGCCAAAATGTGCCAAAGGTCCAGGCAATGATCGACTCTTATTTTATAAGAATAAACTAGACTTTGGTCGGTATCAGTCGTCGACCATCACCGGCGGGGCCCCGGAAAAGCAAAAGCCTTTGTTGCGTACCGTCTTGATTTCAAAACCAAAATCATGTCCCGCAAGCTTCTTGCGAAGATACCCGATGTAGACGTCCACCACGTTTTCGTTACTGGACCCGTCAGAGGCCCAAAGGGTTTCAAAGATCGTATTGCGGGGCAGGGGGCTTTCCGCACTCCTGATCAGAAGCGTCAGGAGTTCGTATTCACGCTCGGTAAAGATCACCTGGACGGCGTCAAAAGACAGGGTGCGGTCCGTAGGTGAAAGGCGCGGCCTGACCGCGCGTTGCGTGCTGGCGCGATGTTCCTGGACCCGCAACCTGGCGACGAGTTCGTCAAAGCTGAAGGGCTTGACCACGTAATCATCCGCGCCAGCTTCCAGCCCGGCCGCGCGATCCTCGACATCCGAAAGCGCCGAGAGCATCAGGATCGGCAAGGTCACACCGGCAGCGCGCACTTGCCGGACCAGATCAATGCCACTGTCTGCGCCGAGCATCACATCAATGATCGCCCCGTCGAATTCCGTCTGCGTCAACCTTGTCAGAGCCCGGTCGGCTCGGTTCTCCGTCTGGGCTTCGTAGTCATGCAGCGCCAGACCCCGGGCGAGCGCGGAGGTAATCTCCGGGTCGTCATCAACAATCAGGAGGCGCGTACTCATGAGCGGAGGTTACCTTGAAGCATTGGGCAGGCCCACTGAAATCACCGTCCCGGTGACACCCTCGGGCCGAAGGGTAGCGGGCAGGGGGCTTTCGGCAAGAATTGTGCCGCCTTGTTCTTCGATCACCCAACGGGCGAGCGCGAGCCCAAGACCAAATCCCAAGGCGGCGTCGGGATTTTTGCCCTGGGCGAACCGGTCAAAAATCCGGGAGAGTTGTTCCTGGGCGATGCCGGGACCGTGGTCAATGATCTGCAGGGTGATGTCTTTGGTCCCGGCTTCAACGCGCAGTCGTACGACACCGCCAGCGCGGGCATGGCGTATCGCGTTCCGGATCAGGCCGACAATCACCTGCCGCACCCAGTTAGGGTCACACAGGACTTCGGCATCCGGAACAGATCCGATCTGCAGATCAAGGCCTGCGTTTTCGGTCTCAGCCTGAATTTCTTCAACCACCTTTGCCATGAGGTCGGGCAGAGGGACGTTATCAACATCGAGATGTAGCTGCCCACTGTCCGAGCGCGCAATGCGGAGCAGATCGTCGATACGTCGGTTCAAACGGGCCGCCCGTGCCTCGATAGTGGTAAAGGCCGCTGCGGCCTCAGGCGTGGATTTCTTGCCAATCTGCGCTTCCATCAGGATCACTGTCAGAGGTGTCCGCAATTCGTGGCTCACATCTGCGAAAAAGCGACGCCGGTTATGGTCGATTTCCTCCAGCGTGGCATTGGCAGATTGCAATTCTTCGGTTTTTTGCCGGATCGTTTCGTTCAATCGCGCCCATTCCGCCTGCACCTGCTGCTGCCGGTCTGACAATGCCGCGGCCATTCGGTTCGTCTCAGTCGAAATCTGTCCAATCTCATCCATGCGTGTCACCGGCAGGGCCACGGCAAAATCCTCCTGTCCGATCCGGTGCGCCGCCTCCCGCAGGCGGTCGAGACGCGCGAACTGCGGCCTGATGAGACCAAAGTAGAAAGCAGCCACCGATCCGACCGTGACAACCGCAATGGCCAGTGCAATTAGACCCAGTCTTTGGCGCAATTCGTCGATTCCGTTCAGGATCGTATTTCGGAACAGGATTTCATTGTTGACCGCCTGACTGAGCAGGGGATCGAAGCTGGATGCAAAACTGTCGATATAGGCGCGCAGCTCATCGGGATCGTTGGTCTCTGTGCTCAGACCTGCTTCGGTGTTGTCCAGCATGGCCTGCATGCGCGCCAGCCCAAGCGACTGGGTTGCGTAGCGTGATTGCGCATCCAGCCCAATCTCCTGCGCCTGAGTGACCGCGGCTTCCGTGTCCGCATGCAAGTCGAGAAACGTGTTGCGCAGCCGGTCGATGACAGGTGCAATCCTGTCCCGACGCACCTCCGGGGTTTGTCCGGACTGGACCATTTCTGTGGTGATGACAAGAAAGGTCGCCGCCTGTTGGGAAAGGGTAGCGTAACGCGCCATGCGGGTTTCGGAGGCCAGCGCCGTGTCGAGCCGTTCGGCCACGGCATTGAGCCCCAGAAAAAGGATCACCGCCGTCAACAGGGTGCCCCCACCAAGCAGCGCCGCCCCGATCCCGAGCCGGGCCTTGAGGGAAATTGCACGGGAAACCCGCGGCGGAGAGGTTGTCGTCTCGCTCATGACTGGGGCGGTGTCACAAAAAACGCACAGAAAACATGCGAATCTGGCGATTTCACAGAATCAGTGCGTCGTGTTAACCTGATCAATACATACTTTAGTACATATTGATATGCGGGCAGGAGACCACTGAACGCAGGAAAGCTATAGTCATGATTGAGCTTATTTTTGTCGCCTGTTTGGCGACTGCTCCCGAAGATTGCCGGGAACGCAGCCTTGTTTTTAGCAATATCACCCCGATGCAATGTCTGATGGCCGCACAGCCTGAACTGGCGAAATGGTCTGTGGCCCATCCGAACATGGATATCCGCAGCTGGCGCTGCAAAGCGGTCAACTTCGCTGAACAGAAGACCTGACCCGATCATCGCGATTTGCGCTGCATCAGCCCGCGCGCCGGGTCATATCCCCACATGGCAGCGAGGCTGAACAGGATAGTCCAGAACACCACCCAGCCGAGCGCAGGCAGGTTCAATTGCAGATACAGCAGGAACCGCACCAGCTCCACCGCGTGGGTGAAGGGGTTGAACGCGCAGATGTCGCGCAGGAATGGTGAGCTTTCCGCCATTTTCCACAGCGGATAAAGCGCGGAAGACAGGAAAAACATCGGGAAGATGACAAAGTTCATCACGCCTGCGAAATTTTCCAGCTGACGGATGAAACTTGAAAGCACAAGACCGAGCGCACCCAGCATGAGCCCGCCCAGAATGAGGCCGGGCAGCACCGCCACATATCCGGCCAGTGGCATGACGATCCCGAACATCGCCGCAATGGCCAGAAACGTGTAGACCTGCAGGATCGAGATGGCGGTCGACCCCAACAGCCTGCAAAACAGCAACCACCAGCGCGGGAACGGGCTGGTCAGCAGCAGCCGCATGGACCCGGTTTCGCGGTCGTAGACAAGGCTGAGCGAGCTTTGCATACCGTTGAACAGCAGGATCATCGCGCAAAGCCCGGGCACGATATAGGTCTCGTAGGTGATGTAGGTCTGGTAAGGCGGGATGATCGACAGGCCGAGCGCCGCCCGGAACCCTGCAGCAAAAATCATAAGCCAGACCAGCGGTCGCACCAGCGCGGCAAAGAAGCGTTCGCGCTGATGTACAAACCGCAAAAATTCCCGCCCGATGATGGCGCGGGTGACGGTCCAGTATCCGCTCATGCCGCCACCTTTGTGCGCGACAGGAACCAATCCTTCAGCGGGCTGTCGCCTCGGATGTCACCACATCGGCCATCGGCCAGAATTTCGCCCTGATGCAGCACCAGCAGACGGTCATTGTCGCGCACCTCGTCGGTCAGGTGGGTGGTCCAGAGGATGCATAGCCCTTGATCGGCCAGGTCATGCACGTGGTCGGTGATTGCCGCGCGTGAGGCGGCATCCAGTCCCACCGTGGGTTCATCAAGCAGTAAAACCTTGGGGCGATGGATCAGTGCGCGCGCCAGCTCCATGCGCCGCCGGTGCCCACCGTTAAGGGCGCCTGCCTTTTCGTCCGCCCGTTCGTGCATGTCCAAACGCTCGAGGGCCGCTCCGATGCGGGCGGGAACATCTCCGCGTGCCATTCCATGCAGCGCTGCAAAGTAAGACAGGTTCTGGCGCACGGTAAGGCTCAGATCGAGGGTCGGTTGCTGAAAGACGACGCCAAGATCCGCAAGCGCAGAACGGGATGCTCCACGCAGGTCATGCCCCGCAATCCGGATGTCACCCTTGGGTGCTACCAGCAAGCGCGTCAGAAGTGAGACCAGCGTCGATTTGCCAGCACCGTTCGGCCCCAGCAGGGCGCAGAATTGGCCGGGCTCTAGCTCAAATGAGATGTCGTTCAGGGCGACCTTCGGGCCGTAAGAGAAACTCAGCCCAGAGACTGTCAGCCCGTCCGTCATTGCAGCTCCCCCGTCGCGTTCCGTCTGTCAGGCAGAGTGCCTGCAAAATGACTTTGTCACAAGCGCTTGCGGGAGATCTATCGGGTCTGAAAGAATTCACACGATCTTGACAAACTTTGCCAAAGTACCCAAGTTCACCCTATGGCAACAATGAACGTATCCCTTCCTGACCCGATGAAATCCTGGGTCGAAGCGCAGGCCAGAGATGGGCGTTACAGCAATGTCAGTGATTATATGCGGGACCTGATCCGCAGGGAACAGTCGCGCCAGCAAGCCATCGATGAAGTGCAGGCGCTGGTTGATGAAGGTTTGAACAGCGGTGCACCGCAGCCTTTCGATATGGCCGGTTTTGTTCGGAAAAAGACCGGGGCGTGACCCGACAGATCCTGTTTCGACCCCGGGCCGTCACAGATCTTGACGACATCTGGGATTACACAACCGAGACGTGGTCGCAGGCGCAAGCCGTATCTTATTTTTCCGGACTTGATGCGGCCCTTGGGTTATTGGCCGAATTTCCGGAAATGGCCCGCGAGCGGTCGGAATTTACACCCGCAGTACGCATTCACCGATACCGGCAACATCTTATCATCTACATGGCCGATGAAGAGAAGCTTGATGTTCTGCGCATTGTCCATGGGCGGGCCAATTGGGCAGTCCTTTTTTCAGACGGCTGAAGGTCTTCACCCGACTTAGACATAAGGGAATCATCCAGACTTCACCTGCTGGTTGAAGGCGGGTTGGACGACTTTGCGTTCCGATCGGGCGGAAAGCTTCGGCAAGGAATTGCCCAATTGGCATCGTGGCTTGCCTCTTTCACAGGGCCCTGACTTCGCAGAAACCCCAATTTCTGCTATGTTAGGTGCACTCTCTCTGCCCGACCTCAATTAAGGAGACTGCCATGGGCGTAGATATCCCTGACGAATTTGACATTGATCTGAACCTCAGTGGCGGCACCACTTTAGACGGAGATATGTCTCTGGATACCGAGCTGCGCATACGCGAATTGCCAACCATTGAGCTGCGTGTCCTCGAACTCCCTGAAATCAAGATTGGCGTCACCGAGCTGCCCAAAGTGCAGCTGGGGGTTGATCCGATCGACTTTTCGCTCAGGGTCAAGGAAATCCCGGCGATCCGGGCGCATCTACCCGCGAACTTCAAGGTCGGGCTGTCCCTGCTGGGCAATGAACTGCTTTGCATCAACCTGTGTGGCGAGGCGCAGGTGATCACCGAAGATTACAAGCCTAATCCCTGCGAGATTTGCGGCCCCGTTGGGAACGTGAAGAACGCCCGTGAGATCCCAGGTAATGTGAACCGGATCGAACTCGTCGAAGACGATGGCTGATCTCGAGGAAGGCATAAAGCTGAGCAAGGGGCAGGGCATTGCCCCCTTCCAGGTCGCGCGGTCCCAATCGGGGGTGCTGAAGTTGGGCGGGGCACTGAAAAAGCACTTTGGCGGCGAGATCAAAGCAAGGCTCGTCCCCCGCAAAGGCCAGACACGAATTGCAACGCGGATCAGTAAGCTGGCCCCACCGGGCACGCATAAGGCCGTGTTAGTCACTGATGAGGGCGAATACCCCGTTGTGGTAGATATCCCGGTCAAAGAAAAACTGCGGCTGGCGCCCTCTTCCATAAGTCTCACCGGGCGACCGGGAGAGCGGGTAAGCGTGCCATTGACGGTCAGGAACCTTGGGAACGTGGCCTTGCCGGTGCCTTCTGGAGGCATAGGGGGGTTGTTTGCTTCTGACGGATTGGCGGGCGCGTTTTCGGCGGCCTATGGATCGGATGCGGAGGCCCCGCTGGACGTATTCGGAGAGTTCATTCTGGGGCTGCGCCGATCCTACCTTGGGCTGATGCGGCTGCGGCTAATCTCCAAGGTCAAAACCGATCTTGGGGTCGCGGAATCCCGTGAGGTGGTTGGGGAGTTTACCGTGCCGGAGCCCATGAACAAAGACACGCAACTTGGGCTGGGTCGTCGGTTTCATACGACGATCACCATGCCGCATCTGCGCTGCGTCACCCGTCTCACCCTGAGCGGGCCGACATAGAAAAGGGGACAGCTGATGAAGAAAAGCAAAAGCAGCACGCAGGAAATGCGCGATAATCTGGACAGCATGTCGGAGATGCTGTCCCGGCAGATGGATTTGACGGGAGAGATCGTGGACAGTCTGGCGGGAACGGCCCAGCGGTTTCTGTCTTCCCTGACGGCCGGTCAGTCCTCCAACTGTTGTGATATTCCCGAACCTTGTTGGATGCCCAAGGACCTTGGCGAATACCACTGTAAACTTTGTGCGGGCAGTACGGGGATCATGGAAATTACCGTTACCAATACCGACTTCCGCCCCCGCAATTTCACGGTTGCTGCCGCCGGGCCCGATGCGGCGCGGGTCAAGCTGACGCCGAATAGTTTCACGCTTGGAGCCAAGGAACGTCTGACCGTGCCCGCCGAGTTCGATACGCGGCTGGATGACAAGGTAAATTGTGCCTCCTTCGAAGCACTGATCTGGGTGGTGGGTTGCAACAGCCATTTTCTGCGCTGGACGCTGGACGTGGGCAAATCCGAGCGCGCCTGTTGCCACCATGTGGAGGTCTTTGACCAGCCCGACTATCAGCATCACTGGTACGATCACTTCTATTGCGTTCGTCCCTGTTATGGCCGCTCTGGGCGCGGTGGAAATGTTGCAGCCGGTAAGGACACAGGCTGACTCATGTCGAATTCACCAATGAAGGAAATGTTCAATCAGGCCATGCGCCTGAACATCAAATATTACAGCGGCCTGTTTGAGGTAACCAAGGATTACCTTGGCGCTCTGCGTGATCTGGCGGGGCAGGGCTTGCAGGTCGACACGAAGGCCGCCGCCGCCACGCCGAAGTCCCAGGCGACTGTCCCGGCCATTCAGCCCTTGATCCTTGCAGCACCTGCTGGTCGCGTTGCGACTGCGCAATTTGCAGTGACCAACAACACTGGCGAAGAGGTCGCGGCGGACCCTGAACTCTCCGAGTCGCTGCAAAAGGCAGGCATCAAGGCAGAACCGTCCGGACGGATGGTGGCCAAAGGAGAGAATGTGATCTTTACGCTCACAGGGAAACCGACCGGCAAAATGGACTTTGAACGGGACATTATTGGGTCGGTCAGCGTGCGCCCTTTCGGTGACCGTGAGATCCCGGTTGTGCTGCGGCGTCTGCCGCCCGCCTCCAAGCAGAAGGCGAAAACCTCATGAGCGCGCCAGGTGGGATCATGGCCGAAGGCGTGCTGGTGCAGGCCATGCATCTATATTCCGCGCTGGTGATGAAACCCTATGAGCAAGGCCGTAACGCGGGACTGATTGAGCGCACGACGCTGGGCACATTGCCGAAACCGCTCGACCGAAGTGGCCTCGGCCCTCATTTCTCAAGAGAATATCCACGACCTGTCCTGCTGGGTCGGGCGACGGAAAATGATGCCTTGGTCTCTGAGTTTGACCGGATGGGAGAGATATACGACGCTTATGTGCGTCCGTTCTCGACACCGATCATGAATGCAGCCGTCGAAGAGCTTTCTGCCTGGATCAAACCTGATTTCCGCCTGCTGGATGCGGGATGCGGGGCCGGGCGTGAGCTTTGCCGCCTGTCGCAATTGGTACCCGATGGCGAGGCCGTCGGCATTGATCTGGCGGCGGGAATGGTCAATGCGGCCTATGCGGCGGCGCGCGCCAAAGCTTTTGATAACACGGCGTTTTTCCAATCGGATGTGGGTGATTTACCGGAGGTTTTCACCGATGGTTTCGATCTGGTCTACTCCTGCCTTGCCCATCACCATTACCCTGATCCGCCTGCCGCCACGCGTGAAATTTATCGGTCTTTGCGTCCCGGGGGCTATTACACCGTGATTGACGCGGGGCCAGAATGGTTCGTGAAACGCTCCTCGGGGCTGGCGCTTTGGGCTGATCCGGGCTGGATCGGATTTCATACTCCTGAGCAGTTTATGGCGCTGTTTGAAGCCGCCGGTTTTGAAAACACCGGCTGGATTGATCTGGTGCCTGGCTTTGGGATCGCGTGCGCGCAGAAACCGATGTGAATGAACTGGGGTATGACCGGGCGCTCATAGAGCAAGCCCTCAACACCGCACGGACCCGGACCGAAAAGGCGATGACACGGTTCTTCGATGCGCGACGCGAAACGGGGATGGATGTGCTTTACGACCAGATCAGCGATTACCCGTTTCGGGTAGGCAAGGGGTTGCGCCCCGCGCTGGTCTATGCGGCCTGTCAGGGGATGGGCGGTACCGAAGCACAGGCGGAAAACACCGCCACCGCCATCGAGCTTTTTCACAACGGCGCGCTGGTGCATGACGATATCGAGGATATCTCGGATTTCCGCCGTGGGGACGAGACGCTGTTCCGTCGCCACGGGGTGCCGATTGCGATCAACACCGGGGATGCAACCTTTGTCTTTTGCCTCTCGCTGCTGCTGGACAATGTGGACCAACTGGGTGTCCGCAAGGCGATGCGCATCCTCAAGGATTTCGAACGGCTCAGCCGCGAATCCGTTGAGGGGCAGGCGATTGAGCTCGATTGGATTCACAATGCGCGATTTGATCTGGAGAGCGAAGACTACCTGCGCATGGCCTACAAAAAAACCTGCTGGTACACGATGATCGCGCCTTTGCGGCTAGGGGTTGTGGCGGGGTCGGGGCCATCGATGGTGGCCGATCTGGAAGAGGCGCTGATTGATGTTATGGAGCTGGGATATCTCGCCGGCATCGGCTTTCAGGTTCAGGACGATCTGCTGAATCTCACGGCGGATGAGGTGCTTTACGGCAAGGAAATCAGCGGGGATCTTTATGAGGGCAAACGAACGGTCATGCTGTTGCATTTTTTGCGCACCGCGCCGAAACGGCAAAGGGCGCGGGCCATCAAATTGCTCACATTGCCGCGCGCAGAGAAAGAACCGGACGAGGTGCGCTGGCTGCTGCAGGCCATGCATGAAGCAGGCTCCATCGACCACGGGCGGGAGCTGGCTCAGGATTTCATCAAGCGCGCGTTGAAATTCGAAGCAGAGGGGCTCGCCTTCATGCCCGAAACGCGACACCGGCAATTTCTGCGCGAAGTGCTCAAATACGTCATTGCAAGACTGAAGTAAGAGGGACCGACATGCCACATGACCACGATCACGGGAACACGCCGTCCAGCCCGTTCGAAGAGCTGATGAAACTGCAAAGTGCGTTTCAGCAGAGCCTTAGCCAGGCGACGATGCAATATCTCCGTCAGCTGCAAGGCATCGTCGGGCCAGTCACGCCCGGCACCGTCGTGCAGCAGGTCGAGGGCAGTACCATTGATCTGAAGCTGAAACCTGGGGGGCAGGCCAAAGCGACGGTCAATGTGGAAAACCGCCAGCGGGTGCACTCGATGGTGACGCCAATGATCACGCCTTTGGTGTCCGACACCGGCGCCACATGGTTCGCGCAGGCGGGCTTCACGCCACCGACCGCTCTCTTGGCCACCGATGAGGTCTTGGAGTTCGCACTGGTGCTGGAGGGGCCAAAGGATATGCCGTTGGGTGTCTATCGCGGTGCCGTGCTGATTTATGGGTGCAGCGAAGGTGTCGTGCCGCTGGAGGTTACGGTGGCGAAATCCAGCCGCGCGGCTCCGGCGACCAAGGCAAAACAGGCGGCGGCGCGTGCCAGCACCAAGACCAAAGCAGCCCCCAAGAAAGCGCCTGCCAAGAAGGCGGCCACCCGAAAACCCAGCAAAGCAACCTGAGGAGACGGCCCATGCCAAATAGCGCAAACATTCGCCTCATTGATCCGCCCGAAGATGCGGGCCGCACGACTGCCAGTCTCTTTTCCTCCCTGGCCAGCAGGTTGATCACCTTGCATTACACATCCGGCGTCAGCGTCATCGGCTCTACTCTCGCGGGGCTGGCCGAAGCAGGCAGGGAAATCTCAAAAACGGCTGAAGGCGCGCGGATCCGCCGGGCATTAGAGGCCAGTGCAGTCAAGGACAACGGAGAGCTTCTGTGGAGTGCGTTACGCGTAACAGGCTGGACGGAAGGGATGCCCGCCGCGCCGGTTCTGGATCATATTCGGAACGATCTGGCGCTCTTACTGGCGGAGGATCTGGCAGAGACCATCGACAACGTCCCGGCGCCGCTGGAAAACAAGGTGCATCGTAGCAAAACCGTGCCTGCAGCGATCACCTTCATCGACACGCTGATGGGCTTGTGGATTCACTCGCGCGAAATCGTGCAATCGGTTGAGGCTCTGGCCCGAAGCGCCCCGGAGCGGGACACTGTTGAACCCGGGGATGCGGTCCATCGCGGTCCGATCCTGCGGTGACAGCTTTTGATACGCTCCGGCCGCCGGTTTTGAGCGATCCAACGGCGGCAGCGTACAAGGACTGGCTTCACCTCAACGTGTTCCTGCCGGATCACGGACGCGTTGTTCTGATCAACACCTCCTTGCACGGCCCCCCGTGGGACAATCGTGCGCGCGCGGTTGGCGTGGCATTGGCGAGTGCGCGCGATGGCGATTGGACCGGTGGGATAGAGATCGCGTCATTTGCAAATAGCAAGGTCGACACACAGGCAATATTCCTCAGCACGATTTCCTTATCGGTGGCGCGCGATGGCAAGACGTTGCATGCAAAAGTCTCACGGCCGGACGATGGATTTGAGGCGGATCTCGTGGCGCGTCCTGTTCTGTCAACGGCCAGTCTGGATCTGACAGCACAGTTTGGCAGCGGCTGGATCGGGTGGAGCGCCATCCCGGTCTTGTCGGTGTCGGGTACTTTGAAACTGGACGGCGAAGAGATTTCGCTGAAATCAGCGCGAGGTTACCACGACCATAATTGGGGCCGGTGGTTCTGGGGTGAGGATGTGGCTTGGGAATGGGGTGCATGGGTGCTGGATCAGGACATCACCGTCGTTGCCGCACGCGGTACGGACAAGACGCATTTCACCCGCCAGCCGCCGCATGTTTTTCTGGTGCAGGGGAGCCGCGTTTACAGTTTTTTGTCTGACCAGATCAGCTTGACATATGATGCAGCGCCAACCCGCGCTGCGCGGCGTATACCGGGCGCCTTGGCGGCGATACATCCCGACCGGCGCGCACCGGATTTGCCGCGCAACATTATACTGCGGGCCTCTAGCCAGCACGCGCAATTTGAACTGCAGTTCAAGGCTGACACCGCCGCACAGCTATTGCTGTCCGATCCCATGCGCCCGGGCTCGGGTTTCATAAATGAGCTGAGCGGGCGTTGTGCCTTGGTGGCGCAATTGGATCACTCAATGATCAAGGCCGAGGGAACGGGGGTGTTCGAATATGTCGAGTGATCCGCGCCACCTGCGTGACTGGATTGTTGCGCTCTTTGCTGCGTTGGAGGAAGGCGAGCCCCATCGGGCGGACGCTATCCGGAAACTGGCCGGTGCTCAGTTGTCCCGTATGGTTCTGGACGCTGATCGTGTGACGGTCCGGTTCGAAGCGGGTGATTTGCGGGTCAGACGGCTGCCGGAAAATGCTGCGCTGAAAACCCCCAACGGGACCACTGACAGGCAGACCGTGCGGGATTTGCTGCAAGGCTACATGGAGATTTCTGAAGCGATTTCACAGGACAAAATCCGGCTGAGGGGCACCGCGGATGAGGTCATGGCAATCTGCGCGATCATTGAAATCCTCGTGGACGCGAGCACCCGCATTCCGGAACTGCAAAGGCTGGCGGCGGCTTTTCTGGAAACCGCTGGAAAGAGCACGGGGCGGTTTGCGCGGCGTGAAAGACGTGCGCAGGAACGCAAGTTGGTATTGAAGGAGCGGGACTTTCTCAGGCGAGAAAACCTGCTGTAAAGTCTCGCACCCGGAAAGCGGACATAATGAGAATTATGTTAATAAAACACCTTTGAAGTTGGTTGGCTGGTCAGACTTCAGGCACCGCATCCGCCGACAACAACCTCGATATGCCTAGTGACGATGCGCAAGGTGCCGTCCTCCATTTCGGCCAGCGCCGTCACGTTTTGCGTTCTGGCAAGCCGGATGCGCGTTGAGACCTTGCGTGCGCCGCTGAACGGTCCAAAGCAGAAATGCGCAACGGTTGGTGCGGGGTTGTCATCCGCGAGCAATTTGATGGATCTGGCACCGGGTGCGCTGATTTCCACAAACACGCGGTGGCCGTCATCTGCCACATCCGGCAAGGAGAGAATGATGCCACCCTCACGCGGCTCAGCGCCAGCGGTCAGGGCAGCGATTGCCTCACCATAAGGTGATGCAAAGGCAGGCAAGCTGACACATCCTGCAGCCACGATGGTGCCTGAGCCCAAAGCGAGTGTTTTGCGTCGTGTCAGCTTCATGGGTTCTCCGACGTTCGGGAAACGAGTGACCGGGCGTTGCCTGATCTTGCCCCGCACCTCCCCTGAAGCTGACCATATTTCCCCGGCTTTTCACAGAAAATCCGTGGTCGCATGACGGGAAGTTGATTACCCGTCGAGGACCGCACCCTCTGCCGTCGCTCGCAGTGTCAGAACTCGTTGTGCCAGACGTTGCGCTTCCGAATGGGAGTGCGTCACAAACAGGGTCGCCGGATTCTGCTCTGCTATCAATGCCTCAGTCAGGGCGATCATGGTCTCTGCCGTTTCTGCGTCGAGAGAGACAAAGGGCTCGTCCATGATCAGCAGATCAGGTTTCCCCGCAAAGGCGCGCGCAAGAGAAAGTCTGCGTTGCTGTCCAAGAGACAGCTGGCCAGGAAAGGCGGAACCCTTGTCGGACAGACCAACTTTTTGCAATGCGGCTTGGGCCGCCTCTGATTCCAGACCCGGATGCAACAGCATCAGATTCTGAAGCGTACTGCGCCACGGCAGCAGGGTTGGTTCCTGAAACACCATCGCGATGGCGTCTGGCCGGTCAATCTGCCCGATGAAATCACTGTCAATTCCGGCCACCAGACGCAGTAGCGTGCTTTTGCCGATGCCAGAGGGACCAACAAGCGCCACACATTCGCCGGGGGCAATGTCAAAACGGATTTCCCCCAGAACAGGGACTGTATCGAAGTGTTTTGATTGGATCGCGATGCGGATCATACGCGACGCCAGCGCGAAACGCGCCGCTCCCATGGTTGCAGAAGCGCCCATTCGACAACCAGCATGACACAGATGAAGGACAGGGCGTAGACCAGCACCATCGCGACGTCAAAAAGCTGGAAGTACAGGTGTATCTGGAAGCCGATGCCCGAGGAACGTCCGAGGAATTCAACCACGAGCACGATTTTCCAGATGACGGCTACACCCCCGCGCGCCGCCGCCGCGATGAAGGGGGCAAGTTGTGGCAGCAGGACATGGCGCAGCCGCGACCATCCGCTCATCCTGTAAATGCGGGCCAAGGCATCGAGGTTCGGGTCCAGTGCGCGCGCGCCCTCACGGACGACAAGGGCCACGTTCGGGATCTTGTTGAGGGTGACGGCGATGATCGCGGCTGTTTCGCTTAACCCGATCCACAAATAACACAGGACGATCAGAACAAGCGCAGGCAGGTTGAGGAAGATGACGAGCCAGGGGTCCAGCCAACGATTGACGTTTTCTGATCGACCCATGACAAACCCGATTACAGTGCCGAGCGTCATCGCCAGCGCAAAGGCCCAGAGCACGCGAAGCAGCGTCGCGCCCAGGTGGTGTAATAGCTCGCCAGACGCAAGTTCAGTGCCAAACAAGGGCAAAAGGTCAAAGGGCGTGGGCAGGATTTGGGGATCATCGGTCAGAAATGCCGCCGCCAGCCACAGCAGCAGCAGACCACAAATGGACAGAAATGGCGTGAGACGTTCGACCGTCATCGCCTTTGCACGCTATTCCACTTGGACGAACAGGCCGGCCGGCACCGTTGTGGCATCGCCCACCAATTCAGCGCCCCCGAGCTCTGCCATCAGACCCAGCATTTTTCCCGCACTTTCTGCGCTCACGGGCCCGCGTTCGGGAATGCCCGTAATCCAGTCTTTCTTGAGCTGCTCAAACTGCGCATCCGTTTTTGCGTTCATGCGGGGCCTAATGGCGTCCCATGCTGCATCTGAGCTTGCCAGCAAGTCCTTTGCGTCGCGGCTGGCATTGTAAAAAGCCTGCGCCAGACCGGGCGTTGCGTCGAAAAAGCTCTCTTTGCCGAAATACCCCAATAGTGGCGTGTCGGGATCAAGACCCAAAGCCGTTGCCGCCTCGTCTACAGAAATCAGTTCTTTCATGCCGGAGGCTTTCATCTTGGCCAGGAAGTGCCAGAAGTTGATCGCTCCCGCATAGTCGCCGCCCAAGGCGGATTTGAAAATTAGCGGGGGTGCACCATAGACCTGTTCCGTTCCGGCTTTGAGGTCCATGCCGTGTTTCTGTTTTGCATAGGCCCGCAGGATCAGCCAGGATTTGTCGAGCGGTCCTCCCGCGATGCCGATTTTGCCGCCTTCGATGTCCTTCACTGATTTGGCTGCGCTGTCACCTGGTATCACCAGGCCGCCAACGGCTTTGGAATAGGGGAAAAAGACGTATCCCTTGCCCGCCGCGCGTTGGCGAGCGACCCAGATCCAGTCTGCAACGGCCATGTCTGCAGCGTCGCCTTCCACGGCAACACGTGAGCCGTTGTTATCCGCAAAGGGCTGCACCTCAAGCTTGAAGCCGTGTTTCTCGTCGAGGCCGTTTTCAACGATCGTGGCCAGTTCCCAATTCACCGTTCCGATCTTCAGCACGGCAAGACGTACCACGGGCAGGTCGCTTGCAGAGGCCGATACGCTCATCAGTGACCAGATGATCAGTCCCAGCAAATATCTCATATTCTTCCCTTCCTGTGGCACATGACCTGTTGTTATTCAGCGCGGCGGCTGACTTCGTTCAGGTCTTTGTCCAGCTTGATGTCGAATTGATCGCCACCTTTGCAGATCACATCATCCAGATCATAGCCGTCGTCTTCAACTTCGATGTCATCCGGGTCCATTTGGCATTCGATAGAGGCCAGAAACGCCTCGATCTTGGCGACGGTGTCTGCGTCCAGGTGGCCATCCGCGTGGACTGGCGCAGCGAATAAAGCGAATGCTGCACAATAAATGAGTTTACGCATGATGAAACCTTTCTTCATTGGATTGAAAAAGTGACGGATTGCGCATCGCCGGTGGAGCCTGGAATGCGCAGGGTATGACGGCCCGGCTTGATCGCAATAAACGAAAGCTCCACGGTGCCCGCCTTGTCGAACTCGATGGAGTCGATGGCCATGGGGCGGATTTCAATTTCATTGATGACGATTTCATTCATCCAGATCGCCCGAAAGAAGCTCGCGCCTTCCAGCGCCAGTTCCGCCGATCCGTCCGCAGTGATTTCCAGTTTGTAATAGGCACCCGATTGCAGGGTTACATCATCACCTACGGGCTGACCGGATGCCAGCGTCAGCTTGATCGTCTCTCCCCGGTTGCATTTGGCCAGCAATCCGGCAAAGCCCAGATCGTCGCACAAGGGTGCGGCCACCACGGGCGTGGTAAGCGTCAAAGCCACTATGGCTGCCAATAATCTCTTCATCATCGTCTCCCCTTGTCTCTCATCAGTCGATTGTCACCACGCCCCAAGGCTGTTGCCCGACCTGCACCGAGCGGATCGCCTTTTCCTTGGCCACGTCGATGACGGTGATGTCGTTGGAATTGCCGTTGGTGGTGAGCAGGTACTTTTCGTCCGGCGTAAAATCGAGCTGCCAGACCCGCTGACCGACCAGAATATAATCAAGCACTTCAAGGCTTTGCGCATCCACCACCGCAACGCGGTTCGCCGGGCCAAGCGCTACAAACAGCCGTTTGCCATCCTGCGTGACCCTTGCCCCAACCGGCTGCAACCACTCAGGCTGTACGCCAGCGACCTCGAAGGAAATCTTGCCGACGACCGTGGGCGTGCCATCCTCGGCGATGTCCATGACGCTGACCGTGCCACCGATTTCAGAGGTGACGAACAGCCGCTTGCCATCAGCGGTGTAGTGGGCATAGCGCGGGCGCTGGTCCACCAGAATGTTGTGCTTGATCTTGTAGTCTTCGGTGGAGATGAAATGCGCCATGTTCGTGGTCTCGGAGGTGTTCACGACGAATTTCGCATCCGGGCTCATCCCCATGCCTTCGGGTTCCACGCCCACCGGAACTTCGGCAAGGATGGTGCGGGTTTCAGTATCCGTGACTGTCACCAGATTATCGTCCTCATTGGCGATGTAGAGCCGCTTGCCCGACGGTTCGAGGATGAATAATTCGGGATCAGGGCCGGAGGGCAGGCTTGGTAGTTCTTCGTAGGTCGTGGAGTCGAAAACCCGCACCAGATTGTCATCGGATGCGCAGACATAAATCTTGCTGCCATCGGGGCTCGCCGTGATCCCGCGCGGGCGGTTGCCGGCAAAGAACTCGGTTTCCACCTCCCAAGTCTCGGTATTGACCACTGTGATGGTGTTGCCGCGCTCGTTGGAGACAAAGGCTTTCCCGGCAAGGGCGGGACCTGCGAGCAAAAGGCCCAAGGCGGTGGTCAGGAACAGGGATTTCATACAAATGGCTCCTCAGTCAAATGCGGTGCAGTTGGATTCAGGGCGATCCAGCCCGATAGTATCGAGCGGTGAGGTCTGGTGCAGAAACCCGTCCTGCGGCGAGACACTGACCGTGATGCTTCCGTCGTAAAGCAGGATCGGCTGGCGCAATTGGCCGTTCCAGTTCCGGAAGGTCACACGGGTTCCTTTGAACGCGGCCAACTCGAACGCGTCAGAGATGGCATAATCCCGGACGCCCATCGGATCGGCGGTATTGGCGCGGGTGACGGCTTCCCCCACCACCCGCAGCGCAAGCCAGACGTTATAGTCTTCGGGTTTGGAATAGCGCCCGGTCAGGCCTTCAAAGCGGGTTTGAAACTGTGTCGCACCATAGGCTTCATGCGCTCCGTGGAAGGTGGTTGGCACAAGCCCGCCGGAGCCCATGACAGGGCGCGGCGTCCAAAGGTGATAGCTCAAGTAGCGCGCGAAATAGTCGGTCCCGTCCGCTGCGATCACAACATCATGGTCATCCGCGCCCTGCGTGAAAGTCGGCAGCTGACGTTGCACAAGGACATGCCCAGAATCCGTGCGGCGCGAGCCGCCAGTGTCCTCAAAAACCCGATCCTCATTGATGCGCGCGCCAAACTTGCGCGCAGACTTCCGGTAAGCTTCTGCAAGGGCAATATCCTCGGGATTTGATCCCGAGATAAGGAACCATTCGTCCCATTTCTTCCAGACCGCAAATTGCGCCACAGCATCGGACAACATGGAATGACTGGGGGCCACGTGCAGCAGGTTGGCGCGGCATTGATCGTCGCGCAACGCGTTATCCCCGGCCGTGGCGTTGAAAATCAGCGCACCTGCTTCCGCCGCCCGATCGGTCAGGCGCAACAGATCATCACCACGCGCCTGGACGACGATCAGACGGACCCCGTCGCTCAGGAGAGCATCAAGCGCGGCATCGGCCTGATCTGGTGCGACCGCCACGGTGCGGGTTTCATACGTGTGGCCCAGAAACCCGCCCGTTGTCCCGTTGTCTTCGTCGGCGAGTGCGGCACCGGCAAAGCCCAGATCGTCAGGTCGTAGATCGTAGCGGCTGATGGGCAGCAACATGGGATAATCCACGCGCAACACACCGGCCTTTACATCGATCGCCTGTGCAGGAACGGCGAGCACGATGCATGAAAAAGCTGCCAGCAAAGCGGCTGCAATACGTCCCAAGATGTCCTCCCCAAAAGAGCGTTTCTCACTCCGGATTTTTATCAGCGCCCGGCAGGTTGATGTGAACCTATACTTTTGGCCGGGTTGCTTTTGAAAGCGTATCACCCGCACGATTAACTGCGAATCTTATTTTTTAAGAATACCCATATGCGGCTGATTTTGCTTATAGTTCTGCTGACTTCGGCTGCTGCGCAGGCCGGGGAGAAAGTCGCGTTCTTCGGCATGTCTTTGCTCGATAGTTCACTTCAGACAAGCGAACTTGGTCGCGATCCATCTGAGGTGGTGCGGCTGCAGATGCTCAACGTGATGGTATCGGAACGTTTTCGCGATGAAGGCTACGAACTTGTCGGTCTCGACGCGGCGCAAACTGACATCGACCGACATGTCAATCTGGCCAAATGCTATGGCTGCGATATCCGCATTGCAAAGAAGCTCGGGGCGGATTTTTCACTGGTGGGCGAGGTTCAGAAAACGTCGAACATGATCATCGCAATGAACCTGCAATTGCGTGACGTAGAAACCGGCGAGCTGGTCAAAGGCGGCGTTGTCGACATCAGAGGCAACACCGACGACACCTGGAGACGCGGAATGCGATACATCCTGAACAACCGGATTTTCACGAAGGAGGATCAATGAAACGCAGAACAATCCTTGGCGCGGTATGCGTCGCCCTGGCCATGCCGGGTCTGGCGCTTGCGCACGGACCCACACGACAGAAGGTCACCGTCACGGCTGAGGTCGCGGCCTCTCCGGATGAGGTCTGGAGTGTCATCGGCAATTTTCAGGACATGTCCTGGCACCCGGCGGTTTTCTCCTCGACCGGCGAAAACGGCGATGAAATCGATGCCACCCGTGTGCTGACACTGCTGGAAGAAGGCGGTCCGACGATCTCGGAGATCCTTTACAAGTACAGCGACGAGAAGATGAGTTACTCCTACCGGATTACTGAGGTTCTTGTCGAAGTGCTTCCGGTCACGAATTATTCGTCGCATCTCACCGTCAAACCACGTGACGATGGTGGGGCACAGATCGAATGGCGCGGTGCGTTCTATCGTGGCTACCCGAACAACGATCCGCCCCCCGAACTGAACGATGAGGCGGCCATCGCGGCGGTAACTGGTGTCTACCAAGCCGGACTGGACGCATTGGTCGAACGCTTTGGTGCGCCTGGGTCTTGAATGGGTCGGCGTGGCAGTTTTTGCCGCCACGCCGGGTCTCGCTGATATAGCATATGTGACATGTCAGACAGGTGATGAAGTCAGTGTCATTGATCTGAAAAGCCGGGCGGAGACAGCGCGCTGGATGTTGCCGGGTAAACCTGCTGGCGTTGCTGTTTCGTCTGATGCGGTTTTCACCGTCTCGGCCGACAGCAAGACGGTCCGGCGCACCCATCCGCAAACCGGAGCCATCGAAGCAGAACAAACACTCGAAGGTGGACCGGTTGGAATTGCTCTCGACCCGATGCGCGATCGCCTTTTTATCTCAGATTGGTATTCGGCCCGCATTTGGGTTCTCGCCGCGCCGGATTTGTCGCTGATAGGCAGCCTCTCCGTGGGCGCCGCCCCTGCCGGGCTGGCTTTATCGCCGGATGGGAGATTTCTGGCCTCGGCGGAAAAAGAGGCCGATCAGGCCACGGTCTTTGACGCGGAGACACTGGAACCGCTGCATAGCGTACAGGTTGGGACGAGACCGTTCGGGCTTACGTTCGCGCCGGATGGGCGGCTCTTTGTGGCGAACGTTGGCACCAATGATGTAACCATTGTGGATCCACAGACTGGCAAGGTTCTCGCAACGGTTCCTGTCGGGGACAGACCCTACGGCGTGGCCTTTGCTCAAGGGCGCGCATTTGTCACAAATCAGTATGACGGGACAGTAAGTGTCATTGATCTGGACAGCCTGGATGTCCTTAAGACACTGACAGTTGGCGAATACCCAGAGGGGATCGATGCCACAAAGGATCAATCGCGCATTGTTTTGGCGAATTGGTTCGACAACACGGTCACAATTGTCGACGCAGCGACGCTGTCTGTGATAGAAGATATCGACACCTGTGACGGCCCGCGCGCCTTTGGCGCTTTCATTTTGGGAGAACAGAAATGATACGACTGACGACGGCCGCTGCATTGTTATGCGCAACCGCCCTGCCCGCATTCGCCGCAGGTGAAGCCTGGGAGTCCGTGAAAGAGCAACTTTACGGTGAGCGCGCATTGCTGGATGGCCGAAACGTCATTGCAATAGATGCCCCCTATCGCACTTATGAAGATGCCCGCACGGACCTTGCAGCGCAGGTTGTTGCACCAAAAGGTACCGAAGTGGCCAAGGTGACGCTTGTTCTGGATGAAAACCCGATGCCCGTCTCTGCCGTATTTGCACTGGAGGAGCCGCAGAGCAGTTTCTATTTCGACATCACCATGCGCATCAATGGCCCAACACCTATCCATGTCATTGCCGAGACAACAGATGGTCGGGTGTTTGTCTCTGAACAAATGGTCAAGACATCCGGCCAAGGGGCATGTTCAGCCCCTCCCGGGACAGATCCCGACGCAGCATTGGCGACACTGGGTCAGATGCAGATTGAAGTCGCGGATGCCGTTCCCGGCGTAGCAGAGGGTAAGATCACGAGCCTGACGTCACGCCTGAACCGGATGGATCTGGATATCTCCCACCCGTCTCATTCCGGGATGCAGATGGATCAGATATCGCTGTTGTTCATTCCGATGCGCTATGTGGAATCGGTCGACGTCGATCTGGACGGCTCAGGGTTTGTCGAGATGACGGGCTCGATTTCGCTGTCCGAGAATCCACGGGTCGGGTTGTCAGTCCCGCGGCGCACGCAGTCGGTTGATGTCACCATGACTGACACGGATGGTACGGTGGCAACCGCCCATAAGACGCTGCCGGGTTTCTAAGGACCTGCTTCTCTCCGAACAGGGTCAGTTGCCCGTTTGCGGCTGGCCCTCTTCGGGCATCACCTTTTCCAAAGGGTAATCCCAAAGCTGCCAGCCGTCTGTGCCCTCCGGCAGCCAGTAGACGTCGGTGTATCCCCATTCGATTGCGCGCTTCGCAGCGTTCCAGCTCATCCAGCAGTCTTCGAGACAAAAGAAAACGACAGGGTGATCGAAGTTGCCCTTGCTGGCTTTTTCCAATCCTTTGCGAAAATACTCTGCGGTTACATCCGCAATGGCACCGTAACCGACATTTGGTAACCAGAGTGCGCCGGGAATGGAGAATCTTGGCTTATCCCGCCAGATCGTGCCTTTCGGCAAATTGGCGGGCTTCGGCGGTTGCGGCATTACATCGATGAAGCCCGCGCGGCCTTCTTGCCAGATCTCGAATGCTTGTTCAGGGCCAACAACCGTGCCGCCGGTAATCTCGGAGGGCACCGGACCGCGATAATGGTCCATGCGGTAGTCATCCGGTTCAGGGACCGTTTGGGACAGGACCGGCAGCGGCAGCAACAAAAGCGCTGCCACCCATGCCCGTATCACTTCGAAATCTCCATCACCTCTGTCCCGAGGTCTGACGTCAATGGAACGCCCGCATCCGCCAGTATCGTATTGATCTCGTCCTGGTTGCGACGGATCAGTGAATTCAGCTGGCGCTGCCAAACCTTTTCACCCTGCCGCACGCCCATCGTGATCCGGAAGAAGAGCCGTGGCGGGCGTTCTTCTTTGATCAGCGGAATGACCTTGAGGTCAGGATAGCTGGATTTCACCAATGGGCCGCCTATCGGCCCCCATAGAATCGCCGCCTGGATTTCCCCCGCCACCAAATCATCCAGCATATCGTTCGCCGGGGATTCGTGGCGGCGATCGACCACAAGGTTGTAAACCTTTGACTTTGCGATCAGCCCATTGCGCGCCAGATGCGCGGAAGGCGGTGTGCCTGCGATGATGCCAATCCGTTGCCCTTTGAGCGCCGGATCAGTCAGTGTCGTGACGTCTGCCAAGGCGCTGCCCTTTGGCACGATCAACGTATAGACCGATGTTAAGTAGTGGTTGGTATTCAGAACCAGTTCATGCCCCTGCGCGTATCCCATGACCACATCGCATTTCTTGGCCGTCAGGGTATTTCTGACAAACCCGGTAGCCATGGGGTACCAGGTGTATTGCACCGGCAGGTCCAGTTTTTCCGCAACCAGATCCGCAAGTTGGTTCTCGAACCCGGTCTCCTCTTTCGTGGACATCGGATAATTTGCAGGGTCCGCACACACCCGCAAGGCAGACGTTGACACAAGGTCGGACGTCTGAGCGGTTGCGGCGGACCCTGTCAGGGAGAAACCCAGCAAACACAGGAAGAGGGTATGCCTGAAGGTTTCAGCCCATGCAGGCATTTTCATCCTCTCGGATCACGTCTGATTTCGCTTCTTTCTTCGCGGGACGTCCTCGGGGCAGAGCATCAAGGCCCCGCGCCTTCAAATAGACGTAGATATCATCAAGGTAGCACATCACGTTCCGGTTTTCGCCGAAATGAGGCATGACAGAGTTGCCGTTCTGGCGACCGTTGACCACGACATCGAAGAAGCCGTCATAGCCCAGGCTAATCGAAGAATTCTTGACCGCAGGTGCATAGGTTGAGCCTTCGCCATCCGGGCCGTGGCAGACATGGCATTCCGCGTGATAGCGGCGAAAACCGGAAAACGTCAGCCAGTCCACTGTGCCATCTTCCTGAATGTTGAAGGTTGGCACATCGTCGTCCGTGAAGTACCGCCCATCTTCATTGTAAGCCGCCTCATACAGCTTCGGGTCGACAGGGTCCTCCGCCAGCGCCGCCAGAGGCAGGGCTGCGATCAGGCTTGTCGCAATCAGATTTACCGTTTTCATTCTCTAACCTCTGTTTGTTGGGAAAGCGCGACCCCGAAAGGCCGCGCCAACCTGCAATTTAGTCAAGCGTATCAGTCTGGCAGTGCAAAGACTGTCAGCTGTCCACCCAATGCGGTATAGTCGCTCAGGGCTGCATAGCCGCCCACAGCACCCAGACCGTCATTCGGGTTGGTCAGACCAGCCGCAAGACCGATACCGGCCCAGCCACCAACACCTGACAGGATGCCAATGTACTGCTTGCCCGCGGACTCATAGGTCATCACGTTACCGATGATGCCGGATGGTGTTTTGAAGCGGTAAAGCTCTTCACCAGTATCGGCACTCACGGCCTTCAGATGGCCTTCAAGTGTGCCGTAGAAGACCACGTCGCCGGCGGTCGCAAGGGCACCGGACCAGACAGAGAACTTCTCTGGGATGGACCACTTGATTTCGCCATTGATGTTGTCCCAGGCGATGAAGTTACCCATGCCGCCATGGCTGTCAGGCGCAGGATACATCGACAGGGTCGCACCAACGTAAGGCTGGCCAGCGGTGTAGGACACCCGGAACGGTTCGTAGTCCATGCAGACGTGGTTGGTCGGCACGTAGAACATTTCCGTTTTCGGGCTGTAAGCCGCAGGCTGTTGGTCTTTGGTGCCAAGCGCCGCAGGGCAGACGCCCGTGGTGTTGACGTCTTCGCCGTTTTGCGCCGTGGAGTATTGTGCCACAACCGCCGGACGACCGTAGGTTTCAGACGCCGGGTCCATATCGACACCCGTTGTCCAGTTCACAACCGGGTCGAACTTTTCGGCAACAAGCAGTTCACCTGATACGCGGTCCAATGTGTAACCCAGACCGTTACGGTCGAAGTGAGTGAGCAACTTACGCTCTTCACCGTCGATCATCTGTTCGGTCAGGATGTTTTCATTGATCCCATCATAATCCCACTCGTCGTGTGGGGTCATCTGGTAGAACCACTTGGCCACACCGGTGTCGATGTCGCGCGCCATCAGTGTCATGGACCAACGGTTGTCGCCAGGACGCTGTGCCGGGTTCCATGTGGAGGGGTTGCCTGTGCCGTAGTAGAACAGGTTTTCATCCAGATCCGCCGAGAACCAGCCCCATGTCGTGCCGCCCCCGATCATCCACTGATCGCCTTCCCAGGTATTGGTGCCTGAGTCTGCGCCCACTGGCTTGCCAAGGTGTGTGGTGTTTTCCGGATCGGCAAGGATATCGCTGTCAGGGCCCATGGAATAGGCACGCCAGACCAGCTCACCGCTGCTCATGTCATAGGCCGTTGTATGGCCACGGACACCGAATTCACCGCCCGAGATACCGACAATGATCTTGTCTTTGACGGGCAGTACGGTCGCTGTGTTTGTCTCGCCAATCGACGGATCACCGTTGACTGCTGTCCAGACCACGTCACCCGACTTGGCGTCAAGTGCAACGACTGTCGTGTCCGCCTGATGCAGGAAGATCTTGCCGTCCGCATATGCCACACCACGGTTGACCGTGTCACAGCACATCACCGGAATGACATCCGGGTCCTGCTTTGGCTCGTACTTCCAGATGATCTTGCCTTCATTCTTCAGGTCAAGCGCGTAGACGATGTTTGGAAACGGCGTGTGCACATACATCACGTCATCAATGACCAATGGCGAACCTTCGTGGCCACGCAGAACGCCCGTCGAGAACGTCCAGGCAACCTGCAGATCGCCCACGTTTTCCGCGTTGATCTGGTCAAGCGCAGAATACCGTTGGTTTTTGTAATCACCCGTCTGGATCGCCCACTGTGTGGAATCACCCATCTGGGATACGAGATCGTCGTTTGCGGTAGCCATGCCGGCGCAAAGCGCGATCCCGGAGGTCAAAAGCATCAGCTTTTTCATAGTAGTGCCTCCCATAATGCGGCGGAATTGCCGCGAAAACGGCCTCTGGCCCCGCACTGGGCCAAACGCCAGGTCTTTTCCATGCAGGCCGGTTCCTCCACCAGCCTGCAAGGAAACCTCAGATCACGACCCCCCAGCCGGGAAAGTCGCCAAATATGCAATTACGTTCATGCGGTCGTCTTCCTTGCGCAGGCCCGCAAAGCTCATCTTTGTGCCCTTTGCGTAGTTGCGCGGTTTTTCAAGGAAAGCCGCCAGTTCTTCAGGGCTCCAGGTCTTGCCCTCTTCAGCAAGGCCGACCAGCACATCGGAATACCCGAACCCCTCTACCGAAGCGACGGGGCGGTCGATGATGCCGTTCAGCACCGGGCCGATCTTGTTTTCAGCGCCCTCACCTACGGCGTGGCATGCCTTGCATTTGCGAAAGACCTTCTCGCCTGCGGCAGCATCACCCGGGATGTGACCATCTGCAAATGCAACCGCTGGCAGAAGCAGCAGGCAGGACGTGGCAAAAATGCGTTTAAGCATGGCTATAGTTCCTTATGTCTTATCAGTTCAGTCGCTCGGCGTGCCATTCGACATGGTCGCGCGCGAAGGTGTTCACGAAAAAATAGGAGTGGTCATAGCCCTCCTGCATGCGCACCTGTCCGGGTTGACGACGACGCGCCATCATGTCGGCGAGCGCTTCGGGCTTGAGCAGGTCGAGGAATTGATCCTCAGCCCCCTGGTCAACCAACAGATCGCTTTTCCACCCAAATTCTTCCAGCAACAGTGTTGCATCATGTTCAGTCCAGGTGGACTCGTCATCCCCAAGATAGGCGCTAAGCTGCTTACGGCCCCAGTCGGATTGTGTGGGGTGTGCAATCGGAGCAAAGGCGGACAACGATTCGAACAAATCTGCGTTTCGCAGAGCCAGCGTGATCGCGCCATGGCCGCCCATCGAATGTCCGGTGATTCCATGACGATCCTGCAGCGGCAGATTCTCCATGACGATACTGCGCAGCTCATTCACGATGTAATCATACATGCGGAAATGTTGCTTCCAGGGGTTGCGCGTCGCGTTCACATAGAAACCTGCTCCCTGCCCCAGATCATAAGCTTCGTCATCACTGACACCAGCGCCACGCGGCGAGGTATCCGGGAAGATGATTGCCAGCCCCTGACGTGCCGCATGTTCCTGAAAGCCGCCCTTGAACATGGCGTTCTCATGGGTGCAGGTCAGACCCGACAGGTACCAAAGCAACGGAACCGGCCCATCTGCGGCCTGCGGCGGCAGGTAGATCGCAAAGGTCATTTCGCATCCGCAGGTGTTCGACGGATGTTTGAACACCTTCTGGCGTCCTCCGAAACTCCGGTTTTCCGATACCAGCTCCAAGGTCACATCAAAACTCCACGACGGCGCGGATGCTTTCGCCTTTGTGCATGAGCTCGAAGCCATAGTTGATTTCGTCGAGCGTCAGCTTGTGGGTGATCATCGGGTCGATCTCGATCTTGCCGTCCATGTACCAGTCGACGATCTTGGGCACATCCGTGCGCCCCTTGGCCCCGCCGAACGCCGTGCCGCGCCAGACCCGGCCCGTCACCAGTTGGAAGGGCCGCGTCGAGATCTCCGCACCCGCAGGCGCCACACCAATGATGATGCTCTCGCCCCAGCCCTTATGCGCGGCCTCCAGTGCCGTGCGCATCACGTTCACATTGCCGGTTGCATCAAAGGTATAGTCCGCACCGCCTTGTGTTAATTCAACCAAATGGGCGACCATATCCCCTTCAACCTTCGAAGGATTGACAAAATCAGTCATTCCGAAGTACCGGCCCATTTCCTCTTTATCGTCGTTCAGATCCACGCCCACGATCTGATCGCAGCCCGCCAGCTTCAGCCCCTGGATCACGTTGAGCCCGATCCCACCGAGGCCAAAGACCACCGCGCGGGACCCGATCTCCACCTTGGCGGTGTTGATCACAGCCCCGATGCCCGTGGTCACACCGCAGCCGATGTAGCAAATTTTATCGAACGGCGCGTCCTTGCGCACCTTGGCCAGCGCAATCTCCGGCACCACCGTGTGATTGGCGAAGGTCGAGCAGCCCATGTAGTGGTGAATGGGCGTGCCATCGAGCATCGAAAACCGCGTCGAGCCATCGGGCAAAAGCCCCTGCCCTTGCGTGCTGCGCACCTTCTGGCAGAGGTTGGTTTTCGGGTTCAGGCAGTACTCGCATTCGCGGCACTCGGGCGTGTAGAGCGGGATCACATGGTCGCCCACCTCTAGGCTCGTCACACCTTCGCCCACCTCGATCACAACGCCCGCACCCTCATGGCCCAGGATCGCCGGAAAGATCCCCTCAGGGTCATCGCCCGAGCGCGTGAACTCATCCGTATGACACAGACCCGTCGCCTTGATCTCGACCAGAACCTCCCCCGCTCGCGGTCCCTCAAGGTTCACCTCCATCACTTCCAAAGGCTTGCCCGCCTCCAAAGCAACCGCAGCTCGCGTTCTCATCATTAGGTAAATCCTCTCCGTTTTATTTCTTTCCCCCAGTGAAATCGCAGGTGCGCAGATGTCAAGCCTTGGGCGCCGCTATGAGGGATCCACGATGAATGAATTCCGTGTCAAATGTGGTGGAGGATAGCCCCGATTGTCCACCAAGTTTCGCGAGAAGGAGCCGCGCTGCAGCCTGCCCCATTTCAATTTGGGGAACACGGACCGTCGCCAGTGGCGGTGTCAGAACCCTGGCGATACCAACGTCGTCGAAACCAACAAAAGACATGTCGTCAGGAAGCGCCATACCCCGCGACCGCGCTTCCATCATGGCCCCTGCTGCCAGCGCGTCGTTGGCGCAAAGCACCGCCGTGGGATGCTCTGGTCGCTTAAGGATTTCAGAAAACGCGGCAGCGCCATCATCAATAAGGTAGGGCGCTTCTACTTCATGGGTGAGCCGTGCGCCCTGCCCGAATGCTTTTACAGCAGCCCTCACACCGTCCCGTCGCGCTTTGGCCCGGTCATTCTCATTGGTGAGTCCGTAAATCAGCGCCAGTCGACGATGACCAAGGTGCATAACCCGATTTGCCGCATCGCCAGCCGCCGCCGCGTTGTCAAACCCGACATAATGGTGATCTGGTCGCGTATTGTTGCACCAGGCAACCACATGGGCCACGCGGCGCTTATCAATAAAGTCCCATGTCGTATCTGGCCGGGCATTACCAATCAGCAAAAGCCCGTCGGCACCCTGCCCAACCAATGATTTGATTTGGCGCATTTCCTGATCCGGGTCGAACCCCGTGGTTGCAACCAGCAGCGTCACGCCTTCTTTGTCCAACTCCTCCTGGAATGCCTGCAACCCGCTCGCAAACATTGCGTTGGCCATCGACGGAATGATAGCGCCTACCGTGTTGGTACGACTGGATGCCAAGGCTCTGCCACCAAAATTGGGCGTATATCCAAGTTGATCGATTGCCGCTTCGATCTTCTTCCGGGTGGATTTAGCCACTTTTCCCGGATCATTCAGAGCACGCGAAATGCTTGCCGTCGACACCCCGGCCAGCTTTGCAACGTCTTCCAATGTCGGAGCATTAGGTTTGGTCATGAACGGTCTCGTCTACCAATTGTACGCAGGGTTAACTTTTTTTGACAATACGAATGTAAGCGCTTGCATTGAATCATGCAAGCGCTTACATATCACCTCAACGAAGAGAATCTGCACGGTTTTGGAGCGGTCTTATTCCGCACTTTGACGTGCTGACCTGCGACATGTGGAGGCGCGCAATGGCTCGTGAATACCTGAAAAAAGCTGAAAAGACCGCAATGACGGATGCCAGTGATGTGCGTGAAACCGTACAGAACATCCTGAATGACATCGAAGCTGGCGGCGATGCTGCCGCCCTGCGATATGCCGAGAAATTCGACAACTACAAAGGCAACGTGATCCTGACCGAAGAAGAAATTGCGGCAGCTGGCGACAAGGTCAGCCAGAAACTGAAGGATGATATCGCGTTTGCGCATGACAACGTTCGTCGCTTTGCAGAGATTCAGAAATCCACAATGTCAGATGTCGAACTTGAGATTGTGCCCGGCCTGATCGCAGGTCAGAAAGCGATCCCGGTTCGGGCAGCGGGGTGCTATGTGCCCGGCGGCCGCTATAGTCACATCGCAAGTGCGATTATGACGGTTACGACGGCAAGAGTGGCCGGATGCCAGCACATCACCGCCTGTTCGCCGCCGCGCCCGGACGTGGGGATCAACCCCGCGATCATCTATGCTGCAAATCTGTGTGGCGCCGACAAAATTCTGTCGATGGGTGGCGTACAGGGCGTAGCCTCAATGACCTTTGGCCTCTTTGGCCTGCCCCAGGCAGATATTCTGGTGGGTCCCGGCAACCAGTTCGTTGCAGAAGCCAAGCGCATTCTTTTCGGCCGGGTTGGTATCGACATGATTGCTGGCCCCACGGACAGCTTGATCCTTGCAGATCGTTCCGCGGATCCTTTCATGGTTGCAACCGATCTGGTCAGCCAGGCGGAGCATGGGTACAACTCTCCGGTCTGGCTCGTCACTGACACCCGCGAACTTGCAGAAAAAGTGATGGAGATGGTGCCGGGGCTTATCGCAGACCTGCCGGAACTGAACCGCACAAACGCCGAAGCCGCGTGGCGCGACTATGCGGAGGTAATTGTCTGCTCAGATCGCGAAGAGATGGCCTCCTGTTCGGATGACTATGCCCCGGAACACCTCACGGTTCAGGCAGAGGATCTGGATTGGTGGCTGGAGCGACTTCAGTGTTACGGATCGCTTTTCCTTGGGGAAGAAACTACCGTTTCGTTCGGGGACAAAGCGTCAGGTACGAACCACGTCCTCCCAACATCGCGATCCGCTAAATACACCGGTGGTCTTTCGGTACACAAATACATGAAGATCGTCACATGGCAACGCTCTACCCGGGAGGGTGCCAAGCCAGTCGCAGAAGCCACCGCGCGCATCTCGCGTCTGGAAGGGATGGAAGGCCACGCACGCGCAGCAGACGCACGGTTGCACAAGTATTTCCCAAAGGAAAACTTCGACCTTACTGCGGTAGACTGAAATGATACCTGCGCTCTTTGACGTCTCCGGAAAAACCGCCTGCGTGACCGGCGCGAGCAGCGGGTTGGGCCGCCAGGCCGCCACGCTGTTGGCCGAGGCCGGGGCGCAGGTGATCGGTGTGGCCCGCAGGACCGAAGAGCTGAACGCATGGCGCGCGAACACAAGGGGAGACACGGAAAGCGTTGTAGCCGATCTCGGCGACCGAAAGGCGTTGAGGCAACTCGCAGAAGCGATCAAAGCGCCATTTGGACCAATTGATATTCTCGTGAATGCAGCCGGCATCAACACGCGCCAGCACGCAGACGATGTGACCGATGACGGATGGGACATTACGATGAACCTGAATCTGGCGGCACCGTTTTTCCTCGCACAAGCTCTGGTGCCGGAAATGAAAGCTAAAGGCTGGGGTCGCATCGTAAATTTCGCATCTCTGCAGTCCCGCCGTGCATTTCCGGCGGGCATCAGCTACGGTGCTTCAAAGGGTGGAGTGGAACAGATGACCCGCGCCATGGCAGAAGCATGGTCAGAGACTGGCATCACGGCAAATGCGCTGGCACCGGGGTTTTTTCGGACTGAATTGACCGGCCCGGTATTCGCGGATCCGGTTCTGGCTCAGCGCAATGCAGACCAAACCTGTTTGAAACGCAACGGTGAACCCAGTGACCTTGACGGCCCGCTGATGTTCTTTTGCTCGCCTGCGTCTGATTACGTCACGGGGCAAACCCTGTTCGTCGATGGAGGTTTCACCGCGAAATGAAGGCACTCGTTTATACTGGCGTTGAAGAACTCACCTACGAAAACCGCCCATTGCCAAAGCCCGTTGAGGGCGAACATCTGATCCGCATCATGGCATCGGGCATTTGCGGATCCGATATGCATGCATTTCTCGGACATGATCCGCGGCGCCCTGCCCCGCTGACACTTGGCCATGAAGCCGCCGGGATAATCGTTGGTGGATCGGAAGACGGGCGCCGGGTTACGATCAATCCCTTAGTAGCTTGTCAGACCTGTCGCGATTGCAGGCAGGGTCGCGAGAACATCTGCGCCAATCGCCAGATCATTTCGATGCCGCCCCGTGAAGGCGCCTTTGCTGACTTCGTATCTATGCCGGACCGCAATCTGGTGACAGTGCCGGATCACGTAGACCTCAAGAAAGCGGCACTCGCCGAGCCCATTGCCTGCGGTTGGCACGGTGTTCGGCTGGCCCGGTCGGTCCTGGGAGGCTCTCTCGCCGGCAAGAAGTGTGCTGTCATCGGTGGCGGCGCGATCGGCGTTGGCGCAGCACTCTCTCTTCGCGCGCAGGGCGCCTCGGACATTACATTGATAGAGCCCAACGAAATTCGCCGTGATGCGCTTTCGCGCGAAAGCGGGTTTGAGGTCTGCGGCCCAGCTGACGACAATTTCCCTGCCGATGGCAGCGTGGATTGTGTGGTCGATGGCGTTGGATACTCTGCGACCCGCGCCACTGCGAGCAAGCTCGCTCGGTCTGGTGGCGTCATCACTCATATCGGTTTGGGCGAAGCCACCGGCGGGCTGGATATTCGTCGCATGACCTTGCAGGAGATCACGTTTATCGGAACTTACACCTATACGGCACAGGATTTCATAGAGACCGCAAACGCAATTTTTGATGGCAGTCTCGGTGCATTGGACTGGATCGAAACCCGTGCTCTCGCGGATGGCCAGTCTGCGTTTTCCGACATCCGTGCCGGTCGTGTCGCCGCTCCGAAAATCGTTCTGCTTCCCGAACACGCGCACTAATCCCGAATTTCCGCAATCGAAAGGATCATCCATGTATAAGAAGATCATCGTAGCCCTCGCCCTGGATCACGGTATCAGTGAAACAGCCCTGGCAAAGGCGAAACTCCTGCTTGATCCTGGTGGCGAGGTAATCGCCCTGCACGTCTACGAAGCACCTGCGGGGATGGCAGGCGCCTATATCTCAGAAGATGATCTGCAACGCGCACGCCGGACAGCACAACAAAGACTGGAAGAGCGCATCAGAGACGTCCCTGGCGCTCGCGCAGAGTTGGTCAATGGGCATTCTGGTCGGGAAATCGCCGAGTTTGCTCGAAATATAAATGCCGACTGCATCATCATGGGATCGCATAAACCCGGGTTGAGCGACTACTTCCTGGGCTCGACTGCTGCCCGCGTCGTGCGCCATGCACCTTGCTCGGTCGTCGTCTTACGATAAATATTACAAAACAACTACTTAACCCTATTCGAGGAGAATACACTGGTGTCCATCAGTTCTAAAATCGTGGACGATTTTGTCGCACAGGGCGTCAATTTCATCACCACAGTGCCCTGCAAACAGCTCGCAGGTGTCATCGACGAAGTCGAGGAAAGGCCGGAAATCCATCACATTCCGTCCAACAAAGAAGATGAAGGCATGGGCCTATGTGCCGGTGCATTCATGGGCGGCAAAAAACCCGCCATCATCATGCAGAATACAGCGATCGGCGTTACCATAAATACGCTGGCCACTCTGACGCAATACTACCGCATGCCGCTACCGATGTTGATCTCCTATCGTGGGGAGCTGCGCGAACCGGTGGCGTGTCAGGTTGAGATGGCAGTGCACACCAAGGCGCTGCTCAACCAGATGCTGATCCCGACATTCCACTTTCACAAGGAAGCGGATGCAGCTGAACTGCCCGAGATCCTGAAATACACCTTCATGTGCAACAAACCTGTGGCCATCCTGACCGATGCGTCCTTCTGGGGAGGCTATGGCGACCAATGATCCGTTCCGAAATCCTGCGTGAAATTGCGCCGATCCTCCGGGATCACCTCGTTGTCTGCAACATTGGCCTCCCAAGCCAGGAATTGCATATGATCGACGACCAACCCACCAACTTTTACATGTTGGGCACGATGGGTTTGTCTTCGTCAATCGGTCTTGGAATGGCCCTGGCTCAGGACAAAACCGTGATTTCCATTGATGGCGACGGTTCCGTGCTGACCAACTTGGGCACCCTTCCCACCATCGCCAACAACGTCACGGACAACTATATCCTGATGATCATCGACAACGGATCTTATGGTTCCACAGGCGATCAGCCGACCTATGCCGGCAAAAAAACCAAGCTTGAAGCGGTGGCAGCGGCGTGCGGTTGCGAGAACGTCGTGACCTGCAAGGACGTGGATACCGGCAAAGTGCTGCAAGCGGCAATCGACAGCAAGAAGATGACTGTGATCGTTGTGAAATGCGACAGCGGCAACATTAAACTGCCGGTAATCACCATGGATCCTGTTGTTATTCGGGATCGATTCATGAAAGCAGTTCAGGCCTGATCCGATGGGAGGAGCGAGCGCCATCCATAGCTATGACGACGCAAGGCGGATTGCCCGACGTCGTCTGCCCTGGATGGTGTTCGATTACATCGATGGGGCGGCAGGAAACGGCGTGGCCGAGGCCCGCAATCTTGCCGCCCTGCGCGACATAGAATTGCAACCGCGCGTTCTGGTGAACGTGTCCGACCGTGACCTTTGTGTCGAGGTTTTTGAGCATTCCGGCAAGGTACCTTTTGGCATCAGCCCGATGGGGATGTGCAACCTGTCCGGCCCCGGTGCTGACGTGATGCTGGCCCGCATCGCAGCAAAACATCAGGTACCCATTGGCGTCTCGACCGTTGCCTCCACGTCTTTGGAGACCATGATCGAAGAAGCCGAAGGTCATGCATGGTTCCAGCTTTACTTCAGTGGCGATGGCAGTGGCACGTCCAAACTGGTCGAGCGGGCAAAAGCGGCGGGATACAAGACATTGATCATGACGCTGGATGTCCCGGAAGTGGGTCGACGCCCCCGGGAACTCCGGCGTGGGTTCAAAATGCCGTTTCGGGTTGGTCCCATGCAGTTTATCGATTTTGCGCTTCACCCCCGCTGGTCTCTCTCCAGCCTCGTGGCGGGCGCGCCAGATTTGGCAAATTTTCAGACGCCTGGGTTCACATTCGATCGCACAGAAAGCCGCGCCGCTGCAGACTGGGACTTCCTTAAACGCCTGCGCGACGATTGGGACGGTAACCTGGTTGCGAAAGGGGTCACCGATGTGGGTGACGCTCTAAAACTCCGTGAAGCCGGGGTGGATGCAATTCAGGTCTCGACGCACGGCGGCAGACAGTTGGATTGTGCTCCGGCCCCAATTCTGGCGCTCAAGCGTATCCGTGATGCCATCGGACCCGATTACCCTCTGTTCTACGATACCGGACTAAGGTCAGGCGAAGACGTTGTAAAAGCTTATCAAATGGGGGCGAGTTTCGTCTTTTTCGGCCGGGCCATGCAATTCGCGATTGCCGCTGGCGGGCGTGACGGGCTCGCGCAACTCTGGTCTCTTTTGGCAGAAGAGACCAGCTTGACGCTGGCCCAACTGGGTCTCACCGCGATGCCGAGGCATTTCCGTCTCAGCGAATGATTCCCGCGATCCGCTTGGCAATCTCGCGCGTGGCCTTTGGCGACGGATGGATCATGTCAAACCCATGGTATGATCTGTCGCCATAGGGCACCATATCCGCCAGAGAAACAAAATAGACGCCCGAGTCCTTCTGAGCCATTGCTGTCAATCTGCGCTCAAACTCGTCCCCTTCGTTCCTGCAATGCTCGATCAATGACCCGACTCCGGGACTGCGCAGGTAGCCCAGGTAGATAACCTTTGCGCCCGAGTCTCGAATTTTCCTCACCAAAGCGGGCACGCTGCCCTGCTTACCATCCGGGCTGACCATACGGGTCATTTTGCGGTCACAAGCGCTACACCCACATCCAAACCACAGGTCATTCCCGCCACCATTCATGATGACCCAGTCCCAGGCACCAGGTCGGTACTGTTGCGAGATGTTCATCCCCAACGCCCCGCTTACGGGTAGGTGATAAAAAATGCGGGCACCGACAACCGAACGGTCGATCACAGGTTCTCCCAAGATGGATTCGACATTGTCGGAAACTGTTGCGCGGGAACCTGCGTTCCACGCCATCATACTATCCCCCATCGCCAGAATTCTGGCGCTATTGTCACGGGGCACGGCCTCCGTACATCCTGAAATGAGAGTAAGTCCAAGGAAAATAAGCACAAACACCCTGCGCACCATTTACCATACCTCCAGAAAGTCATCTTTAAAAACCGGGCGATGCAAAATAACTACGGAAAGACCGCTAAATAGACGTTAACGAATTGCCAGAAAGGCCAGTGTGGTGCGGGTCCTCTTCTGAACAGACGATTCATTGATCTCGCCAGTAACGTCGACGTCTGCATGCCTTGCAATGCGCTACGCCATCTACAACTTCGACGTGTATGACAAGTTCTGAGACCCATTCCAATTGATCTATGTCAATTAAACTTGACACATTTTATGTCAGATTAAATTGACATAACGTGCTGGAGGTCACCATGCGGATTCTATTTGTTCACCCAAATTATCGTTCAGGTGGCGCAGAAATCGCAGGAACCTGGCCGCCTGCCTGGGTCGCATATCTGACCGGACACCTCCGTCAAACCGGATTTGAGGATGTCCACTTTATAGATGCCATGACCGATAATCTCTCGGATGCAGATCTTGCGCAGCACATGGAAAGCCTGAAACCAGATGTCGTGGGTGTTACGGCGATCACGCCATCCATCTATCGTGCCGAAGACGTGCTCAAAATTGCGCGGGATGTAGTTCCAGACGCGGTACGTGTCATGGGCGGCGTTCATGCGACATTCATGTATAAACAGGTACTTACAGAAGCCCCTTGGATCGATGTGATTGTGCGCGGAGAGGGCGAAGAAATCTGCTCGGAACTTATGCTGGCGATAAATGACCGCCGCTTTCCGGCGGAACGGCACAGTATAAACGGCCTCGCTTTTATCGATGGCGAAAAGATCGTTGCGACGCAGGCTGCCTCCACCGTCAAAGACCTCAGCAAGATCAAACCGGACTGGTCCGTTCTGGAATGGTCGAAGTATATCTACATCCCGCTGGGCACACGTGTCGCCATCCCGAACCTTGCGCGGGGTTGCCCATTCACCTGCTCATTCTGCAGCCAATGGAAGTTCTGGCGTGACTACCGCGTGCGCGACCCCAAAGACGTGGTCGACGAAATAGAGGATCTGGTGGACAACCACGGCGTTGGATTTTTCATCCTCGCTGACGAAGAGCCCACCATCAACAAGAAGAAATTCGTGGCCTTCTGCAAGGAGCTTATCGATCGTGGCCTGCCCAAACGGGTTAAATGGGGCATCAATACCCGCGTCACCGACATCTATCGCGACAAGGATTTGTTGAAGTTCTATCGCGAGGCCGGGCTGGTGCACGTATCCTTGGGCACGGAAGCTGCGGCTCAGATGAAGCTGGACACCTTCAACAAGGAAACCAAAGTCGAAGAAAACAAGGAAGCCATAAGGCTCCTCCGGCAAGCCGATATTCTGGTCGAAGCACAATTCATAGTAGGGCTCGATAATGAAACGCCCGAGACCCTCGAAGAGACTTACCGCATGGCCTGGGATTGGCAGCCCGATCTGGCGAACTGGTCGATGTATACGCCCTGGCCTTTCACGCCGTTGTTTCAGGAACTCAAGGATCAGGTCGAGGTTTTCGACTTCAGCCGGTACAACTTTGTGACGCCGATCATGAAGCCCGCAAAAATGGAGCGGGGCGAGTTGCTAGATGGTGTGATGAACAATTACCGGCGCTTTTATATGAAAAAAGCTCTGTTCCACTACCCATGGCGCGGCACCGGGTTCCGGCGGCGCTATCTGCTGGGTTGTCTCTTTGCCTTCCTCAAGGCGGGAGTGGGGCGGACGTTCTATGATCTTGGCAAGGTTGGCTACACCGGCCCGCAATCGAAAAACAAACTGGATTTCCACTTCGACGAGACACGCACGATCGCCGAAGCGCAGATGGAGGATTGGGAGGCTTCAGCAGATAAGGCCGCACGGGCCGCTGAAAGACGCGAAGCATTGCGCGCTCAGGGCAAGGAACGCGCCCAAGCTCGCAGCCAGACCTTCAAGATGCCCAATGGTGCCGAGGTGAAGGCCTGTGGGGGCGGCAACCAACAGATGGAAGATGTCTAGGGTTCCGTCAAAGACGGATGGCCTGATCGGGCCAAACGCGATCTTGCAGCTTTTGCCCATTCTGGACCGGTTAGGAGGTTCTGAAAGGCGGAAGCAAATACTAGCGCGGGCGGGAATATTCGATGTCCCGGACGGCACCAGCATGATCCCGGAAACCCAAGCCGCGCGGCTACATCGCCAAATGCGGATCGAAGAGCCCGAGATGGCGCCTGTCTTCGCCAGAGAGGCGGGCACAAGAACTGCGGATTATATTTTGCAAAATCGCATCCCTGCGCCCGCGCAATGGATGCTTAAAACATTGCCTGCCACGCCGGCGGCAATGCTGCTGGCTCGTGCGATTGCTAAAAATGCCTGGACATTTGTCGGTTCCGGCAAGCTCACGGTGGTAAATGCATGGGCTTTCTCGATCGAGAAGAACCCGCTCGTCACTGGCGAAACCAGCCATGTCTGCCTGTGCGACTGGCACACCGGTGTATTCTCCCGCCTGTATCAGGTCTTGGTGTGCCCTTCGGCAACATGTCACGAAGTACGGTGCTGCGCGCAATCCACCGATGGCTCATGTCATTTTGAAATTACCCGGCGGTCTTCATTTGAGACACAAGCAAATCTGAGTTGAGGACCGCAGCGCTGCCAAAAAGATCTGTGCAGCTCAGGTTAGTGGTCTCCAAGCGTGACGTGGGACCAAATCGGACAAGTCCGCGGTCCAATAATGGCCCTGTCCCGGCTGATCATGATCCCGGCTGATCGGAACCGCTTTTAGCGCGCAGTAAAGTAAGGTTCCAACCGCGCCGTGTGAGACGATTGCGAGATCACCTCCCTGATGCGAATCCACAATTTCATTCACAACCTGAGAGATTCTGTCCTGCGCATCGGCCGCGCGCTCCCATCCTCGAAACAATTCAGTCGGCCGAGCAAAAAACTGATCTGCTGCCGCTTCAAACTCGACAGGGTCAAGAAACCCTGTTGCGGAGCGGTCGTTTTCCCCAAGTCGCGCATCCGTTTGGACAGGCAGACGCAGGTTTGCTGCCAGGCAATCCGCCGTTTCGGCTGCTTTTACCTCATGACTGGACCAAATCGCCGTTACTCCTGCGACAGTGGGGCTTTTCGCGAACTGCAGGGCTCTTTCGCGACCTTTTTCACTAAGCCCCCAGCGCGTAATCTCAACATGTGGATCGACGATGACCTCTGGATGGCTGATAAAAAGAAGGGACGCCATTCAACTATCGCGAGGCAACAAGACAGGTCCCTTTTCGGCAAATGACATCGTCACTTTCGTACCCACGTCCAACGGTTCATCTACGTTCTCATGCACAGCAAACACCTGCCCAAACTCACCTGTCAACGTATACTCCATCCGCACGCCAACGTAAGTTGCTTTCGCCACAGTTGCAGGTATGCCGGTCTGCCCGCCAATCAAAATACGTGACGGCCGTACTGCGAGGATCGCTGGGCCAATGGAAAGACCTCTGGCTGGAAGGGCGTGTTGGAAACCACCGATGTTGATCGTTGCAACCTCGCCATCAACGCTCTGAATATCACATTTGATCAGGTTCGCTTCACCGATGAAATCTGCGACGAACCGATCGTTTGGTGCGTCATAGAGCTGCCTCGGCGTCCCGATCTGCGCGATGGCAGCGTTGCGCATGACAACGATTTCGTCCGACACAGCAAGCGCTTCTTCCTGATCGTGTGTGACGTAGACTACGGTCAGACCGAGGTCCTGCTGAATGGCCCGGATATCCTCGCGCACCTGCCGGCGCAGTTTGGCATCCAGGTTGGACAATGGTTCGTCAAAGAGCAGAACTTGCGGCTCCAGCACCAGCGCCCGAGCGACCGCGACCCGTTGCTGCTGCCCGCCTGAGAGTTCGGATGGCAGACGACTATCAAAACCCTTGAGCCCCACCAGTTCCAGCCCCTTCAGCGCCCGGGAACGCGCTTCGTCCTTCCCAAACCCCGAAAACGTCAAACCATACATGACATTTTCCAGCACGCTCATGTGCGGAAAGAGCGCGTATGATTGGAACACCATGGATACATCGCGGTCTGTCGCGGGCAATTTCGTGACATCACGTTCACCGATGAGAATTCGCCCTGAGCTCGCCATCTCAAGACCCGCAATCATGCGCAATGTCGTGGTCTTCCCGCATCCGGACGGGCCCAAAAGCGTTACGAGCTTTCCAGCCTCAACATGAAGATCGATGTTGTCGACGGCCACGACGTCTTTGCCAAACACTTTGGAAACCGCTTCGAAACGGACCGGCGCGGCCTTACCCGTTATTGTGACGTCGTTCATGACGATCTCCCTGCTCCGAAGTTGGTTCTACGACCGATCTGAACCCGGCCGACGAGGAATTGCAGCAGCCCCACTGCGCCCAGCATCACGAAGATCAGCGTGGTCGAATAGGCGATTGCCAACCCATAGTCGTTGTTCTCGACACGCCCGATGATGTAGCTTGTCGCCATGTCGTACTCCGCCGAAACCAGAAAAATAACGGCAGAAATAGCCGTCATCGCACGGACAAAACTATAGACGAGAGCGGCAAGAATGGCGGGTCTGAGCAGCGGCAGGATCACGCGGCGAAACGTCTGCCACGAATTCGCTCCCAGGGTCAGCGAGGATTCATCGAGTGACTTATCGAGCTGGCTCATGCTGGCGATGCCCGCGCGCACGCCCACAGGCATGTTTCGGAAAATAAAACTCACAACCAGGATCACACCCGTCCCGGTGATCTCGATCGGGGGAACGTTGAAAGCGAGAATGTAGCTGACACCAATCACTGTGCCGGGGATCGCAAAGCTGAGCATGGTGCCGAACTCAAAGGCGTTCTTGCCGGCAAAGCTCTGTCGGGTGAGCAAGTACGCCGTGACGAGTCCGACGGCTGCCGTCAGAGGCGCCGCGATCGCAGCGATGGTGATGGTTGTCCAGAAACTGTCCCAGGCAGCCCCTGTCCAGCGGATGCCCTCTTCTTCGAACCGCACTGAAAACGCCGTCACGTAGTGCTTGAACGTCAGGGAATTGTTCACGCCCCAAAGCTCAACGATGCTGCCGTAGATGATCATTCCATAGACCACCGCGGTGAATAGCGCCCAACCCAGGGCAATGACCATCACGGGGACAGCCAGCCCGCTTGGCATCAGGGGATGCACACCTGAATCCCCTTTGCCCGAAACGGTCGTGTAACTCTTTTTGCCAAGCCAGGCGCGCTGCGCGTAAAAGGCCGAAAGCGTGAAGAACAAGAGCACCATGGCCAGTACGGCGGCGCGGCCCTGATCATATTGCGCACCAACAATGGCAAAGAAAATCTCGGTCGAAAGCACATCAAAATTGCCGCCCAGCACGAGAGGATTGCCAAAGTCTGCCATGCTTTCGATGAAGCCCAACAAGAACGCATTGGCCAATCCGGGGCGCATCAATGGCAAAGATACTGTGCGAAAGGTCTGCCAGCGATTGGCCCGCAACGTCTGTGCGGCCTCTTCCATGGAGGGGCTGACCCCTTCGACAACGCCAATGAGGACCAGAAAGGCGATCGGCGTGAAAGCCAGCGTCTGTGCAATCAGCACACCGGGCATCCCGTAAAGCCAGCGCGTCGGTTGCGTGCCAAATAGCTCAGCGAAAAAGACCGTGATTGTTCCCGACAGTCCAAACAGCAGGATCAAGGCCAGCCCGATCACAAAGGGTGGCGTGATAATCGGCAGAACGGTCAATGCTCGGATGGCGCGTTTGTACCGAAAACCCGAGCGGGTGACGACAAGCGCAAAACACAGACCCAAGCCGGTTGTGATCAGACCAACCAGAATTGCCAGGAACAGCGAATTCCACGCCGCACCACATCGCGCACCTGCAAGGCAACCCAAGCCCCACAACCTGTCGTCAAAAAACTTGGAGGCAAAGACCCCGAGCGAGTAGGCGCCATCTTCGGTGACAAAGGCGGCAAATAGCATCTTTGCAATCGGGAAAAAGACAAACGTTGTGACAATGGCAATCACACCGCCTATTGCGCTTACGACAAAAACATCTCCGTTGATCGCGCCGCGCGCGGCTATCCCTTGGGTCAGAATGAAGAGGAAGGCCGAGGCGGTGATCATCCCGCCGTACCCCATGCCGAACTGGCGATCATCAAAATCACCAAACAGCGCTTCAAGCCATTCGAAATTCAACCCTCGAATGCCGATGCTGAAGCCCTGTGCAATCAACCAAGCGAAACCAAGTGCTCCGGAAAGAACAAGCAGCCGGGCATAGTTAGGGTCTGATTTCGGTCGGCGAATAGCCATCAGAGGCAAAACGAGAGCGACCAACAACGGCGCGAGCCAGAGTTTTTCACCCTGCCCGATCAGAAACAGCGCAGGAGCATAATCCTCATCAAACGGGTAGCCATCCACCAGCCATGCAAAGGACAGCAAGCCGTCTTCCAGCATGTACCATGGCAGCAGACAAAAGCCGACCCATCCGGCAATGATCCAAAAGATCAGAACCGAATGGGACGCCTTGGATTTTCCGACTTCAGTCAAGTTTTATTGCGGTAAAACAGAGACTTCTTCATCCCATTTCTGAAGCAGACGTTTGCGCTCATCGGATGAGCCATACTTTTTGAAGTCATAATCAATCAGTTTGATTGTGCTCATATCAGGTGCAGAAGGGGACGTTTCAGCGCCCTTGTTGGAAGGCACCTGGAACGCATTCACTTCGAGCGCAAGGTTTTGCGCCTCAGCGCTCAATGCCCAGTCATAAAACTTTTTGGCCTCGTCCTCGTTGCGCGCGCCATCAATGATCGACATGGAGCCAATCTCATATCCGGTACCCTCGCATGGGGCTACCACCTTCACCGGAAATCCGGATACCGCCTGTTTTACCGCGTCATGCATGAAAACGATGCCGATGGTATTCTCGCCGCGCCCCGCAGCCTTGATCGGCGCAGAGCCCGATTTGGTGTATTGGTTGATGTTGGCGTGCAGGCCTTTCATGAATTCAAAGCCTTCATCCTCGCCAAAAATCTGCACCATCGAAGCAAGTGTCGTATATGCGGTACCCGAGGAATTCGGGTTCGCCATTTGAACGTGACCCTTGTATTCCGGCTTCAGCAGATCCTTCCAGCAAGACGGTTCGGGCAAGTTGTTGGCGGCCAGAAGATCAGTGTTGTAGCCGTACCCCAACGCACCCGAATAGATGCCGATGGTCTTATTACCCGCGCTTTCAGCCTGGCTGATGGCCCATTCGTGCAACTGATCCCGCATGGGCGAGACATATTCCATTGTCAGCCCCTCTTCAGCAGCTTGAAGGTGCGGGTCACCGGTGCCACCCCACCAGACATCTCCCTTAGGATTCGACGATTCAGCGCGGATCTGGGCAAAGGTTTCACCAGACGATTTGCGCGTCATATTCACGTCAATGCCGGTCGCATCCTCGAAACTGCGCGCCATGAGCTGGCACCAGTCTTCCTGCGCACTGCAGTAGAAAGTCAGCTTGTCCGCTTGCGCGGCCGATAGCGAAGCGGAAAGCGCGAGCACCGATCCAGCGACTGTTGTTGCAATTCTCTTCATTGTTTTTCCTCCCAGGTTAATTCAGACCGGTTCCCGCCGGTTCTCAAGCACATAGCCTCAAGAGGCTTTGCGCATGTTTTCAATTGTGTCGAGTCTTTCTGACCGAATGGAAAGGGTTCTCAGAATTTCGACAAGTTCCGGTTCGGCAACCAGTTCCGCAGCTTTTTTGGGCGAAAACCAATGCCGCTTGCGCTGTTTGCGTTCTTTCCAGCGCGACTTCAGCTTTTCTACAACCAGCGGGTAAACCGTAACCACGCAGTTTACCGTTTTCCGCTCGTTCAAGCGTTTGGTGTAGCGATATTTTCCGATGGGCTGATGGGAAATGAACCCAGCGGCGCCAGCTTCCTCCAAGGCTTCGATCTCAGCTGCACGCCAAGGTTTCTTGCCATCCATCAGCCACCCCTTTGGCATGACCCAGCGGCCCGTATCGCGCGACGTAACCATCAAAACGCGGATATTGCCGTTTTTATCCCAACGCACCGGAAGCGCGGCGATTTGCTTGGCATCGTCAGCTTTCTTACTCACGGTGCCTATCCGACAATGCCGATGAGGTGGTGTCGGACCAAAACAGCACCTCTGTCTCCGCGAAACTCAGACGCTCGCGGTTTTTCTGCGGGCTTAGCCTGGAAACGACTATCTCGCTGAAAACGCCGGTTATACCCAACAGTGGTCGTGTCACTCTTATCAATCCTGACAATTTTCCAATTCTGAACATTGCTTTGTGGTTTAAGCAACAAAATAATTGCAAAAAAGACCGTAACACCTCAATCATGCACATGACACGCGTGGGGCCGGCTGCTTGATGACAATCAAAACACACTCATCGAAGGCTGGTAAACGCCCGGGCAAGTTCAAGAAAGCCGAGCGACGCGCCCAGATCCTGCTTGAGTTAAAACTTCGGCCACATGTGCGGATCAGTGAACTGGCGAGGCGCTTCCACGCGTCCCCTGAAACATTGCGCCGTGATCTTGACGCACTTGCCAAGGATGGATTGATCGAACGTGCACATGGCGGCGCTTCGGCACCAGCGCAGGGACATTATCCAAGCCTGCATGAGCGCACATCTGAACGCCTTGACGAAAGAGAGCGCATCGCAGCACTTGCCGCAGCACAGGTGAATGACGGGGAAACCGTCATGATCGATTCCGGGTCAACGACAATTGAGTTGGCCAAGGCGCTTTCCTACCGTGGTGTGTGCTGTACGATCATCACCAACTCATTGCCGGTCGCAATGACACTTGGGCATGGCGCGGCTGACGTTTTGCTCTGCCCCGGCGAGTATCAACCCTCAGAAAGCGCCGTAACAGGCACGGAGACGCTTGAGTTTTTGCGCGGCTACACCGTGGATCGCTGCATGATCGGGGCCTCAGGTTTTTCAGCCAACGGGGTCTCGGAAACGGTTCATGGGTTTGCTGCAATAAAAAGAGAGATGTTGCGGCGTGCCGGATTGCGTCAGCTTTTGATCGGATCAGAGAAGTTCGGGCAAGATGGTCTGGCCCGGGTCGCCGATATCAGCGCGTTGAGCACCGTTTTTACCGATGCACAGCCAGACGAGGATTTGCGCGGCGCTCTGAAACAAGCCGGCGTCTCAATTCATGTTGCAGATCAGACGGCTGCAGCACAGTATCTATCGAAATGAAAACCAGGGAGGAACCAAAATGAAACTCAATTGGAAACTGATGCTGAGTGCATCCGCAATCGCATTCCTGTCGATCGGATCGGCGGCATCGGCGCAAGACTGCCCGCGTGGCGATCTGGACGACAGATTTTGCGATGCCGATGGCGACCTGATTGCCGACATTCCGACGGACCCGACACAACTGATTGACCCCGACACGTTAATCTTTGCTTTCACACCGGTTGAGGATCCCGCTGTTTATAAAAGTGCGTGGGCTGACTTTCTGGATCACCTCGAAGCAGAAACGGGCAAAGATGTCGTCTTCTTTCCAGTCCAGAATAACGCCGCCCAGATCGAAGCCATGCGGTCAGGGCGCTTGCACATCGCGGGCTTCAACACCGGATCAAACCCGCTGGCCGTGAATTGTGCGGGCTTCCGGCCCTTTACAATCATGGCGGCAACAGACGGTAGCTTCGGGTATGAGATGGAGATCATCACCTACCCTGGATCCGGGATCGAAAAAGTTGAAGATATCAAAGGCAAGCAGATGGCCTTTACGTCCCCAACATCGAACTCCGGCTTCAAAGCGCCTTCAGCAATTCTGAAAAGCGATTTCGACATGTTGCCTGAGCGTGACTTCGAGCCGGTATATTCAGGAAAACATGACAATTCGATTCTTGGTGTAGCGAACAAGGATTACATGGCTGCTTCCATCGCAAACTCGGTAAAGTTTCGGATGATCAGCCGCGATGTGATCAAAGAAGAAGACGTCAAAACAATCTATACGTCGCAAACGTTTCCAACGACTGGCTACGGAACGGTTTACAACCTGAAACCGGAATTGCAGGAGAAAATCCGCAACGCCTTCTTCAGCTTCGAATGGGAAGGTACCTCGCTCGAAGAAGAGTTCTCCAAATCGAATGAGGGTCAGTTCCTTGAAATGACCTATCAGGAATTCTGGGATGTTATTCGCAAAATCGACACGGCAAATGGTGTGTCCTACGCCTGCGAATAACAGGTAAAACAAAAATGGGCAGGCCCGCTTTCGTGGGCCTGCATTCTTTTGTCAGGGACAAGGCATGCTTCAGCTAAAAAAACTCACCAAGAACTATAAGACCGGCGATCAGGCGCTCAAGAGCATTGATCTGGAGGTCCCGAAAGGTCAGGTCCTTGCCTTGATAGGTCCTTCCGGCGCTGGCAAATCCACCTTGATCCGCTGCGTCAATCGCCTCGTGGAACCGACGAGCGGAGAAGCGATGCTGGACGACGTCGACCTTGCTAAACTTGGGTCGGGTGCCTTGCGCAAAGCGCGGCGCGAGATGGGTATGATCTTTCAGGAATACGCGCTGGTTGAACGCCTGACAGTGATGGAAAACGTGCTGTCCGGCAGGTTGGGCTATGTCGGTTTCTGGCGGTCGTTCCTGCGTAGATATCCGCAGTCAGACGTCGATGAGGCGTTTCGACTTCTGGATCGTGTCGGCCTTCTCCATATGGCAGACAAGCGAGCCGATGAATTGTCGGGCGGGCAACGCCAGCGGGTAGGGATTTGTCGAGCCTTGATCCAGAACCCGAAACTTCTGTTGGTAGATGAACCCACTGCCTCACTTGATCCCAAGACAAGCCGTCAGATCATGCGCCTGATCACCGAGCTTTGTCGTGAACGGGGTTTGGCAGCCATCATCAACATTCACGATGTCGCATTGGCGCAGATGTTCGTACCCCGCGTCGTTGGGTTGCGGTTCGGCGAGATTGTTTTTGATGGCCCCCCCGACGGCCTGACGCCTGAGAAACTCACCGAAATCTACGGTGAGGAGGATTGGGAAGCGACCATTGAAAAGATCGAAGACGATGATGCTGACATTGAGGCCGCAGAATGAGTGACATCCGGCTGGACGACAAGTTGGGAACGGCGTGGCGTAAGCCTCATTTCGTCAAGAATCCAACGCTGAGATGGACGCTTATTGCCGGGTTTGTCGCCTATATGATCGCAGCGTTCATGACGATCGAGGTTGATTGGGGCCGCGTCTACGAAGGGCTGGACCGGGGTTGGGCGTTTGTTCTTGCGTTTACCAGCCCGGATTTCACCTCTAGGGCAAGTGACATCTGGGAAGGCTTGCTGGAAAGCATTGTGATGACCGTCGCTGCATCGGTCGTGGGCATCCTCATTTCCATTCCGATTGGGCTCGGGGCCGCGCGGAACATCGCGCCGCTCCCGGTCTATGTGCTGTGCCGCGGGATCGTGGCGATCAGCCGGGCATTGCAGGAAATTATCGTTGCCATATTGCTGGTGGCGATCTTCGGCTTCGGGCCATTGGCTGGATTTCTCACGTTGTCCTTTGCAACCATCGGGTTCTTGTCAAAACTGCTCGCCGAAGACATTGAAGCCATGGACCGGGTGCAGGCCGAAGCAATCAAGGCTTCCGGCGCGCGTTGGACGCAGTGGATCAATTACGGTGTCCAGCCTCAAGTAATGCCACGGCTGGTCGGATTATCCATGTACCGGATCGATATCAATTTTCGTGAAAGTGCAATCCTCGGCCTTGTCGGCGCAGGCGGGATCGGTGCCACGCTCAACACAGCCTTTGACCGCTATGAGTATGACACCGCCGCGGCAATTCTGATCCTGATCATCGGCATCGTGATGGCCTTGGAGTATCTCTCCGGCATCATCAGAGCGAAGGTGCAGTAATGCCGGTTCGGGAACAGAACGGAACGCAGATTTGGCACCGACGCACTGGGCGCGAAAGCCTTGTGCGCTGGTTCGGCTGGCTGCTCGGCGTCGCGGTTTTTGTCTACTGCTGGCAGATCATCTCCGCGTCCACCACATGGTTCTTTGTCTGGGATGCGCCTCGCATCGCAAACGACATCTGGACAAGGGCAACGCCACCAAAATGGGAATATGTCACCCAACTGGGGCGACCGATCTGGGACACGTTGAATATTGCGACACTCGGCACGCTGATTGCATTGTGCCTTGCGGTGCCCGTGGCCTTCCTGGCAGCCCGCAACACCACGCCATCGGGGCTGTTCATACGTCCGATTGCGCTGTTGATCATCGTCTCGACCCGGTCGATCAATTCCCTGATCTGGGCCTTGCTGCTGATCGCGATCATCGGGCCCGGTGTATTTGCAGGCGTTGTTGCGATCGCGATCCGCTCCATCGGTTTCTGTGCCAAGCTGCTATACGAAGCCATTGAAGAGATCGACCAATCTCAAGTCGAAGCGATCGCCGCCACGGGTGCGTCGCGCTGGCAAGTTATGGCCTATGGTATCGTGCCGCAGATCATGCCGGCCTTCGCTGGCATCGCGGTCTTCCGATGGGACATCAACATTCGTGAATCCACTGTATTGGGGTTAGTTGGAGCAGGTGGCATTGGCTTGCAACTCTCTGCCTCGTTGAACGTGCTGGCCTGGCCACAAGTGAGCCTGATCCTTCTGGTCATCCTGCTTGCGGTCGTCATCAGCGAATGGGTTTCGGCGAAAATACGCGGCGCGATCATATGATCAGCCTCACTATGGCCGAGGCCTTTGCAGCCTATGAGGCCTCGCGCGCACGGATGCCGAAAGCCGCAACTGATAAGCCCCCTCCTCAACACATCGGTTCACTAAAGGACATTGCAGATCAGTTTGACGTTTTCTTTCTTGACGCCTTTGGTGTGCTGAACATCGGGGAAACACCAATAGCAGGTGTTCCTGAACGGGTGCGGGATCTCAAGAACGCCGGCAAACGCATCTTTGTCCTGTCAAACGCGGCCAGCGTGCCACGTGCGGCATTACTGACAAAATACAATCAACTCGGGTACGACTTCAAAGCAAGTGACATTGTTACAAGCCGCATGGCGGCAATCGCCGGCATGAAAACCGCGCCTGATTTGCATTGGGGTGTCATGGGGCTCGCCGAAGTACCAATGACCGATTTTGGCCCTCTGAACTGGCAGCTTCTGGGGGACGACCCCGAACAATATGACCGTTCTGAGGGGTTCTTGCTTGTAGGCAGTGGTGATTGGACCGAACGGAGACAAGCATTACTCGAACGTTCATTGGAAAACGCCCCTCGCCCGGTTCGAATTGCAAATCCTGACATTATCGCCCCACGAGAGAACGGGTTCACGACTGAGCCCGGCTATTACGCGCACAGGGTCGCACAGCAAACGGAAGCCAAGCTGGAGTTTTTCGGTAAGCCCTTCCCTTCCATCTATGAGCTCGCCTTTGATCTATTGGAGGCACCGGATCGCTCTCGCATCGTCATGGTTGGTGACAGCTTGCATACGGATGTTTTGGGCGCGCAGAATGCTGGCATTTCATCGGTACTGATCTCGGATTTCGGGTTTCTTGCGGGTCAGGACGCTAGCAAAGCGATCCGGCGTTCAGGGATCGTTCCTGATTTCATCGCGCCTAGACCCTGAAGTCGCGGTAAAACGTTCGAACCGACAAGTATCCGGGCAGAGGATCATCGCAATAACAAGAAATCAGATTTTGGCTCGGGTGTTTGATCTTGGTCAAGGACGCAGTTTTTAAAGTGACTATTTTCTGTGCACGCAGTCAGGAGGGTAAGCGTGCAGAATTGTGGTCAAGTCTCCGTCTATTCCAGGTCGAATGGGACTTCTCTCGGGGCCAACCGATCCAAGACTATTGTCCTGCATGACGCGATATCGACGCTGGCAATTTTCCCGGTTTTTTCAAATCCTGAAACGTCGCCTCATGCCTGACAAACTTGAGGCAGGTCAGATGGTTTCCAGAAGACGGCTGATGTCGTCATCGCAGGAAATGTGCCGCCCGCCGTGGTCATCTGAGCGGTCCATTCGAGCAGGCTGCACATCCTGCGGGGATTGCATCTCGGCATGTCCCGAAGGGATTTTGGTCCCTGGGCCGGCAAAAACACCGGTAGTCAACTTCTTGCATGGTGAGTGCACGTTTTGCGCTGCCTGCGTCAACGTTTGTGAAGAAGACGTATTCGCCTCGACAAGCACTACCCCCTGGTCACTGACCGCAAGACTTGAGGCATCATGCCTTTTGAACTCCGGCGTGGCCTGCCGCCTCTGCACGGATGTGTGCGAGCCCGAGGCGTTAAAATTTGACCTTCGCGCGGGAACGGTCGGGGCCGTACACGTCAAGCAAGACGCCTGTACCGGGTGTGGGGCCTGCGTCGGCACCTGCCCGGTATCCGCGATCACCCTTTCCTCTTTCAACGCACACAGCTTGGAGCCAACCGAATGAACATTTGCGGATGTCTGATCCACATAGCACCCGGTCAAGAAATCACCGCTCGAGCCGCCATCGAGGCATTCGATGGGGCCGAAGTCCATGCTGCAAGCGAAGACGGCCGCTTTGTGGTTGTTGTCGAAGACACGCCAGAGGCTCTGGCCTCCGAAACCATCATGTCTTTGCACCAGATACCCGGTGTCCTGTCACTCACATTGAATTTTCACCACTTTGAGGAGTTGTCGGAAAGCCGTCCGCATCTTTCCTCCGAACTCCAGCAAACCAGCCAGAGGGCCATCCTATGACCAAGTCTGAATCGCGCCGTACGTTTCTCAAGGCCACCGCAGCCGCTGCAACAGCGTCTGCCGCTGGCATTCCCTTAGCCAGCGGGGCCGCTACTTCCTCCCCTGCCCAAATGGCCGGCATCCGGTGGGACAAGGCCGCCTGTCGGTTCTGCGGTACCGGATGCTCGGTACTCGTGGGCACCAAGGAAGGCCGCGTTGTGGCAACCCAAGGCGACCCGGATGCCCCCGTCAATCGAGGTTTGAATTGTATCAAGGGCTACTTCCTCTCCAAGATCATGTACGGGCAGGACCGCCTGACTACTCCGCTCTTGCGCAAGACCAATGGCGAATATGACAAGAACGGAGAGTTCGAACCGGTCTCCTGGGACGAAGCATTCGATGTCATGGCCGCCAAATGGAAAGAGGCTCTGGCCAAGAAAGGGCCAACCAGTGTGGGCATGTTCGGTTCCGGCCAGTGGACAGTCTGGGAAGGTTATGCCGCCGCAAAACTGATGAAGGCGGGCCTGCGCACCAATAACATCGACCCGAATGCGCGTCACTGCATGGCCTCTGCCGTGGTCGGTTTCATGCGGACCTTCGGGATCGACGAACCGATGGGCTGCTATGACGATCTGGAGCACGCTGATACCTTCGTGCTTTGGGGCTCAAACATGGCCGAAATGCACCCGATCCTCTGGTCGCGTCTGACCGATACACGCCTGACCAAACCCGGTACCGAGGTGCACGTCCTGTCAACATACACGCACCGGTCCTTTGAGCTTGCGGATAACGGGATGATATTCACGCCGCAGACTGATCTGGCGATCTTGAACTACATCGCGAATTACATCATCCAGAACGGCGCGGTGAACGAAGATTTCGTCAGCAAACACGTGAATATCACCAAGACCGCGACAGATATTGGTTATGGTTTGCGCGACAACAACCCCTTGCAGGAAGCGGCCGCAAATCCGAACTCTGGAAAGCTCGAACCGATCAGCTTCGACGAATACGCGGCGGCGGTCTCGGAATACACGGTGGAGAAAGTTTCGGAACTCTCCGGCGTTCCCGCCGAGCAATTGGAACGGCTGGCTCAACAATACGCCGATCCGAACCGCAAGGTTATGAGTCTCTGGACCATGGGCTTCAACCAGCACACCCGTGGCTCATGGGTGAACTCGCTGATGTACAATGTGCACCTGCTGGTCGGCAAAATCTCGGAACCCGGCAATTCGCCCTTCTCACTGACTGGCCAGCCCTCCGCCTGCGGCACCGCGCGCGAGGTGGGCACCTTCGCCCACCGTCTGCCTGCGGACATGGTGGTGATGAACGACGAGCACCGCGAGATTTGCGAAACTGCCTGGAACATCCCGGCGGGGACAATCCCGCCGAAACCCGGCTTCCACGCGGTCCTGCAGCACCGCAAGCTGAAGGACGGCGATCTCAACGCCTACTGGGTTCAGTGCAACAACAACATGCAAGCCGCCCCCAACATGAACGAGGAAGGCTACCCGGGATACCGCAACCCCGAGAACTTCATCACCGTTTCAGATCCCTACCCGACCGTGACCACCATGTCGGCAGACCTGATCCTGCCCACAGCGATGTGGGTCGAAAAAGAGGGTGCTTACGGCAATGCGGAACGGCGTACGCAGTTCTGGCGGCAGCAGGTGAAAGCACCGGGCGAAGCAAAATCAGACCTCTGGCAACTGATGGAATTCTCCAAACGGTTCACCGTCGAAGAGGCCTGGGGCGATGAACTGATTGCCAAAAAACCGGAATTGGCAGGTAAAACACTCTACGAGGTGCTCTTTTCTGAAAGTGAGGTAGGCAAGTACCCGCTGTCCGAAACCGCCGAAGGTTTTGACAACGACGAGTCTGAGCACTTTGGGTTTTATGTCCAGAAGGGACTTTTCGAGGAATATGCCTCTTTTGGACGTGGCCACGCGCACGATCTGGCGGACTTTGATGTCTATCACAATGCCCGTGGGCTGCGCTGGCCGGTCGTGGATGGCAAGGAAACGCTCTACCGCTTCCGCGAGGGCTATGATCCCTACGTACCCGAAGGCGCAGGCGTCAAATTCTACGGCAAACCGGACGGCAAGGCGAACATCATTTTTGCGCCTTTTGAGCCTGCCGCCGAAGAGCCGGACGAGGAATATGATCTCTGGCTCTGCACCGGTCGGGTACTGGAACACTGGCATTCAGGTTCCATGACCCGCCGGGTACCAGAGTTGCACCGCGCCTACCCTTCTGCCGTCGTCTATATGCACCCGGAGGACGCCCGCGCACGTGGATTGCGTCGCGGTCAGGAAATCAGCATCGCGACACGTCGTGGCTATATGCTCAGCCGGGTCGAAACGAGAGGGCGCAACAAGGTGCCACAAGGGCTCGTGTTTGTGCCGTGGTTCGACGAAGGCCAGCTCATCAACAAGCTGACGCTCGACGCGACCTGCCCGCTCTCCAAGGAGACGGACTTCAAGAAATGTGCTTGTAAAGTCGAGCGCGCCTGAGCCCATAGGTCAGCCACGAGGTCATGATGCCCGCAGCCGGATCCCCCCTATCGACTGAGCGTCGCCGTTTCCTGACGGAGACGGCGCGCGCTGCGGGGGCCTGCGCCATTGCGGGATCTGCGCTCGCCTACCTGGCGCGGGATGCGCGGGCGCTTCCAGCAGAAGCCTTGCGCCCCCCGGGAGCGCTGCCCGAGGACCAGTTTACATCTGCCTGTATTCGCTGCGGCCTTTGTGTGCGCGATTGCCCCTATGACACGTTGGAGCTGGCCGATTTGGGGGCGGATGGCCCTGCGACGGGCACGCCGTTCTTCACTGCCCGCAACGTTCCATGCGAGATGTGCGACGACATTCCATGTGTCGCTGCATGCCCCACGGGTGCGCTGGACCCCGGTCTGACCAACATCGACGACGCAAAAATGGGCGTGGCGGTTTTGGTCGATCAGGAAAATTGCCTCAACTTTCAAGGGTTGCGTTGCGATGTCTGTTACCGGGTTTGCCCTGTCATCGACGAAGCAATTTCCCTTGAGCCGCTGCACAACACCCGTTCCGGCCACCATGCGCTGTTTATTCCTACGGTTCATGCCGACCGATGCACTGGATGCGGCATGTGCGAAAAAAGCTGCGTCCTCCCGGAAGCCGCGATCAAGGTCCTTCCCGCGCGGCTCGCTCGGGCGGAGGCGGCGGATCACTACCGGAAAGGCTGGGAAGAAAAAGACGCGAACGGCGCACCACTGGTCGATGGCCTGATTGACCTGCCAGACCGGCTGCCCGGTCCGGGCACGGATAACCTCGCTGCACCGGGCGGGTTTGAACCTGTCTTTCAGCTGCCGGAGGTCGCGCAATGAGCAAGCAGCATGCTCTCGTTGGGCAGGAGGCGATCGAAGTGAAAGGCTGGGTGGGTGCTCACCGCTTTTTGCTCTTGCGTCGCGCCAGTCAGTTTGGGTTCCTGTTGCTCTTTCTGCTGGGCCCATGGTTTGGCATCTGGATCGTCAAAGGCACACTGGCTGGATCCATGACGCTCGACGTCTTGCCGCTGACCGACCCGCTTGTGCTGCTCCAAAGCCTCGTCGCCGGCTACTGGCCTTCGCTTACAGCACTGCTGGGCGGTGGTATCGTTCTTGCGACCTATGCGTTGATCGGAGGCCGCATGTATTGCTCCTGGGTCTGTCCCATCAACCCGGTCACCGATGCCGCAAACTGGCTGCACCGTAAACTGGGTCTGCCAAAAGGGTGGCAACCCAAACGCAACACGCGGCTTTGGATGCTGGCTGGCATTTTGATCGTTTCGGGCATCACGGGCACCATTGCGTGGGAAGTTGTTAACCCTGTGACAATGCTGCATCGCGGCTTGCTCTTTGGCATGGGCTTTACCTGGGCCCTGGTGATCGCAATCTTCCTGCTGGATACTTTTGTGTCGCGACACGGCTGGTGCGGTCACCTCTGCCCGGTTGGCGCCTTCTACGGAGCAATCGGTTCGAAAAGCCTGATGCGGGTCAGCGCGTCGGCACGATCAGCCTGCGACGACTGTATGGATTGCTATGCCGTTTGCCCCGAAAACCAGGTGATCTCGCCTGCTTTGAAGGGCAAACCGGGATCCTCCCAGCTTATCCTCGCACCGGACTGCACGAACTGCGGCCGCTGCATCGACGTCTGTGCTCAAGACGTCTTCCATTTTACCCATAGGTTCGACGAGAGAGTAGCCGAACCGTCCGACAAGACGCTTGCACCGGAGTCACAAACCGCCTGAGCGCGCATAAGGAGTTACGCGATGAACAAGATGCTGAAACTGGGATTGGCGACAGTCATACCGGCAATTGCCGTAGGTGGGATTGTTCTGGCACAATCATTGTCTGTCACAACGCTCCGCGGGGCGGAGGTCGACGAACCGGTCGCGGTCGATCAGATCCATGGGCAGGTGCAGGGGCGGATGCAGCGGAACTACCGCCAACAACCACCCTTGATCCCCCATTCTATCGAACAATACCAGATTGATTTGCGGACAAACCAATGCCTGTCCTGCCACGACTGGACCAAAGCTGGGGAGCGCAATGCGCCTACGTTGTCGATGACGCACTATCTGGACCGCGATGGCAATGAGCTCGACCAGATCGCGGGTACTCGGTACTTCTGTAACCAGTGCCATGTTCCGCAAGCGGATGCGCCCGCACTGGTGAACAACCTTTTCCAACCATCCACCGGCAACTGATCCGGACAGCAGGGAGCATTTGATATGGCAAAATCGCCTGATGATCGCGGAAGATTGCGTCGCCTGTGGGATTGGTTCTGGGGGCCGACGGCAGTTTTGAGCGTGGGGTTCACGTTACTCGCCGGATTTCTTGCCGGTATCATGTTCTGGGGTGGGTTCCACTGGACACTCGAAGCGACAAACTCCGAAGAGTTCTGCGTCGGGTGCCACACGATGGAAACCAATCTGGGCGAGTACCGCGAAACCATCCACTACAACAACCACTCCGGCGTTCGCGCAATCTGTTCAGATTGCCATGTGCCGAAAGAATGGAACTTCAAGGTGAAGGCCAAGATCATGGCAGTCAAAGACGTCTACCATGAAGCTGTCGGTTCCATTTCAACCCCGGAGAAGTACGAAGACAGGCGCTTGCACATGGCGGAGGCCGTCTGGGCAAAGATGAAAAAGTCTGACAGCCGGGAGTGCAGAAACTGCCACGAGTTCGAATACATGGACTTCACCATTCAGGAGACGCGCGCAGCATCAGAACACCAACGCGCGATTGACACAGGAATGACTTGTATCGACTGCCACCAGGGAATTGCCCACAAGCTGCCGGGCGGCTGGCAGGAAGCTTATGAAAAGATGCTCGATGATATTGACGCCCCACGCTTCGCGCCGGACGAGAACGTCATGCTCGACACGACTGAAACGAAACAATACCTCGACGGGGTTCGCAATTAACGGCGGGAAACCAAATGCTTGAATTTCTAGGAACAATCGGTGGAAATATCCTGAGCCTGCCGGGCATCCTCGGCCTCGCTTTGGGCATGATGACCCGCAACGTCCTGCTTGCAGGTATCATGGGTGGTTTGGTCGGCATTGCAGAAACACTCATCTTTGCAAAAATGTCGTTTGCAAACGTCGAACCCATCGAACTCATCGTGGCAATTGTCGTAGGCATTGCCGCTGGCTGCGTCGGATGCGCGATACGTCGAAAAGGCACAACGGTTTAAGAAGGTTGCACTATCAGGCCAACGCTGCCCCGGGCCAATGATCGAGAGTTAAGTACGGGCGCGCCACAAGAAGGCGCGCCGGCAGGAGCAACTTACCAAATCGTCATGGGATCCAGCCTTAGATCGACTTGGTAAGCAGCAAGACATCTCCCGTGTAATAGGGCTGACAAGGGTGCGATCGAACTGGCGCGCGCTCCACGATTTCGAAACCGGTACGCAGGTAGAGCCTGACAGCGCCGGTGTTCTGCTCATAAACCTGAATGCTGAGTACCGAATACCCCGCGGTCCGCGCAAGTTCTTCGACTTCGGCCAAAAGTGTTGCGCCGATGCCTGCGCCTCGCGCGCCGGTACGCACCGCAAGTGCATTCACGTACCACGTTCCAACCGAATGGGCCTCCAGCGCGACAAAAGGCGCAACAGGGGATGGGAGATCATCCAAGTCGTCGTCCGGCGCTGCATCGATTGGGTAGGTTAATGCCATACCCACCACGGCGTCGGAACGTTCCGCAACGATTGCGTTTCGATAGGAGAAGCCGCCACTGTCGCGCAATGCGCGGCTAACCCCAACATCCAAGGGCGATTGATTGTCGCCCGCAGATTTAGCCCAGAGCCATGAAGGGATGCCCTCGCCAGCAATGTCTATCAGACGGGCTAGGTCCAATGCATCGTCACTGTTTGCGGGACGGATCATGTAGTCCATTGTGTCTTTCATCGTTCATTCTTTCAGGTCGTCTTTGGAAATAATGAGTGCGGCAGTTGCTCGTAGCCGAGCGTGACAACAAACAACGGTGCCAACGTGCAGTGCGTCATAATGGCGGCGGGCTCGCATATTCTGTCGGCCCAACTGGGACACCGGAGTCCCATTCGACGTCGTTTTGTTCGTCGCCAAGCCTTTCACCCAAAGCAGCGTCTTCAAACGCCACGGCTTGCGCCGGTTCGCTCGAGCGCAAGAAATTTGAATTGTTTGACGCCTTTTGCATGAGGCCGACCACCAACGTGCCATCGCAAACACAGCTTCCCAACGCGAGGTCAGGCACCGCAGAACGGCGATCTTTGGGCTCAGGCGCGGGCATCGCTTTGTCACACAAACACGCTATGGTTGCAGTTTTGCGGGACTGTTCCTCAGTTACTGCGGTAGCCGTCGAAGTCTCAGCCATAGCATTGACCGCACAGCTGAGCGCAGTTGAGAGAATAAATATCCTAAACAATTGTTTTCCTTTCAAAAAAGTATGCGACTTAACTGGCGCTAAGCGACCGAACGGTGCCAGTCGTGCCCGGCGATGCAACCGACGTGGCGATGGTCAGTGCCGCAGCAGCCACCCAGCACTTTGATATTGGGAAGACGAGTGAGAAGCTCCGCGCTAAGCTGACCAAGCTCCGCCGGATCGCCGTCATCCAGAACGTCCGCCTCATCCAATTCTGCGTGACTCATCCGCGATGCATTGGAGCGGATACCCCCAATTCGCAGAGTCCAAGCGGCAGTCGTATCAAGCGCATCGCGGAAATGATCGGGGTGCGCACAATTGATCATGTAGTAGATTGGACCATTGTTTGTCTCTGCATCGACTTGGACAATTGCGTCACCGAGCGATTGGCCAGATGGCAAACGCCCATCCGTCTCCAACGTGAACGCGATCACGACAGGCACGTCGATTTCCTTGGCAGCCTGCACGATTCCAATGGCTTCATCCACATGTGTCAGGGTCATTGCGCTGATCATGTCTACGCCGGCTTTGCCCAAGGCATGAATTTGCGGTGCATGGACCCGCAATGCCTCCTGCTTCGAGAGTACCGTATCAGGCGCATAAGCATCACCTGCGGGCCCAACCAAACCGTTGATCAGGATCGGACAGTCTTCGGTTTCATGAAGTGCGCGCAGACCTGACACAAATGAAACCGCGCGCTCATTGGTCTCAATCACCTCGTTCTGTGTTTGCCCCAATGGGCCAGCCCAAGCGGTGCCGGCCCGCCATGTGGGGGCATCCAGAATGAATCCACGGCCACTGGACTTTGCAATCGCTATGAACCGCTCGAAATAGGTGGCCAAATCCGAACGACCTTGGTCTGTATCCAACAACACCGCTGCCGAGAAACAGGGCAGATCATACCCCATGTCGAAAATCAGAAATGTCTCCATTCCCCCATCAGAAAGAAAAAAACGGGGCGTCTCAATAAGTCTTTGAATGCGCATAAAAGCTATCCTTGTGAGTTAATGCGAAAGGAGTAACCTTGATGCAGTACCAACCGATAGTTGTCGCGTGGTCCGGTTGTGTAATTTGTCTTTTTGCTGTAATTTCATAGGCTAAGGGAATTATCGACGCCGGGTTCAGCAAATAATACAGCGTCAACTGGACTCACAGTACAGTGGGGAATCTACCAATGGATCAGAAAGTCGATACACGTACGCGAATCCTCGATATCGCCGAGGCCGCCGTTCTCGAAAAAGGATTTGAGGCTACATCAATCGACGAAATCGTGGCAGGTGCTGAAATTTCACGTGGCGGTTTTTTCTATCATTTCAAAGACAAGAACGCCCTCGCCCGCGCGATGCTGGAACGTTACATCGAGGTAGAGAACGCCCTCTATGACGATCTGTTTGCGCGTGCCCGCGAACTTAACGACGACCCGCTTCATTGTATGCTTATCGGCCTGAAGTTGCTGGCCGAGATGCTGGAGGAGATGCCAACCGGCCATCCTGGCTGCGTGATCGCGTCTACTGCCTATCAGGACAGGCTTTTTGATGAAGGGGTGCGCGAATTGAACAGACAAGCCATTCTGGGCTGGCGAAAACGGTTCCGGGGCATGTTTGAGGAGATCGCAAAGGTTTATGAACCCCGTGAGCCCGTCAATATGGATGCGCTGGGTGATATGGTCTCGGGCGTCGTGGAAGGCGGCTTGGTTCTGCAGCGCGCCTTAAGGGAACACAACTCTGCTTCTGAGCAAATCATGCTGTTCCGGACCTTTTTGAAGCTACTCTTTGCTCCTAAGTAGACATCCAATTTAGGTCTGGTGACGCATTCGATCTTTCGCGATGACCTTGAGAATGGCGATTGCGGGTTCAGCGGTAACACTTGGAAGGCTCTTGTTTGAAAAGAGGGTCATGTGAACTGGATCTGCACACAAGATCTGCATTTCAACACCTATCCAGCTCGACCCTCGGCGTCGTCCGATGTGCTTCCGACACGCTCTGACAGAAAAACTCCGGTATTCTTCGCGTTCATTGGGCGCGCCAACCCGTAGCCCTGAAGGTAGCAGCACCCCATCTGTTGAAGGATCTCAATATGGGCTGCTGTTTCGACACCTTCAGCCACCACTTTGATCCCGAGCATCCGTCCGATACCGATAATCGTTTTCACGAGCTCTCGTTGGCGCGTCGACTCGACGATTGGTTGCACCAGAAAACGGTCGACCTTTAGACGCGTCGGCTTGATCTCAAGAAGGCTCGCGATCGATGCATGACCGCTACCGAAATCGTCAATTTCAATATCAATCCCCATGGCGCTGATCAGTCGCAAATTGCGGTCGATCACATCGTTTCTGGCATCAAGGAATGCGGATTCAAGCAATTCGAACGACACCATGTCCCGTGGCAAGTCCAGAACACGCAGTTGATCACCCAAGGTAGGATCGTTGAGGCGATGTGCCGACACGTTGACCGAAATTGGCGGAACGGCAAGCCCCCGCTTTCGCCATTTCTTCATGTCATATAGCGCGCGACGCAAGACCAGTTCATCGAATTGTGGCAGTAACCCCATGTCCTCGGCCGTCTGTAGGAACTCTTGCGGCATCAACAATCCGAATTTTTCACTTTCCCATCGCACCAATGCCTCCAGTCCGGTCACCGCCAGCGTTTGGGCGTCAAACTGGGGCTGGTAATGGCAAGTGATCTCTCCGTTATCGAAACCGGCGGACAATGCGTCGAACGAGTTTTTGCGCTTGCGCGCTTCGTCCTTCATCGACGCTGTGAAGAAGCGGAAGCGCCCCCGCCCCGCCTTCTTGGCTTCGTATAACGCGAGGTCAGCATCGATAAATAGTGCGCTGCCATGATCGCGAACGCTCGACGTTGTCGCGACACCAATGCTTGTCCCGATATTGCATTCCTGGGCATCATAATAAAAGGGTCGCGACATTTCCCGAATGAGCGTCTCAGCAAGATGTTCCAGTTCCGGATCGTCCGGTGCATCAAACAAAAGAACGACGAACTCGTCACCCCCAACGCGCGACACCATCGACGCGTCCGGCGTGTGTTTCAGCAGAATGTCCGCGGCATGCTTCAGTGTTGCATCGCCGGCATCATGCCCAAGCGTGTCATTGATCTGCTTGAAGTAGTCGATGTCGCAATGAAGTACTGCGACCCGCCCGGTACAATTCTTCACGCAATCGGAAAGAACCTCGTCAAGTTTTCTGCGATTAGGCAGGCCCGTCAAAGCATCATGCCGGCTTTCATGTTCAAGCAGTGCGCGGGCTTTTTCCAGTTCCTCAGTCTGTAACTTGTCCTTTGTAATGTCGAAATTCACGCCGTAGTATCGCGCGTCATTGCCCGGATGCACCACGTATTTCCCACGTGTTCTGATATGCTTGATCTGACCATCTTTGGTGACCATGCGGTAGTCATGCGCAACATCCGCTTTCTGTTCCAGACAGCGTTCGGTGTAAGCCAGTGCTGCGGCCTGATCATCAGGGTGGATATAGCGCAGCCAATCGTCGTGCGGTCTGACATTTTTGCCGTCAGTGATACCCGCCATTTTGAGAAGCCGGTCATCCCAGTACGCTTCTTCCTTATTTACATTAAACTCCCATCGCGCCATTCCCGCAGCCTCCATAGCAACATCGAGCCGCTCGGCCATCCGTTGGCTTTCCAGTTCCGCGGTTTTGATTTCCGTTATGTCGGTATCCGTCCCAATGATGCGCAACGGAGCGCCCCCCGTGTCCCGCCGAACAACGCGCCCTCTGCTCAAGAACCAAACCCAATGGCCCTCTTTATGTCGCTGGCGGAATTTGTAGTTGATAATGTCTGTTGCACCGGAGTCGATTTTCCGCAGTTCTTCCTTGATGTGGTCGACGTCTTGAGGGTGAATGGTTTTCAACCACTCATCCGTGGAGTGCGGCATTTGTTCTTCGTTCCCTAAACCCCGTAAGTCACGCCAGGTTTCGGACACGTAGTGATGATCGCGTTCAAAATCATGATCCCAGACGGCTTGGTTGGCGCTGAGAACAGCCGTTTTCCAGCGATCTTCATCGTCAGAAAAGCTTACGAGCTGATCGAGCCTTTTTCTTGTTTCCCCCACGTAATATTCGTGAACCACTATGGTTTGAGGGCGTCCAGACTCGCCCCAACTTTCGACACGTGCAGTGCCGTAAAGTTCCCGGTTTTCGTCTCCACAAAATGCTACCCGATATGATCCAGAAAACTCGGCATTGGCAGCTGACGCCAAGGCAGCCAGACCATACTGCAATCTCAAAATATCTTCGGGATGAATGGACTGAAAGTACTCTGACAGCGGCTGAGCAGATAATTCCGGGATGGACGGTTCCATCGATACCTTTGGAGATATGGCGCCGGAGGTAAGGTCAAACACCCACGTCCTTCTGGGCAATCCTTCAAGGATTTCACTTGGTATCTGACAGTCAGCTGGGTTGCGATCCTGCTCGTAACCTTGGCACAAAAAGCCAATTATCCGCCGATCAATTTCAATGAGTGGCCGTACAGAAAACGTTTGATAACTTGCTCCATGCTTCAGTTTTGCAATTGCAAAGCTAAGCGGTGACGAACCTTTTTCGATTTCCGTCAAATGCGCCCAAAAGCTTACACCTTGCTGTGAGCACAAGATCGATTGGAACTTTTGCCCCAAGGCACAGTTAGACGTTTCGATCCCAAGCACAGAAAGCGCGAGTTGATTGACGGCGACAATCTCTCTTTCCACAGAAATAAGAATCGCGGGTACTGCCAGCGCATCCACAAGCAGATCGCCCGAGACCTTTTGAGGCTCGGTCCTTCCGTTTATCGCATCCCGATCAACCATCGGAACCGAGGTACGCTGGGCCGTTTAAATTGCAGTTATCAAATAAAAATCGAACCAAAATGTCGAAACAATTTTGTATTGGCACAGATTGGATTTCATCGAGTTGACAGCGTTCAAATACATCCGCTAGAGCAATTTTTGTCGACAAAAATATTGTGTTTGCACCTAAAGTGCTGTTCACAGATACCCTAGTGAGAAAGATGAAAATGCAAGAGCATACGGTTCATTCGCATTTTGCTACGCCGGTTAGCCCACAAAAGAATTTTGAATGAAGGCTGCGGGGTTCCAGCGCGATAGCCCGTGCCAGCAAAGTGTCCGCCTCGTCAAATGCGTCCGGTAAGCCTGATGACATGAGATCATTGGCCCGCGCACTGAGTTCAACAGCATTCAATTGCTCTGGAGGACGCATCTCGGCTTGCATTTTTTCGTATGCGTCGATTTCTGCGCTGATCCGCAGCGCAAGCGCCACACTTAGCCCATCCACGAGCTCGAATTCATCTATGACAACCCGGTCAAATCGTTCGCTCCAAAGCCGCCGCCCGTCGTGTCGTGCCGAAAGGTCAACCGTGACCCGTACCCGATCACCGGAGCGGCGAAGTGAACCGCAAAGAATATACTTCGAAGTTTCACCGTCATCTTCTGTTCGCAGGACATTCAGCCAGCGGTACTTTTCAAGCTCCATCGCAACTGCATCCAGTATATCGGGGGCGAGCGCGCTGGATGATGATGATCTTTCAACAAAATTCTCTAGCAGTACGGAAACTGGTTCGGATGCAACGTCGGTCGGAGGAATTCCTCCGAACGCCCAGACCTTTATGGGCTCTGCAATGTTCTTCAGCAACCGTGCTCCTGCATTCTCAAACGAGGCTTGCAGATCCTCCGACAAGTTCGCAAACACAACGTCGGAGATTGCGATGCCACCTGATTTTGCGAGCGCCTCCAACCGCGACGCGATATTGACGCCACTCCCGAAGATATCGTCATCGACAAAGCTGACCGCCCCCTCGTGAACGCCGATGCGCAATGCCGGGGCTCCATCAATGGCCAACATTTCTTGTATCTTGAGGGCCGAGGTGCACGCGTCCGAGCCAGCTTCGAAGGCTGCCAACCACCCATCCCCGAGGCGTTTGACAACGACGCCGCCGCCAGCCGCAATACAGGGCTCGATAACTCTGTCTCGGACGTCTCCAAGAGCTTCTAATGCAACCTCGTGGTTCTCATCCATCATCTGCGAATATCCAACGACATCCGCAACCAGAATGACGGATTTCTGCTCTGAAGACTTCAATTGAGACCTTCCAAAATTACAGCCGCAACCCGCTGTTTGTTTCGATCCAAGCATAACATATCATCTTAAGCATCTGTCCACAGTACTGACATTCAAGCTCAGCTCAGCATTTTGTGGGTTTTGGCTAGCGCCGACGAATGGTCGTGCAGCAATTGGTTGTTCATTTGCCTCCTGAGATGGTACTTCCATTTTTGGTGATACAATCGGCCTGTCAGCGCGGTGCTGACGCCTGGGCTCGGAGGGAGGATCGGAGGGCATATCGTGCCAAGCGTCCTACTTCCTGCAACCACCCCGAAACGCTGAGCCTGGAACAAGGGGCGGATCATGCGTCAAAAGCGCCCTTTGTTACCAAAACAGATCTGGGCGATCCGGTCACGGCTGGAACTTGCGGGCATTCAGCGAGACTTGGCTTTGTTCAATTTCGCCATCGACAGTAAGTTGCGTGGCTGCGACCTCGTCAAACTCGCGGTTCCAGATTTTGTTAAAGATAAGCGTGCGCGGGAGCGGGTTGCCGCACAGACTGAAATGCCTATGCGACGAAATCCATACTGCGTGCACGCCCAGCAGCAAAAATCTAAGGTACAGCTTGGGCTCGAACCGGACCATGGCCGCAGTGCATATATTGGTCGCAACGTGGACATATTCGACGTTAGCTGCAAATGCACCAAAGGTCGCTTCATGCCTGACAAGTATGCAACTGCTGCTCACTAACAGGCGGCCAAAGCGGTTAAGAATCTGGTTAGCGTGGCGCTTCAATCTCGGCTTAACCGTTGCAGAGCATCATCGAGCCGCTGACGACGATCTTCGGTTGCAAAAGGTGCCGAAGCTACGAATTTGTGAACCTGAAAGCCCGGGCGTTGCGCGCGCAAGGCTGCCAGCACTGATTTTGCTCGTTCATATTCTCCCAGTTCGGCATAGGTGGCTGCGAGCAAGACGAAAGCTGCGGCAAAACCGGGGGCTTCCTCAACTGTCATCTCCAGCAAAGCGCGCGCTGTTTCTGCGTCACCAAGCTGAAAATGCACGTGTGCCTCGATCCAGTCAAACCGCGCCGAATGATGGGGGTGCAATCGTTTGGCGTGCTGGATCGCTTCACGTGCCTCTTCAAGATCACCGCCGTAAACAGCCGCCTCGGCCAGGATGGCGTAGCCCTCTGCAAAATTTCGATTGAGTTGGATCGAATGTCGCGCTGCCGCAAGTGCTTTGTCATTTTCTCCGATGGCAAGGTTCAGGATGGCCAGCGCGAAATAGGCATTCGGGATATCGGGATCGAGTTGTATTGCCGCGATGGCAGCCTGAAGTCCCTGTTGGACAGACTGACGTGGGGACGGGGCGGCATAGTCGAACATCATGTCACGCCCATAGGCGACGGCAATGTAGGCATGTGCGCGTGCATAATTTGGTTCAAGCGCGAGCGCTTTTTCAAAGTATTCGCGTGCCCGTTGATTGCCTTCGATTGTGCCTTCCCGCAATGGCTCCAAACCGCGCAGCAACATGAAATAGGCGTCCGTCGCCACGCGCAAGGGCACCACATTGGCTTTGAGCGACAGTGACAATGCGTCGACAATGGCCCGCGTCACATCTTCCTGGACATCGAAGGGGTCCTGCCGAACCCGATCAAATCGCTCTGCCCAGACATTCACGCCCTCGAAGGGGTCGATGAGGGAAACATTGATGCGCACCCGGTCGTTGGAGTGCCGCACGGTTCCGCGCACCAGATACCGCACGCCAAGATTATCCGCGATCTCCCTGAAACCTGCCTCGGCTTGCGGAAAGTCGCCGCTGGACGCGAAGGCGATCACTGTCAGATCGGGTATCTTGGCGAGGTCCGTGGTCAAATCCTCGCTGAGGCCGTCTCCAAAAAATTGCAACTCGTCGCCACCGCCAAGATTGACAAAGGGCAGAACCGCAAGCGTCTTGTCGGGCACGATGCGCGGCGGAACAATAACCGCGCTGTCAGCATCAAATCCGCCGAAACTGGAATTGAGCCAAAGGCCCAGACCCGAGGCAAACAGCACGAAAGCCCCGACTGCCGCGATCAGGCGAAAGCTGATGTGAGGCAGCCCTGTTAGGCGATCCGCCGAGGCCGCAACAGCGACCAGCCGGTAGCCGATTTTTGGATAGGTTTCGATCACGTCTTTTCCGAGCGCGCGACGAATGTCACTGATGCACTGGATCAACGAGTCGTCGGTCGTTGCGATGTCCTTCCAGACCGCTTGAACCAACGCTTCGCGATCAACCACCTCTCCTGCCCGAGAGGAAAGCACCGCAAGGACTTCGGCGGACTGTTTCCGCAGGTGTATTGGTCTGCCGTCCGCTGCGGCAAGTGCACCGGTTTCAAGGTCGTAACGACCCTGACCAATCTGCAAAACGCGTGATTTCGGAGCGATTTCGGAAGTCATTCAGGACATTTCAGCTCGGATTTCGCCACCAATGTAGTCGGTTTCGGGCGGTATAGCCACGAAAGCCACAAAGTTCTAAATTTAAACCATGGAGGATCATATGTTCACATTCCCTTCTTTCCGCGCCGCACTGGTTGCGGCTCTCTTCGCTCCCGTCGCCGGAATTGCCGGCCAGTTTGTTGTCGAACTGGAAGCCCCCTTCGAGACCCCCTCTGAAACGCTCATGCAACAGGCAGGTGTGAGCGTCGACGAAACGCTGTCCGCTGGCTCTGACAGCTATGTCGTATTGACGGCCAATGACGAGGACGCAGTGCGTCAGATGTTTCAAGCCGCCGCCATCACGCCAGAGAAAATCTCGGAAGTGCTCTTCATCAACTCGCCCACCGTTGGCGGTGGTCAGGCCGCGGGTGCAAAGCCGCGTGACGGGCATCAGGTTTTTGTCATAGAGCGCCCAATTCCTGGTGTCGGGTTCTTCGGGCTGGACAAGAAGGAGAAGATTTCGAAAGGCTCGAATGCGGCTGTCGCCAAACTTGGCGATGTGATCGAATGGGACCATTCCTATCTGACCGGTGAAGGGACGTATTGCATCTACCGGGCCGACAATCCTGATACCCTGCGCGAGCATGGCGCATTGGCTGGAGCGCCGATCGGAAAGATCACGCCCGTGAGCCAAGTCGCGAACTGAATAACCAGTCTTGGACTTCAGATCGGAGATTGCTCCGGACGTGTTTCGGAGCAATTTTGGTTGGGGTCACAGCACGCGTTCGGCCCGATATCAAAAGCGAACCTGAACCGAAAGCCATTATCGGTTCGAAGCGCTTCATTCGTCATTTTGGGCTAAGAGTCGCCTTTAGATCCGTTACAGTAGATTTGCTTCAGGGCGGGACGATCCCCGGCGAGGACGGCCCAAAGCTGCCCTTGAGCTGAGTTCGCAGATGCTGCATGTGCAGCCCGCTGTCCTGACATTCGCCGCTTCCACATAGTTTCAGGTTGGCTAAACTGAACAATGCGGACAGAGAGGCCATTCGCCGTTGGTGAGCGAATGGCCGATTTTGCGCGAAGGTATCTCTACTGCGTCAAAGACCGGTATCGTATCCGGTCAGGCGAAAGCTGCTTGGTTTGACCAGCTCGCCCATGGTCGCAAATTCATTTGCCCAGCTTTGTGCTTGCGCATTCAAAGTCTCCATGTCGGGTCGGCTGGTCCAATAGTTGACGCAAAGCCAGGTTCCGTCTTCGCCCTGCCCAACGGTACGGTAAAGAAGCGTATCGTTCTGGTTCATCTTTTGTGTGATTGTCTCGAAGAAAGCGCGCACTTCGGCAGGGTCGGCTCCGTCGGCTTGTTCAAACAATACGATCTCGACATGTTTCGGCACTCGTAGATCATCTGCGCCGACTTTCTGGGTCAATCCCCCCTCCAGCCGTTTGAGCGGCATCTGCAAGGCTGTCGGGCGATCGACCGGTTGGGCCAGCGGCAAGCCGTCGACAGGCCGCGCACCAAAGTAGAGATGCCCAGCAGAGACATGGAGCACCTCATACTCTATCGCGGGGGCATTCGCTGCGACGCCCATGACCGTGCACCCGGTCTCGAACACGTCCTGTTCGATGCCGACCGACCACTCTGTGGTTCCACAAGCGCCTGCCTCTGCTGAATTCAGAAATCCCGCAAAGCCTTCCATCTGCGGTGTGATGGTCAGATAATCGTTGACGATCAGATCGACGTTGCGCGCGCCTTCGGCGACACCAGATGCCCCAAGGACGTTGACGTCACCGCCAAACTTCAACTCAAGCAGCGGCGCGGAACAGGTGGCGTCAGCATAGGTCGAGAAATGCGCATCGATGCGACCGGGCGTGAACGTGATCGACCGCTTCAGGTACCAGGGCGCGACGCCATCCTGTCCTGCCTGAGGACGCAACTCGCAGGCGATACTTTCCCAGGTTCCGTCAAGATCAAGTATTCTTTCCAGTGCCAACGCTGGTGTCGCCAGCACAGCAAGGAGGCAGAGTGTTTTCGGGGCCAGTTTCATGGTCTTGTCCTCTCGGGTGTCGTGATGCTCGAAAACTGATCGAAAGGATGACGTGAGGCAAATTGATGATTATCATAGTTGTATGAATGCAGATAATATAAGACTTGCCGCGCTCGACCTGAACCTGATCACTGCCTTGGATGCGCTTCTGGACCGAAGATCTGTTTCGGAAGCTGCCGACGGGGTCGGTCGAACACAGTCCGCTATGTCCCACAGCCTCGCAAGATTGCGCGAACATTTCCGCGACCCGATACTTGTTCGAGACGGATGGGCCATGCAGCTCACGCCGTTCGCCGAGGAATTGCACCCCCGTGTCAAAGCGGCCGCCGAAGCAGCCAAACTGATGTTCACAACCAATCTGGAGTTTGATGCGTCGACGACGACGCGCCGCATCCGTATTGCGACGCCGGACCTCTGCACCTCACTATTTTCAGATTTCATCGGCGCGCTCGCCAAAGCCGCGCCGCTCGCGTCCGTCGAGTTCATCGAGGGTAACATGGCACGACATGCCGTCTTGAGTTCCAACGCGGACATTGGTTTGGGTTTTGGTGTTCCCAAATCAGACACGAGTCTTGTGTTGCATAAGATCGCTCCACTCGACTGGTGTACCTTTGCGCCCAAAGCGCATGAGTACCGCCGGAACCCGACCGCGGAGGTATGGAGCGCGTCCCGACACATTCTTGTCGGACAAGGTGGGCAAGAGGGGCCAGTGGAAAAGATGCTCCGACAGCACGGCATCGAGCGTCACTTCATCTGCTACGCCTCGAACTTCTCTGCGGCCCTCATCCTTGCTTACGAGATTGGGGCATTGATGACCACGTTGCGCTTGCCTTTCGAGATGACGGCAAAGCGGCTCGGGATGACGGCCCAGCCAACGCCATTCGGAATGCCGAACGCGCCCGCGACTCTGATGTTCCGTGCTGACCATGGAAACCCATTTCAAGTCTGGCTGAAAAAGCTGTGCCTCTGTTCTTTTGCTGACCTTCAGGGGCAACGCAGCAATCGGTCAAACTTGGCACTAACCCGACCTTAGTTACAAGCCGTTCGGATGACGGCAGGGCGAGACATAGCTGTCGTTTGTTTCAAGAATTGAATAGAGGCTTATTTCGAAGCTTAACCGTATCGCTGGGCTATTGTCGTATAAAGCATGTCGCGCAGCCACCTGCTGACTGCGTCGTTGTCATATCGTTCCGACCAGAACATGTGCACGCTAAAGGGCGGTACGTCTGCCGGTACCTGCCGTGTGATTAGCTCCGCGTCTGCAACTGCAATAGCCGCTTGGCGGCTTGGCAGCGTGGCGATCAGCCCGGTTTGTTTAACGACCGTTGCGGCCGATCCGAAAGTATGGCTGATCAGGCGAACGCGCCTCTCCCGCCCCTGTTTCCGAAACCAATCATCAAGGTATCCGGATGGAGGACCGCCAAGCGGTGCGATCAGGAGATGGTGTGCATGAAGATAAGCCTCGAGGTTCCAAGATGCAGCTGCGGGGTGATCAGCGCGCATCAGGCAAACCAAGTGTTCATCATAAAGCTTGCGTTGCTTCAATCCTTCAGGAGCGTAAAGCATCGTCGTCAGCGTGACGGAGAGGCGTTTCCGCCAAAGAACATCCGCACGGTATTCAGGGTTGAGCGGCAGGAACTGCACAGGAGCCAGACAACCTTCGCGTTCGAGCGCCGCAACGATGTCAGCGCCGTGAAGAAGGATTTCTTCATCAGCACTGGTGATAACGATCGGTTCAGCAATGCGCGCCGGGTCGACGTCCGGATCGCCAGTCAGCGCTGCATCGATTCGCGTCATAACCTCGCCAAGTTGAAGCGCCAGTTGCTCACCTCGCGGCGTCAAGTGCAATCCACCCGCACCACGCACAAGAAGTTGATCTTCAAGCTTGTCTCGTAGTCTCTTAAGCGCGTTGCTGACAGCAGGCTGACTGAGGCCCAAGCGCTCTGCGGCCTTTGTTACACTCCGCTCCTCTGCGACCACTTGAAAGGTGCGCAGGAGGTTGAGATCCATATCGTCAATATTCATTTCGTGAATATTGCCTATTCGCGCAGCCCTGTTAAGAGCCAACGCAAGGTCCGTTAAGAGTTGAGGGGAAATCACCTTACCAAAAGGGGCCAACGCCATGACCAATTCAAGATTCAATCGTCGCGACATGATCAAGATGGCAGCAGGGGTTGGTGCGATCAGCACCGCTTTCGCAACCACAGGTCGCGTTGCACAGGCAGCAAGCCATTCAGTCACGCCGGCAGCCGGCATGGTTACCGTTCACAAGCTTGGAGCTGTGACCTTGCACAGTTACACGGCCTCCGAGGCCTCTGCGATGGTCAACACCCATATCGTCGAGACCGCAAACGAGCTTCATGTGATCGATGCGCAGTTCGTTCAGGTTTTCGCGGCTGAGGCTCGCGCCTATGCAGACAGCCTCGGCAAACCGATCGCTCAGCTTTATCTGTCGCACTCCCACCCGGATCACATCCTTGGCGCGTCCCAGTTCGCCGATGTGCCCTTTATGACGACGGATGCCGTTCTGGCGGATGCAAAGGGAAGCGGCGACATGTATGCGGGCCGCAAGGAACAGCTTGGTGACACGACAGAGCACTACATGCCGTCTGGTGGCCTTGCGACAGGCTCCGCCACCTGGGACGGGGTCGCTGTTGAGATTGCAGAGATCAAAGACGCGGAAGCGGCGAACACGCTTACCTTCCACTTCCCCGAAGCCGGTTTGATCATCGCGCAAGACCTCCTTTACGCCAGCGCGCATGCCTTCCCTTTAGGCAACACGCCGAACTGGATTGCCGCGCTCGAAAGCATCCGCACCACCGAGAGCCTGAAAGTGATCGGGGCTGGACACGGGCTGCCAGCCAGCCCCGGCGCGGTTGATGATGCCATCTCTTATCTCAACTTTCAGAACGAAGTGATCTCGAATAGCGCCGACGCTGATACGGCCATCGCAGCGCTTAGTGAAGCCTATCCAGGCTATGGCGGATTGGATCTTTTGAGCTTCATAAACTTCCGCTTCCAATGATATGAGCGGCGCGCGGACATTAAGGTCTGGGCGCCTCAAATCAGAAATGCAGTGGTTTTTGCAGCGCATGGAAAGCAGATGTGCATACGTCGTGCGGCATGCGTTAGGTAAGCGCTGGTTGCAAATCTCCACGGCGGCGCGCCATCTAGCCTGTATGGCCTGGCATACGATCACGTGCGGCCGAAAGCCGCTATTGAGCACCTCACTCGAGTGCTGCAACTGATCCGTAAAGCCGCCATTTGCTGCCGTGCCGAGATAAACGGTTGGACGTACCCACCATCTGGGGGTCTGAGCGCAAACTTAGGAAAAGCAGTTTGATGTCCAAGAAATGTATTCGTTTACATATCTATGTAATCGTATACATTTTGAGGGGAGAATCATCGAAACTGGGAGGATACGATGAACAATTTTGTCAGGATCAGTGCTGTCGCGACTACGATTGCCGTACTACCAGCATTGGTATATGCGCAGTCGGAGGTTGTCGTTTGGGTGGCCGGAGAACCCGGACAAACCAACGTCTATGATGACCTTGCCGCAACCTACAACGCGCAGAATTCGGATGTCACAATCTCGGTTGTCAAGAACTCATCCGACTTGTTCAACCCGGCGCTTATCCCGGCACTTTCGGCTGGCGAAGGCCCCGACCTCTTTTCGTTCGGAACCGGTCCGGGTCAACCCGCAGCCTTGATCGCAGGCGGCCTCGTGGCCGACCTGACGGATGCCTACTTCGAGAATGACTGGGGCAGCACAATCCCTGAGGGCATTGTGGTTCAGACGTCAAGCGACGGAAAGCTTTGGGCGTTTGGCAACGAGGTCGAAACAACCGGCATGTTCTACAACAAGGCGATCTTTGCCGAGAACGGGATTGAAGTCCCCACAACCTGGGCTGAGATGGAAGCCGCCGTTGCCACGCTTCAGGGGGCGGGGTTCAACACTCCTATTGGACTTGGTGCAGCCGACAAATGGCCGATCTCGCATTGGCAATCGATGATGTTCGGCCGCTATGCCGGACCTGAAGGCATCGAAAACGTTCTCTTTGGTGACGGCGCGTGGACAGATGCGCCCTTTGTGGCGGCCTCGGCAAAACTGCAGGAGATGGGCCAGGCGGGTTGGTTCGGGTCAACGCCAGTGGCCATCGGATATGGTGAGCTAATGGACCGCTTCTGGGCGGGCGAAGTGCCGATGACCTTCACGGGTCCCTGGGTCATCGGCGGTGGTGCGGAAGCCGCGGGTGACCGGATCGACGACTTCAGCGTGTTTGCTTTTCCCCCGTTCGAGGACGGTCAGAGAATACACCCGACCAATTCTATCGGCAGCGGTTGGTACATTCGGGAAAGCTCCGAGAACAAAGAAGCGGCGATTGACTTCATGAACTACATGTTCGCCTCGCAGGACGGCCGTGTCGCGCTTCTGAACGCTGGCACTGTTCCGGTCGGTCCACTGGAAGAAGCCTTGAGCGAAGCTCAAATGCCGGCGCTTGCTGTGGATATCTGGAAAACCTCCGACGACTACGCGGCCAATGGTTCTGTCCCTGCGTTCCTTGACACGATCACACCGGGAAGCCTGACAACTGTCTCCTACGACGGTTTGCAGGCCTTGCTTCTGGACGTGATGACGCCGGAAGTGTTTACCGCAGAAATGCAATCAGCCTGGGCGGCTGCCAAAGAGGCGGGTGAGATCATGCTGCCCGGTGGCATCGCCGAGAGGTAAGTCTACCGCCTCGGTTCTGCCCGCGTTTTTCTCACTGTGCGCGGGCAGCAAACCGCTCGGACCACAAATAGCATTCTGCCTAGGGTAGCGTCATGTTCCTTGATCCGGATTCGAAACTTGCGCAGCGCTTGAACCCCATTCTGTTCCTGCTGCCCGCCCTGTCGATCTACATCGTATTTGCGATCTATCCGACCTATTCGGTGTTGGAGTACTCGTTCACCGATTGGGACGGCATCAATCCGGAACGCAACTTTGTCGGTCTGGAGAACTATCAAAAGCTCTTCTCCGACAAAATCTTCTGGGAAGCATTCCGCAACACCTTCGTCTGGTCCGGGGTCATCATCGTCATAAATGTCGGGCTCGGATTGGTCATTGCTGCCATGCTTGCGCGGGTCTGGAAAGCTCGTCTTCTGATCCAGACCTGTATCGTGCTGCCGGTCGTGATTTCCCCAATGGCCGTCGCCACGATTTGGCGTTGGATGTATCAGCCGACCGGCGTCATCAATCAGGTGCTCGAAAAAATCGGGTTGGGAGCCTTCGCCACACCGTGGCTCGGCAGCCCGGATGCCGTGCTTTATGCGTTAGCCTTTGCCCATAGCTGGTCCACCATCGGTCTCAGCGTCATCATCTTTCTAGCCGGATTGCAGGCGGTGGATGAAGACCTGTATGAAGCCGCGCGCGTCGATGGCGCCAACCCGCTGCAATCCTTCCGATACGTGACACTGCCCGCGCTCCGCCCGGTCACAGCGGTGGTCTTCATCCTGACACTGACGCAATCCTTCAAGGTCTTCGACATCGTCTGGGCCACCACCCAAGGCGGCCCGATCCGGTTCAGTGAAATCCTGTCGACCTATATGTACAAACGTGGCGCACTGGAGAACCAGTACGGCTATGGCTCGGCCATCGGCGTGGCGCTGTTGGTGATCGTCAGCATCGCGACCATCATCTACATGCAAATCCAGAACAGGCAGGACCGGTGATGGGACGCTGGGTTCTTCTGTTCATTCTGGGCGTTATCGCTGTCCTGATGGTTTCGCCGCTGATTCTGACGGTCTTCACCTCGCTGAAACCGACGACCGAGTTGGTGAACCCGCCCTGGTATCCGCCAATCAGCCCAACATTTGAGCACTACGCCCGCGTCTGGACCGATGGCGGCTTCAGCCGGTACTTCTTGAACACGCTGATCATCTCGGTGGTCGACGCCATCGTCATGATCTTCATCGCCTCGCTTGCGGCTTACGCCATGGTGTTCATGGAGTTTCGCGGCAAGATGATCCTGCAGGTTCTCTTCCTAATTGGGCTCATGATCCCTGTGACCGCGATCGTTTTGCCGCTCTTTCAGATCGTGCGATCTTTCGGCCTGCTCAACACCCATCTCGGCGTCATCTTTGCAGACTTGGCATTGGCGGTGTCGATCTTCGTTTTCATGTTCTCGTCCTTCTTCATGGGTGTTCCAAAAGCGCTGCATGAAGCCGCTCGGATCGATGGGGCGACCGAGTTCCAAATCTATCGCCGCGTCGTCATGCCAATCGCGACGCCCGCCGTTGTGACGACGGCGCTCCTCGAGTTCCTCTGGAGCTGGAACGACCTGCTCCTGCGGCTCCTCTTGATGACGCAGGACGAGATGCGCACGCTGTCTGTCGGCTTGCTGAATTTTCAGGGCACGATGACACGCGACGTGACCGGCTTGTCCAGCGGTACAGTCATCATGGCGATCCCGGTCGTGCTTTTGTTCCTGTTTTTCCAACGGCACTTCGTGCGCGGCATGACCGCGGGCGCAGTGAAGTGAGGTCGCCCGTGTCAAAACCCCGTCTCATCATGGATCAGCATTTCCGTCAGGTCGAAGAACTCTTCCGTCCGTCGGCCTTCCGAAGCCTCGGTGAGCTCTGCGACATCGAAGGCGGTGTGAACTGGCCCATGCCGCGCGAAGACTTTCTGGCCCATCTGCCAAACGCCGAATTTGTGGTAGCCGCACAGCCAGAACTCGACCGGCAAGAGCTGGACCGCGCGACGAACCTGCGGGCCGTGATCGAGGTGTCCGGCACATTTCAGGCCGGCCTTGATTACGACGCGTGTTTCGAGCGGGGCATCGAGGTGCTTTCCTGCGCCCCCGGCTTCCGGCAATCGGTCGCGGAAATGGCGCTTGGGCTGATGATAGCGGGCGGGCGCGGAATCGTGGACGAGCACGAACGGTTCCGCACCGGGTCAGAACGCTGGTTTAATGACAATATCGGCACGGACTTTTCGCTTTACGGCCAACGCATCGGCTTTGTTGGCTTCGGCTCGATTGCACAGGAATGCGCAAAACTGCTGGCGCCCTTTGCCCCAAGGATCGAAGCGTTTGACCCTTGGCTAAGCGCAAGTGGCGCAAGCTTTGAGGGCGTCACCTTCCGCAATCTGGAGCAGGTGGTCACCGGGAACCGTCTTGTCATTGTCGCCGCGACGCCAACCGAAGAGAACTATCAACTCGTTTCGCGCAGCCTGATTGAGAAGATGCGGGCCGGGACCTTGGTTGTCGTGATCAGCCGGTCGCATTTGGTCGATTTTGACGCCCTCGTCGCGGCGGCCAACGAGGGCCGCATCCGGCTGGCGAGTGATGTCTTCCCGGACGAACCTGTATCAAGACGGGCAGATCTGCGGCAGGCCGAGAACGTCATCTGGTCGCCGCACCGCGCCGCAGCCGTGGAAGGTGGTCGCCACCCGATCGGAGACATGATCCTGCATGATGTTCAGGCCATCCTGTCGGGGGAGACAAGGCGCAAGCTGCAAGCGGCCTCTCTTGAGACCGTGCGAAAGATCATCCGCGCACCACTGGTGGCAGGATAAGGGAGAAACAGATGGCTGGTGTTGAACTTAAAAACCTGTCCAAGGCGTACGGCGATGTCGAGGTCTTGCATGACATCAACCTTTCCATTGCGGACGGCGAATTCGTTGTCTTTGTCGGGCCGTCGGGCTGTGGAAAGTCCACGCTTTTAAGGATGATCGCGGGCCTCGAAAAGGTCACAGGCGGCGATCTGATGATCGGCGACAAACGCGCCAATGACCTGTCGCCCCGGCAGCGCGATATTGCGATGGTGTTCCAGTCGTATGCGCTCTATCCGCAGATGACCGTGGCCGAGAACATGGGGTTTTCCCTTAGCCTGGAAAAGCGGTCCAAGAACGAGATCACAAAAAAGGTGCAGGAGGCCGCCGACGCTCTCAAGCTTGGGCCTTTTCTCGAGCGCAAGCCTGGCCAATTGTCGGGCGGTCAGCGTCAGCGCGTCGCCATTGGCCGCGCCATCGTCCGCAACCCGCAGGTCTTCCTGCTGGATGAACCGCTCTCAAACCTCGACGCCGCTCTCCGCTCGGAAACGCGGGTTGAGATCAGCGAGCTGCACCAGCGCATGGAAACAACGATGGTCTACGTCACCCACGATCAGGTAGAGGCGATGACAATGGCAGACCGCATTGTCGTTCTGAACGGTGGCTACATTGAACAGGTCGGCAGCCCGATGGACTTGTATAATAACCCGGCCACCGAGTTTGTCGCCGGTTTCATCGGTTCGCCTAAGATGAATTTCGTAAAAGGCCGTTACGCCGACGCGGTCGGTGCGGCCACGCTGGGCGTCCGCCCTGAGCACTTCGAGATTGGTCAGGGCGACAACACGTGGGAAGGCAAGGTCACACTGGTCGAACGCCTCGGTCACGACACGATCCTTTACATTCGGGTCCCGGACGCAGGCGTTGTCACCGTCAGTCTTGATGGCCAGCACAATCAGCAGGTGGGCGACACAGTCCACTTGCGACCCAAGCCGGAATTCATCCATAAGTTCAACGAACAAGGGCGACCTATCGTCGCTTGATTGATCAGAGGCTGGTATGAGTTCCAAGCGCCCTACGGTAAAAGAAGTCGCGAAAGAGGCAGGCGTTTCCATCGCCACCGTGAGCCGTGCCATGTCGCGTCCCGAGGATGTGAAAGAAAAGACGCGCGAGCATGTTTTCGAGGTCATGAAGCGTCTTGGTTACCGTGCGAACCAAGCGGCGGGCGACTTGCGCCGCGGGCGCAGCAAGACGCTGCTCGTCCTCGTCTCGGAGATCACGAATGCTTTTTTCGCGGAGTTTTTCAAAGGGGTCGAAGAGGAGGCCCGCGCCCACGGTTACGTCCTTCTCATTGGGGACACATCGGAGGACGCCGAAAGCGAGCGCGCCTTCTCGGACATGTTGTTGATGAACAAGGCAGGGGGCCTGATCCTGAACACCAACGGCTTTCTCGAAGACCTTTTGCCAAGTGACGTCGATGGCACCTATTCCGGTCCTCCTGTCGTCTCATGTGGTGGGCACAAGGAAATCGAATTGCCAACGGTACGGACTGACGACGTCCTCGGCGGACGGTTGGCGGCGGGGCATCTGATCGAGCTCGGCCACCGGGATATTGTGCAGGTCTGCGGGCCCCTCCAGACAAACGGGTTCGAACGCCGCTATCATGGGTTTTCCCAAACGCTCAAGAATGCAGGTATTCCCTTGCAGAAAGATCGCGAATTGTTTGGCCATCTGTCTGTCGATTATGGGCTCGACGCTGCAAAACAACTGCTCGCATCCGGTAACCTGCCCACCGCCGTGTTTGTACACAACGATGAAACGGCGACAGGACTTCTCCACGGCCTTGTCAGTGCCGGTATCCGCGTGCCCGAGGATATCTCGGTCATTGGCTTCGACGACATGCCCTATGCTGCGGTCTTCAATCCGGGGCTCACAAGCATCCGTCTGCCGCGTCGCGAGTGGGGGCGTCTGGCATGCCGCAAGCTCGTGTCGATCTTGAACGCCGAAGAAGGCGCGGACCAACCCATCATCATAGCGCCTGAATTGATCGTGCGCGCCAGCACCGCGCAACCACGCATCACCAGCTCATCGGAGGCTTCCACATGATCCGCGCCGTTGTCTGGGGCGAAAACGTCCATGAACGCACCAACGAAACGGTTGCCTCGATCTATCCAGCCGGCATGCACAATTGCATCGCCGCCGCACTCAACGAAGATCCGGCAATCGAAGCGACAACCGCGACCCTGCAAGAGCGGGAACACGGCCTTCCACAAAGCCGGCTCGATCGCACCGACGTCTTGCTCTGGTGGGGCCATGCAGCCCATGGGAAGGTCTCTGACGACGTTGTAGAGCGTGTAGCAGATGCAGTTTGGGGGGGCATGGGTTTGATCCTTCTCCACTCGGCACATTTTTCCAAGATCTTCAAAAAGCTTATGGGCACGCCGTGTTCACTGACCTGGCGCGAGGCCGGTGAACGCGAGCGCATTTGGGTGACGACCCCGGGCCATCCGATTGCCGAGGGGCTACCAGACTATTTCGAACTTGAGCATGAAGAGATGTACGGTGAACCGTTTAGCGTCCCCGAGCCACTTGAAACGGTCTTCGTCAGTTGGTTCGAGGGCGGGGAAGTCTTCAGATCAGGATTAACCTACCGACGTGGTGCGGGCAGCGTTTTCTACTTTCGACCCGGGCACGAAGCCTATCCCACGTATCACGATGCCAACATTCGCCTGGTTTTGCGGAACGCTGTAAAGTGGGCGAACCCGCGAACGACACGTAATGCCGACGTCCACGCCGCACCAAACCGAGCGGTCGAAACAGCGCTGGAACCTATCGAAGAACGCGGTCCCAAGCTGCACGCAGATGGAGAAGACGGACTTCGCTAAGTTCTCTTTGTTGGTAGAAACAGGTCTTCGATGTCATCATTGACGCTGGGGGCGTGCATTCTGCGACATTCTACAGTTCGGGCTCTCTTCACCCATCGGATGCTCTTCAAAATCAACTTCGCAAAGCCATTTCGGCATGCTGAGAGCGGCCCAAAGCCGCCGTCCGCCAAGAGGGTCTGATATTGCACCACGTTCGTAATGGGGACATTCGCTGCACCAGCAAAATCGGGAGCCCAGTGAACTCACACTTCGCGGGACAAAACCGCCGTTCAGCCAAAGTTTGACAAGTGCCGCTTAGGCGCTTTGCGGATGCTGGACGCGGTCTCCAGATGTCGCATCCGCAGCCTGTATTGCCGACATTCGCTGCAAATGCACAATCTTTGCGGGCCAACGCGCAGGCGGCACGTGAAATTGCTGCCGTGCCGGACGCGGTTAGGAACGGAAACGGCCCACATTCCGGAGAACAAAGATCGTCTAACCATCAATCGGTCAACTGGCCAACCTAAATGTCATGCTCTCTTCACTTTGATAGTGTTGATACTGGATGCAGCAATCGACGGTTGCTGCGGTTAAGTCCGCGCATTCAGACAGTGAGTATCGGACAGATCGCAATCCTGTTTTCGATCTTGAAAAGTTGACCACGCTTTACAAAGCGATTGGCGATACGTCAGCCCATGCGCTCGTCGTTTCGCATTTCGAGCCCTTGGAAGAACGCTTGCGCGGACTAGGTGGTATCATCGTGAAGACGATCGGTGACTCAGTCATCGCCGCGCCCTTGGACAGCGAAGCGACGCTGCAGGCGGCTCTGGATACTTAACACGAGATTGCTGAGTTCAATACGTCGACGGATCGGTCCGATTTCGGGCTCAAGATCGAAATTTACGAGGGCACATTTCTCGCGATGCGCTCGGAGCAAAGTTTGAATTTCTTCGAGGCACCGTGAACCTCCTCGCAAATCGGCAATCTAAGGCCGAAGGTGGAGAGACCGTCCTGTGGGCGGGTTTGGCAAGATTTGATGCATCGATGGATTAAGTGCAGCGCAACGCAAATGAGACAAAATCTACATGTTAGGCTTTGACATACTCCTGGAGTTTGCAAGAGTTTGAATTCTGGTGCCGCACCTGCAAAGTTCACGCATTGATCGCGAACTCCCCTTGAGAAGACAGTTCTGAGGTACGGTATCAATTGTTTTCGGTCCAATCCTGACACAAAGCACCGGTTGTGGATGTTGCGGTCACCGCCCGTTCTGGGACGGGTTCGAAAAAACTAGTAGAATTCTTCTATCCCATTGAAAAAGTTAATCTAAAAGCTCTCTTCCATTTCGAATATTGCAGCCAAAAGCGCGGTTTGATCGAAGCGTATCAAACCTTCTCCACCCCTGTGCAAATCGACAATGGTGACCATTACTGAAAGCAAAAATCCGGCAAAAACAAATGTACGCCAAGTCAGATTTCGTCCAGCCAATCCTGCCCGATTTCCAAGCATGAAAAGCGCAGCTATTGCCGCTGCCGTCAACGTGGCTTGGGTAATGGTTGTTACTGGAACATAGAAGGCCTGCATTCGATACAAATGGGCATCCAGAGCCTCGTTCATGGCTCCGGCAACAAATGTCTTTAGTGGTGGCGGCAAAGGGTCAGCGGTTACTTTGAGAACCAGCGGCCATAATCTGGCTTGTGCTTGGAGAGTTGTCTCAAGAAAATGCAGTACTTCTTCCGTGCTGTTCAGCCCGCCCTCGGTCGGGATCACACGAGTTTTCGCGTAGTCCAAGACGGCAAGCTTTAGTTCATTGCGACCCGCCCCTTCGATGTGTCCAGCCCCATTTCTATGGGCCACTTTTCAGCAAGGTTTCTGGTACGGGCGGGCGCATGTTTAGGGCCTGATGA
>CANKZM010000006.1 GCA_947488305.1 uncultured Roseobacter sp.
CATCAGGCCCTAAACATGCGCCCGCCCGTACCAGAAACCTTGCTGAAAAGTGGCCCATAGAAATGGGGCTGGACACGGCACCCTCAAGATGTACGATGACGTGACTTTGCTTCTGGTGACCGATACTTCTTGTCAAGGGAATGGTAATCAGCTCTCCTTGCGACATCCCGTTGCTCGCGATTTGAAGACCACCCCGAATAATTCGCAAGCCTTTTCGAAGCTTTGCTTTCTTATCGTTGAGTTGATCCCATACTTCATTCGAGTAAACAAAGTAGCCGTACGCAGTCAGGTTATGATCTTTTGCGAGTTGAATTTCGGTCGGTGTCAGTTTGGATAGTTTCAGAGCTTCTTCACAAGAGTAAGTATCCCAAATCCCGTTTGACTTCCTATACTTATCTATTGCTTTTGATGGGTCTTTGCCCTTGTTGATAGCTTCCTGTTGAACTGCCACGATACTTCTAAGTCGTTGGCTTGCCTTAATTTCTTCGTGCGGATATTTGTATTTTGGAGGTAGACCGGATGCCTCCGACTGCTTGCCATTTTCGTCATAGACTATCAGATTGAAGGCAATTCCCGCCGATGAACAGTTCGGTAGATTAATGTATCCTAGTGGCGTCTTCACAAGCAGCAGGTAAAGCCACTGTTCAGCTGTTTTTGCTTTGTACCACCCAAGATCGCTAGGGCGTATGTGGTCGCCGGAGAAGTAGATTTTGAAGCTTGTGCCTTGGTCTAGGTCTTCGAAATTCTGACTTACCGACTTAGCAGGCTCAATCATCGGACGGGGTACAGTACCCGCGTGATCTTCGATCCATTCTCGGCCTCGCCGCATAGAGCCCTGATACGCGAAGAAATCGTTCTTAGTTCGAATTGTAAGTTCATTGAACCCATACGCAATATATGTGACGCCAACCCCTTTGTTTCCTCGAGTATCTAAGCCGGACTTGAAGGATATGCTAGGTGCCAGGAACGCAGCGAATTCCGTCTCTTCAAAGCCACAACCGTTGTCGACAACCTCTATCGAGTTTTCCTTAAGATCGATTTTTATTTTTATTTTCGCCTTGTCCGACCCTTCCGTGCCAAATCGCTTCTCCACCGCATCCATTGCATTCTGAATAAGCTCGGAAAATGGGTCATAGTTGCTAACGTATGACTTCAGGATGTTCTTGATTTCTCGTTTCTTGGCCGAGGCAAGAACGTTTGCGTCAATCGCGTCAGCGGCCTCTAAAGGATCCCAGGTTTTTTGTTCTTGTGCAGTAACCATCATGCTCTCCGTACTCGACAGCCCAGATATCGCAGTTTTTTAGGCATGTGCGCCACCCCTATTCAATTAATTAGGTAGCTGGCGCGCTTAGTTTCGCAGTTTAGATGTTGGTCGCGCCGCTCGACATAGCACTATCATCGGAAGCTTGTGCGGTATCAGCGCAAATTGGGTGGGCTATTCGGTGGTCAATCTTGTATTGTAATGACGTAAATAATTGATTTAGAAAATAATTTTTGATTGTTTGGCTCCGTGTGGGTGAACCGAAACTCAAATCTGCTCTGACTTGGCGGGAATGCAGTTCAAATGTCTGCTGGGCATCATGGTAGAATTTCCAGATATGCAGAATGATTTTATCCCCAACGTGCGCGAACCGGGTTCCCGCCACCCCGAACCGGTGCGCACTGGTGCAGACCTGTTCGAGCAGGAATGGTTGAGCGTTGAACAGGCGGTTGTCTATTGCGCCGAACTTGGTTTGACGCGTACGCCTAAGACGATCCGCAAATGGGCCGAACGGTCATCTGGTTTGCCGGATGGAGATGTTGTAGCCCGCAAGGAAGACACACCTTGGGGGTATCGTTGGCAGATGGAGAAGGGATCTCTCACCCGAAAAGTCGAAGAGGAAATCGAATTGCGTGGCGCGAACCCTTCTGAACCAGTTCACACCAGTTCGACCACTCAAGCACAGCCCGAGCCCGAGAAAACCAACGCCCCAAACATCGAACGGCAATCGAACCAAGTCGAACCCGTTTGCACCAGTGCGGAGGTGTTCGAGCCCGCTGCCGCCCAATCGGCCGAGGAAATTCTACCCGAACCCGGTGCGTACCGGTTCGAACAGGTGCAGACCCGTTCGGAGATCGAAACGTTGCTCGACGAAGTGCGGGCGCGCATGACCGACAAGGATCGCGAAATTACATTTCTACGTGATCAGCTTGCCGACGCTCAAGCGGAGATCGGCAGGCGCGCGGCGTCAACGGACGAAGCGCTCAAGACCATCGACCGCGTCGTGCGCAGTTTCGAGATGCAGGCCGAGGCCAATAAAGCACTCGCCCTGCGCGGCGGGGAACAGACCGAGTATCGCGATGCGACCCAGCCGATCCGCTTCACCCCCGACAGTGTAGAAAACCAAAACCGACATCAGGACATCCGTAGGGTATAATCCAGAGATGGAAATCAAATCCCTCAGCGACGCGATCCAGGAGAAGAACATCATCATCCGTGGTGGTGATGTGTTCACAGAAGGCGGCTTCACTCAGGTGCCGAATGCGATCCTACGCGCGACGGAAATTTCGCAAGGATCGAAGCTGGTTTACGCAATGCTTTTGTCTTACGCGTGGCACAACAATTCTTGCTTCCCCGGCCAAGATCGCCTGGCCGATGACCTCTCGATTTCGCGTCGAAGCGTGAACACGCACATCAAGGAATTGGAAGCGAAGCGGTTCATCAAAGTGACCCGTAAAGGTCTCGGCAAGCCAAACCTCTACGAGTTGTTCTTGGTGGCAACGAAGGCACCGGCAAACAAAAGGCGCATATCCAGATGAGCAAAACTTGCACTTTTGGATGTGCAAAAACGTGTCGTCCGCGTGAGCAATATTTTCTCACTAAGAATACCCAATGAATAATACCCACAGAAAAATACTAAGAAGAAGGGATTTTAAAACCTTTTCAAAGGCTAAGGGACACCTCCGCCGAACGACATATCTAGTCTAGCCACTTGTGATCCACCAACCCGCCATAGGTTCAACTAAGAAGTTGTCTTGACACAGGGGCAAAGACATTGCCCGCCGGTAACGTGATTAGTCTCGCGAGTATCTGACAAATCAGCATTTCTATGTTAGATTTTATATACTTAAAAAATTTGTATGGATACCGTATTCGCCCAAGCTGTCACCAAGATCATCGAACTGCCCCAAGATACTCAAAGGGTGATCGGAGAGGCTTTGCTTGATGGGGCAGCACACCCAGACCTGCCGGTTATTGAGTTCACCGCAGAAGAGAACGCAATGATCGATGAAGCGCTTGAGGAAATCGAACGCGGGGATGTGATCGGCCAAGTGGAGATGAAGCAGCGCTTCGCGGAGTTGCGTGCGAAATCGTATGAGACAATTTGAGTTTGCGCCTTCTGCCAACATCGACCTCGCGGAAATCCATGAGAGGATTTCTGAACAAGACGCGGTCACCGCTTCATTGGTAGCTGGCCGAATTGAAGAAACGGTAGAGAGCTTGTGCGTGTTTCCCGAAATGGGCAAGCAGACCAAGCGGAAAGGGATATGGGTGTTTGGTGGTACAGCCAGGAACCCGTTTCGTGTAACATACCGGTTCAACAATGACACGGTGACTGTGCTGCGGATTTTCCGCGCCAGTAGGAACGACATCCAATTTTAGGATTGTCCGTGCCAAGCTGGCTACGCTAGGTAGGGGTATGAAGTCAGATACACCCAGCCAGTTTTGTCTCTTTTGTCTCACCGTGCCTCATAGTATCTCGGTAAAAGCGGAGACAAAACGGAGACAAAAAATCAAGCTTGATTGCGTAAGTGTTTGGAATTAAAGCGCGGCCCCGTGGCTCAACTGGATAGAGCAGCCCCCTCCTAAGGGGCAGGTTGCAGGTTCGAATCCTGCCGGGGTCGCCAGCCATCCTGATTTCATTCAGAAAAATGGCTACACTCCAGAGGTGTGTAAGAAGGTGTGTAAATGGTGCTCTTTGTTCCAGTCATTCGACGCGCTCGATCTTGACTTGAGAGCGTGCTTGTCGGGCTGCAGCGAGCTTCGCCCTAATCACGTCGTGCCTTGCATCAGTCTCATCAGACCTATGGAGCGGATAACTGCTTGTGATGAGAAGGAAGTCACCGTTTGCCAACCTGATGGACCTAGTTTCAGTCTGATGCCTGCGGCGCTTAAAGGTTATCAGCGAACGGTCCACACCTTCTTCAGTCATCCGCCAATTCCAAGTTAACATTGTATGAAGGATGAGTTTATCCAGTCGCCCGGTTCTGTAGTTGGTGAACTTTATCCCGAGAATGTTGTACAATTTACGTAGTGAAACTGTTTCGAATTCTTTGATCGGTTCCAGATACTCAACTAATGCCTCTTCAACAGCTTCGATCACCTTTTGATCGATGGGGAGATCGTTATCGACAAGTTCCATTAGGATTCATCTTCCAGTTCTTGTTCGGCAGGCACGGACAGCCGCGCGAGCGTAGCCTTCGCCGACGCCTTTGCGGATAGTTTCCGTCGATCAGCCGCTTCCGTGTAAACCTTTGTGACTTTTGGAGATGAATGGCCGAGAGCGGCCATGATCTCGTATGGCGTCGCCTCGTTCTCAGCCATATTGATACCGACCGACTTGCGGATACCATGTGTCGTCACCGATGACCTGACACCAGAGGCATCTCTCCACTCAGCCAGCTTGTTACCGAACCCAGCGGCAGTGAATGGATGACCAAAGCTTGTAACAAGGAATGTTTCCTCGCCCGTTGGTGTCGCTTCGATTGCCTCCATGAGATCGACAGAGATCGGGGTGGTGACAGGTATCGCGCTCTTGTGTACCGTTTTTTGGGGGACAAACCGGAGGCAGTGCTGACCGTCGATGACAACGATATTTTTCGGCCCAAGTTTTACTAGATCGGCTCGTCTGGGTGCGATTTCCAAGAGCAGCATCATAGCCAGGTGAGCCGTCGACCCGAGCCTATGGCACTTGAAATACTTGCTTATGTCATCCGGTTCCCACGGCTCGAACCCTTCAGTCACGACCTTTCGTTTTTCGATCTCCGCTGCGGGATTGGGCTTTAGGCCCCAGTGGGCCTTGGCGTACCTGAATAGATGCTTGATTGCTCGCAGGGCATTGTTCCATGCGTTGTCAGTGGCGCTCCAGTCATCCAGAATACGCTCTATTTGATGCGGGTGGATCGAATCCAACGGAACAGGCCCGAAGTCTCGGATAAACCGCTCCGTGAAGCGGCTGTAGTGCTGAACGGTGTAAGGTGAGAGAGCGTGACGTTTCTGCTCCTTGTCAACAAACCGGCGATAGTGTCGGCCTAGTTCTTGCACGGTATAGGGGGCCGCCGCGTTCCTTTGGCGCTCTATGGAAGCTTTTTCCAGATCGAGTTGTTGGTCCCCACCATCGACGAGCCATTGGTATCTGGCCTCAAAATCGGCCTGACCTGGGTGCCCTCCGATTGTAGTCCGCCGACCATCAGGGCGGCGATGAAACAGGTACCGTGTCTTCCCGTGACGAGTGGTCTCTTCAATCAGAAATTCGCGAATGCGGGGCATGTCAGCAACTTCCCCGGTTCTTCACAAAGGAACGTGCCATCACGTCGTCAATGGACGGACCCTTCATTTTGGCTTCAAGTTTTTTCTCGAAGTATGCGTCGATGCATTCTCTAGACCAGCGTTTCAACCGAGGTGTAGGAGACACTGTTGGCGGTGGAAGCTGACCATCTTTGATCATGTTGCTTACAGTGGACGCCGACATGTCGAGGTACTCGGCAAGCGTGGACAGGTTCATCAGACCAGGCCAGCGCACTTTCGGCTGGTGTTCAGGACGTGATGCTGATTTCGGTTGGAATGAGTGATTGTGCAGAGAGATCTGCTTCTGGAATTCGATAGGGTTGGTAGTGATCAAGACACACCTCCATGGTGGTCTCGACCGTGGAAGTACCCGTCTTCGAGAGCAGTTTCAGTTGACGCGGAAGCACCGCAATCCACAGGATATGTGAATTCCATCCGGAATTTCAAGTTTGGTCAGTACTAAGCCGTGATCATGTCACTTCTGGCACACGCCACCTTCGGAAGCAGCGAATAGATGACCGAACCCGTAGGCGATTACCGGAGGATGGGTATTTTCTGACAAAAGTGATTTAAAACAATTTCTTAGTTCTATTTTGAGGTTCACGTGTCACACATAAAGACTCACACTACTTAACAGACGATCTGTGTCAGCTTCGACGACGCTTCATTTGATACGCGACGCCCGTCATCCGAGTCCGCCAAGTCAGCATCTCGGCACTGACCTGATAAAGTTCGCAAGCCACGTGCTGTGGTGTTCGCCTACTTTGGATTGCCATCAACGCAGGCCGTGGCAGTAGAAGAGTGCCAGCCAGCCAATCTGCTTCGTCCTCTTGGTCCTGGTTGAAGTTACCTGGGACCAGGGAGCCATCTTCCAGGATGCAAGCCTCAGCTAGTTCGTGACCCAGAATTATGTGTGAGAGTTCATGCATGATGACGTTGTTCCGACGACCCGAAGACGACACGGGTTTGAACAGCACCAGGTTGGACGTTCCAACCCGCATCGTAAGTGCAGACCATGAGTCGTCCCGTTCATCGTTGAGCACTGCAACATCGTTTGCGCTTAGCTGTGTGATGTCATCCGTGGACCATACGGTTACACCAAGATGCTGTGCCAACACCTCCGCTGACAACGGAGCGGTATTGTTCAGACCAAGCTGTTTGCGGTATTCTACCGCTCGTCGTTCACACTGTGATTTGAAGCCGTGACGGAATGCCAATTAGTGCCCTCTGGCATCGACTTTGATGAACTGCTCCGATGCCTTCTCAATGAGATTGGCTAGTGATCTGGCAGTCTGCGGTGGCACCGCCTTCTTGTTCTTAAATGCGATCTGGAGATTCGCTACACCAGTGAATTTCGCGGTATCCTCACCGATCCACTGGCATATTTTTTCTAGCGTTCCCACGTCTGGCACATGGCCGTTTTCGATTCTTGATAGTGTTGAAGGGCTGATTCCGATTTCTTTTGCGGCGGCCCTCACCCCCATATTTCCTCTATGTTTGGCGAGTATCCCGCCAAGTTCCCCGATATCCATGCAGCCTCCCAAGTGTCTCTCAGGTTGGTATTAGTGTTTCACACGCTGGACAGGTGTTGGGTGATTTGCTAGTGTCCAACCTGTGAAACACTTCAAGCACTTCCTTTTGAGTGAGTCAACGTCGGTAGAATATTGGATAGGTGCTCGGCATCGATCTGCGCAGAAGCGAAAGAGGATGCTATGAAGGGTAGTAAGAACATTTTTATCAGCCACATCCATGAAGATGATGCTGGGCTGGCCAAGCTAAAGACTTTGACCCGTAACAACGGGCTGACCGTGCGTGATGGGTCGATCAACAAGGCCAAACCAAACCGCGCAAAGAACGCCGACTACATCCTGAACAAGATCATTGGGCCGCGCATCAAGTGGTGCAGCGTCATGGTTGTTTACATCACGCCAGGAACCAAGAACAGCGAATGGGTGAACAAAGAGATCATGCGGGCAGCTAGCTTGGGCAAACGCATTGTCGGTGTATGGGCGCACGGCCATGCTGGTTGTGAACCACCTTCTAACCTGGAAAAATTGGCCGATGCGATGGTGGGGTGGCACGGTGGCCGTGTCGTCGATGCGTTGACTGGCGACTTCAACGGTCGAGAAACGAAAGACGGAGAGGTCTGTCAGCCGATCCCATTCAAGCGAGTGGTGTGTCAATGACGGTGTGGTCATACAAGGTTGCCCGTGACTACGGCTTTGCACCCAACCCATTTCATGGAGTTTGCACTTTGGCCTGCTGCAAGCCAATGATCCGAGGCTATGCTGAAATTGGTGACTGGGTAATCGGGGCTGGGTCCAAGGCGAACGGACTATGGGGCAAGATCGTCTATGCGATGATTGTCGATGAAACGCTGACCTTCGACCAGTATTGGAATGACCCTAGGTTCCAAGTGAAGAAGCCCGTGATAGGCGGAACCCATAAGGGGTTCTTCGGTGACAACATCTATCAACGCGATGGCAGTGCTGACGGTTTTCGGCAAGCAGACTCCCACCACAGCCTGAAAAATGGTCAGGTCAACAATGACAATTTGCGCCAGGACACCCAGCATGACCGCGTTCTGTTAGCACGGGAATATGTCTACTTTGGTGCCAACGCGGTTGCCCCACCTCATGAAGTCTTCGGCCATCTGCCAGAACCGTTTCCTCGCGATGTTCGCACCTATAAGAGCTACTCACCTGCGATGCAGCAAGCCATTAAAGTCTGGTTGTCAGACTCGTTTGAATGGGGGCTGCACGGATTGCCCGAAGCATGGGACAACGCCATCGAGGGTCAGCGAAAATGACCTATGATATCCAGGCATACTGCGATGAAGCCCAGGCAACAGACCGCTTCAATGACGACGAAATCCAGCCAATATTGTTAGGTCTTTTCGGCGAAGTCGGTGGCGTGATGGCTGCGGTGAAGAAGTTGCAACGGGAAGACAAGGCATACATCGGCTTCAGAGCAAATGTCATAGACGAGATGGGTGATGCATTCTGGTATTACACCGCGTTGGCCCGCAGGTTCGATGTTTCGGTAACCCAACTGCTGTCTGACCTGAACGCCACCAATGACTCAAAGTCCGTCCTGGCGTCAGACGACCCACTGAGCCCAGTCGCGATCTCCAACAAGATCGGTCCGAAGAAAGGTATATGCGACCAGGCATTGCTGAAGCTGGGGCGTGTCAGTGCCGACATGATGCGCATACAGGGTATGGACCAAGATGAACGCCTCGATGTCCTGAAGATGTTTGCACGAGTTTATCTTGCTGTGTTGAGCGAGTGCGAAATCAGCTTCGCAGAAGTCCTGACTGTGAATGCCGCGAAAACAAGATCGCGTTTCGGCAAGCTGACCCTGGACACACAGCCAGACTTCGACATCGGCTTCCCAGAATACGAACAATTACCACGTCAGTTTACCATCGAGATGCGGGAGCGCGACAACGGCAAAGTATACCTGCGTTGGAACGGTGTGTTCATCGGTGATCCTCTGACTGACAATATCGGCGAAGAAGACGGGTTTCGTTATCACGATGTCATCCACTTCGCACATGCTGCGATCCTTCATTGGTCGCCGACGATGCGGGCGCTTCTGAAGCGGAAACGCAAGAGTGATCAACACACAGATGAAAGCCAGGATGGTGGCCGTGGTGTCGTGATCGAAGAAGGACTGGCTGCTTGGTTGTTCTCCAAGGCCAAAGAACTGGACTACTTCAAAGGTCACAGCAGTGTGTCACTGGACATCCTGAAGCACATCCAGGACTTTGTGCGCGGTTACGAGGTGGAGGAGTGTCCCATGAACCTTTGGGAGAAGTGCATTCTCGACGGGTATGGAGTCTTCCGCCAAGTGCGTGAGAACAAGGGCGGCATGATCATCGGTGACCGTGACAAACGCACTCTTCATTTCCAGAAGCTGAACACATGACAGACCCCACCGATCAAGGAGGTGAGCCGTTTTTTTCGTTCCTTGTGGGCGATGATTTCAGCATAGCCGTCGAGCTTGGAGCATGGGTTGCACCTGCTGTATTGTTGCTTGTCTGCGTGGCGCTGATCTGGCTGTGGCTCCGTGGCCGAATTGGTTTGGGCAACTTTGAATTAGACAGCGCAGGTATCGGCATCGGAGATACAACAGTTAGCTTCAAACCAAACAGGACGGACCGTCAAATCGCATATGCGATATGGGTTGAACTAAGCACTCGGAAGGTTGGCTTGGCAATCGACCCTGAGCATGACGTGATCTCTGAGATTTACGATTCTTGGTATAGTTTTTTTGGAGTCACCCGTGACCTCATCAAGGAAGTCCCGGCACACAAATTGAAGAGCAAGGGGACCAGGTCAATCGTAAGGGCGTCTGTCCAAGTGTTAAACGAAGGGCTGCGCCCGCACCTCACGAAGTGGCAAGCTCGATATCGAAGATGGTATGAAACGACTTTGAAGGACGATGATTTCAGGGAGCCACAGTTGGTTCAACAGGACTTCCCGAAATATGATGAGCTTGTGCAAGACTTGTTGGAGATAAATGCCAAGCTAATCGAGTATCGCAAGGCAATGTATGAGTTGGCGACGGGTGATCATGAAAGCGTGATCGCAATCGACCCTGAGACTTCAAACTGAAGCGGTGCCCATTCCACAAACCCATAATGGCAACAACGGAGGCCAAGATGACGAAAGCATTTGTCAGCTATCACCACGGCAATGATCAGTATTTTCGTGAGCATCTTGCAATGCTCGGTCAAACCTATGGTGCATTCCAGGATGTTTCTGTTGAGGTGGGTGACATCGATGATACTCTCCCTAGCGAGACTATCCGCCGTATTATTCGAGATCAGTATCTGCGCGACTCCGAAGTCACTATCATACTTTGCGGAACTGAAACGAGGTTCCGCAAGCATATCGATTGGGAGCTAAAATCCTCAATGATCGACGGACGGATCAACAGAAAATCAGGTATTTTGGTAATCGATCTTCCAACTACATCCTCGACGAGTTGGCACTGCGGGCTGCCCAATGAGAAGGCGGTAATCTACCCCGACTACGAAGGTTCGTGGATGAGCCCGTCGCAAAAATCTGAATACCGTGCTCGTTATCCAGATATACCCGATCGGATAATCGATAATCTAATGACCGTACAGGTCTCAATGTCCGTTGTGCCGTGGGCACGCATTGAGAACCAGCCAGATAATCTTCGCTGGCTGGTGGACGCTACCGCAGTTGCGGGCCGAAGCAATCAATACGACCTATCCATGCCGATGCGACGGAAAAACCATAAACCGAACCTCCAATATGGTATCGTTTGAACCTTCGCTCCATCATTCCTCTCAGTCGGCTTGGCCTAGATGCAGAAGAACGGCACGGACCATTTCTCACAAACGGTCGGTTTCGGATTCTTGAATACCCGCTCTATCGGTCATCGACTTGTCTTCTGTGAGGCGCTCAAAACATTTCTCAGTAACCATTCTTGATTGCTCCGAGCCATTCCTGCATCGACAAGTTGCGTTTTGACAGGCTTGCTGTGCCCACCCGATTTAAGTATGCGGGTGCCCGGGGACATTATATCATCGATCCAATGCTAACCTTCTGTTGATGGGGCAATGGAATTTTGGGACGCCTACATCCCCCAGCGTTGCAACGCTTGCTCAACCCCCGACCGATCATCCCTGATCCGAAGAACTGCTTGGCGTGACAGCCCGGTAAGGTTTGCAACTGCGCTGGTACCATTTCCCAAATTGAACAGGTCACATACCGTGTTGACCATTTCCCGGTCGAACGATGGCTTTCTACCAGGGTATTTGCGTTGATCCCCCTTTGCCGCATCGATCCCGGCCCGCTGCGCACTCTTTGTGGCTTCAGCTTGTGCTTGTGCGGTAGCTGCAAGGAAAGCAACCATCGCATCACGAACTGCCATTTGGACCGGATCAGTGGTAACACCATCGAATGTCATATTGCTGATGACGGTTCGCACAGTAACCCCTGTCCGTATGAAATGGCGGATGGCATCCGTAACATCGTCGTAGTCACGGCCCAACCGGTCCACCCAACGGATGATCAGTTCATCTCCATGACGCAACTTATCATACAGACGCCGCCCCTCTGGCCGGTCGATCAACCGATGTTTAACTCCAGAAACACCATGGTCCGCTATGACTTCATTGATCTCGAAACCAGCAGCACGCGCTTGCTCCACCTGATGATCCAAAGTTTGCTCGGTCGTCGATACCCGAGCATAGAATATTGCCGTCAAATTCACCCTCCTCCTGTCCGTTAGGATATTGGCGGATGATACAGGTGTCCGTAGGTGATTCGATACCCTTACGGACAGACGAAGTGTTGTTATTTCGTATGTGTATTTCAAGTGTCACGGGTATACCCAAACGGACACCCACAACTGTGTTGGTGTCCGAAGAGCTTCAGTCTTTTGAGTATAATTCAGTAGAGTGCAATAATTGGTAGCATTTTACCCAATGCGACTACTGGTTGTGAACGCCAGTTTTCTATGATTTTTGGAGTTTACAGAGACCGCAGAACGAATAATGGGCGTTAAATCAATCAGGTTTCATTCCAAATCCTGACCACCACAGCCACTCTCGATCATCTGTGTATCGACCTGCATTCATGACCACTGCTCCCCAAAGCCTCTGACCCATGGTAAGCATGAGCAAGCCTAGCCCCTGCCCGCAGTGATCCCGTTCCACAGCGAGGCAGTCACAAACTACATCTGACCCGATTGCCACGAATGTTGAGCGCCCAACTGGCATATTCCTGTCGTTTTCATCCCAGATCAGCACATCCCAAAACCCATCCGGTGCTTCATCCGGCAAAGCTCGATCATCATGCATTTCCCGGATAGGATGATTTTCCGGTGCGCCATGCGGGATAAACTTCGTCTCAATAGTGTATGGAAATTTCGGTCCGGAAAATCCATGGAACTTTCTCTTACCCACAAACTTCTTTGCAGCGGGGCGTTGCGGGGGTGGTGTTGCAGCTATGTCAGTCATTAGAACCTCTCCTGTGTTTCTGTTATTTAGCAAAACAGAGCGACATGACTGCCAAGTTTGGCAAAACTGCCAAATACAGGTGCCGTTTTCACAACTGAGTTCGGCATCAACAGAACCAGGGAATTCGAGATGTTTGCATTCTACGATCTGGAGACGACCGGAACCAGTCCTGCATTTGATCAGCCATTGCAGTTTGCTGGCATTCTCACCGATGACGATCTTACCCCGGTTGACAGTATCAATATCAGATGCCGATTATCCCCCCATATCCTGCCCGCCCCATGGGCGTTGGCGGTCACCGGTGTGATGCCAGACATGCTGACCGACCCGACACTACCGACGCTGTTCGAGTTCATGCAGACCCTGTCGGATTTGATAGCCAGATGGGGACCGGCGACCTGGACAGGCTACAACAGCATTGCCTTCGATGAAGAGATGCTGCGGCAGGCACTGTACCAGAACCTACATCCAAGCCCTTACATCACGCAGATCGACGGCAATGACCGTATGGATATCATGAAGGTGGTGTATGGGACCTGGGTCTTGGCAAAGGATGCTCTGACATGGCCGACTGATGACCATGGCAGGCAAACGTTTAAACTGGACCGACTGGCACCAGCGAACGGGTTCACTCAGCATGACGCTCATGACGCCCTGGGCGATGTTGAAGCAACAATCCACATTGCCAGACTGATCCGAGATCGTGCTCCCGACGTTTGGTCGGAATCCTTACGCAGTCGTTCGAAGCATGACGTGAATGCGTTATTGGAAACTGGGCACGTATTGCAACTCATTGAGCGATTTGGAGCAGCGCCACCCCGGGCCTACATCGGAGCATACACTGGCCGCAGTACACAAAACGCAAACGCTGTGGGGTTCATGGACCTTGAGATGGTTGACCCTGTTGAACTTTGCGGGCTCGGCGACGAAAGCATTGCTGCTGCTGTATCCGGCTCCCCAAAACAGGTCAGGACGGTCACGGTAAACAAGCATCCAAATCTGTTCTCAGTCAAGGACATAGCGCCGGACGTAAGTGCCCGTGCGCAGGACTTGGCATCAATGACCGACTTGCATGATCGCGTCGGACAAGCTCTGGCAAACCGCTTCGTTGATCAGGAAGAGCCTGAACATGTTGAGCAGAGAATTTACGCCGGTTTTTACTCGCATGGTGATAAGCGATTGTTGTCGCAGTTCCAGATGGCGAGTTGGGACCAACGGATCAATCTCATGAACAGCTTCGAGGATGAGCGTCTGCAATGGTTGGCCCAGCGACAATTGTACAATAATCGACCCGACCTGATGGATGATACAGTCCGCAGCACATGGGAAGCTCGGATCATGGAGAGATGGTGGTCGGGTGATGACAAAGCACCGTGGACAACACTTGATCAAGTTGACCAACAGCTTGAGGAAATAGAGGAACAGGGTGCAATGAGTACCGCTGCAATCCTCATTCTCAAGAACTACTATGCTGCCCTGAAAAATCTACCGCGCTGACTAAGCCTTCTATGCCTGGTCTCGAATTTTGATTTGCGAAAAAGTTCATTTTGGTCGCCGTGAGCATTCATAGCGGGGGGGGGATAAAGTCGGAGCCTAATATATATATCTTAGTGTTCGACTTTTACCCATGTCGGGCTGTGCATCAGGACGATCACAGGGTGTTTGACGGGGCGCAGCCCCGTCAAAACATCAGAACTACTCCTCTTAAACTCAAAAAGTTAGACCGCCCAAGGATGTTCTTGGGCCCGTAGGGCTCAAGAACACTCCTGCGAGTGGTGGGGCTCAGGTTCGCTTGCGAACCTGACGCGGCACCGTGATGTGATTAAGCAACCAGACAGGCCCTGTAGCGTCCCTCCCCAAAGAAGCTGGACCCACCCAGGCATCTGTATAGCTTCGGGGAGACCACAACTGCATGATAACATGCTTCTGGCGACCTGGCCCTTAGCCCACGGTTGCGACCTGCGGCCTGGTTCCATCTGTCACGGTAATACAGATGAACCAAATTTACGTCGGCTTGTGGAAAGTACCGTACCGCCAATGCGTTCAACACTGCGTATTCGGCTGGCCCGATAAACGTAAGCACCGTCGTGATATGCTTGTCATCAAGGTCATTGCGGCCACGAGCACCTGCATGGGTGTGAACGTGTTCCCCGGTCGCCATGTCTGAAATAACCAGTTGAGTCGGGTTTTCAGAATCTGCCAGCACCGTATCAACGAGATTCTGGATATCCTTTTTCCTAGCTTGGCGATCAAGGATGAGAAGGTGATTGTCTATCGGGAAAAAACGGTCTTCATCCCATCGTTCAACTCGGAACACTCGATCTCCTGCATCATTTCTCAATTGACCTGCAATCTCAGCGACCAACTGTTCTGTGGTTGCGACGCATATTCTGGCCTTTGTCCGGTACCACCAGTCTCTCGGCCTGATGTAGATGACATTGCCAGACTGGCCCCGATACATTGAATCGTCAGTATTCTCCTCACCAAATGGGAGCACATCATAGTCAAGAACGACGCGATCTTCTGGCTGAAAGCCAGCCTCAACAATCCGTTTCACGTGATAAAACCCAATTTCGAAAAGGTCGTCACTTGCTTGGTTGATGAAGTGCCGTAGCTGGTCCGGGTTGGACAGGTCACGCCATGATTTCTGGGTGTCACGTTCAACCCATTTTCTGAAGGCTGTGCAGAGATCAATTTGTTGCTTGGTTGCGTGGTCGAACAAATCAGGCAAAGACAATTCGTCATGAATGATCCGATATGCTCTAAATTCCAATGCCAAAGCTAACCATTCTTCAGTGGTCATTTCAGGATGGAAATCTGGGTGTAGCCATGCCTTATTTTTCGAAGGTTGGTTGAAATCCTGGGCCATCTTGTGGCTGGTAAATATGATCACTGAACCTCGATGATTGAACCCAATGGTCTCCGGTTGAGCCAATTTAGTTTCTGCCATCCACGCTTCGTTTTTTGTTTTTGTGACCGCATCGTATATCTGCGGCTGCTTGTGAAAAACTGCGTCTACCTGAGATGCATAGCCTGCCTTCAGACTGGCCTCCCAGGACAGGCGTTGATTGGTTGGAATATCGGCCTGATCACAGTATTCGCGGTACTGCTGTTCAAAGGATTTGAGTAAAACACCACAGGCAGGGCGGTTGTCGCTGCTTCTTTTCAGATTGAACTTGGCGCACTGCTCTTCAGCTTGATGATATGACTGGGATGCAAAAATCTGAAAGCCTTCCACAGGAGCAACAAGGCCCTGCCCAGGGAAGAAATCTTCCACCCCGTCATCTGCCCGGTACAAATCTGCTTGCTCCAGAAGAGCAGTGGACTTGCCCGCTCCCTCAACCGATACGATGATTGCGGATGAAGATGCCCGGGTCAGCATCGAAGTCGCCCCGTACAGCCCACTTCTGATACCAGTGACTGTCCTGTCCTGGGCGGAGCGGCCAAAACCGTTGCGGAAGAAAGTTGGGCCTAGGCCCAGGCCAATCCAGTTCTGCCGGGTAAAACCGGTGGATGGAGTGAACTCACTCTCTTCAAGCAACGCCAACAGCAAGTCAGCCAGTGACACCTTGCCTGGCAGGTACTGAACACCCGGATCAGTAGGAGCCGCTTTGCCGAGGTAAACAACCGAGGCATAGTCCTCTCTGATGTAGCTGGCAGGGTTTTGATCTGCGAGATCGTTGAAGAATCTGACTTCATACTGACCACACACATCAAAAATACCCGCCGGTTTGGGGTACTCGACACCCCAATGCGCGCATAGATACTTGGTCAATCGATCCAAAAGCACATCATGATCTATGGTAATGGCACCGCTTCCTGATCTTCCTTTGGTTGGAACTCGACCCGGCAACTTGTTGGCCTCATCAGCGACCAATAAGTAATCTGTCGCACCTTTTGCGGACCGCTTGAGTATTTGTTCGTCAAGAACAACCTGGGGGATCAGATCGCCCTCTGTGAAGCCGTTTTTGTCATCCGCCTCTGCAATTCTCACTCCCCAGGGTAAACGTCGTTTCTGAAACAGGGTCGATAGGTTCGGATCAAAATCAATATCTAGGCTCCCCACATCATTGATCATTTTGTGGAGGGTCCACCACGTGGTTCTGTAGAAATCCCAGATGACATCCTGTCTGATGTCCCCACGCCAATGATCCCGAACTTTGGCCTCGTGGCTCTTCCCCGTTCTTGCTGCAACATCCATAATTGCTGCCTTGCTGAGGTGTGTGGGATCAAAGATGAGGTGAATGTGGATCGATTTACCACCAGACCAAACCGCTGTGTATCCGCGATAATCTTTGAATAACCGCTTCAGGTGGGCGTCGATACGTTGAAGCGTGGTCTGTCCATCTGCATCCACCTGCCACACCCAGTCGAACTGGGTTTGAAGTGCGTCCGGATCATCACTGTCCCACTCAAATGTGAACACCCAAAAGGCACCGATGGTTGGTCGGTCGATGGGTCTTTCCCACTGGGATGACCATTGCGGGTCGGTACGTTTGTATCCCGGGCCATACTCCGGACTTCGGAGCGGATTGCTGAACATCGAAAATATGGTTTGGATGTTGGGTTCTTTGTCCAGTCTTCCAATCGCTGATCTACTACCTTGATCCGAAAAACTGTCGTCCTTGGACTCGTGTATCGGAACGTGTTGCTTCAACGTTGGCACGACCAAACTTTGCCTGATAAAATGGTCCCATAGCGCATTGCGTTTGTCGGGGTTTTTGCAGTGTTGCCTTAACCTGCGAATGTAATGTGATGATAGCGGCAAGTGCACTTGTGGTCCAAGCAGAGCAGCTTCGAATTCAATCCCGTTCAACTCAGCCATAGGCATATCCTTCCGGTGGGATCAAAGGTTTCAGACCTTCGTGACCAACGATATTTAGCTGACACGCCTGACAACAGCGCCAAGTCGGTTCTGTTTCATCAATATGACGCGACATTTCTGTTCCAGGCCTAAATACCGGCGAGGAGAGATCATCATGAACGACAACCGCAAAACCATCAGAAATATTGACACCAATACCTTTATCGATGCGCGGATTTACGCACTGCAAACTGGAAGAACCCTGGGAGAGATGGTGACCGACAGCCTGATCTTCTTCATGGCAGAAGCAGATGATCCTCAGTGGCCCGTCGAGTCCGTAGTAGAATGAGTGGGGATTTTGGACGCTGTTAATGCATGCCTGTTGAGGCGGCTGGAAGCCGCATTTTGGTTTCTTCATTAAAACCTCGATCGTTATTTTGTGGTTCTGGGCCGATCAGCCGTTGATCGTGATGACAAATGACCACCTGAGTCGAGGATCGGTTCTGTTTACGGCCAGGATCGACCATTGGTCCGTTGTCGAAGCTTGTTGATCCAACGGCCAGCGTAGCGCGATTATCCCGTTGGCACGTCCGGCCTTAGTTAAGTGGTTCGGGCGGTGCAGTACCGCCCGACCAGGCCGTTCACATGCTCCATTTGAACTCACTACGCTGTCTGACGATACTAACGTCAAGACTGTGCACCGGGCGCGCCTTTATGAGGTGCTGGACCGCTTCCTGGAGTTTGAAGAAAAACTGGTACTCAAGCTCGTGAGATGCTTCTTCCACTTGCGTCAATGCAAGTCGCAGACCATCGTCGCTGACGGAGTCATCCGTCACATATTGGTCCAGCATGAGGCGGATAAAGCGCGATCTCAGGCCCATTTCGAGTTCGTCCACGAGTTCATCAACAACCTTGGTGAATATCTCGTCGAACTTGTCGTCATAGGTTTGAGCTTCGGCTATGCTCGCTTGAACGAGTTCCGCCATCAGAGCGTCTTCCAGCCCTTTGTTTACAGTTTGAATGTTGATGTCCTGTGACATCGAATATTTCTTTTCCATCGGTAACCTCGTGGAATTAAGTGAAGTTAGACGGGAGTTGGACCCGCCACCGGAACAACCCGGCGATGCCCCGGTTTTTCGTTCCGGGGTACCTGTAAGATGGAAGCCGATGGCAGGTATTTCAAGGCCCCAGGATCAAATAAGATGTTGTTTTTGTTATTTATTTTCGTTCTTGAAGAATGAAATTTTGTTTGTGAAGAAAAAATGCTCAAATCCCTTATTTTCATGACACTGGTTGGATTTCGCCGGGCATCACCTGCGTTGCAGATCAGCAATATTCTAAAGATGGAGGTCGGGTTCTGACGCCTGGTCCTGGGTTTTTTGGGCGAAACATAGCATGAAAGAACCGATCCGGGGATCAACGCTGACGACAACAAACAGCGGTGCGGCATGCTGACTATTCATGCTCCCGGACCGGCAATGGGGAATGTCGATCAAAATGTTATCAGTTCAAGGGACTGGTGTGAGGGTTCCGCTTCAACCACCGCAGATCGCACTATCAGGTCTTCCGGCAAACGCCCGTCGCACCAACGCAAACCTTCTGTAGGCCGCTATAGGCGTTATCTTGGCAACAGCAGCAGTCCACACTGAGACTGGCGTCGACAGCTTCAAGGAGCCGGTGGACGCGGCGTGCACGGCACCATTCATTGGCAGTGATCGATATGAACGATACCTAGACCCGCCGCTGATATTTCTTGATGAAAACGCATTCATGGAAAAATGATCAGATGACCGCTTCGAGCCCATACCGGAAGTGGTATAGCTACAATACTCGCAAGTGCAGCAAGGCTACCAACAAAGGCGTCAGCCGCGATGCAGAGAGAAAAGCGGCCGTTCGTTCACAGCGCAGCGAGTTTTTGGGTGCCGATGTCCAAGTTGCGGACCAAACCGTCGTCAGCTGCACCGCAGCACTGGACCTCTAGTTGAGTGACTAATTTGCTAACAGAGCGGGTATCGTTTTAATCACTGAAGCGGTTTTCAACCCTTGGACATAAGGAACTGTTTCATTGGTGTTCGGATACGGGGTCCGAACTTGCTCCGTAATCAGGATGAAATTTGGTTGCCTAAGGAACATTTCCTTCAACTCCCAACCCGAATACAGCGGGCTAGGTCGGGCCCTACTGAAAGTTTAATCCCGCGTGTGCCAAGTGAAAATTCTTAGCCCGAAGTCTCGACCTCACGAACAAATGGCCAAAGCTACAGCACAGGAGCGAACAGGCGGGCAATCGGGGCACCAACACGGATGCCCAAGGGTTGTTCGGCAAGGGTCTTGTTCAGCATCCAAGCTCGATGAAAGTCATTCTCAAGCATAGCAGCAGTTGCGGCCGCAGGACGGGAATCAAAGAAAGTTGCCATAGCCTCAAAATTCAACCGAAACGACCTATTGTCTAGGTTTGTCGTGCCAATGGCGGCAAAGTCGTCATCCACCAAAACCACTTTCTGATGCATGAAACCCGGTTTGTAACGCCAGACCTGCACTCCCGCCTCACGTATCTCATCAAAATAGGCAAACGCCGCCAGCCAAGGAATCTTGTGGTCTATTACCTCGGGCACAAGAATGCGCACATCTACGCCGCGCAGTGCAGCATGCTTCATCGCTGTCAGTACGTCGGTATCAGGAACGAAGTATGGCGATGCAATCCAGACTCTGTGTTTGGCTGCAGTGATGGCCGAGAAGAAGAAGAGCGCGCCAGTTTCCATTTCGTCACCGGGGCCGGTCGCAACAATCATTGCCGTCATGTCTTCGGTCGCATGAGGAGCTTCCCAATTCAGATCGTTAATAAGCACCTCATTGGTAGCCCAATGCCAGTCTTCGCCAAAAACCAGCTGTAGTTGAGACACAACTGGGCCCTTCAACTGGGCGTGAGTATCGCGCCAATCACCAAATTTCGGGTTAAGTCCCATGTATTCGTCGCCGACGTTCAGGCCGCCGGTGAATCCGACTTTTCCATCAACGATAACGGTCTTACGATGATTGCGCAGATTGATGTGAAACCGGTTCTTGGGGCCTCGTGTTTTTTTGGGATCCACGACGTGTACACCAGCTTCCAGCAGGTGTTGATAGTAAGTTCTGGGCAGTTTGGCGCTGCCGACAGCATCAAACATAAGCCGTACGACGACGCCACGCGCCGCAGCGGCAATCAAGTGTTCTTGGAGGGCTTGTCCCAGCGCGTCATCGTTAATGATATAGAACTGAACGAGGACATAGGTTTCAGCAGCGTCAATGGCACAGAATATTGCGTCAAATGTGGCTTTCCCATCAACAAGCAATATCATGTTGTTACCACGAGCCGGGGGCATTTCTGATATTTTTTCAAAGGGTTGAACTGAAAGCTCAGGTGTTTTCACAGGCGCGTTGGCCATTTGGTAAGTCCGAAGACCTTCAATGACTTCTTCGCTATCGCGCCGGGCGATCAAATAGTTTTTGAATTTGTGGTGCCCCAAAAACAGGTACAGCGGCACGCCTAGGTATGGTGCAGTGATCAGGAACACGACCCACCCAACAGCGCCTTGGGATGTTCGGGCAGACGAGACGGCGCGCCAGGCGAACCAGAAGGCAACAATTTCCAGAAAAATCAGCGCCAGTATGATAATATTTGAGCCCATTGATATCCCTAATTTTCGGTTGTTTAAGCGGTCCTTGTTAACGGCTCCGGCTGCGTATTCGACCATTTGCACGGACCAATTGACAACAGATGAGGTCCATCTGCAAGGCAGCCCCTGAACATGGCTTTGCCGAAACTCGATAGTATGTGACCTTTCCCTGATCTTTGGCAGCAGACCCGTCCATGTTTCACTGTGTCGGCAAGTCATGGGTTACCATGAAGATAGACCCCTGAGTAACTTCCGAAATCTGAATTCTCGGCTGGTGCGGAAAGACGTGAGAAAATCGCCTGTATCAATCTAGACTTTCGGCGTGCTAGTCGAAGCCGAAGGTCTAGGTTGAGAGGATCCGTAAAATGACGGCACGGCAAGCGGCAGGGGCACTCTGGACGGCTTTGGTCTGGTTCGATGCAAAGAACGGCTGGTCAAGAAGCAGTCACATTGCCATGTCCATGATGCTGGCCCTCTTTCCGTTTACAATCTTTGCGCTGTCGTTGACACAGGCGGCGTCGGTAGAGTTTTCGACTTTGGATATTGTTGAGTTCATCTATGGGACATGGCCTGACAGCATCGCTGAACCCATCGTCAAAGAGGTGCGGGCCGTGTTGCAAGACAGCAGCGTCAAGGCAATGACCATTGGCGGCCTATTGGCGGTTTTCTTTGCCTCTAATGGGGTCGATGCAGTGCGCCAAGCCCTCACGGATGCGTATCGTGAGCACGATCCGCGGCCCCTTTGGAAATCGCGCGCGTTGTGTGTCGTATTCGTTTTGAGCGGCTCAGCAATTTTGACCGTGGCCGCAGTTTTGACGTTTGCGGTACCTATTTATGTCGATGCTGTTTACCGCGGCGGGGAAGGCGAGGGAACCTATGATATCTTACGGCTGGGTGTCTCTTTTGGCTTGTTGATTTTTTCGGTCTTTGCCTGTCATTTATGGCTTCCTGGTCGCCATCACACACTGAAACAGGTTTATCCGGGGGTTGTCCTAACGGTGGCACTCTGGATTTCTGCCGGAAAGGTATTTGCGATGTATGTCGCAAATTTTTCGTCTTACAGCGTCACCTATGCCGGCTTGGCCGGAGTAATGTCAGCCCTTGTATTCATGAATCTGATGGCGGTGATCTTTGTGATTGGTGCTGAGTTTAATGGCCGACTTATTGCAATAAAAAAGTCCGACGCAGAGGCGTGACAGGGCGAGAAAAGTGTATTGGGTTTCGGCGGATGGATTTTGTTCATCATGAACTGGCATCGCAGGCGTGAACGAACGTCGAAGCTTGGGGGAGCGTTGTCTTAGGAAAGAACTTTGCTCTTTGCATACGTCGAAGGCGCACAGCCTTCCCAGACAACGAACGCTTCCGAAAAACTCTGCCGATGCTCGAAACCAATTGCATTTGCCGTATCATCAATGCTGGCCCCAGAGGTCAGCAAGCGGCAGGCCTCTTTGTGGCGTTCAATCTTTTGGATATCTCTAAATGCAGTACCTTCATTTTTTAACTGAATCTGAAGAGTCCGAGGGCCTACTCCAAGTATCTGTGCGGTATCAGAGAGAGACCATGGCGCAACGCCAAATGACGCCTTGATCAAACCGGCAACTAGATATGTCCTGTTCGCTTGAGGTGCTTGCATAAGTTTCTTGCCACACAGAAAACGCGAAAGGATATCCGCTCGAACGCTGTCTGAGCGGTACATTTTCGCCCTTAGCAAGTCTTCGTGGAACTCAATATAGCCCTGATTTGAGTCTCGGACTGACTCAACTGCTGAATTATTCTGAAAATGCTCCGCCGAGGCGCCGGGATAAGCAACCGTGATCTGCGGATCGACTTCGCCGTTCGCTATAAGGACAATTTTTGCAAGCAGCCCCATTGTATACTGGATGTCCTGCTTGCCATCATTAGAATTCAACATCGTAAAGTACCAGATACGACATTTCCCACGATATGTTCTGATTACGATTTCGGAGTTGTTCTGAAAATACCGAAGCGCCGTTGTGGCGGTTTGCAAGGCCTCCCAAAGCGTATCCGCCGAGACGATTGCCCTACCAAAAACGCCCAGTTCGCCCACATCCTGTTCAAGACTAACTCGGAGAAAAAAGTAATTATCTTCTGCCTTGCGAACAATGTCATTTATCCCTCTCAGATACTCATCCGCCCCGATGATCTGTTCCGCATCTGTAGGTAAATCGAGTGAACGGAGTGTCCGTTCGAAGCGTCTCGGATCACCGGCGAGAATTGCTGCGGGCCCGTGAAACGTACCCGCTCTGATGGCAAATTCGTTGGTTTCTTCTTCCATGCGGGGCCTCATTCAGTAGTCTTGCCTGTCGGAGGTTCACAACATGCACTTAGAACACTGCAAGTTGTCAAGGTCTTGGCTGCGTTGTCGTTAGATCGACAGTTGGTCCATCAGCTCTCATTCAGGACATGACCAAAGCGAAGCAAAGGTTTGCACGGGCAGTTTTCGAATTTTTGTCGGTTAGATTCGCATTTTCCGACAATGCGACGTTTTCCATCACATATTGTTCGTGTGTTTCTTGGAGGCGATCAACTCAAATGTTGCGAAGTTTGGGTGCGAGTGGCGCGGACTACCGAGACAATTTTGGAGGAAACATGCGACCTATTCTTAATTCGACAAAGACGGCAGTGACGGCGGTTATGTCAGCTGTGGTGCTGTTTGCCGCGGGCCCGGCGTTCGCTCAAGACAAACCAAACATCCTGGTAATCTGGGGTGATGACATCGGTGTTCACAACATCAGCGCCTACAATCACGGAATCATGGGTTACAAGACCCCCAATATCGACCGCATAGCAAGTGAAGGTGCGATGTTTACAGATGCCTATGCACAGCAGTCTTGTACTGCCGGGCGCGCTGCATTTATGACCGGTCAGCACCCATTTCGTACAGGACTTCTGACGATCGGTATGCCCGGATCCGAGCACGGGATTCCAGATTGGACCCCGACAATCGGCGATGTGATGAAAGAGCATGGCTACATGACTGCTCAACACGGCAAGAACCACTTTGGCGACCAGGATCGCCACCTGCCAACCAATCATGGCTTCGACGAGTTCTTTGGCAATCTGTACCACTTGAATGCCGAGGAAGAACCCGAAAGCTATTATTATCCCAAAGACCCTGCGTTCAGAGAGACATTTGGTCCCCGTGGTGTAATCAGGTCGTCTGCTGACGGTCAGATCGAAGACACAGGTCCGATGACGCGCAAGCGCATGGAGACCGCCGATGACGAGTTCCTCGCGGCTTCTGTTGATTTCATTAAGCGTGCAAATGATCAGGAAAAGCCGTTTTTCCTGTGGCATAATTCGACACGAATGCATGTCTGGACTCATTTGAGAGATGAAGCCGTTGGGCGCACGGGCATTGGCCTCTACCCAGATGGCATGGCTGAGCATGACGATCAGGTGGGTGTGCTTCTCGACCTGCTTGATGAGCTTGGTATCGCGGACAACACGATCATCATGTACTCGACCGACAACGGGGCCGAGACGATTTCGTGGCCCGACGGCGGTACGACCCCATTCCACGGTGAAAAGGGAACAACTTGGGAAGGTGGATTCCGCGTCCCGCTTATCGTGAAGTGGCCCGGCCTGATCGAGCCCGGAGAGAAGTTTAACGAGATTGTCAGCCATGAAGACTGGATGCCGACCTTTGCCACAGCGATTGGAGAGACCACACTGGTTGAGGACCTCAAAGAGGGAAAAACGTTCAATGGCAAAGATTTCCGAGTCCATCTGGATGGTCATGATCTGACCGAATACCTGTCTGGCGAAACAGACGAGAGCCCACGTGACTCGATCTTCTATTTTGATCAGGGCGCAAATCTGAACGCCGTCCGTGTTCAGGACTTCAAGGCACACTTTGCAACACTTGAAGGCGGAATCAACACCGCTGTTCGGCAGGTCCCTGCTTGGCCTCTCGTGGTTAATCTCAAGGCCGACCCGTACGAAAAGGCCGTTCATGAATCCGAGATGTATCTGCGTTGGTATGCCGAGAACACGATGTGGATCTTCGTCCCAATTCAAGCGAAAATCAAAGAGTTCCTACTTTCGCTCAAGGGCTACCCATTCCAGCAAGGTTCAAGCTTGTCGGCAGCCGGGATCAACTATGACTTCCTGACCAAAGTGCAGGCACTTCAACGTCTGGAAAATCTGGAAACCATCATGCCCGGTGCTCGGCAATAACGCGGTCAAACATTGAGCCGCTGGGAGCTTTGCTCGTGAAGATGAACTTTTCCCAGCGCTCACACAACTTGGAGCCGCGTGCCTGGCATGCGGCTTCGGGAAGCGAAACTTAACTCAATCTGAGGAATGAACTTATGAGCGATTTAGTAGTCATCGTATTTGAAGGTCGTCACACAGCAGACGAAGCGCTTTTGCGCCTTCAAAAAATGAGCATGAACTGGGAAGTTGACCTAGACGAAGTGGTCGTGATGACCCGTGACAAAAATGGGGTAGTACGGACCCGCAACTCCGATACTCTGACAGCGGCAGGCTTTCTAGGCGGCACATCGCTAGGGGCTTTGACCGGGACTTTGATCGGCGCAATGGCCGGGAACCCGGCAGCAGGTTTTGTTGCGGGGTCAGCCGTGGGTGCCGGTTCTGGAGCACTGGCGGGAATGCTGGATCAGGCAGACGAAGAAGACGCGCTAGCGGCCCGGGTTGGTGCAAAGATGGGGCCAGACTCTTCGGCACTGGCTGTGATCGGCTGGTCCAACCGTCCCACGAAGTTGTTGAGCGAACTGGAAGGCATGAAGGGCGAGGTCATCGAGACGTCCCTGTCCATCAGCGATGAAAAAGAGCTTCGCGCAGCCCTGTCTTGAAACTGACCAAGTTGATTTGAGCGGCCGGCGGCCTCAGCATCTGGCCGCCGGAAAATCAAAGTTCAACAAGTCGAGAACGGAAAAAATGAAATGAAAGAGCTTCTGACAACCGCGGCGATCGTGTGTGCATTCGCATTTGGAACGCCAATGCCTGCATCCGCACAGTCCGCACCCCATGTGGCTGGCGGAGTAGTTGTTGAGTACAACAATCTGGATATCGCTGTGGTGGCTTCCGGCTGGAGTGTGGTCGAGCTTTTGCGCGGCAATGTTTACAATACTGGCGGTGATTTTGTGGGCTACGTTCATGATGCGCTTGTTTTGCCGGACGGTGATACGACCTTTGTGATCGTCAATGTCGCCGGCTTCCTCAACATTGGTGAAAAGTTGATTGCTTTGCCTGCGGGCGCTTTCGAGATCAACGCTGATGGCGATCTGCTGTTGCCCAACGCGACCAAAGATAATCTGAAAAGCCTACCACGATTTTACTACGCACGAAACTAGGGCCTCAGACCGCTGTTGCTTTTACAGCATTGACGCCCGGCATGTCTGACCATGCCGGGCGATTGGTTGGAAATTGGGCCCAAATCGCCTTCGGACGAAGAAAAAAACTCCGCTTATTGTTCAAAACCAAACGCACGGAAATCAAAGGGACCAAGAGAATGAGTGATATAAAGGCTAGCGCATCCGGAGATGTACAAAAAAACTGGGGTTGGTTTCTTGCTTTGGGCATTCTGATGATAATCGGTGGGGTAAGTGCAGTCTTCGCTCCTTTCCTAGTCTCTGTGATTGTTGAACAGATCGTAGGCATCTCTTTTGTTGCAGGTGGAGGCTTGATGCTGGTCCAAGTGTTTAGCACTAAAGACGGATGGAATGCCCGGTTGATCTATCTGATACTGGGGCTGTTCACTACAATGGCAGGTGCATTGCTTTTGTTCCGACCGCTTGAAGGCCTTGTGGCTTTGACGTTGATTTTGATTGCTGGCGTTTTCGTCAGCGGATTGATCCGTATCGCAATGGGTATCGCGGCACGCCCGGAAACTGGATCTAGTTGGGTGATATTCGGCGGTATACTGTCCGTTCTGGTTTCTGGTTACCTCATGATGAACTATCCCGAAATCAGTGTTGCTCTGATTGGATTGATGACCGGATTTTCGTTGATTGGCGAGGGCGCCGGATACGTCCGATTTGCCTACGGTCTCAAGAATAATACGACGATCGCAACGTAAGCGCTCGTGCGGCAGCTCAAACTCTTTTGAATCGCGCTCAAAAGCGCGGCTGTTTTATCTTGGGGGAAGTATGATCGGCATCTTTTCGAAACTGGCTGTCAGCGGCACGATCGCCGTTGGAATTGTGTTCTCGTTTGCGGTGGCGGCAACTGCGAGAGAAAAACCCCAATTGGTGCTCCAAATAACGGTGGACCAGTTGCGCGGTGATCTGATTGACAGATATCGGACACATGTTGGCGAAGGCGGGTTTCGATATCTGATGCAAAACGGGGTCATTTTTTCAAATGCCCACCATCGCCATGCTAACACCGAAACCATTGTCGGTCATACAACGTTGTCCACTGGCACGGACCCGGCAATCCACGGAATGGTTGCCAACCTGTGGTTCGATCGAAAAACAGGCACCCCTTTCTACAATGTTCAAGACATCGAGTATCCGCTTGTAGGGGCAGCAGGGATCGATGCAGCCAATGAGATTGACCCGACGCAACGCGCTGCGACAACTGACGGGCGGTCCCCGCGCAATATCATCAGTTCAACGATATCTGACGAAATTGCCATTCATTTTGGTCCGGCTTCCAAAATCTTTGGCGTGTCGGTCAAGGATCGCGGTGCCATTGCAATGGCGGGCCACGCAGGGCAGGCTTATTGGTTTTCGAAAGCCGAAGGCAGATTTGTCACCAGCACGTTTTATCGCGACGACTATCCGGCTTGGATCGCGGACTGGGAGGCGCAAGGCAAAGTGGCGTTGTACGCAAATCAGGACTGGACCCTGTTGCGGGATCGTGAGCTTTACGCTTTTGCTGATCACGACGATCAAGCATGGGAAACCGAATTGCCGGGTTTTGGTCGCACATTTCCCCATAACTGGGGCCCTGACGATAACAAGTATTTCACTACATTCCTAACTCTCAGCCCGGCAGGGGACGAGATCACGGTCAACTTCGCAAAAACGCTGATGGATGCCGAACAGATCGGAACAGACAGTGTGACGGACTATTTGTCGATCAGTCTTTCCTCGACGGACTATGTTGGTCATGTTTTTGGTCCTTCCAGTCTGGAAGCGGAGGACAACTTTGCCCGTCTGGACCGAAGCATTTCCGATCTGTTGGCGCATGTGGATAGCACAATTGGGCTGGACAAAACCCTGATTGTCTTGTCGGCGGATCACGGCGCACCTGAACACCCAGAATATCTTGCGACCGTCGGTATCGAGGCCGGGTTGTTTGACTTTCAGCGTGTGGACACCGAGCCGGGGTTTGTACGCTTGCAGCTGGATTTCGGAGCTTCCCGCGATCTCATCCAGAATTTTTCAAATCCCTATCTTTATCTGAATCAGGAATTGATTGGCCAAAGGGGGCTTGATCCAACTGCCGTTGAACTGGCGATTGCCGAGGAGCTTCAGAAATTACCCGGAATTGCCTATGCGGTCGGCAGCTCCGCATTGCGCAGCGGATCTGTCCCACGCACCAAGATCACAGAAGCTGTTTTGGCGAACTTTCACCCTGACAGGTCCGGTGACATCTATGTAGTGTTTGAACCACACTGGTTTGTCGCCGATTTCGACGGATTAACGGTTGCGTCGGCACATGGCTCACCTTGGGCCTATGACACCCACGTCCCCCTGATATTTTCCGGCCCAGGCATTACGCCGGGGACAATTGTACGCCGCGTCGAGACGGTTGATGTCGCGCCAACGCTGGCGGCTTATCTAGGCACCAAACCTCCTTCGGGGACCACCGGCGTGCCACTGCCCGAGGCGATGCCACAATGATTGGAATACTCGGATGACAATAGATTCTCGTTCCCTTTGGAGACTGACCATGAAGATGTTCCATATTTTGACCTTGGTTTGTGCAGTGTCTGTATGCCTGTTCAACACGGGGGCCCAAGCACAATCAGATGCCGCTTCAGATGCAGCTCAGGCGAACAACCCACTGGCCGACATCACTGCTTTTAACATCCAGAATTACTATATCAACGAATTGACCGGACCGGGGGATTTCGATGCAAACCAGTTTGTCTTGAGATACGCCAAGCCAGTTCAAATCGGTAATAGCAACTGGCTGGTCCGAGCATCGCTCCCCTTCAATAGCTTCCCTGTTGGTGATGGTGGATCGTCGGAAAGCGGGATCGGTGACTTCGATATTTTTGCTGCATATCAAATCAACACCGGTGATCCCGCTGTCAGCTTTGCTATAGGTCCACAGGTCGTTGCTCCTACTGCGACCGAAGACCGTCTGGGATCGGAACAATGGCAGCTCGGTCTCGCCAATGTTTATTTCAACGCTCGTTCGGCAAAGGTGCAATATGGCTACCTTTTGACATGGCGCGGTGGAGTGGGTGACACAAATGGTCGCGAGCGCGTCAGTCTCGGCGCATTTCAACCATTCGTCTTTTACCAGCTTGGTGACGGTTGGTACACGGGCGGTGCGCCTATCTGGTCCTACAACTTCAAAAACGATAACTATTCTGTCCCAGTGGGTATTCGCTTGGGCAAAGTCTTCAAGAAGAACAAGATCGTTTACAACGTGTTCGTCGAACCGCAGTGGTCGGTGAGCGATCGCGGTAGCGGGCTGCCGGAACAGCAAATCTATTTTGCTGTGAACATGCAGTTCAAATGACACTCAATCCTCAATCAAAAACCTAAACGGAGAACTAAGTTGGACAAATTTGTAGCGGTTGTTTTTGACACCGAAGAAGATGCCTTTAAAGGCGCAGAGGCAATGCGCGATCTTCATCAAAACGGAGAGCTTGCTGTCTTTGCAGCGGGTGTGATTACAAAAGATACGGACGGAGAAGTTGAACTGAAATCAAGCGCAGATGAAGGCCCAATCGGGACAGCATTTGGATTGATGTTGGGAGCGATGGTAGGGGTTTTGGCCGGTCCTGTGGCGGTTGCATCGGGCGTTGCACTTGCCGGCTCTGCGGCAGCTGCATCAGCCGCTGCCAGCGGCATGGCTGTTGGCGGCATGACTGGCGGGCTCTTCGGCGCATACCGGGATCTTTGGGTTTCGGGGATGGACGCCGTAATGCTGGACAATATCAGCACAGAACTTCTGCCAGGAAAATCCTGCGTTGTCGCTTCAGTTGACGAAGTTTGGACGACTCCGATGGATACAAAGATGAGCGACCTTGGCGGAACTGTTTTCCGGAAATTGCGAGCTGATGCAGTTGACGATGAAATGGCAGCTGAAATGGACGCACTGGATCGCGAGTGGGACGCGATGGAGGAAGAATGGCAGACCGCAAGTGACGATAGAAAGGCTGCTTTCAAAGAAAAGATGGATGGTATCAAGGCCAAGATGAAGGAAAGCGGTGAAAAGATCGATACTCGTATGGAAGAGCTCGATCAGGAGTTTGAAGCCCGTCTTGAAGCCATCGACGAGCAAATTGAACGCGCTTCCGATACGACAAAAGCCAAGTTTGAAAAACGCAAGGCTGAGATCAAGGCGGATTGGCAGGAGCGCAAAAGTAAACTCGCGGATTCCCTTCGCAAAGTGGCGGCCAAGATTGAGGCCTAACCGCTAGAAAGCTCATGGCTTGCACGGGCAGCTGTCTTTTCCCGTGCAAGTCAGGAAAAGGCAAACCTTCACGATTTGCCATTTCACCAGGTAATTACAAATAGAGGATGTAGATGCCTGGAAGCTTGACGAAACGCAGTACACCTCGGATTGTTGAAACAAGATGCTGGCAGTCAGAGGTGTCAAATTGGGCAATTTGGTCGTCACTCCTGATCATGATCGATGAGTAACGTGATGCGTTTGAAATTTATCGTAGGAGGCCTTCGCAATGGCAACCAAAATGGAGTTGGAAGCTGAGCTAGAACATCTTCGTGCCCAAAACGAAGCGCTGCGTTCTGAGGTCAGCGAGTCACCCAAAAGAAATGTACCTGATGATCCTCAGGGCGAAACAGAGGCGATGAACAGTTTAAAACAGCTTCTGGACGAGCATGGCATCGATGGCGAAAGTGTTGATGCCTTGCGTACACAGTTGACGGATGAATTCACAAAGCTTCAAAAGGAGTATCCAATGGCGGTCCTTCTAAGTGTTTTCGTTCTTGGATTTGTCGCTGGTCGGACGTTTAACTAGGACATAAAAAATGAATAGAATTAGCAGAAATCTAACCACAATCTATCGCACAGAACGGTTGATAACACGTCGTCGTATCGCTGTTGTTCAACACCAAACGGTCTTAATGGCGCTTGCTGGATTGGCGGCACTGGCCGGGCTTATCTTATTGAATGTCGCCCTCTATTTTGTTCTTACCAAGTGGCTCTCCCCGGCAGTTTCTGCCGGTACGCTTGCTATCGTCAATCTTGTTCTCGCGGGGTTGCTTGCGTCAGTAGCTGGACGCATGAGCGTGGAAGACGAGATTGCGCCAGCCGTCGAAGTGCGGGATCTGGCGATTACCGATCTCGAAGCAGAAATCGAAGGAATGACCCTTGAAGCACGCCAGACGGTTAATGCAATCAAAGGACTGGGATCTAATCCGCTTGGTTCCGCTGCAACGCTTTTGGTGCCGGTCTTGACGGCCGCATTGAAAAAGAAGGGCTGACACGCGAAAGCTTTTCAGCGGCGGAATGTCTGTAATTTTTCCTTCTTGGGGACAGGCTAAATCAGCGCGTATCTGTTTTGGGATTGGCGCCGGGTGACGGTTCAGACTTGCGTTGTCTGGCTTCTTTCCGCTCGAGCAACTCTTGTTTCATCAACGCAAGCTCTTCTTCTGTTTCAGAATGTGGCTGTCTCGTACCAGCATCAGAGCTTACGCCTTTGCGGCTCGACGGCCGTGCGACAGAATGCGGTACATCATCGACTTCCACATTTTGTTCCTTTGGCAACACACCGTCGCTTGAGAGCAATCTGGCAAAGGGTTGCAAGCCCGGAATTTCTGAACAGACAATCATAATGACGACTGTCAGTGGCACGGCGATAAATGCTCCAATTCCACCCCACATAAGGCTCCAGAAGGTGAGCGCCACCATGACAACGAAGGTGCTCAAGTTAAGGGATTTTCCCTGTAGCTTTGGTTGCACGATGTTTCCAATAATAGCGTCACCGCCGCCGTATACCGCAACAACGGTCAAAGCCGGCACGATAGATTCAAACTGAAGAAGAGCCACCGTCGTCGGGAATAATACGGCGAGGAATGAACCAATGCTGGGAATGAAGTTGAGGAAAAAAACCAATAGAGCTAACGGAAGCGCGAAATCGACTCCCAAAACCGTCATAACGATAAAAGCCAGTGTACCGCTCATCGCGCTGGTGGATGCATTAATCCACATATATTGTCGGACGCCGATTGAAATCGACCTTAGGATACTTTCGACCTGCCTGGCATTATCCGGCGTTGCACAAAGTCTTGGAAGTTTTTCAGCGAACGCGCCTCGGTCACCCAACATAAACGCGACGTAGAGCAGGATCAGCCCAATATTCCCAATTGCGCCAGCAGTTGACGCCGCAAATCCTGTTAGCCAACTTTCGATGTCGATAGACAGAATGGATTTTTCGATCGCGGCGGCTCGTTCTGCTCCAACGAAAGCGTCAAATTGAGTTTCCAGCGACTGCAAGCGCTCTGTGTATCTGGGTCCGGCATCTGCGACCGCCGCAGCTTGGTTTGATAAAACGTAACCAAAACCCACAAGCAAAAGGAACAAACCTGCCGTCACCCCAATGTAGGCCGCCCAGCGAGGAATATCCCGCCCGAAAAATGTTGCAGAGTTCAAACGTTCGATCAGCGCGATATTGAGGATAAAAAGCAATGTGGCCAAAGCGAGTGGGATCAGGAAATCACGGCCAAACCAAAGCATTCCAACTATGATGGGAAGTGAGACGATGGTCAAAAACCATGTAGGAACAGCCGACGTGTTTGATGTATTTTTGCCCATAATTTTTTCGTTGGTCATCCGATATGCCTCGTCTTCTGAAGTCGTTGCCGTATCGTTTGATCGGTAATTACGCTTCTTTACACTGTACTACCCATGTCTCAAAGGACCAACTAAAAAGGCTCCCAGGGCCCCCCATTCCCAAAGAAGTGTGCGTGTCGTTTGTATTCAGCCGTCGCTCACATGGTCGTGGGTGCGTGGCAGAACATAAAGTAGTGTAAACGGTGCAGGTGGCTTTTCGCGGCGAAGGCAAGATTGCCCGACGTGACTCACGCCGCTGCAAGCCTTCATTGCCACAAGGAGGGGCCGCAGTCGTTTGACTTCTATAGGTTTTGCGGACAACGTCGCACATGGATTTAATTAACGAAGGGACAAACCAATGATCGACGTAACCGAGATTATGAAAGAGCTTAAACAACGCCGCGATGAGCTCAAACTGCAGCTTCATCTTGCTTCGAAAGAAGCCGAAGACGAATGGGAAGAACTTCAGGCCGAGTGGGACAAGTTTCTATCCCGTTCAGAGTTTGACAAGTCAGCGGAGGAAGTTGGCGAAGCTGCGCGCCAGTTGGGGCTAAAAATGAAAGCCGCATACGACAAAATGAAAACAACCTAGGTTCAAGCCCGCTTTACTGACTGGTTTTGCAAGTCGTCAACCAAAGGCGCCAGCACTAGGAGTTGGGACTAAATGCGTTGTCCTGTAGCCCTTGGCTTTCCATGCTGGCGTCTATTTTCACTGTTTGCGTAGGATAGGCGAGTGTCGTGCCCGCGTTGCGTGTTATGCTTAGGATCGCCAACGTTAAGCGTTCAGTGACTTGCAGATACTCTTGATAGTTTGGTCCCCGTGTCCACACGTAAATCAGGATATCAATTGAGCTCGGCCCGAAATCGCTGACATAGATATGCTTGGGCGCATCATCCCCAAGTTCAAAGTCCTCAGACGTCTGGTGATGATGTCGTATCCCATCCCGCACTGCCTCAATCTGCGACTGGGTGGCAGACAGCTGAAGGGGCACTTTCAGCATGATGCGCATGTGTTTTCGCGCAGAATAGTTCAGAACGACAGAGTTCGACAAATCAGAGTTGGGGATATGTCGCGGGATTTGATCAAAGCCCACAACCAGTGTTGAGCGTAAATCAATCCTTCTTACAGTGCCAACAAACTGCCCCTCCACCTGAATAGCATCGCCCGTCTCAAAACGTTTCTCGCTGATATTCGTCATGCCCGCGACAAGATTGCGGAGCAAATCCTGCGTTGCAATGGCCAGTCCAGCGCCCAGAACGCCAACACCGGTGAGCGCTCCGGTAATATCGATCTGCCAGACTTTCAGAAGCGACGTTAGGCCAAACAATATGACTGCAAATTGAGTTACTCTTTCAATCCAATCTGTTTCGCTGCCAACCAGACTGGAGGTGTCATCGCGCAATAACGACGCAAAAGGGCCGCTGAGGCGGTACCAAGCGCCAAAGACAGTAACAATGGCAACTGAGCTCAAAACCCTGGTTAGAAAGAGCCCCGTTTCATCGGTGGGAAAGGCTAGGCGGATAGCTACGTAAACCGCAAGAGTAACGAACAGAATTTCGGCGGCGGATTTTAGTTGTGCCTCCACATCGTCCGAGAGATTTACTCCAAACCGGGCCAGAAGTGCTTTGAAACCTACCAAACTTAACGCGGATAATGGTTTGCGTATCAAGAAGACCAAAGCAATGCCGATCAACGACCAAACCACTGAGCCCATATCCAAATAACCCAATGATTGCTTAAATGACTTGATCGTCGTCTCAAGGAACGCGCGAACCGGGCCTACTTCCGTCTCCACTTATCAACTCTCCCGATTTAAGCTCTGAGATTAACAATGCGATTTTTGACTACCATTGACCAGAGTTCGGCTTTACAAACATCGCCTAGGGTGATGTTTTCGAGGAGAATGTCCTTTTTTTTATGGTTTATCTGCCAATTGCAGGCAATTTGTTCCCGACGTCTATGCATTGCCGTCTTCGACCGGCAATCACAAATATAGAATGACTGACAGATTCCCGGATTACGTGGCTTTGACGTGAGCATTTAAGATATTTAGTGATAAGATACCGTCGCTTTTTTCGCGCCAAAACCAAGCCAGAGAGCGATGAATACAAGTTCAGACTAAGAGGATGGCGGGGTCGGCCTTCAAACCGGGAACTCATCATGCTTTCGCCAACACCAATTCTCTGCTTCCCACCTAAATGGCCCCCACTTGTTGAATTTGCATCTGAAACCAAGAGTTCTTTCCAATTCTTCGCCTTAGTAAGCATGGAAGTCTAGTTTGTGCCGGAAACAACCGTTGAAGCTGCAACAACGAAAGTGTGAAAAGTCCGCATGTGAGACATACATGCCCGGTGCAGCGAACGTCCGGATTGGGTTCTGGCCCATTTGCACGATTTGAATGTCCGGTTTCGGGAAACCATGCTGCGCCGCCACGAAAGGCTCAGAAATTAGGCCGTGGTGAGGAAGTCAATTTCGCTGCAGCAGCATCAGGCAGAAAAGTCCGCACAACGGACACTGGTATATGGGTGGGATGGACCTTCATCCGGCGATTGATGCACGGTGAGCATGAGGTCCACGCTGTCTGGTGCGTCACCAGAACCAGTTATCAAATTGATCTCATCAACGCATTTGCCCAACATGGGATTAGATTGACTGCCCCCAAATCCCGTGACCGATCTGGTCGAGGTATGCCTCCATGTTCAGCGATGCAAATGCGGGCTCCACGGAGATCGCCTCGCACACAACACGGTCGCCGTCCCAGACGTATGATGCACTGGCAGCCTGTTCAGTTTCCTCACCACGGTACCACACTTCAAAATACCATCGGTTGATGGCGATATTGGTATCAACACCATGCTGGGTCAGAAAATCGCTGATCTCCGGGTCCAATGGTAACCCGGCACCCAGAAAGAGTGCCGCAGGTATAAGAGGTGCGGGCAGGACCCTGGGGGCCCCTGGTTGGAGGTCGGATTTGTGGAATGAGTACATCATGGTCTGCTCCTTGGTTTAATTCACCTGTATTTTGCGAAAGAGACCAACGATCACTGACAGTTTATAACATCAGGCCAGCGGCAGTTTCCCATTGGTGTACAGATCAAGGAACTGCATAAAATTCACCGGGCGGGCGTCCTGTTCCGAAATGCCCGCCAGTTTCTCGGCAAGTGCGACGACACTGCTGTGCTGTTTCAATCTGCCTGGAAGCCCAGGCTCACCGGGGTATTGGTGATAAGCATGCTTCAGAAATGGGGCGATTGCATCGTCGTATTTCCGGTCGGCCAGTTGCTGAACCATCTTCCGATAGAGCGCCGGAACATCGAGGGGCGGCATGCCCTTCTGACGGCGAATGTGGCCACGTTTGACGAGCCGTTCGTAGATTGTCTGGCGTTCCGCATCGGTGACGCTGATGTCCACATAATGCGCGTCTGATTTTTTCTTCACAAATGAAACCCTCTATCCGGCTGGTCGATACCTGTATTTACCGATCTATCGCCTCAAGGGCGTCTTCGAGCCGGTCTTCCAGGCCACGGAACCCGTTCAGGCCACCGCGCATCCAGATGATCAACAACGGCGCTCTACGGCGCTCTGACCAGGCCAGCCGCTGTGTTGGTGTCATCATTGCCCTGCGAGTGCGCAACCAGCCTGTACGGGCTGCTCCGGGGGTGTGTGCGATGGTATTGATCTCCTCAACGATCTGTTGGGCTGTGAGATCAGGAACGGACTGCTCGATCACAGCCTTCGATGGGTCAAACCAACGATCCACAACGCCCTTCAGCCTCTGCCAAATTCGGTATGGTGACAGCCGTTTGTCACGAATGAAACACCACACTAGCTGCCTTCGTCGGCGATCTGCTCATGTGCATCGCGCTCCATCTGCTCAACCAGGGCCTGGTTCTGGGCCCGCCAGGCAACGTACCCGGCATATCCGATCCGGTTCACCTCGGTCCGCTCCGTGGTGCTCAGGCTCTCATACCCATCACCATCCACACCATCGACAAACGACAGTTTCACATCCGTGTAAATGCTCATACACGCCGCTGCTTCGTCAGCGGGAAGGACCCTGACTTCAGCGGCTTCGGAGCAAAGGAAGTAGGCGGCAATCAGGGCAAGCGTTTCAGCGGTCAATATCGGTCTCCTTTTTAGTTACAGGAGCATCATCGATCCGCCAGACTTCACCGGGAGTAACCTGACCATCCGTTGCCTGAACGATGGCTTCCATAGTCTTCCGGCTTGGCAAAACCACGCCGTCACGGGCGCGAAGGATGGTCGCTGCACTCACACCGCAGCGTTCGCCAAATGCCTTCAGGCTAACTTTATTGAGATCGAGATATTCCTTCAGTGTCATGATGTGTTGCATAATAAGAAACATGATGATTCGCTATAAGAAACTTACATGATTGTTGCATCTGATCAGGAAACGTTGCACAAAATGAAACGCCACCAGAAACAGGCACCATTGTGGACACTCTCTTCGAACGGATCAAAGACGCCCGGCAACGTGCTGGCCTCACGGTCAACCAGGCAGCGGAAGCGTTGGGCGTGAAGCGGACACAAATCTGGCGTATGGAAAATCGATCAGAAACCCTGACCGCTGAACGCTTGTTCGAGCTTGCCGATCTTTACGGCGTCGATGCCAGAAGGCTTTTCCAGGGTGATACGGCATCAGCATCACCAGACCGGCTCTACGATCTGATCGGCGCTGTGGTGATCATGGTGGAAGAATGTGTCCAAACACTGGATGCAAGACCACCGCCAGACCTGATCCGTGACGCAGTGGTCGAGGTGCTGCGACAAGAGGGTAATCAGCCCCCTGACATTCGGGCCAAGGGATTTGATCCCAGTCGATATCAAGGGTTGGTTACGTTGATATTCAAGCAGACGAAATTGGAGTGAGCCCCACCGCCCAAACTGTATTGGATCAATGTCCTATGAGACTGCATAGAAAATGCACTGGTGCATGAGCATGCCCATCTGGAGCGCCGCAACCATTAGGTTCAGTTCTAGGCGCTTGTGGAAAAGCAACCACCGCGCAGGTGGAAGCCCAGAATTGCGTCGGTTAGTATGTTCAGGTCGGCGCGAAGCAGGCGAGCAATCAATCAAGTACAGCTAAGGTTGTGACCGTTCGGGCATTCGCCAGAGAACCGGACATGATGTATTCCAAAACTCTGCCAATGTAACTCAATACAAAATCAGTATGCACACTTTCAAAAATTTCTAGTAAAATCAATGGTAGTAGCGACCCTGCCGGGGTCGCCATTTAGATCAGCGGGAATTTGCTCTGTTTCATGGCGGTCGCGGTTCCGTGACGGATTTTGAAGCAGTTTCCCCTTATCCTATCCAGCAGGCTGCCTACATCAGGTTCAATAGTAGCGCAGCGCGCGCGGCAATTGAGTGAAGGATGATTTGGAATGCACCCATTTATTATGAAAGTGACAATCGCTGCAGTGGTTCTCACACTCGCAAGTGTCGCCAGTGCATCGCAAGCTCGTGCGGATACCGCGCTGTCATTGGACGGAAGCTGGTACAATAGTTATGACAAGCCAGCCTACAAGCAGACATCAAAAGTTCCGACGGCAAAAATCATCATTCGCAAAAGCGATGCAAAACACATCAAACGCCATACGTACAAGAAACACCCGAAACCAACGCTGCGCAAATACAGGTCCCATCGGCACCACTATCAGGAACCTCGACGCCGAAATGTACATGCGTCCGGATATAGCTGGTAAGTGAACGTGATGAGGAATTGGTCGGGCTGAGAGGATTCGAACCTCCGACCCCCTGCTCCCGAAGCAGGTGCGCTACCAGGCTGCGCTACAGCCCGACCGTAGCGGTGCGATTACGCCGACAGCGCTATTTTGGCAAGTCTTTCGCCTTTGATTTTTGCCATTTGCGATCCGGTGGCAAGAGCGACGACACACGCGGGGTGGTGCCCGTCTCTGCACGAGACCTTGTGCGTTGAACAGGACGTTCTGACCCCGGCGCTTTGCTTTCTCTCAACACGATGAAGAGGCCGCTGGCGATGATGACGGTTGATCCAATGATGGTCATGTCGTCAGGGAGTTCATCGAAGAACAGCGCGCCATAAAGCGTCGCCCAGAGAATCTGTGAATACTGCATTGGCGCAACAATCACCGCTTCACCACTGTTATAGGCGGCGATCAGGAAGCGACCTGCGGTCCAGGCAAGAACCGCTATCAACCCCAATTTGCCAAGATCGGCAAGCGGCATCGGTTGGTACACCAAGGGCAGCAAGGATGCCATCACGATGAAGTTTGCCATCATGGGGTAAAGCATGATCACAACCGTGCGTTCTTCCCGTCCGATCTTGCGCACAATTATGGAAGCAAAAGACCCGCAGATCGCAGAAACCAAGGCTGCAAGATGGCCCAGTTCAAGCTCTTGCTGGCCCGGGCGCAGCACGATGATGACACCGCAAAGTCCGATGCCAACGGCGATCCAGCGCTGCAAGCGCACCTTTTCTCCTAATATGGGGATCGACAGAATGGTGATGAGCAACGGCGCCGCGAAGAGAATGGCGTAGACCTGTGCGAGGGGCAAAACGGAGAAGGCGTAAAAGGCGCAGAATCCAGTTATTACAGCCGCTACGGTCCGCGCCGCCATCCACCATGGGTGGACGGGGATCAACGTACCGGCGGTTGTGTCGCGTAGCAGATAGAGCATCGCCAGCGGGAAGCTGAACACGACGCTGAAGAAGACGATTTGCACAGGGGAATAGCCGCCGCCCAGCACCTTGATGATCACGTCGTGGCTTGCAAAGAGGCCAAACGCCATCAATGCAAACAGCGCGCCTTTGAGATTTGGATTGAGTGATTTGCCGGGCATGGCCCAAAACCTTCGGTCAAAAAAGACTCAGCCCGCAAGATGCGGGCTGATAACCTCAGGATATGATACCGCTAACAGGCTAGCAAGTGCGCTTTTTGCATAGCAGCCCTGCTTAGAGGCTCGCGTCCAATGCGGCGAGGATCACATCGCCCATCTCGGAGGTCGTGATCGGCGTGCCGCCTTCTTCGCCCATCAGGTCAGCGGTACGTGCGCCGTCCGCCAGGACTTTCTCGATCGCGGCTTCCAGTCTTGCGGCTTCATCGCCCTGATCGAAGGAGTAGCGCAATGCCATGGCAAAGCTGAGAATGCAGGCAATCGGGTTGGCTTTGCCCTGACCGGAGATATCAGGTGCTGATCCATGTACCGGCTCATAAAGGGCTTTTGGGCGACCGTTCGCGGCCGGGGCACCTAGGCTGGCGGAGGGCAACATGCCCAGAGATCCGGTCAGCATCGCTGCGCAATCGGACAGGATATCCCCGAAAAGGTTGTCGGTCAGGATCACATCGAACTGTTTGGGCGCGCGGACAAGCTGCATCGCGCCATTGTCGGCGTACATATGGCTCAGCTCGACATCCGGATAGTCATCGTCATGTACTTTCTGAACTACCTCGCGCCACAGGATGCCGCTTTCCATGACATTGGCTTTCTCCATGGAGCAGACCTTGCCCGAGCGCCGTCGCGCAAGTTCAAAAGCAGAGCGGGCGACGCGGTCAATTTCGCTTTCGGTATAGCGCTGAGTGTTGATGCCCACACGCTCGTTGCCTTCGTTGATGATACCGCGGGGTTCACCAAAGTAGACACCCGAGGTCAACTCTCGCACGATCATGATGTCGAGACCAGCGACGATGTCTTTTTTCAGCGACGAGAAATCCGCCAAGGCATCGAAACATTGCGCGGGTCGCAGGTTCGAGAAAAGGTCCATCTCCTTGCGCAGGCGCAGCAGGCCGCGCTCAGGCTTTACGCTGAAGTCCAGATCGTCGTACTTCGGTCCGCCAACCGCACCGAGCAACACGGCATCGACCTCAAGTGCCTTGGCCATCGTATCATCGTGCAACGGTGTTCCGTGGGCGTCATATGCGGCACCGCCAACGAGGTCTTCGCTGACGTCAAAGGCGAGACCGCGCTTGTCACCGAACCATCCAATGACACGTTTTACCTGTTCCATGACCTCTGGGCCGATCCCGTCGCCAGGAAGGATCAAAAGGGAAGGGTTGGCCATGGTGTGTCTCCTGCAAATCTGATGTTGGCAGCGGCCTAACGCGCGGGCGGGCCGGGGTCAAGGAGCGGGGAGTGAAACCCTTTGCGACAAGGTGTTCAGCGTGCCAGATCGACCCAGACCAAACGGTGACGGCTGGCCGTCTCCGCCACCTCGCCCGTGTCGCCAAGGGGCCAGTGAACACCGGAATCGACGATGCGCCAATCGGCGGAGGGCAGCACATAGTCCACCCGCATGTTTCCTGGCACCGGGTCATCCCAGTCTGCCGTATCAAAGGGGTCGCCCGCAAGTGCAGCACTTCCTTCACTTGTCGGAGCAGTGTCTTGTAGCCGAGCATCGCTCAAGATGCTTCTGATCGCGGACTTTATGCCTTCACCCTCATCCGGATCCTGATTGAAATCGCCAAGCAGGACGAACCGCTCCGTAGCTGCGGGCCCGAATGCGCCGTCGAGGTACTTCAGCCAGAAGATGATCTCGTCATGGTTCCGCCTACCATTGCGATCTTCGGGGCCATCAAAGACCGGTGGGCTGGCATGCAGGGTAAGAAGGTCAACGCGCCCAATTTCAGGCACATCAACGGGAACAACCCAATGGGCGGTTGTAGACAGGCGCTGAATTGCCAGCGCTTGTTCTGACGGGAAAGGGGGCACCATCCTTCTCTGGCAGCAATGCATCGGGAAAATCGCGCCACAGCAGGTCTGTATAATCCTTCACCTCATCATGGAGTATGGGGTAGCGGGACAGGATCGCCATGCCGCCTTGCCCGGAAAAAAAACCATAACTCTGTGCGTCACGAGGTTCTGCGCGCCGTCCATCGCCGTCCATGTCAAGCCCGGTGACCATCCCGGTATTGGGGCGGGCAGCGAACGTGTGAGGGTAATCCAGACCGGCATCGCGCAGGGCATCGCCAAACGCGTCCAAGGCTTGGCCTGTGAGATCGTAGTCAAAGCCCTGCAAGGCAACAATATCTGGGGAAGTCTCGACCAACACCGCGACCACGGCTGCTATCTGAGCATCTTCGCCGCGCACAATGTCGCGCAGCAGCAACCCCGGACCTTTCCGTTGCAGTTCTGTGTTGTACGTCGCAATTCTGAGAGGATCGGCGCCTGCGCTGGCCGCAAAAAAGAATGCGCAGAACAGGATCAGGCGGTTTGGAAATCCGGGTCTTCGGCGGCGATGGCATAAGCGCGACGGCGTTTTTCCTCGATCAGGTCCGCGACGCGGTTCATTGCGATGCCGCGCATGATCATGCTGGCTGGCAAAAAGGCCCATGCGGTGATTGTCCAGATCATTGTTTGCGGGTTCTCTAACGTGATCGGGTCTATCAGATCAGACATCGCCTTGACCACTGCCGGAATGATAAATGGCAGCAGGAAGCCAAGCGCGATATTGAAACGGGAGTCCCGGCGCAGACGCTGCAAAACGTCCCCACCCGCGGTCGGGTCGAAAAGTGGCAGATTGACCCAGACATTGAACGAGCCGTTGCGGACAGGCCAACCGCCGATCCGCACAAGAAGCACAAATACCGCCATCGTCACTAGCGAGATGATATAGGAGAGCCCCGCTGCCGTCCGGACATCATGGATCGCATCAAGGCTCACATCCTGCGGCAGCATCAGCACCACAAGACGCACCGGTGAATAGGGGAAGTCGATGCTATGCCCGATGATCGTTCCCAAGGAGGCCAGACCTGCGGCAAAGTCGGAAGGTTCCGTCTTGCCTTTCGCAATCACCGTCAGCACAAACACGGTAAGGAAAAGAGCGATGAACCGCAGGCGATTGAACGGGGGGGCGTCACGGAATTCGACGATGCTGGGGGCGTTGGAATTGTATTCGACAAATGTCAGGAATGCCGCGAGCAACGCGACCAGCACGACGATCTGCGAATGATCGGCCGCAACCTCTGGTAATAAAAGCGCAGGTATTGCGGTCACGAGAGCAACAAGAAGCCCCCGCATCGCTGCGCCTGACATACGTACAAACATTCTATTCGTTCCCTTCAAACTGGTCAGTCACGGTTCTATCGCCGCGTCTTGTCCCAACTTGATGTCACCGGGGTGGTGACTGCCTACTTCTTCCCCCGTTTGTGACACCAACAGTTATCTTTTCGCAAGTCTCATGGTTAACAAGACGGGACAGATAGGGCCATTTAAAGGGGAAGTTGGTGCCTTCTTGCATCAAATATGTGGCGAAAATCAGGCATTTCACAACATCTTGTGGGTGCCGAATTTTCGCCCACAAGTTGAATTTTAACTAATTTTGAATACACTTAACAGTTGAAGCCATTTTAGAGTCGGCTCAGACCCAGGGACGGGCTTGCTCCGCCTGCGTTTCGAATCTGTCAATTGACCCGGCTTTCTCCATGGTCAGGCCAATATCGTCCAGCCCTTCCATCAGACAACGTTTCTTGAAAGCATCCACTTCGAAGGAGAAGCTTTCTCCGTCCGAGGTTGTGACGGTTTGCGCATCCAGGTCGATCGTCATGCGCGCGTTTGCGCCCTTTTCGGCGTCTTTCATAAGTGCATCGACCTGTTCTTGCGGCAGGGCGATCGGCAGAATGCCGTTCTTGAAGCAGTTGTTGTAGAAGATGTCTGCAAATGAGGGCGCAATGACGCAGCGAATGCCAAAGTCCTTGATTGCCCATGGGGCGTGCTCACGGCTCGACCCACAGCCGAAGTTTTCACCGGCCACAAGTATCTCTGCTTCGCGATAGGCATCCTTGTTCAGAACAAAATCGGGAATTTCCTTGCCGTCATCATCGTAGCGCATCTCGTCAAAGAGGTTCACGCCGAGGCCGGAGCGCTTGATTGTTTTCAGAAACTGCTTGGGGATGATCATATCGGTGTCGATGTTGATGAGCGGCATTGGCGCTGCGATCCCCGTAAGCGTGGTGAACTTGTCCATCTGGTCTCTCCTTGCCCAAAGCGGGCGGTCGGTTGTCTATCGGTACGAAGCGGGCGGTACAATCGCGGTTTTCTTTACGAACCCGCCCGCGTAGGTGTTTTGGTCAGCAACGCTCAGCGATCAAAGCGTTTCTCGATCTTTTCGTTCAGAGCGCCTTTTACTGTGCGCAGGAACAGTCCCAACGCGATCAGCCCTGCGCCATTGAACAAAAGTTCTATCCCCAGAAGAACGCCTAGCAACTGCGGCGCGATCTCGAAGAAGTTGGCCAGGATGTAACCTGCCAGCAGCACCGAGACGACACCGGATATCAGCATTGGCCAGAACAACGGTGTTTCCCGCATCCGCCAGCTTGTTACGAGGCGCAGGACACCGTTCAGCCCAATGAAGATCGTCGCCAGCGTGGCAAGCGAGATGATCCCCTGCAGAGGCTGGAACACCAGCGACAGCCCCAGGATCAGCATTAGCGCCCCAAGCCCAATGCCCATCAGTTTTGAGGACCCTTCATCGACGTTGAGTCCGGCCCAGATCTGAACTGCGCCCGACACGATAAAGAGCGTGCCTGCGACAACGGTCACTGCAAAAGAGGCCGCGACCGGATTTGCCAGCACAAAGATGCCGAACAGAACGGACAGGATACCTGTTACAAGCCATTTTACCCAGAGTTTCATAAGAGTGTCTCTTTCAATAGGGGCTGAAAGCCGCTTTCTCCGGTTGCGATCAGATAAGCTCGCGCACGTCAGTGAGTTTGCCGGTAATCGCCGCAGCTGCGGCCATGGCGGGTGACATCAGGTGCGTTCGTCCGCCGCGGCCCTGACGGCCTTCGAAATTGCGGTTGGACGTCGCAGCACAGCGCTCGCCGGGCTTCAACTGATCCGGGTTCATCGCCAGACACATTGAGCAGCCTGCAAGCCGCCATTCGAAGCCGGCTTCTTTGAAGATATCTGCCAGCCCTTCCTCTTCCGCCTGTGCGCGAACGAGGCCTGAGCCAGGGACGACCATCGCACGAAGTCCGTCCTTCTTCTTCTTGCCCTTGAGAATTTCAGCGGCGGCGCGCAAGTCTTCGATACGGCCATTTGTGCATGACCCGATGAACACCGTATCGATCTCCACCTCGGAAAGCGGGGTGCCCGGTGTCAAACCCATGTAATCGAGCGAGCGCTGGGCGGCCCCCACTTTGCCTCCGTCAAAGTCGTCGGCTGAGGGCACAGTCGCCGTGATCGGCAGGACGTCTTCCGGTGAGGTGCCCCAGGTAACGACCGGCGCAATCTCGTCTCCCTTGATTGTGATGATCTCATCCCAATGGGCGTCGTCATCGGAGTACAGCGTCTTCCACCACGCCATTGCCGCTTCCCACTGTGCACCTTTCGGGGCATGAGGACGTCCCTTGCAATACTCAAAGGTCTTCTCGTCCGGTGCGATAAGCCCGGCGCGCGCACCTCCTTCGATGGCCATGTTGCAGACGGTCATGCGTCCTTCCATGCTGAGATCGCGGATTGCTTCACCGCAGTACTCAATGACATAGCCGGTTCCGCCCGCTGTGCCGGTGTGGCCAATGACCGAAAGCGTGATGTCCTTGGCAGTCACACCCGGGCGCAGTTTGCCGGTGATCTCGACCTTCATGTTCTTCGACTTCTTCTGGATCAAAGTCTGAGTCGCCAGAACATGCTCCACTTCAGATGTGCCGATACCATGTGCAAGTGCGCCGAATGCGCCATGCGTGGCGGTGTGGCTGTCGCCGCACACGACAGTCATGCCGGGCAGGGTCCAGCCCTGTTCTGGGCCCACGATATGGACGATGCCCTGCCGTACGTCGGAAACCGGGTAATAGTGGATGCCGAATTCCTTGGCATTCTTGTCCAGTGCCGCGACCTGAATGGCGCTGTCCTCGGTCATGTTCTTTGGGTCCTCACGCCCGGGGGTCGTCGGGACGTTATGATCCGGCACTGCAATGGTCTTGTCCGGCGCACGGACAGAACGCCCGGTCATCCGCAGCCCTTCAAAGGCTTGCGGTGAGGTTACTTCGTGAACCAGGTGGCGGTCGATGTAGAGCAGGCAGGTGCCATCTTCGGCTTCATGCGCCACATGCGCATCCCAGATTTTGTCGTAAAGCGTCTTGGGGGACATCGGTCCTCTCCCGTTCTAAGTGTAAAGTCAGGTAATGGTGGCAGGCATGCCAAATTATAGGCGTGCCAGCACCGTATGCGTTGCGCCAAAAAAGCGTTCCCGCAGGCGATTTCGGTCGTCCATATCGATTCTGATGTGGGCACAGCGTGACATGAGCGGTTTCTTATCGACTTCGATGATTTCTGGCAAGCTGCACATCGGTATTGTTCAGCGCGTGTTGTGGCTCGGATCGTGCTGTGCAAATCTGACGGGATGGAGAGCCAGTCTGAAGATTTTGAACGTGTCCTGATGTCTGCCGAAGAGATCCGGAACCTTGTTTCGAGTTTTCTCATCGACGTTCTGACCCCCGGATGGCGACAAAACCAGATCATCGTGCTGATCGCGATCGCGTTGGTAGCCTGGTGTTTGCACTACTTGCTGGGCAGCGCCATCGAACGCCGGGTCAGGGCGCGGGAAGGTTGGAAGAAGTGGCAGCTTCGGGGCATCGTCCAGATCAAACGCAGATTGGGGTTGATCTGCTTTGCAGTGATTGCCGGTCTGACATACCAACTGATGCTGCAAATAACCTGGCCGTCGCGGTCTTATCTGATTGGGCTTGGCGCGACGCTTGCGATTGTCTGGGTCGCCATCGGATTTGCGGGCGGGCTGATCCGTAACCGGACGCTGAGGCGATTGGTGCTCTGGGCCTTGTGGATCTACGCTACGTTCCATCTCATCGGGTTAGGCGACGAAGCATCGTCTTTTCTCGATGGCGTCGGGATCAGTTTCGGTGATTACCGGATTACGTTGCTGACACTTCTGACCGCTGCTGTGATCATCGGCGTTTTCTTTACAGTGGCACGGTTTGTCAGCCAGACAACTGCCGCCCGTATCCGGCAAAACGAAGATATCAGCCCCTCCATGCAGGTGCTTGTGGTCAAGGCGCTACAGGTCATCCTTTATGGGTTGGCTTTCTTTGTCGGGATCAATGCGCTCGGGATTGATCTGACCGGCCTCGCGGTTCTGTCCGGCGCAATTGGCGTGGGCCTTGGTTTTGGTTTGCAGAAAGTCGTCTCCAATCTTGTGTCCGGCGTGATCATTCTGCTGGATAAATCGATCAAACCCGGTGACGTAATCAGTCTTGGCGAGACCTTTGGCTGGATCAACAGTCTGGGCGCCCGGTATGTCAGCGTTGTGACGCGGGACGGTCGCGAATACCTGATCCCCAATGAGGACCTTATTACCGGGCAGGTGGTCAACTGGTCGCATTCTGATGAATATGTCCGGCTCGACATCTTTTTTGGCACGTCCTACGGCTGCGACCCGCATGAGGTTCGCCGCCTTGCCGTGGATGCTGCCTGTAGCGTCGGCCGCGTGTTGACCCACCCCAACAAGCCAGTGTGCCATATCGTGGGCTTTGGCGACAGCTCGGTGGATTACATCCTGCGCTTCTGGATCAAGGATCCGACGGGCGGGCTGACGAATATCCGCGGCAATGTCTATCTGGCCCTTTGGGACATCTTCAAAGCGAACAACATTTCAATTCCATTCCCGCAACGCGAAGTGCGCATGCTGGAGGACACGGATTGACGGCCTGGACTTGTCTGGGCGGCGTTCGGCGCTAGCCTTTCTGTCGCTGCCAACCAGAAAACCGAAAAGATGGCCCTCGAAAACGATATCATCCTGATCCTTGGGAGTGGCCCGAATGCGCCGGAAGCATCAGAGTGGCCGCGCACATGGTTCGATCGGATCGTTGTCATCAACAATGCGTGGCGTGTCCGCGCTGACTGGGACGACCTGATCTTTCCGGAAGACTTCCCGGAGGATCGCAGGCCGGGGCGTATCACACCACGCCAGAGGCTCATTGAAGCGGATCAATTTGTCCCAACCCAGAATGCCTTGGGCGGATTTGTTTATGCCGGCGGGACGATGGCCTTTACAGCCGGGTACTGGGCCTTGCAAGCATTGCGTCCAAAAGTGATCGCATTCATGGGTTGTGACATGGTGTATCCAACATCTGGGAACACGCATTTTTATGGCACCGGCGCAGCAGACCCATTGCGGCCAGATATAACGCTTCAAGATCTCGGCGCCAAATCCGCGCGTCTTGGTCTGCTTGCAGCTCGTTTGGGGTGCACCTGCGTGAATCTCTCCCGCAGTGAAAGCGAATTGCTCTTTCAGCGCTGCGATCCAATGGCTCTGCGCGAGGCTTCCCTTGAGAATGCTGAGGACGCCTTGGTCGAAAACTTGCTGAACCAGGAAAAAGCGTTGGGATACTACGTGCCCGATGGCAGGTATTGGGAGCAGGAAAGCCGGTTTGACGGGCGCGCGCTTGCGGAACTGGATGCTGGCTGGCGCGCTGCATGGTCCTCCAGAAAACGAACCGGACGTGCAGCGTGATAGATGACAGTCGACGTGCGTGAAGCTGTCATTGAATTGTCGCAGTCATATTGCTATTTTCAAGGTATCCCCAGCGCCGGGGGTCCGGCGGCGCGCTATAAGGAGGACAATGTCCTGTCAACGCATGCAGATGCAGCAAATGCTGTGCATTCCGAGGCTGCGGTAGTGAGTGCCGCAACCGACAAAGCCACAAGTGACGATTTGTTGGCGACCATCCTGAAATCCCTGAAAGACGACAAGGCCGAGGATATTGTGCAAATCGATTTGCGCGGTAAGACGGAAATTGGCGACTTTATGGTGATTTGTTCCGGGCGGTCGACTCGCCAAGTGGCATCCATTTCGGAGAAATTGGCCCAGACCGTGAAAGACGAGTTTGGCCAGGTTGCCAAAATGGAAGGCAAAGACACTGGCGATTGGGTCTTGATCGACACCGGTGACGTGATCGTCCATGTGTTCCGCCCGGAAGTGCGCGAATTCTACCAGTTGGAAAAGATGTGGCAGCCAATGAGCGCTGACGCCACGGCGCACTAAGGCCGCGGCCTCCACAAGGGAAGCACCATGCGTGTGCATATTATCGCGGTCGGACGTTTGCGCGCCGGACCACAGAAAGACATTGTCGACGATTATCTGAAACGATTTGACCGCGCTGGCCGCGCTTTGGGTTTTGGGCCGGCGCGTGTCATTGAAGTCGAAGACCGCAAGGGTGGTGGCATGGCTGCAGAAGCGGAGCTTTTGCGGCGCGCGGTGCCGCAAAGCGCGGTATGTGCGGTTCTCGATGAACGGGGAAAGGTTCAAAGCTCTCCGGAATTTGCCCGGAAACTGGCGGTCTGGCGCGATGACGGGCGTGGCGATCTGGCCCTGATGATCGGCGGAGCAGATGGGCTTGACCCGACCTTGCGCAGGGAGGCGGATTTTGCGCTATCCTTTGGCAAGATGGTCTGGCCGCATATGCTTGTGCGCATCATGCTGGCGGAGCAGCTTTACCGAGCGTCATCTATACTTGCGGGCACACCTTACCATCGCGCCTGATAGGGTTGCTCCTTTGCGAGACGCCGGTTGTTAACAAGCATATCGTCCTGATCAGAGGGTTGCGGGAGGCAAAACCTAACCCATCACGCCAAATGGTGCACCCGGCGGTCATCGCTATCCGGTGATTTTGCGCATCAAAGCCTCAACAGGGCCACGCGTGAACCATTTCGCCCAAAGAAAAGCATAAATCGTGGACGCCAGACAGAAGACCAAAGCGGCGATCACTGCGCTTTGTACGGTCTGGCCGCCCAACAATCCCATCGCTTCCAAAGTACCCATGCCGATGAGGATATGTGCGATATAGAGCGTCAGGGTCTGACGGCCCGCCGGGCCAACGAGTTTCAAGATCGGAACCGAACCTGAACGGGCAGACACTATCAGGCACAGCCCCACAACCAGTGAAGCTGCACCCAACCCCGCAAGAGAATACAGCGGCATCGGCGGGATTGGCTGTGTCGATGCCAGATCAACCCCTAGATAAGGAGTGAGCATCACGCTCAGGGCCTCGGCGCACAGTATTGCTGCAGCGCCGCCTGCCACAAGGCGAAGTTGAACTGCGCGTGTCGACAGTTCGAGTCGGCTCAGGAAAATGCCAAAAACCAAAAATCCCAGCCAGGGAATGATCGGGTGCCATCCGTTGAAGAAGAGGTTCCGCAAGAACCCTGTAGGCGTCCAGAAACCGGTATAGGTGTAGGTTTCCCAATACCATCCGGTGTCATAACTCAGTGTAAAGATCATGATAACGAATGCGACGTTCAGCGCCGCAATCACCAAAAGCAGGTCGCGGTTGCCGGATCGAAGGAGAAACGCGCCGAACAGGAAGTAAAAGGCGTAGTAATGGATGATGTCCGCGTCAAAGACGGTCATGTTCAAAAGGCCAATTACCAGTAAGAAGGCGGCCCGTTTGATGATCGCAGACCGCGTGCGGTCCAGAGACTTTGAACTTGCTAGACCCAATCCAATTCCGGCCAAGACAACGAAAGTTGCTGCGGCGCGTCCTTCAACGGCAGCCGTTAGTGTGCTGAGCCAGCCGGTCCCGCCTTCTGCGCCCATGGCGAACTTGAAGTTTACGATCACCATCCCGACGAATGCCAGATAGCGGGCAAGGTCCAGTCCTTCCAGTCTGCCTTGTGAATTCATCGCTTGGCATTCCTTAATGTGATGCAGCGCGGGTCCCGGTGCCAATGCCCTGACATCGGGTGTTCCAGACGATGGCAAAAGGCGCACGTATCTCAGGTCGCACGCCAAAAGTCTTTGCGACCAGCATGGAAAACTGTTCGGGTTCGGCCAGAAATCGCGACTGCCTCAACCGCGCGTCAGGGCAGGTTGAAAACCCGGGTTTGGCTGTTCCAGCCCCCGGGCTTGTCCCGAGCTTGAATCTGTACCCGCGTGACACCTTGCGGAATACGCACGCCGGAGAGCGATCGGGTGAAAGGCTGCTCATCGACATGAGGGTGCGCGAGTTGCCTAATCCCTAGTTCGTTGCCGTCCATGTCGAGCACCCGCCACGCATCGGCATAGTGGTTCCAGCCGGTGTCCGGGTGAGAGATCGTCACATCAAATCGCCACGTTCCATTTGCGGACTGCCGTGCTGAGACGTGATCGATATTTGGCGGTTCGGCAAATGCCGGAGCGATCATCAGAAGAAGGGCAAAACAGGATTTCTTGAACATACGGTTTGATACAGTTTGTTGGTTAACGCAGCGATAATCTAGGCATCCTTAAGGATTTTACGAGAGTGCGACCAGAATTCTCTGCGCCAGATTACAAATACGGTAAGCAGTGAAGCGATCACCAGTGCCAAAGCACCGGCCAGCCATGCGGCAGCTGCCAGGGCAAAATATGTTGACCGCAGGCCCCGGTTAAAACTGCGGGCGGCCGTGATGTTGATCTCGGCGGCTTGCCCCGCGCGATGATAGGCTTTGGGATGATCGGGCTCATTCGGGACCGCTGCCATCAGGACAGAACAGTAACCGAATAGCCGATTGGCCCAGACGAATTTCAAAAAGGCGTTGGCGAGTAAAACTGCCAGGACAATCAGTTTGAACTCCCAGATGATCGCTGGGTAATCGGTCAGGGTCAAATCCTCTGCAACACTTGCCAGTTGATCTGCATTGCCGATCATCGCTAGCGTGCCGCCCAGAGCAATCATGCAGGTTGAGGCAAAAAAGGATGTGCCCTGCCGAAGCGCACTGAGGGTTTGCGCGTCAAAGACCCTTGGCTGCCTTGTGACGAGCTCTTTCATCCAGGCGCGACGGTATTCTGCCATTAGAACTGAGGTGGATGGATGGCGCGCCGAAGGGTGCTCAATCCGCCAGCCGACTCCAACCCAAAGGACCAAAAGCAGGGTGAGCGCGGCGACGTCATAAGCTGAAAACAGGGCAAATCGGTCTAATATCGTCATAGAGTGACGCATGGCAGGTCCGATAAACCTTGCCAATGGTCAAAATTGGTCATATTAATTTACCAAAAGGGGGGTTCTACATGGAAATGCCAACGCCAGATGCCGCGATACTCGCTCGCAAGTCCCGGGTGGTGGAGCGACTTCAAGCTGTCCTGCCGGCAGATGCGGTTATTCATGATGATCGCGAAACACGCGCTTACGAGTGTGATGCCCTGACGGCGTACAAGTGCCCGCCGATGGCGGCGGTGCTTCCTGCGTCTACACAGGAAGTGTCGGATGTTTTGCGGATTTGCCATGAAGAAGGCGTTCCGGTTGTGCCGCGTGGATCCGGAACCTCGCTTGCGGGAGGTGCCTTGCCCACCGCCGATTCGATCATTTTGGGCGTGGCACGCATGAATGACGTGCTCGAGACGAATTATGATGATCGCTTTATCCGGGTGCAAACCGGCAGAACCAATCTGAGCGTTACAGGCGCAGTCGAGGAAAACGGCTTTTTCTATGCGCCGGACCCATCCAGCCAACTTGCTTGTGCGATTGCCGGTAACATTGCGATGAATTCCGGCGGGGCGCATTGCCTGAAATACGGTGTCACGACGAACAACCTCATGGGCGTCAAGATGGTCATGATGGATGGAGAAGTCGTGGACATCGGTGGAGCACACATGGATGCGGGCGGGCTAGACCTTTTGGGCTTGATCTGCGGCTCGGAAGGGCAACTGGCTGTGGTTACCGAAGCGACCCTGCGCATCCTGCCCAAACCCGAAGGCGCACGTCCTGTCTTGATGGGATTTGACGATAACGAAGTGGCAGGTGCCTGTGTCAGCGACATCATCAAGGCGGGCGTTCTGCCTGTTGCGATTGAATTCATGGACCGGCCCTGTATCGAAGCGACGGAAGCCTTTGCCAAAGCGGGCTATCCTATGTGTGAGGCCTTGCTGATTGTCGAGGTGGAAGGGTCCGAGGACGAAATCAACCATCAGCTTTCCCTGATCATGGAGATTGCCCGACGTCACAACCCGGTCGAATTGCGCGAAAGCACTTCAGCCGAAGAAAGTGCGGCCATCTGGCTGGGTCGGAAGTCCGCTTTTGGCGCGATGGGGCAAATCAACGACTACATGTGTCTGGATGGCACCATCCCTGTCTCTTCCCTGCCGTTCGTGTTGCGACGGATTGGCGAGATGTCAGAGCAGTTCGGGCTGAAGGTCGGCAATGTCTTTCACGCAGGGGATGGCAATATGCATCCGTTGATCCTGTTTGATGCCAACAAGCCGGGTGATCTGGAGCTTTGCGAAGAATTCGGCGCTGAAATCCTCAAGCTCTGTGTCGAGGCGGGCGGTTGCCTGACTGGTGAGCACGGCGTTGGCGTCGAAAAGCGCGATCTGATGGAATACCAGTATGCCCCAGCGGATCTAGAAGCGCAGATGGCCGTGAAAGACGTCTTCGATCCCAATTGGCTGCTCAATCCGGCAAAGGTCTTTCCTTTGTCCGTCTCCGAGAATCGACGAGCGCTCCCTGTCGCGGCTGAATAGAAACCGGGACAGGCGCGGGTGGCTTATGCTTTGTGCGCTCCCCAAATTTACGGATCGAAATCATGTTGAAACCGGATACCGAAGAGGCTCTGGCCGATGCCATTCAGTCGGCGCAGTCCCCGTTACGCGTGCTCGGGGGTGGAACCTGTGGCGCGTTGAGTGATGGGGAGGGGCTTGACGTCTCCGCCCTGTCTGGCATCTCGCTGTATGAACCCGGTGCGCTGACGCTCGTGGCCAAGGCGGGAACGCCGGTTTCTGAGATTTCAGCTGCATTGGCCGCAGAAGGCCAGCGCCTTGCCTTTGAGCCGCCGGATTTTCGCACGCTCCTGAATACGTCAGGTGCGCCGACAATTGGCGGAGTGTTTGCAACCAATGCAAGCGGACCCCGTCGTATTCAAGGGGGAGCAGCGCGCGATTTCGCATTGGGCGTGCGATTTGTGGATGGGGCAGGCAACATCATCAAAAACGGCGGTCGCGTGATGAAGAACGTGACCGGCTATGATCTGGTCAAATTGATGTGCGGTGCATATGGCACGCTGGGGGTGATGACGGAGGTTTCCTTGAAGGTGCTGCCGTCGCCTGAAACCAGTGGGACGTTGTTGGTCCGCGGTCTGTCCGAAGAGGCCGGCGTACGTGCCATGTCCAAGGCACTCGGATCACCTTTCGAAGTGTCGGGGGCTGCACATTGTGCGAAGATCCTGGATGATCGCCCGATCACAGCATTGCGAGTGGAAGGGTTTGAGAAATCTGTCGCGTACCGGATGGAACGCCTCAAGGATCTTCTCACCCCTTTTGGTGCCGAAATGGAGATTGCACCCAAAGAGATGTCGGATTGGTTGTGGGAAGGCGTGCGCGACGCGGGCAAATTCTCGGACATGGAAGGCGATGTCTGGCGTGTGTCCTGCAAGCCCTCGGACGCGCCACGTCTTGCCGAACTGGCCTCTGGCATCGCGTGTTTCTTGGATTGGGGCGGCGGCTTGATCTGGATATTGACGACCCCTGGCGTGGATCTGCGGCAAAGACTGGGCCAATTCGGAGGGCACGCGATGCTGGTGCGCGCGTCCCGGGATACGCGCCGGGCTCTCGGCACATTCCAACCGGAGGCGCCGGGCGTTGCAAGGTTGACCGAAGGGTTGCGCCAACGATTTGACCCGCGGGGAATGCTGAATGCCGGGCTGATGGGGCCGGCGCTGGTCCGTGAGGAGACATAATGCAAACGACGTTTACCCCTCAACAGCTTGAAGACCCCGGTATCAAACGCAGCAACGAGATTCTGCGGTCTTGCGTGCATTGCGGCTTCTGTACGGCGACCTGCCCGACATATCAGGTGCTGGGCGATGAACTCGACAGCCCACGTGGACGCATTTACCTCATCAAGGACATGCTGGAAAATGACCGCGACCCGGACCCCAAAACGGTAAAGCATATTGATCGGTGCCTTTCCTGTCTTGCCTGCATGACCACCTGTCCGTCAGGGGTGCACTACATGCACCTCGTCGACCACGCCCGCGACTATATTGAGCAACGCTACAAACGACCTTTCTCGGATCGGGCCTTGCGGTGGGTATTGGCCCGGATTCTGCCATACCCGATGCGTTTTCGTGTCGCCTTGCTCGCGGCCAAGATCGGGCGACCCTTTGCCGGGCTGATGCCCGACGCTCGCCTGCGTGCGATGTTGGAAATGGCGCCAAAAACGATCCCACCTGTCAGCCCCAATGATGATCCGCAGACCTTCCAGCCAGCAATTACAAAAAAGATGCGCGTCGCGCTGATGACAGGATGTGCGCAAAAAGCGCTCAACACCGATATCAATGACGCCACGATCCGTCTGCTTACCCGGCTGGGCTGTGAAGTTGTTGTGGCCGAAGGCGCAGGCTGTTGCGGGGCATTGACCCATCACATGGGGAAAACTGACGAAAGCCACGCGACCGCGGCCCGCAATATCAAAGCCTGGGCGCGCGAGATGGACGGCGCTGGCCTCGATGCTATCGTCATCAACACATCGGGGTGTGGCACAACGGTCAAGGATTATGGCCATATGTTCCGAAATGACGTGTCCCTCGGCGAGGATGCCGCGCGCGTATCAGCGCTGGCAATGGACGTCTCGGAAGTTCTAATGAAGCTCGACACGCCTGAAAACGCTGATCAGGACATGGTCGTCGCCTATCATGCTGCCTGCTCTTTGCAGCATGGGCAGCAGATCAAGACCTTTCCCAAGGATTTGTTGCGGAAGGCAGGTTTCACGATTGTGGAGCCGAGCGATGCGCATTTGTGCTGCGGTTCAGCGGGCACGTACAACCTGATGCAGCCCGAGATCTCCAAGCAGTTGAAAGAGCGCAAAATCCGCACGCTGGAAGCCAGGGCCCCGGACGTCATCGCGGCTGGAAACATCGGGTGTATGATACAGATCGGGTCAGGCACGGATATACCGGTGGTCCACAGTGTTGAACTGCTGGATTGGGCGACCGGCGGGCCTAAACCGCCTGCGCTGGACGGTGACACGGATGCCCGATCCGATGTGCCGATCCTGCGTTAACCAAATGGCACCAGACCGTTTACGATTTTAGCCTAAATCGCGCGATATGGGCCTCATTTCTGCCGCATCCCTGTCTTAGGTCGATAGGGCTTTCGAGGGGATGCGCGTGCGCAAACATGTTCTATATTCTGTGTTCATCGGGATGTTGTCAGGAATGGCCATCGCGCAAGGTGATGGGCTTCAATCATTAGAGACAGGGGTCGATGCCAGCCCCTGGGAGGCGGTCGGTCGCCTTGATATTGGCGGTAACGGGTTTTGCACTGGCGCTCTGATCGAGCCGGACCTTGTTTTGACGGCCGCGCACTGTCTCTTTGACAAATCCACGCGAGAACGTTCGGATCACAACCAAATTGAGTTCCTGGCTGGCTGGCGCAATGGGCGGGCCTCAGCGTATCGCCGCATCAAACAGGCGGTGGTGCACCCTGACTACAAGTACGAAGGCGTTGTGTCGTCCGGACGGGTTCGTAATGACATCGCATTGCTCCAACTGGATCGGCCGATCCAGAACACAACCATCACCCCATTTGAAACGGCAAATCGCCCCGAACGCGGCGACCGCGTTGGTGTGGTGAGCTATGCCCGGGACCGATCAGAAGCCCCGTCCTTACAGGAGGTATGCGACGTACTTGCGATTCAGGATGGCGTACTCGTCACAACCTGTTCCGTCGACTTCGGCGCGTCAGGTGCGCCGATCTTTACCTTCGCGGATGGTAAAGCTCAGATTGTTTCCGTCGTGTCCGCCATGGCGGAGATTGATGCCCAGAACGTCTCGTTGGGGACTGATCTGCAAGACCCGCTTGCTGATCTGCGTGCTGCTTTGGGCGCCAATACCGGGTCTTTCAGAAACGCCTTGCCGACAGCCTCACATGTCGTGGTCGGGCAACCGCGCCGGAATACCGGCGCAAAATTTGTGAAGCCGGAGAATTAAGTTATGGCGTTCCGCATTGTACCGTTGGTTGCTTTGATCACGATGGTAATGGCTGGTGCTTCGCAGGCACAAAATGCCACGACCGATCTTCGTGCGATGGAAGCAGAAAACGATGCATTGGTCTGGCAATCGGTAGGGCGTCTCGATGCGAAGAAGTCAGGGTTTTGTACCGCGACCTTGATTGCCCCCGACGTGGTGTTGACGGCAGCACATTGTGTTTATGATCCGCAATCGGGAAAACGGCTTTTGCCCGAGGAGCTAACCTTCAAGGCGGGCTTGCGAAAGGGGCGTATCGCTGCGTCGCGCGCTATTGTGCAGATAGAGGCGCATCCAGACTACAATCCCAAAAGCCCGATCACCGCACAGAACATTCGTCATGACGTTGCGCTGCTTCGATTGGAAAAACCGATCCCGACCAGCGAACTCGACCCATTCGTGCTGCATGACAGGTTGGTGTCCAACGGACCGGTGAGCGTCGTTTCTTATGGTCGCAATCGAGAGAATCTGCCGTCTCGTCAGGACTTGTGTCAGGTCGAAGCCATGCAGGAAGATGTCATGTTCATGGATTGCAACGTGACATTCGGATCGTCTGGTGCGCCCGTATTCAGCCACCGAAACGGACGTGGCCAAATCGTTTCTGTCATCTCGGGCATGGCGAATATTGACGGTCGCAAGATGGCGCTGGGTATGGCGTTGCCCAAGGTTGTCCGCGAGCTGCGTCACCAGATGTGGGTCAACAAAGAGCGCCCCGTGGCGGAAATTAAACGAGTCACAGTGGGCGGCGGTGGCACGGCAGGTGGCGCCAAATTTGTGCGCCCGTAAGGGTCTTGAAACCGGAAAATTTATTCCCACATTTTTGACGTCAGGGCGCCAATACTGGGCCTTGGCAAATAAACTTGGGTACGTCCAACAAGGAGTGCCCTGAACAGTATCGCTCAACAAGAGGATCTAAACATGCGTACACTTGATTTTGCACCGCTTTACCGCGCCACCGTCGGATTTGACCAAATCGCAGACTTGATGGACCGGGTGCTGACCAATGAAGGCACGCAGCCTTCTTACCCCCCTTACAATATCGAAAAGCTCGAAGATGACGCTTATCGCATTTCCGTTGCGGTTGCTGGCTTCTCCGACGCGGATTTGAGCGTGGAGGTGCGTGAAAACGCATTGATCGTCTCAGCGCGCAAAGGTGAAGAAGACACGGCGAAAAGCTACCTGCACCGCGGTATCGCGACACGGGCGTTTGAACGCCGCTTCCATTTGGCGGACCATGTTCAGGTGACAGGCGCCAGCCATGTGGATGGCATGCTGCACATTGATCTGGTGCGCGAAGTGCCCGAAGCGCTCAAACCGCGTCAGATCGCGATTTCATCAACAAAGCAGATCGAAAAAGACGTGGTTGACGCGAAGTCCGTTAACTAAGCTCGATAAATTACTCCGGGAAGGGCGCGGCCAAAGGTGTCGCGCCTTTTCTTTATCCCTTCAACAGGCGCATCGCCCCATCACGGATCGCCTCCAAAGCGGGGATACCAGCCGATCCGCGCGATAACAGGCGCAAACCGACCAGCATAGACAACATGGCCTGCGCTGTTTCCTCCGGTCTGACGGTGTTGGGGATGTCTCCCGCCTGCTGACCTTTTTCGATCATCTCGCGGAAAAATTCCTTAATGTCTTCGAGGGCGGAGTGGATCGTCTGTGCAATCTCGGGCGGTTGGTTGGGCAGGTCCTGTGCGGTATTCACCACAAAACAACCCAAGTTCCTGGGATCTTTGCGCGCTTCTTCCACGAAACCGTCGAAAAATGCATAGATCGCCGCGACCCCGTCATTCTGGGCGCGTAATTGGTTGATTTTGGCAGCGCGGGTCTTTTGATCATAGCGGGTCAGGGCGCGATCAAAAAGCGCCTTTTTCGAGCCAAAGGCGTTGTAGAGGCTGCCTTTGTTGATACGCATGGCCGCGGTCAAATCCGCCATGGATGTGGCCTCGTACCCTTTTTTCCAGAAGACCTCAGTGGCTCTGTCAGTGGCTAAGTCGACATCAAAGCTTTTTTCCCAAGGCATCTGCGGCCCTCAATTCTACCAGTTACCCTCATTATCTAGTCATTTTAACCGATCGTTCAAGAAAACTGCCAGCAGGGTCTTGAACGATCGGTTTACACAATTAAATCGCTGTTTGTACCAACCGGTATAATCAATTCAGATCTGCTGAGGAAAACCAGATGACCGACTTTGCAACACATACCGTGAAAACAGCACCCGAAGCGTCGCAAGCAATTTTGCAGGGAGTTGAAAAAAACTACGGATTTGTCCCAAACCTGCTGGGAACGATGGCCGAAGCGCCCGCACTCCTGGAGGCCTATACGACAATGGCGGGCATCTTCAACAAAACCGCCCTAAGCGAAACAGAGCGCCAGATCATCCTGATGACCAACAACCGGCTGAACGGCTGTACCTATTGTATGGCGGCGCACACAACGATTTCCAAAGGGGCTGGCGTGCCGCAGGACGTGATTGACGCATTGCGTGCTGGGACACCACTGGCGGACACGAAACTCGAAGCACTTCGCCAGTTCGCGATCGTCGTGAATCAAAGCCGAGGCTGGCCGTCTGAAACAGATATCGCCGCGTTCCTGTCTGCAGGTTATACTCAACAATCCGTTCTTGAGGTGGTTCTGGGCACGGCCTTCAAGGTTCTGTCGAACTACACCAATCACATTGCCTCGACGGAAGTAGATGCGGCATTCGCTGCGAACACCTGGTCCGAAGACGCCGTAGCGGCGGCCTGACGGGCTGGACAATACTATTGCAACAGGGGCGGCCTTCGTGCGGCCCCTGTTGCCTGTTTGTCTATGATGGAGGTGCCGTCTCAGGGAAGTTACGGAAGGCGGCGCCGATCAAATCATGCATGTAGCTGCGCGCGACCTCTGGCTTGATCATCACGATGTTGGGGCGGCAAGCCAGTGAGACCAGCCCGTGCACTGACGCCCAGAGCAGCAGAAAAAACTGCCGGTGCTGTTCGTCGCTCGGGTCACCTTCTCCGGCGCGGATCAGCATCTCCAGCAAGCCTTCCTGCAGTTCGGCGGTGCGAAGGTCCAGTTGCAGGTCGCTGTCACGTTCAAACAACATGTACCAGCGGCGCGGCTCGGAATAGGCGAAGTCGAAATAGGCCTCACCAATTGCAATGACCCGTGCACGGGCGTTGTCCGGGGCCTTGGCCAATGCATTGCGTAGCGCTTCGGCAAGTCGGTCACCGCAGCGTGCATTTACCGCCCGCACCACGCCGTCAAGATCGCCGAAAGCGTTGTAGAGAGAGCCAACTGAAATCCCCAACTCCTTGGCAAGGCCGCGCGCTGAGAGCGCACCGCCCCCGTGTTCAAGGACGACGCGCTCTGCAATTTCGGTGGCGCGTTCGCGGATGTCAGCCAGATTACGATCGCGCCGTGATGGTTTTTCTTTGGTGCTCATACCTTAGCGTTCTGTTGGAGCGGAGTGGGTTTGTCAATTTCAGAAGCCCGTAGCGCCTTTTTGTGTGTAGCGATAAATCTGGTCGGACAAATCATGCTGCGCCATGAAGCGGGCGATGGACCCGAAAGTGGCGGTTTTGATCCCCGCATCATGATCAGAGGTGGTCAAAGCCGCGGAGGCAGCAGGGGCCAGCATGCGTTTCAGGCCGCTGATCTTGATGGGTTGTGGTTCGAAATGCGCGGCAATATTGGCCTTGATCTGGTTGCGATCTGAGGTGTCATAGATGCTTGCCATCAGAACATCGAGCGTATGCTCCGTGCAGTTCTGAAAGCGCGTATCGCTGGGGTTGGCGAGTACCGCATAGCGCGCGTTGTGCAGATCGGTATAAGTCGGGCTGGCAATGACGCCCAGCAGTTTTTTCTGTAGGCGGGGATCAGGGACTATGACGCCGGCGTCAAGCGCGTATGCTCCAGCGAAAAAGTCAGCAGGGCTGTCCTGAACGAGGCGGCTGACACTGTCGTCTTCGGCCTCCTGATAGAGGTTGTAGACACGGTATCCCTTGTAGGTGGACCCATCGGCTCGGGTCATCTGTGAGTATACCCAATAGGCCACATGGGTGTAGTTGATACCGCCGGGCAGATCATCCGGGTCGCGCCCTACCCGGGAAACGATGGCGATATTTGCGCCGCGCGCCGCCAGATCCCGCTGCAATTTGTCGGCGTATTTGATGACGTCCTCGCGCGGCAGCACTTCCTGCCCGGTTTCGGTACTGCCGGCCCAGGAGAGGGACGGCAGCAGCGCTGTGAGAACAATGGCAATCAACATCATGAAACGGTTCATCTCAATTCTCCTGTTTTGAAGTTAGTCCAGCGTTGGTGCCGCATTCGGCATCACCGTGATGTTGATCGTCTGGGTGGGGCGGCCCACCTGGCTCAGGTCCGAGCCTGCGTCGATTGTGCTGGTCCCAAGTTCTTCGAGGACAGAACCGGTGACAGCGAGGGTGGAGCCAACAGCGACAAGGGGCACGGCGGCGACGGTGGCAGCACCTGAGGCGACCGCTGTGCCTGCGTGACTGGCCGCTTCACCGGAGTGATATGTGGCCTCGGCGGAATGTTGGCCGGATGGCCCTGCTACGGCTGCGGTTGCGGTTGTGGCAAGCGCCAGACCAAAGAGGATGGAACGAATGGACATTGCAGATCTCCTTTTGTGAACAATGTTCACAACAATTAGGAGGGCAAGCTGATTCCGTCAAGACTTTTTTTGAACAATGTTCACAAAAAGCCTGAAAATCGCAAAATGCCAACGCCAAGGCGCTGAAAAATAACAAAATAAAAAGGGCCGCTACAAAGCGACCCTTTCAGTTCATCTGTGTCTGCTTCAGACGGACATGCAGATATATTTCATTTCGAGGTAATCTTCGATCCCGTGGTGGGACCCTTCACGACCCAGCCCGGATTGCTTGACACCCCCAAACGGACCGAGCTCTGTCGAGATGATGCCGGTGTTGACCCCGACGATGCCATATTCCAGCGCTTCAGCCACTTTGTAGACCCGGCTGAGATCCTTGGCATAGAAATATGACGCCAACCCGAAGATCGTGTCATTGGCCATTTCGATCACTTCATCTTCGTCTTCGAATTTGAAGAGCGGGGCCAGCGGGCCAAAGGTCTCGTCCTGCGCAACTTTCATGTCCTGGGTCACGCCGGTCACAATCGTCGGCTCAAAAAAGGTGCCGCCCAGATCATGGGGTTTGCCGCCCGTCAGAACGGCGCCACCATGTGCCACAACGTCTTCCATGTGCTCGATGACCTTGTCTACCGCCGCCGCATTGATCAGCGGCCCGGTGGTAACACCCGCTTCGAGACCGTCTCCGACCTTGAGCGCTTCGACGGCCGCCTTCAGCTTTTCGGCGAAAGCGTCATAGACCCCAGCCTGAACGTAGATGCGGTTCGCGCATACACAGGTCTGCCCATTGTTGCGGAACTTGCACATCATGGCACCTTCCACGGCGGCATCAAGATCCGCATCATCGAACACGATAAAGGGCGCATTGCCACCGAGTTCCATAGAGCATTTCAGAACCTGATCCGCCGCCTGTTTCAACAGGATGCGGCCTACCTCGGTGCTGCCAGTGAATGTCAGTTTGCGCACAGCTGGGTTTTCGCAGAACTCGCGGCCGATCTCCGAGGCGGAAGAGGACGTCACGACGTTGAAAACACCGGCAGGTATACCAGCGCGATCCGCGAGTACCGCCATGGCGATGGCCGAGAGCGGTGTCTCTTTTGCCGGGCGGGCCACAAAGCTGCATCCTACCGCGAGGGCAGGGGCGGCCTTGCGGGTGATCATCGCGTTGGGGAAATTCCACGGCGTGATCGACGCTGCGACCCCGATGGGTTGTTTCAGCACGGTGATGCGTTTGTCGCGCTGGTGGCCCGGGATCGTTTCGCCGTACACCCGCTTGGCCTGTTCGCCCATGAATTCGATGAAACTTGCGCCGTATCCAATCTCGCCTTTGGCTTCGGCGTGGGGCTTGCCTTGCTCGGCGGTCAGGATTGTCGCCAGATCGTCGGCGTGTTCCATCATCAGGTCAAACCACTTGCGCATGACGCCGGCCCGTTCCTTGCCTGTCCAGCTTGCCCAGACCTTCTGTGCGGTTTGCGCCTGGGATATGGCGCCTGCAACCTGTGCACGGCTTAGATCAGCAACCTCGGCAATGATGTCACCGCGTGCCGGGTTGGCGACCTCAAAGGTGCCGTTGTCGCCCTCAACCCATTGCCCTCCGATGTAGCTGCGGGTTTCCAGCAGGGCAGGATCCTTCAGCAATGACTTGAGTTGCGTGGCCGGGAAATCTTTCATGTCGTGTCCTCCTGAAAATGCTGTTGTCTCCTTTTCAATTCTGGCAGTCTTTGTCCAGTTCGATCGCTTTTGGGGGTAGCCATGCAACTGGATGACGCTTTCGCCAACGCCGCATATATTCCACAGGCCGCCGACTTTCCGCCACGCTGGACCAGTGAAGCAGAGGCATTCCGAACCGGGTTAGGCAACCGGGCCGAGCTGGCAATACCATATGGATCCAGCCCGCGACAGGCCTATGACTTGTTTCATTGCGAAACCGTTGCTTTGGGAACAGTGGTTTTCGTGCACGGGGGCTACTGGCTGAAATTCGACCGCAGCGTCTGGTCCCATCTTGCGCAAGGTGCGCTGGCGCGCGGCTGGAATGTTGCCATGCCCTCATATGATCTTTGTCCGCAGGTGCGCATTTCGGAGATTACAGATCAGATTGCACGAGCCGTTAGCCATATTGCGGCGGGATCCAAGGGCCCGATCAGCCTGACAGGTCATTCGGCAGGCGGGCATCTGGTATCCCGCATGCTCGCACCGGGAATGCTTGCGGCGGATGTTTTGGGACGGATACGCAGCGTGGCACCGATATCTCCGGTGACTGATCTGCGCCCGCTTTTGCAAACATCGATGAACGATGCCTTTCAAATGGATATGTCCGATGCGGAAGCAGAAAGCCCTGTATTGCAACCTGCGCCGGATACGGCCGTCGAAATCTGGGTCGGTGCGGACGAACGTCCGGTCTTTGTCGAGCAGGCTGCGGCACTTGCGATCGCTTGGGGCGTCCCGCACTTTGTTGTCCCTGAGCGGCACCATTTTAATGTGATCAATGCGCTGGTTGATCCGCGCAGTGATATGGTGCGGTTTTTGACCCCAGACTGAATCGGCATCATTACGCGGTCACGCTCAGACGCTTATTGATGAGGATAGGTCCGGGGAACCCGTTGTTTGTGCGCAAACCAGCGTTGGAATAGACAAAGCTGCCATTCTGCCAGTTCTGCGGCATTATCTTTTTTAGCCATACGCAGGTGCAAGTTACGCGGAGGCTCCTATATCATTAAGGAAATCAGAAGCGAGACGATACCATGTTGTTTGTTCGGTCTATGGCCATGATTTTTGTCGCGCTGAGCATTGTGTTTGTGTGCTTGTGGTTCTATGCCCGCGCGGCGCGCCGGGAAAAACTCCAGGCGCAATGGGACAGGGATCAAGGCCCGGGCCGACGTGAGAGCTTTCTGGCCGCCGAGATGGCAAGCTATGAAGAGCGCCTGAAACGAAAGCTGATCTGGGGGGTTTATGTGATCCCCGGAAGTTTGCTGGCGATCTTGATCTACGTGACCAACATGGGCTGACGGGAGTGGCTTAATGACCTACGTGAAATGGTTTTTTATCGTTGCCTTCTGGGCGCTGGTCGGGGGGTTCTTTCACTACACTCTGCCACAGGTCGACATTGCCCGGATTACCGATACCTATGAGAAACGGGTTATCCCCGGATCGAACGCGCTCTTCTGGTCTCGGGGAGACGCGGGAAGCGCCTCGGAAGCTACGGAACGCGACGTGTTTTTCATCCAGACACGATTGGTCAGCGACCGTGTGATGGTGTTCCGAAATGAGGACACGGGATGGATCTGGCCACCCTATTTCAAGTTCGACACCTCTAATCTGCAAGCAGAGGCGGCCGAACTCCGATCAACATCCGCTGAACCACAATACGTCGCAATCCGGCACTATGGGTGGCGGCTTGAATTCCTGTCGATCTTTCCAAATGCGTTATCCCTCTGGCCGGTTGACGGTCCTGACGCAAGCAAACCGTTCCCCTGGTTGAACAGCGTAATTCTGACCCTGTTTGCCGCTTTGGTTTATGGCATCTGGGTGAGATGGCGCAGATTTCGCGCCGCGCGAATAGACCCGGCGCTTGAGGAAATACAGGATAGCTGGGAAGCAACCGAAGATGCTGTGGCCGAGAAACGTGGCAAACTGCGCCGCTGGTGGGCACAGCGGCGTGGACACTGACTGTCTCTAGTCTGCTTTTGCGACCATGCGACCCATATGCCGTGCACCCAGGATATGCACGTGCAGGTGGGGTACCTCCTGCACACCGTTTGCCCCGGCGTTAGAAATAAGACGATAGCCGTCACCCGTAGTCAAATCGACACCTTCCAAGCGGCACACCTCACCAACGGCGCGGACATAGTCGACGATTTCCGCGTCGGTCGCTTCGGCGGCGAAATGGTCGTAGCTGACATATGATCCTTTGGGGATGACGAGGACATGGGTCGGTGCCTGAGGATAAAGGTCACGAAACGCCAGGCTATGCTCAGTCTCAAGCACTGTATTGTTGGGGATCTCGCCTCTCAGGATTTTGGCAAAGATATTCTGGTCGTCGTATGTATATCCCATGGGGCCCTCAGTCGAAAAAGAGATCTTGGCTGCGCACTATGTCTGACGCCATAGCCTGCGACACGGACAGGAATTGCGCAAGAGCCTGCGCATTTGCATCAAGACTGGCTTCCTCGCGCATGCGCGCATAATGCTCAAAACCAGCATCCCGGAGGCGGTCTTTTTCAAAAACCATGTCGTTGCGGATCGTCGGCATCAGCCGGTCGAATGTTTCGGAAGTGGTTTGAGCCCCGGCCAGCCCGACGCGCATGGCGTGGCCCTTGAGGTAATCGTCCGTAAAGCTGCAATCTACTTCCAGAATGCGTGTGGTGGAGCGATCAGCTGCGAAATCCTGAAGAAGTTCGATATTGGCCGGGTCCATGCAGATGATCAGCCTGTCCGTCTCGAAGTAATCGAACAGCATCCGCACCAGCGCCCGGCGATGACGCATGCGTTTGCCGAGCGATGATTGTATTCCACCAAGATCAGGCAAGGGAGTGTTCTCTTCGTTAAAGAGATACTCCACCATCGGGACATTCGTGGTTTGCCGGATACGATCCAAAAGCCTCTTTGCGACATGCCATTTCTTACACACGACCACCATGAGCTCGCGTTCGCGCCCCAATGTCGATTCCGTTTCCCAGAACCGGGCAGCAAAGCGGCGGCCAATGCGTCCGCGGCCAGTCAGAAACCTGAAAAGTCCCGGCCCTTCGGCGGATATTGTGAAGGACACATCGGAAGCGGAATAGAGAAGGCCCAGACGACGCATCAAATCCTGCGCTTCAGGGCTGATTTTGCGGGCAAAGAGGAAATCCTGGCCCAGAAGCATGTCGTAGTGGTCGTTGTAAAATGTGACCGGCATGCCGTAGTCGGTGAACATGAGGAACGTTAACGTGCGGCTGCGTATCTCGGTCATCGGGACCAGATGAGGCACGATCGTCTGGAAAAACGTTTCGTCGGGAATCCACGTGGTTGAAAAGAAACGCACGACGTCTCGCCGCTTGCGCGTGAATGCCAGCACCTTTTCCACGGTTTCCCGGCGCAGGCACCACCACTGGCTGCCAATCCGCATTTCCAGGTCTGAGGGCGGTGCCCGTGTAAGTCCCAGTTTTTGTTGCAGCGCCATGGCCCGGTAGAACAGTTTTTTTGTTTTGCGTTCGTTGAAGAAGTGGCGATAGATCAGCCGTTCTTCCCGCATTCCCGTTTTGATCCAGTCGCTTTCGAAAAAATCGAAAGTCTCGATGAAATCATTGTCATTCTCATCCAGGAAATGATGTGTGTACTCGGCCGTCTTGATGGCCATGCAATCGCCGGAAAGCATATAGAAATGGGTCGCTTGGGGAAAACTCTCTATCGCGACATCAAGGGTGTTCAACGTGGCCCTGACCAATGACCATTCGCCCCATCCGCATCTGACACGTTTTTTGGCAAAGCAAACGTTCTGGTTGCCATCCAGCGCATTGCGAATTTTGTCATAATGCTCTGGCGCGGAACGGGCATCGAAATGGATCGCCATGAAATCGCCTGCCGCAGTCAGCAATTCCGCCTGCCGTACAATGGCATCCGGGTCTTTGTGGCACAGCAGGATATAGGCAATCTTGGCCAAGGTCTCGGTATCTGCTCAGGTTTTATTTCCGCTTACTATGTTGATAAGGGTGAAGACTGATTGAATAAACAGCATTTTTTTGCTTTTTAAACCTAAACAGGCGATTGAGTGGCAGCGGCAGTGCAGAATCAGGAGTAGTCCTGCATGGGTTTTCCCGGAACTTGGATGACGGAAAGCGAGAGCGTTGTATATCGCGTTGTCCCGAAGTGTGCCTGCTCGACCATTGGTCAGATCATGTATTATTCCGATCATGGGTCCTTTTTTGATGGCGATATTCACGATGCGCAGAACGGCCTGCACAAATGGGCGCTGGAGCACAGCAAAGACCCGATCTCCACAAATGTGCGGACCCATAAATCATTTGCGTTCACCTGCGTACGCAATCCCTACACCCGCATCCTGAGTTCGTTTTTCGACAAGATTTGCGGTATTCAGCGCAATGGAAACAGGTATCGCGGTAACCTCGTGCCGCAACTTGTGCAGCAATACGGTATTGAAGTGGGTGGGCCAGATGGCGGGGAGCCGTTTGACCAGATTGCCTCTTTCCGGAGGTTCCTGCTTTTTGCACGCGACACGATCAGGTTTCGCAAACCCATGGATCCGGATATCCACTGGTCTGCCATGTCAGGGCACATCAGCACCTTCATCGTGAACGGTGGCCGCTATGACAGAATTTTCTGGACGGAAAAGTTCAATGACGGCATGCAAACGGTGCTCGACTCCATAGAAACCCCCAAAAAGGTCGCGCTCAAGGAGGTTCCTCGCTTCAACGAGAGTGAAGGCCATGGCCCGAAACGCGCGCATCCTGTGGAAGCCTATTTCGACGATCTGTCGATGCATTTGGTCTATGAGATTTACAAGCGTGATTTCGAGTTGTTCAAATACGATTTTGAAGACCCCGGCAACAAGATGCCTGTTGGCGAGATCGACCTTGATGAGGTGCATGCCAAGCTTGGTGACTGATGCGGCTTCTTGCGTGTACGGCCCAAACTGCCTAAATCAGCGCCATGGCACAGGTTAAGTCTTCCTCAAAATCCGACCCGAACTACAAGGTTGTCGCCGAAAACCGGCGGGCGCGTTTCGATTATGCGATCGAGGAGGACGTGGAATGCGGGATCATTCTGGAAGGCTCCGAGGTGAAATCCCTGCGAGAGGGCGGCGCGAACATTGCTGAAAGCTATGCCGCGGTCGAGGATGGGGAACTGTGGCTGGTGAACGGCTACATCGCACCCTACAAACAGGCCAAGACGTTCCAGCATGAAGAACGCCGCCGTAGAAAGTTGCTCGTCAGTCGCAAGCAGCTGTCGGATTTCTGGAACGCGACTCAGCGCAAGGGTTTGACGCTCGTTCCGCTGGTGCTCTATTTCAATCATCGCGGTATGGCCAAGATCAAGATCGGCGTTGCCAAAGGTAAAAAACTGCACGACAAACGCGAAACAGCGGCGAAACGTGATTGGTCGCGTCAAAAATCCCGTCTCATGAAAGACCACGGCTGACCCCCAAAGCAAACCTGAGCACCGCTAACCGGTCTTGCCAGTCTGCCTTCGTGGCGTTACCCAGAGTCGATTGCTCACCACAGGGGTATTTGAGATGTCTGATGACCCGAAAACACTGGTCTCCACTGATTGGCTGTCACGGCATCTGAGTGATCCGGATATGAGGGTGCTGGATGCTTCATGGTACCTGCCCGAAGCCGGTCGCAACGCCAGAGATGAGTACAACGAGGGTCACATTCCGGGCGCACGGTTCTTCGACATTGACGACATTTCCGACAACCGTTCGGATTTACCTCATATGGCGCCGCCGGTGGAGAAATTCATGTCGCGTCTGCGTGCCATGGGTGTGGGTGACGGGCATCAAGTGGTCATCTATGACGGTGCTGGTTTGCTGTCGGCGGCACGGGTCTGGTGGCTTTTCAGATTGATGGGGCAGGAGAACGTCGCCGTATTGGACGGTGGTTTCCCAAAATGGCAAGCCGAAGGGCATCCGGTCGAAGACTTGCCGCCGATGGTGCGGGACCGGCATATGACCGTCCGATTCCAGAACCATTTGGTCCGCGACGTAACACAGGTGTCTGCCGCCTCAAAGCTAAAGGATCACGTCATCGTGGACGCACGTGCCGCAAACCGGTTCCGCGGGGACGCGCCGGAGCCGCGCGAAGGACTGCGGGCTGGTCACATACCGGGCGCGCGGTCGGTGCCCTTCACGACCCTTTTGAACGACGACAAGACAATGAAATCACCAGAGGACTGCGCCAAGGTCTTTGAGGCTGCAGGCGTTGATCTGAAGAAACCGATTATCACAAGCTGCGGGTCAGGCATAACGGCTGCGATCCTTGCGCTTGCGTTGGAGCGTATGGGGCACCGGAATTGGTCGCTCTATGATGGATCATGGGCGGAATGGGGGATGTTTCCAACAGTACCCGTCGAGACGGGAGAAGCCTGATGTTTGAGACTTTGGAAGCCCGCCCTGCGGATGGCATTCTCGCATTGATGCAGATGTATCACGATGACCCGCGCGAGACAAAAATCGACCTTGGAGTTGGTGTTTATAAGGACGCAAACGGGCTCACGCCGGTGATGCGTGCGGTGAAAGCGGCCGAACACAAACTGTGGGAGACGCAAGACACAAAAGTTTATACCGGACTTGCGGGTGATCCGGCCTTTGCCGATGCGCTTTTTGATCTGGTGCTGGATGGCGCGGTGCCGCGGGAGACGGTCGCGGCGGTTGCAACACCGGGTGGTACGGGCGCTGTCCGGCAAGCGTTTGAGCTTGTTCGGTTGGCGCGCCCGGACGCACGTGTGTTTGTGTCAGACCCGACCTGGCCCAATCACATATCGATCCTCGGTTATCTGGGCATGAACATCGAAAGGTACAGATACTTCGATGAAGCCACGCGCGCTGTCGATTTCGATGGCATGATGTCAGACCTGAAAACCGCGAAAGCGGGGGATGTTGTCCTGCTGCATGGCTGCTGTCACAACCCGACTGGGGCCAATCTGAACGCAACGGAGTGGCAAGCAGTTATCAACGTCCTGTTGGAAACCGGCGCAGTGCCGATGATCGACATTGCCTACCAGGGATTTGGCGATGGGCTGAAAGAGGATGCTTTGGCAACCCGTTTGGTGGCCGCTTCCGTGCCAGAATGCCTGATCGCGGCAAGTTGTTCGAAGAATTTCGGTATTTACCGGGAACGGACGGGATTGCTCATGGCCATCAGTCAGGATGCCGGCGCGCGCAAACTAAATCAGGACACACTGGCCTTTCTGAATCGTCAGAACTACAGCTTCCCGCCGGATCACGGGGCGCGGCTTGTGACAATGATCCTGAATGATGAGGCGTTGCGCGCCGACTGGCAGGCGGAACTGGAGGAGGTTCGTCAAAACATGCTCGGTCTGCGGCAGCAACTGGCTGAGGAACTGCGACGGATTTCCGGATCAGATCGATTTGGCTTTCTTGCGCAACACCGTGGTATGTTCTCGCGCCTTGGCACATCGCCGGACAAGGTGGCTGCGATGCGGGAGAAGAACGGCATCTACATGGTCGCTGACAGTCGAATGAACATCGCTGGTCTGAACGCAAGAACCATACCGATCCTTGCCAAGGCCATTATCGAAGCGGGCGTTTGATCCATTGAATCAGCGACAAACGCAACGGTGCTGAAAGGTTGGCAATCTAGGTGTCAGTTCTGTTTCAAATTGCCTTGGGGTCCGGAATTCTGATCTTGTGCACGCTGCTCCACATTGGTGCAGAAGTCAGATTGTCACGCGGGCTTCGCAACAGCGACATGATCAAAGAACAGGCGACGGCGTGGCATACTTTTCTGGTATGTTCGGGCGTGGTCATGGTGTTGATGCTTTCCCATACCATCCAGCTATATATCTGGGCAGTATCGCTTTGGATGATGGGCGCGTTGCCCTGGTATGAAGAACCGATTTATTTCGCGCTGGTGACATACACCACGGTTGGCTATGGCGACGTGACGCTTCCATCTGAGTTCCGGATCTTTGGCGCTATGGCCAGTGTCAATGGTATCCTTGCTTTCGGATTGACGACAGCGTTTCTGGTAAACTTTTTTCCACGCATTATCAGCGAGTTGCGCAACGATTGAGCGTTGTTGAATCAAGATGTGAACCGTCAAAGTGAGCAAGTGATGCAAAGCGTTGAGCTGAAGCCCGATTGGTCGTTTGTTTCAGATCACGTGATGGGCGGCGTGTCATCAGGCGCAGTGAACCATGAATCAATCCAAGGACGTGAAGCTGTCCAAATGACAGGGCGCGTCTCATTGAAGAACAATGGTGGATTTGTTCAGATCGCCTTTGATCTGGACGCTGCGGCGGAGGGTATTGCGCCCGAAGACTGGACCGGTATCGAGTTTGGTCTTCTGGGGAACGACGAGGCCTATGACGTCAGATTGCGGACAACGCAACTGACCCGGCCATGGCAATCCTATCGGTCCGAGATCGTGGTGCCCGCCAGGTGGACAATCACACGCGTCCCTTTTGCAGGTTTTGTGCCACATCGCACCGAAGCACGCTTTGATCCCTCGTCACTCAGGCGCATCGGACTATTGGCGATCGGACGGGTCTTTGAGGCCGACCTTGCGGTCAGCTACGTCGGTTTCTATCGATAGTCGCATCCGGCGCAGGTTGCCCGATTGTGATCACGGATTGGGCATCTGATGTCTGTTTTTCAGCTGTTTTTCCGTTTGGTAGGAAGCTGTTAAGAAACTTGCTTGCACTGGCTTTACTGTGCGTTACCCTTAAGGAATGAAGAAAGAAGACAAGCACTTCAGCGAAATGATGCGCCCTGACGGCGTACGGGACCCCTACCAAAACTACGACGCATGGTTCTCCAAACAGGACATCAACCGCCTGTCGAAGAAAGCGCAGGAGGCGGAAGCGTTTTTTCGCCGCACCGGCATCACATTCAACGTATATGGTCAGGCTGACGCCGAAGAACGGTTGATCCCGTTCGATCTGGTGCCCCGGATTTTGTCGAATACGGAGTGGAGCAAACTCTCACGTGGGATCGAACAGCGTGTGCGGGCCATCAACGCCTTTCTGCATGACATCTACAATCGTCAGGAAATCCTGCGGGCGGGTGTTGTGCCAGTGGATCTGATCGCCAATAACGAAGCTTTCCTGCCGCAAATGATGGATTTCACGCCTGCCGGTGGCGTCTACACCCATATTGTAGGCACGGACATCGTGCGCACCGGCGAGGATGAATTCTATGTATTGGAGGACAACGCCCGCACCCCGTCCGGCGTGAGCTACATGCTCGAAAATCGCGAGACGATGCTGCAAATGTTTCCTGAACTCTTCAGCAAGATCCGTGTGCAACGCGTCAGCGACTACCCAAAGAACCTACGCCGCTCGCTCGAGGCGTCAGCGCCACCGGGCGTTCAAGGCAGACCCTGCGTCGTAGTGCTCACGCCGGGCATCCATAACTCGGCCTACTATGAGCACAGTTTTCTGGCTGACCAGATGGGTGTCGAGCTCGTCGAGGGCCACGATCTGCGCGTCGTCGATGGCAATATCGCAATGCGCACGACCCGGGGTTACAAGGTGATCGATGTCATTTACCGGCGTGTGGATGACGAGTTTCTGGATCCGCTGACCTTCAACCCACAGTCCATGCTTGGTGTGCCGGGCATTATGGATGTCTATCGCGCGGGGAATATCACCATCACCAATGCCCCGGGGACAGGGGTTGCGGATGACAAGGCGATCTACAGCTACGTACCCGAGATTGTCGAGTTTTATACGGGTGAGAAAGCAATCCTAAAGAACGTGCAGACTCACCGTTGCTCCCAGCCGGATACGCTCAAATTTGTGCTCGAAAACCTGAAAGACCTTGTGGTCAAAGAGGTTCATGGGTCTGGAGGGTACGGCATGCTTGTCGGTCCGGCAGCGAGCAAGAAGGAGATTGCGGATTTTGCTGAAAAGCTGAAGGCGAAGCCTGCGAATTATATTGCTCAGCCAACCTTGTCGCTTTCGACAGTGCCGATCCTGACCGATGCGGGGCTCGCACCGCGCCATGTGGATTTGCGCCCCTTTGCACTGGTGTCGCCCAACGCGATAGACATTGTTCCCGGCGGATTGACCCGTGTGGCTTTGACCGAGGGCAGTCTGGTGGTCAATTCCAGCCAGGGCGGCGGTACGAAAGACACGTGGGTATTGGAGGGCTGACATGTTAGGTAAGACAGCTGGCGGCCTTTATTGGATGTTTCGCTCTTTGGAGCGCGCGGGTAATACCGCGCGCCTGATAGAGGCTGGATTTCGCATCGCGCTGACCCGTTCGACCGACCCGGAGTCAGAGTGGAAATCGATCATCGTGACGTCGGCGGCCCAAGCCGCTTTTGAGGCAAAATACAATGTCTATGATAGTACCAACGTCACCGATTTCCTGCTTCGGGACCCGGACAATCCCAATTCTGTTTTGTCGGTCATCAAGGTCGCGCGGGACAATGCGCGGCTGGTACGCACCGCACTGACAACCGAGGTCTGGTCGTCTGTTAACGAGACCTGGATGCTCTTTAACCACATCCTCAAGGAGCCCGTGCCGGAAACGGATCTGCCGGAGGTATTGGCTGCTATTCGTCAACAGGCGTCTCTCGTCCGTGGCGCGCACAACGGCACCATGCTTCGCAATGACATTTACGACTTTTGCCAGCTGGGCACTTTCATCGAACGCATGGACAGCACGTCGCGGATCATCGATGTAAAGTATCACGCTTTGTTGCCCGCAGCCTCCTTTGTCGGCAGCCGGATGGACAACGTGCAATGGGAGATGATCTTGCGGTCCGTATCAGCTCATGCGGCGTTTCGCTGGGCTGTCGACGGTGACTATAACGCACCGAATATTGCGAACTTTCTTATCCTTGATCCGCGGTTGCCGAGATCACTGGCCTATTGCACCTCTCAATTGGTGAGTAATCTGGAATACCTCGCACAGGATTACGGGGAACCCTCCAAGAGCCTGGAACTGGCGCAAGACCTGCATGCACGGCTCAAGAACCATGACATCGGGTCGATTTTTGACGAAGGGCTGCATGAATTTCTGACGCGCTTTATCAGCGACACCTCAGCTCTCGGTTTTCAGGTCGAACAGGATTACAGGTTTAACGCATAATGAAACTTTCCGTACGCCATACAACTGAGTACGCCTATGCTGAGCCAGTGGACTTCGCCTTGCAAAAAGTGCGCCTGCGCCCGCAGGACTCGCCTTTGCAGACCGTGCGGGAGTGGGACATCTCAATCGATGGTGGGCGGATCGAGGCCGATTATCGGGACCACTACGCCAACCTCGTCGATCTCGTCAGCGCTGAACGAGGGGCACAGAAACTGACGATCACGGCAAGCGGGACGGTTGAGACGCGGGATACGGCTGGAGTACTTGGCAAGGTCTATGGCCGGGCGCCGCTGTGGCATTTTCAACAGAGCTCGCCGCTGACACAACCCGGTGAGAGCACGCAGGCGTTTGTCGATGTCATTCGCGCGGCGGATGATACGCTCACCGGATTGCATGATCTGAGCGCCGAGGTCCTGAAGAAAGTGCCTTATGCTGTGGGTCATACGCAGTCGGATACCACCGCGGAAGAAGCGGTTCAGATCGGCAAGGGCGTGTGTCAGGATCATGCGAATATTTTTGTTACAGCCGCCCGCGCAGCGGGTATGCCGGCGCGATATGTCAGCGGATATTTGATGATGAATGATCGGGTGGATCAGGATGCGAGCCATGCCTGGGCTGAAGTGCATCTCGATGATCTCGGCTGGGTGAGTTTTGACGTATCCAACGGCGTTTGCCCGGATGATCGTTACATCCGCATTGCGATTGGTCGCGATGCCCATGATGCAGCCCCGATGCAGGGATTGCGTGGCGGGGCAGGGGATGAGAGCCTCATTGTATCTTTACAGGTCCAGCAGTAAGGCTAGTCCAGCGAAACAATTCTAACTGGGTTTACATGACTTACTGCGTTGGTATGCGCCTTAACTCCGGGCTGGTTTTCATGTCCGATACCCGCACGAACGCGGGCGTGGACAATTTTTCCACAAGTCGAAAGCTCTTTACGTGGTCGATCCCGGGGGAGCGTTCCATCACCATCATGACAGCCGGGAACCTTGCGACGACGCAGGCGATGGTCAGCCTGTTGGACGAACGCTCAGAAGCGGTGGAGGATCGTGATCCCGGTATCCTGAACCAGCCGTCAATGTTTCAGGTTGCCCGTCTGGTCGGGGCGACGTTGAAAGAGGTTATTGCCTACAGCACGCCGGCTGGCCCCGAATCCAACAGCGATCAGTTTAGCGCGTCGGTCATTGTCGGCGGGCAGATCAAGGGCGGGCGCCCGACGATCTTCCTCGTGTATCCGCAGGGGAATTTCATCGAGATCACTGAAGATACACCGTTCTTTCAGATTGGCGAGACGAAGTACGGCAAACCCATCCTTGTGCGGGCGTATGACGCCGATATGGCCTTTGAGCAGGCTCTGAAACTGTTGATGGTGTCATTCGATTCGACCACGAAGTCGAATTTGTCGGTCGGGCTTCCTTTTGACGTACATGTGTACGAGAACGACACGTTCAACGCGGACAAACAGCTTCGCATAGATGAAAATGATGAAATTTATCAGGCGATTTCGTCACAGTGGGGGGAAGCGCTTAAGTCCGCTCTTGATGTGTTGCCGGAATATAAAGTCTGAAAGACTCTGCCCTTCGTTCTCAGGCGTTGATGACTTCTGAAAGCTCGTCAGCGGCCTCTTTCAGTGTATCTACCTTGGCAATCAGCTCGTTCAGGGTGATGCGTTGTAGAGGGGCGTTAACAGAAAGCGTGGAGACTAGACGATTCTGTGCATCATGAACAGGGACAGCCACGGCGGTCATGCCTTCCATGAATTCTTCATCATCCACCGAGAAACCGCGTTTACGTGTCAGCTCCAACTCTGATTTCAGCTTTGCCCGGTCGGTGATTGTGCCCGGGACGTAGCGATCCAGCGGCAGGTTGTCGAGCAGCCTGTTCAAATAGGATGTCCGCAAGGATGAGAGGTACATCTTGCCACTTGCCGTGCAATGAAACGGGACTTTTGACCCGATTGGCAATTGAATGCGCAGCGGCCAGTGCGTTTCGACCCTATCGAGATAGATCATCCCTTCTCTGTCAGGCGTGGCGATGTTGCAGGTCTCACCAAAAGTATCCGCAACCCGGCTGAGAATAGCCATTCGCAATGTGCGCAGTCGTTGCGACGACATTGTGTTTACTGAAAGCTGTCTTAGTCGAGGGCCGGGCCCGTAGGACCGGCCGTCGATGTCGCGTTGCAGGAAGCCTTCCTCCTCAGCCGTGTGAAACAGACGATGCAAGGTCGGCTTCGGCAGATTCAGTTGGTCTTTCAACGCAGAAGGCGTCACAGGCACCCCAGCCTTGGCGACCTCCTCCAACAGGACCAGAAGCCTAAGATTGGTAGGTATCTGGCCCTGCTTGTCAGAGGAGAGGTCGTCCGGCATTTGCATACCTCTTAAGTTTGCCTATCTACCAGGCACCAGGAACAGCGCCAGATCTGGCACCAATGCTACTAGAATCCAGGTCGCCATCAAGGCAAAGAGATACATTGTTGAGTATCTAAGCAACCTGAAATAAGGCACCCCGGTTACCCCTGACGCCACGTAAAGGTTCAGCCCGTATGGTGGGGTGATGAACCCGATGGAAGCGCCGACAAGGAAGACCACCGCAAAGTGGATGGGATCGACGCCGACACTGGCAGCGATAGGTGCGAGGATTGGCGCCAGGATGATCGTGACAGGCAAGGATTCAAGAACCATACCGGACACAAACACGATGACCATCGCTGTCGCAAGAACAGCGTAGTAGCCGCCCATCGAGGTTACGAAGTCTCCGATCACCTGCTGGGCTCCCAGCAAGGAAAGGATCTGCTGCATCACAACAGACACCGCGATCAGTGGCGCGAGAATGCCAGTGATCTGAGCCGAACGCACAACGATGCTCGGGATTTCGGGCAGTGTGAACCCGTCAACCAGCAACATCTCACCGTAGCTTTTCTCGTCCCATGACTTGTTGTCCTTGATCCGGAAAAGCCGGCTAAGTGCCCAGCTCACAAGTCCGGCAATCACACCAAAGCCCACGGTCACACCAGCAGCTTCGGTCGGCGAGAATTTACCGGTGTAGATGCCCCAGAGAACGAGGAAGATGGCGAAGAAGCCAAGCCAACCGCCCAATGCCGTCTTTGAAATACGGGCCGGATTGATGGCGATCAGGTGTCCCCAGCCGTTTTTGGTGCAGACGATCCAGCAGGTTGCCATCATGGCGAGGACCATCAATGTGCCGGGGATAATGCCCGCAATAAACAGCTCGCCAACTTCAAGCTGGAGCAGGAAGCCGTAAACGATGAAGATAATCGACGGCGGAATGATGATACCAACCGTACCACCAGCGGCGGCTGTCGCTGCCGAGAAGCGTTCATCGTAGCCACCTTTGACCATTTCAGGGTGCAGCATTGAACCGATTGTAGCGGTTGTTGCTGAGTTCGACCCAGAGATGGCAGCAAAGAGTCCGCACGCGCCGATTGACGCCATGGCAAGGCCACCGCGCAACCAGCCCAGACAGGCATAGGCAAAGTCTGATAATCGTTTCGCAATCCCGGATTTGTTGATGAGGTCACCGGTGAGGATGAACAGCGGCATCGCCAGAAGCGCATAGCCTTTGTTGAAGACGTTCAGCAGTTCCGCGCCCATGTTGTCGAGCGTGAGCCCAAGGACAAAAGAACAACCGATGACCCAATATGCGATGACCAGCAAAACCGGTACGCCGAGCATGAAAAGTCCTGTGACGCCGAGCGATATCAGCGTGATTATGGTGCTGTCAGCCATTATGTGTCTCCCCCGATCACAGCTTGCTCAATAAGCGGCTCACCAGCGCGGTATTTGCGCAAGTCGTCTTGAATGTTCTCCATCGCACGTCCTGCGATCAGTACCGCAGCGATAGGTGCCGTCATGAGGAACCACCATTGCATGGTATTGTCGGTGCCCAGCACAATCTGAAAGTTGGATGCAGAATTTGCAGTAACGCGCAGGGTCGTGACGAAAAGGATGAGGGCAAAGCCCATCCACAAAAAGAAGTCTAGGGTCAGGCATGTAAGCTGCCCGGTCGGCCCCATCTTTGTTCGAAACTCCGAAAAACTCAGGTGCGTGCGCAGCCGAATATTATAGGCAGCTCCGAACCACGCCATGACCATAAAGAGGAACGGCGGGATCGTTGTGGACCAAGGCCACTGACTGCTGAAGATGAAGCGGTCGATAACGGCCCAGAAGATGATAAAGCCAATGGCAAGATATGCCGCGACCATGACCGTACGTTCCAGATGACGATCAAGTAAGGGTATTTTGTGATAGATCACAGATAAGAGATATCCACCGAAGAGCATAACGATCAAACCCAACGGCCAAATTGCATCGGAACCCATCGCGTTGCTGATCTCAAAGCTATCCTGCGATGCAATAGCTGAGATAATCGCGCCCATTTCAGAAATAGTAGACAAACCCTGTCCCTCCCAAAGGTTTGATCCGCGCTGGAGCCCGAAACTTGGAAAAGCGCGTGTTTGCGCGCGTTTTCAGCGTATTGGCGTTTTTGGTGCTGCGGATACGATGGCCGGCCCCCAAAAGCGGGGACCGGTTCTTTCGTCTGAAAGCGTTTAACTTAGGCTTTCCACCAGCGACGTGGCTCAACGTTTTCAGCCAGCGCATGTGGGTTGTTCCGGACTTCGTTGTAGATGTCCTGATAGGTGTCGATGCCACCGGCCCAGCCGTTGATCCGCTCCCGCCATTGCTCCCACAACTGTGGTTGGAACTCAGGCGAGCACATTTCTTCGGCTTTCTTACGCTCGGCATCCGACAGAGTCGCCATGCGAACGTTGTTTTGCGCGAAGATTGTGTCTGGCAGCTGTGGATCGGAGAATCCAACGGTGTTCACAAGCGCTGCTTCGTTTGCTGCCTGCACATGAACCTGAGTCAGATATGCTGCTTCCATAACAGCGTCTTGCAGTTCTCCGCCAAGGCTGTCGAACACAGATGCCGACATGGCTGTGTGCTCTGTGCCGCAGAAGAAGCGCAGATCGACACACTGGCTGACCACCGGAGACATGTTCGCATATGCCACAGCAGACGCCCATGTTTCCGCACCATCAATCAGGCCTGTTTTCAGACCATCGAGGGTTTCTTCCCAAGCAATCGGCACTGGGTTGAGGTTCAGTGCGTTCATCGCAATCCGGCCAAGCTGAGTGCCCGTAACCCGGTTCTTTGTACCCGCAAGCTGTTCGACGCTTGTCACAGTTTCGGCGTCTTGCCATTTCAGGCCCAACTGGATGCCGCGCAGTTCCGCGTGAGTGAAGAGGAACTTCAGGCCGTGACGTTTCTCGAAGGGCTCACGCAGGATGCGCTGGGACTCTGGGCTGTACATAAAGTAGTACTGGTCAGCCCGTGTGCGGAACATATACGCGTAGTCCAGAACGTTCAGGTAGGGCGCGCCACCTGCAGAGTTTTGCGTCGACGCGGCATACATGTCGACGATTCCCTGCTGAGTCTTTTCAACGCAGCTTAGCTGGTTACAGATCTGGTTGTTGCCGATGAACTCTACGCGAATCTCGCCATCTGTGCGGCTTTCGAGGTCGCGAGCGAACTCCAAAACACCCGCCCGTTCGATCAGAAGGTTTTGTTGGTTGAAGCCTGCAGCGCCAAATTTCAGAGTGAATTTTGCTTCTTTGGCAAACCGCTTTTCATAAGTAGATTCAGCGGCTTTGGCCAGATTTGCAACACTCATTGCGCCGCCAAATGTACCTGCTGCGAGCAGTGTCGAGCTCAGGCCATAGCGCCCGGCGATCTTGAAAAGATCACGGCGGGATATGCCCTTGATATTATTTTGAACTTTCATGCGTTCCTCCCTGAACGTTAATTATTGAGACGTTTAGTCCCAAAAAACTCTAGTATGGTTAAGCGATTTTGCATAGAGTTTTTTTAACCTACATGGAGGATAGTGACTTGGAAGCAGATTTTGTCGTAATTGGCGCAGGTTCTGCTGGTTGTGTGCTGGCGAACCGACTCAGCGCTGATCCAAAGAACAAAGTGATTTTGCTGGAGGCCGGGGGACGCGATCTGAACCCTTGGATTCACATTCCCGTCGGTTACTTCAAAACGATTCACAATCCTTCGGTTGACTGGTGTTACAAAACCGAACCGGATCCCGGGTTGAACGGTCGGTCTATCGAATGGCCCCGCGGCAAGGTTCTTGGCGGGTCGTCGTCGCTCAACGGACTGTTGTACGTCCGTGGTCAGCCACAGGACTATGACCGGTGGCGGCAAATGGGAAACACAGGCTGGGGATGGGATGACGTTCTGCCGCTTTTCAAACGAGCGGAGCGCAACGAACGGGGCGCAGATGAGTTCCACGGAGATCAGGGCCCGCTATCAGTCTCGAACATGCGGATCCAGCGCCCGATCACAGATGCCTGGGTCGCGGCGGCGCAATCCGCTGGGTACAAATTCAACCCTGACTACAACGGGGCAGAGCAGGAGGGCGTCGGTTTTTTCCAACTTACCGCGAAAAATGGCCGGCGTTGCAGCTCGGCGGTGGCCTACCTCAATCCGGTAAAATCGAGAACAAACCTGACGATAGTGACCCATGCGCAGGCCGATAAAATTGAAATAACTGACGGTCGTGCAACAGGGGTCACCTATACCGATAAGGGTGGGCGAGCGCAGACTGTTACGGCACGGCGCGAAATAATCCTGTGCGGCGGGGCGATCAACTCCCCGCAACTTCTGATGCTTTCGGGTATTGGTGAGCCTGAGCAATTGGCTGAACACGGGATCGAAGTGAAGAAGGCGTTGCCGGGCGTTGGTAAGAACCTTCAGGACCATTTGCAGGCGCGATTGGTTTACAAATGCAATGAACCAACACTCAACGATGAGGTTTCCAGCCTGTTCGGGCAGGCCAAGATTGGTCTGAAGTACGCGCTGTTCCGGGCAGGGCCAATGACCATGGCGGCGAGCCTTGCGACCGGTTTTCTGAAAACCCGTGATGATCTGGAAACACCTGATATTCAATTCCACGTGCAGCCCCTGTCGGCGGAGAATCCAGGCAAGGGCGCTGACAAGTTCTCTGCCTTCACGATGTCAGTTTGCCAGTTGCGCCCGGAAAGCAAGGGAGAGATCCGCCTCGCGTCGTCCCGACCTCGGGAGTACCCCAAGATCATACCGAACTATCTGTCGACTGAAACGGATTGCCGAACCATTGTCGAAGGTGTGCGGATCGCGCGTAAGATCGCCCGCCATGCACCGCTAAATACCAAGATCTCGGAAGAATTCCGTCCGAACGCCAGTCTTGATATTGATGACGATGCCGCGATGTTGGACTGGGCGAGGAACAATACTGCTTCAATTTATCATCCAACCGGTACCTGCAAGATGGGAGATGGGTCCGAAGCGGTTGTGGATAGCAGGTTGCGTGTGCATGGCATTTCCGGTTTGCGAGTGGCGGATTGTTCCATCATGCCGGAAATCGTGTCTGGGAACACCAACGCGCCGGCGATCATGATCGGTGAAAAGGCCTCTGACCTCATTCTCGAAGACGCCTGACTCCATATTGTTTTTGAAAATCACCGGCGTATCCGCTCACGGTTTGTCGGTGATTTTTCGACCCGCACCTTGGTCGGAATAGAGCCTGGCCTGTGGATAAATAACCCACGCTGTGCGAATTTTCAGCACGTTCGCCAAGAACTCCATTCCAAGGAAAATTTGTCGCTGACGAGGGCTTCTGAACCAGTAAACTATTGATGAGAATCGGTGGAGCGATGGGGGCGACGTGAAACACGAGACAGCATATGAATTACCAACTGCGACCAACATATTGTCGCTTGAATCCGCTGAAATGCCAGGCTTTGTTCAAGAGTGTCTTCGTACCCGCTCTTTGAGCTGGGTTGTGGCCGAATTGAATAAATCGATCCTTTCCGGCCCTGAGGAAGAGCGCGACGAAGCGCGTAAAGCGCTGGAGCACTTGGGCTTTATTTAGCCTTCTCGATTTTTCCGGCAATATAAGGTTCCACTACTTGGCCAACGGCTCTTGCCAATGCCCAAGCACTCTGGGCAGATGGCGGCGTCGAAAAAAAGGCTTAGGAATACATTCATGCACGCCATGCAAGTCACCGAACTGGGGCAGCCGTTGCAGTTGCAGGACATACCGCGTCCCGAGGCAGCCGCGGGGCAGGTTGTCGTTAAGGTACATACTTGCGGTATGAACTTCGGCGATACTTTGGCGATCAAGGGCACGTATCAGGAAAGGCCTGAATTGCCTTTCACTCTCGGGATGGAATTGTGCGGGACCATCACGGACGTTGGCGAGGGTGTAGAAGGCTTCGAGATCGGACAGCGTATCGCGGCGTACTGCGGTTTTGGCGCTCTGGCGGACTACGCGGCGGTTGATGCGGAGGTCTGCGTCCCTATTCCTGACGTCATGACGGACGACGACGCGGCAGCCTTTCTGATTGCATACGGGACAAGCCACGTCGCGCTGGATTACAAGGCCCACCTCAAACCAGGCGAGAGATTGTTGGTGCTGGGTGCGTCGGGCGGTGTGGGGCTGACGGCGGTAGAACTCGGCAAGCTTATGGGGGCGGAAGTGGTGGCCGTCGCGCGCGGCGCACAAAAGCTCTCTGTGGCAAAAGAGGCTGGAGCAGACCACTTGATTAACTCTGAAACAGACGACATTCGAGAAAAGGTCAAGGCGTTGGGCGGGGCGGATGTGGTCTATGACCCGATCGGCGGGGATCAGTTCAAGGCCGCTTTAAGAGCCTGCCGGCCAGAGGCGCGCCTGCTCCCGCTTGGATTTGCTTCTGGTGAAGTGCCGCAGATCCCGGCGAACCATCTGCTGGTGAAAAACCTGACTGTGATTGGATTCTACTGGGGCGGCTACACAAGGGTGAACCCAAAGGTGCTGACTGACAGCTTCGAAACGCTGACGCGTTGGTATGAAGAAGGTAAACTCAAACCACATGTCAGCAATGTGCTCCCGCTTGAAAAGGCAAACGAGGCGCTGGATTTGCTCCGCACACGTAAGGCGACGGGCAAGGTCGTTGTTCGTATCGACTGATCCTCTCCTATTGTGCAGGTCTTTGAAGGCATCATAAGTGATCGTGGGTCAAAGTATGCTGTTTCAGGCGGACCCTGTAGCTGTGAGGCCGATGCAAAGGCGTTTATCAAAGCCCTCAAGCGCAAGAAGAAGTTCGCGAAGGCGACACATCACAGCTGGGCCGTTTTGACGGCGGACGGGCCTCTCAAGAACGACGACGGCGAAACCGGTGCGGGAATGGTCATTCTGCGCATGCTGGAACGCGAAGAGATGCATAATGAGATTGTTGTCGTCACGCGGTGGTATGGGGGCAAGCATCTTGGAGGCGACAGGTTTCGCCATGTGCAGGAAGCTGTGCGCATCTATCTTGAACGCCGCGGTTAGCGGCGTTTGACCGGCCCGCGCGCAACAACGCGGGATTTTTGCTGTTCCCGCAAAAAGACGAACAACCCCGATCCGATGATCAGCACAATGCCAGCCCAAACCTCCCATGCCGGGGACTCACCGAAGATGAGCCAGCCCCAAAAAACTGCCAGCGGCAGGCCTACATATTCGAATGGAGCGACGGTTGCGGCATCGGCCAACCGGTAGGCCTGACTGAGGCAGTAACCTACAATGGCCGCGTTGAAGCCAAGCCCCAGCATGACCCACCAGTCCGACCCGCTTGGCCAAATCCAGGCACGCAGTAAAAACTGTATGGACGGGTTCTGAGAAACCGTCGCAAACCGCCCGTCACCTGCAACGATAAAGAACCCCAAGGAGACCACCACAAAAGCCAGATGGATATAGACGGATAAGGCAGAGGCCTTGCTTTCGACACCAAGCTTGCGGGTCATCAATTGGTTCAAAGCATACATCAAGGCCGCGAACACGGGCAGCAAAAGCACCAGCCGAGATGCATCCAAACTTTGTGAGTCAGCCCAAGGTCGCTGCATGAGGATCACGCCTGCAAACCCCACGAGAACCGCGCTCAGCCGCACGACGCCGACTTTTTCGCCGAGCACTGGAATAGAAAGCAGGGTGATGAAGAATGGCGCCGCAAAAAAGAGGGCGGTGGCGTCTGCCAACGGCAGTGCAGCCAGGGCCGCGAAGTAGCTCATGTTCGCGGCGACAATCAGTAACCCTCGTATGGCATGCAAAAATGGCCTGCGGGTTTTCAGGATGCGCCACCCCCCTTCCATCCAGACAAAAAGGAGCGAAAACAACAAAGCCAGCACGGAGCGAGCAAAAACAATTTCATGCAGCGGGTAGTTTCCCGAAACGCGCTTGATCAGCATATCATTGATGGAAATGGCAAAAATGCCCACCAGAACGATGACGATTGCGAGGCCGGCCCGATTTTGTGCGTTCTCAGTCATTGATGCTCGGTATCACGCATTTCGCGACATGCGCGTCTGGTTGCGACAAATCCTGCACCATGCAAACGCACAGAATTGCCGTGGCTTCGTGCATTTCCGCTCTGTCCTTTTCAAAACAGGGGCATTATTTGTTCCGCCTCTAAAGGGATGGGGGATCAGATATGGCGGCAATCCTGGAAGTTGACGGGCTGCGCAAAGCCTACGCCGACGGTTTTGAAGCGCTCAAAAACGTAAGCCTGCAGATCGAACAGGGAGAGATCGTTGCGCTGCTGGGGCCAAATGGCGCGGGGAAGACCACGCTGATTTCGACCATCTGTGGGATCACGCAGGCCACCGCAGGATCTGTGCGTGTTGGCGGTTTCGATATCATTCGCGATTTCCGCGCGGCCCGGTCGATCATCGGGCTGGTGCCGCAAGAGATCAATCTCGAACCCTTCGAGCGGGTCATCAATACGGTGAATTTTTCCCGTGGGTTGTTCGGCAAACCTCGCGATGACGCGAAGGTCGAAGAGATTTTGCGCCAACTCTCGCTTTGGGACAAAAAAGACAACCAGATTCGCGAACTGTCGGGGGGTATGAAACGGCGGGTTCTGATCGCCAAGGCATTGAGCCATGAGCCGCGATTGCTGTTCCTCGATGAGCCGACCGCAGGTGTGGATGTGGAGTTGCGCAAGGACATGTGGGATGTTGTGGCAAGGCTCAAATCCTCAGGCGTCACGATCGTTCTGACCACCCACTACATCGAGGAAGCGGAAGCAATTGCGGACCGGGTAGGCGTTATTGCCAAGGGGGAAATGCTTCTGATCGAGGAGAAGGTGCAACTCATGCAGCGCATGGGGCAGAAGCAGCTGGATGTCCAACTCACCGCTCCTGTCACGCAGCTGCCGGAAACATTGGAAAAATACGACCTTTTGTTGAGCGATGATGGTGCAACGCTGACCTACTCATACGACACCAGAGCAGATCGCACCGGGATCACCAAACTTTTGTCGGACGTATCTGCATCAGGGCTTGTGCTGCGTGACGTGGTGACACGGCAAAGCAGCCTCGAAGACATCTTCGTGGACCTTGTACACACGGAAACAGGAGATGCGGCATGAACCTGATCGCCATTCGCGCCATCTTTGCATTCGAAATGGCCCGTTTTTTCCGCACAATCGCGCAAAGCCTGATCTCGCCGGTCTTGTCCACATCGCTTTATTTTGTGGTCTTCGGAGCTGCTATTGGCAGCCGTATCCAGGAAGTCGAGGGCGTAAGCTATGGGGCGTTCATCGTGCCAGGGCTCATCATGCTATCAGTCATCACGCAATCCATATCCAACGCCTCCTTCGGGATTTACTTCCCAAAATTCATCGGTACGACCTATGAGCTTTTGTCGGCACCGGTCAATTTCCTGGAAATCGTTGCAGGCTACGTGGGGGCTGCTGCCACCAAGGCATTGATCATCGGGATCATCATCCTCGTGACCGCCTTCTTCTTCGTAGACATCACGATCGCTCACCCGATTGCGATGGTTCTGTTTCTACTGCTAACCTGCCTGAGCTTCTCGCTCTTGGGGTTCATCATCGGCATCTGGGCCAGCAGTTTCGAGCAGTTACAACTCGTGCCCCTACTGGTCATTACCCCTCTGGTTTTCCTTGGTGGCGCGTTCTACTCGATTTCGATGTTGCCACCTGTCTGGCAAACGATTTCTCTGTTCAATCCGGTGGTGTACCTTGTGTCCGGTTTCCGCTGGTCGTTCTTTGGCGCGGCGGATGTGCCGATTTTCCTGTCTCTGGTGGCAATCGCAGGCTTTACGCTGGCCTGTCTGGTCGTAATTTGGTGGATTTTCAAAACCGGCTGGCGGTTGCGACAATAAAGGTGCACTCAAAACTCTTATTGCTTGTGCCTTGTTTGAACAGGGCTGCCATTCTACATGAGCATTCATGAAACGCTGGATACCTTTTCTCAAATCTGATCCCGTGGTCTCCGTGGTACGCCTGTCGGGCGTGATCACCGCCTCTGGCCGGGGCACCCTGAATGACGCGGGTCTGGCGCCTGTGATCGAAAAGGCCTTCTCGCGTGGGAAGCCTGCGGCGGTGGTGCTTGAGGTTAACTCGCCTGGCGGTAGCCCTGTACAATCTTCGCTCATCGGTGCGCGCATACGGCGACTGGCCGAGGAGAAAGACGTGCCAGTCATTGCTTTTGTCGAAGACGTCGCTGCCTCGGGCGGGTACTGGCTCGCGGCAGCGGCCGACGAGATTTATGCCGACAACAGTTCTGTCATTGGATCGATCGGTGTGATTTCCGCGTCCTTTGGGGCGCATGAGTTTCTCGCCAAACAAGGAATTGAGCGGCGCGTCTATACAGCCGGAAAGTCGAAATCCATGCTGGATCCGTTCCGACCCGAAAACCCCGAAGACGTGGCGCGGCTCAAGAAACTGCTGGAAGACATCCATGTCAATTTCAAGGATCATGTGACTTCGCGGCGTAAGGGTAAGCTGCCTGAAGACCGTGATCTGTTTACCGGCGAAGTCTGGCTGGCGCGCGAGGCGGCTGAGATCGGGTTGATTGATGGTGTCGGGCATCTCAAACCGATGATGAAGGACCGTTTTGGCGACAAGGTTAAGTTCCGCCGCTACGGGGTCCGTAAGCCGCTGCTGGCACGTTTTGGCGCTCAGGTCTTCGATGATGCATTTCAGACACTTGAAGAACGCAGCGCCTTCGCGCAGTTTGGCTTGTAATACATGATTTTCAAGATCGTCACTCTGTTCCTCGTGGTCATCGCGGTGTTGGCCATGTTCGGCAAAATGCACTGGCTGGGCGGCAAACGGCTCGCCTCGGCCAAATGCCGGTCTTGTGGGCGCTATCGGATCGGGCGGGGTCCCTGCGCCTGTGGCGATAAGGGCGGGCAGGCATGATGCCTTGGCTCCTCTCCGGGCTGGGCTTGCTGATCCTTCTTCTGGCTGGCGACTCGCTGGTAAAGGGGGCGGTGAACCTGAGCTTGCGGCTCGGGCTTCCGGCTTTGATTGTCAGTCTGACTATCGTTGCTTTTGGGACGTCGGCGCCGGAACTATTGATTTCGGTCCAAGCCATACTGGAGGACGCGCCGGGGCTGGCACTTGGCAACGTGGTTGGGTCGAATACGGCCAATATTCTACTGGTGCTTGGTATTCCCGCGTTGCTTGCGACGATGCACACGTCCGAATGCAATACCAGAAAAACCTACCTGCAAATGATCCTGGCGTCGGTCCTGTTCATCGGACTGGCTTTTCGGGGCATTTTTGACTGGGTTTCCGGCGTGGTGTTGTTGCTGGCGCTTGGCGTTGTTTTATCTGCTGCGTTTCGCGATGCACAAAACCATCGTAATGCCTGCAAAGAGGATGCGTCGGAGGAGCCAGAGGGCGCGGACCCCGATCTGCCGATGTGGCGCATTCTGATTTTTCTGGGCCTTGGGCTGGTGGGGTTGCCGCTGGGTGCGGACCTGCTGGTGGACAATGCGACGATCATTGCAAAGCAATACGGTGTGTCCGATGTGGTGATCGGATTGACGCTGGTGGCCATTGGCACGTCCCTACCAGAGCTTGCAACCACGGTCATGGCCGCTTTGCGGCGCCAGGCAGATGTCGCCTTGGGCAATGTGATCGGATCGAACATGTTCAACCTGCTGGCAATCATTGGCATCGCCAGCCTTGTGGGCCCGATCCCGGTGGATGCCGAATTCCTGCGATTTGATCTGTGGGTGATGTTGGGCGCTTCTGTTCTGCTGGCGCCTTTCGTGTTCTTCGGATGGAATATCACCCGTATTTGGGGTGTGATCTTGTCTGTCCTTTATGTGAGCTATCTGGTCCTGTTACTGGCGTAGAAACTCAGAGAGGCAGTTGACATGAAACGGGCACTGGTGACAGGGGCAGGCGGCCGCTTGGGGCGCGCGATGGCAGTCTATCTGGGTAAGCGCGGATACTCGGTTGCGGTGCACTATTCCAGTTCGGCTTCGGGCGCACTGGAGACCGTCGAAGCGGTGAAGAATGCAGGCGGGCAAGCAGAAACCTTCCAGGCCGACCTGTTGGAGGACGCGCAAACCGAAACGCTCTTTCGGGACGCCCGAGATGCTCTGGGCGGAGATATCACATGCCTCGTCAACAACGCCTCAATCTTTCAATACGATACGATCTCAACGGCGACCCGCGACCTTTGGGACCGTCACATGCAAAGCAATCTGCGTGCGCCTTTTCTTCTGACGCAAGCCATGGCGGCCCAGCAACTGATGCCAGAGATGGATGCAGCTGGTGAACCTCAGGCCTCGGGGGTCATTGTCAACATGGTCGATCAACGCGTCCGCAAACTTACGCCTGAGTTCATGACGTACACGATCGCGAAGATGGGTCTTTGGGCCATGACACAGACGACAGCACGGGCTTTGGCCCCTGCGATCCGGGTCAATGCGATTGGTCCGGGCCCCACTCTGAAAGGAGGGCGGCAGACCGATGAGCACTTTGCCAAACAGCGCGCAAACACGGTCCTGAAACGCGGCTCAAACCCTCAGGATATCACCGCCGCTTTGGGCTTTATCCTTGATGCGCCCGCATTGACTGGCCAGCTTCTTTGTATCGATGGTGGGCAACATTTGGGCTGGGAAACGCCGGACATACTTGGGGTTGAATAAGGTTGAACGCGAAAGTTGTACACCTTTGGAGTGATTGTCACAAAACCGTTATAAAATTGTCTTTATTTTCAGTGTCTTGCTTGATGGAAAAGAAAATATCCTTTAAAAACAATGGATTAAAATGCTGCCTAAAAATTAGGCAATTCGAAGAAATCCAGAGAAAACAAGGAAAAAACCATTGTGGCTGCGACTTATCTGCAGAGTTGTCCACAGGTTTGGTGGACACCTTAAGACTTGCACCCGGTTGCGCTACAGTGCAGCCCGGCGGGGAATCATTCAAAGGCGAATATGAACACTTCCGATGAGTTGCATCCAGAGCGTGTAGAAACGGGCCACGACGTTATTCAAGGGTATCTGAAAACACTGGATTCTTCGCCGGGCGTATACCGCATGTTGGACCAAGAAAGCCGGGTGCTCTACGTCGGAAAAGCCCGGAACTTGCGCGCACGAGTTTCAAATTACGCACGTCCCAGCGGTCACTCACCCCGTATCGCGCGCATGATCTCGATGACAGCTTCGATGATGTTTCTGACCACGAAAACAGAAACCGAAGCGCTTCTTCTGGAACAAAACCTCATCAAGCAACTTAAGCCGAAGTTCAACGTGCTGTTGCGGGATGACAAAAGCTTTCCGAACATTCTCGTCACCGCGGCACAAGACTTTCCGCAAATCAAGAAACATCGTGGCGCCAAGAAAGAAAAGGGCAGCTACTACGGGCCGTTTGCGTCTGCCGGCGCGGTCAACAGGACACTCAACCAGCTCCAGCGGGTCTTTCTGCTGCGAGATTGTTCGGACACAATGTTCGAGTCGCGCACGCGGCCTTGCCTGCAATATCAGATCAAACGCTGTTCAGCGCCTTGCGTGGGAAAGATCAGCCCGGAGGAATACCGCCAAACCGTAAAAGACGCCGAGAAGTTCCTGACCGGGCAAACCACGGACATTCAGGCGCGGCTGGCAAGTGAGATGTCACAAGCCTCCGAAGCCATGGAATTCGAGAGGGCCGCGGCCCTGCGGGACCGGATAAAGGCGTTGACGCAGGTACAGACTGCGCAGGGCATCAACCCAAAGAGTGTTGCTGAAGCAGATATTGTGGCTCTCCATCTGGAGAACGGACAAGCTTGCGTGCAGGTGTTTTTCATTCGCGCCAATCAAAACTGGGGTAATCGTGATTATTATCCTCGGGTTGGCGCGGATGTGGATGCGGCAGAAGCGCTCGAAGCATTTGTCGGCCAGTTCTACGATACCCGCGAACCGCCCAAGCAGATCATTCTCAGCAACGAGATCGAAAACCCTGATCTGATGGCAGAAGCGCTGACGGGGAAACTCGGGCGCAAGGTTGAGTTGGTTGTGCCAAGACGGGGCGAGAAAGCAGAGTTGATTGACGGCGCGTTACGCAATGCGCGCGAGTCGCTCGCCCGGAAAATGGCTGAATCGGCCACGCAGGCGAAGCTACTCAAGGGATTGGCAGAAGCCTTTGATCTTTCCAGCCCGCCGGGGCGGGTTGAGGTCTACGACAACTCTCACATTCAAGGCGCTTTTGCGGTTGGCGCAATGATTGTCGCCGGCCCTGAGGGTTTCATGAAAAACCAGTACCGCAAGTTCAATATCAAGGGAGAGGACCTGACCCCGGGGGATGACTTTGGGATGATGAAGGAAGTTCTGACCCGGCGCTTCAAACGTTTGATCAAGGAAGACGCGGAACGGCGCGAAGGTCATTGGCCGGATTTGTTGCTGATTGACGGTGGGGCCGGGCAGGTGTCTGCGGTGGCATCGATCATGAAGGAATTTGGCGTGGAAGATATTCCGATGGTCGGCGTCGCAAAGGGACTCGACCGGGATGCGGGGAAGGAAGAATTCCATCGCGTGGGCCAGCGCCCCTTTGCTTTGCGCCACAATGATCCGGTGCTTTATTTTGTCCAGCGCATGCGCGATGAGGCGCACCGCTTTGCGATCGGGACCCATCGTGCAAAACGATCCAAGGCTGTTGGCGCAACCCCGCTGGACGACGTGCCGGGCGTCGGCGCCGCCCGTAAGCGCGCCTTGTTGGCACATTTTGGATCGGCCAAAGCCGTTGCTCGCGCCAACCTGAGCGACTTGAAAGCGGTCGAGGGCGTCTCCGGCGCGTTGGCCGAGAAAATCTACGACTACTTCCATGAGCGGGGGTAATCCGGCGGACGCTCCTTCGGAGCGACATTTTTCATTTGGCTTTTCTGATGAAAAGCGATCAGGTTGTGGGCGATGTCGTTGCGGATGCAGCTTTCGCCCGGAATCCGGGCGTTGTAAGGTACGTGAATGAGACTGACCTTACCCAATATACTGACGATTATTCGTCTTGTTGCCGCGCCGATGGTCGCTGTGATGTTTCTTTACTTCACCCGACCTTACGCAGACTGGTTTGCGCTCATCCTGTTTGTGACCGCCGCTGTTACTGACTGGTTCGACGGCTACCTTGCGCGCGCGTGGAAACAGGAAACCAAACTCGGGGCAATGCTGGATCCAATTGCCGACAAGGCGATGGTGGTCATCGCCCTGATGGTAATCATTGGTTTTTCCAGCTGGTCGCCCTGGCTGGTTCTTCCGGCAACCGTAATCCTGTTCCGCGAGGTTTTTGTCTCAGGGTTGAGAGAGTTCCTTGGCGATACGGCGGGAACCTTGAAGGTGACAAAGCTTGCGAAGTGGAAAACAACTTTTCAGATGGTTGCGATCGCCGTGCTTTTTGCCCAAGGGGTCTTTGAGCATTACCTTATCATTTCTGCCTGGGGTATGGATCAGGCTATGGTTGATGCCATCTTTGCCGGAACTGAGCAGGATTTGCAGGGGCTGCGTTGGAAGCAATTTGCAATGCAATGGTCCGGGAAAATCGGGTTGGGATTGCTTTGGGTCGCGGCGACCCTCACATTGATTACCGGTATCGACTATCTCCTGAAAGCGATGCCCCATCTCAAGGATGACCAGCGATGAATGTTCTTTACTTTGCTTGGGTACGCGAACGGATCGGCGTGCCGCGCGAAAGCATTGAAACCAACGCCGCGACGGTGAATGAACTTGTACAGGAATTGCGGGACAGGGAAGAGCGATATGCGGCAGCATTTGCCGACACTTCGGCGTTGCGGGTTGCGGTTGACCAAGAACTCACCGGTTTTGATGCTTCGTTGGACGGTGTTCAGGAAGTCGCTTTCTTCCCACCGATGACCGGAGGCTGAAGGATGCGCATTGTTGTGCAGGAAGAGCCGTTCGATCTCGGTGAGGCGACGACATCTTTTGCGTCGAACCGGAAAGACATGGGGGCGGTGGTTACCTTTACTGGCATCGTCCGTGACACTGGCGACACCCGTTTGAAATCAATGGAAATCGAACATTATCCAGGCATGACCGAGGCCGCCCTTGGCGAGATTGCCGAAGAAGCAGCAAGACGCTGGTCTTTGGGAGATGTTCTGGTCATTCATCGCCATGGCACCCTTGTTCCGGGTGAGATGATCATGATGGTCGCCACTGCGGCACGTCATCGAAAGCAAGCATTCGAGGCGGCAGAGTTCCTGATGGACTATCTGAAATCGCGGGCGCCCTTCTGGAAACGCGAAGTGACGGAGCAAGGCGCATTCTGGGTGGCTGCCCGGGATGAAGACGAAGATGCGCTGACCCGCTGGTAGCATTTCTAAGCTGCGCTTGACCCATATCATGGCGGCAAAAAAGGCAATGATTTATCCTTTTGCACATCAATAGCAAAGGGAGAGAATGCAGTGTTTAAAACGATTTGTGTGGGATACGACGGGTCAGGCCCGTCTGAGAATGCTGTGCGAATGGCGTGTGATCTTGCCGGCAAATACCATGGCTCGGTTCATATCGTGCACACACCCCATCCGGAAACCGTTGCCTTTGCGATGGGGGCGGTCGCGGGATACCATGCCGCCGTCACGATGCCGAGCCCGGATGAAACCAAAAAGGCTGCCGATACCCTGCTTGACAAGGCCAGGGCAACCGCCGCCGCGGCGGGTCAAAACGATGTCAAAACCCACATCGGGCAGGGGGATGCTGCCAAGGAGCTCACTGAGTATGCGAAAGGAGTGGATTCCGACCTTATCGTGACAGGACGCCGGGGATTGGGCAATCTGACTGCTCTGGTGATGGGAAGTACATCGCAAGCGGTGAGCCATCACGCCACCTGCGCGCATCTGACAGTGACCTGAGTTCGCGTGCCTTAACCTGCCTGCGAAGGGCGGTTCAGTCTGGCACGAAGCTCTTCCGTTTCGTGCCGGGCGTCCCGTAACCCGTCCATCGCGGCACGCAGTTCCGCTTCAGTCTGGGCCAGTTGGTTGGTCAGTTCTGCTTCGCGTTGTTGCAAGTATGTAATGGCCTGATCGCGGGTTTCTTCCGCTTCATGCAATTCCTGACTCATGCGATCCAGTTGCGCCACGTCATCCGCGGCGACACGCGAAAATCGATGAACCAGCCAGTTTGCAAACCAACCCAGCGAAAATGCAACAAACAGCATTATGGCGGTCGCCACAACAAATTGCGGGCTTGTCATCGGGTTTCCCTTTCACACCGGCGCAAATGAGCGCGCGGTTACTCCCCATCTGCCTCTATATCGCTCTTTTCAGCGATAGATTCCAGCGCAGATTCGCCCTCTGGGACGCTGGGTTCGGGGGTAATGAGACGGAATTCGATGCGACGGTTGGCTTCGCGGCCTTCTTCAGTGTCATTCTCTGCAATTGGCAGCGCTTCACCGTATCCTTTTGCAATAAAACTGGACGTCAGGACCTTTCGGGCGCGCAACTCGTTGAGAACTGATTCCGCCCGTGCCTGGCTTAGTGACAGGTTCATTTCTTCGCGCCCCTGACTATCCGTGTGCCCCTGCACTTCGAGACGCAGGCTACCGCAAGTCTGTAGCAGCTCGGCAATCTGATCCATCGTACTGAGCGCGCTTTCGTCGATTGTCGCGGAGCCCGGTTCGAAGGTGATCTTTTTTGCCGCCAGGATTTCTGCAATTTGCGCCTCGCATTCATCTGCTGTTGGCAGCGCGGCGATCGGATCGAGGGCTTCGACGTACGCAACGTCAATCTCAAACGTGCTCTCATCGCCGAGCTTTTCCACCATCAGACGTGCGATCATTTCCCCGGCGTCAGGATTGCCGGAACGTCCCAACAACTGCACATCTTCTTCGGTGACTGTGACAACGCCATTGCTTGTCAGGCTCAAAGCCTCGATGGCCGTCAGGACGCGGCTCGACCAATCGGCGGGTAAATCCGGCACGACCCGCGCCGCTGTATAAACACTGTCTGATCCAAACTTCGCCTTGGCAAAACTGCTCGCGACATCGCGCATGTTCTCACTGCCCAGGCGGCCTCGCAACTGTACCTGACCCTCTGGACTGAGGGTCGCGTAGAACTCGGCCGGGCCGGTGCCTGTCTCGTCTGCGACGGGGAGCCGCGCTTTCAGGATGAATACCTCTGGCAGGCTTGTTTCCAACTCACCGATCACGCGGTCGAAAAGGCCAGGGTCCGTTCCCTCAATTGCTGCAAGGGTGACTTCAGCATCAGAGAATGTCACCGTGCCATGCCCGATCTGATCAAGTGCTCTGATCGCCAGGTCCACTGCTTCTGCCCAGTAGGGCGTAGGGACCCCCATGCCGATTGCGCAGCGGCCAGGTCCTGTCAGCCCTGCGTGCAAGGCTGCTTCTGTAATCCTGGTCTGTGATTCCGGTGAATCGGCAGAGCAGGCATCAAAACGTGCGCCATTAGCATCCTTCACGAAACGCAAGGTGAAGGGAGAGATTACCGGACGGGGGGCGGTGATATTGAGCGTGACACGAAGGGCGGGGGGTGCGCTTCGGCGTAACCGTGCCTCCATCTCTGCTTTGTGTTCTGCGCTGTCGGCTATAGCGGTGATAACGACCCGCCCTGCATCGACAGATACTTTTGCGCGCGGAAGGTCATCCATGGCGGTCATTGCAAAGGCCAGCGCATCGTCCCAGCCTGTTGGAGCGGGATAGTTTGCTGTCTCCAGCAGGTCCGTCACAGGCAGCCCGTCGACTGTTGAAAAACCATCCAGGATCGCCGCGCGGTCACTGCTTTCTGGAATGAGCCCGATGATCGACAGACCCGAGGTATTGCGCAGCACCTCTGCGGAGAAACGGGGCGGCTCCACTGCTTCGGCGGCGGCGACTTCAATCTCGTCTACCAGTCTGGCGGCGTCGACGACGGACCCTGCGATGCTCAGCGCCCGGAAGCGCAACGCCTCGGTGGGTGCAATACCAGCCATCATCACCCGCAGGCCATCGGCTTCGACCTCTGCCCATGTCAGCCCTCTGAGGTCGAGGGATTGCCGAATTTCGATTTCGGATCGTTCCTCGACGATCTGAACAGAATAGCTGGCAGCAAGCAAAGACGCACCCGCGGCAAGAGCGAATGCAGAGAGAACCAGATGAGGGCGAGACAGTGGCATAAGGCTTTCGGTTCGCTAGGCAACGGTAGAGTGATACGCCTGTGGCAAGACGGTTTCAATCAAAGGAACAGAGCCGCCACAAAGAAGACAAGCGGGATCATGCCGGTATCTCGATTGGCACGAAACAGTTGTAACAACTTGGCGTTGTCCTCTGTGTCGAACCCGCGCAATTGCCAGGTCATATGCCAGCCCATAGCCCACGGACCGCCAAGTGCCACGACCAGCGCCAATACGCTCGCTGCGTCCTTGACGGCAAAAATGACCGCAAGGCCCATCAGGCCCACCGTGGCCATCAAAAAACGCCGGAGCCAGCTTGGTGTTTTTTCCCCAAACAGTCGCGCAGTGGATTTAATGCCGATCAGGGCATCGTCTTCAGTGTCCTGGTGGGCATAGATCGTGTCATAGAAAAGGGTCCAGGCAATACCGGCAAAATACAGCAAAACCGCAGGCGCATCGAGTTGGCCGCTGTGGGCTGTCCATGCCAGCAGTGCACCCCAGTTGAACGCAAGTCCCAGAAAGACCTGGGGCCACCAGGTGAAACGTTTGGCAAATGGGTAGATGGCCACTGGTAACAAGGCCAACACTCCCAGCGCAATCGCCGCCACGTTAAAGGTCAGGAGAATTCCGAAAGCCAATAGGGATTGGATACACATCCAGATTACAGCGCCCCGCACCGTGACTTGCCCGGCCGGTATCGGACGCGATCTTGTCCGTTCGACCTTGCCGTCAAAATCCCGATCGGTGATGTCATTCCACGTACAGCCCGCGCCGCGCATGAGCCATGCCCCCAACGCACAGCCCAGGGCGATCCACGCATCGTGCAGGCTGGCTTGTTGATCATAAAGCATCGAAAGGGTCAGCCCCCACCAACAAGGGATCAGCAAGAGCCAGGTGCCGATGGGTCGGTCCGCGCGGCTGAGCCGCAGGTAGGGGCGGCTAAAGGCGGGCGCGTAGACGTCGACCCAGTTGTCAGGCACCGCATCGGCAACCTGACCGTCTGGTGTTGGCGCGGGCTCTTGCATATGTATCTCCCCATGGACCGCAATATGACAGCCAAGATACGCCTTTATGTAGATCACCCTTTGGGGCTGGGGCAATCGGTTCCTGTATCCCGAGAGCAAGCGCATTACCTTTTTGGCGTGATGCGCCTTGGGGTTGGCGCGGCGATCAAGGTTTTTAACGGGCAGGACGGGGAATGGCGGGCCACCGTTGTTGAGACTGCCAAGCGTGGCGGTGTGCTTGAAATCACGGATCAAACGGCGGCACAAAAGAACCCACCTGATGTCTGGCTGGTTTTTGCGCCAGTCAAAAAGGCGCGTACTGATTTCATCGTCGAAAAGGCCGTGGAAATGGGCGTGTCGCGCCTTCTGCCTGTGCAGACGGAATACACCAACTCCGGGCGTATACAGCGCGAGCGCCTGCAAGCTCATGCAGTCGAGGCGGCGGAGCAATGTGGATCGCATTTTGTGCCGCAGGTGTCCGAGATGGTACGTATGGACCGGCTTCTGACGGACTGGGAAACAAAACGCTCCATCATGTTTTGTGACGAGAGTCTGGCCGGCAGTTCGCCTGAACTACCGAGCGGTGGCAAAAGTTGGGCTATTTTCATCGGACCGGAGGGCGGTTTTTCGCCTCGTGAACGCCAGCGGTTGCAGACGTTTGATGTGGCTCACGCGGTTTCATTGGGGCCGCGCATCTTGCGCGCTGACACAGCAGCGGTTGCTGCATTGACCCTTTGGCAATCGCGTTTGGGCGATTGGTGACACAAAAGTTCTGGCGCAAATACCAAAGCCGACACGAATTCAATCCAAGGTTACCGTTTTTTAACCCTAAATTTGCCAAATCCTGTCACTAGCGATGCGAATAGCGATCGTTTGACAACAGTGTGCAGGACTATCCCCCATGAAAATAACTTTGGCCGCTTTGCTGGCCCTTACTCTCTCCTTTGCGACGGCAGTAGAAGCTGCAACAGTCGCGCCGTCCAGCTACAATATGCGCAACGGAGACCTTGGTTTTTGGGACGACAGCTACTCCGGACGTGGCAACCCTGAAAGAGGTAATTCACGTTTGCGCCGCGGTCTTGGCGATCTGACGGATGGGATCATTGCAACTGAGAACTGGAACGTGGTCGAGGGTGCGGAAGGTGGGCCCTATGTGGGCTGGACAAACAGAACCCAACGGATCGTTTTCCGTTTTGATGCTATCCACTTCTTCCGGTCAGCGACTTTCCATTTTGACAGCAGCGGAGGCGGCAGTGGCGCAAACGCGCCGCGCCGTGTAATCATTAACGGCCAGAGGGAGCGCGTGATCGCACCGGGCGCAGACCCATTTGCGTTTACCTTTGACCTGTCAGAGGTTGATCCGACCGACAGACTGGTCATACGGATCAGGCGGGCGAGATCGTCTGAATTGACATTTTTATCCGAGGTCACTTTTGACGCCTATATCCCCCCGGTACCAATCCCGGCCTCCGGGATGATGTTGCTCGGCGCGATTGCCGGGTTTGGTTTGATCCGCCGTCGCAAAAGAATAGGCTGAAACGCATTTGCGCTTTACCTCTCTGCCAAGACCCGCTTGGATGAACGCCGTCCATGTGAGTAGGTATCAATGCCGTTTATTCGACCTCAGGCCCGGGAAGCTCTCATACGCTGGCGCGAGGCTCTGGTGGGCGGTGCAGCGAGCGCGTTAGGAATATGGTGGGTGTTTGGAAACGGCCCGCTGTTGCTGCTGCCCGGTGCTGTTTTGGCGATTGGCGGCATCGCTCTGATCTGGATCGGTTTCCAGCGCGCACGCTTTCGCAGCGCGGGAGAGGGGCCCGGAACTGTTCAGGTCGACGAAGGGCAGATTACCTACTTCGGCCCTCTGACCGGTGGTGCTGTTGCCTTGCGTGAACTGACGCATGTGACGCTTGACGCTACTCTTTTCCCGTCTCACTGGCGCTTGAAACAGGGCGGTGCCTCAGAGCTACTGGTTCCCGTAAATGCGGCTGGCGCTGAACGCTTGTTTGATGCCTTCAGCACGCTGCCAGGGTTCTCCATGGAACATGCATTAACCGCGCTTCGGTCCGACGAAAAGCACTCGATTGTGATCTGGGAGGAGGCGCAATCCAGAGCTGCGCGGGTTTCCTTACATTGACACGCAGGTGAATTAGGCTCATCCCTGTCACGCCGAAGATCAGGAGCAAACGGAGCACCCCTTATGTCAATTCCACAATCCGGCGGTGGTCCGATTACATCTTATGAGCAGCTTGTGGGCTATCTGGAGAGCGGCTGCAAACCAGTCGCTGACTGGCGGATCGGCACCGAGCATGAGAAATTCGGCTATTGCAAGGATAGCCTGCTACCGCTGCCCTACGAGGGTGACAGATCCATCCGCGTGATGCTGGAAGGTTTGCGGGACACGTTCAATTGGGCCCCGGTGCTGGAAGACGGCAAGATCATCGGGCTTGAGAAAGACGGCGCAAACGTCAGCCTGGAGCCGGGCGGTGCGTTGGAGCTTTCGGGTGCCCCCCTGGAGACGATCCACGAGACATGTGACGAGGTGAACGTTCACCTGCGTGAAGTCCAGGAAGTTGCGGACCGGATTGGCGCAGGGTTCATCGGACTTGGGGCGGCACCGATCTGGACACATGACCAGATGGATTTGATGCCCAAGGGCCGCTACAAACTGATGAATGACTACATGGCGCGCGTCGGTTCCATGGGGCGGATCATGATGCGCCGCACTTGTACGGTGCAGGTCAACCTCGATTTTGGATCCGAAGCGGATATGGTTCAGAAGATGCGCGTCGCACTGGCGCTGCAACCAGTGGCCACCGCGTTGTTTGCCAACTCTCCGTTCTTTGAAGGTAAACCAAACGGTCATAAGTCATGGCGCTCGCGGTCCTGGCGGGAGTTGGATGCCGCGCGAACCGGCATGTTGCCCTTCGTTTTCGAAGATGGTTTCGGGTTCGAGCGTTGGGTAGACTATGCATTGGATGTGCCAATGTATTTTGTCTACCGCGATGGCACTTATGTAAATGCACTTGGTATGTCGTTTCGTGATTTCCTTGATGGGAAATTGCCTGCGCTTCCAGGCGAGGTGCCGACACTTTCGGATTGGGCGGATCATCTGACGACCGCCTTCCCCGAGGCACGGATGAAAAAGTTTATCGAGATGCGCGGTGCGGATGGCGGTCCGTGGCGCAGGCTCTGCGCCCTGCCGGCGTTCTGGGTCGGGTTGATGTATCATCAAGGAGCGCTGGATGCAGCTTGGGATCTTGTGAAGGATCTTGATGCAGGAACCAGGGATGCCTTGCGCGTCGTGGCGTCGTCGCATGGGTTGCAGGGGACCGTAAACGGCGTGAACCTGCATGACCTGGCGCGCGAAGCCGTTGCAATCAGCCAGTCAGGGCTGGCAGCCCGTGCACGCCCGGGCGCAGGTGGCATGGTGCCGGATGAGACACATTTCCTCAATGCGTTGCACGAGACGGTCGAGACGGGGATGACACCTGCGGACGAGCTGTTGGCGCGTTACCATGGCGACTGGAAGGGTGATCTGACCCGCATTTACGCGGAATACTCTTACTAAACCGCTGCGTATCGCGCTTCGCCTGCAGATTGCGAGGTTGTGTATGGACCGCGCCCGAAATACCCTCGCGCAGCGTTGAAATTCCGGGGTCGTACACGATGTTGAAGCAGTTTGTTGCCATGCTTTCCGCGCTTGTTTTGGCTGGCTGCGCAATTGATTATACGCCGCTCCAACTCGAGCGCGCGGGAAACGCCGTTGTTCTTCGGGGCGAAATTGATGGAAGCTCCCAGCAATTGTTGGAAGACTTCTTGTCTGAGAATTCGGACATCACAACGCTCGTTCTGCAAAACATTGGCGGGTCGGTGGACGATGATGCCAACCTGCAATTTGGGCAGGCTGTCCGGGATCTTGGCCTCAATACCCGCGTCCCCTCAAACGGGCTGGTGGCGTCAGGTGGGACGGATCTGTTTCTGGCGGGCGTCGAACGCACACTGGAACCTGGCGCGTGTATAGGCGTTCATGAATGGGCTGCATTCAGTTTTACAGCACGCGACATCCCGCGCGATGACCCGTTACATGATGTGTATTTGGCCTATTTTGACGCGGTTGGCATTGACCAAGAGTTCTACTGGTTCACGCTACGTGCTGCACCTGCCGAGAGCATGTATTGGATGACCGCAAAGGACGCGGAGCGTTTTGGCGTTTCCACCAAACGAACACCCCCTCTTGGAACGCCGTCCAGCTGTGACGGGCGCTAGAACGACTACCCCAACCTAAGTCAAAGTCGGGATTTCCGAGGCGGACGCAATGATAGGTTGGTCCTTACTCCCCCGGAATCTCCGTCGGCTTAGGCAAATAAAAAGGCGCAGCCCCAAGACATGACCGCGCCTAATTTGATCGGGCTCGTGCTAGCGTAGGATATGCACACCACACTTAGCGTGACGCACAACGCGCGCAGCGGTTGAGCCCAGAAAATAGTCTTCAAAACCCGGTTTGTGGGAGGCGATTACAATACAATCACAACCGTTCTTTTCGCAGTAGGCCAGTATGGTGGAATATCCATGACCATGCGCAACCGCGGCCTTACACGAAACGCCATTCTGCCTAGCGATGTCATTTAGCCCATCAAGTGCTTCCTGATGGCGGCTTTCAGCCAGACCTTCGGGGAGGTAATTGCTGGCGTAAGTCGGGACTTCTTCCAATACGTGAAGCAAGGTGATCTGCCCGCCGTCGCTTAGCAAAGCTTGCGCGGCTTTCAGCGAATTTTCGCTATGTGCGCCGTGATCGAATACGACCGGTACAAGGATGTTGGTGTACATGGTGACTTCTCCTTCATGTTTCCCGCAGGGTAGCAAATGCCCGGCATCGGCGCTTTGATTAGGATCAGCTAAGGGACACTGAGTGACCAAATAAATAGGGCCTGTCACATGATGACAGGCCCCAGACCGCGTCGTTTTACACGTTGCCGGTTATTGCGGAATCTCTCCGGTAATTCCTTCGACATAGAAATTCATACCGGCCAGCGTTCCGTCATCGGCTGTTTCACCTTCCGCCAACCAAGCCGATCCATCCTGCTTGTTCAACGGGCCAGTGAAGGCGTGATAGGAGCCATCCGCCAAAGCTGCCTTCATGGCGAGCGCTTCTTCTTTCACCTCGGCAGGCACTGCGTCGGAAATCTCACCGATGCCAACCATGCCCGGGCCGATGCCGTCCCATGTGTCCATGCTCTCCCATGTGCCATCCATGACCGCCCGGGTGCGAGCGATATAGTAGGGCGCCCAGTCGTCGATGATGGAGGAAACACGTGGGAAGGGTGCGTATTGACCCATGTCTGATGCCTGACCGAAGGTCACCACATTACCTGCCTCTTGTGCTGCGGCTTGTGGTGCCGTGGAATCAGTGTGTTGCAGCACCACGTCGGCGCCCTGTTCGATCAGCGCCTTTGCAGCGTCAGCCTCTTTGGCAGGATCAAACCATGTGTAGACCCAGATGATTTTGAACTCGACATCCGGATTTACTTTGGCCGCGTGGATATAGGCAGAGTTGATGCCGCGAATAACTTCCGGGATTGGGAAGGACGCAATGTAGCCGATGATATTCGACTTGGTCATGTTGCCCGCAATATGCCCTTGAATTGCACGGCCTTCGTAAAAACGAGCCGAATATGTGGAGACATTCGGGTGCAAACGCTTGTAACCAGTCGCATGTTCGAACTTCACCTTCGGGAATTTTGCGGCCACATTGTTGGTGGCATCCATATAGCCGAAAGAGGTGGTGAAAATCAGGTCAGCGCCGTCCAGCGCCATCTGGGTCATCACGCGTTCGGCGTCCGGGCCTTCGGCTACGTTCTCGACATAGACAGTTTCGACCTTGTCGCCGAACTCAGCCTCGACCGCTTCGCGGCCTTTGTTGTGTTCATATGTCCAGCCACCGTCGCCGATTGGCCCGACGAAAACAAAGCCGACCTTTGTTTTGTCCTCTGCCATGGCGGTCGTGGCCAATCCCAGCGCGACAGCCGCACTGGCAAAAAGGGTTGTTAGTTTCATGTCAGGTCTTCCCCATATTGATGCACCCCTGTTCCGGGGCTTTTTGCCTCTAGTGCGAGGCGTGGAATGTCCGACCCAGAGAGCCGGGGGCTGCGCTCTTATCCGCAGACAGGATAACGAGCACGATGATTGTGATTACGTAGGGCGACATTGCCAGATACTCTACAGGAATGGCAACGCCGGCGCCCTGTAAATTAAGCTGTAACTGGGTGATCCCGCCAAAAAGATAGGCGCCCAAAAGGACGCGCCATGGCTTCCAGCTGGCAAAAACAACCAGAGCGAGCGCAATCCATCCGACACCGGCTGTCATGCCCTCGGTCCATTGCGGGACGCGGATCAGGCTGATGTAGGCGCCCCCAAGGCCTGCCAATGCACCCCCGAACATGATGGCCATGGTCCGGATGCGCACAACCTTGTACCCCAGCGCGTGGGCTGCATCATGGTTTTCGCCCACCGCGCGGAGCACCAGCCCGATACGGCTGAACTTGAGGATACCCCAGACCAATGCCACGAGTGCGATCCCAAGATAAAGCACCGGATCATGGGAAAATAGTATGGGTCCGACCACGGGTATATCGGCGAGCGGGCCAAAATTGATATCACCCATACGGGGCGGCTTGATACCCACATAGCTCTGTCCCAGTAGCGCCGAGAGGCCCAACCCAAAGAGCGTGAGCGCCAATCCTGAGGCGACCTGGTTGGCTAAGGTGATCTGGGTCAGAAAGGCAAAGAGCAAGCTCAGCAATGCGCCCCCCGCAGCCGCGGCGAGAAAGCCGAAAACGGGCGAATTTGTTTCGACCGCAATGGCAAACCCGCAAATGGCACCGATGATCATCATGCCTTCGACGCCGAGGTTTAGAACGCCAGCGCGCTCAACCACCAACTCGCCGGTGGCGGCCAGAAGGATCGGTGTCGCGGCACTCATCAGGGCGGCAACTAGCAAGATCGGATTGATTGCAGAAAGATCCATTACGCCGTCTCCGTCCGACCGAAACGCAGCCGGTAGTTGGTGAATAGGTCAAACGCCAGTAGGAAAAAGAGGAGCATGCCTTGAAAGACCTGAATGGCTGCAGCGGGCAGGCCCAGCTGGCTTTGCGCAATGTCGCCACCGATATAGGTAAGGGCCATGAGTAGACCAGCGAGCACGATGCCGACGGGGTGCAAACGACCAAGGAAAGCGACAATGATCGCTGTGAACCCATAGCCCACGTTAAAATCAATGGTGATCTGACCAGCCGGGCCAGCAGCTTCAAAAAGCCCGGCTAGGCCAGCCAGCATGCCCGACGTGCCGAGACAGAACAGGACAAGGCGAGACGGGTTTACACCCGAGAATTTCGCCGCGCGCGGTGCTTCGCCGGTTACTCGAATGGCAAATCCGAGCCGGTGCCGTTCAAACAGGACGTAGGCAAAAATCACGGCGATCAGCGCCATTACCACTCCCCAATGCATACCGGACCCGGTGATAAGTTCGGCGTTATGCGCGGATGGATACTGTTGCAGATTGCGGCTACCGGGAAATCCAAAGCCTTCGGGGTTTTTCAGCAAACCCAACGACATAGACGCCAGAAATTGCTCGGCGACATATACCAGCATCAAGGAGACGAGGATTTCGTTTGTGCCGAATTTGACCTTGAGCACGGCAGGTATCATCGCCCAGATCCAGCCGCCAAAAGCGCCAGCCAGAACCATGGCGGGAAAGATGAACATGCTTTCGGTCGGATAGAACGCAAGGCCGACGCCAGCACCGAACAACGCACCCATGATGTATTGCCCTTCGGCACCGATGTTCCAGATCCCGGCCTTGAATCCGAGGCTGAGACCAATAGCGATGAGTACCAACGGGGCACCTTTGATCAGGAGCTGTGGGCGATAGAAGAACGAAAACTCGCCAAAAAGCGGCTCCCAGAAGATTGTCAGGATTGACGCAATCGGGTCTTTTCCCAAGGCTGCAAAGAGCAAGCCGCCGAAGAAAAAGGTGGCCAGTACGGCCAGCAAGGGCGTTGCATAGGAAAACGCGCGACTGGGCTGTGGTCGTTTTTCCAGCCGGATCATGGTGCCGTTCTCCTTCCGGACTGCCCGGTAACCTGTCCAAAGCAACCTCGGACACGGGCGGAAGTGTTTTTAATCGAAGGGTTAAACATGCGCCACCTCCATGCCATGTGCTCCGCCCATCATCAGACCAATCTGTTCCACCGTCAGTCCTTCGGTCGGGCACGGCATCGACAATCGCCCTTCGTTCAGGGCTGCGAAGCGGTCCGAAATCTCCATCAATTCGTCCAGGTCCTGGCTGATCACGATGAGGGCCGCACCGGCCTGTGCGAGATCAAGCAACGCCTGCCGGATCGCAGCAGCGGCAGAGGCATCCACCCCCCAGGTGGGCTGGTTGACCACCAAAACTTCTGGTCTTTGAAGCACTTCGCGGCCAATTACGAATTTTTGCAGGTTCCCGCCTGACAGCGAACGGGCTGCATTTGCGGGCCCTGGCGTTCGCACATCGAACTCTTCAATGATACGTTCGGCAAAGCTGCGCGCTGAAGTCCAGTTCAGAAAACCGTTTCGTTCCAGTTTCTCTCGGGCCGCGCCCGTAAGCATGGCGTTTTCAGTGAGAGACATATCTGGAACTGCGGCATGACCCAAGCGCTCTTCCGGGGCGGCGAGCAGCCCCAGATCCCGACGCTGGACTGGGCCGAGCTTGCCAATATCGACGCCGTTGAACATCAACATGCCCTCGGGCGCCCGCATCTCGCCGGACAAAGCGCCCAGCAACTCGTCTTGCCCGTTACCGGCGACCCCTCCGATCCCCAATATCTCACCTTGGCGAAGGGTCATCGATACATTTCGCAGCGGCATTCCGAACGCCGAAGGAGATGGCAGCGACATCTCTCTCAGTTCAAGCACTCCTTTGCCGAGCTCGGTCGTAGTGCGTTTCGGGGTCGTCAGCACCTTACCAACCATCATCTCGGCCATATCACGCGCAGTGGTATCGCGAGGGGTGCAGGTGCCAACGACCTTGCCGAGACGCAGGATTGTAGCGGCATCACAAAGGGCTCTGATCTCTTCGAGTTTGTGCGAGATGTAGAGGATCGACGTTCCCTCGGCGCTGAGCTTGCGCAGGGTTTCGAACAAAATATCAACCTCTTGCGGTGTCAGCACCGAGGTCGGCTCGTCCATAATCAGGAGCTTTGGCGCTTGTAGCAAACATCTAATAATTTCAACACGCTGACGTTCGCCAGCCGACAAATCGCCAACCACGCGATCCGGGGACAACGGCAGACCATATGTATCCGAGACCTTTCGGATCTGCTCTGAGAGAGCGCTCATTTTTGGCGCGTCTTCCATTCCCAGCGCAATGTTCTCGGCTACGGTGAGAGCGTCAAAAAGAGAGAAATGCTGAAACACCATGCCCACGCCCGCCGCTCGTGCGGCACGGGGCTCAGGTGGAGTGTAGGGCGCGCCGTGCAGTGTCATTTCGCCACTATCAGGTTTGACCAGGCCGTAGATCATCTTGACCAGTGTCGACTTACCTGCACCGTTCTCACCTAATAGCGCGTGTACTTCGCCGGGTTGTATATCCAGAGACACGTGGTCGTTCGCGACAACACCGGGATAGGCTTTGGTCAGACCGTTCAGGGAAAGCAGTGAAGTCATGCGGCGTCTTCCAAAGGTTTTTTTCTTCGATCTTAAGGCCAATAATGCAGCACGGTCCCCTAAAGCAATGGCCTTGGAGGCGTTTTCCAAGGTTGCTTGACCGGCCAAGTATTCGATGCCGGTGATTGAAACTCAATGCGACCGGCGTTTTGAGGCGTGCGTTGACATGCGCTTATGTTGCACAGCAACCGTGGATGCATCACAGGAGGCAACGCGTCGGATGGATTGGCGGTCTCCCTCGGCAGCTACCAAAAAATGCACGTCACGATACGATCTGAACTGGCGGGAGCGGTACTGCTCGCTTAGGCTCTCCTCATGAGCAACACCCCCCGATTCATTCATCTCCGCACACATTCTGAATATTCGCTTCTGGAAGGCGCGTTGCGTCTGAAGAAGCTGCCTGCGCTTTGTCGCGATGCTGATATGCCTGCGATGGCGCTTACGGATACAAACAACATGTTCGCGGCGCTGGAGTTCTCGGTTGCCATGTCCGGTGCCGGGGTACAACCGATCCTCGGGTGTCAGGTGGATCTGGCCTATGTTGCCGCTCAACCGGGCGAACGCCCCCGCGATCCTGCGCCCGTCGTGCTGCTGGCACAGACGGAGGCGGGTTACGAAAACCTGATGAAACTCAACTCGTGCCTTTACGTCGATAAGGGCGGGGCCTTGCCGCAGGTTACCCTGGCGGAGTTGGAAAGCCATTCGACGGATGTGATCTGTCTGACGGGCGGGCCTGACGGACCAGTTGGAAAACTGCTTCAGACCGGGCAACTGCCAGCAGCACAAGCCTTGATGGACCGGTTAAAGGTGATCTTCGGCGACAGGCTATACGTGGAACTGCAACGGCATCCTGGAGAGAACGGGCAACCTGAAAGCGAACGGCTGACCGAGCGTGGATTTGTGGAAATGGCTTACGGCATGGATCTGCCGTTGGTGGCGACAAATGATGTCTATTTCCCGAAGTCGGACATGTACGAGGCCCATGACGCGCTTATCTGCATTGCTGATGGTGCCTATGTGGATCAGCAGGATGCGCGCCGAAAGCTGACGAACCAACACTATTTCAAGTCGCAGGCGGAAATGGTGACACTGTTTGCGGACCTGCCGGAGGCCGTTGAAAATACCGTCGAGATTGCCCGCCGCTGCGCCTTTCAAGCCTATCGCCGTGACCCGATTCTACCAAAGTTTGCCGATGATGAAGTGGAGGAATTGCGTCGCCAGTCCCATGAAGGGCTGAAAGAAAGGCTCGCAGTCATTCCGCACGCAGCATCCGTCGAAGACTATACCAAACGGCTCGATTTCGAGCTGGACATTATCGAGGGTATGGGGTTTCCGGGCTATTTTCTGATCGTTGCGGATTTCATCAAATGGGCCAAGGATGAGGGCATCCCGGTAGGTCCCGGACGGGGCTCGGGGGCGGGGAGTCTTGTCGCTTACGCTCTGACGATCACGGACCTTGATCCGCTGCGATATAACCTGCTGTTCGAGCGGTTCCTGAACCCGGAACGGGTGTCGATGCCCGACTTCGACATTGATTTCTGTATGGATCGCCGTGAGGAGGTCATTCGGTACGTTCAGGAGAAGTATGGCCGCGACAAGGTGGGACAAATCATCACTTTTGGCGCGCTTTTGTCAAAGGCCGCGGTACGCGACATCGGTCGTGTGTTGCAAATGCCCTACGGTCAGGTGGATCGGCTGAGCAAGATGATCCCGGTTGAGGGGGTCAAGCCCGTTTCCATCGAAAAGGCGCTGGCCGATGAGCCACGCCTACGGGAAGAAGCGAAGTCTGAAGAAGTTGTTGCCCGACTGCTGAACTACGGCCAGCAAGTCGAAGGGTTGCTCCGGAATGCCTCTACTCACGCGGCAGGTGTGGTGATTGGCGACCGCCCGCTCGACAAGCTGGTGCCGCTCTATCAGGACCCACGCTCGGACATGCCCGCAACCCAGTTCAACATGAAGTGGGTGGAGCAAGCAGGGCTGGTGAAGTTCGATTTCCTGGGCCTCAAGACCCTGACGGTGATCCAGAACGCCGTGGAGCAGATCAACGCGGCAGGGCGCCCACTGCATATCGCCGCCGATGGTACCGAGCTTTATGAGCCGGCCACAGGGACGGAAAACGACATCAACGCTATCCCGCTGGATGATGAACGATCTTACGACCTCTATTCCGCAGCCAAGACGGTAGCGGTTTTCCAGGTGGAAAGCTCGGGCATGATGGATGCCCTGAAGCGAATGAAACCGACCTGTATCGAGGACATCGTGGCGCTTGTGGCCCTCTACCGGCCCGGCCCGATGGAGAACATCCCCACCTATTGTGAGGTCAAGAACGGGTTGCGGGAACGCGCCTCAATCCACCCTCTGATCGATGATATTCTTGAGGAAACGCAAGGCATTATCGTCTACCAGGAGCAGGTGATGCAGATCGCGCAGGTCATGGCCGGATACAGCCTTGGCGGTGCGGACCTGTTGCGTCGTGCAATGGGCAAGAAGATCGCCGAGGAAATGGCCAAGGAACGCCCAAAGTTCGAAAAAGGCGCCGTGGCTAATGGCGTCGACAAGGACAAGGCACGCGAGGTCTTCGACCTGCTGGAGAAATTCGCCAACTACGGCTTCAATAAATCGCACGCTGCGGCTTACGCGGTGGTCAGTTATCAGACCGCCTGGCTTAAGGCGAACCACCCGGTCGAGTTCATGGCTGGCGTGATGAATTGCGACATACACCTGACGGACAAATTGGCGGTCTATTTCGAAGAGGTGCGTAAGCGGCTGGAGCTTCCTTGGGTGCCGCCTTGCGTGAACCGATCCGACGCAACATTCAAAGTGGTAGATGGCGCACTTGTATACGCGCTGGGCGCGCTCAAGAACGTCGGAGTCGAGGCGATGAAACTCATCACCGAAGGTCGGGGAGACAAGCCCTTTGCCACGTTGTTTGACCTCGCGCGTCGGGTTGATCTGAAACGTGTGGGCAAACGCCCGTTAGAGATGCTGGCGCGGTCAGGGGCTTTTGATCAGCTAGACAACAACCGCCGCCGGGTTTTCGGAGCGCTTGACGCGCTGGTCAACTATTCGGCAGCCATTCATGAACAAAAAGCATCTAACCAGGTGTCGCTGTTCGGCGAAGCAGGGGACGACCTGCCAGAACCGCGCCTGCATCCTGTCGATGACTGGCTGCCCGCCGAAAGGTTGAGCGAGGAGTTCAAAGCCGTCGGCTTTTATCTCTCGGGTCATCCGCTTGATGACTACATGGCGCCGCTGAAACGCAAATTCGCCGCAGATCGGGGCGTGCCCTTCATGACCCTGGATGAGCTGACGGAAAAGGTATCTGACAGAGGAGCCATGAATGCCAAACTGGCGGGGGTCGTTGCGGGGCGGCAGGAACGCAAGTCGGCACGCGGCAATCGCTTCGCCTTTGCCCAGATGTCTGATCCGACCGGTGCCTACGAGGTGACATTGTTTTCAGACACACTGGAGGCGGCACGAGAGCATTTGGAGACAGGTTCAAAGGTGATCGTTTCGGTCGAGGCGACCATGGAAGCTGATCAGCTGAAATTGCTAGGCCGTTCGGTAGGGCCTGCAGATGCGGCAGTCGCGGATGTGGGGGGTGCTGGCCTCAAAGTGTTTGTCGATGCACCGGAGGCTATCGCTTCTGTGGCAACTGTCTTGGAAGGGGCGCAATCCGCGGTTCGAAACGGCGGGCGCGGACCGGTTCAATTCTGCCTGATGGACCCGAGCCTGCCCGGAGAGGTCGAGGTCGATCTGGGACGAGATTTCATCGTCAACCCGCAGATCAAAGGGGCGATCAAGTCGCTGGGTGGCGTGCTGGAGGTCGAAGACATCTGATCAGTAATGGGGCGGGCGTTCGTCCCCAAGGACCACACCACCTGTGCCCTGTGCATCGCGTTCGCCCTCGCGCTGCATGAGCATGAACACGCGGCGGTTCAGGGTGGCGATCTCGGCTTCCTGACGAGCAACCACATCGGACAGCTCCTCAACCGTGCGGGTCAGATGCGCGATTTTCTCTTCCAGCTCTTGCATGCAGGTCCTCCGGGACGTCGCAAAGCTCCTACCATGGCGGGCGGAGGCGCGAAAGAGCCCGCAGCGGTGCCTTGTCTGTCGCCAGCACATCCGCTAGACCGCGCCCGACACGAAAAGCCAGAGGGACACCATGGCCAAGCCCAAGAAAACTCCCCGCCCCAAGGCGCAGACGCCCAAGGGGTTCCGTGACTATTTCGGTGCAGAAGTAACTCAGCGCGCCGATATGCTCTCGAAGATTGCCGGAGTTTATCATCGTTACGGGTTTGACGCTTTGGAAAGCTCCGCCGTGGAAACGGTCGAAGCGCTTGGCAAATTCCTGCCTGATGTGGACCGCCCGAACGAGGGGGTTTTTGCCTGGCAGGAGGACGCAGACGACGACAAAACCGGCGATTGGCTGGCGCTGCGCTACGATCTGACCGCACCACTCGCGCGCGTCTACGCCCAACACCGGAACGATCTGCCGACACCTTACCGCCGCTATGCAATGGGACCTGTCTGGCGCAATGAAAAGCCCGGACCTGGGCGGTTTCGTCAGTTCTATCAATGCGATGCGGATACGGTCGGCACGGCGTCCATGGCCGCTGATGCAGAGATTTGCGCAATGCTGGCCGATTGTCTCGAAGAGGTCGGCATTCCGCGTGGCGACTATGTCATCCGCGTGAACAACCGCAAGGTGTTGAACGGAGTGCTGGAGGTTGCAGGCCTCGCGGGCGACGACAAGGAAACCGAACGTGGCATTGTGCTGCGCGCCATCGACAAGCTGGACCGGTTGGGGCAGCAGGGTGTGCGAGCGCTTTTGGGCGAGGGCCGCAAGGACGAGAGCGGGGATTTCACCGACGGTGCGGGGCTGAGCAACGCCCAAGCCGATGTGGTCATGGGATTTATGCAAGCCAAGCGGAACTCCGGTGCGGAGACAGTCGCTCGGCTGCGTGAACTTGTGAGCGGTTCTGATGCCGGGGAGCAAGGTGTAGACGAGCTGGAGAGCATCGCCAGTCTGCTTTCAGCCGGAGGGTACGGCGCTGATCGGATCGAGATCGATCCCTCCGTCGTGCGCGGCTTGGGCTACTACACAGGCCCTGTCTATGAGGCCGAACTGACCTTTGACATCCAGGACGAAAAGGGGCGCACGCGCAACTTTGGATCTGTCGCCGGTGGTGGGCGCTACGACGATCTGGTCAAACGCTTCACCGGGCAGGAAGTCCCCGCAACCGGCGTCTCTATCGGGGTGGATCGGTTGCTGGCGGCTTTGGATGCCAAAGGGCGGCTGGAGCGTTCGGCACAAGGCCCTGTTGTTGTCACGGTCATGGACCGTGATCGGATGGCCGGCTATCAGGCGATGGTGGCCGAGCTTCGGCAGGCGGGCATCCGGGCTGAGGTTTATCTGGGCAACCCCAGGAACTTTGGCAACCAGCTCAAATATGCCGACAAGCGGGCCAGCCCAATCGCTGTGATCGAAGGAGGGGACGAGAAGGCCAATGGCGTCGTGCAGATCAAGGACCTGATCCTCGGGGCGGAGATTGCCAAATCGGCCACATTGGAAGAATGGAAAGACCGTCCCAGCCAGTTCGAAGTGCCGCGCGACCAGCTGGTGGCAAAAGTGCGCGAAATCCTTGCCCAGCAAGAGGGTGGGAAATGACCACCCGCCGGGACGTCTTGGCTCGGGCGGCTGCGCTGCGCCGGGCGTTCGAGGATGCGGGCGCGCAAGTCGTCGAGACACCAATATTACAACCGGCAGAGACCTTGCTTGATCTTTATGGCGAGGATATCCGTGCACGGGCCTATGTGACCTCCGATGCTTTGCGGGGCGAGCAGATGCTTCGCCCGGATTTCACGGTGCCCGTGGTGCAAATGCATACGGCAGAGGGGGCGGAGCCGGCTCGTTACACGTATTCTGGTGAGGTCTTTCGGCGTCAGGAACAGGACCCGACCCGCGCAAATGAATACCTTCAGGTCGGCTTCGAGGTGTTTGATCGGGAAAACCCGGCTGCTGCGGATGCGGAAGTGTTTGCCTTGCTGGCGCATGCTGTCGCACCGCTGAACCTGCGTCCTGCGACGGGTGATATCGGTATTCTGATGGCGGCCGTGCGTGGGCTTGAGACGACGACCGCTCGTAAGGCTGCGCTGTTGCGGCATATCTGGCGGCCACGCCGGTTTCGCGCACTGCTGGACCGTTATGCGGGCAGGACCGCGCCTTCCAAACAACGCCTGGCGCTGCTTGAAGGCGCCACGCCTCAGTCTGCCGGTGTGTTAATCGGTTGTCGTTCGCAGGCAGAGATTGATGCAAGGGTGGCATTGTTGCGTGAAGACGCACAAGCGCCGACAATAAGCATCGCGGAAGTTGAGCTGCTCGATGCCTTGCTGAATGTCCGTGAGACCCTGCCTTACGCTTTGCAAAATCTCAAAGATCTGAGTGTTGATATGCCCAGCATAGCCCAGGCAGTTGAGCGGTTGGCGCAACGGGCGGATGCCCTGTCTGCACGCGGTATTGCCGTTGAGGATTTGCCATTTGAGGCAAGCTACGGCCGGACGTCCATGGAATACTATGACGGGTTTGTCTTTGGGTTTCACAGCCCTGATCGTGCTGATTTGCCGCCCATCGCGACAGGTGGCCGATATGATGCGCTGACGCAACGATTGGGTGGTGGCAGTGCTATTCCTGCCGTGGGCGGCGTGTTGCGCCCCGACTTGATGGCCCTGCTGGAGACGGACGCATGACGATCAAGCTCGGGGTGCCCTCCAAGGGCCGGTTGATGGAAAAGACAATTGACTGGTTCGGTGCACGGGGCGTGACCCTGTCACGTACTGGGTCTGACCGGGAATATGCCGGTGCCGTTGAAGGGGTGGAAGGTGTTTCTCTTGTCCTGTTGTCGGCGGGTGAAGTGCCCCGTGAACTGGCCGCTGGCCGGATTCATTTTGGGGTGACGGGCACGGATCTAGTGCAGGAAAAGCTGCCGCTTTGGGAACAGCAGGTGGCGCCGGTGCAGGAACTGGGGTTTGGCTTCGCTGACCTGGTGATCGCGGTCCCGCAGGCGTGGGTCGATGTGGAAACCCTGGATGATCTGGATGCGGTGGCGACGGCTTTCCGTCAGGCCCATGGTATGCGCCTGCGGATCGCCACAAAGTATCACCGGTTGGTGCGGGAGTGCCTGCGTCAAGCGGGTGTTGCGGATTACGCGCTGGTGGACAGCCAGGGCGCGACGGAGGGCACCGTTGCGAATGAGACCGCCGAGGCCATTGCTGACATTACATCAAGCGGAGAAACCCTTCGGGCCAACCACCTCAAGATTCTTGAGGATGGGCCGCTTCTGCGGTCTCAGGCGACTCTATGGCGAAGCCGGATAGCCGCAGCGACAGATGAAGAACGGCAGCTCTGTGCGGGATTCGTTGACGCGGTGACGCGCTGACCAGACGTCAGAGGACGCCGATTTCAGCCAATGCGCGGTTCAGCTCAATCGGAAGAGGGTCTTCGCTGGCCCGGCCTTTTGGCAGATCAGGCGGCGCATCTGAAAAGGCGAGGTACCGCCACCCCTGGAAGGGGCGCTTGAGGCTGGACTGGGTCCTGACAACCTCCGGATTCAGCACGATGGCACAGCGCCGTATGCCGTCCTGTCCAATGTACTCGTCCAGCCGTTCGACGCGCTGGCGGCATTGGATTGACCCTTTGATCACCCAGAAAATTGAGCCGCCATTCAGTACCTCTGCCTCTCGCCGGGGCCACATGCGGGTGACATGGCGCGGCAATCCGTCAGGAGCCTGCGCGCGTTTTGTAGCCTGCCAGGCCGCCAGATCGTCGACGGATTCCGTGCCGACAGACAGTTTTATCAGATGGACTGAATTGCGACTTTGATTCTTTGTGCTCATGCCGTATATTGTAGTTCCGTTTTTCAAACCCTCAATGGTTAGTGTTTTCTCCACAAACGCCTGTGGACAAAATGGACAGGAGACAATGCCAGTGTCAGCCTTTGCAGCGCCTATCGCCGAACAGATCTGGGATATGAAGTATCGTTTCAAGGATGCCGAGGGTGACCCGATTGACCATTCGGTGGAAGACACCTGGCGCCGGATCGCACGGGATCTGGCGCGGGTCGAGAAAGAGCCAGAAGTTTGGGAAGACAGGTTCTATGAAGCGCTGGAAGGTTTCAAATATCTTCCGGCCGGGCGGATTACAGCGGGCGCTGGCACAGCGCGATCCGTTACGTTGTTCAATTGCTTTGTAATGGGCACGGTCCCCGACAGCATGGGCGGCATTTTCGACATGTTGAAGGAAGCGGCTCTGACCATGCAGCAGGGCGGGGGGATAGGTTACGACTTCTCGACCATTCGACCGAAGGGGGCAGATGTGAAAGGCGTTGCGGCGGATGCGTCAGGGCCTTTGTCTTTCATGGATGTCTGGGATGCCATGTGCCGCACCATCATGTCGGCTGGCAGCCGTCGCGGGGCGATGATGGCGACGATGCGGTGCGATCATCCGGATGTCGAAGATTTCATCGCCGCAAAATCTGATCCCGCCCGATTGCGCATGTTCAACATGTCCGTGCTGGTGACGGATGCTTTTATGGAAGCGGTCAAATCGGACGCTTCGTGGGAGTTGAAGTTTGGCGATAAAACCTATCGCACGGTGCAGGCGCGGGACCTATGGAACAAGATCATGCAGGCAACCTACGACTATGCGGAGCCTGGCGTCATTTTCATTGATCGGATCAATCAGGCCAACAACCTGAGCTATTGTGAAACGATTGCGGCAACCAACCCTTGTGGGGAACAGCCATTGCCGCCCTATGGTGCGTGTCTGTTGGGGTCCATCAATCTCGCGCGGTTGGTGACGGATCCTTTTGAATCTGGCGCGGCGCTCAATGAGGCAGCCTTGAACGAGCTTGTCGCCACGGCGGTTCGGATGATGGACAACGTGGTGGACGCATCGAAGTTTCCGCTGGACGAACAGGCACGCGAAGCCAAAGCGAAGCGCCGGATCGGGCTTGGCGTGACAGGTCTGGCAGATGCGCTTTTGATGGTTGGGCTGCGTTATGGTTCAGACGAGGCGGCGCATCAGACCGACAGCTGGTTGCGCGCCATCGCCCGCGCCGCGTACCTGGCGTCTGTGCAATTGGCGAAGGAGAAGGGCGCTTTTCCGCTGTTTGATGCTGATGCCTTCCTGGCCTCGGGGACCATGCAGGCGATGGACGAGGATGTGCGTGAAGCGGTGCGCAAACACGGCATTCGCAACGCGCTGCTGACCTCCATCGCGCCAACGGGCACCATCAGTCTTTATGCCGGTAATGTGTCATCAGGGATCGAGCCGGTCTTTGCTTATGCCTACACGCGGAAAGTCCTGCAGAAGGACGGGTCGCGCACCGAAGAGGAGGTTGTCGATTATGCTGTTCAGCTTTGGCGCGAGAAATTCGGCGACAAGGAGCTTCCCGACTACTTCGTGAATGCGCAGACACTGGCACCTCTGGAGCACGTCAAGATGCAGGCGGCGGCACAGAAGTGGGTGGATTCGTCGATTTCAAAGACCATCAACTGCCCGGAGGATATCAGTTTTGAGGCCTTCAAGGATGTCTACATGGAGGCTTGGGATACGGGGTGCAAAGGCTGCACGACCTACCGGCCCAACGCGGTAACCGGGTCGGTTTTGAGTGTTTCTGAAGAACACAGCAGCGTTTCGGGCAAGTCGATTGCTGCGCGATTGGATAGTGCGCTCAAGTTGCGAAAAACAAATGCCGTGCAGGTCGCTGAACAGGCTGGCCTGTCCCGGACTTCTGTCTATGCGATTATCAAAGAAGAAGTTAAGTCACCCAGATTCGATACTCTCCAAAAAATCGCGAAAGTGCTCGACCTGTCGGTGACGAAGCTTACTGGTGAGGAGACTGCTCCGGAAGTCATCACCAACGACGCCGCCGAGCCGCAGCAGCCCCATGGCGATGTGATCTACATGTCAGAGCCATTAGACCGACCGTCGGAGTTGGAGGGCAACACCTACAAGGTGAAATGGCCCGACAGCGAGCATGCGCTCTACATCACGATCAACGATATCGTGCTGAACGGGCATCGCAGGCCGTTTGAGGTCTTCATCAACTCCAAGAACATGGAACATTTCGCCTGGACCGTCGCCCTGACCCGGATGATTTCGGCGGTTTTCCGACGGGGCGGGGATGTCTCTTTTGTCGTTGAGGAGCTCAAGGCGGTTTTTGACCCGCGCGGTGGTGCGTGGATGCAGGGCAAATATATTCCGTCAATCCTTGCGGCGATCGGTGGCGTGATTGAACAGCATATGATTGCAACCGGCTTTATCGCTGGCGAGGGCATGGGCCTCAAGTCGGACCCGCAAGCTGAGGTTGTTGGTTTGGAAAACCAACGTGGCCAAGCGTGCTCAAGCTGTGGGCAGTATGACTTGCGTATGATTGAAGGCTGCATGACCTGTGGGTCTTGCGGCTATTCAAAGTGCGGTTGATTTTGGGGAAAGTCTTGGTGGATGCGCCTGTCGTCCAACTGTTTTGACCCCTGCAACTGCAATGACGGTCTTGCAACTTCGGTTTGGGCTGCCGAAACGAGTTTTCCCATTCGCTAGGTTAACCTGAAATCCGAGCCTCATTTCCGACGGCACGCGGGAAAGGTGCCAGGGCACTTAGCATCAGCCAATCGGGCAGGCATTGTTTCAGCTCTTTGGGACCTTCTACACGAATTTGGCCAGCCGAAATTTCATCGCGGAGATCTCGGAAACCGCGCCAGGCTTCGACAAACCTTCGGATTTCGGCATGTATGATCAAGTCCGGGTCAAAGCCCGGATACTTCAAACACATATCCGCCTGACCTTTTTCGACCACGAGCCAAAACCGAAAGATCCCTTTCTGGTATCCTGTAAACGCGAACTCCATGACGGTTCTCTCTTCAGGCATGGCTTCGACGTTCAGTCGAGTATGCATGCTCCATGCCAGAAACGCAGGATCCAGATCTTCATGTTCCATGTCGCGCGACCACTTTTGTCCCCATACCGCAAGGCTCATGATGATCGGGTCCAGATCGCGCCCAGCATTTGTCAGCATGTAAGAGTAGCCCCGTTCGTTTTCCAGCGGTTGACGGGTTATCAATCCGGCCCGTTCCAGTTGCTTCAGGCGTTGGCTCAGCAGCGTTGCTGATATCTTGGGCACACCGCGATGAATTTCATTAAAGCGTTCGCAACCGTCAATAATCCGACTGATGACGAGCAGGGTCCACCTTTCGCAAAGCAACTCGGCGGCAAGGGCGAAAGGGCAATACTGTCCATATCCTTTGTAAGGCATCTGAGCGTCCACCGTTGTAGGTTATGCACCCCAAAATCGGACAATGTCCCGCCCAGATCAACTACAGAATTTGTAGTGCTATAAATTTCTTAGTTTAAAAATTTGGACGAAGTTGGGATTTTAGTCACGAACACAACCGATCGCGGGAAAGCACCATGGCTTTGAAGGACGAAAACCAACTCTCACATGCCTTGGGAGATTGGGTATTTCAAAGAGGGTCAGAAGAGTACGACAGGCGCAGGACAGTCTGGAACGACACCATTGATCGGTACCCCGTTCTGGTTTGTGCGTGCAGATCTGCCGCTGATGTATCCCGCGCGGTTCAGCACGCGTCACGTCAAAATGCCGCTGTCTCCGTACGTGGTGGAGGGCATAACATCGCCGGGACCGCCGTGGGTGACGGTGCCGTTATGCTTGATCTGTCTGACATGCGCCAAGTTCAGGTGGATGCGGACGCGCGGATCGTAAAGGTCGCGGGGGGCGCGACATTTGCGGAAATAGATAAAGCCACCCAGGCCTATGGCCTCGCCATTGCAGGCGGTGTCGTCTCGTCGACGGGTGTAGGTGGTCTTACCTTGGGCGGCGGCATCGGATGGCTGGCCCGTCGCCATGGGCTCAGCATCGACAACCTTGTCTCTGCAGAGATTGTCTTGGCTGATGGGCGGATCGTGCGGGCTGCTGGAGATGAACACGCCGATTTGTTCTGGGCCTTACGTGGTGGAGGGGGCAATTTTGGTGTTGTGACCGAATTTGAATTTCGCGCACACCCTGTTGGGCCTGAGATTTCATTTGGTCCAACATTCTTTGATCTTGAGAGCGCAGAGACGGTACTCAATGCCTATAGTGACCAATCGCAAAACCTGACGCGAGATGCATGTGTCTGGGCGAACCTTATGACTGATCCACCCTCACCAGTTTTGCCCGCACAATGGCACGGGGAAAAAGTTCTGACGTTGATGCAGTTTCATACAGGCTCCCCGGAACAAGCTCGGGCGGACCTGAGCCCGCTTTATGGCGGCGCCAAGCCACTGGGCAGCGCATTTGAGCGGCGGCCATATATCGAGGCGCAGTGCTTTCTTGATCAGGCTTATTCCTTCGGTGCACGGAACTATTGGCGATCCCACAATCATACTCGGCTTACTTCAGGGCTGATCTCGGATTTGCTTGAGCTGGCAAAAGACCTGCCATCACCGGAGTCTGAACTGTTGATCTGCCAAACAGGCGGCGCGGTCGGAGACGTGCCGCCTGAAGCGACGGCCTTTGCCCACCGCCACGTTCAGTTCATGTCGACGCCGGGCGTGCGCTGGCGTGACGCGCAGGATGATGCCCAGATGATTGGCTGGCTCAGACGCGCCTCCGACAGGATTGCTGAGCATTCCGTACCCGGTGCCTACGTGAACTTCATAGCGGAGCAGGACGAAGCACCGAAAGCATATCAGCAACACCTGAGCAGGCTTCGTGAGGTCAAGAGGCGTTACGATCCAAACAACTTGTTCCGGTTGAACCAAAACATCGCACCGCTGCCCCCACCCGGATCGTAGCGGTTCAAGACAACTCAACTGAAAACGGGAAATTAACATGTTTACTCATTCATATCCCGCCAGATTTGCTCTGGCGGCAATGCTCGCGGCTGGCTCGATGACGGGTCAAACCAGTGCTGCAGAGATGTCACGTGGTGTCGAGCACATGGCCACTGAGGCGCAGCAGGCGCGACCGATCGAGGGTGCATTGGCCACACTTGATATCACCGAAAAAGGCGTCTGGATGTCGATGCATACGGCTGAACTTACCCCTGGCCATGTTACCACGGCCTGGTGGGTCATCATGACGAATGCTCAGGCCTGCAGCCAAACGCCCTGCACCGCGGAAGACGTGATAGGACGCGCAGCCGACGTGGGGACACAGATTGTTTACGCGGATGGTGTCGTCAACGCGCCAGATGGATCGGCAAGTTTCGCCTCATACCTGCCCGCTGGTCAGGTTGAACGGGGCTGGTATGAGCAGGATTTTTCCGACCCGACGACGGCGGAAATCCATCTGGTTCTGAATGACCACGGCCCCCTCATTCCTGAGATCGCTGCATCCATGCTGATGTCTTACCGGGGTGGCTGTTCGGACGACAGTTTGCCGCCGCCTTTCCCGGAAAAAGCCAAGGCCGACGGTGTCGCCGGACCCAACCAATGTCGGCTCATACAAGACGCAATCTTTGTTCAATCCAAATGAATTTGACTTGAAAGGAGCTAGATTATGAAAATTCGATTTGCTGTCGTTCTCGCCTGTTTGGTGGTTCAGACCGAACCGCTCGCGGCCATCACCTTGGATCAAGGTGAGGTTATCCGGGGCGCTTATGCGTTCCCGACTTTCGGTTCCGCGACGGTTGAGCCCACGTCTTTCCTGCTGCGTCTTTCGCCGCTTGATCTCTTTGGCAATGGAGACTCGGTTGGAATTCGATACCTTGATGCTGCGCAGAGGCCCCTGTCTTTTTCCCGGTTTGACAGCGTCGGCACCGCTCTCGACCCAACCGTGGGTATCTTGTTCGAAGCGAATGACATGTTGCCTCCAGTCTTGGTGCCGTCAGTACCCAGTTCGGGGTTCATTGAGATCAGCGCTCTTGCCGGATCTTTTGATGTCAACTCGATCAACCTGTTTGCAACGGAGATGAACATCCTACGGGGTGTGATCGTGCGCGACTTTGAACGTATCAAACAAGCTCAGGCGCCTGTCCCGTTGCCGTCGGCTGGAGGTTTGATGCTGCTCGCTCTGGCGGGAGCCTCGGGGCTGGCGCGTTTCGTTCGACGGAAGGGCACGGCATAGTGGCAGTTTCCTGGCCACTTCAAGCTAAGAGCTGGTGATACGGGACGGTGGGACCCTGAATGGTTTTACCTATGCCGGTTTTCCTCATTGGACGACGCTAAACACTTTAGGGGACTCAAAACCTGTGCCGGTTGTGGCGGGCACATCCCAAAATATGATAGGTGAATGACAACAAACAGCAGGAGAGTTGCAGATGACACGCGACCACCTTTCGATCAACCGGGATATCTGGGATGCGGATGCGACCAACTGGGTATCCCTTGGCGAACGTCTCTGGAGCCTTGAAGAGTCGGAGTGGGGTTGCTGGGGAAATCCGGACGGGGAATTGAAATTGCTCCCTCCGGACATGACCGGGCTAGATGCGATCGAACTTGGGTGCGGCACAGGCTATGTTTCGGGGTGGATGACCCGCAGGGGCGCGAATGTCACAGCGATTGATCTCTCTAAGGAACAGTTATCCACCGCGCGTCGCTTCGCGGCGGACCACGGCACAGATATCGCTTTCATGGAAGGAAATGCGGAAGAGACAGGCCTGCCCGACGCATCCTTTGACTTTGCAATCTCCGAATACGGTGCATCGATCTGGTGTCCACCGAACAAGTGGCTGCCAGAAGCATGGCGGTTGTTGCGTCCGGGTGGGCGGTTGGTGTTCTTGGGGAACCATCCGCTGTCGTTGATCTGCTCACCTCTCGACGGATCAAACTGTGACTGGACGCTTCATCGCCCTTACCGTGATATGTGGGGCGCGGACTGGACCGAAGTGGAGTACGAGCCAACTGGTGTTTGTTTCAACCTGACCATGTCAGCCTGGATGGAGCTTTTTGCCGAGATCGGATTCGCGGTCACGAAATACCAGGAGGTCTACGCACCGGATCAGGCGGGGGGAATACGCGCGACAATCCCTGCAGAATGGGCCAAGGCCTATCCGGTCGAGCAGGTTTGGCACCTCAGCAAACCACAGTGAAAGTGACCAGCCGCCGTGCTGCAGCTATTTACCATTGGTTTTTCGCTTTCATCACTGAACTGTCCGGGATGTTTGATGAATTCGGAGCACAACGCCTAAACGCTGCAGGCAGACAGGTCGCTCAACCGACGTGTTGGCGGAAGTATTCTGACACCTTTTCCAAGCCTTCCCGAAGCACTTGGGTATCATTTGCAAAGCCAATTCGAACGTAGCCTTCCATCTCGAATGCATCGCCGGGGGTCAGCATAACGCTGGTTTTTTCCAGGAGGTCGACGCAGAGCTCACGCGAGGACATTGGCGTGTCGATTTGCAGCATGGCGGTTGTACCTGCTTGGGGCTCCACCCAGGATACGCGATCTTGCGCTTCGACCCAATCTCTCAAAAGGGTAAGATTCTCTCGCGTTATCCGGCGGCTTCGCGCAAGCAGTTTATCCGCGTTTTCAAGGGCGATGGCGGCGAAATGGTCGTTGATCATCCCCACTGAAATCGTGTCGTAGTCCCGGTGGATCAGGACCTTCTCTGTCACTTCTTTAGGAGCGACTAGCCAGCCAACCCGCAGGCCGGCAAGGGAAAAGGCTTTGGACGTGCTCGCGGTGCTGATCCCTTTCTCATAGATGTCGACGATAGAAGCTGACATGCCATCCCCAACCTGCCCGGTGCCGCGATAAACTTCGTCACAGAGAATGTAGGCTCCAACGTCCCGCGCGATCTCTGCAATTTCTTCTAACATCGGACGCGAAATGAGCGCGCCCGTGGGGTTGTTTGGGTTGGTCAGGGCGATAAGCTTGGTGTCTCGCGTCACCAAGGCGCGCAACTGATCAAGGTCCGGAAGGAAGCCGTTCTCTTTTCTCAGGTGCAATTGATGCAGGTCCGCGCCGATACATTCAGGGATGGAATAGTGTTGTTGATAGGTGGGCACGATCGACACAACCCGGTCGCCCCGTGACACAATGGCTTTGTGCACCAACATGTTGGCGGCAATGGTGCCATGGGTCACGGTAACATTTTCGATGTCTTGGATGCCGTAGAGCGCTGCAATCGCCTTTCGCAGACGGCTTGAGCCTTCGATTGCACCATAGGTCATCTTCATCGCGAGCAAGTCGGAGAGGGCATCGTGGTTTTGACCCGAGATGCGGAGCAGTTCTTCGATCGTTATGCTGGCGACACATGTTTCTGCGAGGTTATAGGCACATCGCGTTTCCCATTCATTCATCCAGATTTCGACTTTGAAGGGCTCAATAATCATGTGTGGCGTTCCTGGTATCGATCTTGGGAATATGTCCTGTCACCCATTCCTTCTATCTCGAAAGATGTCGTTTTTGCCAACATTGGATTTGGACAAGGATTGGCGACGGGACCTTATGACCTCGGAAAACGCTGTGCCCAGATGTCGGATGGCACAAAGAAAATGGCCCCGGAAAAACCGGGGCCATCTTTGGTTTACAGAGAGTGGTTGCCTATTCTCCGGGCATCACTGCGGTCTCAGGGTCAATCGTTGTCGCGACACCTGCGGCCTCGCGACGTCCATCGTTCCAGATGGCCTTGATCAACGCGATGCACATGAGCGCCATCACCACCGAGAAGGGGAGGGCACCGATCACCATGGCGGTTTGAATGGCACCTGTACCGCCCGATATCAGCAGGCCGCCAACCACAAGCGCCAATGCAGCGCCCCAGAACATGATGTGAGGGCGCGCTTTGGGGCCTTCGTCGCCAGCCGCGTTGATCGTGTTCACGATCAGAACCGCAGAGTCAGCCGAAGTGACAAGGAACGTCATCAGTAGAATAACGATGATGACCGCCATACCCCAGGCCAAAGCCTGCGCGATTGGTGCCAGCATGAACTCTGTCATGGCGAAGATCTTGTCGCCGTTGGCGGCATCAAGGATCAGCCCGTTTGCCTCACCATTGAGTTCAAGATCGATCGCTGTGCCACCGGCCCATGCGAACCAGACAAAGCACATCAGCGACGGCACGATCATCGCGCCAAGCACGAATTCGCGAATGCTCCGACCACGCGAAATACGCGCCAGGAACAGACCCACGAAGGGTGCAAATGCGATCCACCAGGCCCAGTAGAAGACCGGCCACCAACCCTGCCACTGTGTCAGCAGGAAGGCTTCGGATCCTTCGACACCATCAGAACTGTAGACGTTGAAGCTCAGCCATGGCAGCGCGACCAGATAGTCCCAGATGCCAACGAAGAAAGCTGACGCACCAAAGAAAGTTGCCCCAAAAATAATGAAGAAGCTCAACAGGAAGATCGATAGCACCATGTTGATGTTCGATAGCCATTTAATGCCCTTCCCAACGCCGGAGAGCGCGGAAAGTGTTGATGCCCCCATGATGACGAGCAGCGCCACGACAATACCCATCGTCGTTGCCGATCCGTCCTCCAAGGCAAGACCACCAATGCCAATGCGGGTGAGGCCCGCCACAAACTGCTCAACGCCAAAGCCCAATGTCTGGGCAACGCCGAGGATAGTCGCGACAACGGCTACAATGTCAATCACGTGGCCAAGAGTGCCCGAAAGTGACTTGCCAAAAAGGGGTGTCAGCGAGGACCGGATCGTCAGCGGAAGGCCGCGCCGATAGCTGAAGAACGCGAGCGCCAAACCGGCGACTGCATAGCATGCCCAGGCGCCCAGACCCCAGTGCAGATAGGACCAGACGTAGGCAGTCCGCACATTGTCCGCGTCAAGCGCGGTTGTGACGCCCTGGATCACAGAAGGGTTGTTCTTGAAGTGCGCGACCGGTTCAGCAACCGCCCAGGTCAACATGCCCACGCCGATACCGGCGCCGAACATCATCGAGAACCATGAGAAATTTGAAAACTCTGGTTTTTCGCCGTCGGTGCCAAGGTTCAGGCGCCCAGCAGTAGGCCAAATCGCCAAACCGATACACACAATAACAAAGGCTGTTACGACCCAGATATACCAAGCTGCAAATTGCGCCAGAATGGCTGTATTCCAGTTTCCTAGGACCGTTCCGGCCTCGGTCGGCCAAACGATACACCATACGACGAGTAAGCTGATGATGATCTTACTTACCACCGTCACGTTGACGCTGAACCCTCGATAAAAACCGCTGTCAGCGGTCTTGATCGGAAGTTCCGATAAAGGAGGCTTAAGTGCCATGTATTACTTCTCCCTGGTTTGAGCGCACGTCGCGCATGCTTATTGTTTTGTCAGGCTACCCTTAAAACGCCTGGTTTGATAAGCTAGAACATCTTTAACTATAGTTTCATAAACAGGAAACCTTAGATGGCGAAACGTGCACTCATTCAAAACTTGAGCGACGTCGATGTCAGGCTTCTGCGGATTTTCATGACGGTCACAGAATGCGGCGGCTTTGCAGCCTCCGAGCTGGAGTTGAACATTGGCCGCTCTACGATCTCCAAGCATATCTCAGACCTTGAGTTGCGGATCGGGCTTACGCTCTGCAATCGAGGGCCTTCCGGATTTTCACTTACACCGGAAGGTGAACACGTTTTGGAAGCAGCGCAAAACCTTTTTTCTTCGATTAACAACTTCCAGGCCAAAATTGATGATATCCATGCGCACCTTACGGGAACTCTGAGACTTGGCGTTTTCGACCAGTCATCGACAAATCCGAATGCGAAAGTCCATGAAGCAATCAACGCCTTTGACCAGATCGCGCCTGAAGTGACTCTAGAAATTGCGCTGGCGACACCGAGCACGCTCGAAAGTCGGGTCACAGATGGCACTTTGGATCTGGCGATTGTGCCACTTTACAAGAAGTCGACAATGCTGCGGTATGTCGAACTTTACGATGAACACATGACGCTTTATTGCGGTCGAGGGCATCCGCTTTTTGATGCGAAATGGGACAATGCGAGCCAGTTTGACCTGTCGGGTTACAAATATGCAGGGTATGCGTTCAATTCGCCGAATATGAGTGCGGGCAGATCTTTGGGCATTCGACGTGCGGCGCGTGTACAGGAAGAAGAAGCGTTGTCGCTACTCATCCTATCTGGCCGCTATCTCGGCTATCTCGCGGATCATGTTGCAGGGAGCTTAACAGGCGAAGAAGAAGCTGTCCGGCCAGTGGCGCCGGACCAGACCCGTTACGTAAGCACATTTGCTGCCATCACGCGAAAAAAGCCGAACCCGGATCGTAAAACCCTTGGGTTTCTGGACTGCCTCATCGAGGCGCATTCATAAGGGTTCAGAGGATTGCCTTCGCGGTGCGTTCCGATGAAGTGCCCTTTTTCGACGCAGGGCTCGTGGCTAGTTGAATTGGCACAAAAGAATACGGTCGCGGGTACAAGGGACGGGTCGGGCGCTTGCTCATCAGGCCGCGATTGGTAGCAAAATTGAGGCTATTGGGCTATTGTCATCTCGTTCCACAGCAGGATTGAGTTTTCAGCCTTGGTGCGTACGTGAGAGTGAATCCACCCCACAGATGCCCGACCGGCGTCAATACCCCGCAATTGGTCCGCGCGCGAAAAAGAGTGTGGGCCGTTAGGGAACTGCTGCTGGCGTCGGCAGCGTTGTTTGCCTTCTCGACCGTCTCCTTGGCAGACATCGGTTGGATGAAGGCTCGGATTATGAACCCGATCCTTGCGTGTGATGACTCAACCCGTTTTGCAATCGTCATCCATGGTGGCGCTTATTGGGGCGCTGAACCGGAACCAGCACGCCGAACAACTTTGCGAAAAGTCGCAGAACGGGCAGGTCGTTGGTTGAAAGATGGCGCGCCCGCCCTTGCTGTGGTGGAAGAAGTCGTTGTTCTTTTGGAGGATTCAGGCGTTTTTAATGCTGGCCGTGGATCAATCACCAATCTGGCGGGCGATGTTGAGATGGACGCGGCCATAATGGATGGCCGGACTCTCGATGTTGGAGCGGTCGCAGCCGTAAGTCAGTTGAAAAACCCAATTCGGGGTGCGCGTTACGTGATGAAATGGACACCCCATGTTCTTCTGTCCGGGCCGTCAGCAGATGACTTTTTGGCGGCGGGTGGGTTGGAAACCGTAGACCGAACCTACTTCCATGCAGCCAAACCAAAACCAGATTTCGAAGAGAAGGGCACCGTGGGGGCGGTCGCCCTCGACCGATGTGGCAATCTTGCTGCCGGTGCTTCGACCGGCGGCTTCACAGGCAAGATGGCTGGGCGGATTGGCGACACGCCGATCCCAGGCGCCGGACTTTACGCCGACAACGACTTGGTGGCCGTGGCGTCGACAGGTCATGGGGAGAGCTTTCTCAAGACGGTTCTGGCCTATGAGGTCGCCGCGCGCATGCGATTTGCAAAGCAGCCGATTGAGGAAGCGGCGAATAACGCTGTCTTTGAAACGCTTGAGGCTACGGGTGGTCAGGGGGGCTTGATCGCAGTCAATTCACTAGGCCAAACCGTGTCGGTTTATAACTCGGATGGCATGTTGGTCGAAACCTTTACATCGGAAAGCGTTCTTGCCAATGAGGATTGACCAGCGACTTGGTCCCGCACCGAAACCAGTCAAATTGGCTCGACGAAACGCGTTTCTTGCATGGGTACGAAATTGGCGGCTTGTCTGCCCGGCCTTTGTGGATTTTTCGGACAAATCCAACGGTGTTTGCGCAATTCAATAGACTGTTAAAGCCAACCTGCATCGACAACAATCGTCTGGTTGGTAATTGCCCTGGCGGCGTCGGAGCAAAGAAAAACAGCGACATCTGCGATGTCTTCCGGTTCAATAAAGCGTTCAAGGCATTGACGTTTCATCACGGTGTCATGCAATTCGGGAGTCAGCCATTTCTCCACCTGTCTTTCGGTTCGAACGAACCCGGGCAACAGGCAATTGACGCGAATACCGTGCTTTCCCGCCTCGCGTGCCAAAGCGTGTGTCATGCCCTCTATTCCCGCCTTTGCAGTGACATACCCTACCGCATCTTTGAGCCCCTCACGGCACGCAATAGATCCGAAATTGAGGATAACGCCTGATTTTCTACGCCGCATCGCCGGTAGAACAGATTGCGCGCAGAAAAACTGATGGTCGAGATTGACTTCCAGTGTTTTACGCCAGCTTTCGGGGGTGACCTCATCGGTATCGTGGCGCATGTCGTTCGCGGCACCGTTGACAAGGATATCTATTGGGCCAGTGGTATCGGAAATCTTGGCGAGCTGCTCCTGAAGAGCGACAACGTTGGTCAAATCGACCTCATGAAAGCTAACGGACAATCCGGAAAGGCTATCCCTCAATTCCCGTCCTGCGGCGGCGTTTATGTCGAGAAATGAAACCTGAGCGCCCTGACCAGCGAAAGCCTCGACAACGGCACGGCCGATGCCGGTAGCACCGCCGGTGACGACCACAGTTTTGCCTGCCAACCCGGTTTTGAGACCTGGCCCGGACGTCACAGGCGTTCTTCCGTGCTAGGATCGAACAGGCTGATCTTGCTCATGTCGATTTCAAACGCCATCGTTGTCCCAGGTTCGGGGGCCTCATCCGGTTCACAAACGACGATAGCTTCCTGCTGGGCGATCTTGCACATGAGAATGGTTTCTGATCCCGTCGGTTCGTCCATTTCGATGGCAACCGATACGACTGCCGACGTATTACCTTTTCTGGCGGCCCGACCTTCATGAGCCGGATTGAAATGTTCGGGGCGGACCCCAAAGATCACGGGTTGTCCGTCGGTCAGGTGGTCGTACTGCCCGTCCGGCAAAGGCAGCAACGCGCCGTCGCCCCCCTCAAGCGCGATGCCGCTTTCCGCGTCCGAAGAAACGAACCGGGCCGAAAAGAAGTTCATGTTGGGCGATCCCATGAAGCCCGCGACGAAGACATTTGCCGGGTTCTCGTAGATTTCCTTGGGGGCTGCGTATTGCTGCAACACGCCCTGATGCATCACCGCGATACGGGTTGCCAGTGTCATAGCCTCGATCTGGTCATGGGTGACGTAGACGGTCGTCCGCCCGACGTTCTGGTGCAACTTCTTGATCTCGGAACGCATCTCCACGCGGAGTTTGGCATCGAGGTTGGACAGCGGCTCATCAAATAGAAACAGCTTCGGATCACGCACCAGCGCCCGTCCCATGGCCACCCGCTGGCGCTGACCGCCCGATAGCTGACCAGGTTTGCGGTTCAAGAGAGGTTCGATCTGAAGCAATGCCGCGACACGCGTGATGGTATCATCCTGTGTCGCCTTGTCGATGTTGCGACACTCCATGCCAAATGTCATATTCTGGCGTACCGTCATCGTTGGGTAAAGGGCGTAAGACTGAAAGACCATCGCAATGTCGCGGTCCTTTGGGGCCTCGTTATTGACTAGCTTGTCTTCGATCAAAACCTCACCGGACGTAACGCTTTCCAGCCCTGCGATGATCGAAAGCAAAGTGGATTTACCGCAGCCGGACGGTCCCACCAGCGCGACGAACTCGCCCGACTTTGCCTCGAGATTGATGTCCTTGAGGACCTCGACTGACCCGTAGCTCTTGCGCAAATTCTTTATCAGCAAAGACGACATTGCTGGCTCCTTTATTTGACCGCGCCGGAGGTCAATCCTCGGACGAAATACTTCCCTCCCAGTACGTAAACGCATAGCGGCGGCAAGGCCGCGAAGATCACAGAGGCGGCTTCGACATTGTAGTGGCGCTCGCCCGTGCCGGACCCTGAGAAGGCTACGATTGCTGAGGTAATGGGCTGGTTGGACCCGGAGGTGAAAACCGTACCGAATAGAAATTCGTTCCAGATGCCCGTGAATTGCCAGATCACACAGACGATCAGGATGGGCGGCGACAACGGTAGCATGATGCGGCGGAAGATCCGCCAGAACCCAGCCCCATCAATGCGCGCGGCCTTGATCAGGTCATCGGGAACCGCAACAAAATAATTTCGGCAAAACAAGGTGGTGAAGCTGATTCCTTGTACCGTGTGGACCAACACCAGCCCACCAATCGTGTTGGAGAGCCCAATCTTGCCAAGAACAAACGCCCAGGGCAGGAGCGTCATCTGGGCAGGTAGGAAAACGCCCAAGGTGATCAGACCGAATACCCAGGTGTCGTATTTGAAACGCCATTTTGACAATGCGTAGCCGTTCACGACGCCGAAGGCGGTGGACAAGATCGTGGCAGGGATTGTCATAATCAATGTGTTGGAAAAGTAGCGCGATACGCCTTCGCAGTTGCCGCCAATGCAAAAGCTGCTCCATGCTTCGACCCAGTATTGTGCGCTGAGCGCGTTCGGCGCGGAGATGAAACCTTCGCGTACGATCTCTTCCAGCGGTCGAAAGCTGTTCATAAAAATGATGACCAGCGGAGAAAGATAGAGCAGCGCGAAAAAAACCAACAAGGCATAAACGGTGAATTTGGCGCGTAGCTGGCGCGCATGGCTTCCGGTTGCCAAAGGGTCAAAGGCCTGATGTGTGGTCTCAGCCATGGGTCTGGCCCTCTTTCTTCGCACGCCAATTGGTCCAGATGATGTAAGGCACTATGACGATCGCCAAGGCGACAAGGATCATGACTGCTGCAGCCGCACCCTGCGCAATCTGGCCGCGTTGAAACATCAGGTCATAGACCACAATCGCAGGAACTGTGGTGGCGACGCCGGGCCCGCCTTGTGTAAGAGCCACGACAAGATCATAGGTCTTGATCGCGAATTGCAGCAGCACAACCGTCACCGCAATGAAGATCGGCCAGATCGTGGGCAGGACTACTTTTCGATAGATGCGCGGCATGGAAGCGCCGTCGATCTGTGCGGCTTTGATGAGGTCGCCGTCGACAGAGCGTAACCCGGCAAGGATCAACGCCATTGCAAAGCCCGAGGCGTGCCAGATGCCCGTGAAGACAACGACGTAGAGCGCCATATCCCTGTCAGTGATCCAGTCGAAATTCGCACTAAGCCAACCGAGGTCATTTAATGCGCGCTCAACCCCCGTTTGCGGATGGAAAATCCACCGCCACACTGTGCCGGTAACGATAAAGGAAATCGCCAGCGGGTAGAGGAAGATCGTGCGCCACACGGATTCGAACCTGACGCGTTGGTCGATGAGAATGGCGAGCAACGTCCCAACGAAGAGCGAACCGAGAACGTAAAGCGCGCCAAACAGAAACAGGTTTTGATAGGAGACAACCCAGCGCTTGCTCTTCCAAAGTGCCGCGTATTCGCCGAAGCCGCCATAAGTCATGTTTGGCAGCAGCGTGGATTGGGACACGGAAATCCACAATGTCCAGGCAGAGAACACCACAACATACATGAAGGCCGCAGCCAATGTTGGGAAAAGGACCATCTGCGGCGTCCAGCGCGCCAGCCGCGCGGCCAAAGAGGGTTGCGAGGGATCCTGCATCATCGGCTTCTTGTTTGAGTTCGTTGAAAGCTCCGCGCCGGCACTGGGAGAGCCAGCGCGGAGGATCGTCATGGTGGGTTAGCTTTGCAACTCGACAGCGTCAGCAAGCTGGTTTGCTGCTTCTTCCGGCGAAATAGAGTCGTCAGCGACGAATTCGGTGATCACTTCCATCATGGCCCCCCGATATTTTTGCAGCACCGTCATGTTGTGGGCCATGGAGCGGACCAACGTACCTTCCTCGACCGAGGCTTTGAGGTCGGTCAGGCCCTGCTGCTGGCATTGGGTGAAACCGCCAACGGACAGATCAACATCGATACGGGACGGAATTGAGCCTTTTGCGACGTTGAAGGTCACCTGAAATTCGGGTGACATGATCGTACTTGCGAGAAGCTTTTGGCCTTCAACGTAGTCGGGATCACTTTGGTTAAAAAACACCACCGAATCCGCATTCAGGATGAACCCGTTGCCGCCCCAGTCCACCGGCGTCTGGTGGCAAAGATAATCCTCACCTTCCTTAAACCCTGCTAGATTGGCCGACGCCACGGTCCAGTCACCCATCAGGAAAAAGGCGGCCTCTCCGGTCATAGTCATGGTCATAGATTGTTCCCACGAACGCCCGTTGATGCCGTCATCCATGTAGCCTACCATTTTGCGCAGCTGCGCAAAGGCGTCGATCATGCCCTGACTGCGCATCGCATCGACATCGGCTTCCTGGAAGGCCTTACGATAAAGGTCGATGTCCATGCCGTAGACAACGCTGTCGAAGGTTGTTGTATCGGACCAATCCGCGGCGCCATGTGCGATACATGTGTGGCCTGCCGCTATGATCTTGTCACACGCGGCGTTGAATTCGTCCCAGGTTTTTGGGACTTCCAGACCGACCTCATCGAGTATCTTGGGTGAACTGTAGAGCCAATTGACGCGGTGTATGTTCATTGGCGCTGCGACCCAGTTGCCGGTGGGCTTCATCACCGAAACAAGTTCCGGTGCAACGACGTCATCCCACCCTTCGCTGGCGGCGACCTCGTCCAGGTTTGCAGTGGTGCCGGTCGCATTCCACTCGGCGATTTCGGGCCCTTTCAATTGTACCGCCGCCGGAGCGTTGCCGGCCACAACGTCCGATCGCAGCTTGGCCAGTGTGTTCGATGTGTGCCCGGAGATCGCGGTTTGCTCCCACGTGCCGCCAGCGGCCTCGAACATCTCGCCCAGCTTTGCGATCGCTGCTGCTTCAGAACCTTGCGCCCATTGGTGCATCATGTTGGTTTTAGGTTCCGCATAGGCGCTTGTGGCAAATGCGGTGGCGGTTAGAAGTGCCGCTCCGGTCGTCGTTTTTGTAAGCTTCATTTCAGTTCTCCTCCGTTGAGATTCTGGCTACTTTTCCGTCTGGGTCGTGAACCGCTTCAAATCGATATCCCCCCGTCCACGTTGATGGTCTGACCTGTTACAAATTTGCCGTCTTCTGATGCGAGCCAGACGCCTGTGCCCGCAATCTCGTCTGCAGTCGCGAAGCGGCCGGCTGGCTGGCGCTCCAGGAACCAGGCCTCGGCAGCTTCGACACTGCCCATCTCGTCGGCGAGATCGGCGATGCGTTGGCGCAGGGAGGGTGTGTCCACCACCCCAGGGCAAATCGCGTTGAAGCGAATGCCATCGCTCAGGTAGTCGGCAGCACAAGCCTTCATCAACCCGATCACACCGCCCTTTGCCGCACTATAAGCCGCCCGAAAGGCGTACCCCTTCAAGGATGAAGCAAGAGAGGCGATCAGGATCACGGCACCGCCATTCGCCTTCATGCGCGGGACAGCAGCTCGGGTCACGTGGAAGGCACTATCGAGACAAATCGATTGGCTTTTCCGCCAGTCCTGATCGGTCGTGTCTTCCACCGTCCCGTGGTGCACAAATCCCACTGCGTGGGCCATGATATCGATGCGCGTGTGGGGGCCAAGCCAATCCTCAACTGCCGCGGCATCGGTTGCGTCAACCGCCGTCGCTGAGGTTGCCGCAAGCCCCTCTAGCAAGCTCGCGTCGATGTCTGAGACATGCACCGCCGCGCCCTCCGCCAGAAAACGCTCGGCCATGGCCCGCCCGATACCTTGGCCAGCCGCCGTGACGCAGGCGATCTTACCAGCAAGCCGCTTTTGCGGCGCATATGGTTGTTGAAGCGGGGTCAATAGGTCGCCCGCCCACCGGACAAATCGAAGACCGCGCCCGTTGTGAACGAGTTCTCGGCGGAAGCCATCCACAGCACCATGTTTGCGATCTCCTCTACCGTCACAAAACGTCCGCGCGGAATTTTGGAGAGCATGAATTCGACGAAATCCTCGGAGACCTGATCAAAAATCCGGGTCTTTGCTGCAGCTGGCGTAATGCAGTTGACAGCGATGTCGTGGCTCGCCAGTTCTTTGCCGAGAGACTTGGTCATAGCGATCACCGCGGCCTTGGACGCAGAGTAGGCCGAAGCATTCGGGTTCCCCTCTTTACCCGCGATGGAGGCCACGTTGACGATGCGGCCATAGTTTCGCGCTATCATTCCGGGCGTGACGGTGCGGCAGGTGTGGAATGTTCCGTCGGTATTGATCTGTTGTACTTTGCGCCATGCATCGGCGGGGTAATCGGCCAGCTCCGATGTCGGCCCGGCTATTCCGGCGCTATTGATCAGCACATCGACCTTGCCGAATGCCGCCTCTGTGGCGGCTTGTGCGGCTTCGACACTTGCGAGATCCGATACGTCGGTCTGGACAAGGAGAAGCCTCTCCGCTCCAATTGCTGTGACCCGGGCTTCGGGGCTGGAGACATCCATATCCCAGATCGCAATTTTTGCGCCCGAGGCGGTGAGACGGTTGGCAACGGCGGCCCCGATGCCGTTGCACCCACCCGTGATTACAGCCACCTGCCCAGAAAAATCGTAGCTGTTCATGATGTGGCCTCCATCGAAACGACCGTTTGGGCTTGCTCGCCCAGGCCGTCGATGCCGAGGCGCACAGTGTCGCCCGCATTTAGCCAGACCTGCGGATTCATGCCTGCGCCCACGCCAGGCGGCGTTCCGGTGCAGATCAGATCGCCGGGTTCCAGTCGTGTGAATTCGGACATGTAACTGACGATGGTTTTCACATCGAAGATCATCGTACCGGTATTGCCGGTTTGCATCCGCTGTCCGTTCACATCCAGCCACATGCCGAGATTTTGGACGTTGGCGATCTCATCTTTCGTGACGAGGAATGGCCCGGTCGGACAGAAATTTGGAAAGCTCTTACCCTTGACCCATTGACCCGCGCGTTCTTGCTGCCAGGCGCGCTCCGATACGTCATTGACCACAACAAAACCAGCAATATGGTCCATGGCTTCGCTTTTGGAGATATTCAGGGCTGGTTTGCTGATCACGATGGCCAGCTCGACTTCCCAATCAAGCTTGGTCATTTGATGCGATCTCAGAATGTTATCATTCGGGCCGCAATAGGTGACAGTGGATTTGTTGAACAGTATCGGTTCGTCAGGCACCGGTAATCCGGCTTCCGCGGCGTGGTCCGAGTAGTTCAGGCCCACACACCAGATGTTGAATGGTTGCGCGATCGGCGGAGCCAAACGTTTACCGGCTGTATCGAAAACAGGAAGGGTTTCGGGGTCGACTTCTGCGAGGCGTGACAACAGGTCCGGGGCCATTGTACGGGGGCTGAAATCCTCGACAATTGCGGACACGTCGCGGACTACGCCATTCCCGTCGATGATGCAGGGTGTTTTGCGTCCGGTTCGGTCACCGTAACGAGAGAGTTTCATGCCGCTGTTTCCTTGTTATTCTTTCCGCCCCACCAAGTGTTTGCGAGCGGCTTGCCGCCGACAAACGAGGTGCTGCCTAATGCATCCTGAATGCGGAGGCATTCGTTCCATTTGACCATGCGCTCAGAACGGGTGAATGAACCGACCTTGAGCTGGCCGCTTCCAAGGCCCGTCGCCAGATGACTGATCGAGACGTCTTCGGTCTCACCAGACCGAGCGGATACGATTGTGCCCCAACCTTTTTCACGGGCCGCGCGGAACGTATCAAAGCTCTCGGTTACCGTGCCCGCCTGATTGACCTTGATCAGGACGGCGTTGCAGGCCGCTTGGGATTGCGCATTTCGCACCAGATCGGCATTTGTCACCAGGTAGTCGTCACCGATAATCTGAACCCGGTCGCCAAATCGCCGGGTAAACTCGATTGTCCCTGCGACATCATCTTCGGAAAGCGGGTCTTCGATGGCGACAATTGGATAGGTGTCAAGCCAGCCACTCAGCATTTCGATCATCTCGGCGCTGTCCATCCGCCGGTCATCCAATGCCAGATGATACCAACCGTCTTTGCCAAATTCTGACGCTGCGATGTCGAGCGAAACGACGACTCTTTCCCCGGGCGTTTCGCCTGCTTTTTCAATAGCCTGAATAAGCGTTTCAAGCGCTTCTTCATTGCTGGAAAAATTTGGCCACCATCCCCCTTCGTCGGCAACGCCAGCCAGTTTGCCCTTCGATTGCATGATGTCTCCGGCGGCGAAGTAGACCTCGCTGGTGATTTCCATGACCTCATCGAAGCTCGCAGCGCCGGGCACCATGATCATAAAGTCCTGGATATCGACACGGCGTCCAGCGTGCGCTCCCCCACCGAAAATTTGAATCTCGGGTAACGGCAAGGCAGGAGAAGAGCCCGTGATTTCAGCGATGTGCGCCCAAAGCGGGCGTCCAGCGTCAGCAGCGGCGGCATGAAGAACGGCAAGGGATGTTGCGACTGTCGCATTCCCACCAAGCGTGTCCTTCAACGGGGAGGGGTCCAACGCGAGAATGGCGCCGTCCGCGCCGTTTTGGTCTTGCGCATCAAACCCCCTGAGAGACGCAGCAATAGGGCCATTTACGCTATTGAGTGCCGATTGAATATTCTGGCCACGCAGGGCTGCTCCGCCGTCGCGCAAATCAATCGCCTCGCGCGTGCCACGCGACGCACCGGCAGGTGCAAGTGCGCGACCCATGACGCCATTTTCAAGGATGACATCGACCTCGACCGTCGGTTTCCCGCGAGAGTCCCAAACACGCCGGGCGTTTATGTCTTTGATCGCCGTCACGAGACTAAGTCCTTCAATCGGGAGGCCAGCTCTTCCATAAATTCTGAAAGCGTTGGTGCCGGACGGGCAATCATGGGCAAAGCCAGCAGACGAATGTGTTCCTGTCGCGCGGGGCTGAGGTATTCGACCGGTGATTTCCCGTCGATCCGGGCCAGCATCAATGCGGGTAGAAGTCGGCAAACTCGTGCCTCCAAGGCGCTGCTGTTTTCCCAAGTGATGTGAGGCGCATAGGCACCCCAGAACTGCAGAGCTTCTGCGAAAAGCGCGGTCCGCAGAGAGGGCAGATGAACCCCTTTCAAAATCAGGTGGTTCAGGCAGAAGGCCGGATCAAATGCGGCGTCACCCATGGTCGCACATTCCGCATCGAGAATGACCGGGCCGCTATTGCGGATCAAAACGTTCTTTGGGCTCACGTCGCCATGCACCAGAACCTGTTCGCTGTGATAGAGCAAATCCGATAATTCGGTCAGCTGCCTTGCGACGCTCGGGTGCTGTGCGGCGGTGTAGGTCAGATAGGGCTCAAGTCGCAGAGCCAGAAAATCGTCGCGGTTCTGGAAAGAAGACCTGTCAAATCCCGAATGCGCAGACGCCTCATGGATCCTACCGACCATATCGCCAACGGCGCGTGCCTCGCCACGTGGCAGCTTGCCCTCCAAAAGGGCGGACTTCCAAAGATAGACGTCAGCGCCCGTCACAAATTCCATTACAAAACCATGCGCATGATCGGAACGTCCAAAGAGTCGAACAGCACTTTCGGGAACGACCTTGGCTGCGATTTGCAGCCAAGCGTACTCGGCCGCATTGCGATGCAGGGGCGCATGCCAATCGGCTGCCACCTTTAGTTTAGGCAAGGCGAACTTTGCGCAATAGCGTGTTTTACCAACCCTGAGTGACGCAATATCTGAGGCCACACCCCCGGTCAGTACCCGCACGTCCGCGAGTTCCAAACGGGTGCCGAGGCCCAATTCTTCGATCAGATCGGCGCATCTTTCGAGCAGCGTTTTTGGCATGCTTACAGTTTCTAAGATTCTAATGTTCACGTGAACATTTTGGTGGTAATCTGTTTTTTGTCAAGATGTCTTTTTTTTGATAGGAGCAATCAGACGGGAGCTGGTAGTTGAGCCGTGTAACAATAAAATCCATTGCCAACGATCTTGGTATCTCGCACATGACGGTGTCGCGAGCGTTGTCAAACAGTCCAAAAGTTCAGAAAGAGACGCGCGATGCCATTCAGAAGCGCGCACGAGAACTGGGCTATGTCAAAAGTGCTGTGGCGATGGTCATGCGGGGCGAAGCGCCAAGAATTGTTGGGCTTTTGCTGCCCAATATCGTCAATGAATTCTATGCCCGATTTGCAAATGATATGGCGACAACTTGCGAACTTCATTCGCAGCAGTTGATCATCCACCTCACGAACGATGATGTTGCTATCGAACAGCAAGCGCTTGATCGCCTGCAAGAGGTTCAGGCGACCTCTGTCGTGATGGTTCCTGCGCCACGCAGCTCGGATCAGGGCGCGCCAATCGCGGGTTCGATGCGTATAATCGAACTGATCCGACAAGGCGGCGACACGGACAAAAACCCGGCGATCCTGGTGGAGGATGGACCTGCGATTCGCGCAGCGGTGCTTCATCTCGCGCAGGAAGGACACAAAGATATCGCCTACATCGGTGCCAATCGGGAACTCTCAAGCGGGCGAACCCGGTTGGAGGCGTTTTTGGACGGTGCAAAGCAGGCAGGTCTGGAGATACCACAATCGATGATACAGACCGGGCCGCCCTCATTCGCAATGGGGCGGGCGCGAGCAAAAGGCATCATCGATGCCGGACAAGCCACTGCGATCTTGTGCGGCGGGTTTGAGATTTCGAACGGAGCACTTAGCGCTGTGATCGAAAAAACGACTGCCTCCGAACGGACGATTTCTTTTATTGGGTATGGGGACCCGTCTTTTTATGCATGGATCGATAGCGGGGTCTCGACAATCCAGGTTCCAGTCACCGAGTTGGCGCACTGCGCGGTCGAAATGATCACCTCCAGTGATCAACAGCAGTCAAGAAGGGCATCTTTTTCCGCTCGGTTGGTCATCCGGTAGATTCCAAAGGCGATCCAATGGCTTGAATAATGCAACCTGCCGGTCGCTACGGCGCTGAGATCTCGGGTGAAGTCGACTAGACGTGTCGCAGTAGGTAGCTGTCCATGATCCAGCCGTTCCGAGCCCGCGCCGCCGCTCGGGTGTGTACTATTTTTTGGCCAACTTCCTGCAAGGGCCCTTCGATCAGGATCTGGTTGTCTGAGCCAAGGTAAGCCCCCCACCAGATATACAACCCCGCCGGGTTGAGGTCCTGAAAGGAGCACTGACCATCCAGCATCACCACAACCGTGGCTTCGTCCTGTGGCATGCCGGAGGCACGCAGCCGACGCCCCGTGGTGATATGCACAGCCCCGTTCACTGTATTCAGCGGGATCTTATGTGCGGCGGTAAGAGCCTGTATCGCCGTGATGCCAGGCACGACCCGGACGGTTGGCGCGGGCTCAAGCCGCGCTGCGATCCTTAGGGTGCTGTCATAAAGCGAAGGATCGCCCCACACCAGAAAAGCGATGGGGCCGTCAGTCTTCGTGTCCGAGATCGCAGCCTGCCAACGGTGCGCAATTTCGTCGTGCCAACGTTCAACACGTTCCTGATAAGGCAATGCAGGGTCACGCTCGGGGTATTCGAAATGGGCCACGCGGGCCTGCGAGCCGGATGCGGCAATAATCCTATGCCGAATTTCTGCCAGATCGTCTTTCTCGATCCCCTTTTTCGGCACTAGTATCAGGGTTGCAGCACGCAGTGCCTCAATTCCTTCCAGCGTGATGTGCGACGGGCTGCCAGTGCCAATACCTACCAGCAAAATCTCACGAGGAACGGGCGTCATGCTGTTGTCCGGACATAAGAAACCCGGGCCACTTTACGCGACCCGGGCCGTTATCGTTAGCGAGCTCAGGCCGCGTTGAAAAGACGGTCGGCAAACAAACCGGAGCGTTCCATACCGCGCAGTGCCTTTGCACCGGCCAAAACCGCCAGGTCGGCGATGGGCTCGATGAGGATGACAAGCATGTAGGCCGCGCCAAATGTCACAACCGACTGGAAGGTTTCCGCGCCGATACCCTGACCGTAGAACGCCCAGAATGCGACCCAGGCCACGACACCGCCCTGGTACATCGCAGAGAGTTTCAGAACCTCACCATAACCCAGATCGACATATGCCTTTTGCTCCGGGATGATGCGGCGCGCGAGGGCTGTGATCGCGAAAAGTGGGACTAGCAACGTGGTTACGTTGACAAAAAACATCGGCAAATCGGATGGCGCAAAGAAGGTGCCTTGCACCAGCAAACCGAGCGCCAGACCAAGTGCCGCAGGCGCGGCTCCCATCAAGAGGAACAATGTGGTTCCCAGGATGAAGTGGACCTCGGAGACGCCAACAGGGAAGTGCGGCAGGACTTCGAAGAAAACGAATGTGCCGATGGCCGCCAACGCGGTGCGGGCAGCAAAAGACAAAACGTTATGGCTGCGCAGGTCTTCCATTGCCAGTTTTGCTGTATAACCGGCCGCACCCGCGGCGGTAGCGTAAGCAAAGGCCATTTTGGCTCCATCGACGACGCCGGGTTCGATATGCATAGTTAGTCCCTCAATTCAGTGGCTGCCCCTCCGGCAGCAGGATATGCCGCATTTGCGGCGTGCTTTTGCTCTACGGCAGGTCTCCTGACTTACGGGTCGGTGCGTTTTTGGCCTTCCCGGCCAAGTTGGCCAGTGGTCTTCCGTTACGCTCGCCGTTTACAGTTGCGGGGGCAGTCCGGGCACCTCACCCGGTTCCCTATTATGCCGCGCATGGCGACACCGTAGATTCGTATTGTCGCAGCCGGGCATTCGGCGCACAAGCGAAAATGCGACAATTATGAAGCTGCCAGCGGCCCATATAGGATGAGTGCTGGCTTATCCGTGATCTCCCGGGACAACGCTTCGGAGAGTGACTCCACGGTATGTCTCGCTATGTGCTGGTGGGGCGTACTGATCCCTTCAGCCAGAAGGGCCGGGGTTGTATCAGGCAGGCCGGCATCCACCAACATGCTCAGCAGCTTCGGAAAAGTTCGTTTGCCCATAAAGACAACAGTGGTGGCGGTTGGATCCGCAAGCGCTTTGAGGTCGATGTCCTCAGGCAGTTTCCCTGAGGCGTCATGCCCCGTGACGAATTGAACTCGTCGCGCGGTGAGACGACGTGTCAGCGGGATGCCCGCAGCAGCGGCAGCAGCACAGGCGGATGGGACGCCCGGAATAATCTCATAGGGGATGCCGGCCTCTTTCAATGCGGTGAGTTCTTCCTCCAGCCGACCAAAAATGCCGCAGTCGCCAGATTTAAGGCGCACGACCCTTTGATCCATCTGAGCGTACTCCACGAGAAGGCGGCTCACATGGTTCTGCTTGGGGGAGGGCCTTCCCGCGCGTTTCCCGACACCCACGAGATCGGCGCCATTGCGGGCATGGCTCAGGATCGGCCCGGAAGACAGATCGTCGAACAGCACGGCGTCAGCGCGCTTGAGACGATCGACGGCCTTGAGCGTCAAGAGTTCCGGGTCGCCGGGGCCGGAGCTGACAAAGCTGACGAAGCCCGTCATGTCTCTTCCTCTTGGGTGATGAGGTGAAAGAAGGTGCCCGACGCATTGCCACGGTGCGACCCCGTTTCGGGGACCGGATTGCCGTCCGCGTCACAGACTTCTGCCAATGGTGCGTCAGGCTGCTCCAGAATGGTGGAGTAATGGAACTCATGCCCGCGCAGCGCGGTCCCGGTCTCAAACCCGGGCAGCGGGGATCGTAGCGTGGCGCGCCGATAGCCAAGATGGAATTTTCTTTTTTCGTAACTGGTTACGAGGCCAAGGAGACCGGCCATCTGATGCCGCTCGCCGGATTTGTCAATCAAGGCCTCCCCCAAAGCCATGTAGCCACCGCACTCGCCATGCACGGGCCGTGTTTCCGCGTGTTTGCGCAGGCCGTCAATGAAGGTCCCAGCGGCAGCAATTCTGCCTGCGTGCAATTCGGGATAGCCGCCGGGGAGCCAGACAAGATCTGCATCGTGGCTGGGGGCTTCATCGGCCAAAGGAGAGAAAGGCAGTATTTCCGCACCGGCTTCGCGCCAGCTCTCCAACAAATGCGGGTAGGTAAAGGAAAACGCCGCGTCCCGTGCGATTGCGATACGCTGTGCAGGGGGTTTGGGCTGTTTTTGTGGACGGTCTGGCAGTGCGGCACCACGTGCCGCGGCGCGAATGGCGGCAAGGTCCACATGCTCGCGCAGGAAGCTCGCATAGCCCGAGATCGCCGCATCCAGATCAGGATGTTCAACGGCCTGAATCAGACCCAGATGCCTTTCCGGCAAAGTCAGATCGCCCCGTCGCGGCAAAACACCGAGCACCGGCAAACCGGCTTTTTCCATGCCCAGGCGCGTCAACCTTTCGTGTCGGGGCGAGGCGACCCGATTGAGAACGACGCCTGCGAAGGGCAGATCGGGCCAGTAGGTGCGAAAGCCTAGTGCCATAGCGGCTGCAGATTGTGCCTGCCCGCTCACATCCAGTACCAACACCACGGGCCACCCCATTGCTTGAGCCGTCTCTGCGCTGCTGCCGAAACCTTGTTGGCCGCGTGTGGCGACCCCGTCAAACAGGCCCATCGAGCCTTCTGCCACGCATATTTCCGCACCCGCAGCGCGCGCCGCAATCGTTTGCCAAAGCGTTGGTCCCATGGCCCAACCGTCAAGGTTGTAGCTTGGCCTGCCGCTTGCAGCATGATGGAAGGCAGGATCGATATAGTCCGGTCCGGATTTAAAGGGTTGCACCTTGACACCATCGTCAGCCAGAGCGCGCAGCAGTCCCAGCATGACTGTCGTTTTCCCTGTGCCGGAAGACGGTGCTGAAATCAGAAGGCCATTCATTTGCGTTCACCCATTCTCAGTCTCTTCCGTCCAACTGGCCCACGGGCTGTCAGCGCTCTGTGGCCGATACCGGCGGTCATAATCCGCTGCATAAAGGCAACTTTCGTCAAAACCCTCGCCAGCCAGTGCGCGCCCCACAAGGATGAGCGCAGTGCGTTGGATACCCCCAGAAAGCTGAGCCTCGATATCTGCCAAGGTGCCGCGCAGGATCTGTTCATCCGGCCAGCTTGCGCGGTAGACGACAGCGACAGGGCAGTCCGCGCCATAAGCGGGTGAGAGATCGGCTACCACTTTGGCGATATTCTGAACGGAGAGATGAATGGCCAAGGTTGCGCCCGTAGCCGCGAAATTTGCCAATGTCTCCTTTTCAGGCATGGTCGATGCGCGACCGGGGGTCCGCGTCAAAACAACCGATTGGGCAAGCCCGGGGAGGGTCAGTTCCGTGCCGAGTGCTGCTGCGGCGGCGGCGAAGGCGGGGACGCCGGGTGTGACCGAAACGGGGATTCCTTCTGCGCGCAATCTGCGTAGTTGCTCACCCATCGCGGACCAGACCGACAAATCCCCGGAATGCAGCCGCGCGACGTCCTGCCCTGCGGCGTGGGCGCGCTTGATCTCTTCGACGATCTGGTCAAGGTCCATTGACGCAGTGTTCACGATACGCGCGCCTTCCGGGCAATGGTCCAAAATGGCCTTTGGCACCAGCGATCCAGCATAAAGACAAACCGGAGAGCGAGATATGATATCTCGACCTCGTAACGTGAGCAAATCCGCAGCGCCCGGTCCTGCGCCGATAAAGTGAACTGTCATAAGGGATTTCCTTGGGCGAGGGCACAACTGGCCAGACGATCATGAGAATGAATACGGGGGATCAGCAAGCGAGCACCAGGCCCTGCGGCAGCCAGTGCAGCCGCTTCCGCGATGGAGCCGATGCCGCGTTCTGCGGTGACGCGTCTGGACTGTGTCTGCGTGCGTTGGGAGGCAAGCGCTTCTTGCGCAATAGGATGCACCGCCAAACCCAGTTCCGCCGCCAAGGGCCCCAGTGACTTCGCCTTATCGTGCGCGGTCGCCAAAGCCTGAGGCCCGTCGATCTGCGCAAGCGCGCAGGCCTGCCGTAACGCGTCGCGCAGGCTATCCTCAGTGCCTTTCGTGGAAAAACCAAAGCCTGCAACGATCATAGCACGTGGCTCCATTGGGTGATCGGGAAGGCTGCGCGCCAACCCCGCTTCGTGCCGATTTCGGCAACGTCCGAAATTTCGATCCGCATGAGGTTCCCGCCCAGACGGGCTTGTGCCTGGGTCAGAAGCGCGTCGCTTTCAAGTGTCACCGCATTGACCACAAGACGCGTCCCTTTCGGCAAGTCTTCCAAACGGGCCAATAGCTCGGGCGACAGCCCACCGCCCACGAACACCGCATCTGGGGCAGGCAGGTCGCTAAGTGCGTCTGGTGCTTTTCCTTCGACCACACGCAGGCGGTCAACGCCGAGGTTCATTGCATTGGACCGGATGCGGGCAACACGGTCCGCTCGGGGCTCTATTGTCGTGGCTTGTACCGAGGGGTCTGACAGCAGCCATTCGATCGCGATGGAGCCAGATCCACCGCCGATATCCCACAGATGCTCAAACGGACGGGGCGCGAGTGCCGATAGCGTCAGGGCGCGCACGGGTCTTTTGGTGATCTGGCCATCGTGCTCAAACCTGTCGTCGGTAAGGCCGGAGGCAAGTGGTAAAGGATCGCCTTCTTCGCCCACCTCGATGGCAACGCAAAGGGGATGGGTGAAGTCGTGGTTTGCCAGTGCATCTGCGCGCGCTTCGGTGACTCGTTCGCGCGGGCCACCCAGCGCTTCCAAAACCGTGCAAACCGACGTACCAAAGCCGCAGTCTAGCAGGTACTGGCTCAGGGCTGTGACAGCTTCTCCGTCGCGCAGCGTTGCGATGATCCGCTGCTTCGATGCCAGATGAGGGCGCAGTCGCGACAGGGGCGCGGCATGCAATCCAAGGCAGATAGTATGTTCCAGGGGCCAGCCCATCGATGCCGCAGCCAGTGAAAACGAGGAGCGCCCGGGCAAAACCCGCCATTCGCCCCGCGTGAACCTTTTGGCCAGTGTTGTCCCCGCGCCAAACCAGAACGGATCACCGGAGGCCAGCACGACGGTTGGCTTGCCACGTCGCGCGACCAGCTGGTCAACGCCATCGACGAAAGGCACTGGCCAAGTCACTCGTTCCCCGCCGGTATCAGGCAGCAACGACATGTGCCGTGCGGGCCCCATGATAAATTCTGCCGCGGCCAGCGCTTCCCGGCTTGCGCTGCACAGGCCCTCCAGTCCATCTTCACCCACGCCAATAATGGTCAGCCACGGAGTGTCAGACATGCGCCCGAACGTCCTTATTCTTGGTGGCACGACCGAGGCGCGCCGCTTGTGTGATGCGGTGGCCGAGGCCGGTCTTGCCGGTACGGTGTCGATGGCAGGGCGTGTGGACCGGCCTGCGCCGCAGGGCTTGCCTATGCGGGTGGGGGGATTTGGTGGCGTCGAAGGCCTGGCGCGGTATCTGCAGGATCACGGCGTCACACACGTGGTCGATGCGACCCACCCTTTTGCCGCGCAGATGAGCGGAAACGCGATCGAGGCTTGCGCACATGCAGGGGTTCCCCTGATCGCGCTGACCCGGGCGCCGTGGCAAGCCCAGGCCGGAGACCGTTGGAAACATGTGCCGGACATCGCCGGCGCAGTCAGTGCCCTTGAGGGCAAGCCAAAGCGCATCATGCTGGCCGTTGGTCGCATGCATCTGTCGGCCTTTGTCGCCAATCCGCAGCATTTCTACCTGTTGAGGCTGGTCGATCCGCCCGATGGCCCGATGGGATTCCCCGATTGCCAAGTGGTTGTAGACCGCGGCCCATTTACGCTTGAAGCAGACCGTGCGCTTTTGGAAGCTTATGGGATCGAGCTTGTTGTCTCCAAGAACGCTGGCGGGACAGGGGCGCAGGCCAAGATCATCGCCGCACGGGAATTGGGGTTGCCGGTGCTGATGATCGACCGACCTCCAACTGCCAATCGTTTTGAGGCGCATAGCGTGGATGATGTGATGCGCTGGCTCGGTCATGTGGGCACGGACCTTGGGGTATAGACGATAGGGGCGCCCGAACGGGAAATAACGCGCGTGCTGGATGATCCGACCAATACCATCGTGCGCATGTCAGCCATTTCAGGCGTACACTCTGTCAGCGGTACCACGTTCAGAGTTTCCTCGGGGGTAGAAACCGCGCGCGCGAAAACTACAGGGCGGGCGTCACCGCAGGCCTCTTGTAAGATAAGCAAGGTCTTGGCAAACCCTTCAGGCCGGGACTTTGACCGCGGGTTGTAGAACGCCATGGCAAAATCAGCCTCAGCCGCCAGCCTCAGCCGCTTTTCGATCAGGTCCCAGGGTTTGAGGTTGTCCGAGAGGTTGATGGCGCAGAAGTCATGACCCAGGGGCGCACCCGCGCGCGCAGCGGCGGCCAGCATTGCCGTTATGCCCGGCAGGACGCTGATGTCCAGATCGCGCCAATGGTCTGGTCCTGCTTCGACAGCCTCGAACACGGCGGAGGCCATGGCAAAGACGCCCGGATCCCCTGATGAGACGACCACCACGTGATGCCCTGCGCTTGCCATCTCCAACGCGTGGCGGGAGCGGTCGATTTCAACACGATTGTCTGACGGATGCAGGGTCAAGCCGGGCCTTACGGCGACCCTGTTGACATAGGGAATATAACCTACCACGTCCGTCGCCCGCGCCAGTGCCGCGCTGACCTCCGGGGTTACTTGCGCGTCAGCGCCCGGGCCAAGCCCTGCAATCAAAAGGGATCCGGTCACGGCCGCCTCCCGTTTCCATGCACCACGATGATGGAAAAATAGGGCGCAACCTTGTCTCCCGCCTCGCATAGTTTCTGCACAGACTGGTTGGGCATCGCGGCATATTCGATCAGCCAGGCGGCCTCGAACCGCCCCGCGCGCTGTAAGGCGTCACGTATCTTGTTGAGATTGCGCCCGATCTTCATAATCACCAAAGCATCTGCTCGAACCATATGTTCTGCCAGTTCATCCTCTGGCAGTGTCCCCATCAACACGCTGAGGACGTCATCCCCCCATGTGATCGGCACGCCGGTGGCTGCCCAGGCAGCGCTCATCCCGGTGATGGCGGGTACCACTTCCACAGGATGGTCGTTCTGGAGACGAGTGTATAGGTGCATGAAAGAGCCATAGAAAAATGGATCCCCTTCGCTGACTACCACCACGTCCTCGCCCGCGTTCGACAGGTCGCGCAACCGTTTGGCGCAGTCGGCATAGAAGGCCGAGAGGATCTCGTTATAGCGCGGATCTGTCAGGGGAATCTCTGTTGTGACGGGGTACTCCATAGCGATCTCGTGCACATCCGAGCATAGCATATCTCCGATGATGCGACGGGCTTGCCCCGTGCGGCCTGCCTTGCGGAAATACGCCACATGTCTGGAATTTCGCAGCAACCGGTCCGCTTTGACGGACATCAGTTCCGGATCGCCGGGGCCAATACCCACGCCCCAGATCGTCCCTTTGGAGTTCGCGTCGTCATTCATTCCGTGCGGCTCGCAATAGCGTTGATGGCGGCGACTGTGATCGCGCTACCACCTAGGCGACCTTGCACGATGCAGCACGGCACCGGTTGATCCGCCCACAAGGCCTCCTTGCTTTCCTGCGCGCCAACAAAACCGACCGGGCAACCGATAATCGCTGCGGGGCGCGGGCAGTCCGAGTCTTCAAGCATATTCAGCAAGTGAAACAGTGCCGTCGGCGCGTTTCCGATCGCTACCAATGCACCCTCCAGCCTGGGCCGCCAGAGTTCCAAAGCGGCGGCGGATCGGGTATTGCCCATGTCGCGCGCGCGGTCGTGGATACCCTCTGCATGCAACGTGCAGATGACCTCATTCTCCGCCGGCAGGCGTGTGCGGGTGACGCCTTCCGAGACCATGCGTGCGTCACAGAAGATGGGCGCCCCCGCTTCCACAGCGGCGCGGGCAGCAAGGGCAAAACCGGGCGAAAAACGGATATGTTCTTCCAGCCCCACCATCCCGGCGGCATGGATCATGCGGACGGCGATGGGTTCTTCCTCTGGGGTAAAGCGCGCCAGATCGGCTTCGGCCCGGATCGTTGCGAAGCTTTCGGCATAGATGGCCGCGCCGTCTCTTTCGTATTCGTAAGGCATTCAGGAAAATCCGCTCAGGTCTTGAAGGTCTTCCGGGGAGAATCCGGATTTTGCTGGCTCATCCCATGGCGCGCCGTTGCGAACAAGGTCAAAGCGCCCCTCGCGCCCGGTCAGTGTGATATCCGCGCGTCGGGGCAATGCGCAGCCTTTGGCACACCCCGAGACGTGCAAGGTGCCGGTAACTTGCCCTGCCAGCCGTGTGGCCAGCGGGCGCGTCTCGACGGTCGCTTGTGGACAAAGAGGAGCCCCCGGGCATGCATGTGTTCGCAGCAACGGGCTTCCGGGGACCGTCACAAAGCCGGTAGGCTTTTGCGGCGCGGCACCCCGGAGCCATAGCAGACGCCCTAACATCAGGCGTATTTCGCTAGCCCCAGAAATCTGCGCAACGGCTGCAAGGTCTTTGGCCGACACGTTGCCAAAGGGGACGCCCAGGATCATACCGTCCGCAAATGGCCCCGGTTCAAGCGGCGATGCGGGTGGACGGGCCGATGTCTCTTGCCAGTTTTCGGGCAAAGGCGTGCTGCGCAGGTGCCGAGACATGCGACCAGCCTCGATCCCCCCCGTTTCAATGAACCATGTCACCATTTCGGTCAGGGCCGTCATTGCGGTATCCTCATTGACATGTCGGCCCTTGGCCGCGCCATCGGCCCGCAGGATCAACCTGCCGTCGGTATTCAGCTCAAATCGGAAATCGGCAGAGCCGCTAGTAAGCTGAGCCCTCGTGCCTGTATCGAGTGCGTATCCCATTTTCTCGGGTAAGGGTGGCAGTTTCGGTAAAGCTTTCAAGAGCTTGTCATAGAGTCGGTCTGTCAGATCACCTTGCCGCCAATCTGCAGCAACAAGGATATTGCGGTGTCCTTCAAGTTGCGGGTCATCCTCTACGAGCCCGTTCACTGTGAGTGCATGAAGCAGTGCAGGATGATCGTCCTCCGCTACGCCTCTGATCTGTAGGTTTGCACGGCTTGTGAGATCCAGAGTGGCGTTGCCGAAACGCCGAGCCAAATCACATAGAGTGCAGACTTGCGACTGCGTGAGTGTCGCACGAAACGGACGTACCCGTACAACAAGGCCGTCACCCGACATCATCGGTCGATACGCGCCCGGGCACCAGCCTTGTACAATCGGCGATGCACCGCTTTTCATGGTGCAACCCCTTCCTGAAGCTGGGTCAGGATGGAGTTGCGGCGGGTCTGCCATAGTCCGGCGGCATGCAGGGCCTGGAACTTGTCCCGCATGGCCTGATGCGCGCCGGGATTTGCCTCTTGCAGAAATGCTGCAGTATCCGGGTTCCCCAGTGTGGCCTCATGATAGGCGTCAAAAAGATGTGAACCGACGGCACCCGCCAATTGCGCGAAACTTGCCATATGGTCCAGCGTTGCGGCAATCTCTGCCGCGCCGCGGAAGCCATGATTGCGCATGCCAGCGATCCAGTTAGGATTGGCGGCACGGGCCTGCACGACCCGCGCGATCTCTTCCGGCAGCAGTCGGGCGCGGGGGTGCTGAGGGTTGGCGTTGTCGAGATGGTAGAGTGTTGCGTTCCCGCCGGTAACTGACTGGGCCGCCGCAAATCCGGCCTCATGTGCTGCATAGTCAGAGGCCAAAAGCAGATCCGTTTCAGGTAAATCCTGCAGGTGAACAAAGCTGTCGGCCTGTGCGACGCGGGTCTGCAATCCGTGCATGTCGTGTGTCGCAAGATCTCCATCAAGGGCCCATGCAGAGGCATTTAGCCATGCCTGGCCTGCGCGTGCCCGCGCTTCGGGGGCGAATTCGTCCAACGCTGCGCCCATGCCAAGACCAAAGCTGCCCGGGGCTGGACCGTAGACCCGCGCTGTCGGCGTCTGGCCTGCATAAGGGTTCCAGTCTGATGCTTCGTCACGCGCGGCAAGCGCGCGCGTTGCTTGGGCAAAGAGTGCCGACAAGGTTGGAAAGACGTCACGGAAAAGCCCCGACACACGCAGTGTCACGTCGATCCGCGGGCGGTCCAATTCGGTGATGGGCAGCACTTCAATCCCCGAAACGCGTTCAGAACCTTGATCCCAGACGGGTCGTACGCCGAGAAGGTGCAATGCCATTGCGAACTCTTCACCTGCGGTTCTCATGGTCGCAGACCCCCACAAATCCACGATCAGCCCTCGTGGCCAATCGCCCTTTTCCTGCAAATGCCGCCGGACCAGTTCTTCGGCCAGCTTGACGCCTTGCGCGTAAGCGGCGCGCGTGGGAACGGCGCGGGGATCGGTTGTGAAGAGGTTGCGCCCCGTGGGCAGGACATCCTCGCGCCCCCGGTACGGAGAGCCCGACGGGCCCGCCGCGATCCGACGACCATCCAACGCGTCAAGAAGTGCTGCTTTTTCTGCCGCGCCTGACAGGTTTGCGTCGAATGTTACCGCACCTTTTGTCCCATGGCCCCAGATATGCAGGCCTTCACCGAATTGGCTTTCTTTGATGTCGCAGACAAAACGATCGATCCGGGTGATCGCTTCGGCGGTGCAGGCGGCCCGGTCGAGACCAAGATCATCTTCCACACCCAATACCTGCGCTTCTTCCCGAATATCTGATTGCAGGCGGTCGCGTCTTTTGGGGTCTAATCCATCGGCATTTGAAAACTCGTCCAGAAGAGCTTCCAGCCGGACCAGTCGATCTGGCGTATCGCTCTGACGAAGGGGGGGCGGAACGTGCCCAAGCGTGACCGCGCCGATGCGTCGCTTGGCTTGGGCGGCCTCGCCAGGATCATTGACAATGAAGGGATAGATTACCGGTAGCGCCCCGGTCAGAACTTCGGGCCAGCACTCGTTTGAAAGCGCTACAGATTTCCCGGGCAGCCATTCCAGCGTGCCATGTGCTCCGATGTGCACCAGAGCATCTACCTGCTGCTGCATCCACAAATAGAAGGCCACGTAAGCATGGCGCGGCGTGCGGGAAAGATCATGATATTCGTCGCTGCGCAATTTAGGTGCGCCTCGTTCCGGCTGGAGCGCAATCGTCACGTTGCCGTGCTCAAAGGCGGCAAACCGAAATGCGCCGTCCAAAAAGTAATCATCCTCTTCTGGGTCGCCCCAAACCGTCGCCAGTTCGGTGCGCAAACGCTCGGGCAAGGCCTCAACAACCTCGTGGTAAGTTCCAAGGGGAAGGGAAACTTCACGTTCCAGCAATCGCGCTTCCAGATCAGGCGCTATTTGCGGCACGTCATAGCCAGCCTCGGTCAGATCCGACAGGATTGCGCGGGCAGAGGCAGGGGCGTCCAATCCCACAGCGTGGCCCATGTTCCAGTCTTTGCCCGGATAGGTGGAGAGTACGAGCGCGACGCGTCGCGCTGACGCCGGCTTGGCGGCCAAATCCAGCCAACCAGCTACGCGCGCCACCACAGCAGCGATACGGTTGTGATCTGCCGTGTGGGCGTAGCGCGAAAACTGCAGTTGGGGGTCTAGCGTGCCCGGCTCTTTGAAAGAGACAACCCCGCTCATCAACCGACCATCTACTTCCGGCAAAACAACGTGCATGGCAAGATCTGCAGGAGAGAGGCCGCGTTCTGCCTCTGCCCATGCGTCTCGTGTGCTGGTGGCCAGAGCAACCTGGAACACCGGCACCGATCCCGCATCCAAGGGTGAAGTTCCCTCAGCGCCTTTACCGCTGAACGCGGTGGCGTTCACGATGGCATCCGGAGCGTAGACGCGCACCTGCCGGGCGAGCCAGCCACTGGCATCAGGTGCTTTCAGAGACGGCGCGAAAAGCGCCCGCACATGATATCCCCTTGCGTGAAATGCGTCGAACAGCGCAGCAATCGGAGCGAGATCTGCCGCCACGAGATACGAGCGGTAGAACACGATGAGGACGCGCTGGGCATTTGAAACGGGCATATGCGACAGGGGGCAGGACACGCCATCCTCCGGCGTCCAGGCCCCCACAGTTGGCACGGATTTTGCACCCCGAACTGGCGCTGCATAAAGCCCCGCAGCCAATGCCATTTGCGCGAGCGCAGCCTGCGCGGCCACAGCACCACCTGCTTCGCAAAGTTCGGCCAGCCGTCGCAAAGTGGATACAGGCAGGGTCGAAACGGCATCGAGCCTCGTGTCTTCGCGACCGTCGGCGGGCAGCACGGCCACGGCAATGCCGTCGCGTTGTGCGAGGGCCAGCACCTGTTGGACGCCATATTCCCAATAAGGCACGCCGCCGATCAGGCGGATAAGAATACCCCGGGCCCCTTTCAGGGTGTTCTCAACATAGGTGTCGACAGAAAGCGGGTGGCGCAGGGCCGACAGGTTTGCCAGCCGAAGACTCGGCAGCCGCCCTTCCGGCCCACCACCACGTCGCCACCCTTCTGCGAAAGCGCCAAGGTCACTATCGGAAAAAGACAGAACAACCAATTCCGCCGGGTCTTGTCCCAGATCGGTTGGCGTGTCTGTCTCTTCCAGACCGTGGCTTTCGCGGAACACGACATGCATGACGGGTGGCCTGACCTACTCGGCCGCTTGTGGGGCAGGGACCAAGACGGACCGGATGGCATCAACGTTGATGTCATCATGTTCGGCGATAACAACCAGACGACCGACGCGATCTTCTTCGGGTTTCCATGGCCGATCAAACTGATGCCTCACCCGTGCACCAACGGCTTGCACCAGCAGCCGCATGGGCTTGCCAGCAACCGAAGCATACCCTTTTACGCGCAGGATATTGTGTTTGTTGGCCAGCGCCTCGATTGCCTGTACGAGCTGTTCTGGCTCTGACAGTTCGGGGATTTGAACCACGATTGACTCGAAGTCGTCGTGTTCGTGATCATCGTGATCATCATGATGGGATGGTCGAGCATCCATGTCGTCTTCGGCTGCAGCTTCAAGGCCGAGGATAATGCGCGGGTCGACCGCGCCTTCGGCAACTTCCACCACAGGGAGCGGTCTCGGAGCCTCTGCGGCAATGACCTGCTTGGCTTTCGCGACGCCTTCCGGGCCAGCAAGATCAGGCTTGGTCAGCAGGATAATGTCCGCACAAGAGATCTGATCCTCGAAGACTTCCGATAAGGGTGTTTCGTGGTCAATGCTTTCGTCAGCCAACCGTTGGGCATCCACAGCAGCAACGTTGGATGCAAAGCGACCCGCCGCAACAGCCTCTGCATCTGCCAGTGCAATCACCCCGTCAACGGTGATTTTTGAGCGGATATCCGGCCAGTCAAAAGCCTTCAATAACGGCTTGGGTAGCGCCAGCCCGGAGGTTTCGATCAGGATATGGTCCGGGCGCGGCTCCAGAGCCATCAACGCCTCAATTGTCGGAATGAAGTCATCGGCGACCGTGCAGCAAATGCACCCATTCGCCAATTCCATGATGTTTTCTGCAGGACAGTCGGGAATAGCGCAGCTCTTCAGGATTTCGCCGTCCACGCCAACATCGCCGAACTCGTTGACGATCACGGCGAGACGTTTGCCACCGGGGTTTTGCATCAGATGCGAGATCAGAGTGGTTTTGCCAGAGCCAAGAAAGCCGGTGATCACTGTGACAGGGAGTTTTGCAAGATTTGTCATGTCAGGCCTCCTCAGGCTGTACGAAGGGTGGAATGCGGGCAACACAATTGCGCTTAAAGTGTTCCGGGCGTTCGCGCCATGGAATTACACCATCGTCGCTGTTGTGATACTGCGCTGCACCCGAAAGGATCATCGCCGAATGCGACATTTCATCGACATTCCCGAAAACATATGTCCATTTTTTATCACCGCCGCGCAGTGCGACGGTGCAGCCGTGATCGCAATTCTGTAGGCATTCAACGGCTGTGATCGATAGCCCGTCGGGACGGTCCAGCGCGATAATGCCATCATAAAGGGCTTGTCCCGGTCGGCGTGCGTCTTCCGGCAATTCCTGTCCCCGCCTGCATTTGACGCAGACAAGCAGTTCGGTCTTTATCTTGATTTCGGTTTCCAAGTCCTCGGTCCCATAGTCATGGAACGCGGGTCAGATGGCGGAACGGACCCCTTTTGCAGGTCGCAATCCCGTCACCGGAACACCCCGTCCGGTTTCAAGCGCATTGTATTGGCAGGTCTCCCGGCTTGCGGATTTCGGGTTTGAGGCCCTGCGGTCGCTCAACCTTCCCGACATTCGTCAGTGGCTTTGAGCGGCCTTCTCCGGTCACGGTCGCGGGGGCGGCTGTGCTTGGCCATTATGATCCTGGCTGCACATTCCCTTTTCACCTGTCTGCACAGGCACCAACACCAGCTCACTTGGTCCGAATCCCAATGCCTTGTCAAGAAAGAGCGACACGGAAACGAGGCCGTCTGCTGGGAAACGTGCAAGACCAAAGCCGCTATAGTGAAGATGTCAAAGGCCAAGCGACGCAATTGCCCAGTATTCCGGTGCGTATCAGGTCACGGAGCGACACGGTGTACCGCGAGCCAACCTGGGTTTCAAAGCTGGCATTGGGCCTCAGAATTTAACCGCTAGCTCTTTTCATAATCCGCGAATGAAGCCGCAAAATCCGGGTGCCACCGAGATAACGCAGGTCGGTTTTCGGTGATGTCCTGTGACGCCCAGGAGACGCGCCGGTTGTCGATCTCGGACGAGACTTCGTTATCGGGGCAGAGGACATAGAAATCATTTTCTGCAACCCGGTTCAAAAGGTGCTCGACTGTTCGCTCTGCCGTCCAAGCCGCCTCCGGCTTTTCAGGCATGAATGATGCAATCATGCCGGTATAGGTGAACCCAGGAACGAAAAGGTGTGTCGAAATGGGTGCGCCTGCTTCGCGCAGTTCGTGCGCCAGCATTTCGGTCAACACCTTCACACCTGCTTTCGTGACATTGTAGCCGGGATTCCCGGGCGGCGTCGTGATGCCCTGTTTTGACCCCGTGTTGATAATGCTTGCAGGCCGGTTTGCTTTAATCATACGGGGCACAAAGGCCTGTACGCCGTTCATAACGCCAAACAGGTTCACCTCGATCATGCGTCGCCAATTGTCCGCCTCTGTCCAGGCTTTGGTGGGGCGAGCGATACCAGCGTTGTTCATAAGTATGGCAATCGGGCCTATCGAAAAGGCCGCGTCGGCAAGGTCTTCTACCGCCGATGCATCTGCCGCGTCTGTCGCCTTGGTCATCACCGTGCGACCGTTCAGTACCAACTCACCAATTGCACCTGCCGCGTCATCCAGTTGTTGACTGGGCAGATCCGCGAGTACGACATCGAGACCCCTGGTGGCAAACTCTCGGGCGGCGGCAAACCCTACGCCGCTGGCCGCCCCTGTAACGACCGCAACACCGCCCGCTTCAATTGCTTTATTGAACATCCAAAATCTCCCTTTGCCTGCGCTGAACGTGAAGCCCCAGATATCAGCTAGGCATGCAATTCAACATAGCAAGCGGCTAGGGTCACCATTGCAAACCCTTATGCAAACCAGCCGGACTTCGAAGCGTTATAGCGCGAGCTTGGGAATGTGGTCATAGTCGGTTTGTTCGGTGACTGCCTCAAACCGACGGGGAGAAGCCAATGATAAGTTGCCGCAAACCAATGGCTGCACCAATAAGAATGCAAATCATCGTCACCGGAGCACTAAAGGCCAAGACGGAGAAAGCAGACAATCCTTGACCAACGCTACATCCAACCGCAACAACAGCGCCGATCCCCATCAAGACAGCACCCAGCATTTGACGGCGAAGCTCGCGTGGATCGTCGCAGGCTTCCCAACGGAAATGGCCCTTGACCAAGCTGCCGAGCAAAGAGCCCAAAAGCACGCCAGCGACAGACCCAGTACCAAAGCTGATCGAATTCCCGTAAGACGTCATCAAATAGATCATCGTCTCTCCGATTGGAGCAGAGAATGTATGGCTGACGACAGGAGTGGCATCAAAGCCATTGCTGGAGACCCATTGCGTTCCCGCCCAACCCGAGACGATTGCAAGCCCGACAATTGCCCCCCAAAAGATGTAGCTCGGAGATTTTCTCAGGTCCGAATTCAGCAGCGTAATCAGAAGGATGCCGAGGCCGATAGCGATACCGCAAAGATCCGTGTTCAACCCGGAGTTTTCAGCAAGGAATTGGGCAAGCCCCGGGGCCTCAGCTGCGTCTTCGGACGCGCCAAATGCCCAGATACGCAAACTTGAAAGCGGCCCTCCAAGCGTCACATAAGCCGACATTCCCATGATCAGCACAATAAGCAGAGACCGCAGGTCGCCTCCTCCAACGCGCGCGAGTGCTCCGTATCCACAGTTCCCAGCCAGGGCCATGCCATAGCCAAAGGTCAATCCGCCGAATATGCTTTCGAGCGGGTTCCACGCGCGCCCCAAGTAGAGTGTTTGTTCAAGGTCGAGTAAACTATTGTAGGAAAGGGAGAATGTACCGATAATGGCAACGCCGATCGCGATGCCCCACATTCGAAGCCGAAGAGTGTTCTCACCATAGTAGAGATCTTCGATTGCGCCCAATGTGCAGAACCGGCCGATACGCGCTGCGAGACCGAGCGCGACGCCGCCAAACATCCCCACTAAAGCCACTAGTCCTGCGTCGGAGATCAGATCATCCATAAGCGCAATCCAAGCTTTCGTATGGTCTGCCTATCCCGCTCTTATCCGTCGCCTCGACAAAACAAATCATAGACCACTTCCATGATTTGTTTGGGGCGGTCATCGGCCAAACTATAGAATATCGTCTTGCCCTCTCTACGGGGTACGACAAGCCCTTCCAATCTTAGGCGCGAAAGCTGTTGCGAAACGGCCGCCTGCCGCGCGGAAAGCAGGTCCTCCAATTCGGTGACCGACTTCTCGCCCGACGCAAGGTGGCACAGTATCATCAGCCGGCCTTCATGGCTGATCGCCTTGAGGAAGTTCGACGCCTTCATGGCATTGGCAGCCATTTTGTCCATATCTTCCGGACACATATTGGCGTCAAATACAGGAAGTCCCATTTTTTTCTCACCGTCTGCCGCGGCGACGCGCGGATCTACCTTGTTTTGCATATTCATATACGGACCTCATCCAGAGACATCAATGTTGGCTTGAGATAGCATCTTGCCCAGCAATCCCCAGAAAAAGTCTTCCCCCGGATATCCTTCAATCCGAGAAACCTCGTGTCCGTCCACAACCAGCACAAAGGTTGGAGTGAATGTAAGCGCGCGTAAGAAGACCAGATCACCCGGTCGTTCCGCATTGATATCTATTCGCCGCAAAGGCGCGGCTGCCCCTTCTTCGGTCTTTGGGTAAATATCAGAGATTTCTTCGTTCCATCTTGCGCACCAGATGCAACCCTTTTCTTCCACCATAACAAGCTCAGTCTCAGCTGCGACAGGAGCAGCAGGAAAGATCAGCAGACCAAGACAGATAACGAGAGGGCGGAACAGCATGCGAAATTGACCTATAGATGTTAAATAACATAATATGAATATGTGAATTACACAAGGACAGGCCGTTGCCATGATGGAAATTACATTGATGGGTGCTGCATTTGCAGGCTTGTTGTCTTTTCTGTCGCCGTGCATTTTGCCTATCGTTCCGTTTTACCTCAGCTATCTTGCCGGAATCGGGATGAACCAGATTTCCGCGGATGCGGAGATTGACAGCCGAACCCGAACCAGGGCTGTACTCGCTGCCTGCTTTTTTGCCGCTGGTGTAATCACGATCTTTATGGGGCTTGGTGCGGCGGCAACGGCCTTTGGTCAGGCGGTCCGCGAATATTTCGATGTTCTGCGGTGGGCAGCAGCGGCGATCATCATAGCCATGGGGCTTCACTTTCTTGGGGTTATAAGGATCGGATTTCTGTACCGCCAATTGCGGGTGGATGCTGGCGATACGTCAAATGTGGGCCTCGTTGGGGCCTACGTGATTGGGCTTGCCTTCGCATTCGGCTGGACGCCCTGCGTGGGGCCGGTCCTGGCGGCGATCCTCTTTACCGCCGCTGGCTCCGAAACGGCATCTCATGGGGCGGTGCTCCTTTTTGCCTATGGCTTGGGCATGACCGCGCCGTTTGTTCTGGCGGCGCTTTTTATTGGTCCTTTCATGCGGTGGATGTCTGGATTTCGTCGCCAACTGGCACTGGTTGAAAAAATCATGGGCGTTTTCCTGATCCTTTTCGGCGTGCTGATCGCCACAAACTCAATGAACTATATCGCGCAATGGATGCTTGAGGTCGGGCCAGACATCGGCGTTTTGCGCTAATTAAGGAGGATCCCAAATGAGAAATCTATTGTTCGCCATGGCGGCTGCGATTGCATTGGTTCCAACTGCCCATGCCGCAGAGCTGGGCGATGATGGCCTGCACAAAGCGCCTTGGATGCGGGAGACGTTCAAGGATTTGTCCGAGGACCTGGAGGAGGCAAACGCTGAAAGCAAACGCCTTATGGTCATTATCGAGCAACGTGGGTGCATATATTGCGCGAAAATGCACCAAGAGGTCTTTCCGCAGGAAGAAATTGCAAATTACATCACGGAAAATTTTTTTGTGGTGCAGATCAACATGTTTGGTGATTTGGATGTTACGGATTTTGACGGCACGACGCTTCCTGAAAAGGAAATGGTGAAAAAATGGGGCGCATTGTTCACACCGATGATTCTGTTTTTTCCCGAAAAGGTCGAAACTGGTCAGGTCGCATCTCAAGTCGCGGTCGCAACGATGCCGGGCGCTTTTGGCCGGAATACGACCTTCAATATGCTGAATTGGGTCGTTGAGAAAGGGTATGAGGGAGACGAAAGTTTCCAGAAATATCATGCGCGTAAAATCGCGGAACAGTCCAGATAAGCTGCATGGACCTTTCGGCGTCATTGGTCAGATAAAAAAATTCAAGTAAGTGAATTTGTTGTTGCGTTATCGAGAATCTGTGCGCTACGGTATGCTGAACAGAGTGTTTGGGAGGACGCATGAAGAATTGTTTCATTGGTGCGGCAATCGGTGCGATGATTGCCACGGGCCTGCATGCAGAAGAGGTTTTGCCAACGAATGTGGCATTCAATGATGGTGCAATTGAGCAGTCTTTGTCCGGTGCGCCTGGCGATCCGAACAACGGTCGCATCATCGTTGGTGATAAGGGGCAAGGAAACTGTGTAGCCTGCCACGAGGTCACGGATCTCGCAGATGTGCCGTTCCACGGTGAAATTGGCCCGATGCTGGATGGTGCAGGTGACCGTTGGTCCGAAGCAGAGCTGCGCGGGATCGTCGCGAATGCCAAGATCATGTTCGAAGGAAGCATGATGCCATCCTTCTACAAGACGGAAGGTTTCATCCGTCCGGGGAACGCTTACACCGGAGAGGCGGCGGACGACACATTTGGTCCGCTCTTGAGTGCACAGCAAATTGAAGATGTCGTGGCATATCTCGTCACGCTCAAAGAGGAATAGGCCCCACGGTTGGGGAGGCAAGGAGATAAGTTCATGGAACTGACACGTCGTAACGCAATCATCCTGGGGGCCGGGGCGCTGCTTGTTTCTGGGATGCCCATGCGCAGATCAGCTGCAGCCACAAGCGAGGAAGCCATCGCAGCCTTCACGGGAGGTGCAGAGATCGGCTCTGGCGATATTGAGCTGATCGCTCCAGAGATCGCGGAGAACGGAAACACGGTCCCAATCGAAGTCTCGTCCGGCTCGGCGGCGGAAATACTTGTGCTCGCGATGGGGAACCCGACGCCGAACGTCGCAACGTTCAGATTTGGCAAGCTTGCCGCGTCGCGCGCTGCCTCTACCCGCATCCGCCTTGCTGGAACGCAGGATGTTGTGGCCATCGCCAAACTCGATGACGGATCGTTCGTTCAGGCGTCCAGCACTGTAAAAGTAACAATTGGCGGCTGCGGCGGCTGATAGCTCGGAGGAGAAAAAATCATGGCATCTGGTGTAAAACCGCGCGTCAAAGTACCCAAAAAGGCTGCTGCTGGCGACACGATCACAATCAAGACGCTGATCAGCCACAAAATGGAATCCGGCCAGCGCAAAGATAAAGAGGGCAACGTCATTCCGCGCTCGATCATCAATCGCTTTACCTGCGACTTTAACGGCGAAAACGTCATCGATGTGCAGCTTGAGCCAGCAATCTCGACCAATCCGTACTTCGAGTTCGAAGCACTGGTGCCCGAAGCTGGCGAGTTCAAGTTCACCTGGTATGACGATGACGGGTCCGTCTACGACACAACCAAAAAAATTGAGATCGGCTAAGCCGGCCAGTCTTGGGAGGGACACAATGAAGAAATTGACCGGCGCCATTCTGGCGACAGTGTTCACGACGACGCTCGCATCTGCCGAACCGGTGGACGACACGTTGATCCTGAACGAAGAGACGCCGATTGTGACGCGTACCGCTGCGCCTGCACATCTGTCCGACGCTTTGGATGAAGTTCTGTCGGGTTGGCTCTTTCGGGGGACAGAGACACGGGCAATGCAATCGGATGACTTCGACAACCCGGGGATGATCTTTGTCGAGCAGGCGATGGAAGCTTGGGAAACCGCTGATGGTACCGCCGGGAAATCATGTTCGTCTTGCCACAACGAGATCGAAAGCATGGCTGGCGTGAAACCGACGTACCCCAAATGGGATGAGAACGCCGGTAGTGTTCAGACGCTGCAAATGCAAATGAACGAGTGCAGGACAGAACGTATGGGCGCTGAAGCATGGGGCTATGACAAGGGGCCCGCCATCAACATGGAAGCCGCGCTTTCGTCTGTCTCGCGCGGTATGCCGGTAAATGTTGCGATCGATGGCCCTGCGCAGTCGGCATGGGAGCAGGGCAAGGAGCTGTACTATACCCGCACGGGTCAGCTAGAGCTCTCCTGTGCAAATTGCCATGAAGATAACTACGGTAACATGATCCGCGCCGATCATCTGAGCCAAGGCCAGATCAATGGGTTTCCGGTCTACCGTTTGAAAAACACCAAATTGAACGGCGCTCATTCCCGTTTCAAAGGCTGCATTCGGGATACGCGTGCGGAAACATATGCACCCGGCAGCGACGAATTCATCGCGCTCGAACTATACGTTGCATCGCGCGGCAATGGCCTGAGCGTCGAAGGCCCGTCAATTCGAAACTAAAACTATGAGCGGCCCCGCCGACTTGTCGGCGGGGCCGTTTCGCATCATACTTATTCATAAATGCGCATACGTACGCATGAACTGGAGCACTTATGATTTCTCGCCGGGATTTCCTGCAAACGAGCATGGCCGCAGCTGCCCTTTATGGCGCCTCTGGATACGGGAATTGGGCCAAGGTCGCGGCACAGCAGGCGTTGACGCAGGATCAGCTCCTGGAGTTTGACACCTTTGGCAACGTTTCCCTGATCCATGTCACGGACATCCACGCGCAGCTCAAACCGATCTATTTCCGCGAGCCTTCGGTGAACATCGGCGTTGGTACCAATAAGGGGGCAGTGCCGCACCTTACCGGTGCCGCCTTTCGCAAGCTCTATGGCATTGATGATGGCAGCCCCTCAGCCTACGCGCTGACGTATGATGATTTCAGCGCGCTGGCTCAAGCCTACGGCAGAGTTGGTGGGATGGACCGGGTTGCAACGATCATTAATGCCATTCGCGCAGCCCGCCCGGACGCGTTGTTGCTGGATGGGGGCGACACCTGGCATGGCAGCTACACCTGCCATCACACTCAGGGCCAGGACATGGTCAACGTCATGAATGCCCTGAAACCTGACGCGATGACATTCCACTGGGAGTTTACGCTGGGGTCGGACCGGGTCGCCGAGATCGTCGAAGGTCTGCCCTTTGCAGCTCTGGGTCAGAATATTTTCGATGCCGAGTGGGATGAGCCGGCAGAGCTGTTCCCACCCTACAAGTTTTTCGAACGGGGCGGGGTAAAGGTCGCGGTGATTGGGCAGGCATTTCCTTATATGCCCATCGCTAACCCCGGTTGGATGTTTCCGGAATACTCATTCGGTATTCGGGATGAGCGCATGCAGGAGATGGTCGATGAAGTGCGTGCGGAAGGGGCTGAACTGGTCGTATGTCTGAGCCACAATGGTTTTGACGTCGACAAGCAGATGGCGGGCAGGGTGACAGGCATTGATGTCATCTTGTCGGGACATACCCACGATGCATTACCTGAGCCAGTGCTAGTTGGTGAGACGATTATCGTTGCTTCCGGGTCGAACGGAAAATTTGTCAGCCGGGTTGATCTGGATGTGCGTGATGGCCGCATGATGGGGTTCCGCCACAAACTGATCCCGGTGTTCTCGGACGTCATCGCGCCGGACGCAGAGGTTAGCGCGGTCATTGACGAACAACGCGCACCCTATCTCGATAAGCTCACGGAAGTCATCGGGCGAACCGGCGAAGAACAAACACTCTACCGGCGAGGAAACTTCAATGGCACTTGGGATGATCTGATCTGCGACGCGCTGATCTCCGAAAGAGAGGCGGATATTGCTCTGTCACCAGGTGTACGTTGGGGACCGTCGATCTTGCCGGATCAGGATATCACGCGCGAAGATATCTGGAACGTGACCTCGATGAGCTACGGTCAAGCATACCGTACTGAAATGACAGGCGAATTCCTGCAAATCGTGTTGGAAGATGTCGCGGATAACCTTTTCAATCCTGATCCCTATTACCAGCAGGGTGGGGACATGGTTCGTGTCGGTGGTCTGGGGTACCGCATTGATGTGACCAAGCCGCAAGGTGACCGGATCACCGAGATGACGCTGCTGAAGACAGGGGAGGCGATCGAGCCTGCAAAAACCTATCAGGTAGCGGGCTGGGCGTCGGTCAATGAAGGGACCGAGGGCCCCCAGATCTGGGAGGTTGTCGAGGCGCATATCGCCAAACAAGGCACCATCTCCCTTGATCCCAATAGCAGTGTGAAAGTTGTCGGCGCGTAGGCTGACGGTGAGAGGAGGCAATCGAATGTCAGAAAATGATTTGGGAAATGGTCCCTCTCGTCGCGCGTTTCTGCGTGGTGCCGCCGCGGCAGGCGCAGGGGCGTTGACGGCTGCGGGTGCGAGGGCCACGACGCCTGATCCCTTGATCACCGAAATTCAACCTTGGGCGCAATCCTTTGGAGACGGCGTGGATGCGACGCCTTATGGCATGCCAATTGAGCATGAAGGCGATGTCATCCGGCGCAATGTCGAATGGCTGACGGCGGATACCGTCAGCTCGATCAACTTCACACCGATCCATGCGCTTGATGGGACAATAACCCCTCAGGGGTGCGCATTTGAGAGACACCACTCCGGTGCGATTGATTTGAGAAAGGAGGATTACCGCCTGATGATTAACGGGCTGGTCGACACGCCGCTGATCTTCACTTACGCGGATCTTGAGCGCTTCCCCCGCGAAAACCACGTGTATTTTTGTGAATGTGCCGCGAACACCGGCATGGAATGGGCCGGCGCGCAACTTAACGGGGCGCAGTTCACGCACGGCATGATCCACAACATGGAATACACCGGTGTTCCCCTCCGCACGCTTCTGGAGGAAGCCGGGCTGGATACGGCCGGTGATCTTGCGGACAAATGGGTTTTTGTCGAAGGGGCGGATGCCTCCTCGAATGGCCGTTCGATTCCGATGGAAAAGGCGCTCGACGATGTGCTTGTAGCGTTCAAGGCAAACGGCGAAGCGTTGCGCAAGGAACATGGCTATCCTGTGCGCCTTGTTGTGCCGGGGTGGGAAGGGAACATGTGGGTCAAATGGCTTCGTCGGGTCGAGGTCATGGATGGCCCTGTCGAGAGCCGTGAAGAGACCAGCAAGTACACAGACACACTGGCAGACGGCACCAGCCGGAAATGGACCTGGGCAATGGATGCCAAGTCCGTTGTTACCAGCCCAAGCCCGCAATCGCCCATCGTACATGGCAAAGGGCCTTTGGTTGTTTCGGGCCTTGCATGGTCAGGTCGTGGTGCGATCACCCGGGTGGATGTGTCAAAGGATGGGGGCATGACATGGGAAACTGCCCGTCTTGCCAAACCGGGAGAAAAAATGGCGCTCACGCGCTTTTATCTCGATATGGATTGGGACGGATCCGAAATGTTGCTGCAGTCCCGCGCCATGGATGACACCGGGTATGTGCAGCCAACCAAGGCACAGCTGCGCGAGGTTCGCGGCCTCAACTCAATCTATCACAACAACTGCATTCAGACATGGTTGGTACGGTCAAACGGCGAGGCGGAAAATGTCGAAGTTTCTTAAGATCACAGCAGTTGTCGCCATAGTCGGTTTAAATCCGGGCCCAGCCTTTGCAGAGAAATTTGGGTTAGGTCGCCCTCCCTTGCCCGAAGAAATAGCGGCCTGGGATGGTGACATTCGGCCCGATGGTACCGGTTTGCCGGTTGGTTCCGGTGACGCGATCGATGGTGAGGAGATTTTTGCGGAGCAATGCGCGGCTTGCCACGGCGATTTCGCCGAAGGCATCGATAATTGGCCGAAACTCGCAGGCGGGGCAGACACCTTGGATCATGATGATCCGCTCAAGACGGTTGGATCATACTGGCCCTACCTGAGCACGGCTTACGACTACATCAAGCGTTCGATGCCCTATGGCAATGCGGGCACGCTCTCGGACGACGAAGTTTACGCGATCCTCGCCTATATCCTGTATTCCAACGATTTGGTCGAGGACGACTTCGTCCTGTCCAATGAAACCTTCTTTGATGTCGAAATGCCTAATGCGGACGGCTTTATTATTGATGATCGCGCCGTCACTGAATATCCGGAATGGACCGGCGAACCCTGCATGGAAAACTGCAAGGAGGGCGAGGTAAAAGTTACCATGCGGGCCATGGTTCTGGATGTCACGCCGGAAGAAGAAGCTGCTGAATCAGCCGCCACGGAAGAGGTCGCAGAGACCGAAACCGCCGACGAGCTACCCGCCCTTGACCCGGAGCAGGTCAAAGCGGGCGAGAAGGTTTTCAAGAAATGCAAAGCCTGCCACCAGCTTGGGGAAGGCGCCAAAAACCGTTCCGGCCCGATCCTCACGGGTATTGTCGGACGAGAGGCGGGTACGGTAGAAGGGTTCAAGTACTCGAAAGCGTTGGAAGCCATGGCGGGCGATGGCCTTGTTTGGGATGACGCCTCTCTTCGCGGTTTTCTGAAGAAACCGAAAGCCTTCATGAAAGGCACAAAGATGAGCTTTGCCGGCCTGAAGAAAGACAGCGATCTGGATGCGATCATGGCCTATCTTGCGAGCTTTTCTGAATGACCAAGCGCTGGCTGCAAAGTCTCCCCTCGGTGTTGGCTGCAGTTTTTGCAGCAGGGGTGACTTGGGCAGAGCAGATTGGAGACGCTGAGGCAGGCGCAGAAGTCTTTACCAAATGCATCGGGTGTCATCAGGTCGGTGATGGCGCCACCGATAAAATCGGACCGCATCTGAACGGTGTTTTTGGGCGCGCTGCCGGTGCAAATGACGGTTACCGGTATTCGCCGTCAATGAAACGAGCGGGCGATGATGGTCTGGTTTGGACTGCTGAAACACTCGGCGCTTACATCGAAAACCCACGTGCGCTTGTGTCCAAGACGCGCATGAGTTTTAGGGGTATCAAAGATCCGGTGGATCGTGCCAATGTGCTTGCCTACCTGCGCATCTTTTCTGACAACCCATCCGATCTGCCCGAAGCAGAACCAACGGCACTGGCGACAGATCATGATATTGATCCGGCGATTCTGGCATTGGAGGGTGACCCTGAATACGGGGAATACCTCGCCAGCGAATGCCTGACCTGCCATAAATCGGATGGGACGTCGGACGGTATTCCCTCGATTACACTTTGGCCGACGGAGGATTTCGTTGTTGCCATGCACGCCTACAAACGGAAGCTCAGACCGCATCCAGTCATGCAAATGATGGCCGGGCGGCTGAATGACGAAGAGATCGCTGCCCTTGCGGCGTATTTTCAGGGACTCGATTGAAGGTCCACACTCTGGGAGGAGAGAACGATGAAATTGAACAGACGCCTATTTATTGGAACAAGCGCGGTCGCTGCGGCTTCGCTGGCGGCGCCAACAGTTTTGGCCGACGGTCACGGAAAGCCACGGGTTGTGGTCGTTGGGGGCGGTGCGGGCGGTGCGACCGCTGCGCGTTATATCGCAAAGGACAGCAAGAATGCGATTGACGTTACTCTGATTGAGCCGACGCGGATGTATTACACATGCTTCTTTTCAAACCTGTACATCGGCGGCGTAAAAGAGATTGACGACCTGGGCCATTCCTACGGCAAGTTGGCGGCTGCAGGCGTAAATGTCGTCCACGATTGGGCCATCGCGGTTGATCGGGACGCAAAAACCGTGACGCTTGCGGGCGGCAGCACGGTTCCTTACGACAAGCTGATCCTCAGCCCCGGCATTGATTTTGTTGAGGGTGCGGTTGAAGGATGGGACCTGTCGTCGCAAAACGCGATGCCCCATGCCTACAAGGGCGGGTCGCAAACCGAATTGCTGAAGGCAAAAATTGCTGCGATGCCCGAAGGTGGCACATTTGCCATGGTCGCGCCGCCAAATCCGTTCAGATGCCCACCGGGACCATACGAACGGGTGTCGATGGTTGCGCATTACCTCAAGGCAAATAACCCAACGGCGAAGATCATTGTGGCGGACCCCAAGCCGAAATTCTCCAAGATGGCGTTGTTCCAGGAAGGATGGGCCGATCATTACGATGGCATGATCGACTGGATCGGCGAGGATTTTGGGGGCGGCGAGGTATCAGTTGATCCCGCTGCCATGACGGTCACGATCGACGGGGAGGTAACGGAAGTCGACGCTTGTAATGTGATCCCGGCGATGAAGGCGGGCCGTATCGCAGAACTTGCAGGCGTGACCGAAGGCAACTGGGCGCCCGTGAACGCGGCGGATATGTCGACCAAAGCGGATGCGGACGTCTATGTCTTGGGGGATGCGTCGCAGCAGGGCGATATGCCAAAATCCGGCTTTTCCGCGAATTCGCAAGCGAAAGTCTGCGCCAACGCGGTACGAGGGGCATTGACCGGATCCAAGGTATTCCCAGCCAAATTCTCCAACACCTGCTGGTCGCTGATCGATGCGAACGACGGTGTGAAAGTCGGTGCGACCTACGAGGCAACCGAAGAGAAAATCGCCAAGGTAGATGGGTTTATTTCCTCAACAGGTGAAAGTGCAGAATTGCGCAAAGCGACCTACGAGGAATCTGAGGGTTGGTACACCGGGATCACGGCTGACATGTTTGGCTAAGCCGACGAAGACCTTACGAGAAACCGCCGGGCCCAATGGCATTGGGCCCGCAAAACGCCAGAACAGGAGTATGTTACGATGCTGAAATCATGTCTGTCGGCAGGTCTGCTCATTGCAGCGGCAATAAACTCCGCGCATGCAGCGGACACATCCACAACCTATCTCTATGATGGAACCTTTGAGGATGCCGCGTTTGGAGTAGAAAGCGCCATCGTTGGTAAGGGACTTGTGATCGATTACGTCAGCCATGTCGGCGAAATGCTCAACCGCACAGGCGCAGACGTAGGTAGTGACGTCGAACTCTTCAAAGAGGCGGACATCTTCGTTTTTTGTTCTGCTGTCGTATCCCGGAAGGTTATGGAAGCCGACCCGATGAACATTGCGCATTGTCCTTACGGGATTTTTGTCGCTGAGCGTGGTGACGAGGTTATGGTCGGGTACCGAAATTATCCGGACGGACCAATGCAGGAAGTCCAATCACTTCTGGATGAGATCGTGACAGAGGCCATCGGCAACTAAGAGTGCGATCCAAGTCTTTCGAGGACGGGCCAATCACACGGCGCGATGTGGGCGGTAGACCCTTCGCCGAAATTGAACGTCAACTTGGTGCCCGAAAAGGGATTAGGTGATCGAAGGGCCTGTGTGGAATAACTCGATATTTCCAGCCTTCTGATCCCTGTTCGTGCGGGCGATCATTCGCGGGAAGATCAGTCTCCTATCAGACAGGCGCATCGCTGGTATCACGCGCAAGGTTTGACGTTAAAACATGCGTCATACCCGCGCCTACCCACATTGAAAGCAAAGCGACCCAGGCGGTGAGTGCAAAGATCGATCCACCCGACATCCCGGCACCGACTGCGCATCCTCCGGCCAGCATACTGCCAAAGCCCATTAATACACCGCCAACCAGATAACGTTCCATCGGCATGTCAGGCCCAAACCTCTGGATCTTTGCTTCCTTTGTCATAAGCGCCATTGCCATTGCTCCCAGAAAAACACCTGGGACAAGTCCAGATCCGAATCCCAATGGGAGTGAGCGTTCATTAACGAGGCCCATCATGGTGTCTGCGGATGGGCCCGTGAAGGTTATGGAGGATACCGGAATGACTTCGAAGGAGGCTTGTGACACCGCATAGGTGCCGCCCCATCCCAACCCGATCGTGATGCCGACGACTATTGCGGCCCCAACGCGCGATCCTTGCGTGCCGCTCTTGAAAGCGAAACCGACCGACAGAATGAGAGCAGCAAGGGCGGAGAAAGCAACAAAAGCTGGGGACAAATCGACGTAGGCTAACATGTTCCGCGTGTTCCCCCCGGGTATCGTCCACAGTCCGCTCAGACCCTCCCTGAGCGGTGCCAAGCCCCCTCTCAATGAAGCTTGAGCAGCAATTGTGAGCACCAGACCTGTAATTAGGGCTCGAAGATTTCCTGTTGCGGACAGGACCAGCAACCGGCTGGCACACCCGCGGGCGAGTATCATGCCGACGCCGAATAGCATGCCACCAATAATTGCACCTGAAAGGCTGCCGGTCGTTGCGATCTGTCGCGATTGAGAGGCATCCAGATAGCCAAGGCTGATCAGTGACTGAACGCTCAGTACCGCCGAGCAGAAAGCGACAAGCCAAACCGAAAGGCTCTGACCCCATGACCCCGAAACAAATTCAATTGATGCGGATCTAAGGCAAAAGCGCGAATGTTGCGCGGCTGCGCCAAAGGCTAATCCCACCAAGAGTGCGATCGAGAACAGGATGGCGTCTTCGCCAAAACTATCGATCAACTGTTCCATCAGATGGGCTTGCCTCCACTAGGAAATCCATAGCTGGTTTGCTGGTTTCGTGCCTTGATCCACGTCAATGAAGAGTGTGACGTAAATTAAAATAATGTTTAAAAACAATATATTATATCCCCTGCGACTTGAGCGGCGATAGTCCTTTCAACAAGGAGAGCATTGGGAAACGCGTTAGGCCGGCTTTCAAGCGTCACTCGAACTCCATCTGCTCAAAGACACGGCCCGCGTTTTTGGTCGCCAGTTCCTCGAACGTATCAAGGTTCCTGTAGGGCGATTGATCGACGTAATAGGCCTCTGCGAGCCCGCCACCGTTTTCCAGATGTGCGCCGACTTTCCCGCGCAGATAGATCAGGTAATCCCGCGTATAACGTCTGACCTGATCCATATTTGTGGGATGGCCATGGCCTGGGATGACATATGTCGCCTGAAGCTCCTCAAACTCGTTCTCCCAGGTCTCTATCCAATCGGAAGTCATGGTATGCTCAAAGATCGGTAGCATTCGCTCGTGGAACGCCATGTCGCCGGAGATCACGAGGCTCTTCTGGGGCAGCCAGACAACAATATCACCGGGGCTATGGGCAGGTCCGAGGTAGAGTGCTTCGATCTGAATCCCACCGAGTTCGACGGTGTATCGGTCTTCAAAAGTGATGGTGGGCAGGGCAATACTGGTTTTCGCCGCTCTATCCTTGAGGCGTGTTTGGGCGGCGGCAAGGGATTGAGGCCCATATTCTTCAAACTCAGCTGCGGCATCTGCATGGGCAACAATGTCGACCCCTTTTTCGGCCCAGTACGAATTGCCCAGCATCGCGTGCCCCTGGCCGTTTTCATTCAAGACCAGTACGACGGGTTGTTCCGTGACCACCTTGATTTCATCGTGCAGGGCTTCCGCCAGCGCATAGGATCCGCCTCCGTTGACAACTACGACGCCTTCGCTCGTGACAATGAAGCTCAGGTTATTGTTGTGTCCGGCGTTCTCATAAGTTGACGGTGCCGTTGCACCAATCGATGAGAACACCCCGGGGATCACTTCAACAGGTTTGGAGTACAGCATGGAGGCTGGATACTGGTCCGCGATATCTTCGCTTGCCATTGCTGCCCAACCGCAAATGATAAACAGGGTTGTGAGAATTCGCATCACTAAACCTCCGGTACGAATGCATACCCATCCGCGGTTTTGTCGACAAAGCCGATGCCATTTCCCAGCAGATGAAATCCAATGACGCGCGTTTTCTCGTGTGAGAGCTGGTCCAGAAGCCCGAGCCTTGTTTGTGCGGCCATTTCCTGATCCTGATCAGACCCGGACGGCCATTCAGGCCTTTCAAACGCCACATGGTGATTGCCGATGCAATCGCCGAGGATCATGACGCTTTCGGACCCATTGCGGACCTCAAACGCCATGTGTCCGGGGGTGTGCCCAAAGGTTGCGCGCGCCGCCACACCTGGCAAAATCTCTTCACCATCCGTGAAAAATGCGATTTTGTCTTCGATCAGAGCAAGACGTCTTGCGGCGCCTACTGCAAAAGATGCTCGGGTCTCACCAATATCGTTCACGGTGTTTGGATTGGTCCAATAGTCCCATTCGGCCTGACCGATCAGATAACGTGCCTCGGTAAACAACGGGTCATCGAAGTCATCCAAAAGACCCCACAGATGATCGGGGTGGGCGTGGGTGAAGACGACATCCGTCACCTCCTCTGGTGCTACGCCAAGCGCATCCAGCGATTCAAGAATAACTCCCGAATTCGGCGCAAAATCGGGGCCTGAACCCACGTCGAACAGCACGGTTCGTTCACGATGGCGTAACAGTGTCGCATTGCAAGGCGGTGTCAAAACATCAGTGGACAGCTGGTATTTTTCGACGATTGGCGCGAGTTCGTCTTGTGGCATTGGGCCGAAGATAAAACTCCCAGGAAGTGAAAGTGAACCATCACTGACTACGTCCAATTTCATGTCAGCCAGTGTGATCTGAGCATTTGTCAGATTAGGAATCGAACCCAATACGGCCGCTGATGAAAATCCTGCGGCACCGGAAAGAAATGAGCGTTTCGTCAGCAGCATGTCAGGCCTATACAAATTCGTTTATAAGAATATGAATGATTGTTCATCATTGCGCAAGGCGTTGCAGCAAGTTGCTTTCCTTGGGCGGTTTGCCACCATGGGGAAATGGAAGTGGCTAGGCGACATATTCGTCTTCTTGGTCGCTGGGTGCCCAGAAACATCCGCCTTCGATCCTCACCGAAAACGAAGGAACTCGTCAGCGGTGCCGAAAGAACCGCAACCCTTGGCCCTAGCAAAATGCGGGCGAACGACCGCTGGAAGATACAGCCGATGTATCCGCGCAATGAGTATCCATCGCCCGAATTCTCTTTCGTTACCTGGCACCGACACGCGCAGCGTAGTGTAGGTAGAGGAGTGCGGGGCAACGACATCCCGCCTACGCTCAAGACATCCTCAACATGTCAGATCGAAATTACACGTTATTGTGTGAGACTTGGCGGACATTTTGCTATGCTACCGGAGGTTTTTTTGGAAAACTGGGCCTAAACAGGAGTCTCCAGCATCCACGTCGATGACACGATCCCAAAATTCTGCCGGGTCAACGAAGCCGTAAGCGCGTGACCGGATTCTTGATCGTTTGCATAGTGACTGTGTCATTCGCGATGATCGCACAAAGGCTCTCATCGACCAGCGTCACTGCCCCGATGGTTTTTATTGGTCTTGGCGTTGCGTTGTCGGTTACAGGACTGATGTCTCCCGAAAACAGTCACGTCATTCTGCACCCTGTCGCCGAAATCACGCTAGTCGTTCTGTTGTTCCTGGACGCCGCACAAACAGACCTCGTGGCGCTGCGCAAACGTCACGTCTGGCCAACGCGCATGTTATTGATCGGCTTGCCCGCTGCAATTGCCCTGGGTGCGATCGCTGGTTTGCTGTTGCTGCCGGCCTGGCCGTTTGTCGCAGTGGCCACCGTCGCGGCTGTACTTGCCCCGACGGATGCTGCGCTTGGTCAGGCGGTTGTGACAAATCCAAATGTGCCAATACGTCCCAGACGGGCATTGACCGTTGAAAGCGGGTTGAATGATGGTCTGGCCCTTCCGCTTATACTGCTGTTTTCAAGTCTGACAGCCGCTGAATCTGAGGTTGGTGGCGGGACGTGGCTGATCTTCGGTGCCAAACAGATTATTCTGGGACCACTGGTCGGCATTGCGGTTGGCGCAGTCGGTGGCTGGCTGCTTTTACGCGCGAAAGCGCTCAAGACCACATCCGATATCTATGAGGGGGTGGGCGCGCTGGCCATGGCGGGTGTGGCCTATCTCGCTGCCTTACAAGTAGGCGGGAACGGTTTCATTTCCGCATTTGTTGCCGGCCTTGCGTTTGGCGGCATCGTCAAAGGGGCCTGCAAATTTGTCTTCGAGTTCACGGAAAGCGAAGGGCAGATGTTGGCCTGGGCTTCTTTTCTCCTACTCGGGGCGGCGCTTGTACCCGAAGCGATCATGCATCTGACCTGGCCGATGCTCGCTTTTATCCTGCTCAGCCTTTTCGTTGTCAGGCCCTTGGCCATTTGGCTTTCTCTGATCGGCACCGATGCTTCTACGCTGACGCGAATTTTCTTTGGCTGGTTCGGGCCTCGCGGGCTTGCGACCGCCTTGTTTGCCTTGCTCATCGTAGACGAAATACCGGATGAGTTTGGCGAACCAATACTGCACACTGCGATCAACGCGGTTTGGATAAGCGCATTGTTGCACGGAATAACCGCTGCGCCGCTGGCGCGCTGGTATGGTCAAAAAATTAGCGAAAAGGGCAATTGCCCGGAAACTGAAGCGATTGAGACCAGTGCCAAACCAATCATCACCCAAAGCCACCAAGTATAGGAAGCAAAAATGCAGAAAACGGTCATCTATAAATCAAGCGCACTCGCTGACCGAAAGCCGGAATATGCTTTGGTGGGCGAAGTCGACCTGGTAGTGGTGCGGTTCGACGAAAACATTTCTGTTTTCTATGGTCGTTGCCTGCATCGAGGGGCCTTGATGTCGGATGGCCATGTGCGTGGCAATGATTTGATCTGCGGCGTTCATAACTGGGATTATCGTTTGGATACCGGCGTTTCAGCCTATGCGAATGAGGAAAAGCTGCCGAAATTCACCTCTTGGGTGGACGGCGATGACATCTGTGTTGATGCGGATGAGATAAACGCCTGGGCGGAAAAGAACCCCCAGCCTTACAACAGGGAGGCATACCTGGGTCTCTATGCAGATCCCAGCCACGGTATTGCAGAAGAGCCCTACACCGGAATGATACATCAGTATGCCCGCGACGGGTTAAACAAGACAGGCCACCATGGGATTGTGACCTCCATGGGGGTGCCGCGTACGGACCTGCCTGATTGGGATGATATTCAACTGGTTACGGCGCAACTTCACAAGCCTCCGCTGCTTGACGATGCGGATGTTGGAACCGAGGTCGTCATCGGCCCGAATGCACAAAAACCGCTTACCCTCAGAATCCCGTTGTTTGTGTCGGATATGTCGTTTGGAGCGCTCTCTGAAACAGCCAAGGTGGCGTTGGCGACGGGGGCTGAGATGTCCGGGACGGGGATTTGTTCTGGCGAAGGGGGTATGCTGCCGGAAGAGCAGAAAGCCAATAGTCGTTACTTTTATGAACTCGCCTCAGGTCGGTTCGGTTTCGGTTGGGACAAGCTGGCGCAGGTGCAGGCTTTTCATTTCAAGGGAGGGCAAGGCGCCAAGACTGGCACAGGCGGGCATCTGCCCGGCAATAAGGTACAAGGTAAAATCGCTGAAGTGCGAGGGCTGGAACCGGGCACCTCAGCTATTTCGCCGCCGCGGTTCCCGGACTGGACCGAGGTCAGCCAGATCAAGGAATTCGCTGACGAAGTGCGGGACCGGACAGGTGGTATTCCGATAGGGTACAAACTGAGCGCACAGCATATCGAAAAAGATATTGATGCCGCTTTGGCGGTTGGCGTGGACTATATCATCCTCGATGGACGGGGCGGCGGCACGGGTGCCGCACCCGTCATTTTCCGCGATAATATCTCGGTGCCCACTATCCCTGCTCTGGCCCGCGCCCGGGCGCATCTTGACCGATTGGAGCGCAGCGATGTGACTTTGGTCATTACGGGTGGTCTGCGCAAGCCAGCAGATTTTATCAAGGCTATGGCTTTGGGCGCCGATGCAATCGCGGTGTCAAACTCCGCGATGCAGGCGATTGGCTGCCTCGCGATGCGCGCCTGTCACACAAACAACTGCCCGGTCGGGATTGCCACTCAGAAACCGCATCTCGTCAGCCGCTTGCTGGTTGACCGCTCTGCTCAGCAACTGGCCAATTTCTTCGATGCGTCCGTGGAACTGATGCAGGTGATGGCGCGCGCTTGCGGGCACAATCATCTCTCAAAATTCAATACAGATGACCTGGTGACCTGGAAGCGGGATATGTCTGCTCTATCCGGTGTCGCCTACGGAGGGCTTTCATGAACGCAGCAGAAGTCATTTTGATGGCCGTTCGGGTCTGGGGATATATCGGGGCAGGCGTGGCTGTTCTTTTTTTGACCTTCGGCATTGACCGGATCGATGAAGATGCGCGCGGCGCCTACGTATTCAGACCTTTGCTGATCCCCGGCATTCTGGTGATCTGGCCCTTGGTACTATGGCGCTGGTATGTGTACGAAACAGGTCGGGAGGTCTGGTCAGAGCGTTACGATCCCCCTCGAAAGAGCCATTTTGCCGTCGGCTTGATCCTTCCCATCGGCATAATACTGATCATCGCTACGGGTCTCATGATCCGGCAAACTTGGCCAGCGGATTTCCAACCCGTGCAGCTTTCTGCCCCGAGCGGAGAGACACAATGAGCGTCAAGTATATCCCGGTTCAATGGAACAGGAATAAGTGGCTCTATGATGCGGTGATGTTGGCAGGCGTCGGGTTGTTTCTGTATATTTTTCTGAATCTTACGCCGGAAATCCTCGACCATGAGCGGGCCATCAATCCGCAAGTGCACAACGCCCGGGCCTTTGGTGCCTGCGCCTTCACCATGATGACAGTAATTTTGTGCATAGGGCCATTGGCACGATTGGACGACCGCTTCCTGCCGCTCCTTTACAATCGCCGCCACTTCGGGGTGATGACCGTTTTCGTGGCGTTGACCCATGCCGCCTACATCGTTGATTGGTACTTTGCCTTTTCACGATCGAACAAATACGAAGCTTTGCTCTTCTCGAATACATCCTACGGGCAATTGGTGGGCTTTCCGTTTGAAGTCTTTGGTATCTTTGCGCTTTTGGTGCTGATCATTCTGGCGACCACCAGTCACGATTTCTGGATGAAGTTTCTGTCGCCGCCAGTGTGGAAACGCGTCCACTATCTCATTTACCCGGCCTATCTGTCCGTAGTGGCTCACGTCAGCTTTGGCATCCTGCAAGACCAGCAAAACCATGCGTTTACGGTGCTTTTTGTTGGCGGGGCGGTGAGCGTCGGACTGCTGCATCTGATGGCTGCCCTGAAAGAAAGACAAAGAGATCGCGACCTTGCCGTGGATGGGGCAGATTGGTTTGACGTGGCTGACGCTTCAGAGTTCGAGGATGGGTTCGCGAAAGTGCGCCTGCTTCCAAATGGCGAGCGGGTGGCCGTTTACCTGATGGATGGAAAGCTCAGTGCGATCTCGAATGCCTGTGCGCACCAGAACGGACCTTTGGGCGAGGGCAGGGTGATTAGCTGCCTCGTGACCTGCCCTTGGCACGGGTTCCAGTATGACGTGCGAAACGGTCAGTCCCCGGCACCGTTCACGGAAAAGGTACCGACCTACAATCTGCGCATGCGTGGCACCACCGTGCAAGTGGACCCGCAGGCCAATCCGCCCGGTACCCCGGTTGACCCGGTGTCGCTTGGGATGAAGGAGGCAACATGAGCAATAGGAACTCTCCGTTTTTTGTCGGCTATCTGCCGTTACCTGCCGGGTTGCGCCAATGGCTGCTGGTGGTTTGTGTGCTGTTCATAGGGGGCCTTGCCGGGGTTGGATTGACGATGGGGGTCGCGCAGGACGATCCGGGCCCGGGTGCGTTTCGCTTTGATTATGGACGCCAGACGGTGACCGGGGTGATCGAACTCACGCCCTATCCTTTGGTCCGGGTGACCGAGGGCAATGACAGGATCATGCCCGGTACGACCCTGATGCTGTCAGGGCAGGGAAAGTCCAGCGTCGATCAACGTGCCGTTCCGCTGGAAGGGCAGCTTTCGCAGGTTTCGGGTGTCGTCCTTCAGCGCGGCACGTTGAACATGTTGCAACTGCGCGGCGGCGCGAATGGCCTCTCTGCGGTCGAAGGCGTTGCCCCAGAGCAAAGCACTGAGCCCTTGGGGCGTTGGCGGCTGGCGGGCGAAATCTGCGACGGCAAATGCCTCGCCGGGGCGATGCGCCCGGGGACCGGGTTGGCCCATAAAGCCTGCGCTAATCTTTGCCTGATCGGGGGCGTTCCACCGGTTTTTGTCTCTTCCCAACCTGTCGATGGGTCAGAATTTCTCTTGATAACGGGGCCGGATGGGAGCGCCTTGCCAAAATCCCTTTACGATCATGTCGGGGCCTACATCACCATCGAAGGAGACGTGGAACGGCGGGGGGATGTTCTGGTCTTCCGCGCAGATCCTGAAAGCGTCGGGGTGCCGGGCTGATGCGTAAAGTAGTGTTTCTGGCCCTCACGGCCCTGTTGGCGGCGATCTTGTTCTATTTGTCGCGCTTCTGGTTCCTGTCGCTTTGGCCGCGCTCCGGCCTCTTTGGCTTTGAGGCGTTGCGGCCCCAAGGCGGTCTGCTGGCGCGATGGCTGCGCGGCACCGATGCGGCGCCGTTTGAACTGATCCTCTGGGCAATCGGCTGTTTCCTGATCCTGACCTGGGCCCAGAAGCTTTACGATCGCCTGACTGCAAAATCGGAAACAGGAGAAGACCATGACTGAAGAGACTTTAGACTGGATCAGCGTCGGACATGTGGATGATTTGCCTGAAGGTCGGGTCAAGACCGTAACGGCCCGCACGACATCCATTTGTCTGGTTCATTTCGATGGTCAATGGGCAGCGATGAACAATCACTGTCCGCACCAACGCGGCCCACTTGGCGAAGGCTCGATTGAAAAAGGGGTGGACGACAAATGTTGGATCCGATGTCCTTGGCATGGATGGGATTTCGACCCGCTTACCGGCAAACCACCCGGCGGCCACGAGGACACCGGACAGCAAATGTACCCGGTGGACGTTCGCGCGGGCGAGATCTTTGTCGGGATCGCGCCAGAACCACCGCATGAGCGGACTGTAACGGATGTCGTGGTCGAGACGCTGACCAACTGGGGGCTGCAATCGGTTTTCGGCATGGTCGGGCACTCAAACCTTGGTTTGTCGGACGCCATCCGACTGGCCGTCATTGAGGGCAGGCTCAAGTACTACGGCATTCGCCATGAAGGCGCGGCGGCCTTTGCAGCCTCTGCTTATGGCAAGCTCACAGGTCGGCCCGCGGCTTGTCTTACAATTGCCGGACCAGGGGCCACCAATCTGCTGACGGGGATGTGGGATGCCAAGGTGGACCGTGCACCTATCCTTGCACTGACCGGACAGGTGCAAACGCAAGTCATGGGCCCTGGCGCTTTTCAGGACATTGATTTGAAATCCGCGTTTCAGGCTGTTTCGGCCTTTTCTCAACCGGTTCTAAGAGACTCGAACCATGCAGAGCTGGCGTCTCTGGCCTGCAAGACCGCAATTGTGGAGCAGAATGTATCCCATCTGATTTTCCCGGATGATGTACAGACGGTACCATCGGCGCAATCTGCCGGAAAACCGAACGGGCGATTGTCACAAACAGGAATTCGTCCAGCTCAGGCCGATCTGAACGAAGCCGCCCTGATGATAGCCGGCGCAAAACGCCCGGTAATTGTCGTCGGACATGGTGCCTTTGATGTGCGGGACGATGTCGCCGAGCTTGCCGCACGTCTGGGCGCACCTGTATTGACGACGTTTAAAGCCAAGGGGCTGGTGCCCGATGATCACCCGAATGCGGCGGGCGTGCTGGGGCGGTCGGGCACACCCATTGCAAGTTGGTTCATGAACGAGGCCGACCTCATCATCGCGCTGGGGGCAAGTTTTTCGAACCATAGCGGTATCAATGCGGGCAAAAAAATCATTCAGGTTGATCACGACCGAATGCAGCTTGGCAAGTTCCACCCGGTAGCGTTGCCCATCTGGGGCGATGTCGGTGCTTTTTGCGACTTGCTCGACGTCGCGCGGAACCCAGGCGCGGATGATCAGATCGACGAGTTGGCAGGGCGGTGGAAAATTTGGCGCGACGAAAAACAAACCCGCCTGGCTGAGGATCTTGGCAAGGGGATTCACTCCTTCGCTATCTTTGATATTTTGGGCAAACTGGTGCCCGATGACGCGATTTTTGCCGTCGACGTTGGCAATAACACCTACTCTTTCGGACGCTATCTGGAAACCAAAGGAACACAACGTGTCCTGATGTCGGGATATCTTGGCTCCATCGGATTTGGATTTCCTGCCGGCATGGGAGCCTGGGCGGCGACACAAGACATTGAAAGTCTGAAAGGGCGAAAGGTTGTGTCAATTTCAGGGGATGGCGGGTTTGGCCAATATCCAATGGATTTTACCACCGCTGTAAAATACGGCATGGATGTAACGCACATCCTTTTGCACAACGGCGAGCTTGGCAAAATTTCGAAGGAACAACGTTCAGGCGAATGGCCGGTCTGGGAAACGGATTTGCAAAACCCGTCCTTTGCTGCATTTGCGCGGCTCTGCGGCGGTCATGGGGTCAAGGTGAGCGATCCTTCGGATTTGGAATCGGCCATTGAAGAAGCACTGCGCCACCCGGGGCCAGCACTCGTTGAAATCATGACAGATGCTGAATTGGTGTGACGGACAAATTGTGTCCCAAGGTGGGGCTGATCCTAGGCGGTCTTCCATAACGTCTAAGCGTCCAGCCCTGATGGGCTCATAGTTCTTTGGCCACGTTTCGAGCGAGCGTTCCAAAGGCCGATTCCTTGCTGAAACCGGCCCATTTGCTGGCTGCATCTGACGAACTAGTTAGGTGTCGTCTGTCCAATGGCGGTGGCAATAATCGCCTTTGCTGTGTCCGACGCCCAATCGGCGTCGCCTCGCAGCCGCGCAACTTCGTTTCCTTCAGGATCAATTAGGACCGTTATCGGGAGCCCGAAGATGCCCATCTGGCTTGCGAGCGCCTGTTTTGGATCCTGATGGCGCGGTAAATTGTCAACGCCGATTTCATCGAAGAACTTCTTGATCCCTGTCGGGGAATTCCGGCCAGTGGCGATGGTAAGCACCTCGAAATCGTCTCCGCCGAACTCACCCTGCAATTCGGACAACTGGGGCATTTCCTTGCGACAGGGGGCACACCAGGTGGCCCAGAAATTCAACAGCACATACTTGCCTTGGTAATCTTCAAGCGTTGCCTCTCCGGCATCGTCGGCCAAAAAGAATGCGGCATTGGAAACGGGTTTTGGAGGATCACGGAAGATCAGCTTCTTCATGTCGCCTTCCCGCAATTCCGCGGCCGCTGCCAGATCCGCCCAGACGGCAGGTGCGGCGGCGATTGCACCGAATGAAAGGGCCGTATAAACGAGCGCAGATACCAGTTTCTTCATTTTCCCTCCGAAGGGTGACACCAAATGACCGACGCGCCTAAACCTTCGTCCTCGAACCAGATGTGGGGTGGCCGCTTTGCTGCCGGACCCGACGCAATCATGGAGGCAATTAATGCCTCGATCGGGTTCGACAAGCGCATGGCCAAACAGGACATCGAAGGATCGCGCGCGCATGCCGCAATGTTAGGTGCGACAGGCATCTTGGAGCCTAGTGATGTTGAAGCGATCCGGGAAGGGCTGCTCACGGTCTTGTCAGAGATTGAGGGCAATGAATTTCACTTCTCCACCGCGCTTGAAGATATTCACATGAACGTCGAAGCGCGCCTGAAAGAGCTTATCGGAGAGCCGGCTGGCCGATTACACACTGGCCGAAGCCGGAACGACCAGGTCGCGACAGACTTCAAACTCTGGGTGCGGGATCAACTTGATGCAACGGAGCAAGGGTTGCTGGCGCTCATCCGCGCTTTGCTCGACCAGGCCGAGGCAGGAGCCGATTGGGTCATGCCCGGGTTTACACATCTGCAAACCGCGCAGCCCGTAACCTGGGGTCATCACATGATGGCTTATGTCGAGATGTTTGGCCGGGATCTGGGACGCGTGCGCGACGCCAGGGTCCGCATGAATGAATGCCCGCTCGGTGCTGCCGCCCTCGCAGGAACATCCTTTCCTGTGGACAGGCACATGACAGCGGAAGCGCTGGGCTTTGACCGACCTTCCGCGAACTCCCTAGACGCGGTCAGTGATCGGGATTTTGCGCTTGAGTTTCTGAGTGCGGCGAGCATTTGCGCCGTGCACCTTAGCCGTTTTGCCGAAGAACTGGTAATCTGGTCATCGGCGCAGTTTCGGTTTGTCACACTGAGCGACCGGTTCTCGACCGGGTCATCGATCATGCCTCAAAAGAAAAACCCGGATGCCGCCGAACTGATCAGGGCCAAGATCGGTCGGATCTTTGGCGCGAATACTGCATTGATGATGGTGATGAAAGGGCTCCCGCTCGCCTATTCAAAGGACATGCAGGAAGACAAGGAACAGGTCTTTGACGCGGCGGACAACTTGATGCTGGCGCTGGCCGCCATGACCGGGATGGTGACCGATATGACCGCCAATCGGGACAGTCTTGCAACCGCAGCAGGGTCGGGGTTTTCGACGGCAACTGATCTGGCGGACTGGCTGGTGCGCGTGCTGGGGCTGCCATTTCGCGACGCACATCATATCACGGGTACCCTTGTCGCTCTGGCCGAGCAGAAAGGCTGCGACTTGCCGGATCTGAACTTGGATGAGATGCAATCCGCGCATGCCGCGATCACGCAAGAGGTCTTTGAGGTGCTCGGGGTAGAAAATTCGGTCAACAGTCGTATATCTTACGGTGGAACCGCGCCCGTTCGCGTCCGCGAGCAAGTGGCCCGATGGAAGGACATCGTATCGTGACGCGTCTTGCCGTTATTCTGATTTGCCTTGGTGCTCTGGCCGCTTGCGGGGTCGATGGTGAGCCGGTGGCACCGACAGTCAACGGTGGTGTCAGCATCAATAGCTCGGGTATTTACCCGCATGCCAATGTTGGCGTGAACAGGGGCCCTGTTTCTGTCAACGTCGGCTTGGGTCGATGGGGTTGGGGCTACTGGTGATGCGCTGGATTTTTCTGGCGCTCGCTGTCTGGGGTTCGATCCACCCGATGTACTATTTCATCAGTTGGTTCAATGCGAACGGCTATGATTTGATGGCCATGGTAGACGCTTGGCATGTTAACGCGGCAACCAGCGGATTGGTTTGGGATCTCACAATCGCGGCCATTGCGTTGACGATTTGGGTGCTGGTCGAGACGGTCAAGACAAAGCGTTGGATCGGTTTTCTGGCCATTCCGGCAACATTTTGCATCGGTGTGAGCTGCGGTTTGCCGCTTTACCTGTTCTTGCGCAGCCCCGCCAAAGGCTGATTGATCTTGCCCGGGCTTTTGCGTAGAGCGCGGACATGGATCATTTTCTCTACCGCGATGGCGTTTTGCACGCCGAAGACGTTCCCGTACCCGAGATAGCAGCGGCGGTTGGAACGCCTTTCTATGTTTATTCGACGGCGACCTTGCTGCGCCACTTCCGTCTTTTTGACGAAGCGCTGGAGGGGACGGATCATCTGGTCTGCTACGCGATGAAAGCGGCCAGCAATCAGGCGATCCTGAAAACCTTGGCACAGGCCGGTGCGGGCATGGACGTTGTATCGGGGGGGGAATACCTGCGCGCCAAGGCGGCTGGGGTGCCCGGTGACAGGATCGTATTTTCAGGTGTCGGCAAAACCGCAGCTGAGATTCGGTTGGCGCTCGAAGGCGGCATCCGTCAATTCAACGTCGAATCCGAGCCGGAGATGGAAGTGCTGAATGCGACGGCACTTTCGATGGGCGTGATTGCGCCGATTACAATTCGTGTGAATCCTGACGTCGATGCCAAAACACATGCCAAGATCGCAACCGGAAAATCCGAGAACAAATTTGGCATCCCGATCTCCCGCGCGCTTGACGTCTACGCAATGGCAGCGGGCCTGCCAGGTTTGGATGTGATTGGCATCGATGTTCATATCGGCAGCCAGCTGACGGAGCTGGAACCCTATGAACTGGCTTACCAAAAGGTCGCTGAGCTGACCGAAATGCTCCGTGCGGAAGGTCATGACATCCGCCGTCTGGATTTGGGTGGCGGCCTTGGTATTCCCTATGCTCGGGACAATCAGGCCCCGCCTTTGCCTTCGGAGTATGGTGCGCTGGTCAAACGTACTTTGGGCCATCTGGACTGTGAGATCGAGATCGAACCGGGGCGTTTGATTGCCGGAAACGCGGGTTTAATGGTGTCAGAAGTCATCTACGTGAAGTCAGGTGAAGACAGGGACTTCCTGATCATCGACGGGGCCATGAACGATTTGATAAGACCTGCAATGTATGACGCGTATCATGATATTGTTCCCGTTGTAGAACCCGATGCCGGCATAGAGCAGGCAAAGTACGATATCGTCGGGCCGGTTTGTGAATCTGGGGATACTTTTGCGAAAGCGCGCGTCATGCCGCCGGTGGCATCTGGTGAGCTTGTCGCCTTTCGCTCTGCGGGCGCATATGGTGCGGTAATGAGCAGCGAATACAATTCTCGCCCGCTCATTCCCGAAGTTTTGGTTCATGAAGATCAATTTGAGGTTATTCGCGCGCGTCCGACCTTTGACGAAATGATAAATCGAGATACCATTCCTTCATGGCTCTAACGCGATGCGCGCGCTACGGGTCTTGAAAGCGGAGCGTGGCAAATGGCGACTTTTTCCCGGCACGACGTTACAAAAACACTGAAGTCAGTGCGATGGCCCTTGCGCCTGACCTGGGCCGGGATGTGGGCTGAGGCGCTCGTTCAGAGCTTTTGGCCACTCCTTACTGTTTGTTTGCTTGTGCTTGCGGCGCTCATGTTGGGGCTACAAGACAGTGTCGTGGTCGAAGTCGTCTGGACTGGCATCGTCCTTTCCGGTCTCGCAGGGCTGGCTTCCCTGATTTACGCGTTCAGAACACTCAGGACTCCTGGTCGCGACGAGGCCATGGCGCGGTTGGATGCAAGCCTCCCCGGGCGACCATTACAGGCGCTTGCCGATACACAGACCATCGGAGCAAACGACGCGGCCTCGACAGCGGTCTGGCGGGCGCATCAGGCCCGTATGGCCGAACGGGCATCTTTGGCGGAGCCGGTCCCCGCCGATTTGCGGGTGTCGTCAAGAGATCCATATGCGCTGCGATATATGGCCGTGTTAGCATTTGCGGTAGCACTGTTGTTCGGGTCGATCTGGCGGGTTGGCTCGGTCGCGGAACTGACCCCGGGTACTGGCGGTCTGGCGGCAGGTCCGGTCTGGGAGGGTTGGGCTGAAAGTCCCCGATACACGGGGCGGCCTACAATCTACCTGAACGATATCGATGCGGGTTCTCTGTCGGTGCCCATCGGCAGCCTGATCACCGTGCGGATGTACGGTGAAGTCGGCGCGTTGACATTGTCCGAAACCGTTTCTGGCCGGACCGAAACGCCCCCGGCGTCTGACCCCGCGCAGGACTTCATCGTCCTGCAGGATGGAGAGATTTCAATCAGCGGCCCCGGCGGACGTGTCTGGCAGGTTTCTGTAATCCCTGATCTGCCGCCTCAAATCGCTGTGTTGTCGGACCCCACAGCATCGGCCATGGGCGAGATGACACTGCCGTTCTCGGCCGAAGATGATTATGCCGTCGAAGCCGGGGAAGCGCGGTTCACATTGGACCTCGTCTCCGTCGATCGTCGGTATGGCCTCGTCATTGATCCTGAGCCGCGCCCCGAGCTGACCGTACCTTTGCCGATGCCGATCTCCGGAAGCCGCGACGCGTTCGAAGAGAACCTGATTGAGGATTTCTCGGAGCACCCTTGGGCAAATCTGCCCGTTATGGTGCGACTTTCGGCGCTGGATGGCGCGGAGCAATCTTTTGAGACCGAACCGCGTGCGATCGTTTTGCCCGGACGTCGGTTTTTCGACCCCATCGCTGCTGCTGTGATTGAAGCGCGCCGTGATCTGTTGTGGGCGCGCGCTAATACACCTCGTATCGCCCAAGTCTTGCGCGCAGTTTCATTTGAACCGGATGACCTATTCCGTAATGAAGTCGACGCGCTTCGGTTGCGGCAAGTGATCAAATCGCTCGAATTTTTTGCCAAATACGGGGTGACCGACGAAAAACAGCAGGAACTCGCGGATGAAATGTGGGATCTCGCTTTGATCCTGGAGGAAGGTGATCTTGCGGACGCAGCGGAACGTATGCGGCGGGCACAGGAGCGGCTCAACGAAGCGATCAAGAATGGTGCGTCGGACGAGGAAATTGCTGAATTGATGCGCGAACTACGGCGCGCGACGGAAGACTACCTTGAGCAGTTGTCGCGGCAGGCGCAACGCCAGCAGGACCAGCAGCAAAATCAGCAACAGGGCAATCCGCAGGATTCAATGCAGATGACACAGGATGATCTGCAGCGGATGATGGATCGCATTCAGGAATTGATGGAGCAAGGTCGGATGGCCGAGGCGCAGCAAGCGCTTCAAGAGCTTCAGCAGATGATGGAAAACATGCGTGTCACACAAGGCCAGCAGGGGCAGGGTGGTCAGAGCCCGGGCGAGCAGGCAATGGAAGGACTGGCGGAGACGCTGCGGGAACAGCAAGGTTTGAGCGATCAGGCTTTCCGTGATTTGCAAGAGCAGTTCAACCCCAATGCGCAAGCGGGGGAGAACCAAGGGAACGAAGGCCGGAATGGCGGTCAGGGCCGCGGTACCGACCACGAAGGTGGGCAAGGGCAAGGACAGAATGGTGGGCAGGATCAGGCCCAGAACGGCCAGCAAGGCGGGCAGGGCGGGGAAAGCGGATCGCCCGGCGATAGCATCGCTGATCGTCAGCAAGCCCTTCGGGATGAGTTGAGCCGCCAGCAGCGAAACCTGCCGGGAGCCGGGACACCTGAGGGAGACTCCGCACGAGATGCGCTGGACCGTGCGGGCCGCGCAATGGATGGTGCCGAAGAGGCATTGCGCCGTGATGATCTCGCCGAAGCCATCGACAATCAGGGGCAGGCAATGGAGGCTTTGCGCGAAGGCATGCGTGCGTTAGGTGAGATGATGTCTGAACAGCAACAAGCTGGGCAGCCTGGTCAGGGGATGCAGGAATCTGACCGCCGCGCAAACAACAGAGATCCACTGGGCCGCGAATCCGGAAACTCAGGTGCTCAGGGTGACGACAGCCCGCTGGCTTTGAACGAAGATGCCTATGGACGTGCCCGCGAGTTGCTGGACGAAATCCGCCGCCGGTCAGGCGAGACAGAGCGCTCGGAAGTTGAGCGGGACTACCTCAATCGTCTTCTGGACCGGTTCTGAAATTTCGACTTACTGGCTGCTCGAAAGCGCTGCTTCATCTAGCCATTTCAGAGTGGCTGATAACTGCGTATCCAGCCATGCGCGCCAACCATCTATTGTAGAGACGTAAGCATCCAACGCGGGAGCTGCCTGTGGCAAGGTTTCAGCCACGTTTGGCGCAAAGACATAAAGCAGCGCGAGTAGAACAAAGATGCCAATTGTGAGCAGGAAACCGAGGTGGGAGCTGCGCTTCTCCTGTTCTTCGACTTGTGCCGTTTGGCCCGGATCGGTTGCAGCTGATCGGTCGCTGTTGGATCGCAGGGAAGAGTTAATCTCCTCAATGTCGGGAAGTAGCTCACGCCGTGAACCCAGCGCAGCGGTCGCGGTCGTGGCCAGTAATTCTTCCTGAGCGTCCTCTTCGTCGAGGTACTCGCGACGCAGTTTGGCCAATTGATCACGAGACGGCTCCTCTGGGTCTTCCGAATCCTTGGAAGTCTCTGCCAGACCTAGATCCGGCTGACTTTCCATTACACTGGTTTCTCTACGGCGCGCTTCTGCTTCGAGTTCAGCCTCTGCCCTGAGCACCTCTGCTACCGCGGGATCCAATTCACGCCGCTCCGGAAGCTTGGGTTGATCCTCGGCCTCATCGTCTACTGCCGCATCAAATGCGTGTTCTTCGGTGTCGTCCTGATCGGTCACGTCCGCAGGATCAGGAGTTGCGGCGGCTTCAAAGGCATCGTCGGGTGAAGCTTCAACGTCACTCGGCTGTGGCTTTTCGGAGGGGTGATCCGGGTGGTCCTGAAACCAGGTTTGCCCGCAGTTCGAGCATTGCACATCCCGTCCTTCGGGCGGCATTACCTCTTTCGGGACCTCATATTGTGCATCACAATTGGGACATATCAACCGCATGATGAATCCTGCTTCATACGCACCTCTTATCATTTTTGTTTTTCCGGCACTCTATTGTGAAGATATGTCCGCGAAAAGTGTTAACTGAGCATAAACTCCGCAAGTGATGCATTGAAACCAGACTTGCAGTGAGGCACAAACACGCCACCAACGCGCCGGAGGCCTTGTGATCGAGCTGGAAAATGTTGCCTATCGCTACAGCAGCGGTGACGCCCTACTGTCTGATATTTCGCTTAAGCTGGCGCCGGGGTCTTTCCATTTCCTGACGGGCCCTTCCGGTGCTGGCAAAACAACGTTTATCAAGCTGTGCTACGGCGCCCTCAGGGCGACTTCGGGCGCGGTCAGGGTTTTTGATCAGGACGTGAAAAGCTTGAATCGCGACGGTGTCGCCAAGCTGCGCAGGCGCATCGGCGTTGTACATCAGGACTGCCAGTTCCTGGACCATTTGTCAGTTGCAGAGAATATCGCATTGCCTTTGACAACAACCGGACGCGATACGCAGGAAGCGCGCGAGGATCTGACCGAATTGATGGGTTGGGTTGGATTGACCGACAGGGCAGCAGCCTTGCCGCCCGAACTCTCCGGAGGAGAACGCCAACGTGCAGCACTAGCCCGAGGTGTGATCATGTCGCCGGATGTGATCATCGCTGATGAACCGACTGGAAATGTGGACTGGGAGATGTCGCAACGCCTGCTGAGGTTGCTTGTTGAGTTAAACAAGATGGGCAAAACCGTTCTGGTGGCAACGCATGATCTCAGCCTGATACGGGCCGCGAAAACGCAGGTTCAGGCCCGCGTCCTGCGCATTGCAAATCACCGCGTTCAATTGGCGGGGGCAGATTTGTGAGATTGTTCGCCGACCTGAAAGCATTGATCGTGCGTGATCGCCGAACCGACGGTATCGTGCCATCGTCCGGGTTCACGGCGCATCTTGTGATTCTTTCGGCGGCGGCAATGGCGTTTCTTGCGGTCTTTGCCCTTGCCCTCAGCCTGGCATCGGGACGGCTCGCGGTGCGTTGGGGGGACGAGCTGGCACAATCCGCAACGATCCGGATTGTGGCACCGGTAGAGCAGCGTGCCGCCCAAACCGAAACAACCTTGCGCATTCTGGAAACAACGACCGGGGTCGCCTTTGCGCGGGCCTTGGACAGCAGCGAACAACAGGCCCTTTTGGAGCCTTGGTTCGGATCAGGTCTGGACCTCGAAAAGCTTCCCGTACCGCAACTGATTGAGATCATTCAGGAGGATAATGGGTTTGATGCAGCAGGATTGCGGTTGCGCCTTGCCGCAGAAGTGCCCGGCGCCACATTGGACGATCATTCGCAATGGCGCGCGCCGCTGGTGCAATCCGCGAACCGGCTCAAAGCGCTTGGCGTTGTTTCGGTTTTTCTTTTGGCCGTCACGCTGGCGGCCATGGTGACGCTCGCCGCTAACGCTTCGCTGGCTGCGAACGTGCAGGTCATCAGGGTGCTGCGTCTTGTCGGGGCAACTGATGGCTTGATTGCGCGCGCTTTTGTGCGGCGATTTACAGTGCGGGCCTTTGCTGGCGCGGCGCTCGGAATGGTTTTCGGCATGATATCCGTACTGCTTTTGCCCTCCGCTTCCGAAGCAAGCGGATTTCTGACCGGGCTTGGTTTTCAAGGTTTGGAATGGGCATTGCCATTGCTGATACCGCTATTCGCTGCAACCGTTGCCTTTTTTGCGACCGGCTGGTCAGCGCGGCGCGTCATGGGAGATCTCGCCTGATGTTTCAATATGTTCGCTCCGTTCTCTTTATTGTTCAGATGTACATTGCGATGCCAATTTTTGGCCTCGTCCTTGCGCCTTGGGCGTTGTTCAGCAGACGCGGTGCATATGCAGCGTGCAAAGGCTACAGCCGCTGGGTCTTCTGGACCGCAGGCTGGATGGTCGGGATGAAGTGCGAAGTACGCGGAGAGATTCCCTCGGGTGAAGCATTGATCGCTGCCAAACATCAGTCATTCCTCGACATCATGATGATTTTCACCGCGTTGCCAGCGGGCAAATTCATCATGAAAAAGGAAATATTGATGATGCCAGTGATCGGGCAATACGCGCGACTTTTGGGTTGTGTTTCCGTGGACAGGGGCAAGCGTGGCGCAGCCATTGAAAAAATGGTCGCCGATGTCGAGGCCGGGCGCAGTGAACCGGGTCAGCTGATCATCTACTCTCAGGGCACACGCGTCGCGCCCGGCGTGAAAATGCCGTATAAAGTTGGCACGGGTGTTTTGTATGAGCAATTGAACCAGACTTGCGTTCCGGTCGCCACAAATGTCGGCGTGCTTTGGCCGAAACGTGGCTTGTTGCGCAAGCCTGGTGTTGCGGTGGTTGAGTTTCTGCCGGCCATTCCACCCGGATTGTCGCGTGATGAATTCATGTCACAGCTGGAAGAGGGTGTCGAAAGCCGCTCAGATGCACTAATGATCGAGGCAGGGTTCAATAATGTCTCAGAAAGCTGAATGCATAGACACTATCGAAAAGCTGGAAGCGCTCTATGGCACTCCAGGGGCACCAGCATTGCGTAAAGTGGCGCGTCGTCTGACCCCGCTTTATCGCAAGTGGATCATGGCCTCAAAGCTCTGTGTCCTAAGCACCGTTGGACCGGACGGGACTGACGGGAGCCCACGTGGCGACGATGGCCCGGTGGTGCAGGAACTGGACCCGGGCACGCTTTTGATGCCGGATTGGCGTGGAAACAATCGCTTGGATTCGCTTCGAAACATCGTTGCTGATGGCCGTGTGTCCCTGATGTTCCTTGTGCCAAATTCCAATAACGTGGTGCGGATCAACGCGCAGGCGTGGCTGACCGATGCGCATGAAATGCGGGCTCGCTTTGAAAAGGGCGGTCGATTGCCTGCGACCGTAATCGTCTTCGAAATCGGTGAAATTTATACGCAATGCGCCCGCGCGCTGATGCGGGCGGACATCTGGGGCAATGCCGATCAAACACCCGCTCTACCAACCGTCGGCGAAATCCTTGCGGAGATGACGGATGGCGAAGAGGGCGGCAAACCTTATGATGAGGCGTGGGGCGCGCGTGCCGCCAAGACGATGTGGTAGCGGAGAGCAAAACCCGTCTTTACCCACATCAGTCTACCATTCGATCACCGTCACCTGACCCCGAAACCGCCCTCATAAAGCGCGCCAACTACATGTGGATTGGTCCATCCCCGCAAGCAAGCGCGGCCTCTCGCACCGCTTCGGAATAGGTCGGGTGCGCATGGCAGGTCATCGCCAGATCCTCAGCTGAAGCGCCAAACTCCATTGCAACGCAAATCTCGTGGATCAGGTCGCCTGCTGCGGGCCCGATGATATGCGCGCCCAAAATGCGGTCGGTGTCCTTGTCGGCAATGATCTTGACGAAACCGTCGCCAGCAAAGTTCGCCTTGGCACGTCCGTTGCCCATGAAGCTGAATTTGCCGACCTTATAGGCGTGCCCCGCCTCTTTGAGGCTTTCTTCCGTAGCGCCGACATTCGCCACTTCAGGATGGGTGTAGATCACGCCGGGGATCACACCGTAGTTCACGTGACCATGCTTGCCAGCGACCTGTTCCGCTGCGGCCATGCCTTCGTCCTCGGCCTTGTGCGCGAGCATGGGGCCATCAATCACATCGCCGATCGCGTAAATGCCGGGGACATTGGTTTCCCACTTGTCATTCACCTCGATCTGACCGCGCTTCGACATGGTGACGCCCAACGCTTCCAGGCCCAGGCCTTCGGTAAAGGGTTTCCGACCAGTCGCTACCAGAACCACATCAGCATCCAGCACATGATCACTGTCATCCTTGCGCAATTTGTAATGCACCTTGGCCTTGGTCTTCAGGGATTCGGTCTTCTGTACTGCGGCACCCATAATGAACTTCAGGCCCTGCTTCTTAAGCGTGCGCTGGAAGGTTTTTTGAACCTCTCCGTCCATGCCAGGTGTTACCACATTGAGAAATTCGACGACGGTGACCTCGGCGCCCAACCGCGCATAGACGGACCCAAGCTCAAGCCCGATCACTCCCGCTCCGATCACGACCATTTTCTTTGGCACCTTACCAAGTTCCAAAGCACCGGTCGAAGTGACCACGACTTTTTCGTCCACTTCAACACCCGGAAGGGAGGCGGGCTCAGAGCCCGAGGCGATAATGATGTTCTTGGCGTCATGGGTTTCATCCCCCACTTTCACCTTGCCGGCTTGCGGAATGGATCCCCAGCCTTTCAGCCAATCGATCTTGTTCTTTTTGAACAGGAATTCGATGCCCTTGGTGTTCTGACCAATGGTATCCTGCTTGTAGGACATCATTTGTTTCCAGTCGACGGACGGGCTTTTACCTTTCAGTCCCATTGCCGCAAAGTTGTGTTCAGCTTCATGCAGCATGTGGCTTGCATGAAGGAGCGCCTTTGACGGAATACATCCGACGTTGAGGCAGGTCCCGCCAAGTGTTTCGCGCCCTTCAACACAGGCCACTTTCAATCCCAGTTGGGCGCAGCGGATTGCGCAAACATAACCGCCGGGACCCGAACCGATGATGATAACGTCGTAACTTGCCATGAAAGACTTCCTTTAGTTGTGGGTGTGGCCAGCGCGGAACATCCACGCAAGCAAATCTGGTGTCTGGGTCGCGCGCCAGAAAAGCGCAAGTGCTGGGTTTGATGCTGCCATCAAATCAGCCCCGCGATCAACATCACTGTTGTCGCTGCAAATCCCACAAACCAGATAATTGATCGCCAAGGACTCAATCCTAAGGCGTAGGCGGGCACATAGAGGATCCGTGCCAACAGGTATATCCATGCGCATCCTGTCGTAACAGCGGTGGATCCATCTCCCATCGTGGTGATCACGCAGGCGATTGTAAAAAGGATCAGCGCTTCGAAATGGTTGTTCATCGCACGTTGAAACCGGCCCGGAACACCAGTGAGCTGGATTGGATCGTCTCTTGGCCCGAGCGCCTTTTGCGCGCCCACCTGTTGGTTGGCGGTCACGGAAAAGGCCACGAACTGCAGTATCTGCAGGAGAGTGGCCAATCCGAGGACCGTAAGCTCCGGGGTCATGGGCGGCCTTCGATGCGTTGTCGCGACATGTTCAATGTGACAGGTCGGGAATATGTGAACACGATCTAATCCTCCTGCCGCAGTTGATCCAGGCTGATCGTTGCCAGCGATCCGCAGAGAAAAAGGGCAGCTGCGTAGGCTGCACCAATGCTCAAAAACATGAACCAAGGATACAAGGCGCTAGATGTGCCCTGTACGCGCAGGCTGGCATCAATTGCCAAAACGACCACATTCGAGATGTTCCACAGAATGAACGCGGTCACGAGCGCCTCTGAGTGCGCACGTATCCATCGCCACAATGGGATAAGTTGCCAAAGGTTCCGATCAATACTCCAGAGGTGGAAATGAAGGGCCAGTATCCCTGCCGCGATCCAGATCATGAAGCTGAGCCAGAGCATCGTGCCGCCGGGAAGCTGACCAAAGACCGATGCGGCCCAAAAATACAAAAACCCGGCAAACGACAAAGCGTAGAGGCAAAAGCTGCGAAATGCTTGCTTTACGTCTAGCTGTCGGTCACTGGGATGCACGGGCCCGCCTTTCCAAGGGGCAGGGCGCGCAAATCTGGCGCACCCTGCAAATGACTTACAGGTCCATCAACAGACGGCGTGGATCTTCAAGTGCTTCCTTAACGCGGACAAGGAATGTAACCGCTCCTTTGCCGTCCACGATACGGTGGTCGTAGCTCAGCGCGAGATACATCATCGGGCGGATCACCACCTGACCTTTGATTGCCATTGGCCTGTCCTGGATCTTGTGCATACCCAAGATGCCGGACTGCGGCGGATTGAGGATGGGCGACGACATGAGCGAGCCATAAACACCGCCGTTTGAGATGGTGAAGGTACCGCCCTGCATTTCCGCCATCGAAAGCTTGCCATCGCGGGCGCGTGCGCCCTTTTCCGCGATCGCTTTCTCGATTGCGGCAAAGGACATTGCATCCGCATCACGAATGACCGGTACCACGAGGCCCGTGGGGGTGCCCGCAGCAATTCCCATGTGCACGAAGTTCTTGTAAACGATGTCGGTGCCATCGATTTCAGCATTCACCTCGGGCACTTCTTTCAACGCGTGGACACAAGCCTTGGTGAAGAAGGACATGAAACCAAGTTTCACACCGTGCTTTTTCAGGAACAGGTCTTTGTATTCATTGCGCAAAGCCATCACCTCGGTCATGTCGACCTCGTTGTAGGTGGTGAGCATTGCAGCCGTGTTCTGGCTGTCCTTGAGGCGTTTTGCGATTGTTTGGCGCAAACGGGTCATTTTGACCCGCTCCTCCCGGCTTGCGTCGTCCGCAGAAACAGGGGCCCGAGGCACAGCAGGTGCGGCGGCGGGCGCGGGGGCCGCGCTGGCCGCTGCGATGGCGCTGGCCACATCTTCCTTCATGATACGTCCGTCACGACCGGAACCTGTAACCTGATCGCGATTGATGCCCGCCTCAGCCATGGCTTTCTTGGCAGATGGGGCGTCCTCGACATCCTTGCCGGTCGCCGCAGCAGGTGCTGCCGCTGGTGCCGTGGCCGCCGCAGGCGCCGCAGCGGCACCCCCTGCGCCTGCCGACATGACAGCGAGTTTGCCACCCGCCGCAACAGTGCTGCCTTCGGCTGCCAGAATTTCAGTCAGGGTTCCGGCGGCAGGGGCCGGCACTTCGACTGAAACCTTGTCGGTTTCAAGCTCACAAAGCATCTCGTCCTGTGCGACCGTATCGCCTACGGCCTTGAACCATGTACTGACAGTTGCCTCGGTCACGCTTTCGCCCAAGGTCGGGACCATGACATCCACGGATGCACCACCGGACGGGGCAGTGGGTGCGGGCGCCTCTTTGGCGGCGGGTGCGGCTTCGGCTCCTTCGCCCTCCAGGATGGTCGCCAGTAACGCATCGACGCCGACGGTTTCGCCCTCATTGGCAACAATCTCGCCCAGCTTTCCTGCGGCAGGTGAAGGGACCTCAACCGTTACCTTGTCGGTTTCCAGTTCACAGAGCATCTCATCCACCGCGACAGCCTCTCCGGGTTTCTTGAACCAGGTCGCAACCGTTGCCTCGGTCACGGACTCGCCCAGGGTGGGTACACGTACTTCGGTTGTCATTTCTTAGTTCCCTTCAATCGTCAGCGCTTCGTTCACGAGTGCTGCTTGCTGTGCTTTGTGTTGGCTTGCCAACCCGGTTGCAGGGCTGGCGGATGTGGCACGTCCGACATAGCGCGGGCGTGGGTGTTTCGATTTGATGCGCCCGAGAACCCATTCGATGTTCGGTTCGATGAACGTCCAGGCCCCCTGATTTTTGGGCTCTTCCTGGCACCAGACAACTTCCGCCTGTTTGAAGCGTTCAAGTTCCTTAACCGCCGACTGCGCAGGGAACGGATAGAATTGCTCCACTCTCAACAGGTACACATCGTCGATGCCACGTGCGTCTCGCTCTTCCAGCAGGTCATAGTAAACCTTGCCGGAGCACATAACGACCCGTTTGATCTTGCTGTCCGCGACCAGTTTGGTGTCGGAGTTACCATGTTGTGCGTCGTCCCACATCAACCGGTGGAAGCTGGAACCGCTGGTAAACTCCGCCGCAGTACTGATCGCCATCTTGTGCCGCAACAGCGACTTTGGCGTCATCAGGATCAACGGTTTGCGGAAGGAACGGTGAATCTGGCGACGCAGGATGTGGAAGTAGTTCGCAGGCGTTGTACAGTTGGCCACGATCCAGTTGTCTTGACCACACATCTGCAAGAATCTTTCCAGTCGCGCAGAAGAGTGCTCTGGGCCCTGGCCTTCAAAGCCATGCGGCAGGAGGCAGACGAGGCCTGACATGCGCAGCCACTTGCTTTCGCCAGATGAGATGAACTGGTCGAACATGATTTGAGCGCCGTTGGCGAAATCGCCAAATTGGGCTTCCCAAAGCGTCAAGGCGTTCGGCTCTGCCATCGAGTACCCATACTCAAACCCGAGAACCGCATATTCCGAAAGCATGGAGTCAATGACTTCATACTGTGCTTGCCCTGATTTGATATTGTTGAGCGGATAGTACCGCTCTTCGGTGTTCTGGTTCACCAGACCGGAGTGCCGCTGTGAGAATGTCCCGCGCGTGGAATCCTGCCCTGCCAGTCGCACCGGAAACCCTTCGGTCAGCAGCGACCCGAACGCGAGCGCTTCGGCAGTGGCCCAGTCAAACCCCTTGCCGCTGGCGAACATTTCCTTTTTCGCATCAAGAAGGCGACCCACTGTCTTGTGGATCGGGTACCCTTCCGGTGCGGTAAACAGCGCCTTGCCCACTTCGGCCATTGTCTCTTTGGAGATGGCCGTCTTGCCGCGCTGGTACCTGTTCTTCTGCTTGTCGAGGTGGGACCATTTGCCATCCAGCCAGTCAGCCTTGTTGGGGCGGAATTCTTTGCCAGCCTCAAATTCCTCGTTCATGTAGGCTTGGAAGGCTGCCTTCATATCCTCGATCTCGCCTTCCGGGATCAACCCGTCCTTGACCAGACGTTCAGTATAAAGGCTCAGGGTCGTCTTATGGCCCTTGATCTTCTTGTACATGATCGGGTTGGTGAACATGGGCTCGTCGCCCTCGTTGTGGCCAAACCGGCGGTAGCAGAAGATGTCGATCACCACATCCTTGTGGAACTTCTGACGGAATTCCGTTGCGACCTTGGCCGCGTGCACAACCGCTTCCGGGTCATCGCCGTTTACGTGGAAGATGGGAGATTCGACCACCAAAGCGTTATCGGTGGGATAGGGGGAGGAGCGACTGAAGTGCGGGGCCGTGGTGAAACCGATCTGGTTGTTCACCACGAGGTGCATCGTGCCGCCGGTCCTGTGACCGCGCAGGCCCGAAAGGGCAAAACACTCTGCCACTACACCCTGTCCGGCAAATGCTGCGTCACCGTGGAGCAGGATTGGCATGCAACTCGTACGGTCCGGGTCGTTGTTCTGGTCTTGCTTGGCGCGGCACTTGCCAAGCACAACCGGGTTTACGGCTTCGAGGTGGCTGGGATTGGCTGTCAGACTGAGGTGGACGGTGTTTCCGTCGAATTCCCGATCCGAGGACGCACCCAAGTGATATTTCACATCCCCCGAACCATCCACATCTTCTGGCTTGAAACTGCCGCCCTGAAATTCGTTGAAGATCGCGCGATAGGGCTTGGCCATCACATTCGCGAGCACCGAGAGGCGCCCCCGGTGAGGCATGCCGATCACGATGTCTCTGACACCAAGCGCGCCACCGCGTTTGATGATCTGCTCCATCGCGGGCACGAGGCTTTCGCCGCCATCGAGACCAAAACGCTTGGTGCCCATGTATTTGACGTGCAGGAATTTCTCGAACCCTTCCGCCTCAACCAGTTTGGCGAGAATGGCTTTGCGCCCTTCGCGGGTGAAGGAGACTTCCTTGCCAAACCCTTCAATCCGTTCCTTTAGCCAGCCCGCCTGCTCGGGGTCGGAGATGTGCATGTATTGCAGCGCAAAGGTGCCGCAATACGTCCGCTTCACGATCGACAGGATTTCCCGCATCGACGCAACATCGAGACCCAGCACCTTGTCGATAAAGATCGGCCGGTCCATGTCGGCTTCAGTGAACCCGTAGGACTTCGGATCAAGCTCCGGATGTGGATCGGTGCTACGCATCCCAAGCGGGTCGAGGTCCGCAACAAGATGCCCCCGGATACGGTATGCCCGGATGATCATCAGCGCGCGGATACTGTCGAGCACCGCGCGCTTGATCTGTTCGTCGGAGACAGCGACGCCTTGTTCGGCGGCCTTGGCCTTTATCTTGTTGCCAGCGCTTTTCACTTCCGGTTCGGGTGCCCATTCCCCGGTGAGCGCTGCGGTCCAATCGTCATCCGGTTGCGGTGGCCAGTCCGTGCGTGCCCAGGAGGGACCAGTGGCCTCGCGCTTGACCGACACCTCGTCGTCGCCCATGGCCTTGAAGAATGCCTGCCAGGCCTCATCCACCGCTGCCGGATCATTGGCGTATCTGGCGTACATCTGTTCGAGGTATTCCGCATTGTGCCCCTGCATGAAGCTGGAGGCGTGGAATTGGTCATTTCTTTGTTCGGTCATGAAAGCACCTCATAAGGATTGGGACCGTATTGGTTCTGGCCGGGTTGGCTGGGGCGAGTGAGCCACCAGAGGACGAAAAGGGGAGAGAGCGCAATGATGATACCTGCAATGACCATGATCGCGCCCACGATCCCGTCTGGCATGATAAACTCACCACTGGCACCCAGTTCATCGGGCCCAAAAAGGCCGATGAAAGTGATAAATCCAATGATCGCGATCAAAGGGTAAAAGAGATACAGGCCCGAGCGGCCCGTGTCGTGCATGCGGCGAAAGCCGACGGCGATACTGGGGATGAAGGTCGCGATGTTGAAGGCCCCAGAAAGCAGCGTCGGTCCGTCTTGGGCGCCTGTAATGCCGTTGATGAAGCTTTCGGTGAACCCGGCAACGAAACCGCCAAGAAGACAGAACAGAAAGAACCACCAGTATTCCGACCGCGAGGCACGACCGGAGAAGGTAAAATACTTGCGCAAACAGGTGATGATGGATTGGCGGAAGGTCATTGGCGCGCCCCTCTTATCGGGCAGGGGTGCGCGACCGCACGGGGTACTTTCCCGCGTGGCGCGCCTCGCATCCGGTTGGGCGTTGCTCTCGGCTTATGTGACCATCTCACCTGCAATTTCAGCCCTTCGAAATTGCCTCTTGCACGGCTTCACCGAGCGTTGCGGGGCTGTCCGCCACGACGATACCGGCGGCGCGCATAGCTTCGATCTTGTCCTCGGCACCACCTTTGCCACCGGCAACAATTGCGCCCGCGTGGCCCATGCGGCGGCCCGGAGGGGCGGTGCGGCCAGCGATAAACCCGGCGGTGGGCTTCCAGCGGCCTGCCTTCTTTTCGTCGGCCAGGAATTGCGCCGCGTCTTCCTCAGCTGAGCCGCCGATTTCGCCGATCATGATGATGCTCTCGGTTTCGGGGTCGGCAAGGAACATCTCCAGCACGTCGATATGCTCGGTGCCCTTGATCGGGTCGCCCCCGATGCCTACCGCCGTGGACTGCCCGTAGCCCAGATCAGTCGTCTGTTTCACTGCCTCGTAGGTCAGCGTGCCCGAACGCGAGACGACACCGCAGGAACCACGCTTGTGGATATGTCCCGGCATGATGCCGATCTTGCAGGCATCCGGCGTGATGACACCTGGGCAGTTTGGCCCGATCAACCGGCTCGAAGATCCTTCAAGCGACCGCTGCACTTTCATCATGTCGAGCACCGGGATGCCTTCGGTGATGCAGACGATCAGTTCCATTTCGGCGTCGATGGCCTCCAGGATCGAATCCGCGGCAAAGGGGGGTGGAACGTAGATCACGGACGCGTTCGCTTCGGTTTTGGCCTTGGCCTCATGCACGGAGTTAAAGACCGGCAAGTCGAGGTGCGTCTGTCCGCCCTTGCCGGGCGTCACGCCACCGACCATCTTGGTGCCGTAAGCGATCGCCTGTTCGGTGTGGAACGTGCCCTGCGAGCCGGTCAGGCCCTGGCAGATCACCTTGGTGTTTTCGTCAATAAGTACGGCCATGTTGCTTCCTTCTTCTTTCGATTACCCGACCACGCTCACGGTGATCCGGCTTGTTCCATTTTCGATACAGGTTGCCCGACCTTGGGAATGTGCGTCCTCGAAGGTCAGGAATACGGGCGGGTCAATGCGGCCCTCGGCATAGTAGCCGCCGCACCCATAGTGGTTGTCCGGGGTGTAGACGTATATGCCCGGCGCAACCGAGTTCAGCGCGGCACCGGCGATTTGAACGGTGACGGCGGGGCCAACGTAATTTGTCTCGACAGTGCAGACGCCGGATCCGACTTCCACCGAGACGGCGTTATCCGGCGTGAAATAGACCTTGTCCGTGTCCGAGCCGCCGGTCTCGAAGCCGAACTCGAACCCATGGGCTTCAAGCGCTGTGGCGACAGTGTCGCGGCTGAAGAACTGGCGCAGGCAGACATCTACCGCCTTCGACAGTGCGGTTCGGACCTGCGGCAGCGAGACGCTGGCGTCGCCCTGCGAAAGTTTGCGCGTAGTCAGCCCCTGTGGCACTCCCGAAAAGGCAAAGCCCACGACGTCACCCTGCGCCGTCGGATAGGCGATCAGATCCGCCTGGTAGGGTGCGCCGGTGACCGTGTAGCGTCGGCTCATGCCCTGCGGAACCGGCGCGGGCACAAGCCCGGTGAGAAAGCTCAACTCCACGAATTTGTCTGCTGTCAGGGCGCCGAGGCCGCGCCTGATGCTGGGACCAAAGGCCATACAATGCGCAGCACCGCTGGCGTCTGGCAGCTTGATCTCGATGGTGCGGTCGGTGCCGTTCCTGGCCATCCGAAACACGCCCGGCGCGATCTCGGTCAGGGCGCCCCAGTTGCGGGTCCGAATCTGCTCAAGCGATGCGTCCAGTTGCGCCAGACGCGTGGCGTCCCGGAAGCCTTGCGCGCTCAGAAGACAAACGCGCAGATCGTTGGCCGCGCTGATTTCCACGGGCGTTTGCGCCGCGAGAGGTGCGGCGAGAAGAAGGGATATGACGAGCGTGCGGATCATTGCCAGTCCTCACGCAACACTGTCGCCGCCATGTAAAGCGACAGTAAACCTTGCCCGAAACTGAATTCGATAAACTCTGGTCGCGTGCCTAAAGCACCTTCAAGAAAATAAGTTGTCGCGCCCTCCAGCCCATCGTAGTTTGGCTCCGCCTGTCCGTTTCGAACAGCTGCATCGACAAGGGACATCTTGCCGCCAAACAATTCTACGCCATCAGACTGCGAAACGAGTTGCTGCAAGGCTTCGGCCAGACTTTCGGACGAAAACGGCTGGTTGTCTTCTAATCGACCGATCTCGCATTGCACGCTTGCGGCGCGACTGCCGATGAGAATCACCACGTTTCGAGATCGTTCCACGAAACCATTGAAGCCTTCAATTCGATCTGTCACTTCGCCGCCGTCGGTTCCGTATTGAAAGTACCCCAAGTCGGCAGATGGAAAATTGTCGCGCGCGGTTTCAGGGTTTACCAACAAAGGAGCACAGACTTCGGAAAACTCGGCCCATGCAGATAGCAACAGTGCCTGCGGTGAAGACGTGTCAGCGCCAGCAGGACAGACAAGTGCTGACGACAGGCACCAAGCCGTCAGCAATGTCGTTTTTGAACGAAGACGCAGCAACGTTCAGCCCTTGACGGCTTTCACGATCTTCTGAGCGCCGTCTTTCAGATCATCCGCGGCGATGACATCAACATCGGAGTTGTTGATGATGTCCTTACCCTGCTGCACGTTAGTGCCCTCAAGGCGCACGACAAGAGGCACTTGCAAACCGACTTCTTTCACTGCAGCGACCACGCCTTCCGCGATGACATCACAGCGCATGATCCCACCGAAGATGTTGACGAGGATGCCTTTGACATTCGGATCCGAGGTGATGATCTTAAACGCCTCGGTTACTTTCTCCTTGGTTGCACCACCGCCCACGTCGAGGAAGTTCGCAGGTTCCGCCCCATAGAGCTTGATGATGTCCATCGTCGCCATCGCAAGCCCCGCGCCGTTCACCATACAGCCGATCTCACCATCCAGCGCGATGTAGTTCAGGTCGTATTTTGACGCTTCAAGTTCCTTGGGGTCTTCTTCGGTCACATCGCGCAGTTCGGAAACATCCGCATGCCGATAAATCGCATTCCCGTCGAAGGCCACTTTGGCATCCAGTACTTTGAGATCACCGCTGTCGGTCACGATCAACGGATTGATCTCCAGCATTTCCATGTCTTTTTCCACAAAGGCTTTGTAAAGCAGCCCCATCAGACCGACGCATTGTTTGACCTGCTTGCCTTCCAGACCCAGCGCGAATGCGACGCGCCGACCATGAAAGGCCTGGTACCCGGTCGCTGGGTCAACAGAAAAGCTCAGAATCTTTTCCGGTGTTGCTGCGGCAACCTCTTCGATGTCCATGCCGCCTTCGGTTGAGCACACAAAACTGATGCGGCTGGTCTGACGATCAACAAGCAGTGCCAGGTACATTTCGGTTTCGATGCCAGAGCCGTCTTCGATGTAGATACGGTTGACTTGCTTTCCGGCAGGGCCGGTCTGGTGCGTGACAAGAGTGCGTCCCAGCATCTTCTTGGCTTCCTCAGACGCCTCTTCCACCGATTTCGTCAGCCGGACCCCGCCCTTTTCGCCAGCGTCTGCCTCCTTGAAGCTGCCCTTGCCACGGCCGCCCGCGTGAATCTGAGCTTTGACAACCCACATTGGCCCATCGAGCGCCCCGGCGGCTGTTTTGGCGTCTTCTGCCTTGAGCACAACGCGTCCGTCTGAAACAGGTGCGCCGTAGCTGCGCAAAAGTGCCTTGGCTTGATATTCGTGGATGTTCATGAGGTGTGTCCCGACTAGCTTCGTTTGACCACTTATAGGCACGTCAAAAACCAGTCTGAAAAGACCTTTTCGCAAAATTCACCGATTAGCGCTCGAAAATCTAATTTTTGTGATCACACGGTCAAAAAGTGTGATCACAAAAATCCTTGGCTCCCGGAAATGCTGTAGAATCAACTTGTTTTCTTAAAAATATTGCGACCTTCGGAGTTCGCGGATTGCTGTGCCAGACAAAGGAACAAAAAAGCCGGCCCATTTGGGCCGGCTCGATGTTGGGCGTAAGGCTCGCTTAGGACAATGAGCCGTCGATGCCCTGGCAGGCTTTTACCAAGCCTTTGACGGCATCCACCGAGCTGTCGAACATGGCCTGTTCGTCGGAGTTCATCGAAATCTCTACGACGCGTTCGACGCCGCCGGCGCCGATCACTGTCGGTACGCCGACATAGAATCCCTTCAACCCATAGGCTCCGTCCACATAGGCCGCGCAGGGCAATACCCGCTTTTGGTCTTTCAGATAGCTTTCCGCCATTTCGATTGCAGATGTCGCTGGTGCATAAAACGCGGACCCTGTCTTGAGCAGGCCGACGATCTCGGCACCACCATCGCGAGTTCGTTGTACAATCGCATCGAGCTTTTCCTGACTCGTCCATCCCATTTTCACCAGATCTGGCAGCGGGATCCCGGCAACAGTCGAATAGCGTACCAGCGGTACCATCGTGTCACCGTGACCACCCAGAACGAACGCGGTCACGTCCTTCATGGAGACGTCAAATTCCTCTGCCAGGAAGTGTCGGAACCGCGCCGAATCAAGAACGCCCGCCATGCCGCAGACTTTTTCGTGCGGCAGACCAGAGAATTCACGCAGAGCCCAGACCATAGCATCGAGGGGGTTGGTGATGCATATAACAAAGGCATTCGGGGCATGGGCAGCGATGCCTTCACCGACGGATTTCATAACCTTTAGGTTGATACCGAGCAGATCGTCGCGGCTCATGCCGGGCTTGCGTGGAACACCAGCCGTCACGATGCAAACATCTGCGCCCGCGATATCTTCGTAACTTTGTGTACCGGAAAGCTTGGCATCGAATTTTGCGGAGGGTCCGCTTTCGGCAATGTCCAACGCCTTACCTTCAGGTATCCCCTCTGCGATGTCGAAGAGGACGACGTCGCCCAATTCCTTAAGTGCCGCGAGATGAGCGAGCGTGCCGCCGATCTGACCGGCGCCGATCAGTGCGATTTTGGGTCGTGCCATGTGAAAATGCTCCGCATTCGATTGAAATCGCGCTTGTGCTAGCGAATGAATGTCTCTTGCGCAAGTTCGCAACGCAGGGGTGCGGGATGGGGTCGCAGGTGGACAACGCTCCGACAGATGGTCAAAAGGGCGTCTATGTCTATGCTGGATCTCACCTTTTTCTTGATCGCCGGGCCAGCGGTGATCTTTGCTGGTATTTCCAAGGGTGGTTTTGGATCAGGAGCGGCTTTCGCATCGGCCAGCGTGCTTGCGCTGGTCGTCGAGCCCGGTATGGCGCTTGGCGTTATGTTGCCACTGCTCATGCTGATCGATTTCAGCACGCTGAAACCTTATTGGCGAAAATGGGATGTCCGGGCGGCCCGGTTGCTGATCTTGGGTGCTCTGCCGGGTGTCGTGCTTGGCGCGGCACTTTATTCGATCGCGGAACCGGACGTTTTCCGCGTTTTGATCGGCGTAATTTCTGTGGGGTTTGTGGCTTGGCAGATTGCCAATCGAAGGGGCTGGGTGACGGTTTCCGATTGGGCGTTTTCGCCTCTGGCTGGCGCGGTGGCGGGTGCCGTTGCGGGGTTCACCAGTTTCGTCAGCCATGCCGGAGGACCAGCCGCAGCCGTCTATCTTCTTTCCAAAAAGCTGGGGAAAACAGAATACCAAGCGACGACTGTGCTGGTTTTTTGGGCGATCAATATCGCGAAATTCGTGCCCTACGCGGCCTTGGGGATGTTCACAACCGAGACCGCCGTCGCGAATCTGCTGTTGGCACCATTTGCCTTGTTCGGCGCATGGTTAGGCGTTGTCGCCCACCACAAAGTGCCTGAACGCTCATTCTTTGCGTTGACATATGTGATGCTGACGATCACGGGCGTCAAATTGATATGGGATGGTCTTACCTGACCGGGCGTCGCTGCTGTGCGAAGTCGGTCCTATTGGTGGCGCAGCTTGCGCGCCACCTTTACCGGGGCCTCAGACGTCTTCTTTGCCCTTCGCCGGCAGAACTTCTGCAAGTGTCTCGAAGGACTGGCCGGATGCTACTAAGCATGTCAAACCGTTCGGGGTGGTCACGGTAATTGTCCAAGTGCCGGTCTCGTCAGATGCAAAAACCTCGACGACAGAGTTGTTTGCGCCGAGCCCCATGGACTGACGTGTCTCTCCATAACCATCTGCCAAGCGGTCAACAACCGCTTCGCGAGGGCCGCAATTACGCGCGTTTTGCGCTGCTGCGTCCGTCACGGAGGCAATATACAGTGCGGCGGCCGCAGTCAGCGCGCCCAAATGTAAAGCTTTCACAGTACGGTTCATTTCAAACTGCCTCATTTCAAGGGCGGTACCTTTGGTCATCTGGCCGAGCCGGTTACCCGGCGATGACCGGGCAACCCCGGTTCAAGAAACATCGAGCGCACCCAATTCTGTCGAGCCTCGAGCGGTTTTACCGCTTTGGCCTTGGCTCCGGTGTTCGATGCCCAACCATCCCGTGCAGGATTGAAATAATGGTTAATCCTGCGCACGCAAAAGATTCCAATTTGAATTTTGCTGCGGTGCGGCAAAATTCCTCTTGAAGTTTCGTTAAAAAAATGCACCTGTGCGCGCAACTTTATAACGCGTCGAAAATGGTGAGTACCGTCGTCGTTTGCGGCGTCTTAAAAAACAAGAGGTCCCTTTATGCCCCTTCGTGCCAATCCATTGCGATCCGTTCTCTACATTCCGGGGTCGAAGCCAAGAGCCTTGGAAAAGGCACGCAAGCTCGATGTTGATGCCATAATCTTTGATCTGGAAGATGCTGTGGCGCCTGATGAAAAGGAAGCGGCCCGGGCAACACTGTCTGACGCGTTGACGAATGGGGGCTACGGCGGGCGGCTAAAGATCATTCGCATCAATGGTCTGGATACCGAATGGGGTCCGGAGGATGCCAGACTGGCAGGCGCCATGAGACCGGACGCAGTCCTTTTGCCAAAGGTGAACGGGACAAACGATCTGGATGCACTGGCAGAAATCACGGGAGATACGCCGCTTTGGGCGATGATGGAAACACCGCTGGGCATAATGAATGCCCCAGACATCGCCGCGCATCGCCTGTGTAGCGGAATGGTCATGGGCACCAATGATCTGGCGAAAGACATGGGCGCGCGTTTCCGCGCGGACCGTCTGCCGTTGCTGACTGGTCTGGGCTTGTGCGTTCTGGCTGCGAAGGCCCACGGCGTTGCAATTGTTGATGGCGTCTACAATGCTTTCAAGGATGACGCAGGCCTTGCAGAAGAATGCGAACAAGGCCGTGATATGGGTTTTGACGGAAAAACATTGATCCATCCGGCCCAAATCGACATCACCAATGCTGCCTTCGCACCAAGCGATACAGAGATTGATCTGGCCGAGCGTCAAATCGCTGCCTACACCGCAGCTCTTTGCGAAGGACAGGCGGTTGCGGTGGTCGACGGCAGGATCGTCGAAAACCTACATGTTGCAACTGCCCGCGAAACACTGGCAAAGAGGGACGCTATAGCAGCGTCAAAAGCGGAATGAACCGATGCCATTATTGATACTAGGACTCGTCCTCTGGACACTCGCCCATTACTTCAAACGTCTCATGCCGGAGGTCCGCGCATCTTTGGGCAATGCCGGAAAAGGTCTCGTCGCTGCAGCCATTCTCGGTAGTTTGGTGCTGATGGTGATGGGATATCGATCGGCAGATTTCATCCCGGTCTGGACGCCTCCGACGTTCATGGTGCATATCAACAACACGCTGATGTTGCTGGCATTCTGGGTCTACGGATCAGGTGCTGCAAAGGGGGCAAAAGTCTGGCCAGGTTACAAGATGCGCCACCCCCAGCTGACTGCGGTCAAAATCTGGGCAGCCGCGCATTTATTGGCAAATGGTGATCTGGCGTCGATCTTGTTGTTTGGCGGTATTCTGGCCTGGGCAGTCGGGTCCGTCATTCTGATCAACAAGGCGGAGCCGGAGTGGACGCCGTCGGAACACGCCGGATCGGCTGGATATATCCGACACGCGGTGATCACTTTGGTCATTTTTGCAGTTGTGGCCGGCATTCACATTTGGCTTGGGGTATGGCCTTTCCCGGTCTGAGTTGGAGGACATCATGAAGCTCTATCGCTTCCTTTCCGCGGAAGACACGTCTGCCTTCTGCCACAAGGTGACCGAGGCCTTGAACAAGGGCTGGGCGCTCCACGGCAGCCCCACGCAAACCTGGGATCATGCGGCGGGCGTGATGCGGTGCGGTCAGGCTGTCACAAAAGAGGCGCCCGGGACATACAGCGCTGATATCAGGCTGGGAGAGCAGTAGTGGCCACCAAAACCAATTCCGGCCGGCTCTTTGAAGACTACGCGCTGGGGCAGGTCATCCATCATGCCGTACCAAGGACGGTAAAGATGGGTGAGCGAGCGCTTTACCATATGCTTTATCCTGCAAGGCATGCGTTTTATTCCTCGGATCAGTTTGCACAAGACTGTGGGCTCCCGTTCAGTCCGCTTGACGATATGATCGCTTTCCACGTTGTCTTTGGCAAAACCGTGCCAGATATCTCTCTCAATGCGATTGCAAACCTTGGCTATGCCGAAGGGCGATGGATCACGCCTGTCTGGCCCGGCGACACGCTACGATCTCAGTCAGAAGTCATTGGCCTGAAACAAAATTCCAACGGCAAGAGCGGCGTGGTCTGGGTTCGGACAACCGGTCTCAATCAGCATGACGAAACGGTTCTGGATTACGTACGCTGGGTCATGGTCCGCAAGCGCGATCCGGAAGCACCCGCCCCAGAGACCACGGTGCCAGATCTGGCAAAGGCGGTTAGCGCGGATCGATTGGTGGTGCCAAAGGGCCTCGACTTCACCAACTACAACTTCACGCTGGCAGGTGAGCCTCACCGTTGGGGCGACTACGAGGTCGGCGAAACGATTGACCACGTGGATGGCGTAACCATCGAAGAAGCAGAACACATGATGGCGACAAGGCTTTGGCAAAATACGGCCAAGGTTCATTTTGACACCTCCGCCCGGCCCGACGGATCGCGATTGATCTACGGTGGCCACGTCATTTCCTTGGCCCGCGCATTGTCGTTCAATGGTTTGGCCAATGCGCAGATGGTTGTTGGCCTGAACGGTGGCGCTCATGCGAATCCTTGCATCAGCGGCGACACGGTGCGGGCGTGGTCGGAGGTATTGGAAAAAGCCGAAACCAATGCGCCAGGCGTCGGTGCAATTCGGCTGCGGCTGGTTGCCACGAAAGGGGGCGCGCCATTCCGATTGCGTGGTGAGGACGGAAAATACCTACCGGAGGTCCTGCTCGATCTCGACTACTGGGCGTTGATGCCGATGTAAGCGTGGCGCGATTGAGGCACTGGAGTTTTTGAAATTCCGCTCCTAGGTTGTCTGAAACTGAGCGGAGACGTTGAATGCTGAACGCAGCCATCGCTTGCAATTGTCTTGCAGCCATTCTCTTTTTTCTAGCTGCCATGAAGTATGGGCGCGGGCCGGTACCTGTCACATATCACCGGCTCATACTGGACAAAGAGGGAGAAGACCTTTCCCCGCACATGACGTTGATCTTGAAGGCGATGTATCGCGCGTTTTCCGGTGCGGCGCTTGCCATCGGGTTGCTGATCGTTGCGTTGAGCCTTGGGCCGGTGCGGGCGGGTGAGTTCTGGGCTGAAGTGGCATTGCTGCTGGCCGGAGCAGCCTTTGTTTCAGGCTCCAGTTTCACGCCTTACAATATCGAGCAGGCAACCGAAGTGCAAACGCCTTGGCGCCTGTCGCTGTTGATGGGGGGATTACTGGGCGCGGGTTTTCTGCTGGCGCAACTTGCCTAGGAAACGGATGTCGAAATTGTCAGATGCAAGTTGGTCTGGCTTCGCTAAGCTAGGCAATATGATCTGGCGCGGAGTTTTGACGGCGATATGGCTCGTGGCGGGTGCGGGGATGGTACGGGCCTGCGAGCTGGCCCTTGTTCTCGCCGTCGATGTTTCCGGATCGGTGGACGGGCGCGAATACCGCATTCAGATGGATGGTTTGGCGGCGGCACTTCGGGACGGGATAGTCGTGGAAGCGCTCATCAGCCAACAGGCACAGGTGACGCTGATACAGTGGACAGGTTCAAGTAGACAGCAGCAGACCATTCCCTGGACAAAAATGGAAACGGGGCAGGATCTTGAGCGTTTCGCGTCGCAAATCGAAACCGACGAGCGCGTCTGGCGAAGTTTTTCCACGGCTATCGGTGAAGCATTGATTGCATCTGAAATGGCGCTCGCACAGGTGCCGACCTGTAGGCGGAAAGTCATCGATGTTTCGGGTGACGGCATTTCGAACGAAGGGATAGAGCCACGGACCCGGCATGCGGCCCTGGACGAGCTGGGGGTAACCGTCAACGCGCTTGCCATCGAAACCGGTGACGAGGATTTGACCGGCTGGTTCTTTGAAAACCTGATCCGTGGCGAAGGTGCCTTTGTGGTCACAGCCAATGGGTTTGAAGATTATCCCGAACAGATAAAGCGAAAGCTGCAACGGGAAACGACTAGACAGGTCAGTGGCTTGAGATAATGTGATCACGGTTTCCCGAGGTGTGATCACAAATTCGAATTAATTGGATTTTTTGGCCAAATCGCGCCAATTTAACGCGGTTTTCCTACCATGCTTTGCGTGACAAGAATTATTATAAGAGTAAAAAGGTGTCAGGGAACAAAAGGAATCTATTATGGCCGATGTAAATCGGGGCAACCGACCCTTATCGCCGCATTTGACGATATATCGCCCTCAGCTCACCTCTGTGACGTCAATCCTGACACGTATTACCGGAAATGCATTGCTGATTTCTGCGTTGCTGGTGGTCTGGTGGTTTCTGGCAGCTGCAACGTCGCCGGAGTATTTCGCGGTAGCAAATGGGGTGTTGACCAGCTGGTTCGGTGATCTTGTCTTGACCCTTTCTCTTTTGGGGCTTTGGTATCACACGCTGGCAGGCTTGCGGCATTTGATCTGGGATCAGGGCATCGGCCTCGATCTCGAGACAGCATACAAACTCGGTTACGCTGTGATTGGCGGATCGGTCCTGCTGACCCTATTGACTCTTGTCCTGATCTGAAAAGGAGGCGAGTTATGAGTTATCTTACTGACCGCAAACGCGCCACCGGGATGGGTTCGGCAAAGTCTGGCACCGAACACCACTGGTCAATGACCGTCAGTTCAGGGGCGCTTTTGATCCTGATCCCGCTCTTTATCTTCACTTTCGGACCAATGCTTGGCGCCTCTTACGAAGAGGTGACCGCCTATTTCGCACGACCCTTTCCCGCGGTCATTGCCGGGCTGACAATCGTCGTGACGTTCAAGCATTTCGCGGACGGGGTGCAGGCCGTGATCGAGGACTATGTGCACGGGTTGTCCCAGAAAGTGGCGATGATCCTGATGACCTGCATAAGCTATGCGGCGATGGGTTTCGGGCTTTACGCGATCATCCGGCTGGCCCTCTAAGAATACAAATCTGGCGCTGGCAAGAGTGCCAACCAAGATCCAGGAGAAACATCCATGGCTTCATACGAATACGAAACGCACGAATACGACGTAGTGGTCGTGGGTGCTGGGGGCGCGGGTTTGCGAGCCACACTTGGCATGGCAGAGCAGGGCCTGCGCACAGCCTGTATTAGCAAGGTTTTCCCAACCCGGTCGCATACCGTGGCGGCACAGGGCGGGATTGCCGCTTCGTTGTCGAATATGGGGCCGGATAACTGGCAGTGGCACATGTATGACACTGTTAAGGGGTCGGACTGGCTGGGCGATACCGACGCAATGGAATACCTCGCCCGCGAAGCGCCCAAGGCGGTGTACGAGTTGGAGCATTACGGTGTACCGTTTTCCCGTACCGAAGAGGGAAAAATCTATCAACGTCCCTTTGGCGGCCATACCACGGAATTCGGTGAAGGCCCTGCAGTTCAGCGGACCTGTGCTGCGGCGGACCGCACGGGCCACGCGATCCTGCACACGCTTTATGGGCAGTCGCTGAAGAACAACGCGGAATTCTACATCGAGTATTTTGCCATCGACCTCATCATGTCCGATGATGGCGTGTGTCAGGGCGTGTTGTGTTGGAAGCTTGATGACGGAACGCTTCACCTTTTCGCATCAAAGATGGTCGTTCTTGCAACAGGTGGATATGGCCGCGCCTACTTCTCCGCCACCTCTGCGCATACCTGCACTGGCGACGGCGGCGGGATGACCGCGCGCGCAGGATTGCCATTGCAGGATATGGAATTCGTACAGTTCCACCCGACCGGCATTTACGGTGCAGGCTGCCTCATCACCGAAGGGGCGCGGGGTGAGGGGGGCTATTTGACCAACTCCGAAGGCGAGCGGTTTATGGAGCGGTACGCTCCGCAGTATAAGGACCTGGCGCCGCGCGACTATGTGAGCCGCTGTATGACCATGGAAATCCGTGAAGGACGTGGCGTCGGCGCAAATGGCGATCATATCCACCTGAACCTCAACCACCTGCCGCCGGAAACGCTCAAGCTGCGTCTGCCCGGAATTTCAGAAAGCGCCCGAGTATTCGCGGGTGTGAACCTGAACAAGGAACCGATCCCGGTTCTGCCGACAGTGCACTACAATATGGGCGGCATCCCGACGAACTACTGGGGCGAAGTGCTCGCGCCCACGTCAGACGATCCCGACCGCGTCTCCCCCGGCTTGATGGCCGTGGGTGAAGCAGGTTGTGCTTCGGTACATGGGGCAAACCGACTTGGCTCAAATTCGCTCATCGACCTTGTTGTCTTTGGCAGGGCTGCTGCCATTCGCGCAGGCAAGATCGTCGATCCCGAGAGCGCGGTTCCAACGCCTAACCTCGCTTCGGTCGAAGCGGCGTTGGATCGTTTCGACAACACCCGCTTCGCCAAGGGGGCCATGCCAACGGCTGAGTTGCGTCTTGAGATGCAGCAGACCATGCAGAAAGATGCGGCCGTGTTCAGGGCTAATGACACATTGGCCGAAGGCAAGAAGGCGATGGAAGAAGTCGCAGGAAAATGGGCCGATGTCGGCGTCACTGACCGAAGCCTCGTGTGGAATTCCGACCTGATGGAGACGCTGGAGCTTGCCAACCTCATCCCGAATGCTGTGGCAACAATCATCGGGGCCGAAGCCCGCAAGGAAAGCCGAGGCGCGCATGCCCACGAGGACTTCCCCGAACGGGATGACGAGAACTGGCGTAAGCACTCTCTGATCTGGTTCAAAGGCAATAAGGCGACGCTGGGCTATCGGGGTGTGCACGAGCAACCACTGACAAGCCATAACGATGGCGGTATCGATCCCAAGAAAATTGCGCCGAAGAAAAGGACGTTTTGATGAGACGTATAGCTACTTTTTGCACGACCGCACTCCTGTGCGCGGCGACAGCCCTGCCAGCGCTAGCGGACCAAAGTCGTGGTGTTGCGATCTCAGATCAGCGGTACCAGGGTGGCAAATATTCAGCGCAACAACGGGCGCATGTATTAGCCAATTGTCCGCGCGAATACCGCGATATCTATCGTGGTGATCTTTATTGCCGCAAACCCGAATTCCGGGTTCTGGCACAACGGCATCCTGCTTGCCCCAGTGACGTCTGGGGGATGTACAGGGGAGATCTCTATTGTTTTGGGCGCCGGTAGTTTTGTCAGGCGAGCGGAAACACTCCACAGATATCGACGTATTATTCACGAGGCGAGCGTCATGAAAAAATTTGTTATTCCGATGGTTCTGGTTGTGAGCGCTTGCGCCCAGGTTCAGACCGCGACCGATCAGGCGGGCCGGGATGCTGCAAAGACTATTATGCCCGAGGCCCTGGCGGTGTATTTTCCGCAGGTTCCGAAGGCACTTTTCACACCGTTCACCGATTGTGTTGTAGACAACGCCGATGCCAAAGAAGTGCAGGCGCTCGCGTCTGATGCGATCGTGGGCGTCGATACAGGCACCGCCGATACAATCCGCGCCGTTCTGGCACGGCCCGCCACACAAGACTGCTTGCGACAGGCTGCTCCGTCGGCCGCGCTCGCGCTTTGAGATGAAAAGACAGGAGACCTGAGCATGGTTCAACTGACGCTTCCGAAGAATTCACGCATGACCACGGGCACCACGTGGCCCAAACCGGAAGGCGCCACCAATCTGCGCAAGTTCCAGATCTACCGCTGGAATCCGGATGACGGGAAAAACCCTCGGGTCGACACTTATTTCGTGGATATGGACACCTGTGGTCCGATGATCCTCGACGCGCTCATCAAGATCAAGAATGAGATCGACCCGACACTGACCTTCCGTCGCTCCTGTCGTGAGGGCATTTGTGGGTCTTGCGCGATGAATATTGACGGCATCAACACGCTGGCGTGCATCTATGGGATGGACGAGGTCAAAGGCGACGTGAAGATCTACCCACTACCGCATATGCCGGTCGTGAAAGATTTGATCCCTGATCTGACCCATTTCTATGCGCAGCATGCTTCCATCATGCCCTGGCTCGAAACCAAGACCAACCGCCCGGCGAAAGAATGGAAGCAATCCATAGAGGACCGGAAAAAGCTCGACGGGCTGTATGAATGTGTCATGTGTGCATCCTGCTCCACGTCCTGCCCGAGCTATTGGTGGAATGGTGATCGCTACCTCGGGCCAGCGGCGTTGCTGCATGCCTACCGCTGGATCATTGACAGCAGGGATGAAGCGACGGGTGAGCGCCTCGATGAACTTGAGGATCCATTCAAACTGTATCGCTGCCACACGATCATGAATTGCGCCAAGACCTGTCCCAAGGGGCTGAACCCCGCAGAAGCCATTGCAAACATCAAGAAAATGATGGTGGAGCGTCGCGTCTAAAACCGTGCTGTTGAGGAAATCGATTGCCACAGTCCGAACTCGTTAACGGGACAGGTGAATTGAGTGCCATCCTCTGCTCAGTAGGGTGATCTGATGCTTGTTGTCATTGGTCTCATCGTCGCTTTCGTTTTGGTGGCCATATATTCCCGCCAGAACCGATTGACGCGTGATTGCAGATGGCGCGCGGATCGTTCTGGCGATAACGCCGCGATGCACAAATACCGATGCGCCGCTTGTGGAGCTGTGGCCTACTCAGCGGACAACAAACCACCACGAACCTGCAAGTCGCGGCAGGGTAGTTCTTAATCTAGCTGTGTTGCGACGCCATTTGTCACGTCGATGGACCACCTTGTGGCCACACTCGGACAGCAGCGTGGGTCATAGGGGCCCAAAGTCGTTGTAGTCACTTCAATCCGGTCATCATAAAACACCGCATTCGACGGCGACATTCCGAAAAGCCCTGTGATTTCGTGATTTATGGACCATCCGGTCGGGTAGAGAAGGAAAATTCCGGCATGAATGGAAACCGTTCCCGCGGAACCGGGCACGTGAACATAAATGATACCAAGGCCTATGGCTCCGGTCTCCGGAACGGGCGGATCCGTGAACCATTGCCCAGTTTCCATTGCCCCTGTCGGCGACAAATCGGTGACCAGCATTCGGGAGATCTCTTCAGCAGACGCCTCTTGTGCCTCCGCCTTCAAAGCGAAAAACGTCAAAGTTCCAGCAAGTAACATCATGCAGAAGCGCATCGTCTTTCCTTTCCACCTTGACCCAAGTTGAAGCGATATAGAATGGTTGGTCAAGTTTACGGATAGAACCTCTGCCGCGAGAGCTCACGGGAGTACATATGACAAGACCTTTGGACGCCGACGCTCGTCGCTCTGTTGAACCGGTGATTTGTTACTCGGTCGAAACCCTGCCGCATCCCGATATGGCGCTATATGACAAAGCGCGTTCAACCTTGACGAAAACAGATGAAGTTGTTGTGCCACCTCGCGAGGCGAAGTGCTTCACGGTACCTGAGGGCCACTTCTTTCGGATCGTTTCAGTAGAAGGGTCCCAAGTTGGGGATCTGAACCTGCATAATGTCGATGATGTGACGGAGCGGTTCTATTCGGGAAAAACCCGGGCGTTACACGGAACGCATATTACGACAGGCGAGAGGATGTGGTCAGGGTTCCCGCATCTGCGTCCAATGGCGACAGTCACATATGATACCTTGGGTTGGTATGGGATCGACCCCTACGGCGGGTCTGTCCACGATGTGATCGGAACCCGATGTGATCCTTACACGCACGCGCTTTTGTCAGATGGCGGACAGTATCACCACTGCTGCCATTCTAATTTGATACGTGCGTTGGCAGATCATCTTGGCGTGTCACGCGCCGATGCTGAACCATTGGTTCATGACGTTCTTAATGTATTCATGTGCACAGGGTTCACCCGCGATACCGGTCAGTACTTCATGAAGGCCAGCCCGGTCCGGCCTGGTGACTACATTGAGTTCTTTGCGGAAATCCCCTTGCTCGGGAACCTGTCAGCTTGTCCGGGGGGCGATTGTTCTTCGACGCATTCCAGCGATACCGCCTCTTGCTATCCGCTTCTGGTTGAAGTCTTCGCTCCTGATCCGGAGGTGATGTCAGAATGGGTGCCGCCGCCGCGGAATGCATACAATGGCAGCCACGGCGACTAACCTCGCTTTGTAGGCCCCTTTAGTGGCCTAGGCAAAGGCAGCGTCGAGCGCAATTTCCACCATATCCCCAAAGGTCTTCTCACGATCTTCCGAGGGCAATGCTTCGCCGGTTTGCAGATGATCACTCACGGTCAGAACGGCCAGTGCACGTCGCCCGTGGCGCGCGGCCAGAGTGTAGAGTTCGGCCGCTTCCATTTCGACGCCCAGGATGCCGTGGCGGACCATTTGTTCATCCAGATCAGGACGCTCTGCATAGAAAACATCTGACGAATAGATGCTTCCAACATGCGTTTTGACCCCTTTGGCTTTGGCGGCTTCTACGGCAGCGGCCAGCAGATCGTAGGATGCTGTCGGTGCGAAATTGATGTCACGGAAGATGACAGAGGACGGAGAAGTGATGGTTGTAGCGGACATCGCCAGAACAACGTCACGGACGGCAACATGGGGTTGCATGCCGCCGCAGGACCCAATCCGGATCAACGTTTGAGCGTTGTAGTCGGAAATCAGTTCGTTTGCGTAGATGGAAAGCGAAGGCATCCCCATACCGGAACCCTGGATGGTCACCCGCTCGCCCTTGTATGTGCCCGTAAACCCGAGCATGCCGCGCACTTCATTCACGAGCTTCGCATCCGTGAGGAAGGTTTCGGCTGCCCAACGCGCGCGGTAGGGGTCTCCGGGCATCAGAACGGTTTCCGCGATTTCACCGGGTGCGGCACCGATATGGATCGTCATTTGCAGGCTCCTTTGGTCAACGGGTGCAGTTAACTGCACTCCACTCCCGCCTGCAAGCCAAAGACTATTCCGCAGCTACTGCCTGTGGATCAGCAAGTGTGACGATATCCATCATGATGGTGTTCAGCTCGAAATCCTTGGGCGTGTAGACCCGTGAGACACCCATGGCCCTCAGGCGGTCGGCGTCATCGTCCGGGATGATCCCGCCGACAATGACCGGGATATGTCCGAGGCCAGCTTCCCGCATCCTGTTCATCATATCTTCTACCAACGGGATATGACTTCCAGAGAGGATCGACAGACCAACCACATGAGCCTGATCTTCCACAGCGGCCCCGACGATTTCTTCCGGCGTCAGCCGAATACCTTCATAGGCAATATCCATCCCGCAATCGCGCGCGCGCACCGCGATCTGTTCGGCGCCATTGGAATGGCCATCCAGTCCGGGCTTACCGACTAGGAACTTCAGACGACGGCCCAACTTGTCGCTCACGACATCGACGGCGTCACGCAAGTCGTCCAGACCTTCTGTCTTGTTGGACCGCGCCGCAGAAACACCGGTTGGGCCGCGGTATTCTCCGTGAACTCCCCGCATTTGGGCCGCCCATTCGCCGGTGGTTACGCCAGCCTTGGCTGCCGCGATGGAAGCCGGCATGATGTTGTCCCCGGCGTGGGCTGCTGCGCGCAGGTCTTCGAGAGATTTCCTGACCGCAGCAGCATCGCGGTTCGCGCGCCACTCGTCCAGGCGGTTGATCTGCTCGGCTTCGACGGCCGGGTCCACAACCATGATGCCCCCATCTCCAGTCATCAAAGGTGACGGCTCACCCTGTTGCCATTTGTTCACGCCAACAACAATGGTCTCCCCGGCTTCGATACGGCCCAACCGCTCGGCATTGCTGTCGACCAGACGGGCCTTCATGTAATCAATGGCCTCAATCGCGCCGCCCATGCTGTCGAGCGTCGCAAGCTCCTGACGCGCGCCGTCCTTCAGGGCTTCAACCTTGGCATCGACAGCGGGGTTTCCATCGAAAAGGTCGTCGAATTCGAGGAGATCGGTTTCATACGCCATGATCTGCTGCATCCGCATGGACCACTGCTGGTCCCAGGGGCGTGGCAGTCCCAGCGCTTCGTTCCAGGCAGGAAGCTGTACGGCGCGGGCGCGGGCCTTTTTGGAAAGCGTTACGGCCAACATTTCGATCAGGATGCGGTAGACGTTGTTTTCGGGCTGCTGTTCGGTGAGCCCAAGCGAATTCACCTGAACGCCGTAGCGAAAACGACGATACTTGGGGTCTTCTACCCCATATCTCTCGTGACAGATCTCGTCCCAGAGATCCACAAAGGCCCGCATCTTGCACATCTCGGTCACAAACCGGATACCCGCGTTCACGAAGAACGAAATACGCCCCACCAGCGCCGGAAAATCCTCCGCCGGGACGCGGGGTTCCAGGGCATCCAAAACGGCTGTGGCTGTGGCGAGTGCAAAGGCCAGTTCCTGCTCTGGCGTCGCACCTGCTTCCTGCAAATGGTAGGAACACACGTTCATCGGGTTCCACTTTGGCGCGTTGGTGTAGCAGTATTCTGCTACATCAGCGATCATCTTGAGGCTTGGAGCCGGAGGGCAGATATAGGTGCCACGGCTGAGATACTCTTTGATCAGGTCGTTTTGGACGGTGCCTTGTAGCTTAGAGATGTCCGCGCCCTGTTCCTCGGCAACCGCGATGTAGAGCGACAACAGCCACGGAGCGGTCGCATTGATCGTCATTGAGGTGTTCATCTGATCCAGTGGGATCTGGTCAAAGAGCGTCCGCATGTCTCCCAGATGGCTCACGGGTACGCCGACTTTGCCGACTTCGCCCCGGCTGAGGACATGGTCACTGTCGTAGCCGGTTTGCGTTGGCAAATCGAAAGCTACTGAAAGCCCCGTTTGACCTTTTGCGAGGTTGGAGCGGTATAGGGCGTTGGAGGCTTTCGCAGTGGAGTGCCCTGCATAGGTTCGGATCAGCCATGGGCGGTCTTTCTGCGGTTGCGTCATGTTCGGATCCTTCGAGTCACTTTGGGTAATTTTCTGTCGTGCAAGCTGCCATACGCGGAAGATTATATCAATCGCAAATTTGCCGCGCCGCAGCAATCTGCCTGTGGGAAAGGTGATCTGGCTCCAATCCGTCTCCGCAACGCCCACACTGCAACTGCATGGCACCGTTCAGCGTCCTCATGCAGCGGCAGCCACAAAAAAGGTTTACCAAGCGGCCAATTCTTGAAACAAACCAGCATGACTTCGACGGTGGAATTGCCACTTTGGTTTTTCGTTCTGATCCTGCTGTTCGCGGCGGTGACCTTTGCATCGCATTTTCTGTTCCCTTCTGTGCGGTGGTTTTTTCGCAGACGGCTGGAAAGAGCTGTTTCTCGGTTGAACAATCGGCTTGTACGCCCGATTGAACCCTTCAAACTTGCCCGCCGGTACGACATGATCCAGCGCCTGATTTACGATCCGGGTGTTACGCAAGAGATCGTCAACTACGCCAAAGAACACAAAGTTCCGGAAAACGTGGGCTTCGAAAGGGCCCGTGCCTACGCCCGGGAAATCGTGCCGAGCTTCAGCGCCTTTACCTATTTCAGCCTCGGGACACGCATGGCCCGCATGTTGGTCAATTCCATTTACGAGGTCTGGACAGGGCCCAAGAACAACGAGGTTATCCAATCCATTCCGAAAGATGCCACGATTGTCTTCATCATGAACCACCGCTCGAACATGGATTATGTCCTTGTGACCTACCTTGCGGCTCAGACATCTGCTTTGTCCTATGCTGTTGGCGAATGGGCGCGTGTCTGGCCATTGAGCCGTCTCATCCGGATGATGGGCGCGTATTTTATCCGTCGAAAGTCGCGCGGCGCTCTCTATCGCAAGGTACTTGCGCGATATGTTCAGATGGCGACAGCGGGGGGCGTGGCGCAGGGTATTTTCCCGGAGGGCGGCTTGAGCCTGACCGGCCGTCTGATGCCACCCAAACTTGGGTTATTGTCCTATTTGACTGAGCCTCGGTCGGCATCAGACAGGGATGTTGTTTTTGTTCCGGTTGCGATCAATTACGACCGGGTGCTTGAAGACCGGGTCTTGATTGCAGCAGCCCAACGCGGCGACCGTCGGTTTGGCGCACGCATTTCGGTTGTAGTTGGCTTCATTCTGCGCAAGTTCTGGCAAGCGGTTCGGGGTCGCTATGTACGGTTCGGAAAGGCCGCCGTTGTCTTTGGCACGCCGCTTTCACTGCGCGACTTTGGAGAAACAAGACCAGTAGAGGATTTGGCGAGTGCGCTCATGTCCCGGATCGAGGATGCCATGCCTGTCCTATTGGTTCCTTTGCTCGCACGATATTTTCTGGAGGCTCCTGCTGGTCTGAAAGAAGATGAGCTGGTTGATTTCGCCTCGCGTGATGTGTTGCATATCGGACAGCACATGCCTGCCATGAGCCCGCAGGAAATCGTTCCGGAAATTCAGCGGGCGTTGACGCGGATGAAGCGTAACCGACTGGTCGCGCAAATGGACGGTCGATGGTGTATTGAACCCGGTGAAGAGGCGGCAGTGGCGTTTTATGCGAATTCGATTTCTCATCGGTTCACGGAAAAGGATGCTGCTGCAGAATAATTCTGCACCCGCTCGGTTATAAAATTACAAAAATGCACCTCCCAGTGTTGCAATATTTCGTTCGAGGACATATTCAAATCTCAGAGCGTTGCGATTCTGCGGCGCGGCATGTGTTTAACTGGCTGGAGAGATCAATGGCCCTTGATACGACCATCGCGCAATACGACGCGCCTGAAAAAGACCTGTATGAGGTCGGCGAGATGCCCCCAATGGGTTACGTGCCCAAGCAGATGTACGCGTGGGCCATCCGTCGAGAGCGCCATGGTGAGCCTGACAAGGCCATGCTGCAAGAGGTCGTGGATGTGCCGGAACTCGACAGCCAGGACGTGCTTGTCTTGGTCATGGCGGCAGGGATCAATTACAATGGGGTATGGGCTGCTCTTGGCGTGCCGATCAGTCCTTTTGATGGCCACAAGCAACCCTATCACATTGCCGGGTCGGATGCCGCTGGCATCGTCTGGGCTGTGGGCGACAAGGTTACGCGGTGGAAGGTCGGCGATGAGGTTGTCATTCACTGCAATCAGGATGACGGCGACGATGAAGAGTGTAACGGCGGCGATCCGATGTATTCGCCAAGCCAACGCATCTGGGGGTATGAAACGCCGGACGGGTCTTTTTCCCAGTTCACTCGGGTCCAAAGCCAGCAATTGATGCCACGGCCCAAACATCTGACTTGGGAAGAGGCAGCTTGCTATACTTTGACGCTGGCGACCGCCTACCGCATGTTGTTCGGCCATGAGCCGCATGACCTGAAGCCTGGCCAAAACGTTCTGGTCTGGGGCGCGTCCGGAGGGCTGGGCTCCTACGCGATCCAGCTGATCAATACTGCCGGGGCCAATGCAATTGGTGTGATTTCCGATGAGAGCAAGCGCCAGTTTGTGATGGACCTGGGCGCGAAAGGCGTCCTGAACCGCAAGGATTTCAATTGCTGGGGGCAATTGCCCACCGTCAACACGCCAGAATATGCCGCATGGTTCACCGAAGCGCGCAAATTCGGCAAGGCGATCTGGGATATCACCGGCAAAGGCGTGAACGTTGACATGGTGTTTGAACACCCGGGAGAGAGCACTTTCCCTGTTTCTACCTTTGTGGTGAAGAAAGGTGGCATGGTCGTCATTTGCGCGGGGACCACCGGTTTCAACCTGACATTCGATGTGCGCTACATGTGGATGCATCAGAAGCGTTTGCAGGGCAGCCACTTTGCGCATCTCAAGCAGGCAAGTGCAGCCAACAAGCTGATGTTGGAACGTCGCCTTGATCCCTGCATGTCCGAGGTCTTTACCTGGTCCGATCTGCCACAGGCGCATATCAAGATGATGAACAACCAGCACAAGCCCGGCAACATGTCCGTTCTGGTGCAGGCGCCGACAACAGGATTGCGCACGCTGGAAGACGCGCTGGAGGCCCGTCGTTAAACTTTTGGTTGAGTCGCTCGACCTCTTCGGAACGCCCGCGAATCAAGTGTTTGGCTCGCGGGCGTTTCGTATTTTGCGTGCCATGCCAATAGTATCAACGGCTTGAAAATCGTACCCTCACCATTTCTGGGGAGTAAATAACCGCGAATTTCAAGAAAGGTTAGCACATGGTAGAGTTGTATTAATCTTTCGTTAACCTTAGAGAGGCGACTCTACGATGCGTAGTGACTGGATACTGGACGTTCTGACGGATTTGAAGACATTTGCGACAGCCAACGACTTGCCTGTATTAGCCGAGCAGTTGGATGATACCGCGATTGTTGCTCTGGCCGAGATCGCTGCGTTGCACGAAAGGACACAAAGCAACTCTCATGGCGACGAGCAAGGTAGTGGAGGAAGTGTTAGCGGAGCTGGAGCAAGCGGACACGCTTGAGGGCATCAATGATGCCATTTTCAAACTGCGCAAACACTTCAATATCGAAAACATGGTCTATCATTGGGTGGACAGCGCCGGGGACCAATATGGCTACGGCACGTACTCATTGGAATGGGCCGCAAGATATCAGGAGCAGAACTATATCCGAATAGATCCGGTTGTGGTGGGGTGCTATCAGCGGTTCCATCCGGTTGACTGGAAGCGTCTGGATTGGTCGAGCAAGGCAGCAAGAGCCTTTAAGGCGGAGGCAGCTGAATTCGGCGTCGGGAATCAGGGGTATTCAATTCCGATCCGTGGACCTAACGGGCAGTTCGCGCTCTTTACCGTAAATACAACTTGCGATGACACTGAATGGGAGGCGTTTACGGAAGAGCACCGTCGTGAACTGATCCTGATCGCGCACTATTTTAACCAGAAGGCGCTCGAGTTCGAACCGAACAAGACGCCAGAGCAATTGCAGCCTTTGTCACCCCGCGAAATTGATGCAATGACATTGCTGGCAATTGGGTACAGCAGGGCGCAAGTCGCTGAAACGCTTTCGATTTCTGAGCATACGCTTCGGGTTTACATTGAAAGCGCGCGTTTCAAATTGGGGGCGGCAAATACCACGCACGCCGTCGCCCGGGCTCTGAGTCGAGGCCTGATTGTGGTCTGAATCATGGGGTGCTGTTGCGCCCAATGGTTAAAAAATCGCGCGTCGAGGTCGCCGCCTGTTAAGCAGCCTCAAGTTATTCCTTTGATCGTCCAACGCATCGACCAAAGGAAATACCATGATCCGCTATCTTTATGCCGACCAACTTGACCAACACCCAACTCTGCGGGATTCCATGTTTCGGGATCGTGCAGACCAGTTCAAAACAAGACTTGGTTGGGACGTCAGCATTGATGAGAACGGTTACGAGCGGGATCAATATGATGCCCTCAACCCGTTGTACGTGATCTGGGAAAACGCCGATGGAAGCCATGGTGGTTCCATGCGGTTTCTGCCCACGACGGGGCGTACGATGATCAACGAACACTTCACCGATATTCTGGGTGGCGGTACGATCACCAGTCCCTTGATCTGGGAATGCACCCGTTTCTGCTTGAGCCGCGATGCGGAAAGCCGCGTGGCCGCAGCCCTTATGCTTGCGGGCGGTGAAATCATGCAAGGCTTTGGTGTTGCTCACTTTGCCGGTGTGTTTGATGCGCGTATGGTCCGGATTTATCGTCTGATTGGGTCTTCGCCAGAAGTCTTGGGCAGCACCGGCGATGGTCGCGACAAGATCAGCGTCGGTCTCTGGGAGTTTACGCCGGAGGCTCAGGCGAAGGTATCCTCAAAAGCAGGTGTCCCGCTAGAATTATCGCGTCATTGGTTTGAGATGTCATTTGGTAAAGCCGAAACGGTTCAACTGCAAAAAGTTGGCTGATACGGGTCTCTTCCTCTCTGGTGCAGATCCTGCCCTGACTGTAGGGTCGCGCTATGGTAGCGCCGGTTGTCCAATATTCCGAAGATCAGGCCGCGGCGCATGATGCCGTGGCGGCACTATTGCAGGAAGCGGGTATCAATCTTGACGACCAGCTTCTGACACCACCCAAGAGTTCAAAGACCGCCGTTATGGCGATTACCGGCAAGGCCGGGTCGGGCAAGACGCTGCTTTTGGCTGAGCTTTTCAAGACCCTGAAGGACGCCGGGGTCGAGATCGTCTCGGGTGACTACGAGCCCAGGAAAAAGCGCGATCGCCGGACACTCGCCATTCTGGCACCAACGAATAAGGCGGCATCCGTGTTGCGGTTTCGCGGTGTTCCGGCAACGACGATCCACCGGATACTCTACACGCCGGTCTATGATCCTGAATACGAAAAAATCGCCGAATGGCTGGCGGGAACCGGTGAGCGGCCGGAGATCGAAGGTTTGACGGATGTCGCTTTGGATCGCGCCGCAGAATTCTATGCAAACAACAAATCGATCCCCGGTGCATTGGCCGCTGCGGGGCTGCGTGGTTCCGATTTCATAACCGGCTGGAAGCGTCGGGAGGAGCCTTTGGACATAGGCTTCGTGGACGAGTCCTCGATGCTGGATGACCGTCAATTCGAAGACCTGCGAGAGATTTTTCCAACGCTTGTCCTCTTTGGTGACCCTGCTCAATTGGCGCCGGTCAACCAGTCCGGAACGATGGTTTTTGAGAAACTGCCCGCCCCTCGTGTTTTGAATCTGAACCGCATTCACCGCCAGCAAGCGGATAATCCTATCCTAGATTTGGCGCATGCCCTTTCTGACCCGGATCTGGGGTTTGAGCAGTTTGAGCGTATGGTCGAACAGGCGGCACAGCGCGACGAGCGGGTTGTTTGGGGCCAACGCGTCGAAGTCGACCTTATGGCGCGCAGCCCGGTACTGGTCTGGCGAAACGCGACACGCATCCGACTGATCAATGCGTTTCGTCATGTTCACGATGCGCCTGAAGATGCGTTGCTGCCCGGTGAGCCCCTGATCTGTGATGGCCTTGAACTGCCTTTGAAACACCGTAAGAAGCGGCTCGATCTGGAGGCCCGCGGTCTCATAAAAGGGGCGCAGGTTGTCTATCTGGGAGAGGGAAATCGTTCCGGTTTCAGTCGCTTACACGTTATGGGGGCTGAAGATCCGCAGGTTTCCGTGGCCTCTATCGTGAAAATCGAGAAACCTGACGAAGAGGAACCGTTTATCCCTTTCGCCGCTCGGATGGGTGCGGTTTTTTTGCATGGCGCGGCGGTGACAATTCACAAAGCGCAGGGCAGCCAGTGGGATACAGTCCAGGTTTTTGCACCCGATCTCTATGCTGCCGCACGTATGGGGCGGTCCGAGGCGGGGCAGCCGCTTTGGAAACGTTTGGCCTATGTTGCGATTACCCGCGCGCAGGAGCGGTTGATCTGGGTGGTCCGAAACCGGTTGGCCAAACCCTTCGAAGCGCTTCGGGTGGATGATTTGCGTGCAGTCCCGGCCGCGCTGCTCTCGTTGGAAAGCCCCGAAGAGCCCGACGTTTGATCTGGCGGACGGCTCAGGAAAGGGTCTTCGCTCAGGACAGGCGCAGCAACCGGAAAGCCGCGGAGGCACCCCATCCGGCAGCAATTGCAATGGCAAGCGACATAAGGCCATAGATCAGCGGTTGCTGCCGAGAGAGCTCGTAGAGCCAACGTTCCAACCCGACTTTTTCAACGTCGATGGTGGTCTCGTATTGCCCAACGACAGTTCCGCCACGTGTCAGGAAAATGCGAGTCCTATAGTCGCCCTCGGTCAACGCAGCAGGCAATCGCACAGAGGTGCGGAAAAGTGTCTGCTCCTCCACGACGACGCTGTTTTCATTGAGTTGGTAAATCTCCGATCCTTTACGAATGCGGATCAAGGCCTCGGTGAAGCTCATTGAGTCGGCAATATGTGAAGGCGCTCCAACCGAGCGGATCGCGCGCGGAACAGAAATTTTGTGCCGCAAATCCTCAACGTTTTTCAGCACCTCATTCAAAGGTCCGCTGGAATGCACGGCATAAAAGCTCGGAGCCTGATCAACCTCGACAGCATCGGTGTTGACCCAAATGCCAAGCCGTTTTTCCTTGCGGCGCACTGTAATCGGCGTGGAGGGTCCTGCAACGGTCACAATCACCTGCAAGGGATCTCCGGAGGGGATCGGGTCCTCACGTTTGATAGCGCCAAATATCAGGATTTCCGAGCCGTCGAAATTCGTGGTGATGGATACGCGATCCTTACTCAATCCAAGAACAACAGCCTCGTCAGCGACTGCCAAGGTAGCCAGGCTAAGTGAAACGAAAGTAAGGAATGCGAAGATCTGGCGCACCATTTCTAATGCCCCTCAGTTGCGCCGATAGAGTATAACTCTGAAGGCATTAGCAACAGGTCCAGCGCGAGCTTGCCACAGACGACAAGCACCATGATGGCGAGCAAAATGCGCAACTGTTCGGCTTTGAGTTTGACGCCGATGCGGGTCCCGATCTGCGCGCCGATTACCCCGCCCACAAGCAGCAAAACGGCCAACACGATGTCCACCGTAAAGTTCGTTGTTGCGTGCAGAAGCGTCGTGAAACCCGTCACGAAAATAATCTGAAAGAGCGATGTCCCAACCACCACTTTTGTCGGCATGCCAAGCAGGTAGATCATTGCTGGCACCATGATAAAGCCACCGCCGACACCCATAATGGCGGCCAGAATGCCCACACAAACCCCTACGATAAGCGGCGGGATCACTGAGATATAAAGACCAGATACGCGGAAACGCATCTTGAAAGGCAGGCCGTGTATCCAGTTGTGTTTCTTGCGAGGGGGGGGCTTGCCGGACTTCGTGTTCCGGATCGCACGCAAGCTTTCCACGAACATCAGGCTGCCGATGATGCCTAGAAAGACAACATAGCAAAGCTTGACCAGCAGATCGACCTGACCCTGCGCTTTGAGGTAGTTGAAGATCACAACACCCAACGCCGCCCCGGCGAGCCCTCCTATGAGCAGCACCGTGCCCATTTTGAGGTCCACCGTCTTTCGCTTCAGGTGTGCCAGGACCCCCGAAAAGGAAGACGCAACAATCTGGTTCGCTTCGGTCGCGACGGCGACAGCGGGGGGAATGCCGATGAAAAACAGAAGCGGGGTCATCAGGAAACCGCCACCAACCCCGAACATGCCCGACAGCACGCCGACGATCCCGCCCAGACCAAGCAGCAGGAATGCGTTAACCGATACTTCGGCGATGGGGAGGTAAATCTGCATGGTCTCGTTTAGGCAGACTGGAACGCAAAAGCAATGCCTCGCGCTGCCGCGCAGCAATCAGGACCGATCTAATTTTTTAAACTGGCCTTATGTGATCAGCGTTCCTTGACATAAGGTTCGCCGCCCGCGCGTGGCGGCACAGCTTTGCCGACGAACCCCGCGAGAATAATGACCGTCATGATGTACGGCAGCGCCCCTAGAAGCTGGCCCTGCACTTTCATGCCGATGATGTTCTGAATGACGTCTGGCCGTGTTTCCAGCGCGCCAAAAAGTCCAAAGAGCAGGGTGGCATAAAGTGCATACCAAGGGCGCCATTTTGCAAAAATCAGCGCGGCCAGTGCGATAAAGCCGCGCCCCGCTGACATGTCTTTGACAAACCCGGCCTGAAGCGCTGTGGACAGATACGCGCCGGCGATGCCACAGAGGATGCCGCAGATAAGAACCGCTGCATAGCGCAAGCCAACGACCGAAACCCCGGCGGTATCGACGGCTGCCGGGTTTTCCCCGACAGCACGCAATCTCAAACCAAAGCGGGTTCGGAACAGGATCCACCAGGTCAATGGCACCATGGCAAAGGCGACGTAGACGAGAATGGAGTGGCCCGAAATCAGTTCAGAATAAATTGGGCCAAGAAAGGGAACTGCTGCGAGGTTCTCCGCAAAGGGCAGGGTGATAGGTTCAAACCTTCCGCCGCCCATCAGGGAGGGCGTGCGTCCGCCTTGTTGGAACCAGTCCTGAGCGATCAGCACTGTCAGCCCTGCGGCGAGGAAATTAATCGCGACCCCAGAGATGAGTTGATTGCCGCGAAACGTAATGGATGCGACGCCATGCAACAGACTCAGGGCGACCGAGGCTGCCATACCTGCGAGCAGTCCCAACCAAACCGAACCGGTGATGGCAGCAATCGCAGCCGAGAAAAAAGCCGCTGCCAGCATCTTGCCCTCCAGCCCGATATCAAAAATGCCAGCACGTTCGGAAAAGAGGCCTGCGAGGCAGGCCAGAAGCAGCGGTGTCGCCAAACGAATGGTGCTGTCAAACAGCTGGATCAGCGTCAGGAAATCCATCAGGCATCCCTCCGCCGCAGCATCAGAAACAGCTTCTCTAGCGGCATCCGCACCATGTTGTCCAAAGCCCCGGTGAAAAGGATCACCAGCGCTTGAATGACCACGATCAATTCGCGGGGGATCGACGTCCAGAGCGCGAGTTCTGCGCCGCCCTGATAGAGGAACCCGAACAGGATCGCCGCAAGGAAGACACCGAAGGGGTGGCTGCGCCCCATCAGGGCCACGGCGATGCCGATAAAGCCCGCGCCTTCCACCGCGTTCAAAACCAATCTCTCGGCCTCACCCATCACGTTGTTGATCGCCATCATGCCCGCCAGCGCGCCCGAAATCAGCATCGCGATCATGGTGATCGCAACAGGCGAAATCCCTGCATATTTTGCGGCGGGCTCAGACTTGCCATAGCTGCGGATTTCATACCCCAGCCAAGTGCGCCAAAGCAGGAGCCAAACCAGAAAACAGGCGGCGATTGCGATGAGAAAAGTTATGTTCGCGGGCGCTGCTTTGGAAAAGCTGATTCCGACGACGCCAAGGATGTCATGCAGCGTCGGCAGATGAACAGCTTCGGGAAATCTTGCCGACGCCGGATCCATACTGCCTGGCGGGCGCATGACGTTGACGAGGATGTAGTTCAGGACTGCTGCAGCAATAAAGTTGAACATGATCGTGGTGATCACGATGTGGCTGCCGCGTTTGGCTTGGAGAAAGGCAGGAATAGCGGCCCAGGCCGCCCCAAAAAGCCCCGCCATTACTGTCGCTGCCAACAGGGCAATCGTCCAGTGTGGCCATGGGATCAACAGACAAGCCAGCGCTACCCCCAAACCGCCCAGCATCGCCTGACCTTCGCCACCGATGTTGAACAATCCCGCGTGGAAAGCGACAGAAACAGCAAGCCCGGTAAAGAGGAAATTCGTCGCGTAATAAAGGGTGTAGCCCCACCCATATGTGCTGCCCAACGCGCCCGTGACCATCAGGTTTACCGCCGCAACCGGGTCCTCCCCAATGGCCAGAATAACCAACGCTGACAGGATCGCAGCGAGGATCAGGGAGATCAGAGGAACGAGAATGACCTCAGCCCACTTCGGAATAACATCCATGCGTCAGCTCCCAACACCGGCCATCAGCAGGCCCAGTTCTTTTTCGTCGGTTTCCGCCGACTGCCGCTCGCCCATGATGTGCCCGTCAAACATGACGGCGACACGGTCGGCCAACGCGAGGATTTCTTCCAGTTCGACCGACACCAGCAAAATGGCCTTGCCCTGATCGCGCAGAGCGACGATCTGCTGGTGAATGAACTCAATGGCGCCGATGTCGACTCCGCGCGTCGGTTGCCCCACGAGCAACAGTTCAGGATTACGTTCGATTTCGCGCGCCAGGACCACCTTTTGCTGGTTGCCGCCCGAAAAGCTCTTGGCGGCCAGTGCCGGGTTCGGAGGGCGTACGTCAAAACGTTCCATCTTCCCGGCTGTATCGTCGCGAATGGCCGCGTTGTTCAGCAGCAGGCCCGATTGGTAGGCTTCTGACCTATGATAGCCGAATGCGGTGTTTTCCCAGGCGGAAAAATCCATGATGAGGCCTTCACGCTGCCTGTCTTCGGGCACGTGACCGATCCCTCTTTTCCTGCGCGACCGACCATCGGCTTCCTTTCCGGTCAGATCCAGCGCTTCCCCATTCAGTGAAACAGAGCCCGTGGCCTTGGCATAGCCGCCCAGCACTTCAAGCAGCTCCGACTGACCGTTCCCGGCAACACCTGCAATGCCGACGATCTCACCTGCGCGCACCTGCAGATCAATGCCTTTAACACGTTCTACCTTTTGCTCATCGACAACCCGCAGCCCTTTGATGTCGAGAACCACATCCCCCGGGGTCGCGGGCTTTTTATCTACGCGCAGCAATACTTTACGCCCGACCATCAGCTCAGCCAGTTCAGCTGGCGATGTGTCCGAGGTTTTAACGGTTGCGGTCATTTCGCCCCGTCGCATGACACTCACGGTATCCGTCGCTTCCATGATCTCACGCAGCTTGTGGGTGATCAGGATGATGGTCTTACCTTCCTCGCGCAGCCGGTCGAGGATACGAAAAAGCTGGTCTGCTTCTGCTGGGGTCAACACGCCGGTCGGCTCATCAAGGATCAGAATGTCGGCCTTGCGATATAGAGCTTTGAGGATTTCGACACGCTGCTGCATGCCAACTCCGAGGTCTTCGATCACAGCGTCTGGATCGACGTTCAACCCATATTCCTGCTCAAGCTCAAGGAGCGACTTTCGTGCCTTCGCAAGCGAGGGTCGCAGCAGTCCACCGTCTTCAGCGCCAAGGATGATGTTTTCCAGTACCGTAAAGTTCTCAACCAGCTTGAAGTGCTGAAAAACCATACCGATACCGGCGGAAATCGCGGCCTGGCTGTCGGGAATTTCTGTCTTTTGTCCGGCGATAAAAATCTCGCCTTTGTCCGCCTTGTAAAACCCGTAGAGAATGGACATCAGCGTTGATTTGCCCGCGCCGTTCTCACCAATGATCCCGTGAATGGTTCCGGGCATCACACGGATGGAGATGTCTTTGTTGGCCTGAACCGGTCCGAAGGCTTTGGATATGCCTTTCAGTTCAATTGCCGGCGCCGTTTCGGCCATAACTCACCCCCTGTCGTCTGCGGGCCACGCCAACCCCTTGGCATGGCCCGTTTTTTGAACCTTTCCCGATCAGAAGTCGAGAACGGGGCAGCTGTCGTTCGTGTAATAGGCGGCCACTTCGATCTCGCCAGCCATGATCTTTTCACGCGCGCCTTCGACCGCAGCTTTCATCTCATCACTGACCAGCGGGGCGTTATGTTCATCCAGAGCATATCCGACGCCCTCTTCGGCGAGGCCCATCTGGAAGACGCCGGTCTCAAGGCCAGTTCCGGCAACCAATGCGTCATAAACAGCAACATCTACTCGCTTCAACATGGATGTCAGAACCTTACCTGAATGCAGGTAGTTCTGGTTGCTATCGACGCCGATGGAAAGAATGCCTTCGTCAGCTGCGGTCTGCAGGACACCTACGCCTGTGCCGCCTGCAGCAGCATAAACCACATCAGCACCTTGGCTGATCTGCGCTTTGGTCAGTTCCGATCCTTTCACCGGGTCATTCCAGGCTGCGGGGGTTGTGCCGGTCATATTGGCGACAACCGTTGCATCCGGGTTTACAGCTTTGACGCCCTGTGCGTATCCGCAACCAAAGTGACGGATAAGCGGAATATCCATTCCACCGATGAAACCGACGGTGCCTGATTCCGATGCCATAGCGGCCATCATGCCGACGAGGTATGAGCCTTCGTGCTCGGCAAAGCCGATTTGGCGAATGTTGGGGGCATCAAGCCAGGTAACATCGATCGCGACGAATTTCGTGTCCGGGTAATCTGGTGCCACGGCTGACAATGGGTCCGCCATCGCAAAACCCATGGTGATCACTGGGTTTGCGCCAGCTTCGGCAAAGCGGCGCAACGCCTGCTCGCGTTGGGCTTCCGACTGAAGCTCAATCTCGCGATAAGTTTTGCCGGTCTCGTCAGCCCAGCGTTTCGCTCCGTTGTAAGCCGCTTCGTTAAAGGATTTGTCGAACTTACCACCGAGATCGAAGATAATCGCGGGTTCGGCCAGTGCTGCGCCTGCGGAGAGGGCAAGTGCGGCCGTAGCGCCAAAGAATTTTTTCATAAGGGTCATCAAGGGTCTCCCAGATTTTGATTTTGGAGCGATCGGAGGACGTAATGCCCACCTATGCCCATTTTGAGCAGATGATTTCTGATCCTGCACGATTTAGGGCCCAAGGCACCGGCAGGGTCAACCGGTTTTTAAGGATCAGAGGGTGGTTTGGCCACCCAGATCGGGGGGCAATGCAGCTTGCATGAGCAATGCGTCCACGCGCGGCTCATTTTTACGGGCGTAATAGGCCTTGCGCCGCCCGGCGATTTCGAAACCGAACTTGCAGTATAGCGCTATCGCAGATGTGTTGTCCGCGGCAACTTCCAGAAACGCGTTGGCCGCCTGACAGTTTGACATCCAATTACGCATCAATTCACTCGCAATACCCAAACGATGATGGTCTGGATCGACTGCAAGCGTCAAAAGTTCAGCTTCGTCCGCGACGGCACGAACCAAAGCAAATCCATGCGGGGCGCAATAAAGGTGAACATGAGCGGATCCGCAAAGGGTCGCAAACTCGTCCTCGGCCCATCCACGTTGAGGTGCAAATGCCTTTGCGTGTAGGTGTGCCAGCTCTTTTGGCGTCACGACAGGATCAGGGGTGGCGCATCGCGCGCGGGAGCAGCATCCGGCGGCCGGATGTATACTGGGGCAGGGCGTGGTTGTGGTATGCCACACAGCTCACCCGCCACCCGGCAGATTGCGATTGCGGTTGGGTAGGCGGGGGCAGCGCCACCATGTCCGATCAAAGTACCTGTTGTCATGGGTAGATTGGCAGCAGGACAAAGCACCGGGTCGCTTGCCCGTCCCGTTTTGTCGAAGGATTGTAAGTAGACCTCGTCTCTGCGGGCATCAACGGCACAAGAACAGGCGGCTTTTTGCCCGTACTGCAAAGCGTCAAATGCGGAGACACCCAAGGCGGGCACGCCCAACCCCAACGCCATACCGCGTGCCGCTGACACCGAGATTCTGATTCCCGTAAAATTTCCGGGTCCAGTTCCTACACCGATCGCCGTCAAATCGGTCGGCGCGACACCGGCTTCTTTCATGAGCTCTGAACAAAGGGTCAATAGGCGCTCAGCCTGACCTTTGGCCATTTCCTCCACGCGATGCATCAGCACGTCATCACCTCGCAATAATGCGACCTTGCAGGCGGCAGTGCTGCTGTCGAACCCAAGAATGATTGGGGGGTGCTCTGTCACTTTTCATCCAGGTTGTGATTAAGGTGGACCCGTGCGCTTTGCGCATGACGTGGCAGACTACCCATGTTGTCGACCCAAGGTAGCATCGCCGCACTATGGCAATGCACATTCGGCGTCAGTGTGTCAGCGAAATCAAGGATGCCAACCGGCACGTAAATCTGGTCGGGCAGATAATCGAAAGTTGCGGCAAGGGGCGAGCCGCATTTCTGGCAAAACCAGCGTGTGACACCCGGTGTATGTTGATGGCCCGCGCCGGGGTCGGGTGAAATCTCGATTTGTTCCATGCCGAAAGCTGCGAATGCGGGTACCGCCGCGCCGGTCACGCGACGACAATCCTGGCAATGGCATATCGCTACTTGGGCCGGCGGTGCGCTGGCTGTCAGCTCATATGCGCCGCAATAGCACCGTCCCGTCTTAGGACTTGCGTCAGACATCGGGTCGGTTTCAGGTCGCGACCGGCCGCACTTCGGTGACTTCCGGGATGTAATGCCGCAACAGGTTCTCGATACCCATTTTCAGCGTCAGTGTGGAGGAGGGGCACCCCGCGCATGCGCCCTGCATGTGCAGGTACACGACACCGCGATCAAATCCATGGAATGTGATATCACCGCCATCCTGAGCGACCGCTGGTCGTACTCGGCTGTCCAGCAACTCTTTGATTTGGTTGACAACTGGGCCGTCTTCTTCGTTGTGATCCGCATGACCGGAGACGGGTTCATGATCGCCGGACATGACTGGCTGACCGGATTGGAAATGCTCCATGATTGCGCCCAGTAATGCTGGTTTGATGTGGTCCCAATCCACCGCGTCGGCCTTGGTAACCGTCACGAAGTCGTTTCCGAAAAACACCCCGGTCACGCCGTCAACCGCATAGACACGCATCGCAAGCGGCGACTGCTCTGCCGACTCCGCTGTGGGAAAATCAGCTGTCCCCATTTCCAATACCGTCTGTCCGGGCAGGAATTTCAGCGTTGCGGGGTTCGGCGTGGATTCGGTCTGGATAAACATCTGCATTCTCCTAAGGTCCGACTGATATGCGGATCAGTTCCGCACAAGTCAAGGTTTGGAATCATTCTAAACTATCCGACCCGGGCCGTCACGCAGAATAGGTTGTTGTCTGTGGTCAGGTAATGGCTTCCAGCCGTTCCTTGCTAAGATCACCCGGAACGATCGTCATCGGGACGGGCAACCCGCCCGAGCTTTTTGTCAACTGTGTCACCAGAGGGCCGGGGCCCTTCTTGTCCGTACCTGCACCCAGTACGAGGACGCCGATTTCGGTATCATCATTAACCTGAGCGAGGATTTCATCGACCGGTCGTCCTTCTCGGATGACCAGTTCGGGGTCAACCTTCTGACGGTCGCGCATCCATTTCGCAAAAACCTCGAAATGCACCTGAATGCGTTCGCGCGCTTCTTCGCGCATCACCTCTCCAACGCCGATCCAATGGTTGAATTCGTCTGGAGGGATGACTGAAAGTACCTGAACGCCACCCCCGGTATTCGCGGCACGCATTGCCGCAAACCGCATCGCATTCAGACATTCGCGGCTGTCATCCAGTACCACCAGAAACTTACGCATGATTTGACGCCCTCTTTTTTCGCCCGATCATGACGAGCTTCAAACGATGACGCAATCGCATTCTCCACAGTGAAGTGACTGGACAGAGCACATAAAGCGTCGCAGAGTCGACGTTTTGAGGGAGGCCAGATGCAAATGTCGATGCAACAGATCATCTATGCGTCGCGTCCATTTGGTTTCAGCGCGGATGTTTTGGCGGGAATTCTAGCGATTGCTCGGACGCGAAACGCTCAACAAAACATCACCGGCGCACTCATCTGCCGACCTGATGTCTATATTCAGTTACTCGAAGGGCCGGTTGGCCGCGTGGAAACGCTGATGGACAAAATATGCGAAGACGACAGGCATGTGGATGTCCAGGTTCTGGTGCGTTCGCGTATCGAAGATCGACTGTTTCCGGGGTGGTCGATGAAACATGATCCTGCCGTCACATGGCTTTGGACCCCTGATGAGATCGCCGATGGCGCGCTTGAGAAGGCTTCTACACGCGAGGTGCGGTCGATTTTCGTTCGGGTGGCCAACCAATCGGCATCATAGGGTCTGCGAAGCGGCCCAGTCCCAATACATCTCCCTCAGGCGACGCGCGATGGGGCCATTTTGATAACTCCGATCTTCGAAACCCGTCACCGGAGTTATCTTCGACATGTTTCCGGTCAGAAAGACTTCATCCGCGTCTTCGAAGTCTGCAAAGGTTAGGACGGTTTCATGGATTGGAATGCCGTCGGACTTCATATTGTGGATATGTCTTGCGCGCGTGATGCCGGACAGGAAGGTTCCATTGGCGATAGGCGTAAAGACCTCGCCATCCTTGGCCATAAAGACGTTTGCAGTTGCGGATTCGGCCACGTTTCCCATCGCATCCGCGACCAGTGCGTTCTGGAACCCGCGGCTGCGAACGTCGACGAGCATACGGGCGTTATTGGGATAAAGGCACCCGGCCTTTGCATCGACAACATTGTCTTCCAGAACAGGTCGACGAAAGCGTGTTCGCCCCAGGGTGACGCTATCATCCGGCTTGGCCATCGGTATCTTTTCCAAGACAATCGCAAACCCGACTTCTGTTGCATCAGGAACAATTGCCGTCGCGTCCCCGTGAATGCCCCAGTAGGTGGGCCGGATGTAAATGGCATCCTCCGGGTCATAGGCTTTCAAACCTTCCGCGACAATGTTCACCATCTCCGAGGCCGATACCGTTGGTTCAAGCATCAAGGCGCGGGCAGATCTGTTGACGCGCTCGCAATGGGCCAGCACATCAGGCGCACATCCGTTGAAATAGCGGGCACCATCAAACACACTGCTGCCAAGCCAGCTTGCGTGATCAGCTGCGCGCATTATCATGACATCGCCGCGATGCCACTGACCTTCAAACCACGTTGATATTTCCGTACCCGTCGCCATTTACGCTCGCCTTTCATCTCTATCAGGGCAAACTTGCAGGCTTGTAGCGCAGGGTCAACGCCAGTGCAGTATCAAGTTACCTTGTAAACGCCTTCGGGCAAGTTCAGCGCAGCGGTCAGGTCGCGCCATTGCTCTGGCGACAATCGGACCGAGACCGTCTGATCCGTTCGGGGATCATATTGATTCAGCAAAATAGCGCTCTCGGTCGCGTGAACAATCACATCTTCTTGCAAGGGTGCCGTGCCGTCGTCCACAAGGGTGACAACTGTGGCGTCAAATTCGTGCTCAATGGTAAACATATGCGACAGACTACGCGGTAAGCAGCGCAATGCAAGCGTCACAACCTTGTGTTCAATGGGTGGTGGCTGCCTCGAATAGTGCTACACTTAAAGGGTGTCCACGGAGGCTGGAGGCAACGAGCAGAATGACAAAACGATTTGGGTTACTAGCGGTGCTGGCTCTGCTGGTATCCGGGTGTACGGTTGGGTCCGTTTCGACATCACCCGGCGACGGGGGAACACCTTCTGCAGGTGCACCTGAGACGTCGGGCACTTCATTGATCAGAGAATTTGTCGAGGTCGTCCGCACGGTTGAGCCCGTGGCAGAACGAGAATGCGAAGCGCGCACGAGCCAGATCAATTGCGATTTCAAAATCGTTGTGGATGATCGTCCGGGGCAACCCGCCAATGCGTTCCAAACCGTTGATAAGTCTGGACGCCCGATCATCGCGTTCACCATTCAACTGATCGAAGATGCGCGCAACCGTGATGAGCTTGCCTTTGTTCTGGGCCACGAAGCCGCTCACCACATCGCAGGTCATATCGGACGGCAACAGCAAAACGCTGTCGCCGGGGCAGTAATTGCAGGCAGCCTCGCTGTTTTGTTGGGCGGTAACGCAGAGGCCGTGGAGGTCGCGCAGCAACAAGGCGCTCAGGTCGGGGCGCGCACTTATTCCAAGGATTTTGAACTGGAGGCCGATGCCTTGGGCACCGTGATCACGGTACGGGCCGGGTATGACGCGGTACGCGGCGCACAGTTCTTTACGCGTATTCCCGATCCGGGGGATCGTTTCTTGGGAACGCACCCCCCCAACGCGCAGAGGATTGCCACGGTAAAGCGTGTGGCAGCGGGGTTATGATTGGTCAGTTTTGCGCCGCTGACGGCGTAAGTGCCAGCGGTAAATCAGCGGCGCGAGGACCAAGTCGTAGCTCCAGCAGGCAAGGCGATGAACCCCGGGTAGGCTGACCAAACGCGCGAGCCAACGGTATTTTGGCATTTCCTGCCACAAAACAATAAACGCAGGAATTCCCGTTTTAACAGTGTCACCTTTCACCACATGAAGTCGGCGGGCGGCGGTATCGGAGTCCACGCGCCACGTTGCCAGTTTTTCGGCGTCGTTCAGATCATCGAATGAAATCGGCAATGCCTGTGCCTGGCTGTAGGCGGCATACTGCTCCATCTCGAACCGACAAACAGGGCATTCGGCATTGTAAAGAACGGATGTATTTGGGCTGCTGTCGCTCATGCGCGGGATATATGCCGTGTCCGTCAGCATGCCAGCCTCAAGGACAATTCACCGCAGCAGACAGACTACAGGCTGTTATGGGACCCGTCACAAAGAGGCGCATTTCCCGTGGCCTTGCACCCGCAGAAATACAGTGTCTTGTCCGCATCAGCCTCGTACTTCATTGGCGCGAAGCCTGTGTGTTTATGCGATCCGTCGCAGAAGGGCTGCTTTGAAGACCGCCCACAGGTACACCAGAAATAGGATTTCCCTGCCGCCACTTCGACCGGATAGGGCGCTTTCTGCGCTATTTTTGCTGTTCTGGACATGGTATGAACCCTCCCTTTTAGAACATTTAGGTAGGTCGTTCGACTGGGAAGGAAACATGAAACATGGTCAAGAGCTGACGGTGCCCCAAAGGTCATATTCGCCGGCTTCATCCACGTTCACAGTCACGATATCGCCGGGAGACAAGGATTCATGGCCCTGGTCTATGAACAGGTTACCATCGATTTCCGGGGCGTCTGCCTTGGTTCGGCAAGTCGCCGCGTCTTCATCAACCTCGTCCACGATAACTTGAAGCGTCTGACCGACCTTGGCCGCGAGTTTTGCTTCGGAGATGCTTTGCGCTTTCTCCATAAAACGGTTCCAACGGTCTTGTTTTAGGTCTGCGGGGACCTGCCCCGGCAGGGCATTTGACCGTGCGCCCTCTACATTCTCGTATTGGAAACAGCCCACACGGTCGAGTTGCGCCTCATCCAGCCAATCGAGCAAGGTTTGAAACTCCTGCTCAGTTTCGCCGGGGTAGCCGACAATAAAGGTCGAGCGCAGAACCAGGTCGGGGCATTCCAACCGCCACGCCGCTATTTCGTCAAGCGTTTTGGCTGCCGCTGCCGGACGAGCCATGCGTTTCAACACGTCCGGATGCGCATGCTGGAACGGGATGTCGAGGTATGGCAGGACAAGACCCTCCGCCATCAGAGGGATCAGCTGCCGCACGTGCGGGTAGGGGTAGACGTAGTGCAACCGTACCCAGGCCCCAAGGCTGCCCAAATCCCGTGCCAGATCCGTGATATGGGCACGGTGCCCGCGGTCTTCGGCATGTTTGATATCAACGCCATATGCCGAAGTATCTTGGCTGATGACCAGCAGTTCGCGCACGCCGTTGTCCACCAGTTTCTCCGCTTCACGCATTACCGCGTGGGCAGGGCGGCTGACGAGGCGTCCGCGCATGTCCGGGATGATGCAGAACTTGCATTTATGATTGCAGCCTTCGGAAATCTTCAGATAGCTGAAATGGCGGGGTGTCAGGCTGACCCCGGAAGCGGGCAACAGATCCACGAATGGGTCCGGGCTGGGCGGGACAGCTTGGTGCACCGCGTCCAGCACCTGTTCATACTGATGCGGCCCGGTGACGGCGAGCACGTTGGGATGCGCCCCCGTGATATACTCAGGTTCCGCCCCAAGGCAGCCCGTCACGATTACCCTGCCGTTCTCGTTGAGAGCTTCGCCAATGGCGGATAACGATTCTGCCTTCGCGCTGTCGAGAAAACCGCAGGTGTTCACAATGACCGCTTCCGCCCCTTGATAGTCGGACGAGATACCGTACCCTTCGGCGCGCAAACGGGTCAGGATGCGTTCACTGTCGACCAGCGCTTTCGGGCATCCAAGACTGACCATGCCGATCATTGGTTGATCTGCTCGCCGCGACTCGGAAATCTGCGTTTTTGGGGCCAAGTCCGGGCGCAATTCAGGGGGGTTTGTGCTCATGTTTTGCGCTATACTGTAGAAGGGAGCGCCGCGAAAGGGGTTCGCGCCGCGTAAAGGGTTTTGAACATGAAATGGATTTTCCGCATTTTCGGACTGCTCATTGTTCTGGTGGTTTTCCTTGCCGGTGCAGTTTTCTTTTTGCCCGCCGAACGGTTGGCACGGATCGCAACGGATCAATTGTCAGCATCCACGGGACGTACTGTGGCCATCAACGGTGACGTCGCATTGACATTTTGGCCGGTATTGGGTGTCAGCGCGGATGATCTGGAGGTTGGAAATGCGGAGTGGGCGGAACAAGGAGCCATGTTTCAGGCAGCAAATGCTGCCATTGGTGTTGATGTCTTAAGCCTGTTGCGGGGCGACATCAGGATCACCAATATCGAAGCCCATAGCCCTACAATCCGGCTGGAACAGAAGCTTGATGGTCGTGCAAGTTGGCAGTTCACCGATGCCGGCGGCAGCGGAGAGATCAAGGCGGAGACAACACCGCAACCGGCGGACCAACCGGAAGCGTCTGTGCGACAGGCGCGTGAGTTCATCATCGAACAGCTCGACGTTACTGACGCAACGCTAATTTATGATGCCGAGGGCAGCGACCTCGTGTCGCTGAGCGGCGTGGACCTTGCGCTCGCATGGCCCGATCCGGCTGGACCGGCAGAGATAGAGGCTGTCGTGAGGCCAGCGTCAAGTGACGTGGTCATTGATCTGACTGTCGACGCTTTTGGAGCGTTCATCGCAGGGGAGGTCAGCCCACTGCGACTGGAGGTTATGACCGATGCCGGGCAGTTCTTGATTGACGGGCGCGCCAGTACAGACGGCGCTGTCGCAGGGAATGTCTCGCTAACAACAGAATCCACGGACGGATTATTGCGCGCCTTGGGCCTGCCTGCCCTGGATTTGCCGCCCAAACTGGGGCGTAGCATGGACGCAAAGACCGAAATTACCCTGACGCCAGACCGCAAGCTCGCCTTGCGCGGGCTGAGCGTGGACCTGGATGGCAATGCCATTAGCGGGGACGCTGATATCTCGCTGAATGGGACGCCGCAAATCAACGCGCGCCTGGATGCAGGCGATCTGGATGTAAAACCCGCCTTTGCGCCGTCGCAGGGTGGCGGAAATGCGAGTAGTGGCAGCAGCGGTAACGGCGGCGGGGGTGGATCGACGCCGCGCCCGACAACAAGTGGCTGGTCGAAGGATGTGATCGATGCGAGTGGTCTGGCCGCGTTCAATGGCGACATCGCCCTGAGTGCGAACAGCATTGATCTGGGCGACTTTCAGCTGGGGAAAACCCGCGCCGTTTTGCGTAATGATAACTCCCGGATGGTCTTTGATCTGCGTGAGGTTGCCGCCTACGGCGGTGCAGTGACGGGAGAGTTCGTTGTCAACAACCGGGGCAGCCTGTCGATTGGTGGCAAAATGAATATTGCAGGCATTCAGATGCAGCCCCTTCTGCGGGATGCGATAGATCTCGACCGTCTCACCGGGCAAGGTGACCTGCGCCTGAATTTTCTCGGATCGGGGCCCAGCGTCGATGCGATCATGCGATCGTTGTCGGGCGATGGTCGTCTTGAGATTGGGCGTGGCACGTTGGAGGGCATCAACCTTGACCAACTGTTGAAAGGTGGCGCGACAAGCGGCACCACTATCTTCAACGACCTGACCGCAACCTGGACGATCGCTTCGGGCGTTCTTACAAACAAAGACCTGCTGTTGAGCCTTAAGAACTACAGCGCATCCGGGGCGGGTAATGTTGACCTCGGCAATCGCCGCGTTGACTACCGATTCACGCCCGTCGCCCTACGCGCGAACTCAGGTCAAGGACTGGCCGTGCCTGTGATGTTCAAAGGGCCTTGGTCAAATATCTCGATCCGCCCGGACGTCGAAGCCGTCCTTGAAGCGGAACTGGACGAGGAACGACGGCGCCTTGAGCGTAAGGCCAAGGAAAAAGCGCGCGAAGAGCTGGGTCTCGATAAATCGAAGGGGAAATCCTTGGAAGATGAGGTCAAAGACAAGCTGTTGCGCAGGCTCTTTGATTGACGTTGACCTAGAGCTGGATCGGGCTCGCTTTGGCCAAGGCATCGAACTGCATCAAGGTCGCAATAAGGTCCGGCATCTGGTCCAAATAGATCATATTAGGTCCGTCACAGGGTGCGTTATCGGGGTCCTGATGGGTTTCCATGAAGATCGCGCCCACACCAACGGCTGCCGCGGCGCGGGCCATGACCGGCGCAAATTCCCGTTGTCCGCCAGAGGAGCCGCCGCGTCCGCCGGGTTGCTGAACGGAATGCGTTGCATCCATAACGACGGGATATCCGGTCTGTGCCATTTGCGGCAGGGAGCGCATGTCCACAACCAGGGTGTTGTAACCAAAGGACGTCCCGCGTTCAGTCAGCAGAATGCGCTGGTTCCCGGTTGATTCAATCTTGGCCACGACATTGTCGATCTCCCAAGGGGCCAGGAATTGTCCCTTTTTGACGTTGATGGCGGCACCGGTTTTTCCTGCTGCCAGCAACATGTCCGTCTGACGACAAAGAAAGGCCGGGATCTGTATGATATCAACGGCTTCGGCGGCAATGGCGCATTGCGCTTCATTGTGCACATCTGTGATGACCGGAACGCCATTGGCTTTGCCGACCGACTGCAAGACCTTCAGGCCTTCGTCGATGCCCATGCCGCGCGCACCATCAAGCGATGTTCTGTTGGCCTTGTCGAAAGATGCCTTGAAAACGTACTGCGCCCCCGCCTTGTAACAGGCTTCTTTCATGTGCCCGGCGATCATTTGCGCGTGATCTTCTGATTCCAACTGGCAGGGACCAGCAATGATGGTCAATGGGCGGTCATTCCCAATGACAAGGTCGCCAACAGTCACGTTTTTCATATCAGGATGTTACCTGTTCTCTCAGAATGGAAGCGGTCAAGGAAACCATGAGGTAGATACCGCCAAAGATCAGGAACGCCAAGATGGTATTCTCAAAACTACGGGGATAGCTTGCTTCCTCAGGTGCGACCGGCCTGACGCTGGTCGTCAGGTATCGCACTTGCCGGTTGGCCTCCATCCGGGTCTGTTCCATCTGTTGCAGAGCGGACTGCAACAGCATGTCGCGGGTAGCCAGATCGGCTTGTGCCATCTGGATGCGCACGCTGAGCTGCGCCAGCGAATCCTGACCTTCGCTTGCGTCGGTCATCTTTGAATTGAGGGCATCCAATTGCTGGTTCAGGCGGCGAATATCGCCCTCAACACCATCCACGCGAGATTGGTTGGGGCGGGCGTTGTCCAATAGGGCCGCAAGTTGGAGTTCTTTCTCCAGGATCTGAATCTCCACATTGCTGATCTGCTGACGCAAACTTACGATCACCGCTTCGGGATCAAGCGTCGCCCCTTCGACCTGCAACTGTACCAGCGCTTCCTGTGCGGCACGGCGTTCTGCTTCGGCTTTTTCAAAACTGGCGCGTGCGTCGGACATTTGGTCACCGCGCTTTTGCTCACTTAGACTGTTGACGCGGTCCTCAGCGTAACGGATCAGCGCCTCGCTGAACTGAGCGCTTGTCTGCGGGTCGGCTGCAACAACCTCCATGCGCAGCACGCCTTCGGTTGGATCATAGCCGATCTTGACCCGTTTCTGATAAGCTTTGAACGCTTCTTCATTCGTTGGGTTGTCGTTCAGTCTCTGGACCGGATCGATGAATTCTTGTGTGAAGTGAGACTTGAACCCGACATCTTCGTCGAGTTTCAGCATCGCTTCCTTGGATTCGAGGAATTCCTGCACTGCCGTACTGTCGCCGGATGTGGCAAATTGTGTGCCGGTCAGCAAACCGCCCATGCCGCCACCACCTTGCCCATCCGCTTGCAGGATCAGGAAGGCTGACTTTGTCGCGTACATGGGTGTAGCGACCTGATAGAAATACCATCCCGCAATAGCAGTTGGCAAAAACACGAAACACGCCAAACGCGCCAAAAGCATGCGTACTTTGCGGCGGCGCCTGCGCGTGATGTCTGCCTGAATCTCAGAGATTTCACGGTTTCGCCTTTCGATAGGGCTTAATTCCGTTGCGGGCAAAGCATCGTCACCGTCGGGAACGGTTTGAGGCAATTGGACCCTGGCGTCCCCAGCCTCATTTTTCTGGGCTTCTGCGTTCTTGCGGTCTTCGGCCTGTACCACCAGTTCCAGCATGTTTGTGCGCTTGAAGGGATCAATGCCACGCAGACGCAACAACCGGACGGCATCGATATCCGAGGTCGGCGCAAGGCCATTCTTCTGGGCGACACGCCGCGCCATACGCAACTGGCGACCGGTCAGACCCTCGCGGCGGATGGCATCAAGCTCTTGTGCGGCGCCGCCCTTACCGTCCGCAGCCGGTGTGGCCTTGGCGCTGGCGGAATCGCGCGCGAGTGGCCGCTCCGCAGGATCGACCTTTGCGTTTCCGGGTTTTGCAGCTGCCCGCTTGATGCGGAACTTTCTAGCCGTCGGTTTCGTAGTCATAAAGCTGCTTCGCTTCTTCCAGAGTATCGAACATATGAATCTGCCCGTTCAGCAATACAGCCGCAGAACGCGCAAATTTTTCGATGGTTTTAGGTTGGTGTGAGACGATGACAATTGTCGTGGTCCGCAGTCGTTCCTGCAGGATTTCGCCGGCCTTGCGATTGAATTCGGCGTCAGTGGTAGACGGCATCCCTTCGTCGATCAGGTACATGTCGAAATCAAGCGCGAGCATCAGTGAAAAACAAAACCGGGCGCGCATGCCCGCGGAGTAGGTGCCTAATGGCTGATCGAAGTATTCTTCCAGCCCACAGAGCCAACGACAGAAACTTTCGACATAATCGGGGTCTAGCCCATAAAGCCGCGCAATATATCGGGAATTTTCAACGGCTGAAACCTTGTTGACCACGCCCCCCATAAAACCCAGCGGGAATGAAATTTTGCACCCTCTGCGGATATCGCCCTCATCCGGTTTTTCCAGCCCAGCCATCATATTTATCAGGGTCGTCTTGCCAGTGCCATTCGGCGCCAACACACCCAGCGAGTTGCCGAGCTCAACCTTAAAGGACACCTTGTCAAGGATGACCTTATGCTGAGTTCCTGTCCAAAAGGACTTGGATACGTTTTCAAACGCCAGCATGCCTGCTCCGATACCCCAAAGGTTCTGCTCTTGAACCTCTATCCCCTGATTTACCAGAGTTTGTTTACGGATTTTCTACCGTCTTGCGATCAAGATGTCGCAAATTGAGACAAAAGTATACAAAATTGGCGAAACCTTGCGCGCAATCAGGCGAAATTACGCCATTATGCATAATCATGGTGATTGCGGCGATGGACGGACGGGTTTCCGTGCTCGTGTGGCGGCCATTTTGAAATCCGGTTGTGCCCGGGTTTGTGGGGGCTAGGGTGGGCCCATGACCAGCCTGGCGGAAGAAATCTCAAACTGTGCGCTATGCAAAGAACGATTTGCGGTAACCGCAACGGGTCATGCTCCGCGGCCGGTGACCTGGTTTGAACCTAAGGCGCGCATTCTGATCGCAGGTCAGGCGCCGGGCATGAAAGTGCATCATTCGGGCAAACCCTTTACCGACCCCTCCGGCGAACGACTGCGTGAGTGGATGGCCGTCAGCCCTGAGGTCTTTTATGACCGTGCGCGCATTGCCATCGTGCCGATGGCATTCTGTTTCCCGGGGTATTCCGCGTCCGGGAGCGATTTGCCACCGCCGCGCATCTGCGCAGAAACCTGGCGAGACCGAGTGCTCACGACGTTGCCGGACATTCGGCTAAAGCTAGTGATTGGTGGCTACGCGATGAAGTATCACCTTGGCCGGAAAATGCCTGTCACTGAGGCCGTCAAAGGGTGGCGATCGCATGGTCCTGATACCTTTGTCTTGCCGCATCCGAGCTGGCGCAATACAGGATGGCTCAAGAAGAACCCGTGGTTCGAGGCAGAGGTGCTGCCGCGGTTGCGTAAACGGATCAAGGACGCCTTGAATGACTGAACACACGCCCTTGGACACGGCACATGCGCTGATGCAAGCCGCACCGGACGACCCGCATGCGCGTCTTGGATTCTACGAGAGGTTTGCGGCCAGCGAATTGTTTTTGATGCTGGCCACTGATGTGGATGACGCAGAAGAAACGATCACGCCGGAACTGTTTGAAGTTCAAGGGTCCAATTTCGTGCTGGTGTTCGATCGCGAAGATCGTCTGGCAGCTTTTGCAGAACAGGCGAAACCCTATGTCGCGCTGTCAGGGCGGGCGATTACGGAAATGCTTGCGGGGCAGGGGTTGGGTTTGGGGCTAAACCTTGAAGTAGCACCTTCCTCGATCCTGTTGCCACCAGAGGCGGTCGCGTGGCTAAACAGCACGGTTGGCAACACGCCGGATGCCTGGGAAGCGCGCATCTCGGAACTCAGCGCGCCTACCGGCTTGCCTGAGCGTCTGGTTACATCGCTTGATGCGCGTTTGGCGACAGCCATGGGGCTCGCAAGCGCTGCTTATCTTGCCGGCGCCACCTATGATGACGCTGCAAAAGGGCATTTGCTTGCCTTTGTCGGAGCTCTGCCCGAAGCGCAGGAAGCATTGGCGCGGCTCGCAGCAGAAGCGCTTTCGTTTTCTGGTATCGAAGCAGGTGCCATGGATGTGGCTTTTCTTCAGCCATCTGATCCAATGACCAAAACGCTGGACCGCGTCGGACTAAGATTTGATATACCGCAGCTGCAAGAAGCCGTAACACAAACACGGCCGGCACCGGGCTCGGACCCGGAAAAACCTCCGATCTTGAAATAATTGCTGCGATTTCCGGGTAAATCCTCACAAATCGTTCACACAGATGCCGGAATTCTCACAAGCCCGAGAGTCAGACCACTAAGGGGTGCAATGGGGCGCAACTTCGCTTTAGATCAATGCAACCGGGGCGCCTTGCCCCAACGATACCGCAACTTAACTGGAGATGTCCCATGCGTATTCCCCGCCTCTTGCTATCAACCGCTGCAGCCTTGACCATCGCGACATCGGCTTTTGCCGGTGACCAATATGTAGACCCAACAGGTTATGCTGTTTCAGGCTATGACGTCGTCGCCTATTTCGACCTCAAGCAAGCGCCTGTAGGACAACCGCAACCGGCGGCCGTTCCTGGCAACAAGGATATCACCGCGACGTACAATGGCGCTACATTTGCGTTTTCCTCACAAGAAAACAAAGCGAAGTTCGAAGCCAATCCCGAAGCGTACGTGCCACAATACGACGGCCACTGTGCCTATGGTGTCTCGAAGGGCGGCAAGGTACCGGGCAACCCGAACCTGTGGCGCATCGTCGATGATAAATTGTACCTGAACATCACCAAGAACGTCGTGACATTCTGGGAAGAGGACGTACCAGGCAACATCACACTTGCTCAAAACAATTGGGTGAGCATCGAGCCAAAGGCAGCCTCGTCAAAGCCAATCCCGCAGTTTAGCAGCTCAGCGCCGGTGAATTGAAAATGACTCTGCCGAACCCGGTAGAGCAAAGCGAAAAATCCCCGCTGCGTTTGTCGCGGCGGGGTATTCTCGTGTTGGGTTTGGCCGGGATTGCGACGGGCGGTGCTGTTGCTGCGCAGTGGTACAACGTGCTTGCTGAGAACGGTGCGGAGGCTCTGAGCCCGCCGCAAGCGCATGAAGCCGCCGGAGCGGGTGCGCTCTTGCTGGTCGATATTCGTCGTCCTGATGAGTGGTCCCGTACTGGTGTCGGAGAAGGCGCAGTGCCACTCGACATGAGGCGTCAGGGTTTTGAGGATGCACTTCTGGTCGCAGCCCAAGGCGACAAGGCCCGTCCGATTGCTTTGATCTGCGCACGTGGCGTTCGGTCACGCCGCATGTCGGATCGCCTCAAGGCCGCTGGCTTCACGCGGATCATTGACGTGCCAGAAGGTATGCTGGGCTCTGGTGCCGGGCCTGGATGGCTCCGTCGTGGTCTGCCGGTCGTCGAAGCCAAGTCCTAAAATCCCAGGAAATTCTTGATTATGCTGTCCCTTGGGGCGGCTCCTTTCATTCGGCGGGCATGTGGGTCCCGTGAAGGACACGTTCCAGATGGCCCCGTTTGGTGCGTGCAGCGCGGACGATGCCCGGCTCACGCAACGTGACCGGACTATGCATGGCAAGCAGGCGCGGCAGATAGCGCGCGACTGGCAATGCACTTAATGCAGAAAGGGGTACAGCGAGCAGCAGGCTTGCCGCGATCGGGATCAACCAAAAAGAGACCAACCCGCTCGCAAGACCAATTGTGAGGACCAGACCGAGCAGCGTTTCCATCCAATGGAACCGCATCAATTCCTGCAGGGGATATACCTTCGCGGATCGACGTTGCGGCACCCAATCCATCGGCCGCCCGAGCGCTGTCCGGGTCACAGCTTGCGTTTGCTGGACCATCATGATCGGGGAATAGGCAATCGAAAGAATGACCTCGACCAGAAAAGCGGTCAGAAAAGCACCGCGACCGCCGTAGAGCCGCGTCGCCTTGGCGTTACTCGCGATAATCGCCGCGCCGACCAGTTTTGGCGTCAGCAGCATCGCGTACATGATGACCAGAAACACCGCAGAGTCGATGTGGCTCATCGAGGGTGGCCAATCCGGAAACAGGGGATTGGCTTCGTTGAAATAGCGGATCACGTTGGTTTCACTGTCTTTGCCAAGCAAAAACCAGATTACCAAAAGCAGGAACCAGGCTGGCGACAGCAAATAGCTGACGGCCCCATGCAGGAGGTGGAAGCGGGAAACCGGATGCAGCCCTGCCGTTCCCAGAAGGCGCAGATGCTGAAGGTTCCCTCGGCACCAGCGCCTGTCGCGCAGAACATAGTCGATCAAAGTGCCCGGAGTCTCTTCGAAGCTGCCCGTCAGGCGCGGCATGAAACGCACGCGCCAGCCCGCGCGCCTGAGCAAACCGGCCTCGACAAAATCATGACTGAAGATCATTTCGGATTTGCCGCCACGCCCCTTGAGTCGCGGCAATCCGGCTGAAGCTGCAAAGGCACGTGTGCGGATGATGGCGTTGTGACCCCAGTAGTTGCCCTCATTTCGCGACCAGTTTGCCAACCCCTCTGCCAAGAGCCAGCCATATGCGATGTTGGAAAACTGCTGCAGGCGCGCGAAAAGTGTGTCCGCGCCGATTAACATCGGGCAGCTCTGGATCAGGCCGGTATCGGGATCGCCGCTCAAAACATCGGCCATGTGGTCGATAGCCCGCCCACTCATCAGGCTGTCGGCGTCGAGAATGACCATTGCTTCATAGGCAGCACCCCAACCGGTAATCCAGTCGACCAGATTGCCAACTTTCTTGTCCGTGTTCTGCTGGCGCCGCCGATAGTAGACATCGATGTTGCTTGGGGCCGTGACCTGAAGAAGGGAAAAGGCTTTGGCTTCCTGATCTGCAATGGTTGCATCGCGTGTATCTGAAAGAACAAAGAGCGTATATTTGTGTGCGCTCTCGCGGCGCGCAAGGTCGTCGAGCATTGCTGCGGCGTTGCCGAAGACATCACTTGTGGGCTCATTGTAGATCGGGATGAGCAACGCGACGTCCATCGGCTGAGTTGCCGAAGAAGAAGTTGCGGAACTGGTACGTCCCAGGAGACCTGCAATTGCCAGGCCGATTGTGCTGACCGAAAGGGTTACCCAGACAAAGGTCAGACCAATCATTGACAGAAGAGCCCATTCCAGGCCGGACATGCCCATATCTGACAACCAGCCATAGAGACCCCGCAAGAGCAGCCATGTTCCCAGCAAGGCGGGCACAATGAGCGCGATACGCCAAAGTAACGCATGTTCCGTGCGGGATGTGCCAGATGCCTTTGTGTCGGTTTCATTGCGATTAAAGGCCTGCACCCGCATTTCCAGCGGCGCAGGGGGCGGCATCGCGACCAAAGTATCATGGGGGACCATCGTCATGCGCGGGTCCACCTGTAAAGCCACACCTCCGTCAACGGCTCCCCGGCCAACCTCAGTTGCGCGCGAAACTCCACCAAGTCGGCGTCGCCCGGTTTGAATGTGAAGGCAAGCCGAGGCCCTCCGGTTTCAGGATTACGCTGAACCAACCCATCGGACACCTCACCGTTGCTGCTACGCAAAACGATATCCAGCAGGCTCAGATCGTCTGGCACGTCGTTGCGCGCTTCGAAGTCAATCGCGACAATCGTGCCACCCCATGGGTTATCTCCGACCGCGGTATCCAGCACGCGTAACGGCATATCTGTGCGCGGCGCGGGATCATCCGCCCAATCGAGTTGGTACGTCATCTTGTGGCTGGCACCAGCGGCAATTGGAGTGCTCGGTCGCCAATACGCGACGATATTGTCGTAGATTTCCAAATCAGCCGGGATTTCCACGAGGGTCACGGAACCCGGGCCCCATCCCTCACCGGGGGTCACCCAAAGTGCGGGGCGATTGTGATAAAGGGCTTCAAGATCCGCAAAGTCGCTAAAGGCCCGCGCGCGCTGCATGAGCCCGAACCCCCGAGGGTTCATGTCGGAAAATGCACTGATCTGCAACGTTTTGGGATTTGCCAACGGACGCCAGATGACCTCTCCTGCGCCGTTGTGGATCATCAAACCGTCGCTGTCATGCACCGCCGGGCGGAAATCCGAAAACCGGTCCCGCATTGTTTCGTCGAACAGAAACATCGAGGTCAATGGCGCGATCCCAACATGCCGCATCTCTGTGCGCGCAAAGAGTTCGGCCTCGATCCGCATGGTCAACGTTTCGCCATGCGCGATGTCGAACCGATAGGCGCCAGTGCAACTTGGGCTGTCGAGGAGCGCATGCAGCACGACGCCGTTTGCCTCTGGAGCCGGTGTTTCCAGCCAAAATGCGACGAAGTCCGGAAATTCCTCACCCTCCGGATCAGCAGTCTTGAGGGCCAGCCCGCGTGCAGACAACCCATAGGTTTCGCCAGTACCTATCCCGCGAAAATAGCTCGCACCCTGGAACACTGCGTATTCCTGAAAGATGCCGGGCTGCTCGAGCTCAGCGCGCAAGCGCAATCCAGAATACCCCAGGGTGTCATCAATCTCGACGTCGGGAAACTTGTCTGTGGTGTCGAATACCCCCATGTCGAACCGCAGTGGTTTCGAAACGCCGTTTTCGACCACATTAATTTCGACGGCCTGAGGAAAGTACAAACCGGGTGGAAAAACGTCGACACGCTGCGGTGCCTCTGTGCCTTCCCAAAGAGCGTTGCGACTGTCGAACCAGATTTTCCGATATTGATCGTAGGTCAGGTTGCGCCAGCTTTCCGGAATTATCGGGCGCGGCGTGTAGGCCGCCTCAGCCATGGCTTTGGCTCTGACGCGAATGTCCGCGGGATCAAAACCGATTGCGTCGCCGAAGGACATGCCCGGTTCCGCACTCATTCCGGCGGTCGGCACAGCTGCGAGGGCCAAAAGGCTTTTGAGAACATCACGACGTAGCATCATGCGCCCTTTTTCTTTCGCCATGGCTGGGATTTGAACCAGCCAACACCGTAGGCGACACCAATGAGCACTGCAAAACCAACCGCATTGACCAGGAGCTGATTAAACAAGGAATTGCGCCCCAATGTATCTAGGGCAACACCAAGAAGCCGAGCCGTGAACATCGAAGTTATGAACACCGCCAGTGATTGTTGTCCCACCTTCATGATGATCGCCAAAGCCCGGCGCCAGAACTCGGCCAGTGCGCCACCTGCCTGTGGTGGCAAAATGCGTCTTCCGGCCTCTCCGACGGCGACCCAGCAGAGGTAGGCAAGCGCGAGGAAATGCACATAGCGCAGTATGCCAAAATCCGTTTTGGCGATCAGAAACCTGTATTCCTTGCGCCAGGCCTGTACCTCCGGCAACTGGCGGGTAATCCGGTAATAGGCTAGCGGGATGATCACTAGTACAATGACAGCAGCCAATATGATCAGGATCTTGTTGCGCGGCGGAGCCGGCAGCCAGCCTGACATAAAGGCAAACCCCGTGAAGAAAACCAATTGCCAGCCAAACGGGTTAAAGAACCACTCGCGCGCAGACCAGGGCTCGGCAGGCAGGGCAAAATAGTCCAGCTGCGCGCCGAACCAGACACCCGCGACAACCCCAAGCGCCAGAAGAGGGTGCGCTTTGTAGGACGCAATGACCACAGGCATCATGGCAAGGACCACAAGATACATGGGCAGGATGTCAAAGTAATTTGGTACGTAAGTCAGGGTCAAAAGCCCTAACAGGTTCTCTTCGGGACGTTTGAAGAACGGGTAGAGGTTCAATTGGCCGACATAGTCGCGTTCGAACAATTCCGTAGAATTCAAGAAAACCATCGTCCCGGCGATGGCAAAAAAGAGCGCGATATGTGCCCAGTATACCTGCCAGCACCTGAAGGCCACACGGGCGGCCCCCATCAAGAGACCCTGATCCCGAAACACGGCGCCAAATGCAATGGCCGATGCCATGCCAGAGCAGAATACGAACACCTCTGTCGCATCGGAAAAACCAAAGCGCGCGGGAATCCAAAGCGTCAACCAGTTGCCTGGTGTATGTGCAATCAGAATGATGAACATGACGATACCGCGGAAGAAATCCAACCGCGGATCACGAATGCGCGCGGCGGAGTTTGCAGCCGCCTGAGCGGCGGATGGTGCACGTGGTTGGCTCATCTGTGACGGGTCGGCAAGTGTCATGGCCGGTCTTTATGCCTTCGAGTAGTTCTTGTCATCAGGACCGAATATCTATTGAGCGGGTATGCGCCGGGTATCAACCAGTTGCGCCAGACGCGTGCGGGTAAAGCGGTCCGCCTGTCCAGCACGCCGCGAAAGCCGGTCCTCCAGAATGGCTTCCGTCTGGTCTAACCGTCCCGCGCGCAAACCTGCGTCGATCGTGATCCGTTCAAAGACGTCGCGTTGGGCGTGGCTGCCTCCGATGGATTGCATGTCTGGCCGCGCTGACGACAGCGCCGTGAAGGCTGCATCATATCGGCCTTCGGCGAAGGCATTCAATCCGTCAAGGGCCGAGAGGCCGGGTCGCGCGTACCGTTGTTGCATTTCACCGGCCCGGGCTGCGTCCCGCTTGAAGCGATTTGCCATTGCTGCCTGTGCATCGGGCCGGTCGGCTCCGGTAAGCGCCAGCATGTAGTGCAGGTCAGCAAAGACCACACAGCCGTCGTCCGTCCGGCGCTGGGCGATATCTGCAAGTTCATTCCAGCGTGGTCCCACATCCACACCTTCCAGTTCGAGACGAACCAGCAGTGACGTGGCATTCGAGATGTCGCGGTAGTCATCGGTTTTTTCCGCGCGGACCTGCGCGTCATAAAGGCCAAGGGCCACGTCCATCTCACCGCGGTCCAGATGCAGCAGCGCCTTGTGCCACCAGACGTGGTAGCGAAAATTATTCGAATGTGTCCAGGCGCCGGCACTAGTCTCGATCAGTGAAATGCCCATGTCGGGCCGGGCCGTCATATCGTAGACATGCGCGACCGCGTGGAGCCCCCATGCATCATCCATTGCCAATTCCAGGCCTGCGCGTCCTGCGGCTTCCGCCAGATCGTATTCGCCGGTTTCTTCGAGCGTGAACGCGTGGCATCCCAAGACATATCCCCGACAAGGATGATCTGAGCCATGCGCATCCAGTACGCGTTCGATTGAACGGCGCATCCCTTGCGCATCCCCAAGAATGAAACGGATGGCATGGCTGACCTTGGCCGAAAGCGTATCAGTGGGGTGGTTTTTTAGCACGTCCTCCATCGCCGCGACTGCACCTGTAGGCTCCCCCTCCAGCCAGCGATCAAGCGCCGTCACCCAAAGCCTTTCACGTGGCGTGACCTCTTTGAAGGTCATGGCTGTGCGCGCGGCTTGCGCTGCCTCTCGTGCAGTTTGGACCAATTCCGCCCGACCCATCATCAGGGAGAAAAGGCCCCGGGCCGCGTGACCCATGGCGAATTGTGGCTCCGCTGTCATCACAGCGCCCAAGTGCATTGGGGTGGCTGTCCCATGTGCGAGAAAGGCGCGGATCATCGCATTCCATTCCGACAAGGTGTCGTTGGAGTCCAGTGAAACTGGAGCGTCACAAATATCAAACATCATGCGTTAGGCGCCTCTTTCTCGGTACTGCATTCGTTGTACCGAAATATGACCGCCGGCGAAGTCCTTGCCCCGTGGGCACACGCCAACGTGAAGCGTCGTGTTGTGAAACGCCTAATTTCTCACGTTTTTTTGCAAAAATCCGCGCATGAAACGGCGTTGATCCGGGTCTGTGTGCCGAAACATTTCAATCCTTTTCGTCATCAAGACCATAACGTTTCAGGATATCTTGCGTATTCTCTCCAAAGCGCGGCGGAGCATGACGGTATTGAACGGGCGTTCGTGAGAATTTCAGTGGATTACCAAGCAGTTTGACCGTCCCTGATTCTATGTTTTGCGCAGGTATTTCAACGACGGAGTCGCGCGCCTTGGCCTGATTTGAATTCAGAGCCTGTTCAACTGAATGAATGGGGCCTGCGGGTACTTTGACTGCATGCAGTTTCTCAAGGACCTGATCCGCGGAGAATTCAGCCAGTTTTCCGGCGATGATGCTCGTCAACTCGACGCGATGGGTTATCCGGTCCAGATTGCGCAGAAAGCGCGGGTCTGTGGCAATGTCGTCCAGTCCAAACGCGTCGCAAAAGCGCACGAATTGCGCGTCATTGCCAACCGCGAGCAAAATGTGCCCATCCGCGCAGGCAAAGGCATCGTAGGGGACAATGTTTGGATGGGCATTACCGCGTCGCTCCGGAACCTTGCCAGACGTGAGGTAGTTGGTCCCTTCATTGATCAGCCAGGCCATCTGAGCGTCTACAAGCGACAGATCGATGTGTTGGCCTTCGCCGGTGGCATCTCTGTGCCTGAGGGCCGCAAGAATCCCAATGGTGGCGTACATACCGCACATCACATCTGCGATGCCGACACCAACCTTCATCGGGGGGCCGTCTGGTGCGCCGGTCAGCGACATGATCCCGCCATATCCCTGCGCCATGAGGTCATAGCCAGGTTGATCGCGGTTTGGACCGGTTTGCCCGAAGCCGGATATTGAACAATAAACCAGCGCGGGATGGGCAGCACAGAGCGTTTCATGATCCAGCCCGTACTTTTCCAGGCCGCCCGGCTTGTAATTCTCAATGACCACATCCGCGCGCGCTGCCAATGCCCGAACGGTGTCCTGTCCATTCTGCGTAGAGAGATCGACGGAAATAGATTCTTTGTTGCGGTTCGCAGCCATGAAATATGCAGACAGATCAGTGGCCTGTCCGTCCGTGTCCATCGCGTAATTCGGCCCCCAACCACGCGTATCATCCCCGCCGGTCTTCGGGTTCTCAACCTTGATGACTGTCGCGCCAAGATCACCCAACATCTGTGTGGCGGTTGGGCCCGCGAGGATACGGCTCAGGTCAAGTACTACAAGCCCGTCAAGGGCTTGCGGCGTATCAGATGCGTCCGTCATAACTGCCCTTGTCGATCTGCGCGGCGATTACCGTGAAACGGTCGGCAACAAGGGCGTCTTCAAGTGCCGCCTTCAAATCGGACCTGCTGCGTACAGTAACCCCGGCGCCACCAAACGCCTGTCCTATCGCTGCGAAATCATGCGCCCCAAAATCCACCCCGTTGTTGCGCATCTGGCGTTGTCGCTGTTTCAATTCAATCAATGCGAGTGAGGCATCCACAAACACAACGAATATGGGACAGAGGCCCAGTTCCGCGGCTGTTGAAAGCTCTCCCGCGATCATCAGAAACCCGGCATCGCCCGAAAACGAAATCACGGGCCGGTCAGGGCTGGCCAGTTTTGTTCCCATGGCAAGCGGGAGCGCACACCCCATCGTGCAAAGCGCTGTCGACTGAACCAAGCCGCGCGGGGCATAACAGGGCCACATCTGGCTGAGCAGAATCCGGTGCGCGCCACTGTCCACGGTGGCAACCGTATCGCGCGGCAGCGTTTGTCGGCAGACATCTATGACTGCGGCGGGTCCCCATTCATCGTCTGTGGGGAACGCGGCTTCCAGCGCTGTCTTGGCCTTCGCGGGTAAGCCGTCGGACCAGGTTTCACGGGCAGGCACGCCATCAGAGATGGCGGTCAGCGTCGCCGCGCAATCCGCGATGATGTTCAGGCCGGACTGATGCATGTAATGGTGGTTGGGCGCGGCCGTGATGTCGATGACCCGCTGTCGCTCAGGCGACCAGGCATCGCGCCAGCCCGTGCGCATCTCAATGGGATCATAGCCAACGCAAACGATTAGGTCCGCTGATTCGACAAGGGGCAACAGGTGTTTGTCAGCAAGTGGGGAGAGGCCCGCCCCGCCCAAAGCCAACGGATGATCTTCGGGTAACAACCCCTTGGCCTTATAGGTTGTGATGACGGGTATTTGGAATTTCTCGGCAAACGTGGTCACGTCATCGCCCGCGCCTTCATTCATGGCGTCAACACCAACGATCATCACGGGACGCCGGGCTGCAGCAAGCCAGTCCCGCGCAGTGACGAGATCGGCCGCCGCAGGGGCCGTGCGCGCCGCGTCTTTGCGTGAGGGTGGTGTTACCGCCGACACCTGCGCATCAGCGACCGAAATTGGCACGTCGATATGCACAGGCCCCGGACGCCCTTCGGTCGCGATGGCGACGGCTTTGTCGGCGATCACATGCGCGGCCCCCGGCACAAGCGAAAAGCTGGCTTTTGTGATGGGGCGAAAGACGGCCTGCTGATCCAGCACCTGATGCGTGTAGGTTTGCACTTCGTCCGGGTCGACAGCGCCGCAAAGCACAATCATGGGCACACGGTCCTGATGCGCATTGGCGACCGCATTCACGCCGTTGAGCGCACCCGGACCAACGGTTGCCACAAGGATCGCTGGCGCGCCGGTCTGGTGGTAGGCCCCCTCCGCCATGAAGGCGGCAGCATTTTCGTGTTTGGCCAGCACAAATGAAATGCCCGCCGCTTCAAGCGCATCCACAAGCGTCAGAACTTCGCCACCGGGCATTCCAAAGGCATACCGGCACCCCGCAGCGGCCAACCTGCGGGCCAGCGCGTCAGCCGCGCGAATTGTTGAAGATTCAGTCACGATCTATCTGCCTTTGCCAAAATCCGGGTCGGACAGGTCATACCCCACAAAACAGCGCGCGCAACTCACCTTTCTGTTTGTGATGTTTCAAGCTGGAAAATTGTACTGGTTTACCGGCGTCGGTCGCGGCGTGATGACATCGGCTGAAAAGCCACGCCAACATGCGCTTCACAATAGGGTTTGCCTTGTTGGACTGGCAGACCACAAAACCAGAAGTCCTCAGTTGCGGGATCGCCAACCGGCCATTTGCAGGTCCTCTCGGTCAACTCCATCAGTGAGAGCTTTTTGGCTTTCTTCTCGATGGCGGAGACTTTGGCCAGTGCTTCCGGGCTGATCTCGTTTGCCGAGGGTTGCGGGGGCAGGGGCTGGCCCGCAGGAATGATTTGCTTGCGCGCCGGGATAGGCTTGGGAACTGCCGGTTCTTCGGCCTTTGCAGCGGGTTCGACCGGTTTTGATGCGGCCTTGGGTTTCGCATCGGCCTTGGCAGCGGGTTTCGCCTTCGTGTCACTTTTGGTCGTTGTCGTGGCCCGGTTTGACAGGCCCAGCCTGTGTACCTTGCCGATCACGGCGTTGCGTGTCACGCCCCCCAGTTCTTTCGCGATCTGGCTTGCGGATTGTCCCTCACCCCACATCTTTTTGAGCAATTCCACCCGTTCATCAGTCCAGGACATCAGCAAACCCCTAAGTCAAAAGGCGGCCCCTGTTTCGAGGACCGCCAGCGTATCAGCGTGAAGCCCTATTCTAAGCACTCAAGACGGAGATACAAGCGGCGAAAACCATCTGTGCCTTCGTGGTTTCAGCATTGTTGCAGCATGCAATCAAAAAACGCTTTGCATCTTGATGTTGCTGCCTTAAGGAAGCCTCATGATTAGCATGGCACAAATTCTCCTTCGACGACGAGCACGCCAGACGGTGTGATGCACCGCTAATCATTGCGCGCATCAAGGTGCGCGCCTTCTCTCCATCTTTCTAAACAATATTGACCTGTGGTGCTGGCTCATGCACGTTCTGCGTTCTCGCTTCGCCACCCAATTCTAAGGATGATCCAATGATCCCGACGCTTCTACCCACTTATGCCCGTGCTCCCATGAGCTTCGTCAAAGGCGAAGGCTCCTGGCTGATCGAGGCAGATGGGCGACGCTTCCTCGATCTTGGGGCAGGGATTGCGGTCACTGCCATGGGACACGCACATCCGAAACTGGTCGAAGCGCTGACGGAGCAAGCGGGCGCGCTGTGGCATACGTCCAACCTCTACCAGATCCCGCAGCAGCAGGCCCTCGCGGACAAACTAACCGACCTGACCTTTGCGGACACCGTGTTCTTTACCAATTCGGGCACCGAAGCCTGTGAACTGGCGGTCAAGATGGCGCGCAAATATTGGGACGAAAAGGGGCAGCCTGAGCGGTCAGAGATAATCGGCTTTACCGGATCCTTTCATGGTCGTTCCTCTGCCGGTATCGCGGCCGCCGGGTCGGAAAAGATGACCAAGGGGTTTGGTCCGTTACTTCCAGGGTTCGTTCATCTTGAATTTGGCGACCACGACGCTTTGCAGGCAGCGGTCTCCGATCAGACAGCGGCCATCATCATTGAGCCCGTTCAGGGCGAAGGCGGTATCCGTCCGGTACCCGATCAATGTCTCAAGGGGCTTCGCGATCTGTGCGATGAACACGGCATTCTTCTGATCTTTGACGAGGTGCAATGCGGCGTTGCGCGGACAGGGAAGCTCTTTGCCCATGAATGGGCCGGGGTAGCGCCGGATATCATGATGGTCGCCAAGGGTATCGGCGGCGGCTTTCCGATTGGTGCTGTGCTGGCCACCGAAGATGCGGCAAGCGGTATGGGGCTTGGAACGCATGGATCTACTTACGGTGGCAATCCGCTGGGGTGTGCCGTTGGATGTGCTGTCATGGATCATGTCTCCGATCCTGAGTTTCTCGCCAAGGTCGCCCGCAAAGGCGCTATGATGCGTCAGCGGCTAGAAGGGTTGGTGGCCTCGCACCCGGACGTTTTTGAAAGCGTTCGAGGCGCTGGTCTGATGTTGGGCATCAAATGCAAGGCGACGAATACGGATGTTGTGAAATCCGGCTATGGAAAGGAAATCCTGACCGTACCGGCGGCAGACAATGTCGTTCGCCTGTTGCCTGCGCTCACAATCAGTGACGAGGAAATAGTCGAGGCCGTATTGCGCCTCGACGCTGCCGCAAGTGCTATGGAAGCCGCCTGATCAACAAATTGCGGAGGGTGCGCCCTCCGCCTCAGATTGAAGAATTCGACATGAATCATTTTTTGGATATTCACTTGACTGACCCTGCCGCCTTGCGGGGCATTATCGATCAGGCATCAGATATGAAGTCGGCCCGTCAAGGGCGCCCGCGCGGCGCGCAGGACGATGCATTGGCGCTGAAAGACCGGATGGTGGCTCTGATTTTCGAAAAGCCGTCGACACGTACCCGGGTCTCATTTGACGTAGGCGTGCGCCAGATGGGGGGGCAGACCATGGTGCTTTCCGGTTCTGACATGCAGCTGGGACATGGTGAGACGATCGCTGATACGGCGCGCGTTCTCAGCCGCTATGTGGACCTTATCATGATCCGGACATTTGACGAGGCTGTGCTGACCGAAATGGCGGAATTTGCGACGGTGCCCGTCATCAACGGGCTGACCGACCGCACCCATCCCTGCCAGATCATGGCTGATGTGATGACTTTCGAAGAGCACCGCGGCCCGATCCGTGGCAAAAAGGTCGTGTGGTCGGGAGACGGGAATAATGTTTGTTCGTCATTCCTGCATGCGGCGGGTCAATTTGGGTTCGATCTCACCTTCACCGGCCCGCAGACACTTGACCCTGAGCCGGAATTTGTTGATCTCGCGCGCTCCAAAGGCGTGACCGTAACCATTGAACGGGATCCCATGAAGGCGGTTGAGGGGGCTGATCTGGTGGTCACAGATACATGGGTTTCCATGCATGACGCGCAATCCGCGCGTGAACGGCGCCATAATCAATTGCGGCCGTACCGGGTGGATTCGCATTTGATGTCGCATGCCAAGCCAGACGCACTGTTCATGCATTGCCTGCCCGCCCATCGCGATGATGAGGCGACGTCCGAGGTGATGGACGGCCCCAATTCCGTGATATTTGATGAGGCGGAGAACCGTCTGCACGCCCAAAAAGCCATCATGCGCTGGTGCCTCGAAGTCTGATTTCCCTTAGCGTCTCGGTTTTGCCCGCAGCGTAGGATCAGCCTGGGTCGGATCTTCCGGCCAGGGATGTTTCGGGTATCGTCCGCGCATGTCTTTGCGCACATCCGCGTAGGAGGTGGCCCAGAAACGCGGCAGATCCTCTGTCACCTGTACGGGGCGCTGTGCAGGGGACAGAAGGGTAACTTGCAAGGGTGTACCGGCAACTGTTGGATGCCTCGTGACACCAAAAACCTCCTGAAGGCGCAATGCGATGCGGGGCTGTGCCTCTTCATAGTCAATGGGCACTTTACGCCCCAGCGGGGTTTCGAAATGGGCTGGCACGGATTTATCGAGCGCCTGTGTCTGGCCCCAGTCGAGCATCGCTTTCAGCGCAGGTAAAATGTCGAAGGATTTCCAGTCCGACGCGGTTCTGACACCTGTCAGATGTGGCAAAAGCCAGACGTCCAGAGTGTCTGTCAGGGCTTCTAGCGACATATCAGGAAAATCGGGCAGTTGTTGTCGCATCAGGCTCGCGCGCGCCAGAAAACGTTGCGCCTTCTGGGAAGGTTTGAGGCCCAGCTGACGAACACCGTCAAGCATTGCCAGCGCAATGGCCTCTTCAGGTGCGTCGCGCCACACGCGATCTTCCAGCACAATCGCGCCAAATTTTTTCTGCTGGCGTGTTTCCACCCGAGCTTCACGTTTGGACCAAAGGCAGATGTTTTCCCACTGGATTTGGTCTGGGAAGGTATCCTGCAGTTCTTGAAAAGTCAGAGCCACTGCCTGACGGATACGGGCTTCTCTCGGGTTCCCATCCAGATCGGTCGCGACGATCAGCTTTTCCCCGGACAGGGCGTCTCCGTCGGGCAGGATTGCACCTTTGCCGCCCGACAGAATGTAGCGAGGCGCATCGCCCGAACGACGCCGTCCGACACGATCCGGATAGGCCAGCGCCGCCATAACTGCCACTGACTGAGCCAGCCCGTCATTTGAGAACCGGGTCAGGCGTTTCGCCTCCTGCCGGATACGGGCAATGGTTGCGCGATGCGGTTCCAAACCATATGCGCCGCGAAACCGATCAGGATCGCGGGCGGCAGCGACGCGCAGCATCAAGTCGCATGACGCCCCACGCAGAGGGTCACGTTCCGCCAGCAATGCCGCGAGCAACGGAGCATCCCTCCCGCCAAGCGTCACCATATGCGCCAGACGTGGATGCAACGGAAGTTTTGCAAGGCGCCGGCCATGGTCCGTGATACGCCCCGATGCGTCCAACGCGCCCAGCATGGCCAACACCGCGCGCGCTTCTGACATGCGCCCTTCATGTGGTGGCGTGAGAAAGCGCATCTCTTCCGGCGGGCTACCCCAGAGTGCGATGTCCAGAGCCAGACTGGTCAAGTCACTGGCTTCAATCTCAGCAGGGGGAAAGGCAGGCAATGCGCCGTCTTCGCCCTTCGTCCAGAGTTTGTAACATGCTCCGGGTGCGAGCCGACCTGCCCGACCGGCGCGCTGAGTGGCTTCTGCCCGCGACACCCGCGTGGTGATCAGCCTCGCCATACCGGATGCCGGATCGAATTCGGAGCGGCGCGCGCGCCCCGCGTCCACGACAATACGAATGCCTTCGATGGTCAGAGAGGTCTCTGCAATTGAGGTGGCCAGAACCACCTTGCGCCCGGAAGGTGCAGGTGCAATTGCGGCACGCTGTTCCTTGAAGTCCATTGCACCGAAGAGTGGATGCAACGTGGTATCTTTGGGCAGATTGCCTTGCAGCAGCGATTGAGTGCGCCGGATCTCTCCTTCGCCGGGCAGGAACACTAGGACGCTTCCGGGTTCCTGAGAAAGCGCGTTCAGCACGAGGTCTGCTGTCGCCTGCTCTAGGCGTTGGTCCTTGCGCAAGGGGCGCGGCAACCAATGCTCGGTGACATCAAACGAACGCCCTTCCGATGTAAGGATCGGTGCATCCATCAGATCGGCCACTGGCTGCGCGTCAAGCGTCGCGGACATGGCAACAAGCATCAGATCGTCCCGAAGCGCGTCTGTCACTTCCAGGCAGAGCGCCAGACCTAGGTCTGCATTGAGAGAGCGTTCGTGAAATTCATCAAAGATCACAGCGCCCACGCCGGGCAGGTCCGGTTGATCCTGAAGCATGCGGGTCAGGATGCCTTCAGTGACCACTTCGATCCGTGTGGCTTTGCTGATCTTCGACTGGCCCCGGATGCGGTAGCCGACGGTCTGACCAACGGGTTCGTCCAAGGTCTGCGCCATCCGTTCAGCTGCGGCGCGCGCGGCAAGCCTGCGCGGCTCCAGCATCAGGATCCGGCCATCTGCGACGTCGGCCTCCAGAATTGCCAGAGGAACCCGCGTTGTCTTGCCCGCGCCGGGCGGTGCCTGCAGGACCAACCGCCCGACAGCGCGCAATCGGTCAATGACTTGCGGTAGCAGTGCATCAATGGGTAGTGTCGAGTTCATGGCCTTGCTTAGCTGAAGGGCGCAGGCGCGCCAAGCACTGGACATTTCCCTGTCGCTGCCGGAAAACGCACTAGGCAAAAGGGCATATGCATGGACATAGCTGATCTGGCAGAGCGGGTAGGCAAGGGCGAGCGGCGGGCGCTGGCCCGCGCCATTACGCTGGTTGAGAGCGCGCGCGAAGACCACCGCGCGCAGGCCGCCGATTTGCTGCAGACCCTGCCGCGTGATCGGCAGGCATTGCGGATCGGCCTCTCGGGCACGCCCGGCGTCGGAAAGTCCACGTTTATCGAAAGCTTCGGCATGATGCTGATCGGGCGCGGATTGCGCGTCGCGGTCCTGGCGGTGGACCCGTCCTCCGCGCGCTCCGGCGGCTCGATCCTGGGAGACAAGACCCGTATGGACCGGCTGTCGCGCGAACCTGACGCCTTCATCCGTCCGTCACCCAGTCAGACCCATCTTGGGGGCGTGGCACGGCGATCCCGCGAGGCCGTGGCGCTCTGCGAGGCGGCGGGGTTTGATGTCGTTTTGATTGAGACCGTCGGGGTCGGTCAATCGGAGACGGTTGTGGCCGAAATGTCCGATCTTTTCCTGCTGCTGCTGGCCCCCGCGGGCGGCGATGAGCTGCAGGGGGTCAAACGTGGGATCATGGAAATCGCCGACTTGATTCTGGTGAACAAGGCAGATGGTGACTTGCGCGCGGCGGCGACGCGCACTTGTGCGGATTACACAGGCGCGCTGCGCTTGTTGCGCAAGCGCCCGCAAGACCCCGAAGGCTTCCCCAAGGCGCGCATGGTTTCTGCCCTGCACGAGGATGGCCTTGCAGATGTCTGGTCGGAAATAGAAACCCTGGTATCCTGGCGCTGTGACGCAGGTTTTTGGGACCGAACACGCGCTGAACAAGCACGATACTGGTTTGGTCAGGATGTACGCCACGCCTTGCTGGCACGGCTTGAAACATCTGCGGCGCGGGAAGCTTTGGCAAATTTCAGCGAAAAGGTTGCGGAAGGAGAAATGGCACCTTCCGTGGCTGCAGCGGCGTTTTTAGAGGAGCTGGCATCAAAGGGTGCCTCGGAGTCCTGAATATCGTGTTCCACCGGGTTGACCGCTGCTGCGATTCCCACTAAAGCCAGCAAACGAATTTCCGGGGTGTTGCCTGCGGCAGCCCCCTTTGTCGTTCACCGGACCGCCGGTACGACCTGAGAAAAAAAGGATGAACCCATGTCGCGCGTTTGCGAATTGACCGGAAAAGGCCCGATGACTGGCAACAATGTCAGCCACGCCAACAATAAGACACGCCGGCGTTTTCTGCCGAACCTGAATGATGTGACCCTGCAATCCGAAGCTCTGGGTCGCGGCTTCAAGTTCCGCATCTCGGCGGCGGCTTTGCGCACCGTGGATCACCGCGGTGGTTTGGACAAGTTCCTCGCCAAAGCGAAAGACGGTGAGCTTTCGTCCAATGCGCTGAAGGTGAAGAAAGCGATCGCAAAAGCATCTGGCGACGCCGAAGCGCTCAGCTAAGCCAAGCAAAAGTGCAGAATTATCACCCTGTCCGTTTTCGGGCAGGGTTTTTGCGTTTTGGGTGGCGGCTGCGTTCCGGTTTCCGATAGAATTGACCTATGAGGAGACGTCGTCTTAGCCCGGTGTGCAGCGCTTTGCTGGTTTTGCTTTTGGTTGTTACCGGGCAAAGCATGGCCGTGGCACGTGGTGCTGCGGCGGCAACCGGTCAGATGTCCATCTGTATCGGTGCTGAGACAAAAAATGTCTATGTCGATGCGCAAGGAAACCCAACCGCGCCACCGCACCTTTGTCCGGACTGTGTATTGATCTTTGCAGAAGCGGAGTTATTTGACCCGCTTTCATTTGATGCCCCAGCGACGGTGCAAATGCAGCGCTTTAGGAATGCGCTGGACATAGTACAGGGTCGCCTGAGTGGTTTTCTGAGCCGGGCACCCCCGGCTCTGGCCTGATCAACTCACGCCAATTGACTCAATTCCAGATACCGGAGACATCAATGTTTCGTTCCTTCCTTGCGCGCGGCACGTTTGCCGCGACCCTTATCTTTTCCCCTGTCGCGGGCCTCGCTGAAATCGTCATCACGGACCCTTATGCGCGGGTATCGCGCCCCAACGCACCGACGGGCGCGGCTTTCATGATCATCGAGAACACGGGCGATAGCGCCGACCGTCTTGTCGCGGCGCGCTCTGACGTTGCAAAGCGGGTCGAGCTTCACACCCATATCGATCAAGGCGACGGCGTTATGAAGATGACCGAGATCGAAGGCGGCATTGATATCGCAGCCGGAGGGTCACACGCGATGCAACGCGGTGGCGATCATGTGATGTTTATGGGGTTGAACGAAGCTCTTGAGCAGGGCGGTTCGGTGACGGTCACTTTGGTTTTTCAGAAGGCCGGGGAGGTCACCGTAACTATCCCCGTCGATAACGACCGCAAAGCCAAGCATGGGCACATGAACCACGGCGAAAGCAACTGATCAGCCTGATGTCGCGAGGACTTCCGTTACCCATGCCGGTAGGGTTTGGGTGGCGGGACCAATCCGGATGTCATCAAATTGGCTGCCGATCGCAGACGGCTCGAGATTGAATTCGATCGTTCGGGCACCGTGGCGCCGGGCTTCCGCCACAAAACCCGCTGCTGGGTAGACGTTGCCAGAGGTTCCGATGCTGACGAACAGGTCGGCTTCGGCCAAATGATCGTAGATCTCATCCATGTCGTAGGGTATCTCTCCAAACCAGACGATATCGGGCCGCGCCGTAGGGGCACCGCATTGCGGGCAGGCGTCACCGGGCGCCATTTGCATTGGTGCGGGCCAACGATGGTCGCAGGCGGCGCACAGCGCGCCTTTCAGGGCCCCATGCATATGCATGACACGTCTTGATCCGGATTGTTCATGCAGGTCGTCGACATTTTGTGTCACGAGAACAACTTCTCCGGGGAATTGAGCCTCAAGCTCGGCCAGCGCCACATGCCCAGCGTTGGGGGCCGCTTCCGCTGCTTGTGCGCGCCGCGCATTGTAGAAATCCATTACCAGCTTGGGATCCCTGGCGAAGCCTTCTGGGGTTGCAACATCCTCGATCCGGTGTTGCGCCCATAGCCCACCTTCGGCTCGAAATGTCCCCAAGCCGCTTTCCGCTGAGATACCGGCACCGGTAAGGATCACAATCTTCTGCATCTGAGCGGTCTCCTGTTATTGTGTTGTTTGATATAATGATAACCATGACGACGACCGCAAGGAGGATACCGATGAAAGTTGCCACGGCGGCCTACCCGTTGGATGTGCTGAGCTCCTGGGCGCAGTATGAAGACAAGATCGCTGCCTGGGTGGCGGAGGCCGCAGGTGAGGGGGGCGACATCCTTGTTTTTCCGGAATATGGTGCAATGGAACTGGCGACCTTGGAAGGCCTTGACGTGGCGGGAAATCTTGAAGCGTCTTTGTTCGCCGTGTCGGATCGCTTGCCAGAAGCCGATACCCTGCATAACACTTTGGCGCAGAAGCACGGCGTTCACATTTTGGCAGCATCCGGGCCCGCTGCGACGGCAACCCGGCCCGTAAATCGCGCAAGGTTCTTTGCCCCAAATGGCAAGTCAGGGGTTCAGGAAAAACAGATCATGACGCGGTTCGAACGAGACCCTTGGGGAATACAAGGTGGCAGCGGCCTGCAGGTATTTGAGACGACATTGGGTAAGATCGGTGTCCTGATCTGCTATGATGCGGAGTTTCCGCTTCTAGGCCGCGCACTGGCTGATTGCCAGATAATCATGGTGCCCTCCTGCACCGAAGCTCTTTCTGGTTATTGGCGGGTCCGCATCGGGGCCATGGCGCGTGCGTTGGAAAACCAATGTGTGACGGTGATGTCTTCGGTAGTCGGGGAGGCGGCCTGGTCCGAGGCCGTCGATATTTCGACCGGGACGGGTGGGGTATTTGCGCCGCCAGACAAGGGTTTTCCACCCACAGGCGTGCTATCGGAGGGGGTATTGAACGTGCCGGGCTGGACATACGCGGAGGTCGATTTGGCGGCAGTCGAACTGATCCGACGGGACGGGATTGTGCTGGGTCGAAAGCACTGGAACGAGCAGCTGGGCCGTGACGGCACGCCGGATATCGTTAATTTGGCATGAATTACCCTTGAAAAACCCCGCAAATGCGCTCATTTAGGCGGCGTCCGCCTTTGGCGGGTACGTTTTAAAAAGGAGAAAACATGGCCAAGGAAGATACGCTCGAATTTCCCGGTGTCGTGAAGGAACTCCTGCCTAATGCGACATTTCGGGTCGAGCTTGAAAACGGCCATGAGATCATCGCACATACGGCAGGCAAGATGCGCAAGAACCGCATCCGTGTTCTGGCTGGCGACAAAGTGCAGGTCGAGATGACCCCCTATGATCTGACAAAGGGTCGGATCAACTACCGCTTCAAGTAACCCTTGTTTATACTGGGGTCCGGATCGGCGCGCCGCAAGGAATTGCTGGCGCAGTTGGGCGTTGTGCCGGATGATATTCGTCCGCCTGACATTGATGAAACGCCGCGCAAAGGTGAGTTGCCCCGTCCGTACTGTGTCCGAATGGCACTGGAAAAAGTGCAGGCCGTGTCCGCGCGACCGGAAGACATCGTCTTGTGCGCGGATACAACCGTGGCCCTTGGTCGCCGTATTTTGGGCAAACCTGAAAGTGTTGATGAAGCGCGCTTTTTTCTCAAGGCAATGTCTGGGCGCAGGCACCGCGTGATTACGGCAATTGCCGTAAGGTGCAGCGATAAGCTGTGGCAAAGGGATGTGGTCAGCAAGGTACGGATGAAACCGCTCTCGTCGGCGGAATTGGACTCCTACCTTGCAACCGACGACTGGCGCGGCAAGGCGGGTGGATACGCAATCCAGGGACCTGCAGGTGCATTCATTCCGTGGATCAGTGGATCCTATACCGGCATCGTTGGTTTGCCACTTGCCGAAACAGCCGGTGTGTTGCACGCGGCAGGATTGGAAGAGGTCATATGAAAGGTCGCACTATTCTGCTCGACCACGTAGGCGAGCGAGAGGCCGCAGCGTTGATCGTTGATGGGGTCTTGGAAGATCTGCTGATAGATGCGGATGCGCCACGACCCGGAACGGTTTACCGCGCTATCGCGGATCGTCCGGTGAAGGGGCAGGGGGGGATGTTCCTCAAAACACCTGATGGCAGTGCATTTCTGCGTCAGGTGAAAGGGTTGGCGCCGGGGCAGCCCCTCTTGGTTCAGGTAACCGGCTACTCCGAACCGGGCAAAGCATTGCCTGTTACCCAGAAGCTGCTCTTCAAAAGCCGCTATGTTATCGTCACACCGGACGCGCCCGGGCTGAATGTGAGCCGATCCATTCGCGATGATGCGGAACGGGATCGGTTACTAGAGATCGCTCACGATGTGATGGGGGGGACCTCCGTCGGGTTGATCCTGCGATCCTGTTGCGACAGTGCGGATGCGGAAGATATCGCAGAAGACATCGAGGCAATGATGATCCTTGCCCAAAGTGTTGCGAATGATGCTGGCTCCGAGATGGAAACATTGGCGCAGGGCGACGGACCTCACGTTCTCGCATGGCGGGACTGGGTCGAACTTGCCGACGTGGATACAAGGGCGGGAGCATTCTCAGAGCATGGCGTTCTTGATGAGATCGACGCCGCACGTTTGGCCTTGGTGCCTTTGGAAGGCGGCGCCAGCATGTATGTCGAACCCACACGGGCGCTGACGGCGGTGGATGTGAACACCGGGCGCGACGCGTCGTTGACCGCAGGAGTGAAAGCCAACCTCGCCTGTGCTCGTGCTTTGCCACGGGCGTTACGTCTCCGCGGGCTGGGAGGCCAGATTGTCCTCGATCTTGCACCGATGCCTAAGAAGGAACGCAAGGGATTTGAAGCTGCGTTGCGTCATGCGCTCAAGGCAGAAGACATCGAGACAGCACTGGTAGGCTGGACGCCGCTTGGGCATTTCGAACTTCAACGCAAGCGCGCCCGTATGGCTTTGTCGGAGGTCCTGAAATGACCTGTCCGATATGCGGCAAGGCCACAAATGCAACCGCCCGCCCGTTTTGTTCAAAACGATGCGCGGACCTGGATCTGGCGCGCTGGCTGAATGGGTCTTATGCCGTGCCGTCTGATGATCCTGAAGACGCCGATGAATTGGACCAGGCATTAGATCTGGAGCGCACCAGATCTGAAAAAGAAAAAAGGCACTAGCGTAGCATTGCTCGGAGAAGTGCTTGTTTGAGTTGGCCTTTTCCGGAGCTTAAGGGGTAAGTGTGAGCCAGGCATCGGAACGCTCCTCGGTGAATTGCGAAAGTCGAAAATTTGGCTGGACACCTCCGTCGCAAACTCCTAGAACCCGCTCACCCAGTCATTAGTTTGACATCCCGTGCCCGGGTAGCTCAGGGGTAGAGCAGTGGATTGAAAATCCTCGTGTCGGTGGTTCGATTCCGCCCCCGGGCACCACTCCAAGATCCAGCAGCGTCCGGTAACGTCCAACTTATTGTAATGGTTGGATTCCGAGTCCAGTGGTGTCCACCCAAAACCAGTGACAGCGACAAAACTTGGGGGTATATTGCAGGGTACATATAATTTGATTCCGAGTTTTGCCAGTGCCCCTGTCCGATGTCGCCATCCGTAACCTCAAGTCGCGAGACAAGCCTTTCAAGGCAACCGACTCGCACGGCCTTTATCTGCTAATAAATCCAACAGGATCAAGGCTTTGGCGTTTTAAGTACCGTTTCAGCGGGAAAGAAAAACTGCTGGCGTTGGGGAGCTACCCGCTCGTCGGTCTTAAGCTCGCGCGGGAAAAACGTGACGACGCGCGCCTTCTGCTCGTCGAGGGGTACGATCCGTCCGCCGAACGCAAGCGCAGGAAACGGCAGGAATTCCTCGAGAAAGGCATCTCGTTCTCCAAGCTGGCCGCGGAGTACCTCGACAAGCTGAAGCGCGAGGGCCGGGCCGCGCAGACCCTCAAGAAGCTGGAGTGGATCGTGTCGCTTGCAGAGGCACGACTCGGCGACATGGAGGTGAAGGAGATCGAGACGCAGGACATCCTTGCCTGCCTTCGCGTTGTTGAGGCCGAGGGCAAGTTTGAGACTGCGGGGCGCTTGAGATCTACGATTGGTGCGATCCTGCGCTACGCAATTGCCACGGGGCGCGCGACGACCGATCCGACGCAAGCCTTGAAGGGGGCTCTCATCAGCCCGAAGAAAAAGCACCGCTCTGCATTGACGGACAAGCGCGAGTTGGGCGCGTTGTTGCTGGCCATCGATGCCTATTCCGGCGAGCCGAAAACGGCCATCGGTTTGCAGCTCCTAGCGATTTTGGCCCCGCGACCTGGCGAGCTACGCCTTGCAAGTTGGGATGAGTTCGATTTTGAAGAAGCGACTTGGCGCGTCCCGGCGGAGCGGATGAAGATGCGTCTCCCGCACCGCGTGCCGTTGCCGAGGCAGGCCGTGAGGTGGTTGGAAGAACTTATGCGCTACCGGCAAAAAAGTGACCTGCTGTTTCCATCGACGCGGGAATGGAAGAAAGCGATTTCCGAAAACACCTTCAACCAGGCCATTCGGCGGATGGGCTACAACAAGGACAAGGTCACTGCCCACGGCTTCCGCGCGACCTTTTCCACGCTGGCCAACGAGTCCGGCAAATGGAACCCTGACGCTATCGAGCGTGCGCTTGCCCACGTGGAAGGGAATGACGTGCGCCGGGCTTACGCGCGTGGCGAACACTGGGACGAACGTGTGGAGATGGCACAGTGGTGGGCCGATGAATTAGATGGCTATCGAGATGTAGTGAACCCTGATGGCTGACACTCCGCAGACTAAACTAGGAATAATTTATGCTGACTGGATGCCCGCAGAGGCCGGAAACAGGCTCGTTAAAGCGGCTGAGCAGTCACTTGCAGAAGGCGTGACAGTCGATCATGTTCGCGACGGTTTGTGCTTCGGGATACAGTTTGCCGCTGCAACAATGCACGTGCCTTTGAACGCGCAAGCGCGCAGGAAAATAGACAGCGCACGGAACGCCGTTGCCAAGTACGATCTGATCGCGCGCGAACTGGGTGTCGAAGGGATCGAGCTTCTCAGCCTCTCTGATGGATGGTTTGATCGGGCGATCAGCCACCTGGATGCTCTGGCAGAGGAACCGTTAGGCGTACGCCGTGCCGATTACGTCCGAAAGCGAATTTACCCCTACTTGCTTGCCTTGTACGAACTGAGCTTCTGCAAGACACCGACCGCTTACTACGACGGTGGGGCGGAAAGGGATGGGCCAGCGCTTGCGTTCGTCAGGCGAGCGGCTGTCGAGTTGGACGAGACTCACTCCAAGATGTTTGCCAGACCATCTGTTGCTTCCGCTCTGTTTGGAGATGGCAAAGGGGGCACATTGTCGGTGTCTCTGCCGCAGGGCGACTCGTTGCGGCGCGCACTTGAGCCCTTCATCAAGGCTCGTGCTGACATCAAAACTTGGATTGAGCCAGACTCGGGTCCCGAAAGCGATCACGCGCGCGCTTACCGTTACGCTTACAACCTGCTCAAGTTCAGGGTTTTCTCCAATAATATGAACTAGGTAATCTGCCTGCGAAAAAAGCTGCTCAAGTCCTTATCGTGACCCTACATGGACGTTCTAGGATCGCCCTGCATCAATCCGGTGCAGTCTAGAAACGAGGCGATCTATGAATACGCATAAGAACTTTCCAAAACCCTGGGCCGATTGCCCGCCGACAGGGCGCTTGCTTCGCCCGCAGGAAGTCTTTGAACGCACGGGCCTCAGCAGGTCGCAGGTTTATGCGATGATTGCGGATGGCGCATTTCCGCCCTTCCTGAAGGTCTCGGAAAGGGCCGCCGCCTTGCCTGAATCCTGGCTGGACTGCTTCGTCAATGACCGTGCCCAGGCCGCTCTGAGCAATCTGCACACACCACCGAACTAGGCTAAACGCTCAATATTTGCTTTGGGCGAAGCCGCGTTTGGCATCTTTGCACGCCAGAGTTCCATGCCCGTACAGAAAAGCGCGAGTGAAGCTTTTGCGGCTGAAAGGAAAAAGAATGAATATTACAGGGAAAAATATCCAGCTATGCACGTGTATTGGCCTCGATATCTTTGACGAGTGTACGTGCGCCGTAAACAAGTCTGATGACCCCGATTGGTGGGCCAGGAAAAGAATTGCCAAAATACTCAAGTTCATGCTCCGCACAAACGTTATGTCTTACGTCGAGTACTGTAAGTTAAACAACCTGAGCACGGCTAACTCCGAACAGGCAGAAAACCTTACCTGTTATTGCCACGAACTTCTGTTCATCTACGAGAGTATCGAAGGTGCCACGCGGGACGGACATATGGCCCCCGAAATCTTTCGTTTTGACCCGTGAGCACTATCCCATGTGAGCTTGCTCGACAGGCACAGCAGACAAGGTGACCTCGAACAGGAACCCGACCATGAAAAAACCCCAGAAAACCAATGCAAACCACGTCGTAGAGTTCGCCCTTGGATCACCCAGTAACTTGGGTTTGGCTGAAACCGTCAGCGAACCGTGGGGCGTGTTTAAAGATCGATTTCACGAACCACTTCTCACCGACGAGCTTTTTGCAGAATATCTTGAATCTTCGCGCGAAGAACAAACCGCCATCAAGAAGAAACCAGGCTGGTACATCAGAACAAGTCTGCGTGAGAACAGGCGTCGTTCGCGAGATGTGAAACCTGGACGTATTCTGACTCTCGATATCGACTACGCGACGAGAACATTTTTGCGTGAACTTGTGGCGGGCAGAATACTTGCGGGCTTTGAGTTTTTTGTTCACTCCACGCATTCGCACACACTGGAAAGCCCGCGACTGCGTCTGGTTGCGCTTCTGAAATGCAAGGTTGGTCCAAAATACTACGGCACAATTGCACGTCTCATATCGCAACTGATCGACCCCAAACTCGGGATTATTGACAAGGCATCCGTCAGGCCGGCTCAGATGATGTTCCTCCCGTCGGTTTCTTGCGACATGCGGGAACAGTATTTCTTCTATGAACAGGCCGGACACCGTCTGGATCCGAGAAAGCTAATCGCAGACTGGGAAAGCGGGACGGGCCACTCCGTAGATGACCTGAGTGCCCTGCCGCGATTTCCCGGCGAGAAAGAGCCGCGGGAATCCGGTCAGACATCAGAAGACCCATTAATCAAGAAAGGTGATATCGGGGCGTTCTGTCGCGCGCACTCTATCACCGACCTCATCGAGGGCGGACACGATGGCATACTTGGCACCATGTCCGAGAAATACGTGGCCGATGATTATGAACAAGGAGCGGTTTCACGGGCCACCTATCTGGGCGGCAGCAGCGCCGGAGGAGTGGTGGTATATGAGGACAAATGGGTTTTTTCTTACCACGCGACCGATCCTTGCGAAGGACACCTTTTAAACGCCTACGACTGGGTTCGGATCAGTTGTTTCGGCGAACTGGATCCGGAAAATGTCGATGACATTCCAATGGGGAAAAGGCCATCGGTCAAGGCAATGCGCGAGCAAGTGATAGATCATGACGACGCGTTCCAAAAGCAACTGATCGAGGATCAGTATGACCTGGATGCGATGTTTGATGATGCCGATGTCGCGGAAAACGCGCCACAAGACAGCGAACAAACTGGTCTGGAAAAAATGGAAGAACTCGACCGCCTGCTTTTTGACGAGCCTTCGGTCGAGGGGCGCTACGCACGCCTGTCAGCCGACCCGCCAAGAAAAGGTTGGATTGGGTCGCAGCTTACAATCAACAGAAATGGGACGATACGATCCGATGCGATGAATGTCGCAACAATACTGACCAATGATCCCAGATTTTTTCGCAAGATAGCCTGGAATGAATTTACCGAGGAACCGGTTATAATCGCGGACATCGAGACCAAGAACCCGCTCATTCAACCGCTCCGTTGTCACGATCCGGAAATGGGTACTCCCTGGCAGGCCAGTTATGACCTTGCAATTCAGGCTATTCTTGAATCCGGCAAGGGGCCGGGAAAGACTGGCTATGGCATGAAGGTTGCTCAATCCGATCTTTATGCAGGTATAAAGCTGGCGGCGCGGAACAACAGCTTCAATCCCGTTATCGAACGCATTTTGAGTTTCGCTTCTGAACATCCCGATGACGGTATCGATTATCTGGGTGGCTTTGCGCCGACCTACCTTGGCACTGAGAACAATGCTTACACACGAGAAGTAATGACAATTGCATTGGTCGCATCCGTCGCTCGTGCTTTTGAGCCAGGCTGCAAATTTGACCATATGCCAATCTTGCAAGGCGTACAGGAGATTGGAAAAAGCTCTCTCATCAGGATGATCTACGGAGATGACTTGTTCGGAGAATTGGACGCCGATCTGAAAGATCGCAAGGCATGCGCGGAGCAGATCAAGGGCAAGCACGGCATGGAAATGCCGGAGATGTCTTCTTTCAACAAGGCCGATCACGATCAGGCCAAGCAGTTCGTCACGCGTCAGGATGACACGGTGCGTCTTTCGTACGATCGCAGCAACACAATCCTTCCAAGGAAAACCGTCTTTTGGGGTACTTCCAATCCTCAGGTGATGCTTAGAGACCCGACCGGCAACCGCCGCTACTGGCCGCTGCACTGCGCGGCAAAGCAGTTCGACTTTAAGGCCTTAGGTGAGGTCATCCCCAAGCTTTGGGCGCAGGCGTATCGGATATACAAGGACATGCGCGCGAGACAACCGAACATGAAGCTAAATCTCAACCTGTCTCTCGGGCCCGAGGCGACAAGGATCGCGAAACGAGTTCAGGAGTCTGCCCGCAAGAGCGATGTTGCAGAGGAATGGGCCAACCAGATTGAAGATTACTTCAATGAAAGCCTCCCCCTCGGAACTGTCATAAACGAAATCATTGAAACCAGAAATTGCGTTGTGCCAGAAAGCTCGGATTCTGATCAAGTTTGCCGACTTGCCGCCTCGCCGGTCAGGGTCCGTGAAGACTGCCTCGGACTGAAGGCCGGAACATTGCGAAATCAAATCGACACGTCCAACTGGCAAGGTGCGAGAGATACTCTGGAATCCCGCGGGTTCACATTCACAACGACAAAGGGAGGAGACTATAGCAGGGTCAAGAGCCCGCGCATCGGTGGACGCTGGACCGAAGGACGAGGTGTTCAGAGAATGTGGATTCTTGCGCCTGGCTGGCGCGATCACGATCTAAGAGATGGATTCAGACCACTGGATGGTCAGGACGCAGAAGAGGAGCCAGATGATCTGGAAGAGGACATCGAAGCAAGCATGCTGATGTAAGGATGGCCTTTGCTATCAGTCATCGGTGTGGAGATAGATGTGGAGACGGGTTTGTTGGGCAGGTATCCGGAGAAATACAGTTATTTCAGTATCTTGGGTGGCTGAAATACGGAGATCCTGTTTTTCGGTACGATCCACGCTCCCGAGGGGCTGACGTAAGTTAGCCAGCCAACCGCCCCCCCCCCGTATATGTTGTAAAATGTCAGAAAAACTTTTTAATTCAGGTATCTCCTGTATCTCCGTATGTCAGATTCCTTCTAACCATTTGAAAGTATTTATTTTTAGGATTTCGATCGGAATACGGACCGTATCTCACAGGTCTTCCCGGTATCCCGTAGCCCTTTGCGTCAGTTCTTGAGGAAAATATGTATGTTATATTATAACAATAGAAAAACTCTGGAGAACCGAGGCTCAGCGAACCCCCTGAAAGCCAAAGCACCCTGGGAAGGACCCAAGCGACCTTTACTGGTACGAGGCCCTCACAACCATAAGACCCCGAGGCCACGGACACCCATGGCGGAGCCATCCTTTTCATTCCCGATGCTGGATGGCACAAAGTCTCCATGTCGAAAAAGACCCTCAACAAGGATAATCTGACTGCGCTGGGCGCCAAGCGTCTGGCCGATCTTCTGCTCGAGGTCAGCACCGGTAGTGCCGACATAAAGCGGCGACTGCGGCTGGAGCTGAGCTACAGTGTTGGTGCGACAGAACTTGCGCGCGATGTCCGCAAGCGTCTCGTGTCACTGCGCAAATCGACCAGCTTTGTGGGGTGGCGCAAGCGCAAATCCCTGATCAAGGACCTCACTACCCAAGTAGATATGATCACCGAAAAGATAGCACCGGAGGAGCCGACAGAAGCCTTTGAATTGCTGTGGCAGTTCACTGAGCTGGCACCCTCGGTCTATGAGCGGGTAGATGACAGTCGCGGCGATGTTGGAGATGTCTTTCGGTCTGCAGCGTTGAGGTTTGAAGATATTGGCCCTCGTGCAGTTCTGGATTCAACAGCTTTGGTATCTCGCGTTTGGGATGCGCTACGTGATAACGGCTATGGCGAATTTGACGGGATCATAGGTCTGCTTGCCCCGACAATGGGAGAGGAAGGCTTACAGCACCTCAAGGACCTGGTTGAAACATACAACGAGATGCCCTCAGAAGAGCCTTCAGACGACCATGAGGCGCTCCAGTTTCTCCGCGACCTGCGCAGTGACAGCGGCAATTACGCAAGCGATCGGAAAGACCGCCTGACAAAGATGTGTCTGCAAGAGATTGCAGAGGCTCAGGGCGACACCGCGGCCTATATTGCTCAGTATTCAGAGCGTGATCTGGAGCGTCCTAAAATTGCCGCCGAGGTCGCACAATTGTTGCTGTCGCAGGGACAGGCCAATGATGCGCTAAAAACACTGACCGGTGCACACCTGACTGGACGCGCGATTGGTCAAAGGGAATGGGATGCGGCGTACATTGCCTGTCTGATTGCGCTTGGCCGGATTGACGAGGCCCAGTCCCATCGCTGGGAACGCTTCAGCGAGACGCTCAACCCGGATCCCCTGCGGGACTATCTCAAGGTCCTGCCGGATTTTGATGATATCGAGGCAGAAGACACAGCAAAGGCCAAGGCTTTTGATTATGAGGATCTGCACCTGGCGTTGATATTCTTTCTGGACTGGCCGGATTTATCCTGTGCTGCGCGCCTAATCGAGACACGTGCTGACGAACTGGACGGTGACTTCTACCACATCCTGACACCAGCTGCTGAGGCCCTGAGAGAGAAGTATCCCTTGGCGGCCGTCTTGCTGTGGCGGGCCATGATTGATCATGCGCTCACTGAGGGTCGCTCCACCCGCTATGGTCATGCAGCGGATCACCTGATGGACTGTGTGTCAGTGGATGAAGAGATTGGCAATTACGGCCCTTTCGCGCCGCATCTGAGCTATCTGGCGGACCTACATACGCGGCACGAGCGAAAGACGTCCTTCTGGCGAAAAGTGCACTAGGGCCCGGATCAAGATGTGTCGTTCGCTGATCGTAGATGGCTGTGGTTGATTTTTTGATTGGAACAGCGGGAATGGCGAACGTGAGGGCCAATTTCGTCAACTTGTTAAGTTGAAAAAAGTGTATTGATGATGACCGCACAGCGACCTTGCGGCAATCCATCACCGCTTACCGATCATTTGAACGTTTGCTAAGAACACTGCATGAAGACGGGAACGCGTGTAATCGTAACCTTTGGCGAAGGCACAAATCTTGACCCATCACCGGGCAAGGTTATCGACTTGCTGGTTGGATCGAAAAACGGGCTGCTGATCAAAGTCCTGCACGACAACGGACAGGAAAATCGGTACCCGGCAAAGCTGGTCAGTCCATTGCTTCGGCCAGTTCCCTGACGCAAACATCAGTGCGGCCAGGCGCTGCAAGGAGATTCTTGGATGACAGGTTCGATGGCAGATGCCGCAATTGAGGCCTATACCGCTGAGCTTCTTAAAGCCTATGACACGGGCTGCCAGATCCCACCAATTTCCCATAACGATCCTGCCTTCGACGAGGAGGCGGCGTATCGCATCGCCCGTGAGATCACCGCGTTGCGCGAAGCACGGGGCGAGCGGCAGGTGGGCCGCAAGATTGGTTTCACAAACCGCACGATCTGGCCGATCTATGGCGTCTCGGGCCCGATGTGGGGGCCGGTGTGGGATACAACTCTGCACGAGATTGGCGATGGGGTACACACTTTGCCTCCGGTGCCTGAACCCCGGCTTGAACCGGAGATTGCCTTCGGATTGAAGTCCGCGCCCCGGATGGGGATGAGCGAGTCTGAGCTTGCAGGGTGCATCGCTTGGGTGTCACACGGGTTTGAGATCGTATTTTCGCCCTTTCCTGACTGGCGTTTTTCCGGTGCAGACTGTGCCGCGGCTTTCGGCCTGCACAGCGCGCTCTATCTCGGCCCACGGCTGCCCCTTACGCAATCCATCATCAACCAGCTGCCCCGATTTCGCATCGTGCTTGAAGGACCGGATGGCAAGCGGCTGGCGGGCTGCGGCGCAGATGTTCTGGACGGTCCGCTACGGGCGCTCGGTTATCTTCTCGACACGCTGGCAACCGACCCCGGTACAAAGCCAATCGGCGAGGGAGAGATCGTTACCACCGGAACCTTGACTGACGCAGTGCCGATATCGCCTGGCGACCGCTGGACCACCCGGCTCGACGGAATCGACCTTCCGGGCGCGACGATCGCCTTCCGCTAGCATTTCAGGCAGGCACTAAAGAACTCCTTCATGGGCACGTTAGGTGGGGTTCAGCCGCCGCTCATCTTTCTTAAGTGGGTTAGTGGTTTTGTCGTATGAGTTATCCAGACGACATTCTGGCAGCTACATCCCGCTTTGCTGCCGCTAAAGGTCTTCGCGCACCTCAAACGCATCCTCGGGCTGGGACGCCTACGATTGCGCGGACCATGCGGCGCAAATGACGAATTTCTGCTCGCCGCTACCGCCCAAAACCTCCGCAAACTAGTCAAGATCTTCCCTGCACCGCAGCAAACGCCCAAAGCCTGATAAGAAAGGCGTTCGCGCGCCTATTTTGACACGACTTCCTGCGCCAGCAACACGTTGTTTTTCCACAGAATCGGCGGAGAGCAGTCATTCGCTGCAGCAGCGCGACGAATAGGATGAACGGCAAGAAGAAGTCATTCGCCTTGTTCGAAAGCTATTGGACATATGAAGTGGTAGCCTGGCTGCCAGTCAGATAGAAGCAAAGGAGTTGCCTTGAGCTTAATTGAAAGCACTCGAAAGTTTCTTGATATGTCATCTAACGAACCTTTACCCTCCTCGCCTCAGCGCGAAGAACAGTCCGATGAAGTTCTGATTTTCGTGATCGACGAAAGCTACGACCGCTTTGGTGAGTATGTAAATTGGGACGAGTACGCTGACGAGGGAGCGGCGACAGATGCGGCCAGCCAGATCTTTCTAAGTCGTATCAAATCCGAGTTCGATGCCGACTTCGACGAAGCAAACATTGGTCCCGGCGCGGACTTGCCTGCGTTCGTCACGGTGATAGCCTCAAATTTGGTCCCCCTTATTCCTTGGCTGATGGCGGTATTCTTTTCCGGCAAGCCCATCGTCGACAATATAGAAGCTTGGCGAACCATACTCAGTAAGATCAGACCGTTTTTTCGACGAACTATCGTTCTGAACCGGAATGGCGCAGCGGTCTTGGCAATGGACGCAGTCTTCGAAGACATGGGTGGCATACCCAAAAGGGTAGTCCTTCATGGGTACAAGCCTGACTATAGGTACGACGACGCTGAATTAGTTGTCCCAACGGAGATCGAAGAACCGATGCCCACGCTGAACATGAGCATGGTAAAGCACGTTTTTCACATTGAGGCTGACGGGGTCCTATTCGTGGTGTCCGTCGACGGGACCAAAGTAAGCGCTAAACGGACCTAATCGGGAATCCTGTACGGTCCAGGCGACTATCTGTCCATCCACTCGCTCATCAAGCGCTCAATCTGGTCAATCCTTTCCCGGGTAAGCGCTGCTTTTTCTGAGGCCCAGATCGTTGGATACATTGAGCCGCCTTCTACTTGAAAGGCCACTAGGTTGGCTTGCATGTCGGCCCAATCGGCCCAGGCAGTCTGCAACGCACTGAGTGCGGCGCGATCAATTCCATCAAGCTTGTTGGCTTCATCCAATGCAGCCGTTAGTTGGGCTTCCTCGTCACGCAATTCGTCGCCCTTACTGAGGTTCATTGCAATCTGCGTTTTTGGCACGGAACCGTGCAGGGCTTCGACCACGACCCAGTCTGTTGCCGCAATGAATGATTTCGCTGCCTTCGAAAGCTTTGGTACTTCAGCCGGAACAAGAAACGGCGAAGATGGAAGTTCGTGGGTTAGGACATGACGCACCTCGTATAGACGGGCTAGTGATGCCATCACCAGATCGCAGTCGTCGATGATTGGCCGCAGCGGCCAGTCTTCGCTCTCTTCGGTCCATCTGGGATGCGCGGTCCTCAGCTTAGCCGGGAAGTCTAAAAGCAATGTGTCCAAGGTGCTGATGATTGATTCAACGTTGTTTAAGGAGACAGCATGCGCAACAAAGTCGCCGATGGTGAGTTCGCGACGATCGATGTGGGCGGCAAATGCAAGATCAAATTTCGCACCCTTAACGAGCTTGTCGCTTCGCTCAAAGTAGTCGTCCCTTTCATCAATTAACTCTGCTATCACGCCCCGAAGAAAGACTTCCAGTATTGTAACCAGTCGAATCGGAATGAACTCGATAAATTCTGGAGAACTTCCTGAGACCGCATCAGCCTCTTTCATGAGCCGGTCGATATCGTGGACCAATTCAGCGCCAAGCCTACGGTGGTCACCTTGGCGTTCGTTCCAGTCAATAATCTGTTGGTACTTGGTTCGCCTCATGAACTGACACTTGCCCAAAATGATCCTTCAAGCAAGCAGTTGGCCCACCATATCTTTTGTGTCAAAACAGCTCAAACAGGCTAAGACTTGCGCCACGAGTAAGACGTGACCGCTCGCCATATTATTCCTGCGACAAGAACGTCCCCGGCAATGCGCGATTGTGATCGAAACGCACGAAAGGGGAAGACCGCACTGTATGAAAGATGGGAAATGGTGTTTGAGAAACTCAAACAATGGCGCTCCAAGGCTAAGGCAAGAAAGCGCATTGAACAATACGACCGAAAGTACCGAAAAGCGTTGCCCAATTCGGAACGCCCCGATGCTTTGCATGTCGAGCAAACCTTTGACGCATTCGTTGCTGAGTTTGGTGGAAAGAAGATTTCAGACCTGATCGAAAACAAGGCTCAGATGCCACTAAACGCCGACTATTTGTTTGAGGACCAAAATGTAATTGCGGAGCTGAAAACGCTTGAAGGTATCTTCTCTGGCCCTGACGCGATCAAGCAGTTGACACAAACTTACATCGACGCGGGCTGTACTGGGTCGGATGTAATGGGGCTGCTTTTTCGAGGCGAACCTGTGCCAGAGGCGGCGGCAAAACTAGCGCAAAAGCGCATTCGGCGGTCGATAGAACAACGAATAAAGCAGGCCCGTAAGCAACTCCGAAAATCAAGGGAAGAGTTCGGCGATAAAGATACCAAGCTGCTGATTCTAATCGCCATGGATCAACAGCCGTTGTTCGGGCACAGAACTATGCTCTTCAACACTGCAAAGATCATGGGCGACAACTACGCGGACGTGCATACCGATGGTGTCGTTTATCTTAATCCCAACGTGCCTACAAAAATCCGCCCTGACAGCATGGAGTTCGCTGGTTGGTACCCATTCTATCGCGACGACGATGTGAACAATGAATTGAGCGATTTCGTCAACCTGCTTGGGAATAAGTGGCTGAACTACTACGGAAAGCAGATAGGCGAAACGAATCCTATTTTGGAATTGGAATCCTTCGACGAAATGACAGCGGCGCTTGAACGCTTCTAGATGATCGATGCCACGAGAAACGTAGCAAACTTCTTGAATCCGGCTGCTTTCCTTTGAAGTGTCCGACCGGCCGAACCAAATTCCCAAATTCAGAAACTGGTTATCATCAGTTCCAGTCATTCAAGTCATTGTGCCAATCGTCGCGCTCAAGGCGAAAATTCGCGTTCCGGGCAAGTTGCTCGAAGGTGTGGATCTTCACCGGACCGGACTGATTCCGATGCATTATTCGCGCCTTTTCTTCAGTGTCTAGCTTGGACCATCGGCCAAGAATGGCCGTGTAGGTCCAAAAACACTGTTCACTACCGCCAAACATATCCCAGATTCTTTTGACGTCCCCGGAAGAAGTGAAACGCACTCCTCTCGAGGTTTCTCTGACTTTGTCATGTTCATCCAGGCTTTGTGCCATTCTGAGTAGCTCACCGGCATAGAACTTGGGCTGGCGATCAATTTCAATGCGCCAATCTTCGAGTTGACTCAAAGCTCCCGCTAAGCGCTTTGCTGGATTTCCCTTCTTCGTGAATAGCATCTCGTGAGAGGTTTCTATCTCGATCATGTGAGCAACTGCACCACCCTGATGAGCCTGAAGAACACAGAAATCTGCGACGAAGCGAGTTCCGACTTTGGGTTTGAAAAGGACAGCTAGATCGCTGTTGTCGGGACCGCCAAGGAGACCAGTTAAAAAACCAAAGTTCGCCTCGAGAAATTTCTGAAGAACTTCTTCTTTTGGTTCAGTGGCGAGCAATTCGCACAAATCGAATAGCTCATCAGGCCCGGGTGTCGGAGCCCTTAATCGGTTGCCAATCGCAAGGGTTCTATCCGATCCGACCGCAAAGATGTCCTTTAGGACCTGCTCAGCATCAAGTGACAAGGGCATAACTATCTTCTCTTCTAGTAGCTGCGATTTTGAACGCTTGTGTTGCTTACTCCAAAAGCCCTTTTCCGTCTTGGTTTGGTTAGTTGTGGCCACCGCTGAGTAATTTTGGTGATAAGTTTCGGGAAGGCAAACTAGTCAGATGTTCATTCAATGAATACATCCAAGGTACATTGATCCGAACCGTTTTCGGGCGGCTTCTGTAACCTCTGGGGATGCACTTGGATCAATGTACAATCCATGCGGTTCGACTAACACAACTGCAAAATCCTCATCATCGATGTCTGCGCCGTTGCCAACGCTCAAAAACGCGTAGCGTATGCCTGCCCACATCTCGAAGCCGAGATAGATTTCCACATCGTCGTCATATCCTGAGTTTGGTACGTTGACGATCTTGTTGATTTTCCCCAGCCCATCAAGAAGCATCGTTCCGCAAGTGTGAGCAATTAGATCAGCCACTTGGATGCCTGGCACGAGCTGCGAGTCTTGCTCAAAGTGAATTGTGCATGCGTCGAAGCCACCAATATCTGCAGCGATGCTCTTGGCCTTGGCTTCGGACAAGAAGAGACCTTCATCAAAGAAAACTTGATGCTGTTGATCGCGCAGCGTTGGATGCAAGACTGCTTTCTTCAAGAGCTCCAGGGATGCAGGTCCGATCTGCTTGTCCCCATCAACCACGCAGACGGCGATCTGGCACTTAAACCTTACAAAACCCCTTAATGGGTCGCGCAAGCGCTGTAGGCTGGGATTGTCGTACATCTTTGAAGAGGATTTGTACTCGTAAGTTGATAGATCGAAACCAAACTTGGCAAATGTTGCTTCTAGCTCCTCTCGGGGATCGTCGTCACAGATCGCGAAAGCAGCTATGGAAAAGCCATGTGCGTGATGTTTGCTGTCGTCTAGGTAGAAGTGAGCCATGGATGGAGTGTAGTCAATCAAATCTGTCCCCGATAGCCTTTCCGACAATAAGACCAATGTCTGCTTTCGGAAAGCTGCGCTTCAGCGTTCGACAACGTCAGAAACGGCAGGTCTGGGCCGAACATTATCTCAGTTCGTCCTCACGCTCCCGCAGCAGAGTCACCAACTCACCGGACGCCTTGCTCTTGTTCTTCCTTGGCCAAGACCATTAGGGATCCGCTCTGCTCTGCAATGAATCTCGCAAGCGCTGTATCGGAAGGTGAAAGCTCTGCTGCGCATGGAGGGCTGGAGGGTTAACCATAAGAAGGTTGAACGTTTATGGGGCGAAGAAGGTCTGTAGCTGCCGCATCGGCATAAGAAGCGACGGCGGCTCTATCCTAAAGACAGTTCGGTCAACCTCAGATGTTGAGTGCCCTCCTGAGAGGTGCAAGTAAGGTTCTGTCAGATTTCGTTTGCCATGGGATGCCCAAAGTGGCCACAAGAGTTGCCTAAATCGAAAATTTCAAGCTAAGGTTGGGTAGATGAAGGCTGTGATTGTTCAAGTCTTTCATATTTTTAAGTGCTTATGAACTGTCTAGGGGTGGAATTGATGAAGTTGGAATTTGAACTCCATGGAAATTCAACAAAAGAACAGGATGTCGCGGATGCTAGAGACTTGCTGACCTGGCTCAAGGCCTCGCGCATTCAGACTGTAGAAGACCTGTCGCTAAAAGAAATACCACCCCAACCAGGCGAAATGGGCCCAACTGTTTTAGCCATCATCGGTGCTATTCTTGGAGCAGAGGCCACAGTTGAGTTAGTTAAGCAGGTTTTCTCATGGTTGGAAGCGAAGAATAAGAAGATCGAGATATCAGTGAACCGAGGTGGCGAGCAGGTGACTGTAAAGTCAGACAACCTGACGCCGGAAGAGCTAGGCCGTGTGGCCGCGACTTTGGGTTTGGGAAGTGATTGATGCTATCCTTTCAACCTGGCAGCAAGGCAATTCTGATTGGTACGTCGATCTCGGCGTCAGACCCTGAGAACCTACCAGATATCCCCCAAGTGTTGACCAACTTGGACGATTTTCGGGAAATCTTGTCAGATGTCGCGGTTGTTGGTTTGGAGCCTGAAGACATCGAGGTCGTCGCAAACATCGATTCCAGGGAAGGGTTTCTGAAGAAACTCAAAGATATCGCGCAATCTGCAAAGGATACACTTTTAGTATACTATTGCGGGCATGGGCTATACGGGGACGCAAAGGAGCCGCTCTACTTTTGTACAAGCGGAACGACTTCTCATGACAAAGAAATTGATGGTGTGCCAATATCCGCTGTCAAATCAGCTATCGCTGCATCATCGGCAAAGAAACGAATTTTCTTGTTGGACTGTTGTTATGCAGGACAGGCAATTGAAGGAGCTATGGACGCTGTTGACGGTGTCGAAGCTCAGCTCGATGTCGAAGGCACTTATGCGATAGGCGCTGTGCCAAGAGATAAGAAGGCAATTGCAGAACCAGACGCTCGAAATACAGTGTTTTTTGAGCACTTCAAGGAGGCCATAAGTTCCGGAGTCGAGAATGGAAGGAATACGGTCTCGATTGCAGAACTGCACCAAGAGACAGAGAAGTCAATTTCTAGAACTGCGAAGTACTCACTTCCCGTAAAGAGAGTATGGGAGGATGGTGATAAGTTTGAGTTTTGTATCAATCAGTTCAATAGCTCAAAGCTGACCAAAAAAGATATCGAAAAGATCATTGAGGCACGTTTGCAAGGGATTGTCGCAAAGAAAACCAAAGGTTTCAAAAGGTATATCTTTCCATCTCTAGTTGGAGCAGGTGCTATAGGTGCAGTCACAGCTATTGCAGGGCTTGTTTGGCTGAGCAGCTTATCTTCTAAACACACAAGTCTTCACAGTAACGTAAGTGATATTTCCAGCAATGTCGGAGAGCTGGACGGCAGTGTTAAGTCGCTATTTGAATCGGATACGACGCAATCCACGGTTTTGGGTGCCATTAGTGATACAGTGAATGGTTTTACTCAGACCCTGGAGACCCTTGTAGGGTCTGACAAGGAAAAAAAAGCACGCATCAATCAACTAGCGGGTGCGGTGGTTGAGCCCGATGCTCAAACGGACTTTAGCCTATTTCGCGTGAATACAGATTTTGGTCAAGATGACGACACGGTAAGTCAGTTAAGGCTGGTTCTTCAACCCGAGCAGTTCCGAAGAATTAACTTGCATCAGTTTAAAGGTGAGGAAGATCAGGTATTTACATACATTCAAAAAACCTCACATCGGATAATGTATCGAGCTGGGTATAAACTGCATCTGTACGTACAACCTGAGCGTAGAAATCCTTACAACCGTGAACTCTATGACGTACAGGAAAACGAGGTCACATATGGCATCAGTGTGGCGGGTGGAAGACCGCAGGGCTTTGATCCTACGAACTCGAACCGATTAAGACGGCATTTTGACTTCACCCAAGACGCTTGTGCTCACCTAGCGGATGAAGAAGGCGAGTGGGATTATATTCCGATAAGACTTTGTTTTGGAGGCAGCGACGATAGTAGTCCCTGTAGCAGCGGCACAGGCGTTGACCGGAAGACACAGTTTGAATTTAGACTTACTGCGGTTCTAGAAAAGTCGCTCGAAGCAGAAGAGGTTTGCAAGGGTGAAGAATAAACTAATGAGCCTTTTGACTGTTGCGGCACTGTCTTTTGCGGCTCCAGCAAATGCAGAGACGGTTTGGAGTAGTCTGTATCCAGGGGTGGACGTGGCCCGGCAACAGTCATTTACTTCGAGTGAAGATGAAGAAATACGGTGGTCTGGCATCCGGATTAGAACTGGCAATGCGCAGATTGAGCTTGTTGAGACACAGCAATTCTTAGAGCGGCGAATTTCATCAGAGGCTGGTGGGAAGTTAGTCTCTGGTGATCAATCAGGTCTTATCTCATCCTTTGGATACTCGCTGGATGAAATATGGGCTGAGGTGCAAGCAGACTCTGATGTCAAAGCAGTGGTACCGATTGGCTACGTCGAGGAAAGTGGAAACCCTCAAGTCGCAGGTTTCTTCAAAAGACTTGGTATTGTTCGCAACCCTTTGATGAATGCACCTAACTTAACGGCTGTCTTCTGTTTAAATGCAGAAGCGTTCAGGACCACTCGTAACCCTGAGCGAACAATAACTGAAACGGGTGTAGCCCCATATCTGTTCGATGTTAAAACGACGGAGACCCGGCAATACCAGTACGTGCAGGGCCTGGATCGTCTGGAGCTTCAGGAACACTATGGGGACGGCAGAATTCGCCAATACTTCAACTCGTGCCGTGACGCGATACAGGTAGGGCCCAAGGTAATTTTCCCTCGTCGCCAAGAACTACTGGCAGGACAAGAACCAAGCCTTTCTGGTACGCGCCGATCTGTGGATACGGACTATTTTCGTGGAGGACGGAATGCATATCGTACCTATTTTCTTTGGGACCTACGAGGCGACATCACGATAATCACAACGCATACTCGTTCATCCTTAGACGTTGTTTGGGAGTTGGCGTCTAACCGAGACTTCTTTCGGGGGAATGCGAGTTGTCGGGGAGCGGATGAGCTAAGCCAAGCATGTGAATACTGGGCGGTCGCACTTACGTCTTTCGAGCACAGCGGTCTCATTTATAGAGACGCTGCGGGTAACCGTGTTCCATTGCGTCGAACAGACTCAGTTATCCCTGCGGCTCTGCTGATTAGGGTTAAGTCCGGCTCCGATTGATTACTTAGGCCACAGGCACAAACGGTCGTTTTTGGCCGAGCAATCTGCCTCACCATTGATCAACCGCTTGGCTAGGACCAAATCCCCCGGCAAAACTCATGCGGTTCTGGCAGGGTTTTGTCCCTTGCTGCGCCTGAGGGTCCACATATGAGAATGTCCGCTTCTGGGAAGCTGTGGTGCAGCATCGACTGCGGTGACGAACGGCAGCAGCCTTAGGACGCGGTAAACAGCGTGGCGCAGCCGCGACGATTGCCTGCCGCCGGAGGTGCCTGTCGCTTCCGGTGCGAAGCGTACAAACCGGACCATGGCGCTGGAGAAACAAACGGCAGGAAAGTCCGCAAGTCTACCAGTTCGTAGTCGGCTCGATTTTGCACCGGCAGCGAACGGCGGCAAAGCGGGCTGCGACTGCAGCATCGAGACCAGAGGTCGGACGGCGGCTTTGGGCCGGATGCTCAAGCCTTGCCCAGTTTCTCGACAAGCTTATCTGAAAGTGCTTCACCGACGAGACGTGCGGCGCGGGACAAGGGGCGGCGTGCATCGATCGCAACGCTGATGGTTTGCGGGCGCAGACCCTGGTCCGTCAGCGGAATGAAGCGGAGCATGCCGCTTTCCAACTCACTTAGTGCATCAAGTTGTGACGTAATCGCCAGATACTTCCCGTTTTTCAACATCTGCTTCAGAAACTGAAGCGAGTTTGTCACCAGCGCGGGTTCGGCCGACTCGAAAAACCATCCGAAACGTTTGTCGAGATATTCCCGAACGGGCAGCACGCGGCTTTGCGCGGCCAGGGAATGTTCGGCCGCCTCGCTCAGGGTCGTGCTAGACTGTTCCCAAAGCGGATGGTCCTGGCCTACGACGCAGCCGAACGGCAAAGGAGCGGACCATAGGACATGGCGGGAGCGGTCATTCGGGAGGTTGAAGGCCAGTGCAAGATCGATGCTGCCGATATCGAGTTCGTGCGCTGCTTCTTTTGGTGTCATAATGTCGACAGCAAATCTGATCCTTGGATACTGCTCGGCAAAGTTTGAGACCAGCTCCGGCAAGATTGAGTTCACGAGACTGTCCATCGCGCCGAGCCGGACCGTACCGAACTGCTCGCCGCGCATCGTCCGCATTTCTTCTTCGAGACGTTCTTCATCCGCGCGCCAGCGCCGAGCCAGAAGCACGACGGCCTCTCCAGCGGAGGTCAGACGCATGCCGCGCGCATGCCGCTCGAAAAGAGGTGTCTGACAATCTTCTTCCAGCGCGATGATCTGTCGGTCGATAGCGGAAGCGGCAATTCCGATGGAGCGGGAGGCGGCCTGGATCGATCCCACACGCGCGACGGTTTCAAGATAGTTCAGTGCCCTTGGTAATACATGCAGTGGCATACTGGTTCTCCTGCTATTGCTTTTTTGCGAATGCAGCGTGGATAATTTTGAAATAGATGGCAATGCAGAATCGACGCTAGCCTTGCGGTGGACTTGGGGGTTCAGATGCAAGGCACCGCGCCGCACAGCTTTTCAATTCAGGCGTTCAATCGGGCCAAGATCGATCAGGCGACTGCCATGATGGATCGGATCGTCGAGCGTTCGGCCTGGCTTGCACGCCGCGCGGCGGAAGCTCGCCCCTTCGGCACCGCAGAAGAGCTTTCCGCATGGATCGACACGGAAGTGCGGAGCCTCACGAAGGACGAAGCGCTGCAGCTTCTTTGCGCCCATCCCGAATTGTCGCCACCAGATCCATCGACGATGTCACTCGCCTCGCAGACGGAACAAGGCAGGCTCAAGCTGCTGAATCTCGATCAAGAAAGGGCGACGGCGTTGGCGGATCTCAACCGGCGCTACACACGGCGGCATGGCTATCCGCTGATTGTCGCGTTGCACGAGCATGCGGATTTCGGAGTAATCCTCGACCAGTTCGATCTCAGGATCTCAGCGGACCCGGATGAGGAACTCAAACGATCGCTGGGGCAGGTGGTTTCCGTGATGAAAGCACGCCTGTCCCGACTAACGGACAATAGCTCAAAACCGCCTGAAACCTTGCAGGCGGAGGTAACGGGTGCCAACGCGGGAGGGTCAACCCGATGAGAGCTTTCCTGCTGCGCTTGCGCCGAAACGAAGAGGAGGCCCGGCCGCCACATGCCTACCTCGGCGCGCTCGGCGGGGCTGGGCTTCTGGCGCTGAGCATTGTGTTCATCGTGGGCGGGTACGAGCTCGGTGTTGGTTCGCCGCGCCGTCTTGGAACGGGTGCCTTTCCGGTGATTACCGGCTTTATTCTTGCAGTGCTTTCGTTGATCGTCATAGCGGCTGATCTCCGCAACACCGAGGATGCCGAACGCCCGGACTGGATATCCTTCGCAGCGATTGGTGCGGCGCTGGCCGTCTTTGCCCTCACCGTCGGGCGGATCGGACTGGTGCCAGGCGCGTTTCTTACCGTCATCACAGCCAGCCTGCCAGACCCGTCACTGCCGATCCTTGGCAAGCTTGTCCTCGCCGCGTCTGTGTCATTGGCATGTTGGGCGTTGTTCATCGGGCTGATCGGCTTGCCCTTCGCACCGTTCGGAGGGGTGTGACGATGGAGATCCTGGCTGGCTTCGGAAACGGACTGCTCGTCGCGCTGCAACCTGAGAACCTGCTTTATTGTTTCGTCGGAGTCTTCCTTGGCACATTCATTGGCGTTCTTCCCGGCATCGGCTCGATGGCCGCAATCTCGATGATCCTGCCACTGACCTTCTATCTAGAGCCGACATCAGCGCTGGTGATGATAGCCGGGGTGTATTACGGGGCGGAGTATGGAGGATCGATCGCGTCGATCCTGATGAATATCCCCGGCACGCCATCTTCGTCGATCACCTGCATCGACGGCTATCCGATGGCCCGCGATGGGCGGGCGGGCATCGCCTTGTTCGGGAGTGCGGTTGCGTCTTTCGGGGGCGGTATCATCGGTATGATCGTGATGGCCGTGCTGGCGCCCGGATTGGCCGAACTCGCGCTGAATTTCGGGCCGACGGAGTACTTCGCGGTCATCCTGTTGGGGCTCGTCGCGGCATCGGCCGTTTCGAACGGCAACCCGATTAAGGGCATAACCATGGTCGTCGCGGGCCTAATGCTGGGGACAGTCGGGGTTGATATCACGACCGGGGCGGAGCGCTTTACCATGGGCATCCCCGAGATGCGGGACGGTGTACACTTGGTGATCGTCGCCATGGGCCTTTTCGGGGTGGGTGAGCTGATTGTCTCGATCCGGGCCAACGCCAAAGGCGCCTTACAGAACGAGATTGACTACAAGAAGTTCTATCCCTCACGCGCCCAATGGAAGGCCATGTTCGCACCCATCCTGCGTGGGTCGGGCATCGGCAGCTTCTTTGGCGCGCTGCCGGGCACGGGCCAGACGGTCGCCTCTGCTGTGGCCTATGCTGTTGAAAAGAAGGTCTCGCCCAACCGCGAGAGTTTTGGCAAAGGGGCGATCGAAGGCGTTGCCGTTCCCGAAGCTGCGAATAACTCCGCTACCCAGACCGCCTTTATCCCGACCCTGACGCTCGGTGTGCCGGGTAGCGCCTCTATGGCGCTCGTGATCGGGGCGCTGATGATGTACGGGATCGTGCCCGGCCCGCGCCTTCTGGTCGAGCATTCCGATCTGTTCTGGGGATTGGTCGCAAGCTTCCTGATCGGGAACATCCTGCTTCTGATCCTCAATATTCCGCTGATCGGGCTTTGGGTGCGGTTGCTGAAAATTCCTTACCGCTACATGTACCCGACGATCATCGTGCTGATCTGCATCGGGGTCTATTCTCTAAACAACAATGTCTTCGATGTCTGGCTGACGATGGCTTTCGGATGGGCGGGTTACCTGATGCGTCTCTTCCGGTTCGAGCCGGCGCCCTTCCTGATCGGCTTCGTCATTGGCCCTATGATGGAGGAACAGCTTCGCCGCGCGATGCTTCTGTCCCGCGGCGATGCGACCGTCTTCCTGACCCGTCCGATCAGCGGGGCGCTGATCGCCATCACTGTGCTTCTTCTTATCTATGCCATCGCTTCTGCCCTAAGGGCACGACGTCGGGCCGCTCAGGCCACAGACGTTTCGTCCGAGATCGAAGCTCCCTCGACCTCCAACAAAGGATAATCAGACCATGAAACACTTCCTCGCCATCAGTGCTGCCGCCCTCGTCATTGCCGCCCCCGCCGTCGCAGAACCCGGCAAATGGAGCGACGAGCCGGTCCGCATTGTCGTTACCTTCCCGCCGGGCGGCACAAGCGACCTGATCGCACGCGTTCTGGCGCAGTACTTCGAGAGCGAGTACGGCCAGAAGGCGGTCGTCGACAACCGGCCCGGCGCAGGTGGCACGGTTGCGGCTGACTTCGTCGCCGAGCAGGCGCCCGATGGCACGACGCTGATCCTTGGCAACAATGCGCCGTTCACCATCGCGCCAACCCAATTCGAGGACCTGCCTTACGATCCGATGGGGGACTTCACCCACATCGCCTATCTTGGCGCATCAACGCCCGCGCTATTCGTGCAGCCGGCCTCCGGCATCACGACGATTGACGAATACATCGCCCAGGCAAAAGGCGACGGTATCACGTACGGGTCTTCGGGCGTCGGCTCGATCACGCATATTCTTGGCAAGGCCGTCGATATCGAACTTGGCATCGAACAAATCCATGTCCCTTACCAGGGCAGCGCCCCAGCCATTCAGGATTTCCGCGCCGGTGTGCTTGAAGCTTACTACGACATGGTCGCGCTCAACGGCGATCTTATCACCGAAGGCGAAACCCAACCAATTGCGCTCGCCGCGCCAGAGCGGTCCGCCGCCTTCCCGGAAATCCCGACCTTCCGCGAGTTGGGACATGACATCGTGATCGAGAACTGGACGGGTTTGTCCGGCCCTTCCGGTATGGACCCGGAGATGGTCAAGACCATCAACGAAACTGTTGCCGCGATTATGCAGCTTGAGCCGGTGATCGAACGGCTCGCACAATTCGGCGTTGAGCATACGCCAATGTCTGCGGAGGAGTTCACGACTTTCGTCGAGGGCACAATCACCACGTGGGAGCCGCTGATTAAGGCGGCCAATGTCAACGGCTGACAGGTTGAACTGCGGGGCGCTTTCGGTGCCCCGCATCCATCGACGAAAACAGCATGAAGATTTCAGTCATCTTTGTTGGCGAACTACACGATAACGGGTTCAATCAATGCGCCCTTGAGGGTGTTGGGCAGATTCAACGTTCTGCTGCCGATATAGATGTGGTGAGTGGCATTCCGTATGATCCTGCCGAGATGACGCAGGCGCTGCGTAGTGCTGCTGAAAAATCGGATGGCGTCGTTTTCATCGGCGGGCAAGGCAATCTGGTCACACCGAAAGTTGCGAATGCGCTTCCCGATCGGACCTTTGCCGTTGTGCAGGGCAACGTTAGCGGGCCGAATATGGCCAGTTACGACGTCCTGCAGGAGCAGTCCGCCTTTCTTGCCGGGGTCTTTGCCGCGCGGATGACGCGGACAGGAGTGGTCGGTCATTTGTCCGGTCATCGGGTTCTGCCCGGCCTGAAGGGGCGTGCTGCGTTTGCCTCAGGTATTCGTTACGCCGACGAGAGCATCCGCCTCGTCACCGGCTTTTGTGGCACGCAGGACGAAAGCGCAGTAACCGAAGCCTGGACCATTGCAATGGCAGACGAAGAGGCCGACATAATTTTCACTATGCTCAATGCGGCCCGGGAAGGCGCGACCCGCGCTTGCCGCGCGACAGGCGCGCGCCAGATCGGAAACGCCGCTGATTGGTGCGAGATTGACCCGGAAGTTTTTGTTGCATCAGCAGTGGCCAGGATCGATCTCGGTGTCATACGCGCAATCTCCGATATGCAAAGCGGGTTTCGCCCTGACGAGATTGTGCGCCTCGGGATCCGTGAAGAGGCGGTTGCCCTCACGATGAAACAAGATGTCCCGCAGCCCGTCCGGCAGGAAATCGCGGAGCTTGCAAGACTAATCGCCGACGGCAGCATTTCTGTCGGGACGACCTATGATGGCCCGGAATTCGAGGTCGCCGCATGACGGGATCGGCCGTCAAGTCCGGTGGGATATCAATCCACGCCGTAGACGTCGCTCACGGGGTGCCTGCGGCCAATCTTTCGGTTCTGCTCACCCGCTATGATCCCGACAAGATAGAAATTGCGCGAGGACACTGCACGGAGAACGGCCATTTCGTCCATCCCGTGTCCGAAGGGTTTGGAGTGACCCGGGGTCTTTACGAGGTCTCCTTCGCTGTCGCAGCGTACTATCGAACGAATGGCATTGAATTGCCTGAACCCGCCTTCGTCGAGGATGCGGTGTTCCGTTTCGGAATCGACAGAGTGTCCGAGCATTTCCACATCCCGTTCAAGTTCACGCCTTGGGGATTTTCGCTTTTTCGTGGTGGGGCATGAAACCCGATCCTGATTAAACATGACAGTTGCGCGGAAGCGTCTCAGTCCCCTGTCGATTTCCGTCGGATTTTGTTTGTGTGAAACGAAATTTGCATCTGCCCCGAACGTCCGCAATGCGGAATGCGACTGCAGCATTGTGTCACTACGCTGAGAGTCCGCTATGGGCCGTCCCCTCCAAGGTTAAACACGTGGTGAAAGCCAGCAAGTACGAGTAGACACCGAGGCGTTGTCTGTCGGCGAAAGTTAAGAAGTCTTTGGCTGCCGCCATCGGGCGCAAGTCGATGGGCCTGACCGCACTTGCAAGGCATGTGAAAGAGTTTTGTTTTTCTGTATAAACTGAGACAATGTGAGCTGGAAGGGCTCAGATTGGATTACGACGCAGATTTTGGAGGCCACAATTGTTCCCGGATGACATAACCGAACCCGTTCCGCTCGGAAGTCGTTCGTTCTTTGAACAAGACGGTGACTCGCCCTCACGGTTCACGCTAGCGGCTTATCTTTTGTTGACGGGAATGCTTTTTGTCCGTCGCGATGACGCAACCGAGGAGCGGCTTGAACTTCCATCCGATGAGGAGTTCGAAATCCTTGGAATTAGGCGAGATGCCCCAGAGCAAGTACCGTTCGGAGAAGTGGATTTCCGGGAATTCTCGCGTGATGACGTCGATGGTGTTCCATCGGCTGCGCTGGCCGATTTCGCGACGGGTGCAAATGAACGAGGAAACCCCACCGATGTCCTACGTTTGATAGCAGCGGGCTGCAAATCGGATGACGAATTGATCCGGATATGTGCCCTTGGTTCCGCCGTCGATCTTTTCCGTCGGCAGACCATCGACATGCCCGGTCAGATTGCCTGGTTTCTACGAAATGCCCGTGAACGTGAGACATTCGAATTGCTTGGCGTGCTGCTCGCGCGAACCAATCCCAGCCCAGCAATCGGTTACTTGGCAGGGCCGACTACAACGCTCGGAACGACAACGAAAGGCCTGATGGCCATTCATGGCACGGTCCTACCCCATACGCAGTCTAATAGGCCTGAGTGGTCCGTTCCACCTAACGGAAGCTTGTTTTCCCATCTGAAGAGCTTCCGCAAGGACATTTACGGATCGCCCGATTTTTTCCGCTGGGAAGGTGGATACACGGACTACGCGCGTGAGGTCGCGATGACGAATCTGCGCGACTGGGTTTCCAGCCGTGGCCTGCATGGTATCGACGTGGTTGCACATAGCCATGGCTGTAACGTCGTTATGGGTAGTTCGGCTCTTGGCACCGCCTACACCAAGACTGTGTTGCTAAGCTGTCCCGTGCATTGGTCGAAATACAATTTGCCGCCAGCGAAGATAACAAATGACGTTGTCTCTATCCGCACAAGAGTGGATTTTGTGATTATGATGGATCGGGGCGGTCAGAGGTTCCCAGCCGGTACGATCAAAGATGTCATTTTGCCGTTCTGGTTCACCTCGCACAATGCAACAACAAAACCGAAGAACTGGCAGACCCAGAATCTGGATAAGTATTTGATGTAGAAAGAGGCTTGGGGCTCTGCCCTGGCCCGGACCAGAAGGTGGACCTGTCACGCTTTCTTGCCGCTCCAAGTGCTCGTTTAAGCCACCTTCCGTTCGAAGGCGACAGGGCTTTTCCAGCCCAGTGCTGAGTGACGGCGGCGCGGATTGTAGAAGCCGTTTATGTACTCGAAGATCGCAATCTCGGCTTGTCGGCGCGTTTCCCATGACCGCCGCCAGATCAGCTCAGCTTTGATGGTCTTGAAGAACGTCTCGACAGCGGCGTTATCGTAGCAATTACCCTTGCCGCTCATCGAGGCTTTGAAGCCGTGCTGGCGCAGGACTTTCTGGTAATCGTGCGAACAATATTGGCTGCCTCGGTCGGTATGATGAATGCAGCCTTTGGGCGGCGAGCGGAATGCTATCGCCATGTTCAACGTGCGGATCGCCAGGTCCCGCTTCATGCGATTGCTGACGGCCCAACCGATCACACGCCGGGAATGCAAATCAAGGATCACAGCCAGATACAGCCAGCCTTCACGGGTCCAAATATAACTGATGTCACCGGCCCATTTCTGGTTTGGCGCATCTGCCGTGAAGTCACGATCCAGTAGGTTCGGTGCGATGTTGAACTTGTGATCGCTGTCTGTCGTCACCTTGTGTTTACGGGTCCGTACGACAGATATGCCGTTCTGACGCATCAATCGGCCAACACAGCGGTGGCCCACATCCAAGCCAATCTCTTTCAGCTCTTCTGTCATCCGCGGCCGGCCATAGCTGCCCAGGCTGAGCCGAGACTGTTCCTTGATATGGGCCAGCGTCACCAGATCAGACCGTTGTCTACGGCTAGCAGGGCGGCTGCGGAAGGCACGCAACCCACGTGCGCTTACGCCGACAACGTCGCACAACCGGTTAGCGGGGAAATGGCCTCTGTGCTCTTCGACAAACCTAAACTTCATTGCTTTAGGCCCGCGAAGAACTGGGTGGCCTTTTTTAGGATTTCCCTCTCCTCCTTGAGAAGCCGAACCTCACGCCGAAGCCGATCATTCTCTTTGGCGAGGTCCAAATCCTCTTTCGACACCATAGCCATGTCTCGATGTGCTGTGACCCATTTGTTCAGCGTCGACATGCCAACACCCAGATCATCAGCCACTTGCCTACGCGTTAGCCCGCTTGTCAGCGCGATACGCACCGCATCCTGGCGGAATTCGTCCGTCCGTTTCAGTCCCATAGTCAGTCTCCTTTGTTGCAGTAAATGCTATCAAAGGAGCGGCATCAAACCGCGACAGGTCCAAGGTGGGTCTTCGCCATGCTCGCAGAAAACTGGCGCTTTGGCGGTACGACTACAACCACGTAAGGCCGCATTCGTCGCTGGAAAACCAAACACCCGCAGAAGCGCGCCGAGCGCTTGAGCAATTTGAAGGCTCCGCGCACGCCGAGCTTGCCCAAACTGACGACGAAGAATATGAAACCCAAACCCGCAAACTCTGGTTATGAATGAGGGAGCCTCGGGGGGCAGGTCAAGCCGTGATTGAACTACAAAAGCAAGTGAATCTTTTTCGTCAGATTTCAAGAAACTTGTCTTTGTTATCATCGAAGAGCCACTCTGCCAGAGAATCCAACGACTTCTCGCGTTTGGCGCTTTTCCTTTTTTTCTGCTCGACCGAGCATTCCCATATCACAGCAATTCGATAATCTGCATCTTTCGCGGTTTCTATGTTGAGTCTGTCCCTTGCGATGTTGGCGGCGAATTTTGCAGCCCAAAATGCATCAGAATCTCCTCCAACTTTTGCGGCTTTGGCACAGCCAGAATGTTGGTGCCAAAAGCAACCATGAACAAAGACAACCGCCTTTCGTCCTTTAAAAACAATGTCGGGTGAGCCGATCGATTTTGGCCCATGCAAACGATAGCGTAGACCGCGCGCATAAAGACCTCGACGGACAGCAAGCTCAAGTTTCGTGCCCTTACTTTTGTTGCTCCGCATGACTTTGCGGCGCTGTTCTACCGTTAACGGATCAAGCATGGGATATTTGTCCCTGGTTTTTCCCCAACATCCTGGTAGAACATTTGCTGTTAGCCTAGGAACAATTCGAATTGATGAAAGCACCTTATCAGATTGTCGATCTCTTTGCTGGTCCTGGAGGTTTGGCGGAAGGGTTCTCTTCCGTCGTCTCTGGTGGCGAACGGAAATTTGACATCGCACTTTCCATCGAAATGGAGACCGCTGCGCACCAAACGCTGACTCTTAGGTCTTTTACGCGTCAATTTGCTTGGCGAAGGTTGCCCAAAGCTTACTACCGATACATTGCCGGGGAGGTTACCCTCAAGGAACTGCAGCAAAAGTTCCCTGAAGAGTGGGGGGCAGCGACCCGCGAAGCACTTTGCCTAGAGCTTGGCTCAAAGGATTCGGCAAAGCTCATCCTCCCGAAGATTGACGCAATCCGTGAGCGTTCAGATGGGAGAACGGTTCTCATTGGAGGACCACCCTGCCAAGCATACTCATTGGTCGGGCGCGCGAGAAACGCCGGCATTGACGGGTATGTGCCTGAAGATGATGGTCGCCACTTCCTGTATCGAGAGTATATCCATATTCTTGATCGACTGAGGCCTGCTGCATTTGTGATGGAAAATGTTAAGGGGATCCTTTCCTCTTCAGTAGGTGGCAACCAAATCTTCCAACGTATTCTCGATGATCTTGCGAATGTTGGTCGGGAGGATGGTGGATATAAGCTTTTGGCGCTTGCTCCCAATGATGAATCTGAGAATTATAGTACCCGCAGTTTATTGCCCCGTGACTTCATAGTGAGGGCAGAGAAGCACGGAGTTCCACAGGCACGGCATAGAGTATTTGTCGTTGGCGTCAGAGCAGATATCGCAACAAATATGGACATCCCGAATGACGGTCAGTTTCTTTCGAGACTGGCGGAAGTGTCCGTCCGCCAATCGATCGGTAGTCTACCCAGGCTTAGAAGCGGTCTGAGCAAGCAGGACGACGAGATGTCTTGGCGAAGAACAGTTTCGGAAGCGGCATCCGAGTTGGGTAAACTAGGGGCAAAGCGGAATGCTTCCGAGACGGTCAAGTCTGCTGCGAAGAGGATTAGGTCGCTTTCTCCAAGCATCAAGCGCCCGAACACTCCAATGCCAAGGGGCAGCCTGAAGTACCACACGAGAGAGCTAGCACAGGGACTCAAAGGCGATCTTAGGAAGTTTATTGTAGATCCCAAGCTTATTGAACTGTCTCATCATGAGACGAGGGGCCACATGAAAAGTGACCTCGCGAGGTATCTCTTCTGCGCGGCATTTGCGGAGGCCAATTTGCGTCCACCAAGAGCCTCCGACTTTCCTGACGAACTTGCACCAAATCACCAAAGCTGGAGCACGGGCAAATTTGCAGATCGATTCAAGGTTCAAACTTGGGATGGACCTTCGACAACTATTACAAGTCATATCTCAAAGGATGGGCACTACTACATCCACCCGGACCCGGTTCAATGCAGAAGCCTCACTGTACGGGAGGCTGCCCGGCTTCAGACATTTCCAGACAACTACGTTTTTCTGGGCAATCGAACACAGCAATACGTGCAGGTGGGAAACGCGGTGCCACCATTCTTGGCGAAGCAGATTGCCCAAGTGATGACCGCAATCTTGCCCTGATCGGTTTCTCCTGGCTCAGACCTTTGCGCACTGAACTCGAGTCAACACCCCGCTTTCTTTAAAGAAGGCATCCCCTTTTCCAGTAAGAGATTCCGCTCCCGGATCATCCATGATAACACGGCTTTCCGTTGCGCTTTTCACCCGCAATGCCAACTGCGCTGGAAGGTTCGACCTCAGGTTGGTGCTGATGACCGATGCGTCCGGCTTCTGAGTAGCTATGATGACGTGAATGCCTGCTGCCCGGGCTTTCTGTGCAAGCCGTTTCAAGTGTCCTTCAATCGTCTTCTTAGTCTCGGGATCCGACGTAAGATCAGCATACTCGTCTAGAACAATGACCCATCTTGGTATGCGCTCATCAAGCGACGCTTGTTCGTTGAACTGGCCAAGAGTCTTTACCCGGACAGTCTTGAACCGCGAATAGCGAGTCTGCATTTCGTCCACAGCTTTTGACAGGATTTCTATAGCATCCTCATCGTCCCACCCGATCTCTCCATCCACATGTTCGGTGTTCGAGAGATGCTCGAGTTCCGTGCCCTTGGGGTCTATTAGTTGTAGCCTTACTTCTTTTGGGGAATAGTGTTCTGTCATACCTGCTAGGATAGTGTTCAGTGCCTCTGACTTTCCGCTTCCCGTTGTCCCACCGATCAGAAGATGGGGCGAGTTCGACGAAGTGAAGTCTATTTCCACCACGTTGCCGAGACGATCTTCGCCGATTGGAACAGTCAGTCCAAATTCGGGGCGGTTCCACCGAGACCAAAGATCTGGTGCATCTACGAAATACCGATCCTCATCCAACTTGGGCACGTCAATGGTCACATAGCCCTTGTCGATATCGAAACGCATCTCTTGGGAGGCCTCCAGCTCGAGAGCAAGTTTCAGTGCGTCGCGCTTCTCCGAAAGCTTCCTTGGATCTACTCCCTTTCCGGGGCGAATTCTGAAGAGAATGGATGCGGGGCCCTCGACAGCGGGCTCAACCGCTGCATCAGTCTTGTTCACACTAATGCCGTACTGCCCGAACGTGTCGAGTATCACTTGGTAACGCCTATCAAGTTCGGCTTTTCCCAGGTGACCACGCACGCCAGCGCGATGTCGGTCCGTTGAAGGACTGGCGCTTGCAGTAGGTTTGTTTTGGGAAATAAGGCTCTCACCTACCGTGGAAGCGGGAACTCGGTTCGTCGGCTGCGCCCCCTGTGTGTTCACTTCATTCTTTGACGCGTCAGCCGTTGTCTCATTTTGCCCCCCTCCTTTTTCCTCGGCAACCGGCTTTGCGGAAGATGAGAGGATCAGGGGTGCGGCGGATCGGTCGAGCAGTGCGCCGCCCCCGGTTTGGACAATAGTCACTCGGGTATCGGCGTCGTATTGATAGCTCTCCGTTTCTTTCATTCGAGAATATTCGCAAATTGAATAGAGTCCGGCGACGTTAACGGAAGCGAAATCTCCCTCGCGGAATAGGCTTTTAATTTCCCCAGACACCCTTGAACGCTTAAGTGTTTGCTCCGATCTTGCGGCATTTGAGATGAAGACGGCATCTTTGCTAACAGTATCGACCGCAGACAGGAGTGTGTCCCTCCAGAGTTGCCCATCCATTGGGTCTTCGTCTTTGTTCCGTGGGAGAACTGCGTCGAACATTTTTAGGGTCTTGCGGACTTGTTCTGCCCCGTGTGAATCGTATCCGGATCGCCTCAACTTACTTTCGATCACCAGAAAATCGACTTCCAGCCCTCTATCAGTAAGGTTAAGCGACATTCTGAGCATGTCGGCCCGCATCGAATTCACCGAAGAAAACCACTCCGGATGCTCGTCGAGTGATATCCAAGCGATAAACCCGTCTTCGGCGGTGGTTGGTAGCTGACGGTCCGCCATTTGCCGCGCAATACTAAGTCCAAGGATTTCTTCAGTGACACGGGATATGCCGAGCGCATCAAGCGTCAATCTAGGAGCTATCTGCCTCGCTTCCTCGTATATCTTTTCCGCAAGCTGATGCGCCTGCTGCTTCGCCATTTCCTGTCGACCGATCGAAGTGGCAATTCTACTGAGTTTTCGTGTCAGCCGATCGACGATGAATTCCTTACCAGCGTTGGAGGATACAATCAAAGTGAACAATCCGCCTGGTCCGACGCCATCACGCAATGAGAGGACCTCTGGACGCGTTTCCAGTTTCTCAATCTGTTCCCTGGTAATGTGTCGTTCTACCGTAATAACCCAGTGCGAGAGTTTGTGCAGCATACCAAAAAATCGCGCTGTATTTTGAAAGTTTATCCGGATGTCCATAAAATCCGTCGCTTGCGGTCGATCCGCGGCCACTGGGTTTTTTCGCTCGTGCCTGACGGCAAGGGTCGACCAGTCCGAAAGAGCGGTGTCGGGCATTTTGGGCCTCAATGAGACCCACAGAGCGGAGGAGCCGGTTCCGGAAGCGATATAAGTTGGCTCGTCGAGTAGTGGGTCGAATCTACCCATAGAAGTCGTTTCGTCCTCGGTCTTTGCGTCTGTGCTGATGCTGTCATCCAAAAATTGAGGAACGATCGCTAGATCGCAGATCAAACCGCGAAGTGCCGCATCAGCATCCTCCCTAACCAACCTCAAATCGTGAAGGTTGAGTTGCACCGGCGGGAAGAGAGCACCCTCACCAGCGAGGCGGTTGTCCGTGTCGACAAGTTCAAACTGGCGAGCCGCCTCGTCCCAACAATCTTTGGGAGCGACCAGTTCAATTGTCATCGACAGGTTCTTGAATTCGCCTTTTCGCACACTCTGTACCAAGTCTGCAGGAAGGGCGCTGGCACCTGCCGTAACAACAAGGATCCTCAGTCCATCGGCCTTGTAGGGATGAGCATGCAGATATGCTGTGATCTGCCGGACTATTTCTGTGACCAGGCTCGCATGAACCCTGTCTCCTGAAGACGTGCCTCCGGACAAGGCGGCCGTCTGGAAATTCTCGGTCCAACCCCGTTCGCCACCCGCGAAGAGGATGTGCCCATCGGCGGCAGTGTGGATTGAAGGCTGCTGATGCGGGGAAAGTCCTTGGATCCAATCCAGATAAAGGCTCTCACCGTTTTCATTCAGTTTTAAGGAACCTTCGATCGCTTCAGCCGCAAGCTGGGAGGATTTTGTGAGATAGGCTGCAATCCATCTCAGCTTCAGTGGGTGGGACTGCAACATGAGGACGCGATCGTTGTCAAATTCCTGCACACAGTCTGCGTTAAGAAATTCGATCATACCGTCTGGCGCTTCACCGTCAGGCAAAAAAATGTCCCGTGCTTCTCCGAGAAGCCCTGACCAATTATCAAACACATCATTCAATAGTGTTGAGGAAATTCCCTCGCTTTCCGCGTCGGCTCTGAAATCCTCGCGAATATCGACCAGCCGGGAAATCATCGGATGCTGTAGAATGCTATCCCGGATTGGGCGTGACCTTCCATTTGCGAAGGGCAAAAGGCGACGAGCAACCTCGTCAATCCATGCCCCTCCACTTCGATTCGGGGGCGCAAAAAGTTCTGCCGTCACTTCACATCTGTCTTCGCCACACACGGATATCCAAAACAGCGCGAGGTAGTGTAGATCATCCGGGAACCATTCAATGGCGACTTCGCTATCCAGCTCCGATCCATCCTCGCAGTTAACAAGTGCGAACTCGAGGGGAACTGGAAGCCATACCGTTCCATCATCCTCTTCTGACGATCCGCTGTCAGAAGCTTCAGTATCTGGATCAATTTCCTCCTTGAGTGGAGGAGCTTTAGTCTGCGTCGTGAGCAAGTCACCTACTTCGAGCGCGACATTTCCGGGGCCGTCTTTCAATGAACCGTGGATTTCGATCAGTGATTTTCCATACAAGAACGCGAAGAGGCCAAGAGCCGGTGCATGCCGTTCAGTTATGCCCGCGCCGGGACGCATTGTGATCCGGAACTCGCCACTCTCGAGATCATTTCGCGACCGAAAGTCCGTGGCAACCTGCGAGAGCTTGATAAGAGGATTCTTGATTGTCTCGGCCGCCGGGGCGGCCAGTTTCTCAACCATTCTAAGCGTTTGCTTCGAAAGCAGGTCTTTTAGGGGCAACGCGCTGGAGCTTTCAGGTTCACTTTCGAGGAAGTTGCGCGCTTCTTCGGCGGAACGGTTGCTTAGACCGAGTTCAACGGAAAGTCCGTCGAACTCAAGTTTCCTTTGGGGATCGTTGTCCACGATTTCCTCGGCCACTCGCTGACCTAGGGGTAAGCCCTTCACATCCTTGCCAAAGACTTGTTCGAACACTCTGTACGGGATGCGCTTCCGCCTCTCGCTAGAAGGGTCGAGACAGTATTCGGAGCATTCCCTTCGCCAGTGAACCTGGGTGTCAGGCTCGTACTGCTCACCGGTTTCATCCACAAATTTTGTTCGTAAGCAATCCTGCGCCGTCTTTTCTGAGTCCAGTTCTGATGAAGGCGACGCTGCGAGTTCCGATCGCAGCAAATTTAGAGAGAGGCGACGAGGTGCACCACTGGGGTTTGCACGCCATTGTTCATCGGGGAACATATCGAGGTGCACGAAGCTTCTGCCAACCAGTGCTGCTATCTCATCTGGCGAGTAAACATTACCACTCGAAACCAATTCATCTGCTGCAGCGAGCACAAATCTGGCAAACATTCTCACTGGTACGGCCCGTCCGGAGCTAGTTAGTCCACTAAGAACTTCAACGAGGCGATCTCGAAACAATTCGTTGCCGTCGGGGTTAGGAGAACCTGCCGATAACAGCGCTTGACGCACCATCTCCTCCGGAACAATGAACACGCCTTCCTCGTCAAATGTACCGTCAAGGAAGTTCACGTCTCGCAGCGTAAAGAGGTTCTTGAGCCCTTGCTCATCGCTTTCAACCTTCGTTTCTATATAGACGAGTCCGTTTTCATTGTTGTTTCGGTAATAGGTGATGGAGTGCTCAGGATTTGCTCTGAACTCCTCTGGGAAATCCTCATGCGAGTCACTGGCAACAAGAAGCTTGACGCTGCCAAGGCCTTGGCCACCGCTGCGATCTCGCCAAACTTGGAGGAACTCCAGCGCCTCATTTCTCATCAGATTCTTCAGTCTGAACGAATTTCGGCTGGAGCCCTCATGGGCCAAGAAGCTGCGCGCGACAATCTCAAATGCCGTACCGGCAATGATGCTTTCAATTCTGCTCATATCATTATTCCGATTACGAATCTGTTCTTGGGCTGACCATTCGCGTTGCGTCGGAGTACTGCGTAACCAGCCCGGCTGCGATCATCTGGAGAGCAAGATGTTCTTCATTCCCCTCGAATATGCTGGCGTCAATTGAGTTCACGAGTCCCGACGCCTCGGCGGCTCCACGACCGACCGCAATTCCAAGGCGATCATAAAGAACATCGGTTACGTATCGCTCGAATGGCATTTCCGTACCAGTTGGGATGGTCGCAAGCACAACCATCTCCAGTGCGTCAACGGAGAGGGTGAAATGCTTGCGGCCGCGCCAAGCATTGAGAAACCCGTTCGCCGCGGCGGTAGCCCAGAAAAAACTGCGGATCTTGTTGCGCTGAGCCTTCGGCAGTTTGGGGTTTGGTGCAGTCTTGTCCACCGCAGCAAGAATATTGCCCAGAACTTCCTGAAGGCAACGCTGCGATACACGGCGCAGCTGGGGATTATTGCCGCCGCAATCGCAGATGATTGGCGCATCCTCTAATCCGAGGAAGTTTCTTGAGCGCCTGTTTTGCATCAGAACCAGCCACAACCCTGTCCATCCCATCACCGCACGGATCTGAGAAACGGATGTCGCGCCCGTCTGCTCAAGGATATTGAGAATACCGTCGCGGAAAACATCTTCGAAGCTGTCAATGTTGGCCCGAGTCGCTTTTTCAATGCCATCCATTACCGGCTTTTCGTCGCTCTTGCTCTGATCATTCAGAAATCCGGCGAGGATTTCCAACGGGCTCTTAAGAGTTGCGACATACAGTTCCTTGAAACCTTCCCTTATACGTTCAAGACGAGCAGCGTTACGGTCAGATCTGAGGATCTTGAAGGCGAGTGTGCCGCCACCGCGCAAATAGAGACGCTCAAGGCCGATGGTACTGTAGCGTTCTCTTGCGTCCCAGTGGATAAGAGAGGGCGTGTACGGGAAGAAGTGCGCCCTTGACCATTTTGGTTCTTTGGTTCCACTGGGAATTTCCAGCTGAAGGCATCTGAGGAGCTCCCTCAGAGTCTCTTCCGCGGAAGTGTCGTCGAGCAGGACTTCACGACGACGGGCATCATTTTTGAAGCTGCCATCCCAAACCAACCGTCTGCCAAAATCATGTGACCGGCGTGTGATTTTGATGCTGTCTCCCGAAGGTAGTGGATCCTCGAATTCACCGCAGTAAACGAAGTTCAAAAGTTCGAGGCCTGGATAGTGCCCGGCGGCGTCAAAATCGAGTACGCCTCCAAACAATTCTCGCGAAACTTCGGGACCCTTAGGAATTGTGACTGTATTTTCTTCCTGCATCTAAATGCTAATCCTTTTCAGGCTATGCCAACTTGGATGGTGTTGCCATCAATCGAAATTGTTTGGGATCGACCATCCCGGACCAGATCTATTTGGTCGGAAGTTGCCCTGCTGGATTGCGCAATTCTGCCTAGAAAGCTTGCAACACGACGGATGTCATGTTCGTAGAATTTCGTTGGCACATGGCCCGCTGCCGCTCTTAAGATGCAGTCGAACATCATGAGATCCAGCAATAGATCCTGTGGTTCCTGCAGCTGACCTTGGATTCTCAACACAACATGTCTGTCGATCCAATCAACAGTTTGGTTTACATGGTGAGATATCTCATCGCTGGGCCCCCATTTTTCGGAGAGTCTTTTCAAGTCGACATCGGCAGATTTGATCTTGGCCGCAAGTATGGCGGTTCCCGACATTGATCTGCCAAATGCGGGATCAACGAGGTGGAGCGTGGGCGATTGCTCGGCAAACTGAAGACCTTGGATATGGTGAAGGCCCGCTATAATCTGCCGTTTTAGAAGGGCTCTGGCATGGCTATCGAGGTCGCCATGCACGATTTGGAGGAATTCGGAGCCATATGGAAACCCTAGGTGGGACATATCGAGGTTGGCGCTGCCAACATTGTCAAAGTAGGCCCGTCTCCGAAGCGCCCTGACAACTTTCGTAACGTTTTCGGCTTCGTCGGCTCGTTGTTTCTTGTTGCGGGGATCCCCGATGATCTCGTCAATTCCGTCTGCAGCGTCAATTATATTCTCGTTTGAAGTCGCAGGAGCGGGAAACTGCAGGTCCAGCTGACCATGCCCAAATATGTCCTGTTGATTAATAATTCGCTCATCGATTTCGCGAATGGCGCGTCGGCCCGGATCAAGTTTTGGAAGTTGCTGCATCAGGGGCAAGCTCTTGAGCTGTTCCCTGGAAAGCGTATGAGGTGGAGCGAACGCAAGATTGTAGAACGCATAGGATTGTTGCCAGCCTTTCCGTCGGCCGCGTCTCATCCTGTGGACATCTTCGCACTTCAATCCGCCAGTGAGCAAATAGGCGAGTGCCATAAGCATGTCGCGAATGGTGATGACATAGCCTATGCGCTCGAGAGTCGCAAAAAGTAGTCGCAACTTGGCCTTTCTGGCCGCTGCATCTTCCTCCGCGACACGCTCGGAAAGCATTTCTCTATTTCGGTTTATCGGACAGGTACTGCGCGCGTCGCAGTCTGCGCAGCTTCGCCATCTTGAGCCTGAAGTCCAGTCGCGGATTGCGCGATCACCCAGAGACTGTCCATCGTCTCCGGCTGCAATGGACTGGTGGTTTAGGTTCACGATGTGAATCCGTCCGTCCCGACTGGCTCTTCCATCTACAAAGGACGTTTCGAAACTCTTCAGAATATCAGAGCAGTTTTGTCCTGCAGCATCCGAAGCCAGGACGGCGCGAAGTCGCCCCTCGTTTGCGCAGATAATAGTGGTGACCTTACCATCACTTGCCCTTTCAACCAATTCGGCTGCTTTTTCAGTCGCTAATTCAGAGATGTCCTTGAAAATGCGAACAGCGCCAGTCGCAGGCGTGCCATCCTTCGCTGATATGATCTGTTCGCCTTTGCAGGACTCATTGATGAGTTTTCTTGCCTCCTCTTCATTGAAACCTAAAAGCCCCTCAATTACCCTCCTGCACAAGTGGGTCTTGCCGTGGCCTGCGTCACCAGTCAGGACAATCACATGCGCACCGCTCTTGGCAGCCTCGAGCACATAAGAGTATGCCGCTGTATCCAGATTCAGCGAGTCACTGGCGACTTGATACTCCTCGTAAATCTGATCATGCGACGGATCGAATGGGAGGAATCTGGCCATTCTATAGACATGCTGGTTGCTGACTTCAGGCAATCGACTGCTCCCAATTGCGATCGCGTTTCTTTGAACGCCTAACTGCGCCGCCGCGCTTGTTCATAGCGTAGCATATCCTCTGTCGCTTGCAACTGAGGCGAGAGTGTGAAGCCTTTACGGAACTATGGAGATTAACGGGCCCTATGAACTCTTGTTAAGGCGTGGTTTCACTTCGGACTTTAGGGACTGCCGCCATGTGAATTTCCGAACCGGAATTGAGGTAGTCGAAGAGGCAAGCCGATATGAAATTTTGGCCGCATAAATAAGCACTGCCAGGCTTTCATGACAGAGCCGCTCATCTTTCTTGACCAAATGCTGACGTCAGTAATGGACCTAGCAACAACCAAAGTGTTGCCTCGGCCACGTCCGTTTCGCCCTTGCTGGACGCCGTGAATATCTCCACATAATATGCAAAGAGCGGTGGGGTGGAGAGGCCATAGTGAGAGACTTGTTCGATTCCAGAACCCGGAATCATATAAATCTTTCAAGTACTTGAAATCTCAAAGCTAGCTAATTAGTGGTATAATAGGGGGTATGCAATACTATTATTTTTTGAAATGTTGTTTTTTAACAGTTTGTTGAATATCTAGTATGTTTCCGCCCCCGGCACCAATTAAGATAAATTTATCCATATTTATCAAATGTATAGGCTAACAAAGTTGCTGTTGGTCCCCCTCGCAGTCCCCTTTTGACACGGCCATACCCGCTATTTCACCGTCTCCCCACTTTTCTAGAAAATGGAGATGGAAATGACTGACAAGTACGTTGAAGCGCGAACGCGCGTGGAATACTTCGCTGACACGCTCGGCTTGGTGCCACCTACACGGATGGTTTCTAACGATGACGCGCCCTCACCAGAACTGCTGAGCTTTTGCCGTGAAATCGGCATGTCGCTTGATTGGGCGTTTTGCGGCGACCTGCGGCCAATGGTACGCTCGACATTTCAAGCGAACAAAGCGGGGGCCTCCCATGTCTGACGAAGATTTCCTTATCAACGGAAAATCTCTGCCTGAGTTTTTTCGCGAAACAGGCGAAGAAACCCGTTACTACGTCATGCTGGTGGTTCTCGCAGTATCCCGAAAAGACCAGAGTACGGTCGACAAGCTTGTTGCCATCCGCAAAATGGAAACTCCCAAAGAAAAAGGACGGGAGGTCAGGCTCAGTGAAATCGAACTGCCCGCGACGGCAATGCACCTCGAAGACACGGAGCGGGCTTGTTGGACAGGCGCTCTCCTACATGCGGGACTGAGACGCGACCGACCGCAGATTGCGGCGCTCAAAAACCTGTTGCAAAGACGGGTCGCTTTTTAGACGCCGCAACTTCGTTAAACGGTACGGGCTACCGCTCGTACCGACCCTTTTCGCACCAATACTTCGCTGTCACACCGGGCTGCCTTTGAAATAGTTGCGCAGCGATTTGACAGTTCTCTGCATTATAGGTCGCGCTGTCTTCGTCGGCATCAAACGTCGCTATATGAATTCGCATGAACTCGTCCACAGGTGAGTTCCGATATAGAGTATGAACATGCTTGCCCGGGCTATGGGCAAAAGCGGCAAAGGCCGAAAAGGCGAATACTAGTAACACCGCAAAAAGCATCGCTTTCATTGCCACTCCGTTTACGAAGAAAGTCATTGGCATGGAAAAGTCCCGGCCAGAATGCGTGAAGCCAAGGCGAAACCCGCAACCGTCGAAAAATCCGTGGCATCCACCGCGCGCCTCTCAAACATTTCGACAAGCTGGGTACGGCTGGTGCCTGCGGGAACACATGCCAACCCAGCCGATACGGTGGCATCCGCAACCGCTTGAAAATAGCCGTTGCAAAAATCAATCCAGTGCATGTCCGCCCGAGTGCACGCATCCAACAAACTGGGCGCGTCCAGTACGACATCGGCACCCCCTTTGGGCGGGGCTAGAGAGAAAAAACAAATGGCGACCAAAGCGCGTGCGAGAGTCATTCTGCGAGGCTAAGCAATTTCTTCGCCGCTGTTAAGTTCACTTTTTGTTTGGCATTTTTCGCCAAGACTGAGGCCATGTATTACTTTTGGAAAATTATGGTGGGCAGCCACCCTGATGAAGCAGACCACCGCCAAGGCTATGCGTTGGCCGGGAGTATGGGCGAAGCGCTTGAGTTGGCGGGGTATCCTGACGCTGTCGCAATTCCTCAGACTGGCAAGTTATGGCCCGGTGAGGTGGGGCAGTCTATCACTTGGTCGAACTGACTGCCGCGAAGTGATGTTGTTGCCGGAACAGGCTTTTCACCTGATAAACCTTTAGTAAGCAACTCTTTGCGCGGAACGCTGGACACGCTTACAATGCCCGGTATGGGCTATCACAAAACGCTTTTGAAAAGTATCGATACTGTTTTTCGCGACGGGTCAGCGGAAGACTTAGTGAAATTCGAGACGCATCTTAGAGAAAACATAGCGACTTCTGTTCAGTTAAAACATAGGGCCCTAATTTGGGCTTATGGACTGCTAATTGCTCACTACCTGTTGTCCGAAGGTAGAGTGCAAAACGTGGACTTGGGTTACTTTACTCTCGCAAACGCGGTTTTGTTGCAGCTACTGATGTTATTCTTGGGCACTGTATGCTTGTTTGCCGCAGTTGTATCCGAGTTCATGTGGCGCTGCCACCGAGAGACTTACGACTACTTTGTTATCGCAAGACGCTCTCCATTAACGCGCACTGGATTACACGACTTCCAAGTGCCTGCATCTTACGTTCTTGGTCTTGATTTGCTGAGGAGCGACGGCAGTCTGTTAAGTAGATGTGTTGCAACACTGGCTCTCTTGCTCACAAACACATTCTTGGTAACTTTTCCAGTCATTTACGTTTTGCTGTCTGTGCGAAACGCATTCAATGATGACTTGGGTGAGCATTTTGGGATTGCGCTCGTGTTTGTCATGACGGTCTTAACGCTTATCGTGTTGTCCATTTATGTCGTGCTTCAGTCCGCTCGGCTGTCTAACCCAAGCATTGTCTGGTCTTTCAGGGGCACGGATTGAGTTTTTGTGTGTGCATAAAGTCTCGCGCGCGTATTGGTCACGCAATTCACTGATTGCCACGCAGGTCATCGACTGTCTGAAATACCCGCCTGTTCTTTTCCTGCTTTCAGGAAGTGATGTCATCTTTACAGCGCAAAGTCACTGAGCGTTTCGCCTTTGCCTCGCTGCACGTCTTTTGCATCCAGCACAGCAATACTTCGCATCAGCGCGACGCCATTCAGGCAGGTCGTCGCCACACCAGCGGCAAAACCAATCACGACGGGCCATGCGCTGCATTATGGTAATTGCCCTCGCTTTCCTGTTTCCAACATTGCCGGTCCAGAAATACGGCTCATATGTCGCCAGAAGTCGGCCTTCATATTCTTCAAACCAAACGGCGTTTGGGTCTGGTCCGGGCATATTCTCTCCAAACTTGAAAAAGCACACTCAAAGGCGGTTTATCTATATGAAATCTAAAGACATAGAAAGCTGACTTACACTTCGTTGCAGCCTTCTTTCAATAAAAATGCGTTTTCGCGATGACAAGTAGCGTCGTGCCTTGGCGGAGGCACCGGATGGCAAATGCCCGATAAAGGGAATCATCACGCCGGGCAAAGCCAAGCTTAAGATTTATCACACGCCATGGTCTCCGAAATACGGGAACACCAAAATTGACGATGCAAGGGGCGAGCGGTGGTTCTGCGATGAGGGAGTGGCTTTGGCGGCGGGGTGGCGACCGGTGGCAGAGCGTTAGAACGTTAGGTACTTCCAAACTACAATCTGAATGCAAAGCCGACACTCACCGCGCGGCAATTCAATGTCAGTTATGCGGGACAAAGCAGACATTCCCTTATAAAATCCTAAGGCGGCTTTCGTGTCTCACAAGAGACAGACATCCCACACTGCTAGATCGCACTTTGATCGCAAGTTTGAGTGGCAGAGGCCGCATGTCACCTTAGGCTGGCAGCAACTGCGCGCGAAGGAAGGCAACGTTTGTGGCCAACCCGGGCAGTAGCCATTGGAAGAGGCGCACGACGGCGAGCACTTCTTCAAGCGAGGCATCTTGCGCGGCAGCCTTTTGCAAAGAAACCGGATCAAGACCCGTGAGGTTCGGCAGACCACAAGCAATTCCGACTGCCTTCTTATGGACGAAGGCGACATGGCCTTCGTAGGCGTCAGACATGACAACCTGTCTCATGTCGTCCCAGGCGCGGGCAAAGTAGCTCGGCCAGCGGGCGAAGGCGCGATAATCGGTGTTTACAAACGGCAGTCCAAGGGCGGAGCGGATATCCTGGTAGAGTGCGGTGATGGTCGGGTCGGCATGGTGACTTTCGATCAGCGTCGGTTTGGGCAGGGCAGCCGCCGAAGCTGGGTCAACGGTCAAGTGTGTTGGCCCATTCCAGTTGTGGTCTTCAAGCAAGAGCCGGGCGAGTGACGCCATAAGAATATATGGCATGTTCCCGGCCGAAAAAACCTCATTGCACGATCGGATCTCGTCGATCTCACAGTTGTTGTAGCCAAGCTCTGCAAGGTGGTTCAGAAGACTGGGAGGTGAAAACGCGTTTGCGTTCTCCTCTGCGCAGGTGCGCAAGTCTTTGCAAGACTGTTGAAATACCTGCGACTTCACCATGGGTTCCATGGCGGACCACAGCGTGTCGTAAAACGTCGGGTAATCGGCAAAAGCCATAGCAACCACTCCCATCCAAGGTACGCCGAGGCCTTGCTTGGTACGGGCGTAGGTGTCGGCCAACGCTCCGGTGGCGGCGTATTCAGGGATCGGTCGTATCACCGGGATCGGCGACGGTTTAAGGCGCGGAAGCTCAGCCATTACCCATGTCTTCCGGCAGGCTTTCACTCCATTTTCTAAGCTCCTCCAAAAACCTCAGAGCCGTGCGGCCAAACTCCGTGATTTCATATTGAACAGAAACTGGCGCGGTATCCATTACCTGCCGGCTTACAAGGCCTTGCGCTTCCAGATGGCGCAGTCTTTCCGTGATCATCTTTTTTGACGCGCCCCCGATCATCCGGGCCAGATCATTGAATCGCACAGGACCGTCCTTGAGGTGCCAGAGGACTGACCCCGTCCATTTGCCTCCAATGACCCGCATCCCACGTTCGATGGCGCAAGGTTCAGTACAGGCGTCATGCACATGACGGCGCCCCTTTGCATCGGCCTCAACCCTTGCCTTCATCTTCTCCACCCTCTCGCGCCATTAGGTTACCAAAAGTATACTGGTTGTTTTTCGTTCTTTGCAAACGCAACTTCCCCAACAGATCTCCGCGAGTCAAGAGACTCGCATTTCCAATCCAAGGGTAATCCACATGAGCAACATCTTCCTTCTCAACGGTACACAGCCTTATCCCTTTGCGCCGGGCGCGCTCAACGACGCCTTTGCCACGCGCGCCGAGGCGTTCTTGAAGGCCCGTGGCCACGACCTGCGCCAAACAACGGTGTCTGAGGGGTATGATGTCGAGGAAGAAATCGCCAATCACCAATGGGCCGATACAATTATCATGCAGTTCCCGGTGAACTGGATGGGCGTGCCGTGGTCATTCAAGAAATACATGGATGAGGTGTACACCGCAGGCATGGACGGGCGTCTCTGCGAAGGCGATGGCCGCAGCCCTGACGCGCCAAAGGCCAATTACGGTATGGGCGGGACCCTGACCAGCACACGCTACATGATCTCAACCACGTTGAATGCGCCGTCAGAGGCGTTTGACGATCCTTCCGAACCCTTCTTCGAAGGTGCGAGCATCGACGACCTGCTGCGCCCGGTTCACCTGAATGCCAAGTTCTTTGGCATGACCCCCATGCCAACCTTCTCGGCTCATGATGTGATGAAAAACCCTGACATCACAGCCGATTTCGCGCGTTTTGACACGCATCTCACCACCAATTTCGGAGAAACGTCCCATGTCGCAGCCTGACATTCACCTTTATACCGCCGCCACGATGAACGGGTACAAGCCCGTCATTTTCCTCGAAGAAGCTGAAGTTCCCTACGATCTGACTTTCATCAACTTCGCCAAGCAGGAACAGAAAGCGCCGGAGTACCTGAAGCTCAATCCCAATGGCAAAATTCCGACCATCGTGGATCGCGCCGAGGACCGCGCGATTTTCGAATCCGGCGCCATTCTTTGGCATCTGGCAACCAAATATAGGAAGTTTTTGCCCACCGATCCGGTGAAGCAGTCGGAGGTGATGCAATGGCTGTTCTTTCAGGTCGGCCACATTGGCCCGATGATGGGCCAAGCCATGTATTTCCAACGCATCGCGGCCCCGAACGGGCACGAGGAGCCCTTTTCGATCAACCGCTATGTCTCGGAGTCGCGGCGCCTTCTTGAGGTGATGAACACACGCCTCGAAGGGCGTGACTGGCTGGCTGCCGATGAATACACCATCGCGGATATGGCCACGTACCCATGGGCGCGGGCCTATGTTTGGGCAAAAGTGGAAATCGATGACCTCCCACATCTGAAGGCGTGGTTTGACCGGATTGACGCCCGCCCCGCCGTGCAAAAGGCTCTGACCATTCCCAAGGCGCAACCGCAATTCTGGGACGCCAAGGCCGACGACGGCGCATTCGCGGCTGAAAACGCAGCACGGTTCGCATCCGACGCCAAGAAGGACTGAGCCATGGGCGTCACTCTGATCGGCTACCCGGTATCACCCTTCGTGCGCAAGGTCCGTGTGGCCCTGGAGACAAAAGGGATCAGCTACACGCTTGATCCCGTTGTACCCTACACCGAGCGCGAGACAGTGCTGACCGTCAATCCGGCGGGGACCGTGCCCGTGCTCATCCCGGGCGAAGGCGCGGCACCAATCACCGAGAGCGCCGATATCGTGGCCTGGAGCGACCAGACCGTTCCATCGCCTGCGCTCATTCCGGAAGACCCCGAACAGCGTGCCCGCGCCCTTGACGCGCAACGTTTTGCCGACAGTCAGATGGCCCAGGTCTTCGGCGGTATGATGTTTGGCCAACGCATCGTCGTGCCGTATTACTTCGGCAAAGCCCAGGGCAAGGAAGAGATGGTGCAAAACGCAATGACGCAGCTTGCTCCGCCTTTGCTTGACACTGTGGCGAACCTGATCGGCGACACATCGTTTGTGGCAGGGGATTTCAGCGTGGGCGACATCGCCATGGCAAGTTGGTTGCGCGGCGCCAAGTTGGCCGGATTTCAACTCGATGAAGCACGCTGGCCGACGGTCGCCCAATGGCTGGGACGCTGTTTCGATCAGCCCGGCTTTGCCGCCGTCATCGCTACCGAAGAAAAAACCGAAGTCGTCAGATGGGCGCGCGCCCGCTATGCGGCCTGACAGATAGGGACTGTTGTACATGGCGTTGCACGATCATCCGATGTGGCGGAAACCACAGCACCATCAAGACCTCGATCACACGCATGAACATGTGCATTGGGCCGAGCTCTTCTACGATCTCATCCATGTCGTGACGATCTTTCTCCTTGGAAACTACCTGTCGCATCATCTGGATGTGCAGGGTTTCCTGGTGTTTGCGGGGGTCTTTGTCGCGCTCTGGTACGCATGGGGTGAATTGAGCCTTTTCAACTCGATCTACGTCAGTACGGATGTCTGGCATCGGGTGATCATGTCCGTGATGATCTGTACGCTGATGTTCATGGCGGCGGCCATTCCAGCCATTGAAGGGGGTGGCTGGATGTTCTTTGCACTCGGCTTTGCGGCCAATCGCGCCATGCTCGCCGCGCTCTATCTTCGCGCGCGGCGCGTCAATGCCTCCAGCCATTCCATGTGCTCGGAACAGGCCAGGAATTTCGCGATCTTCGCTTTCGTGTTCGCCATTACCGCGTTCCTGCCCAAGCCCTTTGCCTTCTGGGCTTTTGCAGCGGCAATGGTGGCGACGCAACTTCTTTACATGATCCCGAAGGTTTCGGTTCTGCGGTTTGACCGGTTCATCCCGCGTGCCGGTCACATGGCCGAGCGTTTTGCTTTGTTGACGTTGATCGTGCTTGGCGAAGGGTTCTTCAAACTTGTTGTCACGCTGTCCGAAAAGGGGATCTACAAGGTTACGCCTGACGTATTGGTCAATTTCGTCATCGGAGGCGTGTCCATGTTCGTGATGTGCTGGATCTATTTCGATTTCGTTGGCAACGGCAAGCCAAAGGATGACCGACCCTCTACTCTGGTCACTTGGTGGTTGTCTCACCTCGTCTTGATGTTGTGCGGTGTGATGGTGGGCGTCGCCCTGGCGGCCGAGGTCAAGGTTGGCTTCTGGGAACCCTTTCCAACAAAATACGCCGCTATCGGTTGCTTTGGTCTTGCGGGCTACATCGCCATGCTCTGGGTCTTGCGACACGTCATCGAGCATCGTGTCGCATCGGAATTCGGTCGCGGGGATGTCCGCTTTTTCGGGATCGTATTGGCCATTACCACGTTCTTCATCGTGCCGTATGTTCCGGCGCTTGTGGGCAATCTGCTCTGGGGCACGGCGCTCTTTTCCCAGATCATCATCCCGGTCACCCGCGCCTGGCTGAGGTTTCGCCATGAGTGAACACACAAGCCTTCGCGCGCGTGTCTACTGGTGGCTTGAACGTCCCGACCGAGAAGCCAGAGGCCCACGTTCGCTGGAAATTGCGCTGATCTTACTGATTACGGCCAATGTGACGGCGGTCATTCTTGAGACCGTCGATACAATCTACGCGACATGGCAGCCTGCGTTTGATGTTTTTGAACGCATCTCGTTGACGATCTTCATCATCGAATACGCAGCTCGTCTTTGGGTCGTCCCCGAAAATCCGCAAAACCGGTCGCGCAGGGCTTGGGTGGTCACACCATCAGCCATCATTGATCTGCTGGCAATCCTCCCGGCCCTCTTGGTGCTGCTGTTCCCGATTGACCTTCGGATCCTGCGCGCGTTCCGGATCGTCCGTCTGCTCAAGCTCACCCGCTACTCTCCGGCGCTTGGAATGTTGCTGGCTGTTTTTGAAGAAGAGGCAGGCGCTTTCTTCGCGGGTTTTTTCATTCTGATCGTGATGCTGGTGCTCGCGGCCAGCGGCGCCTGGCTGGTGGAACATCAGGTGCAGCCTGACGCCTTTGGCTCGATCCCCGCGGCCATGTGGTGGGCTGTCGCCACACTGACAACTGTGGGCTACGGTGATGTAACGCCTGTGACCGTTGCCGGCAAAATATTTGGAGCCATTATCACTGTGCTTGGGATCGGCATGGCGGCCCTTCCGGCAGGTATTCTGGCCAGTGGCCTGAACGACCAGTTGCACCGGAGACGCTCCAGCATGCAGGCGCAGTTTCGACGTGCCCTTGAGGATGGCTTTATCTGCGATGCCGAAGAGACCGAGATCGAAGGCCTTCGCAAATCCCTCGGGCTCTCTCATCGCGCCGCTCTGCAAATCCGCAAAGAGGTCGAAGCAGAGGTTCACGCCCGAATGCGTTCATGCCCGTCCTGCAGGCGTAGCTTATCAGAATCGAAGGAGACAATCGCATGACCACATCAACGCCCATTCGTGCCGACATCGTCTCAGACGTGGTCTGCCCCTGGTGCGTGATCGGGTATTTTCAGTTGGAAAAAGCCAGCCGCGACACGGGGGTCGAGATTGACGTCCATTGGCATCCGTTCGAACTGAACCCGCAGATGGCGGAAGAGGGGGAAAACCTGCGCGATCATCTGGCGGCGAAATACGGCACGACGCTCGAAGGGTCGATCAAGGCCCGCGCACGCCTGACCGATTTGGGCGCCGCTCTTGGCTTCACCTTTAACTATGCCGACGATATGCGCATGGTGAACACATTCCGTGCCCATCAACTCATCGACCTGGCTGAGGAGTATGGCAAGGCCCATGACGCGAAACTTGCGCTGTTCCGCGCCTTTTTCACGCGGCGCGAGAATCTGAACGATCCCGATGTGCTGGTTGGCATTGCCGGAGAGATCGGCCTTGACCAGACCGCCTCTCACCAGATGCTGGATCACGGATACCGGGCAAAAAAGGTCCGCGAGAAAGAGCAGTTCTGGACGTCTCGTGGCATCACTGGCGTGCCAGCAATGATCTTTGATCGGCAGCATCTGGTCAGCGGCGCGCAGGGCGAGGAAAACTACGCTCGCATCTTGCATCATGTTGCGGCCCAGCAAGCCGTTGCGACGCACTCATGAAGACACACGGGAGGAGAGAATGAACAAAGCACAAGTGATCCACAAACTGGGCCCGCCGGGCGCGATGCAATGGTTGGACTGGCCTTTGCCTGATCCAGCACCCGGAGAGGTCCGCTTGCGACACACGGCCATCGGTGTGAATTTTGCCGACACCTATCATCGCGGTGGGATATCGCATCCGTGGAAAGTGGATCCGCCTCCGGTCGTGATCGGGTTTGAAGGTGTGGGCGTTGTCGAAGGGGTTGGCAACGGCGTAACAGACTTTCAAACGGGCGATCGCGTGGCCTATGGCATCCCACCCTTGGGCAGCTATTCGGAACGCCGGAACTATCCGGCAGACAAGCTGCTGCACATGCCCGAAAGCTTGGATGACAAACAGGTGGCGGCCCTTCTTATGAAGGGCATGACGGCCCATTACTTGCTTCATCGGACGTATGCCGTGCAACCCGGTGACACGATCCTGGTGCACGCGGCGGCTGGGGGTATGGGGCTGATCCTCTGCCAATGGGCCAAGGCCCTGGGCGCAACTGTGGTCGGCACGGTTTCAACGGCAGAAAAAGCCGAGGTGGCGCGTGCAGCCGGCTGCGATTACCCCGTGATCCGATCTGAGCAGAGTTTCGTAGATGTCGTGCGTGATGTTACGGATGGTGAAGGCTGTGCCGTTGTCTATGAAGCGATTGGCAAGGACACGCTGCAGGACAGTCTCGATTGCCTGCGCCTCATGGGGGTTTGCGCGGCCTACGGCCACGTCTCCGGTCCCCCCGATCCTGTCGATATCATTCAAGACCTCGGTCGACGCGGCTCGCTCTTCATCACCCGCCCCGCGATCATGCATTACGTGGCCAAGCGCTCTGATCTTGAATGGACAGCGCGTGATCTTTTCAAGGCCATTGGGGACGGCATTCTCGATGCCAATATCAACTACGAATATCCGCTGAAGGACGCGGTCAAAGCACATGAGGCCATCGAATCTGGCAAGACACTGGGTGCCACGGTTCTGATCCCATGAACCTTGGACGCATCAAGGCGCTGACCTTCGATACCGGCGGCACGATCCTCGACTGGCATACCGGGTTTCGCGATGCTTTCGCAGGGGCTGGCACCCGTCACGGCATTCAACGGGACTGGGCAAAACTCGCAAATGCGCTGCGCCGTCGGACAATGCAGTTGATGCTCAATCTCGGAGAGGACGGACCACCCGCCTACAATTTCGATGACGCGCATCAGTTTTGTTTCGACAGCGTACTAAAGGACGAGGCGTTGGGACATATTCGAGGCCACCGACCGCCATGCTTTTCGCGTGGACCACACACTATGGTTTCACCGCTTGACCAAAGGTCAAAGAAGGGTTGGCCGCGTTGCGTCAGCGGTTCAACACCGTGTCTTTCACGCTTGTGTACCATTGCCTTGAAATCGACATCTCCCGGTATAACGACTTGGTCTGGAATGCGGTATTTTCCTGCAAGGGTTTAGGGGTCTGCAAGCTCCTTGCATACGCGTACCGACGCGCCGCACACTTGCTTCGACTTGAACCGCTCGAGCGTCTAATGGTTACCTGCCACCCCTTCGACCTCGTCGCGGCACAACGGGTTGTCTTCAAAACAGCACTGGTGCGCCGCCCCGACGAATGGGGCGACGATCCGCGCGACACTCTCCAATTGCCGCCGAACGGTACCTACGACGTCGAAGTAAACGGCCTCGGCGAGCTGTCCAAACTCCCTGGCAAGCATACTACGTCAACCTCCTGACAAATCCTCAGAACGTTCGAACTGCACACTGGGCCAGTGCTTCCAACGGCTTTTCCACTGGTTTCCTGAGATTCCAGAAGCGGACATTCGTTCAGGTTGCAGTATTGGTAGCTATGGGCTCATAGCAGTCATAGGCGGCAATGCGGGACAAATCCGACATTGGATTTTACACCTTCGCTGACGCAGCATTACTTCGCATGTACGGCAGGTTTTTCGCTGGGAAGCAGCTCAAGTCGCGGAAGCGGTCATTATTGAGTGATTTCTGGTGTCTTACCGGTCATAATTTCCGCGAATTGGTGGAAAATTGCCTTCGATCAGCAGATCAGCGGTTTCAGCTGCAACAAGCGAACCGTTGCAGAAGTCGCCTAGGTTTACCACCTCTTGTTAAGTCATCAGTAATTTTCCAGCCTTCACTACCCGGTCATTTGTAAGTCGCGGACATCCCGGAAACGCCGTACCAGATAATCTACAAACGCGCGGGTCTTCGGGGCGAGGTTGCGCCTGTCGGCAAACATGACGACGATATCTGTACTCGGCGGTGCGTACTCCGGCATCACATGAACCAACTCGCCGGACAAAAATTTCCGGTTTGCCATGTAGCAGGGTAATCGGGCGATCCCAATTCCAGCGAGTGCGGCGCGAAAAACAACATCTGTGCTGTTTCCCTCGAAACTGCCCTGCGCCTCAAATCTGTCGCCCGTCATCGGTTCAATACTACTCCAGGCGTTTCTTTGGCTTTTCCCGGCGACCCTCAGGCAATTGTGTTTGGCAAGTGCTGCAAAGTCCTTCGGTACGCCCGATCGCGCAAGGTATTCTGGTGCTGCACAGAGCACGCGGCGGCTCTGCATGATGCGCCTGACGACAATATCTGGGTTCTTAGGCTGCTCAGCAAAGCAGATGGTCGCATCAAAGCCTTCGCTGCGGAGGTCGATTTCCCGATCGGTCAAATCCAGCGAGACTTGAACCTCTGGGTTTTCTTCCATGAACTGTGGCAAAGCCGGAATGAGCTGGGACTTTCCAAACGCGACAGTGGACGCAATTTTGAGTTCGCCGCGAGGAATACCATCAAGGTTGTGGATCATCGCTTCGGCTTCCTGGAACTTTTCGGCCATCGCCTTGCATTTGTCGTAGAATTGCTGACCTTCTTGAGTGGGCGAGATGCCCGTTCTGGTGCGGTTCAGCAGGCGGTAATTCACCTGATCCTCCAACAGTCCGACCTGTTTGCTCACGGCCGATGGCGTCTGCCCCATCGACCTTGCCGCAGCTGAGATACTACCCTGCTCGACAACCGTCACGAAGATCAGCATTTGCGCAGAAATATCCATGTATACACCTTGCCTGTTCCAATCTGGCATGGGTCCTTTGCCAAATCGCTGAATTGTGAGCGCTATCATACACGACTATCTCTGCAGTGCAGCATAAATACTGCAGTGCAGCAAGAGAAGAGGAAATATCATGGCACTTACACGATCACAAAGTGGGCTCGATGTCGTTTTCGATGCTGGCCGCACGTTCTTTCAGCAAAAATTGGACCAGATGCGCAAGGCTCAGGCCAAGCGCAAGGTTTATCGCGCGACCTATCATGAACTCTCAACCCTAACCGACCGGGACCTCAGAGATCTGGGCATTCCGCGCAGCAATATCAAAAGACTGGCAATGGAGGCGGCTTATGGCCATTAGCATCCAAACAGCCAGAGCAGATCGCGGTTCCGTTGCCGCCAGATCAATCGCGTTGCTGGCGATGATCGGAGCTAAGGCGCATGCAGCCCTGAGGGCCCTCCAGATGGCACGGATGCTTTCGACACTGTCAAACATGAGCGACTATCAGCTCGCCCAGATCGGGATTTCGCGGTCCGATATCCCGAAATACGCCGAAACACTGATGGCGGACGCATAACGAAGCAGGCCTCACAGTCTGCAACGTAAACGAAAAGTGCTGGTTCTCGCTCCTCCCAGAGTAAGCCGGCATGAGCGACGGCGATGACTCCATCAGGGGGCGCCAAAGCAAAGGGCCAGCATCTTCACCTCCTCCCGAAGATGCTGGCTCTATCCATCCCGTGCTCGAGGGGTTCTGAAATTGCGCGACAAGTTACCGCCACGAGACTTGTTCGTCCGTCGTCTTCATTTGGACGACAGGAAGGACGTTTGTGACCATTTCCTGCGGCTCGATGCCCAGGCGCGACGCGCCCGGTTTTGTGGTGCCGTCGGCGATAGTGGTGTTTCGCAATATGCGCGGAGTGTCGTCGTACCCGGCAGTATTGCCTGCGGCGCATTTGTCGACGGGCAGTTGATCGGCCTCGCAGAGCTGCACTGTCTCTTCGGTTCATGGCCTTTGACAGCTGAAGCTGCGTTTTCTGTTGAACCAAAGTGGCAAGACAATGGGGTGGGCGATGCACTGTTTGAACGGATCTTCGCAATCGCTCAGAACAGAGGCGTCAAGACTCTTCAAATAATGTGCTTGAAAGATAATCGCCGCATGCAGCATCTCGCAACGAAACATCACGCACAGCTGTCGGCTGACCAAGATGTTGTCGCTGCTATGTTGCACACGCACTGGCCAACACCGAGTTCAATTGTAGAGGAGATCGTCGGGGAAATCAGAGGACGTTCGCACATGTTCCTTTGGTAAGCGGTGAAGAACCTGCTGAGCCAAAGTAGTCATCGGCTCGTTGCAGGTTGGCGGCAGTTTTGTCCCACGAACTGTTAACTGGTGTACCAGATTTCGCTGCGTTCGGCATAAATGACTGGTTCCTCGGCTGCGTTGCCGCAACAAAAATCTTGCTTATGCTGCAAATTTCAGGATGCGTGCGATTGCAGCGAGACTATCGAATTCACAGAATGGGCTCTTTCCGGAACTTCTCTGCGTCTCGGCTCAATGACGGCAGGCAGCCCAAACGGGACATTCATCAAGTGGCACTGGACGACAGGTGAGCGGGACAAAACAGACCTCAGTTGGCGCAGACCCAACGGCCGCTCTTGGGACTGCCCAAAAAAATGCCCACGTATTGTACCCATAAACCCAAGGCGATTCAGCAGAGCGATAGAAACGACCAAAAAAGATCAGAGTTTCTTCCAGCAGTGCCGTTTCATCTAGAAAATCAAATAAATTATGCTGATAGGCCAAGCCGGATCATAGGGCGTGGAGTACATGTTCAGATAGCTTTTTTGACGGCTATGCCTAACCGGTGTTATGCACTCAGTTTACAAAGACTTCTGTAGCGCATTCTACCGATCGGTTTCTCCACTAAAGCCGTTGAGATTTTGCAACACCGTCTGTGTATTCGGATTGTCAGTTCCAAGAGTGGTCTCAAATACAGCTAGTGCCTCAAGTAAAAGCGGCCTTGCATCCTCAGTTCTTCCCGTTTGCTCCAACAAGCCTGCGTGGCTGTTTAGACTGTGAGCATAATCTGGATGCTTTGGGCCTAAAACCCTGCGCCTGACGGAAAGTGCTTCCAATGAGAACGGTTGGGCCTCTTCGTACCGACCTAAATGGCTGAGAACAGCTGCAAGGTTTTTTAGCGCCAGCGCATAAAGAGGTTTATCCTCTGCACAGTTGTCTCTCATAATCGAAATGGCCTCACGAAAGTACTGTTCTGCCTCATCGTGACGGCCGATCTCATCCAAAAGCCTTCCGAAATTGTTTAGTCGTGAAGCATAACGCCAATGACTAACACCTAGCGTCTTGGAGCCGATCTCAAGAGACTGGCGAAATTGCACTTCCGCTTCTTCGAAACGCTCGACTGCGAAGAGGTAAATCGCTCGATTGTTGATTGCTATCCCGAGATGTTCCAAATCTCCCTCTTCTTCCGCAAGGGACAAAAGCTCATCGCCCAAATTGAGAGCCTTAGAGTAGTGGCCTGCTCGCCAAGCAAATTCGGATGCCTTTCTCAACGCATCGAAGCTAGGGCTGAGTCTCGCGGCTCGGCCATAGTGATCTGCGGCGTCTTGCCAACGCACTTCTGCTGCTGCGATCTCGCCTCTTCCAAAAGACGCACGGGCAGCTTCCAGTACTTTGATCTTGCGACGTTGCTCGATTTTCGAAAAAAGGCTATCCGCCAAAGTATAGTCACCTATTGCCAATGCTTCTTGGGCCAAGAGCAATTGTTCGGAGCCAAACTCTACAATGCCCTCCATTAACAGAGCCAAAATTGCGTTATTCGCTGTTAGCGATTCTTGATAGGCTGCTTCGGGATTTGCAAGCTGCCTTTCGAGTTCGCCCACCTTTTCTATTAATACTTGAATTTGTATTTTTAGTATTTTCTTTCCCGCAGCATCAGCCCGTTTACTTTCAGCAAACTTGGCTTCTAAATCATTACGTAGCTCGGCTTTTGCATTTTGCAGTAACTCTGCATGCAGTTCTATTGGAATTCCGTGTATGTCTCCGCCCGCCTGTTGGACGCGGCTTGATCCTACAACCGAGTTATCTGTAACGCGTCGCGACACTAACCAGACTGGTCCACATCGCGGCTATTCTCGGCTTGATTTCTTGTCACTCCTTCGCCGCCAGTCTGAGTAACCCGGTCCGAGTCACGAGCAATATTGGAAGTGTTCTTGAATTTGCTTCCACGCCACTGCCTCCAAGCAAAAAACACACCAGCGATGGCAACGATCACTCCCAAAATGACCCACCAGTCCATACTCGATTGCGGCAATGTACCTCTCCTTAGAACCAATGTGACAATCATGACATGTTAGGCGTCAGTTGTGAAGTTCAGGGAAGATCCCAATGACCGAACGACGGCCGGCATGATCCTCAGGATCTAACAACACCCATTGGAGCGGACATTAGAACATCACGCAGCATTCTGTACTTTGGGCTCATCCTCAGCTTTCGCCGCGCCTAGCGTAAAGGGCGGCTTTCACTGACGTACGATCCTGCCCCTATCGGAGCAGCCCCCCTTACGTACGCTCTGGTGCTAGTTCGATGGAATCGAGCGGTATCCCTTGATCACCATACCAATGCCTACCCCAGCAAGCCCCAAGCCACTTAGTAGTTCAGGATTGAGCCAACGAGATGTCGTCCGTTTTACTGCCGCGGTGGTGAGAAGCGCGTAGGCTAAAATGGATATTGCGTCCAAGACAATAAAGATAATGCCGTACACGGCACCTTGAAAAAACACGTTGTGATCGGATGAAATAAAGGCCGGGAACAGCGCCACAAAGAACACTATTGCTTTGGGGTTTGTCACGCAGGCAAAGAAGCCCGCCCAAAAAGTCGTGCGATCCGATGGCATAGCGACATATCCAGCTGACTTGCCCACGTTCTTGAACGCACTCACCGCCATCCAAAGAATGAACATACCGCCCAAGATTTGCAGGAATGGGAGAACCACTTCTGATATGGCGACCAGTGCAGTTAGTCCTACGACAGCAACAGTGACATGAACCATTGTTCCGAGGGCATCACCTGCAACAGCAACATAGGCTGCTCTTGGCCCATGTCGGATGGCTTGTGCGGTGGCAAACGCAACGGATGGGCCCGGCACAGCCAGGAACACCAGGGTTGTCGTAAGAAAAGCCGCGAAGAGGACTGGGTCCATGTGAAATCACCAACTGCAATTAATTTGATATCGAGACTGTCAGACAACAATTATGATGTCGAGTTCGCGCAAGCCGACATTCGTGCGGTCCGCAGCATCGGTCATAGTGGGCTCTGCGCCGTCATCTGACTGTTTTGGTCGGTTGTCGGCAGGCAGCCCAAAGAAGACATTGGATTTGAGCGGCCAGTGACGGGTCAGCAGGACAAATCGACCATTCGTAACGGGCTGCCAAATGTCGGCAAAGCGTAGGAAATCAGTAGTTCACGCTTCTTGTTCCGACCATTGTGCGGCTGTTTCGCGAACATCATCGGGGATTTCCGCCGCTCTGCGCGTCTCAAGGCTCAACAGCACGCACTTAAAGACTGTCTTGCCCCCCTAAAACTGTGCCAAAGTTGGCTTAGTTTTGGAGACGGGATTGATGGCGCGGAAACGGTATTCG
>CANKZM010000007.1 GCA_947488305.1 uncultured Roseobacter sp.
CCGAATACCGTTTCCGCGCCATCAATCCCGTCTCCAAAACTAAGCCAACTTTGGCACAGTTTTAGGGGGGCAAGACAGGCGTCGTGTCAGTGTTTGATCCCTGGCAACTGCTTGCCGGATCGAAGGAAGAGATTGAAGCCGCCGTGCAAGTCGCCGGTGAGTACGGCAGCTACGTCATGGCGCATTCTTATCGCAAGGAAGCGATCATGACCGCACTTGAAGCAGGCGTCATGTCGATTGAGCATGGCTTCTCCTTCGACTGCGAAATTGCTGAGGTTATGAACGAAAAAGGCGCGTACATAACGACTAACCTGACCGCCTTTGATCCAGGCTTGCTTTCGATTCCAGCGATCGCCAACGTGCCTGCCAGCCTAGCCAAGGCGAAGTCAGCTTCTGCGACTTTTGCAGGTTACGTTGACAACATGAAAGAGTGCCCGGTCAAGCGGGGCTTCCAGACGGACTGTGTCGGCACGGTCGACGCCTGCAACATTCAGATCGCCTATGAAAAACATCTGAACAACGACTTCTTCGGCCCGCTCACCTCGCTTCAGACGCTCACCTCTGTCGGTGGTGAAATAGTGGCTATGTCGGGTGACTTCATGAATCCCTATCCGGATGGAAAACTGGGCGTGATTGAGGAAGGGGCATATGCCGATATCCTGATCATCGACGGCAATCCGCTCGAGGATTTCTCGGTCATGGGCACCGGCGACAAGTGGTTTGATGCCGAACCACGCCCCGACAGCCCGGAGACGATCCGCATCATCATGAAAGACGGTGTGATCTACAAGAACACGCTGAACTAATGATCCCGCGGGGCGGTTTCATACCTCGGCCGCCTCGCAAAAACTCTTGGAGATGAGCATGAAGCAACTTCTCAACTTAGTTGTGGTCGTATCCTTTTTGCAGTTTGGCGCTCCAGTTGCCGCGGAACAAATCGCATGGAACGAACTTGTTGATAAAGAAGCGCAGCTTTTCGAAGATCCTTATCTTGATCTGGAATACGATCAGCTTGATGACCTGCGCACGATTGCCGGCGAATCCGCTCGTTTGGGGAATACCGAATTGGTGGGTGAGGAACGGTCCGCAGGCTTGGCAAAACGCGACGACGCACGCGCGCGGTTGACCGCAGCCGACATAGACGCTGAGTGGCTGATCAGCCAGCGTTGGGTGGTCGCGGAGCGGCGTAAGAAAGCCGCGACCTCAGTGAACCCAGAGATTGACGGCAGGACGGTGACACTAGGTGGGTTTGCCATACCTGCTCCACCAGAAGCAGATGGCACAAGAATTGTCTATCTCGTGCCGGAACGTGGAATGTGCAGCCATATGCCCCCGCCCAATCCGAACCAGATGATCCGCGCGCGCATCAGTGGTGAGTGGTCGCCCAGCATGGTGCACCAACCTGTGAGACTAACCGGCATGCTGACAGCTATTGAGACCAATCACATGTTCAAGATTGTCGACGGGGACGTCCCTATGCGGGCGAGTTTCGTGATGAACGTAGATACGGTCGAAACGATGAAAGACTTGCGGGCACAGATGCGGGCCTCAAATCCCTTCACAGCGCATCAAAATCAACGGCTTGGCGGGCCTGCCCGGTCTGCGGCAACTATCCAGTGAGTACCCGTCGATGAGACTTTTGCTTTGTTTTGCGGCCACTGTCTGTCTGTGCCGCCCAGCTCTGGCTCAAGTTGGCCTAAACATTGACGAACTGGCCAAAGAACTTGCAAACCCTGGAGCTGCCAACGCGACGCTGAACTTCAAATTTGAGTATCGCACATTTGACGGCGATCTGCCTGACGCCGACGATCAAGATAGTTTCACCGCGACGTTCCAGCCGGTTTTTCCGTTCGTGCTGTCCAACGGAAACAACCTGATCTTCAGACCGGCGATCCCCTACGTGTTTGGTCAGCCAGCTTTTGATGCAGGCGATGGAGATTTTGATACGAATAGTGCTTTCGGAGACATCGCCTATGACGTGCTGTATGCAAGCACACGCAATGGCTGGACGTTAGGTGCCGGGGTGGTCGGGGCTGTTCCCACCGGAAGCAATATCTCATTGGACAACTGGCTGCTCGGGCCCAGTGCTCTGGCCGTGAAAACAGAGGACTGGGGCGTCTGGGGCTTCTTCCCGTTCCACAATGAGAAGGTGGGCGGCAGTGGGCCGGACACCTCTATCTCTTCGCTGCAGTATTTCTTGTTCTACGGTCTCGGCGACGGTTGGCAGATCGGCACCGGCCCGACGATCACCTACGACTGGGAAGCCGACAGCGACGATGCGTGGACCGTGCCTTTTGGGGTACAAATAGCAAAGACGACAGCGATCGGAAAGCAACTGGTCAAATTGAACGCAGGTATCGAAAAAAATGCAGTGGCACCGGATGCCTTTGCCTCAGACTGGAAACTCACCTTCACCTTTAGTCCGGTTATCGGCAATCCTTTCCAACCGAATCCACCAACACCTGAAGTAGACGCGGCAACGCGCGCTGCGGTGCTCGCCCCAATTCGATAGGGAAGACATGCTCAAGAAAACCCTCATCGTCGGCTCTGCTCTATCCAGTCTTGCCTTTCCGCTTTACGCGCAAGGCCTTGGTGGTCCGTCTTCGGTACAGGCGGACCTTCAGCCGGGAGATGGTTTGACCGATCCGCAGTTTCGGTCAGTTTTTCCGCGCAATTTGGCACCCGGATACTTCGCGTGGAAAGATGGACTGGCTGAAAAGGGGTTCAGTTTCAATTTCGACTATCTCGCACTTGGTCAAACATCCAACGCGGACATGGGTGAAGGCGACGCGTCCAGTGGCATTTTTCGCTTCTATGGCAACTGGAAAGCAACGGAAAACGGGTCGCTGACATTCAAAATTGAAGACCGTCACGGGTTCGGGGATGTGGCTCCGCAGAACTTTGGCTTCGATGGTGGCGCCCTGTCGATCCCCGGCACAGCGTTTAACGATAATGGAACACTGCTAACGAACCTCTTTTGGACGCAAAGGGCCGCTGACGGCTCCTGGACATTCCAGATTGGTCAGGTTGATGTCACGGACTTTGTCGACGTCTACGGTCTGGTCAGTCCATACACAGCCTTCCAGAACCTCGCTTTCAACACCAACCCGACCATCAACGCGCCCAACCCCGGGCTTGCCATCGCCGGTGGTGCGCGCCTCGGTTCGAACTTCTATGTCACGAGCAGCATTGCGGATGCGAACGCGGACCCGTCCAGCCCGGACCTTGACGTATTTTCCGACGGCGAACTCTTCAAAAGCCTTGAGATCGGTTACACCAGTGGGTTCGACAGGATCTATTTCGATAACGTCCATCTGACGTTCTGGCATTCCGACGCGGCGGATGACGGAAGCCGCCGGGAAGACTACGGCGCAACGGTTTCTGCCGCATGGTTTCTGGAAAACAAGTGGATGCCCTTTTTCCGCGCCGGAACATCCAAGGGTCGCGCTGCGCTTTACGAGAACTCCGTATCGGCAGGTTTGGGCTATTTCGCAAGGAACACTGACTTGGCGGGTATCGGACTGAATTGGGCTGAAGCGGATGGTATTTCCGGCGGCCAAAAAACGATCGAGGCATTTTATCGATTTTCCCTATCGCCAAATCTCCAGATCACGCCCTCAGTTCAGTACATCAAAGATCCGCTTCTGAACTCGTCCGCTTCGAGCATTACGTTGTGGGGCCTGAGAACTCGTATCGTTTTTTGATGATTTTCAAATTGCCGGAACAAATGATCGCTTTCAGTTCAAAATGATCAGTTTTTGCAAATACGAGAACTTCTTCATTGGGCTCGAAGCAGCCAGTTGCTGGATTTCAGGGAGCGACCTCTCTGCGGACAAGGCTGCCCTTGATGCAATGCGCTTCACAGCTCGGAATCAAGCCGAAGGCGCCGAGCCCACGTCTGTCCGTCCCGGCGGACTGGCGCTTTGACATCTGTGTGCTTCGTTCATGTGGAAGATGTGTTTGGCAGAGGTAAAGCGCTGTAGAACGACTGTCACTGCGCCAGCCCACGGACAGACGCTGGCTCGGCTTAAGGCGCGGCTTTGCGGACGAAGCAGACCTTCGATTTTTGGCATTCGCTGACGCAGCATCAATTCGTACGTGCAGCGTCGCCGCTGCTGCGGCGCTGCACAGTCGCCACACCAGTCATTGAAACGCCGATTGGTCCCAGATACGAAACCGCTCTTTCGTCGCACACAGCCGCAACACGAACCACGCGACATCATGGTGTATCGGCGGGTCTTTCGGCACGGCAGTGGACGTGCGGACAAAGGCTATCCCGAAACTTGGCATCTATTGGGTTGGCCGAAATGGTTACAACATCCGTCAGCCGGGAAAAACTGTATTGTGTCTCTATATGGCCAGGGAGCGCAAAACTAACCGCGTCCCCCTCTGCGAGGCGCATCCTGAGCCGGGCGGGATCATACGCGGAGTCGCGCGCCGCAAAGGTCGCAACAACTTCGAAATGATCGCTGCGGTCGAGGAAATAGACCACCATATCTACGTGGCCTTCATGAAGCGAGGCGGCGGCCATAGGGGTATCGAGGGAGATGCTGTCGGCGCGGGCCTCGGGCATGTTTCCGCAAAAGGCACCTGTGAGGGCGGCGAGCGAAAGACCAAGGCGGATTGAGATCAATAACATGGAGACATTCCTTTTGGGGTTATCAGCCGCGGCTGTAGACACGGGACCAGAATTGGCGGTTCGGTAACGGATCGCGCGCGTGACGTTGTTTCAGGAACATGCCGCCAAGCTTGTAGGCATCAAGCTCTCCAAAGTTGCGGCAGCGGAAACTGTCATAAGCGCCGGGTTTGTGCTGCACGTGATGGATCAGCTCGTGCAGGAGTCGTTCCTGGAATACCGGATCCATATAGGCCGGCTCATCGGGGGCCGCGCCGCCATCGGTATATTCCGCCCCCAGAATGTAGATTGTTCCGTAGGGGCCATCTTCGAAGTTGTAGCGCGCCCAAACCCGCTCATCGACGCCGTTCTCGGGTTTCATTTGTGGCGCGTCGGAATAGGCCTCGTCGGTCAATTCCTCGGGCGACATTTCCACGACTTGGGGAATGGAAATATCCATTGTATCATAATGCGAGTTTTGATTGATCCAAAGCATAAGGGCCATAACCACTTCTTTCATCGTATCGCTCCTTCCCTGAGAGGGCTGTCTTTGAACAGGCTTCTGAGGACAGAAGGCCGGATGCGGGGCCCGACAGTCCTGAAATCCGCTCCGAAATGAAACGAAATGGTCCGAAAAGCGTTTGTTTGAAGGAGGTTATTCGGGGATGACCTTGAACTTGGGCCAAGCCTATTTTGATCCGGACACTGGAGTATTGACGAGTTGTGATGGGACAGAGCTGACGCTTAGGGCGCAGTCTCTGGAGGTCCTGAAGCTTCTCGCAGCGCGGGACGGTGTGATTCTGTCGCGCGACGAGATTTTTGCAGCGATATGGCCCGATGTCGCTGTCACCGATGACAGCCTGACCCAATGCATTGCCGATATCCGGCGGGTGATTGGCGATACGGACCGCCGGGTTTTACAGACGGTGCCGCGCAAAGGTTACCAGCTCGTCCCGCAAAAAGGGTCCGAACCGCAGCACCGATATTCTTCAGTGTTGGATCGCCGGAACTTCAGCGGTCCTCGCCTTGCGTTTGGCGCCGCTCTTTGCCTGCTTGTGCTGGTTGGTGTGTTGTTCGAACGAGGCTTCTGGCGATCCTCCCCGGCCGTTGCCGAACTGCGCACGCCCTCGATCATTGTCATGCCCTTCGAAGACCTCTCGCCGGGCGGCGATTTGGGGCATTTCGCCGACAGCATGACCGAGGACCTGATTGTCGCGTTGACCCGCTGGGAGGATGTCCGCGTCACGGATCGGCTTTCAGCCATGGCCTTCCAGGGCAGCGGCAAGGATCTGAAGACAGTCACCTCTGAAGTGGGGGCCAATTACGCCGTCGAAGGCTCGATCCGACGCATTGAGGACAAGGTGCGCATCACCGCGCAACTTGTTGATGGGGAGACCGGCCAGAACCTTTGGGCCGAGCGATACGATGAGACCGGCGACGATATCCTGGGCCTTCAGGACGGGGTGATCGCCCGGATCGAACAGACGCTGATCGGCAATCAAGGCGCGGTGCGGGCGGAGGAATACCGCAAGTCATGGCGCAAAGCGACAGTGAGCCTTGATGAGTATGACTACTATCTTCGAGGCCACGACAAGTTCTATGAGTATACCAAGGCCTCCCTCCGAGAAGCGATCGCCATCTGGGAGGAAGGTCTTCGCCACTATCCGGAGTCCGGCCTTCTCACGATCAAGCTCGGCTGGGGCCATGAAATGTGTGTGCAACTCGCATGTGGCGACCCCCGCACAAGCCATGAGTCCGCGCTGGCGTTGGCGAAGGCGGGCTTACAGGATCCAGACCTGCCTGCGCCCGGGCATCGATTTGCGCTCTGGTTGATGAGCTCGACGGGGTCCAACCTGGGCAATCGCGCACAAACCGTCGAAGCCGTCAGAGAATCCGTTGAGACCTATCCTTCGGACACAGAAGGGTTTCTGCTGACCGCCGACGATCTGATCCGTGCAGGCGCATTCGAGGAAGCCGAAGCAAGTTTGAAGATCGTCGCCGAACGCCAATGGTCTTTGCTGCCTGCGCGGGCGGCTGCTGGACACGGATCGCTGGACTATGTCAGGGGGGATTGCGCCTCAGCCCTGCCCAAACTTGCGAAATATCCGGTTCTTCTGGAATATCTGCTGATGCAGGCCGGGTGTCAGGCGGAGACCGGGCAAACCGAGGCGGCACGCGCCTCGCTAGAGATCATCGCCGAGAAACATGGCGTCCGGCACATGACCGACCTGCCGCTCTGGTTCCACCACAATACCGAGATCAAGACGCGCGTTCTGGCGCAACTTGGGCCCCTTGGCTGGCCGTTGCCGCCGACCGAGCCGCCCGCGATCATTGTACTGCCCTTTCGTGATCTGTCACCCGATGCCTCGCTGGCGCATTTCGCCGATGGCATGACCGAGGATATCCTGACCGGTCTGTCGCAATGGAAGGAGTTTCAGATTGTCGACCGCGCTACGGCAATGAGCTTCAAGGGCAAAGATCTCGACATTGCCGAGATCGCGCGACGCACCAGGACGGACTATGCCCTCGAAGGTTCGATCCGCCGGATTGGCAGCACCATGCGGGTAACCGCGCAATTTGTGAAAGCCGCGACCGGGCGCAACCTCTGGGCCGAGCAATTCGACGAAACCGACACTGATATTCTGGCGCTCCATGATGGGATCGTCAGGAAGATCGAGCAAAGCCTGATCGGCAATTTCGGCGCGGTCCGGGCCGACGAATATCGCAAGAGCTGGGCCAAGGGCTCTGTCGCGCTGGATGAGTATGACTATTACCTGCGCGGGCATTCGCTGTTCTATCAATTCACACCGGACAGCATGGTTGCAGCACTGGATGTCTGGCGCGAAGGGCGAGAACGTTTTCCAAATTCGGGTCTTATGAAAGTCAAGGAGGGCTGGGGGCAAACGATTTGTAACAGTTTGAATTGCGCATATGGCCCCTTCGACATTTACGAGATTCTGGCGTTGACGCGCGAGGGTCTTGCCGACCCAAATCTACCGATTGCAGGCCATCGTTTCGGTCTTTGGTTGTTGGCACGGCTGGCCCGCGACATCGGTGACACATCAGCGTTACGCACCTATGCCCGGGAAATTGCCGAGACCTATCCGGCCGATGTCGAGGGGCTGTTATGGTCGGGCATGTACCTCGCACGTCTTGGCGCCATCGACGAGGCGCTGGCGCAGGTCAAACGTGCAGGTCCTCTGGAACAGCGCCCTGCGCCAGCACCTTATGAAGCCGCCTCCTTTGTTTATGGCATGGCCGGACAGTGCGACGCTGCGATACCGCTCTTCATACGGAGAAACTTTCCCGCGGAAATGCTGGTCTATGCGGGCTGCCTCGCGGAGTCGGGAGAGGCGCATGAGGCCCGCGAGATCCTCAAAGACCTCGCCGAGACGCAAAACCTGCGTGGTCCAGCGGATCTTGCGACAATTTTTCCCCATACGCCGGACTACGTGACCCGGTTGGAACAAAACCTTGCCAAAGTGGGCTGGCCGTTTGTGTCCGATGCGCCCCGTCCATAGCAGTCATGCCGTTCACAGATTTCAGCGGTGATCCGCGCTGGCAGCGGCCGGGCGAAGGACTGGCGGTCGAGATATCCAACGAACTTGCCCGCAATCACTGGCTGGACGTGCGGGCACCTTATTCCGCACAGCAGGTGGCGCAGTTGAAGGGGCTGGCGGCGGCGCAGAAGCTTGATGTGGCTATGCTACTGGAGGCAACTGGCTTGTCACCCTTGATCGACGCGGTGATCGATGTCCGTTGAACGAATGGTTAGGCCGCGACTTAATCCTTGCCGCCGAAACCTTCGCTCCGCCACGACTGAATGGCAGGTATCTCCGCCGCTGCGCAGCGTCACGAACCGAGCAGGTGCGGCGATTTTTACGCTGGGAGCGCATGCAGCATGATATCACAACGACCGGGTTGGGCTTGACTCGGTCATCTGAGACCTTCTGTCGGATTACTGCTTTTCCGCGCTAAGCGGACGCAATTCCACTGGACTTGTGCGCCAAACAGAGCAGTACTGTCGGTATCGCGACGCACCTGGCGCTGCGTGCCGCCTTCTCCGCCCGGGTCTCCGGGCTCCACTCCGTAGCAGGACCAAATTGGTCCTGCCTGAACGGAACCGGGAGAAGACAGTATGACAAAGCGGACCAAACCAAAGACGAAGAAATCTCAACTTATCCAGATGCTGGCTCGGAAAGCGGGAGCGGATGTTGCCACGATCAGCGACAAACTCGGCTGGCAGTTGTATACGGCCCGGGCGGCGCTGACGGGCCTGCGCAAGGCAGGGTTCGAGATCTCCGCCGAGAAACAGGGGCAGGGTGAACCCCTGAGCTACTGCATCACGGCACAGCCGGCGGACGCTACCTGATGCCGGGCCATGAGCACATCGCCGCGCGCTGGGTAGAATTTGGTCAGATGGACCGGACTGAGCTGCGCGTGGCATGGGCGGAGGCGTTTGGCGACGCCCCGCCGCACTTCCTGTCGATGATCTTCATGCGCAAGGCGCTAATCTGGGATGTGCAGTGCCGCGCGTTCGGGGGCCTGACGACAGAGGTGAAGCGCGCTTTGAAATCCGCTGCAGGCGGTAAGCAGGTCAGAACTCCGACACCCGTGATCAAAACCAGTACGCAGCTTGTTCGGGAATGGAATGGCCGGCGGTACCAGGTCGAAGTGATAGACGACGGCTACCTGATGAACGGTGACCGCTTCAATTCCCTGTCGGCCATCGCGCTGCAGATCACCGGCACCACCGGGTCGGGGCCGCGGTTTTTCGATCTCAACAGCAGGGCAGGGGCTGACGCATGAAGAAGATCCGCTCTACTATCTACACCCGCAAGAGCTCGGAAGAGGGGCTGTAGCAGAAGTTCAACACGCTTGACGCCCAGTACGAGGCTTGTGCTGCCTATTTCGCCAGCCAGAAGGCGGAAGGCTGGGTGCGGCTGCCGGAGCGCTATGACGATAGCGGTCTTTCCGGCGGCAGTATGGAACGCCCCGGGTTGCGGAGTTTGCTCGCTGACATCGACCGGGGTGCCGTCGATCAGATCCTTGTTTACAAGATCGACCGGCTCACGCGCTCGCTGGCGGACTTTGCCAAAATGGTAGAACGGTTGGATGCGGCTGGCACGTCCTTTGTCTCCGTCACGCAGTCCTTCAACACGGCCACTAGCATGGGGCGGCTGACACTGAACATGCTGCTGTCCTTCGCCCAGTTCGAACGCGAAGTGACCGCCGAACGGATCCCCGACAAGATCGCAGCCTCGAAGAAGAAGGGCCTGTGGATGGGCGCGACCGTGCCGCTGGGTTACGCAGCCGATGGTCGCTCGCTGAAGATTGCCGAGCAGGACGCCGAGGTGATCCGCACGATCTATGACCTGTATCTCGAGAACCGGAATACGCGCGTCGTCATAGAGGCGGTCGATGCTCTTGGCCTGAAGACCCTTGTCAGAACCCTTATCTCGGGCAGGATAAAAGGTAGTGCATGCTTCAGCTACAGGCACATATGCTACATCCTTACTAACCCCGTTTATGCCGGCCGCATACGGCACCACGCGAAAGTCTATCCCGCGCAGCATCCGCCACTGATAGAACCTGAGGTCGGGGACAGCATCCAGGATCAGCTGCGGTCGGACTCGTCAAAGGATCGAACCTTCACCAAGCGGAACCGCAAGGGCACCAAAGCATCTGCTTCGCCGCTGACCGGCAGGATCTAAGATCAGACCGGGGATCGTCTGACCCCAAGCCATTCGAAGACTGCGAAGGGCCGGAAACTCAGATATTATGTGTCTCATCGGCTGGCGCGCGGAACGGCACCACGGATCCATCGGGGTGGCGGTTGCCAGCAGCGGAGTTGGAAAACAAGGTCGCTGATCTTGTCCGGCGACATCTCAATCAACCAGCGGTGTGCGCAGTCATCTTGTGTGACGCAACCGCAGATGAAACCGCCTGGATCGGAGCCCGCCTGTCCGAATATGTTGAAAGCGACGCTGCCGCCGTCAAAGATGCACTACGCGAATGCCTTGAGCTGGTAGACTGCATCGATATCGCGCCCGGCGACATTCGCATCACCTTGTCAGGCGAACATCTCGCAAATCAAGTTGATGTGGTTGCGGCGCGCATCAACGAAGACCTGCTGACCATCACCTAAGCATTCCAACACCGCAAGCGCGGCGTGGAAACCAGGCTCATCATTGGCGATACGCAGCCAGGGATCGATGCAACCCTATTACGCAATATCGCGAGAGCGCACCGGTACTTCGATCTGGTCCGATCGGGGAAAACCTTTGCTGAGATCGCGGAAACCGAAGGTGTCTCAAAACGCCGGGTTCAGCAACTGATCGAATTGGCGTTCCTGGCACCGGACGTGATCCGGGCAGTACGTGAAGGGCGGCAGCCTGTTGGTATGACCTCCGACCGGCTCAAGCGTCACGCCTTCTCACCCATCTGGACAGAGCAGCGCGACGCCTTCGCGGCACTGTAAGCCACTACATCTAAACCAATTTATGCGTCGATGATCTGGCCGCTGGATACATCAGCGCGCAAATTTGAAATCTCCTAATCCTGACCTCAAAGACGGCGATGGTCTCACCATCGAAACCCACCAAACTGCTACCGCGGAAATGGCGATTCCAGACTTTTCAGGGAAACGGGCAGAATTTCGAAGATCTGTCGGTCTGGGGTATTTTTTGTACCTCTGAAGGCGCCCGAAACCACGCGATGAAACGCAAAAATCTGCATTACATCAATAATTTAGCGGGTGGTGGCTGGGATGGTAGGATTCGAACCTACGGTACACTGTACCAAAAACAGTTGCCTTACCACTTGGCTACATCCCAACGTGTCGCGGTAAATAGAACTAAGGGCCGCAACGTTCAAGACCCGTTTTGGACAAAAATGCCTCCGAAAGCATTAACGTGCGATGAGACCTCTACGTGTTGGCCTCAGCGCCTTGGATCAATCAATATTGCACCATTGCGACCGCCTGCCTCTACTGCCTCATGGGCTTCGGCGGTTTCGGCCAGTTCAAAAACCTGCGCAACGGGGCAGAAAAGGGCCTTATTCTCCAGCGCCTCATGCAAATGTGCGATTGCCGCAAGCCGCTGTTCCTGCGGCAGGATATAGATGAGTGCGATGTCGATGGTGACGGCCTTAAAGAGCAATGGACCAAAGGGTATCTGTGGTGTCATTTCCTTGGCGGACCCATAAACGGCCAGCGTGCCGTTTGGGGCTATGACGTCGGCGTTCGCGCCAATGTTCTGCCCGAACTCCACATCGACGATTCGGTCGAAGAGGTGGCCTTTAGTTGCGGGCAGTATCTCTTCGGACAGGTTTGCAGCGTTGTAGTCGATGACCGCGTCCGCGCCTGCCTCGCGGCATTTGTCGAATCCGGCCGGACTTGCTGTCGCAACGACCTTTGCGCCACCCCAGGCTGCGAGTTGCACGGCCAGATGACCCACACTGCCGCTGCCGCCATGGATCAGCACGGTTTTCCCCCGAACGCTACCGCCGCCAAAGACCACATGCGCGGCGGTCAACCCGGGAATGCCCAGACTTGCCCCTGTTTCCAATGAAACGCCGTCCGGCAAAAGCACCGCTTGTTCTTCCGGCAGGACAATCTTCTCAGCGGCGGTGCCCATCGGGCGTTGCCACTGGCCATTCCAGATCCAAACCCATTGTCCAAGTCGCGCAGGATCAACCCCGTCCCCGACCCGGGTTATTGTGCCGGAGCCGTCGCTGTGGGGGCAGATGACGGGGAAGGGAGGGCGGGTCACGCCTGGGCGCGCGCCTGCCCGGGCTTTGACATCAGAGGGGTTCACACCGGAAAACGCGAGCGTTACCTCAACCTCGCCCGGTGCAGGGTCTGGCGCGGGCAGGTCCGAAACACTCAGAACCTCAGCCGCGGGTCCGAATGATGAATAGGTGACTGCGCGCATGAGCCGTGTCCTTTTGTGAGAGTATCAGTGGCTTTTTTGCGGGGCCGCTTCCCGTATTGCAAGTTGAGGCGGCAGGAGCCCCGCAAATTTCAGTCGCGCAACTCGCCGTCGGCGACCCCCCAGAAGGTCGATTTGGGTGCCCATCCGCGAAACCCGCCCGACCGCAACTGGCACCATTCCGGCCCACATTTTCCAAGGCGCGCGATGACACCCGCTTCCAAAGCTGCATTGATCGGTGAGGAGGGATCCGGCCTGCTGTGGATGCTGAGCATGTTTTCCTCGATGATTACGGTGCGCACGCCAGAAAGCAGCGAGTAGTGCACCCAGCCGCCCTGGCCATCCCTGTCTTCCACCCTGCGCCAATGCCCGTGCTCTGCCGTAATGCGCAGCGGCATATCTCGACGTTGGAAAACCCAGTCGATGCGGTGTGTCAAAGACGGGCCGCGCCGCGCATTGCCCTCGGCAGCTTTCATGGAGACATATCGGGGCAAGGGCAGGTTTGTAACCGGGCCGAAAGCGGCGGTTTTCCCGTCGGCTGCATAAAGTGGCGCGCCAAACACGCCAAAGCACAGGGCAGAAATCATCACCCCATGCAGCAAATATCGCAGAACTCGTGTCAACTTGTCGCCTGTATTGTGCATTTTGCTCATTTGCTGACGCGAGGTTCTTGTGCCTTGTCGCCAGTTCCGCCACCATGCCAAAAATTCTGAACTGCGCCAAGTCCGGGGAGAAGCAAATGTCCAAACCCAAGCTAAGTGTTGTAGTCACGCGACGCTTACCCGAAGCGGTCGAGACGCGGTTGTGCGAATTGTTCGACGCAAAGCTGCGAGACGACGATGCACCTATGGGGCGAAGCGAACTTGCGGAAGCCATGAAGAGTGCGGATGTTCTGGTGCCTACGATCAGCGACGAAATCGACTCCGCCCTGATTGCACAGGCGGGAGACCGCCTGAAGCTGATCGCCAACTATGGCGCAGGTGTCGATCATATTGATGTGTCAACCGCCCGGCAGCGTGGCATCCTCGTTTCCAACACGCCGGGTGTGCTCACAGATGATACGGCGGACATGACGATGGCGCTCATACTGTCAGTGCTTCGGCGCATTCCCGAAGGCTTGGGTGTCATGCAGGATGATGAATGGTCTGGCTGGGCGCCCACGGCCTTTCTGGGCGGTCGTATTGGCGGCCGCCGGCTTGGCATTCTTGGCATGGGGCGGATCGGGCAGGCGGTCGCAAGGCGGGCGTCAGCGTTCGGAATGCAGGTACACTACCATAACCGGCGCAGGCTACGTCCTGAAGTTGAGGCTGACTTGCAAGCCACATACTGGGAAAGCCTTGATCAGATGATCGCGCGGATGGATGTGGTTTCGGTGAATTGCCCTGCCACGCCTTCGACTTTCCATCTGATGAACGCGCGTCGCCTCAAGCTGATGAAACCCGAAGCGGTGATCGTGAATACATCACGGGGTGAAGTAATTGACGAGAACGCTCTGACCCGCATGTTGCGCGCGGGCGGGATTGCGGGGGCCGGACTCGACGTTTACGAACACGGAACCGAAGTAAACCCGCGCCTGCGGGAATTGAGTAATGTTGTTCTGTTGCCGCACATGGGGTCTGCCACACGTGAGGGCAGGATCGAGATGGGTGAAAAAGTCATCATCAACATCAAGACTTTCGACGATGGACACCGGCCACCGGATCAGGTGGTCCCGTCCATGCTGTAGACAGCAAATGTCTGAATTCAGGGAGGAATTGGCATGAAAAGGTATGTATTCGCGGCGCTTCTGGCGACAAGCCAAACCGCCCTGGCACAACAGGCCGCCGACGCGGTTCAGCCCGAAGCCGCAACTCAGGGTGCCTTTGCTTCTATCTCGGAGCGGGTCGATGCCGCGCTGACCGCGAAAGGTGCCGGGCAGCCTGTTCAGGCATCCAACTGGATGGTTGCAGCGGCAAATCCCTGGGCGGTCGAAGCGGGCGCCGATGTGCTTGCTCAGGGCGGCACGGCGGCGGATGCGCTGGTGGCCGTGCAAGCCATGCTAGGCTTGGTGGAGCCGCAATCCTCCGGGATCGGGGGCGGTGCCTTTCTGGTCTACTATGATGCGGCGTCTGACACGCTGACCACGCTGGATGGCCGCGAGACCGCGCCACTTGCCGCCACGCCGCGGCTCTTTCAGGATGACGAGGGAGAGCCCTTGGGGTTCTTTGATGCCGTGGTCGGGGGGCTGTCGGTTGGGACCCCCGGAACACCCGCCTTGATGCAGGCCGCGCATGACCGGTGGGGGGCGCTGGACTGGGCTGATTTGTTGGCACCGTCGATCGCCTTGGCAGAGACGGGTTTCCCGGTCTCGCCAAGACTGGCTGGTTTGGTCGAGCGGGACCAGGAACGTCTTTCACGCTTTGAAACAACGGCAAGTTACTTCCTGCCTGGAGGCACACCACTGCAGGCTGGGCAGATGCTGGTAAACGCTGACTACGCGGCGACCTTGCGCAGCATGGCGACTGGTGGTGGCGCGGCATTTTACACGGGCGATATTGCGCAGGACATCGTGGCCACGGTGCAGAATGCGCCGGGTAATCCTGGGGTGCTGTCCGAACTTGATCTGAGTATTTATCAGGTAAAGGAACGCCCACCCGTCTGTGCGACGTTCCGCGCACATGATGTCTGCGGGATGGGGCCACCGTCGTCCGGAGCACTGACCGTGGGCCAGATACTCGGCATGCTGGACGCTTATGACCTGAGCGCAGGTCCAAATGATGCCAACGTGCGACGTCTGATCGGAGATGCCTCGCGCCTCGCATTCGCGGATCGGGGCCGCTACATGGCCGACAGTGACTTTGTGCCCGTGCCGACAAAAGGGCTGGTGGCCGAAGCGTATCTGGCGGAGCGAGGGGCACTTTTGCAAGGGGATGATGCGCTGCCCGAAGTGGCCCCCGGTTCACCGGAATTCGATCACGCGTTGAACTGGGCGGACGATGCCTCCATCGAACTGCCGTCGACGTCGCATTTTGTGATCGTGGATGCTGCTGGAAACGTTGCCTCCATGACCACCACGATTGAAAACGCATTTGGCAGCCGTTTGATGGTGCGGGGGTTTCTGCTCAACAACGAACTGACCGACTTCTCCTTCAAAAGCCACAGCGGGGGCGTACCCATCGCCAACCGTGTAGAGCCCGGCAAACGGCCGCGCTCCTCCATGGCGCCAACCATCGTGATGAAAGATGGATCACCGGTTCTGGCGATCGGCAGCCCCGGCGGCAGTCGCATCATCGGCTATGTGGCACAAAGCATCATTGCGCATCTCGACTGGGGCATGGATGTCCAGCAGGCCGTTTCTGTTCCGCATGCAGTGAACCGGTTTGGCAAATACGACGTGGAGGAAGGGACTTCGGCAGAAAACCTGACCGGGCCGTTGACGGATATGGGCTTTGAGGTCGGTGCGCGAGCGCTTACGTCCGGTTTGCATGCCATTTCGATCGGTCCAATGCTGCTGGGGGGCGCGGATCCGCGCCGTGAAGGCATCGCACTCGGGCAATAGGGAATACCGAAAATGGTGAAACATGCGAGCCTCGCCCGCAACGAGGACGGCATTCGCACAGCGATTGGCGTGTTGAAACAACAATACGGTGAAGCGCTGCACACCGGGCAGTCCATACGTGAACAGCACGGCCACACGACCACCTGGATTGAAAACCAACCCCCGGACGCGGTCTTTTTCGCCCAGTCAGCGGAGGAGATTTCAAACGTTGTCTGTATATGTGCTGAACACAATGTGCCGGTCATAGCCTATGGCACGGGTACCTCGCTGGAAGGGCATTTGAATGCACCCGCCGGGGGAATTTGTGTCGATGTCACCAGGATGGACCGTGTCCTTGAGGTCAATCCAGGGGATCTGGACTGCCGGGTGCAGCCAGGTGTGACGCGGGAAGACCTCAACGCCTATCTTCGCTATCAGGGTCAGTTCTTTCCGGTTGATCCGGGAGCGAATGCGTCTCTGGGCGGTATGGCTGCAACCAATGCATCGGGCACCAATGCGGTGCTTTACGGGACGATGAAAGACAATGTGCTGGCTTTGGAAGCGGTCATGGCGGATGGCCGCATCATCCGCACCGGGACGCGTGCCAGAAAATCATCAGCCGGGTATGACCTCACCCGACTACTGGTCGGCTCCGAAGGCTCGCTGTGTATCATCACCGAGATCACTCTGAAGCTTCGCGGCATACCGGAAAGCATCAATTCCGCCCGCTGCTCTTTCCCAACAGTCGATGCAGCTTGCCAGACCGTCATGTCCGTCATTCAGTATGGTTTGCCCGTCGCGCGGATCGAGCTTTTGGATGAGACGATGGTCAAGGCCATCAACAGTTACGCGTCACTGGCTCTGCCTGAAACCCCGCTTTTGTTGCTTGAATTTCACGGAACAGAGGCGAGCGTGACCGAACAGGCAGAGATTTTTAGCACGTTGTCAGTAGAGCATGGTGGCTCAGGCTACCAGGCAACCACCACGACCGAGGAACGCAACAAGCTTTGGAAAGCCAGACACGATGCCTATTGGGCGATGCTGCAATACCGACCCGGTGCAGAGGGTGTGGCAACGGATGTCTGCGTCCCGATCTCTCGGTTGGCGGAATGTGTGACTGCGGCTCAGGCACGCGCGGAGGAATTGAAGCTGGTTGTCCCCATCATCGGCCATGTAGGGGACGGGAACTTTCACGCGACCCCTCTCGTAGACATGACCGACGCGGATGAGGTTGCGCGTGCGACGGAATTTGTGGCCTGGCTCAATGAATACGCGATTTCGATGGACGGAACCTGCACCGGCGAGCATGGTATCGGGCAGGGCAAGGTGGCCTATCTTGCCCGAGAGCTTGGCGCTGCAACTGAGTTCATGGCGGACATCAAGCAAGCACTTGATCCGAAGAATATCCTCAACCCGGGCAAGATATTCGAGCGCTAGCGTCAGTGGGGCAAGCGCTTTGCCTTGCAGTGCAGAAACCTTGCGCAACGATACCAATCATAATGGCGCTCACTTCGTCGCGCGATGGGGTCCGCGCTCGATGAAACTGACCCGCTGAATGCTGCCAGAAATTCAGGCAACGCCTGCCAGATGAAATAGAAATTTTTGCATTGTTGGTTGACGTGCCCCTGCGTTGAAACATTTATTTGTATCAAGGGTCTCCAACAGCGGGGTAAAAGTTATGAAAACTGTGTTCTTCGCAACAGTCGTCGTTACTGTCATCGTCCTCGGCGGATGTGTCACCACGACCGAGCCACGGACCAATGTCACCTGTAGCGGTGACGAACATATGACCCCTTACGGGTGCCGTCGGAAAAGCTGAATTCCCTGCCGCCTTAACGGTACGGGAATTCACATAACGCGCCGCCTAGCAACCCCCGTTCGAGTTGTCTCTCGGATGATGCAACACCCCTTATGTCGCTTTCCCGCCATGACCGGTCGGGCGCGTTTGGCGCGGCTTTTTGCTGTCCGGTAATGCTGTGTGCAGAATTCGGGACAGGGAGTCGTGGCCCATGAAAACGCAAGTAAAAGCTCTGGTTGTGGGCGGTGGTGCCGTTGGTACCTCGATCGCCTATCATTTGGCCCGTGCCGGATGGGACGATGTGATGCTGTTGGAGCGGGACGAGTTGACGTCCGGGTCCACATGGCACGCGGCAGGGCTGCTGCCCTATTTCAACATGTCCTATGCCACGACGCACATTCACGACTATTCCATCCGGTTCTACAAGACGCTTGAGGAAGAGACCGGCCTCAACGCAGGCTTTGCCGTTGTTGGCAACCTGCGCATGGCGCAGACGCAGGAGCGGATGGACGAGTATATGCTCTACGCCTCCACCGCCGAGACCTGCGGCGTGCCCTACCAATGGATGACGCCCGACGAGATCAAAGCCAAATGGCCTCTCATCCGGACCGAAGACCTCAAAGGCGCGCTTTATCACCACACCGACGGCTACATTAATCCTGCGGATGTGACCATGGCGATGGCCAAGGGCGCGCGGCAACGCGGCGTCATGATCGAACGCAAGTGGCAGGCGGATGCGTTTCATTGGACTGGCACCCACTGGGAAGTCACCGCGACCAAGATGGTTGAAAAAGGCGGCAACCTTGTGCCTTCCGACGAGCAGGTTGTGATCACTGCCGAGCATGTCGTCACGGCCTCGGGCAACCACGCACAACGCACAGCGAAGATGCTTGGCATCAAGATGCCAGCGATCCCGGTGGAGCATCAGTTCATCGTCATGGATCAGGACCCCGAGCTGGTGAAGTTCCGTGCCGAAGGCAATGTCGAACACCCCGTTGTCCGCGATGCCGATGCGCAATCCTACGTTCGTGAAGAGCGTGGCGGCTGGATCTTGGGTGTTTATGAGAAAAACGCGCCCGCACGCTTTGAATATGGTGTGCCGGACAGCTTCCGGGCGGACCTCTTCCAGCTCGATCTGGAGCGGATCGAGGAACAATACCTCGCCATGATCCACCGCATCCCGTCCTGTGAGGACAGCGGCCTCAAGGATGATTTCAACGGCCCGATCTGCTACACGCCGGACGGCAACCCGCTGGTGGGCCCGGCACCGGGTCTGCGCAATATGTGGCTGGCTGAGGGGTTTTCCTTCGGGATCACCGCGGCGGGTGGCACAGGCTACTACCTCGCGCAGCTGATGGTCGAAGGCGAGGCCGAGATCGACATGGCGAGCCTAGACCCGAAACGCTATGGCGACTGGATGACCACCGAGTTCGCGGCCCGCAAGAATGAGGAGTGCTACGACCACGTCTACATCCTGCACCATCCGGATGAAGAGCGCCCGGCCTGTCGCCCTCTGCGCACCTCCCCGGCCTATGACCGTCAAGCGGCGCGTGGGGCGCAGTTCGGGTTCGTGAACGGTTGGGAACGGCCCAACTATTTTGGACCGCTGGATGCGCCAGAAAATTTTGATCACGATAGTCGTTCGTTCCGTCGTGGCGGCTGGTGGCAATACGCCATGGAGGAAGCGAAAGCGATCCGCGAAGGCGTGGGCCTGATCGACGCCACCGCCTTTACAAAACACCTTGTCAAAGGACCGGGGGCCACGCAATTCCTAGACTGGTTTACCTGCAACAAGCTCCCCAATGTGGGGCGTATCAACCTGACCTACGCGCTCACCGGTCATGGCACGACGCGCACGGAATACACCATCGTGCGGCTGGCGGAGGATGAATACTATCTTGTCTCCGCTGGTGCCTGGACGGCCTATGACGCGGATTACCTGCGCAAGGCCATCGAGGATAAGGCCCCCGAATTCGGCTATATCGAATGCCACGATGTGACCACGCAATGGGGTGTCTTTGCCATAGCAGGGCCGAAGTCGCGCGAAGTCCTCAACGAGATCGTCAAGGATGCCGACCCCGCGACTGTCCTGTCCAACAAGCGCTTCCCCTGGCTCACGATGCGCAACATCGAGCTGGGCATGTGCCCCGTGCGCGCAATCCGCGTGGCCTACACAGGCGAGCTTGGCTGGGAATTGCACCACCCGATCGAGATGCAGAACTACCTTTTTGACCAGCTTGAAAAAGCCGGTGAAAAGCATGGCATGAAGCTTGTGGGCGCGCGCGCTCAGAACTGGCTGCGGCAGGAGAAATCTTACCGCGCCTTTGGCACTGAACTCGGCCGTGATGCGACGCCGCTCGAGGCTGATCTGCCGCGTTTCGTGGACCTTGGCAAGGATTTCCACGGCAAGACTAAACTGCAAGAGACCGGCGTCCGATCCAAATGCGTGACGCTGCTGATTGACGGACCTGAAGACGCGGATCCCTGGGGGCGTGAGGCGCTGTATCACGGGGAAACCCGTGTTGGGCGTCTCACTTCGGGCGGCTACTCCGTGGCTTTTGGGAAGTCGATCGGGATGGGCTACGTCACCCCTGATCTGGCGGTGCCCGGAACCAGGCTGAAAGTGAAAATGCTCAATCAGCTGTGGGACGCCGAGATCACCGAAGACAGCCCCTATGATCCAAAGAACGAAAAGATCCGCGTCGACGGCTAACGAGACACGACAAAGGCAAGGTTGTTGGCGGGCATCTCGACCCGTTTGATGCGGGCAGCACCCGCTTGCCGTAACGAGTCTTCGACGTCGGTGTCGTTCTTGTAGCCGATTTCTGGGTCTGCTTTGGACAGTTGTGCGTGAAAGCGCGCGTCGCCGTCACTGATGAATGTGCCACCGCGCATGAAGGGGCCGTAGAGGATGAAGCGCCCTTCTGGTTCAAGCGCATGGACAGCCTCACTCACGACTGTGACCGCCGGTTGGGAGGGGATGAGATGCAGCAAGTTCACAAGTATGATCAAAGACATCCCGGCACGTTCTGCCCCCCATCCCGGGCACGTGGCGTCAAGGGTGGTGGCAGGTTCCAGATTGGGCAAAGCCGCTTCCGATCGGTAGGCGTTGATACTGGCGCAGCGGTAATCACTCACGTCGCTCGGCTGCCAGATCAGACCGGGACAAGCTTGGGCAAAGGCCACCACATGCTGCCCGGTGCCGCTGGCCAGTTCCAGTGCTTTGCCTTGTGCTGGTGCGTGATCGCGAAGCAATTGACAAAGCACCGTGCTGTTGCGCTCAGCCGCGGGGGCAAAGAGCTTTTCGCCTTGAGTTGCATGCGCGACACTGGCCGTTTTGGGCAATCTACCTGTCATCTAAACCGATCCGGTTTGAGGGCATTGATCGCATCAGCACTCAACCCGCTTGGGCGATCAAACACGAGGTCAGCCAGCAATTGAGATGCGGCGGGCGCGGTTTGGAACCCGTAACCGCCTTGCCCGGCGCACCAGATAAACGCTGGAGCGTCTGGGTCCGGCCCCAAAACCAGCGACCGGTCTGGGGCGAAACTACGCAGGCCCGCCCAACTGGCAAGGGGCCGAGTGACTTCGATGGTGACCACCTCCTGATACCGTGCGAGACCCTCAGCCAGCGTTAAGTCATCCGCCCAGGCGTCATGGGGCTCCACCGGGTCCTCATCCGCCGGAGAGACCAGCAGCGCGCCCGCGTCCGGTTTGGCATACCAGCTTTCCCCCACCCCAAAGAATAGGGGCCATTGGCTAACGTCGTGGCCGCCAGGTGCTGCGATGCGCGCCATTGAGCGTCGATGGGGCACGATGCCCATCGGGGCGACACCGGCCAGCTTTGCCACCTCGTCCGCCCAGGCGCCTGCCGCATTGACCAGCAGGTCGCAGTGATGCTCGGCGTCTCGGGTGGAAATCTGCCAAATGCCGTTGTCGCGCGTGATTGACACGACTTTCTCGTCCAGATGGATGGTCCCGCCGTTTCGCTTTGCCCGCCGGGCAAACCCCTGAAGCAGCTGGTCCGTGTCGATGTCCTGCGCGTCCGCATGGTAGGCCGCGTATCGGATATCATCAGTGTTCAGAACTGGTACCATCGCAGCGGCTTCAGCGACGGAAATATCGCTCAGGTCCAAACTTTCGACATCCGCGCGGAAGGCGCTTTCCTCGTGGTCTCGTGCGACGATCATCAAGCCGCGCGGGCTGAGAACGCCGCCGTTTTCATGGGTCAGGTAGTCGACGCTCGCCCTGTTGAGAGCCTGAACGCTTGGCGCACCGTAATTCTGTTCGATCAGCGCGGCAGAGCGTCCGGACGCGTGATAGGCCAAAGCGGTTTCGCCTTCCAGCAAGGTGACGTCGGCATCGTTGGATAGCCTTGCGGCGGCCGATAAACCTGCGATCCCGCCACCAATGATGACGATCCGTGTCATTCCTGCTCTTCGATCCGATCGGTTGCAGGGGGCGGTTTCGGGCTGAGGGCTGATATCGCGGCGTAAAGTTCAGGTGTCATTTCAAAATCAAGCGCTGCGAGTGAGGGCGTTAGCTGCGTCAATGACCGCGCTGAAATGATGGGTGTCGGCGCGGCGGGGTGCGCAGCGGCCCAGGCTACGGCCAGTGTCGCGGGATCGGTGCCTTGCTCTTGTGCAAAAACCGAAAGATCCTGCGCAGTCTGATGCATCCATTCGAGCCCATAGCGCGCGGCATATGCATTGTCTTCCTTAAGCCGCCCGGACCCGCCGTCTGCGTATTTGCCTGTCAGCAACCCCCCGCCCAGCGGCGAATAGGGTGCACAGGCCACGCCCATATCGGCGCACATCGGCAGAATTTCGACCTCTGCCTGCCGTTTCACCAGGTTGTACATCGGTTGCAGGATATCCACCGTGAGATCAAACTCAGCAGCAACCATAATCGCTTTGACCACCTGCCAGGCAGCAAAATTGGAGAGACCAACGTACCTGATTCTCCCCTGCGCTTTCAGGTCAGCGAAACAAGCCAAAATTTCGCGCAGATCCGTGCCCGGGTCAAAGCGGTGCAGGTAGAGGACATCGACCATGTCCATCCCGAGGCGCTGTCGGCAAACATCAAAGGACCTGATCATATTTGCTTTGCTGGCCCCGCCGACAGACCCGACCTTTGTCGCGATCAGCAAGCTGTCGCGCTGTCCCGCAATACAGCGCCCCAACAACTTCTCCGACTGACCGTCGGTATAGACGTAGGCTGTGTCAAAATGCGTAATGCCAGCCTCTCGACTGGCGTCGAACATGGCCCGTGATGCTGTTTCATCGGCGCGTCCCCCAAATTGCATGGTGCCAAAGGCAAAACGGCTTGCAGGGGTGCCATCGAGGCTGGTCAGTATCTTTGTCATGATCCGAGGCTGGCACGGTGGGATGATCCATGCAACGCTCAATCGTCGTGATAAAGTGCAGGAGTTCAGGAATGATCGTCATTGACAAGAAAGACCTTTTGGGCGGTCCACGCGATGCTTCGGGACCGGGGTGGAGCAGCCTGCGGTTGTTGGTCAAATCCGACGGTATGGGGTTCTCCATGACGGAAACGCATGTCGCACCGGGCGCGGTGCTCGATTTACAGTACCTGAACCATGTCGAGGCGTGTTTTTGCATCGGTGGCCGCGGCGTCGTGACCGAGACCGACAGCGGCCTGCGCCACGTGATCGAGCCGGGCGTACTCTATGCGCCAGATGCGCATGATCGCCATGAAGTAAGCGTTGAGGGCGAGGAACCGCTACACCTGATCTGCGTTTTCTCACCCGCCCTGAGGGGCGACGAAGTGCACGGACCAGACGGCAGTTACGCGGCGGATTGATCGGATTCAAACCCTTCGACAAAGCGGATGACCTTGCTGCGGCTCATTTCGCAGGGATAAAGACGCGAACCACTGGCAAGAATGTACAGATTGAGACTGATGTAATCCCGCCCTCCGGTTTCTTCAGGCACCAGCTTCACAGATTTACCGGCAGCGTGGAGTGTCTTGCTGACCGCGTAACGCCGCCCGTCGAAGCATCCCATGGTGGTCCCGATGGGCAGGGCGGTAAGGGCGCGGACAAAGCTGTCCGGTGCCGCATCGTTCACGATTTCTGGCCGATTTTCGGTTCCGTGCCTGCCCTGATCCGCGCGATATTGGCTCGGTGGCGCCAATAGATCAGCGCGGCGAGCAGCGCGCACAACAGCGCCGCATTACCCGCTCCAAGCGCAAAGGCTAACGGTACGGAGGCCAATGAGGCCACGAGCGCGCCCATAGAGGAGATGCGAGTGGTCAACGCGCCGACCAGCCAGGCCACACAACAGCCGATCCCAACCGGCCAGGCCAGCGCCAATACGATGCCGAGGAAGGTCGCAACCCCCTTGCCGCCTGCAAAGCGCAGCCAGATGGGATAGCAATGCCCGATCATTGCGGCAAAGCCTGCGACCTGGGCTGCGTCTTCTCCGCCAGCCGCGCGTGCGACCAGAACGGCGACAGCACCCTTGCCCCCATCAAGGATCAGCGTGAGCGCTGCGGCCAGTTTGTTGCCCGTACGCAGCACGTTTGTGGCGCCAATGTTTCCCGACCCGATGTCACGCAGATTGCCCAGCCCCATCAGTTTGGCCAGCACCATGCCAAAGGGGATGGACCCAAGCAGATAACCGACAAGCGCCCAGAGCGCGATCACAGCGGCGGTATTCTCCAGACCAGGCATCAGGGTCTCTCGTAAATGCGTTGGCCAGCAACATATGTCGCCAGCACCCGGCCTTGCATGCGTGCACCATCAAAGGGTGTGTTCCGGGATTTTGACTGCAAGGTTGCGCGGTCCATCAGGAAAGGCGCATCGGGATCAAAAAGCACAAGATCAGCCGGGGCACCTGCGCTCAGCCGCCCGTTGCTGAGGCCGAGCCGTTTGGCCGGGTTCAATGCCATGGCCCGCCAGAGCGTTGGCAGATCAATGAGGTCTGCATGGTAAAGCCGCATGGCTGCGGGCAGTAGCGTTTCCAGCGCGACGGCACCTGATGCGGCCTCTTCAAACGGCAGGCGTTTGCTTTCTTCGTCCTGCGGCGTGTGCATGGAGGAAATGATGTCGATCAGCCCCGACTTCACGGCTTCGGCCACGGCGATGCGGTCGGTTTCGTCCCGCAAAGGGGGCTTGAGCTTGAAGAATGTCCTGTAGTCCGCCACGTCGAGGGCGTTCAGCGTCAGGTGATGGATCGATGTACCCGCCGTGACATCCAGCCCATTTGCCTTGGCCCGTTCCAGCGCGGGCAGGGCGCGGGCGCAGGTGATCTGATCGGCATGATACCGCGCGCCTGTCATTTCGATCAATGCAAGGTCGCGGTCCAGTGCCATGCGTTCTGCCATCGGTGAGACAGCTGGCAGGCCGCGCAGACTTGCGAATTTGCCGGAAGTTGCTGCCGCTCCTTTACTCAGGCCCGGGTCTTGCGGGTGTGCGATGACCAGCGCCCCCAAAGCGCGCGCATAGCTCAACGCGCGTGAGAGCACCTTGGTGTCGGTGACCACCCGGTCGCAATCTGTGAAGGCAACGGCGCCTGCGTCCATCAGAAAGCCGATCTCGGTCATCTCACGGCCCTCGCGCCCCTTGGTGAGCGCAGCCATGGGCAGCACGTTCACGGGGGCGGCTTCATTGGCGCGTCGGGTGACGAATTCCAGCGTTTCGGGGCTGTCGATGGCCGGTGTGGTATCGGGGCGCGTGACCATGGTGGTGACGCCCCCGGCGGCCGCGGCCAGCCCGGCAGATCGGTAGCTTTCCTTGTGACGCTCGCCCGGCTCACAGACCTTGACGCCGATATCGACGATGCCCGGGGCAAGGTACTTCAGATTACAGTCGATCACCTCACCCGTTTCGCCGCGAAACGGATTCGTTTTGTTATCAAAGACTTGTCGGATCAAACCTTGAGAAACCGTAACCGCACCGACCGATACACTTCCGGCTTCGGGATCCACAATGCGGGCATTCACGAGATGTAGATCAGTCATCAGCTTCCCACCCAGAACATCAAAGCGACCACAAAGAAGGCCACCAACAAGGCGATCATGGCAATCCGGCCGGACATGGCGGCATCAGAGGGGCGTTTTTTGGGTGCAGGCGCGTCCGGCTCTACCTCTTTGGGCAAGGCCGAAGGGGTGCTGAGGTCCAATGGAGCGCTAAGGTCGACACCTTCCTGCGCATAGGTTCCAACCAGCGTCAGCTGCGCCGAGGGGTTCAGGCTTTGGGCAAAACCTTTGAAAGCGCTGGAATAGACAACCAAGACCCACCCTTCGAGCGCGGAGAGTTTGAACCGGTCCGGTTCGACCATAGCGGGCTGCACGCCTGGCCCTTGCAGGAGATAGTCGGCCAGAGCCATATCGCCGAGATCGGAGAGGGGAAACACCTCGACATGTGCCGGGTTCAAAGAGGCGGCGCCCAGAGCCAGTTCCTGCAGAGACGAGCCTCCGTTCCCGTCGGAATTGGCCTTGAGCGCCTGCGCCTGCTCCTCACTCATCGAGAGCGAAAAGACGCGAACAACGCCGCTTTCATTGGCTGGTATGTCCAGTTTCATGCGGCCCCCCGCGTCAGACGCAGGTTTCGGGCCAGAAGGTCCATCGCAGCCATGCGCACAGCTACGCCCATCTCAACCTGATCCTGGATCACGCTTCTGTTGATGTCATCGGCAAGCGTGCCATCGATCTCTACCCCGCGGTTCATCGGACCGGGGTGCATGACGATGGCGTCGGGTTTGGCGTGCCGCAATTTATCAGCGTCCAATCCATAGCGATGGTAATATTCCCGCTCAGACGGGATGAAGCCCCCGTCCATGCGCTCTTTCTGGAGACGCAGCATCATCACCACATCGACGTCGCTGAGACCTTCCTGCATATTCTCGAACACTTCGACGCCGAATTCAGCGATGCCGCTGGGCATCAATGTGGGCGGACCAATGAGCCGTATGCGGTTTTCCATCTTGCCCAGCAGCATGATGTTAGACCGTGCGACGCGGCTGTGGGCGATGTCACCGCAGATTGCAATCGAAAGCCTGTGCAGCCGTCCCTTGGCGCGGCGAATGGTCAGCGCGTCCAGCAGGGCCTGCGTGGGATGTTCGTGCCGCCCGTCGCCCGCGTTCAGGACCGCGCAATTGACCTTTTGGGCCAAAAGATCAACGGCGCCGGAATGCGGATGGCGCACCACCAAGAGATCAGGGTGCATGGCGTTCAAGGTAAGGGCCGTGTCGATCAGCGATTCGCCCTTTTTCACGGAGCTGGCCTGCATTGCCATGTTCATCACGTCCGCGCCCAACCGCTTGCCCGCGATCTCGAAGCTCGCCTGGGTGCGGGTGGAGTTTTCGAAGAACATGTTGATCTGGGTCAGACCATTAAGAGCATCGGCGTGCTTGTCAGGCTGACGATTGAGCGCCGCGTAGTCATCCGCCAGATCAAGCAAGGTGGTGATCTCTTCGGGGCGCAGGGCCTCGATACCGAGCAGATGGCGGTGGGGGAACGACATGGGCGGCAACCTTTGGCGATTTGCCACCTTATAGGGAGGGGGCGGAAGCTGGGCAAGTCGCAGGGCGAATTGCGCAAGTTGCGGTTCAGTTCATACTCAGAGCAGCCTAGAGTGGCGGCATGGAATCAGCCGAGTATCATCAGGCGGTGGCCCTTCTGGAGTGGCAAATCGAATTGGGCGCGACAGAGGCGATCTGCGACACGCCGATTGACCGATATGCGTTGCCCGAAAAGCTTGCGTCCGCGTCAAAAGAAAAACCGGACAGCGCCGATGTTCCGACGGCAGTCCAACCTGCTTCAGCCACGAGCGATCCTGTGGAAGAGGCCAAGGCGGTTGCGGCAGGGGCAGCTGATCTTGATGGGCTGCGTGCGGCATTGGCGGCGTTTGAGCATTGCCCACTGAAACGGGGGGCCCGCAATCTTGTGTTCAGCGACGGCATCGCGGGCGCGCCGGTGATGATCGTGGGTGAGGCGCCGGGGCGGGATGAGGATCGTGAAGGACGCCCGTTCGTCGGGCGGGCGGGACAACTGCTGGACCGGATGCTCGCCGCGATTGAGATGGGGCGTGCTGAGGATGAGGCGCCCGTCTACATCACCAATGTACTGCCGTGGCGCCCGCCGCAAAACCGAGATCCGAGCCCGGAAGAAATCGCAATGATGCGACCTTTTCTGCTGCGGCACATCGCATTGGCTCAACCCCGCGTTCTGGTGATCATGGGGAATATTTCCGCGCAGGCGCTCTTGGGAAAACGCGGGATCACCCGTTTGCGGGGCCATTGGACAGAAGCTGCTGATTTACCTGCACTGCCAATGTTTCACCCTGCCTATCTGCTGCGAAACCCCGCCGCCAAGCGCGAGACATGGGCCGATCTACTGTCCCTCAAGGCGCGCCTGTCCGATGGTTGATCCGCTGGTTCTGGCCGCTTTTGTTCCCGCGGCGCTTGCGCTGAACCTCACCCCTGGTGCGGATATGATGTTCTGTGTGGCACAAGGAGTGCGATCGGGGCCGCGCGCGGCATGGGCGGCAAGTGCCGGGATCTCCACCGGCTCGATGATACATGTATTGATTGCGGGCGCTGGGCTTAGTGCATTGCTCGTGCGCTGGCCTCTGGCCTTCGATTTGATCCGCTGGTTGGGTGTCGCTTACCTGTTGTGGTTGGCAGTGCATACCTTACGCAAGCATCCTGCCCGGAACACGGACGCACCAGTGGCGCGGCAATGGGCCTTCAGAACCGGGCTGATCGTCAATTTGACAAATCCAAAAGTGGTTTTGTTTGTCCTTGCCTTCATCCCGCAGTTCATTACCCCTGACGCAGGCCCGATCATTCTGCAATTTGCGGTCTTCGGTGCAGTGATCGCGCTGGGTGGGTTTTTCATTAACGGGCTGGCAGGCGTTTCTGCAGGCCGGCTGGGTCAGAAGCTGGCGCAAGGGAACAGGGTGCTTGATCGGTTGACCGCTGGCATCTTCGTCGCTCTTGCAGTGCGTTTGGCAGTTTTCGAGAGGAGCTGAGAATGAGCAGGATTGACCCGAAGCTGGAATTCATTGCCATTCGGATCGCAGTTTTGACCGTATCGGATACCCGCGACGCGTCTCAGGATCGATCCGGTGACGTATTGGTGGATCGTCTTTTGAAAGCCGGTCACGAACTGGCGGATCGGCGTATTCTGCCTGATGAACGGGACCAAATCGCCGATCAACTGCGCGACTGGTGCAATGACAGCGGCATTGATGTTGTGATCTCCACCGGCGGCACCGGGTTGACGGGGCGCGACGTCAGTGTTGAGGCTCACCGGGACGTCTACGAAAAGGAAATTGATGCGTTCGGTACAGTTTTCACAATGATATCAATGCAGAAGATCGGAACCAGCGCCGTCCAAAGCCGCGCGACGGGTGGCGTGGCGAACGGCACCTATCTGTTTGCTCTGCCGGGCAGCCCGGGGGCCTGTAAGGACGCCTGGGACGAAATACTGTCCAAACAACTCGACTACCGGCACCGGCCCTGTAACTTTGTGGAAATCCTGCCGCGATTGGACGAACATCAGCGACGGAAATAGCGCGCAGATACGTTACATATCAAAATAGTGGTAAAATCTGGCACTTGACCGGACAACGCACTATCTTAGGCAGGGGATAAAGGACTGCAATGTAATGCGTTTCTTGCGGCAAAGCATCATAGGGCTCTTTCTGGCTTCCGTAACGCTGGGGCTGTTGCTTTATGCCGGGCAAATTGTGAGCGGCGCGATCCAGGAACGCATCAGCAACGAACGTCCGACGCCGAAGGCGCGCGAGCGGGTGTATGTCGTTGATCTGATACCGGCGCAAGTAACGGCGGAAACGCCCGTGCTGGAAGCCTTTGGCGAGGTTTCCTCTCGCAGGACACTGGAACTGCGCGCCTCCGTTGGGGGACGTATTATCGCGTTATCGCCGAGTTTTGAGGATGGCGGCCGGGTTGCAGCGGGTGAGGTCCTGATCTCCATTGATCCTGCGGACCTGCAGGCGGAAGTCGATGTGTTGACGGCGGATTTCGCGGATGCGGAAGCGGAAGTTCGGGACGCTGACCGTGGTCTTGATCTGGCGCAGCAGGATGAACAGGCCGCCCGGTCTCAGGCCAATTTGCGCAAGCAGGCTTTTGATCGGCAAGTCGATCTTGCAGATCGGGGAGTGGGATCGGCCGCATCGGTTGAAACCGCGGAGTTGGCCGCTGCTGCTGCCGAGGCGGTTGTGATCACCCGCAGGCAGGCTGTCACTCAGGCCGAAGCGCGGATTGATCAGGCGGCAACCCGACTGGCACGGGCCAAGATTGCATTGGCCGAAGCGCGCCGTGACTTGGAAGATACGACAATAGAAGCGCCATTTGATGGCACGCTGGGTGAAACAACCGCGGTCGAAGGGGGGCTGGTGGCAGCAAACGAAAGACTTGCTGTTTTGATTGACCCCAGCGATCTGGAAGTTTCGTTCCGGGTCTCAACCGCGCAATACGCCCGGCTGATCGATGCCACCGGTGAATTGATCCGGGCGCCTGTCACGGTCACCTTGGAAGCGGCCGGATTTGATCTCACCGCTGAGGGCGAAATCAGCCGGGTGAACGCGGCCACGGGTGAGGGACAGACAGGACGGCTGGTGTTTGCCCGGATTGCGCGGGCACCGGGCTTCCGCCCTGGCGACTTTGTGACCGTCGGCGTGCGGGAACCCGAGGTGGAGAATGTCGTCAGATTGCCTGCCTCTGCATATGACCCGGATGGTCACGTGCTGGTCCTGGGAGAGGGTGATCGGCTGGAGCTGATCTCCGTTGATCTTGTGCGTCGCCAGGGAGACGAAGTGTTGGTGCGGGGCGATCAGCTGGAAGGGCGAGAGGTCGTACGTCAACTCACGCCTCTACTGGGGGCGGGGATTGCTGTGCAGCCCATCCGGCGCGGAGCGCTTGAGGCCAGTGCGGCACCAACCCTTCTTGAATTGACCGAAGAACGCCGTGCGCGGCTGGTGGCCTTTGTACAAGACGACAATGCAATGCCCGATGAGGCGCGGGCGCGGATCCTGGCGCGCCTGGCCGAGCCACGCGTCCCTGCACGGATGGTGGCCCGGATCGAAAGCCGCATGGGAGGGTAGTGCTGATGCCGCGCAAGATACCGAACGCGGCAGGCGGTTTGCTGTCTTATTTCACGCGCCACCGGACGCTGGCCAATCTATTCGTCTTGCTGATCATCGGGTTGGGGTTGGCTACTCTGCCCAACATGCGCACGCAGTTTTTCCCGGATGTCGTGAACGACGAAATCAGCGTCTCGGTCGTTTGGGAAGGTGCCGGTGCTAATGACATAGATGAGGCGATCATCCAGTTGCTGGAACCGGCGCTGATGGTTGTCGACGGCGTGGAGACAAGCTCGGCGAGTGCGCGGGAAGGATCAGGCAGTATCACGCTGGAGTTTCAGGCGAACTGGGACATGCCGCGTGCAACCGTCGATGTTCAGAATGTCGTCGATGGCATCACGGGCTACCCGGCAGAGGCAGAAGAACCGGATGTAAGGTGGTCCGCACGCTGGGACGGGGTCACAACAGCGATCATCACAGGGCCGGTCGATCACGAACAACTGGCCCGATTTGCCGATGAAATGGTCACCAAACTATTTGCCGCCGGAGTCACACGGACCACAATCAGCGGGGTGGCTGCACCGCGCGTGCGCGTCGAAGTGCCCACCATGCAGTTGATCGCGAATGATCTGACGATGGTAGAGATCGCCTCGGCTATCGCGGCGGAAGTGGAAGCAGACCCGGCAGGGGATGTCAGCGGCGCAAACACACGCGTCCGGACCGGCACCGCCAAGCGGAGCGCGGACGAGATAGAGAATATCGTCCTGCGATCCAACATGGATGGTTCCAAACTGCGGATTGGAGATGTGGCGACCGTCACCCGCGAAGGGACGGCACGACAGCGCAGCTACTATGTGAATAATAAACCCGCCGTTCGAATTGCCGTCCAAAGGTCCATGGAAGGGGATGCGATTGCCATTCAGAAGAGCACCGAAGAAGTTGCCGCTGATCTTGCAGCGACGTTGCCCGAAGGGGTCACGGTTGATCTGATCCGGTCGCGGGCAGACCAGATCTCCAGCCGCCTGTCCATTCTGGTGGACAACGGGTTGATGGGCCTCGGCCTTGTACTTTGCGTGCTGTTTCTTTTCCTGAATGCCCGCACGGCGTTCTGGGTCGCGGCCGGTATTCCCGTCGCAATGCTGGCGGCGATCACCATCATGCATATGGGCGGTCTAACGCTGAACATGATCTCGCTATTCGGGTTGATCATCACGCTCGGCATCGTTGTGGACGATGCAATTGTTGTCGGAGAGCACGCGGATTACCGCGCGCGCCATTTGGGCGAGCCGCCTTTTGTGGCCGCGGAAAATGCTGCCAAGCGGATGGCCATGCCGGTGCTCGCCGCAACGATGACAACTGTGATCGCGTTCTTTGGTCTCGTTGTGATTGGTGGTCGCTTCGGGACGTTGATACAGGACATCCCCTGGACGGTCATCGCGGTACTGGTTGCCTCATTGATCGAGTGCTTTTTGATCCTGCCCAGCCACATGGCACACGCACTTGCGGCCAAGGCGCGAGAGCCCTGGTATGACTGGCCAAGCCGTCAGGTCAATCGCGGGTTTACCTGGGTCCGGGAGACGCTGTTTCGTCCGTTTATCGCTGGCGTCATCGCTGCGCGTTACGTCGTGCTCGCCGGTGTCGTGGTTATCCTTGCGAGCCAGATGGCTCTGTGGGTGCGAGGAGATGTCAACTGGCGGTTCTTCAATGCGCCTGAACGCGGCTACGTGACCGGCAATTTCGCGATGATAGAAGGGGCCACCCGAGCGGATTCTCTTGAGATGATGCGTGAGATGCAGCGCGCCGCAGAGGAACTGGCGGCTGAATATGAGGAGCGACATGGCCGCAACCCCATCTCATACGCAACGACCGTCGTCGGTGGTACCAATTGGCCAGGGCTGCGGGGGATCGGCGACAGGGACGCAGACCTGTTGGGGGGTATCTCGATCGAATTGATCGATGCCGAGGAACGGCCCTATTCCAGTTTTGCTTTCGTGGCCGACATCCAGGAACGCGTTGAACAACACCCCTTGGCTGAGGTTGTCATGTTCCGGGGGCAAAGATCCGGACCGGGAGGTGAAAGCCTGAGCGTCCGTCTCTTTGGCGCCGAGACCGAGGCGCTGAAGCAAGCCAGCCTCGCTCTTCAGGATGCCTTGTTACAGTATCCGGAGGTGAGCGGCGTCGAGGACAATCTGGCATACGACAAGGAAGAACTGATCCTTGATCTGACGCCGCAGGGGCAGGCGCTTGGGTTCAAGATCGATGATCTTGGACGTAGTTTGCGCAACCGGTTGGGTGGGATCGAGGCTGCCACTTACCCCGATGGGCCCCGCAGCGCGGATATACGCGTCGAATTACCAAAAGGAGAACTAACGGCAGATTTCATGGAACGTACGCAAATGCGGTCACCGTCCGGCGTCTATGTGCCGCTGGCCGATATCGTGAGCGTCGAACGTCGGACAGGCTTCAGTACCGTGCGCCGCGAGAATGGCGTTCGGGTGGTTTCTGTTTCAGGTGACATTTCCGAAGATGATCCCGCGCGCGCGACAGAGATCGAAGAGACATTACGAGAGGAAATTCTGCCCACGATCGCCGCAGTGCATCAGGTCGAATGGTATATGGCTGGTCAGTCGGAACAGGAAAACACTTTCCTCAACGATGCCCTGACCGGGTTTATTCTTTGTATGGCGGGGATTTACCTTGTCCTCGCGTGGGTTTTTGCCAGCTGGAGCCGGCCTGTTGTGGTCATGGCGATCATTCCTTTCGGTCTTGTGGGGACGATCTATGGCCACTGGGTCTGGGATGTCCCCCTGAGCATGTTCACGGTCGTAGGGCTGCTGGGCATGACCGGGATCATCATCAACGACTCGATCGTTTTGATCACGGTCATTGATGAATATGCCGAAGAGCGAGGGCTTATTCCGTCCATCATTGACGGAACTGCGGATCGATTAAGGCCCGTGTTGTTGACAACTCTGACAACGGTATTGGGCTTGATGCCGCTTCTTTATGAAACGAGCCAGCAGGCCCAATTCCTCAAACCAACAATTATCACGCTGGTCTATGGCCTCGGGTTCGGGATGGTGCTTGTGCTTTTGGTGCTGCCCGCGCTGGTAGCCGTCCAACATGACGTGGCGCGGCAGGTCACGGCGATGCGACGCGCCAGCACCGCGCCGCTAAGGAGCTTTCGAGCCGGGTTCCTCCTGCTGTGGACATTGGTTCTGGCGTGGTGTGCTGCGACGATGGGCTGGGTTATGTGGACTGGGCAACTGCCTGAACCCTTGGCAGGTCTCATTGGATTTGCCGCAAGCGGCGCGCCTTTGAGTGCCGCACTTGCCTTGTTCATTGCGGGTGTCGCGGTGCTGTGCTGTGTCGCCTATATTATCTTTGCGCTGGTGCTGCGGCGGCAGGCTCAAACCGCGGCCTAGCCGGAGTTACATCCACGAATATCCACTGCATATTTGCTGCCGAGCACCGTGATGCGGATGGCAGAGCGATCGAGCGCTATGGTGCCGCCGTTCACATGCACCATGTCCGAGATGGCCACAACCTCGCCTCCCTGGCGTTTGGTGTCGGCTTCACTGACCCAAATGTCCCCCGGGCCCGGCTCGATCACGACATATTCCGGATTGCCGGCTGAGGGCATTGTCACCCGGGCCTCGATCTGCAACCCATCGGAGGTCGGGCTGACGATACACTCGGTGTCACGCACCCCTGCTTCTTTCGCGGTGTAGGGTTGCTGGGCGAGCGCTGCTGCGATGGCGGGCGTCGGGCTGGTATCACGGGTGTCGATTTTCACGTCGAACGCGAGCGCATGCGGAATGCAGATATCGGAACATATCCCAAGTTCCATATCGGCCTTCAGGCGGATGGGAGCGGTTATTTTCGATGGGGTAATCTCAAGCGGGATCACCAGCTCATCTTCATATCCAACAGACCGCATGCCATTTTGGTCAAAGACCTTTGGCGCAGGCCAGATCACGGCGACAGACGAAAGGTTGCGGGAACTGGACCAATCGAATTGCGGTGGTATCCCGGCATCGCCCGGCGCCCGCCAATAGGTTTTCCAACCCGGTGCCAACTTGAGCCGCAACGCCGCGATGCGGGTGCCATCTGCCTGAACCCATCCGGGCAAAACATCTGCCGTTACAGGCATTTCAAACCTGTCCTGCGCGGATGTTGCAAACGCTGCGAGGCAAAAAGCCGATGTCGTTAAAACTCTGGTCAACATGATTTGTCTATGCGCCAGTCCCACCCAAATGCCAAGTCACGATCTGGTCAGCCATGTTTCGCCGTTTCTGCCGTCTTGGGGCTTGCGTCCTACTCGGCAGCGGGCCATCTTTGAAAGGTCTTCGCGGGAAGTCAGGAGGGCCGAACTTGCAGCTTGAAGGAAAACTGCTGATAGCCATGCCGTCCATGGGCGATCCGCGCTTTGAGCATTCGGTGATCTTGATGTGTGCCCACTCTGAGAAGGGAGCCATGGGTCTCATCATCAACAAACCCAGCGCAGATATCCGGATGGGGGATGTGCTGGATCAGCTGGACATCGCAGGATCCAATGACGCGCAGAAAATGGTGGTGCATTATGGCGGGCCGGTCGAAACCGGGCGCGGCTTTGTCCTCCACACCAAGGACTATGTGTCGAGCCTGCACACGCTGACCGTCACGGGCGGCTTTGGCATGACGGCGACGCTGGACATTCTTGAAGAGATTGCCCGGGGCGAGGGGCCTGAAAGCGCGTTGATGATGTTGGGCTATGCTGGCTGGGGTCCGGGGCAGCTAGAGGGTGAAATTGCGCGGAACGGCTGGCTCACAACGGATGCGGTGCCACAGCTTGTATTTCAGGTGCCAGCGGCAGAGAAATGGTCCGCTGCATTGGAAAGTCTTGGCGTTGATCCAATCACCTTGTCGGCGACGGCTGGGCATGCGTGAAGTCCCTTAGCGAGGGGCGGCTGCACGCCGCAAGCGGTCATTGATCGCAGCACCCAACCCGTTCTTCGGCACTGGCGCTACAGCTATTGGGCGGCCCGTCGCGTCCAGCTCATGCAGGCATTCAAAAAGCCGCGCTGCGGCTTCTTTCAAATCCCCCTCGGGTGACAGATTGATGTCGCCTTCAATTGGCCCGTAGCCAAGCAACACCTCGTCATCCCTTTTGTTAGTCGCCTCAAGACGCACTTGTGCCTTGGGAGCATAATGTGACGCCAATTGACCTGGTGCCGAGATTTGACCCTGCATTGGATCATCCAGCGCGACTCCCAGGACGGCCTCGATATCTTCGCGGGTGACGCCGCCAGAGCGCAGCAGAGCGGGCGCTCCAGTCACACCAACGATTGTGCTCTCAAGACCCACCGAGCAGGGACCGTCATCCAGAATGCCAGTGGCTTTGGAACCCAGCCCCGCAGTCACATGTGCCGCGGTAGTCGGGCTGATCCGACCGGACGGGTTGGCAGAGGGGGCTGCAACCGGGCCACCGAAAGCCATCAACAGTTTGCGCGCTGCCGGATGGGCTGGAACGCGCAAGGCCACGCTGTCCAGCCCAGCGGTGACCAGACCAGACAAGCCATGATCGTCTTTGAGTGGCAAAACGAGGCTCAGAGGGCCTGGCCAGAAAGTCTGTGCCAGCAGGTCGGCATTTTCCGACCAATGACCATAGACCTTCGCCGTTTCAACGTCGGGCACGTGAACAATCAGCGGATTGAAAGAGGGCCGCGCCTTGGCTTCATAGATGGCAGCCACGGCCTGACCGTTACGTGCATCTGCGCCAAGGCCGTAAACGGTCTCGGTTGGAAAGGCGACAAGCGCACCCTTGGATAGCAACGCAGCCGCGCAGGAGATTCCGTCTTGCGACGGTCTCAATATCAGGGGTTTGGAACTGCTCATCAGGCTCTGTGACGTCGCGTTTTGGTTGCCGAGGACGGCGAAGCGCCGCATGGTTTGCACTGCCTTATAAGCTGCGCTCGCCTATGCCAAGCCTGCACCGCGCCCGGAAGGAGACGTGAAATGCCATACCAGTCACCCGTTGAAGAGTATTCATTCCTGCTGCATGAGGTTGTCGGTCACGACGCCTTGAGCAGAACCGATCGATTTGCCGAGGCGACGCCCGATATGACGCGCGCCATTCTGACAGAGGCCGGAAAGCTCTGCGACGAAGTGCTCGGCTCGTTGCAACGCGCGGGTGACATGCACCCTGCACGGCTGGAAAACGGCGTCGTGCGCACTTCGCCGGGTTTTGATGCAGGTTGGCGTGCCATTGCGGAGGGAGGCTGGGTCGGCATGGCGGCGGATCCCGAATACGGCGGTATGGGCTTGCCGATGTCCATCACCAGTGCGGTAAACGAAATGATGAGTGGCGCATGTCTATCGCTACAGCTTGCACCCTTGATGAGCCAGGGCCAGATCGAAGCGCTTGAGAGTCACGCGAGCGACGCAATCAAGGCTCTTTACCTGCCCAAGCTGATCTCCGGCGAATGGACGGGCACGATGAACCTGACCGAGCCGCAAGCAGGATCGGATGTGGGAGCGCTTTCTACAAAGGCCGAAGATAACGGGGATGGCACTTTCGCTGTGACGGGCCAGAAAATCTACATCAGCTGGGGGGATCACGACGTGGCAGAGAATGTCTGCCATCTGGTCCTGGCACGCTTGCCAGGTGCGCCTGCGGGCACTAAAGGGATAAGTCTGTTTCTCGTGCCCAAGATCATTCCCAACGATGACGGCAGCCTCGGTCAGCCCAATGCGGTGAAGGTCGTCAGCCTGGAGCACAAGATGGGCCTGCATGGATCGCCCACTGCCGTAATGCAATACGATGGGGCGACAGGATGGCTTGTCGGCCCAAAAGAAGGCGGCATGGAAGCCATGTTCACCATGATGAACAATGCCCGCCTTGGCGTGGGCGGGCAGGGGGTTGGTGTGGCCGAGGCGGCCTATCAACATGCCTTGTCCTACGCGATGGATCGCAAGCAAGGCCGCACGCGCGGCCCGTCGGGTGCGATCGTCGATCATGCCGATGTACGCCGGATGCTGGCGACGATGAAGGCAGATGTTTTTGCGGCGCGCAGTATTGGTTTGAGTTGCGCGGTGGCAATCGACATGGCGCATGCCACCAACGACCCAGACTGGCAGGCCCGCGCGGCCTTTCTGACGCCCATCGCCAAGGCGTTTGGTACAGACACGGGCATCAGCGTCGCTGAGCTGGGCGTCCAGGTGCATGGCGGCATGGGGTACATTGAGGAAACCGGAGCGGCGCAATTCTGCCGCGATGTGCGTGTCACGGCCATCTATGAGGGCACAAACGGCATTCAGGCCATGGATCTCGTCGGGCGCAAGCTGATGGATGGCGGAGACGCTGCCCACCGTTTGCTGGATGAAATCGAAGGATTTGCCGAAACCGCACGGGAGCATTTGCCAGATCTCGCAGGCCCCGTCTGGGAGGCCAGCGAAAGCCTGCGTGAGGCCACGGAGTGGATGGTGGCGCAGCAGGATATGGACATGCGTTTCGCTGGCGCCGTCCCCTTCCTGCGCGGGTTTGCCCGGGTATTGGGAGGATATCTGCATTTGAAGGCGGCCATTGCCGCGCCAGAGACCGCACGGGTCGCATTGGCAAGATTTTACATCTTGCGTCTTTTACCTGAACACGCTGCATTGCTCGCAAATGCGCAAGTGGGGGCAGAAGACCTCTTTGCCCTTGATCCGGAGGAGTTGGCAGCCTGATGAACGAACACGCGCCCGCGGGGTTGCGCTATCCGTGGGAGGCACCACCGGCTGAAGGAGAGGCTGTCGAAGCCGCTTCCGGCGTGCTCTGGATGCGCCTGCCCCTGCCCATGAAGCTGGATCATGTGAACGTCTATGCCCTCGACGACGGTGCAGGCTGGACGGTGATCGATACAGGTTTTGCGTCGCGGCGCAGCAAGGCAATCTGGCAGCAACTGCTCGAAGGGCCCCTTGGCGGAAAACCCGTGACACGGGTCGTCGTCACCCATCACCACCCTGATCACATTGGGCTTGCGGGGTGGTTTCAGTCCGAGATGGGGGCGGAATTGGTGACAACGCGGACCGCATGGCTATTTGGCCGGATGCTCACCCTTGATGAGCAGCCGGTGCCTGCGCCAGAATCCATTCGATTTTATCAGAGCGCGGGCATGGATGCTGACATCCTCGCCCGACGCAAGACGGAACGGCCCTTTAACTTTGCGGATGTGGTGGCCCCGTTGCCGCTGGGCTTCACCCGGATCAAGCAGGGGGATCAAATCGAGATCGGAGGGCGGCACTGGGACGTCCATACCGGCAACGGCCATGCGCCCGAACATGCGACCTTCTGGAGCCGGGATGATAATCTGGTCCTTGCGGGCGATCAGATCCTACCGTCAATCAGCCCGAACATTGGCGTCTATGCCACGGAACCCATGGCGGACCCGGTAGGGGACTGGATAGAAAGCTGCACGCAGTTTGCCGCACTTGCCCGCCCCGATCATCTTGTTCTTGGCGGGCACAAGCTGCCGTTTACTGGATTGCCGACACGCATGCGTCAGTTGTTGGACAACCATCACGGCGCGCTGGACCGCCTGCTGGCCTACCTCGATACGCCTAAATCCGCGGGAGAGTGCTTTGCCCCACTTTTCAAACGGTCCATTGGCGAGGGGGAATACGGGCTGGCATTGGTTGAATCGGTGGCGCATCTGAGCCACCTTTACCAACAAGGCCGGGCGACGCGCAGTCGGCGCGCTGACGGTGCTTGGGTTTACCAGCGTAAGGGGTAGAGATGTGAACGAAGAGATCAAAACTGCAGCTGAGGCGGTAGAGGCAGCGGCTTTGGCCGGTCTGTACGAAGTCCATTGTGACCCAAAGGCGCGGAATGCGGCGAGCCAACCCATACCCAAGGCGATCACTGATACGCCCGCGGCGGAAAAATCTCCGGCGCAATGGGCATATGAACGCATGATCCTGTACATCCGCAACTTCGAGGAACAGCTTGATGCGTCTCAGGAAGTGGCAATGGGATTTACAGGCGGTGATGCGGGTGTCTTGCGGATTGAGGGAATGGGCTATTTCGATCCCGACATCATAACATTCTATGGCGTCGACGGTTCTGGGAGCCGCACGCAACTGGTGCAGCATGTCAGCCAGTTGAATGTGCTGTTGCGGGCTTTGCCAAAGCCCGAAGAAAAACCGGAACCAACGCGCATAGGGTTCCAGCTGGCACAGGAACTGGACAAGAGCGCCTAGGCATCGTGCAGACCTGGCAGCCCCAAAAAAGTCAATTTGGTCCTGACACGCGATTGTCGTGATTTTTGTCTGTCCCCCGGGTGACATAGCGTTTCGAATCCAGTAGGGCTGGTGCAAGGGTGACCTACAGTGCAAGAAAGAGGACTGCGGCAATGGCAGATCACAAACACGGTGAAATGAATATCGAAACGCAGGAAAAGATGTTTGCCGGGTTCATGAAATGGACCACGCGCATCGTTATCGGCATTATTTTGCTACTGATCTGGATGGCCATTTTTATCTCCTGATAACCAGACCGGAGGGTCGTTGGATGCGCCGGATCATTGTCCTCATGACATTGCTGGTGACCCTCGCAGCATGTGCCGGGTCTTCATTCGACGACGTGAGCGTTGAGGAAGCTGCTGCGGCAGCATATGTGCCGTCCGGTCCGCCTAAAATTACGTTGGTAACGGTCGTTAACAACAAGACCGGGTCCGGCGGACATTCTGCCCTTATTGTCAGCGGAAGCCAGCAGGTGATTTTTGACCCTGCGGGTTCGTTTCGTATTCCCGAGGCGACTGAGCGCGGCGACGTGCTGTACGGTATGTCACCGGGATGGATCAAAGCGTACAAAAGCGCACATGCCCGCAGTACCTATCACGTAGTCACTCAGGAAATCGAAGTGAGCCGGGCACAGGCCGAAACCGCATTGCAACTTGTTCAGTCGAATGGTGCTGTGGGCAGCGCGTTTTGCGCTAATGCGACATCGTCCATTTTGCGACAGGTTCCCGGATTTGAAAGCATTTCCGTCACGTTCTACCCGGTCAAGTTGATGGAACAGTTCGATACGCTGCCGGGTGTCGAAACTGACAGATACTACGAAGATGACGACGGAAACGTTGTAGATGGCATTCGCGCTGCCACCTGACGGCCCCTTAACCGAGCAGGTAAAGTAGTGCGTAAAGCGTAGCGGCCCCTGCGAAGATGGACCCAAACACATTGCGCGTGACCAGCCCAACGCCAAGCGTAACGAGGGCGGCGGTGAGCCGGGCCGGGTCCAAAGCGCCATCTGTTGCAGCAGGCCAGGCCACAAGAGGGGCGACAAGGGCTGGCAGAACGGCGACGGCGGTGTAGCGCAAATGTCTGAGCAACCAGTCGGGCATCTGACGTCCGCCCACCAGCCCGATAAAGGCAAATCGCAACAGATAACTGCCGATACCAAGGCCAATGATAACGACCCAGAGATGGCTCTTGTCGATCATGTGCGCCTTGCCTTTTCATCGAAGTAAAGCTCTGCGCGGGCCCCGGCCATCATTGCGAGGACGCCGGCGATCAGCAGTCCCATCGAATAAGGTAGCCCGGCAGCCAACAAGCTCACCACAACCGACACAATGGCGGCGATCAGGTGTGCCCGCGTCCGCAACATTGGTGCCATCAACGCCAGAAACGTAATGGGCAGCGCGAAATCAAGCGCCCAGCTGTCTGGTACTCGGGTGCCGATTCCGGCGCCCAGATAGGTGCAAAAATACCAAGACGGCACGACCGGGGCGGAGGTGCCCGCGAAATAGGCGATCCGTTCAGGTACAGTCATGTCCTGCTTTTTCTCGAATTCTACCGAGGCACAGGCATAGGATTGATCAAGGATGATGTAGGCGATCAGGGCGCGTTGCCACAACGGGGCTGCGCCAAGGTATGGCGTAAGCGATGCAGAATACATCGCCATGCGCAGGTTGACCGCAAGTGCGGATGCCAAAACGATCAGCGTTGGCGCTTCTTCCGTCATCAGTTGCAACGCAGTGAATTGCGCGGCGCCTGCGACCACGACAACCGAAAAGGCGAGTGTTTCGAGAACGTTCAAGCCCGCTTCGGTCGCCAGAACCCCAAAAAGAATAGCAAATGGGCCCACAACCAGAACGAAGGGGGCGCCGTGTCGGCAGCCCCGCCAGAATGCTTCTCCGAGGCTGGGTGATTTCGTTGTGGTGGCGGACATGGGATGCGTTATATTGGAACGGCTCAGGGGTACATCAGCAGCAAGGGGGATGCAATTGTCGAGACTGGACAATACCGGGGAATACCTGATCGCTCCGGATCCTGAAGCTGTTCGGTTGACCCGCGCTGTGATCGGAACGGATCATACCGGTGCCGAAGTCGAAACGCGCGTCGTGGAAGAACGCCCTTTGACGATCTTTCTCAACGCGCAGGAAGTCGTGACGGCGATGACGATCGGCGACTATCCTGATTACCTGGCGCTTGGATTTCTGCGTAACCAGAGCATGTTGAGCGCCGAGGATGAGATCACCGGGGTCGACTATGACGAAGAGCTTGAAACGGTGATCGTACGGACGGCCCGCAAGACCGATTACGAAGAGAAGATGCGTAAAAAGACCCGAACCAGTGGCTGTGCGGTTGGGACCGTTTTCGGCGATATGATGGAGGGCCTGCAACACGTAAAACTGCCACAGACGGAGGTGCGGACGTCCTGGCTTTACGCGCTGAGTAGCAAAATCAACCGCACGCCGTCGCTCTATCTGGAGGCGGGTGCGATCCACGGAACCGTGTTGTGTCAGCAAGACAGGCCTCTGGTCTACATGGAGGACGTCGGTCGTCACAACGCGGTGGACAAGATTGCGGGCTGGATGCTTTCCGAGAGGGTCCCTGCGGATGACAAGATGCTTTACACAACTGGTCGGCTGACGTCAGAAATGGTGATCAAGACCGCAATGATGGGGATCCCTGTGCTGGCATCCCGGTCAGGTTTCACCGCATGGGGTATCGAGATCGCGCGCGAGGTCGGATTGACCCTGATCGGGCGCATGAAGGGCCAGCGTTTTATCTGTCTCAGCGGCGAAGATCGACTGGTACGCGACGCTGACCCGAAATCAGTGCCGGACGAGCCGCGCCGCGCCGGACGCAAGGGGGCCGCGTGAAGCAACCGCTTGGCGTTATTCTAGCAGGCGGTCTTGCGACACGCATGGGCGGCGGAGACAAGGGGCTGTTGCCGCTGGGCCAGGGCACTTTGCTGTCGCATGTCATCGCACGGCTTGAACCGCAGGTTGCCGGGTTGGCGTTGAACGCCAACGGGGATGCGACCCGGTTCGCCCATATCGGTCTGCCGATCCTCGCGGACAGCATTGCAGGCTACGCAGGCCCGCTGGCGGGGGTGCTGGCCGGTCTGGATTGGGCGGCAGAGCAGGGGGCCGAGACGATTGTCACCGCCGCCGCTGACACGCCATTCTTTCCGGCGGATCTGGTCCCGCACCTTTTGTTGGCCGGGGATGGGATGGTGCATCCGCTGGTTCTTGCGGCGACGCCTGATCCGGATCGTGGTCATGTGCGTCACCCGACCTTTGGTTTGTGGCCTGTGGCCTTGCGGCACGATTTGCGTGAGGCGCTGGATGGGGGCTTGCGAAAGGTGGTGATGTGGACCGATCGGCAGGGGGCGCGCGAGGCGCTGTTTCCCGCAACGCCGTTTGATCCCTTCTTCAATGTGAACACGCCGGAAGATCTGAAGCAGGCCGAGGCGCTCTTATGAAGGTTTTTGGTGTCGTCGGCTGGAAGAACGCAGGCAAGACCGGATTGATGGAGCGTTTGGTTGCTGAAATCTGTGCGCGCGGCTTCAGTGTCTCCACGGTCAAACATGCGCATCACGTTTTTGATGTTGATCAGCCCGGCAAGGACAGTTTTCGCCACCGAATTGCGGGTGCCACCGAGGTTCTATTGGCCTCGCGCAAACGATTTGCCCTGATGCATGAGTTGCGGGAGGAGCAAGAACCGACGCTTGACGAACTCCTGAAAAAACTGTCGCCGGTCGATCTGGTTCTTGTGGAAGGCTATAAACGTGACGGCCACGACAAGATCGAGGCTTTTCGTGGTGAAACGGGCAATCCGTTGATTGCCGAAGATGATCCGACCATCAAGGCTGTGGCGAGCGATACGCCCATGACGATTGATCGTCCTCTGTTCGATCTCAATGATACCAAAGCGATTGCGGATTTCATTTTGTCCGAGGTTGGCCTGTGACAGGTTTCGACACCATCCTGATGGTGGATTGGTCTGGCGGAAATGATCGCGGGCCGCGCCCTGCGCGTGATGCCATATGGGCCTGTGTCGCACGGGAGGGGCGCGCGGAAGAACCGGTTTACCTGCGCAACAGGCAAGTTGCAGAAAGCTGGATCGCGGATCTGATTGCTGCGGAACGGGCAGCAGGGCGCCGCGTGATGGCGGGATTTGATTTTCCATTTGGCTACCCTGCGGGATTCGCCAAAGCACTGACGGGAACGGCCTCTCCATTCGCGGTTTGGGATTGGTTTGAGGCGCGGGTTGAGGATGAACCAAAGTCGAACAACCGCTTTGACCTGGCCGGGGAAATCAATCGAAGGTTTTCAACAGAGGGGCCGTACTGGGCCAATGGTCTGGCCCGCGACATTGACGGATTGCCGCGTACCAAGGCGAATTACGCCAACCCGTTTCCAGAACGTCGTGAGGTCGAGAAACAGGCCAAGGGGGCGTTCACTTGCTGGCAAATGGCCGGTGCGGGGGCTGTCGGCTCGCAAGTCATCATGGGGTTGCCTGTCCTGTCGCGTTTGCGCCGCCGTTTCGGGGCTTCCGTCTGGCCATTTGAAGACCTTGCGTCCGACGTGGCATTTGTCGAGATCTGGCCGTCCCTGACGCTTGGCGCGGCCCCGGAAGGCCGGATCAAGGATGCGTGGCAGGTGGAAGAGGTGGCGCGCAGTATTTCGGCGCTCTCTCCGGAACAGTTGTCCGAGATGCTGGACGTGACCGCACCCGAGGAAGGTTGGATTTTTGGATTGGGCTTCGAAGAGGACCTGAAGCGTGCTGCCGCCCTGCCGCCACGTTTGAACAACAGTTGTTTTGCCTTGCCGCCCGGGTTGCATTGGACGCCGGTGGCTGAGGCTTTGGCGGGGTTGCGTGCCCGTCTTGAACCAATCACCTCCACAGAGGAACTGCCGCTTCTGGATGGCGTAGGCTGGATCGCTGCGCGCGATATCACGGCGCAACGCAGCAATCCGGCTTTGCCGAATACGGCAGTAGACGGCTACGGCTTTGCGGGGGGGCGCTCGGAGGGCGTGCACACTCTGCCGCTGGCTGACACGCGGGCGGCCGCGGGGGATGCACCAGCCGCCTTGCCCGAGGGCAAAGCCATACGGGTGCTGACAGGGGCGGCATTGCCCTTTGGCGTCGATACGGTTGTGTTGCAGGAGGACGTGACCCTGCAGAAGAACCAGCTGTCCTTTCGCGGCCCGATCAAGAAAGGTGCCAATACGCGACAAGCGGGCGAAGATGTGACCGCAGGCGATGTCGTGGTGCCAAAAGGGACACGTATTGGTGCTGCAGAGGTTGCATTGCTCGCCGCAACTGGTGTGTCAAATGTGCCGGTACACGCCCCCTTGCGGGTTGCTGTCCTCTCCACGGGATCTGAGTTGGTCGCACCCGGGGATGCTGCACAGGACGGTCAGATTTATGATGCCAATCGTCCAATGCTGATCGAGCTGTTGCGGCGGTTTGGCCATATCCCCGTGGACATGGGGATCGTGCCGGATGATCGCGGCGTGCTGTCAGAAACATTTGCGCAGGCGTCTCAACAGGCGGATGCCATCATCACCAGCGGCGGGGCCTCTGCGGGCGATGAAGATCACGTCTCTGCCCTTCTTAAAGAGGCCGGCAACATGAGCCTGTGGCGTGTGGCGGTGAAACCCGGGCGCCCGCTGGCGCTGGGGATGTGGGATGGCGCGCCGGTCTTTGGGCTGCCGGGCAATCCGGTTGCTGCAATGATGTGTACGCTGATCTTTGCGCGGCCTGCCCTTGCGCAACTTGCAGGTGCGAAATGGCCCGAACCGCAAGGTTTCGAGGTGCCTGCTGCGTTTTCCAAAAATAAAAAAGCTGGGCGTTCCGAATTTCTGCGGGCTCGGTTGCGGGACGGTCACGCAGAAGTCTTTCCGTCAGAGGGGTCGGGACGCATTTCGGGTCTGTCCTGGGCGGATGGGCTGGTAGAGCTTCCGCATGAAGCGGCCACGATCACACCCGGCAGTCTTGTGCGGTTTATTCCCTTTGGCAGTTTTGGGCTCTGACCCGCATTAGTCGAAGGTGCCCGCCACGCGCCCCAGCAACATAAAGGCCCGCGCCGTGCGGGTGTCCGAAAGCGCTGCAATCTCTCCATCGGTCGCGCGCTGTTCAAACTCTGCGAAGGTCTTGTCGAAAAGGCGCAGGAAATGATGAGCGGCGTCCCGAAAGATCGGATCCTGTTTCATCCGTCCGGCTGTCAGCGCAAGCGATGAACGATCCCTGATCCCGCCCAGTGGCGCAATCGGGCGTCCGCGCAGACCTTGCCCGAAATGGCGCCAAACTTCCGGGCGAGCCCGGTCTGGGATCAGATCGTCCATGTAAATTCCGTCCTGGCTGAGCAGGGTCAGCACGTCCTGCGCCGCCTGGACCAGTTGCGCAGAGGGGCGATCTTTGAGGGCGCGCCGGAGGGATGCGAAACCGACCTCGTCCTCGGCGGTTTCAGGAAAGTTGAGCGCGCGAATGAAATCATCGGTCGCCAAGGGAGGCGCAAGCTCCTCCACCTGGGTTCCAAGCGCGAGGGCGGGTTGGTCTTCGACTTTTGCAGGGGCCGGATTCTGCGGGGCGCTTGAGCTTTGGTTTTCGCGCCGTGAGGAGAATGTCGCCAAGACCGTTTCCGTCTTCCGCGTGGCCGCCGCGATTTCGTCGAGCTTGCGGGCGACAGATGCGGGTTCTGTTCCCACTGCAGAACCCTGGCTTTGCGCGACGTATGTCTGCCGAATGGCATCGATCGACGATTGGAGACGCTGGCTTTCTTCGCGCATGACCTTGGAGGCACGCGCAGCAGTGGCTGCGACCCAGATCATGCCAATGGGCATAAAGATCGCCATTATGGTCATCAGGAGGCGCAAAGCACCGGACCCGTCGCCACCCTCAACCGCGTCGCCGGGCAGGACCAGAAAGAAGGCCGCAGCACCGATGAGCCAGATCGCAGATACCGCGATCGCGACAACTTCGATATTCGTTATGGTTTCGGCCTTGGGCTGATCATAAATGCCCAACGGCGTCGGGCGCGGTCTTTGCTCTTTGGTATGTTCTTCTGCGTCGGTATCGGACATGTCAGCCATCCTGTCAGGCGTAGACAATTTTCAGGACCTCGTAGGATTTTTCACCACCTGGCGTGCGGACCTCCACACTGTCGCCTTCATCCTTGCCGATCAGGGCACGGGCGATAGGCGATTTGATGTTCAGCAACCCCTTTTCAACGTTGGCTTCGTGCTCGCCGACGATCTGCCAGGTCTTCTCTTCATCTGTGTCCTCATCCACCAAGGTGACCGTGGCCCCAAATTTGATGGTGCCCGACATCTTTGACGGATCGATCACTTCAGCCAACCCCAAGACGCCTTCGAGCTCCTTGATACGGCCTTCGATGAAAGACTGCTTCTCCCGGGCCGAGTGGTATTCGGCATTCTCGGACAAATCCCCATGTTCGCGAGCTTCAGCGATGGCTTTGATGATTGCAGGGCGCTCCACGGATTTCAGATGTTTGAGTTCCGTTTCCAGGTCTGCGTGGCCCTTGCGGGTCATTGGTATCTTATCCATCGGTGTCATCCACGAATTGCTGCGGCCCGCCGGGAAATCCCGGGGGCCGCTGATTTTGATGGTCCCTACCTGACCTAAACGGTGGCGGGATTGCAAGGGGGTTCAATGCGATGACAGCCTTGGAGGTGGCGGTGTTTTGCCCGCCGTCAGACTATCAGTCGTATTGCACGACCTCATATTCAATATTGTCGTGGTCGTGAAAGTAAAACCTTCGACCCGGTTCGTAATCGCCATGGCTGCCGGGTGTGAAGCCGTATGCCGCCACGCGCCGTTCCATATCGTCAATGTCGTCGACAACAACGGCGATGTGATTCAACCCCCCTCGCGTCGCATAGCTGGAAGACTTGGGTTCCGCAGGTTTTTTTGGTTCGTAAAGTGCCAAATATTGTGTGTCGGTTCCAATATGAAGGGAGCGCCCCCCGTCGAGCGACGGGCCTTCCCAACGGATGTGCCACCCAAACAGCTGCTCCATCCATTGGGCAGTTTTTCGGGCATCTCCGACGGTGTAATTTGCATGTTCAAGCGTTGCATGCATAGTATTATCCCTTTCGAATTTCACTGATTGTGTTAACTTAATTCCTCAAGTTAACTTGAGATCAAGAAGAAAGTTTGAAAATGAACGAAGGACTGTCAATTGGAGCATTGGCACAGCGTACGGGTCTCGCTGTTTCGGCAATCCGCTACTACGAGGATCAAGGATTGGTGCGCCCTTGGCGAAATGCAGGCGGACAAAGGCGGTTTTCACGATCCGATCTGCGACGATTGAGTTTCGTGATGATTGCCCAGCAGTTTGGCTTTACCCTGCCACAGATAAAGGCGGAACTGGACAAACTCCCGGGCGGGCGGACGCCGACCAAGGCTGATTGGGCGGGCATAAGTCACAGCTTCCGCGCAGCACTAGACGAGAAAATTACCGCCCTGACGCGCCTGCGCGACAATCTTGACGGCTGCATCGGCTGTGGATGCCTGAGCCTGCGAAGTTGCAGGCTCTACAACGCACAAGACCGGGCAAGAGAGAAAGGGCCAGGTCCGCGCTATTTGCTTGGAGACCGTCCGGAGTGAGCGAAAGATCGGCAAGCTGCGTTTTGATGCCGCATTTGCCTTGTAAATCTGTATTTTGACGCTGTGTAGTGATTGCAAAGCTGACAGTCGTGGTTTAGCCCATTCCGAAGTTTTCTGACACGATCCCTGCGGGGATCGAGACTCTATGAGGGGGGAGTTTTCCCATGACGGATACACAGCGCGAAGCAATGGAATACGACGTGGTCATCGTTGGGGCGGGGCCTGCAGGTCTTTCCGCGGCCATTCGCCTGAAACAACTTGATGCTGAGTGCAACGTTGTCGTGCTCGAAAAAGGGTCCGAAGTGGGTGCTCACATCCTGTCTGGAGCCGTGCTGGATCCGATGGGCCTTGATGCGCTGATCCCGGATTGGAAAGACAAAGGCGCACCTCTGAAGGTGCCGGTCAAGGAGGATAATTTCTATGTCCTTGGCGAAGCAGGTAAACTAAGGATCCCGAACTTCCCGATGCCGCCGCTGATGAACAATCACGGCAACTACATCGTCTCCATGGGCAACGTTTGCCGCTGGATGGCGGAGCAGGCCGAAGAGTTGGGTGTGGAAATCTTTCCGGGAATGTCCTGTTCTGAACTGGTTTACGGTGAAAACGGTGAAGTAAAGGGCGTTGTTGCGGGTGAATTTGGCAAGAATGCCGATGGCTCACATGGTGACGCTTATGAGCCAGGCATGGAGTTGCACGGGAAATACGTGTTTCTTTCCGAAGGCGTGCGCGGATCACTCTCCAAACAGGTGATCGAGAAATACGACCTGAGCCAGGGTCATGAGCCGCAGAAATACGGCCTTGGTATGAAGGAAATCTGGGAAATCGATCCGGCCAAGCACAGTGAAGGCACAGTTACCCACACAATGGGGTGGCCGCTTGGTAGCAATGCCGGGGGTGGATCATTCATCTACCACCTAGAAAACAATCAGGTTTACGTGGGTTTCGTGGTGCATCTGAACTATAAAAACCCGCATCTGTTCCCTTACATGGAATTTCAGAGGTTCAAGCATCACCCGATGGTGGCTGACCTGTTGGAAGGTGGCAAGCGGGTGGCCTATGGCGCACGTGCAATCAGCGAAGGCGGGTATCAATCCATGCCCAAGATGGTCGCACCCGGCGTAGCCTTGCTGGGCTGTTCGGTGGGCATGGTCAACGTGCCGCGCATCAAAGGCAACCATAATGCGATGCTGTCAGGAATGGCTGCGGCTGAGGCAGCGATTGAGGCCATGTCGGAAGGCCGCAGCAGTGACGAGCTGACAGCATACGAGCAGGAAGTCCGGTCTGGTGCGATCGGGGAAGACCTGAAAAAGGTACGCAATGTGAAGCCGTTGTGGTCTAAGAGCGGTCTGCTTGCGAGCCTCACGATCGGCGGCTTGGACATGTGGACGAACACCTTGGGTTTTTCACTGCTTGGAACACTGCCGCATGGAAAGACCGATGCAGAGGCGACGGACCCCGCCGACAAACACACGCCCATCGATTACCCGAAGCCGGACGGCAAACTCTCGTTTGACCGCCTGACTAACGTCGCTTTTTCCTTCACGAACCACGAGGAAAGCCAGCCAGCCCACCTGACGCTCAAGGACCCGGACGTGCCGGTGTCCAAGAACCTGCCAACCTATGCCGGCCCGTCGGCACGGTATTGCCCGGCGGGCGTCTATGAATTTGTCGAGGAAGAAGGCAAGGACACGCGCTTTGTCATCAACTTCCAGAACTGCGTGCACTGCAAGACCTGCGACATCAAGGATCCTTCGCAGAACATCGTCTGGACGACGCCGCAGGGCGGTGACGGGCCAAACTATCCAAACATGTGAGGCCAGTGGCTTTAACGCGATGAAAATAACAACTGTGTGAAAAAGGCGGGGGTGTTCGCGCCTTTCCTTTGCCACCCATTGCGCCCCGGCGCGAACCTGATAGCCTGCGCCCGCAGGCATATAACAAAACAAAAAAGGGCAAATAGACCATGAAGCGCACTTTCCTGACTTCTTTGGTCGCTGTTGCGACTTCTCTTGTTCTGGCAGCACCAGTTTCTGCGCAATCTATCGCTGGCCCGTATCTGGCCGCGCGATCTGCCGCGGTGCAAAATGACTTTGAGCAGGCTGCGAACTACTACACGCAGGCATTGGCGCGCGACAGGGGCAATGTCGAGTTGATGGAAAACGCCATGATCGCGCATCTGGCGTTGGGGCGACTGGACCGAGCCTTGCCCATCGCAAAAGCAATGCAGAATGCGGGCCAGGTCAGCCAGGTTGCGCAACTGGCGCTGACCGCTGACATGATCAAAAGAGGCGCGTTTGAGGAATTGCTTCAGCAGAGCGGCGAAGATCAGCGCATCGGGCCTCTGGTAGATGGTTTGTCGAATGCCTGGGCCAAAATGGGGACCGGTGACGTATCGGAGGCCTTGGCCCAATTCGATGAAATTGCGGAACAGCGCGGTCTGCAGGCCTTTGCGCTCTACCAAAAGGCCATGGCGTTGGCGTCGGTTGGTGATTTCGAGGGCGCGGAGGCAATCTTTGCCGGTGATGAGACACGATCGGTTTTGCAAACGCGGCGCGGTGTATTGGCCCGCGTTGAAATCCTGTCGCAGCTGGAGCGTGAGGATGAAGCGCTCAAGCTTCTCGAGGCGAGTTTTTCCGGCGGCACTGATCCCGAGATTGATGCCGTCATAGCGGAATTGGCGGCTGAGGATCCAATCCCGTTCACGCATGTGAATTCGGTACAGGATGGCTTTGCAGAAGTCTTCTTTTCGGTGTCGGCGGCCTTGCGCGGCGAAGCGAGCCCGGAATACACGATCCTATATGCACAGATTGCGCGCATCCTGCGTCCGGACCATGTGGACGCGATCCTGCTGACCGCGGAACTTTTTGAATCGCTTGAACAATATGACGCGGCGATCGCTGTGCTTAAAGAGGTTCCTGCAGATCACGCCGCATACCATGCAGCAGAACTTGGACGCGCCGCGGCACTAAGGCGTTCCGGTCGTGCGGACGCCGCAATTGAGGTGCTTGAGCAACTCGCACGCAGCCATGGCGACCTGGCCACCGTCCAGTCCGCTCTGGGTGATGCGATGCGACAACAGGACAGGTTTTTGGAAGCTGTCGCAGCCTATGACCGGGCATTGGAGATTACGGAAAGCACGGGCGGCGGCAGTTGGTTCCTGCTTTACGCCCGCGCGATCTCGCACGAGCGTCTGGATGAATGGGACAAGGCCGAAGCCGATTTTCGCGCTGCGTTGGAGCTGAACCCAAGCCAGCCACAGGTGCTGAACTATCTGGGGTACTCTCTCGTTGAAAAACGGGTCAATCTGGACGAAGCGCTGGAGATGATTGAACAGGCGGTCGCGGCAAGCCCGGACAGCGGATATATCATCGACTCGCTGGGTTGGGCGCTCTACCGTCTTGGTCGTTACGAAGAAGCCGTGCCACACATGGAGCGGGCAGTCGAACTGCTTGCGGTGGATCCGGTTGTAAACGATCACCTTGGCGATGTGTACTGGGCGGTCGGAAGGTACCGCGAGGCGGAATTCCAGTGGTCCCGAGCGCTGTCTTTCATTGACCAGTCCGAAACCGGAGAGGATGTTGACCCTGACCGGATCAGACGCAAACTCGAAGTCGGGCTCGACGTCGTCTTGGAAGAAGAAAGTGCGTCTTCGGTGGAAGTGGCCAACGATTAACTTGTTCTATGCCGGGTTCTGATACTGTCCGCGCCTTTGCGCCTGCCAAGATCAACCTGACGCTTCATGTGACCGGGCAACGTCCGGACGGATATCATCTTCTGGATTCGCTGGTGATGCTGACGGATGTGGGAGACCATGTGCAAGTGCGCCGGTCGGACAGCCTGACGTTAAAAGTTACCGGACCTCAGGCATCGGGTGTGCCGACGGATCACCAAAATCTTGTGATGCGCGCAGCCTCGCTGCTCGGGTCATTGGCTGAGATCACACTCGAAAAACACCTGCCAACTGCGGCGGGGATTGGTGGCGGCTCCTCGGATGCGGCAGCAACGATCCGAGCGCTGACGGCACTTTATGATGTTCCGCTACCGGACGATAAGGCGCTGACCTCCCTGGGTGCAGATGTGCCCGTCTGCATGCGGAATGCCCTGATACGTATGCGAGGGATTGGCGATCACCTTGAAACCGTTGGGGACGCGCCGAATTGGCCAATGATCCTTGTCAACCCAGGTGTGGACGTTGCGACCGGCCCGGTTTTCTCTAACCTTGCCTGCAAGGAAAACTCCCCGATGACGGACATGTGGCCGACGAGTGCAAGCTCTGAGGCGCAAATCGCCTGGCTTTTGCAGCAGAGGAATGATCTGCAAACGCCTGCGATTGCTGCACAGCCAATCATTGGTCACGTGCTTGAAGAGCTGAACCAAACCAAAGGATGTTTGATCGCGCGGATGTCCGGATCGGGAGCCACCTGTTTTGCCATCATGGAAAATGAGATTTCGCGCGACGCTGCCGTCAGCCTATTGAAAACGAAGCATCCGAACTGGTGGGTGGTGCCAACGCAACGCTGCGGCGAGGCGTTCCTGTAAAGGAATTGCAAAGGCGTCAGTTGATCCGTTCGACGACGTAATCCGCGAGATCGGTCAGCATATCCTTGACCGGGTGGTCCGGTAGCGGGGCCAGCGCTTTCTTGGCCCGGGCCGCCTCAGAGCGCGCCGCCACGCTCGTATCCGCCAGCGCGCCGTGATCTTGCAGCAGCTGCATCGCGCGTTCCAGATCACCATCGACCTGCTTGCCCTTTTCGATGGTGCGGACCCAGAATTCGCGCTCTTCCGCATTTGCCTTGGCCACCGCCTTGATCAGCGGCATTGTCAGTTTCCGTTCGCGAAAATCGTCCCCGACGTTTTTCCCGATGGCTCCTTGATCGCCCTGAAAATCCAGTAGATCGTCCACAATCTGAAATGCAATCCCCAATGCATCACCGTACTCATAGAGTGCCGCGATATGGTCATCTGGCGCACCTGAAATCACGCCGCCGACTTCCGTCGCGGCCGCAAAAAGCGCCGCCGTTTTCCCACGCACAACCTGCAGATAGATTTCCTCTGTCGTCTTCAGGTCCGTGCTGGCCGTCAATTGCAGCACTTCCCCTTCAGCGATTGTAGCGGAAGCGTTGGAAAGAATATCCAGAACTTTCAGCGAGCCGGTTTCGACCATCAACTGAAAGCTGCGCGAAAACAGATAATCCCCAACCAGAACCGAAGATTTGTTGTCCCAAAGCAGGTTGGCCGTCGGCCTGCCGCGGCGTTGACCGCTTTCGTCCACAACGTCGTCATGAAGCAAAGTGGCGGTATGAATGAACTCCACCGTTGCAGCGAGGTTGATATGGTATTGCCCCTGATAGCCACACATATGGGCGGCAGCCAAAGTGAGCATCGGTCGTAGACGTTTGCCGCCCGCCTCGACCAGATGTGCTGTCACTTCGGGGATGCGAGGCGCATGTTTCGAGGCCATCCGTTCACGGATCAGCCGGTTCACTTCCTCCATGTCACTTTGAAGGTAGGCGGCCATGCGGTCGTGAGGTTTTTGTGAAAACTCGCTGTTCTGCATCAACTTCCCGTTTGCAAGGCTCGACATCACCGTCGGCTTGCCCTTACATCCCTGATATGAAGGAACTTTTGCGCAGCACAGACCCAACGATCATCGCCTTCGCGACGGCTCTCCTTCAGGGGGAGGATATAGACTGCTTTGAAATGGACGTAAACATGAGCATTCTCGAAGGGGGCATCGGAATTTTCCCCAGACGTCTCATGGTGCGCACCGATGATCACGCCGCAGCGACGCGGGTTCTGACTGACAACGAAATCCCCCTGGGATTATGATTGAAGAATTGACAACGGACGCCTTTCTGGGCGGCAAACTTTACTTGCTGCAACCCAAAACAGGCTACCGTGCCGGGGTGGATCCGGTTTTGCTCGCCGCCACTGTTGAGGCGCAGCCCGGAGACCGTGTGTTGGATCTGGGGTGCGGTGTGGGTGCGGCTGCCCTATGCCTTGGTGCCAGAATTCCCGGCCTGTCCCTTACCGGGGTTGAGGTTCAGGAAGACTACGCTGAGATTGCCCGCCGCAATGGTGGTGCTTCGTTTGAAGTCATTACTGCTGATCTGGCTGATTTACCGCTCAAAATCAGGCAAAGACAGTTTGACCATGTGCTGGCCAATCCCCCTTACTATGACCGAGCCGCGAGCCTCGCGTCGGGTAACGTCAGCCGGGAGGCAGCGCTTGGCGAGGTGACGCCCCTGTCTCTATGGGTCAAGATCGCGGCTAAGCGCCTTGCGCCAAAAGGCTACGCGCATTTCATCCATAGAGTGGAAAGGCTGCCCGAAATACTCAACACCATGACAGGTAGATTGGGCAGCATCGAGGTGTTGCCCCTGGCGCCCCGGCGGGGCAGGGCGACAGAGCTCGTCATCGTACGTGGTCGCAAGAATGGCAGGGGCGCTTTTCGCCTTCACGCCCCCTTGATTCTGCATGAAGGGCCCGTACATCATAAAGATGCAGACAGCTATGTTCCTCATGTGAAAGCGGCATTGCGGGACGGAGCTTCACTTGCGTTTACAAGGGCGGATTAACGTTTCGTTAAGTCTTTGTGGGCGCATAATGCGACTGCGGCGTGACTTGAGTCTCATGATGTGCTCAAGTTGACGGTGTAGACGAGCTAACAGGAGGACTTGATGAGCGTGAATGCACATGTAGAAGAGCTGAAAAGAAAACACGAGACTCTTAGTGAAGCGGTAGAAGCCGCACAACGTGCACCTGGCATTGACGACCTTGCAATAGCGGACCTCAAGAAACAGAAACTTCGACTTAAAGAAGAAATCGTCCGGCTGTCCGCGTAAGCGCACCGGAAAACCTTCGGCTGGCGCAACCAGCGTAAGCGCCGGCCTACATATCAGCTGCGCGTATCAACCACTTCGAGTTCTTCCGTGATATAAGTGGTTTTCTCAATCTCGGCCAGCATCCACTCTCTGAAGGCTTTCACCTGCGGGCGGTTTTCCGTGCCGTGGGGACACATGAACCGAAATCGGCCCGGCGACATCAGCGCCTTTTTGAACGGCAGCGCCAACCGGCCTTCGTGCACATCCTTGACCACCAGGGCCCTCCGACCCAAAACCACCCCGACACCGGCAAGAGCGGCGTCAATTGCGTGGTCGGCTTGGCTGAAGCGAGGCCCGTGGGTTGGGGCATATTCGATTCCCATGATCCCGAACCAGGCTTCCCAGTCACATTTTGGCCTGAGGAAGTTGATGCTGTCATCATAAATCAAAGGCGCTTTCGTGAGGCTCTCCGGTGTCGAGAATTGCTTGGCCAGCGCGGGTGTCATCACAGGTGCTACCCATTCGTCGACCATGGGGAGGGACCACAGGTCTGCGTCATCGGTGGCGCTGAATCGGATTGCGACATCAACGGCGTCGCGCGCAAAGTCCATCATCTTGAGCGATGCAGAAAACCGGAGCTCAATGTCCGGGTGGCCTTGTGCAAATTCGTACAGGCGAGGCGCAAGCCATTTGGCGGTGAAAGCCGGTCCTGCAGTGACCGTCAAGGTCTGGTCATCCAGCATGCGCTGTGCGTTTCGCCAGGCGCTGGACAGCATCTGAAAGCCGTCTGCCGCACCGGGCGCGAGCGCTTTACCCACATCGGTGAGCTCCACTGCTCGGTTCAGACGCAGAAAAAGCGGGGCCCCCAAATGCTCTTCGAGGGATTTGATCTGGAAGCTGAGCGCTGCGGGCGTGACCGACAATTCATCCGCAGCTTTTGCAAATGACATATGGCGCGCAGCGGCGTCAAAGGCGCGCAGGGCGGTTAGCGGGGGCAGGCGATCATTCATGTCAGTTAAATATATCTTATGTGAACCATTGAAAAGTCTCGTTTGTCAACAAACTTCGTGGCAGCCATATTGGCTTCAGTTCAGAAACACTGATGCTTTCCAGAAAAAAGGATCCCGGCCATGATTGAAGCACCTACAAATGAGAATGCCCGCCAAGCCATGCAACGCGCTCATGAAGAACGCAGCCAGGCGCTGCGGGACGCGTGGAGCTGGTTGTTTTCGTCACATGTTTCCCGCTGATTGACTGCAGCTCTCTTACGGGATCAAAAAGGGCCGGTTCAATTGAACCGGCCCTTGTCTTTTGCGTGTTCTGCAAGAGGCGTCAGACGAAGAACTGCGCGCCATTCGCTGAGATGGTTGACCCGTTGATGAAACCCGCGTCGTCGGATGCAAGGAAGACAACGCAACGTGCAATCTCTTCCGGCTCGCCCAAACGGCCTGCCGGAATGCCGGCGACGATGCTGTCGCGTACTTTTTCAGGGATGGCCATGACCATTTCCGTCGCGATATAGCCAGGGCAGATAGCGTTTGCAGTAATGCCCGCGCGCGCGCCCTCTTGCGCCAATGATTTCACGATGCCGAGATCGCCGGCTTTTGTTGCTGCATAGTTCACTTGGGCAAATTGCCCTTTTTGACCATTGATCGAGCTGATGACGATCACGCGGCCAAACTTGCGCTCGCGCATGCCGGGCCAAACCGGGTGTACGGTGTTAAAGACACCAGTCAGGTTTGTATCGATGACCTGCTGCCATTGCTCGGGCGTCATCTTGTGGAATGGGGCATCACGTGTGATGCCTGCGTTGGCGACAACCACATCAATCGGACCTAAGTCTGCTTCGACCTGCGCAATGCCGGCCTGGCTTTCCGCATAGTCTCCGACATTCCATTTGTAAGTCTTGATGCCGGTTTCTTCAGTGAATTTGGCGGCGGCTTCGTCGTTGCCTGCGTAGGTGGCAGCGACAGCGTAGCCTGCATCTTTCAATGCGTTTGAAATGGCGGCGCCGATTCCACGGCTCCCTCCGGTGACAAGTGCGACACGGGACATTTTTTGTCTCCTCCAGAATTCTGGATTGGTATTAAGATTGACGGTCACATCAGGCGACCGCGCGGGGTGAATGGGGTCTAGGCGGCATCAAATGACGCCGCCTTGATCTGGATCAGGCGCGTTCGAGGCACATGGCAACACCCATGCCGCCACCGATGCAAAGCGTTGCAAGACCTTTCTTGGCGTCGCGACGCTTCATCTCAAAGAGAAGCGTGTTGAGAATGCGCGCGCCGGAAGCACCGATGGGGTGGCCGATTGCGATAGCGCCACCGTTGACGTTCACAACTTCCGGGTTCCAACCCATGTCCTTGTTAACGGCGCAGGCTTGTGCCGCGAAGGCTTCGTTTGCTTCGACCAGATCAAGGTCTTCTGCTTTCCAACCTGCTTTTTCGAGCGCCTTGCGGCTAGCATAGATGGGACCGGCACCCATGATCGATGGGTCTAGGCCGACTGTGGCATAGCTGGCAATGCGTGCAAGCGGCTCAATGCCTCGCTTTTCGGCCTCATCTGCCGACATGAGCAGGGCGCCAGCCGCGCCGTCATTCAGGCCGGATGCATTGCCTGCGGTCACCGAGCCGTCTTTTGTGAAGGCCGGGCGCAGTTTCTGCATGGCTTCGACAGTGGCGCCGTGGCGAATGTACTCGTCTTTGTCCACGACGATGTCGCCTTTGCGGGTTTTCACGGTATAGGCGAAAACCTCGTCATCGAACTTACCGGCGTTTTGTGCAGCTTCCGCTTTGTTTTGTGAGGCAACAGCAAATTCATCCTGTTGTTCCCGCCCGATCTGCCATTTTTCGGCAACATTCTCTGCGGTCTGACCCATATGGTAGCCGTTGAATGCGTCCCACAAACCGTCGCGGATCATGGTGTCGATATACTTCATGTCGCCCATCTTGTGACCTGCGCGCAGATGTGCAGCGTGGGGAGACAGTGTCATGTTTTCCTGACCACCGGCGGCAACGATGTCCGCGTCACCCAATTGGATGTGCTGGGCGGCGAGCGCCACGGAGCGGAGCCCGGAGCCGCACACCTGGTTGATTGTCCAGGCGGATGCTGCTTGTGGCAGACCAGCGTTGATATGTGCCTGCCGGGCCGGGTTCTGACCTTGAGCAGCGGTCAGAACCTGACCAAGGATGGTTTCCGATACTTCTGAAGGATCGACGCCTGCGCGTGCCACGATTTCTTTAAGCATCGCAGCACCAAGATCATGTGCAGGAGTGTTTGCGAAAGACCCGCCAAAACTGCCCACGGCGGTTCTTGCGGCGGAAGCGATTACGACATTCGTCATTTTAGTATGGTCCTTTGCCAAATCTTTGAAACGACCAGCTCCGCGCAATAACACGATAGGACGGCCCCTTCGTCAATGTCGGCAACCATTAACTTATCTTAAAAAATGCGGCAACAGGCCTTGCCTGTGACACAGCAGCGCGCCAAAAAATAAGGTTTAATTGTTAAACTGCTTGGTTAAGGCGTTCTCTTTTGGCCCAGCTTGGTCGCGTTGTGGCGGCTGAAAAATAGTAACCCTGAAGGCAATCTACGCCAAGTTTTACGAGGATTTCGGCGTCTTCCTTACTTTCCACATATTCCGCGACCGTCAGCATATCGAAGTGTTTTGCTATCGAGATCAGAGCAGAGGTCATCGCCTGATTATCTCGACAAGTAGCGATGCCTTGGATGAACTGGCCGTCGATTTTGATAACGTCGAAACAGAATTCCTTGAAATAGCGCAGAGCCGTATACCCGGCGCCGAAATCATCCATCGCAAAACAAATCCCCTGCATCTGCAATCGATCCATAAAATCAACGACGAGTTCGGGCACCATCATTGCGGAGCTTTCGGTGATTTCGAGAATCAGGCGTTCACCGATAAGTTCGTTTTGTTTCAGCCACCGTTCCAGCGTGCGGTTCCAGGGTTTATAACCGATCGAACGGGCTGACATATTGATCGATAGACGCAGTTGCGGGTTTTCATGCAAGGCTCGCAAGCCCATCGCGAGCGCCAATGTATCGAGTTCGCGGCCGAGCTCTGTCGTCTCGATCGTATCCATGAAGGCCCCCGCAGGAATGACCCTGCCGGTTTCGTCCAGCACACGAACCAACCCTTCATAAAAGGCGACCTTTCTCTGGGCGCGCGCCTGCATGACCGGCTGATAGGCCAACAGAACCTGCTTATGGCGAATGGCAGCTGTAACCATTTCGATGGTTTTCTGATCCCGCTGCGCCAAGGCAAAATTGAGCGGGTTATCGCCACCGGGCGGAAGGTCTGCCATCATTCGTTTTTTGGGTCCGGGCATCGGCGTCCTCTTGAACTATCACCGTGCCACACTGGCACCATATGTGCTAAAACCGGGTTAATATTCCTATTTTGTTCTAATTTTAGGCGAGATGAGAACATCGCAAACCATAAGAAAATAAAGGAAAAAATGAGCATGAGGTGTGAATGGGCCGGGCCACAGGAAATCTATCTACAATACCATGATACAGAGTGGGGCGTGCCGGAATTCGACAGTCGAGCGCTTTGGGAGAAACTGATTCTCGACGGCTTTCAGGCAGGTTTGAGCTGGATCACAATCCTCAAGAAACGGGATAGCTTTCGGGATGCTTTTGTCGGGTTCGACCCGCATGTGATTGCGGAGTGGGGTGCGCCGGATATTGAGCGTCTGCTGATGAACCCCGGCATTATTCGTCACCGCGGTAAGATTGAGGCAACAATCTCAAACGCGCGCATCTGGCAACAGATCGAGGCGCGGGAAGGGTTCGACGAATTCCTGTGGAAGTACGTTGACGGCAAGCCCCTGCAAACGTCTTTCTCGACCCAATCCGAAGTCCCGACGCAAACAACTCTTTCTCAGCAGATATCAAAGGACCTGAAAGCCATGGGGTTCAAGTTTTGCGGGCCTACGATCGTCTATGCCTTCATGGAGGCTGTTGGCATGGTGAATGACCATATCACAACGTGTTATCGTCATGAGCCTGTTGCCGAAATGGGTCGTTGACTCTGCTAGATTGCGCAGTATAAGCGCGGCTTCATTGGTGTTGGTGGCCCCCGCGAGGGAATGCCTGTCGGACCTTACGGTCAGAGGACAACGCCCTTCAAGCCCAGTACGGGCGCTATAGAGAAGGAGATCAGCCGTGACCAAACGCACGTCTGCCAAGTACAAAATCGACCGCCGCATGGGCGAGAACATCTGGGGCCGTCCGAAATCCCCGGTCAACCGCCGTGAATATGGCCCCGGCCAGCACGGCCAGCGCCGCAAGGGCAAGCTTTCAGACTTCGGTATCCAGCTGCGCGCCAAGCAGAAGCTCAAGGGCTACTATGGCGATCTGACCGAAAAGCAGTTCCGCCGCATCTACGCCGAAGCAGAGCGGGTCAAAGGTGATACCGGTGAAAACCTGATCGGTTTGCTGGAGCGCCGCCTTGACGCAATCGTCTATCGCGCAAAATTCGTGCCCACAGTGTTTGCGGCCCGCCAGTTCGTGAACCACAAGCATGTGCGTGTGAACGGCAAGATCGTAAACATCCCGTCTTACCGCGTTAAAGAGGGTGACGTGATCGAAGTCCGTGACCGTTCCAAGCAAATGGCCGCGCTGATCGAAGCGACACAGCTTCCCGAGCGTGACGTGCCAGACTACATCGAAGCCGACCATTCCAAGATGAGCGCCAAATTCGTGCGCACACCTGCCTTGGGCGATGTGCCTTATCCGGTGATGATGGAACCGAACCTCGTGGTCGAATTCTACGCGAAGAACTAAGGCTGATAAATCAGCCGAATTCATTCGGGGCCGCGCAGGGAAACCTACGCGGCCTTTTTTTGTGCCTTTGGATCAGAGAATTAGGCAACAGGCAGAAATCTCGGGTCGTTCCAAATGGCACTGGCACAGGTCACATCGCACAGCTAAAGTCCGCGCGACAGGAGAGGATGAGATGACCGCACCCATTCACCCGCAGCCCGGGATTATGGAGATCGCTTTGTACCAGGGCGGCGCGTCCAGGATCGACGGGCAGAGCAATCCGCTAAAGCTCAGCTCGAATGAAAACCCTTTCGGATGCAGCAAAAAGGCGAGCGACGCGATCAGCGACGCAGCTTTAAACGTGCACCGCTATCCATCAACCGACCACGCATCCTTGCGTGAAGCGATCGCTGAGGTTCACACCCTTGATCCGGAACGGATCATTTGCGGTGTCGGATCAGACGAGCTGCTGACCTTGCTTGCCATGGCGTATGCGGGCCCTGGAGATGAAGTGCTGTATACCGAACATGGGTTCTCGATGTACCGCATCTTCGCTCTTTCGGCGGGCGCGACTCCGGTGGTTGCACCAGAGCACAACAGGACAGTAGATGTTGATGAGATTATCGCCAGGATCACACCGGCAACCCGGTTGATTTACATCGCGAACCCGGCAAACCCGACCGGCACGGCTTTGGGGAATGACGCCTTGGCGCGACTGGCTGATGCTGTCCCCGGCAGCTGCCTTTTGGTTCTCGACGGAGCTTACGCCGAGTTCTTCGATGGGTATGACGGCGGGGTCTCGTTGATTGAAGCGCACCCAAATGTCGTCATGACCCGCACGTTTTCAAAGCTTTATGGCTTGGGCGGCTTGCGTGTAGGCTGGGCCTACGCACGCCAGGAAGTCATCGATGTGCTGAACCGTGTACGTGGCCCGTTCAACCTTTCAACGGTCGCACTGGCGGGCGCTGAGAGCGCAATGCGCGACAGGCGCTTTGTTGAGCTATGCCTGAAAAACAATGCGGAACAGCGCGTACGCCTTGTGGGCGGGCTGAATCAACTTGGCATTGCCTGTGACCCCAGCCATGCGAATTTTGTCTTGGCGCGTTTCGCAGATGAAGAGGAAGCCCTGGCCGCTGACGCGCATCTTAAACGGTCGGGCATCCTCGTGCGTCTTGTAAAAGGGTATGGGTTTGCTGATGCTTTGCGCATCACGGTCGGCACGGCTGATGATGTCTCGCGCGTTCTTGCTGCGCTTTCGGAGTTTAAGGGGTCAACATGAGTGTGATTTACAATCGCGTGGCGCTGGTCGGTCTGGGATTGATCGCCTCATCAATGTTTTGGGCAATCAAGCGCAAGGGCTTGGCGGGGCAGGTTGTTGGGTACGCCCGTTCTCAGGAAACCCGGGATACCGCCCGTCGGATCGGGCTTTGTGACGTTGTTACCGACACCGTAACGGCGGCCGTCGACGATGCAGATTTGGTGGTTTTATGTGTTCCTGTTGGGGCGATGGGCACGGTTGCCAAGCAGATTGCACCGCACCTCAAGCCGGGGGCCACGATAACCGATGTGGGCTCCGTCAAACGTGAAGTCATCGAGAGCGTTGGGCCTCACTTGCCCGCAAATGTGCATTTCGTACCCGGTCATCCGATTGCAGGAACAGAACATTCTGGCCCGGAATCAGGTTTTGCCGAACTTTTCGACAATCGCTGGTGTCTTTTGGTCCCGCCGAAGGATTGCAATCCGGTGGCAGTGGCCCGGCTCCGCAGCTTTTGGGAGGGGATTGGCAGCAATGTCGACGAAATGGATGCGGATCATCATGATCTGGTACTTGCCGTCACAAGTCATGCGCCCCACCTGATTGCTTACACGATGGTGGGGGTCGCGGATGACCTGGGCCGGGTAACTGACAGCGAAGTCATCAAATACTCCGCCGCCGGGTTTCGCGATTTTACGCGTATCGCGGCCAGTGATCCGACAATGTGGCGGGATGTATTCCTGACCAACAAGGAAGCCACGTTGGAGATTCTCGGGCGCTTTACCGAAGAGCTGTTTGCCTTGCAGCGTGCGATACGAACGGGCGATGGGGATCACCTGCATGACTACTTCACCCGGACTCGGGCGATCCGACGCAGCATCATCGAAGCGGGTCAGGACACCGACGCGCCGGACTTCGGACGTGGTCAGTCAGCTTCATGAAGAGCTGGATTGCGGTGTTTCTCTTGTCGGCGGGCGCTGCTTACGCGGCACCCGACACATCGCTCAGGCCGGTTGAACGGGCAGGAAATGCGGTTACGGTTGAACCTTCGGGGGCTATTGCGCAGCCGAGTCGTGACGCAGCAGCGGTTGCCGCAGCCAATCGCGGCCAAGGTCTGTCGCAGTCACTGCGACCTGAGCTACGCCCACGCAAATTCAGACGCATCGCGCGGGAACGGGAGCGTTTGCGCACGCGGGGGGCTGTTTGCGGCGATCTTGATATTCAGGGAGAAATCGTTGGCCGCGTCCGAGGGTCCAAGCGCGGATGCGGCGTTGAAAATGCCGTGCGTGTCAGGTCGGTCAGCGGGATCGAGCTGAGCCTGAATGCCGTCATGGATTGTGGTACGGCCAAAGCGCTCAAGACCTGGGTGGATAACACTGCGAAACTGGCTCTTGCGCGCCAGGGCGGCGGGCTGAAGCGGCTGCGGGTCGCCGCGCATTACGCTTGCCGCACCCGCAACAATCAACCGGGGGGTCGTATTTCGGAACATGGTAAAGGGCGTGCCATCGATATTTCTGCCGTCAGGTTGCAGGATGGAACTTTGATAACAGTCAGAAATGGATGGAACGCTGCGAATACCTCCAAGATCATGCGACGTCTGCACTTTGGCGCTTGCGGTCCCTTTGGCACGGTGCTGGGTCCGGATTCAGATCGGTTTCACCGGGATCATTTCCATTTTGATACGGCACGCTATCGATCCGGGCCGTACTGCCGTTAACGCAGGATAAGCAGGGGGGCAGGACCCAGCGGGATGAACCCCAGAAACATCCTTCCGTCACGCAGGGACAATGTGACGTCAATCGTGTCAGGGTTCCCGGTGCCTTGGGCCAATGCCTGAAGGATGCTTTCGAGTTGCGGCAACAGGGCAGGGGGGACAGTACCTGCCGAGTGAGCAAGGTCTAGCAAAGCGCGCCAATTGCGCGCCTGCAGTGACAGGTCACCGTTGAGCATTCCCTCTGGCGAAACCTTCAGGTCTGTCGATGCTCGCAAAAGCAGCGTGCCCCAGACCGCCTCCAGCAGGTGAAGTTCAACACGGGTGGGTTGCGGGCGGGCATCCTCTATGGTGGCGCGATCGATGACCCGGTCAAAGGCGACTGTTGCATCAAGGGACAGGTTATCAAAGGCGATAGGCCAGTCACTGGGAATTCGCAGCCTATTGCGCGGGATAGTACCGGGCTGGAAGGCTGGCGCGTCAAATGTAACGTCGTAGGCCAGCGCGACATTTTCGTTTTCGTGAATGCGCAGCGTGAGGCCTCGCGCGGCCATCAAGCTTCCTTCCGGAGCGGTAAGCGACCATGCCCCGGAGGTCAGGGCCATCTCCTCAAGCTCAAGTGCCGATCCCGGTTTTAATCGCATTTCCGCGCGTGCGCCGTCTGAATTGATCACTTGCCGACCTTTTGGGCTGGCCATGACGATATCGTCGTTCGGAAAGGACACTGTCACATAGCCCGGCCACCAGGCCGGCGCACTGAACGTCAGTGCACTGGTAGAAAAGGCTACCCCGGTTTCAGGGTCTGCCAATGCTGGTGCGACAAGGGTCTTCTGCAATGTGAAGGGGAAGCCGGACGACTGGATGTCGGAATTGTCCGCTTGCCAACCTTCGGTGCGACGGTCCGCGAACCATTGATCCAGCCCGGACTGAAGGCTTTGTGCGGCGAAGAACCACCATCCGGTCCACACCAGCACAAAGACCGTGATCATCCAGATCAGCCGCTCCATCACTCACCTCTTCCGTTCGACACCAAATTGAGGTTTACGCAATGCAGACAAGGAGAACCAGTGCAATGACAATGTGGGTTTTTGGATACGGCAGCCTGTTGTGGAACCCAGGGTTTGAGGTCGCGGAGCAAATCATCGCGACGCTTCCTGGCTATGCCCGGTCGTTTTGCATGCACTCGATCCACCATCGCGGCACGGAAGTGCATCCCGGGCTTGTGCTGGCGCTGGACGAAGACCCGTCACATGTCTGCGAGGGCGTGGCCCTCGCCGTGACAGCAGGCAAGGAAGCGCAGACGCTCGCGTACCTGCGCGAACGCGAGCTGATCTCCTCCGCTTATCTAGAAAGGGAATTGGACGTCGATTTGACGGACGGGCGCAGAGTCACGGCATTGGCTTACGTCATCAACCCAAATCATGTGCAGTATTGTGGTGGCATGCCGCTGGAAGAACAGGCCCAGATCATTGCGACGGCAGTCGGCGGGATGGGTCCTAATACCGAGTATCTCTACAACACGGCCGAACATCTGGCCGAAATCGGTTTGCACGATTCCGACCTTGAATGGCTCAGTCAGCGAGTTCGCGCACTCACTGCATAATTCCTTGGTGTTTGGCCGTATTTTCTGTGTAAACTGCGGCCAGAGCAGAACAATAAAGGTCAGGAGCGGGGGCGTATGGCGTTACCGGACCAGGAAGCAAGGCCAGTATTCTCACAGCCGGTTCGGCAAATTTCTCTGATGCTGACGGTATTAGGGCTCTCGGGCTTTGGAATTTTTCTGGCGTTGCCCAGTGTGCTGCCCGTGTTCAAGGCGAATCTGTATCTGAACGGTTTCATCATCTTCGTTTTTGCGATTGGTGTCATCGCGTGTTTTTATCAGGTCTTGCAATTGATCGGTTCGGTCCGCTGGATCGAACGATTTGCGACGAATACGCTGGATTCCAGTATCAAAGCGCCTCAACTGCTTGCCCCCCTCGCTACGCTATTGCGCCAGCGGGGCGCGCGGATGCAGGTGAGTGCCACGTCGACACGCTCAATACTCGAATCCGTTGGGACCCGCATCGAAGAGGTCCGGGAGATTACGCGCTATATCGTCAGTACATTGATTTTCCTTGGGCTTTTGGGCACCTTTTACGGCCTTGCCACGACCGTCCCGGCGATTGTTGAGACCATTGGAAGCCTTGCACCACAGGATGGCGAAGGCGGCGTCGGTGTATTCAACCGCCTGATGAGCGGATTGCAGGAACAGTTGGACGGGATGGGCGTCGCCTTTGCCTCCTCACTTCTTGGGCTGGCTGGCTCCTTGATCGTTGGGTTGTTGGAGCTCTTTGCGGGGCATGGGCAAAACCGGTTCTACCGCGAGCTGGAAGAATGGCTCAGCTCGATCACGCGTGTTGGGTTCAGCGTTGGTGAAGACTCCACCGCAGAACAGAACCTCATGGCAGGTGTTGTCGACCACATGTCCGAACAGATGGACACGCTTCAGCAGTTGTTCATGAGCTCGGATGCTGGGCGGTCCGAAGTGAACGAGTCACTGGCAGGGTTGGCAGCTTCGATTGAGCGCATGACCCAACGCATGGAGGGATCAGACCCGTCTAGTGCTGCGCTGGAACGCGTGGCTGCAGGGCAGGAACGTTTGATCGCGCTGATTGAAGCGCAAGGGCAAGGCGATGGCATTGACGCAGAAAGCCGCATGCGGTTGCGGTCAATCGACGTGCAGATGTTGCGCATCCTCGAAGAAATTTCAGCCGGACGCCAGGAGAGCCTTGCTGAACTTCGTACCGAGATCAGCCGACTGGGAGATACTCTCAAACCACGGCGCGCCCGGCCCGTCGGTAGAATCCCGCCCGGAGACGGCTGATGGCGCTATCTCGACGTACCGGTGCCCGGTTTCAGGCCTCGATCTGGCCAGGGTTCGTCGATGCGATGACCGGTCTTTTGCTGGTTCTGATGTTCGTCCTGACCATTTTCATGGTGGTTCAATTTGTGCTGACCGAGCGCATCACTGGACAAGAGACGGAATTGGACAAACTATCGGGGGAGGTCGCAGCCCTCGCCGCCGCTCTTGGACTTGAGGAACAGACATCGGCTCAACTGCGCGATCGCGTGGGGGAGCTGGACGCGACGTTGGGAGATGCTGAAGCACAGATTGCGGCTTTGACTGCGGCCCGTGATGCACAAGCGGTTGCGTTGAATGCAGCCGCAACGCGTATCACCAGTTTTGAGGCACAAGTGGCGGCTTTGATCGCAGAACGCGATACGGCGCTCGGAACTGTGTCGAATCTGGAAGAACAGCGCGCAGCACTTGAGGCCGCGCAGTCCGAGCTCTTGAGTGAACAGGAGGCATTGAACCTCGCACTTGCCGCCTCGCGGGAAGAGATTGATGCGCAGGCGGAAGCGGCCCGGCTTGCCGCTGCGCGCCGCGAAGCTCTTGATGCGCTGGTGGCAGATTTGCGTGCGCAAAATGCTCAGTCGCAAGGGCAGCTGGCCACTGTGACTGAAGAATTGGACGCCGCCAAACAGGCGTTAAGCGAAGAGGAGGCCGCAAAGCTTGCGGAGGCTGCGGCAGCCGAACTCTTGCGCACGCGCCTACGCGATGCAGATGCCGAACTGACAGCCATGACGCTGGCTCTGGAAAGGCAGCGTCAGGAGGCAGAAGATACGCTGACTTTGCTGGCGGCAACACGTGCTGCGGAAGAGGACTTGGATAAGCGTCTTGCAGCAGCCTTGCTGGAGATCGACGCGCTTGCGCTGAAGGCGGACGCAGGGGCGCAAGCACAAGACGCGCTTTCCGCGCTGCAAGAGGAGCAACAGGTCCTTGCGACGCGCCTGAGCGAGGTTCTGGCCGATTTGGATGATGCTCAGGCGACGGCGGCCCTTGAGGCTGCCGCGCGTGCCGCGGCGGAAGCACAGGCCCAGAAATTGGCGGATGACGCAGATGCTCAAGGTACCAGCTTGCGCGAACAACTGGCAGCAGCCTTGGCTGCTCAGCGGGCCGCGGAGATTCTGGCCTCGGATACCTCAACCGAAGCAGAACGCCGTGCGGCTTTACTGGCACAGGCACGTACGGCTCTGGCGGCGGAAGAAGAAATCAGTGCGGAGGCGCAACGACAGACTGAGTTGCTGAACCGGCAGGTCGCTGCCCTCAGATCCCAGTTGGGCAATCTGCAAGCACTTCTGGATGACGCAAAAGAGCGCGACTCGGCACAACAGGTACAGTTGCAATCGCTTGGTTCCGAGCTGAATACGGCATTGGCCCGAGTTGCTGCGGAAGAACGCCGCCGTGCGGAGCTGGAAGAAGCAGAGCGCATCCGTTTGGAAGAAGAAGCCGCGAGATTGGCTGCTGAAGCGGAGCGTCTCTCACAGGAAACCAAAGATCTTGAGCAATATCGGTCCGAGTTCTTTGGGCGGCTACGTGATTTGCTTGGCACTCAAGAGGGTGTGCGTATTGAAGGAGACCGGTTTGTGTTTTCGTCGGAAATCCTCTTTGAGACGGCGCGCGCAGACCTGTCTCCTGAAGGACAAACCGAGGTCGCGAAGGTTGCTCAGATCATATCAAGTGTGGCTGACGATATTCCGCCAGAGATCGACTGGATCATTCGGGTGGATGGACATACGGATAATCTGCCGCTTTCAGGGGCAGGGCGCTTCGCGGATAACTGGGAACTCAGTCAGGCGCGTGCCTTGTCCGTGGTGCGTTTTATGTCTGAGGGGCTGGGGATACCCCCGAACCGGTTGGCCGCGAATGGCTTTGGGCAGTACCAGCCTGTCGCACTGGAGGACACACCGGAAGCTCGTGCCCTGAACAGGCGTATCGAGTTGAAATTCACTGAACGTTAGAAGGCCTTGGCAGAGACAATTCCCAAGAGCACGTGGGTCGGTTTTTGTGGTTTCCATGCGTAAGGAGGGTGGAACGTAAGCAAATGCGGCTTTGAAAATGCTTTTCCAGTAAAAAACCCGCCACGCGATGTATGACGGGTTTTAATTTTCGGGTTTGATGATGTCTATTCGGCTGTCAGCAAAGGCGGCTTGCTACCAGATATCCTCGGGTTATCCGGACCTTCGATCGTCAAGTCGATATCACCGTCTTTGATGGCCACGCGAACCACACCACCTTTCGCCAGTTTTCCAAAGAGCAGTTCTTCGGCTAATGGCTTTTTGATGTGTTCCTGAATGACACGCCCAAGCGGGCGCGCGCCCATTTTGCTATCGTAGCCCCGGTCAGCCAGCCATTCGGCGGCTGGTTTCGTAAGTTCGATCGTTACATTGCGATCCATCAACTGTGCTTCGAGTTGGAGAACGAATTTTTCCACGACACGCAGAATTACATCCTTTGGCAGAGGTGCGAAACTGATCACCGCATCAAGCCGGTTGCGGAATTCCGGCGTAAAGGTTCGTTCGATAGCGGCTGTGTCTTCCCCTTCGCGACGCTCACGTCCGAAACCGATGGCTTCTTTCGCTTGTTCCGCTGCACCCGCATTGGATGTCATGATGAGAACGACATTGCGGAAATCGACGGTTCGACCGTTGTGATCCGTCAGCTTGCCATGGTCCATCACCTGCAACAGAATGTTGTAGACATCCGGATGTGCTTTTTCCATTTCGTCCAGCAGGAGCACGCAATGCGGATGCTGATCCACGCCATCGGTGAGCATGCCACCCTGGTCAAACCCGACATACCCCGGAGGCGCACCGATCAAACGGGAAACCGCATGCTTTTCCATATATTCGGACATGTCGAACCGCAGCAATTCCACGCCCAGTGTGTCCGCCAACTGTTTGGCCACCTCAGTCTTGCCGACACCGGTGGGGCCTGCAAAGAGATAGTTGCCAATCGGCTTTTCGGGTTCGCGCAGCCCGGCACGTGCCAGTTTGATGGCTGACGATAAAGCCTCAATGGCGCTATCCTGGCCAAATACCACACGCTTCAAAGACCCTTCGAGGTCTTTCAATACCTCGGCATCGTCCTTTGACACGTTCTTTGGCGGGATACGGGCGATTTTGGCCACCACGTTCTCGATCTCTTTTGTGCCGATGGTCTTGCGACGTTTCGCTGCCACGACCAGATGTTGTGCGGCACCTGCTTCGTCGATCACGTCGATCGCGCTGTCGGGCAGTTTACGATCATTGATGTAGCGCGACGCAAGCTCAACGCTCGTCTTGATCGCATCCGCCGTATATTTGACCGAATGGTGATCCTCGAAATAGGGCTTGAGGCCGCGCAGGATTTTCACTGCGTCTTCGACGGACGGTTCATTAACGTCAATCTTCTGGAACCTGCGGCTGAGCGCCCGGTCCTTCTCGAAGTGTTGACGGAATTCCTTGTAGGTTGTCGACCCCATGGTGCGCAACTTGCCTCCCGCCAACGCGGGTTTCAAAAGGTTCGAAGCATCCATCGCGCCGCCAGATGTCGCCCCTGCGCCAATCACAGTATGGATTTCATCAATGAACAAAACCGCATCCTTGTGGCCTTCCAACTCGGCAACAACGGCTTTCAGACGTTCTTCGAAATCGCCCCGGTAGCGTGTACCCGCCAGCAGTGCACCCATATCAAGAGAGTAAATTGTGGTTTCGGCAAGGACGTCGGGCGTTTCGCCCGCGACGATCTTTCTGGCCAAGCCTTCGGCAATTGCCGTTTTGCCCACGCCTGGGTCGCCCACGAGAAGCGGGTTATTCTTGCGCCGGCGGCAAAGCACCTGAATACAGCGTTCTACCTCATTGTCGCGCCCGATCAGAGGGTCAATATCTCCCTCGCGCGATTTTTCATTGAGATCCACGCAGTATTTCTCAAGCGCGCTTTCTTTTTTCTCGCCTTCGGTAACGCCTTGCGTTTCCTCCTCGGCGTCCGGTGCGCCGGATACCGGACGCTGTTCTCCGAAAGCGGGATCTTTTGCGACGCCGTGTGCGATGAAGTTCACCGCGTCGTACCGGGTCATGTCCTGTTCTTGCAGGAAATAAGCTGCGTTGCTTTCCCGCTCTGCAAATATCGCGACGAGCACATTGGCACCGGTGACTTCGGTGCGGCCCGACGATTGGACATGGATCGCTGCCCGCTGGATCACCCGTTGAAATGCCGCTGTCGGGACAGCTTCAGACCCGTCGATGTCCGTGACAAGGTTGCTCAAATCCTCGTCTACGAACTCTACCAGTGTCTTGCGCAGATCCTCTACGTCAACGCTACACGCTTTCATGACGCGCGAGGCGTCAGGTTCGTCTATCAGCGCCAGCAGCAGATGCTCAAGTGTCGCAAATTCATGGCGCCGCGCATTCGCGAGGGCCAATGCCGAATGGATTGCCTGTTCTAGTGTGGTCGAAAATGAAGGCACGGCGAGTGCTCCTTCTGATCGGGGTCGGTTTCTGGGCCAAAAGATGTTGGCCTGTCTTCCGACCATAGCCTCATACTATTAGAGTTTGGTTGATCGTAGCCCGGCTTCAAGTTTTTTCTGCATTTTTGCAGTCACAATTTGTGTGAACCTGTAGTGCTTGACTATGATCTGGTCGTTAGAACGCGTCTTTGCGAGCGCGAATTTCAGCGAATATGTCTACATCCGGCGCTTCTTCCATGTTCAACCGAGCGCGAATTTCGGGGCTTGATGCCCTCAGGAACGGGTTTGTTGCCAATTCCAGGGCCAGTGATGATGGAACGGTGGGCGTATCGGAGGCCCTTGCAGCGGAAATCTCCTTTGATCGCGATATAAGCTCAGGATTATCGGGATCAATGGTTAACGCAAACTTAGCATTGGCGGCGGTGTATTCATGACCGGAGCACACATTGGTGTCCGGCGGCAATTTTGCCAGTTTGCTCAAAGAGCGCCACATTTGTTCTGCGGTACCCTCAAACAAACGCCCGCACCCCAGCGCCATCAAACTGTCTGCAGTGAATACGGCTTTGGCACTGGGGACATAATAGCAGATGTGCCCGATCGTATGCCCCGATACATCCATGACCTGAACCTCGTGGTCGGAAAAGGTGAACCGGTCCCCGTCCTGATGGGCGATATCCAGATCGGGCAAGCGATGCGCATCAGTTTGTGAGCCACGCACCTTGGCAGGGTGGGTTTTCAAAACGTCAGCCAGCCCTTGCACATGATCCGCGTGATGATGCGTGATCCAAACCTCTGACAGACTCCAGCCACGGTCTTGCAGCGCCTTCAGGATCGGGCGCGCTTCGGGAACATCAATCAGAGCTGTCTGACCTGACTGATCATCATGGACCAAGAATGCGTAATTATCTGAAAGGCAGGGGATCGTGACAATTTCAACGGGCATGGTCATTCTCCTGAACCTTTGCAACACTATGTCCAAGAGTGACCCATCGCGAGGCCGACTGCAATGCATCTGGACGTGCAGGATTTGCGAAATTTCTATTACCGCAGTGCGCTGGGGCGAGCGGCGCAGGCGTCTTTGCGTGACAGGATGATGAGGATCTGGCCCGAAGCAAAGGGTCAGACGGTTGTCGGCTATGGGTTTGCCACGCCCCTATTGCGCCCATATCTGGCCGATGCGCGCCGTGTCATCGCGTTGATGCCCGGGCCACAGGGGGTGATGCCGTGGCCTTCCGGCATGCCGAATGTGTCCGTACTCACCGAAGAGACGCTTTGGCCGATTGAGACCGGGCACGTGGACAAGTTGGTGCTTTTGCACGGGCTGGAAACGTCCGAGAGAGTTTCTGATCTTCTGGAGGAATGCTGGCGGGTATTGGGCCCTGGCGGTCGGGCTCTCTTCATTGTACCCAATCGTGCTGGACTTTGGGCACGACGTGACCGAACGCCCTTTGGATATGGCAGGCCCTATTCGACCGGCCAATTGGAAACCCAGTTGCGAAAGCATCAATTTCTGCCTGAACGTCACCTTGGCGCATTGTATCAGGTGCCCTCGGCCAAGCGGCTATGGATGAAATCTGCCCCGGCGCTGGAACGGATCGGGCGGGGTATGCCATCGTTCATTGCCAGCGGAGCTTTTATGGTTGAGGCAACGAAACTGGTCTATCCGCCGAAAGGGAAAGTGCTGCCAAAACGTTCTGTGCAACCCGTCGGCGTTCTGAACCCGTCCGCCAAGCCCGTTTGACGACCGCGCCGAGCGATATGCCCGTAATTTGAGCGACTTTCGGCGGCGCAGAATCGGCACGAGGCCTCCAATACGGTTGAAAAATTAAACTTTTTGTCGGGCCAAACCGTCGCACTTTTGCCAACTATCTGAAAACATGGGAAAACCGCTACAATGCTATGTCGCTATCATATGTTGCGAGGTGGCATTCGCTCTGTTACATCACCGCTGATTTCGTCGGCGTGGCTAGTCTGCGCCGCACCAACTTCCTCGGCCAAGCGAAGTTCGCGCGGAGCCGGGACAATAACATCGGAAGGGTGGACGTGTCAGAAACAGCTTCGATTTCCACAAGTATTGCCGTGCGCTACGCCACAGCAGTCTACGAGATCGCTAAGGACGAGAAAGCTGTTCCAGCTCTCGAAGACGATATCAACGCGCTTCAGGCGGCGCTGGCTGAAAGCGACGATTTCCGCGCCTTGATCAACTCGCCTGTCTACACGCGTGAAGAGCAGTCGAACGCAATCGCCAAACTGGCCGCGAAAATGGGGCTGAGTGGTACGTTCGCGAACACATTGTCCCTGATGGCTCAAAAACGTCGTCTGTTCGTCTTGCCGCACCTTCTGTCGACCCTGCGTGATGTGATTGCAGAAGACAAAGGTGAGGTAACAGCGGACGTGGTCTCGGCCAAGGCGCTGACCAAAACGCAAGCTGACAAGCTGGCCAAAACGCTCAAAGCCTCCACAGGCAAAACCGTAACACTGAATGCGACCGTTGATGAAAGCCTCATCGGCGGTCTCGTCGTTAAAGTTGGTTCGCGCATGATCGACACGTCGATCCGCTCGAAACTGAATTCCCTCCAGAATGCAATGAAAGAGGTCGGATAAATGGGTATCCAAGCAGCAGAAATTTCTGCGATCCTGAAGGACCAGATCAAGAATTTCGGTCAAGAAGCAGAAGTGGCCGAAGTGGGCCGGGTGCTTTCCGTCGGTGACGGGATCGCGCGGGTTTATGGTCTGGACAATGTTCAGGCCGGTGAAATGGTCGAATTCCCCGGCGGTATTCAGGGCATGGCGCTGAACCTCGAATCCGACAACGTCGGTGTGGTTATTTTCGGCTCCGACCGCGACATTAAAGAAGGTGACACGGTAAAACGCACCAATTCGATCGTGTCCGTGCCAACAGGCGACGAATTGCTCGGTCGCGTGGTGGATGGTTTGGGTAACCCAATTGACGGCAAGGGCCCGATCAACGCAAAGACGTCATCGCAAGCGGACGTAAAGGCGCCGGGCATCATCCCGCGTAAATCCGTTCACGAGCCAATGGCGACAGGCCTCAAGGCTGTTGACTCCATGATCCCGATTGGCCGTGGCCAGCGCGAACTCATCATTGGTGACCGCCAGACTGGTAAAACTGCTGTGGCGCTTGACGCGATCCTGAACCAGAAATCCTATAATGACGCCGCAGGCGACGATGAGGGCAAAAAGCTCTACTGCGTTTATGTCGCCATCGGTCAGAAACGCTCCACCGTGGCTCAGCTGGTGAAAAAGCTCGAAGAAACAGGCGCGATCAACTACTCTATCGTTGTGGCCGCGACGGCGTCCGAGCCTGCACCAATGCAGTTCCTGGCACCCTATGCCGCAACCGCGATGGCTGAGCACTTCCGCGACAATGGCCGTCACGCTCTGATCATTTACGATGACCTGTCGAAACAGGCCGTTTCTTATCGTCAGATGTCCCTGCTGCTGCGCCGTCCGCCTGGACGTGAAGCATACCCAGGTGACGTTTTCTATCTCCACTCCCGTCTGCTTGAGCGGTCTGCGAAACTGGGTGATGACGCAGGCAACGGCTCGCTGACAGCGCTGCCTATCATTGAAACCCAGGGTGGTGACGTTTCCGCGTTTATTCCGACCAACGTGATTTCGATCACCGACGGTCAGATCTTCCTTGAAACCGAACTCTTCTATCAGGGTATCCGTCCTGCGGTGAACACCGGTCTGTCAGTTTCTCGTGTGGGATCGTCTGCTCAGACATCGGCGATGTCTTCTGTGGCTGGCCCAGTAAAACTGTCTTTGGCTCAGTACCGCGAGATGGCAGCCTTCGCTCAGTTCGGTTCCGACCTTGATGCTTCCACACAGCAGTTGCTGGCCCGTGGTGCCCGTCTGACCGAGTTGATGAAACAGCCGCAGTATTCGCCGCTGACCAACGCGGAAATTGTCTGCGTGATCTTTGCGGGTACAAATGGCTTCCTCGACAAGGTGGACGTCAAAGAAGTCGGTCGTTTTGAAGCGGGTCTGCTCAACCACATGCGCACCAAACACAATGATGTGCTGGAGTGGATCACCAACGAAGATCCCAAGATCAAGGGTGACGCGGCAGATAAGCTCAAAGCTGCGATCAGCGAATTCGCCTCCGACTTCGCGTAAGGGGGAGACAAGGCAATGCCAAGTCTTAAGGACCTTAAGAACAGGATCGAGTCGGTCAAATCGACCCGCAAGATCACCAAGGCCATGCAAATGGTTGCCGCGGCGAAGCTTCGCCGCGCGCAGGAAGCTGCTGAGCAGTCGCGCCCTTATACGGAGCGGTTCAATGCAGTGATGGCAGGGCTTGCGGCTTCCGTGGGTGGCTCGGATTCCGCGCCGCGTTTGCTGTCGGGCACCGGCAGTGACAAGGTGCAATTGCTGATCGTCATGACATCAGAACGCGGTCTCTGCGGCGGTTTCAATTCCAACATCGCCAAGCTGGCGCGCACCCATGCGCAAAAGCTGCGAGGTGAGGGAAAAGAGATCAAGATCCTGACCGTCGGCAAAAAGGGCCGCGATCAGCTGAAACGCGATCTGGGCGACTTCTTCATCGGTCACGTTGACCTGACGGAGGTCAAGCGTGTGGGCTATGTGGATGCGCAGGGCATCGCCAAGGACGTTCTCGACCGCTTTGATGTGGGCGAGTTCGACGTCGCGACCATCTTCTATGCGAAGTTCGTGAACGTTGTCAGCCAGATCCCGACTGCCCAACAGATCATCCCCGCCAAATTCGAAGAGCAGGAAGGCGACGAAGCCTCGACACTCTTTGACTACGAACCGGATGAAGAGGCCATCTTGGCCGACCTTCTGCCGCGTGGTGTGGCGACGCAAATCTTCTCGGCCCTGCTTGAGAATGGCGCGTCTGAACAAGGTGCGCGGATGTCGGCGATGGACAACGCAACACGTAACGCGGGCGAGATGATCGACAACCTGACCATCGAGTTCAACCGCTCACGTCAGGCCGTCATCACGAACGAGCTGATCGAAATCATTTCCGGCGCGGAAGCGCTGTAGAACAAACCGGAGAAACGACATGGCACAAGCAGTCGGCAAACTTACACAGGTCATCGGCGCGGTCGTTGACGTTCAGTTCGAGGATCACCTGCCGGAGATTCTGAACGCGCTAGAAACAGACAACAACGGCAACCGTCTGGTGCTCGAAGTTGCACAGCACCTCGGTGAAAACACCGTTCGTGCAATCGCGATGGACTCCACCGAAGGGTTGGTTCGCGGCCAGAAGGTGACAGACACGGGCGGCCCGATTTCCATCCCGGTGGGCAACGCAACCCTTGGCCGGATCATGAACGTGGTGGGCGAGCCTGTTGACGAACAAGGCCCGGTCAACGCGGATGAAAAGCGCTCCATCCACCAGGACGCACCTGAGTTTGCGGCACAGTCCACAACATCCGAAGTGCTGGAAACAGGCATCAAGGTGATCGACCTGTTGGCCCCTTACGCGAAGGGCGGTAAAATCGGTCTCTTCGGTGGTGCGGGCGTTGGCAAGACCGTTCTAATCATGGAACTGATCAACAACATCGCCAAAGTGCACTCGGGCTTCTCCGTGTTCGCGGGTGTAGGGGAGCGGACTCGTGAAGGGAACGACCTTTACCACGAGATGATCGAATCCAACGTGATCAACCCCGACGACCTGACGAAGTCTCAGGTGGCCCTGGTGTATGGTCAGATGAATGAACCTCCCGGAGCACGTATGCGTGTGGCTCTGACCGGTCTGACACTGGCCGAACAGTTCCGCGACCAGTCCGGAACCGACGTTCTCTTCTTCGTTGATAACATCTTCCGCTTTACACAAGCGGGTTCTGAAGTGTCCGCCCTCTTGGGCCGTATTCCTTCCGCTGTGGGCTACCAGCCGACACTGGCCACCGACATGGGCCAGATGCAGGAACGGATTACATCAACCAAGGCGGGGTCGATCACTTCTGTGCAAGCGGTCTACGTCCCTGCGGACGACCTTACTGACCCAGCGCCTGCTACATCGTTCGCGCACCTTGATGCGACAACAGTTCTGTCCCGTGCGATCTCAGAGCTTGGCATCTATCCAGCGGTTGACCCGCTTGATTCTACATCGCGTCTGATGGACCCGGCGGTTGTGGGCGAAGAGCACTACGCTGTTGCCCGTGACGTTCAGGGGATCCTCCAGCGTTACAAGTCGCTGCAGGACATCATCGCGATCCTCGGGATGGACGAACTTTCCGAAGAGGACAAGCTGACCGTGGCACGTGCCCGGAAGATCCAGCGTTTCCTCAGCCAGCCGTTCGACGTGGCGAAAGTCTTCACCGGCTCTGACGGTGTCCAGGTGCCGCTGACCGAAACTATCGAATCCTTCAAGGCGGTTGTGGCCGGCGAATATGACCACCTGCCCGAAGGTGCCTTCTACATGGTGGGTGGCATCGAGGAAGTGAAAGCCAAAGCCGAGAAAATGGCAGCAGACGCTGCTTAAGGAGCCTGACCCATGGCAGATACAGTCCAATTCGACCTCGTCTCACCCGAGCGGCTGCTTGCCTCCGCGCTGGTGACTGCGGTGCAGATCCCGGGGGCAGATGGCGACATGACGGCGATGGCGGACCACGCGCCGACCATCACCACCCTTCGTCCGGGCCTGTTGGTCACGGAAGGCCCGGATGGTAAATCCGAGTACGTCGTAACAGGTGGTTTTGCAGAAGTCAGCCCACGGGGTATTTCCGTGCTGGCCGAACGCGCAATTCCGAAGGGCGAAGTCACCAAGGCAGATCACGACGCGATGGTCAAAGAGGCTGAAGAAGCGCTCTCCAAAGCGAAAGCTGCTTTCGAAAACGAACCCGGCCCGGTCGATGATGCAGCCAAATTGCTTGCCGATATGGTGGCCGTGGGCGACCACATCACCGTCTGAGGCAGAGCGACCCATAGACTTAGAAAACCCGTCGCATCCCGGCGGGTTTTTTTATTTCACAAATTCAAAAACATCCGCCCAAGAAGCTGGAGCATCTGTGTTGAATCAAGCGTGGTTGGTGTATCGGGAATTTTGAAATCGTTGTCGATCAAAACGCGTTTGACATGGTCGAAATGCTCGATCACCTCAGCAAGCCACCGCTCTTCGGGATAGATTGACTGCGCCACTTTGAAATCGACCAATGCCTCGTCGAACTGCCCAAGCATCATCCGAGCAATGCCACGCATGGTCCAGGCATGACTGTGATGGCTAAGAACCGGGTCGATAAGATCAATGGTATCTGTTGTCGCTTCGACGACGCCTTCCCAGTCTTGTTTGTGCCTTCCCAGGATCGACGCTGTGTTGTGATGCGCTGAGACGCGTAGGGGGCGTAATTCTCGGGCTATCTGATAGTAGTCATATGCGATCTGCCACTCACCAAGTTGATTGTGAAAATATCCGAGACGGAAATAAACCTCTCCCAGAGCCTCACCTTCGTATATTTTTTCAGCAAGCACATCTTCGCATTGAGCGATTTCTTTTTCCAGTGAAGCTTCGGGAAACAAATTGCAACGTACATCCCAGCGGCCGGTCGTGCCAAGGTTGATGGGCCACCCTCCATAAAAGCCAATGAAGATAGCAGCGCTCGCAAGCGCGAAAAGAGAGTACTTTCGGACGGCGATCATTGGGACAATTCACTGGTTCTTTGTGGTCAAAGTTAGGCGGTTGCGTGCGTTTTTCTGTGACGATGGTGTCGTATTAGGTGATTTCTCAGCAATTGGTCCGCAGTTTCGGATCATGTTTTTTTCAGACAAGCAGACACTGAAAACCGCACGAGCAGCGCGCAAATTTTTTTGGGTTGGTCTCCGCACGGTTAGCGGATCATTCGGAAATGCGAGACACTATTCAAATTTGAGTGTCCGGCATTGATTTACCGATGCAGACCAATGCCAATTGCAGTAGGCTCACCCGAAAAGAAGCAGACTTCAGATCAGGCAAGGAATACTCGGATGGAATGGTTCAAGGGTCTCTTGGTAATATGCGGCGTGCTGGCGTTGACCGCCTGTGCGCAACAGCCGAAGGTCGTCTCGCAAAATGACATCGACATGCTCGCCATTGAACTCAGAGGCCTGGGCGCGGATGTCGACCCGGAAGAGGCAAATCGAGCGGCGCAAATCGCCTACACCTATTCCCTCCAACTGGCTGAAGAATACAATGTCACCGACAATCCAATCATCCACAATGCCAAGGTAAACAACGGGTTACGTGAGCGTGGTATTTGCGTGCATTGGGCTGAGGATATCGAAAAGCGGCTGAAAGCTGAAGGCTTTGAAACGCTTGAAGTTCACCGGGCAATTGCCGAAGGGAATGAATTCCGCATTGATCACAGCACAGCGGTCATAAGCAGGCGCGGCGACAGTTTTGAAGAGGGCGTTGTTTTGGACCCTTGGCGCTATGGCGGGTTGCTCTATTGGGCGCCAACACTTGAGGATTCAAAGTACTTTTGGGAACCCCAGATGGAGGTTCTGGAGCGGAAACACCAGCGCCGCCAGGAAGCCGAGCAGGGTTAGACCCCAAAAGGCACCACTACTCTGCGGCGTACATCCCATCATAGATCGGGCTGAGCGTATCGGCTTCGAATAGTGATGAAACAGACGTGCCGTTCCAGATGTTCAATATGGCTTGTGCAAAGACCGGCGCTGTTGGGACGATGCGAATGTTATGTGCACCCTGAACGTCTTTGGTCGGGGCGATTGTATCCGTAAGAACGAGTGATTTCATGACCGAGTTGGTGACCCGTTCCACCGCCGGGCCCGACATTACACCGTGTGTGATGTAGGAGTGTACTTCCTTGGCACCATTATCGATCAGCACCTCCGCCGCCTTGCAGAGCGTTCCAGCCGTATCGCACATGTCATCCACGATGAGGCAGATTTTGTCGGTCACATCGCCAATCACTGTCATCTCCGCAATCTCGCCGGGCTTTTCGCGCCGCTTGTCCACAATCGACAGCGGCGAGTTAATCCGTTTGGCCAGCTCCCTTGCGCGCGCCACACCGCCAACGTCCGGGGAGACGACCATCAACTCGCTCATCCGGTCTTTGAATTCGGTCTTGATATCCAGGGCAAAAATTGGGGAGGCATAGAGGTTGTCCACTGGAATATCGAAGAAGCCCTGAATTTGTGCCGCGTGCAAATCCATGGTCAGTACGCGTTCTATACCTGTGCCGACCAGCATGTTCGCCACCAGCTTTGCGGTAATGGGCGTGCGGGCCTTGGTGCGCCGATCCTGCCGGGCGTACCCGAAATATGGCAGCACCGCTGTGACCCGTGCCGCTGATGATCGGCGCAGCGCATCCGCCATGATCAGCAGTTCCATCAGATTATCGTTGGCGGGGTTCGACGTCGATTGCAGGATGAACATGTCTTCGCCACGGACGTTTTCATAGACTTCGACGAATATCTCACCATCGTTAAAGCGTTCGACGCGGGCATCAACCAGCCCGACCTGTTTGCCCCGGTGCATCGACATGCGTCGGGCAATGGCCTGTGCAAGCGGCATGTTTGCGTTGCCAGAGATAAGTTTGGGTTCTTGAACGTTGGGCATGAGAGGGTTTTCCGGGAGCAGAGGAACAGAAATGTGACAGATTCGTGATGTTGACTTCACCTACCACGCCCTTACCAATCGGCAAAGAACACAAGCCCCGGAAGGACCCTTAAAATGGCACACATCGATCTGTTTTTCTCAACACTGTCCCCTTATGCCTACTTAGCCGGGAATCGTGCAGAAGAGATCGCCGCCAAACACGGCGCAACTATCACCTACAAGCCCTTCGATATCGTGACACTCTTTGGGCGGACCGGTGGAACGCCCCCCAAGGACCGCCACCCCAACCGTATCGAGTACAGGGCGCAAGATCTGGTGCGGCAGGCGAAAAAGCTGGGCCTGCCCTTCAATTTGAAACCTGCGCATTGGCCGACGAATGCGGCTCCGTCCTCCTACGCCTTTATCGCTGCGCAAGACGCCGGGGGCGGTGATCTGGGGCAGCTCATGTGTTCGATCACACGCGCTGTTTGGGCTGAGGAAAAGGATATCGCGGAAGACAATGTAATCCGTGCGTGCCTCGAAAGTGCCGGCTTTGACGCATCGCTGGCGGACAGTGGTCTGTTAAAGGGCGCTGAAACCTACGCCGCCAATCTGGAGGAAGCGGTCGAGCGCGGCGTTTTCGGAGCACCCTTTTATATCACCGATCAGGATCAACGCTTCTGGGGGCAAGACCGCCTCGACGATCTGGATGCAACGCTCGCGGGCGTGTTGTAGTACTGTCCTTTAAAATGCATTTCAGGTCTTTTGGCGCAGGCCCGCGCCAGATACTGGCCGTTCACTGCACCCTGAGCCACGGCGGCGCCTGGCAGCGGATGACCCGTGTTTGCGCCGACCGGTGGACAGTTACGGCCTGCGACCTGCCCGGGCATGGCAAAAGCGACGCATGGGATGGGTCATCGGACCTGCTCGAAACGACGGTTTCTGCGCTGACCGAGAATCTGGGAACGCGGACTGATGTCATCGGTCACTCCTTTGGAGCGGTGGTTGCTCTGAGGTTGGCGCAGAGGTTTCCGGATCGCATTCGGCGGTTGTGTCTCTTCGAGCCCGTTCTCTTTGCTGCGAGCGCTTTGGACGACCCGGCAGTTCTGACACGGTATAGGCAGGATGCGGAACCGATCATGGCTGCCTTATCTCGCGGCGATCTTGCCTCTGCTGCCCGTCTGTTCAATCGCACCTGGGGGGACGGCAGGCACTGGGATGACATTTCGTTCCGAACGCGGAAATATATGACGGAACGCATGCCCTACATCAGTGCTCAGGACGACATTCTGGTCGATGACGTTGCGGGTATGCTGAAACCGGAGGCGCTGTCGCGCGCTGCGATGCCCGTGCTGTTGATGACCGGTACCGAAAGTCCTGAAATTGTAGGTTCGATTTCGCGGGCCTTGGTCTCGCACTTGCCGCTGGCGTGGCAAGTCAACATCCCGAGGGCCAGTCATATGGGGCCGGTCACCCATCCGGAGGATGTGGCGGGCGCGATCGATCATTTCTTAGAAATGGCTGAGGAAGAGATCGATGTGTTCTTTCGTGATCGACCAGTCACAGACCAGCCGCGCTGAAAGGACTTCGTCCGGATCATCCCCTTCAAGGGAGCCTTCCCAGACATAGTATTTGGCACCGGCGTCGTGCAGCTTTTGATGAATGGAACGCGGAAACCCTGCGAAAATCATGTTCGCCTGTGGCTCGTGCAGGAAGCTCGCGCCTCGTGCGCGCAGGCCATCCGCAAGATAGGCCGCGCGTTCATTTGCCTGCCGCGCTGTTTCCAGCCACAACCCGTCTGTCAGATAACCCTGCATCTGGGCGGACAGGTAGCGATGCTTTGAAAAGAGATGCCCCCCGCGCTTGCGCCGCAGCTCGAATTCCCATGCTTTTGCAGGATCAAAGAAAATGACCGCCTCAACGCCCATACAGCCATTCTTGGTGCCGCCAAAGCTGACCACATCGACACCAAGTTTCCAGGTCATCTCCGCCGGGCTGCACCCCAATGCCACCAGCGCATTGGCAAATCTTGCGCCATCCAGATGCACAGGCAGCTCATGGCTTTTGGCGACATCGGTCAAGGCACGCAATTCAGTGAGGGTGTAAATGCTGCCGCGCTCCGTTACCTGTGTGATTGAGACGGGGCCACGCTGCGGGCCGTGCACGCCGCGGGTTTCCTCGGCTGCGATAGAGCGGCTCAACGCCTCTGGCGTCATCTTGTCGGCCCCCGCTACAAGCGTCAGTTTAGCGCCGCCTGTATAGAACTCAGGGGCGTTGCATTCATCCTCGTGGATATGCGCCACAGGCGAGCAGAACACCGTTTGCCAGGGCTGGCAATAACAGGCCAGCGCCAGAGCATTCGCGGTGGTGCCGGTTGAAACCAGATAGATCGCTGCATTGGGGGCTTCGAAGATATTGCGGAGCTGATCACGCACTTTGTCCATGACCGGATCTGCGCCATAAGGCATGGCGTAATCTGCATTGGCTGCCAAAACATGGTCCATGATCTGTGGGTGGGCGGGGCCGGAGTTGTCAGACGCCAAATACATCAGGAGGGCTCCTCAATCACGTGTTCGTCCCATTCCTCTTCAGGAATATCGAATTCACTAAGTGTTATGCCGCGGACGGAAATACCGGCGTCATGCACCGAATTCGGCGTGCCGGAAATCAGCGGGTGCCAATTAGGCAGTGGGTCGCCCTGCCACAGCAACCGATAGGCGCAAGTTTCGGGCATCCAATAGGCGTGCGTATCCAGATTGTCCGGGCGCAGCACGATGCAGTCCGGCACAAACTGGTGGCGGTTATCGTAATGTGCGCAGCGGCAGGAATCGTCGTCTAACAGTCGGCACGCCACGCGGGTCAGGGCTACTTTGCCGGTCTCTTCGTCTTCCAGCTTGTTCAGGCAACATTTGCCGCACCCGTCACAAAGCGCTTCCCACTCCTGCGGCGTCATCTTTTTCAACGGCTTGCGTTCCCAAAAACGAGCTTTCAACCCGTCGCGATCGATCGGGTCTTTCATAGGGCGGCCAGTATTTCGCGTGCTTGCCGACTGTCTGCGTCCATCTGGGTGATCAGGGCGTCCAGCCCGTCGAATTTCTCTTCCGGGCGCAGGTGTTCGACCAAAGCGACAGACAGGGGCGTATCATAAAGATCGCCCGAAAAGTCAAAGATGAAGGTTTCCAGGTTGGCCTGATTTTCTCCGAACATCGGGCGGACGCCCAGCGAGGCAACGCCATGATAGCTTCCGGCGTGCGGCCCTTCGAGGACATCGACCAGCACTGCATAGACCCCAAATGCAGGCGGGTGCAGTCCGTCGATGGACATATTGGCGGTTGGATAGCCCAGTTCGCGTCCGCGCTGCTCGCCACCGATCACCGGCCCTTCGATGCGGTGCCAATGGCCAAGCATGGCAGCGGCGCTTCGAGGGTCGCCATCGCTGAGCGCACGCCGGATGGCGGTGGAAGATACCGTCACGTCCGCATGGGACATCAAGGGCGCGATGGTCACATCAAACGCCATTTCCTGCCCAAAGCGAACAAGGTCTTGTGCGGTGCCGCTGCGGCCTTTGCCAAAACAGAAATCAGCGCCCACAATGATGTGGCTCAGGCCGAAGCCATCCCGAACGACCCGTTGCGCAAACTCTCTTGGCGACAGGGCTGCAAGAGCCGCATTGAAATTGAGCTCAAAAAGCATTTCGACACCAAGCTTTTCCAACCGGCTGGCGCGCGCTTCACGGCTCATCAGGCGGAAGGGGGCTGCGTCTGGCGCGAAATAAGCGCGTGGGTGAGGATCGAACGTCAGAATACCCAATGGGGCATCGGGCGCCACCTGTCGCGCGAGATCAATCACGGATTGATGGCCAAGATGTACGCCATCGAAATTGCCGATGGCTGCACTGGCGCCTCGGTCGCTGTCTTCAACGTATTGATAGTCGCGCAGGATCTTCATGCGCCCTGCGTAGCGTTCGGCGGCGTAACGTGCAAGCGTCCGAGAGTGCGATGCGCGTTAGTCGAATTTGCGCGATGGTGCCATCACTGTCGCTTCGCCTACAAGCACCTTCTTGCCATCAACAGAGCAATGGCAATCCATCTTCACACGCCGCCTCGCGGGCTCGATGTCGATCACCGTCACCTCGGCATGCACCAGATCACCCGGTCGCACGGGGGCAAGGAACTTAAGCGATTGGCCAAGATAGACGGTGCCATGTCCCGGAAGCTGTTCACCGATCACGGCAGAGATCAGACCCGCCGTCAGCATGCCATGAGCGATGCGTCCCTCGAAGATGGTGTCCTGAGCGTAATCATCATCCAGATGCACCGGGTTCCGGTCTGTCGAAATCTGGGCGAACATCTCAATGTCTTCATCCGTCACCACTTTTTGCAGGTGCCGGGTCATCCCCATTTCAATGTCTTCGATGCAGATTGTTCCGCGCGGCAGATTGTCCAACATGATGACCCTTCCGGTAACTTTCTAACGCATAGATGGTAAAGCTTGAAACTTTATTACTTTGCAGGCGCAGAAAATCAAGGGAAAACTGCTTAGCGAAGGTGGCCGATCGTGAATTGTGGTGCCACATTTTCCTTGCTCAGGTAGGTTTCCAGCGCGTCTGCGTCAGGTTGCCGCAGCGTTTTGGTCTCAGCTGCAGCCAGCCCGCCCGAAATAAACAGGGAATCGATATCCTCACCCATCGCACCCGCGATGTCTGTCAGCACACCATCCCCAATGGCGAGGATCCGGTGATCTGGGACATCGACGCCCAGGGCCGAGAGGCGACGACGGGCAAGGTCGTAGATCGGTGGATGCGGCTTACCGAAATAGAGGCTTTCGCCACCCATTTCGGTATAGAGCTTTGCCAATGCGCCAGCGCACCATTCACGTGTATCGCCACGGTCCACGACAATGTCCGGATTTGCGCAAAGCAGCTTCAACCCAAGCTGTTTGGCCATCAGAAACTGTGGACGCATGACGTCCGGGTCGGCAAGGCTGTCGAACGGACCTGTGCACACCATGCCTTCGGCATCTTCTAGGGCCACTCGTTCAATTCGTACGGGGTTTTCAACAACGTTGAGCGGTTCAAAAAATTTCAAATCCGTTGGTGGACCAATGTGCCAGACCTTTTCGCCGACAATGCCGCGGTACATCGCGGACCGTGCGCTGTCGCCTGATGTAGCGATGGTGTCCCAGGCGTCATCCGGCACTTCGAAATGCGCGAGTTGCTTTTTGACACCTGCGCGGGAGCGGGGCGAATTGGTGACCAACACCACCTTGCCGCCGCCGGCGCGGTACGCCTGCAAGGCTGCAACAGCCTCGGGCAGGGCTTTGACGCCGTTGTGCACGCAGCCCCAGAGGTCGACAAATAGCGCGTCATATTGTGCAGATATCTCTGCCAGGGACGAAATGATCCGGGTCATGGCGAACGCCTTTTGTATAGCTTCATTGGTACGTCTATGCAGAAGCCTGTCTGATTTCGCCAGCCCTATACCGGGTTTTCAGTTCTTAACGCTGGTGAAAAATTTTGGCGTTACGCGTCTGGCTTCATTGGTTTGCTCTGACATGGAAAAAGCGGACGCGACCATGTTTGGCAAATGCGGGGAGGCGGAAAGGGTGCCGAGAACAGCAACGGCGCCGATCCATACAACCGGCACGAGCCCCAACATCCGGCAAAACGGTTGCTTCCTTGTCTTGTGACGATAGCGGCGCTGCGCCAATTTTGCACCGAACCACCCGCCGCAAAGCGCCAGCGTCAGCAGTTTTGTTTCAGGTATTCGCCATTGCCCCTCTTCAGCACGCATCTTGTCGATGCGAAAGGCGAGAAAGGTTACAATGTTTATTGCCGCAAGACATACGGCCAAGGTCACTATAATCATCATCCCATTCTCAAAACAAAAAAATGGCGCCATTCGGGCGCCATTTAGGAGTCCTTGCAGAATTGCCGCTGTCAAACCTTGAGATTCGGGATGATCTGCTTTTTGCGGCTCATGATGCCGGGTAGGACAACTGTGTCTCCGTCGACGCTCGCGTCGAAGCTCTTTTCCGCGATGGATTTGACCAGATCATTGGGGACCAGAAGCGTCGCTTCTTCGTTCAAGATGTCCACCACGAAGAGCAACACCTGGTCAGCGCCGTCATCACTTGCAACGCCAGGCATGGCAGCCATCAAGGCGTCCTTGCGATCCAGCACCTGACCGGGTGAGGTTGTCTCAAGCACCGACACGCGGAATTGCTTGCCGCCCACTTCATACTCCTTGCTGTCCATGCGCAGCAGCTCGGCTTCGGAGAAAGCGGAGACATCGGATTTCGCCGCGAACATTTCCGCCGCATAGGCACTGATGTCCACACCCAAGTCCTTGGCGAGATCATGCGCGATGGCCTTGTCTTCCTGCGTCGTCGTGGGGCTGCGGAACTCAAGCGTGTCGGACAGGATGCAGGACAGCATTGCACCTTTTACATTCTCAGGTATCTGCGCCATATGCTGACCAATCATCTTCCACATGATCGTGGCAGTGCAGGCCAGTGGTTCGATCCGGATGTCAATCGGGCCTTTGGTTTCCAGCCCGCCCACCAATTTGTGGTGATCGATGATCTGGATGATATCCGCGTCATTGATGTTGTCGGGCAATTCGGCCGGATTGTTAGTATCTACGATTACAACTGAGGTATCGCCGTCCAAGGTGCTGATGATCTCTGGCTTTTCAAGGTTCCAGCGGTCGAGCACAAACAGAGCTTCAGTGTTTGGCTCCCCCAGCAATACCGGTTTAGCTTCAACGTCCTTGATTTGATTGAGATACCAGGCCCAGATGATTGGCGAGCCTGTACTGTCGGTGTCGGGGGATTTATGGCCAAAAACCAAAGTTGTCATTTAAGCGTTCCATTATGTGCATCAGAGTCGCGGCCCTTATAAAAAGGTCCCCGGAGGATGTCACCCGTCCCATTGCCGCAGAGCAGCATGTTTTTCCTGTTTGAAGCTCGCCTGAAGCTGACGCTACTGTTGTCCAATGACAGGGCGACAAGAAACGGACCTCTATCCTCCGATCAAGGCATATCTTGAAGAGCAGGGCTATGTGGTCAAATCCGAAATCGGCGCGGCAGACGTCGTTGCGGTTCGCGGCGCGGAGCCGCCGGTTGTTGTTGAGTTGAAGCTGGCATTTTCCCTAACGCTCTTTCACCAGGCGATTGCGCGTCTGGCAGTGTCAGACGATGTCTATGTCGCGGTTGAACATCGGACAGGGAAACGCTTTGCGAAATCGGTAAAGCAATCGTTATCCCTCGCGCGGCGTTTGGGCATCGGCCTGATCACGGTCCGTCTATCCGATGATTTGGTGCAAGTTCACTGTGATCCCGGTCCCTATGCTCCTCGAAAGTCCAAGAAACGGCAGGCTTCGCTTTTGCGCGAGTTCGCGCGACGCGCCGGTGATCCAAATGAGGGCGGGCAGGGGCGCTCAGGTTTGGTTACGGCATACCGGCAGGACGCGTTGAAGCTTGCGGTATATCTGTTTGAAGCGGGTGCGAGCCAAGGCGCGGTTGTTGCGCGCGAAACCGGTGTTACGCAGGCAACGCGCATGATGCGGGACAATCATTACGGATGGTTCGAGAAGATCGATACCGGCGTTTATGGGTTGACACTAAACGGAGCCGCAGCAGTGCAAGACAGTGGAAAAATGCTTGGTTCCTAGGGCCGAAAGCGCCGTCGACGCGCATTCAAAGTGTATAAGCAAATTTTTTGCCAATCCAGTGGTTGACTCACGTCTTGGTGATGCCTAGCTATGCGCCGTTAGCACTCGAACAGAATGAGTGCTAATAAGGATTGAGGGCAGTTGGCCCAAGACCTTTAGGGAGAAACTTTGAGCCTTAAGGAGCTGCAAAGATGGCATTCAAACCACTGCATGACCGCGTTTTGGTACGCCGCGTTGAAAGCGAAGAGAAAACCGCTGGCGGTCTTATCATCCCCGAAAGCGCAAAAGAAAAGCCTGCTGAAGGCGTTGTTGTCGCCTGCGGAGAAGGCGCGCGCAAAGACAGCGGCGAGCTGATCGAAATGGCCGTCGCCGAAGGTGACAAAATCCTTTTCGGCAAATGGTCCGGTACAGAAGTCACCATCGATGGTGAAGAGCTGCTGATCATGAAAGAGAGCGACATTCTCGGGATCATCGAAGCGTCTGCTGCTGCAAAAGCTGCATGAACGCCCAGGATCGTCTGATCTTCAAGTCGAACAAACAAATTTACGGAGAATAGAAAATGGCTGCTAAGGACGTCAAATTCGACACCGATGCCCGCAATCGTATGCTCAAGGGTGTGAACATCCTGGCTGATGCGGTAAAAGTGACACTCGGCCCCAAAGGCCGCAACGTGGTCCTCGACAAATCCTTCGGCGCACCGCGCATCACCAAAGACGGTGTATCGGTTGCCAAGGAAATCGAACTGGAAGACAAGTTCGAAAACATGGGCGCGCAAATGGTCAAAGAAGTGGCTCAGCGCACCAACGACGAAGCGGGTGACGGAACCACAACTGCGACCGTTCTGGCTCAGGCCATCGTTAAAGAAGGCATGAAGTCGGTTGCAGCGGGCATGAACCCAATGGACCTGAAGCGCGGTATCGATCTGGCCACAACCAAAGTCGTGGAAGCCATTCGCTCTGCGTCACGTGAAGTGAACGACAGCGCTGAAGTTGCGCAAGTTGGCACGATCTCTGCAAACGGTGAAGCTGAAATCGGTCAGCAAATCGCTGATGCGATGCAAAAAGTCGGCAACGAGGGTGTCATCACCGTCGAAGAAAACAAAGGTCTGGAAACAGAAACAGACGTTGTCGAAGGTATGCAATTCGACCGCGGCTACCTGAGCCCATACTTTGTCACCAACCCTGACAAGATGACAACAGAACTGGAAGACTGCATCGTGCTGCTGCACGAGAAGAAACTGTCTTCCTTGCAGCCTATGGTGCCGCTGCTGGAGCAAGTAATCCAGTCGCAAAAACCACTGCTGATCATTGCGGAAGACGTTGAAGGCGAAGCGCTGGCAACTCTGGTTGTGAACAAACTGCGCGGCGGCCTGAAAATCGCAGCTGTCAAAGCACCAGGCTTCGGCGATCGTCGCAAAGCCATGCTGCAGGACATCGCGATCCTGACCGGCGGCCAGGTCATCTCCGAAGATCTCGGCATGAAGCTTGAGTCCGTCACCATGGACATGCTGGGGTCCGCCAAGAAAATCCAGATCACCAAGGATGAGACAACAATCGTCGACGGTGCTGGCGAGAAGGCTGAAATCCAGGCGCGTGTTTCCCAGATCCGCACTCAGATCGAAGAAACAACTTCCGACTACGACCGTGAAAAACTGCAAGAACGCGTTGCCAAACTGGCAGGCGGTGTTGCCGTGATCCGCGTTGGTGGCATGACCGAAGTCGAAGTGAAAGAGCGTAAAGATCGTGTGGATGATGCGCTGAACGCGACACGTGCCGCGGTTCAGGAAGGTATCGTCGTCGGTGGCGGTGTTGCTCTGGTTCAGGGCGCGAAATCGCTCGACGGACTGGAAGGCGCCAACAACGACCAGAACGTTGGCATCAACATCGTTCGCAAGGCCATCGAAGCGCCGCTGCGCCAGATCGCTGAGAACTCCGGTGTTGACGGTTCCGTTGTTGCAGGCAAAATCCGCGAAAGCGATGATGCGTCCTTTGGCTTCAACGCACAAACTGAAGAATATGGCGACATGTTCAAGTTTGGTGTCATCGACCCGGCAAAGGTTGTGCGGACAGCCCTTCAGGATGCGGCATCTATCGCAGGTCTGCTGATCACAACTGAAGCCATGGTTGCCGACAAGCCAGCCAAAGAAGGCGCTGGCGCAGCTGGTGGCGGCATGCCCGACATGGGCGGCATGGGCGGCATGATGTAATCGACCGGCCCACCGGAAATGAATAGAAAAGGCCCTCCACGCGGAGGGCCTTTTTTGTTGCCTCCGCCTCAAGGCAGGAGACCCACCGTTCACAAAAGCGCAATTTCACAGCCCATTCATGAACTACCGCTTGGATGCAGTCTGGCTTGAAGGTAAGGCCAGAACATGCGCCTGTTTTTGCTGACCAGCTTCACGATGATTGCATTTGCGTCGAACTCCATCCTTACGCGCATGGCGATTGAACCCGGCTTCATTGATCCAATCAGTTTCGCGCTCATCCGCGTGCTTGCGGGCGCCGCATTTCTCTGTGGCATGGTTTTGCTCAAAGGTGGCAATCTTCCATGGACAGGTCGCGCGCGGCTATTGGGGGCGTCCAGTCTTGCCGTCTATATGGTTGGGTTTTCTCTGGCATACGTGACCCTGGACGCGGGTCTGGGCGCGCTGATCCTCTTTGGGGTGGTTCAGATTTCGATGTTTTCCTATAGCGCTCTGATTGGCTTGCGGCCCGGGGCGCGTCAGGTAATCGGAGCGGCGATCGCGTTTTCAGGGCTCTTGACTGCGCTTTGGCCAGATGAAAGCGGGGGGCATTCGATTTGGGGTGCCCTGTTCATGGTCGTCGCTGGGATAGGATGGGCTGGATACACCTTGGTTGGAAAGAATGCGCAAAACCCATTGGCAGAGACGGCGGCAAATTTCGCGATCTGCCTGCCGATGCTGTTGCTTCTGACAGGATTGTTTGTCGACCAGGTTACGATAACAGGCGTTCTTCTGGCGGTTCTATGCGGCGCAGTTACGTCCGGCCTTGGGTACGCGCTATGGTATAAGGTGTTGCCCGAGCTTCAGCGAAGTGTGGCGGCGGTGGTTCAATTGAGCGTGCCGATCATTGCCATCGTGGCGGGTGCACTTCTGTTAGGTGAGCCGCTGACACTTGCAATAATATTGGCTGCGGCGCTGGTCATTTTGGGTGTCGCAATGGCGGTCACAAAACAATCGGTTCCAGCGGATCATAGCTGATCCCCGCATTGGCATCGAAGGCAATATGCTCCAACGCGTCGGGTTTGACCTGCAGTTTTGCATATTCCTGCCGCGTGACCCAGAAATGCTCGGTTACAACCCGTTCAGGATCCTCCCACGTGGGATCGATTTGTCCGTCTCCTGAGAGCTGGCAGCGGAAAAACACTTCAACCTGATGAAATTTGCTTCTGGGATCATGGAACTCGTTCACCAGACAAGGCACACCCACCCAAACGACCAACCCGGTTTCTTCATAGACTTCACGGGCAAGGTTTTCGGGCAGCGAGCTTCCTGGTTCGACGCCGCCACCGGGCGCGCACAGCAAATTGCTGCGCCCCTCGGGCCAAGCATTGACCAGCAACAGTCGCCGGCCCCTCATTATGACGGCTCTCACGGCGATACGGGGTGATTTCAAAGACATTTCCTGGAATTCCCGTGAAAGAGCGTAACGTTTTTCTTTTTTAGGACGCCGGATGCGCTTATCTCAACCTCATGAGACGCGTATTACTTCCTCTAACGGCTTTTGTTGCCATTTTGACCCTGGCTGCGCCCGTGCACGCTCGTTGTGTTGTGCTTTTGCATGGGTTGGCGCGCACGGAACTGTCCTTTGCCTTGATGGAGGCGGCTCTTGCCTCAGAAGGCTACAACGTTGTCAGGCCGGGCTACCCGTCCACAGAAGCGCCCGTAGGTGAGCTTGTCGAGAGAACACTTCCCGACGCTGTCGCAGCCTGTAAACCCGATGAGAAGGTAGACTTCGTTACCCATTCAATGGGTGGCATCCTGTTGCGCCAATGGGCAGAGGAGGCGGGAACGGAACGGATAGGCAGAGCCGTCATGTTGGGCCCGCCCAACCAAGGCAGCGAAATCGTTGACGCCCTCGACGATATTGAAGCCTTCGACTGGATCAATGGGCCTGCCGGGTCACAACTGGGCACAGGGCCGGGGTCGCTGCCGCGCAGCCTGCCGCCCGTGCGGTTTGAGTTGGGGGTCATTGCAGGGGATCAATCGCTCAATCCCTACTTTTCGTCGCTCTTGCCTGGCCCGGATGATGGAAAGGTTGCGGTGTATTCCACCCGTGTGACCGGCATGAAAGACCATATCGTGCTGCCGGTAACCCATACATTCATGATGAATAATCCAAGAGTGATCGCGCAGGTTATGACGTTTCTGGAGACCGGTTCCTTTGATAGGGACCTGACATGGTTCGATGCGATCTTGGAGCAGATTGGGTGCCCGGATGGCAGCTGCGTTCCAGGGGTGGAGACACAGTTTGGCCGACCTTAAGCTGATCGGGTCAGACGTCCTTGGCCCCACCGGTGTGCATCAGGCCGGACTTTGTATCGACGCAGGCGTCATTGTTGACGATGGGGTTGGGCGCGTTGTCGATCTGACGGGCTTTTTGATCTTACCGGGTATCGTTGATGTGCACGGCGATGGGTTCGAGCGTCATCTCGCCCCACGTCGCGGCGCGATGAAACAGATGGCCGAAGGTCTGGTGGCCACCGAAGCCGAGCTTGCCGCCAACGGTATCACCACGGCGGTTCTGGCACAGTTTGTAAGCTGGGAAGGCGGCTTGCGTGGCTTGGACTTTGCAGACCAGGTATTTACCTCCCTGCGCCAGACAGCACCGCAGTTGATCACCGAAGTGCACGCACAATTGCGGCTGGAGACGCATCTTCTGGACCTCTACGACCGGGTGCCGGACCTCGTAGCCGAATGGGATATTCCTTACGTGGTTTTCAATGATCATCTGCCTCATGGCAGGCTGGCGCAAGGCAAACACCCGCCCCGCATGGTGGGCCAGGCCCTGAAAGCGGGCCGGAACCCGGAGGCGCATTTCGCGCTGCTTATGGATTTGCATGAGCGCAGTGCAGACGTGCCCGCTGCACTTGACCGGCTCTGTTCGCGGCTGCTTTCGGCGGGAATTCGCATAGGCAGCCATGATGATAAAACAGAAGCGGGGCGAAAGGCCTGGCATGGTCGTGGTGTGCGTATCGCAGAGTTTCCTGAAACGTTGGAGGCGGCTGAAACAGCAAAAAGACAGGGCGATCTGGTGGTTTTGGGCGCGCCAAATGTTGTGCGCGGCGGATCCCATAAGGGCAACGTCAGCGCCATTGATCTGATCACACTGGGATTGGCAGATGCCATCGCATCTGACTACCACTATCCAAGTCCACGGCGGGCTGCTCTGATGCTGGAAAAGACCGGGCTTCTGCCCTTGGTCGACGCATGGCGTTTGGTATCCGCTGGACCCGCTGCAGTTCTTGGGTTTGAAGACCGCGGCGTGCTCGACGTTGGGAAACGGGCCGACCTCCTGATCCTTGACCGAAAAACGGAACGTGTCGCAGCGTCAATGGTCAAAGGGCGTTTCAGTTACATGACCGGAGATGTCGCGGAGCGGTTCATCGCCGCCTGACGCTCACCCTGTGATGCGATTCACATGGCCCATTTTGCGACCGGGTTTCACATCCGCCTTGCCATAGAGGTGCAGTGCCGCATTCAACTCTCGCGCGATCTGCGGCACGCGGTTCATGTCGTCGCCAATCAGGTTTTCCATTGTCACGTCCGAATGCCGGGTGCCATCGCCCAAAGGCCATCCGGCAACCGCTCGAATGTGCTGCTCGAATTGGTCGATGGCACAGCCATTTTGAGTCCAATGGCCCGAATTATGAACCCGCGGCGCAATTTCATTCACGATCAAGCCCGACGGAGTGACGAAAAGCTCAACACCTAGAACACCGACGTAATCGAGCGCGTTCAGGATTTTGGCGGAGATCAGCACTGCATCTGTGCGCTGACTTGCGCTCAAACGAGCGGGTACGGTTGTCGTGTGCAGAATCCCGTTGCGGTGTACGTTTTCACCGGGATCGAAACAGGCCACCTCACCGGTGCTGCTGCGCGCGGCGATAACTGACACCTCATGGCTGAAGTCGACGAACCCCTCCAGCACAGCAGGTGCGCCATTCATGTCCGCCAGTGCGCGCTCCGCGTCTTCCGGGGATGTCAGGCGTGCCTGCCCTTTGCCGTCATACCCGAAACGCCGGGTTTTGAGGATAGACGGTGCGCCGATTTCCGACACTGCCTGCAACATCGAGGCGAGATCCGTGACGTCGGCAAAGGGTGCAACCTGTAAACCCAACTCTTGGAGATATGTCTTTTCGGTGAGCCGATCCTGGCTGACGCGCAGTGCTTCACGACCGGGCCGAATGGGCACGATCTCTTCGATGATATCCAGAGCAGCTGTCGGGATATTCTCGAACTCGTAGGTGACGACATCGACGCTTTTTGCGAAAGCAATCAGGGCCTCTCGGTCATCATAAGGCGCGGTGGTGACGCAAAGCGCCGTCTGTCCGGCCGGCGGTTCCGCGCCAGGCTCAAAGATATGGCACTTAAAGCCAAGCCGCGACGCTGCCACGGAAAGCATCCGCCCCAATTGTCCACCGCCGAGAATGCCGATGGATGCGCCGCCGCGCAGAGGGTCAGTCATCTTTAGGTTCCTCGGGTATCGACGCCGACAGGGCAGCGCGCCAACTCTCCAGCCTTTTGGCCAGATCGGGATCCTGCAAGGCGAGAATTCCGGCTGCCATCAGTCCCGCATTAGCAGCACCTGCTGCCCCGATCGCCATTGTCGCAACGGGATACCCGCGCGGCATTTGCACAATCGAATAAAGCGAATCTACACCCGATAGAGCCTTGGTTTGAACCGGTACACCGATGACCGGCACCCGTGTCTTGGAGGCCATCATGCCGGGCAAATGTGCCGCACCGCCCGCTCCGGCGATTATTACCTGCAAACCGCGCTGCGCCGCTTCTGTGCCATAGGTCCAAAGCCGGTCCGGCGTGCGGTGAGCGGAAACGATCCGTTTTTCGTATGCAATGCCCAACTCATCAAGGATTGCGGCCGCTTCGCGCAGGGTAGGCCAGTCGGACTGGCTCCCCATAATGATGCCAACGGGAGGAGTGGTCATGTTAAACGAGGCCCCTTCAGCCAGACCCTAGGAAAGCGGCACTATAGTCAAACACGTAGCACAGGCAATGGGTTGGCGACGCCTCAGGCGATGATATCGGGTGTCAGCCGGTCTTCGATCTGAGCGATAATATCCTTAAGGCGCAGTTTCCGCTTCTTGAGCCTTTGAAGGGTCAGTTGGTCTGCGGTGCTTTTTTCTGACAATGCGTGAATTGCATCGTCAAGGTCCCGGTGCTCCCTCTTGAATACGGCCAGCTCAACCCGGAGCACGTCATCCGTTTTCATCGACAGATCTGTGGGAGCATTCATGACAAGGTGATTCCGCTGTTTCCGGTTCGGATATCATAGTGGATCAGGGGTTTTCCGCATAGCCCTTGCGTAGACTGCGCTGGCTCCCCATATTCACTAACACGGTCGCCTTAACGGGGCCTGAACTAGACTGTCGCTTGATGAATAAGGACGTGTCGCATGACAAAGATGACGCTTGCCTCATATCCCCACATGCTGGGATTTGAACAGCTCGAAAGGCTTCTCGAACGCACCGCGAAGTCCGGCAACGAAGGCTACCCGCCGTTTAATATCGAGCAAACATCCGATTTCTCGTATCGCATTACGCTCGCTGTGGCCGGGTTTGGTGAAAGTGATTTGTCGATCACAGTCGAAGATCGTCAACTTGTGATCCGAGGACGCCAGCAAGACGACACCGAAGGGTGTGTTTTCCTTCACCGTGGCATCGCCGCGCGTCAATTCCAACGTAGCTTTGTCTTGGCAGATGGTGTCGATGTCGGCGAAGCGATCATGGAGAATGGTCTTCTGCATGTAGATTTGAGCCGCCAAAAACCGCAATCGGTCGTACAGACGATCAACATCAAAAAGGGGTAACGAGATGCAAGAACCGTTTGAAACAGCACCAAATGAAAATCGTATCGTCTACGTCAAAACAGTTGATGTGACCGACCTGCCGACAGAAGTGCAGGGCAAGGTTAACGGGTTGGAACAACTCTATGCCGTTCATGACAGCGAGGGTCAGCAACTCGCACTTGTGGCGGACCGTAAGCTGGCATTCCAACTGGCGCGTCAGAACGACTATGCGCCGGTCGCTGTTCACTGAACACCTGACCCGACCAGAACGCTAAGCTTTCGCCAGAATAACTGGTAATCCCCCTTTTGGTTTAGGGATTGGCATGCGCTGCCACTCAGGGGACCCCTTGGGCAGCGCGATACGCCGCTCACGTAGCAGGGTGGCCATGAATAACTTGACCTGCATCGAGGCGAAATGCATGCCCAGACATTTGTGTGCGCCGCCTCCGAATGGTGTCCAGGCAAACCGGTGAACACGATCTTCCGCGCGTTCCGGTGAGAATCGATCAGGGTCAAACTCGTTAGGGTTTGAGAAAAGCTCAGGCGACAGCATTGTAACACCGGGGTTCAGTGCAAGCGACGTACCTGCCGGGATTTTGTACCCTTGCCAGTCGAATTCCCGCAAAGCCTTCCTGGGAATGAATGGCACGGGTGGCACGAGCCGCAATGCTTCCCGGAAGACCTTATCCGTTTCTGTCATTTGCCCAAGGAACGCCTCATCCAGTTCTCCGTCTCCAAGACTTGCAACCTCATCAACAAGCCGCTGCTGCCAGTCGGGGTGACTGCCGAGCGCGGCCATCATGACCGTCATTGACGTTGCAGTGGTGTCATGTGCGGCCATGATCAGCAGGTTGAATTGGTTGAGTATTTCTTCCTCGCTCCATCCCTGACCATCTTCATCCTTGGCGAGACACATCTGAGAGAAGAAATCCTCGCCGCCATTTGCACGGCGTTCGGCGATCATGGTGCGAAAGGTTTCGCGCAAAAAATCGCGTCCTCGGATGCCGCGCCACATTGGCGTAAACGGGATCGCTTGTCGGATGGGCGTGGTGGAGGCACGGATTTCATCTGTGATGGCCCGGTTGATTTTCTTGGCCAATCCGCCGTCCAGCGGCAGACCCATGAAAACCGCGCCACCCATCCGCAAAGTCATATCCTTGATCGCCGTATAAAAATCAAAAGGCTTGTCGTCCGGCCATGATGCAAGAAGGTCCCGCATGATAAGGCTCATGCGCCGGCGATAGTCTCGAATGGCCGTCGCGCGAAATGCGGCCATCATAATGCGCCTGTTTTGTCGATGGCCTTCGAAATCCTGCAGGATCAGCCCACCGGGATAAATGCGTTGTAACGCATCCCATCCGCCCGCGGAGGAGAAATTCTTTTCTTTGTCCAAAAGCACATATTGCAAGGCATCCGGCCCGCACAAATTCACGCGCCAGATGCCAAGCATTTTCGTTTTGTAAACCTGGCCGTACCGGTTGATGTAGTCCTGCTGCGTGCCGTAGCTGTCCCGCGCAATCGTGAGCGTGTGATCAAGAAAGGGCGGTGTCGGGGGGCCGGGAATGTGAGCCAGCGCAGCTTTGGTGGGCATGAAGCACCTCGTTTGGGGCAGCGCCGGATATGGGTGGCGCAATATTCCAAACGTTATCCGTCAGGGAAGGTATGGGGCTTCTTAACCGACCGTACGGACGCAACAGCTGCGCAACGGCAGGCGCCGCAGCTGTTATTCGGCAGCAGCGACTTTCTCATTAGAAACAGGTGTCTCGTTTTCCGCCAGAAAACGTTCTGCTTCCAAGGCCGCCATGCAGCCCATACCGGCAGAGGTGACCGCTTGGCGGTACTTGTGGTCCGTCAAATCGCCCGCTGCAAATACACCCGGAACCGACGTTTCTGTGCTGTCAGGTTTGGTAACAACATACCCGCCCATATGTGTTTCCAGTACGTCCTTGACCAGTTCATTGGCTGGCGCATGGCCGATCGCCACAAACACACCCTTTGCCGGAATCTCAGTGATCTCGCCGGTTTTCGTATGTTTGACCTTGACCCCTTCGACGCCAAGCGGGTTTTCCGTCCCGAAGACTTCATCCAGTTCATGAAACCAGAGCGGTTCAATCTTGGGGTTCTTCATCAGGCGATCAATGAGTATTTTTTCGGCCCGCAGTTCGTCCCGGCGGTGCACAAGCGTAACCTTTGATGCGAAATTTGTGAGGAAGAGTGCTTCTTCGACGGCAGTGTTGCCACCACCGATGACCACGATTTCCTGTCCTCGGTAAAAGAACCCGTCGCAGGTTGCACAAGCGGACACGCCAAAGCCTTTGAACTTCTCTTCTGTCGGCAGGCCCAGCCATTTGGCTCGCGCACCCGTCGCCAGGATCAGAGCATCCGCGACATAGGTCGTGCCGCTGTCACCCTTTGCCACAAAAGGGCGGTTTTCCAGATCCACCTCGGTAATGATGTCACCGATGATCTCTGTGCCCATGGCCTTGGCATGGTCCTGCATCCGGATCATCAGGTCGGGGCCCTGAACCTCGGTATCACCAGGCCAGTTCTCAACCTCGGTCGTGGTTGTCAATTGTCCACCTGGCTCGATCCCCTGCACAAGGATCGGGTTCAGCATGGCCCGGCTTGCATAAACACCAGCGGTATATCCCGCGGGGCCTGAGCCGATGATAAGTACGCGAGTATGACGTGTTTCACCCATGAGAATCCCCAGTTCCGATCTTGTGCAGCGCTTTGGGATATATAGGCACGTGCGGCAGGCTTAAACCCCTTCTGTACTGAAAGGATGTGCGACGGGTTCTCTTTTCATTTGCAGTCGTGAGAAAGAATGTTGCGCAATTGCGAAACATTATTGCGCAGCGATCTGGTTCGGGTATAATAAACGAAAAACTCGGGGAGGTTAGCGGCAGATGCGTCTGGATCCAATTGATCGGAAGATTCTTGCGGAATTGCAAGCAGATGGTCGAATGACCAATGTCGAATTGGCGAAACGTGTCGGGATTTCAGCACCTCCTTGCTTACGCCGGGTCCGTACGCTGGAAGAGGCCGGTTATATCAAGGGCTATCATGCAGATGTCGATGCGCGCGAACTGGGCTTTGAGGTTCAGGTCTTCGCGATGGTTGGATTGGCCAGTCAGGCCGAGGCAGACCTGACCGCGTTCGAGAATCGGTGCAGGGCGTGGCCCTTGGTGCGCGAGTGCCACATGCTCAATGGTGAGGTGGATTTTATCCTGAAGTGCGTGGCCCCGGACCTGTCCAGCTTTCAGAGTTTCCTGACCGGCGAATTGCTGACCACGCCAAATGTGGCGAGCGTCAAGACCTCGCTTGTCATTCGTGGCGCCAAGGATGATCCGGGTGTCCCCTTCGATGTTCTTGAAGAGAGGCTGGCCGCTATCGCCTGACCCTCAGAGTTGGTTTGCGGCCGATTGTTCATTGGGCGCACGTGCGAACTGCATCGGTCCGAATCCCGACAAGTCATCGAGATGAGGGAATAATGCCTGAAAGGCAGTACGCAACGTTTGCGACATATGTGAAACCGGTTTCGGGCCGGGGTGATAGCTTTCCACCAAAAGACCATTTGCGATGAGCGCCACATGGCGTCTCAAGCCAATATGGAACATTCGTATGGGCGCAGGTGGGAAGGCCTCAACAACACTTACGCCATCAAGGAAACGGTTGGCGGGCGTCATAAGGCGCGTGGCAACGGCGCTACCCCTCAAATCTGGAGGCGTCTGCAAGAGCCGTGCCGCCGGTCCAAAGCTGACGAAACTATCAGGGCGGTTTTCACCAAAACTGTCCGTCATGACGCGCGTCAGGGGCATTGGATGGTCTTGGTCTGTTTGCGAGAATATGGCGGTTCCGATCCAGGTTACCTGCTCCAGATCACCGGTCGAGGTCACCAGCCAATCCCCTGGCTGAATATCCTCAACAGCAAGGAACCCGTTTTCCGATTTGAACACAGTTCCCTGCGCAAAAGCTGCGAAAGCGTGGTCGAAATCTGACAGAGTCGGGATCCTGCGCTGTCCGATTATGGTGCTGCCGTCGTTTTTCAGAGCGGCGATATCTCCCAGACGCACGCCAAAGCTTGGCTTGGGGCTGGCATATCGAAGGGAATTGGAATCAGAGGCGGTATTTCGCACGGGGGGCAGATGTGAATTCATAGGACACTCGTAAAAATGGGTCCTGGTCGTGTCGGCCCCCACCGACGAGCACGAGACAGGACGCGTTGGTCAACAGTCTTGTACCTGAACAAAATGCCCATCGAGGGCAAATTTGTCAAAAAAACGGGTCAATTGTTTTTTGGTTGGCGCAGTAAATCCAAATATTTGGATTTTGTTTCCGAATTTCGGCTGCTCTTGCCACAATTATGGGCCGGATGTTTTCTGCCATCGCCGTTGGATAAGCGCTTTTTTCGCGCCAGCCGAAGTTGGCGATCTGCTTACGCGCTGCATCCCTTGAATCGCACGTTTTGACATCCCTTTGCCAAGAGCTGCTTGCGGTTCGTTCCTCGTTTCCAAGGCGTTTCAGCGGATGCATTCTGTGCGGTTGATATCACAGATCGTATGAAGCGATTTTTAGTGCTCATGTTGTGTCCTTGATGTGGACTGCTCGACAGGCTTTTGCCTTTGTTCGATCACCAAGTTGACAAAGCAATCAGGCCAGTTTTTGGCAGATCGTAAAAATTTTCAGAAAATTTTGGACAATATTTGCTGCAATTTTGCTCGAATTGCCCAAATTTTGCATGATTGCATAATATATTGTTTCTAAACATAAATATTAGACACTTGATGACATCACGTAATCAATACTAGTCACTGACGGTTATTGTTCAGAGAATTTGCGGCCCCAAAATGGCATAGGTCGCCCCAATTCCGTCAAAGTCGAGAAGAAATCAAAGCCTTATGGCGGCGATCAAACGTCCGTAGTCCGCTTCGTTTGCATGTGTTGTTCGCCGATACGAATAAAACCGGTCAGGATCCGCGTAGGTGCAATGCCGTGTCCATTCTGCATTGCCGACACCGGCCGATCTCAAGCGATGCAATCCGAATCCGGGCAAGTCGAAATGCAATCGGTCTCCAGTCCCATTCGCAAAAAACCGAGCATAGCCCTGATCTTCGGCGATAAAGGTCTCAAAGAATTCGGGGCCGACCTCATAGGCCGCTTGGGAAATGCTGGGACCAATGACGGCAGAAATTGCTTCGCGCTGAGCGCCAAGGCGCTCCATTGCGTCGAGCGTTCTTTCCAGAACACCATCCAGCGAGCCCCGCCATCCGGCATGTGCAGCACCGATAACCCCTGCGTCTTGATCCGCAAAAAGAACGGGTTGGCAATCTGCTGTCAGGACGGAAATGGCAAACCCCGGGGTATTCGTCACGATGCCATCCGCCCGTACCGGGTCTGACAAAGGTGCATCTGCGACAACCACGTCTGCTGAATGCACCTGGTGGACACCGGTCAATTGCCCAGGTGGCAGATCCAATGCCTCAGCGACACGCGCCCGGTTGATGGTTACAATCTCTCGCTGGTCGGAGCTGCCGTAGCCACAGTTTAACCCTGTGAACACACCGGATGATGCGCCGCCCTTACGCGTGAAAAATCCGTGACGCATCGGCGCCAGTCCGTCAGCGGTCAGTATTTCAAGTGTCATAAATCTAATCCGGCAGGCGGTGCGGCTCCGTCAGGGAAGAACCCAAGGACTTTGAACAGGTTTCCCATTTCATCGGGATGCGTCAAGCGTCTATGTGCGCTGATATGGTTGTTTAGGGCGTCGCCGGAGAGATGTCTGGCCAATGCCTGGCTGCGCGCTGTGATGCCAAGCCGCTCCAGAAATACGCCTTGTGGTGTCAGTTTGCTGTGGTTGCAGTTGCTGGCCTGCGCCAAAGCTTCGAAATCCACATGGGCAGTGAGATCGCATGTGCCGGGTGCTGCAAGTATGTCCATGTAAGCGTGGGCGCGCAGTGCTTGAAGGGTGTCGCCTTTGCTGCGCCAGTCGCCATAATCGATTACGAGACCTGCGCCGCCGTAGTGCTGGATGCGGGAACTGAGTTCCGAGATTACCGGCGCTGCGGTCGGAGAATCTTCGACGATATCTCCTTCTAAAGTGTCCTCCAACCGCTTGAGCAATGCCGGTTGAGGCAGGATCGGCCCAAGACCCAAGGCGAGTTTGTCCCCGTCCAGGCCGATCTGTTGTTCGCGCCACCCGTTCCCGCTGCGTCGAAACTGACGTATCGGCAAAGCATCGAAAAACTCATTTGCCACAAAATATAGCGGCCCTTGCGGCAAGTCCTCTGCGCGATCCGCAAAGAATACTTCATAACCGGCGAGGGTTTCTCTTTGGACGTCGCGCAGCCTGGGTGACGCTTCGATCAGGAACGGACGGCAGGCGTCAAGGAAACCGGGAACGGTCGCCGTGGCGCGTAAAACATCCTTCATCAATGTGCCGCGACCGGGCCCGAGTTCTGCCAGAACAAAGGAGTCATGGCGGCCCTGATCCAACCACGCCTGCGCAAGGCACAAGCCGATAAGCTCACCAAAAATCTGGCTTACTTCCGGTGCAGTGATGAAATCCCCTGTGCGTCCGAACGGGTTTTGAGAGGTATAGTAGCCAAATTCCGGGTGCAGCAAACAGTCGGTCATATAGTCGGCAATACTGATCGGGCCACTTGCTGCGATCCGGGCGATGATCTGATCTTGGAGACTCATGATGCGTGTCGCGCGCGCGCAATGAGCCAAAAGCCCAGAGCAATCATTGGCAGCGACAGGACCTGCCCCACGGTGAGGCCCCAGCCTGACATGTGCCATGCCAGACCCAACGGGTTATCGGGCGTCACAAATTGTGCATCCGGTTGACGGAAAAACTCGACCAAGAAGCGCGACGCACCATATCCCGCGAAGAATGTGCCAGCGACACATCCCGGTCTTTTGAGCGCGCCACGCGCCCAAACGAGCCAGATTAACAGGATGCCGAGCAGCAACCCTTCCAGGCCGGCTTCATAAAGCTGTGAAGGATGTCTGGCGCAGATGCCTTCTACGTCGGGGCAGTTTTGTGCCGCATCTCCCGGAAAGGCGACGCCCCATGGTACGTCGGTTTGCCGTCCCCAAAGCTCGGCATTGATGAAATTCGCCACGCGACCAAGCAGGAGTCCTGGCGGAACACCAAGCGCCATGATATCGGCGGTGCCAAGCCGCGCAATCTGGTGTCGCCAGGTGTAAATCCAGCCCGCCAGGATCACACCGATAAGCCCCCCGTGAAAGGCCATCCCACCTTGCCAGACGGCCAGTATTTCACTTGGGTTGGCCAGATAATAGCCGGGCTGATAAAACAAGACGTAGCCCAACCGCCCACCGAGGATCACGCCTATGATAATCCACGTGAGCAAATCCTCGATCTGGGCGGGCTTCATCACGGGTGAATCATCGGGCCAAAGCGCTGGTGTTTTCACTGCACGAACCGCCAGTCGCCAGCCCAGCAGGATGCCGGCAATATAGGCCATGGCATACCAGCGCAGCGCAAAATCAAACCCGAACAGCGAGATCGAAAAAATCTCGGGCGCGATGTCTGGAAAAGGGATGAGTGCGATCATGTCGCATGCATGCCCCCGGGTACAACGGGAAGTCAACCTTGCGCAGACGGGGTCTTGCCTCCATATAAAGAGTAGACAATGCGGAGACCTCTGATGCAGACGCGCAACAAGATTTTTGACGATATTTCCCAATTGATGACAAACGCAATGGGCGTAGCGCAGGGCGCGCGGGACGAAGCCGAAACCGCGATGAAGAGCATGATGGATCGTTGGCTTGCTGATCGGGATTTCGTGACACGCGAAGAATTTGATGCAGTGCGTGCCATGGCCCAAAAAGCCCGTGAAGAAAACGAAGCACTCAAATCGCGGCTGGACGCGCTGGAATCGAAAAACTGATTCAGCAGCGGCGCTTCGCGCGAGTCGATAACGAGCTAGCGTAATTGGCGCTGTGCCGCGCCAAAAACATGAACGCACGTAAACATCTGATTAACGGCTGGTGTGCAGGCCTCGGGTTTTGTTAACGCTTGCGTAAGAATTGGGTCTATTCCCGTTATATCCACAACTTATTGTGTCCTTCCCCAAGAATAGGGGTTGTCAGATGTGTTTTCACACCGCACCATATCTAGTAGAGGCGCGGGGGATCGCCCCGGCTTCTAGAGCAGGCACCTAGTATTGGGGGCTGGGAAGGGTCCCAATCGCTAGAGCGAAAAAAGAGGTGACACATGGCCTTATCCGAGCAGTACCTGGAAGACGACATTCATCCGATCGATATCGTTGAACATCTGGCGACACATCACGATTGGGATTTTGATCGGATTTCCGACGAGCAGATCGCAATGGCAGTTGAGGGGCAATGGCGCACCTACTCACTGACGCTGGCGTGGTCTGCATATGACGAGACGTTACGCATGGTGTGCACGTTCGATATGGAGCCACCGGCAGAAAAGCAACCAGAGCTGTTCGAACTTTTGAACCATGTAAACGATCAGTGCTGGGCAGGTGCGTTCACGTATTGGGATGAACAAAAACTGATGGTTTATCGCTACGGGCTGGTTCTGGCCGGTGGAAACGTTGCCAGTGCTGAACAGATCGATACGATGATTGGCGCGGCGGTCATGAGTGCCGAGCGCTACTACCCGGCAATGCAGCTGCTGGTCTGGGGTGATCAGTCGCCGAAAGAAGCGTTGCAAGTCGCCATTGCAGAGGCTTACGGTCGCGCGTAACACTTTCCCCCGATACTCAATAGGGCCGGGGGAATTTCATGAAAGACAGCAGGATTGCATCGCAGGGGCTGGTGCTTCTCGGATGCGGCAAGATGGGTTCCGCCATGCTTTCGGGGTGGTTGGACAGCGGCCTGCCAGCGTCTTCGGTCTGGGTTGTGGAACCAAATGCGTCGGCTTGGCTCAACGAGACTGGCGTTGATTTAACCGGAAATCTCCCCGAACGTCCCGCCATTGTGTTGGTGGCCGTAAAGCCGCAGATGATGGCAGAGGCGTTGCCCACGTTGGTGGCCATGGGCAATGGAGAGACATTGTTTGTGAGCGTCGCAGCAGGCATATCTCTGGGCTTTTTTGAAAAAATTCTTGGGGAAAACACTCCCGTTGTAAGGGCAATGCCGAACACACCGGCGGCGATCTCGCAGGGGATTACAGCGATTGTCGGCAACGCGTCAGCGAGCGATAAGGCGCTAGACGAGGCGGAGCAATTGCTTCGGGCTGTCGGGGATGTTGTGCGTGTTGAAACCGAAGCGCAGATCGATGCGGTTACAGGGGTCAGCGGGTCTGGTCCTGCCTATGTGTTCCACCTGATCGAAACCCTTGCCAAGGCGGGCGAAGGGCAGGGGCTGGACGCACGCACCTCCATGCAGCTTGCCAAAGCTACGGTGGCCGGAGCGGGTGCTTTGGCCATGGCGGCGGATGAAAGCCCCAGCCAATTGCGGATCAATGTGACCTCGCCCAATGGGACCACTCAAGCTGCGCTTGAGGTGTTGATGGACGAGGAAAACGGTTTCCCTGCATTGCTTGAACGGGCGGTCAAGGCGGCGACGGAGCGGGCGCGGGAGTTGGCGAATGGCTGAGATCAGTTTTGACGATTTCATGAAAGTTGATATCCGCTGTGGCGTGGTCCTGCGGGCAGAGCCTTTTCCCGAAGCGCGCAAACCAGCGATCAAGATGTGGATCGACTTTGGCCCGGAGATCGGAGAGCGAAAGTCCTCTGCGCAGGTTACAGCGCACTACACCCCGGAAACACTGCTTGGAAAAACAGTTATTGCAGTTGTGAACTTTCCTCCGCGTCAGATCGGCCCATTTATGTCAGAGGTTTTGGTTTTGGGGCTATCAGACGCTGAAGGCGAAGTGGTATTGCTCAGCCCCGATCTGGACGTGCCTGTTGGAGGACGAATGCATTGACGAAAGTTTTCATGACCCGCCCGCTGCCCGAACGGGTCCAAGAGGCGGCGCGCGCCCGCTATGACCTGACCGTGAGGGAGATTACCACCCCCTTGACCGCTGATGAGATGCGTATGGCATTGCGCGACTACGACGGGGTTGTACCAACGTTGGGTGACATGTTTTCAGCGGAGGTGTTTGCCGATGTTCCGGACCCGCGCTGTCGGGTGCTTGCGAACTTTGGGGTGGGGTACAACCACATTGATGTGGATGCCGCGAAAGGTGCTGGAATTGCAGTCAGCAACACGCCGGGTGCTGTCACAGATGCGACGGCGGATACGGCGATGTGCCTGATGTTGATGTCTGCACGTCGCGCGGGCGAAGGGGAGCGCTTGCTCCGCGCCGGAAATTGGGAAGGCTGGCATCCAACGCAATTGCTGGGCATGCATTTGAGCGGAAAGACGGTTGGAATCGTCGGCATGGGTCGCATTGGTCAGGCCATCGCCCGCCGATCCCATTTCGGCTTTGGAATGGATGTGGCTTACCATAGCAGATCCGAAAAGGACTTGGATTTCCGGGCTAAACGGAAACCGAGCCTGGTGGCTCTTGCAGCCAGTGTAGATGTGCTTGTCGTTGCCGTGCCTGGCGGTTCCGAGACGCATCACCTCATCGACGCAGAGGTGCTCTCTGCCATGCAACCCCATGCGCATCTGGTCAATATCGCACGCGGGAATGTCGTGGATGAGGCGGCATTGATCACGGCGTTGCAGTCGGGGTCGATTGCGGGCGCGGGGCTGGATGTCTACGAGTTTGAGCCACAGGTTCCGGCGGCCCTGATCGCGATGGAGAACGTCACGTTGTTGCCGCACCTTGGGACTGCGGCGCTCGAAGTGCGTGAGGACATGGGCATGATGACCGTGACAAACCTCAACGCGTTTTTCGACGGGCAACCTCTTCGTAACGCGGTGTAGAGTTAACGATCACCGACGGCTTCACGCCAGTGCTTGCGGCAGAGCGAAACATAGGTCTCATTTCCGCCGATCTGCACTTGCGCACCGTCCTTTAGCACGTTTCCTGCGGCGTCCTGTCGAATAACCATGGTCGCCTTTTTCCCGCAATGACAGATCGTTCTGACCTCGCGCATTTCGTCTGCAAGTGCCAGCAGCGTTGCAGACCCGGGAAAGAGTTTGCCACGAAAATCGACGCGCAGCCCGAAACACATCACCGGGACTTTCAGGTCATCGACCGCGCGCGCGAGTTGCCAGACCTGGGTTTCAGTCAGAAACTGCGCTTCGTCGACGAAGACACAAGCCAAGGGCCCTTCCGACATCCGGCGTTCCAGCTTTGCAAAAAGATCATCCTCAGTATCGAATGTGTCAGCTGCCTCGCCAATCCCGATGCGGGACGCAATGCGACCGTCCCCCGCACGGTTGTCAAAACGCGCGGTGAGCAGATAGGGTGTCATACCGCGTTCTTTGTAATTGTGCGCGGCTTGCAACAGGACAGTCGACTTGCCAGCGTTCATGGTGGAGTAGTGAAAATAGAGCTTAGCCATGCGGTTTGATAGGCTGCACACAGCGGTCCTGCAAGCGATCGACAAGGATAAACGAGGGCCTCCGCGCGACTGCCAGCCTAAGCTGACCCGCCGTTCCCCAACAGCAGAACACGGTGCGGCCCTTAACCAAAACCGACGTCGGGGGCGTCGGTCACTCATCATCCCCCATACAGGCGGGAGTGCTTTTATAAATGACATTTCCCAAACATCTGATTAATGGGTAAAAACGTCTTGTTTTCCCCTGTTTCGGGGAAACTCCTTTTGGTCAACGGAGGTCCGACATGTCGGCGATCGGCAGATACCTGAAAAAACACACCGAAGCGCTGGTGAAGGACGTCGGCATCGAGCAGGCCTGCGACGTCACGGGAAAGTCAAAGGCGACGCTGGGTCGGTATTATTCCGACCATGAAGAGCATTCCGATCGCTTTATGCCGATTGAGGCGGTTGCATTGCTCGAACAGGCAGCAAGCTACCCGCATGTCACGGGCGCTCTGGCGGAACTGTCGGGGACCTCGCTGCAATACGACGAACGCCGTCCGAATCAAGACCGTCCGGGCGGTGTGAATGCGGATGTGATCGCATTGAGCCAGCGATTTGCGATGCTAATGGGCGAGTATCAACAGTCCATGGAAGACGGAAAAATCACGGTCAATGAAGCCAAGCGCCTGTTGAAAGAGACGACAATGCTGCAACAGGTCCTCATCGACATGAAGCTGCACCTGGAGAATGACCACGGCGCAGTCAAATAGTATTACCCGTGTTTTTGGACCACGACAGAACCGACAGAATACCCCGCGCCGAATGAGCAGATCAGACCGTGATCACCGTCCGCCAAATCGTCGGAGAACTTTGAAAAGGCGATAATCGACCCTGCCGAGGACGTGTTGGCATAGTCTTGCAGGATGTTGGGTTGCTCCTCAGGAGCCGGAGTGCGGCCCAGAACTTTCCGCCCGATGAAATCATTCATCGTTTTGTTCGCCTGATGCAGCCATAAGCGCTTGAGATCGGTGGCAGAGATGTTCTCATTTTCCATATGCGCGGCGATATGGGCAGAAACTATGGGCAACACCTCTTTGAAAACCTTTCGCCCATTCTGCATGAATTGCATGTCGCGGCGGTCCGCGGTTCCTGAGGGTCTTGAACGCCGCAAGAAGCCGTTGTTGTTGCGGATGTTGTTCGAAAACTCGGTGGCGCAGCGGGTAGACTTGATCTGAAAGTAAGCGCCGGTCGCATCTTCTGCACGTTCAATTAAGGTCGCTGTTGCCACATCGCCAAAGATGAAATGGCAATCCCGGTCGCGCCATTCCAAATGGGCTGAGCAAATCTCCGGATTGACCACAAGTGCCCGACGCACGCTGCCTGAGCGCACCATGTCCGCCGCAGCCTGAATACCGAAGGTTGCCGATGAACAAGCCACGTTCATGTCAAAAGCGAACCCTTCAACCCCGAGAAGCTGTTGAATTTCTATTGCGATGGCGGGGTAGGCGCGTTCCATATTGGAGGCCGCGCAGATGACAAGATCAACATCTGTCGGTTTCCTGCCCGCTTGCGCAAGTGCCTTCAGTGCTGCGTCGACACCCATCTCAGCCATCAAAGACGGTTCGTCATCGGATCGTTGCCGCAACAACGGATGCATTACTTCTGGATCGAGCACACCCGATTTATCAATAACAAACCGCTGTTCGATGCCGGAGGCTTTGAGGATGAACTCCTCCGAAGAATACTCCTTGGCGACAGCATTTCCTGCGGCAATTTCTTCGGCATTTTCAGAATTGTAGAGATCCACATAGGCATTGAACGCTGTCACCAACTCGGCGTTGGTGATAAACTTCTCCGGCGTAAAGACGCCGGTTCCGGTGATCGCTGGCGTATGCATATCAAGTCCTCTCAATCCACTCGTTCTGAATGGATATATGCCGCAGGGTCAAGCGGTACGAGGCTCGGTGACGCAGCGTCGGGTTGCCACTCAGCCCAACGGAACAGAGTAAATCACGTATCCATCCTGCCTGAACACCTCAACCGCGCCAGTGTCTGCCACAAACACACCGAGGTTCTCCATATCTTCCGGGCATCCAACGAGATCGGCCATATCGTCGAGGTATTCCGAAGTCTCCGGAGATTCCCCAAGCCTGCGACATTGGTCGCCGTCGGCACGGTAGCCGTCGCCGAAAAATGGCAACGTGGTGTCAGGCGGAGGTGCGGGTGTGCAGGCGATGATCAGAGGTAGAGCAGCAAGTGTCAGACTGAGGCGCATGACTATTCCCTTCTATTTCATTAACGCGACCAGATTACCGCAATGACCGCATCTGAAAAGGACTGACTTTGGCAATGCGCTGTGATCGTGTGCGGATTTCAGCTGACGGCAAGTCGATTCCAACGAGCTCTAAACCGGGTTTTAAGACCCGAAGATCACGGGTATTGCTGGCTGGCGTACCCACGCGAAGAGAAGAGGGGCAGCAAGATGACCGATAGCAAACACACCACCCATGATGCTTTGGAAGATCCGCGCAATCGCGATAACAAGATCTATGTGAACGGTGATCTTGTGCATCGTGATGAGGCCAAGGTTTCGGTCTACGACAGTGGCTTTATGCTGGGCGATGGCATGTGGGAAGGGATGCGTCTCTACGATGGCAAATGGGCGTTCTTTGACGAACATATGGATCGCTTCTTTGCCTCTTGCAAAGCAGTCTCACTGGATGTCGGCATGGATCGGGCAGGGATCCTGGACGCGCTGACCCGCACGGCAAGCGCAAATGAGATGCACACCGATGTGCATTGCCGTCTGATGCTGACACGCGGGGTCAAGGTGAAGCCGTTTCAGCATCCCTCGCTTAGCCGGTCTGGCCCGACTCTGGTGATCATCATGGAGCATTCCAAACCCGTCGACAGCCTGCAATCCAAGGGTATCCGTCTGGCGACTGTGCCCCAAGTGCGTGGCCTGCCGATGAGCCAAGACGCCAAGTACAACAGCCATTCCAAGCTGAACTGCGTCATAGCTTGTCTCCAGGCAGAACAGGCGGGTGCCGATGAGGGGTTGATGCTGGACCCGCATGGCTTCGTGAACACCACCAATGCCTGCAATTTTTTCATCGTGCGGAAGGGCGAGGTTTGGACGTCGACGGGTGACTACTGCATGAACGGGGTCACACGCCAAAAGGTGATCGATCTGTGTCGCGACAACGGCATTCCGGTCTTCGAGAAGAACTTCTCACTTTACGAGGCATACGGCGCGGATGAGGCGTTCCTGACGGGGACCTTTGGGGCACAAACGCCTGTCGCAGAGATTGATGGAAAACCCATTGGCGAGGGCAGCCGGGAAATGACAGGCCGCATTCGCGCGCTCTATAAGGAATTGGTGGCCGATAACGTAAAATCGCTCTGATCTTCCCCGGTAGATTTTGAGATATACAGGTTACATGTCGGAGCACTTGGGGGCTGTAAACTGCCCGAAAAGTGACGGCCTAAGCGTGGAGAGGTATTTGTCGGGTAGTAGCCTCACCGAATAGTCGGTTGAGAGCAAAAGAATTCGGGCTGGAGGGGCTTATGAAGACCACGATCCTGGATGGTGCCCTTTTTCTCGCACCGATCGCCGTCATCAGGGTAGCGCTCGGCAAAGCTTATCGACTCAGTCTGCTGATTGCGCGCCCTTAGCATGGTCTGGATCGACGATCGTCGCAGAGATCCATCGTGTTCGATATCTGAATATCCCCACGCATCAGGCCATTCGGCCGTTCCGGGCATTTGGCTGTGGCACGCTTACGACCTGTGCCACCGCAATCGAAGAAATGGTCGAAGCAACCACATCGTGGCCGGTTGTAAAAATGTCCTGAGCGTTTGGTCGTCTCAGGCCTGAAGCGCCTTGACGCCAACATCCCCATCAGCCTGTGCCTGGATAGCGAGCGCTGCCGCGTGACTGCCAGCAGCGGTCGTGAAATAGGGGATCTTGTCGTAAAGCGCGATCGAGCGGATTGACTTGCTGTCCTCGACGGCCTGCGCGCCTTCGGTGGTATTCATGACCAAATGGATCGTTTCGTCTTTCATCATGTCGGTCACGTCAGGGCGACCTTCGTAGACCTTGTTCACTACACCGCATGCCATGCCGTGGTCGTTGAACCAAGCCGCCGTGCCACGGGTCGCAACCAGAGTGAAACCTTGCTCCAACAGGATCCTCCCGGTGTCCAGCATGTCTTGCGTTTTGTCCGCGTCCTTGATCGAAATGAACGCACACCCATTGGCGGGTAGTACCATCCCCGCGCCCATCTGAGCTTTCAGGAAGGCACGCGGGAAATCGCGGTCCCAGCCCATGACTTCGCCGGTGGAGCGCATTTCCGGACCCAGAATGGTGTCGACGCCGGGGAAACGGGCGAAGGGCAGCACCGCCTCCTTGACTGAGAACCACGGCATGTTCGGATCGGCCAATGTCATCGGATCACCTAGCGGGAGCACGTCGTCATAGGCCGCGTCCTTGTCGTAGGGCGCGCGCATCGGGAAGGTTGAGAGCGGCTCACCCGCCATGATCCGCGCGGCGATGGAGGCAATGGCGCTATCCGTCGCCTTTGCCACGAAGGGCACGGTGCGCGAGGCGCGGGGGTTCACTTCGATGAGGAAGATCTCGTCCTCGCCCGCGTCATTGGCCTTGACCGCGAACTGGATGTTCATCAGCCCGACCACATTCAGCGCCAGCGCCAGCGCATGGGTCTGTTTCTCGACCTCGGCAATGATCTCACGCGAGAGTGAATAAGGCGGCAGCGAGCAGGCACTGTCGCCCGAATGCACGCCTGCTTCCTCGATGTGCTGCATGACACCCGCCACATGCACGTCAGTGCCGTCGCAGAGCGCGTCCACATCCAGTTCCACCGCGCCCGCAAGATAGCTGTCGAGCAGCACCGGGCTGTCGCCGGAGACCACCACCGCCTCGGAGATATAGCGTTCGAGGCTGGCCTGATCGCGTACAATCTCCATCGCGCGGCCGCCCAGCACGTAGGAAGGGCGGATCACCAGCGGGAAGCCGATCTCGGCTGCGATTTCCAGGGCTTCCGCGTCGGAATGCGCGATGCCGTTGTTCGGCTGCTTGAGGCCCAGCTTCTGCACCAGCTGCTGAAAACGCTCCCGGTCTTCGGCCAAATCAATCGCATCGGGCGTGGTGCCGAGGATTGGGATGCCAGCATCGGACAGCGCATTGGCCAGCTTCAGAGGGGTCTGCCCACCAAACTGCACGATGACGCCGTGCAAGGTGCCGTTTTCCTGCTCAACCCGCAGGATTTCCATCACATGTTCGAAAGTGAGCGGTTCGAAATAAAGCCGATCCGAGGTGTCGTAGTCGGTCGACACCGTCTCGGGGTTGCAGTTGATCATGATCGTCTCGTAGCCCGCATCCGTCAGCGCATAACAGGCGTGACAGCAGCAGTAATCAAACTCGATCCCCTGACCGATCCGGTTGGGACCGCCGCCAAGGATCACGACCTTTTTGCGGTCCGTCGGGCGCGCCTCGCATTCCGCCTCGTCAAAAACCGGGGACTCATAGGTCGAATACATGTAGGGCGTCTGGGCTTCGAATTCGGCCGCGCAAGTGTCGATGCGCTTGAAGACAGCAGTGACACCTGCTGCAAGCCGCAGGCTGCGCATCTGTTCTTCGGTCTGGCCAGAGAGTTTGGCCAGGCGGGCGTCGGTAAAGCCCAGCATCTTGAGCATGCGCAGACCTCTGGCATCAGTCGGCAGACCAGCGGATTCCACCTCTTGCTCGGCCTCGATGATCTCGCGGATGCGGGCCAAAAACCATGGATCGAATTTGGTGATGGCATGAATTTCGTCATCACCCAGCCCTTCGCGCATGGCCTGCGCGATCACCCGCAAACGGTCGGGTGTCTGTTGCGACAGCGCCTTGACGATGGCGGCTTTGCCCGCGGCGGGGTCTTCGGCACCGGGGATGACAAATTCGTCAAAGCCGGTGAGCCCCTGCTCCATGGAGGCCAGCGCTTTTTGCATGCTCTCGTGGATGGTGCGCCCGATGGACATCGCCTCGCCCACGGACTTCATCGCAGTGGTCAGGTTCGGCTCAGCGCCGGGGAATTTCTCAAACGCGAATTTAGGGATCTTGGTGACCACATAGTCAATCGTCGGCTCGAAGCTCGCGGGCGTGACCTTGGTGATGTCATTGTCGAGCTCATCCAGCGTATAGCCCACTGCAAGTTTTGCGGCGATCTTGGCAATGGGAAAGCCCGTGGCCTTTGACGCCAGCGCCGAGGAGCGCGACACCCGCGGGTTCATCTCGATCACAACCATACGGCCATCGTCCGGGTTCACGGCCCATTGCACGTTGGAGCCACCCGTTTCCACCCCGATCTCGCGCAGCACTGCGATGGAGTGGTTGCGCATGATCTGGTATTCCTTGTCTGTGAGCGTCAGGGCAGGGGCCACGGTAATGCTGTCGCCCGTGTGTACGCCCATGGGATCCACGTTTTCGATGGAACAGACAATGATCGCGTTGTCGGCGGTGTCGCGCACCACCTCCATCTCGAACTCTTTCCAGCCCAAAAGGCTCTCATCCACAAGGATTTGCCCGACCGGAGACGCATCCATGCCAGAACGGCAGATCGCCTCGTAGTCGTCACGATTGTAAGCCACGCCGCCGCCGGTGCCACCCATGGTGAAAGCGGGGCGGATGATCGCGGGCAGGCCCACCTCTTCCAGCGTATCGAGCGCCAGACGCACCCCTTCGGCAAGGTCTTTCTTGCCGTTTGAATCCTTGGGGGCGGTGACAATCGCCGCTTTGGGGTTTTCGATCCCCAGCCGGTCCATCGCCTCGCGGAAGAGCTTGCGGTCCTCTGCCATTTCGATGGCTTCGCGTTTCGCGCCAATCATTTCGACGTTGTATTTGTCGAGCACGCCCATCTCTTCCAGCGCCAGAGAGGTGTTGAGCCCGGTCTGCCCGCCCATGGTGGGAAGCAGCGCGTCGGGGCGTTCCTTTTCGATGATCTTGGCGACCATCTCCGGCGTGATAGGCTCAATGTAGGTGGCGTCAGCCAACTCGGGGTCGGTCATGATCGTGGCGGGGTTGGAGTTTACCAGAATAACCCGGTAACCCTCTTCTTTCAGCGCTTTGCAAGCTTGCGCGCCGGAGTAGTCGAACTCGCAGGCCTGACCGATGACAATGGGGCCGGCACCGATAATCATGATTGAGTTGATGTCGGTTCTCTTCGGCATGATCGGCCCCTTATGATATTGAACGCCCCCATGCGTCCAAATTGTCCTGCGTTATAGGCATCGCGCCGTCCGGCGCAAGGGGCAAAGGGCAGGGATTAACGGCGTTGGTTGGATTTATACGCCGCCCCTTGGGAACGTCGGGATTCTTCGGGGTACCTGCTTGCCCATCAACCTTGCGGAACGGCAAGGAAATTGCGCAGAGCAGCCTCGAAAGCGCGGGGCTGATCAGCGTGCAACCAGTGACCGGCATCCTTGAGTTTCGCGAAATGCGCGTTTGGGAAGAAACCCTTGATCGTATCGCGCTGGCCCGACTGGACATAGTCAGAGTTTGCACCGGAAAGAAAAAGAGTTGCCCCGTCGTACTGACTGGTGATTTCAGGAAAGCCCATGATCTTGTCCATATCCCGTTCCAGCGTGTCGAGGTTGAGCCGCCAGCGCTTTTCCTGAATATCCAACGACTGGGTGAAAAAACTGCAAAGCGCCGTCTCAACGCCTAGCGCTGCCAACTGTGCCTCCGCATCTGAGCGTCGCGCGACACGGCTCAGGTCCACGGCGCGCATGGCGTGAATGTAGGGCAGTTGACTATGCGTATATGCGACTGGTGCAATATCCGCTATGACCATGCGGCTCACCAGCTCTGGCTGAGTGAGCGCAAGTGTCATCACGGCTTTACCGCCCATGGAATGACCAACAAGTTGTACGGGCCCGCCCAGATGCGCGATCAGGTCTGCCAGATCGGCGGCCATTTCGGGATAGCTATGCGTGGTTGTCCGCGGGCTGAGCCCATGATTGCGTTGATCGACTGTATAGACACGGAAACTATCGGAGAGACGTTTCGCGATGACACCCCAGTTGCGCCCCGACCCGTAAAGGCCGTGCACAATGATCACCGGCGGGCGGTCTTTTTCACCGAATTCGGAATAGTTAAGCATAGGCAAGGGGTAGCGGAAATTGTCCGGCTCTGCCAGAACAATGGTCGGCAAATTCGTGAAGTGGTGAGAATGCTTGATAGTGACATTGCGGACAAGACACAGCGTCTGACGCAGCTCTTTGAGAAACATTTGGGTACCAAGGGCAAAACACTTGAAGTTGCAGTGCGTCGCGCTGGCCGGAAGCTACCAAAACGGCTGCGCGCGAAAGCGCAGGTTTTGATCGACGCGCAACAGATGGCCGTCCATCCAAAGCTGTTGCGCCGGATCAATCAGGATGAAGTGGCCGCTGCCTACGCGGCGTTGGAAGCCCATCTCACTCAGCTTGACCTCGCCGAGCAGCGAAAGACCAAGGCGCTGAATATCACTGCCGGGTTGGCATTGAATTTGCTGCTGCTGGGGGCGGCTGTTCTAGCCTTCCTGCGTTGGCGTGGATTGGTCTGAAACGAGCGTATTCTGCCTCGATGTGAGCGTTCACTGGTCTTAAATGCCGAGTGGGGAGATGCCACCGGCGAATGCGGTCAGGATTGGCGCGGTTAACGCGAGACCGGCACGCAAGTAATCGCTCGCCCCCTCTTTCAGGCCGTGTGAGGCTTTCCACGCATCGAAATCAAGCTGATCCACGGATTGGGTGTCTTTTCCTGCTTTCTTGGCCAGCGCGCGGACCCGCCCATCGAGAAGCAGCGCCACGGGCAGATAAAAGCTCAATATCAGCAAGCTGAAATAGGTGCCGGTATAAAGAGCGGCTGAGAGCAGAACCGCCCCATATTCCGCACGCGCCGCATCCTGCACCAATTGCATTGGCCAGTACATCCAACTTGTTGCAAAGAACATGCCAAAAGTCAGGATCAGTCCTGAGAGGTACAATTGCTGCCGCATCTGTTTAAGGTTTTCGGCCAAAAGGCTCGCTTGTTCTTCGATATCATCGCTGTCGCTGGTTGCAAGACAGAGGATCATGCCGACGATCAATGCCCCAACGCCAAGACCCGCCAACACATTGACGGCCTCCATGACACGCTCAAAAAGCGTTACAACGGGGTTTTCACCGCATTGCCCAAAGAGCCACGGGTCCTCCGGGCGGGTACAGCCGGGAACAGTTCCGCGCGCCAACGCCGCTTCAAATACCGCTGAACCAAGTCGGTCAAATACATGCGACTCGCTAGGTTTCGCAAAATTCTTGATCGTCGGTACTGCAGCCAGCAAGATCACAAACGACCAGGTGCCGATGGCTGCAATCCTTGTTGCCGTCGCCGTAGGGCGCAGCAAAGTGCGCGCCAGAAGCGCCACCGCAAGCATCGTCAGAGCGGCGTAGAACCACGTTGCAGCCAGAAACCTGTAGCGTCCAGCGGCCTCAAGCCAAGGATACCCCTCTCTCAGGATATCGGCGGAAACGTTCAGGTCATCTGTAATCATGTGATCGCTGATCCCCTTATGCATCAGGAAGATCGTGATCGGGACGAGAATGATTGCAAAATAGCCAACAGGCACGTTTCGGGGTGAAGCCGACGGTAGATGAGCCTTGGTCTGTGTCATTGCGCCAGCCTATCACAGGTTGAGCGGTTCAGCGAAGCCGCGCTCATGCCTCGAATGTGTTTTCCTTGCGAAGTGTTGCCGTCGCATCAAAATGCCCGGGTGACCCCAAATCCGAATGCGAATTGGTCCCGAGTACCCCGCTTAGACACGATTGGGCTATCAGCGGCATCATTAAGCAATCTGCTGTAGAGGAAGCCTCCACCGATTTGCCAGTCGCGGCTCAGCGGTTGGATGAACACCACCATTGCTCGAACATCTCGCATGCCTGCATCCGCGTCAAAGGCGGCCAAGCCGCTATCGGTTGCACCCTGACGGCCAATCGAGAAGTAGGTGTCCATATATTGGGCAGAGCCGTAGGTTGTTGCCAATGACAGACCGAGCGCCGAGTATTGTCCGACGGGCATCCAACGTCGAAACGATGCTGCAACCGTGTATCCATCGTTGTCACCGGTCACGCCATGAGTGAAGCTGGCGCCGAAAGACCACCGATCTCTGGGGTCTTCCCTGACGTTTTCAAATGAGGCAAATCCACCCAGCTCTAGAGAGCCGTCAATTTCAGGAAGTTTGTCGACCACGTTGTCTTTCACGTCGGACCGGCCAAATCGCCACATGCCGGCAGGGCCTAACCGCCAATTCCTGTCTTCAAGCAGATTGAGGGTGGCGTAGTTGACTTCAAGCGCGACGTAACGCTGTTCCCCAAAGGAATAACGGGCAATCGGTGCGGCACCGACCACATTGTCATCTGATCCAACATAGTCGGGATAGCTGCCGACCCCAAAACCGATGAAACTGGGGATATAGGTTGGGGTGAGTGAGAGATATTGGCTATCAGCCACGACAGCGCTGGCAAAAAGGAAGCCGCAGAGAACCGGCGGGACGATACGGGAATTCAACACTTTGGCTCTCCTTCCCATCGCAGGTCTGTGCTTACAGAGGTGTTTGGCGATGGTTCGCAACCGTTTCAGTTCTCAGCAAAAGGCCTCGCACAACCGGTGCAAGGCCTTTTTACAATGACAGTATGCGCTCAAAGGTTGGGGTACATCGGGAAACGCGCACAAAGTGCCGCAACCTCAGCCTTGACCTTCTCTTCGACGTCACCGTTGTTCTCTTCGCCATTGGCGGCTAGGCCATCGACCACTTCGATGATCCAATCCGCGATCTGGCGGAATTCAAGCTCGCCAAAACCGCGTGTCGTCCCGGCGGGGGAGCCCAGACGGATACCGGATGTCACCATCGGCTTCTCAGGGTCGAAGGGCACACCGTTCTTGTTGCAGGTGATGTGGGCCCGTCCCAATGCCTTTTCGGTTGCATTGCCCTTTACACCTTTGGGGCGCAGATCCACCAGCACCACATGGGTATCCGTCCCATGAGTGACTGTGTCCAATCCCCCTTTGATCAATTGGTCGCTGAGCGCCTGCGCGTTCGCTATGACCTGCTTGGTGTAGCTTTTGAATTCCGGGCGCAGCGCTTCGCCAAAGGCCACGGCCTTGGCCGCGATGACATGCATCAGTGGACCCCCCTGAATGCCGGGGAAAATGGCGGAGTTGAACTTCTTTGCCAGCGCTTCGTCATTGGTCAGGATCATGCCGCCCCGCGGACCGCGTAGGGTCTTATGCGTTGTGGTTGTTGCCACATGCGCATGGGGGAAGGGGGAGGGGTGCTCGCCCGCTGCAACAAGCCCGGCAAAATGCGCCATGTCCACATGAAGATAGGCACCAACACTATCTGCAATCTCGCGCATCTTCGCAAAGTCGATCTGGCGCGGGATAGCGGAGCCACCCGCGATGATGAGCTTGGGTTGATGCTCCTTGGCCAGCGCCTCTACTTGCTCATAGTCGAGCATGTTGTCTTGCTGGCGCACACCGTATTGCACCGCGTTGAACCACTTGCCGGACTGGTTGGGCCGCGCGCCATGGGTCAGGTGACCGCCCGCATCGAGGCTCATGCCCAAAATCGTGTCGCCGGGCTGCAGCAGCGCCTGAAAGACCCCTTGGTTGGCTTGACTGCCAGAGTTTGGCTGGACGTTTGCGAATTCGCAGTCAAAAAGCTTGCAGGCACGTTCAATGGCGAGATTTTCGGCCACGTCGACATACTGGCAGCCGCCGTAATACCGCCGCCCGGGATAGCCTTCGGCATATTTGTTGGTCATGATCGACCCCTGAGCCTCAAGAACCGCAGCGGAGACGATATTCTCCGACGCGATCAACTCGATCTCGTCGCGCTGGCGGCCCAGCTCATCGGTGATGGAGCCGAAGATTTCCGGATCGCTGTCAGCAAGTGAATTGGTGAAAAAACCTGGGGTACGGTGCGGGGCATTCATGGGGCGACTCCCTTGGGCAAAGCTATTGATGGGGCGTTTCCTATCGGAAACTAGAGCAGCACGAAAGATCGTAAAGCGACGCCTGAGCGATAATGTGCGCCTTCTTTTACAGGCGCTGCCTGCTTGCGTGCAATTGCGACCTTAGGCCTGCATGTCCGCAACACTGGCAAATACTTGGAATGTGTGATTGTTTCGTGTGGAAAAGACCTCGATCGGAAACCTGGATGACAACCAAGATCGCATTCACCGCCAGTCGGGCGGATGTGGCGCAGACAGCCAGGGCGGCTCTGGTGACGCGTTACGGCAATGTCGAAATGGCCGAGGCGGATGTCATCGTCGCGTTGGGCGGCGATGGTTTTATGTTGCAGACCCTGCACGCGAGCCAACATCTGGCCGCCCCGGTTTATGGGATGAACCGCGGCACCATCGGCTTTCTGATGAACACCTACGCTGAAAGCGATCTTCCTGCTCGTTTGTCGGCTGCAGAGGAAGAGGTGATCAACCCGCTTAGCATGTCCGCCACCTGTGTGGATGGCAGCGTGAGTCAGGCACTCGCCATCAATGAGGTGTCTTTGCTGCGGGCCGGGCCGCAGGCCGCAAAGCTGAAGATTACAATTGATGGCCGATTGCGGATGGCGGAACTGGTCTGTGATGGCGCTTTGGTCAGCACACCTGCGGGTTCTACCGCCTATAATTATTCCGCGCATGGGCCAATTCTGCCAATCGGGTCTGATGTGCTTGCGCTGACAGCGATGAGTGCGTTTCGCCCCCGGCGCTGGCGAGGGGCGTTGTTGCCCAAAAGTGCGACGGTGCGTTTTGACGTGCTGGAGCCTGAGAAGCGACCCGTGATGGCGGAGGCCGATGCGCAATCCGTGATGGATGTGGCGTCGGTGGAAATCCGGTCTGAGCCGTCGGTCTCCCACCGCATCCTCTTTGATCCCGGGCATGGGCTGGAGGAGCGCTTGATCAACGAGCAATTTACGTGAGCGAGACGTTACGAGATCCTGTGCCTCGCAGCTTATGCACGGATTGCGGCGTCTCGCGCATGAAAGATCCAAGCGCCTGTGGCAGAGCCTGCCAATTCATCGCGCCGGATTATCCGGCGATGGAGCAATTGGTCCATGGGCGGGCACGTTCGGGCGGAGACGAGAACTTTTTTGGCCCCTTTCAGACCATGCATCGCGCCCGCATGGCAGAACCAGCCAAAGGCGCGCAATGGACGGGGATCACGACGGCGCTTGCAGCGGACCTGTTGGAACAAGGCAAGGTTGAGGCCGTGCTGACCATGGTGCCCGACGACGAGGATGTCTGGAAGCCAAAGCCAGCGCTGATTATGACGCCCGGTGAAATGTCGCGTGCACGTGGGATGCGAATGGGGTACGCGCCTTTGCTGGCTCTTCTGGAAGAGGCCCAGAGGCTGGGGATCAAAAGGCTGGCTGTCATTGGCATCCCGTGCCAGATTTATGCGCTGCGGGCGCTGGAAGCCGAGCTGGGATTGGAGCGGCTTTACGTTATTGGCACGCCCTGTTCAGACAATACCACCACTGAAAATTTTCATACCTTTCTGGCGCTTTTGGATGAAGCGCCGGAAACGATTACCTACCTCGAGTTCAGGGCAGACTATCAGGTTGAGTTGCGGTTTGCGGATGGGCGGCAGCGGCTGATCCCGTTCTTGTCCCTGCCGATTTCGGACCTGCCGCGCGACTTCTTCCCGCTGACCTGCCGCACTTGCGTGGACTACACCAATAGCCTTGCCGATATCACGGTTGGTTACATGGCTGGGCAGGGCGAGCAATGGGTTCTCGTGCGAAACGGGCGTGGTGCCGAAATGCTGGCAGGGCTTGGCGACCGCGTTGTTCTGAGCACCCCTGAAAGCGCGGGCAAACGGGCCGGAGCCGTAAAGGGCTTTGTGGCCAATACCGAACGAGCAGCGGGTGGGCTGCCGCTGCGTCGGATGCCGAATTGGTTGCGCCCCATTGTAAGCTGGTTGCAACCGCGGATCGGTCCACGCGGGCTTGAGTTTGCCCGCGCGCGAGTCGAGATGAAGGCGGCGGAAACGATATTGCATCTGCGGCGGGAAGCACCTGCCAAGATGAAAAACATGGTTCCTCAGCACGTTTGGTCGATCGCCCGTCCTTACGGTCTTACCCCCCGTCAAGACGAGAGCCGCTCTTCAAAATCCAAATAAAACCAAATGCTTCACAGAAAAATCCCGATTTTTTGGAACCTTTCAAAGGGCTGCGTTGTTGATTTCCCAAGAGCACACGAACCGCGTGTGCTTGGCTCAACTGAGACGCAAGACGAAGGAGAGACCAATGAATTGGGATATCATCAAAGGCAACTGGTCACAGATGACCGGAGAGATCAAATCGAAATGGGGCGATCTGACCGATGACGAGATCGCGGAAGCGAATGGCGAGCGCGAAAAATTCGTGGGCCTCATTCAAGAGAAATATGGCATGGCCAAGTCAGATGCGGAGGCCCAGGTTGACCGGTTCTTCGCTGAACTGAAATCGGCGGCCTGATTGTTCTGTCAAGAGTATTTTGTTAGGGCAGCCCCGTCTGGGGCTGCCTTTTCCTGATCAAGCCTTGGCATACCCTATGGTTTGCAATGCCTCCCGGATTTCATCAAGGATGGCAGGATCATCGATGGTCGCGGGCATTTTGAACTCTTCCCCATCGGCAATTTTTACAACTGTACCACGCAAAATCTTGCCGGAGCGCGTTTTTGGCAAACGGTCCACCACAAGTGCGTTCTTGAAAGCTGCAACCGGACCAATCTTTTCGCGCACCAATTTGACGCATTCCGAAGTGATTTCTGTATGGGGGCGGTTCACACCTGTCGTCAGACACAAAAGCCCAAGTGGGGATTGACCTTTAAGCTGATCGGTCACGCCGACCACCGCGCATTCCGCGACATCGGGGTGTGCGGCTAGCACTTCTTCCATGGCACCCGTTGAAAGGCGGTGACCGGCGACGTTGATCACATCATCTGTACGGGCCATGATATAGAGGTAGCCATCCTCATCGATCATCCCGGCATCACCGGTCTCGTAGTAGCCTGGAAAGGTGTTGAGATAGCTCTTCTTGAACCTGTCAGTGGCATTCCAGAGCGTCGGCAAGGTGCCGGGCGGCAGGGGGAGCTTCACCGCAATGGCACCAAGCTCTCCCGGTGCAACGGGATGGCCCGCATCGTCCAGGATGCATACGTCATATCCAGGCATCGCAACTGTCGGCGACCCGATCTTGACCGGCAGCGCTTCCAGGCCTGCAGGATTGCCTGCGATGGTCCAACCCGTTTCTGTCTGCCACCAGTGGTCATAGACCGGTATGTCCAGCAGCTTCCCTGCCCATTCGATGGTATCTGGGTCTGCGCGTTCACCGGCCAGATACAGGGCGCGCAAACATGACAGATCGTATTTCTTGCGTTCTTCGCCTTTGGGGTCTTCACGTTTGACCGCACGGATGGCCGTTGGGGCCGTGAAGAAACTGCGCACGTTGTGCTCGGAAATCACACGCCAGAATGTGCCTGCATCGGGCGTGCCTACCGGCTTTCCTTCGAAAACTATCGTCGTGTTGCCGTGGATCAGGGGCCCGTAGCAAATATAGCTGTGACCGACGACCCAACCCACATCCGAGGCGGCCCAGAAAACATCGCCGGGATCGCATTGGTAAATGTTCTTCATGGTCCAGTTGAGCGCCACTAGATGCCCAGCCGTCGGACGGACGACACCTTTTGGCGCGCCGGTTGTCCCGGAGGTATAGAGAATGTAGGCGGGATGATTGCCTTCTACGGGGACGCATTCGGCGGGGGGCACACCTTCTTGTGCCGCGAACCAGTCCAGATCCCGCCCTGGAGTTAGCGCGGCTTTTTCCTGCTCGCGTTGGAAAATCAGACATACGTTTGGCTTATGCGTTGCCAAATCAATCGCCCCGTCCAGCAGGGGTTTGTAATGCACCACGCGCCCCGGCTCCAAGCCGCAGGACGCGGCAAGAATAGCCTTGGGTTGGCAATCATCAATACGGACCGCCAGTTCATTGGCCGCAAACCCGCCGAAAACAACGGAATGCACCGCACCAATCCTGGCACAGGCCAGCATGGCTTCGAGCGCTTCAGGAATCATGGGCATGTAGATGATGACCCTGTCCCCTTTGCCGACGCCCTGAGCGGTCAACGCACCAGCCAGCGATGCGACTTTCGTTTGCAATTCGGCATAGGTCAGGGTCGATTTTGTGCCCGTGATTGGGCTGTCATGGATGATCGCGGGCTGATCGCCGCGCCCAGCAATCACGTGTCGGTCAACCGCGTTATAGCAACCGTTCACGAGGCCGTCGGCATACCATTCATACATGTGCTCGCCGCGATCAAAGAGCGCTTGTGAAGGTTTTCTATCCCAGTCAATGGCATCCGCCGCTTGCATCCAAAAGCCCTCAGGGTCTTTCAAAGATGCCTGGTAAATGTCTGCGTATCCCATGATCTGTCTCCTCCGTTATTCTGCGCAATGTGTTACGCAGGGACAGCTTACGGAGCAAGTAAAGAGAAGGGCTCAGTTGGCATCTGCGACAAAACGCTTTGCAAACTGGGTAGGGGGTGTCGCCAAAACTTTGCAAACTCTGGTCCGATTTGCAAATCCAAGCAAATATCCTCAGACTTTGCAAAATCGTTCATGCTTACCTGCAGATGGTCGCCTTCTTACCGCCTGTCAGTCGCGATCAGATTCGGTACGGGCTAGTCTGACGGTCGCTTCGCAATCGCCGGGACTTGCCGGCAAACAGGTGTAGAGCCGATTTCTGACAATGACGCTGGAGCGTTCATAAGGGCCTCTCGGGCCGTCGATCACCTGAGTCCGCAACTCATATGACCGACCATCTACGTTAATGGCGGACCGTGTTTCACTCTCGATCGGCGCGCATCCGGCAGCAGTCAGCAGGCTCAATGCGATCGCGGCACGTAGGTTCATCATTTCGTCCCTTTCAACTGCATACGACAGGTATTCCCTGAAGGTAGCTCTGTTGTCGTTCGCAAACAGACCAAAGATCACGAAACCACGCGAAAGCGCCGAAAAATGGAGAACCTGCCGGGATCAGCGCCAGACTCCGTACATCATTCTCACGTCATCGGACTTTCAGAGCAAGCGTCGGCAGGGAGACCCGACCGTCAGAAAACGCCTACGGTAAAACGTTGGTCAATAAGGCGCCTTGCAGCGGCCTCGCAATCCCCTGGGCTGTCACCGATACAAGTCGCGGAACGACCCCAATAGACAACGCGGGTTCTGGTGTATGTGCCGTTTTGCCCCTGCACCGTTTGAGTGACGATGTCATATGGTTCGCCACCGTAATAACCATCAGGCAAAACAGCCGTTCGGCGCTGTTCATCCACGACGGTCCCGCAGGCGGTCAAAAGGACCGAAATGGCTAGTATCGCTGATCTGAATTTCATGCCTAACTACTCCGAAAGGTGCCTTATCAAATAACCTAAGGCGTTTTTTGCTCAAAACACCCCTAACCGTATTGTGTGACAGGCGTCCCGGCAATTGCGGACATGTTCAAAAGGCCGCGAGCAGTAATCGACGGAGAGACGATATGGGCTTTATTCCCCATCCCCATCAGGATCGGACCAACTTCAAGCCCGCCTCCTTTCATCTTCAGTATGTTTCGCACGCCCGACGCCGCATCAGCATGCGCGAAGATCAAAACGTTCGCCGCCCCTTCCATCCTGTTGCAAGGAAGGATGCGGGCGCGTATCTCAGCATCAAGGGCGGAGTCCACGTTCATCTCTCCTTCGTAGCAGAAGTCATGACCGCCTTCATCCAACAACCGGAGAGCTGCCCTCAAGCGCCCGCCTGTCCCTTCACCCTTGTTGCCGAACTGCGAGTTTGAACAAAAGGCGATTTTGGGCTCAATGCCGAAACGACGTACGTGTCGCGCGCAGCCGATGGCAATTTCCGCGATCTCTTGTGGATCGGGATGCAGCAGAACCTGCGTGTCAGCAATAAAAAGCGGCCCGTCTTCAAGAATAACCATCGACATGGCACCAACGGGATGCAGGTTGTCGCCGCCCAGAATTTGCTTGATGTAATTGAGGTGCCAGCTGAATTCGCCAAAGGTTCCGCAAATCAGGCTGTCAGCTTCTTCGCGATGCACCATCACGGCGCCGATAGCTGTTGTATTGGTCCGCATCACAGCACGTGCGATGTCTGGCGTGACGCCATTGCGAGCGCGCAAGGTGTGATAGCTCTCCCAGTAGTCGCGGTAGCGTGGGTCATTTTCGGGGTTCACGAATTCTACATCCTCCCCAAGCTTGAACGTAAGCCCCGCCTTCTCGATGCGGTTTTCCATTACCTCTGGCCTGCCGATCAGAATGGGCCGTTCGGTGGTTTCTTCCAGCAGGGCCTGACTTGCACGAAGCACCCGTTCGTCCTCGCCCTCGGCAAAGACGATGCGACGGGGGGATTGTCGCGCCGCTTCAAATACGGGGCGCATCAACAGAGCGGATTTAAAGACGGACCCGTCCAGTTTTTCACGGTAGGCTTTCAGGTCTTCAATTGGTCGGGTCGCGACGCCCGTCTCCATCGCCGCTCGCGCAACGGCGGATGAAACGATGCCGACCAGACGCGGGTCAAAGGGTTTTGGAATTAGGTAATCAGCTCCAAAGGTCATCTCTTCGCCCTGATAGGCTGCTGCAGCTTCGGCAGAGGTTGTGGCGCGGGCCAACTCCGCAATGCCTTCGATGCAGGCCAACTGCATTTCATCGTTGATCGTTGTGGCGCCAACATCCAATGCGCCTCGGAAAATGAAAGGAAAACAGAGGACATTGTTCACTTGGTTGGGGAAGTCCGACCGGCCTGTCGCTATGATCGCTTTTGGTGAAACCTCACGCACCAAGTCCGGCAGGATTTCCGGTGTGGGGTTGGCAAGTGCAAAAATCACCGGGCGATCGCACATGCGTTTGACCATGTCTTGCTTCAACACGCCCGGGCCGGACAGACCAAGAAAAAGGTCGGCCCCGTCAATTACATCGTCCAGAGTTCGCAAATCAGAAGGTTGGGCAAATTCCGACTTGCTGGGGTTCATGTCCACTTCGCGACCTTCGTAGACCAACCCGTGAATATCGCACAGCCACACGTTTTCGCGTTTTACTCCCAGTTTCAGCAACATGTTGAGGCAGGCAATTCCGGCCGCCCCGCCGCCCGTCGATACAATTTTGATATCCTCGAATTTCTTGCCAACCACATGCAAAGCGTTCCGGGCGGCTGCTCCCACCACGATCGCAGTCCCGTGCTGGTCGTCATGGAATACGGGGATGTTCATGCGTTCCCGACAGATACGCTCAACGGTAAAACAATCGGGCGCCTTGATATCTTCGAGGTTGATCGCGCCAAACGTCGGCTCCAGCGCGCAGACAATATCTGCCAGCTTCTCCGGATCAGACTGATCCACCTCGATATCAAAACAGTCGATGCCCGCAAATTTCTTGAAAAGAACAGCCTTGCCTTCCATCACCGGTTTGGACGCAAGTGCGCCGATGTTTCCCAGACCCAAAACGGCCGAGCCGTTGGTCACGACCGCCACAAGGTTGCCGCGCGACGTGTATTTAGCTGCGGTTGCGGCGTCTTCTTTGATTTCTATGCAGGCTTCAGCAACGCCCGGCGAATAAGCGCGTGCCAGATCACGACCGTTCGCCAAAGGTTTGGTGGCTCTGATTTCAAGCTTACCGGGCTTTGGGTGTTCGTGATAATCCAGAGCGGCCTGACGCAGATTTGGAGTGTCGGACATGGCGGTTGTTTCTCCGTCTTTCAGATAGTTTAATATTAAACTACTGCGAATTCACTGATGGCTGAACTACTAGGTGACGCAACGCCAAGAGTACAGCAGATGTTTACAATCCCGGGCATCAGCTTAAAGATCATTGGTGAAATTGCGACCGGAAAAGCAATCCATGAGTAAATTGATCCATCAGGACCAGCAACTGCAAGCAGGCGCATCGCTACCATTCTTGGGAAAAGCTTTCCTGTTTTGCCTTATTTTGATCTGCGTCTTTATCGCTGTGGACGTTGTCTTTTTTGCAAACGGAGAGTCCTTCAAGCGCGAAGGCGGTGGTTTGGAAAACGTGTCTGCATTGCTTTATGTGATTGCGGCAATCGTGTTCTTTACAACCGCGCCCCGGCGTCGATGGGGTGAATTGTTTCACATTCCGGCGCTCATGGTTCTGTTCGCGATGCGAGAAATGGATTTCGACAAGGCCTTTACGGAGTCGGGCATTCTGTCGCTTCGGCTTTACTCGGGCGACACGCCGATAATGACGAAACTGATCGCAGGCTCTGTCGCTCTTTTTGCCGTCTACGTTATCTTACGCACTGCCTGGCGCGGCATTCCGGCGGCCCTGAATGGGTTACGGGCAGGCGCACGTTGGCCGTGGTTTGCAGTCTTGGCAGGTGCGTTGGTGGTTGCGACGAAATCGGTCGATGGTTTGGGGCGCAAGCTGTTGGATTTTGGGATCGTCATTTCGAGCGATCTGGATTCAACGGCATCATATGCCGAAGAAATTGGTGAAGCTTTCATTCCAGTTTGCGCGATTCTGGCAATTCTTGCGTGCTGGCACCGGGGACGTCCATGAGATCGACACTTGCCGAAGTACGCTTGCCGACGCAGGAACTCAGAGAAGACATCCCTTTCTTCACCAAGGTTCTGGGGATGCGCATGGACATGATATACCCTGCGGATAATCCGCGGGTGGCGGTGTTTTCTGGTCATGGATTGCGGCTCAGGGTCGAGAAAGACGCACCTGAGTTGCCGGGCACAATTCGTATTCTGACGGAGGATCCCGAGGGATTTGCTGACGGCAAAACGAAGTTGGTCGCCCCCAATGGCACAAAGGTCGAGATTGCGCCGCTTCAAGAACCGCTGGTGATGCCGGCAACCGCGCATAGTTTTGTCGTGCGCCGGCTCGCAGATCAGGCACCTTGGATTATTGGACGGGCGGGGATGCACTATCGCGATCTGATCCCGGACAGGCTCGGCGGCTCGATTATTGCCAGCCATATCCGCATTCCGGACGGAGGCCCCGTTCCGGACATGGTGCATTATCATACCGTCGGGTTTCAGCTGATTTTTTGCTATCGCGGCTGGGTTGATCTGGTTTATGAGGATCAGGGGGAACCTTTTCGGTTGCATGCCGGAAACTGCGTGATCCAACCACCGGAAATTCGGCACCGTGTTCTTTATGCATCTGATAATATTGAGGTTATCGAGATCGGCGTGCCTGCAGAACATGTAACGACGATCGATCACGACATGCAGTTGCCGAACGGGCCTGCCAACCCAAACCGCGTCTTTCAGGGGCAGCGATTTGTGCACCACAAGGCAGAAGATGCAAAGTGGGAGTCGTTCCGTATTCCGGGTTTTGAGGCCCGAGATACGACCATTGCTAAGCACACTCAGAACGTCGCCGGTGTGCAGGTCATAAAAATATCGGACGGTAACCCACCCTGGAGCAGTCATAAGAGTGACATCCTTTTCACTTTCGTCATGGAGGGTCGAATGAGCCTTGAAGGCGAAGGCAGAGCCGCACATGCTTTGGAGGCTGGAGATGCCTTCGTAATTCCGCCCGGGATGGCCGTGAGATACCGCGATCCATCCGATGATCTGGAGCTTCTGGAGGTCTCACTGCCCGGCGTATTCGAGACCGAAATCCAAAATCCCTGAGAATAGGAAAGTCGTGCCTGACGCTGCCGATGATGTAATTTTCTACCGATCGAAGGTTGTGACTGGCAGGCGGGCATGCCACTAAAAGTTTCGGAACACTCTGCGGGGGCCAATTCCGGTGAGCAAAGAATTGAAAGAAGCCGCTACGAATGTGCGTGAAAACGCATATGCGCCATACTCGGAATTCAAAGTTGGAGCCGCCCTGCGCGGAGCTTCTGGAGCCATCTATGTAGGCTGTAACGTGGAAAACGTGGCCTATCCGGAAGGAACCTGTGCCGAAGCCGGTGCCATCGCAGCGATGGTCGCGGCCGGCGAAACTGAGTTCACAGAGGCCTATGTGGTTGCGGGCTCCCCAACGCCGGTAACCCCATGCGGCGGATGTCGTCAAAAGCTGGCCGAATTTGGGCGACCGGAAAGCCCTGTCGTGATGGCGACTACCGGCGGCGTCGAGCAATCGACCACTGTCGGCGACTTGCTGCCGGGTGTTTTCAACCAAAGCCACATGAGCACCTGACATGCCTGACGCGCGCTCGGTTCTTTCGCGTTTGCGACACGGCACCCCACTGACAAAAGCAGATTTGGCTTGGGCGGCAGAAGCTTTGGCCGACGGAGAGTTGAGCGACGCGCAGGCTGGTGCCTTTGCCATGGGTGTTTGTGCACGGGGACTGGGGGAGGCTGAACGGGTCGCATTGACCTTGGCAATGCGGGACAGCGGCAAGGTCTTGCAATGGGATCTTGATGGCCCCGTGCTCGACAAGCATTCCACAGGCGGTGTCGGCGATTGCGTTTCGCTTGTCCTTGCACCGGCACTTGCGGCGTGCGGCGCTTATGTGCCGATGATTTCCGGGCGCGGCTTGGGCCACACTGGTGGCACGCTCGACAAGCTGGACGCCATCCCCGGGCTTGTGACGCAGCTGGAAGAGGGTCGGTTTCGACAAATCGTGAAAGAGGCAGGATGCGCCATCGTAAGCGCCAGCGCCGATATCGCGCCTGCGGACAAGCGCCTTTATGCCATTCGGGATGTCACGTCGACGGTTGATAGTCTTGACCTGATCACCGCATCTATCCTGTCCAAGAAATTGGCGGGAGGGCTGGAAGGACTGGTGCTGGACGTGAAGGTCGGCAGCGGTGCCTTCATGAAGGACGCGACATCGGCACGCGCTCTGGCGGAAGCGTTGGTTGGCACAGCGAATGCTGCGGGATGTAAGACCACCGCAGTCATCAGCGACATGAACCAGCCTGTGGCGCCTGCGCTTGGAAACGCGTTGGAGGTAGCAGAGACCATGCGCATTCTTACCGGGCAGGTTACTGGGCCTTTGGTCGAGATATCAGCCGCATTAGGCGGGCTTCTGCTGGCCAATGGCGGATTGGCCAAGGATGTCCAGGATGGGGCAGATGCGATAGTGTCAGCCATTCGCGACGGACGCGCTGCAGAGAAATTCGGTCGTATGGTGGCCGCAATGGGCGGGCCCGTTCAGTTTGTCGAGAACTGGCCGCGGTTCCTGCCGGAGGCGACGGTAATCCGCGAAATCACCGCCCTTAGCAGTGGTATGGTCACTGAAATCGATGGTGAAGCGCTTGGCCTTGCAGTTGTTGCCCTTGGCGGTGGTCGGATGGTCGAGACTGACAAGGTGGACCCGGCGGTGGGTCTGACACAAGTGGTTCGTTTGGGCCAAACAGTGAATGCAGGGCAACCTTTGGCCGTGGTGCATGCAGCCCGCCCGGATGCAGCTGATCGCGCCGCCCGAACGGTGCGTGATGCGATTACCATCGGACAAGCAACTGACTTTGAGGTGCCAGATCTTATTCGGGAAAGGGTCGGCTGATGGCGCGTGCTTTTCTGGTTGTGATGGATTCCGTGGGCATCGGTGGTGCCCCGGATGCAGCTGCGTTTTTCAATGGTACACTTCCTGACACAGGGGCAAATACCGTTGCTCATATCGCGGAGCATTGCGCGCGTGGTTTGGCCAACGAAGGACGCGAGGGTCCATTGTTGCTTCCACATCTGGACCGGCTGGGATTGGGGCGCGCCGTGCATCTGGCGAGCGGTGCCGTCGCACCGGGTTTGGGACGAGAGCCCACAGGGACTTGGGGCGTGGCAACGGAGGTGTCTCCTGGCAAGGACACACCTTCAGGTCATTGGGAGCTGGCCGGCCTGCCTGTACCTTGGCAATGGCATCATTTTACCGAGACCCAGAAGTCTTTTCCGCCCGAGGTCATAGCCCGGGTATGTGAACTGGCAGAGACCGACGGGATACTCGGCAATTGCCATGCCTCGGGTACCGAAATCATTGAAAAGCATGGGGTTGAACACGTCAGTTCCGGGCGACCCATCTGTTATACGTCAGCGGATTCGGTCTTTCAGATTGCAGCCCACGAGGGGGCATTCGGGTTGGAGCGGCTTCTGAGCCTTTGCGCCGACCTTGCCCCTATGTTGCATGACATGAAGGTCGGGCGCGTGATTGCGCGTCCGTTTATCGGATCGTCTGAGGAAGGCTTTCAGCGCACCCGAAACCGTCGTGACTTTGCCATCAGACCGCCAGCCGCTGTTCTGACGAATTGGGTGCAAGATGCAGGGCGAAAAGTCTACGCAATCGGCAAGATCGGGGATATTTTCTCCATGGAAGGGATCGACGAAGTCCGAAAGGGCAAGGATCAGGAACTGATGGGGCATCTGAATGATCTGGTTGCGACTGGTGAAGACGGCAGCCTGACATTTGCCAATTTCGTTGAATTCGACAGCGAATTTGGCCACAGGCGCGATGTGTCAGGCTATGCCCGGGCGCTTGAATGGTTTGATGGCGAAATTGGCGCATTGCGGGAGCAATTGCGAGAGGGCGACCTGCTGATCCTGACAGCAGATCATGGTAACGACCCGACATGGCGTGGCACGGACCACACCCGGGAAAGAGTACCTGTTTTGCTCGCCGGGGCAGGGGCAGGGCGTTTAGGTCATATCGGTTTTCAGGACGTGGCAAACCTTGTGGCACGTCACCTTGGAGTGACGCCGCCAATTTCCTGACATGCGGCTTGCGGGCGCTGATACCCAAAGCTACACAGGCGACAGCAATACAAGGAGATGCACATGGCCGATCATGTCACTGTCGTTGATCATCCGCTGGTTCAGCACAAACTGACCCTGATGCGTGATAAGGGCACGTCAACGGCGGTCTTTCGGCAGTTGCTTCGCGAAATCAGCCAATTGCTCGCCTATGAAGTCACCCGTGGCTTGCCAATGACGACAAAGCAAATTGAAACGCCGATGCAGGTGATGGACGCGCCAACGCTTGACGGCAAAAAGCTGGCGCTGATCTCGATCCTGCGCGCAGGTAACGGATTGCTGGACGGGGTGCTGGAGCTGATCCCGTCTGCGCGCGTTGGTTTCGTTGGCCTCTACCGTGACGAAGAAACGCTGAAACCAGTGCAATACTATTTCAAGGTGCCAGAAGCGTTGAACGACAGGCTCGTCATTGCGGTAGATCCGATGCTGGCCACCGGCAACTCTTCTGTGGCGGCGATAGATCTGCTCAAGAAAGCCGGCGCGAACAATATCCGTTTTCTCTGTTTGTTGGCTGCACCTGAGGGTATCGCGCGCATGCACGAAGCCCATCCGGACGTGCCAATCGTCACGGCTGCCATAGACGAAAAACTCAACGAGATCGGCTATATCGTCCCGGGACTGGGCGACGCGGGCGATCGGATGTTCGGAACCAAGTAGGTAAGCGCAGGGTTTCAAGCAGGGTTTGACTGCGACACCTTGCTTAGCAGTACGCTTTCGGGCACCTTGCCCCTACTTTCTTGCGAGGGGTGGGCATGAAGACTGGCGTTTTTTTCCTTCTGATAGTCACGACATTTGGCGTTTTCGGGATAGGCACACCCGCGGTCGCTCAGTCGTTCCAGCCACCAGCTGAATTGCCACCTGAGAGCTTCACAGGCTCTCAATACGCCGATAGCAAGGGATGCATCTATATTCGTGCGGGCGCATCAGGGGTTGTCACCTGGGTACCACGCGTCACGCGAGATCGGCGACAGATTTGCGGTTTCCAGCCGACGTTTAGCGGACGCAGTGCGACGAGTTCCGCTGTCTCTGCTTCAGCGGTGAAAGTGCTTGAGGCGGAGCCCGATACCCTGAGCCCGGACACACGTGTGTTGCCCAAACATCTTTTTGATCTTCGCCAGGCACAAAGCCCTGTGAAAACTCCACGGGGATATCGTTCTGCGTGGACGGATGGGCGTCTGAACCCGCGTCGCGCCGAAGGGACTTTGCGTGGAAGGGAACAGATGAACAAGATCTGGACCAATACGGTGCCGCGCAGGTTGGTCGTCCAGAAATAATTTCTATCCGCCGCAGATACTCTGAAGCCGCAGCCAATCGGCATCGGTCAGCAACATGACCGGCTCCCGTCCGCCCATGGGATCCGCTTCAATCAGTGCAAGGACGGTCTCGCCAGTGACATCACGGGCATAGGCATAGGGGGTGCTGCGCACCTCCCGTTCCGCAAAGGCCGCAAGCAAGGCGCCATCTTCAGGAATGGCACGCGGCTGCGTCAACAATTGCTCGGCGTAGCGGTCCAGTGTCTCGCTCTTGAGGCTGCCCGTCGTCAATAACTGAAAACTTGCCAGTGTGCCCACCGACGAAAGCAGGTCGTGCAGGGGGTCAGAGGTGGCTGCGAGTGTTTTCTCGGCCAGAATAAAGCCGGCGACAACGTCCGGTTCTTCATAGTCCTCGACAAGCGCCCGATCGATCAGGATTAACCCGCCCGGCAAGTGCAGACTGGTTGTGACAGCACCTGGTAGGATATGGATTGGCCCGCTTCCGAGCCGCGCGCGCAAAAGCTGCACGGCGCGTTGCCCGGCGTCATTAGTGCAAGCTGGTCCCGCCATACGTTCAATACGGGTCAGAAGCGCATTCCCAATTTCAGCGCGTTTGACAGAGGGGACAACAGAAACCGCGTGAGAGGTCATCGCGCCAGGCAGCCATAAAAACGCGGCCGCCATGACAGCCGCAAAAGAAGCTGCCGTTCCCATCCAGCGCAATCGGCCTGGGCGTGGGCGGGTGCGTTCGACGGCGCGGCGCAGCTTTTCGATGGCGTCAATCATCTGCGCTTCGTTTTCGGCGAATTCTAGCGTTTCGCCGGGATCACCATCAGGGTAGAATATCGCCGGTCTCGTTCCCGGGTTCGCTCTTGTGACGGCGGCAAGCGACCAATGGGTGATCGCCTGATCTCGCATATCCGAGATCATGACTGTTGCGTCTCCAATAGACACAATGACCTCCCGCCGCTGATCTTCGGGGGAGGCGCGCCACAGGCCGCTGGCTTCCAGCCTTGTATATTTTTTCAGGGCCGTCACTGGAGTATATGCTGCTCGAAATTACCTGGGCCCATCTTATCAGCAGGGCAAATGCGAGCAATGGCCGTTTGGAGGGTCGAGACCGGTCTCGAAAAGAAGTGAAACTACATTTTTGCGGCCAGTTTGCGCAATTCGAATTTTTGAATTTTGCCGGTTGAAGTTTTGGGGAGATCTTGAAAAACAATGTGTTTTGGCGTTTTGAAACCTGCCAGCGTCTGTCGGGAAAACGCGATCAATCCATCGGCGTCTTCTTTTGCGCCGGGTTTCAATTCGATGAACGCACAGGGGACTTCCCCCCATTTGTCATCTGGTTTTGCCACTACTGCGGCAAGCAAAACGTCGTCATGCCCCATCAAAACGCCTTCAACTTCCACCGAAGAGATGTTTTCGCCACCGGAGATGATGATGTCCTTTGCCCGGTCGGCGATCTGCATATAGCCGTCGTCATGCTGGACCGCGATGTCTCCTGAATGGAAATAACCGCCAGCAAAGGCTTCGGCGGTGGCTTGTGGGTTCTTATAATAGCCTTTCATGACGCTGTTGCCACGGACCATGATCTCTCCCTGAGTGCTGCCGTCACGCGGGATTTGCTGCATGTCAGCGTCCATAACCGTGATGTGATCCATCATGGGGAAGGCTACCCCCTGGCGGGCTTTGACCGCGGCGCGAGCGGCTTTATCCAACGCGTCCCAGTCGGCCGCACGCCACAGGCATTCGGTCACGTGACCGTAGGTTTCGGTCAGCCCGTAGACTTGTGTCACATTGAATCCCAGCGCTTCGATCTTGGTGAGCGTGGCAGGGGCTGGTGGTGCGCCAGCTGTAAATACCTCGACTTGGTGGTCAAACGGGCGGCGTTCTGCATCTGTTGCGTTCACCAGCATATTGAGGACGATTGGCGCCCCTCCGAAATGGCTGACGTTCTCTTCCGCGATGGCCGAATAGATTGCCTCTGCCGTAGTGTCGCGGCAACAGACCAGCGTGCCTCCGATCAGCGGCATCATCCACGCGTGGTTCCAGCCATTGCAATGGAACAGCGGCACGATTTGCATAAAAATCGGGTGGAGTGTCATGCGCCAGCTAATCACCGTGCCCATTGTCATCAGATAGGCTCCGCGATGGTGATAGACGACGCCTTTAGGTCGCCCCGTTGTGCCGGAAGTATAATTCAGCGCGAGGCTCTCCCATTCGTCTTCCGGCACGACCCATTCGAAGTCAGGCTCCCCCTCTGAAAGGAAGGCCTCATAAACCTCGTGCCGCCCTGAAGCCGCGATGCCTGCAACAGGGTCCGGTACTTCGATGATCTGCGGAGGCGTTTGCAGTCCCTGGCAGGCTGCTTCGACCAGATCGAGAAACTGCGTGTCCACCAGCACCAGCCGGGCCTCGCCATGCTCGAAGATGTAATTGACCGTATCAACATCGAGGCGCGTGTTGATTGTATTCAGCACCGCACCACAAGCGGGCACGCCAAAATGCGCTTCAACCTGAGCCGGTATGTTCGGCAAAACGGTGGCAACCACTTGCCCGGGAGCGATCCCGCGTTTGGCCAGAGCACTTGCCAGTTGTGTGCAACGGGTGAAGTGTTTTTCGTAAGTGTGACGTGTTTGACCGTAGACGACCGCCTCATGTGTGCGGAACACCTCCGCCGCACGGCGCAAATGTGACAGCGGTGTGAGCGGTACATGGTTCGCGGCATTCTTATCCAGCCCGGTTTCATCGCTCATCCATCCCATTTCTCGGACCTCCCCTGAAATCTCTTTGCGCCGTTCCTGCGCCACGGATAGTAAGATATTGGATTTGCCGCATTTGAAAAGCGAATTGTAAGACAATTGCGGCTAAGGGTACGGGAGTGGATGAGAGAACCATGATCATCTCGACGGGCCGAAACTACATCTTTGTCCATATTCCCAAAACTGGCGGGACATCGTTGGCTTTGGCGCTGGAAGAACGCGCCATGCGTGATGACATACTGATCGGTGATACGCCAAAGGCGAAACAGCGTAAGAAACGGTTGCAAAAGCTCATGCCGCGCGGCCGGCTTTGGAAACATGCGACCCTGGCAGACATCGACGGTATCCTGTCGCAAGAAAAGCTTCCGCAGATGTTCACCTTTACGCTGGTTCGCAATCCGTGGTGCCGTATGGTCAGTTACTATCACTGGCTAGTGGACCAGTCGTTCGAACATCCGGATGTCACGCTCGCCAAGACGCTGGATTTTGACGGGTTTCTCAGGGACCGATCGCTGCAAAATCGGCTCGCGGCCAATCCTGCACGGACTTATATGACAGATGCCTCAGGACAGGAGCGGTGCAGCAGTTACATCCGTTTGGAGAAATTTGAACAGGACGCGGGGCCGCTCTTCGAGCATCTTGGGTTCCAAATCAAGCTACCCCATGTGAACCAATCGAAACGGCCTACGGATTATCGCCCGCTCTATTCCAGTGATGCGCAGGCGATTGTTGCGCGGGTTTTCGCCGAAGATATTGCCCGTTTCGATTACGCGTTTGACGTGTGACGCTACGACAGGTGTTGTTTCCATACACGCAATGATGGAGTCATCAGGCCTGTCATTGCAATTTCAGATAAGAAAATGCCTCTGGCCTGCCGCATTCCGGCCCAAGAGGTGTCATTGTTTAAAGTTTATCTCAAAACAAAGGTGGGCTTTGCTCACGAATGATATGTGAAACTGGGGAGTGTCGCATGTACGGATGGAGTGTAAACGTAGGGCCAACGCCGATAGAAAAGCGACCCAATACGCTCGCGTCGCGCGGGCTTTTTGGGGGAACCTTGATCGGATGTGAGGACGGGTGGCGTCCGGTCGAAAGTATTTCGGCAGGCGATTTGGTTTGGACCTTCGACAACGGTCTGCGCCCGGTCAAAGGCGTCAAGTTTCATGAATTGCGGCCCAGGGACGACAACCCCGACCTCGAACTTGTGGTGTATCGCGTACCCTCCGGGGGGCTCGCAAACGCTGAAGTGCTGGTTTTTTTACCAGGGACCGGTTTGTTGCTGGAATGTGAAAATGCCAGTGATGCCCAAGGCGATCCCTTTGCGGTGGTTCCGGTTGACGCGCTTGAAGGCGTCTGTGGTGTCCGGCGCGACACGGTGCCTGGGCGGATCGTGCTCTATACTTTGACCTTTGAGCAGGAAGAAGTGTTCTACATTGACAGCGGCCTTCTGGTGCACGCAAAGGCGCATCACGCTGACGGCGCGGCACATTACGACGTTAAGTCGGTTGAAGCTGCGCAAGAAATGCTTACCGACCTTGATTTTGCCGAACTCGCCCTGCGCGAGGCGGACGAAGAGTTTTTTGGGGAGATGGCATCAGAACGCGTTGCGTAGTTTCTGGTGTCCGTCACGGAAAAGAGGGGCCATTGTGGCCCCTCTTTTTTTGTCAGGCTGCTTTGGAGGCAGGTGCAAAACGTCCATAGAACGTTTGATTTTTCGCAGCCATGTCGCGCAGAAGGTCTGGGCAGGCAAAACGTTCACCGTAAGCTGCTGTCAGCGTATCGCAACGTTCTGCGGCATAAGCTGCGCCCAACATATCGAGCCAGCTCAAAGGACCGCCTGACCAAGGCGCAAAGCCCCAGCCAAGGATGGCGCCAACGTCGCCTTCACGGATGTCCATCAAGACACCTTCTTCGAGTGCGCGCACGGCTTCCAAGGTTTGAGCAAAAAGTAGGCGATGCTGCACGTCGATCAGGTCGGGCTGATCGTCCAGCGTTGGATATCTCTGTTTGAGACCATCCCAAAGGCCCTGACGTTTCCCTTTGTCGTCATAGCTGTAGAATCCGGCATTCGATTTGCGCCCAAGCCGGCCTTCCTCCTCCAGCCAGAAGATCACCTCATCGGCGTAATCGTCGTAATCCTCGCCCATCCCGGCCTTTGTGGCGCGGGCGATCTTGGCGCCCAGATCAATCGACGTCTCATCAGTCAATTGCAGTGGACCCAGTGGCATACCGACTAATTTGGCCGCATTCTCGATCAGTGCGGGTTCAACGCCCTCTTTCAGCATCCGGACGCCTTCGTTGACGTAAGGCAGGATACAGCGGTTGGCATAGAAGAAGCGCGCGTCATTGACCACGATCGGTGTCTTGCGGATCTGGCGCACATAGTCGAGCGCTTTGGCCACGGCGCGGTCGCCGGTGCCTTTACCCTTGATGATTTCGACCAGCAACATTTTCTCGACAGGCGAGAAGAAGTGGATACCGATAAACTGCTCTGGGCGGCTCGATGCTTTGGCCAGCTCTGTGATCGGCAAAGTCGACGTGTTGGAGGCAAAGATGCAGTCGTCGGGGATCACTGCCTCGACCTTTTGCGTCATCTCTGCCTTGACCTTGGGGTCTTCGAACACTGCCTCAACGATCAGATCACAGCCTTTCAGCGCGTCCAGATCGGTTGTCGCGGTGATCAGGCTGAGAAGCTGTTCCTTCTTCTCCGGCGTGGTTTTCTTGCGCGCGATGCCCTTGTCGGCAAAATTCGCGGTATAGGCCTTGCCACGGTCGGCAGCTTCCTGCGTCTGGTCGATCAGCACCACTTCGATACCCGCCTGCGCGGAGACAAGGCTGATACCGGCCCCCATCATGCCCGCGCCCAACACGCCAAGTTTCTTGACCCTTTGGTCCGCGACATCCGTCGGTCGCACAGCGCCCTTTTCCAGTGCTTCCTTGTTCACAAAGAGCGAGCGGATCATGGCCGACGACGATGGATTCATAAGCACATTGGTGAACCAGCGCGCCTCAACCTTGAGTGCGGTGTCAAAAGGCACGAGCGCGCCCTCATAGACCGCAGATAAGAGTGCCTTGGCTGCAGGGTAAACTCCTTGGGTCTTGCCATTGACCATGGCGGAAGCCCCCACGAAGGTCATGAAACCTGCAGGATGATAGGGCGCGCCACCGGGCATCTTGTACCCCTTGGCGTCCCAGGGTTTTACAAGATCTGCGTCTTTCGCGCCCAGGACCCAATCGCGGGCGGCTGCCATCGGATCATCCGAGACCTCGTCGATCAGGCCCGCGGCTTTGGCCGCTGCAGGCGCGACCAGTTTGCCTTCCAGCAGGAAAGGCGAGGCCGCCATCGCGCCCATCTTGCGCGTCAGTCGCGTTGTGCCGCCCGCACCGGGAAAGATGCCAACCATGATTTCGGGCAAGCCGATTTTTGCTTTCGGGTTGTTGGCAGCAAAGATGCGATGCGTGCTGAGCGGGATTTCCAACCCGATACCAAGCGCTGTGCCCGGCAAGACGGTAGCAATCGGTTTCCCGCCCTTAAGTGTCTTGGTGTCAATACCGGCGCGTTCGATTTTGCGCATGATACGATGCGCATTCATGATGCCATCGAACAGACCCTTTGCGGGGTTGTCGCCCGCCAGTTCCTTCATCTTAGCGATGACATTCAGGTCCATCCCGCCCGCAAAGCTGTCCTTTCCAGAGGTAATGATCACGCCTTTGACCGCATCATCGCCAAGCGCTTCATCGATCAACGCGTCAAGGACATCCCAGGCTTCGAGTGTCATCACGTTCATGGACTTGTTCTTGACGTCCCATGTGATGGTCGCGATGCCATCGGCATCTTTTTTCATTGTAAAATCAGTCATTTCTCTTCCCTCGTCTCAGGGTTTCAAACGCGTTCGATGATGGTGGCCGCACCCATGCCGGAGGCGATGCAAAGCGTGGCGAGCCCCACTTCCTTGTCCGCGCGTTCCAATTCATCAAGCAACGTGCCGATGATTATCGCGCCTGTCGCCCCAAGCGGATGACCCATCGCAATGGAGCCGCCGTTGACGTTGACCTTGCTGTCTTCCACGTCGAAGGCCTGCATGAAGCGCAACACCACCGAGGCGAAGGCTTCATTCACCTCAAAGAGATCTATGTCTTTGATATCCATACCGTGATCAGCGAGGATTTTCTGCGTCACAGGCACGGGGCCGGTGAGCATGATGGTCGGATCGGTGCCGATCTTGGCCGTTGCACGAATGCGTGCTCGCGGTTTGAGCCCGTGTTTTTCGCCGAATTCTTTGTTTCCGATCAGTACAGCGGCAGCTCCGTCCACGATGCCGGATGAATTGCCAGCGTGGTGGATGTGGTTGATCCGCTCCAGATGCGGGTATTTCATCAGGGCAACCTTGTCGAAACCTGGCATGACCTCCCCCATCGCCTGAAAGGCCGGGTTGAGTCCGCCAAGGCTCTGCATGTCGGTTTGCGGGCGCATGTATTCATCGTGATCGAGGATCGGCAGACTGTTCTGGTCTTTGATCTCGATGACGGATTTGGCGAAACGCTTTTCATCCCACGCCTGTTTTGCGCGGCGTTGCGATTCCACCGCCAGTTGGTCCGCGTCATCGCGGGTAAAGCCGTATTCTGTTGCGATGATGTCCGCACTGATCCCTTGCGGGACGAAGTATTTCTCCATCGCCAATGTCGGATCGACGGCGATTGCGGCACCATCGCTGCCCATGGCCACACGTCCCATCATCTCCACGCCGCCGGCGATATAGGCGTCGCCGGCGCCACCCTTGACCTGATTGGCTGCGAGGTTCACTGCCTCCATACCGGACGCACAGAACCGGTTGATCGCAAGGCCGGGGATACGTTCATCAAGGTCAGAGGCCAGCACTGCTGAACGCGCCAGACAGCCTCCCTGTTCCATCACCTGTGTAACGTTACCCCAGATCACATCCTCGACTGCGTGACCTTCAAGGTTGTTGCGCTCCTTCACGGCATTCAGCGTCTGGGCCGAGAGTCGCAGGGCGGTCACCTCATGCAGGCTGCCGTCTTTGCGGCCTTTGCCCCGCGGGCTGCGGAGCGCATCATAGATATAGGCTTCGGTCATTTCAGTCTCCTTTCGGCGCCGATCCGGCACCTCGTGTTCAGGCGCGGTCGGCAGGCGATCCGGGCATCAGTTCGTATGGGGCTTTCCAGCCCGGTGTGTCAGAGAGGCGCGTGAGCCATGCGTCGATGTTCGGCCAGTCGGCGCGATCAAAGCCAAAAGGTTCGGGGTAAAAGAGGTATCCGCAGCAGCTGATATCCGCATTGGTGATCCCGTCGCCGACAATCCAATCGCGTCCTTCGAGATGATCATTCAAGACCGCGTAGGCAGCCTTGAGCCTGCCCTGGTGAAAGGCGATTACTTCTTGAGGCCGTTTGTCTTCGGGCAGGAAATTCATCAGGAAACGGGTCATGCCCGCCCCGGAACTGAGCTTGTGATTGTCCCAAAGCACCCAGCGGAGGACTTCGCGTCGCTCGTTGGCGTCTTTGCCACCGAACTTCCCGGATTTCTCGCTCACATAGTCCTGTATCACACCCGATTGAGTCAGCTTGATATCACCGTCGACCAAAACCGGAGCTTCGCCCATCTCATTGATGGTCTCGCGATATTCTGGTGTACGTGTCTCTCCACCGAAGAAATCGACCTTCACCGGTTCCCAATCGAGGCCAGACAGCTCAAGCGCAAGTGCGGCCTTGTAAGCGTTGCCGCTTTCGCCAAAGCAAAAAAGTTTGATGGTCATGTGGCCAGCCCTCCCAAGGCGTTTTCAAAGTGATCTTGAGATCAGTTCTTTCATGATCTCATTCGTGCCGCCGTAGATGCGTTGGACGCGCGCGTCCGCCCACATCTCGGCTACGTCATATTCCAGCATGAAACCGTAACCGCCGTGTAACTGGACACATTCGTCGAGCACTTCGCCCTGCGTGTCCGTGATCCAGTATTTCGCCATTGCTGCCTTCTCGACGCTCAACTCACCGCGCAGATGCTCGGTCATACATTCGTCAAGAAACGCGCGGGCGACGGTGGCCTTCGTTTTGCATTCCGCCAGCTTGAACCGCGTGTTCTGAAACTGCGTCAGCGGCCCGCCAAAGGCTTCGCGTTCCTTGCAGTAAGCGATCGTGCGATCCACGGCACCTTCCATCGCGCCCACGGCGCCACACGCAATGATTAGCCGCTCTTGCGGCAGTTGCTGCATCATCTGGTAAAAGCCCTGACCCTCGGCGCCGCCAAGGATATTTTCAGGCGGAATCTCCACGTCGTCAAAAAACAGCTCAGATGTATCAGCAGCGTGAAGGCCCACTTTTTCAAGGTTACGGCCGCGTTTGAAGCCTTCCGCTCCTTCAGTTTCGACCACAACCAAAGACACCCCTTTCGATCCTTCGGTCGGGTCGGTCTTGGCGGCAACGATGATCAGGTTGGCATGTTGCCCGTTGGTGATGAAGGTTTTCTGACCAGAAAGCCGGTAGGCGTTTCCGTCTCGCAGGGCCTTGGTCTTGATCGCTTGCACGTCGGATCCGGTCGAGGGTTCGGTCATGGCCAGCGCACCAACCAACTCGCCGGAAGCCATTTTGGGCAGCCAACGGTTTTTCTGATCCTCGGTACCATAGGACAGCACGTAGTGAGCCACGATTCCGGAATGAATGCCATGGCCCCAACTGGCCAGATTGGCGCGACCCGCTTCGATCAGTATCGCCGCCTCATGGCCAAAATCTCCGCCTGCGCCGCCGTACACCTCCGGCACCGAAGGACACAGCAGGCCAAGTGCGCCCGCTTCGCCCCATGTCTCGCGATCCATTTCGCCTTGCTTGCGCCATTTCTCAAACAGGGGCTTCCATTCATTTGTAATGAATTGCGCTGTCATGTCCGCAATCATGCGGTGCTCGCCGGTCATCCAGGGTGAGGCAGCTTGGGTCATGGTGCGGTCACGGTCCTATTTTTTGCGCGCATCGAGTTCGGAGTTGAAAAGCCGAAGACGGTGGCCAAAAGTCTCTTCATTTATGACGCTGTCAAAGTTCTCGAAAAGAAACGAAAGCGCTTCGCCTTCATCCAGTCCGGCATCTGACGAAAAGCGTTTCAACCTTCTGTATCCATCCTCTGTCATGGCGACATTGAACCGACGGGTTGCGCGAAAGCGTTTTGGCATGTGTTGCTCCTTCTGGTGTATGAGGTGGGCGCCAAGCCCACCCTTGCCGTCAGAAGTTTGCAACGTCCAGTGCCATCACCGGATCCGCGCCGGATTGGATGCGGCTGAGGTGCAATGCAGTCGCAGGCAATTGCCGCGCCATGTAATAGCGTCCTGTCGCGATTTTCGTCTCGTAGAATGCGGTATCTGATGCGCCGGCAGCAAGTGCAGCCATGGCAGCTTTACCCATTTTAGCCCACATCAGGCCAAGGCAGACATGGCCGAACATATGCATGAAGTCATAGGATCCCGAGAGCGCATTGTTCGGATTCTTCATGCCATTTTGCATGAAATACATCCCCGCTGCCTGCAGGTCCTTGGACGCGGCCTTCAAGGGTTCGAGGAAGGCGCTGTCATATTCCGCATCAGCACCGGCGTTGTCCTTGATGAAGCTTTTCACCACGTCAAAGAACGCCATCACGTGCTTGCCGCCGTCCTGCGCCAGTTTGCGCCCCACCAAGTCAAGGGCCTGCACCCCGTTGGCACCTTCGTAGATCATCGCGATCCGGGCATCCCGAGTGAACTGGGACATTCCCCATTCCTCAATATACCCATGCCCGCCATAGACTTGCTGAGCCTTGATGGTCATGTCGTAGCCCTGATCGGTCAGGAAGCCTTTGATGACCGGGGTGAGCAGGGACACGAGGCCGTCTGCGTCTTTGTCCTCTGATCTGTGAGCGGCGTCGATCATCGTCGCCCCCCACAGCATGAAGGCCCGGGCTCCCTCAACAAAGCTCTTTTGATCCATCAGGGACCGGCGGATATCGGGATGCACGATCAGCGGGTCTGCGGGTCCATCGGGATTTTTTGTGCCGGTTACATCACGGCCCTGCAAACGGTCCTTGGCGTATTCCAGCGCATTCTGGTACGCAACTTCCGCCTGGCTCATGCCTTGCATGCCAACGCCCAGACGCGCTTCGTTCATCATGGTGAACATTGCGCGCATACCCTTGTGCTCTTCGCCCAAGAGATACCCGGTCGCACCGTCATAATTCATGACGCAGGTGGAGTTGCCGTGGATACCCATCTTCTCTTCGATTTTGCCCACGGCAACGCCATTCCGCTCTCCCAGGGAACCGTCATCTTTGACCATGTATTTCGGCACGATAAAGAGCGACACGCCCTTGATCCCTTCCGGGCCACCACTGATCTTGGCGAGTACCAGATGAATGATGTTATCGGACATGTCGTGCTCACCCGCCGAGATGAAGATCTTCTGACCGGTGATTTTGTAGCTGCCATCTGCCTGCGGTTCCGCTTTGGTGCGCATCAGGCCCAAGTCCGTTCCGCAATGTGGCTCGGTCAGGTTCATGGTGCCGGTCCACTGACAGGAAACCATGTTTGGCAGGTATGTGTCTTTCTGCTCCTGCGATCCATGCGCAAGAATGGCGGATGCTGCACCATGCGTGAGGCCATGATACATTGTGAAAGCCATGTTGGATGCCGAGAACATCTCGCCAACCGCAGTCCCAATGACGCAAGGCATGTTTTGCCCGCCAAATTCTTCGGGCATATCCAGTCCCGGCCATCCGCCTTCGCGGATCTGATCAAAGGCGGCCTTGAAGCCCGTGGGTGTCCGCACCACGCCATTCTCAAGAGTGCAGCCTTCAGTGTCACCAACCACGTTCAGGGGGGCCAATACTTCAGACGACAGCTTGCCAGCTTCTTCGAGGATGGCAGATGTGAAATCCGCATCAAGGTCCTCATAGCCCGGTATCGATTGTTCTGTAACGTTCAGAACATCGTGCAAAACGAATTGCATGTCTTTGGTCGGGGCGATGTAGCTTGGCATGAGTTTCTCCCTTAGGTGGACGGGCCTTGAGGTTATTGAGCGGCGTCTTGTGGTCTGCGCATGGAAGCGATCATGTCTTCGCCCCACTTGAGCTGTTCTCTCAGATCTCCGATCGCCTGGTCGAGGTCTTCGCGCTGTCGGATCAGGTCGGCGAGCCGTTCCTGTGCGATTTCGAACGCACGTTCCAGCTGCGTCAATTGCTGGTCGCCGATGTCATAGAGATCGAGCAACTGGCGGATCTGTTCGAGGCTGAAGCCAAAGCGCTTGCCCCGCAGGATAAGTTTGAGCCGGGCGCGGTCGCGTCTTGTGAAAAGTCGCTTCTGACCTTCGCGAATTGGAAACAGTAGTTCTTTTGATTCATAAAAGCGCAGCGTGCGTGGTGTGACATCAAAGGCGTCACACATCTGGCGTATTGTCATTGTTTCATCGGTCATCGATCTGTTCTCTCATCGTCTGGATGATGCGCAGGTATGAAGTCTGGCCCCTGCTACAATAAGTTTGATGGTTTACGTAAGTTGGACGTTACGTCACTTCAGTAGCGATTTTGGGAAGCCGATTTTCAAGGGGAATTCCCGCGCATTTGCAACCATGTGAAGAATCTTGAACGGGACATCAGATCAGAATTTGACTGCCATGATGTTGGTTTTCTGGCGCCAGACCAGTTGTCCAGCGCCCAGCCCAGCCCATTGCCATTGTGCACACAACGGATGCAATTCGGCGTTAGTCTGTTGTTTTGGCTTGGAATTCGTGTCCAGTAAAATTTCAAAGCGACGGCAGGATTGTCGCGCCGGCCGCCAACTCTAGTTGCCCGAAAAACTGAACAATGACGGGTCACATACAACCTTGCTCAAGGGCGCGCGGCACGTGTTCGACGGTTGGACGGAACAGAGAATTACCGTCTACATGACGTGACGTTCGCGCAGCGACCTGTCTCAGTGCTGTCAGTCTTTCAGGACAGAGGCCGTATCGTCGCGGAGCTTTTTTAACTCGCGAATGGCTTCTTCAAGCTGGGCGCGTTCCTCTGCGAGCTGCTCGAGTTGTTCATCCGCCAGCGTGATCCATTTGCGCATCTGAACATCCGTGCCTTCGTTTTCATAGATCAGAAGCCACTGCCGGATATCCTCAAGCTGAAAGCCGAACTTGCGGCCCCGCAATATCAGCTTCATTCGCGCCCGTTCGCGGGGGCCATAAAAACGTGACCGGCCTTCGCGGTCTGGCTGCAGCAATTCGATGTATTCATAGTACCGCAGGGTTCGCGGTGTGACGTCGAATGCTGCGCACATTTCTTTGAACGTCAAACGATCGGATGTCATTGTCCTTCTCTCCCTTGGTGCTACGCTAGGACGCAACGAGAGCGAGCGCAACAGTCGCCCTTGCCCTTCGGCAACGACTGGTATGATAAGGGGCAGGTTTGGAATTCAAAGAACAGCGCAGGACCAGGAATGGCTGACAAAGAGAAGATCGCACGACAGTTCATCGAGGCCATCCCTCATAGCAGAGCATTGGGTATGCGGCTTGCCGATATGGCCGATGGCAAGGCCACCATTGATATGCCGTTTGATGAGAAGCTTGTGGGTGATCCTGAAACCGGCGTGATCCACGGCGGCGCGGTATCGGCTCTTATGGATACCTGTTGCGGAGCAGCTGTGATGTGCCACCCGGACAACCTGGGCAGTACGGCGACGATCGATTTGCGTATCGACTATATGCGGGCCGCGACACCGGGCCAGCGCATCCGGGCACATGCGGAATGCTATCATGTGACCCGCAGCGTGGCCTTCGTCCGTGCGACGGCAACGGATGAGGACGCCGAAAATCCGGTCGCGGCGGCTACCGGCGCCTTCACGGTGGAGGGCGCGAAATGAGAGCGCCACGACGTCCGCCCGAACCCGTACAGGTCGTCAAACAGCGTCGAGACGCGACCTTGCGCGCGTTGGTGGACGGCGTTCCCTACATTCAGTTTCTCGGTATTGAGTTCGAAAGGCGCGGGGATGAACTCACGGGCATCTTGCCGTTTGATCAAAAGTTGATCGGCAACCCGTTGTTGCCAGCCATCCATGGTGGCGTAACCGCGGCGTTTTTGGAGGTGACGTCGATCATAACGCTCAGCTGGACCTATCTTTGGAAAGACGTGGAGTCCGGGGCGATCGACGCTGAAGGGCTCGCGAAAGGTGGTATGCCAAGGTTGCCCAAGACGATCGACATTTCGACCGATTATCTGAGATCGGGCTTGCCACGCGACGCCTATGCGCGCGCCCGCATCGTTCGTTCTGGTCGGCGTTACGCCAGCGTGCACGTCGAGGCTTGGCAGGACAACCGGGACCGTCTGTTTGCACAGGCGACCGGGCATTTTCTGATGCCAGAGCGACGTGAGTAGCACTGTCGAAGCAGCTACTGCCAACATTTCCCACCGGCGCGTACTGAAGATCGCGCTGCCGATTGTTTTGTCTAACGCGACGGTTCCGATCCTTGGAGCGGTTGATGTGGGTGTCGTGGGTCAGCTGGGCGAGGCGGCGCCGATTGGTGCGGTGGCACTTGGCGCGATCATACTGTCGTCCCTGTACTGGGTCTTCGGCTTCCTGCGTATGGGGACCGTTGGTTTGGTCGGACAAGCCGAGGGATCTGGTGACACGGCCGAAGTCTCAGCCTGGCTGACCCGCGCGCTTGTTGTGGCGCTCATCGGTGGCGTTGCGCTTATTACGCTACAACCCCTTGTCATCTGGGCGTCCTTGCAACTGGCTCCCGCAAGCGAGGAGGTCGAAGATCTCGCCCGCCAGTACCTGACAATCCGGATCTGGACGGCACCTGCCGCCATCGCGGTATTTGCGCTGACCGGTTGGCTCGTGGCGATGGAGCGCACCATCGCCGTCTTCTGGGTCCAGCTTGTAATGAATGGCGTGAACATTGCGCTCGATCTGTTGTTCGTGCTGGTGCTTGACTGGGGCGTACCAGGTGTTGCCGTGGCAACCGCCATCGCAGAAACCACCGGTGCCGCATTAGGGTTGTGGTTTTGCCGGTCGGCGTTCTTGCAGCCTGCCTGGCGTGACTGGTCTCGTATCTTCGACCGGGCAAAACTTGTGCGTATGGCACTGCTCAATACAGATATCTTTCTGCGATCAGCGATGCTCATGATCATCTTCACATCATTTGTTTTCATTGGTGCGCGATTTGGGGACGTGACACTCGCCGCGAACGAGATCCTTGCCCAGTTCATGCACATCACTGCCTACGCGATGGATGGATTTGCCTTTTCCGCCGAGACGCTGATTGCAAGGGCTTATGGAAAGCGCGACCCCGCCCAAGTGCGCCGCAGTGCTTTCGTAACCTCCTTCTGGGGCCTTGTTGTCGGCATCACGATGGCCATCGGATTCGCACTGGTCGGCGCGTGGTTGATCGAAGTGATGGCGAAAGATGTTGAGGTTCAGCAGACTGCGCGACAGTTCCTGCCGTATATGGTCGCAGCGCCACTAATTGGATGTGCCGCCTGGATGCTGGACGGTATCTTCATCGGTGCAACCCGCAGCCGGGACATGCGCAACATGATGGCCCTGAGCTTCGTGATCTACTGGCTTGCCATATTCCTGCTTCTGCCAATTTACGGAAATCACGGGCTTTGGGTGGCTCTGCTGATTTCCTTTGCGGTACGTGGCTTGTCGTTGGGCTTAAAGTACCCAGCGTTAGAACGTGATGCCGCAGCCTGAGCCAAAGGCTAGTGTCACCGTTTCAGTTATAGCCATCGCTCAAAATCTGACCCGCAGGCTTCGCTGACAGAGGCGAAGCCGTCCTTTGCCAGCAAGCTGTCGACCTCATCCGCAATGCGCGCGGCCAGTGAAAGCCCGCCAAAAACCATGCCTGTATACAGCTGAACAGCCGACGCGCCCGCGCGTATCTTGGCGTAGGCCTGCGCACCACTCGCAACGCCGCCAACACCGATCAGTGGAACATCTGTCAGCGTCGAAAGCCGCGCCAAGACCCGCGTCGATTTTTCGAACAGGGGCTGTCCGGAAAGACCGCCCGGTTCTTCCCCATGGCGGCTTTGCAGCCCGGTCCGGTCCAAAGTTGTGTTTGTTGCAATGATGGCGGCGACACCTGTCGCCTCAGCCACTTGCGCGACATCGGCTAATTCGCCATCCGAGAGGTCCGGCGCGATCTTGAGGAAGACCGGCGTTGAGCCGCGTACCTGCATCACTCCCTCCAAAAGGGCCTTCAGCGCGTCCGCGCCCTGCAGGTCGCGAAGCTTTTCGGTGTTGGGGGAGGACACATTGACCGTCGCAAAATCCACATCTGCGCCCAGATGCTGCATCACCTTGGCAAAATCAGCAGCCCGGTCAGGGCTCGTTTTGTTTGCGCCCAAGTTTATGCCTACTGGAATATCTGTCGAAGTTGCAATCAAACGCTCTCTGATAATTTCCATGCCGTCATTGTTAAAGCCGAACCGGTTGATCGCTGCCTTGTCTTCGGCCAGTCGGAACAACCTTGGTTTGGGATTGCCCGGTTGGGGCAGGGGCGTCGCGGCGCCAACCTCCAGAAAACCGAAACCGGACATGGAAAGGGGACCGATTGCCTCTGCATTCTTGTCAAAACCAGCGGCCAGACCGATCGGGTTCGGCAATTGCAGTCCCGCGAGTGTTGTCTTCAGCCGGGCAGATGTAACTGGCCCCGGACGTGGAGCAAGACCCATGTTCAGCGCCTTGAGCGCCAACCCATGCGCTTTTTCAGGGTCGATCTGCCGTAAGAGACCAAGCCCCATGTTTTCCATCAGGCGGTTCATAAGTCGCGCGTCATTCAGCGCAGGCTTCGTCGAGTCCAACTGGAAACTGATGCGTTCCGTTCACCAGCGGCAGCGGTTGGGCCCACGCCACGTCGTCTAAGCGCAGAGGACGATAGAGGTGTGGGAACAACTGATCACCGCGAGAGACTTCCCATTTCAAAGACGTGTCCAAACGGTCAGTGTCAACGCCAAGAAGCATCAGATCAGTTTCGCCTGAAAAGTGCTTTGCAGCAGTCTCCGCTGCCTGTTTTGCAGTGGAGAAATGAACAAATCCATCTGCGATATCGATGGGTGCCCCCGGCGACGCGCCGTCACGGCGCAACGCCGCCCATTCGTCGGCTCTGAAAATCTTGAGTATGATCATGCGCGTGGTCATGCCTTGGGCAGTCAAACGCGTCAAGGGGGGCTGGAGCGAAAGTCCACACCAACCGGTTGAAAGAGGCTTTGACAGTCCCGGGCCAGCGGGCCACCATACACCCAGAGTTCTTTCGAGGGGAAAATGATGAAACGATTCCTGACAGCAACGGCGCTTATGGCCGTGACGGCGGGCATGGCGGCGGCCGAATACAACCTGACCATCCTGCACACCAATGATTTCCACGCACGGTTCGAGCCGATCAGCAAATATGACAGCGGCTGCTCTGCCGAAGATGACGCGGCGGGCGAGTGTTTTGGCGGCTCGGCCCGACTGGTGACGGCAATTGCCGATGCCCGCTCCCGCAGCAACAACGCGATCCTTGTCGATGGTGGCGATCAGTTCCAGGGCACTTTGTTCTACACCTACTATAAAGGTGCGCTGGCTGCCGAAATGATGAACAAGCTTGGCTATGACGCGATGACCGTGGGGAACCATGAATTCGATGATGGGCCGGAGGTGCTGCGCGGGTTTATGGATGCCGTAAATTTCCCGGTTCTGATGTCAAATGCGGACGTGACACGCGAGCCGTTGCTTGCGGATAACCTCCCAAAATCCGTAGTGATTGAACGCGGCGGCGAAAAGCTGGGCCTGATCGGTCTGACACCGGAAGATACAGATGAGCTGGCCTCACCCGGTGACAATATCACCTTTTCCGACCCGGTCGCGGCGGTTCAGGGTGAGGTCGACAAACTCACGGCAGAAGGTGTGAACAAGATCATTGTTCTGAGCCACTCAGGCTATGGTGTCGATCAGCGGGTGGCAGCTGAAACAACTGGTGTTGATGTCATTGTAGGCGGGCATTCCAACTCCCTTTTGTCTAATACCAATGACCGGGCTGACGGACCTTACCCGACAATGGTCGGCAATACAGCGATTGTTCAGGCCTATGCCTATGGCAAGTTCCTTGGGGAATTGAACGTCAGTTTTGATGACGAGGGCAATATCACTGAGGCTGTTGGCGAGCCGCTGATCATGGATGCCTCCGTCAGCGCAGACGAAGCGACTGCGGCGCGGATCGCGGAAGCGGCTGCACCGCTGGACGAGATCCGCAACAAGGTTGTCGCCGAGACAGCTCAGGAAATTGTTGGTGTCCGCGAGGAATGCCGTGCCAAGGAATGCGCCATGGGTAACCTGATTGCCGACGCGATGCTTGATCGTGTGAAGGATCAAGGCATCGACATTGCGATCCAGAATGGCGGCGGCATCCGCGCAAGTATTGATGCGGGTGAAGTCACCATGGGCGAGGTGCTTACTGTTTTGCCGTTCCAGAACACACTCAGCACTTTCGAGGTCACCGGGGCCACGATCCTCGCAGCACTTGAGAATGGCGTGAGCCAGCACGAAGAGGGGGCAGGTCGCTTTCCGCAGGTCGCCGGGATGAGCTATGCCTTCGATATCGCGCAGCCGGCGGGCAGCCGAGTAAGCGATGTCATGATTGGCAATGCGCCGCTAGATCCCGAAAAGGTCTATGGAGTTGTCTCGAATAACTACGTGCGTAACGGAGGCGACGGCTATGACATGTTCAAGGACGCGATGAACGCTTACGACTTCGGTCCTGACCTAGCGGATGTCACAGCGGAATTCATTGCCGCCAATGCGCCCTACACGCCTTACAAGGATGGTCGTATCACGATGAAGTAAACTAACGCGGGTTGGTTTTTGACGCGGTCGGCGCTCCTGCTGGCCGCGTTTTTTTGTGGCTGGTCGTGTTCTCGCAGGCAGGTTAAATTTCATCCATGTGTGGACGTATCGTCAGTTTATTGCCCATTGACGCGATGGCGCAGCTTTTCGCTGCTCAGCCGGACAATAACCTTCCTGATGTGCCCAACTATAATGTCTGCCCGACAAACTCGATCCATGTAGTCACCGGTGGCCCGGACGAACCACGACGCCTTACATCGATGCGCTGGGGATTTATTCCGCGCTGGTACAAGAAACCAAATGGGGGGCCGTTGCTTATCAATGCGCGTTCAGAGACCATCGCCGAGAAGCCCGCGTTCCGCGACGCGGCACGTCAGAGACGCGCATTGGTTATCGCCAGCGGGTTCTATGAATGGACCAAAACGCCAGAGGGCGCGCGGGACCCATGGTATATACAACCCGCCTCGGACGACTTGATCGCGATGGCGGCAATCTGGCAGTATTGGACCAACGCGGAGGGGGAGCAACTGCGGACATGTGCGATTGTGACGACCGCCGCAAACGAGACAATGCGCAAGATCCATCACCGTATGCCAGTCATCCTAAACCGAGAAGACTGGCCGCTTTGGCTGGGCGAGGCCGGGCACGGTGCGGCAACTCTGATGCGCGCTGCGAACGACGAATTGCTACGTTTTCATAGGGTGGATAGGGCCGTCAATTCCAACCGTGCCTCTGGTCCGTCATTGATTGAGCCGATTGAAACCTGAAACAAAACGGCCCCACCTTTCGGCGGGGCCATACTCGTTACCGTACCTCTTCGTCAGCAGCGCTGGATTCATCTAGGAGCAGCTGCCCGACAATCCTTTTTCCTGACATACTCGCGAATTTGCCGATCATGTCCGGCGTAATCGTTACCCAAATCGCGTCTCCCGTGGCGATGGATGGTGTCTCCCATACGCCCTCGACGTGAATAATTGCCTTCTCTTGCTTACTTTCGTTGACGAAACGCACGACGTCCCCGGGCCTCAAGATCGTCGTATCCGGAAAGAAGGCGGTATCCAGAATAATCACTACATGTTCTTCTGCCTGTGCGGTTACCGCGCTGAGCGAGACCGGTCCGAGGGACAACAAGGATACTAACAACGCGGCTCTAACCACCTAACAAACAATCCTCAGATCGGTCTCTCTCATTCAGCAGACATCTACTTTCTAATAGTGGATCAGGACGGAATTAGGCCTCGCCCGTGGCAGGTCAGCGGCAATGGCAACCTGCACAGAGTGTTTCCAAATCCGATATAATCTATGGAATGTGGCCGGAATGCCCGCGAAACGGGTTTTAATCAATCGATTGGGTCAAAAGCGTGCCCTAGCTGTCTGTTTGTTGACGCAGCCAAGCGCGAAATGCGGTGAGGGAGCGGCTTTCTTTGGAATTCGACGGCCAGACAAGAAAATATTTCCCGATACTCTGCGTCGTATGCGTTGACGCCAGTACCAGCTGATTGTTGTTGAGGTAGGGCTCGGCCACAAAAACCGGCAAAAGAGCAATGCCGAGGCCGTGAATTGCTGCCTGTGCCATGGTCGAGAACTGGTCAAAAACCATCCCTGGCGGAAGGTTCGGCTCTAAATCAAGGGTTTGAAACCAGCGTTGCCATCCTCGGGCGCGTGTTTCCAGGTGCAGAAGATCGTATTTCAGGATGGCCTGAGGGTCGGCGACGGGTGTGGAAATCAGTGAGGGAGAACAGACGGGCACAACGACTTCAGGCATCAGAGGCATATGGTTGGCTCCCGCCCAGTCTTCGCGACCGAAATGAATAGCAGCATCAAACCGCGTGCCGCGAAAGTCGAAAGGCGCAAGGCGCGTCGACAGATTGACGGTGACTTCAGGATGCTCTTGCGCAAAATCCCGCAACCTCGGTGCCAACCAGTGCATTCCAAACGCAGGCAGGATCGACAGGTTCAGTGTGGCGTCTTCCGCATCCGTGCACGCGGCGATTGAAGCGGTTTTCAACCGTTGAAGAACTGCCCGCACTTCATTGACATAGGTTTCGCCCTTAGGGGTCAGACACAGTTGTCGTCCGCGGCGTTCCAACAGGGCAATCCCGAGTTGGGCTTCCAGGGATTTCAATTGGCGGCTGACGGCACTTTGCGTCAACGAAAGCTCTGCCGCGGCTTGCGTGGCACTTCCAAGCCGCGCCACGGCCTCGAAGCACATCAACGCCGAGATGGACGGCAAAAAACGGCGAGACGCATTCATATGAGTTTTTCTCATGTGTTGCAGAACAAAGCATCGTTAGCCTTTTGCGACCTTACTTGCAATAATGCGCGAAACTCCAACTGCCGCCTCGATCGAAAGGATCCCTAAATGAACGCTGAAGCCGCTATTCTCAAAGCCAAGGACGCGCCGGATCTGGGCACTTTTGACTGGGCTGACCCTTTGCGTCTTAGCGATCAGCTTTCAGAAGACGAACGCATGATTGCTGACAGTGCAGCAGCCTATGCAAAGGAAAAACTTCAGCCCCGAATCGTAGACGCCTTCGAAAACGAGGCGGTTGAGCCTGCGATCTTCCGGGAAATGGGCGACATGGGCCTTTTAGGCATTACATTGCCAGAGGAATACGGCGGATTGGGCGGGTCTTATGTGTCCTACGGACTTGTCGCCCGCGAAATCGAACGTGTGGATTCCGGCTACCGGTCCATGATGTCGGTGCAATCCTCTTTGGTCATATATCCGATCTACGCCTACGGCTCGGAGGATCAGCGCAAGAAGTACCTTCCCAAGCTTTGTTCCGGAGAATGGATTGGGTGCTTTGGGTTGACGGAACCAGATGCGGGATCCGATCCGGCTGGTATGAAAACGCGCGCGGTAAAGACCGCGACGGGTTACAAGCTGACGGGATCAAAGATGTGGATTTCCAACGCGCCGGTGGCCGATGTCTTTGTCATCTGGGCAAAGTCCGAAGCGCATGGGGACAAGATCCGTGGGTTTGTTCTTGAGAAAGGCGCCAAAGGGCTGACTGCGCCGAAAATTGGCAGCAAGCTCAGCCTGCGTGCGTCTGTGACTGGCGAAGTTGTTATGGACGGCGTGGAAGTTGGTGAGGACGCTCTGCTTCCGAATGTCCAGGGTCTGAAAGGGCCATTTGGCTGTTTGAACCGCGCGCGATATGGGATCAGCTGGGGCGCAATGGGCGCGGCAGAGTTCTGTTGGCATGCGGCCCGCCAATATGGGATGGACCGCCATCAGTTTGGGAAACCGCTTGCCGGAACGCAGCTTTTTCAGAAGAAGCTAGCGGATATGCAAACCGAGATTGCTTTGGGTCTTCAGGGTGCCTTGCAGCTGGGTCGGCTAATGGATGATGCGCGCGCGGCCCCCGAAATGATCTCGATCATGAAGCGGAACAACTGCGGGAAAGCATTGGATATTGCGCGCATGGCGCGGGATATGCATGGCGGCAATGGGATCAGTGGTGAGTTTCAGGTGATCCGCCACATGATGAACCTTGAGACCGTAAATACCTATGAAGGGACGCATGATATTCATGCTCTCATTCTGGGGCGTGCGCAGACCGGTGTACAGGCGTTCTTTTAGGCCGCTGTGCTTCGGAAGGAGCGACTAAAACACGCAATCAGCGGCACCGGGATTGTGTTTGATTCGCCTTTATGGCGAAGTGATCGACGCCCATTCGCCTGTTCGAGCGGGGGTGTTGGCTTCCTGAACGAATGCCCGATCTCCCTTCTTAAGCTGATGCAAAACATACTTTTTGTGCAAACGCTCGGTCGATTTGCACACGTGTGCAAAAATGTCTTGCCAAAAGGTATACGCGGCGACTAGCGTCGAACAGACCCGTAAAACGCGGGCTGCGACAGCAGGGGGTTGCTATGGCTGAGATACAACTGCGGAACGTGAACAAGCGTTGGGGCAGCTTTGTTGGCGTCGATAATTTTGACCTGACCATAGCGGATGAGGAGTTCCTTGTATTGCTCGGCCCATCCGGCTGCGGAAAGACCACCACAATGCGGATGATTGCCGGTCTGGAAGATGCGACAGAAGGTGAAATCATTATCGACGGTCGCGTCGTAAACGATCTTGATCCCAAAGACCGGGACGTGGCGATGGTTTTCCAGTCTTACGGTCTTTATCCGAACATGAATGTCTACGAGAACATTCGCTTCCCTCTAAAAGTTCGCAAAATCCCTGACAGTGAGCATGACGAACGGGTACGACGTGCGTCTGCGATGGTCGAGCTTGATGACTTCTTGCACCGCAAGCCGGCGGAGCTTTCGGGCGGTCAGCGCCAGCGTGTTGCTTTGGCCCGCGCAATCGTGCGCGAACCGAACGTCTTTTTGATGGATGAGCCGCTGTCGAACCTTGATGCCAAGTTGCGGGTGTCGACCCGCGCGCAGATCAAGAACCTCAGCCACGAGTTAAAAGTTACCACCGTCTATGTGACCCATGACCAGATCGAAGCCATGACGCTCGCGGACCGGGTTGTTGTCATGAAACAGGGTAAAGTGCAGCAAGTCGGCACACCTACTGAAATATACGACAATCCAGCCAATACATTTGTTGCCAGCTTTATCGGCAGCCCTGCCATGAATTTGATGGATGGCCAGATTGAAGGCGGCGTGTTCACGGGCACGAATGTACGCATCGAAGGCCTTTCCGGTCCGGACGGTGAGATCACGCTCGGATTCAGGGCAGAGGATGCCACCCTTGCGGCCGAAAACGCAGGGGAGATCAACGGGCCGATCTATACGATCGAGCTTCTTGGCGACGCAACGATGTTGACGGTGCGCGCCGGAGGTCAACTGGTTTCGGTGAAAGCGCACAAAGAGTACAGAGCCGAAATAGGAGATTTGGTGTCCTTCTCGGTGCCAACGGCGATCTGCCATTTGTTCGATAAGGACAGTGGAAGCAGGATAGCCACAACCTGAAAAATAACGAGGCGCGGATCACCGGGCCAACCAAAAGGTGCAGCCTTGCAAGATGCACCCAACCTAACTGCAACAGGGAGTTTGCATATGTTTTTGAAAAGAATTGCTTTGGCGGGCGCGGTCTCGCTTATGGGAAGCGCGGCTTTTGCGGCTTGCTCCTATGAGAACGAAACCCCGATCAAGTCGCTGAGTGCCGGGTTTGAGGCGTGGAAAGCGGTCACGGACGCTATGGCGGAATGCGGCAACTTCCAAGCTGAATTGGACCAGGAATTCCGCACCAAACAGCCTGCGGCCTTTGAGGCCAATCCGTCGCTATACCACATCGGCGGGGTGTCAAACGGCACGATCACACCGCTGCTCAACGCAGGTACAATTCGGCCTCTGGATGACTTGGTGGCAAAGTACGGCGAAAACCTCAGCCCGAACCAGTTGATCCGCATCAACGGTCAGATCATGGCCGTCGCGATGATGGTGAACACCCAACACCTGATGTATCGGTCTGACATTCTGAGCGATCTGGGTATCGAGACGCCAACCTCGTGGGATGAGGTCTACGCTGCTGCGGACAAGATCAAGGAAGCGGGGGTCGTGGATTATCCGCTTGGCGCCACGATGAAGTCCGGTTGGAACCTCGCCCAGGAATTCGTGAACATGTACCCCGGCCACGGCGGTACTTTCTTCAATGATGACAACACCACAGCCGTGAACTCGGAAGCTGGCCTGGCGGCGCTCGGAACAATGCAAAAGGCGCTGGCATACACTGACCCGGAGGTTCTGGTAAGCGACTCCACATACGTGCAACAGCAATTCCAGCAAGGCAAGATTGCGATGGCAAACCTCTGGGCGAGCCGGGCAGGGGCCATGAATGACGAGGCCGAAAGCCAGGTTGTTGGCAAGGTCGCCATGGCGTCAGCGCCGAAAGCGGTTGCTGATGGTGCTCCGGCCACAACGCTGTGGTGGGACGGTATCGTGATTGCGAAGAACATCACGGATGAAGAGGCTGACGCGGCATTCCGTCTGGCCATGGAAGGTCTTGATGCAGAGATGGTGAAGGGCGCCAATGACGCTGCCATCTGGCTGGTACAGGGCTACGAACCTACGGACATTGCTGCGGGCGCGATTGCTACGGCAACAGCAAACCCGGCACCACCTGCCTATCCATCGACCACACAGATGGGTCTGCTTCATACCGCGCTTGGCAATGAGCTTCCCGCCTTTCTGACCGGCGAAAGAGATGCCGCCGCGACTTTGGTGGCGATTGAGGAAGCCTACACAACATCGGCAAAAGAGGCCGGCGTTCTCGAATAGTCAAACATGCGTTGGCCCGGAGGAGACCGGGCCAACGCACTCCCTCGTCGGTTTCGCAAAAGGCGACAACACCGTGTTTTGCAAAGCTGACCCGATATCCACGCGGAATGCCGCAAGGAGAGCCCCATGAAGTTCAAGACTTTTGCAGCCTTTGTTGGACCGTCGGTGTTCATGATGTTGTTGTTCATCGCGGCACCACTTGTCAGCGTTTTTATTCAGAGCTTCCAAGTGACGCAGCCGATCCTTGAGCAGGTCGAAGTGGAAACCTGCACGCCGGGGTTTCTGACACAGACCTGTACGACGGAAACCAAAACGGTGCCTGTGCTGGATGAGAACGGCAAAACGATGACCGAGACCAGCTGGGTCGGGTTCCAAAGCTATCGGAATGTTCTGCAAATGGACAAATTCTGGGAAGCCGTGGGCAACGGCAGCTGGAATGACATCAACCAGATTGATTTCTGGCGCGCGCTGCGTTTCACGCTGATGTTCACGCTCCTGACTCTCCCGATGGTGTTGATCGTGGGGCTCGCCATCGCGCTTGCGGTCAATAACGCCGTCAGATCGATCCGAGGACCAGTGATCTTCATTTCACTCCTGCCCTTCATCATTACGCCCGTGATCGGATCGCTCTCGATCTACTGGCTTTTTGTGGGGGACGGCATCCTGACACGGCTGATGGAGCAATGGTCTGGTCAGAATATCTCCATGTTCGCCCAGGCCTGGACGATCGAATTGCTGATGTACTTCTTCCGGGTCTGGAACAACGCGCCCTTTGCCTTCGTCATTTTCTACGCGGGGCTACAGACGGTCAACATGGACACGCTGGAGTCTGCCGTGATCGACGGCGCCAGCCGCTGGGAGCGGCTGCGCCACGTCATCATCCCACACCTGATGCCGCTGATCATCTTTATCGCGCTCATCCACCTGATGGACGTCTACCGCGTGTTCGAAGAGATCGTGGGCTTCCGAAGCCAGGCACATGTGATCTCACTGCAATGGCTCACCTATGACTTCATGACGCCGGACGATGCGGGCAACCGCGCCATGAGCCGTGCGTCGGCTTCTGCGATGCTGACCATGATCGGGATTGTCTTTTTGTTGATCCTGCCGCTGCGCCGTACCTGGCGTGACCACAAAGGGAGCGCAAACTGATGTCTACGCCCAAAGCCATGCAGCAGTCTTTCGCGCTGCGCTTTTCCTCCGGTGCATTTCTCGCGTTCTGGTGCCTTATCGCGGCCTTCCCGATCTTCTGGATTGCAGTGATGAGCTTCAAGTCCCCAGTAGACGCATTCGCGGCGAGTCCATGGGACGTCATCACCGGCCCCGCAACCCGCGCGAATGGCGATGGGCTCTCCATCCTCGACATCGTTGTAGGGCTTGTTGTTCTCTACTTCGCCATCCGCTGGGCATTTACGCGTCTTCCGGGCCTCGTGCGTCAATACTGCCCGCCGGGCATGATCGTGTTGGGCTGGGTCATCGGCGCAATCGCATATGGCATTCTGTTCGTGCTGGTGTTCTTCACTCTGATGCCGCTGATCCTGGGGCCAATCAACAGCCTCTTGGGTCCACTTGGAAGTCCAATCCTTGGCCTGACAACGGAACACTACGTTGCGGTCTGGGGGGAGAATGAATTCTACCGAAATTTCCTGAATTCGATGTTGGTAACCGCAGGCGTCGTGACCGTCTCCCTGACAGTCGGAACCCTGGCTGGATATGGGTTGGCGCGCTCAGGCTCGGATCTGGCCTTCTGGCTGCTTATTCTCGCTCTGATCTTCCGCGCCTTGCCGCATTCCGTGCTGGTTGCTGGTTACTTGCCGGTGTTTATCAATTCCTCGGAAATCCTCGCGCCGATATTCGGTGAAGGGGCCCCGACCCTCTATGGCCAACCCTGGGCCGTCATCGCGGTGCTGGTTGCGATCAACCAACCCTTTACCATCTGGATGCTGCGGTCCTTTTTCCAGAATATCCCGGCCGAGCTGGATGAGGCAGCCCGGGTTGACGGGTGCTCCCACTTTCAAGCCTTCCGGCGGGTGATCATGCCTGTGATGTGGCCCGGTGTCATCACCACGGGGCTGTTCAGCTTCTTGTTGGGCTACAACGACTTTCTCGTAACGTCCTTGTTGCTGGATGCGCAGAACCAGACGATGGTTCCCGCGATCGCGGGCTACTTCAACCGTGAAACCACCACGACAGATCAGGTTGAGGCGGTTGCGGCTGCGGTCTCTATCACGGCGCCGCTTTTCCTGCTGGTCATGATATTCCAGCGCCAAATCGTTAGCGGTCTGACAGCGGGGGCGGTGAAGGGCTGATGAGCAAAGCCGCGCGATCTGGCTGGGTGCAGCGCCATCCCGCGCTGAACCGAATGCCAAGGGACTTCATCTTGGGGCATGCGCGCCATTTCGCATGTTGCAGTTTCAAGATGAAAGGATGATCCGATGAAGGGATCGAGACCTGAACAGGCCGTATTGTCCAAAGATACGGATATGTCAAAAACAGACGCTACCCGCGCTGTCATCGAGGGTATGATCGATGGGCTGAACGACCACCGTATTGACGACATTGGAACGTTCTTTGCGCAGAGTTTTCGGTGGATGGGCAATCAGGGATGCGGGACCAAGAACGGCCTGCGCGAGTTTCAGGACAACTGGCAGCGCCCGTTTCAGGCAGCGTTTTCCGATAAAGTCTGCGTGGATGAAGCGCGGCTTTACATGGGCGAGTGGGCTGCGGCTTTCGGTCGTCAGGAAGCGACCCATTCAGGGCAGTTCATGGGCTTGGCACCAACCGGCAAGCGCGTCGAAATCCGCTATATGGATTTTTGGAAAGTTGAGGACGGGAAGATCACTGATAATTGGGTGATGGTGGATTTCCCGCATGTGTTGGCCCAGTTGGGCGTTGATGTATTCGATGGGGAAGGCTGGGAGGCCTTTGACCGCGGTGAACGTATCCCACCGCGACCCGATCAGGGAGGAGAGTAACCCATGGCAATAGAATATCTCAAGTCAGGCAAGTCAGATGCCGAGCGTGCCGATGATGATGCCAAGACGCGGGCAGCTGTCGAAGCGACGCTTGCGGACATCGAAAAGAATGGGGACGCGGCTGTACGAAAACTGTCGGAGAAATTCGACAACTACAGCCCGGAAAACTTCCGGTTGAGTCTTGAAGAGATCGAGGCGCTCATCGCGCAGCTGACACCGCGCGAACTTGAGGACATCAAATTCGCGCAGGAGCAGGTCCGCAATTTCGCTCAGGCGCAGCGCGACTCCATGCTCGACATCGAAGTGGAAACAATGCCGGGCGTCATTCTTGGTCACAAGAACATCCCGGTGCAGTCGGTGGGGTGTTATGTCCCGGGTGGCAAGTTCCCGATGGTGGCGTCTGCCCATATGTCTGTGGCAACCGCTTCTGTCGCCAAGGTGCCGCGCATCATCGCCTGCACGCCGCCGTTTCAGGGCAAGCCAAACCCGGCGGTCATTGCTGCAATGCACTTGGGAGGCGCGCATGAGATTTACGTCATGGGCGGCATACAGGCGATTGGCGCCATGGCGCTGGGAACTGAGACAATCGACCCGGTGCATATGCTGGTCGGCCCCGGTAATGCCTTTGTGGCTGAGGCCAAGCGGCAGCTCTTTGGTCGCGTCGGCATTGACCTTTTTGCAGGTCCGACCGAGACGATGGTCATCGCAGATGAAACGGTCGACGCTGAAATGTGTGCGACGGACCTACTGGGTCAGGCTGAGCATGGGTATAACTCGCCCGCCGTATTGCTCACCAACTCGCGTAAGCTGGCGGATGAAACGCTTGCTGAAATAGAGCGTATCCTAAAAATCCTGCCGACGGCAGAAACCGCGCGGACAAGCTGGGAAGACTACGGTGAGGTCATTTTGTGTGACACCTATAACGAGATGTTGGAAGTCGCGGATGATATTGCCTCCGAACATGTGCAGGTGATGACCGATCGTGATGACTGGTTCCTCGACAAGATGACCTGCTATGGCGCGCTGTTTCTCGGGCCGCGTACCAATGTGGCTAATGGCGACAAAGTCATTGGCACCAATCACACGCTACCGACCAAGAAGGCCGGGCGCTATACGGGTGGGCTTTGGGTTGGAAAGTTCCTCAAGACGCACAGCTATCAGAAAGTCACCAGTGATGAAGCGGCTGCCGAAATCGGTGCTTACGGATCGCGGCTGTGTATTCTGGAGGGGTTCGTCGGGCATGCAGAGCAGTGCAATTTGCGCGTTCGCCGATATGGCGGCATCAATGTGCCATACGGCGAAGGTGCACCGGCCAAACAGGCAGCAGAATAATCGGGCATGAACCTCAATCAGGCCAACAAACGCAAGGCCCGCGCAGTTTGGGCAGCCTTGGACAACGATCCGGCGGCTGCCGAAAACCTGTTGCCGAGGCTGTCACACTGGCAGGGCCCTGAACCAATTGGTCTGCAGACCAGCAGCAGTGCAATTATTGAGGCTATGTTCGCGCCATTGCGCGATGCCGTTCCGGACCTCGCGCGTCAAATCCATATCCTGATGGGCGGTCAGTCTTCCGCAAGCGAAGCGGGTGACGGCGATGGCGCATGGTGGGTTGCGGGGACTGGCTACTATACCGGTCGTGCTGCTTCGACGGTGTTCGGAATTCCGGCGACGGGTCGCGACTTGCGGATCCGTTGGGGAGAGTTCTTTCGCTTTGATGCCTCGGGCGAAATCACACACGCCCAGACCATTTGGGATTTCGTTGATTGGTTTGATCAGATTGATCTGCCTGTCTTGCCGCGTCCCAGAGGGGCTGCGCATGTCTATCCGGCTGCGACTGCCTATGATGCAGTTCTGTCGGATCCACAGACGCCTGCCGAAACGGACAAAACGCTTTCATTCGGGCGCGACTTTATCTTTGGTGGCTTGAACAGTTTCGATGAAAATGACCTGAGCAGCATGGGGATGGCGCGGTTCTTTCATCCGAATGTGAAGTGGTACGGGCCGGGCGGCATTGGCGCGTGCCTGTCATTGCAGGAATTCGAAACACTGCATCAACAGCCTTGGCTGATTGCCTTTCCAGACCGAAAAGTGATGCATCTTGAGAGCCTTTTTGCGGAAGACCGTATGCTGGCGGCGTCGGGTCCGAAAGGTGTCGTTGGAACCCACGGCGGTACCTATCTTGGACATGCCGCGACAGGAAATCCCATCGAAGTTTCCGGATTGGATTTCTGGCTTCGCACCGGCGGCCAGTTCACCGAAAACTGGGTCTTTGTGGACATGGTGCATCTGTTTGCACAAATGGATGTCGACCTTTTCGCACGAATGAAAGCACATGCCCGATGAGCGACAGGCCCACCTCCCACAAAGAACTTATCGCGCCATTGCGGGCCGCACTCTACGACTTTGATGAACAGAAAGTGCGTGCTGTTCTGCATGAAGTTTGTGCGGCAGATGTTGTCTTCAACCTCGCTTTTCCTTTTGAAACAACCGTTGGCGTTGATGCCTATGTGGACAAGGTCTATGCCCCGCTGGCGAAGGCCATACCCGACCTGGAGTGCCGGGATTTCATCGTTATGGCGGGCCCGACACCCGACGGTGCCGACTGGGTAGGATGCGGTGGGTACTATACCGGTGCGTTTATGGCGCCTTGGTTGGACATTCCTGCAACCGGACACATGGCCCATCTGCGCTTTCATGAATTCTACCGGATCGAAAATGGCAAGATCATTGAGATGCAGGCGCTTTGGGATCTGCCCGAATTGATGATGCAAGCCGGGGCATGGCCGATGGGTCCGTCGCTCGGCCGCGAGTGGCACATTCCGGGTCCTGCCACCTGCGACGGCATTGTCCCCAGCCCTTATGATGCCCGGTGGGGAGAGGAGACCTGTCAGCGCATTATCGACATGCTCGCCCATCTCAAGAAACACCCCGGCGAAGGTGGTCCGGAAGTGATGGAGATGGAGCGGTTCTGGCATCCCAGGATGTCATGGTACGGGCCCTCAGGCATCGGCACGGGCCGGGGCGTGCGAGGGTTCCGGCACTGGCACCAGATACCCTTCCTCAACGCCATGCCGGACAGGGGGCAGTATCTTGATGAAATCGAGTATCACTTCTTTGGGGATCGCAACTACGCAGCGGTCACGGGTTGGCCGAACATGTACCAATCCATCACAGATGGTGGTTGGTTGGGGATCGCACCGACGGGCAAGAAGATCGCGATGAGATCACTGGATTTCTGGCGTTTGGAAGGGGATCTGATCCGCGAGAACTGGGTCCTGGTAGATTTGTTGCATATGTATGACCAGATCGGCGTAGACGTCCTCGCGCGGATGCGTGAATTCAATAAGGCCCGTGCCGGGTTCGACGCAGAAACGGGAGCAGCCCTTTGACCAATTTGCCCAAATCCCCTGGTTTTGATCTGACAGGTAGATGCGCGTTGGTCACGGGCGCATCCTCCGGCATCGGCCTGGCCTGTGCCGCCGCGCTCGCAGAAGCAGGGGCTCACGTGGTCTGTGCCGCGCGTCGTATCGGCCCGCTGCAAGAGACCGTCGATGCTATGACGTCTGCTGGTTTTTCAGCTGAGGCTTTGGTGCTGGATCAAACCGATCTGAGGGCGCTGGAAGAAGCCTTATCGTCGCCTTTTGACATTGTTCTGAACTCAGCGGGATTGGCGCGCCACAGTGCCGCTGTCGAGACACGGCCAGAAGACTATGATGCCGTCATGGATATCAACCTGCGCAGCGCGTATTTCCTGTCTTCGTATTCGGCCAAAGCGATGATCAATGACGGGCGACGCGGATCGATCATCCATATCAGCAGCCAGATGGGGCATGTTGGAGGCATTGATCGCGCGGTCTATTGCGCGTCAAAACATGCACTGGAGGGGATGGTCAAGTCGATGGCCATTGAGTGGGGCAAGTCAGGAGTTCGGATCAACACGATCTGTCCGACCTTTATTCGAACGCCCCTGACGCAGGCCACTTTCGACAACCCGGACCGGTTGGCGTGGCTTATGGAAAAGATAAAATTGCCTCGCGCGGGCGAGGTAGAAGACATAATGGGGGCTGCCGTGTTTCTGGCCTCGGACGCGTCCGCGATGGTCACGGGGACGTCAATGCTGATCGATGGCGGGTGGACAGCAGGGTGACGGGAGGGTGCCGATCCAATGGGTAAAGTGACATCACTCGATGTCGCCGAGAAGGCCGGGGTCAGTCGCTCCGCGGTCAGTCGTGTGTTTACGCCCGGCGCGTCAGTCAGCGCGACGACGCGGGATAAGGTTCGCAAAGCCGCCGCCGCCTTGGGATACCGCCCGAATGTCATCGCGCGGTCGCTGAATACGGGCCGCAGCAGGATCGTCGGACTCGTCGTTGCCTATCTTGAAAACCAGTTCTACCCGGAAGCAATTGAGAGGCTATCCAAAACCTTGCAGGCGCAGGGATATCACGTTCTGGTATTTATGGCCTCGAACGACAACAAGGCCACGCAAGGTGTTATTGATGAGCTGCTGGATTACCAGGTGGATGCAATCATTGCCGCCTCGGTGGGGCTGTCGAATGACCTGACGAAACGGTGCGAGGATCTTGGCATTCCAATCGTGCTGTTCAACCGCCACCAATATGACGCGCAGCTGACGTCAGTTACGTCTGACAACATAGCGGGTGGGCGCAAACTGGCCGAGTTTCTGGTCGCAGGCGGCCATGAGCGGATTGCGCATATCGCCGGATGGGAAGGCGCCTCGACACAGATTGATCGCGAGGCCGGTTTTCTGGAGGGGCTGCGCGACGCGAACGTGCCTCTTTTTGCCCGCAACATCGGAAATTTCAATTTCGAGACGGCAAAGCAGGCCGCACGTACGATGTTCAGTGCGGTTGAGAAGCCCGATGCCGTCTTTGTAGCCAACGATCATATGGCATTTGCAGTGATGGACGTTCTGAGGTTTGAGCTTGGGTTGAGCGTTCCGGACGACGTCTCAGTCGTCGGGTATGATGACGTGGCACTTGCACAATGGCCAAGCTACGACCTGACAACCATCCGCCAACCTGCAAACAGAATGGTGTCAGAAACAACAAACGCTCTTTTGGCCCGATTGAATGATCCGACCGTTCCAGCGCGCCAGATCGTTCTTGAAGGGCCATTGATGATCCGCGGTTCGGCCCGCAAACCCAAGGAAGGCAAGACATGAAAGGCTTCGACAAGAAGTTTAAGGATTTCCCCGACTATATCATCGGGATCACCAAGGAAATCTGGGAAGACCGGGGCATTGCAACCCTTCACAACTACTACTCTGATGACATCGTTGTCCGCTCACCGGCTTCGGTAGTGATCGGCAATCAGAACGTTATCGGTGCAACCATGGCCACCCTGGCGGAGTTTCCGGATCGTACGCTTCTGGGCGAGGATGTCATCTGGTCGGGAACACCCGAAGAGGGCATGCTGTCGTCACACCGTTTGTTGAGCACCGCGACACATATGCACGATGGTGTTTATGGCAAAGCGACCGGCAAAAAACTCACCTACCGAATTCTGGCCGACTGCCATGCCATCAACAATCAAATCAACGATGAATGGCTGATCCGCGATCAGGGGGCCATCGTGCGCCAACTTGGGTGGGACCCGAAGACTTATGCGGCAGACCTCATTGAGAATGAAGGGGGTCCGGAAACCTGCGTAAAGCCTCTGTCACCGGTGACCGACAAACCGGGCCCCTATAAGGGTCGGGGGAATGAAAATGAATGGGGTGCCAAATACGCGGACTTGCTTTCTCGTATCATGGGCGCCGATATGGCAGCCGTCTCATCCGAATATGACCGGGCAGTACAGGTGGAGTATCCCGGCGGGAAGACAGGGCACAGCCATTCAGATGTGGATCAGTTCTGGATGGGTCTTCGTGCGTCTTTCCCGGATGCTCAGTTCCAGATTGATCACCAGATCGGGCGAGAAGACCCGATGATGCCACCCCGTGCGGCTTTGCGCTGGTCGTTGACCGGCAAGCACTCTGGCTGGGGCATATTCGGCCCGCCCACCGGTGCCGACATCTATGTGCTGGGTATCTGCCATGCAGAGTTTGGCCCATGGGGGCTGCGCCGCGAATGTGTCATCTACGATGAGACCACGATCTGGAAGCAGATCCTGTTACACACTGGCTGATCCTTTCAGTTTTACAAAAAAAACAAGCCGACGAAAGAAAGAGAAATCATGACACCCGCCGAGATGGAAGGCCGCATTGTTCGATATGGCGATCTGAAACCATGCAAAACCGCGTTCATTGATGCGCACACTCCAGGCTCCGATCAAAAGGAGAACTTTACCATCATCGGAGGAGGTGTTTCCGAGAGCCCGGATCAACATGTCCATATTTCGATCCCGCACGGCTTTAATATCGGGGCAGCGGGCCAACCGCCAAAATGCCGGAATTCGCTGCATAGCCACCGCACGGCGGAGGTCTTCTTTGTCTTGTCCGGGCGCTGGCGGTTTTTCTGGGGCCGATGGGGAAATGCCGGAGAGGTCACATTGGAGCCGGGAGATATCTTCAATATCCCGACCGGTATCTTTCGGGGGTTTGAAAACATCGGAAATGACTATGGAATGATCATGGCCATTCTCGGCGGCGATGATGCGGGGGGCGGGGTCATCTGGGCGCCTCAGGTGATTGAGGATGCCGCGCACCACGGGCTGGTTTTGTCGGAAGAAGGCAAGCTCTATGACAGCAAGAAGGGTCAGTCATTGCCGGAGGGCGTCGCGCCGATGCCGCTGCTTACCGATGAGGAACTCAAGGCGTATCCGGAACCTACGACGGCAGATGTTATCCCCAACTACGTCGCGCGCTACTGGGATATGGTGGCGCTCGCGGATCGCAAACCAGCCAAGGTGATTGGTGAAAACGGCATGTTGCGTGACAAGCCGGGGTTCGAAGTCGATCTGGTGACGCGCGCCTCGGCATCTGAAGAGATGCACCAACATGATCGACCGTCTGTCCTTATGCCGGTCAAGGGACATTGGCATGTCAACTGGGAAGGTGGCAGTGCCACATTGGCGCCGGGCGACACGATGTCCGTTCCGGAGAACCTGATGCACAATGCCGTGCCTTCGATGACGGGCGACGCCAGCCTCTACCACATCGTGGCGACGGGGGATCCGGCCGGAGCAACTTGGCAGCAATAATTTGAACAATGTTCACAAAATTCTTGAACGGTACGCTACGATACGTTATCGAATTCATGAACATAGTTCATGGAGATAAGAATGCATACGATAGCTGATACAAAAATGCTGGTAGAAGAGGGTGTTATCTCTCAAACAGCGGCCAGAATCATCGAGGCGCGCGCACGCAGCACAATGGTCGCATTAGCCATCAACGCGGTGCTTTGCGCAGGAATTCTCTTTGCCACCTTTGGCTTGATCTTCTGGTTGGCAGACGCGTTTGCTGTCGCGGTTTGCGGTGGTGTCTTCCTTCTCGCGGGCGTGCTGACCCTGAACAAGGGCAACGCGCTTTACAGCATGTTCGGCAATGCGGCGGCGCTGATCGGCGCGGGTATGCTGATTGGGGGTGCTGGCATCGAATTGGCTGACAAATACCACGATGTCGCGGGTGGGATCATGTCCTTGGTCGGCGCGGGCATTGCCTTGAGCATGATCGTGGCACGGCGATCGACCGGCTTTGCCACGCCGTTCGTGACTGGGGCCATTCTCTTGATGGCTGTTGCCTTGCATCTTTGCGGCTTGGGCTTTTTGGCAGACCAATTTAGCCTTTTCGGCCTTCCGATGGTCGCGTTCTGGCTCTACGCCTCTGCAGCGATTGCCGCGGCCGGTTGGTTCATCGACGTGCGTCTCGTTTCTGCACTTGCTATCGTCCCCTTTGCGCAGGCGCTCGACACTGGCACTTTTTACTTTCACGCAGCCTACGTCTTGTATTCACCGGAACCCACTCTCTCGATCCTGCAGATGATCGGGTTGATCGCGGCCATGTTTTGGGTCGCTCATCGGGTTGATGAGCGGTCTGCGCGCCATGCACGTATCCACGTCATGATGGCTTTCATTGTCGCCAACCTTTGCGCGCTTATGGGCAGCCTGTGGGGCGACGTCGTGGGCGAGACGGTCTTTGGGCCAAACCGCGACTTTCTGCGCAAAGGTGGGGATTACACCGAATGGCGCGAAGCCGTCGATGCCTTCAGGGCCAACGCTCTGGTGATCCACGAACATGTCTTTACGGTCGTCTGGGCCCTGGCGCTGATCGGTGTCACGGTAATTGCAGCCCATAAGAATGCGCGGGCGCTCTTCAATGCAGCCGTGACTTTTGGAGGCATCCACGCCTATACACAAGCTATCGAGACCTTCTACGATGAACCACTTGCCTATGTGGTCGGTGGCTTTATTGCAATTCCGCTGGCTTGGGGAATGTGGCGGCTCAACACCTGGTTTTTGGGTCGTGCCGTCCCGGGAAACGAATAAGAAAGTTGCCGGATCTGCCAAAGAGCAGGTCCTGCAAACGAGGGAGACTAGAATGACCAAGACGACCCACGTCGGCAGCCTGCCCAGAACGCAGGAGGTGGTGGACTACATCTTTGCGCGGGAAAAGGGAGAGCCGTTTTCACAGGATGATTTTGATGCGGCGATGACCCGCGCCGTTTCAGATACCGTCGCCAAACAGGTCTCGGCAGGCATAGACATCGTGAGCGATGGCGAGACATCCAAGATTTCCTATGCGACCTACGTCAAGGACCGCTACACCGGGTTTTCCGGCGACAGCCCGCGAAATGCGCCCGCTGACCTCAAGCGTTTTCCCAGCTTTCTCAAACGGCTCGCGGATGACGGAGGCACGCCGCAATATGCCCGCCCGATGTGCACGGGTGACGTTTCCTCCAAAGGGCAGGAGGAATTGAACAAGGACATTGCCAACCTGAAGGCCGCGATGGCCGAACATGGGGCCAAACGTGGTTTCATGAATGCGGCGTCTCCCGGTGTCATCTCGCTTTTCTTGCAAAACGATCACTACCCGACGCGTGATGCCTATCTGGCGGCCCTCGCAGAGGCCATGCGGGAGGAATATGAAACGATTGTCGCGGCAGATCTAGATCTGCAACTTGATTGCCCGGACCTCGCCTTGTCGCGTCACATGCTCTTCAATGATCTTTCGGACGCTGAGTTTTTGAAAATCGCCGATGCGCATGTGGCGGCCCTGAACCATGCCTTGCAAAACGTCCCACAGGATAAGGTGCGTATCCATATCTGCTGGGGCAACTACGAAGGTCCGCATGTCTGTGACATCGGGATGGAAAAGGTTTTTGATACGCTGATGTCGGCCAAAGCACGTTACGTGCTCTTTGAAACGTCCAACCCACGGCATGCCCATGAATGGACGGTCTTCCGCGACCGGAAATCGGATATTCCGGAGGATAAAGTGCTTGTTCCTGGTGTGGTGGATACCACCACGAACTTTGTGGAGCACCCGGAAGTTGTGGCGCAACGCATTGAGCGGTTCACTGACATCGTCGGCAAGGACCGGGTGATCGCAGGATCTGATTGTGGTTTCGGAACCTTCGCCGGTTTCGGTTCGGTTGATCCGGAGATCGCCTACGCCAAGCTGGGTGCTTTGTCCGAAGGGGCCGCTCTTGCGGCGGCGCGCTGATGGACGCGGCATTGCACAAACTGCTGACCGAGGTCGACACGCCGACGGTTTGCAACGCGATTGAAGTGGCTCAGGGCAAACGGGGTTTCAACGCGTTCACACGAGGCACGATGTTGGCATCTCACCCGGAAGCGCCAGCCATGGTAGGCTACGCTCGCACCGCCCGTATCCGAGCGGTTGAGCCGCCCTCTGAGCCGCCGGAGGTCATCAAAAAGCGACGAATGGGCTACTACAAACATATGGCGGAAGGCCCACGCCCCTCGGTTTGTGTGGTTCAGGATCTCGACGTGCCTAATGCCATTGGCGCTTTCTGGGGGGAAGTCAATACGAACATCCACAAATCCTTCGGGCTTGCGGGAACCTTGACCAATGGTGTCATGCGGGATCTGGGCGATGTGCCGGATGGGTATCCGGTGGTGGCCGGGTCCGTCGGGCCCAGCCACGGGTTCGTGCATGTCGTCGATTTTGGACAACCGGTCGAGATTTTTGGCATGGCAGTGGCGGATGGCGATCTCGTGCACGTGGATCGTCATGGTGCAGTTGCTGTGCCACCGGAGGTTGTCCCAAAGCTTGCGCAGGCGATCCAGACCTTGATGAATTCCGAGCGTATCATTTTTGACGCCGTCAAAGGCAAATCCCTGACGTTTGAAGAATTCGAAAGTGTCTGGGCGGCTTTCGAGGCTGCGCGGACCTGAGGCGATCTACTTGCCCAGCATCGCCCCGATGGAGGCTAGCCCAGCGTCATAAATCCCGCCGATTACGTCTTCCATGGAGGGGTCATCCGACGAAAAGCTACCGGACCAAGTAAGGGTCGGTTCCGCTCCCCGGGTGATTGCCATCGTGGCTACGTATTTCTCTAATGGTAGCGGCGAGCTTTCGATTGTGTAGGTGTAGGATATTCCCGGCTCCTCCGCGATGCGCTTTTCCACGAACTCTGCGCCGTCGGCCAGCGTTAGCACCCGGTGCAAGCCGCCGTCGATTACGCGCAACCGGCAGGTCTCTATCGCCGGGAGCCAATCGTCGATGTCGCAAAAATCCCCCGCCACATGCCAGGCCGCATCGGCCGAACTAACCGTTAACTTCCGCTCCACCTTGTAATTCTCTGCCGCACTGGCCTGTGCCACAACGGCGGCAAGAACCGTTAAGATCGTGAAGGCTGAAGGTTTCATGGTCAAATCTCCTTTTCAAAATTTCCGCTTTGGGAGGCAACGTCGCTGAAATATCTATGCCCGACGTTTTGCGTTGCCCGTTGGCCACGCGACGCGTCATCCGGAACCATATCATTTCCCTGTTCAATTGTCGCTAGTCTGCAGGTTCGTGGTGGTAACACTGGATCCCAGCCGAGTAATCTCTGCCCGTGTCGGGAGACAGGCGGACATCTCGTCAAGTTACGAAGTCGGGTAAAGAAGTGCCATTCTAAGAATGCTTTTCTAATGGTTGCAAGGGATTGAACAATAGGAAGTGGACACGGATCGTCTCGGACTGGGCGAGCGTTCACGCCGGACAGGCCGCTGCCGCCAGCAAAACGCTAGCGGTCGTTATGGCCAAGGATAATCTGGAAGATTGCTGGTTCAATAACTCCAACCCTCCCCTCGATGAAACGCAGGACGACGACAATCCTTTCGGTGATGATTGGCCTGAGCTTGACCCCTGTTTGACCTATACGTTGGACGTAATTATCAGGGAAAATAACGTGAACGCCGCATGGGACTATTTTCAGGGTTTGGTGCTGAGACACGCCGGTTCTCAGTCTTTAGGTGCTGGCGCGCCACCTTCAAAGTTGTTTCCGTTGACATAGTCGCAGGGGTCTTCGCGCATCTCCAGATGAAGCCCTTCGCCAGTGTAGGGATTCGCGCGCGCTAGTTCTTCATCGACGTCGATGCCCAGACCGGCGATGTCCGGGGGCGTGATGAAGCCGTCTTCCACGCGTATCGCGCCTTTGATCAGGGCGTCGTGGAAGGGTGTTTCTATCGTTTCAGCCATCAACAGGTTGGGAATGGACGCCGCAAACTGGATGTTTGCGGCCCATTCGATGGGTCCTGCATAAAGATGAGGCGCCATTTGCGCGTTGTAGACCTCGGCCATGGCTGCGACTTTCTTCATTTCCCATAGTCCGCCGGCGCGTCCAAGTGCGGGCTGAAGAATGGTTGCCGCACCTGCGCGGAGCACTGGCGCAAACTCTGCCTTGGTCGTCAGTCGTTCGCCCGTCGCAACTGGAATGCGCACAGCTCGGGCCACTTTTGCCATCTCTTCGATTGCGTCGGGTGGTACCGGTTCTTCGAACCACAGGGGGCTGTAGGGCTCCAGCGCCTGACCCAACCGGATGGCCCCAGCGGTTGTGAATTGGCCGTGAGTGCCGAAAAGCAGATCAGCCTTGTCGCCCACAGCCTCCCTGATGGCCTTGCAAATGGCGACTGAGGTCGAAATATCGCTCATCGCGGGCATGTGTCCGCCGCGCAACGTATAGGGGCCGGCGGGATCAAACTTCACAGCAGTGTATCCTTGCCGGACCATTTCTGCCGCGGTCTCGGCAGCCATTTCAGGGGACGTCCAGAAATCCTCCAGACTGTGCTGAGGCAACGGGTAAAGGTAGGTGTAGGCCCTGATCCGCTCATTCATACGACCGCCCAGAAGAGCATGGATGGGCCGGTCACGTGCTTTGCCGAGAATATCCCAACAGGCAATCTCCAGACCGGAAAAGGCGCCCATGACAGTCAAGTCAGGCCGCTGCGTGAATCCCGAGGAATAGGCGCGCCGGAACATCAGTTCGATATTTTCCGGGTTCTCACCCGCCATGTGCCGGTCAAAAACGTCTTCAATGACGGCACGCATGGCCTGTGGTCCGACCGAGGCAGAATAACACTCACCCCATCCGGTGATCCCGTTGTCAGTGGTGAGTTTAACCAAAATCCAATACCGCCCCCCCCATCCCGGCGCGGGCGGGGCGGTTACAATGATGTCGAGGTCTTTGAGTTTCATATCTCAGGTCCCGGTATCAAAAATGATGACATTCCTGCGGGCGGAACCGCTTTTGGTATCGGCAATGGCTTCGTTTATCTGATCCAGGGACCATCTTCCGGAAATCAATTCGTCCAGTTTCAGCCGCCCCTGCGCGTAAAGATCGGCCATCCATGGAATGTCGCGCTGGATCACAACATCCCCCATCTTTGATCCGACCATGCCCTGTCCGATGGCCGCGAGGACAACAGGTTCATAGGTGGAGGTTGCCCCCGAGTGAGGCATGCCAACCATTATAACCTTGCCGCCTCGGCCCAGATATCGAGGCGCCTGATCATAGGCCGGGATCGCCCCGACGGTGACGATCACCGCATCTGCGCCACGCCCGCCAAGCGCCTTGATGGCCGCCTTCCAGGGCTTGTCCTGTGTCGCCAAAACGCCCTCCGTTGCGCCAAACTCCCGCGCTGTTTCCAATTTCTCCTGGCTCATATCCACGGCGACGATACGGCGGGCTCCTGCGATACGCGCGCCCTGAACAGCATTCAACCCGACGCCACCCGCACCGATCACAACGACGTCCTGTCCGGCCCGAAGCTTTGCCGCGTTCACGACCGCGCCAACGCCGGTGATGACGCCGCAGGCAATGAGGCTGGCCGCCTCTTTTGGGATGTCCGGGCTGATTTTGACAACCTGTGACTGATCCACAACCACCTTTTCCGCAAATCCGCCTGTTGCCATCGCCTGGTGTAGTTTGCCGCCTTCCGCAGTGGTGATTGGGCCCCGGTCGCCATCGTAGCCGGTTTCGCAGAGTGTTGGCACACCACCTGCGCAGCTGCCACAAGTGCCGCAGGCTCTGATCAGGGTGACGACAACACTGTCACCGACATCTAGCCCTGTAACACCTGTCCCGGTAGCGGTAATTTTGCCTGCTGCTTCATGGCCGTAAACCGCTGGCAGGGAACCTCCCCAGGCACCGTCGGCATATGAAATGTCCGAATGACAAATGGCTACGGCGTCCAGGGTAACCTCGACTTCACCCAAGGTTGGCGGTCGAATGGTGATGTCTTCGATGACCAATGGCGCGCCGAATTCATGGCACACAGCGGCTTTTATTTTTTGCATGGGGTGATTGTTTCCCTGAGGCCGTTTTTCGTTCTCGCCCAGCGTTACGCCTCGCCCGGTTCTGTGCAAGTCCCAACGCGACGAAATGATCGCATTCCTATCCGGAAAACGACGTTAGCCGACGTCTCCCGGCAAATACAAACAACCCCAGTAGGACGAGTAATGCCGACAAGACAAACGGTGCTCCGGGGAAATAGATCAGGGCGTCAGGGCCGGTGAAGGCTGCAAATGTCCCGGTCATCATCAAGGGGGACAGGATCATCGCCAAAGCAGTAAGCGAGGCCAACGCGCCTTGCAGTTCCCCCTGTGCGTCCGGCCCGACAGCTTTTGACATGATGCCCTGCAAGGCAGGCGTGATCACTGCAGCAAGGGCCGCCAACGGTGTCAGGATCAATGCGATGGTTCCGCTGGTCACGAAGGCCAGCGCGAGAAAGGCCATGATGTCAAACACGTGACCATAGATCACCGTGCCGCGTTCGCCCAGAAGCCGCAATACTGGCCGGATCAATCCACCCTGTACAATCGCCAGCATGATGCCAAAAAGCGCAAGGCTCATCCCGATGGTCGAAGGCTCCCAACCGAACCGCTCTTTGCCAAAAAAAGACCAGACTGCGGGATAGACGCTGAAGGCTACCTGATAGATGAAGAAGACGAGGAGCAGCGGGCCGAGGCCTGGCAGAGACTTCAGTTGACGGAAGCTGCCCAGAGGATTGGCACGACGCCATTCAAACTTGCGGCGATTTTTTAACGCCAGTGTTTCTTTCAGGACGAAATAGCCAAAGATGGCATTAGCACCGGACAAAGCAGCGGCCGCGTAGAATGGCGCGCGAGTGCCAAACTCCGCCAGCAGCCCACCCATCAGAGGCCCGAGCACAAAACCTATGCCGAATGCCGCTCCTATCAGGCCAAAATTGGCGGCCCGGTCCTCGGGGGCGGAGACATCTGCCATATAGGCGTTTGCCGTGGCTTGTGTGGCCGACGTGATGCCGCCCACAACCCGCCCGAGAAACAGCAGCCAGAGGCTGCCGGCGACCGCCATCACGAGGTAATCCAGCGCCATAACAACAAGCGAGATGAGCAGGACGGGACGCCGCCCGAAGCGATCAGACAACCCACCGATAACCGGCCCAAAGACGAATTGCATCAATGCAAACACGGTCGCGAGAGCACCCCCCCAAAGGGCCGCGGTGCTCAAGTTAACGGCCCCCACCTCCTGAAAGAGATCTGGCAGAACGGGAATGATCAGACCGATACCCATTGCATCGATCATCATGGTGATCAGAATGAAAATCACCGCTGGGCGCTTCATCAAAGGGCCCTTACGCGTGCCACGAAGCTGCGTGCGTCACTTGGAGCCTGACCCAGATTGGAAAGCGGATCCAACGCGCCCTCCGATAGGTCAGGGTAGGCGTCGCGCGCCAGTGTCTGCAAAGGTGTACCCTCCGCCAAAGCCCGTGCACACAGGTCTTTGACCGCCGCTTGCGCTTGCGGGCGCGGCATTCGTTCGGCAAGCGCAAAACTCAGCGCTTCCGCCTGGACCAAACCCAAACCTTCCGTCAGGACGGCTTTCATCCGTTGAGTATCAGGAGCAAGCGACTCGCTCAGTTTGACAGCGATTTGAATTGCGGCGGCGCAGGACAACGCAATCTGTGGCAGGGTCATCCATTCCGTGAACCAGGCCGCTCCGTCCCGTTGGTGCTGATGCAGTCCAACCGCATTCAGGGTGTTTTGCAGTCCGGAGGTTTGATGGGCGAGGGCGATCAGTGTTTCCGCCTGCACTGGGTTTTGTTTTTGCGGCATGGTCGATGAACCACCAGCCGCGTTGAACCTGACCTCCTCGACGCCGCTAGCGGCCAGCGCGCTCAAAGTCGCGCCCATGCTGCCCAGTGTCGATGTCAGCCCAACCATCCAGTCAACAATGCTCGTGATCGGCCCGCGATCCGTGTGCCATGACCGGCCGGGATCCCGAAGACCCAAACTTTCGGCCAGTGCAGCTCGCAGCGCCGGTGCTTCGGCACCCAACGCGCTCGCCGTTCCAGATGCTCCGGACAGCGAAACGCAGAGCGAGGTGCCGCGCAAGACTGGCAGCGCCTCCAGCGTATCCAACAGCGGCATACCCCATTGCGCAATGACTGCCCCCCAAGTGGTTGGTGTCGACACCCGCCCATAGGTGCGTGCGGCCATGGGGGTGTCCGCATGGGCGTCGGCCATCTGCGCCAGTTGATCCAGCATCGCTTTCAGATCAGCCTCCGCCAGCGAAAGCACCTGTCGCAGGCGCAACATCAATCCAGTGTCGATGATGTCTTGTGACGTAGCCCCCCAATGCACGAATTGCGCGTGTTCAGGCGCATTCATTTCTGCACGGAACGCATTGACCAGCGCCGGTATGCAGACGCCATTCTGCCCGGTTTCCTGCGCAAGCGCACCGGGATCAATTTGGATCTCAAGGCTCGCGCGATGAATCGCTGCTGCGCTAACTTCGGGGATCACCCCTGCTTGACCCTGCGCTTTGGCCAGAGCACCTTCGACCAGAAGCATCGCACGGATCGCGGCACTGTCGGAAAAGAGCCGCCCCGCCTCGCCTGTTGGAAAAAGCTGTGCATATAGAGGGCTGTCAAATACGCTTGCGGCCATGAGTCATCCTGTTGCTACTTGATCCAGTCGCTTCGCCAGCCCTTCGGGGTCAGCAAAGAACGGTGAATGTCCGCAAGACATGTCCTGTATCGAATTTTTGTCCCACCCATCCGTCATTTTGATCTGAAACTCTGGCGGTATCGTGCGGTCATCCCGACACCGAATGTAATGTCGGGGCAGGGCGGTCTGTTGAGGTGTGCTGACAAACGGAACGTTGGTTGGTGCGGTGGCCTGAGGGCACAGCCGGGAAACCGCATCCCGCGCGTCTTCGACCGAACAATCATGATAAAAGAGATCTTTGGCCATTTCCGCGTCAACGGTGAAGCTTATCCCATCGGCGCGCATTCGGATTGCGGGCAAAAGCGGCTGTCTGGGCGCCTGCATACGCATTTGAGCCAGCGACAACCCTTCACGAGGGACATAGGCGCAAAGGTAAATGAGTTTGGCGATCTTCTCCGGGACCAGCCGAGCGGCCGCAGCGATGGCATATCCGCCCATCGAATGACCTACCAGCTGAGTGTTTTGACCACAAGCTTGCGCAATCGCTTCGGCATAGGCGTCCAGTGTAACCTTTTGAACAGGTGTCTGATCGTTCCCGTGGCCAGGCAAATCAATCGCCTGGACCTTGTGGCCATTCGACTCCAGAAATGGAATTACGCGCTTCCAACACCATGCGCCGTGGCACGAGCCATGCACGAGAAGAAATTCAGCCATCTGCCCCCGCGACATGGCCGACTTCAGTTAGAAAATCGGTGAGTACGCGCGCGTACTCCTCCGGCTTTTCAACGCAGGGCAAGTGACCTGCCCGACGGATCAGGTGGAACTGACTGCCGGGGATGAGGTCGACGGTCTCGCGCACGAGGTCAGGCGGCGTGGAGCCGTCCTCGCTGCCCGCGATGCCCAAGGTGGGCAAACGCAGACTGGCGGTCGTCGTGAAGAAGTCGCTTCCGGATATGGCGGCGGAACATCCGACATATCCCTCGTCTTCCTGGCGGACCAACATGTTACGCCACAGCTCAAGTTCCGGTTGGGCGCGAAACTCGGCTGAGAACCATCTTTCCATAACCGCATCTGCCAGAACTTCGATGCCGCCGTCTTCCACGTCACTGATGCGGGCATCCCAGATGTCCTTGGTGCCGATCTTTGCCCCGGTGTTGGACAACACCATGGCGCGGATGAGGTCAAGGCGCTTGACCGCAAGTCCCTGTGCGATCATTCCGCCGATGGACAGCCCCACGAAGACGCAGTTTTTGACGGCGAGGTAATCCAGCAGCTGTTCTGTGTCGCTGATCAGGGCGCCCATCGAATAGGGCGCTGGGGGGCAGGTCGAGAGGCCGTGCCCGCGCTTGTCAAAGCGAATGATCCGAAGACCTTGCGGCAGCAATGGCAAGATCGGATCCCAAAGCCGCATGTCGGTTCCCAGTGAATTGGCGAATACGACCACCGGACCGTCCTCAGGACCTTCGACACGATAGTGCAGGGAAACGTCGTTGAGTTTTGCAATGTCCAAAGGTTTCTCCTTTTACGTTTGCTAGGGCAATTTGCCGCCAAATCGGGTCAGTGCCATTTCGAAAACTTCCGCATCCACATTCCCCCCTGAGATGGTAACGATGACATCATCGCCCTGTATCTGGTCTGGTCGGAAAATCGCTGCTGCCAGGGCAACCGCGCCACCCGGCTCTGCCACCAGTTTGAAGTGTTCAAATGCCAGAGCCATCGCGTGCAGCGCCTCATCGTCACTGACAACCATACCCGGTCCAGCGAGGCGTTGAAGGATCGGAAATGTCAACTCGCCCGGCGTCGGGGAGATGATCGCGTCACACAAACTGCCGGATGTTGTGGCGTTACTGAGCCTTTTGCCAGAGGCCAGTGAGCGCGCCATATCATCGAAGTTCTCAGGTTCGGCGGGCCTGACGCGCATCTTGGGCGCTTTAGCCTCCAACGCCAGCGCGATCCCGGAGGCAAAGCCGCCTCCACCGCAACATACGATGACATCGCCGGCATTGACTCCCATCTCTATTGCCTGTTCCGCAATCTCCAGCCCGGTTGTCCCTTGCCCAGCGATCACCTCTTCATTGTCAAAAGGTTTGATCAGGGTAAGGTGCCGTTCATCCGCAATCTGTTTGCCCATTGCGTCGCGATCTTCGCCCGCGACCCGGTCATAGAGCACCGTTTCCGCGCCAAGCGCGCGCGTGTTCTCAATCTTCATCCGAGGTGCATCGGCGGGCATGATAATCACTGCCGGTGCACCGGCCTGGCGCGCCGCCAAAGCAATGCCCTGCGCGTGATTTCCACTGGAATACGCGATAATCCCCAGCTTTCGCTTTTCGGGCGAAAGTGCTGAAATCGCCGAGAGCGCGCCGCGGTATTTAAAGCTGCCCGTGTGTTGAAGGCATTCCGGTTTCACCCAGATCCGCCGCCCCGCAATTGTGTCCAACAAGGGGGCGTTCAGAAGCGGCGTGCGCCTGAGCTTGCCTTTGGTACGCTGCGCCGCCGCGCTGATCTTCTCGATATTCACTTCATCGCCTCGATCCAGTTTTGCAACGCGGCAACCGCTTCCGGCTCATCAAGGAACGGGATATGCCCGCGTCCGACGGCGGTCGCCGTTATCATGTCGGGTCGGCGTCGCATCATTTCATCCAGCGTTTTTGGTGCCAGGAGATCAGAATTCTCCCCCCGAATACAGGCGACAGGCAACCCTTCCAGCGCATCGAAGAACGGCCAGAGATCGGGCGCTGCCTGTGCGCCTTGTTCTTCGACGGCATCCCGAAGTTTTGGATCATAAGTGATACTCAGGCCACGCTCGGATTTGTCGTAGTGTTTTACAGCTTCTTCCATCCAGCGCGACAGGGGGACGTCTTTGAAACCAGTCAGTCCACGTTCCATTGCCTGGGCCGCTTCAAGGTGGGATTTGGCAACGGGGCGTTTGCCCAGATACCCCATGATAAATTCGAGCCCCTTGGGATCAATTTCCGGCCCAATATCGTTCAGTGCAACCCCAAGAAGTCTTTCCTTGGCGCCGAAAGCCAATCCCATGGCCAGCAGGCCACCACGGGACGTGCCCAGTATCGCCGCCTTATCCAGCGCCAGGTGGTCAAGTAATTCGATGGCATCCCGCCCCTCCACGCCCAGATTGTAGTTGCGCCAGTTTTGGTCCCAGTCAGACTTTCCCCTGCCGCGATAATCCATTCTGATCACGCGTACGCTCGACAGATGGGGTGCGACATAGTCAAAATCCCGGGTCGTTCTGGTTAACCCGGCAAGGCAAAGCACCGGCACGCCGTCGCCCTCGTCCGTGTAGTGAAGTGATAGGCCGTCGGTTGTTTCGAACTTCGGCATCAGGAGACTCCTGCCAGCGCCGGAATGCCTGTCAGATCCGCCAAGACTTGAGAGGGTGTCCACGGTAGCCTGTCCATGGGTTCTTCGGCTCGGTTCACCCAGACAGTGCTGAATCCGTAGCCAGTTGCACAGGCGGCATCCCAGCCGTTTGACGACACAAAGAGCACCTCTTCTTTAGCACAGCCAAATCGCTGACCGACCAGATCGTATACACGCGCGTGCGGTTTGAACACACCAACATCTTCGACGGACAGCACGTCATCAAGAAAGGCTGCAATACCTGCGGAGTCGACCGCGCCTGATAGCATGTCCAGTGATCCGTTGGACAGGATCGCCGTTTGCAGGCCAGATTGTTTAAGGCTCACCAACATTTCTGGAACTTCCGGGTAGCATTGCAGTTCCCAATAAAGTGCCAGCAGGCGCTCGCGCAGGACGGCGTCGCCACCAACACCAGCTTTTTCCATCGCCCAATCCAAGCCTTGTTGGGTGACGGTCCAGAAATCGTCATGCGCGTCCGCAACAGCGCGCAGCCAGGTGTATTGCAATTGTTTTTGTCGCCAGTGTTCGGCCAGCGCCGGCCAGACCGGTTCGAAATAAGCAAAATCGGGTTCAGATGCCGCCTGACGGGCGGCGGCCGCGACATCGAACAGGGTACCATATGCATCGAAAACGCATGTCGTAATGGGCATCGTGCCGTTTCCTTTTTGCAATGCCCGATCAGAGTGTCATGACGGGCCCCCGGCGAAAAGGGCCAAATGCAACGATTTCGGCTTTACTCTGGCACGTCTGGCGGGCAGTTTGGGCTTAGCCCTGAAGAACCCGCGCGGTAATGCGGCCTTCGCTCCTTCCCCCCTTTTAAGACTGGAATTTTGATGACCGAGGTTAAGTCCGGCGATACCGTTGCAATTCATTATACAGGGACGTTGATTGACGGCTCTACATTTGACAGCTCTGACGGGCGAGATCCCCTGGAGTTTGTTGTAGGGTCCGGTCAAATTATTCCGGGCCTGGATGTGGCGCTGCCGGGGATGACGGTCGGTGACAAGAAGACCGTCAAGATCGCGTGCCAGGATGCCTACGGGCCCATCAACCCTGAGATGCAGCAAGCGGTGCCGCGAGAGGGTATTCCGGCGGATATCCCGCTCGAAGTCGGCTCGCAACTACAGATGCAGACGCCAGATGGTCAGGCCCTGCCTGTCATGGTCGTAGCGGTTGATGAGGCTACAGTGACCCTGGATGCAAATCATCCGCTGGCAGGTAAGGACCTGACCTTCGACATCGAACTGATGAAGGTAGAACCTGCGTAAGGCTTCCGGTGTTGCACTATTGGTTTCGCGGTAAGCGGAGCCGATGTCAGACACCTCTTCGGAATCCTCGGGTCGTTCCTGTTAAGGTGCTGTTAACGACGGCACATAGAAGCGCTTGAAAACAAAGCGAAGTTCTTTGACATTTGTTGTGCAGCGTCGATGCGAACGCTGCGGGATCAGAAGGTCCGCTTTTTTTGATGAAAGTGAGATACCCCGATGATCCGGACAAGTGGCCAATTTAGTGAACCGAAAGACTTGAATGTCTTGCAGATCGTCGTGATCAACTTTTTGGTGACGATTGGGGTACTAATTTGCGCTCTGGCAATGGGGGTCTCCCTGATGGCCGCGATTGCTGTTGCGTGGCTCATGGGCGCAGTCGCCACGATTTGCCTGGCTGCGGCAATTTCTTTTATGCGCCAGCATAACAATGTGCATCCGCGGCGCATCGCCGGCGGACCGGCACTTGTTCCAGCAAATGTATGTGATCCACTCCAGCTTTGGGAGGCGGATCGGTTGATGGAGATCGACCATGCGAAGGCTGCGATTGGTCTCGATAGTAGCGGCAACGCATCGCTAGATCTGAGAGAAGACGACGAGATTGCAGCTAGAGAAAAGCCGATAAATCTTAAAGATCACTCAAGAAAACGCCGTGCAGTATAAACGGTAACATGTGCACCATTCGGCAACGAAACTAGTTTCTGTTAACAGGAACAGTGGATTCTGGAAGCCCGTTTGCGACGACGATCTGATCCAATGCATCCTCGTCCTGCACAAGATCATCTTCAGGAACCGGCCCCAAGATATCTTCTAGAGGCGTGTCCACGAGATAACTCGCCGCCGTAGGGCGGATCACTTCCAGTCCTTCAGCAAGCTTTGGCCCTAGATCGGGGTCTTGCCAAATCGCCGTGCCCAATACGACAAAGGCGAAGGGCATCAAGAGTCTTGCAATGCCACGCGCACTTCTGGAACGCTCACGATAAGCGTTCTGGCGTATATCTCGTTTGGTCAGATTCATCGACATAACCGCATGGCAACAAATCAATGCGGCGCGAATAGGGCGCAAATATGGGGATGCTTGGGAGGCTAGAGGTTTTCGCCTTGCGGCATCCCAAGAACGTGAAAGCCGCCATCCACCCGAATGACTTCTCCGGTCGTACAAGCCCCTGCGTCGGAGGCAAGATACACTGCCGTGCCGCCAACTGCTTCAAGCGTCGCATTTGAGCGCAACGGCGCATTCTGATCGGTATGTTTGTAGGTTTTGCGTGCACCGCCGATAGCGGCACCTGCGAGGGTCTTCATCGGTCCCGGTGAAATTGCATTGACCCTGATACCTTCCGGTCCGAGGTCATTCGCGAGATAGCGCGTGGCACTCTCCAAAGCGGCCTTGGCAACACCCATGACGTTGTAGCTGGGCGTGACCCTGTTGGAGCCCATGTAGGTCAATGTCAGTAAAGTTCCGCCGTTTGCCACCATCAGAGGATGTGCCCGCCGGGCGATTTCAATGAAGGAATAGGCACTTATGTCGAGTGAATTCTTGAAATTGGCGCGGCTGGTATTGAGGAAACGGCCAGTCAGTTCCGCCTTGTCTGAAAAGGCGATGGCATGGACGACGAAATCAATGGTCGGCCAGCGGTCGGCCAGCGCCTCGAAGGCTGCGTCCAGCGAGGCATCGTCAGTCACATCAACATCGACCATGAAATCGGAGCCAACCGATGCGGCCAGTGGCTTCAGACGGGACCCGAACGCTTCACCCTGATAGGTGAAGGCCAATTCAGCACCCGCTTCTGCCATGGCTTTGGCGATCCCCCATGCAATGGAGCGTTCGTTCGCCACTCCCATGATGAGGCCGCGTTTGCCTGCCAAAAGACCTGACATCCCTTATCTCCTATCCAAGATACTTCGACAGGACCATTGATCCGTTGGTGCCGCCAAACCCGAACGAATTGGTCATCACCGAGTCGAGGCCGGCATCGTCCACTCGTTCCAATGCAATTTCGGAGGCGTCCAGTGCAGGGTCCAGATTCTTTACGTTGATCGAGCGCGTGATGAAGTCATTGTCCAGCATCAAGAGGCTGAAAATCGCTTCGAGCGCACCCGCCGCACCTTGCGCGTGGCCTGTCATGGATTTGGTGGAGCTTACCGGCGGCGTGTTGCCTTGCCCGAAAACGCGACGTACGGCTTCGATTTCTCCGACGTCTCCGACAGGTGTCGATGTGCCATGCGCGTTGATGTAGCCAACCTTGCGTCCCTCTGGAACAGTGCTCAGGGCAAGACGCATCGCGCGCTCGCCGCCTTCGCCGGAGGGGGCAACCATGTCATGGCCATCAGACGTTGCGGCATAGCCTGTCACTTCCGCGTAGATTTTGGCGCCTCGTGCCAGCGCATGATCCAGCTCTTCCAAGACCACGATGCCACCCCCACCCGAGATGACAAACCCATCGCGGTCGGCGTCAAAGGCCCGGCTCGCTTCCTCGGGGGTGTCGTTATATTTGCTGCTCATCGCGCCCATCGCGTCGAACAGGCAAGACAATGTCCAGTCGAGTTCCTCGCCGCCGCCTGCAAACATGACGTCCTGTTTGCCCAGCATGATCTGTTCCGCCGCGTTGCCGATGCAATGCAGCGACGTCGAACAGGCTGAGGTGATGGAATAGTTGATGCCTTTGATCTTGAACGCGGTGCTGAGGTTTGCGCTGACCGTGGAGGACATGCACTTTGGCACGGCAAACGGCCCGATCCGCTTGGTCGCGCCGGTGTTGGCAACCACATTGTGCGCTGTCAGCATGGCCGACGTGGACGGCCCGCCAGACCCGGCGACCAGGCCGGTTCTTGGATTAGAGATTTGGCTTTCATCGAGTCCCGCATCTGCGATGGCTTGATCCATGGCGATGTAGGCATAAGCTGCGCCGGGCCCCATGAACCGCAAGGTGCGTTTGTCCACATGTTCGCTGACATCAAGCTTAAGTGTCCCTGCGATTTGACTGCGGAAACCATGCTCAACCATTTCCGGGCTGCTGACGATCCCGCTCTTTCCCTCTTTCAGTGAGGCGAGCACTTCTTGGGTGTTATTGCCGATGGATGAAACGATCCCCAAACCGGTCACGACGACGCGTCGCATGGCGCACTCCTTTGTTCTTCGGGTCTGCGTCAGCTCTCAGAGAGCGCGACCTTCATATCGGTAACCTGATAGATGGTATCGCCATCTGCCTCAACCCGGCCATTCGCGACACCCATTGTCAAGCGTCTGGTCTGAAGAGCCTTCGTGAAATCCACAAAATAGGTCAGTTTTTTGCGATCAGGGCGCACCATGCCGGTCAGTTTGACTTCACCGACACCAAGCGCGTAGCCGCGCCCCTGCCAGCCGCGCCAGCCGAGGTTGAAACCCGTCAGTTGCCACAACCCATCCAGCCCAAGGCATCCAGGCATGATCGGGTTGTTCGGAAAGTGACACTCGAAAAACCAAAGATCCGGTGTGATATCAAATTCAGCTACCACATGGCCTTTGCCATGTTCGCCGCCATCTCCTGAAATGTCCGTAATTCGGTCCATCATCAGCATTGGAGGGGCGGGAAGCTGTGCGTTGCCAGGCCCAAACAACTCGCCACGGGCGCATTTGAGAAGGCCGTCTTTATCAAAACTCGTGGGGTATTGGGCCATTCTGGCACATCTCCTGCTCGGCGTCGTTATTCAAGTCGAACCCCTCTAGCATCGGCTTGGTGCGTCCTGCAAGAGTGCCTCTCCTGTAGAAAAACAGTCATATTGGTGGGATTCATTGCCACAGGGCACTGCTTTACAATTGAAAATCGTTCGCAAAGGACTTTATAAAGACATGGAAATGGACACGAGGCTGGCATGATAGACGCACAACACGAGACCGGAGCGAACTGGCTTGCAACCGCTGGTCTACGTCCGACGCGTCAGCGCGTTTCGCTGGCCGCTTTGTTGATTGGTGACGGGCAGCATCGCCACGTCACCGCAGAAAGCTTGTTTGAGGCAGCCAAATCAGAAGGTGAAGCGGTCTCTCTGGCCACGGTCTACAATACGCTGCGTGCGTTTTGTGATGCGGGGCTGATGCAGGAAGTTACCGTCGATGGCTCCAAGAGCTATTTCGATACGAACACGCATGACCATCCTCATTTCTACTGGGAAGATGATGCAACCCTGACCGATGCACCGTCGGATCAGTTGGAAATCGCTCGCTTGCCCGATGCACCTGAGGGTGCAGAGATCGCGTCAGTCGATGTCGTCATCCGTCTGCGTCGAAAATAGCGGCTGGTTTCAGCCTCCGTCTCGTCACCACTTTTCATTGGTGTCGGGTCAGTTTTGAACGATCGCTAGAACCACTGCCCCGGTTCCATGAGCCCCAGATCAAGTAGTTGACGAGAGTGCCATTCAAAAGGCGCGGAGTTGTGCCACTTGAACGTCTCGATCTCGAATTTGCTGCCTGGATTTGTCTTCAGAGCCTTGGCGGTACGGAACGAACAGATCACCGCAGTCAGGTTGTGATGCCAAGGGCAAGCGTAGGTGTTGTACTCTTCGTCCGAAAACGTGTGGTTTTCGCGTAAGACCAAACCGGGTTGCGCCCTGAACAAACCTATTCGATCTATCTTTCTTCTCGATTCAGGGATGTGCTCTTCAAACCGCCAGCGTAAGCCACCAAAGAAGTCCAATTGCCGTTCCTTGGACTCGTTTCCGTCTTCAGACACTTTGCGCGCTAGCGAATAATACCCAGAGCGGTCCAAATGTGCATGATCAAGCGATACGGCATCAGGGAACCGGGTCAGGTCGTCCGCATAAAGATCGACAACATAAGTCAGCATCGCGTCCCGCCGTTCTTCCGCATGGAAAGCCAGCATTTCGCCGATGGTCCGCGTCTCGCAAAACGGAAAGAACAGGTACTCCGCGTTATAGCAGTAATATAGCCATTGACCTGGCGCTGCATTGATGAGGGCGTTTACGGCGGCTTCGGTCGCGCCCTCAGCCGTGGCGTCAAAATCGATCCGCACGACCAATTCCTCGATGTCGGCGGGCAATTCAAAGCTCTCAGGCATCAGTGCGAGGACCGTTTTGAACCCGGTCTGATGATGATGCCTCAGCGTAGTCGCGACCTCCACGTCATCTTCAACCAGAATAATCGCGATTGGCCCGCTCGAAAGCGCCGTGCGTCCATCCTTGAGGAAATCGTTGAGGTCGGAATAGCGCATGAGAGGCTCCGCTTTCTGTTGCCGCGAAAATCGGGCAATTCCGGCTACATTGCAAGCCCGTGCACGGGCTGATACGAGACCCGCAAAACCCCAATGATCGGACCCTTGTCATGACAACGCCTAAAAAGCTTTTCATCAAGACCTACGGTTGCCAGATGAATGTTTACGACAGTGAACGTATGGCCGAAGCGCTCGGCGGCGAAGGGTATGTCGAGACAAAGGATGCCGAAGAAGCAGATATGATTCTGCTCAACACCTGCCACATCCGCGAAAAAGCGGCGGAAAAGGTGTATTCTGAACTTGGTCGGATCAAACCTCTGAAAGAACGGAACCCGGATCTGAAAATCGGTGTGGCCGGCTGTGTGGCACAGGCGGAAGGCGAAGAAATCATGCGGCGCCAACCCGCTGTCGATCTGGTTGTGGGTCCACAATCCTACCACCGTCTTCCTGAGATGGAGGCACGCCTGCGCGAAGGTAAAAAGGCGCTCGACACAGATTTTCCTGAAGAGGACAAATTCGACGAGTTGAAAGCGCGCCCAAAGGCCAAGCGCGCGCCATCGGCTTTTCTGACTGTTCAGGAAGGCTGCGACAAGTTTTGTGCCTTTTGCGTCGTGCCCTATACGCGTGGTGCCGAAGTCAGCCGCCCGGTGTCGCGCATTCTTGAGGAGGCGCGTGCGCTGATAGACCGGGGCGTGCGCGAGATCACGCTATTGGGGCAGAACGTGAATGCCTACCACGGACAGGGCGCCGACGGATCAGAGAAATCTCTGGCAGACCTTATTTGGGCGCTGAGCGATGTCGATGGGCTGGAGCGACTGCGCTTCACGACATCGCATCCCAATGACATGCAGGATGATCTGATTGAAGCCCATCGCGATTGTCCGAAGTTGATGCCCTATCTGCATCTGCCGGTGCAATCCGGATCGGACAAAATCCTGAAACGCATGAACCGTAGCCACACCGCCGACAGTTACCTGCGCTTGATTGAGCGTATTCGCGCGGCCCGCCCGGACATTCTGCTATCCGGTGATTTCATCGTCGGGTTTCCCGAAGAAACCGAGGAGGATTTTCAGGCCACGCTCGATCTGATCCGAGAAGTGAATTACGGCTACGCCTATTCCTTCAAGTATTCGACGCGCCCGGGCACACCAGCGGCTGAACGGGCACAAGTAGACGCGGCGGAGGCAGATGATCGATTACAGCGTATCCAAGCGTTGATCACGCAGCAGCAACAGGCCATTCAACAAGCGATGGTCGGTCGCGATCTGAACGTACTGATCGAGAAACCTGGAAAGTTCGATGGTCAGATGGTCGGCAAGTCCGAGTACCTCCACGCTGTGCATATCGATGAGTGCAAGGCCCAGATCGGCGATATTCTGCCCGTCAGAATCGTTGAAGCAAAACGCAATTCTCTGGCCGCCGTGTCGCGTTGATCGGCCTTAATTCAACACATTTAGGGTCAAATCCTGACTCTATTGGCTTAGTGGTGAGGAATCGAAAACAATTCCCCGTCAAATTTGCATGTGTTTACTGTCGATTTTACTTAGACTTAAGGTAATTAGTGACTGGCGTGCCGAATGTGCTTGGTGCGTACTCGTTTTTGGTAGGAAAAAAGATGTTGGTAGAGCGACTATTCTGTTGGGGGAAATGGGCCGGGCTGGTCTTTGCCAGCCTTGTGCTCGCGGGGCAGGCCACAACGGTACTGGCTCAAGGCGCGTCTCAGGCCGGTTTGGATAAAGGGCAATACATCCCGAACATCTGGGTTGATCCGGACGGCTGCGAACACTGGGTGATGGATGACGGCGCGGAAGGCTACATGACACCCCACGTGACGCGCGACGGCATCCCAGTTTGCAGAGAAGGTAACATCTGCGGGTTGGTCAAGTCGGATACGTTTTTTGACACCGGCAGCTTCGAAATAAGCCAAAGTGGTGCGGAACAGTTGCGTAGCTTCTTTGCAAATTCTGAGTCTCGCACGTTCTCGATTGCAGGCCATACGGACAGCCAGGCGTCTAGCGCGTACAACAAACAGCTGTCTTTGAACCGCGCCAATGCCGTGGCAACCATCGCCAGAGCCGCAGGTGCTCGAGTGTCAACGGTGCGCGGCTATGGTGAAAGCAAACCCGTGGCGTCGAACAATACCACTGCCGGCCGTGCTCAGAACCGCCGCGTTGAAATCATTTGCGTGAATTGAGGAGAGCGAGCATGCCAAGGTTTACTTTCGTTCCCCTAATTTGCGCGCTGGCACTTGCTGGCTGTGGCGAATTGGGTCCGGCAAAGACAGCTGATGATGGTCTGATCGACAGCAAGGAACTCACAACATTACGAGCGGGGATCTGGGTTGACCCAAACGGGTGCGATCATTGGATCATTGACGACGGATTGGAAGGTTACCTTTCCGCACGCCTTGATCGCAGAACGGGCAAGCCGGTTTGTTCCGGCATCGCACCGCCAACGCAGACAGTTGGCGATTTCAAGGGCGGCGGCACCGTCATATTCGGCGATCCGTTCTAAGCGCGGTTGTTTCACTCAATATGGCGCTCACTTGAGCCAATTCGGAAATTGAACGCATCTGACGTATATTTGCGGTTCAAGTGCTTGCGTTGCGCTGCTGGAATTGGCACCGTCAGTGCGACTCACATGCGCCAAGGAGCCGCTATTGCCGCCCAGTGACCCTAGTCCAACGGACACCCTGACAGCTGCCCCAGGCGGAACCGTGGAATTTCCCGACAATCGTTTGTTGATCGACCTATGTGGTCCTTATGACGCCAATCTTGCTCAGGTCGAGAAGGCTCTTGGGGTACAGATCATGCGGCGCGGAAATCAGCTTGCTGTTGTGGGTGAGCACGATTCTCAAACCGATGCCATCCGGGTCCTGCATGCGCTCTACGCCCGATTGGAAAATGGACGAGCTGTCGAGGCAGGCGATGTGGATCGCGAGCTGCGGATGGGCCCATTCGATGAGGTCAGCGCGCCGGAAGATGGTGACCAGCTTGAAATGCCCATCGGAAACCGCATTGAAATCCAGACACGCAAAAAACGCGTGGAGCCGCGAACCGACGCGCAGAAAGCCTATGTGCAAGCGCTGTTTGAGAACGAGCTGGCTTTTGGGATCGGGCCTGCGGGTACCGGCAAGACCTATCTGGCCGTTGCGGTAGGGGTTTCCATGTTTTTGTCGGGTCAGGTCGACAAGATCATACTCTCGCGCCCGGCTGTTGAGGCGGGGGAGCGTCTGGGATTCCTGCCCGGCGACATGAAAGACAAGGTCGACCCCTACATGCAGCCGCTTTACGATGCGCTGGGCGATTTTCTACCGGGCAAGCAACTCACGCGCCTTATCGAGGAAAAGCAGATTGAAATTGCCCCCTTGGCCTTCATGCGGGGGCGCACGCTGTCCAATGCATTTGTGGTCCTCGACGAAGCACAGAACGCGACCACGATGCAGATGAAAATGTTCCTCACCCGATTGGGCGAAGGATCGCGCATGGTTGTTACGGGGGATCGCACGCAGATTGATTTGCCGCGTGGGACATCCTCCGGGCTTGCAGATGCAGAACGGCTTTTAAAAACGATATCCAAGATCAGTTTCAGCTACTTCACGTCCAAAGATGTCGTGCGGCACCCGCTTGTTGCCGCCATCATCGAAGCCTATGAAGCGGACCAGCCCGCGTCCTGATCGAGGAGTTGGCAAACAGGTTAAGCAACGGGAGGCCAGGTCTTGGAAGTCGATATCCTGATCGAGGATAGCCGTTGGGAAGGCCTGAATTTCGAGGAATTGGTAAAGGACGCCTTGAAGGCGACGGCGGCACATCTTGGATTGCCCACCAAATTGATTGAGGTTTCCGTGCTGGCTTGCGATGACGCAAGGATCGCTGTGTTGAACCATGATTTTCGAGACAAGGCGAAGGCCACAAATGTATTGAGTTGGCCAGCGGAAGAGCTTGCATCCGACACAGCCGGAGGACCCCCATCACGGCCAGCGGTTGGTGTCGACGGGACCGTGGCCTTAGGCGACATCGCGATCTCTTATGACACTTGTGAGCGCGAAGCTGCCGACGCCGGAAAGCCGATCAAGGCGCACGTGACGCATCTTGTCGTTCATGGAACGTTACATTTGTTGGGTTACGATCACGTTCGTGACCTTGATGCCACGCTGATGCAGGGGATCGAGACTGAAATACTTGGCAAAATGGGTCTGGATGACCCATATAGGGAATGACGGGCGGCAATTTCCGCCTTAACGCAGAACAGGACCCAATGGGCGACACAGACGGATCATCTGACGCGGCGCGACGCGCGCGTGACGAACTCACCCCCCCGCAAGACCCCGAACCTTCCCGACAAGGCGGTTTTTTTAGCCGGGTGATCGAAGCACTCAGCCCCTCTGAGGAGGAGGAGAGTACATCTGGCGAAACGCCAAGTCGTGAAAGCCATCAGACACACGGCATGATGAACCTGCGCAGGATGCGCGTCGAGGACGTCTCTGTGCCCAAGGCGGATATCACGGCAATTCCGGCGACGACCACGTTGGACGAGACAGTGGCTGTCTTTAAGGAAAGTGGCCTGACCCGCTTGCCAGTCTACGATGGTACGTTGGATACCCCCGTCGGATTTTTGCACCTGAAGGATCTCGCGCTGACCCATGGGTTCAATGGCGGCACCAAGAAATTTGATATGCAGACCATGCTGCGACCCTTGCTGTTTGTGCCGCCGTCGATGACCATCGGAGTGTTGCTCACCAAGATGCAGGCCGAACGGCGCCACATGGCGCTTGTGATCGACGAATACGGCGGCGTCGATGGTCTCGTCACGATTGAGGACCTGATTGAACAGGTTATTGGGGAAATCGAAGACGAACACGATGTCGACGAAGGGCTCTTTTTTACCGAGGAAAAACCGGGCTGTTATCTGGCGCTCGCGAAGACACCTTTGGACGATTTCGAAGCCGAAATAGGCATGTCACTCACGGACCACGAAGAAGTCGATGAGGAAGAGATCGATACGCTTGGCGGGCTTGTCTTCATGCTGTCAGGTCGCGTGCCGGCGCGTGGGGAAATGGTGCAACATCCGGATGGGCCAGAATTTGAGGTGATTGACGCAGATCCCCGTCGGATCAAGCGGCTACGCGTGCGCACAGACGCGCGTTCTTCCTGAAGGCTGTTGGACATGGCGTTGAAGCCGTAATGCCAGGGCGGTTTGCAACCCTCCCATTGATGGTACGACTTGGCGCGTCGGCGATGGCTGGCGCTTTCGGTGCGCTGGGTCAGGCGCCTTTTGACATTCCCGTTGCGCTACTCATCTCCCTGACATTTGCGTTTTGGCTCTGGCGGGTCGAATCCTTGCGGCCGGGTCTTATGGGTTGGGCGTATGGGGCGGGGTATTTTGCGCTCGCCCTGTCTTGGATTGTTGAACCGTTTCAGGTTGATGTCGACCGACATGGATGGATGGCCCCATTCGCAGTTGTGTTTCTGAGCGGTGGGCTTGCGCTTTTCTGGGGAACAGCGTTTTGGAGTGCGCGCAGGCTCTTCCAAAGCCCAATGGCGCTGGTATTCACTTGGACTGGTGTTGAAATGCTGCGCGCATATATCTTCACAGGCTTCCCCTGGGCGGCGCCAGCGCAGGTGTTGGTGAGCGGACCGGCTTCCGTTTCTTTGGCGTTGGTTGGTCCCCATGGGGCCACGATGGCTTTGATGGGTTTGGCATGCATCCTGTCGGCGGGCGGACCCCCTGAGCGCGTTATGACCTTTCGGATGGGGCAGTTTTTGCTTTTGGTGGCTGGCATGTTGGCCATGTCCATTCCACATGCGCGCCAGCCAGCCGAGCTATCAGCAAACACGGTGCGGATTGTCCAGCCAAACGCTGCGCAACACCTCAAATGGCGCCCTGACATGGCGGATGTGTTCTTTTCACGCCAATTGGCACTGACCAGCGCGCCTCCGACTTCTCCGGCCCATCCTCCCGATCTGGTTGTTTGGCCGGAAACGGCCATACCGTGGCGTCTGGAGACAGCAGAACCTGCCCTTCAAGCCATCGCGCAATCCGCGAACGGTGCGCCGGTTGCGCTTGGTGCGTTGCGGTATGAGGGCGATTTTCTGCGCAATTCCCTGGCCGTTATCGCTTCACAAGGGGACATTGCGGCAATCTATGATAAGCACCATTTGGTACCTTTTGGCGAATATGTACCTTTTCGCAGCCTGACCGAAAAACTGGGTTTTGAGGGGTTGGCCGCGTCGATGGGCGGGTTCTCAAGTGGCCCGGGGCCGGCTCTCCTCGACTTTGGGGCCTTGGGCAAAGCACTACCCCTAATCTGTTACGAGGCAGTCTTTCCTCACGGGGTGAACGCGATGCCAGAGCGCGCTGATTTTTTGCTGCAGATCACAAATGATGCATGGTTTGGAACCTACGCGGGACCACAACAACATCTGGCTCAGGCCCGCATGAGGGCAATTGAACAAGGTCTGCCAGTGGTTCGATCCGCAAATACCGGTATTTCGGCGATGATCGGTCCAACGGGACGTATTTTGGCACAATTGCCTCTTGGGAAGGATGGGTTTTTGGATGCGCGTCTTCCGATGCCGCTGCCACCGACGCTTTACAGCAAATTGGGGGATTGGCCGGCGATATTGCTCCTCGTGCTCGGGCTTATCGGCACCACCCTATTTGGATCCCGAAAGCCAAGGCAGAGATAGCGATTGACGCGGAAAAAAACCCAACGTAGTCAGGCGCGACCGATCACAACGGCTTCCTGGCGTGGTCTTCGTATTTAATGGAGCAAATGATGTCCCGCAAAAACTACACCTTCACCTCGGAATCCGTTTCCGAAGGCCATCCTGATAAAGTGTGTGATCGGATTTCCGATGCCGTGCTGGACGCCTTTATTGCCGAAGAACCAGAAGCGCGTGTCGCTGCCGAAACCTTTGCGACAACAAATCGTGTCGTCATCGGCGGGGAAGTTGGCCTGTCCGACAAGACCAGGCTGCATGACTACATGGGACAGATCGAAGCCATCGCCCGATCCTGTATCAAGGACATCGGGTATGAGCAGGATGAGTTCCACCACGCGACCTGCGAAGTGACCAACCTGCTCCACGAGCAATCTGCGCATATCGCGCAGGGCGTCGATGCCGGCCAGGACAAGGAAGAAGGGGCAGGCGATCAGGGGATCATGTTCGGCTTTGCGTCTGACGAAACACCTGAATTGATGCCCGCGCCAATTCACTATGCGCATGCGATCTTGCGGCGTTTGGCTGAGGTTCGCAAGGATGGGACAGAACCCACGCTGCGCCCTGATGCAAAAAGTCAGCTTTCTGTACGATACGAGGATGGTAAGCCGGTCGGTGTAAGCTCGATCGTTCTATCGACCCAACACGCTGATGAAAGTCAGACATCTGATGATATCCGGGCAATTGTCGAGCCATACATCCGTGAGGTTCTTCCCGATGGCTGGATATCGGCGGAAACGGAATGGTGGGTCAACCCGACCGGGACTTTCGTGATCGGTGGGCCGGATGGCGATGCCGGGCTGACCGGGCGTAAGATCATCGTGGATACCTATGGCGGTGCAGCGCCACATGGGGGAGGCGCATTCTCCGGTAAAGATCCAACGAAAGTGGACCGGTCCGCGGCCTATGCGGCCCGTTACCTTGCAAAAAATGTTGTCGCGTCGGGACTGGCCAGGAAGTGTACAATTCAGTTGAGCTACGCGATTGGTGTCTCGAAGCCATTGTCGATTTATTGCGACACATTCGGAACGGGCGAGGTGGACGAGAGTGAAGTTGAACGGGCCATTGGCAAGGTCATGGACCTGACGCCACGCGGTATCCGCGAGCATTTGCAACTCAACAAGCCGATCTACCAACGGACCGCTGCCTACGGGCATTTTGGCCGCGCACCCGATGCCGACGGTGGCTTCAGCTGGGAAAAGACTGATCTGACCGATACGTTAAAAGCAGCGCTCTGATCCAGCGGAGCAGCTGCGCTGCATGCTATTCAGGCTGAACACGAAGCCCGTGTTCAGCGTTGCCGCGCAGCCCGCAGGGTCGGTGTAGTTCGTTTTCTTTGCCGCGAGGCACAGGCGTCATCCCGCCCGTTGCATCGTGTCACGCCCAACGCTAAAGGGCAGACATGAAACGCACCGACCGACCGCACCGCAATTTCTATGGCAGGCTCAAGGGAAAATCTCTTAAGTCGTCGCAAAAGAAGTATCTCGAAGAAGATTTGGATGCGCTGTCTCCCGGGGCGGTCACCTGGGATGAAAACCCGTCACGCGAGCCGCTTGATTTAGAGGCCCTATTCGATGGCAAACCGGTCTGGTTGGAGATCGGATTCGGAGGTGGCGAACATCTGGTCCATCAGGCCACTGAAAACCCGGAAGTCGGCATTATTGGCGCCGAACCCTACATCAATGGCGTCGCCATGCTGCTGGGCAAGATACGACGGGCGGGTGTGAAAAACCTCGCCGTCTTTCCGGGAGATGCGCGGGATTTGATGGATGTTTTGCCAGAGGCTTCGGTCGATCGGGCCTTTCTGCTTTATCCCGATCCATGGCCAAAGGCGCGACACCATCGCCGGCGTTTTGTCACGCCCGAGCACCTCGGGCCGCTGTCCCGCGTGCTGAAACCCGGGGCAGTGTTTCGGGTTGCCACTGATATCGAGGATTACGTTCGCCAGGCATTGCAGGAAATCCCGCAGCAGGGGTTCAGCTGGCAGGCGCAACGTCCTGACGATTGGCGTGTCCCCTGGCCAGACTGGATTTCGACCCGGTATGAGCAAAAAGCCCTGCGAGAGGGACGCACGCCGCACTACCTGACTTTCGTGAGAACCTGACCCAGCCTGCCCGAATGGGCTGGACGCTGCCCATGTGGCGCGGTAATCCAGCGCCAACCACGTCCAAGTTGAGTATTCCAATGTCCAGTCATGGCTCTCCCATTCCGATGTCTTCGAACGCCTGCGGCCCTCTTTCTGGGGTTGCGAATGTGCCGGGTGACAAATCAATCTCGCACCGCTCGTTGATCCTTGGGGCGCTAAGTGTGGGTGAGACCAGCATAACGGGATTGTTGGAGGGCCAAGACGTTCTGGATACCGCCAAGGCGATGCGCGGCTTCGGAGCAACGGTGACAGAGCATGGGGACGGCAAATGGACCGTGAACGGCGTGGGCGTTGGAGGTTTTGCAGAGCCTGATCAGGTTATCGACTGCGGCAACTCAGGGACTGGCGTTCGCCTCATCATGGGGGCCATGGCGACGTCGCCCATCACGGTGACATTCACGGGGGACGCTTCTTTGAACGGGCGCCCGATGGCACGTGTGACAGACCCCCTCGCGCTTTTTGGCACGCAGTCGGTAGGGCGCGAAGGCGGACGGCTTCCGATGACGCTGGTTGGGGCCGCAAACCCGATACCGGTGGAATATACGGTGCCCGTTCCCTCAGCACAGGTGAAGTCGGCAGTTTTGCTGGCGGGCCTGAATGCGCCCGGGAAGACAATCGTGATTGAGGCTGAAGCTACTCGAGATCATACCGAGCGGATGCTTGCGGGTTTCGGCGCCGAGATTTCAGTTGAGGAAACGGACACGGGCCGTGTCATCACCTTGACCGGGCAGCCTGAACTCAAACCACAACAAATCGACGTCCCGCGTGATCCCTCGTCGGCGGCTTTCCCGGTCTGCGCGGCGTTGATTGTGCCCGGCTCTGATGTGTTGGTGCCGGGGATAGGCCTGAATCCAACTCGGGCGGGGCTCTTTACGACGTTGCGCGAGATGGGGGCAGACCTGACGTATGAGAACGAACGCGAGGAAGGCGGCGAACCGGTCGCCGACTTGCGGGCGCGTTTTTCCCCCGATCTGAAAGGAATCGAAGTTCCACCTGAACGCGCGGCGAGCATGATTGATGAATATCCGGTCCTTTCGGTGGTGGCCTCATTTGCCGAAGGAAAAACCGTCATGCGCGGCGTGAAGGAGCTTCGCGTGAAAGAGAGTGACCGAATTGATGCCATGGCCGTTGGTCTGCGGGCCAATGGCGTTGAAGTTGAAGAAGGCCCCGACTGGTGGATCGTAACCGGGCGCGGGCATGGCAATGTGCAAGGGGGCGCCACTTGTGCCAGCCATCTCGATCATCGGATCGCGATGTCTTTTCTAGTTCTGGGCATGGCGACGGAAAACCCGGTGCACGTGGATGACGCCGGGCCGATAGCGACCTCTTTTCCAATTTTTGAGCCATTGATGGCAGAATTGGGTGCGCATATCACGCGCTCTGCGTCGTGAGCCGAATGACCGAAGCGGCAGATCGTGCCTTCACGATCGCCATTGATGGTCCGGCAGCGGCGGGCAAGGGCACAATTTCAAAAGCAGTGGCCGCGCATTTTGGCTTTGCGCATTTGGATACCGGGCTGCTTTACCGTGCCGTGGGCGCAAAGATGCTGCTTGGGATGGAGCCGGGCAAGGCCGCGAAACATCTCACTACAGAGGATTTGGGCAGCGCTGATCTGCGCACGCCCGAGGTGGCGCAAGCCGCCAGCAGGGTCGCTGTGATCCCGGAGGTGCGCGCGGCACTTCTGGACTTTCAACGCAGTTTCTCTCGACGCGCAGGCGGGGCGGTGCTGGACGGACGGGATATCGGCACTGTCATTTGTCCAAAAGCCGAAGCAAAGCTCTTCGTGACGGCGCGGGCTGAGGTGCGGGCACGACGGCGATACGACGAACTCGTCGCAAAGGGCGATGCTCTGAGTTACGAGCAAGTGCTTGCCGACGTGCATGAGCGTGACGCCCGTGACCGTGACCGGGCAGAGGCACCGCTAAAACCGGCACCTGATGCGGTCACAATCGACACCTCCGATTTGGAGATTGACGCAGCCGTTCGGACCGCGATCTCGGCCATCGAAAGTCGGTTAAGTTAGCTTGACGCGCGGGTTCTGACCCCAAAGGCAAACACGAGCCGCCGCGATGGCGCGATCGACGGCGCCACCATCGCGATAGTCGGGCCTGATTTCGTCTGCCAAGACCGGCCGCACGCGCCCTTGTGTTGCAAAATGCTCACCAAAGGGTGCTTGGCCTGTGAGCATCAAAGCAGCTAGGTTGCCGGACAATCAAAGCGAAAGGTCAGCGTCATGTTCCGTGCACTTCTGGTATCCGTTTTTCTTGTCGTGGCGTCAAAGGCAACTGCACAGGACCAACCGGCGCAAGACCCGCCCATGACCATGGATCGTCTCGCCAAGATTGTTCTGGCACTTGACCCGGAAGCGATACGCCAGGGAGCTGCCATGCAGTTCACCATCCAGGACATCCCCGTCGTGCTGATAGCAGATCCACGGGCGGACAGGATGCGCGCCATGGTGCCAATTCGGTCCGCAGAGGGATTGGAGCCGGACGAGTTGATGCGTTTGATGCAGGCAAATTTCGATTCAGCCCTCGATGCGCGCTATGCCGTGGCGCAAGGGCGGCTTTGGGGTGTCTACATTCATCCATTATCGCCACTTGAGCGCGACCAGCTGATTTCCGGTCTCGCGCAAACTGTAAATGTCGCGTTGAGTTACGGGCAAACCTACTCTGGCGGTGCTTCGGTTTTTGGGGGTGGCGATTCAAACGGAATCTACCGCCAGTTGCTCGAGGACCTGAAACAGCGCGGCGAGGAGCTTTGATCTCTCAGGCGACCGATGGACGATCGCGCAGGAAAGAGGCATTGGCCGACAGAAGTGCAATCAGGTCTGTCGGATTTGCGTCTTTGATTTCCGGCACGTCCTGTATCTGAACGCCAAGCAGATCAAACAGCGACAGCGTAGCGCTTTCGACCAATGCCATTTGCCAGCCATCGAAGTACCTTTGGGTGATATCGTCTTCTGACAACACGACGAATCCAGTGTGGCGCGGATCTCTGCGAATGCGATCCACGACCCTGTGTATCGCTTCGGGTTCACCTTCAAGATACTGAAGGACGACCTGGTCTTCGATGTGAAGAAAGCCCGTCAAACCGCTCTTTGAATTGTTCCGCTGACTGGTTTCAAGCAAGCTTGCCAGCCCTTCATGCGCCAGTGGAGTGACCAGTCGGGAGGCATAAAGCAGGTAGCGGATCGTCATATTCATCTCCTGATCCGCTCAGAGTTGAGGTGATAGGTTAATATGTCAAGACTGCACTGTGATCAGCGGAAGGAGGTTGAATGACCGCCGGAAAGCAGGCTTTGGCGCATTTTTGCGGGATGGCCCAAGATGGCTTGATAATGGATGGAAACCGCTCTATACGCACCGCATTGACGGGGCGTGAAAGCCACGCACAAGGGCACTGGGCAGGGTCGGTTATACCGGCCCTTCGTTTGTTTTTGTGTAAGAGCAGTCCGTCATGACCAATCGCGAAAAGACCGGCGGAGACAACCGCGCGGCCAGAAACAAGAACTAGTTAGGAAAACGACGCCACATGGCAAACACAATGGACGAGTTTGAAGCACTCCTGAACGAAAGCTTCGAAATGGACACCCCCGAAGAGGGTTCGGTTGTCAAAGGCAAGGTCATCGCGATCGAAGCGGGCCAAGCCATTATCGACGTCGGCTACAAAATGGAAGGCCGTGTCGAACTCAAAGAATTTGCAGATCCCGGTGAAGCACCAAAAATCGACGTTGGCGATGAAGTTGAAGTCTTCTTGCGTCAGGTCGAAAGCTCGCGCGGTGAAGCGGTCATCTCCCGCGAGATGGCGCGCCGTGAAGAGGCATGGGATCGTCTGGAAAAAGCCTACGCTGATGAGCAGCGTGTTGAGGGCGCGATCTTTGGCCGTGTCAAAGGCGGCTTTACGGTTGACCTTGGTGGCGCCGTGGCCTTCTTGCCCGGCTCGCAGGTAGACGTCCGTCCCGTGCGCGATGCTGGCCCGCTGATGGGTCTTAAGCAACCGTTCCAGATCCTCAAGATGGACCGTCGCCGTGGCAACATCGTTGTATCGCGCCGCGCGATCCTCGAAGAATCCCGCGCCGAACAGCGTGCGGAAGTGATTGGCAACCTCACCGAAGGCCAGACGGTCGACGGCGTGGTCAAGAACATCACCGAATACGGTGCATTTGTTGATCTTGGCGGTGTTGACGGTCTGCTGCACGTCACTGACATGGCTTGGCGTCGTGTGAACCACCCGTCCGAGATCCTCACCATTGGTGAAACGATCAAGGTACAGGTCATCAAGATCAACAAGGAAACCCACCGCATCAGCCTCGGCATGAAGCAGTTGCAGGAAGATCCATGGGATCTGGTGGCCGCGAAGTACCCGCTGAACTCCACCCACACGGGCCGCGTGACCAACATCACCGATTACGGTGCCTTTGTTGAGCTTGAAGCCGGTGTTGAAGGACTTGTGCACGTCTCCGAAATGTCCTGGACCAAGAAGAACGTCCATCCGGGCAAAATCGTCTCGACCTCTCAGGAAGTCGAAGTCATGGTTCTGGAAATTGACGGTGCCAAGCGCCGCGTGTCCCTGGGTCTCAAGCAGACACAGCGCAACCCATGGGAAGTTTTTGCAGAAACACACCCCGAGGGCACAGAAGTCGAAGGCGAAGTCAAAAACATCACCGAGTTCGGTCTGTTTGTTGGCCTCGAAGGCGACATCGACGGCATGGTTCACCTTTCTGACCTCAGCTGGGACGAGCGTGGCGAGGATGCAATCCAGAACTACCGCAAGGGCGACATGGTTCACGCCGTCGTATCCGAAGTGGATGTTGAGAAAGAACGCATCTCTCTCTCGATCAAAGCGGTTGGTGGCGACAAGTTTGCTGAAGCCGTGGGCGGCGTAAAACGCGGCTCCGTGGTCACTGTAAACGTCACAGCGATCGAGGATGGTGGCATCGAAGTCGAATATGAAGGCATGAAATCCTTCATCCGTCGCTCCGACCTCTCCCGTGATCGCGCTGAGCAGCGCCCAGAGCGTTTCTCTGTCGGTGACAAGGTCGACGTGCGGATCACCAATGTCGACGCGAAGGCGCGTCGTCTCGGTGTGTCCATCAAGGCCCGTGAGATCGCTGAAGAGAAAGAAGCCGTGGAACAGTATGGCTCCTCTGACTCTGGTGCATCGCTCGGCGATATTCTCGGCGCTGCGCTCAAGGGCGACGACGAGAAGTAAGTCAGCAAAAATCGATACGAGGAAGGCCCCGCAGAAACGCGGGGCCTTTTTTGTTTGTAGCCGATAGGTATTACTGTCACCCGAAAAACGACCCACCTAAGCCGATACATGTGAGGTTCCAAAGTGTTCACCAAGGTCATGACTTGCGCCGCATTGCTTCTCAGCGTTCTGCCATTCGTGGCCCGATCAGACGCGGCACAAGATGAGTTCGTGGCATCCAACATCCTTGCCATTTTCTATCATGAACTGGGTCATGCAGTGATTGATGTGATGGACGTCCCGATTTTTGGGCAGGAGGAAGACGCGGCAGATGTCATGGCTGTCTTGCTGATCGATTGGTTATTCGAAGAAGAGACCGCGCAGGCAATCGCCTACGACAGCGCGTTCGGATACCTGAATGAGGCAGATCACGACGGAGAGATTGCCTGGTGGGACCTGCACGGGCCAGACGAACAGCGGTTCTACAATCATGTCTGTTTGTTTTATGGTGGCAACCCTGAGGCCCGCGACGATTTGGCGGCAGACTTGGGCTTGCCCGACGAGCGCGCAGAGACCTGCCCCGAAGAGTATGACCTTGCAGCGGACAGTTGGGGAATGGTCTTCGACGAAATGGATCGTGCCGGGCAAGGTGAGCCCATGACATTTATTCCCGGCACAGAAAAAGGCAGCGCATTCGTCAATGACATTCTGGGCGAAGAGGTCGGGCGCATGTCCGAGGATATTGCCTTGCCCGCCCGCATCGAAGTCCGCGTTGAAGCCTGTGATGAAGCAAATGCCTTTTACGATCCGGAAGAGCGCTCGATCATTTTCTGCAGTGAATTCGTCGACCATCTGCGGGACTTATTTGACAGCAGTTTTGAGTGATCGCCGCCCTTTGCGAGACTGGAAGCTCATCCGACGGGCGGAAGTCGCCACTACATTAGGCATCACGAATCATCGGTGATTCTGCATTGCAGCAAGTATCAGCGGTGCTCCCAGCACGGACAATCCTGCGCTGCACAGCGAAAAACTGCGCAAATACAGGGCCTTCACCGCCAAAAAAACCGCAACGCCTGCAATGGCTGGCTTTCCGTGAGCTAGGAAACTTCCTATAGTTCGGTGGGGGCGCACATTGCGTCGAAAATTGCTCCGGGGGTGTTGCCATGATCCGTTCTGAACTGATCCAGAAAATTGCTGATGAGAATCCGCATCTATATCAGCGCGATGTTGAGCGTATCGTGAACACCATATTCGAAGAAGTTACGGGTGCGATGGCACGAGGCGACCGGGTTGAGTTGCGTGGTTTTGGTGCTTTCTCCGTGAAAAAGCGCGACGCCCGTGTTGGTCGTAACCCCCGCACAGGTGAAACGGTGCATGTGGAAGAAAAGCACGTGCCGTTCTTCAAAACCGGAAAACTGCTTCGTGATCGGCTGAACGGAAAGTCCTGATGCGTTACATCAAGTATGCGTTGATTGCGGTGTTTGGTATTGCGCTGATTGCCGTGGCGCTTGCCAACAGGGGTATGGTGTCGGTCCAGTTGATCCCGAGCGAGGTCGCTGGCTGGTTCTCCTTGAACCCCCAGATCGAGTTACCGTTGTTCATCATTATTTTTGGTGGAATCGCGGTTGGTCTTTTCGTCGGATTTGTCTGGGAGTGGGTGCGCGAATATGGCCATCGCGCGGAAGCTGCCCGCCAGGCGCGCGAAACCCGCCGGTTGCAACGCGAGGTTAATCGTCTGAAAGGCGAGAAGCATGAGGGCAAGGACGAGGTTCTTGCGCTTCTGGACGAGGCTGGCTGAGCCACTTGCACCGACGTGGTTTCCATGGTGAAAGCACGGGATGAAGCATCTTACTTCAGTCAAGATATGCGGGTTGTCCGACCCTGAGCATTTGTCCGTGGCCGCACAGGCTGGTGCGGCATATGTAGGGTTCGTGTTTTTTCCCAAATCACCGCGAAACGTGTCGTTTGAGCGTGCAAGTGCCCTTGCGGTGGGGACACCGGTTGGCATGGTCAAGGTGGCGTTGACTGTGAATGCGGACGACAGCTTTCTCGACCAATTGCTCGCTGCGGTCCCGCTGGACATGCTCCAGTTGCATGGCGCTGAATCGCCGGAACGGGTCGCCGAGGTGAAGGTACGTTACGGGCTCCCCGTCATGAAAGCCATTGGGGTTGCTGACCGGAAGGACCTGCAAGCCATCGACACCTATAGCGCGGTTGCAGACCAACTGCTGATCGACGCCAAACCACCCAAGGACGCCGAACTGCCAGGCGGGAATGGTTTGTCCTTCGACTGGACGTTGCTGCGCGATCGTAAATACTGGACCAAGCCATGGATGCTGGCGGGAGGTCTGACGCCTGCGAACGTAGCGGAGGCGATCCGTTTGACGGGCGCGAAACAGGTCGATGTATCCTCCGGCGTCGAAACAGCCGCAGGGGTGAAAGACAGCGCTTTGATCGCTGATTTTCTAAGCGCTGCACAGGAAAAACAAGCTCCAAAGCTAGCGTGAACTGCTTCACAGACCAGTCGTTATGACTTCGTTAATATCTTCTGTGCGATCTGCAGTGCAGGGGGTGTGACAGGAGTTATGAGTCGTGAGAATTCGTTTCGTTTTATATGTGGCCATCGCCGCCATTCTGGTTACCGCGGCAGGCGCGGTTGCTGAAGCCCGCAAGGACCGTTTGGCGAAAGACAGGGCGGCAACAGAAGCTGCCGACGAGGTTTCCGCGGCGGTATTCTGACGCGCGGGACGCGTGCAATTCACCTTGTTTCCCGACCCGCTGCGCGATAGTCAAAGCGCTGTACAGGAATGAAGGTGCGCGCAATGGCCAACGATCTTTTCAATTCTTTCATGACCGGTCCGGACGAAAACGGGCGCTTTGGTGATTTTGGCGGGCGTTTCGTCTCTGAGACGTTGATGCCACTGATCCTTGAACTGGAAGAGCAATACGAAAAGGCCAAGACCGACGACAGTTTCTGGGCAGAGATGAATGATCTCTGGACCCACTACGTGGGGCGGCCAAGCCCGCTCTATTTTGCGGAGCGGCTTACCGATCACCTTGGTGGCGCCAAAATTTACATGAAGCGCGATGAGCTCAACCACACCGGTGCGCATAAGATCAACAATGTTCTGGGCCAGATTATTCTCGCAAGGCGCATGGGCAAGTCCCGCATCATCGCCGAAACCGGTGCGGGCCAGCATGGCGTTGCGACCGCCACGGTGTGCGCAAAATTCGGGTTGAAATGCGTCGTCTACATGGGCGCTCACGATGTAGAGCGACAGGCGCCGAATGTATTCCGCATGCGTTTGCTGGGCGCCGAGGTGGTGCCCGTGACGTCCGGGCGGGGCACGTTGAAGGATGCGATGAATGATGCGCTGCGCGATTGGGTCACCAACGTTCGTGATACGTTCTACTGCATTGGCACCGTTGCGGGGCCGCATCCATATCCCGCGATGGTTCGCGATTTCCAGGCCATCATCGGCAAGGAAGTCCGCGAACAGATGACCGCTGCCGAAGGCCGCTTTCCCGACACGGTTATCGCGGCTATTGGCGGGGGGTCCAACGCGATGGGGCTGTTCTATCCGTTCCTCGATGACAAGGAAGTCGGGATCATCGGCGTTGAGGCCGGTGGCAAGGGCGTGAATGAAAAGATGGAGCACTGCGCGTCCCTCACTGGGGGCCGTCCCGGAGTGTTGCATGGCAACCGCACATACTTGCTTCAGGATGACGACGGGCAAATCCTTGAAGGGTTCTCTATTTCCGCCGGGCTCGATTATCCCGGAATTGGTCCCGAGCATGCCTGGCTGCACGAGATTGGACGCGCGCAATACGTCTCCATCACCGACAAGGAAGCGTTGGAAGCGTTCCAGCTTTGCTGTGAACTCGAAGGCATCATCCCAGCGCTGGAGCCGAGCCACGCCCTTGCGCACGTCATGAAAATCGCACCTGAGCTGCCTGCCGACCACATCATCTGCATGAATATGTGCGGTCGCGGCGACAAGGACATCTTCACGGTGGCAAAGGCGCTGGGGTTCGAGATGGGCGAATTCGCCTAACGCTGGCGCGTTAGCAGGCGGCTCTTACCAGACGCTTACCCGGGGCCTCTATCCCGCAGGCAGATAGTAGGGCGCGCGCCCGTCTTGATTGAGGCTGCGGTCCTGCTACGCTTGGACCATGAAAGACGGTTTGAAGAAGTTATTTTTGGCGATCACCTTAACGCTGGCGGGGGCGCTGCCATTGGCAGCTCAAACACCAGAAGACATGGTGCGCTGGATTTACAGCTCGCTCACAAGCAATGGACCCGCATCGCAACAGGGTCTGGATTACATGTCCTCTCCCGCGCAGAGAAAGAACTATTTCACCGATCGCATGGTGTCATTCTATGATGCCAATGACAGCTATGGGGATGATCTGGCGCAGGCATGCGTTGATTTCGGGTTCGCCATTCCGGGACAGGACTATGACGCAGCAGAAATCATGCGCAGCCTGCGCCTGTCGTCGCAACGCGGTAACGACAGCACCAGAGTGACGGCTGAATTCATCAACTTTGGCGTGCCCGCAAGAGTGGTCTACGACTTCGTGCCTGAGGCAGGGTACTGGAAAATAGACGACATTACGGGGCAGGGTTTCAGGGTGTCGCAGATCCCGTGCACCCCAAAGGCCGCAAGTGTGCAATCGCCTGCAACTCCAGAAAATGCTTACTGTTTTCAAAAGGGTGACGACGTGTTGCGTCTGGATTTTGCCCCCGACGGCAACGCTCGGCTTGAGTTCTTAAGTTGGCAATCCAATGGGCACACGTGCTCCGGTCGGCAGATGGGAATACGGGTTGCTGACGGATGGCGCTTTCCCGGCGATATGGGATGTCAGTTGCAGTTGATTGTTGGCGCTGATGGTGGCGTCGAACTCAAAGATCCGGAATGGGTTTGCAAAAACACGATGTGCGGCCAACGTGCTGTCGTTGACGGGTTGACCTTTCCACACAGCAGCCGCGTCGATTGCGCCAACTGGCAAGGGATGGGGAATTAGGCCTCGCGCGATCCTAAGGCGTGGCTCTGCAACACTTCTAACGGCACAATTTCCAAGGCGCGCTGGTGCGTGGCGTTGAGGTTGACCTTCGGCGCACAACCTTCGTCATGCGCCTGCAAAAAACGCCCTGCGCACAGACACCACGGATCGCCCGGATTAAGCCCAACAAACCCGAACTCCGGTCGCGGCGTGCTGAGGTCGTTTCCAACATACTTGGAATAGGCGAGGAATTCCGCAGTCATGATTGCGCATACCGTGTGGCTGCCTTGGTCCTCGTCGCAGGTGTTACAGTGCCCATCGCGAAAAAAGCCGGTTACGGGGTCTGTCCCGCATAATGCCAATTCCGAGCCGAGAACATTCACACTTTGATGTTTTTCCATAAGGCTTCTTTCTATGGGTGACCCGCAATTCTGCGGAAGTAGCTGAGGTGCTCGTCCTGAATTTTGCGATCCCGAAAATCGGGATCTGCGGCTGTCAGGGCGATAACTGTACCTTGTGGTTCGTTGATGTAGAGGTATTGCCCGTAAATGCCACGTCCCATGTATTCGCGCGGGCGGGCGCTACGCGGTATCCACCACTGATAACCGTACCCGATTTCGTCCAGTTCAGTGGGTGCCGAAGCCGTTGTGGATGCGACAACCCAGTCTTCTGATACGATCCGCTGGCCTTGCCATGTCCCACCTTGCAGCATCATTTGCCCAAAGCGCGCATAGTCGCGAGTGGTCAGATTCAACCCTCCAAGCGCAAAGGCCACACCAACACCATCCGTCAGGTAATAGGGGGATTTTTCCAACCTCAATGGGGCAATGATCTTCTCTGCCATCAAGTCCGATACCTTGCGGCCCGTCGCACCCCGCAGCACCATTCCCAAGACATGGGTGTCGATTGAAACATATTGCCAGTCCGTGCCCGGAGCGGTGAAGGTTTCCGTGAGACCCGCAGCAAAGTCATCCATGAGACCGCCAAGGGCCAGAATGCGGCCCATGCGATTGATGTCTGAATCGTAGTCCAGATAGTCTTCGTCAAAAGTGACGCCTGTGGCCATATTCAGCACATTGCGCACTGTTGCCTGATCATATGCTCCGCCTTTCAACTGCGGGACATATTTGGTGACAGGATCTTCCAATGACGTGATCGCCCCGTCGCCCACCAGTATTCCTGTCAGGACAGAGATAAAGCTCTTGGCCAAGGACCAGCTCATTCGGAGATCATCCGGTTCAGTGCCAAGATAGTAGTCCTCAAACACTAAATCTCCGTCTTTGACGATGACAAGCGAGGTAACGAGGCGGTCGCGCATCCAGTCTTCCATGCCGGCGGGGAGGGGTAGCGTCTCCCCCTTGGGCAGAGGTGATACAGGATCGTCGCCCCTAGGTAGATCCACATGCAAAAACGCTTTGTCCATATTACTGAAGTTACGGACAATTTTGTCAGGTTCGAACAACGAATTGACGGCCATCAAGCGCTGAATCTCTTCACGTTTCCAAATGCCTATGACCAATGCCGCGAGTAATAGCGCGAAGAGCACCCGGCCAAGCCATTTGCCGATCACGCGTATCAAACGACGCCCGACCACTTGACCCAACGGCCATGGAAATCCACACGACCCAGGTTCAAGGTCACATCGCCCGGCCACAATCGGAGCGTCAGGGCCGCGCCCAACGCGCCTTTCGTGTCCCCGTCACTTTCCATCGCGAGCCACGCCAAGGGGCGGTTGGCGGTGGCCTGCGCGCCTGCCGCCTCTATCAGCGCCTTTCCACGGCGTTGGGCCTCAGTGGGGAAGTACTGCCAGGCAACGGTGTGCTGGATCACGTGAACATGGTGCTCCGGGGCCTGTTTCAGGCGGTGTTCCAACCAGTCGATGGCATCTCCACGGGACACAGGTGCTTTTGCGACAGTGGCAGCGGCCTTAGTCAGTTCCAGCCGTTCGGGTTGGTCTGGCCAAAGGTAGGCGGTTAGTCGCAAAAGGTCGTTCGCATCTGTTGGGTCCAAGGGGTTCAAATCCACGCCAGCCCGATCCAAAACCGTTGGCAGAGCCAGCGGCGGTAACGGGCCTTCCCAATCGGGTTTCAGGGTAAGCGCTGGTTGTTGCGCGCCGAGCCGGGCGCCGGGGAGATCGAGCGCATAATGATCCCACATGAGATTCAGCCCGCCGCTAGCCCCCAGCTCCGACAACCATACCGGTAAATCAGTGTGCTGCCGCAAAACGGCAGCGGCAGGGAGGAGGGCGGCGGACCTTCGCACTTCATTTGTTTGGGGCGGGCTTTGAACCCAGTCCAGCAGAAACCCTTCATGTTGCCGAAGAGCCTCGGAAACAGTGGATTGCAGGTCCGCATCCGACGCCGATGTTGGCGGATATACAGATTTCAATTCAGTCGACTTGCCCGTCAGGACAAGCGCATGCAGCCCACCAGCGATGCGCAGCGGTAGCGACGCCCCTGCGGGACCGATATCTCCGTCAAACCGGCCGAAATAGTCTCCAAGGCGGCTCTCGTAGGGCCAGCACCTAATGAGAGCTTCGAAAAGTTGCCCCATGAAGGGTGAGCCGAGCCGCCTACAACTAATGGCCTGATGCTCGAAAGCGCGTGCCAACGTCACCGAAAGCGCTCCACAAGCCGTTGCAATGCAGATCGGTTGTCTTCCTGTGGTGGTTCGGGTGCCGGGGCTTGGGGTTGAGAGGGTAGGTTTTTTTGTCCCGTACCGGAGCGCGGAGGTGTTACGCGGAGTGCGACGGCATTGCTGAACTTTGCCGGGTCTCCCGCCGCCAAATGGGGGACCCCGTCACTGACCCCGCGCAGGACATCGTCCAGCCAGTTCTGATCTGCTTTGGAAAAATCATGCAGGACATATGAGGGCACCTTGTCCTTGTGCCCCGGATGACCCACGCCGAGGCGAACGCGGGCATAGTCTGGTCCGATGTGACTATGGATAGACCGCAAACCGTTATGACCCGCATGGCCACCGCTCATCTTGTATTTTACCTTGCCGGGCGCGAGGTCGATTTCGTCGTGGAAGACGATCACGTCCGAGGGCTCCAGCTTGAAAAAGCGCATGGCCGCCTGGACGGATTGACCTGAGTTGTTCATGAAGGTTTCGGGTTTCAACAACGCCGCGCGTGCCGAGCCGAAACGTCCTTCGGACAGGCTGCCCTGGTGTTTACCTTTCCAAGCGGCAAACCCATGATCGCTTGCGATCTGATCGAGCGCCATGAATCCGATGTTATGCCGGTGTCCAGCATATTTTGCCCCTGGGTTGCCCAATCCGACGATGAGTTTCATGGTGGCGTTTCCTTCGTATTGCAGTGCAGCATAGCCGAGCCCGTCCGGAAACGAAATACGGGGCCGCAAGGGCCCCGTACTCAAAGTCTGGCTGTCATTTCGGCCTGACTTATTCTTCTGTGGCTTCTGCCTCATCATCAGCAGTTGTTTCTGCTTCTTCGCCTTCGTCATCCTCATCTTCGTCGGAAGATGCCAGACCAGCAGGGGCTGACAGCTGGGCAATCACAAAGTCACGATCAATGGTTGGCTTTGCCCCTTCAGGCAGCGTAACCGAAGAAATCGTGAGGTTGTCGCCAATTTCCATCTCGGAAATGTCGATTGTGATGTGATCCGGAATGTCACCCGCGGTCACAACCAGTTCTACTTCAGGACGGATCAACGTCAGGACACCGCCTTTTTTCAGGCCGGGTGCCACGTCTTCACCTTCAACTTCAACCGCGATAAAGAGGTTGATTTTGGTGGTGCGGCGCAGGCGCATGAAGTCAACGTGAGTTGGCAGGTCTTTCACTACGTGGCGCTGAACGTCGCGGCAGATGACGCGTACGTCGTCATGGCCTTCGACTTTCATGTTGAACAGGGTCGACTTGAAGCGCCCTTCTTTCAACTTTTTGAACAACATGTTGAAAGGAATGTTGATCGGCAGCGGATCGACGTCGCCCCCAAAAACAATACCAGGAACCATGCCGTCGCGGCGTGCCTGACGAGCGGCGCCCTTGCCTGTCCCCGTCCGTTCCTGAGCGACAAGATCCGGAATTTCTCCAGCCATTGATACTCTCCAATTTGTATAGGGTGGGGCTCCTCCAAGGCTGTAGCCCCACGTGAAGCCGCGCGTATAGACCGGATTACCCAGCTTGGAAAGGGGTTTTTGTACCGAATGTCTTCCCGGAGGTAGCCGACTGTTTCAGGCCGGACCCAGATAGCCGTCAGAGGCGACCAACTGGTCGTAAAGATCGAATTCATCCGGGCGCGCATTGCGCAAGATCGCAGTGGTTTCATCCGACAAATCCGCGTCTCGCATTGGAGAGACATTCTTGCGTTTCAGCTTAATCTCCGTGTTCAAACGGGTGATCATGAATTCAAGAAAAGCGGCCTGTGCCTCGTAGGAAAAGAGATGATCGACCAGCAATTCTCCGGCCTGATTGGTCAGGAAACTGAACTGGCTGCCAATTTGCGCGTATTCCGGCGGGTCTTCTTGTGCGACAGCCAAAACAAATTCGTCGAACGTCAGCGTGCTTGTTGACCGTGGTTGCCCCGAAATCCCGTCTCTGCTGCGGTACTTATACCAACTGCGGATCTGGTCGACCGGATCGCGCATAACCGCGATGGTCTCCGCTCTTATGCCGAATGCATCCTTCAAAAACGGTGCCAGTTTTGTCTTGTATCGCGCGGCATTCATGTGTTTGCGCTTTTTGGCCAGCACAATATCCGCTTTGGGGCGCAAGGCCATTTCCACGGCGGTTGAGCCGGTTTTGGGTGTTGCGAGATAGGTCAGGCGGGCATCCGCAAAGATCAACATGAGGCGACCCTACTTTGGCTCAGGACTTCTGCCAACGGCCTTCGAAGTCTTCGGGTATGAGCAGATTGTGGCGTCCCAACTGATTGACGTTGGTTTCTCCACAAAGCGCCATCGTCGTGTCGAGTTCTTTGTGGATCACCTCCAGCGCCTTCGAGACACCTTCCTGTCCCATGGCGCCCAGACCGTGAATGAACGCGCGCCCGATGTATGTTCCTTTTGCACCGAGGGCCAGTGCTTTTAAAACGTCCTGACCGGATCTAATGCCGCCGTCCATATGGACTTCGATCTTGTCACCAACAGCATCGAGGATGGAGGGCAGGGCCTGAATGGACGAGAGCGCCCCGTCAAGTTGCCTGCCGCCATGGTTCGAGACAATGATGGCATCTGCACCGACGTTGACTGCCTTTTTGGCATCTTCAGCGTCCAATATACCTTTCAGGATCAGGGGGCCATCCCACATGTCCTTGATTTTCTTCACTTCATCCCAATCCAGCGCTGGATCAAAACTCTCTGCTGCCCAGATTGAAAGCGACGTCATGTCGCTGATGCCGTCGATGTGTCCGACGATGTTGCCGAATGAACGTCTTTTCGTCTTCGCCATGGCAGCGATCCAACGCCATTTGGTCGCGAGATCAATCAGGTTTGGAAGCGTTGGTTTGATGGGGATCGTCAGACCGTTCTTGATGTCCTTATGTCGTTGACCGAGGATTTGAAGGTCCAGTGTGAGCACAAGTGCAGAGCATTTTGCGTCCTTCGCGCGTTGAATGATGCGGGCGACAAATGCTTTGTCGCGCATCGCATAGAGCTGGAACCAAAACGGCTTGGTCGTGTGTTCCGCTACGTCCTCGATGGAGCAGATCGACATGGTCGAAAGGGTGAAGGGGACGCCAAATTTCTCTGCCGCCTGAGCGGCAAGGATTTCACCGTCAGCGTGTTGCATGCCTGTTGACCCCACAGGAGCAAGGGCGACGGGCATAGACACGTCCTGACCGATCATCTTGCTGGCCGTGCTGCGACCGGTCATGTTTACGGCCACTTTTTGGCGCAGGCGAAGCTTCTGAAAATCAGAGATATTTTCCCGAAACGTCTGCTCGGTCCAACTGCCGGATTCCGCGTAATCGTAAAACATTCGGGGCACGCGGCGTTCGTGCAGATCCTTCAGGTCCTGAATGTTCGTGATTGCAGGCATGTGCGGCCCCTTTCTGTCAGATGCACTTCGGTACCAACCCGAAACACAGAGCGCAATCGGACAAATCAACAGGCTTCTTGATTGATACGATTTCGTACTATATAGTGCGATATGGTACTAAAATAATTTTTTGACACTTGCAGGAAGGAAACATCATGACCTTGTCTCGACGCCAATCCATAGCCCTCATTGGAGGAGGGATCATCTTTGCCGCAGGAAGCGGCGCGGGCTATACGGTTACTCGCCAGCCGAATAAGGCATTCGCCCCTTGGGCACAGGCCGGCCGGTATGAAGACCCCCGCATGCGCGCGCTCAGTTATGCGATACTTGCGCCTAATCCCCATAACCGCCAACCATGGATAGTAGATCTATCCACCAAGGATCAGGTCGCGCTCTATGTCGACACGACCCGCCTTTTGCCACACACGGACCCTTTCAGTCGTCAGATCACGATTGGTCTGGGGTGTTTTCTCGAAGTGATGCGTCTGGCTGCGCTGGAGGATGGGTTGGAGGTGCGATTTGACCTCTTCCCGGAAGGATCGGATGCGTCGGCAATGGATGCGAGGCCCGTTGCGATCTGCACCTTCTCGCCGACGACAAAGGCGCCCGATCCGCTCTTTGCGCATGTTCCGGACCGCCGCACGCTGAAAGAGCCATATGATACGAGCCGTCCAGTTCCACAAAGCGCGATGGACCGGATTGCTGGTGCCGCCATTCATGGCTCCCGAATTGGGTTCTCAGGCGAGAAGGAGGATGTGGCGGCGATGCGTGCGCTGTCTGCGGAGGCCTTTCTGATCGAATTTCGTACCCATCGGACTTACAAAGAAAGCGTCGATCTCTTTCGTATTGGCCATGAGGAAATAGAGGCGAATCCCGACGGGATAGACTTTTCCGGTCCAATGTTTGAAACGCTGCGTCTGACGGGCCTGTTCAGCCGGGAAAACGCGATGGACCGCGACAGCATGAGCTACAAGTCCGGTGAAGAGATGGTAGTGGCCAATGTCATGACCGCGATGGCCCATTTGTGGCAAGTGACGGCGGACAACAGTCGGGAAACGCAGATCCGCGCGGGGCAGGATTGGGTTCGGGTCAATCTGGCCGCGACAGCCGAAGGGGTCGGAGTGCAGCCCCTCTCGCAGGGCTTGCAGGAATTTCCAGAAATGGCCGACATTTATCAGACATTACATGAAACACTGGCGCCCGAAGGTGGGACCGTGCAAATGTGGTGTCGCCTCGGTTTCGGCCCGGAGGTGCCTGTCAGCCCGCGCTGGCCCATTGATGCGAAAGTGATGAATGCCTGAACATGACCAAGCCGCACTCTTTGAGCTATTCAATGAGATCGGCATTATTGAACAACTCAGCCGCGCCACCCTTGAGGCTCGGCTGCCTTGCGGCTTGATTGCACCGCATTTTACAGTGCTCAATCACCTGACACGTTTGGGGGATGGCCGTGCGCCAATCGACATGGCGCGCGCGTTTCAGGTGCCCAAAACCACGCTGACCCATACGCTGAAGGGCCTCGAAGCGCAGGGCCTCATCGAGATGCGCCCGAACCCGAATGATGGCAGGTCGAAACTTGTCTACCTGACAGAAGCTGGCCGCACCTTGCAAAAGGGCATGATCGGGGCGTTGGAACCTGACTTCCAGCGGTTGATGATGGGGGTCGACATGCAAAAGCTTCGAGAGATTATACCGACTCTTCGAGATTTGCGAATCTTCATGGATGACGACAAAAACCGTGCGCCACCGCGCTCAGACTGAATGCGCACCATCTGCCAGTGATTTGACGAAGGCGAGAACGTCCGATGTGCTTTCACCTGCGCCGATTTTGCTAACGATGGCGGAACCAACAACCACGCCATCTGCAACCTCGGCGATGGCGCGGGATTTCTCGGGCGTGTTTACGCCAAAGCCCACAACCACGGGCAAGCCGCCAGCGCCTTTGATCCGTGCAACTTCCGGTCCTACGTCGCCCGCTTGCGCCTCGGCGGCGCCTGTGATGCCGGTAATGGAAACATAGTAGACGAAGCCCGACGTGTTTTGCAGCACGCGGGGCAGGCGTTTGTCATCTGTTGTTGGCGTGGCCAACCGGATGAAGTTCAGACCAGCCGCTTGTGCCGGGATGCAAAGCTCGGAGTCTTCTTCGGGGGGCAGATCTACGACAATCAGACCGTCAATTCCCGCAGCTTTCGCTTCTGCCAAAAAGCTCTCGACGCCACGGCTGTAAATCGGATTGTAGTATCCCATCAGGACAATCGGTGTTGTCTGGTCGGTTTCGCGGAAGGCACGCGCCAGATCGAGCGTTTTCTGGAGCGTCATCCCACCTTCCAGCGCGCGCTGACCGGCGAGTTGTATAGTAGGTCCATCCGCCATCGGGTCGGTAAAAGGCAAGCCCAGTTCGATGATATCCACCCCCGCTGCGGGTAAACCTTTGACAATCTCCAGTGAGGTTTCAAAATCGGGATCGCCCGCCATAACGTAAGACACGAAGGCCTTTTTACCTGCTTGGGCGAGGCTTGCGAATTTGTCATCAATGCGGGTCATGAGGGCACCTTTCAGTCGTCGCGTCTCACATGCCCAAATCGGCCAGGGAAATCAATGCACCATTCGCAGGATTGGACGGTTGCTTGCGTGGGGGTGCGATTTCTGCTTTTTTCCCCCTCACATTGGTGACCCGTCATCCCCATGTGGTGTTTATGAACTATATTCTCGCGATACTGCTCCCGCCGCTTTCGATCCTGCTCACGGGCAGGCCCATACTGGCCATCATTGTATTCCTCATCTGGATACCTGCTCTGTTCTTTTCCGGCGGTCTGACCCATCCCATGTTCATACTGCTGGCTTGGGCGCTGATTTTCCATGCCCGCGAAGACCGGCGCCAGCGCTACTGAGGCACCTCAGACCTTGTGCCTGTCGCGCATTCCCTCTAGGGGAGGCGGCAAAACGAGAGGGACGCTGATATGGGTTTCAAAATGGGAATCGTGGGTCTGCCGAATGTTGGCAAATCCACCTTGTTTAACGCGCTGACACGCACTGCCGCTGCACAAGCGGCGAATTTTCCATTTTGCACCATTGAGCCCAACGTGGGCGAAGTGGCGGTGCCAGATGCGCGGCTGGATAAACTGGCTGCAATCGCGAATTCCAAGCAGGTCATTCCAACCCGCATGACCTTTGTCGATATCGCCGGGCTTGTGAAAGGCGCGTCAAAGGGCGAGGGGTTGGGCAATCAGTTTCTCGCGAACATCCGTGAAGTCGATGCGATTGCACATGTTTTGCGCTGCTTTGAAGATGGTGACGTGACCCACGTTGAGGGGCGAGTAGATCCCGTGGCTGACGCTGAAACCATTGAAACCGAGTTGATGCTCGCGGACCTCGAAAGCATCGAAAAACGCTTGCAGAACATCGTGCGTAAGGTACGCGGTGGCGACAAAGAGGCCGTGCAACAGCAGCGCCTGATGGAAGCGGCGAAAGCAGCCTTGGAAGATGGCAAACCCGCCCGTGTTGTCGAAGTCGACGATGAGGATGCCAAAGCTTGGAAGATGCTGCAACTTCTGACGACCAAGCCTGTACTCTACGTTTGCAATGTCGGAGAAGCCGAAGCGGCCTCTGGCAATCAGCACGCAGAACGTGTGGCAGAGATGGCGGCTGCCCAAGGCAACGCACATGTAATCATCTCCGCTCAGATCGAAGAAGAAATCAGCCAGCTTGAGCCGGAAGAAGCGGAGATGTTCCTGGAGGAGATGGGCCTGAAAGAGGCGGGTCTCGACCGTTTGATCGTGGCTGGATACGACCTGTTGCACTTGGAGACCTATTTCACCGTGGGCCCGAAGGAGGCGCGGGCCTGGACGATCAAGGAAGGGACCTCAGCGCCCAAGGCCGCCGGGGTGATCCACGGTGATTTCGAAAAAGGTTTCATTCGTGCGGAAACCATCGCCTATGATGACTTCGTTGCTCTCGGTGGTGAACAGCCAGCGAAAGAAGCTGGTAAGATGCGGGCAGAAGGTAAGGGGTATGTCGTGAAAGACGGCGACGTCCTTCACTTTCTTTTCAACACCTAGTCCTCACGGGCGAGACGATCCGCCTTCTTTCGAACCAAGACGCTGCGCAGATCGTGCATTGCGAGAAGCAGTTCGTCGGTTATGGTATTGAGCTCCTCTTCGGATGCCTTGGATTGCGCCCATTGCGTCGTCAGATTGAGGTGATCAACGGTTCGCGCGATGTCGTCAAGCGTCCGTGCTTTCAGAAGTTTTGAGCGGTCGTCCATCCAGTTTCGGATCACTGAGAGATCTGCATCAGACAACGATCGGTCGCCCTGGGGTTTGATCTCCCCATTTCGGATGTTCACGACGGCAATCTGATCCATTTCGATGCGCCGGTGACGGTTTTCTGTATCAATGCGAAAAACCGCCGCCCCGTTTTCGCGCACCCTGAAATAGTAGTCTGGCAGCTCGGTCATTTGGCCTCCCGCTCGCTCTACTTCATTTCCGCGCAGAATTTCTGGATACGGCTGCAAGCCTCCTTGAGCGCCTCGTCCGAGGTAGCATAGCTTACACGGAAATTCGGGCTCAGGCCGAAAGCAGCACCAAAAACCACGGCCACACCGGTTTCTTCCAGTAGCGCAGTTGCAAAGGCTTCATCCGTGTCAATGAGCGCGCCACCTGCTGACGTCTTTCCGATCAAACCTGCAATCGAGGGATAGACGTAGAATGCCCCGTCCGGAACCGGACAGCGGATGCCTTCGGCCTCGTTGAGCATTTCAACAACCAGGTTGCGCCGTCGAACGAACATCTCGTTGTTTGGCGCAATGAACTCCTGCGTGCCGTTCAACGCCTCAACCGCGGCCCACTGGCTGACCGAGCAGGGGTTCGAGGTCGATTGCGACTGCACTTTGCGCATGGCTTTGATGAGGTTTTCAGGGCCCGCTGCGTAGCCGATCCGCCACCCGGTCATGGCATAGGCCTTGCTGACCCCGTTCACGGTGAGCGTTCGGTCATAGAGGCCCGGTTCGACCTGAGCGGGAGTGCAGAATTTGAAATCGTCATAGACCAGATGTTCGTACATATCGTCGGTCATCACCCAGACATGCGGGTGGCGCATCAGCACGTCGGTGAGTTGTTTCAGCTCATCCCAGGTGTAGCCTGCGCCCGTCGGGTTCGATGGCGAGTTGAAAATCAGCCATTTCGTCTTGTCTGTGATTGCGGCTTCGAGCTGGTCTGCCGTCAATTTGAAACCAGTTTGCAGCGACGCTTCGGCGATCACAGGCGTTCCGCCCGCGAGCAGCACCATATCAGGATAACTCACCCAGTAAGGCGCCGGAATGACGACTTCATCTCCTTCGTTCAGTGTTGCCATCAGGGCATTGTAAAGGATTTGTTTACCACCTGTGCCCACACTGACCTGTGCGGGTGAGTAGGTCAGTTCATTGTCGCGTTTCAATTTGTCGCAGATGGCCTGTTTTAGCTCAGGAATGCCGTCCACGGGCGTGTATTTTGTCTTGCCATCGTTTATGGCTGCAATCGCAGCATCTTTGATGTTCTGCGGTGTGTCAAAATCGGGCTCGCCCGCGCCCAGGCCGATGACGTCGCGGCCGGCGGCCTTGAGCTCTCCGGCCTTTGTGGTCACAGCAATGGTCGGAGACGGTTTGACGCGTGCGAGTGTCGTAGACAGGAAATCCATGGAAGCCTCGGTTTGTTAGAACTCAGGGCGTTCATAGGGGGCGATGAAGCCCCAATCAAGCGCGATAGCGTGTAGGAGCGGTGAGAATGGAAGACATCAACAACTGGTACGGACCCGAAACGGCAACTTTTGGTGATCGCGTCGCTGCCGCGCGGGAAATGGCGGACATGACCCAACCCGAACTGGCGCGTCGGTTAGGTGTCCGCGTTGCGACTCTGCGCTCTTGGGAAGAGGATCTGAGCGAACCCAGAGCGAACCGCTTGTCGATCATGGCCGGGCTGCTCAATGTCTCCATGATGTGGTTGATCAACGGGCAGGGCGAAGGCTTGGATGCGCCGGTAGAGGAAGCTGCTCTTCCTGCTTCTGCAAGCGACATTTTGAATGAAATGCGCGAATTGCGCACCGATATGATCCAGCGGGCTGAGCAGTTGGGGCGTCTTGAAAAGAAGCTGCGGATGGCCCTGCGGGAAGAGATTGATGACCGAGTTGCATGAGCACCGCATCAAAAGGCTGAAAATGCGTTCGATGCGGCGCGGGATCAAGGAAATGGATCTGATCCTGCAACGCTTTTCAGAAGAGCATCTGGACGCTATGAGCAACGCCGATCTCACTTTATATGATGCGATGCTCAATGAAAATGATCACGATCTATATCAATGGGTTACGAGGCAATGTGCCCCGCCCGAAAAATACAATGACCTGATTGCAAGCATCATCGCGAATTTGCCTGAAACAAGCGACTGACGCATAACGTACGCATCTTTTTTTTATTTTTAACGAAATATTGGGCTTTCAAACGCAAGGTCCTGTCAATCACGTAATGACGGAGCGCGTATGAGTATTCTGGATCCTATCAAACAGGAAAAAATTGAAACCGGTCAGAACCATGGCTTTATGGTCAATTACCTTGAGGCATTGTCGCTGGTTGAGCGGCTGCACAGGTTGCTTCTAGACGTCATCAAGGATGAATTCGAGCGGGTAGGCGTGCTTGAGATCAACGCCGTGCAAGCCCTTTTGCTGTTCAACATCGGCGACAACGAAGTAACAGCGGGTGAATTGAAAAGCCGTGGATATTACCAGGGCAGCAATGTCAGCTACAATCTGAAAAAGCTTGTTGAAATGGGCTTTATGCATCACCAGCGTTGTGAGATCGACCGTCGGTCCGTTCGCGTGAAATTGACGGAAAAAGGCCGCAAGATCCGGGATGTTGTCGCGGAGCTATTTGCTCGGCATGCGGATGGTTTGCAGCACAAAGGTGTGTTGGGGCCAGACGGGATCGACGATATTACCCATTCGCTGAAGCGTATGGAGCGGTACTGGACAGATCAGATTCGCTACATCTACTGAAGCGCGCCGATCACTGTACCTTCAAGCTCTCGTTTGAGTTTTTGGGTCATTGCATCGGCATAGTCTTCAAACCCCAGAGCGGTTTGCACAAACGCATCCGGGCCAATGATCACTTCGGCCCGGAAGTATGATGACAGTTCGCCTATCTCAATCTGGCGCCTGTCTCCTGTTGATGGTGCATCAGAACCAATCACAAGCGCATTGATAGTAATCCCGCGTGACCCGATCGCATCTTTGACGTGGCGGGGGCGGGGGCCAAGATTTGACTTTCCATCACCCGAGATATCCAGCGTGCGTTTCCAGCACCGCTTTTGCGCATCCAAAAAGCCTGCACCCACTTCCATGGCTTCGCCGAGTGCGGTCCCCGGCGTCGCTTCGCGTCTTTGTGTGGCCACGAGTTGCGCGCTGATTTCGTCTAAACTCTCTTGTCCAATGACCGAAGTCCAAGGCACCAGTACGGCGTGATCGTCGGGCCCGCTCCATTCAAAGACCAACAGCGAAATTGGGGCGCTCGGCATCGACAAAAAGATATTAATCACTTCCGGATCGTTCAAGGCGGTGACGAGTCCGTCGATTTGCAAACGGTACTCGCGCAAGTCGACAGATCCCGATACATCCAAGCCCAAGGCCAGCGCTTGCCGACAATCCGCTGCGCCGATTGCGGGCAGGAATACCAAAGGCGCCGCATAGATATATTTCCGAAATGTCATCACCCCCCTGACCTGACGGACGGGGTCACAAAGCCGATGACCGGTGGCGTCAATTCCCGTTCAAGCTTACGACGTATGGCGCGTTCATAGTCCTCAAACCCCTGAGCGATTTCGACAAATGCCCCCGGACCACGGATAACCTGCCCTTTGTAGAAGGCGATCAACCCCGTCTCAGCTTCGAAGTCTGCGCCGTTTACCACAAGTCCGTTGACGGTTACTCCTTCAAATGGGAACTCGGCATAGGCCTGTGCGGGGGAAAAGCCTTCGTTGTTCTGTCCATCACCAGCTACGTCGATAGTCTGATACAAGCACTTCGGGCCGCGCGTGATCATACCTGCGCCATACCCCAGCGCGTATCCCATCGCGGTTGGAAAATCATTGTGGCTCCTCTTGCTCGCCGCCACGGTTTCTGCCACGCGCAACAGGGTCGCCGGGCTGTCGATCACCGTCCACTCCACCAGGATTTCCTGATTATAGCGTCCTGACCATTCGTAAATCGCCAGAGCAACATGCTGATCACTGGCAAAGAACGCCGCCTGGACTTCGGGCGCGGTGAGGGCGGCAACAAGGCCGCCCCGTTGCAGCAAATCTTCCTCTGCGTCAACAGAACTGGATACATCCATGGCCAGCAATAGCGCGAGCCTGCATTGGCTCGCCGACACCGGCGAGCAGGCCATGCACAACGCAACTGCGAAAAGAGCGGCTCTCACCAATGCCCGGTATTCTCCATGCTTGCCCATGGCTCCGCTGGTGGCAAGCTATCGCCTTCCTGCAGCAATTCGATCGAGATATTATCTGGCGACCGAACAAAGGCCATGTGCCCGTCGCGAGGTGGACGATTGATCGTCACCCCGTTGTCCATCAGGTGTTGGCAAACATCGTAAATATTGCCGACGCGATATGCTAAATGACCGAAATGGCGGCTGTCGCTGGGCAATCCGTCATCCCCGTCCCAGTTAAAGGTTAACTCAACGGGGCATTCCTCCTGACCGGGAGGGGCCATGAAGATCAGGGTAAAGCGACCTCCCTCACTGTCCATACGTCGAGTCTCTTTGAGGCCGAGCAGCTCGTAAAAGGCGATCGATTTCTCCAGATCTTTGACGCGGACCATTGTGTGTAGATATTTCAGGCTCATTAAAATTCTCCAGTCTTGCCGAACAGGTGTGAAGGTAGCACAGCTGCGTTCAGGCACCAGCACCCTCATGCGGTTGTGATGCTGCTTTGTGAATTAGGAAAATACTCTATATAGCTGTTCCGCCTTTTGGTGTGTCCAGATATAGTCGGCGGCGACTCACTCCTTTGGAAAGGATAACCGATGCCCCTGACCCCGGAGCAGCAAGCCGAAATCGACGCGCTGCGCACTTCTCCAACCCCGACCCTACGCACCGTCGCGCCGGGAATGGAGCAGCATCTCTATAAGGCGCAAGATGTCTTGGACCACGGATTTGTGCGGGTGATTGATTACATGGGAGATGATGCGGCGATTTGCCAGGCCGCACGCGTATCCTACGGCAAAGGCACAAAGTCGGTTCAAAACGACGAGGGACTCATTCGATACTTGATGCGGCATTGGCACTCCACGCCATTTGAGATGTGTGAGGTCAAGCTTCATGTCAAACTACCCGTTTTTGTTGCGCGACAATGGATCAGGCACCGGACGGCCAATGTGAATGAGTATTCGGCGCGGTACTCTATTCTGGACCGGGAATTCTATATTCCCGCGCCTGAACACATAAACGCACAGTCGCAGGTGAATAATCAGGGTCGGGGCGGCGTGTTGGAAGGCGAAGAGGCCGCGCGCGTACTTGAGATTCTCAAAGCGGACTCGACACGATGTTACGACAATTACGAAGCGATGATCAGCCAGGATGGGCAGGACGGTCTTGCACGTGAATTAGCCCGTATGAATCTGCCAGCGAACGTTTACACGCAGTGGTACTGGAAAGTGGATTTGCACAACCTGTTCCATTTCTTGCGGCTGCGTGCCGACAGTCACGCGCAGTACGAGATTCGCGTCTACGCGGATGCCATCTGTGCGATGGTCGCTGACTGGGTGCCTGCGGCATATAAAGCGTTTGAGGATTATCGCCTTGGCGGCGCAACCTTGTCAGGCAAAGCGCTCGACTGCATCAAGCGTATGCTGGCGGGCGAAGATGTTACTCAAGAGACATCGGGCATGAGCAAGGGTGAATGGCGTGAATTCCAGAACCTTTTGGGATGAGGTATCGCGCTTGCCCGACGAAGAAATACCCAACACCGAAGGGGGCGGGTATTTCTCGATAGCCTAATTAACGGCATTTCCGTTTGATATTGCCACGTTTGTTGTAAGGGTTCTCGCAACCGGGCTTAACGTTCTGAACGACTTCGGTTTCGTCGTCTACCGGATCATCAGTGCCACTATCGCCTCCGTCAGGGGTGGTGCCGCCGCCACTTGATGTGTTTTCTGCGTCCCCGGTTTCTGTCTGATTATCCTCGGTTTGCGTTTCAGCGGTTTGCTCTGCCGCTTGATCTTGGGTTGTTTCGGTTCCTTGATCTGCATTTTGTTGGTCATCTGACGATTCCGCGTCAGCGTTCTGCTCCGAATTGTCTGCCGGAGCACCTTCAGCGTCTGATCCGCCGCTTTGAGCGGGCATAACCGTCACATTGTTTTTGGGTGTTGGGCCGGCGCCGCCGCCAGACCCGTTGTACTGTTCATAAGCTGTTTGCACATCTTTTTGTTGATCTGCCAGCTTCTCAAACATTGGCGCCTGGGCTTCCATGGCAGTTACAGTATTGTTTGTCGAGACCGTCGCACCGCCACGCGTGGTGGTAACGCCGGCGACCCCCAATGCCACAACGAAAGAGGCAATGATCGCGTATTCAGCAGTCGTTGCACCACTTTCACAGGATGTGAACCGCGAAAAACGTTGCAAAAGACGTGAAGCAAATAGGTTTGAGCAATTTGAACGGACGTGGAACATGACAAGACAACTCTTCACAAATATCGTTGAGTTGATGTCTAGACGCAGCTTGTGGCGTCAAAAGGATCAAATTTGGATAAGTCTGTATTCAAATTGTGGCGGTGCGACTTTTCAAACGCACTGGGCGAACCGCCCCAGCCAGTCTCTGTCCCGGATACACAGCTGCGGCGCAAGCTGGTCTTGTTGGCGGCGTATTCACGAAGGACGCCGCCCCGGGAGGTTTCGATCAGCTAGGTAAGGTGTGCTAGGACTGCACGCCTTTTACCGGTCCAAGATCAAAGGAGCTTTAGATCACTGGCCATCTGGCGGCCGTCCCGCCCTTCGGCCAGTTCAAAACTGACTTTTTGGTCATCTGCAAGGCCTGTCAGGCCGGATCTTTCCACAGCGGAAATATGGACAAAAACGTCTGATCCGCCGCCTTCGGGTGCTATGAAGCCATAGCCTTTGGTCGTGTTAAACCATTTCACGGTGCCAGTTGGCATGTTTCCCGTGCCTCCTTCTGAATTAATTCGCTTCCGGTTGAGGAAACGACCTTTCTCTCGGCCATAACCGTGTGATGCCGAGCATTTCTACACAATAACAGATTGTTCTTTGCCTGGGAAAATCAAGTTAAAGGCGATGTATCGCCCTCAAAATTCCGTTAGGTGTTTGTCCAGATGGAGAAAAACTATGCAACTATTTGGATTGAAAAACTGTGACACCTGTCGCAAGGCAATGAAGGCATTACCCAATGCGCAGCTCATCGACGTACGCGCTGAAGGGGTTCCCAAGGATATTCTGGTCGACGCTTTAGAACAATTTGGCGCAGCGCTTGTGAACACCCGGTCTACCACGTGGCGCGGTCTTTCGGAGGAGGAACGCAGCGCGGAGCCGCTCGAATTGCTCGCGGCACATCCTGCCCTGATGAAGCGACCGCTCATTGTTGACGGATCGCAGATGTATCTTGGCTGGACCGATGACGTGAAGGCCGCTTTGGGCGCTGCCTGAGCCGGGGTTAATCCGGATTATGTGAGAGGCGGGTCAGAGCGCGGTCCAATGACAGTGGTCCTGCGCCTTTCACCACTAGCACGATCAAGAGGAATATCCAGAACGTCCGCTGATCCATAATGACGCTGTCAGGAAAGCGGTCAAACCAGGCGCCGAAGGTCTCGGGGTGTTCCAGACCGCCATGGCCGATGAGGTCGGTCAGCGATTGCACGATCACAAAACCGATCATGCCAAGGGCAGAAAGACGGGTAAACAAACCCACGACGATCAGCGCAGGCAGAATAAACTCCGCCCAGGTCCCGGCAACCACGACTGCCCAGTGGAACATGGTCAGTTGTGAGGTGTCATAGACGGCCGCCTCCATGGCTTTGGGGAAAATCTGGGCATAGGCACCCACTGATGGTTGGAAGATCCCCAGAATTCCGTCGCCTAGCTTGGTCAACCCGGATACCCAGAAGTAGATCAATAGCGTACCGGCAAAGATTGCACGGGCCAGCGTTGACAGGAGCCAATCCGCGCGGGAAAGCCCATCGGAGACGGCGTTGTATAGGGTAATCATTCAGCGTTCCTTTGTAGTGTAGTCTGTCAAGGCGTGTGTTGTCAGCGCAAGCGTCAAAGTTTCTGTGAGGTCGAACGTCGGGTTGGACGAAAGAACCATATCCGTGGCCTCACCGAATGTCGCACCGGCATGGAGCCGTTCGAGCCAATCGATGCTTCCGGGTGGCAAAAGTGTTGGCTGCGGATCAAACTCAGGCCGGGTAATCATGATGTCCTGCGCAATTGCGCGTGGCTTTGGAGCATCGGGTACCATGTTCAAACGCCATATATCGTGCAATGGCCACTTCGACCGAAGCAGTCGCGTTGCAGGTGCCAGCCTGGCCCGGGCCATCTGCCCGGCGTCCTCTCCTTGCAAGACGGACGGATCGAAAGGCGGCGCATCTGCCGCGTGGTAAGACTGTCGGAATGCCAGATCGAGCCGTGCGCAATCTGGCAAGTAGCCGATATGTTTCAGAGGTTCAAAATCCCGCAGGAAGTCCGGCAACGCTTCGCCGTAAAACATGATCAGAGGCGAATCCGGAGGATGAGCGCGCACAAAAACACCCGCCAGCTGCGCGAAGGCTTCAGTTCCAAGCAGCTTGCGTACGAGCGGAAATGCGGTCGCCAAGGCTTCTGAGAGCGAGACGATGACATTGTTACGGTAAACCGAAAAACGGGCCCCCGCGGGTCCACCGACAGCATTGTTCAAACCCGCGGGCACCGGTCTTTCTGCGTCCAGAAGTGCTTCGCGAAAACTACTTTGGGAGACGGTCATTGAACTGGCTGCAGGGCTTTTGCCGCACGCTCTGCCTCGGCGCGCAGCACAGGCCAGTCTGGCACGTCGTTGTCCCATTCCACCAACACAGGGCGGGAGCCGGTCTTGCGCAACGTATAGTCCAGAAGGGCCCAAACCGGATCGACCACGGGCTTTCCATGACTGTCGATCAGAAGAGGCGCGCCTTGGTCATCGGAATCTTCGTCGTGCCCGCCCACATGGATTTCACCGACCGCATGCAAAGGGTATGCGTCCACATAGCTTTGGGGCGAATAGCCGAGGTTCGTTGCTGAAATGAAGACGTTGTTTACATCCAGCAGCAATCCGCAGCCCGTACGTTTGACCAATTCGCTGAGGAAATCCGTTTCGCTCCACGTGCTTTCCTCGAATGCGAGGTAGCTTGATGGATTTTCCAGCAGCATCTGCCGACCAAGTTTATCCTGCACCTGCGTGATGTGGGATGCCACATGATCAAGCGTGGTGTCAGTATAGGGAAGCGGCAACAGGTCATTCATGAACTCTGCGCCATGGGTCGACCATGCAAGGTGTTCTGAAAAACTGGCCGGAGAGGTGCGCTCAATCAGAATATGCAACCGGTCCAGATGCTCAGTGTCCAATGGTTCCTGACCACCGATACTCAATCCTACGCCATGCACGGAGAGCGCAAATCTCTCTTGCAGGGCGCGCAACTGTGCATGGGGTCTGCCGCCTTCGCCCATGTAGTTTTCTGCATGAACTTCGATCCAGGACACCGGACCGGGGGTCTGCATCAGATCGTTGAAATGTTGTGGCTTGTAGCCCACGCCCGGAGCAGAGGGGAGGCGATCATTCTGAGGCGAGGTGTCAAGCATGGGGCTCTCCGAAGACTGCGGTCAGCCGTGTTTTTTTGGTATGCGCCCGGCCCGTAGTGCCGGGCGCTGCCAGAATTTGTCTTATGCAGGCAGATCGCGGTCAAGCTCTTCGAGGGAGCCTTGGCGTGGTGTGCCATCTGCCGTCGCAGGCAGTTCGATTTCCGCGCAAGTACCCTTGTCGACGAGCGTCCAGGCATTGCCCTGATAGTCAACGGTGGACGTGCCGGCGCATGTCGTGCCTGGGCCTGCCGCGCAGTCGTTCGCGCCTGCCAGCGATACGCCGTAGCATTTCTCTTTTGCGGCGGCTTCTACTGTTGTCGTTTGTGCAGCGAAGGCCGCTGCAACAGCACTCGCGAGGGCGACGGATTTCATCGTGTTGGACATATGATTATTCCTCTTTTGCGGGCCTGTCGGCCACCTGTTACAAGCCTTTCGGCTATCGGTGGGTTATATGTAACAAAGCTTGCGCAACATACCATTCACGAGCCTGTGTGTCACAGCCGCGTCAGATTTGGGTGACCTTTAAGGGGGAATCCAAGAAAAATCCCGCCGAATTGTTTCAATTCCGGCGGGATTGGGGAGATTTCGATCTGTGATGATATGATTTGTTACAGCATATCGGGGGGCGTCGCCTCTCGACCAAGCGCTTGTGTTACAAGATCGAGAGCCTCAACAGAGGTTCTTTTTTCGCCCAGACGGCGAATAGTGACCGTGCGCTCTTCTACTTCGCGCGCCCCAACGGCGAGAATGACCGGGACTTTTCCAACCGAATGTTCGCGGACCTTGTAGTTGATTTTCTCGTTTCGCAAATCCGCTTCAGCGCGTACGCCCGCAGCTTTGAGGGTTTCCACGACCTCGGTCACATAGTTATCAGCGTCCGATATGATCGACGCCACAACGACCTGTCGCGGGGCCAGCCAGAACGGCAGTTTACCAGCCGAGTTCTCGATCAGAATACCTATGAAGCGCTCGAACGACCCCAGACAGGCGCGATGAAGCATGTAGGGGCGATGTTTTGCACCATCTTCACCAATGAATGTCGCACCAAGACGCTCGGGAAGGTTCGGGTCCACCTGGAATGTGCCGCATTGCCACTCGCGTCCGATGGCATCTGTCAGTTTGAAGTCGAGTTTAGGTCCGTAAAACGCGCCTTCGCCTGCATCAAGTGTATAGGGATGGCCAGTTGCCTTGATCGCGTTTTCCAACGCGGCCTCGACATGATCCCAGCTTTCCTCGGACCCGACCCGCTTTTCAGGCCGGGTGGCAAACATAATCTCGAACATGTCAAAACCGAGATCTTTGTAGACCGACGACAAATAGGTGATGAATGCCGCGCATTCCGCCTCGATCTGATCTTCGCGACAGAAGATGTGCCCATCATCCTGAGTAAAGCCCCGCACCCGCATAATCCCGTGTAGAGCGCCAGAGGGCTCATACCGGTTGCAAGAGCCAAACTCTGCCATCCGTAGGGGCAGGTCGCGATAGGACTTAAGCCCCTGATTGAATATCTGCACGTGGCAGGGGCAGTTCATCGGCTTCAGCGCGTTGATCGCTTTTTCGCGCGCATGTTCTTCATCCACTTCGACGATGAACATGTGCTCCTGGTATTTGTCCCAGTGTCCTGAGGCTTCCCAAAGCTTGCGGTCGACGACTTGAGGGGTATTCACCTCCTGGTAACCCGCGGCGCGCTGCTTGCGGCGCATATAGTCCTGCAAGGTGGTATAAATCGACCACCCGTTGGCGTGCCAGAAGACCTGACCGGGTGCTTCCTCCTGCATGTGGAAGAGATTCATCTCGCGGCCCAGTTTGCGGTGGTCGCGCTTGGCGGCTTCTTCCAGCATGTTGAGATGCGCGCGCAGTTTCTCTTTGCCGGTAAAGGCCACCCCGTAAATGCGCTGAAGCATGGCGCGATCACTGTCGCCACGCCAATAGGCACCAGCGATCGACATCAGCTTGAACGCATCACCCGGAACCTGACCTGTGTGCTGCAGGTGTGGGCCTCTGCAAAGATCCTGCCAGTCGCCGTGCCAATACATGCGCAGCGGCTCATCGCCCGGGATCGCCTCAATCAGCTCGACCTTGTAAGGCTCATTGTTGTCTTCGTAAAACTTGATCGCACGTTCTCGGTCCCAGACCTCAGTGATTACTGGTTCGCGCTTGTTGATGATCTCTTTCATCTTCTTTTCGATCAGGCCGAGGTCTTCGGGGGTGAAGGGCTCCTCCCGGTCAAAGTCGTAATACCAACCGTCCTTGATCACCGGGCCGATGGTGACCTTGGTGTCGGGCCAGATCTCCTGCACGGCGCGCGCCATTATATGTGCAAGGTCGTGGCGGACCAATTCGTTGGCCTGCTCTTCGTCCTGCATGGTGTGAATAGCGATACTGGCGTCATCTTTGATGGGCCAAGCCAGATCGTAATGCGCGCCGTTTACAGTCGCACTGATCGCCTTTTTGCGCAGTGAACTGGATATGCTCGCGGCGACATCGCCAGCGGTGACCCCGGCGTCGAAACTGCGGGCATTACCATCAGGGAAGGTGAGAGAGATCTGGGCCATCTTGGGCGCTCCTCGTCGGTTTGGCGCCTACGAGACGCCCGGTTGCGGGTTTGATGCGCTGCTGATGAACCTACGGGGCTATGCTGTCAAGGCCACAAGAATTGTATACCGAAGAATACGTTGACTGCGACATTCTACGTGTTAAATCCGACATGTTTCCAATCGGAAACCCAAGAAATGAAAGGGTCAGACATGCCGCGTTATAACAAGACTTTCGAGCTCAGCATCCACGATGTCGATCTAATCGAAGAGGCAATGCGCGCCAGAGGACGTGAGCTTTGCCGGACGCGCCGGGCTCTCTCGGAAGAAAACCCGGCACATCTGGAATCAATCAGTGTGATTGAAGAGGATCAGCGCGAAAATGAAGAGCTTTTGGGACGGCTTCACAACCAAAAGACGTTCTATCGCCCCTTGTCGCAGCCTTATGTCGGAGGCTGACGCTGGTCAGGCTGTGAGCGCTGCATAAGCCATCAGCAAACAGCAAATCCATCCGCCCACAAATAACATCGGGCGCGCCGGAAACCTGGCGGTGCCCGAGATCATCCCAATGGCATGAGCCAACCGCAAAAGCAGAAATGCGATCGCTGCCCACAGCGTGAGTTGGGAATAGGCGTCCATCCGATCCACGATCAGCACGAGAATTGCAAACGGCAAAAGCTGTTCGAGCAAGTTCAGATGTGCGCGATGTGCCCGGTGGACCCACTCGGGAAAGCCTGAAAGAGCCGGTGGACGTGCAAAAGCGTCGATCCCCTCTTGCGGGTGCTTGTTGACCCCGACGATGTAGGGGATCCAGAGCGAAGCGGCAAGGATCGACAAAAGCACAACGATCATCATTTCCGTGGGGAGTTGCGTCACCTGCATTTAATCATGCCTCCTGCGAAGGGGTGAACCTCACGCCTTTTCCTGTTTCCAGCCATGTCTTGAGCCCCGCGATCGTGCGGTGCCAACCATCTGCGATCCCATCTTGGCCAGTTGGAATGCCATAATGTTCAACCGTCAGCATGCAGTTTTCACCCTGTGGTTCGACCAGATAGACGAACCGTGACGCTTCGAGCGGAACATCAGGCCCTGCCCAATGGGGTTCGAATGTGCTTTCGATGCGGGTTTTCGGGGTAAGCTTCGTTTCTGTCAGTATCAGCATCAAACTTTGATCGGGGAAGCGGAAGACGAGCGTGTTCCCGTCACGCTCACAGCTGCCGGCAACGAAATTGTAGGCCGCATTCGCTTCCGGATCAGTCAACGCGTGCCACAGCGCATCCTGTGTGCAGTGAATAAAAGTCTGCATCATGAAATCAGGTTTGGTCATATCGTGTTTTCCTTCGAGTTGTGATTTGAGGTTCAACACCGCTCGTGCCGCCGGTTTTTCGAGCAAAGGCTCCATCCAGCGATCCATGGCTTCCTGCAAGGGCAGCGTGTTCAGGTAGTGGTACTTGAACCGCCCCTTTTTATGGGTGACGACAAGTTTGGCGTCTTCGAGCACGCCGAGGTGTTTCATCACCCCAAATCGTGACATCTCCAATTGGCCCTGAAGCTCCTGCAGGCTCTGCCCGGGAGTTACCCTCAGACTGTCGAGCAGGCTGCGGCGGGTCGGGTCCGCCATGGCTTTGAAGATCGAATCCATATCTTCTTATAGGTTACTAAATAGTCACGTGACAATATGGTAACCTAATAATTATTTAATTCGGGGATTGAAGCTGGTCATGACCCCGACGCATCATCCTGAGCAAAAAGGGGAGACTTCATGTCAGAGCCACAGATTTTTGACAGCCCACAAGGGCGCCAGCTTGCCTATCACTTGAGCGAGGGTGCCGGCCCGACCGTCGTGTTCCTCGGGGGGCTGAAATCCGACATGGAAGGAACGAAAGCTGTCCATCTGGAAACATGGGCGCGAAAGTCCGGCCGAGCCTTTCTTCGGTTTGACTATTCAGGCCATGGGCAATCCTCAGGTCAGTTTGAAGAAGGCTGCATTGGCGACTGGGCCGAAGATACTCGGGTTGTTGTCACCGCGCTCACCGACGGGCCCATTGTGCCTGTCGGGTCGTCGATGGGAGGATGGCAGGCACTTTTGTTGGCCAAATCAGTTCCGGATCGCATAGTCGGGATGGTGACAATCGCCGCAGCCCCCGATTTTACGGAAGACGGCTATTGGGCCAATTTCACAAACGACCAAAAGCAGCAGTTGGAAGACACCGGGCAGGTGGCGCTGCCGTCAGACTACATGGAGCCCTACATCATCACCAAACGCATGATCGAGGATGGACGCGATCAGTTGGTGCTTCGCGATCCTCTGATTCTGAACTTCCCAGTACGGTGTTTGCAGGGAACAGCGGATACGGCCGTGAGTACCCAAACCGCCGTGAGACTTTTGGAGCATGCAACCAGTCCAGACATGCGTTTGATGTTGGTCAAAGACGCGGATCATCGCTTTTCAGATGGCCCTTGCCTGGGGCTGATCGAGGCCGCCGTCGAAGAGGTGCTGTCGCTCGCAGTCTGAGCGGCAAGAAACAGCGGATGCGTGGGAAAGGTCGCTTGCGGTTTCGCGGTATGAGGGTAACGATGACACCGAAAAACCACGTCCTGATATAGGATGGAATGACCTGCGGAGGAGATGAGCAGAATGGTTGAACCCCTGGTGTTGTTGCCGGGCATGATGTGTGACGCGCGGCTCTTTGGCCCTCAGATTGCTGAGCTATCGGCGGATACGGCCGTAACCGTGGCGCCGATCACGCAAGGAGAGCGCATTGAGGAGATCGCCTCAGGATTGCTGGATGTGTTGCCGCAGCGATTTGCTCTGGCAGGATTGAGCATGGGTGGAATCGTCGCCATGGAAATCCTGCGCCGTGCGCCTGACAGGGTCACCCGAATCGCGCTCATGGATACGAACCCGCTGGCAGAAACCCCACAGAATGCTGCAGCTCGCGAACCGCAGATTGTTGCGGCAAGGGCAGGGCGAATGCTTGACGTGATGCGGGACGAGATGAAGCCGAACTATCTTGCGCCCGGTGACGGTCAGAAAGCGGTTCTGGATTTGGTCATGAACATGGCCGATGCCTTGGGGTCGGACGTATTCGTCCGTCAGTCCCGGGCGCTTCAGCGCCGTCCTGACCAACAGACAACGTTGCGCAAGTGCAAGATACCCGCTCTGATATTGTGCGGGGCGCATGACGCGTTGTGCCCGGTGAAACGACATGAGTTTATGGCGGAGCTCATCCCCAACGCCAAGCTGAAGGTGTTGGATAATTCAGGCCATTTGCCACCCTTGGAACAGCCCGCCGAAACCACCCAGGCTCTGAGGGAATGGATGGCTCAGCCGATGATTTTGTCTTGATGTCGTGAGAAGAGGTTAGGCGGCGGCGTTCTTATTCGCAGGTTTCTTCGGTTTCGCCTGTCTTCGGGCTTTTGAAGGTTTCGGCGCATCGCTGTTAGCGTCGATGAAATCCAGAACCAGTGGGCGAATGTTTTTCCGCCAGCTTTTGCCTGCGAAAATCCCGTAATGGCCCGCGCCTTCCTCAAGGTGGCTGGCCTTCTTTTCGTCAGGCAGACCGGTGCAGAGGTTGAGGGCAGCAACGCATTGGCCGGGCGCGGAGATATCATCGTTCGACCCTTCAACTGTCTTGACGGCGACAGTCGTGATCTTGCCGAGATCAACCTTCTTACCCGCTACCACAAATTCATTTTTGGCGATCTCAAGGTTCTTGAAGATGCGCTCAACGGTGGAAAGATAGAACTCCGCCGTCATGTCCATGACGGCAAGGTATTCGTCATAGAACCGGTTGTGCTTGTCATGTTCCTGCGCTTCGCCCTGTGCCACGCGGGAAACTTGGTTCATGAAGGCCTTGGCGTGGGTATCCATGTTCATGGAGATGAAGGATGTCAGCTGCAGAAGGCCGGGATACACCATGCGGCCGACCCCGGGGTATTTGAAGCCGACGCGCTGGATCATCATTTCCTCAAGCTGACCCATGCCGACGCGACGGCCAAAATCGGTGACGTCCGTTGGCGTCGCATCTGGATCAACCGGCCCACCGATCAACGTCAGACTGCGCGGCTGAGCGTCTGGATCTTCTTCGGCAAGGTAGGCTGTTGCGGCAAGCGCGAGTGGCGCAGGTTGGCAGACGGCGATCACATGCGTGTCCGGACCAAGTTCCCGAAGGAATTCGACAAGGTAAAGTGTGTAGTCCTCAATATCGAACTTGCCGGCGCTGACGGGAATGTCGCGCGCGTTGTGCCAATCCGTGATGTAGAGGTCCGCATCCGGCAAAAGGCTTATGACGGTGGACCGCAGCAGGGTCGCATAGTGTCCGGACATGGGTGCGATCAGCAGAACCTTGCGTTTTGGCGGCTCGCGGTCCGCGACGACAAAGTGCAGCAAATCACCAAAATCTTTCTGAACAACGATTTCTGTAGATACCAGGTGGTCTTGCCCGTCCATGGAAGGCACCGGCGGGATGTTCCAGTCGGGTTTGACGATCATGCGCTGAAAGCTGCGCTCGGTCACTTCGCCCCAGGCGGTCATCCAACTGAAGGTCGGGTTTGGTATCAGAGCAAAGGCAGGGTATGATCCCATTGCAAGCGCCGAGGCACCGAGCCATTGGTTGGTGTTCCGGATCGTTTCCATCAGGTCGTATGTGGCCATGTAGCGCATTAGGGGTCTCCAATTGTCAAAATGCCCGGAAAACCGAGACAGTCAGTCGCATCGCCCCCTGAAAGCCAACGACGTAATGCTGCACCTGCAAACATAAGAGGGAAAGGTCCAGATGACAACAGAAAGTGACGAGAGCACGCTCCCAAGTGCGGAGACGCTTGAGAAAATGACCCACAACCTCAAAAAAGTAGAGGAGTTGTCGGAACGTTTGCAGCGCGTATTTTTGAACAAGCAAGGTCACCACCCTGCGCTGGATGGGCCGAATCAAGAGCTTTTCGGGAAAGCGGCACAAGCCTATTGGACGGGGATGATGCAGAACCCCGCAAAGCTGGTTGAGCATCAGATGTCCTACTGGTCTGAAACCATGAAGCATTTTGTAGAAGCGCAACAGACGCTGGCGAAAGGAAAGCTTTCCGCACCGGAGAACCCCGGGCCCTCTGATCGCCGTTTCGCCAACCCGCTGTGGGACACGCATCCTTACTTCAACTACGTAAAGCAACAATACCTTATCAATGCCGAAGCGCTTTCCAAGGCAGTGCAGGATACAACGGACCTCACGCCGTTGGAAAAAAACCGGTTGGACTACTTTGCCAAGCAGATCATCGACATGATGTCGCCGACGAATTTTCTGGCGACCAACCCTGATGCACTGGAGAAAGCCGTTGAGACCGAGGGCCAGAGCCTTGTGCAGGGGCTTGAGAATCTGATCAGCGATCTTGAAGCCAACAATGGCGAGATGGTCGTCAAACTGGCGGATGAGAATGCGTTTTCATTGGGCGACAACATTGCGACAACGCCAGGCAAAGTCGTCTTTCGCAACCGCATGATGGAATTGATCCAATACACGCCGGTGACCGAAGAGGTGTATAAAACGCCTGTCGTTATTTATCCGCCGTGGATCAACAAATACTACATTCTGGATCTGAAGCCGCAAAACAGTCTGGTGAAATGGCTGGTGGAGCAAGGCCATACCGTCTTTGTCGTGTCCTGGGTGAACCCGGACCCGACCTATCGCGACATCGGCATGGAAGACTATATTCAAGATGGCTACCTCGCCGCGATCCAGGAAGTAAAAGCAATCACCGGCGAAAAGCAGATCAATGCTGTCGGGTACTGCATTGCAGGCACGACGCTTGCATTGACGTTATCCCTGCTCAAGCAGAAGGGGGACAAGTCGATCAAGTCGGCGACCTTCTTCACCGCACTGACGGATTTTTCCGATCAGGGGGAGTTCACGCCGTTTCTGACAGACGACTTCATTGATGGCATCGAGGCTGAGATTGAGGACAAGGGCGTCCTGCCATCGGTCATCATGGCGCGGACGTTTTCATTCCTGCGTTCCAACGATCTGATCTATGGTCCTGCAATCAAGAGCTACATGATGGGGCAACCCCCGCCGGCCTTTGATTTGCTCTACTGGAACGGCGATGGCGCAAACCTGCCCGGCAAGATGGCGATGCAGTATCTGCGTGGTCTGTGCCAGCGCAACGAGTTGGCGACGGATGGGTTTGAGCTGATGGGGCACAAGCTCACTCTTTCGGATGTGACTGTACCTCTTTGTGCGATCGCATGCGAAACAGATCACATTGCCGCCTGGAAAGACAGCTACCGCGGTATTCAGAAAATGGGGTCGCGGGACAAGACCTTTGTCGTGGCTCAATCCGGACACATAGCAGGCATCGTCAATCCACCAAGCAAGAACAAGTATGGTCACTATTTGAACCCGGATATGAAGCTCGACTACACCGACTGGCAAGCCGGTGCGGACTTCCATGAAGGCTCGTGGTGGCCGTTTTGGGGAAACTGGTTGAAAAAGCGCTCGGGCGCCAAGGTAAAAGCAAGATTACCCGGTGATTCGAGCCATCCGGTGCTCTGTGATGCGCCGGGAACCTATGTTGCCAAGAAGGCAACTCTCTGAAATTTCGAACAATTCTGCACTGCGGCATTTTTTTATGCTGCGGTGCAGAAAAAACTTGCAATGCCGCAGTGCAGCATCTATATTCTTTTCAGACGCAAGAAGCCGGGGTGTTCTCGGAACGCGACGAAAGGAAAAAACGATGACAAAGACTCCTGATCTGACTGCTGTATTCAAAGACGTACTTGGTGCATTCCCTGTTGACGCAACTGCTTTTGAAGATGCCTTCAAGACATCCGCATCCCTGAACGAGAAACTGTCCGCAGTTGCTCTGACAGCCGCCGAGAAGTCCACAGACATCTCCAACAAATGGGCACAAGACACATTCTCCAAATTGGCAGAAATGTCCAAAGCCAAAGCCGAGCCTGCAGACTACGCAAAAGCGATGACCGATTTCGCTTCCGCGTACTCCGAAGCAGCGGCAGAGCACATGGCGGCTTTCGCAGAAGTTGCGAAAAAAGCGCAAATGGACACTGTTGAGCTGATGATGGCCGCTGGCAAAGACATGAGCGAAGATGCTCAAGCTGCAGTCAAGCAAGCCACAAAAGAAGTGACTAACGCTGCGAAGAAAGCTGCCAAAGCCAGCTAAGTTAAGCTTCAGATTTGCGCCGGATCCTCCCTGACAGGCGCAATGATGCGGGGCGAGCTTGAGAAAGCTCGCCCTTTCTTTTTGTTCCACAGTGCCTTAAGCTGCGGTGCAGCGCTGGAATAAGGGAGATATTCTGTGGCGGAAAAACAAACACCTTTGCTGATAAAGCGCTACGCCAGTCGCAGATTGTACAACACGGAAACAAGTGACTACGTCACATTGGAAGATATCGCAGGATTCATCCGTGAAGGTCGCGAGGTTCAGATCGTTGATCTGAAATCCGGGGATGACCTGACGCGCCAGTACCTGCTTCAAATCATTGCCGAACATGAGAGCCGGGGCGAGAACGTTTTGCCCGTAGACGTGCTGAATGACTTGGTGCGCAGCTACATGACGCCGGGGGCAAGTGTTGTGCCGCAGTTCCTGCAGGCCTCCTTCGAGATGCTGCGCAATGGTCAAAGCCAGATGATGGACCAGATGACCGCGATTAATCCAATGGCAAAGATGCCCGGGTTTGAATTGATGCAGGCGCAGCAAAAAGCGTTCATGAAAGCAATGACAGGTGGGCTATCGGGCAAACCAGGCTGGCCACCGACCGAGGAAGCCGCTGAAGAGCAGGGCGATGGCGAAAAGGGTGAAGACCTTGACGCGATCAAGCAGCAGCTTTCTGACCTGCAGGACAAGCTTTCAAAACTAAAGTGAACCGTTAAAGGCCAAGCCGGTCCCGCATTGCGTACCACGTCATTGCAAGCACAAGCAGCGGCGTGCGCAGGGCACCACCTCCGGGGAAACTCGGGGTTGGCATGCACCCCATCGCGTTAAACCCGTTATCCTGACCCTCGATCGCTTGCGCCATTAGAAAACCCGCGTGGGTTGCGGTGCCAACCCCATGCCCGGAATACCCTGAAGCGGACAGGACATTTGGTGCGATCCTGGCAAGATAGGGAAAGCGTTTCATCGTGATGCCCAAAGTGCCTCCCCAGGCATAATCGACGCGCACATCTTTCAGGCCTGGAAACACCACCGACATGGGTTTGCGGACAACGGCGGCAATATCTTGCGGGAACCGATAGCCGTAGCTTTCGCCGCCACCGAACAACAAACGCCCGTCATGCGACAGGCGGAAGTAGTTCACAACAAAACGGCTGTCCGCGACCGCGATGTCCTTCGTCAGCACTTCTTTGGTGCGGTCGCCCAGAGGCTCGGTTGCCAAGATGAAATTGTTGATAGGCATCACGCGCGCAGTGACTTCGGGCGCAAGCCCTGAAAGGTATCCGTTGCAGGCCAACACGATGTGATCTGCTGAAACCGTACCCCGCTCCGTATGGACGACGGCACGTGCACCATGCTCGATCTTCGTCACACGGGTGCTTTCGTGAATGATCGCCCCGGCATCCTGTGCAGCACGCGCCAACCCCAAAGCATAGGCGAGGGGGTGAAGGTGGGCCGCCCCCCAATCGATAACGCCCCCCTTGTAGTCCGGCGACCGACAAACGGCATGGCAGGCTTGGGCATCAAGGATTTCGAGCTGCTCGTACCCGTAGGACGCCTCCAGATGATCGGCGTAGCTATGTAGTTCAGAGACCTCTTTCGCGCTGGACCCAGTCCACGCAACACCGGGTTTGAGATAGCAGTCGATTTGGTGATCCGCGATCAGGCCCTTTACAAGAGCCTTGGCATCTTCGCCCAGCCGCCACAGTATTTGGGCGCGGTCCTTTCCAACTGCTGCTTCAAGGGTTGTCTGGTCGACGCGTTGTCCGCTGCCCAACTGCCCGCCATTGCGTCCTGACGCTCCGAAGCCGACCCGCTGCGCTTCCAGCACCACAACCCGCCGACCTGCTTTTGCCAGATGCAGCGCGGTTGAAAGCCCGGTGTAGCCCCCGCCGATAACACAGACATCCGCAGAAATGGTCTCCGTCAATGGTGCGAACGGGGGCAATGAGGGTGTCGTCGCAGCGTACCAACTCTTTGGGTACTCTCCACGCTGATCATTGGCATAGAGCAGGTCCATGAACTTGCGATCCTAGACGTTCAAAAGAAGGTGTTCACGCTCCCACGGGGAAATGACCTGCAGGAACTCGTCGTATTCGGCACGTTTCACGATGGAATAAACGCGCGCAAATTCCGTCCCCAGAACGGCGTGCAGATCCTCCGCCGCTTCAAAAAGATCAAGCGCCTGCCCAAGAACCTGTGGGATGTCACCATCGCCTTCATAAGCATCCCCCTTGAATTGTTTTGCCGGGCGGATTTCAGTTGTCATGCCAAGATAGCCACAAGCGAGTGACGCCGCGATGGCAAGGTATGGGTTGCAATCCATACCGGCGATTCGGTTCTCGACACGGCGCGAATCCGCACCCGACAAGGGCACGCGGATACCTGTTGTGCGATTGTCGCGTGCCCATTCCAGATTGATAGGTGCTGCGTGATCTTTGACGAACCGCCTGTAAGAGTTCACATACGGCGCCATGACGGCAAGAGCCGCTGGCATGTGGGTCTGCAATCCGCCGATGAAATGATAGAAGGCATCTGTCTCACCGCCGCCTGGCCCTGAAAAGAGGTTAGTACCCCGTTCGATATCCACAAGCGAGTGATGAATGTGCATAGCTGAGCCGGGCTCATCCATGATCGGTTTGGCCATGAAGGTGGCAAAGCACTCATGGCGCAGCGCGGCCTCTCGGATAAGCCGTTTGAAGTAGAAAACCTCATCGGCCAGCTTCACCGGATCGCCATGGCGCAGGTTAATCTCCAACTGGCCAGCGCCGCCTTCCTGCGTGATCCCGTCGATCTCGAATCCTTGCGCTTCTGCAAAGTCATAGATGTCATCGATCACCGGGCCAAATTCATCAACTGCGGTCATCGAGTAAGCTTGTCGAGCAGCGGCAGGTCTGCCTGAGCGCCCCATCATGGGTTTGATGTCCTGCGCAGGGTCCAGATTGCGTGCGACCAGAAAGAACTCCATCTCCGGTGCGACAATCGGTTTCCAGCCTTTCTTGCGGTAAAGCTCACACACCCGCTTCAGCACGTTGCGGGGCGAGAATGGGACAGGCACGCCTTCGCGATCGAAAGCGTCGTGAATGACCTGCAATGTCCAGTCACCGGTCCACGGGGCGGCGGTCGCCGTGCTCATGTCAGGACGCAGGATCATATCGCGTTCGATGAAGCCATCAGCGCCTGCGGCTTCTCCCCAACCTCCCGTGATGGTCTGGTAGAAGATGCTATCCGGCAGGTGGAAATAGTCCTGCCTGTCGAATTTTGAAGCTGGCACAGCTTTGCCGCGCGCGATGCCGGGCAGGTCTGAAATAATGCATTCAACCTCGTCTAGGCGACGACCCTCCAGATAGGTTTGCGCCGCTTGTGGTGTTTTCTCGATCCAACCGGCCATCAGGCCCTCTCTTTCTTGAAAAAGTCTGCCATGATCTGCGCCACATCCATCCGATCGTTTGGAAGCTCAAGCTTTGCTTTCGCCTCCGTCAGGAGCGTATCGGGCACAACGCCTTTGCCGCGCGTCTCAATCAGGCCATCGATGTAGTCTGATGCGTATTCCGGGTGAGGCTGAATGGTCCACATGCGGTCCCCGTAAAGCAGCCCGGCAAATTCGCAGAAGTCCGTTCTCGCAAAAACCTCGGTGTCCTTTGGTCGATCGACGACCTGATCCTGGTGCCATGCATTGATCGCGTAGGTCCGGCCATTCATCTCGTACTCTGTCAGCCCAACAGACCACCCTTTGTCGAATTTCTCGACTTTTCCACCTAGCGCCTGAGCGATGATCTGATGCCCGAAGCAAACGCCGATCATGGGGACAGTTTCCGTGTATGCCCGTCGAATGAACTCTTCGAGCGGCGGTATCCAGTCATGGGGCTCATAGGCGCCATGTTTGGACCCGGTAATGAGCCATCCGTCCGCCTCTTGAACGGACGATGGCAGTATTCCATCCACAACAGCCCAGCTTTGAAATGTGAACCCGTGGCCGTCGAGCAGCCGGGCAAAGTATTGGTCGTACTCACCACCTTCTGACAGATCATCGGGCGGATGGCCTGCAAGCAGAATTCCGATCTTCATGTCTATACCGTGTCCAGATAGAGGGCCGTTTGTTCGGCTGGTGTCAATTCTTCCATATAGGCCAGTTCCTGCCTTTTCGTCAGGACGAAATTCTGGATGAGTTCCGGATGGAAAATGCGTTTGACCTGGCGGTCGCTTTCAAAAACATCGATGGCTGATTTCCAGTCGCCAGGGATCTGAGGCAGCTCGGCGGCATAGGCATTGCCGGTGATCGGTGCAGGGGGGAGATCTGCATCTTCGATGCCATTGAGGGCCGCGCCCAAAACTGCGGTGAGCAAAAGGTAGGGGTTCACGTCGCCCCCAGCGACGCGATGCTCGATACGGCGCGCCGCCGGGTTTCCGGACGGAACCCGGATCGCCGCTGTGCGGTTTTCATAGGCCCAACTGATGCCGGTAGGGGCATGGCTGCCCGGCACCATCCGGTCGAAACTATTGGCATGAGGGGCAAAAACCAAAGCGGACCCCGGCATCGCTTTCAGGCACCCTGCCACCGCATGGCGCAACACGTCTGTTCCGTCGTCCGAACCATTGTCAAAGATGTTCTTGCCGTTCTGGTCGAGGACCGAGAAATGCATGTGCAAACCCGACCCAGCATAGTCTTCGTAAGGTTTGGCCATGAAACTCGCCGCAAACCCATGTTTGCGGGCCATCCCCTTGACCAGCATCTTGAAGAGCCAAGCGTCATCAGCGGCGCGCATGGCGTCATCGCCGTGCATCAAGTTGATCTCGAATTGACCAAGACCCGCTTCGGAGATTGCCGTGTCTGCGGGAATGTCCATCTCTTCACATGCATCGTAGAGATCCGTGAAGAAGACATCGAACTGGTCAAGAGCACGTAACGACAGGATCTCTCCTGCGACACGACGTTTACCGGATCGGGGCGACGGGGGGACCTGCAAGGTCCTGCCGGAGTCGTCGATCAGAAAGAACTCCAGTTCGACTGCGCAAACCGGAGTTAGCCCCCGTAATCGATACCGTTCCAACACGGCATGCAGCGCATGACGGGGGTCGCCAGCAAAGGGACGGCCGTCTTCATGGAACATCCATATCGGAAGCAGCGCAGTGGGCGCATCCAGCCACGGCATCGGCATGAAACCCCGCTCGGTCGGCTTCAACACGCCATCTCTGTCGCCGGTTTCATAGACCAGCGGGCTATCGTGGATGTCTTCGCCCCTGATGTCGAGGTTGAGCACCGACATGGGAAAGCGGGTGCCATCCTCAACGACCTTATCGGCAAATCGTGACGGCACGCGTTTTCCGCGCGCTTGTCCGTTCAGGTCAGCCGCAGCCACGCGGATCGTGCGTACCTGAGGGTTCTTGCGAAGCCAGTTCTTCATATCACACCAGTCATTCGGGCTGGCTATGGACGCGATTTGAAGTCCCTCCCGCAGCCAGCGCCACGGATAATTTGATCAAATTACGGATACTACCGGATTACGTTAGGACGCAACCTCAATTTACGACGCGCTTCTTGCGGCAAGTGACGATTCAGTTTGGCGTTCACAATGCCGAAGATGCTCACGATGACGAGCGTCAACAGAATGAAATAGAAGGCGAGGATCGGGTAGGGGACAAACGGGTTGAACGTCTTGTCTGCGAAGTAATTGGCATAATAAAGCGCGTCGCCACGTTGCTGCCATGCTGGAAACCCAGAAAAGAAAACCAATGCTGTTGCGTGAAACAAAAAGATGGCCTCGTTGGTATAGGCGGGCCAGGCCAGTCTGAGCATGGTGGGCCAGATCACCCGGCGAAAGCGGGACCAACCGGTCATTCCATAGGCGTCCGCTGCCTCGACATCTCCCTTTGGTATGGATTGAAGAGCACCGTAGAATATCTCACCCGTATAGGCGGCGGTGTTCAGGAACAGAACGATCAATGCGCCAAGCCAGGCTGCGGTAAAGGGATCAAAGAAGGGATATGCCGACTTCAGGCTGAGGAAGAGAAAATATCCAAAGAAGAACTGGATAAAGAGCGGCGAGCCACGGAAGATAAAGATGAACCATTCCGATGGTTTTCGAAAAAGCTTGTTTGGAGAGGCCTTGCCAACGGCCAGTGCGGTGGCGAAGAAAAAGCCAAAGACCAATGCGAAGACACCAAAATAGATGTTCCAGATCATGCCCGACCCGATCAGCGTGAATTGCTGGCAGAGCGTGAAGTCCTCCCGCGGAAGTAGCCGTTCACCGATGCCGATTGCGCGCAGGCCGTAATCCTGAATGGTTTGCAGGCAGCTCATGCGGCAGCTTTCCGTTGTGCTTCACCGCCCGCAGTTGCCTGACCATGGGTCAGGCGCTTCATCAAGCGGTCCAATACGATCTCAGAAATCCGCGTGAAAATCAGGTAGAAGACGAGCAGCGCCAGAAAATACCACATGCGCCAATCCCCATGAGGATAATCCGTGAAGCGGGAGGTTTTTGTCCCGCCCAACTCGCGTGCCCAGTAAACGATGTCCTCGACGCCCAGCAGGAACAAAAGCGGTGTGGCCTTGATCAGAACCATCCAAAGGTTGCTGAGCCCGGGCAGGGCGAAGACCCACATTTGAGGCACCAACACCCGCCAGAACGTCTGGCGCTGGCTCATGCCATAGGCTTCGGCGGTCTCAAGCTGCGCACGCGGCACGGCACGCATTGCACCAAAGAGCACATTTGCGGCAAAAGCCCCGAACACAATCGCAAAGGTTAATACAGCCAGTGAAAAACCATAGGTTTCGTGCACCCATTGCGGCGCATCGCCCAAGGGCATCTTTGCGGCCTGACAAACAACGAAGTCGTTGCCCTGGCGCACTGGCTCCGTCCAGTCACGGCATAGCGCCTTGTGCCGCAGATACTCGATGCCCTGATCCAGCGCGATCACGAAGAACAGAAAGAACGCAATGTCGGGAACGCCGCGCACAATCGCGATGTAGGATTTTCCGAACCACCGCAACGGCGCGAAAGAGGAGCGCGCTGCCGTTGCGCCACCAAATCCGAAGGCAAGCGCAACTGGCGCTGTAATCGCCAGCAGCAACAGCACGGTGAAGACCGAATAATAGATCGACATATGCTTGCCGGTCGTGAGGTAGCAGGCCATCCAGGGCCGGTCGGACAACACGCTCGGGTCTGTGCAGAAACTGAACACTAGTTATCAATCAATTCATATGGCCAAGAGTGATGCGAGTACAGGAATTTGCCGCCTCCGTCGCGATTGGTTAGTTTCACCCTCAATTTGAAACGCGTTCCAACTGGGTGGCTCTCGCGCATTTTTTTAGAGCATTCCACAAGTAGCCCTTCCTCAAAGATTTGATTAGCAGCTAAGCGGACACGGATCTTTTTTCTCTCTGCGTCCCAGAAAGACTCTGCAACTAGTTGATGATAAATTTCGAACGGTTCTGTCATGTATCCAACTACTTGGCGCATGTTTCCGATGCGCCAAGAGAGACTCTTATGAGCTCAGAAGGAGCCGCCGATTTCCCATTTGTCCAGCAGCGCGTTGAGCGAGCCGTCGTCCTTCATGGATTGGATCGCTGCGTCAAACTTGTCGCGTAACTCGCCGTCGCTTTCGCGCAGGCCCATGCCGATGCCGCCACCGATCAACTCTTCCTGCTCCATGAACATCAGATCGGGATCATCCGCCTCGATTGGCGACAGGAAGGCCTTGTCGGCCAGAACCGCATCCGCTTCGCCGTTCTTCACAGCTGCGATGGTTTCCTCCGGTGTTGCGAATTCGACCAGTGTAGCACCGGATTCAGCGATGAAGGCGGCCTGGATGGTGTTGGTTTGAGCAGCAACAACGCCACCAGCGATGTCCGCGTCTGGCGATGCCACCAGATAGGCAGATGGGTCGGGCAAGGTGTAGTTCTGCGTGAAATCAATCACTTCGTCACGTTCATCGGTGATCGACATGCCGGCGATGATGGTGTCGTAGTTGCCGGAGACGAGGTTGGGGATGATGCTGTCCCATTCGTTTGTCACCCATTCGCAGGTGAGTTCTGCACGTTTGCACAGCTCGTCGCCCAACTCGCGCTCGAATCCGTCGACTTCGCCCGCGTCATTGATGAAGTTGTAGGGAGGGTAAGCGCCCTCGGTGCCCATGCGGACGGTTTTGCCATGGCCGTCGGCCAGTGCCAGTGTGGCGGTCATCGCAATGGCCGCCGTTGTCAGGAAAAGTGTTTTCATGGTGATACTCCCGTTTGCTTTTCTTATTGGGTTACGCTGCCTGGGTTGCTGATAGAAACCCGCGCAGGCGTTCGGATTTGGGCGCACCAAAGAGTGTCTCGGGCGGCCCTTGTTCTTCGATCAGGCCCTGATGCAGGAACACAACGTGATCCGATACATCCGCAGCCAGTTTCATGTCATGGGTCACGATCATCATCGTGCGGCCTTCCGCGGCGAGGTCCTTGATGACCCGGACAACCTCCTGCTCCAACTCTGGATCAAGGGCGGATGTTGGTTCGTCAAAGAGCAAAGCTTCAGGTTCCATGCAGAGCCCGCGTGCGATCGCGGCCCGCTGTTGTTGTCCGCCTGAAAGCTGTGCGGGGTAAACATCGCATTTGTCGCCGATGCCAACCTTGTCCAGATAGTTTCGGGCAGCTTCTTCGACCTGTGCGCGATCCCGTTTCAAAACGGTCACCGGCGCTTCCATCACGTTTTGAAGGATGGTCATATGGGCCCACAGATTGAACTGCTGGAAGACCATGCTGAGGTTCGTCCGGATGCGCAGCACCTGCTCCGCATCTGCAGGTCTGCGTCCATGACCGTTACCATTCCACAAGACCGGCTCGCCTTTGAAGATGATCTCACCCTGCTGGCTGTCTTCCAGAAGGTTGCAACATCGCAGTAGTGTAGACTTGCCGGAGCCAGAGGATCCGATGAGCGAGATGACGTGGCCTTTCGGGGCCGTGATATCGACACCTTTGAGCACTTCGAGGGCGCCGTAGGCTTTGTGCAGGTTCTTGATCGCGATGACCGGCGCCTGAGTATTCACAAATGAGCTCTTTAACTGTTGTCCGCTGCGTATAAGGCGGCAATTCTCCGCAGTTTGCAACTTCGAATGCTGAAAAAGAGGGGTTCCGCTAGGTAAGCTTGCAAAATTAGGCGCTAAGGGTCGCCGTTTACGGCAAAGGGATTTCCAAATACGCGCTGCGCGGGATAAAAACGATGTCGTTCAGCAGAAGGCAATGGCGATCTTCGGGCCCGAGAGTGGCGATCGCCTGTTTTATGGCGTCAAACAAGGCAGGCGCGTTTTCTTTTTTGCCTGCAATAAACGGCAGCCCTGGTGTCGGGCGGGTCTCTTCCAATACGCGAAGACGGGCAGCGGCTGGATCATCACGCCGCAGAATTTTCCAGGTCACCGCGTCAACAGCTGCGATATCTGCAATTCCCTTGGCGACCGTTCGGGCCGATTCCGCATGGCAGCCGGTCTCGACGATATCGTCATCGAACTGAAACTCGGCATCCAGCGCGCGCGCATGTTCGAGAATGGCGGCCCAGCCGGATTGGGATCCGATGTCGTTCCGGGCCAGTCTTGCGCCCTGAAATTCCGTGAAAGTCGCTCGACTGTCATCGGCACGTACAACGATGCAGGATCTGTAGTATCCGGGCGGACATCCCGTCACGCCATAGTCCGGCGTGCCGACCAATTGGACAGAGCGATGCAGACCACTGCGGTAGGGCAAACCGCAGGTTTGAGACAGCACAAGGTCGGGTGCCCGCCATGTCTCCTGCAGATTTTTCTCATGGTCGAGCGTTTCCGGCCCGCGTTGATAATTGTTGCGGATTGCTTGCCAGAGCTTGTTGTTTGCCGATGCCGTCTGTGGCGTGTCGTACATCGGCAGGCTTGCGATCATGCGCCGCCTGCGATGTCCTGTCGGGCCAAAGCGCTATCACGGTCGCTGATACCGAGGAAATTGGCAGCCATACGGACAAGAGCATCTTCTTCCTGCGCGCGCGCTCCATCCGCGAGCACGACTTCCCAAAGCGCCTTCACGACAGACAGGCGATCCTCGTAGGGTACGGCGTCCTTGATCGCACGGGTGAAGCGAACCGTGTCAGGCGCCTCTGCTTCCAGTGCTTCGGCCTCTTCGCGCAAGGCGCCGACCGCGCCGGGTCCAAGGTTGTACCGGCGCGCATTGATGCGATCAATCCTGTCTTTCTCATCTGCGCTGTAGTCGTTATCCGCCCGCGCAATCCGAACCAATAGTGCCGTCAGAGCCAGACGCGCGTCTTCATCAGGCAACGCTTCGCTCTCGGGCTGGGTCAGGCGTTTTAGCAAATCTCCAAACATGAGAGCCATATAGTCAGCTTTGGCAATGAAGCCAATATCAATCACGCCTCAGGGCAGTTTGCCGCGCCATTGCGATATCTTCGGTGCTCAAACCAAGTGCGTTTTCGATTTCCTGAAGCATTTCTTCTTCTTCGTCGTCCCGTTCGCCGTCTGCCAGAGCGACCGACCACATGGCATCTGCCAGTGATTTCCGGTCATCGTAGGCGACTTCGTCTCTGAGTATTTTTGCAAACTCCGGGGTGCCGGGGGCGTGGCGTTCCAACGCCTCGCAGGTCGCCCTTAGTTTCGCTGCTTCCAGTGGTTTCAACCCGAATGTCGCCGATAATATGCGATCAATCTGCCCGACTTCAGACGCGCGATACTGCTTGTCAGCAAAGGCCACACGCACCAGCAGCGCGCCCAGGGCAAGTTGCGCATTTGGTTGTGGGAGCGGTTCCGGTGTCGGTGCGCGGCGCGGAAAGAGACGTTCAAACATATATCGGGATTAACTCAGGTCGGGGCTCTTGCCGAAACGAACGTTGTCCAAAGCAAGACCTTGGGGATCGGTGTTGGTGATGACGATACCGGCTATATCGGCGACACCGTTAGAGCGAATGAATCCGTAATGATGTTCGCCCGTCGGTGGCAGCTCAAGCGTGGCGATGGGCGCGCCATCACGCGAGAAGAAGACAGCTTGTGCCCCGCCGGCTTCGCCGCCGCGAATTTGGAATGACAATGCCGACTGGTCTTCGTCAAACAGGAAGGAGATTGCGCCTTCACCTTGAGCGTGACGCTTGGGGTAGCCTGCAACGCCATACCCGTTCAACACGTTGTTTCCGTCAAAATAGACAATGGACAGGTTTTCACCACTTGCGCCGGGCATAACCGTCAAAGGTTTAAGAGCAGTGCCAGTAATGCGATCGTGATCCCCACTGGCTTCAACAGACTGACCAGCAAACCGCTCCCCAAAAACCGCGCCATCCATCACAAGAACATTCGGTATCTGTCGGCCCGGCCCCCGAGTTGAATGGGTTTCATCAAATGTGATGATCCGGGTCAGTGCAAGTTCGTCGGGATCAACAAGGCAGACGCCTTGATCTTGATCGCAGGCGAATGCGGAAACGCTGCTCAGAAAAACGCATATGACCCATCCAAAACGCATGAAAACAGTCTGGCATGAGTCGGGTCAGGATCAAAGCCCCCAGCGATCAGTTAACAATGCGCTGGAAATATCGATCTATTTTCGCGACGCTTTCCGCCAAGCCATAAGGCGGGTTGATGAAAAACATGCCGGACCCAACCATCCCATGCCCATCCCGCGCCGGCGGAAACCGGACCTCGCTTCGAAGTGTGTCGGTGTGGTTTTTTTTAAGTATTGCCAGCATCTTATCATGCGCCTTGGCTTTCAAGACAGGATACCACAAAGCAATGATCCCAACGTTCCAAGCTTTGGTAATCTTGGCGATATGGCGGGGGATGGTATCATAATCGGTTTTGATCTCCCAGCTTGGGTCGATCACCATCAGCCCCCGCCTGGGTGTCGGAGGGCATTGCGAATGCGCGAGATCAAAGCCGTCTTGCCTGTAACAGTTTGCCGAAAAAGGCGACATGTTGGTCTGCAAAGCTTCGTTTTCCCGGGGGTGCAGTTCGGCCAGGTGGATGTGATCTTCCGCGCGCAAAATCGACGCCGCAATAAGGGGGGAGCCTGGATATGCGAAGCGCCCATGCTGGTTTCTGATATCGATCAGGATGCTCGTGTAAGGATGATCAGCCTCCAGCATTGGGAACATTTTTTCGATGCCTGCTGCCGCTTCACCGGTTTTCCGCGCTGCGCTATCCGATAGATCATAAAGCCCTCGCCCGGCGTGAGTTTCGATGTAGGAGAGAGGTTTATCTTTCCTGATCAGATATTCCAGCACCGATGCCAGCAAAAAATGCTTGTGCACATCGGCGAGATTTCCTGCGTGGTAGCTGTGCTGGTAGCTGAGCATCTAATGCACCGTGATACTGTGTGTTGCGGGCTGTTCAACCGGTAGATTTTGGCTGCCGAATTAGCTCAGGGTTTCGTGCGTGGGCTCTATTGAACTGCTCTGTCGCCCTCTTCAAGCCATGCCTGTTCCTCTGTGGAGGCCATTTCGGAGATACGCTTGTTGTAGGCGGCAATTTGGTCATCGTTCAGTCGTCCGACCCATTTGTTGCTGGTTCCACTGTCAAAAAACTTGTGCTCAACGCGGAACGCGCCTGAGCTGGCCGTGGAGGAAATCTTTTTTGCGGTCGATTTCATTGAGCCAAAAGAGGCGGCTTGCGCAATCTCACTCACGAGCGCGTCGGACGGGGTCAAGCCAATGGCCGTCGCATAGCGACGAATGTAAGTGGGAAGATCCCGTGACAGATCCGCATAATGAAACAGATGCACATTCGGCAGATGTGCCCATTTCGCAAAACTGCGGTAGTGCGTCAGGAGTGAATCCAATGTCAGATCATCTGTGCCGGTATCGTTCGCGGGCGTTTCCAGAAAACGGGTGAAAGCGGCACCTGGCTCGGGCGGTGAAAGAAAATCGAGAATATCGGACTCCATATTCTCCACATGTTTCATCATCGAAAAATGGACATCAATGGGGTGCCGATAAACCGAAATGTAGACAGCCTGCGGATCGAAAGGAATACCATCAAAAGGCGTGTGGGATTTGATGCATCGTTGGTGCGTTTGCTCCTCAAGACGGCTTTTCAGTTCGGGTTGGTTGCGAAACCCGCAATCCAGCCACAGACTATCTCGCCAAACCGGTCGGTCGGTCACTGCCGCCTCATGAATCAGCATCATCAGAATTGCCTGGCTCCAAGTGGTGCCGCATTTTGGGGGTGTGCTCAGGATCACATCGCCAGGGCGAAGATCGAAATCATCCCAGACACGCGTATCGGTCACGGGCCCTTTATAGTCGCGAATTCGCGCTGGATGGTTCTGCATGCTGTGTTCCTCAAAATCTTTCGTTGAGCTGCGAAGGTCCAACGCGAGTTTAGAGAGGTTTCACACCAGACGCGAGATTTCCTTGGCGGCCCTGATAAAATCCGCGAAGAGTGGATGTGGATCAAATGGCTTAGACTTCAGTTCGGGGTGAAATTGAACTCCAATGAACCAAGGATGCTCTGGCCATTCCACGATCTCCGGCAGCTTCCCGTCGGGTGACATGCCGGAGAAAACCAGACCGGCATCCTCCAGCTGGTCGCGATATTTGATGTCGACCTCGTAGCGATGCCTATGACGTTCATCTATCGCGGTTGTTCCGTAGACTTCAGCGACCCGGGTGCCCGCCGTCAATGCTGCGTCATAAGCGCCAAGCCGCATCGTGCCACCTTTGTCGTCGCCAACCTTGCGCGAAACCTTGGCGTTGCCCTGCACCCATTCCTTGAGGTGATAAACTACTGGCTCAAAACGTTTTTTGCCCGCTTCATGGTCAAATTCCTCTGAGCCGGCGGTTTTGATATTTGCAACGTTTCGGGCCGCTTCAATGACGGCCATCTGCATGCCGAGGCAAATCCCGAGGTAAGGTACCTTGTTCTCGCGCGCATATTGCGCGGCCTTGATCTTGCCTTCTGTACCCCGTTCTCCGAAACCACCGGGGACCAGTATTGCGTGGAACCCTTCCAGGTGCGGCGCCACGTCTTCAGTGTCAAAGATCTCCGCGTCGACCCATTCGACCTTTACCTTTACCCGGTTCGCCATCCCGCCATGGGTCAGCGCTTCCGCGATGGACTTATACGCGTCTTCCAACTGTGTGTATTTGCCGACGATGGCCACTTTGACCTCGCCTTCGGGGTTATGGACCCGGTCGGAGACGTCTTGCCAGACGCTCAGGTCGGGTTTGGGGGCGGGGGAAATGCTGAACGCATCAAGCACCGCCTGATCCAGGCCCTGCGCGTGATAGGCCAATGGCGCGTCGTAAATGCTCTTGAGATCGTATGCCGCGACCACGTCTTCTTTGCGCACGTTGCAGAAAAGCGCAATCTTTTCGCGCTCTTTCTCCGGGATGGGGTGCTCAGACCGGCAGACCAGAATGTCGGGCGCGATCCCGATGGACTGCAATTCCTTGACGGAGTGTTGGGTAGGTTTTGTCTTCAACTCGCCCGATGCGGCTAGATAAGGCAACAGCGTCAGATGCATGAAGATGCACTGGCCGCGTGGCTTGTCGTGGGTGAACTGGCGGATCGCTTCAAAGAATGGCAAACCCTCAATATCACCTACGGTACCGCCGATTTCACACAGCATGAAGTCCACTTCGTCATCGCCGATGCCAATGAAATCCTTGATCTCATTTGTGACATGGGGAATGACCTGAATTGTTTTGCCGAGATAATCGCCCCGCCGCTCTTTTTCGAGCACTGTGGAGTAGATGCGGCCGGAAGAGACGGAATCAGTGTTGCGCGCTGCGACCCCGGTAAAGCGCTCGTAGTGACCCAGATCCAGATCGGTTTCCGCACCATCATCCGTGACGAAAACTTCGCCATGTTCAAATGGGGACATCGTTCCGGGATCGACGTTGAGATAGGGATCCAGTTTGCGCAGGCGTACGGAAAATCCGCGTGCTTGCAGCAGCGCGCCAAGTGCCGCCGATGCCAGCCCTTTACCAAGAGAGGACACCACACCACCTGTGATGAAGATATAACGTGCCATTGCTCGATCTGCTCCCGTGTCGACGCGGATTTCTGTTGAAGCCGCCCTCTCAGCCTGTGATTCATCACAGCACCACGGGATTTAAGGCTATCAGGATTCGGAGGGTCAAGGCAAGGGTGTCCGCAACATGATGTTGCAGAAATTAACCTTGCCTCAAGGTGTTGTGGGTGGTGTTAATCCAGAGTTGGGACCAGGGGTGCATTGTCACCCGGCGCTGGCGGCAACAGTTCGTCGCTGGACGGAACCGCAGGTGTCGGGCTGTCTTCTGAGGCTGGTGGGGTAACGCCCAACCGATCAATTACCGAAGAACCTGATGCGTTTTCAGCGGCAAAGATGGTCAAGGTGATCGACGTACAGATAAAGGCAATGGCCAGTATCCAGGTCAGTTTCCCGAGGGCAGTGGCCGCTGCGCGCCCGGTCATGGCGCCGCCACCGCCGCCGCCCATGCCAAGTCCACCGCCCTCGGAGCGCTGAAGCAGCACGACGGCGATTAGGCCGAGCGCGAGGATGAGGTGGACGATCAGGACGACGTTTTCCATGAATACCCTGTAAGGTTCGAAACAGCTTTGGGGGTATCTAGGCAAGTTTGCCATCGCTCGCAAGGGAGGATTCGACCAGAGGACGTCCGTCCTAAGTTTAAAAGTGACGCTCTTTCAGAGTATCCATAAATCTGGATGTTCGATCCGATGGCGCCCCGCCGATAGTAACGGGTCAAACAGGCACCAAAAGCGTCATCATCTTATAGTAATAATCGCAGGCAAAACCGCCACGCGAGGCGCAGCGGTTTGTCAAAGCATCTATGGCTCGCGCATGCTCTAAGAGGGAAATCCTGGAATTGAGGCGCTGCAGTCGTGCTTTGGAAAACTATAGCACAATTCCGCGAAAACCGCGCCAAGTTCTTTTCCTTTCATCTGGGGGTCTTAGGCTGCAACCCTGAGTTGCGGCATTGCAGCAATTCCGTTTTTCACATGACGGCGACTCAGGCCCGCTGAAATGATCTGATCAGCCGCTGGACAATCGCCGCCAAATTGGCTCATTTTCGCTGCATGCCTCATGACCACCACGATCACCCGCACAGTCTTTTGCCCTCTGATCCCGCGCTCCGCGTCAAAGCGCTGGAGACGCTTCTGACACGCAAGGGGCTTGTCCATCCCGAAGCCCTTGATGCGATTATAGATACATATGAAAACAAAATTGGTCCGCGCAATGGCGCGCATGTTGTCGTCAAAGCCTGGACGGACCCGGAGTTTAAGGCCGCATTGCTTGCGGATGCCACAGCGGTAGTGTCAGAGCTGGGGTATTATGGACGACAGGGCGAACATATGGTGGCGGTCGAGAACACCGACACTCAACACAATATGGTCGTCTGTACGTTGTGCAGCTGTTATCCTTGGCCGCTTCTTGGCGTCCCGCCTGCCTGGTACAAATCTGACGCTTACCGAGCCCGGGCCGTGCGTGAGCCGCGCAAGGTTCTATCTGATTTTGGCGTCAGCCTGCCGGATGATGTAGCGGTACGCGTGTGGGACAGCACGGCGGAGGTTCGCTATCTGGTGATCCCGCAACGTCCAGCGGGCACCGAGGGCTGGAATGAGGACGCGCTCATGGCGCTTGTCACCCGCAATAGCATGATCGGGACAGGACTGGCGTTGTTGCCAGAGCAGGTGTCTGAGTGACCCGCCCGCATGATATGGGAGGGCGGTTTGGTGACGGACCCGTCCTTCAAGATCCGAACGAGCAGGTATTTTCGCAAGAATGGCATGCGCGTGCGCTCGCAGTGACGCTTGCAGCCGGCAGCCTCGGTCAGTGGAACATTGATGTGTCGCGCCATGCGCGTGAGTTGCTCTCACCAAAAGATTATGCGCGGTTTTCCTACTATGAAAAGTGGGTTTCCGCTCTTGCCGACCTTCTGGTGGAGAAAGGAATCGTGACCCGGGATGAACTTGCCGGAGCTGAGCCGACACCGAGCCCGCTTGCGGACCGTGCCCTTCAGGCGGATCGTGTCGCCACCGTATTGGCGGCTGGCGGTCCGGCAGACCGGCCCAGCGACGTCGCTGCAGTGTTTCGGAACGGGGATGCGGTAAAGACCAGACGCATGCCGTCGAACAGATTGATTGATGGTGGTCATACCCGTTTGCCGAAATACGCTGCCGGCGCGCGCGGCCGTGTCGTCAGGTGCCATGGGGCGCATGTGCTGCCTGATAGTTCTGCGCACGGGTTCGGCGAAGCACCAGAGCCGCTCTACGCCGTGGCTTTTCCAGCATCTGCATTATGGGCCCACCCAGAGCATCCTCGCGATGAAGTGGTTCTTGATCTCTGGCAAAGCTACCTGGAACCCGTGGAATGAGTATAGCTGAACCAGCCTTTTCTGAGCCCTGGCATGCTCAGGTATTTGCATTGACCGTTCATTTGAACGAGACCGGCCGTCTGGCGTGGCCGGATTGGGCCGCCGCCTTCGGCGAAACGCTCAAGCGCCATGGCCTGACCCATGACCTCGATGGCGGAGACGACTATTTTGGGGCATGGCTCGAAACGCTCGAGGCGTTTCTGATGAAAGAAGGTGTCGCCGCAGCTGGGGAGCTATCTGCCCTCAAAGGGGCATGGGAAAACGCATATCTCACCACGCCTCACGGCGCACCGGTCCTGCTCGCAGATTAACAGTTTGGGCGCCGTGTCAGCCCGGCTTTATTCAAGAACCGACGCCATATTCCTTTGCGAAGCCGCCAGCTCAAAACAGGCGCGCATTTTCCGGCCTGGCGTTCAAATTCATGCACATCGATGACGCGCTCCGCGCAGCCGCAGCCTTCGCCCAATCCAACCTAGGCGTAGTAGAATTTTTGGAAATCTGCTGTTTGATCTTTTGGCCGGCGCATGCGGCACACTCCTAGTCTTCCACATCGTCCACGTCTGTCTGGCCCGATAAGGCCCGACGCACATGGCTCCATCCTAACCCTATCCCCAGAACCACTGACAAGGCAAAAATTCCCAGCCATACGTTAAGGCTATTGTTGTCCAGACGCAGGACACCGACATCGTAAAGCACCCAGACAACGGCACCAACAATCGCGAGCACCAGAGCCATGCCGAAGGTGCCGATCGACCGCAGCGTTGCGCGCAGAAAGATAATATACCCCACGGCCAATAGTAATCCGACAAGAACCGCGATGGACAAGTTAGTGCTGCCGTGATCCTGAAGCCATGTCAGGTAGTTGTACTGCGTGGGATTGAAGGTCACTGTCAGCAAGGCAAAGGCTGCCAGCCATCTTGAGAATATACTCATACTGAAGCCTCAAGGTTCATTGGTTATTCGTGGTGAGATATCCCCGGTGTTGGTGCAATGTCCATGGCGAGGAGGCAAGCGGTCGGGAATGGGTCGAATTTTTGTGGTTTCGCCCCCAGCCATGCCTCGTTATACCGGCGCGGGTTTCAACCGAATGCAAAAGGACCAGACATGGCTAACGTCGTCGTCGTCGGCGCCCAATGGGGTGATGAAGGAAAAGGCAAGATCGTGGACTGGTTGTCCGAGCGAGCGGATGTGATCGCGCGGTTTCAAGGCGGGCATAATGCGGGCCATACGCTTGTCATCGACGGTGCTGTCTACAAGTTGAACGCTTTGCCGTCAGGGGTCGTGCGGGGTGGAAAACTGTCGGTCATCGGGAACGGTGTGGTTCTGGATCCATGGCATCTGGTGAAAGAGATCGAGACAATACGAGGCCAGGGCGTTGAAATCTCTCCCGAAACTTTCATGATTGCTGAGAATACACCGCTGATTTTGCCGATCCATGGTGAGCTTGATCGAGCACGTGAAGAAGCCGCCAGCAAGGGAACCAAGATCGGAACAACCGGGCGCGGCATCGGGCCAGCCTATGAAGATAAAGTCGGCAGACGTTCGGTGCGCGTTGCAGACTTGGCTGATCCGGCAACGCTCGAGGCGCGTGTGGATCGTGCCCTGCAACACCATGATCCCTTGCGCAAAGGGTTGGGCATTTCGGCGGTTGATCGTGATGAATTGATCGCCAGATTGCAGGAGATCGCACCAGAGATTCTGCAGTATGCGGCACCGGTCTGGAAAGTGCTCAACGAAAAGCGGCGCGCGGGCAAGCGCATTCTGTTCGAAGGGGCGCAAGGTGCTTTGCTGGATATCGATTTCGGAACCTATCCCTTTGTAACCTCCTCGAATGTCATCGCGGGACAGGCCGCGACGGGCGTTGGCATTGGTCCGGGCTCGATAGATTATGTCCTGGGTATCGTGAAAGCTTACACGACCCGTGTAGGGGAGGGACCATTTCCTGCGGAACTTGATGATGCGGATGGACAACGTCTCGGCGAACGTGGACATGAATTTGGCACTGTCACTGGGCGCAAACGCCGCTGCGGATGGTTTGATGCAGTCTTGGTGCGCCAAACCTGTGCGACGTCGGGTGTCAACGGTATCGCTTTTACCAAGCTGGATGTGCTGGATGGGTTCGAGACGCTCAAGATTTGCGTTGGATATGAGATGGACGGGCAGCGCATGGACTACTTGCCAACGGCAGCGGATCATCAAGCGCGCTGCAAGCCGATCTATGAAGAAATGCCCGGATGGTCCGACAGCACCGAGGGTGCGCGCAGTTGGGCGGATTTGCCAGCGAATGCCATTAAATACGTGCGTCGAGTGGAAGAGTTGATTGAGTGCCCTGTCGCGCTACTTTCCACCTCGCCGGAGCGGGAAGACACCATTCTTGTGACGGACCCATTTGCAGACTGACAGGAGCCTCATGTCCCTGAGCTACAAATCCCGTCGCCGATTGGCACTGTTGATCCTTTTGGTAGGTTTGCCAGCATACATCGTGCTGTCGATAACGGTAATCAACTGGCTTGAACGCCCATCTATCTGGGTAGAACTGTTGGTCTACGTGGCACTGGGCCTGCTTTGGGCCTTACCATTCAAGTTTATTTTCAAAGGGGTGGGGCAGGCGGACCCGGACCATCCCGAAAAATAGGCAGCTTATAAATGAAAACGGCAGCCCACTCTGGACTGCCGTTTATCTGGAACGTGATGCGCTTGAGGTTAACCGGCTGCGCGATGATCCGGTTTGAAGCTGATGGCGTCGGATGCGGCAAAGCGGCCACCCCGGATTTTCTCAATCTTGCCGGTTCTCAGCAGTTGTCCGAAGGCCCGCAGACCGTCTTCCCGAGTGAACTCACCGCCATTTGCCTGACGCACACGAGACATCAGCTGAGGGCGGGAAAACTGTTCATGCCCTTCGACAAATGCAAGATAAGCGGCCGCGGCTTCCAAAAGCTCAGGGAGGCTTTCTGCACCGCGTTCTTCCGCATAGGCCGCAAAGCCCGTGTCCTCGGCCAAATCCATGTCATGGTCATCGGCTGCCGCAACACGACGTGGCGCCACCGGACCACGTTGCGGGCCAGCATCCGGATCAATGCGTTGCTCTGCCACCAGTTTGAGCGGAGCAGGGCGCGTGTCCGTTGGGCGTTCACTGCGTGTCTTGGCGATAGGGCGACGTGGTTTGACAACTTCTGCGAGGTCACTGCGATATGCTTCGGCAGCTTCTTCAACCGTCTTGTCAGTCTCGTCCATGGAACGGTCTGCAAAGCGCGCCGCAACTGCGGCCCGCAAATGCGCAAATGCACTGCGTCTGGTCTTGCCCTCAGGTTCCTGCATCTGATGGTCGGCCTCTGCCATCAAACGGGATACGTCCTCCCCTGAATCGGAGTCGATATTGGGCAAGCTTTCCCGGGCAGAAGATGGCGCCGCGGCCATTGGGGCGTCCTCGACAGCGTCGTCGGACACCTCAAGTTCATCTGACAGGATGAGCTCATCTTCTTCAGCGAAAGCTGACGTGCCAAGCGTTTCTTCTTCGTATTCCTGAAGATCACCCGCTTCCAACGCCGCTTCGAGATCGGCGCGATTGACCTTTAGCACACGACCATGAACATCGGTCGCGTCTTCGTCCTCATCCTCATCGGACGCGGCAAACAGATTTTCTGCGGGCTCTTCGTCTTCGTCGATTTCTGCTGAAAGATCGAGCGCTTGTACATCTTCGGATGCATCATCTTGCTCTTCTATGCGGCGCAGCAATGCGTCCAGTTCGTCATCTTCGCCGGAAGCCTCCGCTACGTCTTGTCCCTCGACAAATGCGTCATCTGCTTCGAACGCGTCGGAAATATCCTGAGCGGCTTCTGCGATGACGTCATTTGGCACGTCTTCCCGGGATTCTTCACTCTCGGTATCGTCCGCAGAAGTCTCTGCCGTCAACTCTTGGAAAGCATCAAATCCTTCACCAATTGTCGGCTCTTCAATGTCTTCTACATACTCAGCGGTTTGTGTGTCTTCCGTACGCTCGGAGACAACCGCGCGAATACGTTGCAGCTTCTCAGCAAGGCTCTCGTTGTCAAAACTCGAATGCGAGGTTTCAACGTTTTCGACTTCAAACTCTTCAACCGCGTCGGCGATGTCTTCAGCTTCGGAAACGGTGGCGGCAAACCCGGTTTCTGAGATTTCTTCTTCGGTGCCCATATCCGGCTGGTGCGCAAGCTCGCTATCGGCAAAGAACGCCGCGACATCTTCAATGTCCGACTTTTCATCTTGCGTACTTGTCTCAGGAGTGTCTGTCGCATCTTCATGTGCGAGATTGCTGATTTCGAGAGGCTCTTCCTCGATCGGAGCGTCCTCTGCAAAGATGCTTTCTTCGGTAGCATGGAAGCTGTCTTCAACGACTGCTTCCACACCCTCGTCGGTCTCAGCGTCGATATCAGCCAACTGTACTTCAGGCTCTTCATCTTCGTCTTGAGCCTCTGAAGTGATCAGCTCTTCTGGTGCAGCTGCTTCGATTTGCTCTTCATCGGTTGGGTCTGCAACGTCTTCCGAAGCAGTTTCCTCGACTTGATCAACCTCAGGCTCCAGCTCTGCCTGTTGCGTCTCGTACGTCTCATCGTGCGTCACAGTCTCTTCTTCGATTGAGACCTCAGGCGCAGGCGCCACAAGCGGTTCCGCTTCTTCAACGGCCGGAACAGCTTGGGCCTCGTCCTCCGCCGCCGCGTCAACATGGGTGTCCTGTTCAGCAGATGCTTCCTGCTGGATCTCAGCCGTTGGCTCTTCCAGAGGGGAGCTCGGCTCCGAAACGGCCGCTTCTTCCTGCTCCGCTTCTTTCTCAACAGCAGCGACGGCGGCCGGAACAACCGTGTCCTGATGTGCTTTCAACATGATTCTGCCGTCATGTTCATGCGCTTCGACCCGGCGAGAGACTTCGCGCTGCGCAATACGTGCGAGCATATCCGCATCAGGCTGTGGGGGTTCTGCACCAAAGTAGCGGTCGTCTGCAGCGAGATCACGGAAGTACTCCGCGATGGCCTTCATGGTATCGAAGGAGTCGTCAAACCCTTCCAGAGTACAGGAAAATGTCCCATAAGAGACGGTAAGAATCTTGTTGTTATTATTCATCGGATGCTCGTCCTCTGCGCTTTATCAACAAGATGTCTAACATTTTAGCCAAGTCCAAAGGGGTCCGAATCTGTGATTTTATTCGTATCATTTCGTGGCAGAAATGTGGCCTGTTTCGCGCATGGGCGTTAAACTTCCGTGAATTTTCCAATTGTCGACACATTTGAACCAGTGACTGTGATCGGTGGTGGTGATTCTCCGCCGCAAGATGTGGCAATCGCGCGCGAAATTGCCTCAATTTGCGTGGCGGCTGACAGTGGAGCGCATTTGGCGCTGGAATTAGGCATCGATCTGGCAGCCGTTATCGGCGACATGGATTCTATATCAGACGCAGCGCGCGCGCAAATTCCGGCGGAGCGTTTCCACCAGATTGCCGAGCAGGATAGCACTGATTTTGACAAGGCACTGCGCAATATACGCGCGCCCCTGGTAGTTGCGGTTGGCTTTACCGGGGGGCAGATTGATCATTCGCTTGCGGCTCTGAACACGCTGGTCAGGCGCCGAGACAAGATGGTCGTTTTGCTGGGCCAGCAGGATGTCGTCTTTCTCTGCCCAAAAACACTTCACCTTCCCTTACCTGCTGGCACACGAGTATCCCTCTTTCCAATGGGGCCGGTCAGCGGGTGTTCAAGCGGGCTTAAGTGGCCCATCGATGGCATTGAATTTGCGCCAGGCCAAAGGTCGGGGACCTCGAACCAGGCTCTAGGTGACGTTCATCTGGAGTTTTCGGCGGCTTCTATGCTTTGCATCCTGCCGCGCTCATTCATTCACCTGGTAGCGGCTCAGTTGCAGAGCGTACCGGCGCACGCGCGATGGCCCGCTCGCGTAGAATGATGTAGAGACCGGCGGCAACCGTGATCCCGATCCCCGCTGTTGCTAAAGGATTTGGCAGATCGCCAAAAATCAAAAAACCCAGCACTGTCGCAAAGGGTATTTCCAGATATTGCATCGGCGCCAATGTCGCTGAAGGTGCATAGCGCAGGGACCATGTCATCAGCAAATGTGCCGCTGTTCCGAGCATTCCGATGCTGAGTAACAAGCTCCAGTCAAAGGTCGATACTTCGATGATCTGGAGCTGTTCGAAACGACTGCCTTGAAAAACCAGCAAAACGGGAAGCATGACGGCCACTGCCATGATGCCACTGACCGCTTGCAAACCAATTGGATCCGTTTCTTTCGCGATCTGGCGCGTCACCAGCATGAAGAACGCAAAGTTCAGAGCGACAAAAACCGGCAACAACGCAGGCCACCCGACTTCAGCGAAACTGGGCTGGATGATCAGAAGTGTACCTAGAAAACCGATGGCACATGCAATGATGCGCCGGGCGCCCACTTCTTCTTTCAACGCATATTTGCCCAAAATCAGCATGATGAACGGCATAACGAAAGCGATCGCGATGGCATCCGCCAAGGGGAGGTATTTGAGGGCAGTGACCATCGTCCCGATGCCAACAATGTGGAGCAAGGTGCGGATGAAGGTCAAAAGAGTGATCCGCGGGGTCATCCGCCAGGCCCTTCCAGTGGCCCAAACCAGCGGGACAAGCACCAATGCCTGAACGGCAAAACGCACCAGCACAAGCTGCCCAATGGGTACGGTTTGTCCCAGAATTTTGGCAATAGCATCGCCCATTGGTGCAAGCACACAGAATCCCAGCATCAGCATGATGCCAAGCAGAGGGCGGTCTATTGTCATGGACAAAGCCTATGCGTGGGCAAAAGGCAATGCAAGCGAAGGTTGTAGAGCGGCTCAGCAGTTTGGGATATTGACCGCCAATCCGCCTAAAGATGTCTCTTTGTATTTTTCGGACATGTCCAAACCGGTTTGCCGCATCGTTTCAATGCACGCATCCAGCGGAACCAAATGCGTGCCGTCCCCCCGAAGTGACAATGATGCCGCAGACACTGCCTTGATCGCGCCCAGGCCATTGCGTTCGATGCAAGGAACCTGCACCAGCCCTTTTACGGGGTCGCAAGTCATTCCCAGATGATGCTCCAGCGCGATTTCTGCCGCGTTCTCAACCTGTTCAGCAGTCCCCCCCATGACGGCGCAAAGGCCCGCAGCAGCCATTGCGGCGGCTGATCCCACCTCGGCCTGGCATCCCGCTTCTGCCCCAGAGATCGAGGCATTGAACTTGACCAGGCCGCCGATCGCGGCAGCGGTCAGGAGAAAATCCTCGATATGCGTTTCCGACGCGCCGGGCACGTGATCGAGATAGTAGCGTAGCGTCGCAGGAAGCACACCCGCAGCCCCATTGGTTGGAGCAGTAACGACCTGACCTCCTGCGGCGTTTTCTTCGTTGACGGCCATGGCGTAGACGCTTATCCAATCGTTGATCGTGTGAGGCGCGTTAAGGTTCATCCCCCGCTCAGCCATCAAGGCGTCGTGAATGGCTTTCGCCCGGCGTTTTACTTTCAGTCCCCCGGGCAACTCTCCCTCTGTGGACAGCCCCCGGTCGATACAATCGTTCATGACCTGCCAGAGCCGTTTCGTCCCTTTGGTCAGGTTTTCAATACCGCAGCGCGCCGCTTCGTTCGCACGCTTCATCTCCGCAATGGATTTGCCCGACTGGGCGGCCATTTCGAGCATTTGCGCGGCGGATTTGAAGGGAAATGGAATTGGTGCCCCTTCTTCCTCAGTGTCTTTGCCAGCCGCCAGCTCAGCTTCGGTCATGACAAAACCGCCACCAATGGAATAGAACACCTCGCTGAGGATGACGTCGCCTTGTGCGTCGGTCGCCAGGAGTTTCATGCCGTTGGCATGGCCCGGCAATGGAGTGTCATAGTCAAAAAGGAGATCGGTGCCGGGATCGAAGTGCATGGGCGGCAAATCGGCGGGTTTGATCGTCTTCGAGTTCCGGATGTCGTTCAGGGCCACCTCAGCCTTCTCGGCATCATAGGTATCGGGCGTGAAGCCTGCCAGGCCCAGAATAGTCGCCCGGTCCGTGGCGTGGCCGACGCCGGTAAAGGCGAGTGAGCCGTGTAGGGAGGCACGCAAACCATGAAACTCAAACGGCGAAGCCCGCATCATGTTCAGAAAACGCGACGCGGCAACCATCGGTCCCATCGTGTGAGAGGAAGAGGGACCGATCCCCACCTTGAACATGTCGAAAACAGAGAGAAACATCAGGTCGGACTTCCTTCTGAAGGGGTTGCAGGCTTGGGATTGGTAAAGGGGGCGTTCCCCAGACCTTCTGCACGAAACGCAGAATGGAGGGAAGGACGTTGTTCCAGAGCTCTTGCCGCATGAAATAGCGCAGGGTAACGCGAAAGCTCAAACCAACTGGTGTCACTTTGGCTGGGATAAAGCGCAAGCCAGCGCAACATGGGGCCTAGGTAGATATCCATTATCAACCCATCGCGGTGCGTCTCAAAACGGCTGTTCAATGCGCCCAGATGCTCAAGTACCGAGTGTCGGCTGGAGCTGTTCAGATGTTTTTGGGCCTCGGCGTCCGCACCCACATATACGTCAGGATAGAAAAGTCGTCGCAGGGTCGGATGCAGCGTGTTCGACATGAAAAACAACCATTTCAAACAGTCTCCCCGATTAGGACTGGCCACGTCGGGTGCAAGGCCACCGTGACGATCTGCTAACCACAACAGGATAGCTGCCGTTTCAAACAATGGACCATCAGGGGTTTCAAGCACCGGGATCAGACCGCTGGGATTTAGCGCCAGATAAGCGGGTGTCTTCTGCTCCCGACGGCTTCTGTCAACGAGCCGTGTCTCATAAGGGAGGTTGAGCTCTTCCAGCGCCAATCGAACAACCAGCGACGCATTGTCGGGCGCATAGTATAGAATGTAGGTTGGCGGTGTCATGCGGTTTCATTATCGCATTCCCAACAGGGCACCGTCCGAAAAACGACCATGGTGCAGGAAAAACACGACTTTCTGCATGCGCCAGAGACCCCCTGAGCGAAATTGCGCAGAATCAGTCTCGCACCTTGGCGACTTGTTTCCTATAAGGCGGACGAACAGCGACAGGAGCCTTTGATGTCATCAGACCTTTCCCCGATTGATAAAGCCAAATTCGTTTGTGCCAAACGGGCCTCGCAAATGGTGGAAAGTGGCATGCGTGTCGGGCTGGGGACCGGATCGACAGCGGCTTGGCTGGTACGGTGCCTGGGTGAGCGGGTCCGCGATGAAGGGTTGCGCATTCAGAGTGTGCCAACGTCAACCCGCACTGCGGAATTGGCCAGGCAGGTCGGCATCAAGGTGATCTCTCTTGATGAAGCCAAATGGCTGGATCTCACGATCGACGGTGCAGATGAATTCGACGCTGAGATGAACCTGATCAAAGGGGGCGGCGGTGCATTGTTGCAGGAAAAAATCGTTGCAACCGCCTCTGACCGGATGGTCGTGATCGCCGATGTAGGTAAAAAGGTCGAGACACTTGGTGCCTTTCCATTGCCGGTGGAGGTTATCCCGTTCGGCTGGCAAACCACCCAGGCACTGGTTGAAGAAAGCCTTGTCTCGATGGATGTTCTGGGGCGTGAAAGCAGCCTGCGAATGAACGGTGACGCGCCTTATGTGACAGATGAAGGCAACCACATCATCGACCTGCACCTAAAACGCATCGGTAGCCCGCGCCAACTTGCAATGGTGTTGAACCAAATGCCGGGCGTGGTCGAAAACGGTCTCTTTATCGATATCTGTGATTGCGTGGTATTGGGCTACGGTGATGGCAAGGTGGAAGTGCATGAGATTGATAGTGCGACAGTTGCCAGCGAGCAGGTGGATTTTGCGGACAGTGGAAACTTGTTCAGTGATCTTTCGGACTGATTTTCCTGTGCAAACACGCTTTGGTGATAATCTGGTCGAGGTTTCGCGCCGCAGACTGGCAGTGCTTATGTGCGAACCATCGCTGACAAGAACTGAACAAGGGACCAGGCCATGAGCGCATTTGACTATGATCTGTTTGTGATAGGAGGCGGGTCAGGCGGTGTGCGCGCTGCACGGGTGGCTGCGGGTGAAACCGGTGCAAAGGTCGCATTGGCAGAGGCCGACCGCTATGGCGGCACCTGTGTGATCCGGGGCTGTGTGCCAAAGAAATTGATGGTCTTTGCGTCTGAATACGCCGGTATTCCCGCCGAGGCAGCGGGATACGGCTGGGATATGGGGCAAGGCCAATTTGATTGGACTGCATTCCGCACCCGGTTGAATGCAGAGTTGGACCGCCTCGAAAATGTCTACCGCAATTTGCTGTCAGGCTCGAAGGTCGAAACCTTTGATGCGCGGGCAAAGATCACGGGCGCACATGAGGTGACCTTGTCGACTGGAGAGGTCAAGACAGCCAAGCATATCCTTGTGGCAACCGGCGGCAGGCCTGTCCGCCCGGATCTGCCCAATGCGCATCTTGGGATTGTGTCGGATGACATTTTCCATCTGGAAAAACTACCCAAGTCGATCCTGATCGTAGGCGGCGGTTATATCGCTTGCGAATTCGCCTGCATCCTCAATGGGCTGGGTGTTGAGGTGACACAGTATTACCGGGGCGCGCAGGTACTACGCGGTTTTGATGATGAAGCGCGCGGGCTTGTGGCCGAACAAATGCGCGAAAACGGTATTAGTCTGCATCTTGGCACGAATATCCTGGAGATGGCGCCCGCAGACAAACGTGATGCGTCGGGCGAGACAGGGGCCATGGGTGGGTCCGCGCAGGAGCGAGTTGAACTGAGCCAGATGAATGAGGTTGAAGGTGCCGAGCGTGGCCCTGTCTGGGTGAAATCCACGGCAGGCAGCGAAGGCACCTTTGATATGGTATTCTTTGCGACCGGCCGCGATCCGAACAGCAATGACATGGGGCTGGAAGATGTTGGTGTCCGGTTGGGCCGTCGGGGCGAGATCGAAGTGGATGAATATAGCCAGACAGCCGTGCCTTCAATTTATGCGATCGGAGACGTCACCAATCGCGTAAACCTGACGCCGGTTGCGATCCGCGAAGGCATGGCCTTTGTCGAAACAGTCTTCAAAGGCAATCCAACAGCGGTGGATCACGACCTGATCCCCAGCGCGATTTTCACACAACCGGAAATGGGCACTGTGGGGCTTTCTGAGGAAGAAGCGCGCGAGAAAGAGCCGGTCGAGATTTTTTGCACTTCATTTCGCCCAATGCAGACCGCTTTTGCCGGAAAGCCCGACCGGGTCCTGATGAAACTCATCGTATCCAAAGCGACCCGTACAGTGCTGGGATGCCATATCGTCGCGCCGAATGCTGGCGAAATGATCCAACTGGCGGCCATTGCCATCAAAATGGGCGCAACAAAAGAAGATTTCGACCGCACGGTTGCGGTTCACCCCACAATGTCCGAAGAGATCGTGACAATGCGTTCTCCGATGAGAACGGCTTGAATTCCGGGCAGGGAAACGTACCTATGCAGTGCTTATCGTGAAGTGACGCGGTTTAGAAGGGAAAGAACTTAATGGCTGGCAACAATGGCGGCCCCTGGGGGGGTGGCGGAAACTCGGGCGGTGAACGACCAAACGGTGGCTCGGGCGGTGGAAATCGTGGATCGGGTGGGGGCGGCGGTGGCCGTGGACCGGGAGGCGAAGGGCCTCAGATCCCCGAAATCGACGAGCTGGTCAAAAAAGGTCAGGAACGTCTGCGCGTTCTTATGGGCGGCAAAGATGGTGGCGGCGGCGCCCGAGGTGGCGGCAGTGGCGGAGGCGGTGGACCCGCCTTTACACGCGGGACCTTCGGGCTGATCGCACTCGGCGCAATTGGTGCCTGGCTGATGGCCAGTTTTTATACGGTCGCACCAGAAGAACAATCCGTTGAGCTGTTTCTGGGCGAGTACTACGCCACGGGCAACTCTGGTTTGAATTTCGCGCCTTGGCCCCTTGTCACTGCCGAAGTTTTGCCAGTAACGCGCGAACAGACCGAGGATATCGGGGCACGCGTTGACAGCGGCCTGATGCTGACCACGGATGAAAACATCATCGACATCGACTTCCAGGTGGTCTGGAACATCAACGACCCGGCCAAGTTCCTGTTTAACCTGGCCGACCCGAGAGAGACCATCACGGCGGTGTCGGAATCAGCGATGCGCGAAGTGATTGCCCGTAATGAGCTGGCGCCGATCCTCAACCGGGATCGTCAGGCCATTGCAGATGAGACCCAGTTCCTGATCCAGTCGACACTGGACCAATACGATAGTGGCGTGAACATCGTCCGTCTCAACCTCGACAAGGCCGACCCGCCGCGCGAGGTCATCGACAGCTTCCGCGAAGTTCAGGCAGCCGAACAGGAACGCGACCGTCTGGAGCGTCAGGCGGACGCCTACGCGAACCGCGTAACAGCCGGGGCCCGTGGTGAAGCGGCCAGCCAATTGGAACAGGCTGAAGCCTATCGTGCGCAACAGGTCAACGAAGCGCAGGGTGAGGCCGCCCGCTTTACTTCTGTTCTTGAAGAATACTCCAAGGCACCCGAAGTCACCCGTAAGCGTCTTTATCTTGAAACGATGGAACGCGTATTGGGTGACGTCGACAAGATCATTCTTGAAAGTGATCTGGGCGGCGGTGGCGGCGGACAGGGAGTTGTTCCCTATCTGCCTCTCAATGAATTACGCCGTAGCACCGGAGGGACAAACTGATGAAAGCGACTAAGTTTCTTATTCCGCTCGTCGTTCTGGCGGTTGTGGGTGTCCTGAGTTCTGTCTTCATTGTGGATGAACGCGAGAAAGCGCTGGTCCTGCAATTTGGTCAGATCAAATCCGTTAAAGAAGATCCCGGCCTTGCGTTCAAAATCCCGTTTATTCAGGAAGTTGTGCGCTACGATGACCGTATTCTTGCGCTGGACACAGAAGTCACCGAGGTGACGCCTTCTGATGACCGTCGTTTGGTCGTGGACGCCTTTGCGCGCTATCGGATTTCGGACGTTGTGCAGTTCCGGCAAGCGGTTGGCGTTGGTGGCTTGCGGGCTGCCGAGGATCGGCTGGAAGGCATCCTGAACCCGACCATTCGTGCGGTTCTGGGTTCCGATGGTGTCACATCCAACACTATCCTGTCGGCGGATCGTGCAGAACTGATGGCGCAGATTACCTCGCAAGCGCGGCAGCGTGCATTGCCGCTGGGGCTTGAGGTTGTTGACGTACGTCTCAAGCAAACTAACCTGCCGGAGCAGAACTTGGATGCGACATTCGCGCGGATGCGGGCTGAACGGGAACGGGAAGCGGCAGACGAGATCGCCCGGGGTGAAGAAGCCGCGCAACGTGTTCGCGCCTTGGCGGATCGTACAGTTGTCGAATTGACGTCAGATGCGACCCGGGAAGCCGACATCATTCGCGGTCAGGCCGATGCGGAGCGCAATGCGATCTTTGCCCAGGCCTTTGGGGCGGACCCCGAGTTCTTTGAATTCTACCGTTCCCTGACCGCTTACGAGCGCGCTTTGCAGGGGAGCAATTCCAGTATGGTCCTGTCACCGGACTCGGAATTCTTCAACTACCTGCGCAGCGATCAAGGCGCGCGGTCAGTCGAGGGCGAGCGGTGAGCACGGTCCTTCTGGCCCTTGGGTTGGTGATGATTGTAGAGGGGCTGGCCTATGCGCTGGCCCCTTCGCTTGTGGAACGCATGCTGGAGATGTTGCGGGCGTTGCCGGAAAACGCAGTGCGACAGATTGGGTGGCTCGTTGTGGTCACCGGTGCCATTTTGGTTTGGGCGGCCTGGCAATTGGGCGGGCTCTGACCGGTTTTGTGTCATCGTATGGCCCGTTTACACTTTGGTAACGATGAGTTGAAACGCTGAGATCGAAGCCCATCTTTGAACTTGTAGGGAAATCGCCCTATCTGCAGTGTATAACGGAGCGCATCATAGGGTGCACTCTTGCCCGAAGAGGCCAAACGAATTTCAGGAGACGACGCATGAAAGCCAACGTGGTAACCATGTCCAGAACTATTTCCTTACATCGGCAGATGAAACTGCTGGCGGTGGTAATGCTGACTTTGGCATTTGCACTGGCAATTCCAATGGTGGCATGGGCGCAGCCGGCAAGCCTCGCGCCGCTGGCTGAGAAAATCAGCCCCTCTGTCGTGAACATCACAACGTCAACCACCGTGTCACGCAGCACGGGGCCGCAGGGCATCGTGCCGGAAGGGTCCCCATTTGAGGACTTCTTCCGCGACCGCAACAACGGGCCGGAGGGATCTCCGCGGCGGTCTTCAGCGCTTGGTTCGGGATTTGTGATCTCGGAAGATGGATATGTGGTGACAAACAATCACGTCATCGACGGTGCTGACGAAATCCTGGTCGAGTTCTTCAATGGCGATGAATTGAGCGCGAAAGTGATCGGAACGGACCCGAATACCGATATCGCATTGTTGAAGGTTGAGACGGACGAGCCATTGTCATTTGTCCCTTTCGGTGATAGCGACGAAGCGCGTGTAGGTGACTGGGTGATTGCCATGGGCAACCCGCTGGGTCAGGGGTTTTCAGTTTCCGCAGGGATTGTTTCCGCCCGCAATCGGGAACTCAGCGGACGTTATGATGACTACATTCAGACGGATGCGGCCATCAACAGAGGCAACTCCGGCGGTCCACTGTTCAACATGGAGGGGGAAGTGATCGGGGTGAATACCGCGATCCTGTCGCCGACCGGCGGGTCTATCGGTCTAGGCTTTTCAATGGCATCGAATGTCGTGACCCGGGTCGTTAGCCAGCTTCAGGAGTTTGGCGAAACCCGGCGCGGCTGGCTTGGGGTCCAGATCCAGGATGTGTCAGAAGATATGGCCGAAGCGATGGGCCTTGCATCCACGGATGGTGCTGCGGTGAACGGCGTGCTTGACGGCCCTGCGATGGACGCAGGGATCGAGATTGGCGATGTCATCATCACTTTCGATGGCAAGGATGTGGAAGACACCCGTGACCTTGTGCGTCAGGTTGGCAACACGCCGGTTGGTGAAGCTGTGCGCGTTGTTGTACGGCGCGGTGAGGAAACCAAGACGCTTTTGGTAACCTTGGGCCGCCGCGAAGATGCTGAGGCTGCCGTGCCCGCGGTGGCGCAAGCGCCTGATGCAGATGAACCTGTCACAACCGAGATGCTTGGTCTTAAACTCAGCGTGCTCACTGATGAGCTGCGGGGTGACCTCGGTCTGGATGATGACACTCAGGGGCTTGTGGTGACTGAAGTCGACGAAGCCTCCGAGGCCTACGAAAAGGGCCTTCGCGCCGGCGATGTGATTACCGAAGCCGGTCAGCAAAAGGTTGACAGCATCGGTGGATTGGAAGCACGCGTGGATGCCGCCCGGGAGGCTGGCCGCAAGTCGCTGCTGTTGCTCGTCCGCAGAGCAGGGGACCCACGATTCGTTGCCCTCTCGCTGGCAGAGTAACTTGATCGCATCTATCTGAAAGGGGCGCTTTCGAGCGCCCTTTTTTCGTTGGCACTCTGGCACGTTGTGTGCGGCCTGTAGATCTTCTGTTTTTCCAATCGGGGGTCACATCTACACCCCGTTTCGTCCCACTTCTGGCGGTAACGACTACGCTAAAAGGCTTTCAGGTTAGGGTGCATTCCGCATTGGTACGCCTCGGTCATGCTGCCTCGACCAAGGCCGGCCAAGATCGAACATTGACGTCGCAATGCAATGACGGCACAGAAGGGTCGCAGAACGGGCTGGCGCGCTCTATATGCGCCCGGTAAACAGAGCCGAACACATCAAGAAGGAAATGACGGACGTGGCTAAGATCACCTATATCGAACACGGCGGAAAAGAACATGTTGTGGACGTGGCAAACGGCCTGACAGTCATGGAAGGGGCGCGGGACAATAATATCCCGGGTATTGAGGCGGATTGCGGCGGAGCCTGCGCTTGTTCCACCTGCCATGTCTATGTTGATCCGACTTGGGTAGAGAAACTGCCCGCAAAAGATGATATGGAAGAGGACATGCTGGATTTTGCCTACGAGCCTGATCCCGCACGGTCGCGCCTGACTTGTCAGCTCAAGGTGAGTGACGCGCTGGACGGCCTGATCGTTCAGATGCCGGAAAAGCAGATTTGATCCCAAAGGGGGCGCGGCGTTTGCCGGTACGCCGCTTGCGCGGTATCGCTCGCCGCGCGCTGCTGGCGTTGTGCTGGTGGCAATTGGCGACTAGCGCAAGCGGCGAGACCATACTGGACGCGCGGTATGAGAATCCGACGGATCGGTATGCGCATGGGGTTCTTGGCGATGCCATCGAATATGCAACGCTTGCGCTGACCCTTGAGGAGGGCGCTACCCGTCGCTACAGCCTTCCCGAGACTGCGGTTTTTGAAGATACAGCACCGCGTTTGGTCGACCTGGATGGGGATAAGCGCCCAGAGGTTATCGTCGTCGAAAGTGACCAAAGCCAGGGCGCCCGGCTTGCTGTCTATAACAGCCAAGGGCGGCTGACCGCGACCCCCTACATCGGGACACGTTTTCGCTGGTTGGCGCCAGTCGGGGCGGCGGATCTCGACCGGGATGGCGCGATAGAAATGGCTTATGTGGATCGGCCGCACCTGGCCAAGACGCTGCGCATCTGGCGATTTGATAAGGGCCGGCTCACGGAGGTCGCTTCACTGACTGGGGTGACGAACCACCGGATTGGCGAAAAAGACATCGCCGGAGGGGTCCGCATTTGCGCTGATGTGCCAGAAATGATCCTGGCGAACGCTTCCTGGCGATCCTTGCTGGCGCTGCGGTACGATGGCACTGAAATCACCGTACGCGAGATCGGCGCAGACACGAGCCGGCCCGCATTTGCAGCGGCGATGGCTTGTAAGACTGGATAGGCTCAGAGCGCGCGCCAGCCGATGTCTTTGCGGCAAAACCCGTCTGGCCAATTTATCTGATCCACCATTTGGTAGGCCTTGTCGCGCGCCTCTGCCAGGCTTCCAGCGCGCGCTGTTACTGCGAGAACCCGCCCACCATTCGCGGTGTATTGCCCGTCTCTTCGGGCCGTGCCGGCATGAAAAACCATATGATGGCTGTCCTCTGGTAACCCGTCCAAACCTTCGATAACGGTGCCTTTTGTGTAGCCACCGGGGTACCCTTGCGCCGCCATAACCACGCTCAGCGCATGGTCATCCGCCCAGTTCACGCGCGCCTGATCAAGCCGCCCCTCGGTCGCTGCCTGCATGAGGTCCAGAGCCTGAGCACCCAGACGCATCATCAATACCTGACATTCCGGATCGCCAAAGCGGACGTTGTATTCCACAAGGCGGGGCGCGCCATTCTGGATCATCAATCCCACGAAAAGCACCCCCTGATAGGGTGTCCCGCGCCGCGCCATTTCTGCCATGGTCGGACGCACGATTTCGTTGAGCGCCGCGTCAGTCACGGCGTCGGTCATGACCGGCGCAGGAGAGTAGGCCCCCATGCCGCCAGTATTCGGGCCAGTGTCGCCATCGCCTACACGTTTGTGGTCCTGAGCGGTTCCGATCGGCAGAACCGTTTCACCATCGCAGAGCACGAAGAACGACGCCTCTTCGCCTTCCATGAATTCTTCGATTACGACTTCCGCACCGGCCGCGCCAAAACTGCCGCCAAACATATCATTGAGCGCCGCATGGGCGTCATTCAGTGTCTCAGCAATGATGACGCCTTTTCCGGCAGCCAGACCATCTGCCTTGATAACGATGGGCACTCCTTGAGCGTCCACATAGGCCTTTGCGGCGTCGAGGTCCCTGAAATGCGCATAGGCTGCCGTCGGTGCGCCAGCGGCATCGCAGATCGCTTTGGTGAATGACTTTGAGGCTTCGAGCTTCGCTGCGGCCTCAGAGGGTCCAAACACCAGTATCCCTGCATCCCGCAACCTGTCCGCAACCCCGGCAGCAAGCGGTGCTTCAGGACCGACAATCACGAAATCAATCGCGTTCTCATCCGCAAAGGTGACTACAGCGCCGCCGTTTTCGATGTCGAGCCCGGCGCATTCAGCAATCTCGGCGATGCCCGCGTTTCCCGGAGCCACGATCAGGCGGTCGCACTTGGGGTTTTGCTTGACCGCCCAGGCCAAGCTGTGTTCGCGCCCGCCACTGCCAAGAATAAGAATGTTCATGTGGCGCTCCCGATCTGCTTGGCCTTGCGTTCAGGGCGTTCTAAGCTGGCCCGTACGCCGTGACAACACCAAGAGCGCCCCATGGATCTGCTAGACGACCCAAGCCCCGGACAAAATACGCCCGAATACTCCGTGAGCGAAATCTCGGGGGCGGTTAAAAAGACCCTCGAAGGTGAATTTGGCCGGATTCGGGTGCGCGGCGAAGTTGGCCGCGTGATACGCGCGCGATCCGGGCACATGTACTATGACGTCAAGGACGACCGAAACACACTGGCCTGTACGACTTGGAAAGGGCAGGTCGCGGGACTCACCGTGCTGCCGGAGGAAGGGCTGGAGGTTGTCGTCACCGGCAGGCTCACCGCCTATGGCGCGCAATCAAAGTACAACATGAACGTTGATGAAGTTGCCGTGGCGGGAAAAGGCGCGCTGATGGCGTTGCTGGAGAAACGAAAGAAGCAGCTTCAGGCAGAAGGATTGTTCGAAGCGTCCCGCAAGAAGCCATTGCCCTATCTGCCAGAGGTGATCGGCGTGGTCACATCTCCTACCGGAGCGGTTATTCGGGACATTCTGCATCGGTTGCGCGACCGGTTTCCGCGCAAGGTACTGATCTGGCCTGTGGCAGTGCAGGGCGAACGCTGTGCGCCAGAGGTGACGCGCGCAATTGAGGGCTTCAACGCCCTGACGCCGGGAGGGGCAATGCCGCGCCCGGATTTGCTGATCGTGGCCCGTGGCGGCGGCTCTGTCGAAGACCTTTGGGGGTTCAACGAAGAAACTGTTGCCCGCGCAGCGGCAGCCTCATACATCCCTCTGATCTCCGCTGTTGGGCATGAAACCGACACCACCCTGATCGACTTTGTTTCGGACAAACGTGCGCCCACCCCCTCGGCGGCAGCAGAACTCGCAGTCCCTGTCCGGCATGAGTTGATTGCCTGGCTCGAAGGTCAGGATGCACGCATGCGTCAAGCGTTGAGCCAGGGTCTGACCCGGCGCGACCAACGGTTGCGGGATGTGTCCCGCGCATTGCCACGCCCTGATACGCTGCTGGAGACGCCGCGCCAATTGCTCGACACCCGCGTCGCGCGCCTTGGACCAGCGCTCATGACGGGCGTGCAGCGCCGCAAAGTCAGGCTGGCGGATATGAGCGGCAGTCTGAGACCGGCCACGTTGCGCCGCGCCGTTGAAACAGAAAAGCGGCGGTTTGAAGAAAAAACCAGGCAGTTGACCCCCGCGTTGGACCGTGCTGTTGCTGCCAAAAAGGAAAAACTGGCCACACAGGCTCTACGCTATCGTCCGGAAGTGCTTGCGCAGGAGTTTCGCCGAAAAGCCGAGCGCTTCGAGGATGTCGTCAGGCGGCTTGCTGAAACAGGCCGACGGAATCTGCAGCAGCTTGAGCGGAAAGTCGACGCTTTGGGTCGATTGAACGAGACGCTGAGCTATAAGGCGACGCTGGAGCGTGGCTTTGCGGTGGTGCGCGCGGAGGGGCAGGTCGTGACTGAAAGCAAGGCTGCCAAAGCGGCAGCCAATCTTGAAATCCAATTCTCTGATGGTCGTATCACAGTGGGGGCAAAGTCAGGCACATCAACGCGCAAGATACCGCCCAAACCGCCAGAACAGGGGTCGCTTTTCTAAAGTCAAAAACCCAGATTGGGAGCCAGGCAAACCATCTCTTTACCAATATCTTCCGCCTCGTAGAGCTCAGTGGCACCAGGTGAATTTTCAAAGCGTGCCATGAGCCTACCGTTGTTCTTTGAAAACGCCCAGCATTGCGGATCGGGATTGTCTTCATAGACAAAACAGATCTGATCGGCCTGCTCGTACCAGAAGCCATCCTTGCACTGGCCGTCGAGAAAAGACCAACGCACTTTGCGATCATCAAGGTAGATTTCGGCACCGTATGCCTGACCGTTCTGGCCATAGAAAAGCGTTTTGCCCCGGGTATAGGCATCAAATGCTGCGCCATCCATGGGCTCTGCCGCGAGAACAGCATCTGTGGAGCCCAAGGCAAGCACCAGGGTGGCAGTAGCCAGAAACGCATGACGGGGTAACATGGTGGTGCTCCTACTTAGAGAGTACGGGTGAAGAAAAAGCTGGCGTGGACGGCTCCCTTTCGGGGTTTTCGACCCATTGCCGGACACGGGGGTCCATCGTGCGCATCCAGAGCGACGGAAAAAGTGCCAGTGCCCCCATTACGGGCAGGCTATGGGGCAAGGTCGGCATCGTGTCCTTGCAATGGGCCAGCGAGGAGAAGTCGCGCCTTGGATGCATGTGATGATCAGAATGCCTCGGCGCATTCATCATCAGGGCCGCGGAATAGGGGTGTGGAGCGTTCCAACTGTGGCTGGGACCCATAGGCTCGATCTTACCATCAGATAGAACCCCGCGCCGCAGCCCGTAGTGTTGCACGTAATCGGACAGCATGAGCTGAAAGAGCGCGTGAAACGAGATGAAACAAAGCGCTACGACACCCCAAACCCCAGCCAGAACCCCGGCGATTGTTACCGATAGACCCGCTCCGATCATGTAGATGACGTAAGGATTTAACCTGTAGCCGCCGCGGACATGCCGTCGCGATTCAGCACGCCATCCTTCGACGAATTCCCCCAATGCTGCGGCTAGAAAAAATCTGTAAAAGCTTCGCCCAAGCGGCGCCGAGTTCGGGTCTTTATCTGTGCTTGCATGGACGTGGTGGACCAAAAGATGTGCCGAGACATGCTGCCCGTTCAAAAGTGAGCAAAAGATCGCCGTGCCAAGACGGCGCGCGTGGCTCCGAGGTCGATGAATGAGCTCATGCGCGCAGGCGTTTGAAACCTGACCGGCAAAAAGCCCCATTGTCACGACCAGCAGCAGCTTTTGCCCCAAGGCAAGATACGATCCTTGTCCGATGGCCCAAAGGCCAACCCAGAGAACGACGAAATGGAGCAGTCCAACAGTTACGGGGAGCCATTCTGCCAGGTCTGGTTGCGCATCGATGCGCAATCCTGATCTGTCCATGACAATGACCAGCACCGTCATGCTCATGAAGGCCACCCAAACCCAAAAGCCGCCAAACAAGGCAGCACATAGAATACAGACCGCAGGCAATAGCGTCGCAGAGGTAAAGAGGGGTATGGCTCGTGAGGCACGCATCTTGGGTGATTTTTACCGCGTTCGTTGGTGAGCACCAATGTACTGTCAGTGACGCGGTTAATGCCACAAGTTTCGGATCGGACACAGATGTGTCGTTTCTGGCTGTAGCGGGTGACGCCTTTGGCGCTACTTTGGCGCTGCGCAGCCTGATAGGTCTGGTTGTGGCTATGAAGTCCCGCAGGATGCGCGGTGTGAATTGGGAGAATGAGGCATGGCGCTCGACACGCAAGATAAAAACCCACCCAAGGGTGTTTGGAAGTCCGGCAAGGGCAAGGGCCGACGCCACACAAAAGGACGCCAGCTCGACGATCAAGCGTTGTCGGAAGTTCGGAACCTGCTTGGTGACGCGCCGCGGCGTGCGGATCTGCTGATTGAGCATCTGCACCGCATTCAGGATGCCCACGGGCATCTTTCGGCGGCACATCTGCGCGCGTTGGCTGAGGAAATGCGGATGTCCATGGCTGAGGTCTATGAGGTCGCGTCTTTCTATGCGCATTTCGATGTCGTCAAAGAGAATGAAGCACCGCCGCCCGCCTTGACGATCCGGGTCTGTGACAGCCTGTCTTGTGAACTTGCGGGCGCGCAGGCGTTGAAATCCGCTTTGGAAGACGGTCTGGATCCCTCCGAGGTGCGCGTATTGAGAGCACCATGCATGGGGCGGTGTGATACTGCGCCGGTGTTGGAACTGGGGCACGCGCATATTGACCATGCCACTACCGACAAGGTGCGCGATGCAATCGCCGGCGGCCATACACATGCACATATCCCAGACTATGAAACGTTTGCCTCCTATGCGGCGGCCGGTGGCTATGAAACTTTGGCCAGCCTGCGCGAGGCCGGAGATTGGGAAGCTGTTCAGGAACAGGTTCTGTCTTCTGGGTTGCGGGGGCTGGGCGGTGCTGGGTTCCCGTCGGGCAAAAAATGGGGCTTTGTGCGCGCCAATCCCGGGCCGCGATATCTGGCGGTGAATGGGGATGAGGGCGAACCGGGCACATTCAAAGACCGGTACTATCTGGAACGTACGCCGCACCTCTTCCTTGAAGGAATGTTGATCGCTGCGTGGGCGGTTGAGGCGGAAACCGCGTTTATCTACATGCGCGATGAATACCCTGCGGTCTTGGAAATCCTACGACGCGAGATCAAGGCACTGGAAGACGCGGGCATCGTGGCGCCGGGCTATATCGACCTGCGGCGCGGTGCCGGTGCCTATATCTGCGGCGAAGAAAGCGCGATGATCGAAAGCATCGAGGGCAAGCGTGGCATGCCGCGTCACCGCCCGCCTTTTGTAGCGCAGGTCGGGGTCTTTGGGCAGCCGACGCTGGTCCATAACGTGGAAACATTGCATTGGGTCACGCGCATCTGCCGCGAGGGGCCGGAGGTGCTGTCCGCTACAGAGAAAAACGGTCGCAAAGGTCTGCGCAGTTTTTCCGTGTCCGGGCGGGTCGCTAATCCCGGCGTCTTTCTGTTACCAGCGGGATCGACGATTACTGATATCATTGAAGCAGCTGGAGGCATGGCGGAAGGCCACACCTTCAAGGCTTACCAACCAGGTGGTCCGTCTTCGGGTATCTTGCCGGCCTCTATCAATGATGTGCCGCTGGATTTTGATACGTTACAACCCTTGGGATCGTTCATCGGGTCCGCTGCCGTTGTGGTTTTGTCCGATCAGGACAGCGCGCGCGACGCGGCGCTCAATATGTTGCGGTTTTTCGAGGATGAAAGCTGCGGGCAATGCACGCCGTGCCGGGTGGGTTGCGAGAAAGCCGTTAAACTGATGCAGTCTGACAAATGGGACCAACCCTTACTGGAAGAGCTCTCGACCGCGATGGTGGATGCTTCAATTTGCGGGCTCGGACAAGCCGCACCAAACCCGATCCGGCTCGTCATGAAGCACTTCCCCGAGGAAATCTGACCGAAAACCGCCCGGGCCTTTTGTTTCCCGCGAAATGCCCTTAGATGGGCACTAAGCGAAGAGACAGCAGGCCCGCGCATGGCGTTTTTCAAAAAACTCAAGGATCGTTTGTTCAAGTCCTCCTCAAAAATTGATGAGGGACTGGAGGCGATCGTGGATGATGGCGGTGTTGCCGAGACCATCACACCGGATGTGCTGTCGGAAGCACCCTTTGAGGCGCAGCAGAGCCCCTTTGCCGAGAACGTCTTGCCAGACGAAGGGGAGGGCGATCCGGAAGCAGTAGAGACCACTCCCCCGTTGGAGCTTTCCGCTGAGGCTCGTGTCGAAGAGGATCAGGCAATAGATCCTCTTGCACAGGAAACGGGTGCCGAGGCATTCTTTCCAGAGCCAGAGCCAGAGCCAGAGCCAGAGCCAGAGCCAGAGCCAGAGCCAGAGCCAGAGCCAGAGCCAGAGCCAGAGCCAGA
>CANKZM010000008.1 GCA_947488305.1 uncultured Roseobacter sp.
CCGAATACCGTTTCCGCGCCATCAATCCCGTCTCCAAAACTAAGCCAACTTTGGCACAGTTTTAGGGGGGCAAGACACCCCTGCCTCACTAGGAGGCACGCTAGCCGGTCACACGATCAATCCAGTCGATAATCGCCTGTTCCAAAAAGAACACTCTGAAACCCACCTTGTATGGCTTTGGAAAATCCATATGCGCATACGCAGGATCGTGTACATAGCGGTCGAGTTGAGCCCGAGACAATGGTATCAATTCCTGGACTTGTTTCATCGATAGTAGCCGTTTCTTCATCACGTTCACCTCTAAGAAAGAGGCTCACGTGAGCCAGGTTAGCGAAAACCTAGGCCACGACACTTTCAACGTGTGCCGCGTATCGGTCAAGCGCCTCGCGCATTTCCGGCATGTAGTTGTGACGGTTGTAGATGGCGGCGACGCCGGAAATAGTGCCGGAACGGTGATCCAATATCTTCTCAGTCACATGCAGGGGGATGCCTAGCGCCGCACAGTTGGTCGAGAAGGTGCGGCGCAAATCGTGGATCACCCAAGGCTCCAAGGGCACGTGTACATCCAGCCGCGCTTTGGCCTTTGACCACCCGTTGAACTGCTCCAGCGGCATCAGCTTTGCCACCGCATCCGTCAGCGGCAAGACGTGCTCCCGCTTCCCCTTCATCGACCGCGCATGGAATGTAATCTTGTCTTCGTCCAGGGTGTAGTCATCCCATTGTCCTCTGCGTTGGCCAGTGAGGATTTGCAGCTTGAGGAAGTCGCTGAACGGCGGATAGTCATAAGCCCAAATCTGTCTTAGCTCGTCATGAGACAACACCCGCGTTCGCTGCCCATACACTACCGGCACGTGCTGGAACGGATTGCGGTCGGTCAGATCGTTGCGCATGCACTAATTGAAAAACACCTTCCAGGTTTTGATCGCCTGCGGGTCGGTCATGTTAATGTCAGATCGCGCCAGCTTCTCCAGCGGTTTCTCTGGTGCTTTCTTGAGGTGTCGCCGGTACTCGCGCAGCGTATTTGGGTGCAACTGGGTCTGCCTGTCTTCCAGATAGACGCGGACAGCCACTGTGGTCGATTTTAAGCGCTTTTTGTCCGGTTTGGCAGCTAGGAGGCGGCGCGCCTCATTTCGCGCCTCTCTGAGCGAAATTTCAGGGTATTTGCCGATGGTCTTCAGTCGCCGGTCGCGCCCGTACATGACGAAGAACGACTTTGTCTTGGCCGAACACCGCACACCGAAACCGGGAATTGTTTCGTCCCAGTGTTTTTTGCTGCCCGTTGGTTCGAGCGGAAACCCACGTATACTGGTGTCCGTTAGGCGCACTTTTGTCTCCGTTTTGTCTCCGAAATCGCTGATAAACCCCTATCACGCATGAGGAAGCATGTGAAGGTGATCTATCCTAAATATCTGAAAAGTAATAATAATGAGGAAACATGAGGAAACATGTTTTTTGAAAAATGAACTTAGGAGGGGGCTGCTCTATCCAGTTGAGCCACGGGACCGCTGCGCGTTGCTTAACCCAGCTTTTCCGCTCTGTCATGGGTATTTTCCATCGTATGCGTAGCGTGCTTGAAGCTTGGGCAGGTCATGCGATAACAATGAAAAAAAGTAACAGGATTTTGCAGTGACCAGACCGAAGCTCCGCCCGTTGACTCTTCGCGATGTATCAGAAGCCTGCGGCGTATCGGAGATGACCGTCAGTCGCGTCTTGCGAAACCGTGGGGATGTTTCGGTCGCAACACGCGAGAAAGTCCTGGCCGCCGCGAAAGAGCTTGGCTACGTGCCAAACCAGATCGCGGGATCGCTGGCCTCGCAGCGGGTAAATCTCGTCGCGGTCATTATCCCCTCCTTGTCAAACATGGTATTTCCCGAAGTCCTGACCGGTATCAACCGCACCTTTGACGATACACCCCTGCAACCGGTTGTGGGGGTCACGGACTACCTACCGGAAAAGGAGGAACAGGTGCTCTATGAGATGCTCTCCTGGCGTCCATCCGGGGTCATCATAGCCGGCCTTGAGCATACGGATGCGACCCGCGCCATGTTGCGAAACTCTGGCATACCGGTTGTTGAGATCATGGATACGGACGGCAACCCCGTTGACGCTATGGTCGGCATTTCACACCGGCGTGCGGGGCGCAAGATGGCCGAAGCGATTGTAAAGCAAGGCTATAGCCGCATCGGTTTTCTTGGCACAAAAATGCCGCTCGACCACCGTGCGCGCAAGCGTTTCGAAGGATTTACCGAAGGGCTGACCAAGGCAGGGATCGAGATCGAGGATCGCGAGTTTTATAACGGCGGCTCTGCGCTGGCCAAAGGACGGGAAATGACGCAAGCCATGCTCGCGCGGTCGCCCGACCTCGATTTCCTCTACTACTCCAATGACATGATTGGTGCTGGCGGCATGCTCTGGTTGATGGATCAGGGCATCGACATCCCGGGCCAGATCGGGCTTGCCGGTTTCAATGGTGTCGAGTTGCTGGAAGGGCTGCCGCGCCAGCTTGCCTCAATGGATGCTTGCCGTGCCGAAATCGGGGCAAAAGCGGCCCAGATCATCGTGGAACGCAGCGCCCTGCCCGAAGATGCCGTGCGACCAGAGCCAGAGCACGTCACACTGGCGCCAAAGATCTCTTATGGTGACACGTTGCGTCGTCGCGGCGGGGGATGAATACTCTTCGGCTGGACAACGGGCAGTCCCGGCGTCTGTTCCTCGACCGACACGCGCTGAGCGATGCACCAACAGGGGAGGCAAAGGGCCCCGAACTCCTTGATATGATCAAGCGGTTGGGCTTTGTGCAACTTGACAGCATCAATACGGTTGCGCGGGCACATGATCTGATCCTTTTTTCTCGCAAGCAGCGATACCGCCCCAAATCGCTGAAGCGGCTATACGAAAAGGATCGCGCTCTTTTCGAACATTGGACACACGACGCAGCAGTCGTCCCGATGGACTACTATCCTTGGTGGCATCTGCGCAGGGAACGTGATGCGCAAAAGCTGCGCAAGCAGTGGCGCAATTGGCGTCGCGACGGGTTCGAGGCGCGATTTAAGACAGTGCTCGATCAGATCCGGGACGAAGGGCCATTGTGTTCCTCCGATGTGGGATCCGGAGAGAAACGCAGTTCAGGTGGCTGGTGGGACTGGCACCCGTCCAAGACGGCACTGGAATATCTTTGGCGTAGTGGCGCGCTCTGTGTTGTTGGCCGCGACGGCTTCCGCAAGCGCTATGATCTGACGGAACGCGTGATTGATGAAGCTCTGTGCGTCCCACCGGCAGACTCGGAGCACACCGCAGCAACAATCGACTGGTGCTGTAGCGGCGCACTGGATCGGTTGGGTTTTGCAACGCCTGCCGAACTGGCGGCGTTCTGGGATCACATCACCCTTGCTGAAGCCAAGGCGTGGTGCGCAGGAGAAAGCGCGGCAGGCCGGTTGCAACCCATCGAAATCACCGGGGCCGACGGCAAATTGCACAACTCTTTCGCGCGCCCTGAGATTTCCGCAGATCCGGCGTTGGAACGAAAGCTGACCGCCCGATTGCGCGTGCTCAGCCCCTTTGATCCGGCACTCCGCGACCGCAAACGAGCCTTGCGGCTTTTTGGCTTTGACTACCGGATCGAGATTTTTGTGCCGGAAGCCAAACGAACCTATGGCTACTACGTGTTTCCAGTTCTTGAGGGCGAAAAAGTTGTTGCGCGGGTCGACATGAAGGCATTTCGCGAGAACGACGAATTGCGTGTTCGCGCCCTGTGGCCAGAAGCGCGCGTAAGGTGGGGCAAGGGACGGCAAGCCGCGTTTGAGGCGGAACTGACGAAACTGCTGCCTCTGGCTGGCGTCAGTCGATGGGTCTTTGATGACGGCTGGCTGCGCGTTTAGGGCTGCGTGAACACCTCAGGTCGAAGGCCCGCATGAAACCATTTCAGATAGGTCACTGTTGAAAACACGGGCACGCCCGTCGCAATCATTATATCCTGCGCGTAGGGCGGCATGTTCGTGCATTCCAATAGGATTGCGCCAAGGTCCGGGCATCTTTCCTTCAGCGTTTTGGCCGCATCAACCAATTCATGACGGGCGGTTTCAATATCAAGCTTTGGAGCATCATTCAGGATCGTTTGTCCGAAGTGGGTTTCCTCGACGCCGGCAACGATAACATTCTGGGGCACATCAGCTGCGGACAAGTGCGCCGGGCTCAGGCTCGCCTCCGAGATTGTCAGAATACCCAGAGTTTGGTCAGGCGTGAGCATGGCGTTGATTTGGGCCGCTTGCTCTAGTGCAGAACTTGCGACCGGCACTCCGAGGCGCGTGGCCAACTGGCCCCGGATCAGCGCTAGAAATCCGCAGGATGTCGCGATCCCGGTACAGCCATTCGCCACAAGTTGCTGTCCTTGTGCGACAAAGGCTTCGACAAAGGCTGATGTATCGTCACAAACGATGGCACGAGGCGTGGCGCCCGGCACCACTGCATATTCAACCGGGAAGGGCCAGGTTTTTGGGTTTCCGATATCTCCATTGATACGGGGGAACTGCGTTTCGAGCATGAGAATGCCCAACTTGGCCTGATTGGAAGAAGTCATGCCGTCTTCTTGCCCTGCCCTGCCCGCGCGATCAATAGGTTGTGGCAGCGCGCGCGGCCTGATCGTATTGCCCCGACATCAGCCGTAAAAGTGTCGCGGCGCGGCTGACCTGCTCTGGCTCCAACCCCAGCTCGCCCACTGCACGCAGCAACAGACCCTCGCGGATTTCACGGTATCTCTCACAGGTCTCAGCCCCCTTCTGGGTGGCGACAACCGTCTTTTCCTTGCCTTGACGACCGTCTTCAACCAACCCCGCCTTGATGAGCTTCTTGATCGCATAGTTGACCGTATGCGTATCTTCGACATTCAAAACGAGGCAGATATCCGCCAGCTTCTTGGGGCGTTCCCGATGGTAAACCGAGTGCAACACCAAAACATCGAGCGGTCCCAGTTCCGGATATCCGGCCATCGCGATCGCGCGGACCATCCACCTGTGAAAGGCGTTACCCGCAAGGGTCAGGCCAAACTCAAGTTCGGAAATCTCCGCAAAGGAGCCGCTGGCAAGATGAGCCGATGAAACAACAGGGCCTAGAAAGCTATCAGACATATGTTCAGCTTGCCCAATACTGATAATTTGTCAACATTTTGTTGACGTATTGCAAAAGTTAGGCAGTATTGACGCTAGGGAATCACCTCTGGGGGCGTTTGTGCGCATAGATTACCGCAAATTGGAAAAGACGCCGTGACCCAACATGTGGTCGTGATCGGTGCGGGAATTGTTGGCGTGTCAACAGCCATCTGGTTGCGCCGCGCCGGCGTTGACGTCACGATCATTGACCGTTTGGGGCCCGGTGAAGGCACATCACACGGGAACGCTGGTGTACTTGCCTCAGTCTCCATGGTGCCGGTCACCGCACCGGGATTGATCCGCAAGGCGCCCGGCTATTTGCTGGACCCGAATTTCCCTTTGTTCCTGCGATGGTCATACCTGCCAAAACTCATACCCTGGCTCACGCGATACCTGTCGAATGCAAATGACAGCGATACACGCCGGATCGCCCGGGACCTTGCACCAATCGTGAACGATAGCGTGGCGCAGCACAAATCCCTGGTGAATGATTTAGGCCTCGACGACTGGGTGACGGAAAGCGACTACTGTTTTGCCTATCGAGACCGTACAGCCTTCGCAGCTGAGAGCTACACGTGGGAGCTTCGACGGGACGCGGGTTTTGAGCCGCATCTGATCGAAGGCAAGGACGTGCAGGACTACGAGCCCAACATAAGCAAGGATATTGGTTTGATCGCTGCCCTCAAGGATCATGGGTTCATTCGCGATCCTGGTGGCTATGTGCGCGCGTTGGCCAAAGCCTTCAAGGAACTTGGCGGTACAATCGTTAGGGCTGAAGTCAAAGATTTTGATCTCAGCAGCGGCACCGTCACCGCAGTGCAAACGACCACTGGTCAGGTCGAGTGCGATGGCGCCGTCCTCGCTACTGGCGTCTGGTCCAAACCTCTGATGCAAAAACTCGGCCTGAATGTACCGCTGGAAGCCGAACGCGGCTACCACATTGTATTTGAAAACGCATCCGGAGGGCCCTCGCGCCCGACGATGATTGCATCCGGCAAATTCGTCGCCACACCCATGGCGCAGGGCGTGCGGTGTGCCGGAATTGTGGAACTGGGCGGGACTGAAGCAGGCCCTTCCAAAGCGCCACTCAAATTGCTGCGGAAACAAGCGCGCGAGAGCTTTCCGAATTTGGTCGCAACGAACGAGATCGAATGGCTGGGGCACCGACCCGCCCCCACCGACAGCCTGCCCTTGATCGGGCAGATTGGCACAAGCCGGGTCTTTACAGCCTTTGGCCACCACCACATTGGCCTAACGGGCGGGCCCAAAACAGGCCGCCTCGTAGCGGGACTGGTGACAGACCAACCGCCAAACATGGACCTCAGCGCATATGCGCCTCAAAGGTTCAGCACCTAAAACCAACTGGGAGACGACAATGAAACTGACACAAAAACTTATGGCAGGAGCGGCAACAGCAGCACTGACACTCGGCGCTGCCGTACCAGCCTTTGCCGCCGACAAATGGGACATGCCCATGGCCTACTCGGCCTCCAACTTTCATTCCGAAAACGGCGTGACATTCGCGGAATGTGTCGGCGCTGGCACCAACGGCGAGATCACCATCGAAGTTCATCCGGGCGGATCGCTTTTCGCCGGTGCTGACATCAAACGCGCCATTCAAACCGGTCAGGTCCAGATCGGCGAGCGGCTCTTGTCAGGTCACCAGAACGAAAGTGCGATCTTTGGGTTCGACAGCATCCCATTCCTCGCCCCGTCCTTTGATGACAGCGAGAAGCTCTACGCTGCCGCCAAGCCAAAGATTGAAGCGCTGCTGGACGAACAGAACCTTGAGCTTCTCTACGCTGTGCCGTGGCCGCCACAAGGGCTGTACTTCAAAAAAGAAGTGAACAGCGTGGCGGATATGGAAGGCGTCAAGTTCCGCTCCTACAACAACACCACCAGCCGTCTGGCTGAACTGACAGGTATGCTGCCAGTGACCGTGGAAGCAGCTGAAATCAGTCAGGCTTTCGCCACCGGTGTGGCCGAGTCGATGGTGTCCTCCGGCGCCACTGGCTATGATCGCAAGGTCTGGGAAAGCCTCACACATTTCTATGAAGTCGATGCCTGGTTGCCCCGCAACTACGTGATGGTCAATCAGGACGTCTGGGCCGATGTCTCTGACGGCAACAAGGACGCGATCCGCGCTTGTGCGGCTGAGGCAGAGGCGCGCGGGCTGGAAGCCTCCAAAGCTTACACGCAGTTCACCATGGATGGGCTAGCCGCCGGCGGCATGACCGTTCAGCCGGCAGGTGACGGGCTGATGGGCGAGCTACGTGCAATTGGCGAGACCATGACCGCCGAATGGCTTGAAGCGGCAGGCGAAGAGGGTGCAGCCCTCGTGGATGCCTTCAAGGCGTCTCAATAAAATCAGCGGCGGCCCTCAACCGGGGCCGCCACACCTTCCCGAATGCCATAGGGGGCTGCCGTGACTGCCATTCGCAAGACGCTGGACTTTCTGTATCTGGCCGCCGGGGTGCTGGCCGCCCTGTGCCTCGTTTCCATTCTATTGCTGATTGTGGCCCAGATGGTCGCCCGCTGGACCGGAGAGATTTTCCCCGGCGCACCCAACTACGCGGGTTACGCCATGGCCGCAGCAAGCTTTCTGGCCTTTGCCAACGCGCTGAACCGGGGCGCGCACATCCGCGTGTCGATCTTACTCAACGCAGTGCCGCCCGGCCCGAAACGCCTGCTTGAAATCTGGTGTTTCGCGATAGGTGCTGCGGTCGCGTGGTACTTCACCTATTACGCCTACTGGTTCGTCTACTGGTCATGGAAGTTCAACGAAGTGAGTCAGGGGCAAGACGCTGTTGCCTTATGGATCCCACAGTCCGTGATGGTTATTGGTGGCGGGCTGCTTGCCATCGCACTGACCGATAATCTGTTCCACGTCATTTTCAAGGGCGATCACCGCATCGTCCGCGATACCGTGGATGAAAGCTTCGAGGCCTAATGCAATGACAGAACTTTACGCCATTATCATTTTCCTCATCGTTCTGTTCCTTCTGCTTGGCAGTGGTGTCTGGGTCGGCCTTGCCCTGATGGGCGTCGCCTGGGTCGGGATGGAGTTGTTCACGTCACGTCCGGTGGGCGACACGATGATCACGACAATCTGGGCCTCGTCCAGCAGTTGGACGCTCACCGCGCTGCCCCTCTTTATCTGGATGGGTGAAATCCTTTACCGCACCCGCCTTTCCGAGGATATGTTCAGGGGACTCAGCCCGTGGCTAGCCCGCCTGCCCGGTGGTTTGGTGCATACCAACATCGTAGCTTGCACCGTTTTTGCCGCCGTGTCGGGGTCCTCAGCTGCGACGCTGACGACTGTCGGCAAAATGTCGATCCCCGAGCTGCGATCCCGGAACTACCCCGAAGAAATGGTCATCGGCACGCTGGCCGGTGCCGCAACTCTCGGCCTGATGATCCCGCCCTCAATCGCGTTGATCGTCTACGGCGTGACTGTAAACGAAAGCATCACCAAGCTGTTTTTTGCCGGGGTTTTCCCGGGTCTGATACTTGCCACCATGTTCATGGCCTATGTGGCCATCGTTTCCAAGGTCTCCTCCTCCTGGAACCCGACGATGGAGACCGGCATGAGCTTTGCCGAGAAACTGGCAAACTCTCGTTTTTTGGTGCCGGTGCTGGCCTTGATCACTGTTGTGATCGGTTCAATGTATGCAGGCTACGCCACTGCGACCGAGGCGGCCGCCATCGGTGTGATTGGTGCACTGCTGCTGGCCGCTGCACAGGGTTCGCTCACGCCTACGTCCTTCAAGGCAAGCCTGATGGGCGCCATGCGCACCTCGGCGATGATCGCGTTGATCCTCGCAGGTGCGGCGTTTCTGAAGCTTTCCATGGGCTTTACCGGCCTGCCGCGCGCCTTGGCGGACAGTATCGCAGCGATGGAGTTGGGGCGGTTTGAGCTGCTGATGGCGCTTTTGGTCTTTTACATCGTGCTTGGCATGTTTTTGGATGGTATCTCGGCGGTGGTCCTGACAATGGCCATCGTGGAGCCCATGGTGCGCGAGGCAGGGATCGACCTGATCTGGTTCGGTATCTTCGTCGTGGTCGTGGTCGAAATGGCACAGATCACACCGCCCATCGGGTTCAATCTCTTCGTGCTGCAAGGCATGACCCGACACGAGATGGGCTATATCACCAAAGCTGCCCTGCCGATGTTCCTGATTATGGTGCTGATGGTCTTCATCCTGATCTGGTTCCCGGAAATCGCGACCTGGCTGCCGGATAATCTCAGGCAAAACGCAAGCTCGTGATCCAGAGGCTGCTATGGCACATCTCAGACAACGGACGATTAGTCCTTATCGCCGGTCTGGTAGCGGGGCTTACCTTGCCAGGCGTTGCCTCGGCCATGCAGCCCTGGTTGCCGCAAATGGTTGCCGCCCTCCTTACGGTCACCGCGTTGCGGATCGGGCACCGCGCGGCGCTTGGCGCGCTCTCCGATCTGCGATGGGGTGTCGGTTCGGTTCTGGCGCTGCAAATGGCGCTGCCACTTCTGCTCTTTGGCCTGACCTGGCTTGCGGGCGTTTCGGGCACACCCATGGCACTGGCAATGGTGCTGGCAACCGCCGCCCCTGCGATCTCCGGGGCCGCCAACCTCGCACTTTTGCTGCGGCAGGACGCCGGGCGCATGATGCAGATCTTCGTGCTGGGCACCGCGCTATTCCCGCTGACGGTGCTGCCGCTTTTCTTCCTCATGCCACAGCTAGGCGACCCGCAAACCATCCTGATGTCGACGCTCAGGTTGCTGGCGGTCATTTTTGTGTCTACCGGTCTGGGGTTCGGACTGCGCGCAGTTCTTTTTCCGACACCGAACGAGGCGCAGGTGAAAGCGCTCGACGGGCTGTCGGTTTTTGCCTTCTCGGCCATCGTCGTAGGGCTCATGGCAGCTCTCAATCCCGCATTGAAAGCCGATCCCATAGCTGTATTGTATTGGGCGGTGCTGGCTTTTGCGATCAGCTATGGCGCACAGTTCGCCACCCTGACATTGCTCAGGGCCTCGCCTCTTTCCGCCGTCGCAGGCCCATTAGCCATTGGTGCGGGGAACCGAAATATCGCGCTTTTTCTGGTGGCATTGCCGGAGCAAATCATTGCACCCCTGATGGTCTTCATCGGGTGTTGGCAGTTGCCGATGTATCTGACGCCCGTTTTTCTTCGACGCCTTTATGTGAGCGATGCCTGAGATGACCGATTTTCCCTGCATCAGGACCGTAGGTCTGACAGGGCTTCTGGTGAGCTTTGCAGGTACGATGAACAACGCTGCAAACCGGGCGGCACTGGCGTTTCGCGCAGCTGTTGACGCGCAAGGATGGCCGGAGGTGCGAGAAACATCCATGTCTCTCGTTTCCGTGTACCTCGTGGTCGATTTGGTGGAGGTTGATGTAGCCACTCTGACCAAACGGATCGACGCCTTGCTGGGCGCCGACGACTGGTATGCAGCCCCGCTTCCTGGCGGGCGTAAGCTTTGGCATGTCCCTACCGTCTACGGCACAGACCTCGCGCCGCAACTCGAAGAAGCGGCAGCGGTCGCCGGATTGGACCCGGATGAGGCGATCCGCCAGTTGTCTACGTCGCGCGTGCGGGTGCTGACCATCGGTTTCGCGCCCGGGCAACCCTACATGGGCGAGCTGGACGCGGTTTGGGACATTCCCCGCCAGCAGGGGCTGACAAAAAGTGTTCCCGCAGGGGCGCTTGTCTGCGCGATCCGCCAATTGATCGTGTTTACCGGGCCGACACCAACGGGTTGGCGACACGTCGGACAAACAGCATTCCGCACGTTCCGGCAAAGCTCGGACAACCCCTTTGCCCTGACACCGGGAGACGAATTGATCTTCCCGCACGTCAGCCGCGCTGAGCTGGAAAAGATCATAACCTCGGACACGACAGGCAATGGCGGCGCGGAACAAGAGGTGCTCTCATGACGGGTACATTGCGCGTCCTGTCGGCTGGCCCGGCCCTGACCATCCAGGATCTGGGGCGCGAAGGTTTTCTTGCCTATGGCCTCACTCGTGGCGGGGCAGCCGATGTGCTTGCGCTTTACGAGGGGGCCGCGCTTTTGGGACAAAGCCCGGACCTTGCGGCACTTGAAATGGTCGGTATGGGTGGATCGTTCACCACAGATCAGGATGTCATGATCGCGCTGACCGGCGCCCGCATGACAGCGAAAATCGACAATGCACCGCTGATCTGGAATGCAAGCCATCTCTTGCCTGCGGGCGCCAAGCTCAGCATCGGCGGCGCAGTGGAAGGAACCTATGGCTACCTGTCGGTCGCCGGGGGCATCGATGTTGAAAAGGTAATGGGCGCCCGTTCCAGCCACCTGACAGCAGGTGTCGGGCGTTTGATCCGCGCCGAGGATACGATGCCGCTCACAAAAGCCGTGTCGACCAAACCTGCCAGCTTCATCGTGCCCGATGGGCGGATGGCGGGCGGGACCATTCGGGTCGTGCCCTCCATTCAGACGGATCAGTTTGCCCAAGAGACGCTCGATAGGTTTGCAAGCACGAAGTTTCGTCGGGACCCGCGCGGCAACCGTCAGGGCGTGCGCATGGCATCGGACGGCGACGGCTTTTTTGTCGAAGGCGGCCTGAGCATCGTGTCCGAGATTATAAGTGAGGGCGACATACAGATCACGGGAGATGGCGCGCCCTATGTTCTGATGTGTGAGTGCCAGACAACCGGCGGATATCCTCGGATCGGGACGGTTTTGCCAAATGATCTACCGCGCGTGGCTCAAGCGCCTGTCGGGGCACCCTTGCGTTTCGAATTTGTTACGATGGAAGAAGCCCGGCAGATCGAGCACCGCGCACGGGCAGACCGCAAAGCGCTTACCGCGCGCGTTCAGCCGCTTGTTCGCGATCCGTATGATATTCCCGATTTGCTCAGCTATCAGTTGGTTGGCGGGGTCGTCTCTGCCACGGCTGATCCCTACACCCCGTAAAGGAGACATTCGAATGACCCGCGTGGACCTCAATGCCGACATGGGCGAAAGTTTTGGCCCCTGGAAAATGGGCGATGATGCAAGCCTGCTCCAAACTGTTACCTCGGCAAATATCGCCTGCGGCGCGCATGCGGGTGATCCCGATGTCATGGCCGCAACAATGCGACTTGCCACCGAGAACGGCGTGGGCATCGGAGCACATCCTGGCTTTGCAGACCTTGCGGGTTTTGGCCGCAACCGGATGTCAGTGCCTCGCGGCAGCCTACAAAACTCCGTCAGGTATCAGGTTGCAGCCTCCGTCGGGATGGCCCGGGCGGTGGGGGCCGAGGTGCGCCACCTCAAATTGCATGGGGCGATGGCGAACATGGCGTCAGAAGACGAAACCCTCGCCCGCGATCTCTATGATGCGGCGCTCTCGGTCGCGCCCGACCTGATCGTCATGGTTCTGGCAGCCACAGCTCAGGAGGATGCAGTGAGGTCACTTGGCTGTACCTATGCGGGCGAAATTTTTGCGGACCGCGCCTATAACGATGATGCCACTTTGGTTGACCGGAGCCTGCCCGGCGCTGTCATCCATGACCCACAGGTCGCAGGCAAACGCATGGTCGAGATGGTGAAAGCCGGGGCCATCATTACCGACAGCGGCAAGCGCATCGAAACGGCAATCGACACGATCTGCCTGCATGGCGACACACCGACCGCAGTAGAAATCGCCCGGTCCGTGCGCGGCGCACTGGAAACGGCAGGGATTTCCGTGACAAAATTCGATGGTCGTGCGCCCTAACGCATGACGAAAGGGTTGCCCATCGGCGCGTCAGAGGTGTTGATCCAGGTGGTTTTAACCCGCGTGTAGTCCAGAATGGCCTCGCGTCCTGCCTCCCGCCCGTAGCCGGATTGGTTGAACCCGCCAAAAGGCGCAATCGGCGAGATCGCGCGATAGGTATTCACCCAGGTGATGCCCGAACGAATGCGCCGCGATACACGGTGCGCACGCGCTACGTTTTGCGTGAAAACACCCGACCCCAGACCAAAGTCACTGTCATTGGCCAGTGCAATGGCATCTTCTTCGGTATCGAAGGGCAGCAAGGTCATGACGGGTCCAAACATCTCGACCTTCATGGTTTCTACCGATGAATCCGGTGCAAGCACGAGCGTGGGCTCAAAGTAGTGCGGGCTGAGGCCTGTAGGCCGTGCGCCGCCAAAGGAAATTGTTGCCCCTTGCTGCCTCGCCATCTCCAACGTGGTTTCGATCCGCTCGACCTGAGCAGTTGTGCATAGCGGGCCCAGATGCGTGGAGGGCTCATGTGGATCGCCGACAAGAAGCCCACGAGATTTTTCTGTCACAGCCGCCACGATACGGTCAAAGACGCCGCGCTGCACGAACCCCCGCGTTCCCGCAACACAAGACTGGCCCGACGCACCAAAGTTCCCGGCGATCAGCCCGTTTGCCGCTGCATCCACATCCGCATCATCAAAGACCAGAATGGGGGATTTCCCGCCCAACTCCAGCGTCGTCACCGCAAAGTTCTCAGCCGAGTTTCGCACCACATGCCGCGCAGCCTCCGGCCCGCCTGTAAAAGCGATGCGGTCAACGTCTGGATGGCGCGTCAGGGGGATTGCGCAGTTTTCCGCATCTCCCGTGATCACCGAGACAACGCCAGCTGGAAAGCCTGCCGCCTCGATCAAACGGGCGAATTCCAGCATCGGCGCCGGTGCCATCTCCGAGGCTTTGATGATGACGCTGCACCCGGCTGCCAGAGCCGGCGCGACTTTGGTTGCGGCCAGAAACATCTGCGCGTTCCATGGCACAACTGCGGCCACAACACCAATCGGCAAACGCTGCGTGTAGACATGCATATCCGGCTTGTCGATGGGCAGCACCGCCCCTTCGATCTTATCGGCCAAACCAGCATAGTAGCGATAGTAGTCGGCAACATAGCCTGTCTGGGCCTTGGTTTCGGCAGCCAGTTTGCCGCTATCCGTGGTCTCAATCGCGCCCAGAGTATCGGCATTCTCTGCAATCAAATCCGCCAGCCGGTAAAGCAGTTTACCCCGCGCGGTTTGCGTCATCTCGCGCCATTCAGCGCTATCCAACGCAGCCTTCGCTGCCGCTACCGCATCATCCACGTCCTGTGCACCGGCGCAATCAAAACTGGCCCAGGGCTGCCCCGTGGCCGGATTGATGCTTTGCATGACCTGACCCTCTGCACCGGCGCGCCATTGCCCGGCAACATAGAGCGCGTAATGCGGCATTTCCGTCATGGAATACTCCTTACTTCAGGCAAATGCGGGCATGACATCGTCAATGAAACGTGCGAGCGAGGCGCGCTTTCGCTCTGTCGTCATGCCACTGTCGATCCAGAACGAAAACTCATCATACCCCATGTCCTCGTAGCGTTTCAGTCGGTCGATCACATCCTGCGCCGTGCCAATTGTCAAATCACGTGCGAGGTTTTCGGGCGCCATCATCTTGTTCGCCTGCATTTCCTCTGGACTGATCTCTTCAATCAACCCCTGCTGCACGGGCCGTTTGTTCTGAAACCACGCACCAAAATAGTTGTAGTATCGGCTGAGGTCTTGTGCCGCCTGTGCTGCGTCTTCCGCGTCTGAGGCCACGTAGGAATGATGCAGCAACATGATCTTGGGGCGCGGCCCCTCATAAGAGGCGCAAGCTGCATTGAAACGCTCCATCAAAGACGTGATTTCCTCCATCCCCTGCCAGAGCGGGGTCACCTGCACATGAAAGCCATTGTGCACCGCAAATTCGTGGCTGTTGGGGTCCCGCGCCGCCACCCAGATCGGAGGACCCTCCGGCTGCGCTGGTTTAGGGGCAGAAGTGGTCGCCGGAAAATTGTAATACGTGCCTTCATGCGCACAATCGCCTTGCCATAACTTACGCACCAGCGGCAGGGTTTCTCGCATGCGCTGGCCTGCATCCCAAGCATCCATCCCGGGGACTATCCGCTCGTATTCGTAGCTGTAGGCCCCGCGCGCAGCCCCGATTTCGAGCCGCCCCCCGGTCATGAGATCCGTCATCGCGGCCTCGCCGGCCAATTTGATTGGATGCCAGAACGGCACGATCACCGTTCCCGTGCCCAAGCGCAGGTTCTTGGAATGATGCGCAACATCAGCAAGCGTCGTGAATGGGTTCGGAGCGATCGTAAATTCCATCCCATGATGCTCGCCCGTCCAGAGCGCGCGCATGCCACCTTCGTCGGCCATCCGACACAGGCCCAGGAATTCCTCATACAAGACGTCATGCGGCTGATCAGGTGTCAGTCTTTCCATATGGGCAAAAAGCGAAAAATCCATAAGGCCTCCTCAGGTTCTTGAAATGGGATCACGGGACGCAACCGCCCCAAAAATGGGCCGCGAGGTGTGCAGCCACTTCCCTTGTATGTGTCATCGGCATCATGTGAGCCGCATTGGCCAGGACATCACAGCGCCCGCCGCACCCAGTGGCCAGCGCACGGGACATGTCCGGCGTTGAATTTGGGTCAGCGTCGCCGGTCAGAAACAGCGCCGGACAGGCGAGTCTTGACAGGGTTGCGTAAGATGGCCCGTCATGGTGGGCGAAAACCCTGTAGGCAGCGGCATAGCCTTCGGGGTCGCACCTTGTAAGCCAATCCCGGCATGCGGCTGCCGCATCCGCGTCTGGCCCGTTTGGTGTCTCTCCAAACCAGCGCTGCAACGTCGGTGCGGGATCGGCAGCACCGTTCTTTGTCAATTGGGCTGCCCGTTCCTGAACGGCTGCGGTAGCCTCCTTGCTCCGACGAAACACCATATTCAGCGCTGCGATTGCCTCGACGTTATCCGGCATCGCTACAGCCGACTGCACGGCCAGCAGTGCGCCCATTGAATGGCCCGCCAGAAAAACCGGGCCTTCCATCGCCATGATGAACGACTGCAGCCGCGCGCAGAAATCTGCCAGATCATCGCTGTCCTGCAGCGGGGATTCCCCATGCCCCGGCATATCGACGCAGATCACCCGATAACTGTCTGTCAGGAACGGGAGCACGCCACACCAAGCCTCAGCACGGAGCCCAACGCCATGAATCAGAACAAGATTTTGGCCTGCTCCTTCTTCGAAGTAGCGGAGCGCACCGGCCCCATCAGACCGCTGCCGGATTGTCCAAGTCATGGCCTAGGTCCTTGAGATCCTGATACCGGTCGCCGATACGATGATGCGGGCGCCCTCCCGTCGCGGCGCCAAGGGCAACGATCACTTCGTCAGCGCGCGGCGCATCGGGAATTGCAAATTGGAGCGTCAGGTAATGGGAGCGGCGTCCGGCATCATTCTTGTCCATCAGGGGGATCTGGATAGATGTATCCGCACTCCCCCGGATATTGGTGAAAGCAAGATAAGACTTGGCCCCCACCGCCTCACGGTAATGATTCCCGAAGCGCAGCGTGTGGATCAGCCCGGAGGCATGTTCGATTTCACCGTCGAGGCCGACGATCCCGGCCTTACCAAAGGCCTCGATCTTTTCACCGCCGCCCGCCATCTCTGTAATACGCGCCGTCAAAAGCGCGCCCAGCTCTGGACCGAACGCCAGTATCACTGGTTTCAGGTCCGGTTCATATCGCCCGGCCCAAGGATTCTTGAGCACAACCGCTGCGGCGAACATTTCCAAAGGATGCGCGGCAGCCTTGGTTCCCTCGATCAGCGTATCTTCTCGATAGCAGACGATTTTTCGTATTTCTGGCCGCACTTTTGTCCTCCCAAACTTGCGCGACGATAATGGCGAGGAGAATTTGCTTCAAACGAAAGAAAATGACGTGACAGCATAAGCATTGCTAATGCAAACTCGTATTGTGAAAAAGCCGCTGCCCCCAATCACCTGGTTTCGTGCCTTCGATGCAACCGCGCGGCATCTCAGCTTTACGCTGGCTGCGCAGGAATTGGGGTTCACCCAATCGGCGATCAGCCAGAATGTGCGGGCGCTGGAGGATAAACTGGGTACCGCGCTTTTCGTACGCGGACACCGGACGTTGAGCCTGACGGAAGCGGGCCGTCTGCTGGTGCCCGACGTCGCTGCGGCAATGGCACAGCTGGAACAAGCGACTGCGCGCTTCCTTCCTCCGTCATCGGGACCGAAACTGACAATCGCGACAAGCGTCAGCATAGCACAGTGGATCATTGCGCCTCGCTTGTCGCAATTTCTGGAGGCCCAACAGGGGTGCGCACTGCAAATCGCAACAACCATCTGGCCCGACGACTTTGCCTCTACCAATGCCGATATCGAAATACGCTTCGGCTCCAGGCAAGTGGTCGGCGCGGATGCGATGCTGCTGCAGCCATCTTACCTGCATGCTGTCGCCGCGCCCGAAATAGCATCGCGATGTGATCCGAAGAACATGGCAGCGCAAAGGCTCATCCAACCGATCGGCATTTCTACGGGTTGGCAAAATCTGGCGAAACGAGCGACACAAGAACACTCTCTGGAAGCAGAAATCCTCGTCGACACACACGGTTTGGCGGTCGATATGGCGGTTTGTGGTGCAGGCATTGCTTTGTCCCACAGCCAGATTACACGTGCGCCAATAGCTGATGGTCGGCTCGTAGAATTACCGCTTCCCGAGGTACCGGCAGATGAAGGCTATTACCTCGCGCGAAAAACCGACAAGCACAGTGACATCCAAGACGCCTTCATCGACTGGATTACGCGTCCCTAAGATCTTTCGTGGCTCACTTTTTCCCCCGTGCCCAGACGTCGATCATGTCACGCGCAACGGCATGGCTTTTGTCGGCGTAAAGGGCAACGTCGAGCGGTTCTTTGCCAAGCACATTTGCAAGCGAGAACATGTCGCCGCTCTCAACCTCGCGATATACCATGCTGAAGGGGACCCACCCTACCCCTAGACCCGCCAGCACCAGTTGTTTGATTCCGCTGGAAAGAGCCGTCTCACACAGCGGTCCTTCGCACAGGCTGTGTGTCGAGAACGCCCGTTCGCGCGCTTTCAATACCTCTCCGAAATAACTGCCTTCCGGGTAGACGATTGCGGCAGTGTCAATCGGTATGGACCCGTCATCCCGCACAACATAACGCAAAGCACCCCCAATCACCGGGATCAGATAGTCCGTTCCCCAAACAACGCGACGGACGCTATCGTCGAAAGGCAATGGGCGTGCCGCTGTCGATTCATGACACAGCAAGACTTGTGTGTCGCCGCGTAGAAACATGCTTACGCAGTCGCGTAGGTTGCCTGCCCTGAGCCGGAATTTTATCGCCGGATAGTATCGTCGCGCATGCAGAGCCATATCGGGAAAGGTCGCAAAAATGGGCGCGTGTTGGGCTGAAATGGAAAGCACCGCATGTGCCGGGTCGTGATTTTTGATCTTGCTGCGCAGGTCGCGAATACCCCGTAACAAAGCGCGGATTTCAGGCTCATTGTCCCGCAAGGATGGATTGATGGCCACTGAATTGGCCTGCCGGTCCAACAAGTTGGAGCCGATCCATTCCTCAAAACTGCGGATACGCCGGGAAAAAGCAGGCTGCGTGATGTTACGTCGCGCCGCTGCCCGCGTCATGTTCCCCTCTTCTAGTAATACCAAAACATCGTCCAACCACTGCATATCCATCGAATTTCCCTCAGTTAGCCAAACTAACTGTATGGGTAGCCTAAGTAAAAAGCATTATTTTCTTTCGCGCGTATTTGGCACGCTCGACCAAGCACTTCTTTTGGGGGGAATCGACAGATGAGTGACAATAACGTGCTGCAGGATGTGAAATCATCAGGAACGCAGGACTTGACGGCAAGCCTCTGCAAAGACCTGTCCATTGCGCTAGCGCGTTTTCCTCGCGTGCGGCTGGGGCACCTGCCGACGCCGCTGGAACCGATGGACCGGTTGAGTGCGCTTCTGGGCGGGCCTCGTATCTGGGTCAAACGAGACGACTGCACCGGGCTTTCGTCGGGCGGCAACAAGACCCGTAAGCTGGAATTCCTGATGGCTGACGCTCAGGCGCAAGGCGCGGACACCATCATCACTCAGGGCGCGACGCAATCAAATCACGCACGCCAGACTGCGGCCGCTGCAGCGAAACTGGGCATGGCCTGTCATATCCTGCTGGAGGATCGCACCGGATATGAAGACACGAACTACACCCTGAACGGCAACGTCCTGATGGACCGGCTGCATGGCGCGATGGTTTCAGGACGCTCAGGCGGTACCGACATGAATGCTGAGATGGAAACACTGGCTGAAACGCTGCTTTCACAAGGGCGCGCGCCATACATCATCCCAGGGGGCGGCTCGAACGCAATAGGCGCGCTGGGGTATGTGAACTGCGCCCGCGAATTGGCCGAACAAGCGATTGACCGTGGTTTGAAAATTGATGCACTTGTGCATGCCACAGGCAGCTCGGGCACTCAAGCAGGGCTCGTCGCGGGGCTCGCCGCAATCCAGAGTGACATCCACTTGTTGGGCATCGGCGTACGTGCGCCACAAGACAAGCAGGAGCAAATGGTCTACGATCTTGCGGTGAAAACCGCGCAGCACCTGAATGCCGGCGTATCAATTGATCGCAAAGCTGTCCGCGCCAACTGTGGATACGTGGGCGGGGGCTATGGCATCCCAACTGACGGGATGAAAGCAGCCGTCAAGCTGCTGGCTGAAACCGAAGGTTTGCTGTTTGATCCCGTCTATTCGGGAAAGGGACTTGATGGACTCATCGATCTTGTCCGCAAAGGCCATTTTGGCGATATGGAAAATATCGTCTTCTTGCATACTGGCGGCAGTGCTGCGCTCTTTGGCTATCCTGATGCCTTTGATTTGCAAGGCTATACCGAATGAAAAAAAGAAACGACCAACAAGGAGAACTATAGATGTCACTGAGAATGAAATTGATATCCGCGACAGCGGCGCTGGCACTTAGTGCGGCGCCTGCACTGGCGGCTGAAGAGGTAAAAATCGGCGTACCAAGCTGGACCGGCGCACAAGCGATCGCGCATCTTCTGGCGGCGGTTGTCGAGATGCGGATCGGCGGAAAGGCTGAGCTTGTTCCTGGCAACAACGCCACAATTTTCCAAGCGATGGATCAGGGCAAAGGCGACATCGACGTGCACCCTGATGTCTGGTTGCCGAACCAGGAGAGCTTTACCAAGAAATACGTGGACGAAGCTGGCACGGTCACATTGTCGTCCAACCCCTATGAAGGAAACCAGGGTTTCTGCGTGTCCAAGGACTTTGCCGGAGCCAATGACATCACAGACATCGCAGATTTAGGGCGCCCGGATGTGGCGGCCCTGATGGACAGCGACGGCAATGGCAAGGGTGAAATGTGGATCGGCGCACCAGGCTGGGCATCCGCCAATGTGAACGAGGTCAAGGTACGTGACTACGGGCTGCTGGACTTCATCGAACCGGTACGGGCCGAAGAAAGCGTGAAAACCGCGCGGATCAAGGACTCGATCGCGAAGGGCGAAGGATATGCGTTCTATTGCTATAAGCCACACGCGGTCTGGTTCATGTTCGACGTGGAAATGCTGACCGAACCGACGTTCGATCCGGCCAAATATGTGATGGTCCAGCCATCCGATGACGCCGACTGGTACGATAAGTCTTCGGTTGCAACAAAAGACGCGCTGAAGAACGTTCAAATTGCATGGTCCAATTCGTTGGAAGAACGCTCTCCTGCGATTGCCGAGTTCTTCAACCGCTTTTCGCTAACCGCTGACGATGTGTCACAATTCGCCTTCGAGATCAGCGGGCAAGGCCGCGATCCGGCAGAGGTTGCGAAGGAGTGGGTTGAGGCGAACCCGGACCGCGTCGACGGCTGGCTTGGCCTCTAACAAGCAATTCTAGGACATAGATGGCTCCGGCGACGGATCGGGGCCATCAAAATCATTTCTCCGGCTTCGGCCCGCAGCATGGAAAGTCACCTGCCATGAGCGACGACACCGTTATCGAAATCAGCAATGTCTGGAAAATCTTTGGTGCGCATCCGGAAGTCGCGTTGAAGGCCATTCGCGAACAAGGTCTGACCAAGGCGGAAGTGCTGGCGCAGCACAACTCTGTCGTTGGCGTCGCGGATGTAAGCCTTTCCGTCAACCGCGGCGAGATCTTTTGCATCATGGGGCTGTCGGGCAGTGGTAAATCCACACTGGTGCGCCACTTCAACCGTCTGTTGGAACCAACCGCCGGCAAGATTGAGATCGAGGGCACCGATGTAATGGCTCTCGACACCAAGCCGTTGCAGGCATTCCGCAACCAAAAGATTGGTATGGTGTTCCAGAACTTCGCACTCATGCCGCACCGTTCCGTTCTGGATAACGTGGCCATGCCGCTGGAAATCCGGCAAGTCGCCAAAAACGAACGGATGCGTCAGGCTGCGGCGATCCTCGATATCGTCGAGCTTGGGCCATGGGGATCGAAATTTGCCCATGAGTTGTCGGGCGGTATGCAGCAACGCGTCGGGCTGGCGCGCGCGCTGGCGGCGAACCCGGATGTTTTGTTGATGGATGAGCCCTTCTCCGCGCTCGATCCCCTGATCCGGCGCCAATTGCAGGACGAATTCATCCGTTTGTCGAAAATCCTGAAGAAAACAACCGTGTTCATCACGCATGATCTGGATGAAGCGGTGCGCATCGGTGACCGTATTGCAATTATGCGCGATGGAAAGATGGTGCAGATGGGCACTGCCGAGGACATCGTGATGCACCCGGCAGACGATTATGTGGCAGATTTTGTAGCCGGGATTTCGCGCCTTAAGGTGGTGCACGCAGATGCTGTGATGCAACCGTTGGACGCCTTTAGAGCCAAGGGTGGCGTGGTCCCCTCTGACGCACCGGGCGTCACGGGGACGGAGACGCTGAGCAACCTCATCACGCTGGCCATTGAGGATGATAAGCCGATCCTCGTGAAACACGGAGACGCGGACGTGGGCGTCATTACGCGGGCCGATCTGCTGCGCACCGTAGTCGAAGGGACGGAAATGTCATGAGAGACGAAGGCATCAACCCGCTTGAAGATACCGAAAGCGAAGCCGCACTCGCCTATGCCGAAGAGCGCAAAGACAATATCCGCACCTTCGTGCGCACAAACCCCGAATACTATATCGCCAATTTTGACAAGGTCGGGGCCTCTTCGCGATTCACACCGACCTTCAACGCCATGGCAGGGCTATTTGGTCCCATCTGGTTTGGTGCGCGAGGGCTTTGGTCCTGGGCGCTGCCGTTTCTGATCATTGAGGCCATTGCGCTTGTCCAAATCGCACGCGGCCTTTTTGGGGATCTGGCCGCCGATGCCATGTCACGGATAGCCTCGATAGAAGGAACGCTGGAGCTGCGTCGCCAGCAACTGGCCGCCGCCATAGAGAGCGGGTCAGACAGGGTGGACGCTTTCCAACGCGCGGTCGACGGGCTGGAAGCAAACATTGGCGGCATACGTGCTGAAGCCGAAGCACTGGCGGAGCAGGGCCCCAGTATTGCGCTGACGGGTCTTGTGATCCTGATTGCCGTGAAGCTGGTGCAGGCTGTGACCGCCAATTGGGCGCTTGAGGCACGCTTTTCGGAGTGGCTATCCAACCGTACAATCCGGTCCGGCCTCCCAGTGGAGCAAATCGTCTTCAGCGCCGTTTTCATGGTGCTGATCGTGCTCGTGGCCATGGTCCATTACAGCTTTCCCGGTCGCTTCAATCTTCTGAGCGAATTCCCGACCGACCCGAACATACGCTTGACCGGCATCGCCTGGGTCGAGGATTTCATTGCCTTCTGCGTGCGCAATAGCGAGGCCTTCTTTGACGGGCTGACAATCGGCATCCGCACGATCCTCGATACGCTTGAGGTGATCCTGGTTCAAACACCATGGATCGTGATCGCCAGCCTTATTGTTTTGCTCACATGGCTGACGGCGGGCATCCGCACGGCGATCTATTCTGGCGCTTTCCTAGGCTATATGGGGCTCTTGGGCTTCTGGGAGGCCGCGATGACCACGCTGGCGCTGCTCGGCACAGCGGCATGTCTGTCGATTGCGATAGGGATACCTTTGGGCATGTTTGCCGCGCGCAGGCCAAGGTTCTACGCCTTCATCCAGCCCATCATGGACTTCATGCAGACCATGCCAGCGTTCGTTTTCATGGTGCCGGTGATCGCCTTTTTCGGCGTGGGCAAGCCTGCAGCGGTCATCGTGACGATGATTTTTGGCGGCACGCCTGTGGTACGCCTGACCGTGCTTGGCTTACGTGGCGTCCCTGAAAGCGTGAGGGAGGCTGCAATCTCCTTCGGGGCAAACAAATGGTACCTGCTGACACGTGTCGACCTGCCACTTGCCGCGCCGTCGATCCGTGCAGGCATCAACCAGACCATCATGCTGTCACTGGCGATGGTTGTTGTGGCATCCCTGATCGGCGCCAAGGGCCTCGGCGAAGACGTTCTTGAGGCCCTGCAATATGCCAACGTTGGCCAAGGTATTCTCGCTGGCTTTGCCATCCTCTTCTGCGCCATGATCCTTGACCGGATCGTGCAGGGTCAACGGAAGTGACGCACCCACTGGTGCTCGTCCATGGCTTCATGGGCGGGCGGGCGCAATGGGATTTGCAAGTCGTCGCGTTGGGTGGTCAACGAAAGGTGGTTCCTGTTGCATTGCCGGGTTTTGGCGATCGGAATACCGACGCACCGCAGACCACAATTGCAGGCATGGCCGGCAGCGTCGTGGCTGATCTTGATCAACTGGGCATTCAGCACTTTGACCTGCTTGGCCATTCGATGGGGGGGATGGTGGTTCAGGAGGTCATCAAACTTGTACCCGATAGGGTGGAAAAGCTGATCCTTTACGGAACCGGTGCTGTTGGTGCCCTACCCGGACGTTTCGAAACCATCGCCGAAAGCAAAGCTCGTGCGCGAAAGGAAGGCCTCAAATCTACCGCCCGGCGGATCGCCGCAACATGGTTCCTGGAGCGCGAGCAGGCAGCAGAATTCGAAGGCTGCGCGCGGATTGCCGAACAGACATCCCAGAACGCTTTCGACGCGGGGCTGGATGCGATGCAGGACTGGTCCGGCAAAACCAACCTCAAGGCGATTACCACCCCGACATTGGTGCTGTGGGGGGACGGGGATCGTACCTATCCATGGTCGCAAACCGAATTGCTATGGCGAAGCGTCCAGCAGGCGAAATTGGCCGTTGTGCCGGGTTGCGCGCATGCGGTCCATCTGGAAAAACCGGAGCTTTTCAATCTGCTCATCACCGATTTCTTAGAAGCGCGCTGACCCTACCTACCGCCTTCACGAGCCGTTTCGTTTGCCAGATCAAGTAGGCAATCGCCTTCTTGACGTCTACCTTCACCTCACCAGCGCCCAGAACACTCACTTAAGAGGTCGGCCCCGTGACGGATGCGAACATCGCAGGATTTGCCAATGAAAGTGCCGTACGCCTGAAACTAGCGGAACAGAAAGGGCTGCGACTCGCAATTGCCTGCCGCACCGTGGTCACTGGTGCCGCGTTTCTTTGGTATGGGGCTGCACCTTTCTTCTCGCCTGGGTTCGAGCCACGCATTGCAGCAATTTTTGTGCTGCTCCTGTTCACTCTGGTGGGCATTGGGCATCTTTGCATCATTGGCAGTCGATTTGATCGTTGGTGGATGAAATACGCGGTCTATTCGCTCGATACGCTGGCGATTTGCGCGACCTTTGCGGTTCTACCAATCAGCAGAGCGGATGATGTGCCTCAGATCATCGCGTTTCGGGCCTACGGGATCTATTTTTTGTTCCCGTTGCTCGCAGTCTCGTGTCTGTCCCTTTCGTGGCGCCTGGTACTCTGGACAGGTGCGATGTGCGTCGTGGGATGGTGGGCCGCATTTTTGTGGGTGATCTCGGGGATGGACCACATCTTGTCCTGGGGCGATATCCCCTCAACCGCGACGCAAGAGGATTATGAAAACGTGTTTCTATCCATCGACTTCATTGGACGAGGCAACCGGATAGAAGAAACTGCGATGATTTTCTTTGCCACTGTTGCGCTGGCTGTTGCCGTCTACCGAGCCCGCGCTGTGTTTTTTGCGCAGGTCGCGGCAGACCTCGATTGGCGACACGAAAAAACCCTCCGAGAGCGGGTAAGCCAGCTGCTTGGAAAATACCTGCCTGAGGAGATCGCCCAGAAACTGATCGCCGAGGACGCTCCGCTCAAGCCACAACGCACGAGAGGAGTGGCACTTGTCATGGATATCGCGGGGTTCACCAGGTTCTCGGCTGACAACGACCCGGAACATGTAATCGGCGTCCTCGACCGTTTTCTGGCCGACGCGACCACCGCCGTGACGCGCCATGGCGGGATCGTCATCAGCTATCTCGGTGATGGCATTCTGGTGACGTTCAACGCGCCCGTTCAAGCGGATCAACCGCAGACCTCCGCCCTGCGCGCCGCCTCGGACTTGATCGCCGCGGCAACAGCGCATGGGTTTTCGATACGGATCGGTATTGCATCGGGGGATCTTGTGACCGGCATCATCGGATCAGAGGCGCGCCAGTCGTTCACGGTCTATGGTGATGCGGTTAATCTCGCGTCTCGCCTTGAGGCTCTGGCCAAAATCCATAAGGTGCAGGTTCTGATCGACAAGGCAACGTATGACGCACTGAACGACCCCAGCGCATTTACGTCACTGGGATCGTTACAGATCGCCGGGTTGTCAGAGCGCGTTGAAACCTATGCGTTGGTTTTACCAGATCAGCCCATGCAAGCCTGAGCAAATTGCAATTCCGGTGGACCGCCCCCGCTGGCTTCTTCCGAACCAACACATCGCGACAGGCGTAGTCCCCGCCACATCAGAACGTCGCGAGAGCGGCGTATTCGGCGCGGTCAGACAAAATTGAACTCATCCATCTGTGGCATTGCCGCACCTGGGTCGGATGGATCGAAAATCGTGTCATACCCCATGTCTTCGAGCGAGGCGACAGACAGAGGTGACATTTCGGCTCCTGGGTTCAAGTACCCGGTCATCAACTCTGTCGTAAAGACTTCCTCGTCCCAGTGACCTCCTGCCGTTCCGGGGCCGCCATGGGTTTCCAAGGGGACGTCACGAATGTCGAGCGTATCAAGACCACGGCTGTCCAACTCGGCAATATAGGCTGCCACTGCATTTTCGCCGGTGAAAGCTAGATTGCCCTCCCCAACGGAACCCGATGTCAGACCATGGAAATTCCACATGGTTCCAAAGCCCAGCGTGTGCATCATCTCGTGCACCACGACGTTGGTGAAACTGCCGCCTTCGGACAACCATTCCGCATCGGCACGGTCAAATTCCATCAGGCCGCGGATTGGGATCCAGTCGTCCGGGGAGTTCTGATTGCGTGCCTGAGTGGGGCCAGCACGACCCAGCACACCGCCCGTACCATCGATCGATAGCAGTTCAGCGGTAATTGTCAGGTCGTCGATCACGCTGCCATCGGCGAATCCAACGTCCTGAACATCCCCCACGATCAAGGTGGAGAGATACTCCGAGGCCGTGATAAAGGCGCCTTGCAGCTCGACCGACCAAGTGCCGATGAACTCGACCGTGATGTTGTACGCACTCGTCACACCGTACGTCCCGAGACCCGATGTGTAGCTTGTGAGCGGTACAGGCTCGGGCTCGGGTTCCGGCTCGGGCTCTGGTTCAGGCTCTGGTTCTGGTTCGGGCTCGGGTTCAGGCTCTGGCTCTGGTTCGGGCTCGGGTTCTGGCTCAGGTTCCGGTTCTGGTTCAGGCTCTGGTTCGGGCTCGGGCTCGGGCCGATACTTGTCGAGACGCTCTTCCCATTCCTCAGCCTTCTCTTCCCATTGCTCAGCTTTTTCTTCCCAACGATCCATTTTTTCTTCCCGTCGGGCATCTTGCTTTTCCCAACGCGCTTCAATCTTCTCTTTGCGGGCTTCCCAGCGCTCCTCAAAATCCTCTCGATGCCCAAAGCGATCTTCAAATCGCTCCCTCATTTCTTCAAGAATACCGGGCCGTGCGGCCTCCTGTTCGGCCCAGAGTGCTTTCTTCGCCTCCCAGCGTTCCTGGATCGCTTCCCAGCGTTCCTGCTTGGCTTCCCAACGGGCTTTCAATCGTTCGTATTTGGATTGATTGGACAAAAGGGTTCCCTCCATATGCGTGCAGGCATGACGGTAGTCGACGGGAAGCGCCGCAAATGTGGCGGCCCTACGGCACCCAGATGGAAGCCCTTTTCAAATCTATTTAAAGCCGCATCGAAAGCTGCCGGTCAGCCATTCGATGAGCCAGTCGAATTGAAGTGCAATTGCGGGTGCCGAGACAACTCAACACTGGTGGCCGGGATAGGGGGACGCAATATGGTGAGGGAAACACACCCATGACGCGACCCTTCCAAACGGATGGGATCGGGATGGTTCCGCCTGTTGCAGGTAGTGCGGTCAGCGTCCGATGTTGAGGGGGGCAGCGCCCGGCGGACCGGGCGTTGCTGCTATTACTAAAGCGTGCCAGCGGCCATTTCATTGGCCAGGTGATCAGCCTGCCGGATGGCCAGCGCAACAATCGTGAGCGTCGGGTTCTCTGCCGCGCCCGTGGTGAATTGTGACCCGTCCGAAATGAACAGGTTCGGGATGTCATGGGTCTGGCCCCATTTGTTCACGACCCCATCACGCGGGTTTTCTGACATGCGGTTTGTGCCGAGGTTGTGCGTGGAAGGATAAGGCGGAGTGGGGAACACCCGCGTCGCCCCCACGGCCTCGTAGACCGCAGCCCCTTGTTGATAGGCATGGTTGCGCATCGCAATGTCGTTCGGATGATCATCGAAATGCACATTGACCACGGGCAGACCAAACTGGTCTTTGACGTCCATGTTGAGTGTGACGCGGTTGGTTTCCTGTGGCATATCCTCGCCCACAATCCACATCCCCGCCATGTTCTCATAGGAGTCGAGCGCCGAAGTGAACTCTCGCCCCCAGGCCCCCGGATCAAGGAAAGCAGCCATGAAGGGCAGGCCCAAGCCAAGAGTTTCAAGCTCGTAGCCACCGACGAACCCGCGACTTGGATCATGGCGAGCCTCGTCCTGAATGATGCCCGCCATTGTTGTGCCGCGCCACATTTTTAACGGCTGCTCGAAGGTCGCATAGACGGACCCGGTCATGTGTCGCATGTAGTTGCGACCCACCTGACCGGAACTGTTGGCCAAACCATCCGGGAACATGGAAGACGCTGAATTCAGCAGCATCCTTGGGCTTTCAAACGAGTTCCCTGCGACGCAAACCACGCGGGCTTTTTGCATCTGCAGGTTGCCGTCCTTGTCGAAATATTCGACGCCCGTCACCTTACCTTCGTCGTTGTGCAGAATCCGCGCGACATGAGACTGCGGGCGTACTTCCAGATTGCCTGTTGCCTCGCCCTCCGGGATGTCGACGTAACCGGCGGACCACTTGGCTCCCCACTTGCAGCCTTGGAAACAGAAACCTGTCTGCTGGCACATGCTCCTGTCGCGATTCTCGTCCGAATTGATCGCCATTCGACCCGTGTGCACCTGTTCGTATCCAAGAGCTTTCGCGCCCTTTTCGAACACAAGATAGTTGTTGTTACCGGGCAGACCGGGCCTGTCACCGGTGCGTGTTACACCCAGTTTGTCTTCGGCCTTGGTGTACCACGGGTCCATCTCGGCGGCGTCAATCGGCCAGTCGAGCAGCGATGCGCCCTGCACGTCGCCATAGGTCGTCGCCGCCTTCCATTCATGTTCCTGAAACCGCAGGCTCGCACCCGCCCAGTGCTGGGTCGTGCCCCCTACCGACTTTACGATCCAGGCAGGCAGGCCCGAGAAATCCTTGGCCACACGCCAATCGCCGGATGTCGTACGCGGATCAAGCCAGGCCAACTGCCCAAAGCTCTCCCATTCATCGTTGATGAAGTCTTCGGGCAAATGCCGCCCGCCCGCCTCGAGCGCAACAACGCTCACGCCCTTCTGCGCCAGTTCGTTGGCCAATACGCCCCCGCCTGCGCCGGTTCCGATTACGACAACAACACTGTCGTCGGTGAGATCAAAAGGTGCCGTCATGGTGCCGTCTCCCCCTTAAAGCCAGTTGATGTCGTTGAAGCCGCGGTCGATGTAACCGCCTTGCGAAAAGGATTCGCCTTCGTATCCGAAGATCGGCCAGACCGCTTTCTGGTTATAGAGCCCGGTCACAAGCCCGCCGCGCACCTGCTGGAAGAATGCGCTGTCTTCCATACCGCGCAGGATATCGACACGATCTCGTTCCCAGCCCGTCGCCAGGTAGCTGTCAAAGCCTTTGCCTTGAGCGGCTGCATTCAATGCGGCGATACCTGCTTCGACACCTTCAGCCGCCTCGGCAGAGTCGTACCCTTTGACGGCGGTGACGTAGAATTCATCGCCAACCTTGTCATGCGGATAAATATCTCGTGCCATTTGCACCAGTGTCGCAAACGTCTCGGGTTTCAGCGCGGCTGTCTCCATCGCCCAGGCCGCATTTGGCGCCGCGACAAAACCTGCACCTACAACGAATGATGCACTGGCGGCTGTCGCTCTTGACAGTAGCGCGCGCCGGGTCAGCCCTTTGGGGCTTTTTGTTTTTTCCATTTTTTCCTCCCTGGAAATATCACTGATAGCGGCCTGCACGTTGCAGAACCTCGATCTCATACCCGTCCGGGTCGGTCACAAAGAAAAACCGGGCGATGACGTCACCATCCGGCGCAAATGCAACCAGCTTGCGGGGGGCGAGACCTTCTGCCTCGAACCGCGCATGTTCGGCATCAACGTCATCAACCGAGACAGCAAAATGGCCATAGCCATTGCCATGCTCATAGGCGTCAGTCTGACCCTTGTTGACGGTCAGTTCCAATTCGAAACCGCTTTCAGCGTTGCTGAGATAGACGAGTGTGAAGTTCGAAAAGTCGAGACGGTCTGCGATCTTGAGCCCGAAAGCCTTGTCGTAGAATGCCACTGACCGCGCCTCGTCCAATACGCGGATCATCGAGTGTATTGCTTTCGCCAAAGCGCCCTCCTCTTTTCATCAGAGGTTCAGGCTACAGGCGACGGTGCCGGGCGCGGGTAGTACTCAACTACTACGCATATCGGATTTTGCAGGTATCCCGCTCGTTCTACTCTGCAGCAATCGGTTTGGCGGCTTCTGGCGCTGTCAATTCCATGAATTTCAGGCAAGCACAGCGGAGAAGCGAGGTGAAATTCTCAGGTTCGCCTCTCAATTCCAATACCTCGGCATGCAGTTTCGAAATGAAGATGGGCGTACTCATCCCATCGTTCTCGGCGATTTGGTCAAGGACCTGCCAGAATGCCGTTTCCAGACGTATGCTGGTACTTTGACCATTGATACGGATGCGTCTTGTCACCCCGGCATACCGTTCCGGGTCCTGACCAGCGAAAACCTCGCACATGGAACTTCCTCCCTTTTGTTTTGGAAGCATTGTGCATCAAACCGTCAGAGCTTGCACCCCTTTTGGTCGACAGGCAGCTGCCCGGACGTTCACGTTCAGCCCGCAAATATCCGAACAACGGGCCTCAAGTCTGTTTCGACCAGCGGGGCACGTATGGACTGGGCGATCGCAACGCGCAGCTGTCCAATGCAACTTTCGGCTCACTTGCAATGCAAAGGTCTCCAAGCTTAGGCTGAACAAAATCAAAAAGACCACCTAGGGAAAATTTAGTCCGACATAATGGGAAATTGACATGCTTGATACCTCCACGAATGACGCCGTGACAGAAGTACTGGACGCGCTGGATAACGCGCTGACCCGCGCTGATATCGATGCAGCAGCGAACCTTTTCACCGAAGACAGCTATTGGCGCGATCTCGTTTCCTTCACCTGGAATATCAAAACGATGGAAGGCCGCGACGCCATTGCCGACATGCTTTCCTCGCAGCTTGAGTCGGTCGCACCCAGCAACTGGAAGATTGCCGATGGGGAGACCGCGACCGAGGACGGAGGGATCACCACTGCTTGGATTTCCTTTGAGACAGGCGTATCCCGCGGGTACGGCCTGATCCGACTGCGCGACGGGCTGATCTGGACGTTGCTGACATCCATGGTTGAACTGAAGGGCCATGAGGAGCCGCTGGGCATGGAGCGCCCGATGGGCGCGAAACACGGCGCAGGCAAGCACCGACCGACATGGAAAGAAGAACGCGAAAAAGAGGCGTCCGAGCTGGGTTACAAAACGCAACCCTACACGGTCATAATTGGTGGAGGCCAAGGCGGCATCGCGCTCGGTGCGCGGTTACGTCAGCTGGGTGTGCCAACAATTATCGTCGAGAAAAACGAACGCCCTGGCGACAGTTGGCGCAACAGGTACAAGTCTCTCTGCCTGCATGACCCGGTATGGTACGACCACCTGCCCTACCTGCCTTTCCCGCCGAATTGGCCTGTTTTTGCGCCCAAGGACAAGATCGGCGACTGGCTCGAAATGTATACGAAAATCATGGAGTTGAACTACTGGACGCGTAGCACCTGCCAAAGTGCCAGCTATGATGAAGGCACAAAAGAGTGGACAGTTACGGTCGATCGCGACGGCGAAACGGTTGTGCTGAAGCCCAAACAACTGATTTTCGCCACCGGCATGTCCGCCAAACCGAATATGCCCAATCTACCTGGCATGGACAAATTCAAAGGCGACCAGCATCACAGTTCCCAACACCCCGGACCAGATGCGTATAAAGGGAAGAAAGCTGTTGTTGTCGGGTCAAACAACTCCTCGCACGACATCTGCGCGGCACTTTGGGAGGGCGATGTAGATGTGACGATGGTGCAGCGCTCCACGACCCATATCGTACGTTCTGAGCCTTTGATGGAAATAGGATTGGGCGATCTCTACTCCGAGCGCGCAGTTGCCGCGGGCATGACAACGAACAAGGCCGATATGATCTTTGCATCGCTGCCCTATGCGATCCTGCATGAGTTCCAGATTCCGGTTTACGACAAGATCAAGGAAGTAGACGCGGACTTCTATGCAGGCCTCGAAAAGGCCGGGTTCAAGCTTGACTGGGGCGCCGACGGTTCCGGCCTGTTCATGAAGTATCTGCGGCGAGGCTCCGGTTACTATATTGATGTTGGTGCCAGCCAACTGATCATTGATGGCGAGATCAAGCTCGCACACGGTCAGGTCACGGAAGTTGTCGAAGACGGCGTCATTCTCGACGATGGCACCAAGCTGGAGGCGGATCTGATCGTCTATGCCACCGGGTATGGCTCCATGAACGGCTGGGTCGCCGATCTGGTCGATCAGGAAACCGCGGATAAAGTCGGCAAAGTCTGGGGTCTGGGGTCAGATACGCCCAAAGATCCGGGGCCCTGGGAGGGCGAGCAGAGAAACATGTGGAAACCGACGCAGCAGGAAGCCCTGTGGTTCCACGGTGGCAATCTGCACCAATCCCGCCACTACTCGCAGTTCCTGTCCTTACAGATCAAGGCGCGGATGGAAGGCATTCCAACGCCGGTCTACGGCCTGCAGGAAAGCCATCACACGTCATGAGTTTCAGGGCCTCGCTAACGCGGGGCCCATTCTTTTCAGCCCGGGGATTTCATCAAGGCATCGACGGTCGCACGGTCCGGCATCGACGGCGCTGTGCCCGGTTTCGTAACAGAAATCCCCGCCGTGGCACACCCGTAACGCGCAGCCTCCACCGCTGAGCACCCTTCAGCGAGCGCTGCCGCAAAGCCGCCATTGAACGCATCACCAGCGCCTGTTGTCTCGACCACTGAGCCTGCGGAAACCGCGGGTATCATCCCATGATCAAAAAGATACGCGCCCTGCTCCCCCATCGTGATGATCGGCGTCTGAACACCAAGCTCCCGGAAGGCAAGACAGGCCTTTTGCGCATCCGCTTGGTTCTGAACCGCAACGCCGGTCAATGCCTCACATTCCGTTTCGTTGGGTGTCACGTAGTCACAAAGCGCAAGCATGCCATCCGGCAATTCTGCTGCTGGGGCCGGATTCAGAACCGTTGTCACACCTGCTTCTTTCGCAATCGACAGACCGCGCAGGGCTGCTGCCATCGGCTGTTCCAACTGCGTGATGAACACATCTGCGCTCGCGATCAATTCGGCCTGCGCGTCGATATCGGATGGGCTGATCAGGGTCGCCGCACCCGGCGAGACAATGATCGCGTTGTTACCTGTTGCCTCCTCGATGAAGATATATGCAGCGCCCGTATAGGTATCGGAGCTTTGCTGCACATGGGGGATGACCCCTGCGTTCTCCCAGGTATTGAGCGCCAACTTGCCAAAATCGTCCTTGCCCAGCCGAGAGATCATGTGGGTCTCAGCGCCCATGCGCGCGGCGGCCACAGCCTGGTTCGACCCTTTGCCTCCCGGTCCCAAGGCGAAAGAATTCCCCATGATCGTTTCCCCCATCACCGGCATTCGATCCGCGCGATAGGCGGTATCGGCGACGAAGACACCCAAAACGACAACCTTTCCCATGATTAGCCCTCGTCCGGCGGTACAACACCCTTGCGAAAGGCAAAGCAGCCGTAAAACCTTCGCTCCCCCGTCTGAATGACCGCGTAGGCTTTCTTCGACCGGTCATAGAAGTCATAGCGCTCGACGCTGATCATCTGGGGGCCACCTACGGCGGTCACCTCGGCTTGCATCTCCTCCATGACGGGCAGAATGGTGTCAGGTTCGCCAACCACTTCCATGCGGGCTGCGGCGTCATCAACGAATGTGTCGATCGGGTAGACCGACAAGACGGCCCGCGCAACTTCGGCCGCAGGACGGTCGATCCGCAGAACCTTTCCCAGCACCGTCTCTCGCGCGACACTATCGGACGGGAAATTCGTATCTGCGATGATCAAGTCATCGCCGTGCCCCATCGCGCGCAGCGTATACAGCACATCAGCGTTCAGAATTGGATCAATGCCCTTCAGCATATGGACCTCCCCTTTTGAATATCAGAGACGCGCGCCCGTGCTTGCGTCGAATAGGTGAATATGCGCGGGATCAGGCTTGAGGTGAATGGTCTCACCTGCCTCAAAGGCATGACGTTCGCGGAACACAGCCGTTACGTCCTGTCCCTCGAACTTCAGAAAAACCATCGTTTCAGAGCCCGTCGGTTCCACCACCTTTACCTGCATCGGCAAACCCTCCTGCGACAGAACCAGATGTTCTGGCCGGATACCCAGCTTGACCATTCCGGTTCCAGCGGGCGCGTCGAACAGCTGACCCGACACGCTTACTTTGCCCTCCGAAAGCTCCGCCGTCAGGAGGTTCATCGATGGCGCGCCGATGAATGTTGCGACAAACTCATTTGCCGGATTGTCATAAAGCTCAAGCGGCGAACCGATTTGTTCGATCCGGCCACTTTGCATGACGACGATCCGGTCTGCCAAGGTCATTGCCTCGATCTGATCGTGCGTTACGAAGACCGTTGTTGTTTTCAGGCGCTGGTGGAGTTCCTTTATCTCTGTGCGCATTTGAATGCGCAATTTCGCATCCAGGTTTGAAAGGGGTTCATCAAACAGGAAAACCTGTGGATCACGAACGATGGCGCGGCCCATCGCGACGCGCTGGCGTTGTCCGCCTGACAAATGCCGTGGCTTTCGGTCGAGATACTCTGTCAGACTCAAGATCTCTGCAGCCTCTTTCACGCGGCGATCAATCTCTGCCTTGTTCACCTTGGCGACCTTCAGCGCAAAGCCCATGTTTTCAGCGACCGATTTATGCGGGTAAAGCGCATAGGTCTGAAAAACCATTGCGATGTCGCGTTCCGACGGTGGCAGGTTGTTTACCACGCGGTCCCCAATGGCAATCGTACCGCCGTTGATTGGTTCCAATCCGGCGATCATGCGAAGCAAGGTAGACTTGCCGCACCCGGACGGTCCTACCAAGGCCACAAACTCGCCGTCGGCAATATCGACATTCAAGCCATGTATGACCTCCGTCGCCCCGTAGGATTTTCGGATTTCCTGTATTCTTACATCCGCCATGAAGCGACTTCCCCCACCCTTCGACCCCGAATGCTAGACAATGGCATCTGCGCTGTCCACGCCATCAAACGGCTTTTGTTGACTCAAGGTCAATAAGGTTCATACTAATTCTTTAAGTGGGTGACTTTAGGGTGCAGATTGTTCAAATTACGGAAGAATTTCTGTGTCTGGCATGCTCTCACTTTTACAAAAATGAATAGTGTCTTGGGAGGATGCACGTGAAAGTCGAACTCTATAACTATATTCGAGCGGCGCAAAAAATGAACCGGCGCCAGATGCTGAAAGGCACTGCTGCTGCCGTTGGTGCCGCAGCGATCATGCCGAAGGACGCACTGGCCGATGGCCATGGCAACGTCCGGGCAGAAATTCTGAAAATCCCCGGGGTTGGTGCGGGTTCTCCCACTGATAGCGACTGGCAAAAAGTCGGTGAGATGTGCCTCGGTGCGACAAAGGAAAACGTTGCTGAAGGCGAGTTTGCAGGTGTTGAGCTGACCTTCATGGGTTTGAACAACCAGAACCTGCACAACTTCCTGTTTCGCGGCTTCCTGAAGCCTTGGGAAGCCTACACAGGCGCCAAGATCAACTGGATCGATCTGGCGCAAGCCGACTATAACGCCCGCCTGCAACAGTCGATTGCAACCGGCACCGTAGATTTCGACATCATCGAAATGGGCGCGCCGTTTGAAGGAGATGTTCTGGGCAAAGGTCTGGCCTCTGAGATGCCCGACTGGGTCAAAGAGCAGATCGACATGGACGACTATGTAGATTACCTCAAGGCGCCCGTTGGCACATGGGATGGCAAAACCTACCGCGTCTCCATCGACGGTGATTGCCATACGTTCGCGTATCGCAAGGACTATTTCGGCGAAGGTGGCATCGGCGGCGCCGAAGTTCCGAAAACCTGGCAGGAGATCAACCAGGTTTCTAAGGACCTTGTGGGCAAGGAAGACCCGCTCACCGGCCTGCCGGCGCATGGCTATCTTGATCCGCTCAAGGGCTGGGGCGGCTTTGGGTTCTACTTCCTCGAAAACCGCGCTTCTGCCTATGCCAAACACCCCAACAGCCCGGCGTGGCTGTTTGAGCCTGACACTATGAAGCCAATGGTCAACAACCCGGCATGGGTTCAAGCCATTCAGGACGTGATGGACCTGATTGAAGCGGGCGCCTATCCCACTGACCAGATCAACGCTGACCCGGGCACGACAGCGTTCCAGCAGTTCCTCGCTGGTACTGGCTCGATGCTGATGTGGTGGGGTGATGTGGGCTCTTCGGCGCGTACCTCTGACACATCCGTTGTGGGCGACGTGGTGGGCTTTGGCGTCAACCCTGCCTCGGACCGCGTTTACAACGCACAATCCGGCGAATGGGAAGACACCATGAACGAAGCTCCCAATATGGCCTACATCGGCTGGGGCGTGTATGTCATGGCGACGGTCGAAGGCGACGAGAAAAAGAAAAAGGCAGCCTGGTCCGCTGCAGCCCATCTGGGGGGCAAGGATCTGTCGCTCTGGGCCTCCGCCTATCCGTCCGGCTTTCAGCCTTACCGGAACTCGCACTTCCAGTTCGAAGAGTGGGAAGAAGCGGGCTACGACCGCGCCTATGTGGAGGATTATCTCGGCTCAAACGCGGACAGCTACAACCATCCGAATGCCGCGATTGAACCGCGTATTCCGGGCATTTTCCAATACTACTCAGTTGCGGAAGACGAGCTGGCCAAAGGCTATGCCGGGCAATACGGGTCCGCGCAAGAAACGGCAGATGCCATTGCCGTGGCCTGGGAAAAGATCACAGACCAGATCGGACGCGACAGTCAGATTGCGGTCTACAAGGCATCGCTGGGCCTTTAACATCCCGGGACACCAAAGAGAAAAGGCGCAGCATTCGTTGCGCCTTTTTGATGTGTGCGGGTAGCTTAGCCGATGACATCACCTACAAGCATCTGGGACGTCGCATTGTAAAATTCGGGAATATCGGCCACGACGGGTCCTGCAACCGCCATCGCGGCCTCAAAAGCCGCCTGATCCTCAAAAAGGATCGTCGCGACAACGTGAAAATCGGCAGCCGCCCCGTCCGCGCCGGACTGGCCTTTTGTGATGACGGTACTGGCGATATGAGGGCCCATATGCTTCCCCACCAATGGCAGATGTGTCTTTGAATAATAGTCGAAGTCAAATGTACTGCCTTTGGTCACGGGGTACAGAACCTGCAGCGAAACCGCCATGTTGATCTCCTTTCGAGTGATGCCTGAAACAAGCTTACCCCTTTTTCGAGCAGGTCAGTGCAAAAAACGGCACGCTCTGAAAAGCTGTGCGACCAGCCCAATGAAATTCCATGATTTTAATGGTTAACAGCTGACCCAATGACGGCTAACGTCTGGTCATGACAAGTGACGGCGATCTTCTTCATACAGTGACAGCAGACACCATTTCCGATGCGCGGCGACGGACCGGCAAGGCGATGGTCTGGGGCTCAGCTCTGTTGGTTGCGCTGCTTGCATTATGGCAAATGGCCTACGAAACCGGGCGCATCTCTACCGGGTTTGAGACCTGGCGGCCGGTGCTTTACGCGTATGTCCTCTGGGCCTTCGCGTTATGTGCCGCTCAGGTGATCGTGAACGGCGAGAAAGGCAAGCGAACGCTTTTCGTGCTGCCGGCGGCGCTCTTTGTCATCAGTCTGGTTGTCTTCCCGCTGCTCTTTGCGCTCTACATTTCGTTCACAGACTGGAACCTCGCCTCGCCCAACGGCCCGCAGCCCAATGGCTGGGATAACATGCGCGAGATGTGGAACGATGGGTTCTACTGGAATGCCCTGAAAAACATGGTCTACTACGTGCTGGCCGTGAGCGTCGAATACGTGATCGCCTTTGGTCTGGCGTTGCTTTTGAACGCACAGATCAGGACCCGCAAATTCTTCCGCGTTGTCTTTTTGCTGCCCTTGATGCTGAGCCCGGTAGCGGTCTCGTGGATGATCGGGAAATCCATGCTGGAGGTCCGCTTTGGCCCCGTTTCCCGCGTGATCCGCGAGCTTGGCGGGGAGCCCAGTTTCTTTGGCAGCCCCGAGATCGCCCGGTTCATGATCATGGCGATGGACGCCTGGACGTTTATCCCCTTCATGATGATCATGCTGCTTGCAGGACTTCAGGCCCTACCTCGAGAGGTCATCGAAGCGTCGAAGGTCGATGGGGCGACCGGCTGGCAAAGCTTCAAGGAAGTGATTTTTCCGCTGATGTTGCCCGTCTCTGTCACGGCCATCGTCATCCGGATCATCTTCAAATTGAAACTCGCGGACATCATCATCAACGTGACGTCCGGCGGACCCGGCGGCGCGACGGACAGCGTCACCAGTTTTATTTTCCGGGAATATCGGGACAGGTCCAACGTGGGCTACGGCACGCTTCTGGCCATTGTTTATCTCGTCCTTATCGTCATCTTCGTAACGCTTTTGCTTAAACTCGTGAGCCGCTGGATGGAGCGTCCCGCATGACCGAAACTGCGATCTTCAAGGATCATGACGCGAACCGGCGGGTGAAAACCAAGTGGTGGGCGAGCCGCGTTGCTATTTATGCCGCCCTCATCACTTGGGCGATCATTTGTCTCTTTCCGATTTTCTGGACAATCACGACCTCATTCAAACTGGCCCCCGACGTGATGAAGGGAAACCTGATCCCGTGGGTGGATTTCACGCCGCGCTGGAAAGGCTGGGAGTCCATTGGTATCTCACCGCGCTTGATTGGCGAGATTTCGACAGTCCGTGAGGAATTCCTCAAACGCTTCTGGAACAGCGCGGTCGTAGCACTTTCCGCATCTGCCCTCGCGGTGGTTTTGGGCTCTCTCGCGGCCTACGGATTGTCACGGTTCAATTATAAATTCGGGTTCATGCGGAATTCGGATATTTCCTTCTTTTTCCTCAGCCAGATGATCCTGCCCCCCGTGGTATTGGCGCTGCCGTTCCTGGTTCTTTACAAATCCCTTGATCTGCTCGACAGCCGCATCGGTCTGATCCTGCTTTATACGCTGATGGTGTTGCCGATTGTGATCTGGATCATGCGGGACCAGTTTCAGGGCATCCCGGTCGAGTTGGAGGAAGCGGCCCTTGTGGACGGCCTGGGCATATGGGGTGCTTTCCTGCAGATTGTTCTGCCCATCGCGTTGCCCGGCATGGTGGCCGCCTTCATTCTGTCGCTTGTTCTGTGCTGGAATGAGTATTTCTTTGCGGCGCTGCTGACAGCGACTAATGCCACGACACTGCCCGTAATGGTCGCCTCGCAAACGGGGTCACAAGGGATCAATTGGTGGTCTATGGCCGCACTATCATCGGCTGCGATCCTGCCGCTCATTATCGTGGCGATCTTTCTTGAGAAATACATCATCAAGGGCATGGCCGCAGGAGCCGTCAAATAAGCTGATTTGTCTGTTCTGAATTGAACTGACGGCGAAGACCAACACGGGATGCTGTCCACCGCACTGCTTCAGACCGGATCAATCGCTGCCAAGCTCTGCCGCGATATCCTTTGTTTGCGCGTAGAGGCGGCGAAAAAGACCATATGCTTTTTCGTACCTTGGATCTGTTTGCGCAGAAACAGTTTGCGCCACCGGGTTCCATGTTGAAATGTCATCCCGCCCGACCGCGCCCACGGCAAGTGCTGCCATAAATGCGTCGCCATAACTCGCCCCGGTCGTTTTTTCGCAGACAATCTGGTCGATCCCGATGATGTCAGAAGTAGCCTGCAACCAGAGCGCATTTTTGGTGCCGCCCCCAACCGCAAGAAGCCGCGCCGGGGATTGCCCTAGTTCGGCAAAGGTATCGGTCACATGCCGCGTGCCGTAGGCGATCCCCTCGATCAACGCGCGATACATGTCGCCTCGCGTATGGGTGAGGTTTAGGCCGAAGAAGGTCCCCTTGGCGTTGATGTCATGAATGGGTGTCCTTTCGCCAGAAAAATAGGGCAACATCAGCAGCCCATTAGCACCGGGCGGGGAAGTACTGGCCTCCTCAGCCAGCAGCGGAAAGGCCTGCTTGGGGTCAAGATCACGCGCAAACTGGTCGCGGAACCAATGGGTCAGAGTTCCGGAAGTCGCCAACCCAGCCATTGAGGCGTGCTCGCCCTGAAACAGCCATGGCGCATACCAGATGCGCGGGTCCGATACCTGTGACTGCGCGCGCAAAATGATAAAGATGGTCGAGCCATACATCATCATCATGTCGCCCGGCTGATCCACCCCAACTGAAAAGGCTTCGGCGGCAGCATCAATGGTTCCCGCCGTCACCGGCGTGCCGATGGCCAGACCTGTCTCGGCGGCCGCTTTTGATGTGATCTCTCCTGCAATCTCGTTGGACCACAACAGACGCGGGAGTTTGTCCAAATCAATGATGTCATCCGCAAGATCGTCGATCCAAGTCTGCGTTTTGACGTCATACAAGGGCGAGAAATTTGCCGCCGTGTAGTGGTCAATCACAACCTGCCCTGTCAGGCGTTGGACAAGAAAACTGGTGGACGTCAGGATATGTGCGGTTTCCGCGTAGATCTCCGGTCGGTTGCGCTTCAGCCAGAGGATCTTTGGCCCCACGGATTGAGACGTCAGTGCATTGCCGCAACGCGCGATGATCGTCTCTTCGCCAATCCGGTCCGTCAGGTCGCGCACTTCCCGTTCCGCACGGCCATCCACTCCATAAAGGACACCGTTCATCAACGGGTCGCCACTTGCGTTCACTGGCAGCATGCAGGGACCGATGGCACTGCACGCCACCGCCTTGATCTCAGCGGGATCGACTCCTGTTTTCTTCAGGATCGATTGGCATACGTGGACAAAATCGCCCCACCAATCCTCTTCAGGTCGGTGTTCTGCCCACCCCGGTTGCGGGACCAGCATTTTGTGTCCGCGCGCCGCCTGACCATGGATTTCACCCGCCTCATCGACCAAGACGCCCTTGGTCTCATAGGTGCCGATGTCGATGCCAAGGGTGTACGCCATCAGGTATAGTCATCCCTGTCCAGTGAGAAATCCCGGTCAATCCCGGCAAGCGCCGCGACGAGGAGACCGGAGAGCGCCACAAGATCATTCAGATCGCAGACCTCCCGCGCGGAGTGGGAATAGCGCATCGGAAAGCCCACATCGATGGAGGCAACGCCTTCACCCACATGTTGCACGTATGACAAATCGGTCAAAATCCCGGTCTGCGCGCTGCGTTGCAGGGGGGTGTTTTGGGACTGTGCTGCCTCTTCCATCAGCCGCACCATTGCCGGATGGGGGATCACGCCGTTCAGCGTCCCGCGCCCATGAAAGGAATAAAGGCTGATGCCCGGCCCACCACCCAAAACAACATCTCCGCAGCCAGTCATGTCAGGGGTGTCCGAGGCCAGCATGAGATCAATTTGGATGGCAATTTCCGGTTTGATCTTTTGTGCCAGCGGGAGGGCGCCACGCAAATTGAACTCCTCCTGGACCGTAAAGGCCAGATGTACAGGTGGGCCGTTCTTACGGGCCTTCAGGGCGCGGGCGACTTCCAGCAGCACTGCGCAGCCCGCCCGGTCATCGACGCTTGTGCCGACAATGCGGTCCTGGCCAAGCGCAGCGGCCCGTGGCTTGTAGACAACTGGCGTGCCGATTTTGATCCCGGCGGCCTCGACCTCACTGGCTGAGCGCATCCCCACATCGACATAAAGATCCGTATGGGGAAGGACCGCGTTTTTCTCGCTCTGCGCGGTGGCATGGTGGCTTTTGTGCGCGATGATGCCTTCGACGTCGCGGCCTTCAGCCACACAGATCAAGACATCCTGCGCGGGCAAGGCTCTTTCAGGCACACCGCCCAGACGCACCAGCCGCAAAAGCCCATCCGGCTCTATGCGCCGCACGACAAAGCCTAATTGGTCCATGTGCGTAAACAGCATCACCGCAGGCCCCTCGCCCGGGAAATGGGCCACAAGATTGCCGAGGCGATCGGAATGGCTCTCGACGCCGATCTCTTGCAGATGCGCCGCGATCGCGCGCCGTACGCGATCCTCGTGCCCCGACAATCCGGGGAGTCGCATCAAGGTCAGCAGGATCTCTTTAAGCCTTTCTTTCATCCGCGTGCCTTGCGGGCCCGGTCCATGAAGTCCTTGGCGCGTTCGGGATCAACGGCGTTCCAGGTATCGCCATCCACCTTCAGGGACGACCCGACGATGCAACCATCGGAAATGGCCAAAACGTCTGCGATTGTGTCGTGCCTGACCCCTGTATTGGCCATCACGGCGATATCCGGCAATACGGACTTGACGGCTTCAAGATCGGATAATGCAGCGGCTTCGCCGGTGATCTGACCGGACACCAGCACCGCATCAGGGATCGAGGAGAAAACCGCGCTGCGCGCCCTGTCCGGCAAGGAACGCTGATCCAGCGAATGCGCAAACTCTGCCGAGATATTATAGAGCATGGCCAAATCCGGCCGGCCCAAACGATTCCGGTAGCGCAATGCTTCCCCTGCGTTGGGTGTCCATGGCCCCATGTCCGAAGCATAAGTGCCAGTGAAAATTTCCCGCACGAAGTGAGCTCCCGTGGCGGTAGCCAACGCCACGCTCGACATCGGGTCCCAGAGCACGTTGATGCCGAAAGGCACGGTGATTTCCGATTTCAATTCCCCGATAACTGCCGCCATTGTCGCGGTGGAGGCGGTATCCACGTCGAACTCATATGGCCGGTCGTTTTCATTTCCGAACATCACCGCATCAAAGCCGGCATCCTGCAACGCATGAAGGTCGGCGCGAACTGACGCTAGCAAATCGATATCCGGATCATACAAGGGCGTTCCGGGAAGTGCGCCAAAATGAACCATACCGATTACAGGTTTGGTCTTGCCGAATATTCGGCTGAAATTTCCAGTCATTTGGTTCTCCCTCACGAAAATCCTACGTCTGGCAACTGTTCACGTAAAGGGAAACTGCGTTAAGCTGTGGCCAACACAAAAGGAGCACGACATGGGACTGAAAACACGGCATTGGGACAGGCTGGGAAATGGCGGCCTGACGTTTACCGAACTGGGCTTTGGCACTGCTCCACTAGGGAACCTTTACAAGGCGATTTCTGATGAGGATGCCCGCGCGACCCTTGATGCGGCTTGGGATGGTGGAGTCCGCTATTTCGATACCGCGCCGCTCTATGGTCTGGGATTATCCGAGACGCGGCTCAATCCCTTTCTGCGTGGCAAGCCAAGAGACGAATTCGTTATGTCAACAAAAGTCGGACGGCTCATCCAACAATGTGCACCTGAGCATCGTGCAGGAGTTGGAAAGTGGTTCGATGTCCCAACCAGGCGCGAGCAGTTCGATTATAGCTATGACGGCGTCATGCGTTCCTTCGAGCACTCGTTTTCCCGGCTGGGGGTCGATCAGATCGACATTCTCTATGTCCATGATCTGTGTATCTTTAGCCACGGATCCAAAGAGGCCTCCGACACCCGGATCGAAGAGTTCTTTGGCGCGCGGGGCTATGACGCAATGATTTCGTTGCGGGATCAGGGAATGGTCAAGGCCATCGGGGGTGGTGTCAACGAATGGGAAGTCTGCCAAACCCTTGCAGAACGCGGCGATTTCGACCTCTTCCTGTTGGCCGGGCGCTACACGTTGCTGGAGCAAACGGCACTGAACAGCTTCCTGCCGCTTTGCGAAGCGCGCGGTATCGGAATCGTCACCGGCGGGCCCTACAACTCAGGTATTTTGGCAACAGGAGCGAAGCCCGGCGCGTTCTACAACTACGACCCGGCTCCGCAGCATATTATCGACCGGGTGAATGCTATCGAAGCCGTATGCAACGACCATGGCGTCCGGATGGTAGATGCGGCTTTCCAGTTTCCGCTGATGCATCCAGCCCATGTGGCCGTGATCCCCGGCGGTCAGGGCGTGAAGGAGACCGAAGCCAACCTGCGCGCGGCAACGGCGAAAATCCCAGCCGATCTTTGGTCGGACCTGAAAGCCAATGGCCTGATGGATGAAAGGGTCCCCGTGTGAAGATCGACGCGCACCACCATTTCTGGCATCCGCTTCGGCGCGACTATCACTGGATGCCAGAAGACAACGAAACGCTCAATCGACCCTACGGCCCGTCGGATCTTGCGCCTACTCTGCACCAACTGGAAATTGACGGAACGGTACTTGTCCAGGCGGCAGCAACCGTCAACGAAACCGAATACCTGCTGGGACTTGCGGACGTGACACCCTTTGTGAAAGGCGTCGTCGGATGGGTCGATTTTGAGGAAAAGACCGACCTTGTTCATCTGGATAGGTTTGCCTCCCACCCAAAGTTCTTAGGGGTCAGGCCGATGATCCAGGACATCGCGGATGTGAACTGGATGCTGCGCGATGATATCCAATCGGCATTTGAAGCGATCATCGAGCATGATCTCACTTTTGACGCGCTCGGCTTTCCTGTCCACCTGCCAAATTTCGCGACACTTGCAGCGCGTTTCCCAGAAATGCGTGTTGTCTACGATCACTGCATGAAACCGCAGATACGGGATCAACGGGCAGGCAAGGACGCGTATTTGGAATGGGCAGAGGGCATCTCAAAACTTGCTGCGGAAACGTCAGGATGCTGCAAACTCTCAGGTTTGGTGACTGAGGCCGATGGCGGATGGTCGATAGACGATCTGCGCCCTTTCACCGACCATGTGCTTTCTGCTTTTGGATCCGAGCGGGTCATGTGGGGGTCGGATTGGCCGGTGTGCCGATTACAATCCGAGTATGACGATTGGCACAAAACGGCAATGGAACTGACGGCGCAGCTCGGCGCGGGGGAGCAGGCCATGGTTTTCGGGGGAACTGCCGCGAATTTCTATCAGCTGTCTTGACGACGCATAAAAGTCTCTACTGCCGATGCATCCAACTGCGGGCGGTCTTCCAGACTGGATGAGATGTGCAAAGCAGCACCGGCTTGCGCAAAACCAATCGCATCCGAAATTGCGACTCCATCCGCAACCTGTGCTGCCAGTGCGCCAACAAAAACATCGCCCGCGCCATGCGTCGAGACCACATTAACCCTATGACCAGCGTATTTTTTGCCACGGAATAGGACCCCCTGCGCCCCGAGTGTGGTGAGGGTTTCATCGGGTGAAAGCATTTCCGCGTAGTATGCAGCCTCGACCCGGTTGACGATCAGAAGGTCAACAAGGCCCCTGAGTGCGTTTGGCAGCTCGCGCGCCGGGGCAGCGTTAAGCCAGATTTTGGCGCCGACGTCCTTCGCCTTCTGCGCAATAGCCAGGTTGACCGCTTCAGGGATCTCATTTTGCAAAAGGACAAGCTTTGTCGTGTTCGGCACTTTAATTTGGTCTGCATCAATGTTGAGGTTGGCCGCCGATACGATGACCGCACCATAGTCCCCATCCGCGTTTACAATCGCGGTGCTCATGCCACTGGGGCCATTATCCCATTGCAACTGGTCTGTGTTGACGTGGTTTGTCGTGAGGGTCTTACGGATCAGATCCCCAAAACGATCCTCACCAGCACGTCCGGCAAATTGAACCTTCGCGCCCATCCGCGCAGCAGCGACTGCTTGGTTGCCTCCTTTGCCACCAAACACATAGTCAACACCGGTCCCGGTCACCGTTTCGTCCAAAGCGGGAAGGTGCGGCGCTGTCACCACAACATCAAGGTGCAGTGATCCAACGACGAGAATGCTCACGCCAATAACGCAGCCTGCACGAGCCGCATCGACATGGGTGCGTCCTGCCGAGCAATAGCGTTTTGCAGTTCCTCATTTGCAGTCAGTTCAGAGGCAATGGCACGCAACCGCTCCACAACCTCGATGTTCGTGCGGGCCTCCTCCACCGGGTCCAGCCCGGAGTGGTCCGGGAATGTGTCGAAGTAGATCGCTCCGTCATACCCGCAGCGTTCAAGCTCCACCAAAAGCTCAACCGTCTGGATGGGGTGTACCGCGCCAACCATCAGACCGTTGTCCCACTTGCCGTAGCCATCGTTCAGATGGACCCCCAGAATGCGAGAATGGCGGGCGACCAGTGCGGCGGCGAAAGCTGGCATTTCGTCGGCGTAAAGAACATGTGCAAAATCCAGGGTGACACCGGTATTTTTCCTGCCGATTTCCTTGATCGCCAGCAGAGTGGTTGCTGCATCTGGCATCAAGGCAAAAGCGCGGGGCTCATTCGGCTTGTATTCCAGCGCAATATTTATGGAAGGGTTGTGATCTGCCACCTCGGCCATTGCCTCGACAGTCGCCGCCCAGGCGCGGGCGTAATCGAGTTGGAAGGAATAATCGAAACCATCCTGACCCATCCACAGCGTCATCAACGTGCCACCCATTTCGGCCAGAACATCCAGTCCGCGTTTTGTCTCGTCGATGGCAGCGCGCCGTACAGTAGCATCCGGGTGCGTGAACGCACCCAGTTTGTAGCCCGGATCGGTATAATACCGCATCGCCATCCCGTTCAGGGTCATGCTGTTGTCTTGCAAGGCAGCAATCAGATCTGAGGGACTGTCATCGACAAAATGGTCGGGGTAATTCAAGTCAGCGGCATTCAGCCCGGCCGTCGCCGCCCGGGCAAGCAAATCCGACGTGGTGACAGTGTTCTTGCCCGGCCAATAGGCGGATGCCCCAATTTTGAATGCATTCAGACGCGCGGCGAAACGGGGCGAGGAATTTGTATTCATATGCGGGACCTTAGCGCCCAACACGGTATGAAGGCAATCCAACAGACCCGATCGCAACTGCCATCATAAGAAGCGGTTTACCCAATTCTCCAAGCGTTCCTGCCGGCCCGACGCGGGCATCGGCGAAAGTTTTTCCGACATGACAAGGTTGAAACAACCCTCCAGCCCGCCTTTCAGCATTTCCTGCGATGAGGGCTCCTGCCACCCGGCGTAACGATCTGCGCGCGCTTGCTCCAGCCCTCCGTCTTCCAGCATGGCCGCCGCGGCCTTCAGCCCCCGCGCACAAACATCCATCGCGCCCACATGGGCCGTCACGAGGTCGATAGGATCCAGAGACTGCCTCCGCAGTTTTGCGTCGAAATTAGTACCCCCGGTTGTGAACCCTCCGGCACGCAGAACTTCGTAATAGGCCAAAGCTACCTCGGGTACGTTGTTGGGGAACTGGTCCGTATCCCACCCGGATTGATAGTCATTCCGGTTCATGTCGATGGAACCCAAAATACCCAGACTCCGTGCGAGCGCCAGTTCATGCTCAAAAGAGTGGCCTGCAAGGATAGCGTGCCCCTGTTCGATGTTGACCTTGACCTCTTGTTCAAGCCCGAAATCCTTGAGGAACCCGTAAACCGTCGCGACATCGTAGTCATATTGATGCTTTGAAGGCTCCTGCGGTTTGGGTTCGACCAGAATAGCGCCCTCAAACCCGATCTTGTGCTTGTACTCCACCACCATCTGCAGGAAGCGTCCCGCCTGGTCGCGCTCCTGTTTCAAATCGGTATTCAGGAGCGTTTCATAGCCTTCACGACCGCCCCAGAGCACGTAGTTTCCGCCGCCTAGTTTATGCGTCGCATCCATGCAGGTTTTCACGGTCGCCGCGGCATAGGCAAAAACATCAGGATCGGGATTGGTGGCGGCACCCGCCATGTAACGACGGTGGGTGAACATGTTGGCTGTGCCCCACAGCAACCGAGGGCCACCCTGCGCCATTTTCTCGCCGATATAGTCAACGATCTCTTCAAAATTGCGGGTGGTTTCTGCGAAATCCGCCCCCTCGGGCCGGATATCCGCGTCATGGAAACAGAAATAGGGCTGGCCAAGAATCGCAAAAAGCTCAAAGGCTACATCCGCTTTCATCCGGGCGAGGTCCATTGTCTCACCAAACCAGGGGCGCTCAAAGGTCTGACCACCGAAAGGGTCGCCACCGGGCCAGGCAAAACTGTGCCACCACGCGACCGCAAAGCGCAGATGGTCTTCGAGCCGTTTGCCCATAACGATCTCATCCGGATCATAATGTCGAAAGGACAGGTCTCCTCCTGTCTCACCTTCAAAACGGATTTCGGGAATACCTTGGAAAAAGTCAGTCATGATAGATCCTTCAAAGCACGGTAGAGCGCGCTGTAACGTTGGTAATTTTCTTCGAACGCGGGTCGCAGCGAATGCTCCGGCTCGACGTGATGATCAATGGCCGGCGCACTCAGAACCTCTGCTTGCGGTCCCTCTGAGGCCAACATGCCCAATCGTGCTGCGCCGAAAGCTGCACCAAAATCACCATCTTTTGGCACCGCTATCGGCATGTCCAATGTCGTGGCGATGACTTGCAGCCAATACCCTGACCGTGACCCGCCCCCTGCCGCAATCAGGTTGGTCGGCGCGTTGCCGGTCTTGCGCATGGCTTCGAGAGAGTCGCGGAAGGCAAATCCGACGCCTTCCAACACGGCTCGGGTCACTGCATTCTGGTCCGTGACATGTTCCAAACCGACCAGCGCGCCCCGTACCTGTGCATCATTGTGCGGCGTACGCTCTCCCCCAAGATAGGGAAGAAACATCGCCCGTCCGGGGGCACGCAACGCGCCCAGCGCACCGGTTAGCTCAGCGGGTGGTTGCCCAAGCACATTCCCGAGCCAAGACAGGGAATCCGATGCAGCAAGGATAACTCCCATCTGATGCCATTGGCCCGGCAAGGCATGGCAAAAGGTATGCAACGCTGTTTCTGGGTTAGGCGCGTACCCCTCTGAGGCGGAGAAGAGCACGCCCGACGTGCCGAGTGACACAAAGGCGTCACCGGGTCTGGCCACGCCCAAACCGACTGCCGACGCGGCATTGTCGCCCGCACCGCCCGCGACAATCGTTCCAACCGGCAATCCAAATTCGGACGATAGTTCGCTGCGTAACACTCCTGACGGATCACTTCCTTCCACAAGGGACGGCATATGTTCAAGCCCAAGCGATGTGGCCGCCAACAGGGCGTCGCACCAATCCCGTTTTCCCGGATCAAGCCACGACGTCCCAGATGCGTCTGACATTTCCGAGACATACTCGCCCGTCAGCCAAAGCCGCAAGTAGTCCTTAGGTAACAGGACCTTGGAAATGCGCGAGAAGACATCTGGTTCATTGTTTTTCACCCACAGGAGTTTGGGCGCCGTGAACCCGGGAAAGACGATATTCCCGGTCTGCGCGCGGAATTGTGGGTCCGCATCCAGTTGCGACGCCTCAACGTGACTGCGGGTGTCATTCCACAAGATCGCCGGACGCAGCACAGCGTCTGATTTGTCCAGCAACACCGCGCCATGCATTTGCCCGGACAACCCGATGGACCTGACCGCCGAGAGGTCGTGCCTGTCGGCGAGACCACGCAACGCAGCTTTCGTTGCGATGATCCAGTCAGCGGGGTCTTGTTCGGACCATCCCTCCGCCGGGCGTGACACCTCAAGGGGCGCTTGCGTACTGCCGATGACGGACTGGTAGTCATCAATTAGAAGCGCCTTCACACCGGAAGTGCCAAGATCGAGGCCGATGTACATTCAGCGTTCCAACTTGACCCAGGCCGCATTGCGGGCTGAAGACCGGACGCAAGCATCTACGAATTCGACGCCCCGCAATCCATCCATCACGGTTGGATACAGCACATCACTATCTGGCTCTCGCCCTTCTCTACGTGCCTCGATTGCGTCCGCAGCCTCGGCATAAATGTTCGCAAAACCCTCCAGATAGCCTTCCGGATGACCGGGAGGCACGCGGCTCATGCGTGCTGCTGCGTCGCCCGCTCCGGCACCGTTGCGGGTGATCAACCGTTTTGGCTCGCCGAACGGCGTGTGCCACAAGTAGTTTGGATCTTCTTGCGCCCATTCAAGGCCGCCAGTTTCGCCATAGACGCGGATGCGCAGCGCGTTTTCATTCCCGGGCGCAACCTGGCTGCACCAGAGCATGCCCTTTGCGCCGCCTTCAAACCGCAACATCACGTGGCCGTTGTCATCCACCTGGCGCCCGGACACGAAGGCTTCCAGATCAGCAGCGAGGCTTTCGACCTCCAACCCAGTGACAAAGCGCGCAAGGTTGTGCGCGTGGGTGCCGATGTCCCCTGTTGACCCTCCGGCCCCGGACCGGGCCGGGTCGGTGCGCCATTCCGCCTGTTTGAAGTCCTGCTCGACGGTCAACCAATCCTGCGGATATTCGACCTGTACCACACGCACTTTGCCAATCTCGCCTGCTGCTACCATGGCGCGGGCCTGCCGGACCATGGGGTAGCCTGTGTAATTGTGCGTCAGCACGAAAAGCGCATCAGAGCTTTCAGCCGCTTTCACCAATTTGCGGGCATCGGCCAAGGTGGACGTCAGCGGTTTGTCACAGATCACATGAATACCACGCTTCAGGAATTCGCGGGCCGCAGCATAGTGCACATGATTGGGTGTCACGATGGCAACGGCGTCGATTCCGTTCTTGAGGCGTGCTTCACGGATCGCCATTTGCTTGAAGTCATCATAGATGCGCGGCAGTCCCAAAGCCTCGCCTGAGGCGCGCGCTTTTTCCGGCGTAGAAGAAAGCGCCCCGGCAACAAGCTCGTATCTGTCGTCTATGCGCGAGGCGATACGGTGTACAGCCCCGATGAAGGCGTCATTGCCGCCGCCCACCATGCCAAGTCTTATCCGTGCCATCTTATGTAATCCCCATCATCTTGCGATTAGCCGCCTCATCCGTACCGCCATCGGCAAAGTCGTCAAAGGCACGTTCCGTCACGCGGATAATGTGATCAGAGACGAACTGCGCCCCTTCGCGCGCGCCATCTTCGGGATGCTTCAGACAGCACTCCCATTCGACAACCGCCCAGCCATCAAAGTCATTCGCCGCCATCTTTGAGAAAACAGCGGAAAAATCGACCTGCCCATCGCCGAGACTGCGGAACCGCCCAGCGCGATCAACCCATGGCTGATAACCGGAGTAGACACCCTGACGCCCGGTCGGATTGAACTCCGCGTCCTTGACGTGGAACATTTTGATACGGTCTTTGTAGATGTCGATGTTGTCGAGATAGTCGAGACACTGCAGCACATAATGTGATGGATCATAGAGCATGTTGCAGCGGCTATGGTTGTCCACACGCTCCAGGAACATCTCAAACGTTACCCCGTCATGCAGGTCTTCGCCTGGATGAATCTCGTAGCAGACATTGACGCCGTGATCTTCCGCATGATCGAGAATGGGCCGCCATCTCCTGGCCAATTCGTCAAAGGCCGTTTCGATCAGCCCGGCAGGCCGTTGTGGCCATGGGTAAACATAGGGCCACGCCAGTGCCCCGGAAAAGGTTGCGTGCTGCGCAATGCCAAGATTTGCCGATGCCGTAATCGCCTTTTTGACCTGATCTACGGCCCATTCCTGCCGGGCGGCAGGGTTGCCATGCACACTGGGATCCGCAAAACCATCGAAAGCCGCATCATAGGCAGGGTGAACCGCGACCAGCTGCCCTTGCAGGTGGGTCGACAAATCGGTGATCTCGATGCCGTTTTCGGCAGCTTGCCCTTTGAGTTCGTCGCAATAGTCCTTGCTATCTGCCGCCTTCGCCAGATCGAACAAGCGGCCATCCCAGCTGGGAATTTGCACACCCTTGTAGCCGCAATCCGACGCCCATTTTGTAATTGCGCTCCAAGAGTTAAATGGCGCTTCATCTCCTGCAAATTGCGCCAGAAACAACGCTGGTCCTTTGATCGTTTTCATTCTCTTTCCTCCCTTTGCGCCATCACAGAGACGGCATGTTTTCTTTCAGATAAATGTCGATGCGGATTTGTTCTTGGGTTTGATCAATCGGTGATTGATCTGAAGTCGCCTTGAGCAAGCGTACTGCGGAGCGGACCAAATGACCCGCATCTTGAGAGATGATTGCATCGAAGATGCCACTGGTCAGCGCCTCCCGTGAGCTGGGCGTTAACTCATGGGCAATCACAATCGGTTTCGGACAGGGCGTGCTGGTGGAGAGATGTTCAATCAAACCCAGATTTCCCGCCGCCGACGAATAGATGCCACGGATGTCCGGGTATTGTTCAAAAAGCTCCGGCAGCATTTTGCAGATCAGATCCGGGTCGTCCCGTCCCTCTGGCGACGCGACAACCTGAATATCGGGATGGCATTCCGTCATGAGCGCCTCAAACCCCTTGCGTCGCTCCAAATGGTCTCGCGCCAGCCGTGATCCCGTTATCACCAGTACGCGCCCACGCCGACCAATGAAGCCCGCCATGAGCTCTGCGGCCGTGCGACCTGCCGTGACGTTGTTGATTCCGACAAAGAAGTCACATGCGGAATCCGATAAATCCGCCACAAGCGCCACAACGGGAATTCCGCGCGCGCGTGTTCGATGAACAGCTTCCTTGACGGCGTCCGTATCCGGCCCGAAGACCGCTACGCCATCAACGAGACCAGCCTGGAGATCGTCGAGTGCTTTGACAATCGCAGCAGGATCAAAGGGCGGCACCAGATGTTGATCAAGCGTCACTCGGTCATGGAGCAACTTGATGCCCTGTTCCGCAACCTGATGCTCCAAGGCTTTGACAAATTCGTTTGATGTTTTTGGCAGGATGAACAGTAAATTCAGGAACCTCCGGCGCGCCAAGCTTGCGGCCGCAGCGTCCCGCACAAAACCCAACTCCGCCACCGCTTTGTTCACCCGCTCGATCGTCACGGAGCGGACGCCGGGTCTTGCGTTGAGAACCCGATCAACAGTCGCAAGTGACACACCCGCAACACGGGCGATGTCATTGACGGTCGGTTTTGGATCAGGGGTAAGGCCGTGACGATACAAAGCGACCTACTCCCCTGACTTGACTGCCAGTGCTTCGAAGACCAACGCGACCGCTTCTGCTCCGGGGTCATTGTTGTCCTTGAGGTTTTCTGATGGCACATAGGCCGCCCGCCCCGCCTTCGCACGAATGATATTCGCAGTGCCATCGGCGCCCTTACGCGCGGCAATCGCGGCGTCCCGAATGCCCCCTTCAAGTGCTTCAAGGGCCGGCGAAAGCGCGTCAATCATTGTACGATCACCCACCTGGGCACCACCTACTTCACTGATACGTTTCAACCCTTCCACAAGCGCTTTGTGCACTGTCGCACCGCCAGCGCTGGCATCGCCCGCTGCGCCAAAGAAGATCGCAAGGATCACCCCGGATGAGCCACCCATCGTTTGGCTGAGCTCGTTCCCAAGAGCCCGGAACAATTGAGTTTGGTCAGCTAGTGGCAACTTCGCCAAACTGGACTTGAGCGCTCTTGCGGCCGTCGCCAAGGTACTGCCTGTATCACCATCCCCCGATTTGGCATCAAGCGCATTCAGCTGCGCTTCGGCGTCGAGAAGCGCGTCCGTAACGATACTCAGAATTCTGTGGGTTGCGTCATCGTGTGAGGCGACCGGCACTACAGGTGAAATCCCCGATGGCAATGCCCCCATCAATGGATTGGCAAGGGGCTGCATCTGTGGCCAGGCCGGCATTGGCACTGGCTGCATCAGCGCGCCCAATTCCGTTTCGGTGACGTCCAGTATCGAAACCGAAAACCCATGCATGTCGAGCGATGTCATCATCGGCGCAGGTCCAATAATATGTGTGGCGAGCCCGACCTCTGCCAAGCCGTGACACAGTACCGACATCTCCAGCGGCGTTGTCGACCCAAGATTGTTGACCAAAGCAACGCAGGAGCCGCCTTTGGAATGCGGTCTTAACTTATCGAGCACAGTGTTCATTGCAGCGGAAGCGCCATCAAAGTCCACTTGCTCCACGCCCGGCTCACCATGAATACCAAGACCCAGTTCAGCTTTCCCAACCGGAATACGGTCTTCTTTCGGGGAACCCGGCACGGTGCATGTGTCCAGACTTTTGCCGATCGATGCCACCCTGGAAATGACGCTGCGCGCAGCATTTGCAACCTCAGCCAGCGCTCCACCATTCTCAGCGATTGCGCCTGCGATTTTATGGACGAACAGCGTTCCTGCGACACCGCGCGGCTGGGGCAAATCCGGCAAGGCCACGTCATCATCCACCACGACCATCTCGACTTTTTTGCCAAGTGCGCGCGCTCGCTCTGCGGCCAAGCCAAAGTTCAATCGGTCGCCTGTATAGTTCTTCACGATCAGCAGGCAGCCAGCGTCGCCTGTAACAGCAAGGATTCCCGCCAACACAGCATCAACTGAAGGTGATGCAAACACCTCACCGCACACAGCCGCAGTGAGCATACCGGGTCCGACAAACCCTGCGTGAGCTGGTTCATGCCCCGATCCGCCTCCGGAAATCAGAGCAACCTTTTTTTGATCCCAATCTGTTCGGTAGACAACTTTGATATGCGGATATCCGTCCAAGCGTGCAAGCGCGCCTCCGGAACACGCCAGCAATCCATCGATTGCCTCTTGGACAAGATGCTCTTTTGCGTTCACGAATTGCGCCATGCGCTTACCCCCTTTTAGACCCTCGCCAAAGATCTTTCACGACACTCAATGCGGAAGGCAGCTGATTTGCATTACACCAGCGCTCGGCACCTTATTGTGCGGCCCGTTTTGGCCGTGATTGACGCTATTTGAGGTACGCCCCTCATGTCAACTCAAATCTTGTGCTGAACCATGGCTTGCACGCTGATCAGCGCAAAGATGAATGAGGGCGATCTCATCAAATCACCATGATTACCGGACCGCCAAATCCCGGTACACCCTCGAGCTGGACGGGCCGTTCAATACGTGGCACGACCGCCCGACAGGTCAAAAACACCACCTGTCGTAAAGCTGTTATCGCGAGAGCATAACCAGGCAATCATGGACGCAGCTTCAGCCACCTCCAAGAAGCGGTTCCTCGGAATCTTGGACAACATATAATCGATATGCTCCTGGCTCATTTGATCGAAGATGCGCGTCCTTGCCGCCGCTGGCGTCACACAATTGACGGCAATATCCTGACCAGCGAGCTCTTTTCCCAACGATTTTGTCAAACCGATCACACCTGCTTTTGATGCCGAATAGGCTGACGCATTGGGGTTGCCTTCCTTGCCAGCGATGGAAGCGACATTCACGATCCGGCCATAGCCTGCTGACCGCATGGTGGGCACCACCGCCTTGTTTACATGGAATGTTCCAAGAAGGTTGATGTCCACGATCTTCGCAAACTCCTCGATCGGATAGTCCTCGACCGTTGCGTTCATTCCGGCGACTCCAGCGGAGTTTACGAGAATGTCGATGCGCCCTGCGGCCTCCAGCGTCTCATCCCGAGCAGCGCAAACGTTGCTCCAATCTGCGATATCAACCGGGGCGGCCAGACTGCCAGTGCCAAGCTCCGCTGCGGTCTTGGCGGCAAGCTCCTGATCATTGTCCCAAATGACGACACGAGCACCACGCTGTTGCAATTCCTCGCAAACCGCACGCCCAATTCCCTGCGCACCACCGGTGACGACGGCGACCTGCCCTGCAAACTCCATCAGGCGGCATCCCACCCGTCGCGAATACACCGATACCCGTCACGGTAATATGCTTCCGGGCTTTCTGCGAAATCCCGCCAAACCCTTGTTGCGGCAGCGAGTTCCGGCAATCCCCGGCCAAAGGCTTCAATCGTCAACCAGCGATCATAGCCTGAGGCCTTAATGGCGCGAAAAGTCTCCGCCCAGGGAATATGCCCACGCCCCGGGACACCCCGATCGTTCTCAGATATATGGATGTGCACGACATGCTCCGCATTGCGGGAAAAGGCATCAACTGGGTCACGCTCCTCGATATTCGCGTGGAAGGTGTCGTACATTGTTTTGATCGCCGGGTGATCCAACGACGACGTATAGGCGCATAAGTCGTCCATGGTATTGGCAAAATAGGACTCAAAACGGTTGATGGCTTCCAATGCCAACACAACCCCATTCGCCTGCGCGTAGTCTCCCACCTGCGCATGAACCTCGCGAGCACGCTCAAATTCTGCCTCGGTGGTGCCTGAGCCGGAAAAGTGCCCTAATGTCTGATGCAATGGCCCCCCGATGGCATCGGCACCTAGGGCTGCCGTACAATCAACGCACCATTTCAGGTAGTTTACCGCTGCATGACGTATTGCGGCATCCTCACTAAGGGGGTTCATTTCAAGCGCAGGCACAACCGAAATACCTGTTCTCTCCAACCCCATTTCGTCCAGCATCTTTCCAATTTGGGCGTATGTATCGGGCGAGCCATCAAATATTGGAATCTCAACCCCGTCGTACCCGGTCTTCTTGATGTCAGCCAAGAGCGCCTTGTGTTCCTCCCCGACTGACGTCGTCCAAAGCAGCATGCAAAACCCGATCTTCACAAGACCTCTCCCCCAAATATCAAGCCTACCGACCTATACAGCGAAAATGAGGGACAACCAAAGCAATTATGATGTGCGCACGTCAAAAAACTGAATACTTTTCTTCGTGAGTGTGCAAGCATGCCGCATCAATGCCAAATCTGGGGAGGACAACATGGGAAGCGATACTTATCCCAAGCTACACAATGCTATGTGGCCGGGGCTGGTTGGGAAGGGCGAGGAAGAGCCACCTATCAGTCTGGACAAAATGCTGGATCTGACTGCAGCGGCCGAAGTCGATGGCGTGAAATTCGACGGCGTCGATCTGTTCCTGGCGGAACCACATACACCCATTGACGCGACTGATGACACGATAAAAGCACTGGCCGATAACGTTGGCGGTCGCGGCCTCAAAATTGGCTCAGCCGTCGCACCCGTCTGGCCCCCCGTGGGCGGCGGCTCTGCGATGGATGAGGGGGAAGGCAGACAATCCTTTCTCAATGCAGTCAGCCAGTCTTGCCGTATCATGGGATTATTGCGTGAACTTGGCGTGCGAGACGGGGGCGTTATCCGCGTCGATACCGCAACCGACGTTGCCAGCTGGGCAAAAGACCCGGCAGCCAATACTGCGAAAATGGCTGAAACCATGCGACAGGCCTGCGATATCGCAGAGGACCACGGAGAGAAACTCGCGGCAGAAGGTGAAATCTGCTGGGGTGGCATGCACAGCTGGAAACACATGCTTGAGCTTCTCGAAGCCGTCGACCGCCCGGGAACGTTTGGATTTCAGGCGGATCTCGCACATACAATGCTCTACGCGCTCGGCTATAATGCTCCGGAACACAGGTTGTTGCCAGAAGGGTACGATTGGAATGACCCGGCGGAGCTGGACGCCGCGCTGAAGACAATCACCGATGCGTTGCGCCCATGGACCCTTGATTTCCACGTGGCGCAAAACGACGGGACAGTACACGGCAGCGGAAGCCATGACAAAACCGGACGTCACTGCATGGCAACTGATCCGAACGGAAAGCTCGACGTAGTCAAACATTCAGGATTTTGGCTCAACAACGCAGACGGCTCGCCAACAAAAGCGATGCGGCACATCTGCTGGGACGGATGCATGTTCCCCAATGCGGTCTTGGAGGACCAGCAAACCTGGAATGACATTCTCGCCGCGATGATCCGGGTCCGGGACGCGCACGGTTGGCAGGCTTAGGGAGGCGGATATGACAAAACCCAAACTCAGAATCGGAATGGTGGGCTATGGCTTTATGGGGCGAACCCATTCCAACGCCTTCCTGACGGCGCCGCGGTTCTTCGATTTGCCAAGACAGCCCGAATTGACCGCCATCTGCGCACGCGACAAAGACCGTGCGGAAGCCTTTGCGCAGAACTGGGGATATCAGTCGGTCGAGACAGATTGGCGGGCGCTGGTTTCGCGGGACGACATTGATCTGATCGACATCGCGGCTCCGAATGACACGCATATGGAAATCGCTATCGCTGCCGCCCAAGCGGGTAAAATGGTGATGTGCGAAAAACCTTTGGGACGGTCCAGCGCGGAAAGCCAGAAGATGGTAGATGCCGTCGAAAAGGCCGGGGTAGCCAATATGGTCTGGTACAATTACCGCCGCATCCCTGCTGTGACTTTGGCCAAGAACCTGATCGATGACGGTCAGCTGGGACGCATCTTTCACTACCGTGCCAAGTTCCTCCAAGACTGGACCATTTCAGCCGATCTGCCGCAGGGCGGCGAAGGGCTCTGGCGGCTTGACAAAGCCGTCGCCGGGAGCGGTGTCACAGGTGACTTGCTGGCCCATTGCATCGACACCGCCATGTGGCTGAATGGTGGAATCGACAAGGTGACGGCAATGACTGAGACCTTTGTGAAGGAGCGCGAGCACACATTGACCGGCAAGGTTGAACCTGTCGGAATCGACGATGCCTGCGCCTTTATGGGCCGTTTTTCCAACGGATCGTTGGCGACGTTCGAGTCGACGCGGTATGCGCGAGGTCACAAGGCGCTCTATACGTTGGAGATCAACGGTGAACACGGTTCTCTGTTCTGGGATCTGCACGATCTACACCGGCTGGAGTACTTCGACCATCGCGATGAAGGGCTGATGCGCGGCTGGCGATCGGTTCACGTCACCGATGGCGAACACCCCTATATGGACAAATGGTGGGTACCGGGTCTCTCCATCGGCTATGATGAGAGCTTCACGCATCAGGCGGCAGATTTCATCATGGGACTGGACGGTAAGGCCGCTGCGCCAACCTTTGCGGACGCCTTGAAGACCGACAAGGTGACCGATGCGGTTCTGAAGTCCGCCGAAACCGGACAATGGGAAGCTGCCAAGTAACGCAAACTGCTTGAGACAGCGAGACGAGCCATCTGCCAGTTGGCTCGTCCAGATATTGCGCTAGCTCTACCATTACCCAGTTGGAGAGGCGCGATATGTCAGCGATTAAAGAATGTCTATTTGCAGCCACTGTGCTGGCTGGATTAGCTGTACCAGGCCTTGCTGGAGAGCAGGTCCTTGAAGACTTCGCGGCCAATCCGGAGCAGCGATGGGACTACGTCGCGGATACGGTTATGGGTGGTGTTTCCGACGGACAGGCCGTGATGGCCAAAATCGACGGCGCACCAGGCATGCGCCTCACCGGAGATGTAAGTACCAAGAATAATGGCGGTTTTATTCAGGTGCGTCGCATGTTGCCAGACGGCTTGCCGGAAGGCACCTCCGGATTGGAAATGGACGTCCGCGGGAACGGCGAGCCCTACTATGTCTTCCTTCGGACCACTGAGACGACGCGCCAGTGGTTCTTTTACAACGTCGCTTTTTCCACCGGTTCTGATTGGGAAACCGTCCGCATTCCAATTGAAGCCTTTAAACGGTCACACGCCCATCTGAGCGAAAAAATCGATCCGCAGGAGGTCATAAGCATCCATCTGGCAGCTTACGGCAAGGACTATGAAGCAGATCTGATGGTGCGCGAAATTCGGTTGTATTGAGCTGGATCAGCGCAAGGTTTTCCACGGAGACTGGTCAGCCACGTCCACCAGTTCGTACCCGGCATCCCCAACGCATGGCCCAAGGATCGCAAGGAGCCTAGCGTCAGAAGAGCCGACATTGAAGCTGGCATGTACCACATCGGCACCTATGAAAACGGAATCTCCTGGCCCCAGAATCCGTTTCTCCTGATCCAGCCATTGTTCGACCTCGCCCGCGATCACATAGATGACTTCCTCCTGATCGGGGTGCTTGTGGAAATTATGCCCTTCGCCCGGCGTAATGTTCACCTCGATCACTGTCAGATCTTTCGCTCCGGTTGCCGGAGGGCTGCTCATCCATCGCAACTGCCCCCAATCCAGCACTTCGGGTGGTGTTTCACGAGATAGTTTGAAGGTTCCGGTCATTTCCTACTCCTTCCCGATATTTACAAACGCCTGCATCTGGGCAGTCAGTGCCTGTTCACTTGGCAACCGCTCCATCGAACTGGCACCATAAAACCCATGGCAGGTTTTGCAGCGGTCCAGCACGTATGCCGCGTCCTGCGGCATCGATATGGGTCCCCCATGGCATAGAATGATGACATCCTCGCGTATCTGGCGGGCCGCATCAGCAATGGCGTCGATTTCCGCCGAGCAATCCTCTAGTGCCAGCGCTGTATCCGCACCGATATTTCCACCCGTCGTGAGGCCCATGTGGGCAACAATGATGTCTGCACCGGCCTGCGCCATCGCGGCAGCTTCCTGCGGATTGAACACATAGGGCGTCGTTAGCATATCTCGCGCATGGGCCGCGCGGATCATATCGACTTCTAAACCGAACCCCATTCCCGTTTCCTCAAGATTGGCGCGGAACGTGCCATCAATCAGGCCTACGGTTGGGAAATTCTGCACGCCTGAAAAACCGAGCGCCGTCAATTCATCAAGAAAACTGTCGCGCAACATGAATGGGTCGGTGCCATTCACGCCAGCCAGAACAGGAGTGTCCCGGACCACTGGCAAAACCTCACGGGCCATCTCAACCACGATGTCATTGGCGTTGCCATAGGCCAATAGCCCCGCCAACGACCCACGCCCGGCCATGCGGTAGCGCCCGGAATTGTAGATGACGATTAGATCAACACCGCCGGCCTCTTCGCACCGCGCTGAAAGCCCGGTGCCCGCGCCGCCGCCGATGATCGGGCGCCCCGCATCGATTTTAGCGCGCAATCGGGCGATGATTTCGGCACGTGGTATCTTTGGCATCAATTGCCTCCTGCAATGCTGTGGTATTCTGCCAATGCGGCTTCAGCGAATTCGATGGTGTTCAGGTTCATTGGAACACGGATTACCTTGCGACTCTCGGTCGTCTCCACACCTGTTTCGATGGCAAGAAACAACGCCTCATCCGCCTCCGGGTCATGGAAAGGTTGCCCCGGCGCATCGATGGCGCTCACGCCTCCTTCAGGCAGAAGAAAGCGCACCGGGCCTTGCATCTGATTGAGACGGTTTGCAATCCATTCGCCGAACAGGGTGTTTTCCGTTGGGGTCGTCCGCATCAGAGTGACTTGCGGATTATGCACATGGAATTTGCGGTCCTTAAAAGCGGCAGGCACTTCCTCTCGGGCACCAAAGTTCACCATGTCCAGCGCCCCGCAAGATCCGACATAGGGCACCTTCGAGCGGATCACCGCTCCCATCCGGTCCTCTGTTGCCGGAAAGACCCCGCCCACGATCATATCCGCAACCTCAGTGGTGGTCAGATCGATAACTGCTTCGATCATCCCGCTGTCCACAAGCCGCTCCATGGATTGCCCGCCGGTGCCAGTGGCATGAAAAACAATGGGATCCACGACCGCCTCAAGGATATCAGCGACGTGAGACACGCAAACCGTCGTGACACCGAACATCGTCAAGCCAACGGCCGGGCGCAGATTCGCCTCTGGGACATTGCCCGCGCGCTGCATCATGCCCGCCAGCGAATGCGCCGCATTCCCCAAAATCCTGCTCGAAATCCGGTTCAGACCCTGAATATCGCTTACCGAATATACCATCGAAATGTCGCTTGGACCGACGTAGGGCGCCACGTTCCCGCTGGCCACAGTTGAGACCAGAACCTTTGGAATTCCGACAGGCAGCGACCGCATGGCGGGGGCGATCAACGCGGTGCCCCCGGACCCACCTGCTCCGATCATGCCGCCAATCCAGTCAGCCTTGCGTGTGTAATTTTCAAAAGCTTTTGCCATCGCCGAAACAGCATTGCCACGGTCGGATTGCCCAAGCACGGCCTGAGCGCCCTGTGGATGGCAGGCCGCGACCTCGGCAGCAGAGATATCCGTGGATGACCCCTTTGGCGGGCCGGTGCTGAGATCGAGTGTTCGTACGTCCACTCCCACCGCGCGTAACCGGTCTGCAATGTAGTTGAGTTCAGCAGATTTCGTGTCGAAGGTGCCAGCAACAGCAGCAAAGGTCACGCTGACCGCCATGCCGCCATGGCAGCTTCGGTCTGATCGCGATCAACAATTCCGGCATCCGATCCTAGCCCGGATGCAACCAGTGATGCTGAAGCGGTTCCAAGGTGCCCGCATTCCAGGAGCGAACGGCCATCCGCAAGCCCCGCGATGAACCCAGCGGTATAGGCATCCCCGCACCCTGTCGTGTCCACGACGTCGATATCATAGACGGGAACATGTACGCGACCATCGCCATCCGCGATCATCGACCCCTCCGCACCCATGGTGAGCACACAGCATTTGACGCCGCGGCTTTGGAAGAAGTGGATGTTTTCTTCAACGCCCGAAACGCCTGAGAGTATCTCTGCCTCTTCAATAGACGGTACGAAGTAATCAATATGAGGCAAAAGAGGTTCGACGAATTTCCATGTATCAGGCCCGGCCCCTACAAGGTCCCATGTGGTGACACAGCCTGCTTCCTGTGCCGCCTGCAAAAGTGCGCGCGAAGGCTCGCCGTCCATTTTTGCCAACAACCCCGTGCCCCCCAGATGGAGGAAGCGGCAATCAAGGACATCGGCCAGAATGTCCGGCGATACGTCAAAATGATCCGATGCGCCTCGACAATGGAGCGCAGGGCGTTCGCCATTTGGCCTGACGTTCAGGATAGTGGCCGAGGTTTCCACGCCCTCGACCTGACGCATCAAACGACAGTCGATCCCCACCTTGTCCATGTGATTGAGGACAAAATCAGCCTTTTCGTCATCTCCGACAGCACCAACTGCCTGACATTTCAACCCCAGCTTGGCCAGATCGACGACGGTCCCGCCGGCGGTTCCTGCAACCGTCAACCGGATCTCATCGATGAATTCGACGTTTCCACCGGGCGGGATGTGTTCAATTGGTCGGCCCAGAACGTCCAGAATGTAGAGGCCGACAACTGAAACATCAAAACCTCTTCTCATCTCAAGGTCTCCAGATACTCCACGTACAAGAAGGCTGTTCCGATCCCGAGGGACGCCGCCACGGCAAGGACGATCAGGACGATCACGAGTACTTTGACCAGTTTTCCGGCAGGCACACCCTCGCGGCAGAAGGGTACCAGATTGAAGACCAGCGCCCCAATCACAACAGTGACACACCCAATGGAAAAGAGGGTCAGCGAAAATGGCTGAAAAATCGCGAGAATGGACAAGACACAAAGTCCGATAATAAGTCGTTCGACGAGTTTTGCCTGGGATGCTGTCATTGGGTCCTCAACACTTGTTCGTCTTCAGTGAATACGTGGGTCGCATGCGGCGGGAAGCGGGTATGGACCTTGTCGCCTTCCGCGTGCGGAATTCGCCAGTCCGTAACCAGTCGAAGGTCCTGATGGCCATCGTTGAGATGGATTAGGGTCTCGGCCCCCATGGGCTCCACCATATCTATGACCGTCGATATTCCATCCTCCGCCGACTCGCGGCTGATCTCCAGGTTGCGGGGGCGGATACCCAAGGTCACATTTGTACCCGGGGAAAGTTCCTCGATGCGACGGTCCACCTGTATGGTCATGCTCTGACCACCCTGCACCGCGAACTGCGCGATGCCGTCTCCCTTGCTCTCAGTGAAAGTGGCAGGCAGGAGGTTCATCTGAGGCGTTCCGATAAAGCCCGCAACGAACAGGTTCGTCGGTCTCTGGAACACGTTATGCGGTGTATCCACTTGCTCTACCCGACCGTCTCGCATCACCGCGATCCGGTCCGCCATGGTCAGGGCCTCCAGTTGGTCGTGTGTCACGATCACCGTGGGGCGACTCAGATCCTGCAACACCTCTTTGATTTCGCCACGCATTTCCTCGCGCAACTGAACGTCGAGACGGGATAGGGGCTCGTCGAAAAGGAAACACATGGGATCGCGGATGATAGACCGTCCAACCGCAACCCGCTGCTTCTCGCCCTCGGCCAATTGGCCAGGCGTACGCTTCAAGATTCCACCCAATTGCAAGGTATCAGAGATCTTCTTGACGCGGGCGTCAATCTCAGACGCAGACAGCCCTTCGGCATGCAGAGGAAAGGCAAGATTATCCGCAACCGACAGGCTCGGATAGAGCGCATAGAACTGAAACGACATCGCGACGTTGCGATCACGGGGTGCCAGTTCATTGACCCGTTTCCCCTGAAGAATAACGTCGCCCTCAGTGGCGTATTCCAAGCCAGCGATCATACGCAGAGTGGTTGTCTTGCCACATCCCGATGGACCCAAAAGGCACAGAACTTCGCCATCGCCGACATCAAAGTTCACCTGATCGACTGCTGTCAGGTCACCGAACCGTTTGGTAAGGTTCTTAAGTTCAATCGTCATTTTTTCACCGTACCAAAGGTCACACCGCGCAGAAGCTGGTTCTGCAACAGGAACGTCACAAAGAAGATGGGCAGAAGGAACAAGGTGACAATTGCAGCGAGCAGACCGTAGTCCACTCCCACTTCACCGCCCAGCGTTCGAGCCATTGCCACGGGCACCGTACGTGTCTCGACCCCCGTCAGGAGCAAGGCAAACAGGAATTCGTTCCATGTCAGGATCAAGCCAAAGACGAATGTCGCCGACAGGCCAGCCAGTATTTGCGGGATGCAGAACTTGAAAAAGACCCGGCTTTCGCTGGCGCCATCCATGCGCGCCGCATCTTCGATCTCGGGGTTCAACTCGTCAAAGAAACTTTTGACCAACCAGACCGAAAAGGGAATGTTGAAGGCGGTGTAAAGCAGGATGATCCCCCAGTAGCTGCCCGCCAGTCCTGATAGTCGAAACATCAGAAAGATCGGGATGATCACAACGATAGGCGGCATCATCCGTGTCGTCAGAATGATGAAAAGGTAAGTGTCATTGCCGCGCAAGGGATAGCGGCTGAACGCATAGGCCGCGAGCGTGCCCACGATCAATGCAAGCCCCACCGACGTGCCCGCGATGAAGATCGAGTTGAAGAAGTAAAGTGCCATATCCGTCGACTGCGACGTACCTGTCGTGATCGAAGACCGATAAAACACAGACGTGAAATTCTCCAACGTTGGCGTAAAGAACAACTTGGGCGGGACGGCAAGTGCATCTGTACGGGTCTTGAAGGCCGTCAGAATAATCCAAAGCACGGGCGAGAAGTAGATCAGCCCGACGATGCTGGTGATCAGCGTGTATCCCCATCCAGCCTTGCCGATTTCGCGATATCTACGGGCCATCAGTCGACCTCCTCTGCGCGCCGGTTGACGGCGTAGAGATACAGGTTGGTCAGCACCACAACGATAAACAGAACAATGTAGGCCAGAGCCGAAGACTGGCTTGTTCTGAAGAACTGGAACGCTGTCCGATAGAGATAGACGGCAATGGTTTCGGTCGAACTGCCGGGGCCGCCTTCGGTAATAATGTAGACGATATCAAAGAGCTTGAAGGTCTCGATTGTTCGGAACAATACCGCCAGCAAAAGGAGGCTCTTGATGTAAGGGAAGGTGATCGTCCAGAACCTCCGCCAACTGCTGGCGCGGTCAATCTCAGCCGCCTCATAGAGATACTTCGGGACGCTCACGAGGCCCGCAAGCACCAGCAGCATCACAAATGGAGACCACATCCACGCGTCTGCAATCACGATCCCCGCAATCGCGCCCGCCGGCGTACCCAAGACCACAAAACGGTCATCTGAGAAGTTGCTCAGCAGATAGCTCACAACACCAAATGTCGGCTCGTAAAAGAGCTTAAAGAAAACCCCAACCGACACGAAGGAGAGCATCATCGGTGTCAGAACCAGCATCAACACGATGCGCCGCATCGGAAAGGCCTTTGCAAACATAAGCGCCAGCAGAAAGCCGACGATGAGTTGCAGGATCACGGACGAACCGACGATGATCGCAGTGGTCTGAAAGCGCTCCCAGACCTTGTCATCGGTGAGCACGCGCTCATAATTTGACAGGCCGCGAAAGGTCGGCACTTTGAGGGAACTGGCCCTGTAGTTGAAGAAACTCAGCCCGAACGACCAGAGCAGTGGAAAGATATTCATTACAAAAAGGATCGTGATGGCAGGCGTCACAAGGAGCGCACCCCGCCTCTTCGGATCCAACAACCAAGCGCCGAACCCGCCCGTTCTGCTGTTCTCGTTAGCCATTAATTCCCTGCCCCGAAAGAATGCGGTTCAAAATGCCAGAGCCCGGGCTGAAAACCCGGGCTCCGCTGTTTATGGATTAGTCGATGTAGCCGCCGTCTTCCAGCAATTCCTGCTGGAACTCAGCCACGGCATCCAACGCTTCCTTGGCGGTAATCTGCCCGGTAATCGCCTTGTCGAATTCTTCTTGCTGCTGTGTCAGCATTTCGAAGAATTCAGGAATGTGCCAGACGTCTTTCTGCCAGTCGATCATTTCGACATGGGCCCGGTTCCATGGACGCAGGTCGTTATACACCGGATCTGCCATGACGCTCATGCGTCCCGACTGGCCGCCGTTTTTGACCGCTTCAAGCTGCGTCTCGGGGCTGAGCCACCACTTCACAACATTCAGAGCCTCATCAACGACCTCATCGCTGTTCCAGGTTGTCAGAACAAATGGCTGACCCCCGATGTTGCCGGTGCGGTCGATCGATCCATCTGCCTGACGGGTACCGGGTGCCGGACCAAAGGCTGACTTGTCGTGGACCTTAGAGGCGCTTGGATCGAGCACTGGTTCACCCAGACCAACCCAGTCGATGATCGCGCCGACTTTACCTTGCATGTACAAATCCTGGATCACGAAAATGTCCATTTGACCGGTTTGCGCGACCGGCGGCATGTACTGCAGGTAGGACAGGTATTCATCGAAGGCCTCGACGGCCACATCGGAGTTCACCACACCTTCTGCCTGGGCTTCGGGCGCTTTGGATTCGTCCCAGATGTCTCCACCGTTCTGCCAGACGAAAGCGTTGACCTGCATGGTTGAGAAATCATAGCCCTTACCGGCCTGGTAGGCGATCCCGTAGAAATCGTCATCCAGGGTTTCACCCGCCAGCATCTCGCCTTTCTTGCGCTGGAAGAACTCACCGATCTGACCCCATTTGGCCCAATCCGTGTCCTGCCAGTCCTCATAGGTGCAGGGCAGGTTCGTGCCATACTTGGCCTCGAAATCGGCCATCTCGCCATCATGGCAGAAGATATCTTCGCGGTAATAGGTCACGTAGGTATCCGGAAACTGCGGGAAACCGTAGTAATTGACACCTGGTGCAGGCACCTCTCCTGCCTCTTCTAACTGCGCCCGTGTCCGGTGCGGATATGTGGAATAGGCCGACACCAGCGCCGGGTGCAAATCCTGCATGATCGTCTTGAGTTCAGGGTCAGCGTTGATCTTGTCGGTGAGGTTCATGTAGTAGCCCCCCTCGACAAAAGCACCGAGCCACTGGCTGTCCGTCACGATCATCTGGTATTTCTGCTCGCCTGACGTCAGCGAGGCTGCAACGCGCTCGTAAAAGCTGGGCCATGGGATGAAATCCATCTCAAGCACAGTGTTGCCACCATTCGGCGACTTGTAGGTCTGGTCGAAATACTCCTTCATGAAACGCGTTGGCGGCCAGTCTGGCGCTGCCATCGTGATGGTAATGTCCTGTGCGGCAACGGGTGCCCCACTTAATCCCGCGGCAAGGGTTGTTGCCCCCATTAGGCCGCCTATCAAACTACGCATATATCTTCCTCCACTTGTTGCTGTTTTAGAAATTTCCATTTTCTGCTCCCCCACAAATCTAACCCACTGCCTTGTTCATTCGTTGACCGCTTTCGCGGTGAAAAAAGTGCAAATCCGCTGGGTCAAAAGACACTTCAATTTCGTCGCCGACTGAATATTGCGCGGCGACCTCTTCACGTAGAACCATCTTCATTGCGACGTCCTGTGCTGCTACGTCAAAGATCGTGACATCACCCAAAGGCTCCGTCAGATGGATCTTTGCCGCAAATCTTTCGCCGGTGCCTGTCGCATCCGCAAGCGACAGGTCGTGCGGCCGCAATCCAATCGCCAGGTCATCACCCGATGGAAGCCCTGCTATCTGGATGGGTTTCTTCAGGAACGGCAAAGTCACTTGCTCGTTATTGCGGTCACCGCATGACAATACGTTGATGGGTGGAGATCCCACCATGCGCGCCACATACAGGTTATCGGGCATGCTGTAGAGATCGCGCGGCGTGCCTATTGCCACAACCTTGCCGTTCTCCATGACGCCCACGCGCTCACCCATTGTCAACGCTTCCAGCTGATCAGGCGTTGCATAAAGCATCGTCATCCCGAGTTCCCGGTGTAATCGCTTGAATTCAGCACGCATCTCGTGCCGAAGCTTGGCATCAAGATTGGTCAAAGGCTCGTCCAACAGCAGCAGTTTCGGGCGACGCACAATGGCGCGGCCAATCGCGACGCGCTGTTGCTCGCCCCCTGACAACGTGGTCGGCTTGCGCTTTAGGGTGTGCGAGACGCGTAAAAGCTCGGCGACCTCACCCACACGTTTTCTGATCTCAGCGTCGGAGATGCCATCGCGCCGCAACGGATGACCAAGGTTCGCTTCTACGGTCATATGAGGGTAGAGCGCGAATGTCTGGAATATCATTGACATGCCGCGGTTCTGAACGGGTGCATTGGTCCGATCCTGCCCATCAAACCACACTTCGCCCCCCTTCAGCTCTTCAAGCCCAGAGATCGCACGTAACGTTGTTGTCTTGCCTGATGAGGAAGGCCCCAACAGGCAGAAAAACTCACCATCCGCCACGTCGAAGCTCATATCCTCCAGTGCTACGACATTCCCAAATTCACGACGGAGATTTTTGACCTGAAGTTCAGACACGCGGCTCTGCTCCTTTCTGATGAGAGAGAGAAAAAACACCTGCGAGGAAATCCAAATTTCTATTCGGACGTGGCAAGAATCCCGGTGCCGTCATCAGCGCTGCGCGCAAATTGAACAGGTTGGGTTTCATGGCAAATTATCCCTGACAAAGATCTCAATTCTGATCCGTTCCTGGCTTTCGTTGATCGCCGAATCGTCAGCGAGTGCTTTGAGCACTCGCACCGCGCTGCGCACCTCATGGCTGGGGTCCTGAACCAGAACGGCGTCGATCACGCCAGAGATCAGGGCCTCGCGCGTATGCTCGGACAGTTCGGTGGTTACGACACTGATCTCGGATTGCGCCGCCTCTATGGCCTCGATCACGCCACGCGTACCGCCGCCGAGACTATACAAGCCAACGATGTTCGGGTTTTGGGCTAGCAGAATCGACAGCTTTTCATCGACGACGCCAGCCAGTTCCTCGCCTTCGATCCACGGCAGAACATTGAGGTGCGGACATTCGGCGCGCATGACTTGCTCAAAACCCATACGTCGCTCAACGTGGTCTCGCAGCGTGCCGGAGCCTGCCACAACGGCAATATCACCAGAGGGCGCCGACACGAACCGTTTGAGCAAGCTGGCCGCGACGCGTCCGGCCGCCACATTGTCTATCCCGATAAACCTTTCACGCCCGGAGTTTGGAATGTCCGAGATGAAGGTAACCACATGAATACCTTGGGCCCGCAACCGATTAATAACGTTCCGCACCGTTTGGCTTTCGATGGCAACAATCGCGACACCATCGCCAATATCATCACCCAATTCATCAATCGCTTCGACGACAGCTTCCGGACTCAGCGGCGGAACAGCAATCATCTGTATATCGATTCTGTTCTTCGATCCGACATCACGTGCATCTTCGATTTCCCGCCGCACATCGCTGAAAAATGCGGTTTCCCCCGCAGGAACAATAAACGTGAACCGGTAGTTTTTTCCTCGGGCGAGATCCGCCGCAGCCTGATCCCGCACGAATTTCAACTCTTCCATGGCAGAATGAACCTTGGAGATCGTATTCTGGCTCACGCCCTTGCGATGATTGAGCACACGATCAACAGTGGCCACGCTCACTCCAGCAGCTTTTGCGACGTCTTGTGCCGTGACCCGGTTCATTTTTACTCCCTTTGACCAAAAGGTTGATGTAGTAAATGATGTACGTCAACCAAAAATCAGACTAATTCACCTCAATGTAGAAAGGTGCTCCCTCATGCTTATAGGTATCGATCCCGTTCTGACGCCCGATCTGCTGCGCCATCTGCGCGCAATGGGTCATGGCGATCAGCTCGTAATCGCCGACGCGAATTTCCCGGCAGAGACTTGTGGAAAGAGGATCGAACGGCTTGCGGGCGTGTCCGCAACCGAAGCATTGCGTTCAATTCTGTCGATCATGCCGCTGGATACATATGTGAAGGCACCCGCCCGCACCATGGAAGTTGTCGGCGATCCAAACGCAGTGCCAGAGATTGTTGCTGAATTCCAGGACATCATCAATAAGGTCGCAGACAACCCCTGTAAAATCCAAGGCGTTGAACGCCATGCGTTTTACGTCGAAGCTGAAAAGACCTATTGCGTTGTGCAGACTGCGGAGCAGCGTTTTTACGGCAACATCATCCTGTCAAAAGGTGTCGTGCCGCCCAAATAGTTTCTGGCAGTATCCAGCATCATGAAATCTTGAACCTAGAACGTCACTTCCGCCCAGGATTTGAGCAATAGAGCTGCAGATTCCGCTCCCGGATCCACATGGCCGACTGAACGGGCGCCAAGCTTTTTCGACCGTCCCATCTGGCTCTGCATGTCCTTTGTGGCCTGCGCGCCCGCAGCTGCGGCCTGCGCTGCAGCCGAAATACACGCCTGCGCATCCCCACCGTTTTCCAGCTCCTGTCTCGCGGCTTCTGCCGCCGGGGCCCACGCATCGACCATCGTTTTCTGACCAACGGACGCGCCACCACGCGTGCCGATCCCATTGGCCATACCTTCAAGCCATCTCACCGAGGCCTCTGCATCAAGGTTCAAACGGTCTGCAACCGCGTCACCAGCCGCCCGGAACCCCGAGCTGTACAAGGGCCCCGCAGATGCCCCGACGGTTTCCAGGAATGCCTCCGCGATTTCGTCGCACAACTCCGTAATGGTTGCCGCAGCATCCGTCGCATTCAGCACCTTTTGAACGGCCTTCCATCCCATTTCCATCGTCAGCCCATGATCACCATCCCCGATGGCGCCATCGAGCTCGTTCAGGTGATCCCGCTCCGCCTCAACCGTTCGAACACCGGCAATCATCAGGCTCCGAAAGACCTCAGGTGTGATGGGCCCGCCCGATTTGAGCGCCGAACGGTCGACGGTTCGCTTCGTCTTTGCGATTTTTTGAGCACGTTGGGTGGTCACTTCGCCATGCGTTTCCGTCTGCGGGGCTCCAACAGACAAGGCCGGCGTTTCGCAAGGGTGATCCAACCACTTATGAAGATCGTCGTCCAATTTCATCACCGTGATGGATGCGCCCTCCATGTCGAGGGATGTGCAAAATTCTCCAACCCAGCTCATATGGATGTCCACGCCATGCGCGCCAAGAACCTGCGCCACGCGCCGATGTAGGATGTACAGTTCCAACAAGCTGGTCGACCCCAGACCATTCACAAGGACGGCAACGCGGGACAGGTTATCAAGGCTCAATTCTTCAAGGATCGGCGCAAGCAGTTTGTCCGCCACTTCATCCGCGCTGGCCGCCGGTCCGCGCTCGACACCGGGTTCGCCGTGGATGCCCATGCCGATCTCCATTTCGCCCGGCGGCAGCTCAAAATTGGCCTTGCCAGTCTGCGGCATCGTGCAGGCTGATAACGCAACCCCCATGGTGCGTGTCGCGTCATTCGCGCGGCGGGCAGCATCTTCAACCTCCTCCATATTCAACCCGAGATCGGCCGCAGCCCCGGCAACTTTAAAGACAAAGAAATCGCCCGCGATGCCACGTCGTTCGTGGAGCTTTTCAATGGGGGCTGAGGCGATGTCATCCGTCACCACGAACGACCGGGCGGTAATCCCGCTTTCAGCGAGCCCTTCTTCGGCCATGCCAAAATTCATGACATCACCGGTGTAATTGCCATAAAGGAACAGCACCCCCGCGCCGCCGTCAGCAGCAAATCCAGCGTCCATGATCTGGGACGGCGAAGGAGAAGCAAATATATTGCCCAGCGGCGCCGCATCCGCCAGCCCACGACCAACATAACCTGCAAACGCGGGCTCATGGCCCGACCCGCCGCCAACCACAACGCCAACTTTCCCGTCTCTGGGGCCATTCAAGGCAACAATCGCCCGCCCGGTTTCTCCTTGCACGCAAAGGTGTTTTGGATGCGCCGACACCATCCCTTCGATCAGGTCTTCAATCAGCGCGTCGGGGTCATTGATCATTTTTCTGCGCGGGTTCGACATGTCTTGGTCTCCAATGAATTCAATTCTCTTAGGCCGCCACGGGCACGCTCAAAAAGTCACGGGTTTGAATATTTGGCGTCCACGCCATCAATTGCATCGACATTGCCAGCTGATCGGCCTTGCGGGTCAAAGGACGCCGCCATAAAGGCCTGGGCGATGTCCTTGGCCAGTTCAGCGCCGATCACCCGAGCGCCCATCGTAATGATCTGGGCGTTGTTGGACGTCGCAGCCTTTCCCGCCGAGTAGGTGTCATGGCATTGCGCCGCCCGGATCCCGGTGACTTTGTTGGCAGCAATCTGCACGCCAATACCGGTGCCGCAGACCAGAATGGCGCGGTCAAATTCCCCTGCGACCACCGCAGAAGCCACGCGATCAGCCAGGTTGGCATAATAGGCATCGGCCTCACCAGAAACCCGAGAGATCTCAGCCACATCGTAGGTTTCGCTCAAATGTGCCGCCAGAACCTGCGCAAGCGCCTCTCCCGCGCTATCCCCTGCAACTGCAATTCTCATGGCCGGTCCTCTTTTTGTCGTAGCGCGTCGGAACAACGCTGAAGAATATCCAGATATCCCGTAACATTCCATGCGGACCGCCCAATGAACAACCCGTCAATACTTGCGCACCGGATTAAAGCTTCACAATTATCCGCGGTGACCGACCCACCATAAAGGCAAGGTGTTCGTTGCCCGAGAATGTCGGATGCAATTTCGATGATCTCTGCCTGGCGACCTTCTGCATATTCGGGTGAGGCCGGTTGACCGCCCTCCCCGATCGCCCAGACGGGCTCATAGGCAAAGAGAATGCGGTGCGCCTTTTGTTGAGCGCTCAGACGTGCCAGGGCGCTTCGCACCTGTGCCTCAAGCCGCTGTTGCGCCTTTCCTGCGTCGCGCTCTTCCTTCGTCTCCCCAACGCAGATCAGCGGGACAAGACCGTGCCGGACGGCAGCTTCTGCCTTCAACCCGACGGTTTCGTCCGTTTCACCAAAATGTGCACGCCGCTCAGAGTGGCCGATCTCAACAAGGTCTAATCCGCAATCGACAAGCATTGGGGCCGATACCTCACCCGTCCAGGGGCCATGATCCTGCCAATGCAGATTTTGCGCCCCTACCAGAACAGATGCTTCAGCAAGAATGGCCTTCACCTGCCGCATGGTCGTAAAGGGCGGGATGACAAATCGCTGGATCGCCGGATCGCGATCAGCTTCCGCGCTCAGAAGCCCTTGTGCGAAATGCTCCGCTTCGGGCAACGTCTTGTTCATTTTCCAACTGGTTCCGACCCATTTTTGCCAACCCGACATTGTTGCCCCTTCTATTTTTTGGCATCACGGCCAGAGATCCGGGCGCCAAAAGGAACTTTATCGCCTGTGAAATAAAAATGAAGAGCGAGCATTTGCGGCTGCGCCGAAGCACCATGAACGACCCGAAAGACATTCACATTAGAGTTGCCTTCGCGGCAACATTGGGTCCGGTATCAAGTCTGCTCTTGCCATTCACGCTCAACTGGCAAAAAATGTTGGCCAGCAAAAAACAAAAAAATCAAACACGGGGAAACTCCATGAAGAAGACATTTGCTCTTTCACTTGCGGCTGCATTGATGGCCACAACGGTTCCATTAAGCGCCGAAACGCTTCGCTGGGCGCGCTCTGGCGATGCATTGACACTTGATCCACATGCGCAAAACGAAGGGCCGACGCACACTGTCCGCCACCAAATGTATGAGCCACTGATCATCCGCGACGTCACTGGCGCGTTTGAGCCGGCACTGGCAACAGACTGGGCACCCAGCACGGATGATCCAAATGTCTGGGTTTTCAACCTGCGCGAAGGTGTGACTTTCCATGATGGATCCGCCTTTACCGCTGAAGACGTGGTTTTCAGCTTCGAGCGCGCGAAACAGCCCAATTCGGACATGAAGGAGTTGATCGGATCTATCACCGAAGTGCGCGCCGTTGACGACTACACTATCGAAATCGTGACGGATGGCCCCAACCCGATCCTGCCTTCGAACCTGACGAACCTGTTTATCATGGACAAGGACTGGACCGAGGCCAATGATACGGTCAACGTGCAGGATTTCGAGGGTGGCGAGATCACCTTTGCCACCACTAATGCCAATGGCACCGGACCATACGTGCTGCAAAGCCGTGAGCCGGACGTGAAGACTGTCATGACCCGGAATGACAATTACTGGGGAATTGACCAGTTTCCGATGCAAGTTACCGAAATCGTCTATACGCCCATCCAGAACGCTGCCACGCGTGTGGCGGCCCTGTTGTCGGGCGAAGTTGATTTCTTGCAGGACATGCCGGTGCAAGACCTTGATCGGGTGAATAATGCTGACGGTCTGGTTGTGAAACAGGCCCCGCAGAACCGGGTCATTTTCTTTGGGATGAACCAAGGGGCAGATGATATCGAAGCCGATAACATCGACGGGAAGAACCCACTTGCAGACGTCAAAGTACGCAAAGCGATGTCCATGGCGATCAACCGCGACGCCATCCGGCAAGTCGTTATGCGGGGACAGTCCCAACCAGCGGGCATGATCGCGCCACCTTTCGTAAACGGGTGGACTGCGGATATGGATGCAGAATCTTCCACGGATATCGAAGGTGCCAAGGCACTGTTGGCTGAGGCTGGCTATGCCGATGGGTTCTCCATCCGTCTGGATTGCCCGAACGATCGCTATGTCAACGACGAAGCAATCTGTCAGGCAGCAGTTGGCATGTTGGGTCAGATCGGCGTGACGGTGAACCTGGATGCCAAGCCCAAGGCACAACACTTCCCACTGATCACCGACGGAAAAACCGACTTCTACATGCTGGGTTGGGGCGTTCCGACATACGATTCCGAGTATATCTTCAACTTCCTTGTCCACGGGCGGGAGTCTGACATTGGTACGTGGAACGGCACCGGGTTCGACAACGACGATCTGGATGCAAAGATCAAATCGCTGGCGTCAAACACGGATCTGGACGCACGCAATGCAGATATTGCTGCGATCTGGCGCGTCGTACAGGATGAAGCACTTTACATCCCGATCCACCACCAGGTTCTGAACTGGGGCATGGCGGAAAAAGTCGGCATCGAGGTTGACCCGGAAGACCAGCCCAAGGTCAAATACTTTACCATGAACTAAGAAGAAGGGGCACGTCTTGAGTACGTGCCCTTCCTTACATCGCCCGGCAGAAAAAGCCCAACTTCGTGTTGCGCCCGGCGTGCTCCAACTCTCTCAAAAGCGAAGGATATGTTATGCTACGATCCATTCAAATCGCAGCCATTGTGGCGGCGCTCGCGCCTGCGGCCCAGGCAAATGAATTTACCTGGAGCGTCACGACCGACCCACAGACCATGGACCCGCATGCCGTGAACTCCGCACCGGTTTTAGGGTTCTTGAACAACGTCTATGAAGGGTTGGTCCGACGCGGCAAGGACATGACGGTAGAGCCCGCATTAGCCACGTCGTGGGAGCCCATCGGTGAGGGTGAGGGATGGCGTTTTATGCTGCGCGAAGGTGTGAGCTTTCATGATGGCGCGGCATTTACTGCCGAAGACGTCTTGTTCTCCTACCAACGCGCATCGGACGAAGCATCGGACACGCGCAGTTGGTTTGCGCCGGTTTCCGACGTGGTCGTGGTGGATGATTTCACAGTAGATATCCTGACCAGCGCGCCAAACCCGATCTTTCCCAGTTCTATTGCAAATTGGATGATCATGGATAGCGGCTGGGCCGAGGCTAACAACGCCGAACGTCCCGATAAGGAAAGTGGAAACTTCGCCACACTCAACACCAATGGAACGGGCGCTTTTCAGGTGACTGCGCGGGAGCCGGGCCTACGCACTGTTCTGGAGCCGTTTGACGGCTGGTGGGGCGAGGTGGAGCATAACCTGACGCGCGCCGAACTCACACCAATCCAGAACCCGGCGACGGCGCTGGCTGCACTTCTGTCCGGCGACGTGGATTTCATCAATCCAGTGCCGATCCAGGACGTAGCGCGCCTGAAGGAAAATCCCGATGTAGACGTCATTCAAGGGATCGAAGCCCGCGTCATCATGCTGGGTTTCCCGCATGAAGCAGATGCTTTGAAGTACTCATCGGACATAACTGACGCCAATCCTTTTGCCGATCCGCGTGTCCGGCAGGCCGTTGCCCATGCCGTCAACGTACCTGCAATCCTGCAAACGATCATGCGTGGAAACGCAGAAGACGTGAGCCAGTTGGTCAGCCCGGCCATGAATGGGTATTCCGAAGCACGCACTGCCCGCCCTGCGTTTGACCAGGACAAGGCCCGCGCGCTGCTGGCGGAGGCCGGATACCCGGACGGATTCTCCTTTGGTCTGAAATGCCCGAACGACAGATACCTCAACGACGAGGCCGTCTGCCAGGCGATCACCGGCATGCTGGCGCAGGTCGGGATGCGTGCCACGCTTGATGCGATGCCGGTGCAGAACTACTGGCCGGAACTGAGAGCAGACAACTACGACATGTATCTGCTGGGCTGGTCCCCGGGCACGTTTGATGCGGAACACCCGATCCGTTTTCTTGCCTCCACTCCCAATGAGGAGAAAAAGCTGGGAAGCTGGAATTTCGGCGGGTATTCAAATGCCCGCGTCGATGAACTCTTGCCCATGATCCAATCCGAGATTGATGCTGGAAAACGGCAAGAGATGATCGATGAAGTCACGCAGATCTTGCAGGACGAGGTGGCGTATGTGCCTATGTATGTGCAGCCACTGGTTTGGGGAACGCGCAGCAACATTGAGCTTACACAACGCCCGGACAACTTCTTCATCCTGCGTTGGGTGACAGTCAACTGATCTAAGACGGGGCCAAATACGGCCCCGCCGCCCAAACCGCCGGGAGGCGCAATGCTCGCTTTCATTATCAGACGAATAGGCCAGTCGATCCTTGTATTGCTGATCGTAGGCCTGGTCGCATTCTCCATGTTCAATTTCGTCGGCGACCCCATCGACAATATGCTTGGACAAGAACGCACGGCGGAAGATATTGAGCGATTGCGCATTCAATTGGGTTTGGATCAGCCCTTCCCCGTGCAGTATTTCAAATTCCTGCAAGAAGCTGTTCAGGGCAACTTCGGCGTGAGCTACCGTCAAGGGCGCCCGGTGGCCGAAATCCTGCTCGAGCGCGCCCCGGCGACCCTGGAGCTGGCTGCGGTTTCCGGCATATTGGCGATCATTTTCGGGATCGCCTTGGGTGTTTTCACGGCGATCCGGCGTAATGGTGTGCTGGCCAATATCGTCATGTCTGCCTCCTTGATCGGTGTGTCTCTGCCCACCTTCCTGATCGGTATCTTGCTGATTTACGTCTTTTCGGTAGAGCTTGGCTGGCTGCCCAGCTTCGGACGTGGAGACGTCGTTGACCTGGGGTGGTGGCGCACCGGCTTCCTGACGGAGAGCGGGTTGAAAGCGCTGATCCTGCCCTCCATCACCTTGGGGCTTTATCAAATGACGCTCATCATGCGCCTTGTGCGATCTGAAATGCTCGAAGTGTTACGTCAGGACTACATCCGTTTTGCCCGCGCGCGCGGGCTCAAGGATCGGGCTGTGAACTTCCGGCACGCATTGAAGAACACCATGGTACCTGTGATTACGGTCATCGGCCTGCAACTGGGTGCAATCATTGCCTTCGCCATCATCACGGAAACGGTGTTTCAGTGGCCAGGCGTCGGGCTCTTGTTCATCAATGCAATTCAATTCGTGGATATCCCTGTGATGGCGGCTTACCTGATGCTGATCTCAGTCATGTTCGTGGGTATCAATCTGGCGGTCGACATCCTTTACTTTTTCATTGATCCACGTCTGCGCGCAGATCGTGCAGGAGGCCACTGATGTCAGAAATTCCAGTTCCGGTCCGGCCAAAGTCACGCCTGAGAATTGCATTGGAAAGCGATGTCTTTTTCTCATTCCGTCGCTCGCCTGTGGCGGTAGCCTCGGCTGTCGTTGTCCTTATCCTCGTTCTGTCCGCTGTCTTCGCCCCGCTGATCGCGACATCCAATCCTTTTGACCCGGCCTCCCTGAACCTGATGAACGGGTTTACCCCTCCGATGCAGCCCAATGCATTCACCGGAGAGACCTTCCTTCTCGGGACAGACGATCAGGGACGAGACGTCTATTCCACCATTCTATACGGGATGCGTATCTCCCTTTTTGTTGGCGCAGCGGCGGTCGCGTTCGCAATGGTGCTGGGCATCACTCTGGGTCTGATTTCGGGCTATGTCGGCGGTTGGACGGAAACGATCATCATGCGCACAGCGGATGTGCAACTGACCTTCCCTTCTATCCTTGTTGCAATGTTGATCTTTGGCATCGCCAAAGGTGTAACGCCCGTGGAATATCGCGACCAGATGGCGATCTGGGTGTTGATCCTGGCGATCGGATTAAGCGACTGGGTGCAGTTCGCCCGCGTCGTGCGGGGGGCCACGCTGGTTGAGAAGAACAAAGAATATGTGCAGGCCGCCCGGCTGATCGGGCGCACACCGGGTGCCATCATGTTGCGCCATATCCTGCCAAATGTTCTATCTCCGGTTCTCGTGATCGCAACGATTTCACTGGCACTGGCGATCATTGCAGAAGCCACGCTGAGCTTTCTGGGTGTCGGCGCCCCGCCCACGCAACCATCGCTTGGTACGCTCATTCGGATTGGACAAGGGTTCTTGTTCTCAGGTGAGTGGTGGATCCTCTTTTTCCCTGCGGTCACATTGCTGGCCTTGGCCCTCAGCGTAAATCTGTTGGGTGACTGGCTACGGGATGCCCTGAACCCGAGGTTGCGCTGATGGTTGAACCCGTTCTTTCCCTGCGCAACCTCTCGGTAGAGATCCCCACGCGTCACGGCATTGTAAAGCCGGTGGACGGCGTTTCCTATGACATTGGTGCGGGCGAAATCCTCGGCGTTGTGGGAGAGAGCGGCGCCGGGAAATCCATGGCGGGCAACGCCGTCATCGGGTTGCTCAATCCGCCTGCGCATATTGCTGCGGGCGAAATCTGGCTGAAGGGTTCCCGCATTGACAACCTCACGGGCGAGGCCATGCGTCGCTTGCGGGGTAAAGAGATCGGCATGGTGTTTCAGGACCCGCTGACCTCTCTCAATCCGCTCTTGCGGATCGGGGATCAATTGGTGGAAACCATGTTGACCCACCTTGATATCTCGCAGTCAGACGCGGAAAAACGCGCGGTGTCGGCCTTGGAGGAGGTCGGCATCCCCGGCGCCGCCGAGCGGGTTAACAGCTACCCTCATGAATTCTCCGGTGGCATGCGGCAGCGCGTTGTCATCGCCCTCGCCCTTTGCGCGGAACCTTCCCTGATCATCGCGGATGAGCCGACAACTGCCTTGGATGTTTCTGTGCAGGCACAGATCATTGCCCTGCTGCGCAGGCTGTGCCGCGAACGGGGTACGGCAGTTATGTTGATCACCCATGATATGGGCGTCATTGCCGAGGCCACGGATCGCATGGCCGTTATGTATGCAGGCCGTCTCGCAGAGCTTGGACCGGTACGCGACGTGTTAAGTCATCCTCAACACCCTTACACGCACGGCCTGATGGCTTCGACGCCGCTCGCATCAGCAGGCAAAAGCCGTTTACATCAAATCCCCGGCGCGATGCCGAGGTTGGATTCGGTTCCTGAAGGCTGTGCGTTTAATCCTCGTTGCCCTTACACGACCGAAAAATGCAGGCAAGCGCCCGCACCGCGGCCGGAATCGACCTCCGCCGCCTGTTGGTACCCACTGGCCCGTGAGAAAGCATCGTAATGGCCCTCGTAAAAATCCAAAATCTCACCCGGCTTTTTGACGTATCAAAACCGTGGTTGAACCGCATGATCGAGCGGCGGGAAAAAGCGTTTTTGACCGCAGTATCCGACGTTGATTTTCAGGTCGACGAACGCAGCACTTATGCTCTGGTGGGCGAAAGCGGGTCCGGGAAGTCAACGATTGGACGCATGCTTGTGGGCCTTCTTCCCCCGACGAAGGGCACGGTGGAGATTGACGGTATCGACCTTGCGAATGAAACGGATGACGCAAAGATCGACAAGATCCGCGCCGACATCCAGATGATTTTTCAAGATCCTTTTGCCTCTCTGAACCCGCGCTGGCGGGTTCGCGACATCATCGTAGAACCGGTTGCCGCCCGTGGCGGTAATACTGATGGGCTTGCCGAGAAATTACTGGAGCAGGTTGGCCTCTCCGTCATGGACGCTGGCAAGTTCCCGCACGAGTTTTCAGGTGGGCAGCGGCAACGCATCTGCATTGCACGTGCTTTGGCATCAGAACCCCGGCTGATTGTGTGTGATGAACCGACCTCTGCGCTTGACGTGTCGGTGCAGGCTCAGGTGCTCAATCTCATGAGTGATCTGAAGGACAACTTTGGCCTTACTTATGTGTTGATCAGCCATGACCTGACAGTTGTGCGCCATATGGCGGATCGGATCGGTGTGTTGTATTTGGGACGTCTTGTCGAAGAAGCTGACCCACAGGATTTGTTTGAATCGCCTAAACACCCCTACACCAAAATGCTGCTTGAAGCGGCGCCGCGCATGGATGGTTTCGGACGAGAAGTTACGCCCCCCGATGGCGAGATCCCGGATCCGATCAACCCGCCCTCCGGATGCGCGTTTCATCCAAGATGTCCCGTCGCAGAAGATATTTGCAAACGGGACAGACCTGCGATGCGGGCGTTGGGTGGCGCCCGCGTAGCTTGTCACCTAGCGGACTGACATACCGAAAAGCCGTCGTTGGTTCAGCAGACACCGTGACAGCTTCTGCTGGCACAGGCGCTTTCGTGAAATTTCTACGGGCCCTAGCCCTTCTCCACATTCTCGGCAAAGGCCTTTTTGAAGGCGTTTTGTTGATCTTCGCTGGCATCGGTCTGAAAGTTGGCTTTCCACTCCGCCATTGTCATCCCATAGAATAATTCGCGCGATTCATCCTTGGTCATTTCGATGCCTTTTTCCGCGGCAGCTTCCTGATACCAGCGGCTCAGACAGTTTCGGCAAAACCCTGCCAAATTCATCATGTCTATGTTCTGAACATCCGTGCGATCTTCCATCAGGTGCTTTTGTAATCTGCGGAAAGCTGCGGCTTGGAGTTCGATTTCAGTCTGTGTCGGCATCATGAGTTCCTTTTCCCGGCATAGTCTGCAGATTGGGGTTCGCCGTTGCAGTGTCAACCGTTGCAGGACGCCCGGGCACATGTCATCAAGTCTTTATATGCACCAGCAAGAAACCTCGGTGGTTGCTCTTCCAAGGAAGGTGTACCATAAGGCAACAAATCTGTTAGCGATAACAAATCTAGAAGGACCCGCCGACAATGAGACGCCATCGCAATGTGAAAATCGTGGCCACGTTGGGGCCAGCTTCATGCGACTATGAAATGATCCGGGCTTTGCACGAAGCAGGCGCAGATGTTTTTCGGTTGAACATGAGCCACGGCAGCCACGATGAGATCACCGAGCGGCACGCGATCATTCGCCAGATTGAAAAGGACGTAGGCAGCAGCATCTGCATTCTCGCCGATTTGCAGGGCCCAAAACTTCGCGTCGGTGTTTTTGCCAGCGATGAAGGTGAGATGCTTGAGGAAGGCGCGTCCTTCCGCATGGACTTGGACGCAGCCCCCGGGGACGCGACACGCGTACAACTGCCACACCCCGAGATTTTCGAAGCGTTGGAACCAGGCGCAACCTTGCTCGTCAACGACGGTAAAATACGCATGAAGGTAGACGACTGCAGCGAGAGCCATGCAAATTGCACGGTCATCGCAGGCGGCGTGATTTCCAATCGCAAGGGCGTGAACGTGCCTGATGTGCTGTTGCCGCTGGCGGCACTCTCGGAAAAAGACCGCAAGGATCTGGAGTTTGTCTGTGAATTGGGTGTCGACTGGCTTGCTCTGTCTTTTGTTCAACGCGCCGAGGATGTGTTGGAAGCATCAGAACTGACCAACGGGCGGGCAGCAATCCTGAGCAAAATCGAAAAGCCCGCTGCCGTGAATAACTTCGACAGTATTCTGGCTGTCAGCGATGGGATCATGGTTGCACGCGGCGATCTGGGCGTCGAGCTGCCGGTTCAGAACGTGCCACCCATCCAAAAAAGACTGGTGCGTAAATGCCGCCGGGCGGCAAAACCGGTGATCGTTGCAACGCAGATGATGGAAAGCATGATCGACAGCCCGATGCCCACTCGCGCTGAGGTATCGGATGTCGCAACCGCCATTTACGAAGGCGCTGATGCAGTAATGCTGTCGGCAGAATCTGCGGCCGGCTCTTATCCCATCGAGGCGGTCTCGACCATGAATAATGTCGCCTGCGAGGTCGAGCAGGATCCCACCTATACCCAGATTATCGAAGCGTCGCGTGAGACCAAAGGGGCCACTGTCGCGGATGGTATCGTGTCAGCGGCACGGGAAATCGCAGAGACGACCAACATCAAGGCGATCTGCTGCTTCAGCCAGAGCGGCACAACTGCGGCGTTGGTGGCGCGGGAACGTCCACGGGTGCCCATCATCGTGATGACGTCGATGGTCGGCACAGCGCGGCGCCTCACTCTGACGTGGGGAACGAATTGCGTTGTTACGGATCCGATCGGCCGGTTCAAACAAGCTGTGGTTGCTTCTGCACATGCCGCGACCGAACTTGGCTATGCAGATACAACGGATCAGATTGTCGTCACCGCTGGTCTGCCCTTCAACGTGCCGGGCAGTACGAATATCCTGCGAGTGGCCCCATGTGATGAACGGTTGATCTTCAATACCGACCCGGAATGACGCTTTGCGCCTTGCCGGGTGCATTAGTGCCCGTACTTCTTGCGCAAGGGGACCAAAGCTTGATGAAACGCGATTTCCTGTGCATTTAATATCTGCGGGGTCGCGCGTTCGGGTCCTTTTTCTTCTACGTCCTTTAGAAATTCGTCTCTGGCTGTTTCCATCGCGGCGAGAAGGCGAAAATACCCTCGGTTGCCGGCGAAATCGCCGATGTCGCGCAAGACATCAATGATCCAATAATCGTTTTGCATGGTTTCCTCATGTTTCAAAGCGGTTCGTAATGCTGGATAATGTGAAATGGCAATTGCATCCTTGATGATGACGGCAAAAGGGGAATGCGGTCAGTTTACTCCCCTTTTGGTTGATTACGTTACGTCACTTCTCAAAGCGCTTTGAAAAACTGGCTCTAAATCCGGCGCCTCGCCCGGCCTCAGGCAATCCGACCAGAAAAATCGGACGGCGAAATTGCTGTTAATCGACTCGTTGTGCCCAGCACAGGGTTGGTCAATCGAAGCGACTCAACCCGCGAATTCGGCGACATCACTCTCGAGGTTGTTCAATCCTGGTGCGATCAGGTGGGAGGTGAAAACCGAAGGGTAAAAAACAATCGTTCTTCGAAAAAAGGTGATACGAAATGAACCGGGTAATCGCGACGCAGAATAGTTGAAACAATTAACGGCTGTGCTCGCCCAAAGGTCTCTGCAATTTGCAATACCGGCGGCCCGACCCCTTGCCATATCTGGCAGTTTCCCCTAGAGAGCGGCTTCTGATCGCGCGTCCGGCCGAAATGGCATGCCGAGTCGCGCTTAAACCGATCTGAATAAGGAGACGGAAATGCCTAAGATGAAGACAAAATCGAGCGCTAAAAAGCGCTTTAAGGTGACGGCCACTGGCAAAGTCATCGGCGGCCAGGCGGGTAAGCGCCATGGCATGATCAAGCGGACCAAGAAATTCATCCGTGATGCACGCGGCACGACAGTCCTGTCGGAGCCCGATGCCAAGATCATCAAGGGCTTCATGCCCTACGACCGTTAAGCCAGAAGGAATAGAAATATGAGCCGTGTTAAAGGTGGAACAGTCACCCACGCCCGTCACAAGAAGGTCATCAAGGCCGCAAAAGGTTACTACGGTCGCCGAAAGAGCACCTTCAAGGTCGCCCGCCAAGCCGTCGACAAAGCCAATCAATATGCAACGCGTGACCGCAAGAACCGCAAGCGTAATTTCCGCGCGTTGTGGATTCAGCGGATCAACGCAGCAGTGCGCAGCCACGACGAGGCGCTGACATACAGCCGCTTCATCAATGGCCTGACCCTGGCCGGTATTGAAGTGGATCGTAAGGTTCTGGCCGATCTTGCCGTGAATGAACCCGACGCATTCGGCGCGATCGTGAAACAGGCGCAAGACGCTCTGGTTACAACCGCCTAATCTAATATTATTTTCGGTCTCAGCGTGAAAGTGCTGAGACCAAACCTGATCCGCACGATATGGTTCGGGCCTCATGAGGCCCCGGCCCACAAGTGGTCAAAAGACGATGATCTGGCCCTTAGCGGTTTTCCCGCAGCCAGATTTCAAGCTCCCGCTCGGCCGCTTCCAGCGTTTCAATATTTATCGTTCTGGTGACCAGCGCCCTGTTCAAAGCGCGTACGCGTTTGTTCAGAATGAGATTTTCGTCGTGCGACTGATCCACACCAAGCTTGTCATAGAGCGAGAGCAACCGGTTCTGAACTGTGCGCAATGACATGCCGCGCCGTTTCGCTATCAGCTTGTCTTGCAACCCCAGAACAAGGTCGAGAAGCACGACAAACTCGCTGTCGCTGAGCCGCGTCCGGGGCGACTCATTTCGTTTCTGGCGCCGATGGATTTCCCGGTCGACCATGATTTGGCCTTCAACAAGAACTGCCCGCAATGCAAGCTTGAGCCTGTCCGGTGACGCTGTCTTGAGAATATATCCATAAGCGCTGTCGTCCGGAACAATTTGCGCAATCCCGCGCAGGTACGCATCATCCGCGTAGTTGGACCAGAACAGTACGCGGGTCTCTGGCCGTTCTGCCCAAAGCGTACAAGCCGCCTCAATGCCATTTCGCCTTTCCATCTGAAGGTCCATGACAACGGCGGAGATTTCACCTTGTCTGGCAGCCAGTTCTCCTTCAGCGCCATCGACCGCGTGGATGATCTCTGTGACCTCAGGAAGCGCGTCCGACAGGGCATCCTGAAGATAGGACGCATGGAACTGGTCGTCTTCGACCACCAGGACTTTCACGGCTGCCCCTCTAACGTCACCCGCAGCGTGGTGCCGTCCTCGCCCAGAACATCAAGGCGCGCCGAAACAAGCCTTGCCCGGGTTCGGATATTGGCCAGCCCTGATTGACGGGGTGGGTCTACGGGAATTCCGCAGCCATCGTCATGGATCGTCATGACCAGACCATTTGGGAAAAACCGTTCAAGCGTGACGTCGATTCGGTGCGCGCCGGAATGGCGCACTGCATTGTTGATGGCCTCTTGTGCAATCCGAAACAAGGCGGTGCGGGTTGTGGGCTCCAATCTGTCCGGCGCGCCCTCGGTATTGTCGGTTACTGCTATTTCAATGGGTTCGGATCCAACCGCACGCTCCAGATGCACGCGGACAGCATGCGCGAAACCAAAAAGCTCCAGCAAGGTTGGAACCGCCGTATCGATAATGCGCCGGAGATCATCGATCGTCTCTGAAATGCGTCGTGCCAGGTCCGAGCTTTTTGATGATCCCTCATTATTGACGTCCCGCAACAGGCGGGTCAGATCCGCAAGCGTCTGATCGTGCAAATCCATTCCGATGCGTTGCTGCTCCTGTTCCAGGGCTTGCGTCAATTCCAAAGCACCCCGGCGCAGCCCTTCCTCCCGGGCCCGGGCCTCCTCTCCGATCTGGGTCGCGCGCTGTGCCAATTCTGCCTTATGCAGTGCATGAAAATACGGCGACAGGGCATCCGCCACATGCTGGGCCTGTGCAACCGTATCCGCATCATAGAGCGCAGGCGTGGAGTGAGAGATATTCAATGTCCCAATCGGCTGACCCATCACTTTCATCAGAACATGTACACGTGATCGGAGTTTGTGGTTGAAGATCGGCTCCGAGCAAGCGTCCTTGAACGTCTGGCGCGGGTCTTGCATCGCGTTATCGCAAAGCATGTATTCGCATTTCCCGGTCAGCAGATCCCGAATGGGCGAGACATCAAGTCGGGTGTGTGCACGCGACCAGCGGGTGCGAATCCCAACTTCGTAGCTCGCCAGCCAGCCGGGTCTGTCAATCAAACATAGATCCGCATGCGTGAAAGGGATGACCTCTGCAATCTCGTCCGCCACCGCCTCTAGCGCAGAAGCAATATCCGTCCGCTGGGCCAGATGCGCTGAAATGCGTAAGAATACGTCGCTGCGTTCCGGTGCAAGTTGAAGCTGTGACATCGCATCCTCCCTTGGCAAAATGCGTCTTTACGCAATCTCGCCGAGTCGACACCCTTATAAAAGCACCTTTTCGCAATTGAGACTTGCGGGAACCCGCAACACATCTGCGGGGGATTATCTTTACAGCGCGTACATCGCAGTTCCACCCTGCCGATATCCGAGCTCTTTGGGAGCAGGCAAATAGCGCATCTGCGATGCGCGTCAGGGAGGAAAAAATGAAGATTTCAACGATGCTGATCGGCGTGGCAAGTCTGGCTCTATGTGCTGGCGGCGCGCTTGCCGGATCGCACTTGGCCAATACGGCAGACAAACGTATCGCATTATCCAACAATTATGCTGGCAACTCATGGCGTCAGGCCATGCTTCAAAGTTGGGAAGAAATGGGCGCAGCGGCTGTAGCCGATGGCGTTGTCGCAGCGGCGGACGCTTATACAACGTCAGAAAGCCAGGCCACCGAGCAGGCGGCCCAGATTCAGAACCTCATTCTGCAAGGCTATGACGCAATTGTCATTAACGCCGCGTCCCCCACTGCTTTGAACGGTGCGGTCAAGGAAGCCTGCGATGCCGGTGTCGTGGTGGTCAGCTTTGACGGGATCGTCACTGAACCCTGTGCCTGGCGCATCGCGGTCGACTTCAAGGCGATGGGCAAATCTGAGGTGGAGTATCTGGCCACGCGCTTGCCGGATGGGGGTAACCTGCTCGAAATTCGCGGTCTCGCCGGGGTGTTTGTGGATGATGAAATAAGCGCCGGGATTCACGAGGGCGTCGCAGAAAACGATCAGTTTGAGATTGTGGGCTCCGTCCATGGCGATTGGGCACAGGATGTCGCGCAGAAAGCTGTGGCAGGCATCCTCCCGTCCCTACCAGAGATCGTCGGGGTGGTGACACAAGGCGGCGATGGGTACGGGGCTGCGCAAGCCTTCAAGGCCGCTGGCCGACCAACGCCATTGATTGTGCTTGGCAACCGTCAGGATGAAATGCAGTGGTGGGCGGACCAGCGTGATGCCAATGGCTATGAAACACTGTCGCTGTCCATCGCGCCGGGCGTCTCTACGCTGGCTTTCTGGGTCGCACAGCAGGTGCTTGCGGGGGATGAAGTTCCAAAGGATCTGACCGTCCCATTCCTGAAGATCACACAAGATACGCTGGACGAAACGCTTGCCAGCACGCCCGAAGGATCAGTGGCCAATGTCACCTACTCGCTGGAAGATGCACAGCAAGTGATCGCTGGCGCCAAGTAAGCCTTCTCCCTGGCGGGTGGGCCATTGATCTGGTCCGCCCGTCTCTTTTTTGCAGCGGAGCCGTGATGACAGATCAAGCGCCTGCGCCAATCGTAACGCTGACCGAGGCAAAAAAACACTTTGGTCCTGTGCGTGCATTGGACGGTGTGACCCTCGCAATCGAACCGGGGGATTGCATCGGGTTGGTCGGGCACAACGGCGCGGGGAAATCGACCCTCGTCAATCTGATCAACGGGGGAATTTCTCCCAGCGCAGGCAGTATCAAGTTCGATCAGGGCGACGACGCCCTAAGCGCCGGGGTGCGGTCGGTTTTTCAGGAATTGTCGCTTTGCCCGAACCTCACAGTCGCAGAAAACCTGCGTATCTCCCATCATGAGTTAAAAGGTTTTGGCTGGAGACGCCCCGCCCGTGCTGAAATACGCGCCAGTCTGGATGAAATTTTTCCTGACCACGGCATCGACGCCGATACTGAGGTCGACACCCTGAGCATCGCCGAACGGCAGATGGTTGAGATTGCCATTGCTTTCGCACCACGCGGAACCGAGGCGCGCCTTGTCATTCTGGATGAACCGACGTCAGCTCTGGATGCCGGGATCGCTGGCCAATTGATCGCGCATGTCAAACGATTTTGTGCGGACGGCGGCGCGGTAATCTTTATCTCTCATATGTTGGGCGAAGTCTTCGACGTGGCAAGCCGTATCACGGTTCTCAAAGACGGTAAGATCGTAGCCGAAAGTTTGGCCGAAGATTTTACCCGTGAGGCGCTTGTTGATGCCATGGGCCACGTTGCTGCGCAGGAGGCGGAGACATCCGGCGCGCTTCAGAGCTTTGGCCCGGAAGTGGTTCGCACGCCACAAGGGCTGGCAGCACGGGAAGGCGAAATTGTCGGATTGTCCGGTCTTGCCGGTCATGGGCAAGCGGCGGCATTGGCACAGCTATTTTTGTCCCGGTCATCTGCCTGGCGCAGCAGCAAATCGCCTGATGTCGTCTTTGTGGCAGGAGATCGCCAGCGCGATGGCGTGCTGCCTCTTTGGTCCATCTTGAAGAACATCTCAATTTCAATCCTCAAACAGGGCTCTCGGTTCGGTCTTGTGGATACCAATGTCGAGGCCAACGCCGCGTCGGACTGGAAGGCCCGGATCGGCATCCGCACGGAGGACACCAACAATCCAGTTCTGTCCCTTTCAGGTGGCAACCAACAGAAGGTTCTCTTTGCGCGGGCCCTCGCAAGCACCGCCCCTATTGTCGTTATGGATGACCCCATGCGCGGCGTCGACATTGGCACCAAGCAGGACGCCTACAGCATGTTGCGTAGCGAGGCAGCACGAGGCCGAACCTTTCTTTGGTACTCCACTGAAACCGAAGAAGCCTGTCAATGTGACCGGGTTTTTGTATTCCGGAACGGTGTCATCAGCGCGGAATTGACTGGTGCCGACATCACTGAAGAGAAAATCCTAGAGGCATCCTTCGAAATGCAGCAAGCCTCATGAACACCCTTTCCCGCTACAGAATAATCCTGCCCGTCGTTTCGCTGGTTGTGCTGTTGGCGGCGACGTTCTGGATGCAACCGCGGGCCATGAGCTATTTCGGCCTGAACCTTCTTTTCAACCTTGCGGTACCCATCGCCTTGGCGACCATGGCGCAGATGATGATCATTATGGTCAATGACATCGATCTGTCGCTAGGGGCGTTTGTCAGTCTGGTGGCCTGCATTACCGCGACCTATCTGCTCGATACGCCGGTGTTGGGATTGGCAATGTTGGTTGCGCTTATTCTGGCTTATGCGGCGATGGGCGCGATGATCCATGCACTTGAGCTGCCCGCAATCGTCGTGACGCTGGGGATGTCCTTTGTCTGGGGAGGGTTTGCGCTCTTCATTCTGCCCAGCCCTGGGGGTGCAAGCCCGGACTGGTTACGCGCCTTGATGACCGTGAAGCCGCCTTTTGCGCCCATGGCCGTGGTCGCCTCCATCCTGATCGCCGTCGTCACACATCTTCTGATCATCCGCTCGGCGCTCGGTACCGTGTTACGCGGCGTGGGCGGCAACACCAGATCTGTCGCGCGCGCAGGGTGGTCGGTTCTAAAGCTCAAAGCCTGTGCTTATGGGCTGGCCGGGTTCTTTGGCGTGCTGGCAGGTATGGCACTTGTGGGGCTCACGACCTCCGCTGACGCCAACATCGCCCTGCGCTACACCCTGCTGTCCATTGCCGGTGTGATCCTGGGCGGTGGCGAATTCGTGGGCGGCAAGGTGAGCCCGGTCGGCGCTGTTATAGGGGCATTGACGCTGACACTCGCGGCCTCTTTCCTGAGCTTTCTCCGCCTCTCCCCCGATTGGCAGATCGGCGCACAAGGGGCCATCCTGATCCTCGTGTTGACAGCGCGGCTCATTTTCAGCCGGAAGGGAGCAGAGACATGACCCTTCTCGCCAAACCATGGATTTGGGCGTGGGGTGCGGCCGCACTTACCTTTGCGCTGACCATTGGGCTTACGTCTGGACGTGGCGCGGGGGAGCTCGCCTACGCTGCACTGAGTTTTGGCGCATTCGCCGCGATCGTGGGCTTGGGTCAAATGCTGGTCATCACCTTGGGCCCCGGCAATGTCGATCTGTCCATTCCGGCGACAATGACATTGGCCGCAACATTGGCACTGAAGGCAATGGGCTCCATGCCCGGTACCGCATTGCTTGGTCTCGCGATTGCGCTGGCTGTGGGGTTCGGTGCCGGGTTGACCAATTACCTGCTCATTTTGCTCCTACGCCTTCCCCCGATCATCGCGACGCTGGCGGCGTCACTGATCTATCAATCGCTTGCAATCTGGTCGAACCGGGGACTGCGGATCAAACCACCGGAAGCACTGGCTGACTTCGCGACAGGACGCTTTTTTGGCGTACCCAACGTGGCTTGGGTTGGACTTGGGCTTGCTGTACTGGTTTGGATCGCACTCGAACGTTCCGTCTGGGGGCGCTGGCTCCTGGCGACAGGCCAGAACATGCGTGCCGCCCGGTTAGCAGGTGTTCCGGTCGAACGTGTTCGAGCTTCCACCTACCTGGCCGTCAGCGTATTTGCCGGGCTGGCGGGTTATTTGCTCGCCAGTTTTTCCGGGGGTGCTGCTCTCAACATGGGGGCCGAATACCTGTTGATGTCCATCGCGGTAGTTGTGATCGGCGGTACGTCGATTGCAGGTGGTAATTCAAACGTACCGGGCGTCTGGGGGGCAGCACTTTTCATGTTCCTCGTGATTTCGATGCTGAACAGCTACGGCGCTGCCGCAGGCCTCAAAAATGTTCTCACCGGCGCCATCGTCATCGCCATCGTCATTGCCGCAAGCACAAGGAAGGGCCGCAAATGATCAGCACCCCACCGCACCTGGAAATCTACGATGACAGATTCAAAAGCCTGGTCCATCCGATGTCCGCCCTCGAAACCATTGCTGAGGGGTTCACATGGACAGAAGGCCCGGTGTGGTTCGGCGACCACAAGTGCCTGCTGTTCTCTGACATTCCAAGCCAACGCATCCTGCGCTGGTCAGAGACGACCGGCCTGTCCACCTATCGGTCCCAATCAGGCTTCAACAATGGCAATACCCGTGACCGTGAAGGACGCCTGATCGGATGCCGCCACGGGTTTCGCGATGTTGTCCGCACTGAAGCCAATGGACAGCTGACGATCCTCGCTGACAGTTTTGAAGGCAAACGGCTGAACTCGCCCAACGATGTGATTGTGGGATCAGATGGCGTCATCTGGTTCACAGACCCAACCTATGGGATCATTTCCAATTTCGAAGGTTACAAATCACCACCTGAGCAATCGGCACGCGGAGTATACCGGCTCGGTCCCGACGGAGTTCTTGCCGCAGTTGTCACGGATTTTGCGCAACCCAATGGGCTGTGTTTCTCACCCGATGAGAGCATTCTCTTTATTGCCGAAAGCGGCTCCAGCCATGATGATGCAGTGCCATCAGTTATCAGGCGTTTTCGCGTAGAAGGCGCGACGCTGATAGACGAAGGCGTCTTTGCAACCATCGACAAGGGGTTGCCAGACGGCATGCGCTGCGACGTTGAGGGCAACTTGTGGTCTTCTGCGGCGGACGGTGTGCACTGTTTCGCCCCGGACGGTACGCTTCTGGGCAAAATACTTGTGCCGCAAGTCGTTTCCAATCTGTGCTTCGGGGGCACAGATGGGCATCGGATGTTCATCACGGCAACAACCAGTGTCTACCGCATCTTTGTGGATGTGCAGGGCGCTGAAAGCTGGACGCGCAGCACGTCAAAAGGGATGGCCTAGCCCGCCAAGCACGGACCGTTGGAAAAACGGCTCACATCAATACGCTTCAAAAGCCATCACCCGACGTCTGATTGCCGCGCTGGTGGCCGCTTGTCTGCAGCATCGACGAAAACTTCTACTTATAGTATAGTAGTTTCATTAGGTTGCGCCCTGGCGCGAAAATTTGTTTTTATTCGTGAGGATATTTCAGTGTCACACCGACCCATCCGACGTCGTTCATTTATGCTTTCTGGTCTCATGCTGCCACTGGCAGCGCAGCCCGCCCTTGCCGGACTTGAGGGGCGCCGCCGGAAGGATGGCAAGAGTCATTCTTCAAATGTCATACGCGCGGTACAGGGGCAGCTCACTTCGCTCGGATATGATCCAAAGGGTGTGGACGGAAAGATTGGCCCTAATACCAGAGCCGCCATTTTGCGCTACCAGCAGGACAACAATCTGGAGACAACGGGCCAGATCGATGATGCCTTGTTGATTTCTCTCGGTCTCATTGCGGATCCTAATGGCTGATGTTCCGGGCCCAGAGATGAGCGCCTGCGCCATCTGTAAAAAACCAATTCCAGATGGTGCACTCAAATGCACGGAATGTGACGAATACCAGTTTACCTTCAGCAGGTGGATGGCCCGGTTCAATATAACCGGGCTGTTGGCCGTGCTGCCTTTGCTGACCTTGATCTACGCTTTCGTCGCCGAGCGGTGGGAAGGCCAGTATTCCCGCATCAACGTCGGAGGACTGACCTGCTCAACCGGTGGGATCACATTTTTCACGACGAATTCGGGCAACAGACAGGGGCTGATTGACGGCGTGGAATTTGAGGCGACCCAGACTGATCGTGGCGCGATGACCCTGGCTTCAGACCTGTCAGACCGTGTATTTGAAGCGGGTGATGCGCGCCTGTTAAGCTTTACCGTAGACGCGGCGACCCATTCAGGGGGGCTTGTGAGCTTTCCCGGGCTTCAAGACGCTGCGTGTAAAGTGGAGATCGACGTGCGCATTCTGAATTTCGACCAATCCCTAGAGACAAGGACACTGTCATGCGCCTGCCCATCGCCCTGATATTCCTGATTGGCTCGACTTTTGCAGCACTGGCGCAGGGCCGCAGCGAAGTTCACATGTTCAAATATGGTGGTCTTGGCCCACAGGTACCTGCCGTTATCGATGATTTTCGGTACATCATGGGAGAGAAGTTGCTTCTGCTGTCCACCGAAGTGCTGGGGGGTGAGTATGAATCGGACCTTGCGACCATCTCCAACCTCAAACTGAAGCCGGTGCTGAAAGACGAAAAACTCGAAGACCCAAACGATCGGGTCGGCAGCCTGACGGAGCGGACGAAGTACTGGCGCGATACGGGTGCGCTTGCAGTGCTAACAGGGCGCGTTCGGGCGTCGGACCCTGCGGCCATCTCGATAAAGAGCACCTTTTTCCTTGGTGACCTTGGTGACAAGCTGGGTAGCCAAAGTGTGTCCGTCGAACTCCCCGTCGACGCCGCTGGCTACGAGTCCACAAAAGACAGCCATTCCGTGACCATTCTCGCCAGTCTTGCGATCAATCTGATTTATCCAAACTCCACGACTGGTAACGCCGATTGTGCAAAAACGGCCGCGGCCTTTGCCTTGATCAATCAAGCACAACAAAGAGCTGGCGCCGTGATGGAAGACGACCAGGTAACTGGCGACACACTCAAGAAAATTGTCGATGCCGCGACAGTATCGGTGGAGGGCGCATGTCCCGTTGGTGGTTGAGTGCGGCGCTTGCAGCATTTGCAGGATTCGGCGGTCCGAGCCCTTTGGCTGCCGAACAGGTTATAAACCCTGACGAAATCACAGTTGTTTTTGCGCGCCTCGAAAGTGAAGGAAATCTGGGCCAAAACGTTGAAACGGTCCTGTCCCTGCAGTTGGCGCAAACCGGCCGGCGCGCGCCTTGGCCGGACAATCCAGAGAGGCATGATTTCAATCAGGCAACCGTCGTTTGGAGTGACGATAAACTGGACGCGCAAACCCATGACGCGGCAGAAAAGCTCGCACGGGCCTTTGACGTAACCGCCCAGATTGCAATCTGGGGGGAGACTTATTCCTACGGCGGCAGCGTTCTGGCCGACCTAAACGTCACGCTTCCGCGGTATGCGATGCCGGGCGAAAACTGCCAGTCTGCGGCTTTTTCCTGCGACTTCCGACAGGCGAATTTTGAAACCTGGGCTGTCGCCAGGGGCGACAACGTTCTGAGTGTTGGGCCGCCAAGACGGCGTTTTGCCGTAAGCGCCATCACCCTCAAACCCGAGATCGTCGACCAGTTCACCAGCGCAGAAGGGCTTCCGATCCGCCGCACGATTTCCGGTGGAGACGTGCTTGGCTACACTCAGCGGGCATTGCTCTTTCTAGAATTCAATCCGGGGATGCCCGGCGCACCAAGCAAGGTCAAGAGCGGCGAAATTACGGGTTACGTGACGCTGCCAGAACTGACGCGGGGTGTCTCAGAATTCTCAGATCTGGTGGGCGGTGTCATGCGGGTATTTCGCGGTGATTGGGAGTTCGCGGAAAAGAGCTTTCGTCAGGTGTTGGAGAACCCGGCGAGCCGTTTGCCCACACGTGTGGACGCGCATCTTTACCTCGGGATGATCCTCGCACGCACCGGCTCGACCGCTGACGCAATCGGGCATCTTGAACAGGCGCACGCCATGGCCCCTTACAGCAGGGTTGCTGTTCAGTACCTTGTGCAAGGCTATTTGTCTGAAGGCTCCGAAGCCTCTTTGGCACTGGCCTCAGACGCCCTTTCCAAAAACCAGCGGCTTTTTCCCGCCGATGATGTCTGGTTCGCAACTGCGGGTGAAATACTCCTTCGTTGACCGACACTAATGCTGCCGAAGGCGGTGACATCTAAACGGCAAACCTTGTCAATGCATTCACTCCGGTGCCAAACCAGGAACCCCACAACTATGACTGGTGCCAAATCGTATAAAAATGGCGCGACAAAGTGGCATTGTCCTCGCTACGTCAAAATTATGCCAATTTTTAATGTTTTTGTTTCCAAGACTTCCGGAAAGAAGACACGATCATGTTGGTAAGGTACGAGCCTCCATTGCACGACTTTTCCTATGTTGTTCAGGCCCCGCTCCTGCTCGACATTGATGGCGCGTGCGGCGGTTGGATCGAAAGATGGTCGCTCGAAGGGCTCGTTCCGGCACCGGACATGAAGGTAAGCAGCGGCAATGCTGTGCTGACGATCCCCTTTCAGGGCTTTGGTATTTCGCTACAGTGCCAGCTTGATCTGGACACGACGGAAAACATACTTCGTTTTGTCGATCTGGGCGAACGCGAAAGCCATGTCCTGCGCCATTTCTACCGCCAGATAGTGACCGGACGAGCAGTTTCCGTGAACCAGATAATCACTGCAATGGAAGCGCCGGCGGAGAAAATACCGATGGAGCAAACGCCGGAAGAGTCGGAATTTGAGCGCCAACGCAAACTACCTCGGATCATGCGGACATGTTTTGCGATTGGCGTCTACGCGCTTCTTGGGGTCATCGCATATCAACCCGTGGTGTTGCCGCTTTACGATGCAGTTCGGAGCGAATTTGCAACGTCTGAAAGTGCGAAGCTTCAATGACAGACAAAAGTTGGATTGGCCCAGACCTTTACGGCGATATTGAACGCAAGATCGCAGAGCACCAAATTGACACCGCCAGCGGCGGCGTCAAATGGAGCCTGATCGACATTCTGATTCTTTCCGCTACGTTGTTGGTTTGCCTGTTAGGCATCCTCTATGTCGATGATTTCATATTTGATTTTACGACTTATGAAGTCACTTACATGCTGGGCGCTCTCGGGTTATGGCGCTACGGCTGGTGGTTCAACCACGCTCTTCGGGCGCGCCGGTTCGAATGCACCAAGTTTCCTGTGTCGAGCGCCAAACGGAACAAATTGTGGCGTTCCGGCTGGCGCCCCGGCCACATCCATGTGCAGATGACGACCTTCAACGAGGAGGAGGCCATCACCCGTCATGTAATGGAAGCATTGTTCTCGGAGATCAGGGCGACCGGCATTCCAACCACAATCTATGTCGGAACGGGAAGCCGGTTTGATGAAGACATCATCTCTGACGTAGCGCATGATTTAGCATCAGACCTGGATGTTCAGGTGGTATTTGTCCGTCAGGACCAACCCGGAAAGCGTATGGCAATCGGTATTGTGATGCGCGCTATCATCCGCACGGCGCCAGAGCCGGATGATCTGATCGTATTCATGGACGGCGATGCCGTGTTAGGTCCTTCGACCTTTGAACGATGCAGCGCGATGTTTGGTATTGATCCGGAGCTGGAGGCGCTGACGACAGATGAGCATGCCATTACTTTCGGACCCGGGTGGATGCGGCGGTGGCTGGACATGCGTTTTGCGCAGCGGCGTCTGGCCATGCAAAGCCATGCGATGAGCGACAAGGTTCTGACGCTTACCGGCAGAATGAGCATGTTCCGCGCCCGACAGATCATAAACCGAGACTTCGTGCGGACAATCGAAGCGGATCATCTCGACCACTGGCTCTGGGGTCGTTTCCGGTTTCTGTCGGGCGATGACAAAAGTACGTGGTATTACTTGCTGTCGCGCGGCGCAAAGATGACCTACGTGCCCGATGTGTGCGTCTACACCGTCGAGGTCATCAAAGGTGACGGCAAGCTTCGGATGGTACAGAATCTACGGCGCTGGTCGGGTAACATGCTACGAAATGGCGCGCGCGCACTACAACTCGGACCGCGACTCGTCGGACCATTTATCTGGTGGTGTGTACTTGATCAGCGGATTGCGATCTGGACGATGCTTGTCAGCCCTGCCTTGATCTTTCTGTCGTTACTGTACGACCCCCGGTTCATCATTGTGGCGCTTCTCTGGATCGTACTCTCGCGACTCTTCCTTTGCCTCTTCCTGTTTCGCTTTGCCAAGCGGGCTGACATGACATGGCCGTTCCTGCTTTACATCAACCAGCTGCTCAATGCCTGCGTTAAGTCGTTCATGCTCTTTTTCCCGCACAAACAAAGCTGGAACAATCGTGGTGGACAAAAGGCCGGTTATGAGAAGAGCACGACCTATGCACTGAAAAACGGCTTTGCCGTCTTCCAGTTCGTCACGACAGTTTTGGCGTTTCTGTCCACTGTTGGGTATCTCACCGGGCGCACAAGCAGCTACGGATTTTTCTGACCAAAGCGGCCAAATTTTAAACGCTATTAACCATGATTGCGCCGTAATACCGCCCCACTGGCTATCTAAAATTTTATTCAAATACCGTGAATAGGAGATTACCAGTGCTTGACGATGCGACCCTCAGAAACTTCCCCCGCGAACGACAGGTTTTTCGTCCATATATCGTTACTGACAAGGTCGCCATCAGCGTTGTAGGGCTCGGCTATGTTGGTGCTGTTAGCGTCGGATGTCTCTCGGGTCTTGGCCATCAAATCGTTGGCGTGGACGTAGATCCCTCAAAACTTGACTGTATTCAAAACGGCAAGTCGCCGATGGAGGAAAAGGGTCTGAATACCCTGCTGGCGCAGGGTGTTGCGCGCGGTGTGATTGATACCACAAACGAGATTTCCGTCGCCATTGAACGCACCGACGTTACTTTGGTATCCGTAGGCACGCCCACGTCCCCTGACGGTGGCTGCGACCTGCGATATATCGAATCTGTAGCAGACGAGATTGGTCGCAGCCTCGCGGGCAAGTCCGAATTCCATGTCATCGTCTTGCGAAGCTCTGTCCCCCCTGGCACCACCGAGGGCGTTGTGGCCAGGCGGATTGAGCGCCTTTCTGGCAAGGTCATGGGAAGAGATTTCGGCATCGGATTTGCGCCGGAGTTTCTGCGTGAAGGCGTCGCTGTCGACGATTTCAAAAACCCGCCAAAGACAGTGATCGGCGCATCCGATGACCGAACAGCTAGCATCGTGGCAAAGATCTTTGATCCGGTTGATCCCAATCCGTTAATGGCGCCGATCGAAGTGGCTGAGCTCGTAAAATACGTGGACAATGTCTGGCATGCGACCAAAGTCAGTTTTGCCAACGAGGTTGGCCGGCTCTCCAAGGCCCTCGATATTGATGGCCGGCATGTGATGGACATTTTTTGCAAAGATACAAAGCTGAACTTGTCCCCCTATTATCTGAAACCGGGGTTTGCTTACGGCGGATCCTGCCTGCCCAAGGAAGTACGGGCGGTCGCTCACCTCGCGGAAACTCATGACATCTCGCTACCGGTCGTTCAAAGCCTTGCCGAAAGCAACGCTGAACAAATTGAAACCGCGTTGCGTTTGCTTGGAAACTCCGGTGCCCGTCGGGTTGGGATTCTCGGCGTCGCATTCAAAGCCGGAACAAACGATCTAAGGGAAAGCCCGACGCTGGAAGTGATGAAAGAACTGTCGGAAAATGGTGTGGACGTGAAGATTCATGACGCCTGCCTAAGCCCGCAAAACTTGTCAGAAAGCATCGGTCACGCCGTTGCAGGCAAACCAAGGTTGGAAGAACTCGCAGCAGAAATGCCCGGGATGCTTGTCGCCGATGCGGAAAGACTACTGGATGAGGTGGATGCCATACTGGTGACCCACAATACCGCGAATTACCGCCATCTGCTGCGGAATTGGGGCAAACCGATTGTTGATGCCGTGGGCTTGTTCAGCCCGGCCGAGCGGTCCGCAAACATCGATGGGCTTGGCTGGTAGCAGACATCTCACTGGTTTCTTGTCCAGGCTCATCGCGGTTCCCTAAAGCAGGGCCCCTCATTCCCTTAACGCTGCTCCAAATGCGCCGTTGAAGTCGTCTACCCAGCTCGAGCCTAATCTGTTTGGCAAAACTCTCATTATGGGTCTTCTGCCCGCCACCCCCAGATATACCATGGCGTTTCGGGCCCTGCTTGCATCAATGTGTCAATGATACTGACACCGTGATCGAAGGGCGGATGAAACTGTTCGTATTCCGGATACCCATCGTAGCACTTCCATGCCAACTCCACGCCCGCATCCTCGAAGTGCTTTTCATCAATGTACCCCTTTGCGGCGGGGCCGGACAAATAATAGTCGGCGTCCAATGCCTCGCAGATCTGAAGCAAGCGAAGATCTTTTCGCTCGGTGGCGGCAAATTCCCTGTCGTCCACAAATCTGGTCTTTAGCCCCAATAGCTGCGCCGACACCTGTTTGATCACATGTTGATTGAAATCAGACAAATTGGTCCACTGCTTTTGCAGATACAGCTCCTCGAAAAATTCACGATACGTTTCGAAAAAAGGCGCTTTTGAGTAGTGCTGCTGGATCAACCGCCAGTGGGTCTGCTGCCAATCAGACTGTTGGAGCTCCACCTGATGGATCAACTGGTCACGTGGTCCCTTGATCACCGGTACAGTGATCCAGTCCGCGCCTTTGGGTGTTTTGATCTTGTTCCGGTTTCGCCAATCCCTGCGCGTGAATTGTACATCATCGTAAAACACAAATGTGTCTACGTCATGGATGATGTCGAAATAACCTTTCCAGGGCATGTAGTTAGATTGGAGTATCGCGACTTTATGCATAGTCATACCGTTTCAATTTTCACCCTGGTTTTCAATCTACTTGCCACCTTCAGACAGGGGCGCAGGTGTCAGGAGCGCCCGTATTCGTAGAACCAGATGGGACATCGAGCACATACAGCAGAAGCACTCATGGCGATCCCATCGCCGCGGCCCTCTGCGTTCACGGGCACAATATCAACTATCGGAAACTCAGCAACCGACTTGCGCTCATCGCGGGGCATTCAAGGGAGAGATCAGCGCGTGAAACGATCTTCCAGTGGCGATTTGGTTGCACCATGCCACCGCCAACACAGACAACCGGTGCCTGTCGCTATGAATTATTGAGTTTGCAAGTTGCAACAATTCTTCTCATGATAGTAAAGGAATACATGCCTGGTGTGAGTGGGCAGATTTTTTTGCCAAATTCGACGCGGGAAGTTTACGCGATGAGTGATTATGGTTCGATTTATTGCAATAGGACCGGCTGATGACACAAGCCTTAGCGAGTGATACTGCCGATACCCTTTCCGCATCGATGAGCAGTGCTCAGATGGTCACGGAAAAACCTCTTATCAGTGTGGTCAGCCCAGTATACAAGGCTGAGCGCATTTTGCCCGTTTTGTGCGAACGCCTTGACACGGTCCTGAGGCAGATGACCGACCGGTTCGAAATCATTCTCGTTTGCGACGGTAGTCCAGATAATTCTTGGCCGGTCATGCAGGCGCTGGTGGAAAAATATCCGCACCTTAAGGTTGTCAACCTAAGCCGAAATTTTGGGCAGCACTATGCGATCACGGCCGGCATGGACCTTGCGCGGGGAGAATGGACCGTTGTGATGGATTGCGACCTGCAAGATCGCCCAGAAGACATACCAAGGTTGTTCGCAAAGCTCGACGAGGGCTATGACATGGTGGTGGCACGGCGGATCGACCGACAACATAAATGGTGGAAGCGTGCTACGTCCCGTCTGTATTTCAAGATCTTCAGCATGTTGTCTGGGTTCAAACTCGATGGGTCTGTCGGAACATTTCGCGTCATGAGCCGTGGGGTCGTCGACGCCTTCTGCAGCATGCGGGAAACCTATCGAATGTTTGCGGGCATGATCGAATGGGTTGGTTTTCGGTCCGGCTTTATCGACGTGCAACATAGCGAGCGCTACGAGGGCGAATCCAGCTACAATCTGGCGCGACTTATTCGTATGGCGATGGACGGTATGATCTCGTTTTCCAACCGGCCACTTTATATTTCCATCACGCTGGGAATTGGCCTGTCTCTGATATCGACGATCTACGGTCTCTATCTGATTCTGCGCTATTTGATAAACCCTGACACGTTCGGTGTTCCGGGCTGGTTGACCACGGTGACAATTACAATTTTCATCGGCGGGCTCGTGCTGGTGAATCAAGGGCTGCTCGGAATCTACCTGGGGCGCCTTTACAATCAGGCCAAGGGACGCCCTCTCTACATTGTGGATAAGGTGCTGATTGGCGCGGATTTCACGACAAATGGTAAAGATGAGGACAGAAATGGCTGAAATTCGGATCGATCTTGATACCCTGCCAACGCCCGAGCAAGCGGCTTTCGTCGAGGCGGCGGTCCGCAACAGCTTCAGGGTCAGCGCATTCGACTGGCAAAGCGATGGTGTGACGATCACCCACGAGGATACCGACTCCACGGACGCAATGGCTGCAATGGCTCGACGGTTCACATTTATCGCCAAGAATATCGACAAAGATCTCGTTTTTCACAACGATGTCCCTATTCGTTTCACGGACGATCCGCAGCCCGAACTCGAACGCCGCCGTGACGTGATCCCCATCGAACCCGGGTTTTATTCCTTTCAGGGTGACGTACTGCGGGTGTTGCACGCGCTGAACCACAGCGTGCAGAAAATGGCCGCAGAGTTTGACGCCGTCGAGCAAGAGCACCCGGCCGTCTGGCCTGTGCGGCTCTTCAAAATGATCGACTATTTCCGCGAATTTCCACAACAGATGATCCTCTGTGCGCCGGTAAAAGATGACTTTAAATCACGCTCGGAATTTTCCAAACGTTTTGGAAACGATGCCGATTTCGAGACGGTACCGATGGACGAGTTAATGGCGGACGCCAAGTATGGGCTTCAACCGGCGGTGTGTGATTGCTGTTATTACACGCTCGAGGGTGCCAAGAATCTCCAGAACGGCTTTTACACAACCGCCAATCGCGTGTTCCGCAATGAAAGCTCTGCAACGAACCAGCTTGATCGGCTGACAAACTTCACCGTGCGCGACATCATGTTCGTTGGAAATGAAGAGTTTGTGCTGGAATCGCGCCAGAGAATAATCGAACGGCTGAGTAAATTCCTCACTTCGCTCGGTGTAAATGCCAAGATCGAGACCGCAAACGACCCATTTTTTGCGAATGAGTCCGCGATGAAGTCCGTGTTTCAGAACGTACATCGGCTTAAATATGAGTTGCTGGCCTATATTCCGCATCTCGACAAGGAAATCGCAACCGGCTCAATCAATCTTCACACTGATTTTTTTGGCCGGGCGTTCAATATCGAGGCTTCCGATGGGTCGGTCGCGCATAGCGGGTGCATTGGTGTCGGCATGGAACGAATGACATACGCGTTATTTTGCCAGCATGGCGCGGATCTGAAGGATTGGCCGCATCCTGTACTGTCTTTCCTTGGCCTGGACGCGTAAACTCGCCGGGCCGATATTTTGAACCCAGGTAATTGGAAAAGGAGAAACTTATGAGTGAGTGGGCATTCGACGACAATCTCTTTGAGGTGACGTCACCGGCAGAGATAGACCTTGAAGAGTTCAAGGATGTGATGGAGCGCAGGACCTTCGTCTGCATTCGCGGCCTGGTCTCTCCACAGACGATGTATGATGCGTATGATCGTATCGTTAGCCATTTCGATCGCGGGTTGGATGCACCGGCATCCGGTCAATCGGCAGACGCGGTAAGACGCAACTTCCAAAAAATTAATCTTGGCGGCGAGTCTCGATCGGCCAATCATGACGACGCGCGGTTTTTTCGCGCCTTCTATACGCCGTTCTGGGAAGAGGATGTTTGGGGGCTGCACGACAGTCTGCGCATGCTGGCACGTGTGCGCAATCTACTCGCCGGGCTGGACGACGGCTTTGCATTGGAAGGCATCGAGGACAACGGTTTATGGACTGCAGCCCGCTTCCACCAGTATCCACAGGGTGGTGGCTTTTTCCGGCGCCACACCGACCATGTCGCCAAAGATGTCGTCGATAAACGATCGACTAAATTCTACCAGACGGTGCTGACGATGACGATGAAGGGCGAGCACTATCAGCATGGCGGCGCTTTTGTCGACATCGATGACACGCGCTACTGCCTCGATGACAATGCCCAGATGGGAGACATCCTGGTATACGACGGGCGAACCGTGCATGGCGTCGAAGATATTGATCCGGGAACTCTGGTCGATATGGATCGGATCAACGGCCGCTTGGCTGGCTTCGCGACGCTGTTTAAGAAAATGTGAGGACATCTCAGTAAATGGAAAACGATTAATGATTGGCTCGGAAGAACTCGAAGCCCGGTTCTGGCCAATGTTTTCGCAAGTGATTGGTAAGCCCATTTCGTCGGGTCACTATGACAAAGCGCAATTGCCTGAATGGGATTCGCTCCGCCATGTAGAATTGGTGTTCGCACTTGAAGAAACATTTGGGGTGTCAGTGCCAAGGGAGCGCATCGCAGAGCTATACTCTGATACTGACACGATACTGGGCTTTTTGCGCGAAGACGGCTCCAAATCATGAACCGTACGCAGATAGCGATTTACGGTGCCGGCCATCTGGGCAAACAGGTGTTCCACCATATACGCCACCACTGCGCAGATCAGGCGGAATTGATTGGCTTTGTTGATGACACCTGCGCAGCAGGTGAAGCTGTAATTGACGAGGTGACAACGCTTGGCGGGTTGGACCAGATAAAGAACACGCAAGGGCTTGGCCCCGGCGATATCAAACTGGTGTTCGCGATCGGCTACGCCAACATGGCCGCGCGTCATACCGCATTGGACCGTGTGATTGATGCAGGGTACGACTTGTTCACCGTCATCCATCCCAGCGCAGTCATCGAGCCGGACGTAGAGCTTGGAGCAGGATGTATCGTTTTGCAGAACGCTGTACTGGACCAACAAGTCTGTGTCGGTTCTGCCTGCTTCATCGATATTGGCGTTCGTTTGACGGCAGGTACAGTGGTCGGCCGCAACAACTACTTCTCCAGCGGAACATCCACAGGAAGCAGAGTTGCAATCGGTGACGATTGTTTCTTCGGAATGGACTGTACGGTCACCACCGAAGTTCGCATGGGGAGCCGCCTGTTCATCAATGCGAAGACACTTGTGCCGCGCGACGTGGGCGACGACATCAAGCTGGTTGAGATTCACAAGTCACGGGAACTGCCAAACGCTTAACTCGTCATCACGCATTCGGAACGACGCAGGTTGTTCGTAATCGGGTAGACCCATCAGCGTTTCAGGCAAGCGGCCCATCGATCAAAGCGACAATCCTCTTAGGTTGCATACCAATGGCGCCGAACGGAACACGATAACGTCTCAGAGGCGCGATCGCGTCGTGTCCGCGGCTTTCCCGACGGCCCGATCATCGGGGTCAGCGGCAAAGACCCAATGGGACATCAATAGAAATGATACGGGCGTGGCGATCGCCAGAGCGATAATTGCCGCAGCCAAGGGCCAGACGTCGAGCAGGCGGTATAGAATTGAGACGATAGCCGTCTGGAAGATAATCATGCCAATTGTGACGATCACGTAGCGCATAAGTGCTCTGCCATGCGGCAATGCGGATTCAAAAGACCAGAGTTTATTGAGCAGGTATGCGGTCAAGACTGCCGGGAAAGACGCAAGGAACGATGCCACTTCTGGAGCTGCGCCTGCCCAAACCAACCCTTGAAAGATCGTCAGCCCTAGCCCGTTCGCGACCACTCCCGTAACAATATAGCGGAAAAACCGTGTCAGCGCCATGTTATGACAGCCCCGAACTATCGGGTTCGGAACCTGCTTGATCCGCGCCTCTTGTCGCATTCCCTGCCGTTTCCAAAGCCCGCGCATAGTCACATATCGCAGTCATGTTCACGCCAAGTACGCTTCGCATTTCGTAACTATAGACGAAAGCTGTCACTGATCGCTCGAAGCCCGCGCGTTTTAACCCGGTGCTCATTACCCGGGCTCCCGTCGCGTTGGGGCCGCGAGATAGTCCGCAGCGTGCGCAATGACGATCTCAATGTCTGTTCCAAGATCAAAGAACATTGGCAGGCGGACAAGGCGCGCGGCGGTATCGTCCGTCACGACCATGTCGTCCAGCGCACGGGCATACCGTCTTCCTGCGGGCGAAGAATGTAGCGGCACGTAGTGGAACGGTGTGGCGATACCTGCCTTTTGCATATGTGCAATGAAGGCAGCGCGGTCGTCCGCATCATTCATGAGCATGTAGAACATATGGCCATTTCCAACAGCGGCGTTGGGACGTTGTGGCAGCCGCACTCGGCCTTCGGCTTCGAACGGCGCCATCGCCGCCATGTAACGGTCAAAAAGCGCACAGCGGCGCGCCGTGATCTCTTCAACGTGCTCAAGCTGCGCGAACAGAAATGAAGCTACCAGTTCTCCGGGCAGGAATGATGACCCGAGATCAACCCAGGTGTACTTGTTCACTTCGCCGCGTTGGAATTGTGTTCGGTTGGTACCTTTCTCGCGGATGATTTCTGCGCGTTCCATCAAGTCCGGACGGTTGATCACAAGTGCTCCGCCCTCACCTGAGATGATGTTCTTGGTTTCGTGGAAGCTGAACGCTGCAAGATCGCCCAGACTGCCCGCAGGCCGTTCGCCAAGCGTCGACCCAAGCGCTTGAGCGGCATCCTCGACGAGAATCAGATCATGGGCGCTAGCGATATCCGCAAGTGCGTTCATATCCGCCGGGAAACCCGCATAATGGACAGCGAAAATCGCCTTGGTCCGATCAGTGACAGCAGCCGCAACGGCCTTCGGATCGACATTCAGCGTCCCGGGATCAATGTCGACAAACACCGGCACAGCCCCCCGCAGCGCAACTGCATTGGCCGTGGAAACGAAGGTGAAGGACGGCATGATGACTTCATCACCGGGCGCGAGGTCGCACAATATGGCCGCCATTTCGAGCGCGGCAGTGCAAGAATGGGTCAATAGCGCTTTGCCACCGCCGGTCAGCTCTTCAATACGGTGGTTACAAAGCCGGGTAAAATGCCCGTCACCCGATAGCTGCCCTTTGGCGATCGCCTCACGCAGATAAGGTATTTCATTGCCGACCAAAGAGGGACGATTGAACGGAACGGAACTCATTGATGAACCTCATTTGCGCCTGTTTTTGGTTGAAACAGCTCAGCGTTGGGCATGGCGCAGGGCTGGATCACCCAATGACCGTTTCCGTCGGCGACGGGTAAATCTGTTCTGATACACAGGCCGTTAAATGGTTGCGCACTCATGGTCCGGCCCTTTCGAAACAAGAGTAAATCGGCACCAATTCGCTGTCGAACAGTCCAATCGTGAGGAAGATGACCAGCCTTGTGATCACAGGAGGAAAACTTTGCGGCATTTGCTCTCCCGGAGAACACCAAATCTGACAAATCAATTCAAGCCGCATCAATAGGCTACCCGCGACTGCGCGTCATTAAACCATCTTTTTTGACACGAAGCGAGATACCTGCTGGTGTCGATCTAAAAATAGTAACTCGCAATAAATGGGCACACGATGCGCATCGGCCGTTTTCTGCGCAAACCTCCGATCATCTCGGAACATTATCTGCGCCGCATCGAAAAGGGTGGAAACGTTCAGCGTTAACAGACCAGCTTACGGTCCAAAGACAAACGCCGGAGTTTGAGCAACCGTAAACTCAATGCGTCTTCTGCCTAAGATGCAGGTTTCGTATTTCGCTCGCCGTGCAATCCATCGATCAAGAGCATCTGCTTGCCCAGCTCAACGGTCAAAAAAGCGCTTCATGGCCGGGCAAAATACAGACAAATCTGATTGCGTCGTATAAAGCTCTAACAAGATTTTCAGATTTGGGGTCAGACCGACCATGCGTAATAATATTCCAAAATTTGTCTTCCTGTCTTCACTTGTCATCACCTTGATTTCATCAGCTTTTATCTACGGCGTATTCGCGCAACGAAACAGGCTTCCCCCAGCACCGCAACTGATGAGCATCTACTGGTCGATCGCCGAAATTCTGAACCCTAGTGATCAAATCATGGAATACACTGGAGATATCAGCGAGCAGCCGGTGGAGACGTTGCTGGAAGACGAACTGCAGCCGGGATTGCTGATGGTTGCAACAAACATCGGACGCCGCCAAACGGCTGTGCGCGTCATCGACCGGAACGGAGAGGTGCTTCACGAGTGGATACCACTTTTCTCGGAAATCTGGCCGGATGGTGAAGGGACGTTCATCAAGCGTCCCGAAGCAGATATGTTCCTTCATGGCATAGAGATATTGCCTGATGGATCGCTCGTCGCGAATTTTGAGAATCTGAGCACGTTTCGTCTCAGCCCTTGTGGGGAAATCATCTGGAAGCTTGATAACAATGGGCACCATTCCGTTCACTATGCAGAGGATGGCACTTTGTGGGTGTCCGCAGAAGACCACCTCGCGACCGAGCCAACCGGTTACCCAAATCACAAAGCTCCGCTGCGGTCATGGACTCTTCAAAATCTCACCCTCGATGGTGAAGTATTGCGCTCCATCCCGGTGATCGACATCTTCTTTCAGAATGGGATTGAAGGCCTTTTGTACAACTCCAGCCTGTCTAACGGCGCCCCAGTGGTGTCCGGTGACACGCTTCACCTCAACGATATTGATATTTTCCCAAGCAATCTCCAGTCCGACGTCTTTGAGCCTGGCGACATCATGTTTTCCCTCCGCAACATCAGCGGGGTTTTCGTGGTCGATTCGGAAACACTGGAAATCAAGTTTCAGTCTTTGGGACAAGTCATGCGCCAGCACGACCCCGATTTCTTGCCCGGGGACCGCATTTCCGTGTTCGACAACCGCAATTTCACACGCGGTTCCCAGACCGAGCCCGCACGCAGCAGGATTGTCGAACTGGACGCAAAAACCGGAGCCTTAACTGTCGCCTTGGGCGAAGAGGAATCTGAATATGCGTTTTACACCGAAATCATGGGAGAGCATGAACGGCTGGAGAACGGCAATATGCTCATCGTCTCTTCCACGCAGGGCCGCGTGATGGAATTCACTGACGATGGTCGCCTCGCCTGGCGGATGGACAATACGGTTGGAGACAAAAACCTGAGTGTCATGGCGGCCTCGGTACTTCCGGAGCAACAAGATGAGGCGTTTTTTTCATCGCTCGCCAAATCCTGTGCGGCGAGCAACTGATACCTTGTCTTAGCGATGCAGGCTTACCCAATGGTGGCATTTGCGTTGCCTTGACCAAGGCTACAGGGCCAGCCCACACCTGCGCCGTAAAAGGATTGGAAGCGTTGCTTTGGGAGGTACGTTGAATTGGCTTGGTTGAATTCTCACCGTTCATTAATCCGGCCATGCATGCGCTCAATGAAGGAAATCCTGCTTCGTCCGAAAAAATTCTCTTCGTCCACCTCTTTTGTGTTTGTGATAAGAGCTATCTTTCCGATGAACATTCAGCACGTCAAACCCAAGAAAAAACTGTAAGGCACACCGCGTTGAGTGCTATCGTTGAATTTTTCAAATATGTCACACAACGACAGTATACCTAGTCAAAGAAATTCCGGTGCATTGGATATGATTACTCCGCCTGTCAGCGTTCGAAACGATTACTCAGGGGAAAGAGATAGCCCCCGACCCTCTTTGCCAACTCACCTATTTATATTTTTTATCTTTTTTCTAATCCCAGTATTCTGGTTACCGCTCAAACCCATGGCGGTTTTTCTCATCGTGATCGTAATAACCGCGTTGGTTGCCTACAAGCGTCCCTACGCAACTGTCTTCTTACCCCTTGTTTTGATGTTTCTTGTGTCGCTCTGGGCGGTGCTTGAAGCACGCTTCAACTACTCCCCCGACGAAATGGATCACGTGGCGGCTGTCAATTATTATGCTTCGGACCGCTGGATGCCCCCGGAAATCGGTGCGGACGAAGCCCGAATTGCAGAACGCCCGCATTACGCGACCACCTATCTTTACACCCACGACAAGACCTACCTGATCTTGGGGAAACTGGGGGTCGTTTTTGGCAAATCCTCGGCAGATGACAGCAACGTCGTTTTTTTCCGACTCTTGTCTTGGATCATAGCGACTGCGGCGGTTGCTTGGCTTGCCTGGATTAATCCCGGCGCAGTTCTTCCGCTCGCGGTTTTACCTCAATTTTTCTATTTTTCGACCTATGTTAACGGTGAAGGTCTCGCGATCGCAGCTGCTGTCTCGGGGTTCGCAGCGGCTCTCTTATTTCGACGCACAAATCAGGCTGTTTTTGCTGGTCTGTGCGCTTTGATTGCCTTTGCGGCCATTTTCCTAAAGCCATCGTTTTACATCATTCATATCTTTAACGCCGCTCTGGTGATCGTACATGCCGCGCAAATAAGAGGGCTTCTTCGTGCCCTTCGCGCACCGGGTTTCTTCATATTGTTCTGTCTTGGGGCGGCGATACTCGGGATCTTCCTTTGGATGGAAGTCACGGTATACGGATCGGATACCATATGCGCCGCAGGGATCGGCAAATGTGACGATCTGGCAGCGTATCAGTCGGAAAACGCCACACGCGCGATGGACAGCATCGTCGCCAATTCCGGAGCGTCGCGACTGGACATGCTCCTCACTGGTCACTGGGTATGGAGCTCCCTAAAGTCTCTCGTTGGCGTTTTCGGCTACATGACGAACCCCATTGCCCGCAGCCTGATCTTCGTGTCGCTTATCCTTCTCAGCGCCTACTTTGTTTACACCGCCATCTTCCATGGTCGAACACGCCCGGTTTTCGCAATTCTTCTTTTGCTCTCGATTGGCTTCGTTGTCTTTCTTTCAATCGAGTACAGCTATTCTTACGACTACCAACCACAAGGCCGCTACATCGTTGCTGCGGCAATGCTCCTGTCTTTCTACGGCCCCCTTTCCAACTGGGCGTCAGGCGGGGCGGAAGAACAGAACGCGCAAAGTCACAGTCGATTGCATCAGACATTCCTGACCGCCTTCACTGTGTGGGGGGTATGGATGGCCTGTGCTTATGCCTACCGGATGTCAGTAGCCCTTCAGATGTGAGCGCGCCTATCAGATTTCACCGAAGGGCCGCCTGCTTCATAACCGCCTCGTTGCAGCACCAGGATGCCCGCAGACCTGATTGGTTCCAATTGATCATACTCTGGCAACGATGAGGAAGTTCGACGAGGCTTTGTTCAATCTGGAGAGCACTGCCAACTGGCGACATCCATGCCTTCTTCCGGATAGCGGGCAACATCCGATACAAGCAGGACTTCATCTTCGGAATAGTAGTTTACATACTCCCAGACTGGCGTTCCATCAGATGTGACTTCGAAAACTCTGCCAAAGGTCGACTCCACGATCACAATATTACCGTTCTCAAGGACCTGGTGGTCGCCCTGTACTGCCGAGTAAAAGCGCTGTCCTTCCTTCTCACCGTAAAGAATCTTTACCTCATTCGTTTTTGGATCGACGGACAAGATGCTGCTACCGCCAAGCTCGGTCCCCAGACGCGTTCGATCATAGTTGTTATTAAAGAGGGTGATTGTCCCATCAGGCTGCCAATCCGTATCGTGCTGTTGGTTCCAAGGCCCGATCATATGCCATTTTATTTCTTGGGTTTCCGGGTCCATCACCATGACAAGGTTTGGCTCCCGAAGGGACAAAAGGATATCCCCTGCCGAGAATTGCGGGAATTGGGGCAAATACTCGGTCGGTATTTCTTCCGCGTCGTTGAGGTGAATGATGTCTATCTCATTGAAAAGTTCAAAATGGCGATTGTTGGCGTTCAGCAAAGCAAACATCTTGTTTTTTTTCAGTGCACCAACGACTGAGATTTCGCGCAGAACTTCGCCGTCTGCTGAGAATTCGACGACCGTGTGGTCATAATACGTGCCTCTGAACGGCAGGTAATCGGTTCCGTTCTCGACAAAATTACTGCCCGGAGACCAGTAGGTACCCCTCGGTGAGCGTTCTACAGAATGGTGGGCGCGCTTTGTGGACTTCCAGATGACCTCGCCACAACTATCCAGTTTTATCAGGCCACGGAACGGGAAGACCACAGAGCCATCCGGATGAACAATGATGCCGTTAAAATAAGTGTTCCAGTCACTTTGCGGAACATCCTTACTCGGTATATGTCCCGGATCAGGCCATATCTTTTTGAATGAGACAGGCCAACGATGGGCCATATTTCCAGACCCGTCCAGAAGCCGAATTTCCATGCCATCATCGAAGAAACCACTAACAGCCGTGTATCCCGTTGTGCTCCCGGTGACAGGGTCCGCTTTGGCCGGAGGTGAGGGCAGTTTCTTAATATGCTGTGTTGGTTTTGTTCCGGTGACCATCCTGATGTCGACAATGACCGCTTTGACTGAATCCACGGCCGCATCAATCCACTTGTGCGGAAAAATTTCGTATTTTCCTACGCCAACACCGTAGGCAAAAATGAAAACGATCGTTGAAAAAATAAACAGAATTTTGGGCATGTTGGTCTTACCAGAAGTCCTTTGTTAGTTTTGGTTCCCGATTTCATCGGCAGCGGTCACAAACTGGCGATTCCTTCGATTTCAAGCAGTATTTGTCGCGAAAAAAGTTCCTATTGGCGTCAGCCCATCCCTACGTGCAGCCGCTGATTTTACCTCATTGCCGCGTATCCTGCATCTTTTGAGCGCGCGCTGAAAGTAAATTCATTGACGATTTTTCGCCGAGCGCTGGGAAGGCGTTTCGTCTCACTCCAACTCAGGGAACCATTCCAAGACTGTCCTGCGCACGGAGCGGTCGATTGCGATCCAGTCCGGTGTCTCGTCCTTATTCTGGACGATCAGGTGGTAGCGCAGCCCAAGCGATGGTCCAAGCCTATACTCAAGCACGCAATCGAGCGCACAGCCGAGCCTAATTCTCTGGCCTGTCTTATCGGGATAGCTTTCAGTCAACAGCCAGGAACCACCGACCGCATCTCCTTTGTCCGACGGCCTGCGCAAATGTCCCATGTCAGTTAACGTCGCTTGCCCGTATGCATTTTCCATCCACCACTCATAAGATCTTAGGTACGTTGCGATGCCGCCGGCGCTCAATGCGTGAATGTGAAGGCCCGTCAGCCGCGCCCCCTCACTATCGAGAAGAGCCCGGTCATCGTCCTGTAGCAATCCGCGCGCGGCAATGTGCACTGCTGAGTTGGCTGTCACGGGTTCTTCTGAGCATGGAACATCGCGCAGGTTTTGCGAGTTCCCGATGTTGGCGATCCAGGATTGCGGCGACGGGAGAGAGACCAGATAACCGTTATCAGCAGGGTCCAGCGTTGACCGAATGGTCAGGTCAAGCGACGTCCCATAACAATCGCTTTGCGCCGCGACCTGAGAGACGGTCGACACGCAAAAGATCACGACCAGCCATATCCTCCGAGCCAATCGCTGATTGCCAATCGGTGTAATGGCGCTCTTCCTTCCGATTTATCGCTTTTTCCGCCGGTATTGCGGAATGCAGATCGCGACAGCTTAAGTGGCACAATGGCCTGCGGTCCAGTTATTCTTCTCCAAAGAGAGGGGTACCCTTTCATCGCTGTTGCAGCATTCTGAAATCCGGGCTTTGGGCAAGCGATGCATCTTGTTGCCAGTTCTGTAGTGGCCAGATGAAGGTGGCCCATACCGGACGCTCATCGCCGAAGCAGAAACCACGCAAGACCCAGCCTATGCGAGCTACACGCGGATTCCTCTGACCATTGCAGCCCCATTCTCTGCTGCCTTGGTCTTGGTGTTGTGTAGCAAACTGACCGGGTGGGCGAGGCAAGACGTGCCCGTCTTGATGCGAGCGTATCAGGCCGCGAAATAAATACCGGTCATAGGAACAAAAAACCGGGCGCCGGGGAGTTGAATTTTTGCGTCACCGGCCCTCGCCAGCCAAACATTTCAATATGGTGGAGATCGCTTTCTGCGTGTCGCCATCGGACAGCAACTCACTCAGCAACCGCGACTGTTGCTCTTGTGCATTTTCGTCGCCATTTAACTTTTCGAGCCGCGATTGGGCCTCTGCCAGTTTACCCACCATCGGAGTCGCCAACCCTGCGCAGGCTTCTGATGTGTAGGTGGTTTGGGCATGGCCAGGTAACGCCGGACCAAATGCCACGATAACGGCCAGAAGGGTGAGGCGGGCGTTTGGGCTGAAACGTGGCATCTTGTTCTCCTCACGGATCCAGAACATCGAAGATTTCAATGGTATTGTCGGCGCCGCTGGTGTCAGGACCTTGCGCGGTGACTTCGGCACGATTGGCCAAAATGGCTGACGTTGCCTCAGAATCGCCGCTGGCATAGGTGAACACCACCGCCCAAAACCGGATCTGCGCCCCCTCATCCGCTGCCAGTTCCGGCAAGGTTACAGAGAACTCCGCAGCCGGTGGGAACACGGTGGATTGAATCGGGTCGCGGCTGGCACCCGGGGGTATCTCGAATGGCTCCTCCGGCACGCCCAGAAAGCCAGCAACAGGTCCGATCAGACCCAAGCTGACGCGGTCGTTGATGACGACGTTCTCCGCCGCTACACCACCGTTGAACACGTCGACGGTATAGAGCACCACATAGAGATTGAATTGCGACGAAATCGCTTCGGGAAGCGGGAACTCAAAGATGTCAGAGCGCTTTTCAATTGAAAGTTTTGTGCGCAGATCACGTTCCGTGACCTCTTCCACATGGATGCTGTTCACGCCGCCCGGCAAACCAGCGGTATAGACAGCATCGACATCCAGCCGTCGCGGCGTCTGCACAACCAGATAGCCTTCGAAGAAGCTACTGTCAGGCGATGCTCTGTCAAACAGCCGCTCGCGCAAGTCATCGCAATCGGCTTTCAACGCTTCATCGGTGCCTAAACGATCAATACCAATGGGCAGGATTTCACCTGCCGCCTGTTCCCGTGGGGGAAATGCAAGCGCAAGCTTTTTGAAGAATGGAATTTCGCGGCTCTGGAAGTTGTGAACATTTACAATCGTCTCATAGGCACCGGGTACTGCCGGAATCTCAGCATCGCCACTGCCGTCGCCACAGATGAACTTGGCCGCATATTCAAAACGCAGGCAAAGCGCGTCGCTACTGGCGGTCGCCAAGTTATCAGCCGATGCGATGTCGTCCCAGTCACCGTTGCTGACGCTGACCTCGTTTTCGAGCGTAACAACGTCCCCTCGACCGCACGGCACGCGCGGGGACACGCGACCGGTCAGGATCAGATCACGCGAGGACCCAGGAGCGATGACGTCCATCTGGCAGGTGACCTCCGATCCAGTGGCAGTGCAAAGGTCGGGCAAATCAACCGGCGTAACGAGGTCATCAAAAGTGTCCGTCACAATCACTTCACTGGCCGAATTCGGACCAGCATTTGCCACGCTGATTGTATAGGTGACCTCTTGCCCAGCCATCACAAGATCGGGCGTTGCGACCTTGGTCACTGACAGGTCCACCGTGTTTAACGCTTCGTTGAAGTCGTCAAAGGCATCGCCGCCCGGCATCTCGTTTTCCGGGAGTGGCGTGCTGCCAGTCTGGTTCACCTCCAACTCTTCACTGATCCCGTCAAGGATGGGTCTCAGCTGGACAATATCCCAGTCGTCATGACCGGCCAATTCAACGATGGAGTCCGTGTCGCAATCGCCAATTGTGTCTGTGGCGTTGACGTCGGCTGACACTGTTTCCCCCGGCACGCCATCGTCGTCCCAATCCGGCTGCGCATCCAGTGCGAGGTCGCGTGGCTCACCAGCTTCGTTGAAAAAGATTGTGAGGTTGTCGCTATCCCCTTCGTCAAGCTCGCGCGTTTCGTCCAAGGCGCCTTCGTCGAGGCCCTCGTCATCGGAAAAGATCGGCGCACGCGAACGCCCTGTCGTTGTGCGTGCCGGTGAAAAGTCGATGATTTGCGCCTCCAACGCTCCGTCGTTGTCTACGTCCTGGGCCTGTCCATCCAGCAGGGAACGACGCTTGATCCCTTGCCACATGGTGTAATTCATGACGCTGACATAGTTTGGCTTGCAGTTGACAGAGTCACTGCCGCCGTGCCTCAAGCCCAGATTGTGTCCCAGCTCGTGCATGAGCGCACCTGGCAGGAAGGTGTACAAGACCGTATCGTCGCCGCCGATTTCGCCCTGCCCGATTGGGTACTGGTTCTCGTCTTCATTTCGTGGAACAGCTGAAATCATGTAGCGAAAAATACCCAAGCGCACCAAGTCGAAGTTGGCCGATTTGACTTCGTAGAAGTCTTCGCGCCCGTCACCGTCGATATCGGAGTCAAACACCAACGGTGGCAACTGACCAAGCGGCGGGATGAACTCTCCAGACGGGTCGGGGATGGTATCCGTTGAGATTTCGTTGCCGCCGCCGAGGTTGTCACCAACAAGTACACCACCACCGTCATCCAACGTTCCGGTGTCGAGCCAGATTGTAATCCCTTCGCCAGTGTCCGTGCCGCCCGCATCATCCGGCGCGGCCAGAAACGCGGCCCTCAGGGCGGCCAAGGATTCAGCACGTGGTTCGCGATCTTCCATCCAGTCGATTTCGACGAAAAGGTCCTTTCGGTCAGGGTCCGCCCCAAAGGTGTGCAATCCGAGAAGGACGTTGCCATCGCAATCCGTGACGCCCTCCGTTTCCCAGAGGTTTGGCAGGCCATCACCATCGCTATCGACGAACATTGGGTCACCATCAGTCGGCTTTGTGACCACTCTCAGCGCGCTCAGGAAAACTCCATTACCCGCCGAAAAGTAGTCAGCCTCGCCTGGGTTGATGGCATTACCTCTGGCCCGCACGCGAGCACTGATGCCGATGCCATAAGAACCGCCACTCTCCAGGATGGCACCGTCGTCGTCATTGGCAGGCACGTCTCTCGCAAAAGGTGGGCCAAAAAAGTTTTCGAAAAACTGGATTCCATTATCGCCGATCCCACCATTATGGTTTCGCTCAGCAATCGTCTCGGCGGCGACCATTGCGTCGGTTTCAAGATCGCGAATGATCACGCGGATTTCGACCTCTCCAAAGACGTCGCCGCCACCGCCGAATCCGTTGAGAAATCCGGAGAACCGCACATCTGCATTGGCGCGCACGTGCATGTCGCGCTCTGGTTCTATGACGAGGGCGTAAAGCTCGGCATATGACTCGTCGGCGGTCAGCGCGCCATCGACCGCCCTTACTCGAAGTCGGTTTTCGGTGGGAACGATGTCGTGCTGTTGTCCATTTTCGATACCGGGTGTGATGTCACAATCGGTTCCGACGCATTCGAACGGCTCACCAGGGCGTACGCAGACCGCGAACGCAGGAGATACCGAGAATACGAGGATTGAGACCGCAAGCAGCAGTCTAATAAGTTCCATAATTGAAGCCCTCTAATTTACCTGGTCGGCTCAGGCCGCGAAAATAGAGATTCCAAATTAGTGCGCTAAGGGTACCATTTTTTTGCTGTTTTCACAATCTGCGCTCAAAAACTGGCAGTTTGCCTTAAGCAGTCAGACAGGATGTTGCATGCAATTGCGTCATCAGTGCTCGTCGTCCCGGCGTGGTCCGGATCCCGAGGAACCTTCGTGCAAATCCTCCGAATTCAGCACTTCGGAGACACGTCGCCGCGCAGCGTCAATACACTCATGAACAAGGTATAAGTTTTCTTTCTGGGCGTATTCGGCGAGATCTGCGAGAACAGCGACCATCCAAGAATGGTCTGCATCGACGACCGTTGGCTCAGGAGGTTCGGAGGGCACATCCCCAGAAATTTGCGGGTGCTCTTCGGCGGAGACCGGATCTTGAAACTTGGGGGCATCGGATTCCCTGAAACCGCCGTACAACTGATCGACAGATTTATACAAATCCTTCACGCGTTGGATGTCACTCTTCGACCTTGGTCGGCCTTGCTGTTTATCACTTTCATCAGCCATCGTTCACAATTACTCATTTGTTAAGATTGAGCTAAGCTGCGCAAAAGGCGTGCTGTTGCGACAGCACGTGCCCCGCATTGACGGCAACAAACGGACGACTAGCATTCCAGCCAATGACCCGATTCTCTGAAACAGATAGTAATACGCGTGATCCCGGCGGATTGGTCCCAACCACCCTGCATCCCGATCCTGAGAGTGTATTGAGTACTTTGGATTCCATTGTTGCATCGGGGGTATTGGGGGCCGGTGACCGGCGCGCAAGCTTGTTGCGCTATCTGGTGAACGAAGAGCTTGAAGGGAGAGGCCCCCAGATCAAGGCGTTTTCAATTGCTATTGATGTTTTGGGCCGTGACGCTTCTTTCGATCCGAACACAGACAGCATCGTGAGATCCGAGGTTGGTCGCCTTCGGGATGCGCTCAGACTGTATTTTGCTGAAAAGGCCGGCAACGACGATGTATCGATCGAAATCCCCAAGGGAACATATCGACCCACTATTTCAAGCAGAACAACTGAACGTCCTTCCCGGCAGAGATCACGTTACAAACGTGTGGCGCTTATTTCTGCCTGCATTGCCATAATCCTGTTTGCGATAGGCGCGATTTACAAAAACACATTCACCGATCCAGCCCAAGGCACGGCAACACGGGGACCAACAACAACCGTGCCGTATGAGCTGGTCAGGATCGCTGTCGCACCCTTTGCCGGGACCGGGAACAACCCAAACACGGACCAACTCGCCTTTGGCATTTATTCAGAATTATCTGTGGGTCTCGCAGCTTATCCCTGGATCGCCGTTGTCTCCCCGGTCGGTGGGATTGAGACCCTCGACACGACGGAGGTCGACTATGTGCTAATTGGTGACGTGCACTGGAACTCAGATACCATTCTCACCAGTGCCAGACTGGTCGATATTGACGACGAGCGGGTGGTCTGGGCCGACGCTCAGACCCTCCTGACCGAACCCAAGGCAATAAGAGCTTCTGTGAATCGACTGATCAGCCAGATTACTTTTGAACTGGGCTCCACGCATGGCATTGCCTCGGAATTGCTCAAGGCGAAAAATGCAAAGGCCTCGCCCGAAAGCTTCGCCGCGTTTGTCTGTTTCCTAAAGTTATATTCTTATGTGGCCCGACCTACAGATAGCGGTCATCTGGCGTTGAGAAATTGCCTTTCGGAGGCTGTCGAGGAGTTTCCCAGCTTTGGCGATGGCTGGGCCGCTCTGGCGCGTGTTCATATTGACGAAGCCCGCTTTGGTAGAAACAGACGTTCTGACGCGGACCCATGGCAGGATGCCAAATACGCAATTGATCAGGCCTTGAAACACGCTCCTCTGCGCATGCCTACGTTGAATGTGGCGGTAATTTGGAGCATCGAGTCACCAGAGCAAGACCTGGATGCGTTTGAGCGGTTTTCTTCGCTACTACTGCATTTGTACCCGCGGCACCCCTATACCCTGTACAATGTTGGCTCCCGCATGGCGGAGTTCGCCGGGGATTGGGATAAGGGTCTCGCGCTGATTTACGAAGCCATTGATCTTGAGCCTTACCCGCCAAGTGCTTTTTATGTGACCAAGGCTTATCAAGCGGCGTTGAGCGGGAGCGCCGAGGAGGCTCTTTCATCGGTAGAGCCATTGACCGCGATTACATCTGAATCTCAACTTCTTCTCAGATATTTGGCGGCGGCCCGAAATGGATTGACGACCGAGATGCACGCCAATCGAGTTTTACTGACCGAGCAGGGCTTAGCGGAGGATGACGATATCATCAGCCACGTTTTGCACCGTCGATATGTCCAAGAGTTGGAGGCCGCTCTGATAAGCCAACTGGAACGCGCTTTCAAAGCAGAAACTGGTCAATGATCGGACTTAGGTATCCACCTTCGGATCACACCATAGCACGTTGACTAAAAGGAAAGCCGGTTGGTGTCTGCAATGCGCGTCTGGCAGCCAGCTTGGCGGCATCGCTCTTTCGCTGTCTAATGTAGTCTTGAATTAACCCCGCTGATCCTGCGCTTCATGCAGCGTTGTTCAGTGCGCACTGCCGTCAGGACCGGCTTTTTCATGTCGGGGTGCTGTCTGTTGCAGCGGTGGTTCAATAAAATATTCGGCTTAGGTCGGTCCACCCGTGTGAGCGATGTCCCAGAAAAGGCCTGCCATCAGCTTCAACGCATCGCGACATACGGGCTTCAGGACATGCTCGTTCGGGGCATGCTGTGAACAACCTCGATAGGAATGCGGCACCCAGACGGTCGGAAGGTCAAGGATGTCCGCAAAGACATCGTTGGGAAGCGACCCTGCCAGGTTGGGAAGGATATGCGGCGGTTTGCCAGAGGATTGTTCAAGCGAATGTGCAACGAACCGGACCCATGGATGATCCGGGGACAGCCGCGTTGCATTGAAGAATGCGCGGTCGTGCGGGACGATCTGAACGACACCGAACCCCCGCGCATCAAGATGCCTGCGCAGTGCGGGCAAGATGTCGTCCAAGTTGGTGCCAACGACAAAGCGAAGCTGGCACGCTGCCTTGGCATGACCCGAGATCGCATTTACTGGTGCTTCGGGAACGCCGCTTTTTATTGCAAGGACCGCAAAACTATTCCAGCCAAAGACACGCTCGGCAGGTGTCAGGTTTTCCTCCCCCCAGTTCTCGTCGATCTCGGGTCCACCGTCTCCCTTGATGGGAAGGTCTCGTAGGGCATCACGGATGTCGTCGGTCAGGCTGGTGGTACGCCATTCTGGCACCTGAATTTGCCCGCGCGTATCGGTGATCGTCGCCAAGGCCTGCGCAAGGATCATCGCAGGATCGGCGAGAAGCCCACCCCAATTACCGGAATGATGCGCACCCTCTCGCAAATCCACAATCAGGTCGAAAGACATGCCGCCACGCGCGCCCATGAACATTGTGGGGGTGTCGGACTGAAGACGGGGACCATCGGACGCGATCAGAACGTCTGCGGCCAAAGCCTCCCTGTTTGCCGCGCAGAACTCCGACAGGCCCGGCGAGCCCATTTCTTCACCCATCTCTATCAGAATGCGGCTGTTGAAGCCAAGTGATCCACGGGTATCGATGACGGCTTTCAGGGCCGCTATGTTGATCAGGTGTTGTCCCTTGTTGTCCGCTGTGCCGCGCCCGTAGAGCCGGTCGCCTTCGTCAACAAGGCGAAACGGGTGTAAGCCATCGCGCCACTGGTCGGTTTGCGCCCGGATCACGTCACCATGACCGTATGTCAGAATGGTTGGAAGCGTTTCATTTTCGATACGTTCTGCAACAATGAAAGGACCTGCATTCTGTGCCGGGTTTTGATGGATTTTGCAGGTGAAGCCGATAGCGCTCAGGCGGGGGATCAGGGCTTGTTCAAGATATCTCGGTAGTTCGGCTGCTTTGTCGGGCGTCTGGCTCTCGGTTTCATGGGCCACCAGGTCGCCCAGATCGCGGGTAAAGTCCCCAGTATCGAAGTACTGGGTGGCGGTATCGACGGCGGATGCACGTGTCATGTTGATCCTTCAGACCGGAGGACGCACATCATCCGGGATCGGACAGGTATAGGGCGTCTGCTCCAGATGATCTTGATGTGTCTCGCGCGCAGCGGCGATGAGGGATTGGTTTTGGACCAATCGGCAGGCTGTAGCGGCCATCGCTTTGGCCGCATAGATCATCCCCTTGTGGGCAGCCGGAGCCTTGCCCTGCGCGACGGTTTGCCAAGTGTGGAACGGCGTTCCGATGGCGCAGGTGGCCACCCGCGCCTGAACGGTGGGAACGGCCCAGCTTACGTCGCCAACATCCGTAGACCCCTCCCCTCCATCGCTGTGACGGTCGAGCGGGGCGATGAAATCACAAAGTGCGAGATCCTTTACCGGTTTGGCCCCGATCCGCTTGAATGTCGTGTCGATATCTGCGGCTGTCAGCGTACTCTGGATGTCTCGGGCGAAGGCCTCGTCTGCGTCGTCAAAGGCGACAGGTCCAAGTTTTTCAAGCTCCTGCTGCATTGCTTCTTCCAGCGGTCGGTTGCCGAGCAAATTGGAAACGCCGGAGAACACCTGACTTGTGACTTGCGTCCCGGTCATGAGAGCAGCACCTTCAGCAATGTTGCGGACGCGTGTGACAAGGTCAGCCAGCTCCGGCAACGAACTGGCGCGGACAAGCTGGCGCACCGTGGCCTTTGCCTGCACCACATTCGGCGCAACGCCGCCGGCGTCGAGATATGCGTAATGCACGCGCGCGCTGTCGGGCATGTGTTCGCGCAAATAGTTGACGCCGACGTTCATCAATTCAACCGCGTCGAGCGCTGATCGGCCCAACTCGGGTGCACCCGCCGCATGCGCTGCTTTGCCGTGGAAGGTGAAGTCGATCCGGGTGTTTGCGAGCGATCTTGCCTCGTTCACACCCGTGAAGGTCGCCGGGTGCCAGGAGATGGCCGCGTCCACATCATCAAAGAGGCCCTCACGCACCATGTAAGTCTTTGCCGCGCCCCCTTCTTCCGCGGGACAACCGTAGTAACGAACGCGCCCTTTGATGCCGTTCTCCGCTAACCAGTCCTTAACGGCGGTGGCCGCAAGAAGGGCCGCACCGCCAAGAAGGTTATGCCCGCACCCGTGGCCGTTCCCGCCCTCTTCCAGCGGTTGATGTTCGGCCACGCCGGGAGCCTGGCTGAGATAGGGCAACGCGTCGAACTCACCGAGGATTGCGATGACGGGGCCTTCATCTCCTGCCTCCCCGACCACGGCGGTTGGGATACCGGCCGCGTTTTCGGTGATCTTGAAGCCTTGAGCCTGCAGCATCCGCTTATGTTCCGCGACGGACTTGTGCTCGGCATAGAGAGTCTCGGGCGTGTCGAAAACGCGATCTGACAGTTCGATGAAATCATCGCGATGGCGGTCGACGTGGTCCCAGATTGGATCGGCGTTCTTCAAGGGTGTCTCCATTTTCAAATTCAAACGGTCTCGCCGTGCTCCAAAAGGCAGGCGGTTTCGCGTCCGCCGCGCCCAGACTTCAAGTCAGGAACGGTGGCGCGGCAGTCGGCTGTCGCAACAGGACAGCGTGGGTGAAAAGTGCATCCTGGCGGTGGATCAAGCGGTGAGGGAATTTCCCCCTTGATCGGCTCGAACGCACGGCGGCGCTGATCAAGGCGCGGAGCTTCAGCCAGAAGCGCCTTGGTGTAGGGATGCCGAGGGTCAGAGAAAATCTCTTCCGTTGATGCGCTCTCAACGATACGGCCCAGATACATGATCGCGACGCGGTCGGCGATATGCTCCACCACGCTCAGGTCGTGGCTGATAAACAGGTAGGTCAGTCCCAATTCCTCGCGCAAATCCATGAAAAGGTTAATGACCTGCGCCTGTATCGAAACATCAAGTGCTGCGATGGCCTCATCGCACACCAGAAACTTCGGCTTCACGGCCAGCGCACGCGCGATGCCGATGCGCTGGCGCTGGCCGCCGGAAAACTGGTGTGCATAGCGCTTCTTCAATGCAGGGTCGAGCCCGACCTTGCGCATCACCTCATCCACGTAGTCGGGGATATCGGATTTGCCGACAATCCCGTGCATCCGGGGCGCTTCGCCGATGATATCCTCGACCCGCATCCGCGGATTAAGGCTGGCGAAAGGGTCCTGAAAGATCATCTGGATGGCCAGCGTGGCCGCGCGCTTGTCGGCCCCGGTCAGCGTCGCCACATCTTTGCCTTCATAGAACATCTGCCCGTCGCTCGCCGCGTGAATGCCTGCGACGACGCGCCCCAATGTGGACTTACCGCAACCGGACTCGCCGACAAGCCCAAGAACCTCGCCCTTCATGATCGACAAGTTGACATTGTCGACGGCATGGACCGTTTCTTCCCGGATGTTGGCGCCAAGTCGTTGGGCAATTTTGCCCGCCACGTCCAACCGCTTGGTAAAACGTTTCGAGACGCCCCGAATTTCGACCAATGGATCCGTCATTTCACGGTCTCCGCCGCTTGCTGCGGATTGAAGCACCTCAGGTTTCGGCCATCAACGTCTTCGATGGACGGCTGCATGCGACATGCATCGGTCCGAGCATGGCAGCGCGGCCCAAAAGCGCAGCCTTCAGGAAGCGCGAGCATATTCGGGGTCATTCCTTCGATCTGGAACAGACGCTTGCCACGCCGGTTCGCTGTCGGCACCGACCCTAGTAGGCCAACTGTGTAGGGATGCAACGGGCGGTCGATCACATCGTCAATGCCGCCCTGTTCGACGATCCGCCCCGCGTACATCACGGAGATCCGCTCAGCGAGGCCTGCGACCACGGCAAGGTCATGGGTGATCCAGATCATTGCGGTTCCAGTCAGTTTCGTGAGCTTCTGTGCCTCGTGGATAATCTGGGCCTGTATCGTCACATCGAGAGCAGTGGTCGGCTCATCGGCGATGATCAGGTCTGGCTTGTTCAGGAACGCGGTCGCAATCGCCACGCGCTGCCGCATCCCACCCGAAAGCTGGTGAGGATAGGCCCGTAAGCGCTCCTCAGGTGACGGAATGCCAACCAGGCCAAGCGCATCGCGGCTCCGCTCCCACGCTACTTGTTTGGACACGGGCTCATGCGCGAGTATCGCCTCAATCATCTGCGTGTCGACCCGCAGCACCGGATTCAGTGTCATCATCGGGTCTTGGAATATCATCGAAATGCGGTTGCCACGCAGGCTTTGCAGCCGCTCTTCCTTCGCGTTCGCGATATCTTCGCCGTTGAACTTGATGGAGCCCTCGATGATGCGGCCCGGCGGGTCGATCAGCCCGAGAATGGAAAAGCCTGTGATGGACTTTCCAGACCCGGATTCACCGACAAGTCCCATGATCTCGCCTTTGGAGACGGTAAAATCCACACCGTCCACGGCCTTCACCACGCCAGCGTGGGTGAAGAAATGAGTCTTGAGCCCGCTGACTTCGAGAACCGCGCTCATTTCTTCAACCTCGGATTCAGTACGTCGCGCAGATGATCCCCCACGAGATTGATCGAGACGACTGTCAGCAGCAGAGCCAATCCGGGGAATACGGAAATCCAGTAGCGCCCGGACAGCATGTATTCGAAGCCGTTTGCGATCAGAACGCCAATCGACGGCTCTGTCTGTGGCAGGCCAACGCCAAGGAAGGACAGTGTCGCCTCCAGCGAGATTGCACTGGCGGTCTGTACAGTTCCGACAACGATCAGGGGCGCCATGCAGTTTGGAAGAATATGCCGGAAGACGATCCGGAAGCGCGAAATACCAAGGCACTGCGCCGCCTCGACATATTCTTTGCCACGCTCGACCAGTGCCGTCGCGCGCACCGTCCGGGCGTAGTACGCCCATTGCGCGATCACCAGCGCGAGAATGATCTTGTCAACGCCTTTGCCAAGCGCCGCTACCATCATCAGCGCTACCAGTGACGCCGGGAAGGACAGTTGCAGGTCCACGACACGCATGATGATAGCCTCAACGCGCCCGCCCGCGTAGGCCGCTATCAGGCCGATCGCCATGCCGATCAGAAGGGCGATGACCCCGGAAGCAAGCCCGACGGTCAACGAGATGCGCAGCCCGTAAAGGATGGCCGAATAGAGATCGCGCCCGGACCCATCCGACCCCAGCCACATCGTATATCCGTCGAAGGCCTCCGATCCCGGTGGCAAGCGTCCATCCATAACGCTGACTTGTGCGAGATCGTAAGGGTTTTGCGGCGTAATCCAAGGCGCGAGGATGGCGAGAAGCACGATGATCAAGAAGACGGCCAGTGCTCCTGTCGCGATCTTGCTTTCGAAGAATTCGGCGCGAAAGCGCTGAAATGGCGTTTCCACCTTGGCAGGCGTATCGGCGCTCAGCGCTGGGTCTGCTATCGTGTCACTCATGCACCTTGATCCTGCAAACGGACCCGCGGATCGAGGATGGAGTAGAGGATGTCCACGATCAGATTGATCAGGACGAAGAAGAGCACAATGATCATCAGGTAGGCGACAACCACGGGCCGGTCGAGTTGCAGGATCGCGTCGATCAGCAATTTGCCCATTCCGGGCCATGCGAAAATCGTCTCGGTCACCACCGAAAAGCCGATAAGGCTGCCGAATTCGAGCCCCATCACCGTGACGACTGGGATCATGATGTTCTTCATCACATGCACGAGTATGATCCGCCGTGTGGATAGCCCTTTGGCGCGGGCGTATTTCACATAGTCCAGTCCCATTGCTTCGCGCACCCCCGCGCGTGTCAACCGGATCGCGAGCGAGATCTTTAGGAGGGCTAGGTTAAGCGCGGGCAGGAAAATATGGCTAAGCCCGTCTAATGTGAAAAGACTGCTCTGGAAGCCGAGAAAGCTCCCGAGATCGCCACGACCTGTCGCCGGAACCCAACGGAGTTCGACGGCGAAAAGCATGATGAGCATGAGGCCGACCCAAAATGTGGGCAGTGAAAAACCGAAAATCGAAGCGGCCATGATACCCTTGGAAAGTCTGCTGTCGGGATAAAGCCCGGCATAGAGCCCGAGCGGAATACCGATGACAATGGCCAGAATGAGGGCCGAGAAGGCCAGTTCCATCGTCGCGGGCATGTGATGCAGGATCAGTTTGAGTGCTGGTTCGCCGAAGATGAAGCTGTCGCCGAGGTCGCCCTGCGCCGCACCTTTCAGAAACAGCCAGTACTGCTCCAGGATCGGGCGATCCAGACCGAGCCTGCTGATCGCGGCCTCAATATCCGCCTGATCCGCATCAGGGCTGACCAGCATGTAGACCGGATCGCCGACGATGTTTACGCCAAAGAAGACGATCACCGACATCATGAAGACCACCAGCAAGGCCTGCAGCAATCTGCGGATGATGAAAACGGTCATGGGATCATTCCAGGGAAATGGGCTCCGGGCCGCCGCGAAGGCGGCCCGGATGCATTGCGATTACTCTTTCACGACACCTGTCGCGAGAGTGTATTCGTCGGTGCGCGCAACGTAGCTCAGACCCTTCTTGGCCGCCCAGGTGTTGACCTGAAAGTGGGTCGGAATGATCGCCACGTTCTCAATCGCCCGCTCCGTTGCTTGCGCCAAAAGCGCTTGCCGCTTGGCGTCGTCAACCGTGCGCAGAGCTTCTTCGATCAACGCGTCCGTTTCAGGGTCGGAATGACGTCCGCGGTTCGACGAGCCAAAACCAGCATCCTTATCGTAGGTATGGATCAGCGACTTCAGCGGCGAAGACGCCTCACCTGACCCGGCCCCCCACCCCACAAGGATGAAGCTGAATTCCGGCAGACCGTCAGGCGAGCCCTTGGATGCGCGCCCGAAATACACTGAGCGGGGCATTGTCTCGACCGCCGTCTTGATACCGACGCGCGTCAGCATCTGTGCAATGGCCTCGGCGATCTTGGCGTCGTTGATATAGCGGTCGTTCGGCCCGTGGATCGTCATCTCGAACCCGTCAGCGTAGCCGGCTTCTGCCAATAGCGCTTTTGCGCCTTCCGGGTCATAAGCCACTACGTCGAGCTTGTCGGATACGCCAAAGAACCCTTCGGGCAAAAGCTGACCCGCAGGAATGGCAACACCTTCCATAACCCGCTCCACGATCGCGTCACGGCTGATAGCCATGCTGATCGCCTTACGGACGCGGACGTCCATCAACGGGTTCTTGATGTCACCACCGCCAATCGCCTTCACGAAGGGCGAGTTCTCGCGGAACTGGTCCATGTGCAGGTAGATCACGCGGTTCGAGACACCCTGGCTCAGCTGGATATCGTCATTGCCCTTCAGGGTCGTGATATCGGTTGTCGGAACGCCAGATATCATGTCGACGTCCCCCGCTAGGAGCGAGGCCACGCGGCTTGGACCGGACGTAATCGGGCGGAACTCAACTTCGGACCAGACGGGTTTATCGCCCCAATAGTCGTCGTTGCGCGTCAGAACGATGCTCTCGCCCGGTGTATAGCTCTGGAACTTGAAGGGACCGGTTCCGATTGCAGCGGTGCCTGCGTTGAAGTCCTCGGTCGTCGAGTCGCAACCCAGCTCCGAGATCACGGGGATTGTCGAAATATCGTTACCCATCAGCGGATAAGGCGCTTCGGTTTTGAAATGCACCGTATAGTCGTCGATCTTCACGACCTCTTTGCCCTTCAAATAAGTCCCATAGCCTGAAGGCGAATTCGGAACATCTGGCGCGCGCGCCATGGTGCAGACCACGTCGTCGGCATTGAAATCGCTGCCGTCGTGGAACTTGACACCTTCCCGCAATTTGAATTCCCAGGTCAGATCGTCGACCGGCTCCCAGGAAACGGCCAGACCCGGAGACAAGCGCTGCTTTTCATCCTGTGCGATAAGGCGGTCAAAAATGTGCACCGACATGGCATTGTTCGGGCCAAGGTTATGAAAATGCGGATCAAGCGATGTCGGCTCCGAGGCGAGGCCAATCGTCAGTTTCTCCGCAGAAACGGCACCGGCTCCGATGGCCAGAATACCGAAAGCGACTGCTGTCGCAGTTGTGAGTTTCCTCATCAAAAAGACTCCCTGTTCGTTTGGCGCATGCGAACGGTCGAATCTGTAACCACCACTGCACCCTGCGGGAAAAGCTATCTACCGAAAAAATCATTGCCAATACTGAATGCTATGCGTTTATGCATAGACTAACCCAAGTATTCAGAACCTCGGCCGTGTCCATCGAAAGGAAAACTGCATCATGACGGAGCATCGGCACAGGTTGCGCGAATTTGAATCCCTGAGAGCTGTGATCACGGCAGGCACCACGATCGGAGCCGCAAGGCGTCTTGGGATATCTCAATCTGCTGTGAGCCGGTCCTTGTCACAACTGGAAGCCCGGGTTGGGCGATCCCTTTTCTTACGGCGGTCCGGGCGTATTGATCCGACGGACGAGGCGCTGCGGCTGAACGAAAAGCTCGACCCCATATTTGAGACGCTAGCGGATATCGAAGGCGCGGAATGGGCAACACCCGATGACGAGCCATTGCGACTGATCGTGCCACCAACGCTTGCCCACCACTTTGTAATTTCCAGGGTCGCGAGTTTTTTAAAAGCGAATCCGGGCCAGCAACTTCAATTGGATATTCAGGCGACTGATGTGCTCGTCGCAGGTATTCTCGACCTCCGCTACGACCTTGGATTGACCAGCGCAATGATCCAACGCACCGGCGTACATCTTGTGCCGTGGCGTCGGAGCCAAGTTGTTTGTGCGATGCCGACAGACCATCCCCTTACCGAGAAGCGTGTTGTGACACCACATGACCTGGAGGGGGTCGCGTTGGTCGAGTTCCTGCGAAGATTAGGAACGCGAGCCATTACCGAGCAGATCTTTGCCCGTGCAGGGATCCATCCCAAACAAGTCGCCGAGACGGCGACGAACATGGCGGCCCTCGAGCTTGTGCGCGAAGGACTGGGTGTGACGCTTATAAACCCGTTTCCTTTGCTGTCGTCTGGGATGGAAGGCATTGTCGTCCGACCATTTGATGCAGCCATTTTCTATGACACAAGTTTCGTGCTCCCATCTGGAAAACCGCCTTCACAACTCGCGCGCCAATTCATGCGGTTTGTCAAACTGACGACGCCGAATGACAAATACTCCGAGCCTGTCTAGTCCGACAGGGTGGCCGACCATTCAGTATGCGCATCCATTGGATAATTCGGGCGTGGCAAGTGCGCGAACGGCCAACGGTCATGAACCGGCGATGTCAAACCAGCCGTGTCGATCTCATAAACCTGGCTCGGGGCAAACCAACCTGCGAAACCGGCACGAAAGTGGCCCCGGGACTTCACAATGACCGTCCGGACCGTGGCGATATCCAGACCGAACATGTGAAAGAACACAGGGTCAGCCGTTTGCGTACGATCCGAAATCACCACAACCGTTATGCCCCCAATGCGAAGCGCTGCGGACGGTCCCAAGGCCAATCTGCGACCGGCTGTCATGCCTCTTTCCCCCACCACATCGCCGTCATGCAGCGCAAGGACTTCCGCATCAGCTTCAAAGGGCACGTCCCATTGCGCCCAAGCGACTGCGGTGTCGCAAGACCGGTTGAAACGTGCCATGAACCGGTTGCCGACACCGAGGTTATGGGCCTCCTGCGCGAGCTCGGGATCACAGAAAGACCCAAATAGGCAGTCGCTTGCACCAGCCTTGAAAAGAGCCGCCAACAGCTCCGTCGTACGGCCGCTTCCACCACCCCCGGGATTGTCGCCCGCATCGGAAAAGATCACCGGATTTCGCCTTTGCTGGGCTGCAATCGCCACCGCATCGCTTAGGGATGTCAATTGCCGCACGAAGTTCTTGCGCAATGACCACGCCATTTCCGCCAATTCACCAGCAAGAGCCGCCGCGCATTGCCCGTCTTCGCGCGCTGTAACGACGATGCTCAGCCCGTTGTCAGGTGTGTCCGAGAAAAGGAAATTGCCAAAGACAGAGACGTTCAGGATCTTGCTTCGATACTCGGCTTGTCTCCGCTGCCCGTAGTCAATCAGGGTTCCATAAGGGTGTTCGGCACTCAGAAGCGTGACTGACGCGGGGACCAGTGGCAGCTTGATATGCGCGACTTTCGGTCGATTGCCTGTCGCCAAAATCCGACGCATAGCGAAGGCTGCTTCCTCGCCGCGTTCGATCTGATCCACGTGAGGGTTTGTCCGGTAGCCCACGATCAGGTCACAGGCATCGACCATGCGCTGCGAGATATTCGCGTGTAGATCGAGCGTCGCGATGACCGGAACCTCCGGACCCACGATCTCGCGAATGCGCGACATCAGCAAACCGTCGGGATCGTGGTCGTGCTCTGCGACCATGGCACCGTGATTGCAGATGTAGACGGCGTCCACTGGTTCGGTCGCGCGCAATCTGTCTTCGCATGTTTCGATGATCTCTTCGATCACCGCCGCGCGCACCGGTCCGGCTGGATGACTCGCTGCCAGCATGCAAGGCACTGGCGTCCAACTCCCCGTCGCATCCATGGCGCGGACAAAGGCCGCGAACTCGGTTGCCAGTTTCGGAGTGGCCGACCGCGCTTCGTCCAACAAATCTTGGCCTGCAAGCCAAGTCAGCGACGTGAAATCGCTTTTTTCGGCGGGCGGTGCGAAGCGATTGGATTCCAAAATAGCACCAAGCAGAGCGATCCGGGGCCTTGCCATGATTTTTTTGCTCTCTCACAGATTGATAGAGCTTGAGCAAACAGGAAGATCTGCGCCGGATCAATCCCTGCTGCACCTTGCATCGGCTTCAACTTTGCGGAACGGTTGACCATGCTCACTGAAGTCTCGGGAGAATTCGTGAAGATCGTCTGGGCCGGCGATCCGGACGTGCATTTGATGCGCGGAGCACCTGATCGCCCGCCCGCACGCTTCAATCGGCGTGGTCAGGACGCCCTATATCTTAGCCCCGATGTCGAAAGCGCCAGAGTCGCGATTGGGCAGGACGTCAACGCAGGAGATCCACCTCGCATCGTGCTCACATTCCAAGTGGAACGATGCGCGCTGTTCGATTTGCGAAGCCCCGAGGCCGCCGACATTTACGCCATCGCATCCCAGCCCTGGCGTGCGTTGCTCGCGGCCAAAGGCACGCCGCCGTCCTGGCATGCGGCCGACCAACTGAGGCAGAAAGGATACGTCGGCCTGATCGACCCCTCCCGGCGAAGACCAGGTCTTTGGCACATCACTTTGTTTCGCTGGAACGCGCCCAAAGCGCCCGGGGTCATTCGACAAGGTGCAGCGGAACCTGTCTCAGTGTGGCCGGATTATCGATGAGGCCAGTTTTGCAAGTTGGCTATAAGTAGGTCGTCTCGGTCGCAATCAGAACGAACGGCCAGATCAAGGAGTTGTGCAATAGAAGACGCATTGCATCTTCGTAATGCAGACATCAAGTGAACCCGCGGCCAGCTTCACATCTTGCCAAAAGAGACGTCCGCGGCCATTGCAAACAGCGAGAAGCCGCAAGTCTGCTCTGTGCTCGTTCTGCCAGATCACCGCATCACGACAAACGACCGCTCATCTATTTCGAGGCGATCGCAGCAAGATGCACTTTGCGCCACTCCTCAGGCTGACATTGCTTCGATCACATCCGCGCGTTTTTGAATTGCACCAGTCTGAAGATACTCCATCGCTCTCAGAGCGGCCTCATGAGCTTCAAAAGACGACCCTCCCACGCAGTCCTCGACCACGCGGCAAAAATAGTCCGACTGGTGGCCATCTACGAAGGTATAATGCACACAGACGTCCGTCAGACCCCCACAGAGGATCAACGTATCCACTTTAAGACCCCTCAGTAGAATTTCAAAATCGGTCCCGAAAAATGCGGAATAGCGCCGCTTGGGAATGATGTAGTCGCCTTTGCGAAATCCCATTTCATTCACTGCAATTTCTGTCCGGGGGTCTCCTTCAAGGCAATGCACGTCTTCGTCGCCATCCAGTTCCCGACCGAAGTCGATTAGATCAGCGCGGTGAATCTCCTGAATGAAGATCACCGGAATATCATTTTCATGTGCTGCATCAACAAGATCACGTGCGGCAATCATACGGTCCCTATAGCCGGGCATATTATCGATTGAGCGGACTTCGCTATCGTCGATGAACGTGCTTTTCTGGATGTCGATCACGATCAGGGCTGGCTTGCCCTCTATCAGTTGTCGCTCTTGTTTTCCCTTGCTTTTCATTTTCTTAAAGTCCTTGTCCTAGTGCGCATCTGCGCCGATTAGAAACATTCCGGCAACCAACAAGGTTACGCCTAAAATGCCTGACATGCTCAGGGTTTGATTGAAGGCAACAACGCTCAGGATAATTGATCCGACGGACCCGATACCCGTCCAGATCGGATAGGCAATGCCCAACGGAAGCCGGAGCATGGCGACGTAGAGAGCTGTAAGGCTTGCAATCATTGCGACTGCCGTTAGTGCGCCAAGGGCCCACGAAAAATTCAGCCCAAGTTTTTTCAGGCCCGTCGCCCAAACGACTTCCAGGGCACCAGCAGCCAAAAGAAATATCCACGCCATCTCAACCTCTTTCCAGCAGGTCGTCCTGACGATACCCATACGAGGCCGGGTCGTCCCAGCGGGCGGATAGGTTTCCAAATATTACCTAAACTCTGGACCGTCAATCCTGTAATCTTTGAAGAGGAAACCGAACACACTTTGTCATATTCCGTTGACGCGCCCCAACAGAACGGGTCCCTCTTTCTTGAGGAGCGGGAATTTACCAAAGTTCCTTCGGATTATTCGGTACACCTTCCATTCGCCTCACGATTGGCCCTGCATTTCAAGCGAAGTGACGAACTGATGGTTGTCATCGTCGGCCCGATATCATCCAAACGATCGAAGTCGGGGCAGACGAGAGTATTCTCGACTCTCTGTTTGACAATGACATTGATGTTGAGTTCTCGTGTGAGAATGGTTTGTGCGGGACATGTTTGACACCAGTGCTGAGCGGCACTCCGGATCATTGGGACATGTGCCAGACAGAAGAGGAAAAAAGCCGCAACGACCGTATCGCAGTGTGCTGTTCGCGTGCGCTGACGGATGAGATCATTTTAGACATCTAACCCAAGAAAGTGCCCATGCTTGATTTGCTGATCTTTAACGCGACACTGCCTGATGGTTCCACCAACATGTCAGTGGGCATAAAGGACGGCATTTTTGCTTTGGTCGACGAAGGGCAGCGCCCGGACGCCAGGGAAGCACTCGACGCAGAGGGTCAATTGCTATCACCACCGTTTGTCGACAGCCATTTCCACATGGATGCTACCTTGTCCTTGGGGATGCCGCGCTTGAACGCATCCGGCACTTTGCTCGAAGGGATCGGCCTTTGGGGCGAGTTGAAGCCGCTGCTGACACAAGAAGGATTGGTGGAACGAGCGTTGCGCTACTGCGATCTGGCGGTGTCACGCGGATTGCTCGCGATCCGCAGCCATGTCGATACGAGCGATCCAAGGCTATTGACCGTCGAAGCCATGATCGAAGTCCGCGAAAAGGTGAAGCCATATCTTGATCTGCAATTGGTCGCCTTCCCCCAGGATGGATATCTGCGGGCGCCCGGTGCCGCCCAATCATTGGAGCGTGCGCTGGACATGGGTGTCGATGTCGTCGGCGGCATTCCGCATTTTGAACGCAGCATGGCAGATGGCGCGGCATCTGTCGAAGCGCTATGCCGGATTGCAGCGGACCGTGGATTGCCGGTGGACATGCATTGCGACGAAAGCGACGACCCGCTCAGCCGTCACATCGAAACGCTTGCTCAGCAAACACTTCGTTTCGGGCTGCAAGGTCGCGTGGCGGGATCGCATCTGACGTCCATGCATTCGATGGACAACTACTATGTGTCCAAATTGATCCCACTGATCGCAGAGGCGCAGATCAACGCGATCGCAAACCCGCTGATCAACATCACTTTGCAAGGCCGCCACGACAGTTATCCGAAGCGCCGCGGCCAGACCCGCGTGCCAGAACTGATGGACGCAGGCGTCAACGTGGCCTTTGGGCATGATTGCGTGATGGACCCTTGGTATTCGCTGGGATCCGGTGACATGCTTGAGGTGGCATCGATGGCCTTGCATGTCGGACAGATGACCTCACGGGATGCCATGCGGCGGTGTTTTGATGCGGTGACTGTGAATGCGGCAAAAGCGATGGGGCTTGAAAATTATGGCATCAAAACAGGCAACCGTGCTGATTTGGTGCTCTTGCAAGCGGCTGATCCGATTGAAGCGATCCGTTTGCGTGCCAATCGGCTTGTGGTCATCCGCAAGGGTCAGATCATATCGCGCACGGAGCCGCATGTTGCCAGCCTGAGCCTGCCGGGAAGACCGGAGACCGTGAATGCGGCAGAATACGTACCCGGTGGAGGAACACCGTAAATCAACTCAACAATTAATTCAGATCAATATGACAACAGGGGAAACGACATGACGATCAAGACCAAACTGCACCGCCGCACATTTCTCAAAACGGGGGCTGCCACTGCGAGTGTGATTCTCGCAGCACCCGCCGCCATCGGACAAACCAAGATCAAAGTTGCCGGTATCCACTCATCACCTGTGGAAAACGCGTGGAATTCGCGCCTTCATGCTGCAATGCTAAAGGCGGCGGATGACGGCACTATCGAATACGTCTTTTCCGAAGGCGTCAGCGGAACCGACTATGGTCGCGCCGTGCGCGAATATGCCGAACAGGATGTTCAACTAATCGTTGGCGAAGCCTATGCAGTTGAACGCGAGGTCCGCGAAATTGCAGCGGATTATGCCGATACTGCGTTCTTGATGGGATCAAGCGGCGAGCCGTCGGGGGACAATTTCGGAACGTTCGGCACCTGGAACCACGAGGGGGCCTATTTGTCAGGAATGTTGGCGGCGTCTATGTCTGAAACAGGCAAGTTTGGAGCGGTCGGCGCCATTCCCATCCCGGAGGTAAACATGTTGATCAACGGCTTCCGCGCCGGGGTGGATGTGGTCCGCCCAGACGCCGAACATCTGATCGGCTTTATCGGAACATTCTTTGACCCTCCCAAGGCGCGAGAGGCGGGATTGGCCCAAATCGATGCGGGGGCGGACATCTTGTTTGGAGAACGTATCGGCACAGCCGATGCTGCAGCAGAACGCGGGATCAAGGCTATCGGATCACTCATCGACTATACAGAACGTTACCCCGACACAATTTTCGCCAATGCGATGTGGTACTTTGATCCGTTGCTTGCCGCCGCCGTGTCGGACATCACATCCGGATCACCAACAGGGCGTAACTACACGCCCTACTGCTTGATGAAAGAAGGCGGAAACGACATTCTCTATACCGCCTCGATGGTGCCAGAAGCGGCAATAGGACCGATGGAAGAGGCGCGCGCCGCGATAAAGGCGGGTACCCTTGAGGTGCCAATCGATTTCAGCGAACCCACCTGAAACCGCTAGACATAAACCCGGCGCAATCCTCGCGCCGGGTTTGAACAAGGCATACTCAACACATGTTGCGACCACCCGCTTTGGCCCTCAAGGGCATCAGCAAAAGCTTCGGCCCGATCACGGCAAATGCGGACATCTCTATCTCTTTGCAGACGGGAGAAGTCATCGCGTTGCTGGGCGAAAATGGCGCTGGCAAAACCACATTGATGAATATCCTTTTCGGTCACTACATGCCTGACGCAGGGTCCGTGGAAATCGAAGGCAAACCTCTCACGCTTGGCAAACCGCGCAACGCCATCGCGATGGGCGTGGGTATGGTGCATCAACACTTTTCGCTGGCACCAAATCTGACGGTCCTCGAAAATATCATGACGGGAACAGAGCCACTGTTCTCGCTTCGGAGCAAAACAGATGCGGCGCGCGCCAAATTGACTGAACTGGCCGAACGCTTCGGTCTTCTTGTCGATCCGGACGCTTTTGTCAGCGACCTTTCAGTCGGCGAGCAGCAACGCGTTGAAATCCTCAAAGCGCTGTTCAACGACTGCCGTATTCTGATCCTTGATGAGCCCACAGCGGTACTGACCCAACCCGAGGCAGAGCAGCTGTTCCGCCTGTTACGTGTGATGGCGACCGAAGGGCTCTCGATCATCTTCATTTCGCACAAGTTGCACGAAGTAATGAACGGTGCTGACCGCGTGGTCGTGTTGAAAGCAGGCCGCTTGGTGGCCGAACGGCAAACAAGCGAGACCGACAAGGCAGAACTTGCTGAGCTGATGGTCGGTCATCAGGTCAAACGACCAACGCGCGGCAAAACTGTGCCCGGCCCCGTTGTGATGAAGGCCGTCGACGTCACGCTCATGCAGGACGGCCACAAACGTCTCGCCAACGTCAACTTTGAACTGCACGAGAATGAAGTGCTCAGCATCATTGGCGTTTCGGGCAATGGTCAGGCGCAATTGGCACAGGTGCTCAGCGGCCTCGCGAAGCCGAGTTCCGGCACTATTGAGGTTCTCGGTCATCTGAGCACCGCCCTGACACCCGCCGAATTGACCGAACTTGGCGTCGCGCGAATCCCCGAGGATCGCAATACCGAAGGAGCGATAGGAGCCTTGTCACTCTGGCAAAACGCCATTCTACAACGCATCAGCGATCCCCGTTTTTCAAAACGCGGGATCATTCGGGGAAAAGCGGCAGAAACCTACACCCAAGAAATTCTTGATAATTTTGACGTGCGGGGCGGCACACCCCAAACCGAAGCGCGTTTGCTGTCTGGCGGCAACCTGCAGAAACTGATCCTGGGGCGTAACTTATCCGAAAATCCGCGCATTTTGATAGCAGCCCAACCCGCACGGGGCCTTGATGAAGGGGCAATTGCGGAAGTGCACCGCCGTCTTCTTGAGGCGCGCGGAGCGGGCGCTGGCATCCTGCTCATTTCTGAAGAACTTGAGGAAACCATGCTTCTGGCCGACCGGGTTCAAGCGATCGTGAATGGGCGGCTGTCACCACCTGTGGCCACCGACAAACTGGATAGCAGGCAACTGGGTTTCATGATGGCCGGCGAATGGGGAGCGTTAGAACATGCGATTTGAACGCCGAGAGCACCCTGTTGCAGCGATTACCATTGGAGCGCCTGTTCTGGCGGTCACTGTTTCTCTGCTGCTGGCCGGCGGGCTGATCGCTTTGGCCGGCGCGCCCGTTCTGGCAGCTTATGCCAGCATATTCACCAGTGCATTCGGGTCAAAGCTGGCGCTTACGGAAACGCTGACCCGTGCCATACCGTTGATGTTCACAGGCTTGGCCGCTGCCGTTGCGTTTCGCGCCAAGGTCTGGAACATCGGTGCCGAAGGGCAACTTTACATGGGCGCGCTCGCCGTGGCTGCTACAGGCCTTTGGATCACTGCACCGCCTGTCGTCACTATCCCTGTCTTGATCATGGTTGGCGCTCTTGCGGGAATGGTGCTTTTGATCATCCCTGTTTTCATGCGCGTCCGGTTCGGAGTGGATGAGGTGGTCACAACACTACTACTGAATTTCATCGTTCTGCTATTTGTGTCACTGGCCATCGAGGGGTTTCTGCGCGATCCGCTGGCATTTGGATGGCCACAATCCGTGCCCATCCCCGACGAAGGCCGTCTGCCCAAGTTGGTGGATCGAAGCCGGTTGCACTTGGGACTGGTAATTGCCGTTGGCTTTGCCGTGATGGTGTACCTGATCCAGCGCTTTACGGTTTTTGGCCTGCAATCGCGGGCGGCGGGTGAGAGCCCAACCGGCGCAGCTTTTGCTGGTGTTCCGATCACCCGAACGCTCCTTGGGGTTGCCTGTCTGTCTGGTGGGCTCGCAGGGGTTGCCGGGGCCGTAGAGGCGATGGGCGTAAAGGGATTTGTCTCAACCGACTTGTCGCCCGGTTTCGGTTACAGCGGGATTGTGGTGGCGATGTTGGCCAACCTCAATCCAATCGGTGTTATCTTTGCCGCATTGTTTGTGGCGGCCGTCTTCGTTGGCGCAGACGGCATGAGCCGAAGTATGGAAGTTCCGACATTCATTGCCGACGTGACCGTATCGCTGGCGCTACTGACAATGTTGATTGCCCTGTTCTTCGCCGCATATCGGGTGCGCTGGTGACCGATCTGATCGACATTCTGTTTACGACGGGCCTTTGGTCATCTGCCTTGCGCATTGCAACACCCCTGATTTTTGCCACGCTTGGTGCATTGCTCTGCGAACGGGCGGGCGTCCTGAACCTTGGTATCGAAGGGATCATGACATTCGGGGCGATGATTGGCTGGCTTGCCGTCTTCATGGGCGCTGACCTTTGGACTGGTGTCATAGTCGCTGCTTTGTGTGGCGCGGCATTCGGTCTTTTGCATTCAGGACTGGCAGTGGTTCTGGGTCTATCCCAACATGTTGCAGGTTTGGGCATAACCTTGTTCGCCTCATCGCTCAGCTATTACATTTTCCGCCTTGCCGTCCCCGTTCAAGGCACCCCACCAACGGTCGAGCCGTTTCAGCCCTGGCCAGTACCATTCTTGTCCGATCTGCCACTGATCGGGCCCACACTCTTTTCGCAAACACCATTGACCTATTTGGCTTTGGTACTCGCCCTGGCGATGGCCTACATTTTGAATCGGACGCCAATTGGCCTCGCGATCCGGATTACAGGTGAGAACCCCCATGCAGCCGAGGCACAGGGGCTGAACCCTATCGCGATCCGGATTGGTGCGGTTGTCACGGGAAGCGCACTGATGGCGATGGGCGGGGCTTATTTGACACTCGCGGCGTTCAACAGCTTTTTCCCAACGATGGTGCAAGGACGCGGGTGGGTTTGCATCGCGCTTGTCGTTTTTGCGATGTGGCGGCCGGGCCGTGCGCTTCTGGGCGCCATTCTATTTGCCCTGTTCGACGCCTACCAATTGCGGCTGCAAACGAATTTTGGAAAAGCAGTCCCGTACCAACTGTTCCTGATGCTGCCTTACGTACTTTCGATCGTTGCACTTGTGGTGATGTCTCGCAAAGCAAAGGTACCACGTGCTCTGATGAAACCCTATCGGCGTGGAGAGCGAGGCTGACCGTATATGCAACCGTTTTGTGTGCCCTTGTCAGGAGCAATTGATCGCGCGGCTTCGATCTCGTTCAATTGAGCGTTCAAAGTACCGGTTCCGACAAAAGGCTTCGCGCACGTGTGATACTAGAGAGATTTTCAAACATAGGTTTTGGCCCGCCTATCCGGAGCGAAATCTTCGATGTCTACGCCCCGGCCCACAAAGCGCAACTGGGAAATTTTAGTGTTGGAAGCGACTAAGAGCGGTGGGACCCGCCCTTAAGAACGAATGCTATCGGTTCGGATTAATGGCGAAAACACAGATACAATAAACGAGAAATTTGGAGCCATCCCGCAACGGTGATTCCAAGTAACCGGTTTTGGGAACTCTACCTCTTCATCAAATACTGCGGCGTGCCCGTGCTAACGTTTTCTGCATGATCAATAGCTTTGACTGCACAAGTCCTGGCTGTCCGGATTGGGCCGTCTATGTCTGAGTGCGCTGGCCAAGACTGAGCGATGCCGCGTCTGCTCCGACGTCAGCAGTGAGCCTACCTTTCATAAGCTTTGCCTAACAGCTAATGTCCGGTTTAGGGCGACCACCACCATCGAAAGGCTTTTGGGTGAGCACTACTGTCTTTATCGCGGTGATTGGTGCCGCCCTTCTACATGCAGCCTGGAACGCTTTGGTAAAGGGCGGGGCCGATAAGAATTTGAGCATGGGCGCCGTGGTGATTGGCCATATGCCGATTGCGATCATCCTGCTGCCTTTCGTCCCTCTTCCCGAAGTTGATAGCCTACCGTATCTGTTGGGAGGGATCGTCCTGCATTTCGGGTATCAACTGTTTCTGCTGCAATCCTATCGACAGGGCGACTTGACCCAAGTCTACCCTATCGCCCGTGGGTCAGCGCCTCTGATCGTTGCGCTGTTCTCGGTTCTGGTTCTAGGGGTTCACCTCGAAGGACCCGAGATCCTTGCTGTTGCAATAATCGGTCTGGGCATCATCAGTTTGGCATTGGTGCGACAAAGCGACGGTCTGCAAAACAGAAATGCTGCCGCCCTTGCTCTGGTAACAGGGTTTTTCATAGCGGCCTATTCGCTTGTCGATGGATTGGGTGCGCGGATTGCCGGCACGTCTCTAGGGTTTTACTGCTGGCTTGCAATCGGGAATGGGCTTCTGATGATCGGATATCTCGCGATGACCTCCCCAAAGACGTTGCATGCGCTACCGAAGGGCGGTTTACCCATTCTGTTGTTGGGCGGAGGCGCATCGTTCATTGCATATGCTCTCGTCACATGGGCGTTCACTCAGGCTCCGATCGCCTTGGTGACGGCATTGCGTGAAACAAGCATCATATTCGCTCTCATGATCGGTGTGGTATTCCTGAAGGAGAACCTCAATCTGGTAAAGGTCTTCGCGACGTTTTCCACACTACTCGGTGCGATTTTGCTGAGGTTCGCCCGATCATGAAGCTCGTCGCAATCTCGGACTCGCACCGCGACGGGTATATTGCATGAGCGATGGCTACACCTGCGATTGGTGGCATTGAACAGCGCAGCTGACCACCATCCGCACGACCCAGCGCAGTGCGCCGAAGGGGTCGACCACGAGATAAAGCTCGTTCCCATCCCCATGCCGCCCAGCGCCAAGGTTCTCAACCAGTTTCTTTGTCAGTTTTCCAGTTAGCGTCATTTCAGAAATACCACACTAGATACCACCCTAGGGACGCAAATAGATATCATCGAAAACACTCAAGGTAATGATGAAACGACACAAACGCCTGCGATGCAGGGTAAAAGGCCACTCAAGGCGACCAGGTCAAATTGAGGAAAGCGCGGTGGTGGCGGACCGAGGAGGATTCAACCACAAACTGCTACACACAAATTTCGTGTTTTATTTCAGATAATTAAAGATATTCAGACATCTTGCCTTCGAGCTCTCTATGAGGGATTTCATGCGGGACACAAACGACCCATAAGAAACATTCACCATCCAGTTCCGATGCTGCGGTCGCAGCCCGCTTTGCAGTCATTCGCCGCGAATGCAAAATCTAGGGCGTGCCAAACTCACAGATCGCGGACAGAACTGGCATTCGAACCGTGCACAAACTGTAGCCGTTCAGGACCATTGATCAAAGGTCCGCACAGGGTTCGTTACACTTCGACGCCTCATGTAAGTGGAAAGACCGCTAGGATTGGCGAACTGGATTACCGTTCGCCAAGGTGGATCAGAGGTCGACGCGCACGGCGATGCTCAAAGCGTCTTCCAGTTCAACGCCAAGGTGGCGCACAGCGCTGTCGGCCTTGGTGTGACCGAGCAGCAGTTGCACTGCGCGGAGGTTGCCGGTCTTGCGATGTATTTCCGCGGCCTTTGTCCGGCGAAGCGAATTTGTGCCATATCCACTGGGCTCTAACCCTATTGCTGTTACCCAGTCGCGGACGAGCCGACCGTACTGGCGTGTCGAGATGTGCGGCCGATCGTGGAAACGGCTTGGGAACACGAACCTGCACGCAACCATAGCGGGTGGCTTGACCCAGGCCAGGACAGTTTCGCGCGTGTTTTCCGTTAACTCGAATTGAACAGGTCGCTTCGTTTTGCTCTGGATGCAAGAAATCCGCTCGCGCACGCGATCATGCTTTACGAGATCCGCGACGGCGAGCCGGACCAGATCACATCCCCGCAGTTTGCTGTCGATGGCGACGTTGAATGACGTTGAATAAGGCGAGGTCGCGAAGATTGCCCGCAAGTTCGAGCCGCGAGCGGATGGCCCAGACCTGTTTTGGCGGCAAAGGTCGTTTCTGACCAACGATGCGCCCCTTGTTCCAAGCCTTGCGTTTTGGGGTGACGGCGGGAAGTTGGGCTCTTGGCATGATATGCCCTCAGATCCTCCCTCCGCGACCAGCCATCAGCACCGTGCTGACAGTGCGATTGTACAAGCAGAGTCAAACCCCGTTTTCGAACGGCAATGGAAAGTTCGATTTCTGCGAACGCGTTGGCGCATCTGAGCCCATCTAGCTGATGCTGTGCTATAAATAGTGGTCGGAGGTCTTCCAAAAAGCGGCAATTCGTCAACTATTTCTGCGTCGGGCCCGTGATGGATTGGACAGGTTATTTCATAGTATCAAGGGTTTAATAAGCATTGCGTGGATTAGATGAACTACATGAAGTCGTCTTCTGGCATGCTCTGTCCGGTGTCTGGCAACGCGCTATTGGGAGGTTGTAACGCTGTCTTTCTTGTGTGTCCCAATTCCATCGGAAAGCAGGCCCAAAACCTTGGCCAAAGCTGCTGCACCGCGCCTACTTTCTCCACAGCATATTTCTCTCTTGCTCGCCGATTGTATGTGACAGGCTGGCAAACTCCTGTTTGATGTATTTGCGAAACCGCACAACGGCGGGGCGCTCTGGCCGGTCAATCCGACGCAGAAGACCTAGTTGACGCTCGGGGTGTTCGATGCGGATTGGAAGGGCGATCAGGCTCTTGAGGTGTTTTTGCAGGAAGACCACCGAGTAGGGTAACACGGTCAGGCTGTCCGACCCCTTCAGGACATTCATGACTGAGACCAGTGAGCCGCCGGAAAAACTGACTTTGAAATCTGTGATGCCAATACCCTTCAGGACTTTTTGTAGATCCTCATAAAGTGGACTGTCCGGTGGCGGTGCAATCCATGGATAGGCAACGATGTCCTCAAGTTTGAGGGATGTCTTGCGGGCCAGCGGATGATTGGGCGCGCATGCGATGACATTCCGACCCGGCAGGATGGCTTCGAAATCATACCCAGGTGGTACGTGATCGTTCTTCATCGGGCAGATGGCCAGGTCGATATTTCCGGCGGCCAATTGCTCCATAAGCCCAGATGCATATCCGTAGGACTGATCGATACGCACGTCGGGAAAGGCGACTTGAAAGCCCGCGATCATGTTGGAGATCACACCATCCATGAAGATCGGGCTGCCTGCGACCCGGGCGGTGCCGGACTTGCCACCGGCGTATTTTATCACGGCTTGCGACGCGCGCTCGGTGGCATCAAATATGTCGCGTCCTTCAGCAGCGAGCGTAAGACACAGTTCGGTGGGACGCAGTGGGCGACGCCCTTTTTCAAAAAGCCGCGAACCGATGCGGGCCTCGAGCATGGAAATCGTTCGCGAAACGCTGGGCTGCGATTTGCCCAGAACTGCGGCACCTTCTGTCAACCCTCCGGCGCTGACAACTGCGGACAGTATTTCCAGATGGCTGGGATCAATCTTCATAACGTAGAGTTATATTAATCCCTCCCAATTCGATCAAGTTCCAATTCTTGATCGATTAAGAAAGTGTCAAAGGAGAACGCCGTAGTGACGCAAGCTGAGAAATCTAAGCCGATTGCGGATCAGGTACGCATTCAATTTGGCGCAGGCACACGCAAGACCATTGCATTTGAAGTTTCGCGCTTGGGTGCAAGTCGGGCGCTGATCCTGTCAACGCCAGAGCAATCCGACATGGCTGCAGAAATTGCCGCCAAGCTGGGAAAAGCGGCAGCGGGCGTCTTCTGCAAGGCGGCGATGCATACACCTGTCTCGGTATCGCAAGAGGCGTTAGAACATCTTGAGGCATGCAAAGCGGATTGCCTTGTCGCGATCGGTGGTGGATCGACGACGGGTCTGGGCAAGGCACTAGCCTACCGCACGGATCTGCCTCAGATCGTGATCCCGACGACCTATGCGGGCAGCGAAGCAACGCCGATCCTTGGCCAGACGGAAGCTGGCGTCAAAACCACGTTGAGCGATCCGAAGGTCCTGCCCGAGGTCATTTTGTATGACCCCGAACTTGTCGTGACGTTGCCCGTGGGGATGACGGTGACGTCGGGCCTGAATGCGATGGCCCACGCCGCCGAGGCGCTTTATGCCGAGAACCGCTCAGCGGCATCAGATGAATTGGCCATCCAGGGGCTGGAAGCCTTTGTGAAAGGACTGCCAAGGGTCACTGCCAACCCCGTAGATCTGGACGCGCGCGAGGTCACGTTGCGTGGGGCATGGGCCTGTGGAACTGTCTTGGGACAGGTTGGAATGGGGTTACACCACAAGCTGTGTCACACACTCGGTGGCTCTTTTGATCTTCCGCATGCGCAGACGCACGCGATTATTCTACCCCACGCGATTGCCTACAATGCGCGAAGCGCGGCTACAGAGTTGGCCCCGATTGCAGCCCTTCTTGGCGGGGATAATGCCGGGGTTGCGCTCTACGACTTTGCCAAGTCGCTGGGCGCACCACTGGCGCTGCGCGATCTTGGCCTGAAAGAGGCCGACCTCGACCAGGCCACGGAACTGGCCACATCAAAACCCTATCCGAACCCGCATCCTGTCACGGCCCCCGATATTCGCGCGCTGCTGCAGGCGGCATGGGCCGGGGACACACCTGTCATCTAAAGAGAAAGACGTCTGGGAGGACACCACATGATTACGCGACGCAAACTGCTGAAATCCTCGGCGGCGACGGGACTTACGCTGGCCGCAAGCGGGCTGGCGGCACCGGCGCTTGCGCAGGGGGCAAAGATACGCCTAGGCTATGTCAGCCCGCAGTCAGGGCCGTTGGCGGCGTTTTCCGAGGCGGATCAATTCATTATTGACGGGTTCCTTGGCTCCGAGGCGGGCGCGAATTTCGAGGTGATCGTCAAGGACAGCCAGTCCAACCCGAACCGCGCTGCAGAAGTTGCCAAGGAATTGATCCTCGACGACGAGATCGACATGATGCTGGTCTCTTCAACGCCCGAGACGACAAACCCAGTCGCCACAACATGCGAGGCCGAAGAGATCCCTGTGATTTCGACAGTGGCTCCCTGGCAGCCATATTTCATTGGCCAGCAAGGCAATCCCGGCGATCCCGGCTCATGGCGCCCGTTTGATTTCAGCTTCCATTTCTTCTGGGGGCTGGAGGATGTGATCAGCACCTTTACCGCCATGTGGAACCAACTCGACACCAACAAACAAGTTGGGGGGCTGTTCCCGAATGATGGCGACGGCAATGCTTGGGGTGATCCAAACGTGGGCTTCCCGCAACCGTTGGCCGCTCGAGGCTACGGGCTGACCGATCCGGGCCGCTACCAGAACCTGACGGATGATTTCAGCGCGCAGATCAATGCGTTCAAGGCAGGGAATTGCGAAATCGTTACCGGTGTGCCGATCCCACCTGATTTCACAACTTTCTGGACCCAAGCCAAACAGCAGGGGTTCACGCCCAAAGCCGCCAGCATCGGCAAGGCGATCCTGTTTCCGCAAGCAGTCGAGGCTTTGGGCGATCAGGGCCACAACCTGAGCTCCGAGGTATGGTGGTCACCTTCGCACCCGTTCGTATCCTCGCTGACCGGCCAATCGGCGGGCGATCTGGCCACAGGTTACGAGGCAGCGACAGGCAAGCAATGGACCCAACCCATTGGCTTTGTGCACGCGCTGTTCGAGATGGCGGCAGACGTTATGGGACGGGTTGAAGACAGCCGCGATCCCGATGAGGTATCCGCCGCTATAGCCGCGTCTCAGCTGAATTCAATCGTTGGACGCGTCGCGTTCGACGGAGCTGGTCTGCCACCCTTTGCAGCAACGAACGTCGCGAAGACTCCGCTCGTTGGTGGCCAATGGCGTCTGAACGGCGAGGCCGGATACGATCTGGTCATCGTTGACAACTCCGATCACCCCGACATCCCGACCGGCGGCACAATGGAAGCCATCGTTTGATCCACTTTGGGGGCAGGTTTGATCCGGCCCCGACAGGAAAGTAATCATGATCCTTGCGCTTGAAAACGTATCCAAGTCCTTCGGGGCTTTGACAGTGACCGACGATGTCACGTTTGAGGTTCCACAGGGGCAGGCCCTGGGCATCATCGGACCCAACGGGGCGGGCAAATCGACCCTGTTCAATCTGATCACAGGCAACCTGCGTTCGGATCAGGGCAGCATCCATTTCGAGGGCCGCGATGTCACCCGCGTCTCGGCCATGGAACGGTGTCTGACGGGCATCGGTCGGTCGTTTCAGATCCCGCAGCCCTTCGAGAAACTGACCGTCTTTGAGAACCTTGTTGTGGCCGCCACCCATGGCCGCAACCTCAGCGAAGCGGCGGTGTTGGACGAGTGTGCCGACATTCTTTTGCGCACGGAACTCATCGGGCGGGCTAATACCCCGGCTGGGCAGCTTTCCTTGCTCGAACGCAAGCGTTTGGAGCTGTCCCGCGCCATGGCCACACAGCCCAAGCTTCTGTTGCTTGATGAAATCGCAGGTGGACTGACCGAAGGCGAGTGTCAGGCGCTGATTGCCACGATCAAGGACATCCACGCGCAAGGGGTCACGATCATCTGGATCGAACATGTGCTGCACGCGCTGACCTCCGTGGTGGAACGACTTCTGGTTCTGGATTTTGGTAAGATCATAGGCATCGGCGAGCCCGACGCGATCATGGGCTCCAAAGAGGTGCAGGAGATTTATCTGGGGATCGAAGTCTGATGGCGTTGTTGCAGACAGAAGGGCTGACCGCCCATTACGGTGACTTTCAGGCTCTGTTCGGTGTGGATATCGCGCTGAACGAGGCCGAGGTCGTGGCGATCATCGGGGCCAATGGGGCGGGCAAGACGACGCTTATGCGCTCGATTTCTGGCGTTCTGCGCAACGCCCCCTCGATGGTTCAGTTTGACGGGGCGGTTATTGGGAACCAGCCAGCAGACGAGATCATGGCGCAAGGCGTTGCGATGGTGCCGGAAGGGCGCAAGCTGTTCCCGTCGCTGAGCGTCGAGGAAAACCTGCTGATCGGCACCTACGGACGCAAGACAGGTGGGCATTGGTCGCTTGAGACGATCTATGACCTGTTCCCGATCCTGCGCGAGAAGCGCAACAATCCGGGCACGGCACTCTCGGGCGGTCAGCAGCAGATGGTCGCCATCGGCCGCGCGTTGATGAGCAACCCACGGGTTCTGCTCTGTGATGAGATCAGCCTTGGCCTCGCCCCGGTGGTGATCAAGGACATTTACAAGGCGGTGCCTGCGATCAAGGCGGCGGGCGCGTCGCTGATCGTGGTTGAGCAGGATATCGGGCAGGCGATGGCCGTGGCCGACCGCGTCTATTGCATGATGGAAGGCCGGGTGACCTTGTCGGGCACGCCCGAGAGCCTCAACCGCGAGGCCATCCACGATGCATATTTCGGAGCGGCAGCATGATCTGGGTGGATACAATTGTGCAGGGGATCCTGTTGGGCGGGCTGTATGCGCTTTTTGCGGCAGGTCTGAGCCTCGTGTTCGGGATCATGCGGCTGGTCAATCTGGCCCATGGCGATTTGATCGTGATGGGCGCCTATCTGATCCTTGTGCTGGTGACGCTGCTTGGGCTATCGCCCTTCATTGCGGTTCTGGTTGCAATGCCGTTGATGTTCGCCCTCGGATGGGGGCTGCAGAAATTCCTGCTCAACCGGACACTTGGCGACGATATCCTGCCACCGCTTCTCGTCACGTTCGGCCTTTCCATCGTGCTGCAAAATGCGCTGCTTGAGGGGTTCTCTGCCGACAGCCAGCGCCTGCCGACGGATGCGCTGACGACGGCATCGGTGCAGCTTGGTTCGATCTCGCTGGGGGTGATGCCGCTCCTGACCTTTGCCTCGGCCATTCTGGTGATCGTGGGGTTGAACCAGTTGTTCTATCGCACCTCGCTGGGACGCGCGTTTCGGGCGACGTCTGACGATGCGGTGACGGCCAGCCTGATGGGGATCAAGCCTGCGAACATCTTTGCCGTGGCCACGGGCATCGCGTTGATCATCGTGACGATTGCGGCGCTTTACCTTGGGTTGCGGTCCAATTTCGACCCCAACATCGGACCTGCGCGGCTGATCTATGCCTTTGAGGCGGTGATCATCGGCGGCCTTGGCTCGCTTTGGGGAACCCTCATCGGCGGGATCATCATCGGTGTCGCGCAAACCGTCGGCGCCGCGATCAACCCCGAATGGCAAATCCTGGCCGGACATATCGCGTTTCTGGTGGTGCTTCTGATCCGCCCGCGCGGGCTTTTTCCAAGGGCACATGACTGATGGCTTACACGGTTCAAACACGCACGCGGGCCTCTGGCATAGCCGCGATCATTGGCGCAGGGGTCCTGATGGCACTGGTCTGCCTGCCCCTCTTTGCCAGCCGGAGCCTGATACAGGATATGTTTTTGATCCTGACCATGCTGGTGCTGGCGCAGTTCTGGAACCTTTTGGCAGGCTATGGCGGGCTGGTCAGCATCGGGCAACAGGCCTTTGTCGGCATGGGCGCCTATACCTTGTTTGGCGTGGTCATTCTGGGCGGGGTCGATCCCGTCGCGGCGATCCTGTTTTCCGGGATCGGCGCGCTGATCATCGCTGTCCCAACAGCCTTTTTCGCCTTCCGCCTTAACGGGGCCTATTTTGCCATCGGCACTTGGGTCATTGCCGAGGTCGTACGGCTACTTGTTGCGCAATGGAAAACGCTGGGCGGCGGGACCGGCACGTCCCTGCCGCGCGAGGCCACCCGCGAGATGTGGTTTGTCGAGGGGATCGAGACCCTGTTTGGGGTCCGGTCCGCTGCCGCGCGCGACATACTGGCGTACTGGCTGGCCCTTGCACTGGCTGTGGCGACCATTGGCGGCATCTACTGGCTTTTGCGCACGCGGCGTGGGCTGGCTTTGGCGGCCGTGCGCGACAACATCGAGGCAGCTAAATCCGTAGGTGTCGACGCGGTACGGATGAAGTGGGTTGTGTTCCTGACGTCGGCCTTCGGCACGGGGCTGACAGGCGGGTTGATCTATATGCAAAAGGCGCGGATCAGCCCGGACGCGGCCTTCAGCGTCACCGACTGGACGGCCTATGTGATCTTTATTGTCGTCATCGGCGGCATCGGCACCATCGAAGGCCCGATCATCGGTGTGCTGATCTTCTTCCTTCTGCAATCCCTGCTGGCCGATTTCGGCAGCTGGTACCTGATGACGCTTGGTGTGCTCGCGATCACCATCATGCTGGTCGCACCACGCGGTCTTTGGGGCCTGCTGTCGGAACGCACCGGCCTTCACCTTTTTCCCGTCCGGCGTCGGCTGGTCGCCCCCAAAACATCGGAGACATGAACATGGCTGATATCGAAACCGAAGTCCTCATCATCGGCACCGGACCTGCCGGATCAACGACGGCGGCGCTTTTGTCCACCTACGGTGTCGAGAATATCGTCATCAACCGCTATCACTGGCTGGCCAACACCCCGCGCGCGCACATTACAAACCAGCGTACGATGGAGGTGTTGCGCGATCTGGGCCGCGAGGTCGAGGGTGAAGTCTATCTCAACGCGATGGATCAGAGCCTGATGGGCGAGAACGTCTTTTGCGAAAGCCTTGCGGGTGAGGAAATCGGTCGCATGAAGTCATGGGGCACACATCCGTTGTCCAAGGCCGAACACTTGTTGTCCTCGCCATCGTTGATGAACGATCTGCCCCAGACGTTCATGGAACCGATCCTGTTCAAGACCGCCTGCAAACGCGGGACACGCGCCCGGATGAGCACGGAATACAAAAGCCATATGCAGGACGCCGAAGGGGTCACCACCACATGCCTTGACCGCATGACGGGGCAGGAGATCACCATCCGCTCAAAATACCTCATTGGTGCGGATGGTGGCAATTCTCTGGTCGCCGAGAACGAAAACCTGCCCTTCGAGGGGCAGATGGCCGTCGGCGGGTCAATGAACATCTACTTCCGGGCAGATCTTTCTAGATATGTCGCGCATCGGCCGTCAGTTCTCTACTGGGTGATGCAGCCCGGTGCGGATGTGGGCGGCATTGGTATGGGGCTGGTACGCTGCATCCGGCCGTGGAATGAATGGCTGATCGTCTGGGGCTACGATATTAACGAGCCAGCGCCCGAGGTCGACGAGAAGATGGCCACGGACGTTGCGCGCCAACTGGTTGGCGACCCCACGCTCGAAATCGATCTGATCAGTGCCAATACCTGGACCGTCAACGACAGCTATGCGACGCAGATGTCCAAAGGCCGTGTGTTCATCATGGGCGATGCCGCCCACCGGCACCCGCCATCCAACGGGCTGGGATCGAACACCTCCATTCAGGACGCGTTCAATCTGGCTTGGAAGCTGGCGGCGGTTGTGAAGGGCCAGGCGGGCGAGGCGCTGCTGGATAGCTACACAACTGAACGTGCGCCCGTTGCCAAGCAAATCGTCACCCGCGCCAACCAGTCCATCGGAGAATTTGGCCCGATCTTCGAGGCTCTCGGCATGACGGGCGGCACGGATATCGAGAAAATTCAGGCAAACATGGACGCCCGCTGCGATTCCACCCCCGAGGCCGAGGCGCAACGCGCGGCATTGAACGAGGCGATTGCATTCAAGAAGTACGAATTCGACGCCCACGGCGTCGAGATGAACCAACGCTATCGTTCGGACGCGATTGTGACCGATGGCCAGATGGAACCTGATTTCACCCTCGACGCCGATCTGCACTATCAGCCCACCACATGGCCGGGCGCGCGCATTCCGCACGTCTGGTTGTTTGATGCAGCAGGCGACCAACACTCGACACTCGATCTTGCGGGCCATGGCGTGTTCACGCTGTTCACGGGTCTTGGTGGCAAGGCTTGGGCCGAGGCTGCCAAGAAGGTTGCAGCAGACATGGGCGTCGTGATCGAGGCGCATATCATCGGGCCTCGTCAGCAGTACGTCGACCACACCGGCGATTGGGCGCGGGCGCGCGAGGTGGGCGACGCCGGGTGTGTGATCACACGCCCCGACCAGCATGTGTGCTGGCGCCACGACGGCGGCAGCGTTGATCACGCAAGCGAGCTGACCCGCGTGTTCCGCACAATTCTTGCCAAAAAGGAGGGATGAGCCATGTCCGCTCACGAACAAGGATACTTCACCGAAGAAAACTCCGCTGATGTGGTTGTGTCGCGGATCGCACCCTCGACCGACCCGCGGCTGGCAGAAGTGATCACTGCAATCACCCGGCACCTGCATGCGGCGGTCAAGGAGATCGAGCCGACGCAGGAAGAGTGGTTGGAAGCGATCATGTTTCTGACCAAGACGGGCCACACATCGGATGACTGGCGGCAGGAATTCATCTTGTTGAGCGATATCCTCGGGGTGTCGATGCTGGTCGATGCGATCAACAACCGCAAACCGTCAGGGGCGTCCGAAAGCACGGTTCTGGGGCCGTTTCATGTTCCTGATGTGCCCGAATTGCCCATGGGAGCCAACATCTGTCTGGACGGCAAAGGCCATCCGATGCTGATCAAGGGCCGGATCTTTGGCACTGGTGGTGAACCGATCGCCGGGGCCAAGATCGATGTCTGGCAGACCAATGACGACGGGTTCTACGATGTGCAGCAAAAGGGCATCCAGCCCGATTTCAACTTGCGCGGCGTGTTCCGGACCGGAGAAGACGGCAGTTATTTTTTCTGGGGCGCCAAACCACGGTTTTATCCGATCCCCGATGACGGACCTGTTGGCCAGTTGCTCGGCAAGCTTGGGCGGCATCCGTATCGCCCTGCACATCTGCACTACATACTGGAAGCCGAAGGGTTTGAGACCCTCATCACCCATATCTTTGATCCTGATGATGAATACATCCATTCCGACGCTGTCTTTGGGGTGAAAGAAAGCCTTCTGGCCAAGTTCGACCTGATCGAAGATCCCGCGCGCATTGCCGACGAAGGCGCAAAAGGTCCGTTCTATGAGGTTGTGCATGACTTTGTGTTGGCCCCAGCGTCATGACCGATCCTTGCATAATCTGCGTTGCCATCACCGGCTCGTTGCCGACCAAGGCCCATAACCCCGCCGTGCCGATCACGGTGAGCGAGCAGATCGAGAGCACCCAGGAGGCTTTTGAGGCGGGGGCGACGATCTGTCATGCCCATGTGCGCAATAATGACGAGACGCCCTCCAGCGATCCTGACAAGTTCGCTGCCCTCAAGGAGGGGCTGAAAAAACACTGCCCTGGCATGATCATCCAGTTCTCGACCGGGGGGCGATCAGGCGCTGGCAAGACCCGTGGTGGTATGTTGCCACTCAGGCCAGACATGGCGTCTCTGTCGGTCGGTTCGAATAACTTTCCGACGCGGGTTTATGAAAATCCACCCGATCTTGTGGATTGGCTAGCCGCCGAGATGCGGACCTATGGCGTCAAACCAGAGGTGGAGGCCTTTGACCTGAGCCATATCCTCAAGGCTGCGGAAATGTATGCCAAAGGGGACATTCCCGACACACCCTATGTCCAGTTCGTGATGGGAGTTAAAAATGCCATGCCTGCGAACCGCCATGTGTTCGATTTCTATGTCGAAACCGTCGGGCGGCTGTTTCCGGGTGCGCCGTGGTGCGCGGCCGGGATCGGGCGCGAACAGCTCAAGATCAACGAATGGTCCATCGCGGCGGGCGGGCACGCAAGGACCGGATTGGAAGACAATGTCCGGCTGGACCGCGACAGGCTCGCACCCTCGAACGCGGCTCTGGTGCGCAAAACCGCCGAGATTTGCGCCCTCAACAATCGCACCGTAGCGACAGTTGCCCAGGCCCGCGACATTCTCGGGCTGATGCCCGCATGACACAACGGAGACATCAATGACCGATCCAACACTCGCCGCTGATGAGGCCGCGCGCGCTGCAGCCAATGCCTTCCAATCGCAAAGCCTGACGGCAGATGAGACGACACTGAAGCTACTCTTTACCGAGGCCCGCACCCACTACGGCTGGCAGGACCGCGATGTTGGCGAGGGCACCCTACGCAGCCTTTACGAGATTGCGAAGATGGGCCCGACATCCATGAACCAGCAGCCGATGCGCGTGGTTTTTGTCCGCTCCAGCGACGCGAAGGATCGGTTGGAGCCGGCCTTGTTCGAAGCGAACCGTCCAAAGATGCGTACGGCACCTGTGACTGCGATTATCGCTTATGATCTGAATTTCTGGGAAGAGCTTCCCAAGCTGTTTCCGCCCAATCCCGGCGCGCAGGACATCTTCAAGAACAATGCGACGGCGGCGCAGGTCAATGCCTTTCGAAATGGAACGTTACAAGGCGCCTATTTCATGCTCGCCGCCCGTGCCGTTGGCTTGGACGTTGGTGCCATGTCCGGGTTCGACAATGCCAAGGTCGACGACGAGTTTTTCCATGGCACGTCGGTCAAGTCGAACTTCCTTGTGAACCTTGGCTACGCGGATACGTCAAAGATTTTCCGCCGCCTGCCACGCATGGACTACGACGAGGTCTGCGAGACGATCTAACGAAAACGCTCAAAGGCGTACGAATTCATAGGAGGAGGAAAAACAATGAACATTACTTGTGAGAGGATATCGCGGCCTGTGAGACGTTTTGTAGTGGGGGTGGGAGTCGCCGCGCTCAGCTTCGGAATGGCGCAGGCCGAGACCTATAATCTGACAATGGCATCCAGTCACCCGACTGTTCTGCCATGGGTTGGTCAGCTATCCACTCTTGTAGTCGCTGAGTCCAACTCCCGGCTGGAGGCGATGGGGTCCGAGGATCGCATCGAATGGACAGAGTCCTACGGTGGCGCGCTCTACGGCTTCAAGGACACGCTCGAAGCGGTCGGTGACGGTCTGACCGATGCCGGTTGGGTCGGAACGCTCTGGGAAGGCTCCAAGATGCCGCTCCAGAACATCACCTATTTCACGCCCTTCGTCAGCGACGATCTGGTCGGTACGCTAAAAATCATGAACGATCTGCACCGCGAAGTGCCTGCGCTGCAAGAGGCGTGGGACGATCAGAACGTTGTCTTTCTGGGCGCCAGCGGTGTCGAGACTTATCACCTCTTCACCAACTTCCCCGTGACCTCGCTTGCTGATCTCGACGGTCGTAAGATCATTGCGCCGGGGCCTTCTGCCAACTGGATCAAGTCGCTTGGCGCGGTTCCGGTCGATGGTGCATTGCCGACCTACTACAACCAGATTCAGACCGGTGTGGCTGACGGTGTTGTCGTGATTATCACCGGGGCTTTTCCGAACAAGCATTACGAGGTCGCCCCCTACGTCACGCTTGTCGGGCTTGGCGCTCACATGACCGGTGGCCTTGGGTTCAACAAGGACGTCTGGGACGGTCTCTCCGACGACGTGCGGCAGGTGCTTGGCGAGCTGGGCGAGGAATACACCGTGGCGCACGCAGAAGAGGTCATGGCCCGCTACGAAAGCTTCCTTGCGCAATTGCCCGAGGTTGGTGCAACCGTGACTGAGCTGCCAGAGGCCGAAATCCAATCATGGGCCGCGGGCCTGCCGAACCTTGCTCAGGACTGGGTTGCTGCGAATGCGGATGACGGCGCTGCAGCGGTGCTCGACGCCTATATGGCCAAGGTCAGGGATGCGGGTCTGACACCGCGCATCGACTGGTCCGCACGATAGGAGGGCGGTGCCGTGGCGCATCTCGCAACCCGCTTTCGTTACGGCACCGACCGCGCTGTCTCCGGCGTCTCGGCCCTGACCGGTGCCATCAGCGGAGCGGCGTCGATCTGGATCTTCTGTCTGATGCTCCTGATCTGCGCCGACATCGCTGGCCGCACTTTGTTCAATACGCCGGTGCAGGGCGTGGCAGAGATCGTGGCAAATTCCATCGTCGCCATCGTCTTTTTGCAAGCAGCGCATACCTTGATGAGCGGCCGTATGACACGTACCGATCTATTGCTCGGCTGGCTGGAGGAGGAACGGCCCTTTGCCGCCTCTGTCCTGCGGCTGGTTTTTCATGCGGCGGGCCTTGTGGTGTTTGCCCTGATCGCGCAGGGCACATGGCCCAAGCTGGTCGATGCCTGGGTAGAAGAAGAATTTTTTGGAGCGCAGGGCGTGTTCACCGCGCCTGTCTGGCCAATCAAGGCCTGCCTGTTTTTCGGATCGCTTCTGACGTGCCTTGCGTTTTTCACGCAAATGCTGCGTGATCTGAATAGACTGCTCAACGTGGGGCGGGTATCTCCCTTGCGGATCCGCCATTCCGTCCTGACGCAGCCACGGGGCTGGCCCGTTCTGGTGGGCTTTGCGGTAATTCTGATCCTCGCCTATGCGGTCTTCATAGCCGATTTTGACCGCATCACGATCGGGATCGCCGCCATCGGTTTCATGTTGCTGTTCATCCTGTCAGGCGCCCATATCGCCGTTGTGCTGATGGTGCTGAGTTTTGTCGGGATATGGCTAATCCGGGATAATCCGACGGTGGCGGTCAGGTCGCTGGCACTTGCCGCGGACGGGGCAATCAACCGTTACCTTTTTGGCGTAGTTCCGCTGTTCGTTCTGATGGGGCTGGTGGTAGATGCGGCCGACATCGGTCGGGATGCCTACCGGGTTGCGGCCTGGATGCTGCAACGGATCAAAGGCGGACTGGGCATGGCAACGGTGGCGGCCAACGCGGTCTTTGCTTCCATTACCGGGATTTCCATTGCTTCTGCGGCTGTATTTTCGCGTGTTGCCGTGCCGCAAATGGTAGCCAATGGCTATACCAACCGCTTTGCGCTTGGCGTGGTTGCGGGGTCGTCGGTTCTGGGCATGCTGATCCCGCCCAGCCTGCTGCTTATCATCTACGGGGTACTGGCAGAACAATCGGTTGGCGCGCTGTTTCTTGCGGCAATCGTGCCAGGAGCGTTGCTGGCCTTCGTCTTTGGTCTTGGCATCTATCTGATGGCAAGGTTTCGCCCGCAAATGGTCATGCAAAGCGATCGCGCCACGGTGATCGAGGGTGAGACATGGGGCTCTGCTGTACGTAAACTGGTTCCAATTGGCGCCTTGGTCGTAATCGTTCTGGGCGGCATCTATTCTGGCATCTTCACGCCGACCGAGGCCGGTGCCGCTGGTGCCGCCGCCGCCATAATCGTGGCCCTATTAAAAGGCAGCCTGAGTTGGAGCAGATTCTGGCGCGTTCTGGTGGATACCGGTCTGGTTTCCGTGTCGATCCTGCTTCTGATCGTTGCAGCGTCGATGTATTCGCGCATGCTGACCCTATCGACCATCCCGCAAGAGATGACGTCCATGTTCGCAAGCCTCGGGCTTGGTTTGATGGGCTTCATGATGGTCTATCTGGTGCTGGTTGTGATCATGGGCATGATCCTAGATTCCACATCGATCATGCTGATCCTGTTGCCGCTGGCCTTGCCTATCGTGACCGAATTGGGTGGCAATCTGATATGGTTCGGGATCGTGACGGTGATTGCAGTGGAAATTGGGCTGTTGACGCCGCCCTTCGGGCTGACAGTCTATGTCGTCAAGGCGACGATATCGGACCGGAACACGAAGCTGGGCGATATCTTTGCGGGCACCTTTCCCTTCGTTTTGATGATGACGCTGGTCACGCTGATCCTGACCTTCATTCCAGCGCTGAGCCTCATGTTTGAATAGAAAGAGGCGACATGCATTTCGTCGTTCACGCTCTGGACAAGCCGGACGCCCTACCGCGCCGGCAGGCCGTTCTGGCAGCGCATCGCACCTATCTCGATCAGGCACCTGCGCGACACGGCGTGCGCGTGCTGTTATCTGGTCCGCTTACCAGTGACGACGGTGCGCGGATGATTGGATCCTTTTTTCTGCTTGAGGCACCGGACCGTAAAGCCATTGACGCGATGTTCGCCGCGGATCCGATGGCCAATGCGGATGTGTGGGAACTGCGCCACCTGCAGGCGGTAACGCTTCGGCAAAACGCAATGAGCGGCACCGGTCAATCCGTTTGATGGGCTTTACCACTCCTTGGGGCGTGTGCGCTCAAGCTCGGCGCTGATCGGGATAAACTCGGCGTCATCGTCGGGCGGCAGGGTAAAGGGGCCGTTTTGCCAATCGGCGGCCTTCCAATCCTCTTTGGCCTGTTCGATCCGGTCCTTGGACGAGGACACGAAATTCCACCAGATATACCGTTTCTCGTTCAACGTGGCCCCGCCAAGCGCCATCAGCCGCGCGCCTTGCGGACCTGCCTTGACCGACATTCTGTCACCGGGGCGGAAGACCATCATTCGGCCAGCCTCATAGGTTTCGCCTGCGACCTCGATGCTGCCTTCGGTCACATAAATCCCGCGATCCTCGTGGTTGTCAGGCAGCGGGTAGGATGTGCCGGCGTCCAGCACCACATCGACATAGAAGGTCTCGGACTGCATCGTTACAGGACTGGTCTGGCCATAGGCGCTGCCGAGGATCAGGCGCGCTGTTGTGCCTGTGTCCTCGATCACCGGAAGAGCGGCTTCCTTGTAGTGCTCGAAATCAGGCGCCATGTCCTCGCGGTCTTCAGGCAGGGCGATCCATGTCTGAATGCCGAACAGCTCGTGGCGCGTCGCACGAGTCTCTTCGCTGGTGCGCTCGGAATGCGTGACGCCGCGACCTGCGAGCATCCAGTTGACCTCGCCGGGATAGATCATCTGGTGGGTGCCAAGGCTGTCGTGATGTTCGAACTCGCCCTGATAAAGGTATGTGACGGTGCCCAGCCCGATATGCGGATGCGGGCGCACGTCGATGCCACCATCGGTGATGAACTCGGCTGGGCCCATCTGATCGAAAAAGATAAAGGGGCCGACCATTTGTCGCTTGGGCGACGGCAGGGCGCGGCGGACCTCGAAGCCGCCAAGATCGCGGGCGCGCGGAATGATTAGCGTTTCGATATCGCTCGCATCCGATAAGGGGCAGTCTGGATTTTGGGTGGGGTTCCAGCTCATGAGGGGTCTCCATAAATTGGGTGCGCAACACAGGTCATATTGAGCAAGATATCATCTATTCAGGTTTGATGTAGTGTCGTACCAACGGGCCGGCTTCGTGACGATCAAGAGCGTTCAATGCGTCCTGAAGTTCATGGTCAGACTGGGTCATTCTTTCATGCTGCGCCAAGTGCTCTGACCAACTCGGCAGGTGAAAGCTTTCGATCCAGAGATCGGGGGTTTCGACGCTCTGGCTGACGTCCCAACGTGTTGCGCCGTCCCGCAGTCGTTCTTTGGAAAATGCATGCAGCAGGGTCAGAAAGGCGTCGCGGTCGGTGGGATCGATCTTGTATGTGACGATCACCATCGCAGCGCGGTCATCGCTTTGGGTGTCGCTTAACGCTGGGGCCTGCGGCCATGCAGAGGCCGGGGACAGATCCAGTGCTTCGCCTTGCCCGACTTCAAACCGTCGGGTGATCCAAATACCAAGACCCAGCCCCAAAGCCGCGGTTAACAGGGCAATTTGGATCGAGGCCAGTGTTGCGATCTGTCCCCAGATGACCGACCCAAGAGCCATTGACCCGAAGAACACCATCAGGAATACCGCAAGTCCACGCGCGCGGACCCAGTCCGGCAACGCTGTCTGTGCGGACACATTGAATGAGGTCAGCACCGCAATCCATGACAACCCACCCAAAAAAGTCGCCCCCATCAGGGCGGCAGGCGCAGATGACGCAACCATGGCCAGCAGCGCGGCGATGGTCCCAAACGTACCCAACCGCACGGTTGTGTCGGCGTTGAACCGCTTGGACAAGGTGGGAAGTAGCAAAGCGCCAGTGACCGCGCCTGCGCCGATCAATGCCATAAGCGCGCCGTAAAGTTCAGAGCCACCCCCTTCTGCGTTTCGTGCAATCAGAGGCAAGAGCGACCAATAGGCGGATGCGAACAGAAAGAAGGCCATAGCGCGAATTGCTGTGGCCAGCATTGCGGGGTTGTGACGCACATGTCGTAGGCCGGTACCCATCTCGGAGAGCAGGCTGGCGTGGTGTCTGCGCGTAGGCGTTGTCGCAGGACGCCAGAGCAAAAGCGCGACGAGGATCACTACATGGCTTGCTGCGTTCAAGGCGAAAGGTGCGGCAAGACCGATGCTGGCGATCAGCACGCCCGCCAAGGCTGGGCCAATCGCACGACTGATGTTGATCCCCATGGAGTTGAGCGCAATCGCGGGTTTCAGCTTTTCGCGCGGCACGAGGCTGGGCACAATGGCTTGCCATGCCGGGGCCATGAAGGCCGCGCCGGTGCCGATGGCCAGCGTGAAAAGGATCAGAAGGGTTGGCGTCATCCGTTCCTGCCAGACCAGCACTGCGAGGGTCGAGATCACGGCGGTCAGCATGATGTTGATCACGATCAGCATCCGCCGTTTGTCAAATCGATCCGCAAGGGCGCCGGCCAGCAGCGCAAAGAGAAACACCGGCAAAGTTGTCGAGGCCTGAACAAGCGTCACCACGGCAGGGCTCGGGCTGAGCGTTGTCATCAGCCAGCCCGCGCCGACCTCGTGCATCCATGTGCCGACATTTGATATCAGAGTGGCTGTCCATAGCAGCGCAAAAGCCCTGTTCCCAAAGGGTGAAAAAGCGCCGGAGGTGGCAGTCTTACCATTGGATGACATCAGCCAGTTCCTCGCGGTGCTTTTGCACATGGGCGCGGACGAAGGGACAGAGGGGCACGATGCGTTGCCCTTTTTCGCGCGCATCAGCGATCAGCCGTTCCACCAGCGTCCGCGCGACACCAAGGCCGCGCATGCTGTCCGGTACGGCAGTATGATCGGCAATGATCAGCGTGGGCGAGACCTTTGAGGTGGTCAGGTCGCCTTCGCCTTCGATCCCGTCTTGTGTGGCCAGATAGCGGCCCTTGGTGTCCGTTTTGGAATATGTGATTTTCAAGTTGGCCATCGAAGTTTCCTTTGTATCAAACGGCGAAACAGGAACAGCCGAGCGCACCCCAGAATGCGCCCTTGTCTCGTACAGGGATGGGGTTCGCCCATGCGATGCCGTGATTATGCCCATGCATACCACAGCCCGACGCGCAGCCGTCATGGCAAGCGCGCATCTCCATCTTTGCCGGTTCCAGCGGTCCCTTGCGTTCGCCCGGACTAGCCAGCAAGGCGTTGACCGACCAGCCGGGGCTTGCTGGTGGGATCGGTGGGTTGTGATCGGCGAATTCGGCATCTGCATAAACGATCTTGCCCGCTGTCACTGTCATGACCGAAGTGATTGAGCGGATGGCGGCATCAGGTACGATCATGAAATCGTCTGACAGAACCGCCAGATCGGCATACATTCCGGGCATAAGCTTGCCTTTGATGTCTTGCTCGCCCGAAAACCAGGCAGAGCCGGTCGTCCAGATCGCCAGCGCCTCTTCGCGGGTCAACAGGTTTGCCTCGCCGTACAGCGTCATGCCGCCAACCGTCTTGCCGGTTGTAAGCCACGAGAGGGCCACCCAAGGGTCATAGCTGGCCACGCGTGTGGCGTCTGTGCCGCCGCCCACGGGCAAGCCGTTGCGCAGCATCTCACGCATTGGCGGTGTGGCTTCCGCAGCTTGGGCGCCATAGCGATCTACGAAGTATTCGCCCTGAAATGCCATGCGGTGCTGCGTGGCGATGCCACCGCCAAGCGCCTTTATCCGTTCGATGTTGCGTGGGCTGATGGTTTCGGCATGGTCAATGATAAAGCGGGTCTTGAATGGGGCGTTGCCATTCACCCGTTCGAACACGGTCAGGAAACGATCGATTGTCTCGTCATATGTCGCATGGATGCGGAAGGGCCACTCGTTGGTGGCCAAAAGCTCCACAATTTTTTCAAGTTCCGCCTCCATTACAGGGGCTGGGTCGGGCCGCGGTTCAAGGAAGTTCTCGAAGTCGGCCGCTGACCATGTCAGGTTCTCGCCCGCGCCATTCATGCGCAGCATCGCGTCGCCTGCACCTGGTTCGGTCATGCCGATCCAGCGTTCATAGTCCGACAACTCTGAACCAGCCGTCTGCGCAAAAAGATTATAGGCGACCCGCACAGTCATATCGCCGTCGTCATGCAGGCGTTGAATGACCTCATAATCATCCGGGAAATTCTGTCCACCGCCGCCCGCATCAATGACACTGGTGATCCCAAGCCTGTTCATCTCGCGCATATAGTGTCGGGTCGAGTTGATCTGATCCTCGACCGGCAGCTTGGGGCCCTGTGACAATGTAGAATACAGAATCAATGCCGAAGGCTTTGCGATCAGCATGCCCGTGGGGTTGCCGCGCGCGTCGCGCTCGATCTCGCCGCCAGGAGGATTGGGCGTGTCACGGGTGATCCCCAGTGCATTCAACGCAGCGCGATTGAGCAAGGCACTGGAATAGAGATGCAAAATGAACACCGGGGTTTCTGGTGCGGCTGCGTTGATCTCCTCCAGCGTTGGCATCCGGCGCTCGGCGAACTGAAATTCCGACCAGCCTCCCACCACGCGCACCCATTGCGGGGCGGGCGTGTTTGCGGCCTGACGGCGCAGCATGGCCAAAGCATCCGCAACAGACGGCACGTTTTCCCAGCGCAATTCCATATTGTAGTTCAGGCCGCCACGGATCAGATGCGTGTGGCTGTCATTGAGGCCGGGAATGACCCGGCGCCCGTTCAGGTCAATGACCTGTGCGCCGCTTGTGTCGAGCGCCATGATATCCGCATCGCTTCCGACAGCAGCGATTTTCCCATCTTCAATTGCAATGGCTGTGGCGTCTGGCGTTGTGGAGTCGAGTGTCGTGATCTTGCCGTTGCGAAGAATGAGGTCGGGTGTAGTCATATTCTGGCTCCAGGCAGAGGACGGTCGAACGACGCTCAATGCTGTCATCGCCCCGAGACCGGCCAATACGTTACGACGGGGTGGTTTCATGCGGCTCTCTCCTTTGAAAACCCCATCACGGCTGTTGCGCGTGATGGGGCCATCTACGTGGTTCAAGTGGCAGGAACGGGATCCAGGCGACCACCTTCATGATGATCGCGCGTCGGCGCTTTGTGGACCATGGTATAGGCGTAATCGACGCCCATGCCGTAGGCTCCGGAATACTCTTGAACCAGTGCAATGACGGCGTCGTAGGTCTCTTTCCGGGCCCAATCGCGCTGCCATTCCAGTAGGACCTGTTGCCAGGTCACCGGGATCACACCGGCCTGCACCATGCGGTCCATCGCATATTTATGCGCGTCCTCGCTGGTGCCGCCTGAGGCGTCGGCGACCATGTAGATCTCGTAATCAGTGTCCGCCATGCAGGACAGCGCAAAGGTCAGGTTGCAAACCTCGGTCCACAAGCCTGAAACGACGATCTTTTTGCGCCCATCCGCAGCGCCCTTGGCCAGCGCATCGCGGACCTTCTGGTCGTCCCACGAGTTCATCGAACTCCGTTCAAGCAATGGCGCGTCGGGAAAGACGTTCAGAAGTTCCGGGTAAGTATGGCCCGAGAATGCATCAGTTTCGACAGTTGTGATGGTCGTGGGGATGTTGAAAATCTTTCCCGCCTTTGCCAGACCGACAGTGTTGTTCTTGAGTGTCTGACGGTCGATGGATTGTACGCCGAATGCCATTTGTGGCTGGTGATCGATAAAGATCAGTTGGCTGTTGTGTGGGGTCAGGATGTCGAGTTTGGACATTGCAATATCCTCCTTTTCTGGTGTTCGATGAGGCGTCAAATGACGAGTGAAGGAACGACCTGGGGGCCTGAATGCGATTTTCGTTCGCAGAGCTGGTCAAACCAGTTTCAGCGCCCGCCACTGTCTCCAACCGATTGAAACCGCGTCAGTATTTCCAACCGATCTTGCGATCCACGGAGAGCGGGCCGCCGCCCCTGATAAAGATCGCGACGGCAATCAAGCCCCAGAGCAACGGAAATTCATACCCGCCTTCAGTCCAGAAAAAGCCGTTGCCAAAATGCACACCAAAGGCGGCATAAGCCATGATTGCAACGATCACCGCCGCTGCGGGACGGGTCAACAGGCCAAGAGCCAGGAACAGACCGCCGAAGAATTCCGCCAATCCGACGGCACCGGCAAACAGGATCCCCGGTGACAGGCCAAGTGCTTCGTCAAAGAATTGCCCGGTTCCCTGAAGGCCATAGCCCCCGAACCAGCCAAACAGTTTTTGAGCACCGTGGGGCATCAAGATGAGCCCGGCAGAGGCACGCACCAGCGTCCAGGACAGCGTGTCTACACTGATTGCGGGGCCGGCGAATTGGCCTTTTTCGATTAAAGTTGCATTGGTCATTTTGGTTTCCTTTCCAGGGACATTGCCGTTTGAGCTGGTTAGCCCTCATGCGTCATTCTTTCACTCCGGGACCTGAAGAAGGTTTGACAAAGCCAAAATCTCTTCCTGTCTCATCTCGTGACCTCCGTCATGGACGTGGGTCGTCACCTCAGCACCTTGGCTTGCGAACCAGTCGATCAGGCGCTGGCTGAGCGGCCAAGGACATATCGGATCGCGTTGCCCTGCGGTGATCAGGACCCGTTTGCCGACAAGGGCCGGAGCCGCCTCAGGCTCCCACGGGATCAGAGGATGCAGCAGCCCGATCCGGTGGAACAGTTCCGGGTGCGCCATCGCAACAGAGGCAAGGATGTTCGCCCCGTTCGAATAGCCGAAACCGTAGATCGGCGTCTCAGGGTGGCGGGCTTTGTGATCCGCCACGAAAGCGGCCATCGCTTCTGTCCGCTGGGCGAGGTCGTCCATGTCATAGACGCCTTCTCTCGTGCGCCGAAAGAAACGCGCCGCGCCCATTTCCGAAACATCGCCGCGGGGGGAGACAACCCCCGCTTTCGGCAGGATTTGTTGCGCTAGATCAAAGAACTGCGTCTCGTCGCCGCCAGTGCCATGAAAGGCAAAGATCAGCGGTGCACCGGCCTCAACGGCCTTGGTGAGCGCATGGTAGGTTTCAACCAACATCTCTATCTCCTCAGGCTGCAAGCGGTGGCAAGAGGCCTTCGATTTGGGTGCGGTGCGGCTCATAACGGCTGGGCAATTTCAGCGCCTCGCCCAGATGTGCCGTGTCTTCGTCGCGATCAAAGCCCGGTTCGTTGGTGGCTATTTCGAACAGCACACCCCCCGGCGTCCGGAAATAGATCGCCCAAAAATAGTCGCGGTCGATAACAGGCGTGACTTGATACCCGGTGTCCATCAGCGCACGACGGACCTCCAGCTGGGCTGCACGGTCTTCGACGGCGAATGCGATATGGTGGACAGAGCCCGCACCCTGTCCGGCAGTGTGAGCAGTTGGCAGTTCCTCAAGATCGATTGTGTCGGCTGCATTACCGCCCTCGATCCGGTAGCGGGTCACGCTGCCCTCGGTCTCATCCTTCTGGTAGCCCATGAAGCCCAGCAATTCGCCGGTTGCCGCCGCATCGCGCAGGCTGAAGCGCGCACCATGAAAGCCAAGCACACCCGCGTCCTCGGGGACGTCTGTTCCGGTCCAGGGCGTACGGCCTCGGACCTCGCTTTCTACGAGCGCAAAGCCGTCACCGTCGGGTCCGTCAAAGCCAAGGCGGTTTTCGCCTAGAAAGCTGCCCTCGGTCAGACCAGTCACGCCTTGTGCGACCAGGCGGTCTTTCCAAAAGCCCAATGCGCCCTTTGGTACGGCGAATTCTGTGATCCCGACCTCTCCTGTGCCGCGACGCCCACGGGGCATCTGACCAAATGGGAAGTAGGTCATGACCGAGCCGGGCGTTCCGACCTCATCACCGTAGTAGAGATGATAGACCTCAGGTGCGTCAAAGTTCACGGTCTTCTTGACCCGGCGCAGGCCGAGGGTCTTGGTGAAGAACTGATTGTTTTCATTGGCATTGCCCGCCATCGATGTGACGTGGTGCAACCCTTGGATTTCCTTAATCATCGCTTTGTCCTTCAAGTCTGAATTTTCAACTTGAGTGGAAGGTAGGGCATAGCGATGTTATAAATAATAGAAACGTTCTTGCATTTACTGTTATTAAAAATGTAATAATGAGACATGCAGGATATCAAACCAATCCGGGTTTTCTTGAAGGTCGTCGAGCAGAGCAGTTTTGCCGCGGCTGCACGTAGCCTCAAAATGACGCCCGCCTCTGTCACGCGCATCGTTGCCAAGCTGGAAGAAGACCTTGGTCAACAGTTGCTGGTGCGCACCACGCGTCAGGTGGCCTTGACCAGCGCAGGGGCCATCGTCGCCGCGCGCCTTGGCCCGGTTGTCGAAGACTTCGATCAAGTGACCGCGGAAATCACCCGCGCTGTCTGGCCGGATCGCGGACGCCTCTCGATCAATGCACCGATGTCCCTCGGGCTGAGGTTGATGCCATCCTTGATTGACAAGTTCCGTCTGGCCTATCCTAACATCTCACTTGATGTGACCCTGACCGACCGTTTGGTGGATATCGTCGAAGAAAACTGCGACCTCGCAATTCGGATTTCGGGACCACCCAAGGACAAGTCAACTATTTGGCGAAAGATATGCGAGGTGCCCCGCAAGATGATCGCAGCACCCAGCCTGTTCGAGCGTATGCCGCGCCCCACCACACCTGATGATCTGGATCCGGCAGCGTGCATGTCATACTCTTCTTCGGGGCGTACGGAGGTCTGGAAACTTGAGAAGGCCGGGCTGAAACGAACGGTCTCGGCCGGATCCTCCATCGTCTCCAACAATGGAGATTTTTTGTATGCGATGGCACGTGCGGGAAATGGCATCACGATCCTGCCGGACTTCATCGTGAACGAAGGAATTTCCAGCGGAGAGGTAGAAACCGTTCTGGCGGAATGGTCAGTTCCGGCGCTGTGGCTTACTCTGTTTTATCCTCCCTATGAAGTCTTGCCTCCGCTTGTCGCGACCTTCACCGATTTCTTCGAGGCCCATCTTCGCGAGGTAGCCGAACTCAATTTCTAAGAGCCAGGATAATGTTGATACCTAAGTTCCCCCTTTGACAGACAACTCTGTCCCGCTCGATTAAACGCACTGGATGTATGGTCTTAATCGGCATGCCGTCACAATTCCGCGACAGGATCGCGGCAAACGTTTGGCCATAACTGCTCTTGCTTCGAACAGTTGAATCCAAATTGTCGAATAGCAGTGGGACCAAGTCGAGCTTTCCTACGTTATCAATTTGAGTGGAATGACCCTAGAACAGCGAATATTCGCTATCTGCTCAAACGCCGTGGCCAGTCACTCTTTCCGAGACCCGCAAATGCCCGCTCAATCTTCGCTGCGTGGTGTATCATTGGCCGGTTTTCTCACCGCTAAGCAGTGATGACGTTTTTGCAAAAGCGGCGAATTTTTGTGCTGCGAGCGCGCGCAGCGAAAGACTGAGAGTTCGCCTATAGACTCTTCGCTGCCGTTGGGGCTAGTGCAGCATCTGCGTGGTAGCTGCCAAAAACGCCGATAAGGACGGTCAGTAGCCGACATCCAGCCCACGGTCTCGATGCTGCAGCCGCAGCCTGCTTTCCGAACGTTCGCTGCGGCTGCGCCAACGTTGGCATTCAAGTATATCTGTCTGCGAACTCGCCAAAATGGAGATTTGAAAGATGTCTGGACCTCCGTATTTGACCCTGGCTCTATACCGGGTTCGCGATTGAAACATACCGCCTAGTTCGCAACAAGAGCCTCAAATATCTGGACCGTCGCTTCGTCCATCGGGTAGTAAAGTTCGATCTTCAGATCGTCCAGAAGCAAGTCCTCGGGCGTTCCAAACTGTGAGATCGTAGCAAACATCGACAACCGCTGTTCTCCCATTCTCAAGATTGTCGGTACGACAGGTTTCGATGTTGGCGCATATGCAGCGGCTGCGGTCGTCAGATATTTTATCGCTTCCGCGAACTCTGCAATGCCACCTTGTGCCACGCTTTCAGTGCGCAGGCGAAGGGCTGCATGATGGGCCACCTCGGGCCAGTTTTCAACGACTTCCGGCAGCGCCCCGAGCGTCATCAAATCCAAGAGACTGCCTCCAACCCCGACACCAAATGGCGCGAACAGCGCGACTGCTGCCGAGTTCGCCTGGCGGATGGTCCAGAGGCGATCAACGGCCAAACCCGGGTAGGGCATGTGACGTTCCAACTGGCGTGAAACGGCGCGCCGGATCGGTGCCATCGCCTCATCATTCCAGTCCCGCGCAGCGTACCTGACGGCAAAACCGGCATGGGTCAGCATTTGGTTGCGCGCGTCCAGCGGCAGCTCCAGCGCTTCGCCCAACCGTACCACCATCTCTCGGCTTGGTCGTGCGCGCCCGGTTTCCAAGAACGACAAATGCCGCGCGGAAATCTCAGCCTGCATCGCGAGATCAAGCTGGCTGTAGCGACGGGTTGCGCGCCAAGTTTTCAGTGTAGTTGAGAATTCGTTCATGGCCTTTCTTAGCGCAAACATATCTGCTGTGCACTTACCTCCAAGGTAATTGCGAGTTTGTTGTTAACTTCGTTAGGACGACCTTGTCTTTTCGAGGAGGGGCCGGCATGGCGTCACACGCAGCACATCGAAGGTGGCTCAAAGTCTCTGCTTTGGTTATCGGTTTCTTCGGGCCAGCGCTGGCCTTGGGAACAATCCCCGCGACCAACGAGCTTGCACGCCTTGGTCTCGATATCCTGACATGGCCAATAGATGGGTTCCCCTCCTATGCATCCGAGGAAATTCGGTTCCTGTCGGCCTTGACCGGTGGGTTTCTTGTCGGCTGGGGCGTCACCATTTGGCTTCTCTCGTCATTGGTTTATGACGCAGCACCTGAAGCGGTGCGCAAATCAGTCGTTTATGGCGCCATTGCCTGGTTTTTAGTGGACAGCATCGGCTCGATCACATCCGGACATTGGTCGAACGCGCTTTGGAACGTGCTTGTACTCTTGCTGGTCGTTGGCCCGATTTGGCGACCCGCAGAGCCAGCAACTTCTAACAGAGAAGGAATAACATCGTGACCAGATTTCGTTATGCCCTCATTGCCATGACGGTCCTAATCGTCGCGTTCACCGTGGCGGCATTTGCCAATGGCGGCATCAACTTGATCACGCCGTTCCTCACACCGATCCTTGCGCTCAGCTGGCAAGGTCAGTTCAATGTCGACTTCGCCTGTTATCTTGTTCTGTCCGGCATCTGGATGGCGTGGCGGGGTGGCTTCAGCAGCGAAAGCATCGCGCTTGGGGTCCTCGCACCGCCGCTCGGAATTCTGTTCTTCGCGCCTTACCTGATCTATCTGGTGGGCAAATCAAACGGCGATCCACGCCAGCTTCTACTGGGCGTACATGCATGAAAGACTAACGAGGTGGTACTGCTCCGCATGCCGCTATTCCTGGGTAAGGAAGGATTGGTCACAATGGGCGCGAAGTGGTCGTTCTCCTCTTTGCAGCATCATTGGGGTTTGCGAAGCCCCGGCACGGTGCTCACGGCCCTTTGCGGACATTCGCCTCACGTTCATGATACTGCGGTTGCAGCCCGCAAAGCGGACATTGCCCCATCAGCGCAGCATTTCGATAAGCTGGATGACTTCTTAGCGGGACAAAGCCACCATTTGGTCAATGTCCGCTTTACAGAAGCGGGATTCGGTGGCGGGCTAAGCCTCCCTGTTCGATCGTTTGAACGCTGCCGGGGACATCCCGGTCCATTTCCGAAACGCCCGTGAGAATGCCGTGGGATCGGTATACCCGAGCCTTTGCGCTGTCTCGCCAACCGACGTATTACCATCGATGAGAAGGCTTTCAGCGGCATCCTGTCGTAAACGCGCAATCACCTGCGAGGCCGTCTGGCCATAGGGCTTCAGCCGGTTGTTCAGGGTTTCGCGGTGAAAGCCGCAAAGATCGGCCAACGCGTCGACACCAAATCCTGGTTCAGCCAGATGAACCCGTATCAGTCCTTCCAGTCCGGCGAGGAAGTCCAGCGGTGCTGCCAGATCATTGTCCTTGATCCTGAGGTCTGATGGGTTTTCCAATGCATCCTGCGTTAGTCGGTAGCTCAGCCAGTTTGACGGAAACCTGATCGAAAACCCCCGTGGTCCGCACTCGATTGCTTTGACGCCATGAAACTGTTCGGGAAGCGCATTTGGATCGCAGACTTGCAGAATGATCTGGTGGGGGTCCCATCTGAAATCCAGAACCCGATGCAACAGCGATATCCAGATGCTGGCCAGAAACGCATCAGCCTGAGCTGGCGACACAGCGATGGCAAAGTTCCGTCTGGCGTTGAAATACGCATGCTCCTCTTCGACAAGGAGCGATTGAGTGACAGCATTCGACTCCTTGGAAACGGCTTGTGTGAACCGCGTAAAGAAATCCCCCAGTGTCACCGCATCCGCCAGCGTGTCACCGAGCGGCAGAAACCGAACAAGGTCGACCGACTCACCGACCTTGGCGCAGAACTCCGGCGATGTGGCGTCGGCCACAGCCTGAAAAATCCGGTAGACGGTGTCGTGCTGCACGAAATTCTTCCGGTCCATTACCTGCGCTTCGTTCAGCCCCAGCGGATCGAGTACAAAGGCGGGTTCAATGCTCACCTTGCGTAGGGCGGCGATGACAGGGCTCGCAATGGCAGCCCTGACAAGCGGCAGCCCTTTGTCTGATTTTTTGATGATTCCGTCCGCCATCATGCCTCCTGTTACGCAGAGTTAGGACGATGGCATCGGAAATTCCTACTGAAAACTTTTCAAACCTTGCAGTTTGCCAAAACAAAATTTTCGCGCTCGGCAAACTGACAGGCAATTTTTTGGCGCGGTCCCTAAGCTCAAATTGGAAAAGCAACTTCTGTGATTCGCTGAAAGGAATACCTCCATGATCACGAAACTGGCCCAAGTTCTGACGACAACGACCCTTGTCGCAGGTCTTTTGTCTTCAACCCATGCCGCTGCACAGGAGGAAAGCTTTCCGATCCTCTTCACCAACGTCCATGTCTTTGACGGGGTGAACGAAGAGCGGATCGAGAATGCCAATGTGCTGGTGGTCGACAACCTGATCGCCGATGTCTCGACCGAGCCTCTGGCTGTGGCGAATGCCCAGATCATCGATGGCGGCGGGCGCACGCTGATGCCGGGGTTGATTGATGCGCACGTACACATGGCCATCACCGAACCGATTGCGGATCTGAGGGACAATTTCGACTGGATGTACTGGGGGGCCACATCGACGGTCGAAGCAGAAAAGATGCTGTTGCGCGGCTTTACTTCTGTCCGCGATGCGGGTGGGCCAGCGATGGGGCTTCAGAAGGCCATCGACCGCGGAAAAGCCGTGGGTCCGCGGATCTATCCGTCCGGCCCCGTGATCTCGCAGACCTCCGGGCATGGCGAGCACAGGCACTACACGGAACCGCACCCCAATTTCGAAGGGTCCTCGCCCTCGTTCTTCAACCAGCACCTTGAGTTTCTTGCTGACGGTGTTCCGGAAGTTCTGCGCGCGACGCGGGAGGCACTGCGTCTGGGCGCATCGCAAATAAAGGTCATGGCGGGCGGTGGTGTGTCCTCCAGCGTGGATCCGCTGCACACCGTTCAGTACTTGCCCGAAGAACTAGAGGCGGCAGTGCAGGCTGCGGCGGACTGGGATACCTACGTCCTTGTCCACGTCTACAATGACGAGAGCATTCTGCGATCCATTGAAGCGGGTGTCCTGAGCATCGACCATGCGCAATTGATGACTGAAGTGGGCGCGCAGGCGATCAAGGACGCGGATGTCTGGGTCGTGCCCTACTATTCTCTTCTGGGGCTGGATGAGGAGGTTGTCACGAAGGTGCTTGGCCCACTCGCTGCTCCCAAATTTCTTGCAGTTCAGGCCGGAGCCAGAAACCAGATGAAGTTGCTGAAGGAATTTGGCATCGAAAAGGTCGTCTTTTCCACCGATATTATTGGGGACCCTGCGGCCCTCACCAAACAGAACGATGAATTCAAGTATCGACTCGAAGAGTGGTCTTCTTACGAAGTTCTTTTGCAGGCTACGTCTAAGGCCGGTGAATTGCTTGCCCTGTCAGGTCAACTCAACCCCTATCCCGCGGGTCCACTCGGCGTGATTGCAGAAGGGGCCTATGCGGACATTTTGCTCGTCGAAGGAAACCCGGTCGAGGATGCCCTGATCATGACCGACTACGAGAACAACTTCGATCTGATCATGAAAGACGGCGTGATCTACAAGAACACACTCGACTGAGTGTCGCGCGGGGTGAAGTTACCTCGGCATCCCGCGCACCCAAAACACTGAAAGAAAGGCCACTCGATGAAACAGCTTAAACAGATTGCAGTGACGGCAAGCGCGTTCGTATTCGCGGCGAGCGTTTCGTTTGCGCAGGACGCTTTGCCTCAAACACTGTTCACCAACGTCCATGTTTTTGACGGTGTGAACGAAGCGCGGATCGAAAATGCCAGTGTTTTGGTCGAGGGAAACCTGATTAAGGAAGTTTCGACCGATGCCATCGACGCGCCGGACGCCACCGTGATTGATGGCGGCGGTCGCACGCTGATGCCCGGGCTGATCGACAGCCACGTTCACCTGAACCTGACCGGTCTGTTCACAAGCTTTGGTGGCGCGGAATATGCCAATTGGGATGGTATTGGCGCAATGGCGGCTGCGAACGCGCGTGACTACCTCATGGATGGTTACACGACTGTTCGCGATGCCTGTGGTCAAGGCGATGCGATGAAGAAACTAATCGATCAGGACATCGTCGTCGGACCGCGGGTTTACCCAAGCGGTGCCTGCATCGGTCCGCAATCCGGTCACACGGACTGGCGCAGCCCGCGTGCCCGCGCCGAAGGTGGCCCTGTCACACAGGTCGAGGAACTTAATCTCGCGGTCGTCGCGGACGGCGTAGACGAAATCAGAGCAGCCGCGCGCAGAAACCTCAGCTTCGGCGCCACGCAGATCAAGCTTACGGTTGGCGGTGGTGTTTCCTCTGAATTGGACCCCCTCTGGTCCGTTGGATACAGCGTGGAAGAGATCAAAGCCGCAGTGGACGCGGCCGCATTTTATGACACATATGTGTTCGTACACGCCTATACAGACGAGACTGTTAAACTGGCTCTCGATGCCGGAGTGAAGGTCATTGACCACGGCCAGATGGTCACCGAAGAAACCGTAAAGCGCATGGCAGATGAAGGTATTATCTGGTCGCTTAATACGGCGGGGTTCTCACCGATCCTGTTTGAGCACCCCAACTTTGCGCCCGGCACGCCCGCAGGTATCAAACTCGCGGTTGCTCAGGACCAAAGCAAAGATCTCATTGAACTGGTCAAGAAGTACAAACCCAAGATTGTGCACAATGTTGATACAGTACTTTCAACGCTTGATCAGGGCCGTGCTCACCGCGATTTCGAAAAGTACCAGTTTGCGGACTGGTTCGGAAATCATGCCATGCTGGTTTCGGCCACATCGGCGGGGGGCGAGCTGGCGCAATTGACGGGACAACGCAATCCTTACCCCGAGAAACTGGGCGTGATTGAAGAAGGCGCCTATGCCGATATCCTGATCGTCGATGGCAACCCGCTTGAAGACTTGTCCGTATTGGGAGCCCAACCGAAATGGTTTGACGCAGAACCCCGCCAAGAAGGTTTTGATACCATCCGCGTAATCATGAAGGACGGCAAGTTCTACAAGAATACGCTGGACTGAAAAGCTCAGGCATTTTGCAATCTGCCCATGCCTGCGCCGGATCGAACCTTTTCTGGCGCAGGCAGACAAGCCAAACAGCAATCCCCCGCTGAAGGAAGAATCAAATGCGTAAATCTCCGATACTCGCCGCAGTGCTCAGCGTCACCGCTGGACTTGCGCAAGCCCAAAACACGACAGTTTTCACCAATGCCAACGTCCTGACGATTGATGACGAATTCTCGGTGGCGGAGGCGATGGCGATCCGGGGCAGCCGTATTCTAGCGGTCGGGGCTGAAGCGGATGTGATGGCCGAAGCTGGGGAAAATGCGTCGGTTATTGATCTGGCGGGAAACACGATCATGCCCGGCTTCATTGACGCGCATTCGCATCCAGTGGGCGGCGGCGCGTCTTCTGTTTTTGACAACGTGGGCATCGACCGTTTTTCCACAGTCGAAGAGGCGCTAGTGTACATGAAAGAAGCCACAGAAGGCCAAGGTCCTTTAGATTGGGCGTTGTTTGTCAACCTCGATCTGGCGACGCAATCCTTTGCCGATGGCCTAGTTACACGCGATCATCTGGACGCAATCGCGCCAGACACGCCGATGGTCATCTGGCAAGCCGGTGGCCATAAGATGACAGTTAACTCCGTGATGCTGGACTTGATGGGGGTTGCCGATGACGCACCGGATCCTGAGGGTGCCCAGTTTGGGCGTTTCGACGACGGTCGCCCCGACGGAAACTTGTCTGGAGCCGCACTGTTATTTGGCGCACTCGGCGTTATTGAACCCTATAACACCTATGATCGGATCGATGGTTCAGTTGCTCTGGCGAAAGACTGGAATGCGCAGGGGCTCACAACTCTCGGGGTTGCCGGTGTAGCGACACCGAAAGATTGGGGCGTATTCGAGGAGCTAGCTGCGCGAGACGATTTTCCCTTGCGGACCCGTCACTACCTTCAATGGGGCGCCTACGTATTGTGGGATCAGGCTGGTGTGGCCCCCGGTCAGGGCGATGAAAAGTCCCGTATAATTGGCTGGAAGATCAGCGCGGACGGATCCAACCAAGCCTTTACGGGTTTGCAGCGCGAACCTTACCTGAATTCGGACAACCTTGGTCTGGCCTATATGAGCCAAAAAGACATCGACACTGCGGTTATCGAAGGCACGAAACGTGGCGGACAAATGGCCATGCACGGCAACGGAAATGCCGCCATCGACAATATTATTTCTGCGGTCCAGAAAGCACGCGATGCAGGTGTCGATGTTGTGCGCCCTCGAATTGAACATTGCTCGATCACCGAAGATGACCAGATCGCCAAGCTCAAAGAACTGGACATGTCCTGCTCTTTCCTGATTGCGCATGTCCTTTACTGGGGCGCGGCGTTCCGAGACACTGTGTTTGGACCTGAAAAAGCGGTGAAACTGGATCGCACCGGCAGCTTTGAGAAGGCCGGTGTGCCCTATTCTCTGCACACGGATTATTCCGTCTCGGTTCTTTCTCCGTTGGAAATGGTAGAAGCCGCAGTAACAAGATCCTTGTTTACGGACCCGGATACGGTGCTGGGCGAACACGAAAGAGCATCGGTGGATATGGCTCTACGGGCGATTACCAGCGTCCCGGCCTTTCAACTCCTGTCAGAAGAAGAGATCGGCAGTCTTGAGGTCGGCAAACTAGCCGATTTCGTGATCCTGGCCCAAAATCCCCGTGACATAGCCGCCGACCAAATCGCAGAGATCGAAGTGGAGCAGACCTGGATGGACGGGAAGAGGGTTCATTGAGGTTCTTGGGTTCCAACCGGCATCGTTGGCTCACATCGATCCTTATCCCGAGAAGATAAACTCAACACGGGGAGTAAACAAAAATGAAATATCTGATCTGGACGGCGTTCCTCGCGCTAGCCTCGACGGCTTCGGCACAAGACAATGGGGAAAACATGCGCACCTTCTTGTTCATTGGCACGTCCAACAGTACCGCTTGGGAAATGCAGATCGAGAATCCGGGAGATCGCGCGGCCAGCGTAAAAGATGGGATCGAAGCGCTCGGCGGCGAGCTCCTGAGCTACTACTGGGGCCTCGGAAACGGGAAGAATTACATCACGGTCTCACTTCCGGACGATCCCACCTTCATCGTGGCTTTCTACGTCAGCCGCCTCGGGGACGGTCTGCTGAACGATTACCAGATGATCGAATTGATGAGCAGTGCGGACATGGCCGAAGCGCTGTCCCGTGTGCCCGAGATCAAGGCACAGGATGATTTGAAGTAGTGGAACGCGAAGCTGGAAGAGCGCCATGAGACAAAGACCCTATTTGATAGTCGCATTGGCACGGTTGAAACAAACCATGAGCATCTGCGCTGGGGTGGCGGTCATCGCTTCGGGCGCGTCAGCCCAAGAGAACAGCACGGTACGGCAACTGGAAGCGGCGGCCACCGCATCGCTCGGGGGGCCAGCGTCAGCTCAGGCGCAATTGGAGCAGGACAGGCTCCGGCGTCTTGAGGATTCCAGATTGCCGGGGCTGGATCGGTTTTTTGATCCCTTCGAGCAGGCGCGCGAGGCTTTTGCCAAACGCACCGGGTTGAATTTGTCCTTCGACTACCAAGCGTTCTACCAGAAATCTTCAGACAGCCTGAGTGGCACCGACGAGTCCGCTTCCGGGCAGGCGCGGATCATTGGCAACTGGGAACTCCTGAATCGTGGCAACGAAAATGCGGGCAGCTTTGTCTTCATCCTCGAAAACCGTCATCGTCTGGGAACGGATATCGCCCCGGGCAGTCTCGCGGGCGAAATCGGGTATCTCGGTGTCACGGCAACGACATTCAGCGACACGGATTCTACACTTTCGGTCGCTTATTGGTCGCAGGCCCTGTCCGGCATCAACGGCGGCTTCGTGGCCGGTCGCATCGACCCCGGCGATTATTCCGATATCCTTGGCTACGTGAACCCGCGCACGACCTTTTCGAATTTTTCAATTCTGTTCAGTCCAGTCCTTCCCATTCCCGATCCTGGCTTTGGCGTTGCTGGCGGTGGGTACTTTACAGATCAGATCTACGCGCTTGGCGTGGTCAGCGATGCCAATGGATCATTGACGGATGTAGACTGGTTTCCCGGCGGTTCGGAGTTTTTCACCTACGGTGAGATCGGCTGGACGCCTGCAAGAGACCAACGATACCTCACCAATGTTCACCTCGGTGTCTTCCATGTGGACGACAGAGAAGACGCTGGCGTGCCTAGCAGTCATGGCGCAATGTTGTCAGGCAATGTGACCCTTGACGAGAGCATTATGCTGTTCGGCCGCCTCGGCTGGTCCGACGGTGATGCCCCGATTGCTAGACGTGCGGTCAACGCAGGGGTCATGTGGCGACCCGGGTTTTATGACGACTTGTTCGGATTTGGCGTGACGGTCGCCGACCCGGCCGATCAAAGCCTTGACACGCAAACCACCGTCGAAGCGTTTTACCGATTGGATATTTCCGACAACCTCGCGCTTACGGCAGATGTCCAGTATCTGAAAAATCCCGGCTTCTCCGACGATGATCCTTTGGTGTTCGGGCTGAGGTTGAGATTCAATTTGTAAGACAGAAAAAAATCCGAAACCTCAACCTAGCACTTAGTATTCTGAGAGCCGGCCTCCGTTGATTAACCCGCGCGTCAAGTCAATGTAGAATTACAGGCTAATGATGATTGGATGGCTTCTCTGACACAGTTGAAAACTCTCGTTTTCGAGAAGCTTGTCACAGTTGTGCCAGACAAGTTCGCGTTGCAAGCCGAATGTAGCATAGCTCCCTTTCGAAACCCGGCGCTCAAAACCACAATCGTAGCTCGAGCTCAGTGAGAGAGAGGGCAAAGCAGACGTTCGCAACCTATCCTCCAACGGCAAGTTTGGGCTCGTTGCCGCCATCGGATGCAGCGCAGCAACCGCCCGTCAGGGATCGCCTTCACTATCAAACACGGCCCAGAGCTGCCGTCCATTAGGGCTGCCTGGTGCTGCGGTGCGGCCCGTCGAACCGGCCGTTCGCTGCAAGTGCAAAAAATGAGGGTGTTCGAACTCACACAACGCGGACTTTGGTGACCTTTGCGCCATGGCCCCTTTGGACCTTCTATCGGAAAAGTAATGGGCGCAGGGCAGCGCGTCGCAAAGAAGTTGCTATTGCAGTGAAGTGACTTCAGCGGGCGTCTGTTTCGGCGCGGGCGAGTGGCCCGGGTTCCTCGCGGATCGGGATGTGGATGAGTGCTGCCAGCAGTCCAAGAACGACCGCCGCCCACCACATAGGCGTGTAGTCCTGATTGAGGTCGTAGATGCGCCCGCCAAGCCAGGCGCCGAGGAAGCTTCCGGTCTGATGGCTGAGGAAGACCAGCCCCGCAAGCGTCGAAAGGAACTTCAGCCCCTGCGTCTGTGCGACAAGCCCGATGGTGAGCGGCACGGTGGCGAGCCAGAGGAGCCCCATGACAGCAGAGAAGACGAGAACAGAGCTCTCTGAAATTGGCAGCAAGATGAAGATCGCAATAACAATGGCGCGGCCCACATAAATCCCGGTCAACACCCACCTTTTTGAGAGGGCCTGACCGGCCCAACCGGCGAAGAATGAGCCCGCGATGTTGAAGAGCCCGATCAATGCCAGCGACCAACCGCCGATCCACGCGGCGAGGCCGAGGTCGATTACATAGGCGGGCAGGTGCGTCTGGATGAAGGCGACATGGAAGCCGCAGACGAAGAACCCGAAGAAGAGGCAAAGATAGCTTCGGTCGGAGAAGGCCGTCGAAAGTGCGGTGCCGAAGTCTTTCGCGGAGGATCCTGAGGCTGTCGGTTTGGACACGCGGGCGATGAAGACGAGACAGGGCAGGATCAGCGCGAAGCTCGCGCCGATCAGCAGGATCGACGGCTGCCAGCCAAACCCTCCGATCATCGCCGTCGCGGCGGGCGCCGAGACGAACATGCCAAGTGACGCGGCCGCCGTGCCAAGCCCCATGATGAAGCTCCGGCGCTCTGCAGAGACGATCTTGCCGAGCGCCCCGATCACGATGGGAAAGGATGCGGCGCCTGTGCCCGCTCCAGTGAGGATGCCGGTGAGAATGAAAAGCGTCGGGTCGGTGACGATGCCTCTGAGAAGAAAACCTATCCCAGCCAGAACGGCGCCCGCGGCCAGAACCCGTGCTGTGCCATAGCGGTCGGCTACAGCCCCTGCGATCGGTTGAGAAATGCCCCAGGTGAGGAGTTGCACGGCGACGGAGAGCGAGAAGACCTCTCGACCCCAGCCCAGATCGGCAGACATTGGCGCCATGAAGATGCCGAATGTCGCCGAAAAGCCAAAGCTCAGAAAGGCGATAACGCATCCAGCAAATATCGCGGCGTTGAGGTGTTTACTCTCTATCGTCATGGATAGGTCTCCCAGCCGGTTGAGGCTGTCACGCCTGCTAAACGAGATCAATGCCTCCGAAGAGCAAAAAAGATTCATTGGAAGGCCAGCCTCGCGGACACAGGGGACAACAGGGATTTGGCGGTGATCCAGCGCTCTCGGCCCAAAGGCGACATTGATTGGGTTGGTCAGCGCCGCAGTGCAGCTTCTTGAAAGCAGACATTGATTTCCCAAACAAACAATGCAGAGAGCCCCGCATTCGAACGGGGCTCTCACTGCTTATGTCATTGGCCTCACTTGATCGCGAGGATGTCGTAGTTGCGCACATTGGCAACGACACCGTCTTCCCAGCCGCCTTTGACAAGGTCAGACGCCTGCGCATTCAGAAGACCAGCAACCTGCCCGGCGAAGTGCGCTTCGCGGCCTGAGTTGTCAGCGAAAATATCATAGATCGCGAAGTTGTTTTCGTCGATCTGGAGGGCCACCCAGAACAAAGTCTTCGGTTCTGTTTCGGCGACGATCGGACCGGCTGCGGTAAATAGAGCCGCCAAGTCGTCCGCTCTTCCGGGCGCAGCCTCAATGGCGATGTAGGTGGCGGTTGTCGCGGTGTAGAGATCAACCGGTGCTTTTGCCGACAATACGTTCGAGTTGTTGATGTTGGCGACAACGCCCGCGTCCCAACCGCCATCGACAAGAGCATCAGCGTTTTCGTTCAACGCGCCTGCGACAGCGCCAGAGAAGTGCGCATTGCGCGCCTCTTCGTCGACGAAAATGTCAAAGATGGCCAGTGTGCCGCTGTCTTGCAGTGCGAACCAGAGCTCGGTTCCCGGCTCTGTTTCCTTTACGATGGGTGCAGCACCCGCGAGAAACTCGGCGAAGGCTTCGGTTTGGCCTTCGGCGGCTGGCATAGCGATGTAGCTTGCGGTGTAGTTGTCCATGACGTTTTCCTGTGCTTGAGAAGTGGATGCGGTTGCGATCAGTGCGATTGCGCCGAGTGCTTTGAAGATTTGGGTTTTCATTTGTCGTCTCCTGGTTTGAGTTCATCTGATCTTGTTTTGATGCACTCTTGTCTCACGGCGGATGTCCTCAGCTCCAATCCCGAGATTCTATTTTATGATAGGCAATGACTATGGTTCATTCGGAGCAATGAGTCGGGAGGCTGACCTCTATGGAAATGAATCAAGTTCGCTATTTCCTGGCGGTGTGCGAGCACCGCAACTTCACCCACGCCGCAAGCGCGTCCAATGTTTCACAACCCTCGCTCACGACAGCGATCAAGAAGCTTGAGGACGAACTCGGCGGCGCATTGTTCATTCGCGATCGCGCAGGCTGTCGCCTCACACCGTTGGGGCAGCTAGTGAAACCAAGGCTTGAGAGAGTTAATTCAGAGACGCGTGAGGCCAAGGCGGAGGCAGTACGCCACACGCGACTGGAACGTGTACCAATAGGCATCGGCATTGGGGATACGGTCGGGAACAACAAGATCGCTGCCGCGGTGGAGCGGTTTAGGGAACGCCTTCCGCAAGCAGAAATCGAACTGATTGTCGGGCGGACCGAAGACTTGCTTTTGAGGCTTCGAGATGGGCAATTGGATGTTGTCGTCGCCTCAACAGATGCGAGCCCTGAACTATATCGAATAGATCATCTCTATGATGAACAGTACCGCGTGGTGGTTAAGAAGGACCATGATCTAACCAAGTTGGATACCGTCAAACTCAGCGATCTTGCAAAAACCACGATGCTGGATCGACCAAACTGTGAGATGCGAGACACGTTGCATGCCACCTGTTCTGATCTCGGACATTCACTCTATGCCTCCTACCGGTCAAACCGCGTAGATTGGCTCATTGATTTGGCGCGCCAAGGTTCCGGTGCAGTTATCCTGCCTGAAACCGCAATCCCAAACGACACTGCGCTAACGACAATGCCAATCGAAGATATGCGCATTCAACGGGATGTCGTCGCGCTCAGATATCGACATCAAGCTGGGCGACCAGAAACTGATGAACTCGTGAAAGAAATGACGCGAGGCTAGTGACGGCCTAAAGGAGACATCCAATGCCATGTTTCGATGCTGCGGTTGCATCCCGCATTGCGGACGTTCGTGGTGTCGACATAATGCTAGGAGTATCGATGGCTGGTCTGCGGAATTTTCCAGACCCTCGCGCCGCTCTTGCCAAATTGGCGCTTACGGCCCAACGCCGTCGTTCGCTCTTTTTCTTGCGTTACACTGCGGCCTGTCGTTCAGGCCTTAGCTGAAAACATCGGCAATCAACATTCAGGACCGCCGGAGCACGCATCAACCAATATTGGAAGTGATATCTGACATATTTTTTAATGCTCCTTTTGACATCGTTACTGAGGCGACTCTCCAATTCCATAACCATCCGCTTTGCGACGCGGCTAGCTCACAAAAGACTTCAGCGGTTTGCTCAAAACCTGCCGTCGCCTAACGATGTGATATACCGAGAAAGGTGTCTCCGCTGTATGCAAAATACTGAGGCATCCTGCGGAGATATCACGCGCTACAAATTCCTGCACCCTCGCGCTGTCCAGCATCACGTTACGCCGTCTGTAGCGGTCCACTAACTCTGCGTATGGCCTTGCGATATTCCTAGCTAACAAACCAGATAGAACAGTCGCGGGGCGCAACAGGCCTCCGTTAAAGGCGTTGCCACAATACCTTGGAGCACCTACCCTCACTTCTAGTTTCCGATGCTTGGAAACTGTTATTCTAAAAAACAAAAGTTTCTGGGAGGAAAAAATGTCGAAATTTAAAATTGCGTCCGGAATTGTTTCGGCCGTAGCCGCCACTTTGATTTCTGCGGCTCCAGTTCAAGCGCAGGACCTTAAGATCGTCACTTCGATGCCGAGCCTCGGGTTTCCGTTTTTTGTTCATATGCAAAACTCACTAAATGCCGAAGCCGAAGTTCTCGGTGGCATAGAGGTTATCAACCAGGATGGTCAGAACTCTGCACCTAAACAGACTGCTGAACTGGAGGCCGCAATCATCAATCAAGTCAGCGGCGTGGTTATAAGCCCGCTTGATTCCATTGCACTGGCGCCTGGCGTAAAGCAGGTGATCGACGCCGGAATTCCGGTCATGACGATTGATCGGCGCGTCGACGGTGTTGATGGCGTTCTGGGTCACGTGGGCGCGGACAATGTGATTGGCGGCGAGGCACAAGCAAATCTCATTATTGACCTTTTCCCTGATGGGGCAACGATCGTGAACCTGCAGGGTCAACCCGGAGCAAGCCCGGCCATCGATCGCAACAAGGGCGTCCACAATATCTTGGATTCGATGTCAGACAAATATGTTTTTGTTGCCGAACAGACGGCAAACTTTGCCCGAGAAGAGGGTGCGTCTGTGACAGAGTCGATCCTGGCAGGGCTTGATTCACCACCAGATGTGATTGTTGCAGCTAACGATGATATGGCTCTCGGCGCGCTGCAGGTTACTCAAGAACAGGGTTTGGACATCGTGATTATTGGGTTTGATGCGCTCCCCGAGGCCTTGGCGAGCGTGCGTGACGGCGGCTTGACAGCAACGATCGAGCAGACCCCGGGCGAGCAAAGCCGTCGTGCGCTTCAGGCGCTTGTTGATCACTTGCGCAACGGAACAACACCTGAGCCTCTCGTTCTGCTGGAGCCGTTTGCGATTACCAAGGACAACATCGAAAAGGCCGAACGTCTTTCGGAACTGAACTGAGCTTGATTGGCGACAGGCTTGGCCGCCTAAGTTAAGGTGGCCAAGCCCAAATAACGATTGCTGACGAACTTTCAGGGCAGGCATATGAACAAAGACACCCCAGAACCGGACAATCGACCTGACTGGTTTGGTTTCGCAGCAAAATACGCGGCCCCCATTTTTCTGCTCGGGCTCGTCTTAATCTTCGCGCTTCTTCAGCCCAATTTCCTGCATCCGCTGAATCTTCTGAACGTTCTGCGCCAGGTTTCGATCTCCGGCCTGATCGCTATCGGCATGACTTTCGTCATTCTGACAGCAGGGATTGATCTCTCCGTAGGCTCTCTCGTGGCACTCGCGGGGTTGGTCGGAGCCTATGTTTCCAAGGGCGGGCTGGATAACCGCTTCGCAATTGGCGCGGAAGCTGCGACGGGTAATCCCGTCATTTATGCCGTCCTTGCAGCAGTTGCAGTGGGCGTAGTGGGCGGTGCTCTTCAGGGCGCGGCGATCACGAGACTCAAGGTTCCGCCGTTCGTTGTCACGCTTGGTGGGTTGAGTGTATTTCGCGGCGCTGCTTTGCTCTTCTCGGGGGGTGGCCCGATCAGTGGCTTCAGCCCGCAGTACACCTGGTGGGGCCAGGGTCGGATCGGTATCGTGCCGGTGCCGGTGATCCTGTTTTTTTCTGCTGCCATAGTCGCGCACGTTGTCCTCAAACACACGCGTTTCGGGTTGCACGTTTATTCGGTTGGCGGAAACGCCGCGGCGTCTGATTTGAATGGTGTCAGCACCCGCCGTGTCACGTTTATGGTCTATGTGATCGTAGGCTTTTTCTGCGGTCTGGCTTCTTTTCTGTTGTCCGCACGATTGAACTCGGCGGAAGCCGTCGCGGGAATGGGACTGGAACTTGATGTGATCGCTGCTGTTGTCATCGGTGGCACATCCCTCTTTGGCGGCGTGGGCAGCATCTTTGGGACAGTCGTTGGCGCGCTTCTCATTGGTGTTTTGCGAAATGGCCTTGTCCTTATGAATGTATCTTCGTTTGTGCAGCAAATCGTGATTGGTTTGATACTGATCGCAGCGGTCGCTTTCGATCAGTATGCCGCATCGCGCAGCCGCGCGTAGGGAGTGGCCAGATGAGTATCCTTGAACTAAACGGCATCACCAAAAATTTTGGCGGCATTCACGCGCTCGCTGGAGTTGATATGAGCCTTGAGAGAGGCCAGGTCCTTGGATTGATGGGCGACAACGGCGCAGGCAAATCCACGCTCATCAAGATCATTGCAGGGAGTTTCCCCCCCACGTCGGGAACGATCAAGCTCAACGAAAAACCGGTCACTTTTGGCCGCCCGCGGGAAGCGCGCGACGCCGGCATTGAAGTGGTCCATCAGGACCTTGCGCTTTGCGATAATCTCACGGCTGCCATGAACGTCTTTCTGGGTCGTGAACTAGTGCGCAAGGTTGGTCCGTTCCGCTTTCTCAACCGTGCCGCGATGAATGAACAATCGGCGGAGCTATTTGCGGATCTCAAGTCCGAGACCCGGCCCAAGGATCTTGTCCGCCAAATGTCGGGCGGGCAAAGACAGGCTGTGGCAATTGCCCGAACCCGCCTCTCCAAGCCGGATATCGTTATTATGGACGAACCCACGGCGGCCATCAGCGTTCGGCAAGTTGCTGAGGTTCTGGATCTCATCCGGCGTTTGCAAGACGCGGGGCTTGCCGTGATACTCATCAGCCACCGGATGCCCGATGTGTTTTCTGTCTGCGACCGGGTGGTGGTCTTGCGACGCGGCACCAAAGTGGCCGACAAACCAATTGGCGAAACCTCTCCCGAGGAAGTCACAGGCCTTATCATTGGCGCAATAGAAGCCGCCTAAGGTTTTGGTCGCTGAGTTCCGTCCGACACCTCGCAGTGCTGCCCCGCTGACGGAGCGTTTTTGGGCTCAGACAATCGACCGGAATAAAAAAAACTTGGATCTCGATCGCAGCTGCTTCTAAGCGCCCGTGACACGCCAGATAATGTCGCCTACGTCATCCGCCATCAGTAGCGATTTCTTGTCCGCGCCAACTGTCACGCCGACAGGGCGACCATATGCGAGCTTTTCATCTTCGGACAGAAACCCGCTGAGGATATCGCGAGCGGAGCCACTGGGCGCACCGTTTTCGAAAAGGATAAATATCAGCTTATAGCCGCTCAGCTTCGAGCGGTTCCATGATCCATGCTGCCCAATCACCATACCATCACCGAAACCCGGCAAGGTTCCTTCCGGCATCCAGCAGAGCCCAAGCGACGCGGTGTGCCCGCCCAATGCATAGTCCGGCGTGATCGCCTTAGCGACCATTGCGGCATCTTGCGGGACCCTGTCGTCCACGGTTTTTCCCCAATAGCAATACGGCCAGCCGTAGAATCCGCCGTCCTGAACAGACGTCAGATAATCCGGGGGTGTCTCGTCGCCCAGACCATCACGCTCGTTCACGACTGTCCAAAGCGCTCCGGTCGTTGGTTCCCATGCCATGCCAACTGCGTTGCGCAGGCCCGACGCGAAAATACGGGCTTTTCCGGTCACCACATCTAGCTCCCAAATTGCCGCGCGCCCTTCTTCAACTTCCATGCCGTCATCCGCGATGTTCGAAAGCGATCCCACTCCGGCGTAAATCTTGGTTTCATCGGGTGCGACGATGAGGCTACGCGTCCAATGCCCATGGGGTTTAAAGTCGACAAGCTTTTTCCCAGTACCCGATAGGGACGTCGCACCCGGACTGTAGTCGAAGACGCTTATCCCGTCGGTATTGCCAAGGTAAAATTTGGTTCCAATCAGTGCCATGCCAAAAGGCTGGTTTTGGTACTCGACAAAAACCTCCCGCATCTCGGCAACCCCGTCCCCGTCTGCGTCCCGCCACAATGAAACGCGGTTCGCGCTTTCGCCGATCGCCTTGACGCGCCTCATCGTCGCCTGTGCCGCGTGGTCCATCAGCGTTTTGGGAGGACCAACTTCCTCTTTCGATTCCGCCACAAGAACATCTCCGTTGGGCAGAACCTCAACCCAACGGGGGTGATCCAACCCGGATGCAAATGCGTTGACCTTGAGACCGGACGCACAGGTGGGTACGTGGTCGCCCTTCCACCCATGGGCGACTGGCATCTTCAATGTCATTATTCCTTGCTTCTTTGCCTCAGGAATCTGCGGGCTTGCTCCAAAAGCCTGATGTGCAGGCGCTCCCATACGCCGCAGGAGAGCGACTGTGCCGCCGACGACTGCTGTTGCCTTTGCGATAAGTTCCATGCCCGCCTCCAATTTATTCGAAGACCAACGTAGCGAGAGTCCGTAACCCGCTACAATGCTTTTCCTGCGGTGAAAGACGCCCATTCCGGAGCTTCGCCCTACATTCAATATGCTTCGGTCGAAGCCAACATTACCGGCACTGGTCGCAAAAGCAGCATCCCGGGCTGGTTGAACTCACGGTCTGCGGGACTGCGCGCACCTTTGTAAGAACGGATTGGCTTCGTCTGATGCTGGTAGCAGCGACGTTCAACTAAAAGGCATAACCGTAGGGCAATTAGAGGTCGCATTTTCGGCGGAGAGCGAACACGTCAAGTCTGCATGCGTTTTGAGCCGTCGCCCAATTCGAATACATCCTGTTTCGGCACCGAGGCAACTCAGGTTTCGCATTCCCGATCGAACGACCGCTTTCTCATCGCGCATCGAGATCCTAGCATTTTCAGCTAATGACCGCTGACCGCCCCCCCTTCGTACAGTTCTTGGCAGAACGCTGCGCTGCAGAAGTCCTCGTGCTGTATTACGTCGGGCATCAGCGGAGGTTTGATTCCGGTTCCATCTTACCGAACACGACCCGGATCGAAGTGTTCAGGTAGCCCCTCCGGAAAGTTATTTGATTACATAGTCTTGCAAACAATTCACCAAATCGGCGCAGTCATCAGCTCCGGAGAATATTTGCTTGCGAGAACGCATTTTGGGTCAACAGCCGCTGCGGCGGTGTTTAGCTTATCCCGCAAACCTCTTTGAAATCACAATAAATTTCGGGCGCGCGCAGATCGTGAGAACGCGTTCGCGGAGGCAAGTGGCGGAGGGGATGGGATTCGAAACGTCAGGACAGCGGAAATCGAAGTGATCGATCATGGTGAAAGCTATGTGAAAGCCAGAAGCGATCGTATTTGAGTCTTCACCTACATGATTACTCTAAAATATTGATATTACTGGAAACAGTGGTGAGCCGTGCAGGATTCGAACCTGCGACCCACTGATTAAAAGTCTTATTACCTCTTTTTCGATAGTATTATGGGCAGTTCGATTGAGCAGCGTATTCCTTTTAATAGTTGAAGTATTTGCGTATTGAGATTTCTACAAGGCCCTTTTCAACTCACCGCACTTTGCCTACCTTATGCTTACCTAATCCATCTGGAAGCAATATGCCCAACGCCCGATTAACAAAATCAAGTGTCGATCGCCTTTCAGCAACAAATCGGGACACGATCTATTGGGACGACGGTTTACCGGGTTTTGGACTTCGCGTGAAAACAACCGGTGTCAAAAGCTTCGTAGTTCAATATCGCAACAAACAAACCGGACGTTCGAAACGCAAGACACTTGGGCGATATGGGCCGACCTTGTCTTTAGGCGCCGCCCGCGAAATGGCTCGCGCGCTTCTTGCTGACGTGGTGCGTGGCGGAGATCCTGTCGCGGATGCTCAAACGCTCAGGCATTCACCAACGGTGAACTCACTTGCTGAGCAATACATGACCGAACATGCGGAGCCAAAGAAACGCCCCGGTAGTGTTCGGAATGATCGGTCTATGCTGGACCGATATATTCTCCCCAAGCTTGGAGATCTTAAAGTCATTGAAATGACGCATCAGCATGTTCAGAAGCTTCACAATCAAATGCGTGATACGCCATATCAAGCCAATCGTAC
>CANKZM010000009.1 GCA_947488305.1 uncultured Roseobacter sp.
GACAATATTGCGGCCAGCGTGAACAACGGGTTTGTCTACTTTCACCGCGGACCAAGAGGCGAAGACGGCAACATCAGCTTTGATCCCGAAAATACGCCCTTCCCGTCGCTGTTTCACTATAATGACGAGATCTCCCCGGATGATCACCCCATCCTCGGCTTTGACGGCAACGAGACCTTCGCCTCACGAAGTGGTCTATATGTTCTCAAAGCCAACATACAGCAAGGCCACGATGTACGAACAGTAATGCAGGACTTCACCGCATGGAATGTGGAAGTGGGGGCAGCACTCTCCTATACCGCGCATTATACGCTCAAGGATTTTGATCTGGTTGGAAACAAGGGCAATGCTCATGTCGGGATCAATTTCGGAAATAACATATCTGACATGAAAATCGTGGACTCTAATTTCGAGAACTTTAGCGAAGGACTAAGACTTACCAAAACATTCACGGTGGGTGCCTCCAAGGGCGAGCACGAATATGTCATCGTGAACCCCACCTTCGAAAACGTGCAGAATGAGCTGTCCCGGTACAATCCGGAGTACGACAGGGTTCTGTCCACAGACGACCTGCCCTATCTGAAGCCAGATATCGAGCTGGACGGTCCGCTGACCTATAAAGCGGGCAGCCCGGCACCGGACACGCGCAAGATTTTGATCGAAGGGACAAAGACCGACAGCCTTGGGGAAACGGATTTCCCGACCGGCTGGGACAACTTCACCGTTGGCTGGCAGGATACAATCGATCAGCTTGAAAACGAGGGGTATTACACGACCAGCGAAGGTCAGGAATACTTCATGATGGATATCTTCTTCTCGGACCGTCTGAATGGTGACATCTATCTGGAAAGACACCCGGTCTTCCTGGAAAACGTCAAGTTCAGCGCCCCCAGCCATTATTCAAAGACACCCTATAACGGGGTGCAGGACTTTGGCGTTGAGGGAGATCCCACGATCGACAGTGCCATTCTGTGGGCCACGCTAACCGATGGGCGGCCGGTTCTGACCGATGAGGCGCTTGCGCTTCAGGCGGAAGACGAAGAGCAACACGCCGATGTCGTGGCAGATGACAGCATGCTGTAGCAGGGCTTCGGCGGGCAGCTGAACAGGCTGCCCCTTCCATCCTATCTGATCTGAATTCGAAGCGCTTCAAATACTCGTCGAAAAAAAGAAGCTGCGCTGAAAACACCGATCTGAACCAATGGCTTTTTCGCGATCAGATTACATCTAGCTTCTGTCTAGGCCCCATCGACAGCTCCGATTCCTTATAAAAAATAGAAAGTTGAAGTAGGGCAATTCGCAAAACCACTTTAGCGGACCTGGCCGACCAACCAAGGTCATTCTCGATTTCTTTCATGCCCTGCAAATTGCAACAGCACCTCAATACAACGTCTGACAACTCAGGTCCTAGTGACGACAAAGCTTGCTTGAGTCTTGTAGTTGAAGCTTTTGATGAGGAGTCCATTCGTGATCCAGGGTCCTCGTTCCGAACGGTCGAGAATTCTTCACTATTTAAATCGAGTTTAGCCAATTCGAAATCTTCTCTTAACATTTGCCCGGCCGCCACCAACTCATTGCTTAGGAATGGCTTTCCACATCTGTCTTTAAGCCGTGCAAGGGTGGTCAAAGGGGACACGCGATTGGGTCCTTTGAAAACATCAGGAAGAGCGATGGATTTGGAGGTCTGAGGTCGAAATGATGATAAAGCGACACCCTTTGAATAACTCTCTGCTAGATAGTTTCCCTTACAGCGTCTAACTTTGATTTTGTTTATCAATTGCGATCTTGCTTCGGACGTAAGTCTATAATGTAAAGCATTTTTGAAACTAATTTGTTTAATCCAACCCGCAAGCGCAAAAAACTCTACAACCAGAATATCGGCGCAATCCTTGCTTTTCCAAAAGACGTTCTGTCGGCGGTTGGTCGCCACAACTACGCTCAGGTCCATTGAAACGGCCAAGAACGCACCGGGCTCATCAAGTGCGGTAAGTAGACTGAAAGTCCGACGACGGTCCCTATCGTACTCAAGCAAATGACGAAAGCGGCCATAGCTAGCATCACATTTAGTAACGGGGGAACACTCGTTCTCCCCGCTTTGACTTTGAAAGCAAAGTTCAATTTTGGATTCCGCACGCTGAAGTCCAGAAAGAAAAACTGGATCAGATTTTTTCTTTTCGACCGCTCTTACTATACGCGAGATTTTCGAAACGTGCAGCCCAATTTCACGTGAAATTTGCTGTTGGGGCAAGTCAAGTTTTTCGTGTGCCAGATAGATCAGAATTTCTAGAGGAAACCAATCAGGAAAGATCATACCAATTTCATCGAAGGCTACATTTTTGTTCATAATTCTCTTACCTCGAAGCTAGAGCTTTCTGCCGCGCGGCAACAGGGTCAGTGATCTAAGTTACCAAACTGTAAAAATTTGAAAGAAATTTTCTGAGGTTCTGCCCACAGTGTTGCTTGCCCTGCCATCATAAAATCGGATTTATTTGATTTTTAGTTTGCTCTCCTTGAGATTTGCTATTTTTTGGTTCGCTCAGTTACGGTCCTGTCTTTCCTTTCACCAGATAACCTATTCCGACTAGTAAGGCCCACCTGACTTTCGTTTGCTTGTTTGCTAACCGCCCTAATCCAGCTGGAATAATTCTAAATGGCCTGCGCCGTTCGTTATCCGCACGTCCTTAAGGGGCAAGGCGATTTACACATGGATCGATCCCGACTAAGGCAAAGACGCACTTCCGATCACATCGCTTCGCTGTAATGGCCCAAGTCACCGCTATCCTGCGTGAACCAAGCCTAATGATTTTTTGTCCCAGTTTCTCTTTGAGTGCAGACAACTTCACCGTCTGCTCTAATAGCGACTTCGTAGGCATAGTATTCTCAGACTGCAGTATTTTCGGATTTAAAGTAACGGACACTTCTACCCCGCCATACTTAAATTGCCACTTGTAAGACGCCGGGCCTTAGGCAGGCAAGTTGGTGAGCTGCATATTCTGAAAGGTTTATGTGTTCGACGTGCATTCCCGAAACATTCCTCACAACCGACGTATCTGAACGGAGTGAGCCGGAACTCATACAAGATATTGTGTCGGCAAGAAACAGCTCAGCAATATTATGCTGATCGGCGTTATCCATTTACGGATTTTTAAACAAAACCGCCCTAGTCCTAAACAAGTTTGAAACAGGCAAGAAAGCGACCAAAAGCTCATGACCCATTCCGATTTCTTACTGCTGGCTATTGCGGTTGCCAAAGAATCTGACGTTCAAGGGTTTCCCCATACTGCAAATGCAATGAGGCAAACCATAGATGAATTTCTGACTCATTCGGAAATTGACATTGGGGCATTCTCAGAAACCGCGCGAAGCGACAACGCGGAAGGTAAACACTGAGTTGACAGTTTGTTAACCATTCTATCCCTTGATGGAGCTACGTTTGAAAACTTTAAACGGTGTCGCCCAGAAGGGCACAAGTCATTGATTGATGGACGTAACTGAAGTGTTAGAGAGCTATTCAATCGCCTACGGCCTTCATAGCTTGACCGAAGGATTAGGTGATGTCCTCGCAATCTATGCATAGGAATCGATGAGGCGACAAAAAAGAGAAGGCCGGCGTGAATGAGTTGCTCAAGAAACAGCTTCGAATTAAGTGATGACTCACCATACATCAATTTTAACCTTGCGGCTTCTAAGCGAAACAACGCTTCAGTTATCGTCAAAAGGCTTTTTGCGTGCTTTCTTTGGGCCACCATTCTTACGGAAGCTATTTTCTTTTAGATAATTCTCTCTTTATTTGCCATCAAAGTGCAACACGTGTGGAAATCATAAACATCGCGCGAGCCAAGCGACTTGGTGTTGAAGAGGTGCAAATAGCCAACGAAGCGAATGTGTGAGGGGCTCATGCTGGCAATTTGCAAGCGATTTTTTTTGAGATAATGCACCCTCTGGCGTGAACTTAGTTGAAGATGAAATCTACTTTCACGAAAATGACGGTATCCCGTTAGACGAGGTGTGCAAAGGCCAAATGGTAATTTGGACCCTCAAACAATTTCGGGGCGACGCATTGAGGATCACTAATCAAACGATCGCATATAGTCGATAACGAGCACTGTCCGAAATTTTTTTGGTCAGACGCGCTTCCGCTGCGACCGGAGCCAAGGAAAGAGCTTGCGCCGTACCGAAGGCTACACGACCCGTTTCCATGCAATGGCCGCAAGGTAGTTCCCGGTCTCGACTGACGCTACAGTCGTGCGCGCCGGTCCGTATTTGTCGGAGCGCTTAAATGTCCGCTCGGTCTTTCGGTTCCTTGCTTTTCGGATCAGCCCCGTCAGCGTAAGCACGATAAACTCACCTTCGCCAGCCAACGGTATGTTATGGATAGGCTGCCAACCCTGCTCAAATGCAAATTCTACGAGAGAAAATGGGTCAATCCCGGCTATTGAAGTAAAGTCTCTCAATGCGTCCGACCTTATTGGAAAGCGACCGAGCAAGGCAGCGGCTGTTTCGTTAAATTAACCTGAAAATTAGTTGGTCGAAACACGCGTTTTAAGTTCAGCGTCCAAAGGTCTCAGTTCATCGTCGTTACCTAAAAGTTGTTCTGCAAGTCGGGATATATCCAAGCGTTCGATTTCGAAATTCTAATGAGCTCCGCAATTGGAACAGTTGCCACCAAGGAGTTGCCTTCGCAACTTTTACGTTAAACCTCGACAGCAACACCATAAGCGAAAAAATTGTGCGTTGAAAAGCACGTATCGCCAGGCGACGAACCTGTGCGAAGCAGAATTAGGGCATTACCTCCCAACTTGACGACTTCGACTTCCAGTTTGGCGATGGAATCTGAGAGGTTTTTCGCATCCGTTATCGATACAAAACCAACCTCTTGCTTTATTGGATGGTCAATATTTGCAGTCACTAAAATATTTGTCACGTGTCTTTCCCCAAAACGTCTCCAAAGAGATGGCTCAAGGTCTACTTAGCCAACCTGCTAATTCTGTTTTTGGTTTTTCGGCCAAACATTTTCGAATCCCGGCCCTATCCGTCCGAGTTTGCGGATTGATGCTAATAAGCATGCCCCCAACCACAGAGATTGCGCTTTAATTGCGGACTTAGTGTTTTTGGGCGGGCTTGAAACCGCGACTAGATTGAGTATCCAACGGACGTTTACCAGACATCTATATACTACAAACCACGCAGTGCGTCCCTAGAGATTCCTTAAAGGTAGGCCGCCATTGGCCTCAACGAGAAGATGTCGGTGGTAGACGTTTCGACGGTCATGTTGCCCACAAAGCAGTTAAACTCTCGGGCGCGAAGAATAGCTCGCAACATGCGCCTCCCGTGAGAACAAACTCGTAGACCAAAAAGCCTAAGGGGTGAATTTCCGACTCACGGCTTTGAAGAGTATCAATGAAGGTCACTTCCTAAATTTGGGAACCTATCGGCTGAGGAAGTACAGTTTCGGAAGATATTTCCGCCTCTGCAATTGTCGCAACTTGGCTCAGTTGCTTCGCCAGCAGTGGCAAGTCGTGTTGCTGAGCGAATTCTTTGATGTCAGATAGCACTTCCAGTATCCAATCATTGTTGGGCGTAACTTCGCCAGGATTCATAACCTGATCTTCCCTCTGTTGTTAGCATCTGCACCCTTCCAAAGGTGACTTAAATTATGCTCAACCAAAGAGTGTTAAGAAAGCCTTAACGCACCTCTCGATTGGTTCTGAAACTGCAACGTCTCGGCACCCGAAATGTCTAAAAGTTGCGCGCGGATTCTCTCCAATGCCAGAAGGGTTTCACTGTACCCATTCATTTCCGAAATCGTGATTGCCCAGTCAATCCGGTTAATGATTTCTTCTTTGGTTTTCATCTAACTCCTCCAAAAAAGGTCTAAATTGTTAAACCTTTAACTTCAGTAAACATGCGAACGCGAGATATAGCGGCCATCGTGAACTCACATACAAATTGAAGTTAAACGCACTTGTCATAGTGCGCTCACAAATGAACGGATTCGGTTAACCACAAGTAAATTCCGTACTCCTCGAAAAAATTCAGCAAGAAGGTGCCGACGTAACAATCAGGTAAGGTCTAGTTGGGCACACACCCGAACTATCTTTCGCGTTTCTGAGTGCGTGAAGCAATCTTCAAATGCGCTTTGAGTGGCGAATGCGATCTATACAAGCCCGACGACGAGAGGGGCTCAGAAGTTTCCCCGTTCGGCTTCCGAAAGGATCAGCTTGTCCAGAGTCACATCCGACACCGCTCTGCGCAACCGGTAATTCTCCTTCTGAAAACGTTTGAGTTCCTTCAGTTGGTCAGTTCCCATGCCGCCAAACTGCTTACGCCAACCACAAAACGTCTGCTCGGTTATCTGCACCTGCCTGATCGCATCAATGCGCGGCATTCCTTGGCCGCAAAGCACCTCAACCTGCGTAACTTTGTGACAATCTCTTCCGGCTTGTGACGCTTGATTCCATCTTTGATCCTCGGTTTCCTAACTATAAGGGCGGACCACTTCAAAAGGGGGAGGATCACTTCGACAAAAATGTCAGTTCTATTTTGACACAGGAGATAGGGCTTGCATTCAGGCCGGTTAGACGGTCATCGAATATGCTTTGGCGTACGGAAGTTGGTCGCAGATGGAGCCTGAGTGCAACTTTTCCATATGCAGCGAGATAGACAGCCGCAAGTCTAAGAAATCTCTATGATTTCTGACCTCAAATCCAATCATAAGCTGCGCAGTAGAGGGCCATGTTTGTTACCTCTTTAGCACTGAAAGTATCCATTCAAATCGTCATTATGCTTTTCGAGCACATTGAACTAATTTGCAGATACGGTTTTGCTAACCTCGCCATGCAAAGGAGTGACAACTTGGCAAATTCACTTGGCGGTCAAAAGACACCTGTTGTATGCGCACTTACCAAAACACTAAGCGAGATGGATTTTGGCGCGGTAAGCGATTTGTTCGCCCAAAATGAGTCGGGCTCTCCCTCAGTTCTGTGGAACCCATCAGTTTTCGATATCTCCGATCCAATAATAAAAAGTTTCGCCGAGTTCATGGAGGCTCCAGGTATTGATGCGTACCTATTGAGCGAGGGAATACCTTTCCAAGGGGAAACCCATGCTTTCGAACCGTGGATAATGGTACTCGAACCTACCTCTGACCACTTGGACTTCAGATATCTGAAGTATGGTTTCGAGATTGCGGCCATGTTCGGCCGCGATTTGACAGGCGATCACACCTCTGACATCGGCGGATACATTTCCGAGTTCTTCATTGCGCTTTATTCTGCGGTGATGCTTCGAAAACAATGCGTGCTCAGCGTTCACGTTCCGCCGCCTGGAGTTTTCGCAACTGCCTGGCGAAGGCTTATTTGTCCTTTAATGGATGATCTTGACCGGGTCCGAATGATTGCTGCGGTGAACGTGCCAGACAATGACTTACGGGCAGGTTTGGAAGCCTTGCCAGACCCGGCATTTGTAACACAAATGGATGGCACCATGATGTATGCCAATGCTTCCGCCCAAAAACTTTTCGGCGAACCATCTTTACCTAGAAGGCAATTATCTGAGTTTTGCGAAATTAGCATTGAGCTACCATCAGACATTGAGGGTTTCGCAAGGGCTAAGTCTTCAACAATTAGCCAGACAATTGGATCTCGCAATCAGGTATTGGTGCATTTCGAACTTCGTGTGAGCGCTACGTTCTTCCGAGGAACACCGTATTTTATTGTACAATTGAAACCAAACTGAGCCTTGTGGCCATAAGCGCTCAGCAGGCCTTGACCACAACCTAACCAACAGAAAGAAGCATGAACGGATTCTACTCCTGAACGGCCCGGATCAGGAGGCTGGGTCAGCTTCAATGGCTAAATCGATCGCCGCATTGGCTATAGATTGTTATGGCTTTGATCCTACCGCCAAGAGAAGTGCCATCCCAAAAGAGATACAATGAATCGCGGATTGCCTGTCCTGCATTCAGATGCAGACTACTTCAACGAGGATGCCAAGGGCTAGCGGCTCGCTCACGCGGTTAAAGAGCGCCCCAATACTCGAGACTAACGCGGCTTTGATCTGACACTACATTTGAGGAAGTTACGCGAAACCCTACCATTGAAAAATATCCTGTTGCAGTGATCGGCGCGTCAACGCAGACATGCCGTCAAAGGAGCGTGATTTGCCGACTACTTTTCCAGTTAGCCAAACCTAAGCGGCTTCGATTCCGTCCGTTTGAAAATCTCGGCGCAAACAGGTTTGGCCAAGTAGAAACCCTGTCCATAGGTACAACCTGAATTCGCCACCTCGTGAAGCCTGTCCCCGTCCTCAATTCCCTCGGCGGTCGTTTCCATGCCCAACTTGTCAGCCAAGGTCACTATTGAACTGATCACGGCATGAGACTGCGTATCATCTGCGTCGGCAACGACAAACGATCGGTCTACTTTCAGTTTGTCAAATTGGAAGCGTTGAAGATAACTGAGTGATGCATAACCCGTGCCAAAGTCATCAAGGACAATTTTCGAGCCCAGCGAACGTATTTTGTTCAGTTCATCGAGAACGCTTGCTTCTTCCTTGAGAAGGGTATTCTCAGTAATCTCGAGTTCCAGCCTATGCGCTGGAAATTTGTACTCACGCAACAGGCATACGATCCGGCGCAGCAATTGGCCCTGACCCAATTGGCTGGGTGACACATTCACGGCCAGTTGTAAATCGTCCTTCCACTGGGACGCGTTTTGAATACTTTGCTTAAGAATCCAACCGCCAATCTCCTCTATAGCGCCAATCTTCTCAGCTATTCGCACAAGTTCGGAGGCGCGAAGGCGGTCCATTGAACTCCCCCATCGTACGAGGGCTTCAGCCCCGGCCTGCCGCATCGTGCTTAGTTCGTAGAAGGGTTGGAATGACAGCCGTAGATTGTCATCCAGTATTGCTGTTTTGACCGCGGCGTGAACTCTTTGTTTTCTGCGTACTTCGTTGTGAAGGTTCGAATTGTAGAATTGGTATCCACCGCGGGCCCGCTCTTTCACTTTGTATAGCGCGTAGTCAGCCCTGTTCATCAATACGTCGATCTCTAACGCATTTGAAGCAGTCACGGAGATTCCAATACTGGCGCTCACTTCCAGCCTCACACCGACAACATCGAATGGGCACTTCATGCGTGCGGCGATGTCATCCGCGATCGCTTCTGCCCGGTCTCCTTCCTTGCCGGTTTCGCATTCGATGACGACTGCAAACTCATCGCCGCCTAGGCGGGCGACAAGATCATCCTTCCGCACACAGCTTTTCAGGCGTTGAGTTACTGCAACCAGCAATTCATCTCCGATCTGATGCCCATAGGTGTCGTTCACTTTTTTAAAGTGATCGAGATCGATCAGCAGCAAAACAATGGCGTGTGCCTCATCGTTCCAGTGCCTAGCGCTTTTCTCCAATCTCGTATTGAACGCCAAGCGATTGGCCAAGCCGGTCAATGGATCGTGGCGGGACGCGTGTTCGTTCTGCTTGGCCGCCGCTACTTGTTCGGTCACATCGCGATGCGTGCCTACCCAGCCGCCGTTGGGCAAGGGCGCGTGCATGGACCTGATGGTGATGCCATCGCGGGTCTGAAACTGGTAAGTGGCGCGGCCCTGCTGCTCCAGTTGATCGGTCAGGTTTTGCATGTGTTGGTCAGGATCACCGATGAATTCGCCGCGGGATTTTTCGGTTTCCAAAAGTTTTCGAAAAGACACGCCAGTTGACACTTCGCCAGATTCCTTTCCGAAGAGGTTGACGTAATTTTGATTCCAGACAGTTATCCGTGCGTCTCTGTCAAAAACGCTGACTCCTTCTCCCATGTTTTCTAGAATTGCTTGTAGCTCCTTGGAGCGCGATTGAGCGGCTTCCTCTGACTGCCGAATGCGGTCTTCGAACTGCCGGCGTTCGGTGATGTCTTGAAAGGCGCCAATTACACCAACGATAATTCCGTTTTCAATTGTGGGATTGCCGACTGCACGCACCCAAATGTTGCGTCCCTTTGCTGTTATCAAAGGGAGTTCCAAATCCCAGCTTTCTCCGGTCGCCATGGCATGCTCAACAGCTTGCGTGACAACTGGCCTGGCCTCAGGCGAATAGAATTCGATGGCTTCTTTAAGATTTGGCTCGTAGTCGAGTGGTAAGTCATGGATGCGTTTGGTTTCTTCCGTCCATGTAAGCAACGGCGGGTCAATCGTAAATTCCCAGCCACCGACACCAGACATTTTTTTGACTTGTTCCAGCATTTTCGTTGTACGTACAAACGCGTTGTTTTGGTCCCTGATTTCACGTTCCGAATGTTCGGCATGCTTTTGGTTTTTAAACGCCACCATGAGGTGCTCTGTTATCCGCGCAAGCCTGCAAAGCTGGTTTAGTTGTTCTTCAGTGAGCGTACGTGGCTCAGTATCGATTAAGCACAACGTGCCTAAATTGCTCTCGCCATCAGTAGACAGAGGAAAGCCCGCATAAAAGACGATATTTGGCGCTCCCACAACCAGCGGGTTGTCTTTGAAGCGGCTGTCCTTGCGGGCGTCAGGGATAACCAAAGTTTCACGGCTTCGTATCGCATAATCACAAAATGCTACCTCCCGCGGAGTTCCTGTAGAATCAAGCCCACAATTCGCTTTGAACCACTGTTCGTCTTCCCCGACGAGTGAAACAAGGGCAATCGGGCAGTCCGCGATGGTTCTGGCAAGGCCGACAATCGTGTCAAACTCAGGCGATGTGCCAGAATGCATCAGACCCGATGTTACGAGGGCTTTAAGCCGAGTTTTCTCTGTTTGTGAGTTTGATCGAACCATTCGTGCGCACCATTCTTATCGACATCACCAGACGCCATATCAAAACCCAAGCAGTTGAATGGAAAGATCATTAAAATTGAATTAAAATCGGCATTAACGGCGTGCAACGGCCAAATTGACAAAACCGTTGTTTGCATAAGCCCAATGCCGAACATGCTAAAAATAATTTTGGGTCGCCATCGTTGTAAGAGTTCAACTTGTCAAAAATGCACTTGGCAGCTTCACCGTGCCGAAACAATTAATCACCCTACAAACGAAATAAACGGACATAGAGCATATTCGGCACCGGGATTGGAACTGCTGTTCGATGCGTAGCAGCACGTCGCGGGCGGATATCGGGAGCTTGACCTCAGTTCAGGGTCAGCCCGATTACGCATGCTTCGGGCCGAAAGCGAATTCATATCCTGAGGTACGCGAGTGACCGCATTGCGGGACAAAGGGTGAGTTCGCTGCTCTTGCGCAGAAGGCTGCTTCCATACGCTTTGCAGACCTTCACCTTGGATTGCACACGAGGCGCATACAACTAGCGGTTAAAACACTGATGCAAAGGGGCAATCTTCTCAATTCTCCATCGGTTGCCTAGCCCTAAACCCGTAGGCATGTTTGTACTGTTCCGTAGGTCAGTCGGCAGCAAATGCCCGGTCTGAGATCATTCCTTGGCATCTATGTGTCATGAACAGTTTCGGTGTCGCAAACGGAAGGCTTGTGCGACAGCCGTATCGCTAGCAATGAGACAGAAATGTCTTACGGAGCCCAAATGACTGTCACAAGCCAACCGACAAACAGCACGGAAGGGCATCGGTTCGGTGTCCTGTTTGTCTTTGCCGCTGGCGTGCTTTGGTCGACCGTCGGGCTTGGAATACGGCTGATCGAAGACGCGGTTGTGTGGCAGATATTGCTTTACCGTTCGGTCAGCCTGTCACTTCTGCTTTACGTGTTCATTCGCATGCGGTCCGGAGAAAACCCCTTTGCCCAGATACGCCGCACCGGGTTTCCAGCGGTGATCGCGGGGCTGTCGCTGGTTGCTGCATACTCCGGCGGGATATATGCGATTCAGGCGACATCCGTGGCAAACGCCATGCTTTTGTTTGCGACAGCACCCTTCATGGCGGCAGTTCTGGGGTGGATCGTTTTGCGCGAGCCTGTGCGCCTTGCCACCTGGGTGGCCATAGCCGTTGCCATTGCCGGTATCGCAATCATGGTCGCAGATAAATCCGGTGGCGTTGCCTTGACGGGCAGCCTTGCGGCCTTGGGGTCCGCCTTTGGATTTGCGGTCTTCACTGTGGCGCTTCGGTGGGGAAAATCGGGTGAAATGCTGCCGTCGGTGTTTCTGTCCGGATTATTCGGCATCATGGTGACGTCCGGCATATGCCTGTTTTTGGAATTGTCCCTGGTGCTGTCGGTCCGGGATGGCGGCATTGCAATGGGCATGGGGGTGTTTCAGGTCGGCGCAGGGTTGATCCTCTATACTCTGGGATCTCGCAGCCTTCCTGCTGCGGAACTTGCGCTGTTGTCACTGGCTGAGGTTCTGCTTGGCCCGTTTTGGGTCTGGTTGGTTATCGGCGAAACGGCCACGCTGAACACATTGACTGGAGGCGCGGTTTTGCTTGCGGCCATCGCTGGAAACGCTCTGTCAGGCAAGCGACGCAAGCCGCCGCCGATCACGTCACCTTAGGGGATTGGGGGCAACCAATTCCTGATGGATCTGCCGTGGGTGGGTGCGTTGCAAGTGTGATCAGATACACGTGAACATGATAAGTGTTGCACTTGGGGTTCCGATATACGTGTTGCTTTTGCCCGGCTTTGGCCCTAGAGCTTTATCTCTGGAGCGCTAATACGCCGTGCGACAGTATTTTTTCGGCCAATCTTGATCGCTCAACTTTTCTTCCTGCGTTGACCCAAGCATTTGCACCCAGGCGACGCTGGTCAGATGACGATCAATTGGCCGTATAGCTAACGACCATTTCTGTTCGACCCTACGATACCGTTGCCAAGATACTGACAAACAGCACCTGAGGCGCTTCTGGTCCGCTTACATTGACAGGATCAGATATCCCAAATTTTTCCATACCCGTCCAATTTCCGGACGACACGACTACGGCCCTCAATATGGCCGTGTTTTCGAACTCGATTTGTGCCCTCTCGACGTCTCTGCGCGGTTCGCGCTCGGGGACACATCATGGGCGTACCGGCGTTGCAACCAAGGCGTTGCAGCGTCGTTGGAGCATGGCCTGAATTTGGACAAACAACTGCTTTTCACCCCCGGCCCAGTGAATGTGGCCGAGACTCTGCGTACCGCGATTTGCAAAGAGGATATCTGCCATCGTGAGGCTGATTTTGATGCCCTGCTTGCAGGTATCGAGCAAAAGATACTCTCGCTTTTTCAGATCAGAAAAAGGGAACGTTACCGCGCGGTGGTGATCACCGGCTCCGGAACAGCGGCGAATGAGGCGATACTGTCCTCAGTTGTCGGAGATGGTGCCGTTCTGATCCTGTCGAACGGAGAGTTTGGCGGACGGCTGCACAAGACATCAGTGATCCACAACAAGAAGACCCATCTGATCGAAATGCCCTGGGGCACCGCCTTCGACATGCCGCAGATCGCAGCTTACCTTGCGACACACAAGATCGATGTGGTGGCCATGGTCCACCACGAGACGTGCTCCGGCATGCTGAATCCGCTGGCCAAGATCGGAGCCCTGGTAAAAGCCAGCGGCGCACTCTTTGTGGTGGATGGGGTCAGCTCGGTTGGCGCAGAGATGATCGACATGGAGGCGTATCATATCGCTTTTGTGTCCAGCTCCAGTTCCAAAGCCTTGGGGTCATATCCCGGCCTGTCTTTTGTCGTGGGTCGCAAGAAACAGTTCAAACGGCTCAAACACCATTCAGCCAAGACCACTTACCTGAACCTCGCGACGTTCTACACATTCCTTAAGACCCACAGTCAGACGCCAAACACACCCGCGGTACCGTTGTTTTTCGCACTGGACCAAGCGCTAACGGACATACTGAGCGAGGGCGTCCTTAAGCGACATGCCCGCATCAAGGCACGGGCTGATCTGCTGCGGAGCGGCATGCGCAGGCTCAACCTCGACTTTTTGGTTGATGAGGCGGACATGTGTTCGATGCTGACGACAGTGCAGGTTCCGGCATCAGTATCCGTGCATGATCTGCGTGCGCGTCTACGTGAAAAGTCCATCATCATCTATGAAGGAAAGGGGTGTTTTGCGGGCAAGGTTTTTCAGGTCGGCAATATCGGGGAGCTCTCGGATGACGACATCCGGTATTTCCTATCCACCCTCAAGGACGTGTTGCTGACGCTTCAGGCAGATGCGGCAGACCTTGTAATTCAGGTCAGGCCAAAGCAAAAGCTTCGCGCTGTGTCGCCAGTGCCCTCACATGTGCGGGTAGTGTCATGAACGATAAGCTGAAACGCCTCTGGGCGACCAAGACCCGCGATGACGAATGGTGGTCGTCTTTTGTCACGGCACCGCTGGCGATCGTTGCCAACTATGGCGCTGTCGACATTCCCTGGATTACACCGAACCGGATCACAGCGGCTTCGTTCCTTGTGGCTGTCGCGGCAACACTTGCAATTCTAATCGGAGGGGCAGCGTGTTTCATCGCGGCGGCCATCCTGATCCATATCAGCCATGTCCTCGATTGCATGGACGGTCAGATGGCGCGCTACAGAAAAGTGTCATCCCCGATCGGCAGCTATTACGACCGTATCACCGATCAAGTGCAGGTCACGTTATGGTTTGGGGCGGCAGGCTTTGCTGCATTTGCGCAGACAAATAGCGTCACGCCAGTTTTTCTGTCGCTCCTCGGTATCGCGTTCTATGGATTACGCGGCTACGCCAAATACGTGGCGTTAGAGATCGAAACGGGACGCAACCCGGATTATCCTGCTCAGATCGCACAAATGAAACAGGTACAGACCACCGCAGGTCCAGGATTTGGTCTAAAGGCAAATCTAGTCTGGTTCGGGCGAGAACAAAGCAAGGCGCTCGCCTTTGATGAAGGCGTCTTCATCTTCATGCTCTCAGTGGCGCTGATCCTGGACCAACTCATTCCAATGCTTTGGGTGTTTGCACTCAGCCAAGTGTTCTGGGGCCTCACCAAATCGTGGGCCAGAGGCAAAAACCTTGGCGAGAGCATGAAAGTTCCGCTTCAGAAATAGCAGTAATCAAAACCGCTCAAGTAGGAGAAAATCATTATGGGATACGAAAAGCACCGCGCGCCGATTGCTGTCATTCTGGCCGCTGGCATTGGCTCACGCCTCAGCCCCCTGACCGACAATTGCCCCAAAAGCCTTCTGTCGGTGGGCGGTTCAGTCATTCTGGAACGCATGATCCGCAATTGCCTGAGCTGCGGAATGTCGCAATATATTCTCGTGCTCGGGCACCGAGCGGACGAAATAAAGAAGTTTGTAGACAAGACGTTTCGCGGCATCCGTGTGACCTATGTGATTAACGACCGATACCGCGAGACGAACACAGGCTACTCCCTGATGCTGGCCTCCGAAGCGATTGGCACAGCTGAGTTTGTGAAATTCGATGCGGATGTCGTGTTTGATGTCAAAATCCTCCGCCAACTTTTGGACAGCGACCACGCAAACGTCTTGTGTATCGACCGCAACATCGAACTTGAGGACGAAGAAGTTAAGGTCATCGCAGACGATCAGATGCAGGTCCTTGAAGTTGGCAAGTCCGTCGATCCTAAGCGCGCGTTGGGTGAATCTATCGGCGTCGAAAAGATCAGCGCCGGAACGGGATCACTGCTGTTCGCAGAGCTTTCAGAAATGATGGAGAGCCGTGGAAACCTTCAGGCGTATTACGAGGCGGCTTACGCGCAATTGGTCGACAAAGGTACGCAGTTCCATGCTCTTGATATCAGCGGTCTGGACTGGACCGAGATTGACACAGCCAAAGACTTTGCCGCTGCAAATGCGATGTTTGGCAGCCCTGTCACTACCATATCCCGTGGCCAGCAAAAGGTGCTGGACGAGGCTGCGGAAGAAGCGGCGATACAGACGCACGTCTGATGCATCTACTGCCTTGCGCCACAATTCTGGCGCGCGGTGTACAGCGCAGTGATGCCCTTGCCATCCTGGCACAGGATCGCTGCATTTGAAAGGACCTCTCATGGCCAAAGGCAACAACAGCAAACGTGGCAACAAAGAAGCCAAGAAACCCAAGCAAGAGAAACCAAAGGTTTCTGCGACGGCCAATTCGCTGGATGGAAAACCCGCGCTCGCAATTGGCGGCAAAAAGGTAAAGTAGCCAGAACGTTTCGGATTTCGTCCGTCTGAGGTATTCAGCTTGATTTAGTTGCGCACCTTGGCACGGGCGACATCCGAGACATGTCCCAAAACGCCAATGATTTAGATTTGGAAGACCCGATGAGCGAAACAGAAGAGTCCGGTACAAAAGTTCACTATGTCTGCCAGACGTACATTGCCAAGACGACTGCGCGGGGGCAGCAAGGCCCCCTGAAAATCGACAAGCAGTTGCAGTATTCCACGCCCCGTGAAGCTGAAGAGCGGGCAGAACGGGAATTTCGCGCGGAAAATTGCGTCGGTGCCGATGCCTATATGGTGGTTGAAGACAGCAGTAGCGGCGAAGTAGGAGACCCTACATTTTTAGTGAGACTTGGGTCTGTTCCGGAGCAGGAGTGACTGCAAAATCGCGCGTGCATTGAAGAACACAGGTTGGCCCACAAGCATTTGCCTGCAGGCCAGTGGTTCGCGATTTACATCATGCCTTCCATACCCTCCATGTCGGGTATGCCGTGGCGGTTCGGCTTGGCGGGTTTGTCCGCCACCATCGCTTCAGTGGTGACCAGCAGGCCGGCAACCGATGCGGCATATTCCAGCGCGATCCGAACGACCTTTGTCGGATCAATGACACCGGCCTTCAACATATCGCCGTACCGGTCCAGTTGCGCATCATAGCCGAAGGTCGTGCTGGTGTTCTCAAGTACTTTTCCTGCAACGACCGAGCCATCGACACAGGCGTTTTCTGCAATCTGGCGCAACGGGGCCTGAAGGGCTTTGCGGATGATCTTGATACCCGCATCCTGATCTGCGTTGTCTCCTTTGAGACCTTCCAGAACCTTGCCTGCATGGACAAGTGCGACGCCACCGCCTGGTACGACGCCTTCTTGGACAGCCGCACGAGTTGCGTTCAAGGCGTCATCAACTCGATCCTTGCGCTCTTTCACTTCGATCTCGGTCGCGCCACCAACTTTGATCACCGCAACACCGCCCGCCAGTTTGGCCAGCCGCTCCTGCAGTTTCTCCTTGTCGTAGTCAGAGGTGGTCTCTTCGATCTGGGCGCGGATTTGGGTGACACGCGACGCGATAGCTTCTTTGTCGCCCGCGCCGTCGATCACGGTTGTTGTGTCCTTGGTAATCGTGATTTTTTTGGCATCGCCCAGCATGTCCATCGTGACATTTTCAAGCTTGATGCCCAGCTCTTCGGAAATCACTTGTCCGCCCGTCAGGACGGCAAGATCTTCCAGCATCGCTTTGCGGCGATCCCCAAAACCGGGCGCTTTGACACCGGCCACTTTTAGCCCACCGCGCAGTTTGTTCACCACAAGCGTTGCGAGTGCTTCGCCATCAATGTCCTCGGCCATCACCAAAAGCGTCTTGTTCGCCTGCATGACAGTCTCGAGCAAGGGCACCATGGGGGCCAGAGACGTCAGCTTCTTTTCGTGCAAGAGGATGACGCAGTCCTCCAGGGTCGCCGTCATCTTGGCGGTATCTGTGATGAAATACGGGCTGAGATACCCGCGATCAAACTGCATGCCCTCGACCACTTCGGTCTCGGTCTCAAGGCCTTTGTTCTCTTCGACGGTGATGACACCTTCGTTGCCGACCTTGGCCATCGCGTCCGCGATTTGCTGACCGATGGCAGCTTCGCCGTTTGCGGAGATTGTGCCGACCTTGGCGATCTCGGCCGTATCGCCCACTGGCCGCGACATCGCCTTAACCTCGGCAACAACGGCGGTGACCGCTTTGTCGATACCGCGTTTGAGGTCCATCGGGTTCATGCCAGCAGCGACAGCCTTCATGCCTTCTTTGGCGATGGCCTGAGCGAGAACCGTGGCGGTAGTTGTGCCGTCGCCAGCCTCGTCATTGGTGCGGGACGCCACGTCTTTGACAAGCTGGGCGCCCATGTTCTCGAACGCATCCGAGAGTTCGATTTCCTTGGCGACCGTAACACCGTCCTTGGTGATGCGCGGCGCGCCATAGGCCTTGTCGAGGACCACGTTACGGCCCTTGGGGCCAAGCGTAACCTTGACGGCGTTGGCAAGCGTATTGATGCCCTTGAGCATGCGGTCACGGGAGTCCGTGCCGAATTTGACGTCTTTTGCAGACATGTCGTTATTCCTAAATGAAAGATGTGTGAAAGGGGGCGCGTCGTTCAGGCCATAATGCCCAAGATGTCGCTCTCCTTCATGATCATCAGCTCTTCACTGTCGATCTTGATTTCAGTGCCCGACCATTTGCCGAACAGGATTTTGTCGCCAGCTTTGACGTCCATGGCGATACGTGCGCCTGCGTCGTCCTTTGCACCTGCGCCAACAGATACCACTTCGCCTTCTTGTGGTTTTTCCTTGGCGGTTTCGGGAATGATCAGACCGCCTGATGTCTTTTCGTCACTTTCAATGCGACGAACCAGAACGCGGTCGTGGAGTGGGGTAAACAACATAGATATGCTGCCTTTCAAGATTTACGGGGGTGGATGGCATGCTTAGGGACACATTGGCACTCGCCACACCTGAGTGCCAATACGACTGAGATGGCTATCGTTGAGGTTGGCTACAATAGACTAGTTGTAAATATTTTAGGGCCTAGTACAGAATTGGGCCCGCCCGACCATTGATCTCTGCAGCCTCTCCAGACCGGCGTCACCTCTTCAGCCGCCAGCAATCTATACCCACTCAAAAAGCAGGGTACTGCTTTGGATTTAGGTCGTATTCCCGCGCTTTGGTCGAAAATGGATAAGCATGGCGTGCAAAATGACCTGCATTGTCGAGTACAATTCAGGACAAGGGACTTAGCAGGTGAACGTACATTCTATTGACGATGGATTTACGCCTGCCGAATGCAGCGTAATAGTCAACGCCGTGGCATCAGCTCCAGCGAGAGAAGCTTTGCTTGTCGGCCAGAACCGGGATCATAATCTGCGCCGCGCTAAGCTCGTTTGGCTGGATGAGATAGACGGCATGGCGTGGGTCATGGAGCGACTTATCGACGTTGTGAGAACCTCAAACCGAAACTGGTTCGACTTTGATCTCAGAGAATTTGCCGAGAGCCCACAGGTTGCCAGCTACGATGCCACGGATGGCGGTCATTTTACATGGCATTCCGACATCGGTGATGGCCCAATGGCACAAAAACGAAAACTGACATTGGTCGCGCAGCTTTCCAAGCCTGGAAGCTATGATGGCGGTGATCTGGAAGTGATGCCGGGCGCGCACATTATCGCGGCAAACCGGACGCAGGGCTCTATTACTGTTTTCCCAAGTTTTCATCTGCATCAAGTGACGCCTGTGTCACGAGGGACCCGACATTCTTTAACCGTCTGGGCGCACGGCCCTAAGTTTCGGTAGATAGAAGAACGTAGAGTTACGTTTCGCGTTCCAGTTTTTTCCGCGCCAGTTTGCGGGCACGGCGGATTGCTTCAGCTTTCTCTCGTGCCTTTTTTTCAGAAGGTTTTTCGAAGTGTTGCTTCAGCTTCATTTGCTGGAAAACACCTTCGCTCTGGAGCTTCTTTTTCAAAACTCTGAGTGCTTGATCGACGTTGTTGTCGCGAACACTGACCTGCATGTGGTTTTCTCTACTTTTGAGGACTTACCAGAATGACAGTTGCTAGAACCCGCATCTTGTCAAGATTATTTCGGCGACATCGCACGTTTCAGCATCGGCGTTCGGGGAGCCTCGCTGTTTTCGAGCGCGACAAGGGAAGTCGAAGGGAGCGATTCCGCTAGCATCAGGAAAAGGGCACAATTGGCGACTGGCCTCAGGTCTCAGGTCTCATGAAAAAGGATCCGCTGCTCAATTTGCAATGGTTTCACTGGCTTCATACGGTTTTCGCCCAAGCGCGGATGCAGCCGCCCGGCTATCCCCCAAGCCAGCAGGCTTGCCACACCTGCAGCGGCAAAAATGCCCGATATCGGGGCGGCCAACAGGATCAGCCATGCCGCGCCTGGTGTCAGGATACCGGAGACATCTCGATAGGATGAGTAGACTGCCGACATTTCGGTGCGTTCCGATGGTTTGACGGCCATCAGGAACGGCAATCCGGCACAAATATCCAAAAGGATCAGAAAGAAACTGCCGACAAAGAGAACGAATATTGTTGCAGACGGGGCTGCTGAAACCAAACTGGCGGTACAGAACAGACATGCGAAAGCCATGAAGCCGGTTTGAACCGAGCTGCGCACGGAGTGTTTCTGCATCCATCTCAGCATCACCGGCGACAAAAACAATCCAGCATTTGTGATGGACAAGAGCGTCCCGCCCAGCGTTTCTCCAAGGCCGTTCTCAACAGCGAAGATAGGCAGATAAACAACATAGGCCCACCACCCGCAGGAGCGGATCACCGCAAAGAGCCAACCTGCGATCAGGCGGGGTTGTTGTAAGAAACGCCCCAGAAATGCCAACGGATTAACAGGTGCACGCTGTGCCCGGGTGATCAGTTTGCCATTCCCCAGCCGTAGAAAGATGAACACACCCAGCATGGTTGCAGCGGCCAAGCCGGAAATCACGAAAGGAGCGGGCCGCCACCATTCCCACAAAAGTACGCCCAGCACAGGGCCAACTGTCCACCCTAGGGCCGAATAGAACATGCGTAGCGTTTCGCATTTTCCGAGATCAATCCGGGAGATGTAATCCAGCACATAGGCGTTGAAACACACAAAGGTGACGACGGTGGCCAGCGAGTTCAAGACAAGCCCCAGAACGATCATCTCCGGGGACCCCAGAGTTGCGAGGCCCGATCCTACAATGAATCCCGTCGCCCCGATGCCGTACATCCAGCGCCTCGCTATCCAGCGATTGAGAAAGGGAACGAGAAGCCCAGTCAGCAATGAGATGATCCCGATCAAGAAATAAACTGAACTGATCAGAGCCGCGTCCTGAAGCGCGTCGTACATCGCAACCGGAAAGACGGAAATCAGGATGCCACGTGCAACTGCCTCAAATGCGGCAAGGGTCGCAAAACCCCGCACTGATGGTGCGGGTGCATGACGTAGCCATTCAGGGATTCGACGCTCAAACATCTCTAACGGGCCTAAAAGTATGGCTGGAAAAGTACGCAGTGCTCTTTGCGTGTCTGTTCGAAAGGCGACACCGATGATGGTTCACGACCCATTTTGAGTTTGACGGTCATCTCTTTGCGGTCTCAGCTATCGGACATGAGCCAATGACTGAGCTGGGAAGAAGCAAACGAAGGCTACGAATGGCTTTCAGTGTTTGCTGGATCCCTCGATTTTCGAAACATGGTCCTAGATCGGAGCGCTAAGGCCATTGTTGCCCACTTCCCCAAGTCGACCGGGAAATCGCCAAACCTTGATCACTGCGCCTCGGGAGAAATTCCCATGCCCTGCTATCAGCCTCGCGCAGCCCTTCCATCACGATGGATCCGGTAATCTTCAAATCTCACCAATTCGCACAACCATCAAACAGCCGACTGAACGCGACGAAAGGCCATTCCACGTTGCACATACAGTGCACACGGCACCAATTAAGCTATTGAATTTAAAACTGAATCAATCCAACTATCTCAAAATTGACGCAAAGCGCAGCTTCGAATGGCGGTTTTCTAGCGATGTTCAGACCTTGGCGAATGTTGCAGCATTTGGAAGTTTGGGCTCTATCCGGACATTCTCTGCGCAAGTCGACAATGCCCGCTTTGGGCCGTTAGCGCTTGTCATCAGGACATAGTTCTGGATCGTTTGCCAGATGTTCAATTAAGGCGCGTACTCGGGTTGTGAGGCGCCTGTTTTGTGGGAACAGCGCGGCGATCACATATGGCGAAATTCGGTGCTCCGAGAAAAGTTCGACCAGCTCTCCGGACGTCAGGGCTTCTGCGATGGTGTAAGCCGGACATCGCGCGATGGCTGCGCCTTGAGCCGCGAGACGTGCTGACGCGGCGGGCGCGTTCATCCGGAAGCGCCCGTTGACGTGGACGGTTTCTTCCCGGCCACCGATATCAAACCTCCACACTGTGGGTTCGGCCATATTGCCATCCAGAATGCACTCATGCGTTGTCAGCGCCTGCGGGTCGCTTGGGCGTCCTGCGCGCTCCAGATAGGCTGGAGAGGCACAGACAACCAAAGGCATGCGGCCCAGTTGTCGGATTTTCAAAGAGCTGTCCCGCATGGGGCCAATCCGGATAGCAAGATCGAGGCCCTCCTCAACAATCGATGCCCGCTGATCCGAGAACCTCAGATCAAGCTCCACATGCGGGTGTGCCTCTGCGAATGTCGCGAGTGACGGGACCAACCGCACCGCGCCAAAGCCCGTGGGTGCGGAGATATGGATCGCACCGCGCAACGAAGCTTGCTCGTTCCGGACCCGGTCTTCGAGTTCGTCAAACCCGTCCAAAAGCGGCTCGCACAGCGTCAGGTATGTCGCGCCCGCATCCGTCAAAGAGACGCTGCGTGTTGTGCGATTGAGCAACTGCACCCCGAGTGCGTTTTCCAGATCAGCCACGTATTTGCTGACCAGGCGTGCGGACCGCCCCATGCGCTGCGCCGCGGTGGTGAAGGATGTGTTCTTTGCGACAAGGGCAAAGGCGCGCATGCGGTCGATCTTGTCCATCTTATTGCGCCTTCTGAGGGCTTAAACTTGGTCAGAATTAGGCGATTATCGCCAGTTGATGCAAGGTGTATTGCTGGGCCAACACCCAAATCCAAACGGAGAGACACATGTCCAACGCTGTTCGCATTCACCACTTCGCCAAATCGGGCCATGCGCATCGCGCCTTGGTCTTTGCCAAGCTTGCGGGCATTCCGCATAAAGCTGTCCCCGTCGATCTGGTCGCAGGTGAGCACAAATCGCCTGACTTTCTGGCGATGAACCCCAATGGCCAAGTGCCAGTTCTGGAGGATGGTGAAGTGGTTGTGTCCGACTCGAACGCGATCCATGTATATCTGGCGCGGACTTATGCGCCGGATTGGATGCCAAGCGACGCGGTCGGGGGGGCCAATGTGCAACGCTGGCTTACTCTGGCTGCTGGAGAGATTGCTTTTGGCGCCTGCGCTGCGCGGTTGATCACCGTCTTCGGCGCGCCGCTGGACCCGGATTTTGCCGCCGCGACAGCTGCAAAAGCGTTGCAGAAGCTAGAACACCGGCTCACGCGCCATGATTGGCTTGTCGGTGACAGGCCCACAATCGCAGATGTGGCCAGCTATTCGTACACGGCGCACGCGCCTGAGGGGAATGTTTCGCTCGAGCCGTACCCGCATGTTCGCGCCTGGCTTGCCCGGTTCGAAGCGTTGCCCGGTTTCGAGGCCATGCCGTCAACAGCCGTTGGCCTCGTTGTAGAGTGAAAGGACAACCATATGACACCTGAAGCGCAACGACATCCCTTGCCCCCATTCACAAAAGAAACCGCGATCCAAAAAGTGCGTCTGGCCGAAGACGGCTGGAACGGCCGCGATCCGGCGAAGGTTGCGCTGGCCTATACGCCCGGCAGCAAGTGGCGCAATCGGGTCGAGTTTCCCGAAGGACGCGATCAGATTGAAGCGTTCCTGACCCGCAAATGGGCCAAGGAGCTGGGCTATCGTCTGATCAAGGAATTGTGGGCGCATGACGGCAACCGCATCGCCGTCCGTTACGCTTACGAATACCACGACGACAGCGGAAACTGGTTTCGAGCCTATGGCAACGAGAATTGGGAGTTCGACAAAGATGGCTACATGGAACGCCGCTTTGCCAGTATCAATGAGCACCCCATTGCGGAAGCGGATCGCAAGTTTCGCTGGCCGCTCGGGCGCCGTCCTGATGACCACCGCGGTCTGAGCGATCTGGGACTGTGACGCAGGTGGGACAGGTACACAAATCGCACAGGGGTGAGTTGGCGCTGCAAGCGCGGCGTCACACGCCGCAGGAACTCAGAGATGCCATCCCGCACTACATCGACAGCGACATGCCGCAGCAGCATGCCGATTTCTTTGCGGGTCTGTCCTATGTGCCGCTGGCAACGCTGGACGGGCAGGGGCGCCCCTGGGTGAGCCTTCTGATCACGCAATCTGACCTGGATCCTTCGGTTGGCATTCAGATTGAAAGCCAGAACGCGATGCAGGTTGTGGCAGAAACCAATCCCTTTGACCCTTTTGTGCGCGCCATGCGCCAAAATTGCACTGAGGTCGCCGAAGCCCGGCTCTTTGCTGGGGTGGGGCTCGATTTCAGCAACCGCCGACGCAACAAGATTGCAGGTTCGATCAAGGATGTGGCGGTTGAGGGCGCGGGAAAGATCAGGCTGAAACTGTCCTCAGATCAGCACCTTGGAAATTGCCCGAAATACATCACTGTCCGTTCTTTGGAGCATGCGCAGCGCAGCGTTGAAAATGTTCATGACAGCTTCGACGCGCAGTTTTTGGAGTTGCCGGATGAGGCAAAATTCGTCGTTGCGCGGGCCAGCACCGTATTTCTAGCGACCAAGCACACGAGCGATGGCAGCGCTCAGACCGACATGGGCGTCAATCACCGCGGCGGAGCGCCAGGGTTTGTCCGGCATTACGAGGTGCGTGATGGCGGCACGTATTTGGTCTTGCCGGATCATTCCGGTAATCGATTTTATCAATCGCTTGGGAATATCGAGACCGACCCACAGGTCGGGCTGGTCTTTCCTGACTTTGCAACGGGTGAGGTTCTCTACATAACCGGGGACGCCGAAAACCTCCTTGAGGATGACGCGGATGCGTTGATGCCGCGCACAAGTTTGCTGACGCGCATCAAGGTGACGGGGGCGGTCTTTGTACGAGGAGGGCTGAACCTAAAGCTCACGTCCCGAGAAGAGCTGTCGCCCTATAACCCGCCGATTAAATATTTACGCACCGAGTTGGAGCGGAATGGGCATGCGATCGAACCGCATGTCAGCGCAGACGCGCTGACGGCCACGCTTGTCTCGACAGAACCTCTGTCCAGTACAATCACGACCTTCGATTTCGAGCTTTCTGAAGCTATCCAAACCCCACTCCCCGGAGGGTTTGGCGTCTTTGACTTCTCCGGCCTTGTGAACGCGGGCTATGCCCACATGAACGACGCTCACCCGCAGCTTGTGAATGAAGACTACGTCCGCACTTGGACGCTATCCAGCGTACCGGATTTTGACGCACAGAGAAACGGTTTTGAGCGGACCAATCGGGTGCGTGTCACCGTCAAACGCAAACCGGGTGGTCTGATGTCGAACGTTTTGCACAACAACGCAGACCAATTGATAGCGCAGGCTCTTCCTGTTCAGTTCAAAGGAACTGGCGCTGGTTTTACGTGTTTCTCAGCCGATGCTGAGGAGGGGCATCCGACCATCCCCGGAAAGATGCTTTGGATCGCAGGGGGTGTTGGCATCACACCGTTTATGGCGATGTGGGACGGGATCCAACAGGTGGCAATTGCACACCCGCCGAACCAACCAATCGATATCGTGCTTCTATTTTCCGGACGGGACGATGACATCGCAGTTCTGCAGCATTTTGTGCCTCAAAACTGCTCTGTACTGGACCAGTTGCGACTGCGAATCGTCGCCTTTCAGAGCGTTGGCAGAAACCAACTGGCTGGACAGGCCGCATGGAATGAACTTCGTGCGGCGCTCACCGATCAGCCGCTTGAGCGAATGCCGCGACGCATGCAGAGCGAAGATGTCGAGGCAGTCCCGCATCTTGGAATGCGGGATGTGTATATGTGCGGTCCGGACGCCATGATGACGAGCATGGAAGCGGCGCTCAACGAACTGAGCATTGAGGAAACACGGCAGCATCGCGAGACGTTTGTCTTTTAAGTCATGGCTGGTTTGGGCGGCAGTCAAACACGCAATTTGCGACTTTGGACGTCACCAGTTTTTGCATGCGCAGCGAATGACCGCAAAGCGGGCGGCGAAAGCAGCATCTTAATTGTAAGTCGAAGGTCTGCAATGGACCTAACATTATCTCAGTTCGTCCTCACGCTCCCGCAGCAGAGTCACCAACTCACCGGACGCCTTGCTCTTGTTCTTCCTTGGCCAAGACCATTGGGGATCCACTCTGCTCTGCAATGAATCTCGCAAGCGCTGTAACCTCGGATCTTTTACGGTTGCCTGAAGTGGAGCAAATCGGCGTGAGATTTCGTTTTCAAGTCCATCGCAGCACAAATGACCATACGTTCGGCTAACGGTATCTGTATTGGTGTGGCCGAGCTGCTTAGCAACCATTGCAAGCGGCGTCCCAGCTTGTACCAGTTGACTTGCGTACGTGTGTCGCAGGCCGTGGAATACGAAACCTTCGGGCAAGCCGGCCAGTCTTACGGCTTCTCTAAACAGATGCTTATGGCAGCCAGACCACGACCGACCTGAGGACATCCTGAATACAAGGTCTTCGTCCTCTAACGTTTCGACTTGGTCCAAGAAAAATGTCATGCCCTCGTTTGGCAGCACCACGTATCGCCCCCGATAGCTCTTCATCGGTTCGACGTAGACTCCAAAAACGTGCCCGCCAACATCTCGCGCTTTAAGGCGCGCTAGTTCGGACACTCGACAACCTGTGTAGAGTGCACTTTGAACTAAGAGTGCCAAATCAGGACGGCAGGAGGCGATAAGCCGCTTTGCTTGCGCGCGTGTCAGAAAGAACTGCCGCGGTGTATCGGCATGCGGCAATCGCCGGAGACGCCGCCAGTACCGCTCACTTTCAACATCACCGTTTTCCCAAGACATTTCGATTGCCGATCGGAGAAGTCCAATGACGGTATTGAGGGTCTTTTTCCTCTTGCGAAGTCGCTCATGATCGAGCTTTTCCAAGCAAACTCGCACCCCAGGATCGGCTCTACCCCTTTTTGGCGCGGTTTCAAGTACGTCGATGCAGAACTTTGTGAAAACGGATTGATTGAGTTCCTCCACAGGCAAGTGGCCAAGGCGAGGAATGATGTGATGGTTGATCAGGGACAGCGTCGTTTCGAAGTATGTTTTTGCGGCTGCCACGCGCTTCCATTCCACGAAGGATTGCATTGCATCGCCAACAGTGAAACGGCTTTCAGTTTTCGAGTATTGGAGCCTTCTATTGACCCCTACTGAGTACGGCTGCGAGGCAATTGCCAGTGTCTCCGGTTCGTTGAACCAATCCTTTGCACACTCCAATGCCTCATCGTAGTTCAACCCATCACTCTGCATCGTTCTGTGTGGCCCAAGTCTTATTTGGGAGTAACCGCCGTCCAAACGACGAACTCGAGCCATCCAGTAGAGCCTGGCCGAAGAATGTTTCTGCAAACCAATATGGCGGCAGAACTCCAAGATATTCCAGTAAGGGCTGTTTCTTGGCTGTAATGTTCTAACGTTCTCCTCAGAGGATAACGATGGTGCGTGTGTTGTCTTTCGCATGTCTTTGTTGCTCCGTCAGGTTGGACGGAGTGATTTTCGCCAAAGTGCTCAATACGGCAACAGTTGACAAACAGCTCTCACCAGATCGATTGTCTTTTTTGGATATGCTGTAGCGCGGCGTGGCTCTAAGGGTCGAATGGCAGCTCCGGGCCGCTCTTGTTGGGGCGGTGAAGCCTGACTGGCTAACATGCTGCGAACGATCTGATGGCGGCGAAGAGCCCAAAACGGCCTCTACTTGCCCTACGGAATCCGACTTCTGTTAGGAGCCCATTCGAGGCGATGAATCGTAACCACTGGAATGCTTTGATCTAAATGATAAACTGTCCCCAAATTGGGTTCATTAATCTGCATATTTTTTTAAACATACAGGGCGATGTTATGAGACGAGTATTCACTGTTTTGTTTACTTGTATTTTGTTGCTCGGCTTCTGCTTCACTCCAGCGGCATACGCGCAGGAGAAGCGTGTCGCTCTGGTGATAGGCAACTCCGACTATGAGAATGTGTCTCGCCTGACTAATCCAACCAACGACGCAGAAGATCTCGGTAACGCTCTGGTGCGTCTTGGTTTCGAAGTGACGTCTGGCATGAATTTGGACTACCGTGAAATGCGTCTTGTCCTACGTGACTTTAGTGAAAAGGCGGCAAATGCTGACGTCGCCCTTGTGTATTTTGCAGGTCATGGCATCGAAATCGACAAAACCAATTATCTCATTCCCGTGAATGCCGAACTGAAACGAGACAGGGACATCGAGTTTGAGGCGATACAACTCGACACGGTCATTGCCAGTCTTTCGGATGCGAAGGGTGTGCGCATGGTTTTGCTGGATGCCTGCCGGAACAATCCGTTCTTGGTCGATATGCAACGCACGACGGCAAGTCGGTCGATCGGCCGGGGGCTGAGCCGCATCGACCCCGGAGGTGTGCTGGTCAGCTATGCGGCGCGGGGCGGCACTCTCGCGCTGGACGGAGAAGGCCGCAATAGCCCTTATGCCGAAGCAATTCTCGCCAACATCGAGGTGCCCGGGTTGGAGATCGGAAAGCTCTTCCGGCGCGTGCGGGACATGGTTCTGGCGCGTACCGGCGGATTTCAGGAGCCCTTCACATATGGGTCATTGCCGGGCACTGACATCTTTCTGGTGCCACCGACAGGCGTCGCTGCCGCAACTCCGCCACCGCCGCCTGTCCTCAACACTGCGCCGTCGATACTGGAAGAAATGCTCAACGCATTCGCTGACGCAGAGACGTCTGACACGCCCGAAGGCTGGGAAAGTTTCTTGAGGCGCTATGGTGATTTGCAAGACAATCGTTTGGTTCAAATCGCGCTCAGACGGCAAGCTGAAATGCAAAACGAAATCGACCAGGGCGCGTCGACCATCGCAAGACCTTCTGTCACGTCGCCCGCGGTCGACGGGAATGGGCATGCTGTCCTTGAACGCGAAGAGCGCAGACGGTTGCAGGAAGCGCTTGCCTTTATGGGACATTACACGGGTGCGATCGACGGTGATATCGGGGCAAAATCACGCAGCGCGATTGCCAGCGCGCGCCTCGACGCGCAGCTGCCAGGCGGGACGCATGTGGACGGCGCCCTGCTTGCCGCCTTGCCGGATGTTGCGGCGACCAAGAGCCTGATCCGGGATCGCGCGCAGTACTTTGACACGGACGCCTTGCCGACCGGGCTCGATCCGCGTTTGGACAAAGCTCTGCGCTACTTCAACAGTTCGCCACACAAACGCGAGGTCCTGATCGACTATTTTCGCGGAAATCTCTATCTTGCCGTTCTTGGTCCATCAGACAGTTTTTCGCAGGCCGACCGCATGGCTGGCGCAGCTGGCGGCCATCTCGTCACCATTCAAAACGCCTCGGAAAACGCGTTTCTGATCGACTTGTTTTCCAAAGATCCCCGGTTTACCCTTCATCATGAACGTGGGTGGTTGATGGGCCCGCTGATTGGCCTTTACCAACAAGATGGCAGCAGGGAACCAAATGCAGGTTGGGCATGGGTCACAGGAGAGCCTCTAACATTTACAGCGTGGGGTCCGAACAACCCCGATAATGATGAAGGCGGACAAGACTGGGGACGCTTCTTTCTTGATCGCGAGCGCGCGCGACCCGGGAGCGTGCCGAGGCATTGGGATGACATTGTCGCCCGCGGAAATCACAGCGGCTTCATAGTTGAATTTGATTAACTCTAATGTGTGCCTAAACGGTAGCTCATCCTCGCCGCGGCGGGGGCATTTGCTCTTATGCCGACTTCGAAAAATCCATTTGGCTGCCAATATCGCGATGGAAATAGATGACAAAATTGTGTGCGTTCAAGACCGACGCAAGGTAGGACCCGTCTCGCCGCGTCGCCATGCGGCGGCATAGTCCGCCGATCGTGAGTTCGATCTTGCCCTAATGGCGCGCGCACAGCGAATGACCGCAATGCGGGCTGCGACTGCAGCATCAAGAACGTCTGCCGGGTGTCCGCTTAGGGCCGCTTTCAAAAAGGGACCCTTACTGCGCGCTGCGATCATCTTACCGCGTCCTTTTGCGGAACCGGTGCGCACCTGCCTTGCCTATGCCGGTGGCATTGGGATCAGAGTTTCCACTCGAATCTGACCGCCTTTTCACTCACGTCCCAAAGCCGCGTCATGACGGCCTTGTCATGGGCATGTACGTTCAGTGTGCCTTTGCCGACCGGGCCGACGGCCTCCATTCGGCCCGTCGGACCGTAAAGTGCCCTTTGCTCAGTTAGGGCCTCTTCGGTCGCGCACATGACCTCTGGGTATGAGCCTTGTTCCGCAGTCTGGACCATCGGTGTTTTGGTCATCAACCACCAGATGAAACGCATCGTGCGGCTGCCGCTTGTTGTGATGAGGGATGTCGCCGATGAGCCTGGATGACACACGTAAACCTCTACGTCCTTGCGCCGCGCAGCGGCCAAACGGTCCTGCAGCTCGTAAGCAAACATCATCTGCGCCAGCTTGCTCTGCGAATAGGCGGTGTTCGCTCCGTAGCCCTCATCCCAGTTCACGTCGTCGAACTTGATGGCCTTGAGACCCATGTTGTAGCCGAGGCTGGCGACGACCACGATCCGGCCTTTGCTTTCCGCGATGCGGTCAAAGAGCAGACCATTGAGCAAAAAATGTCCGTAGTGGTTGGTGCCAAGCTGGCTTTCGAACCCGTCGACAGTCAGCTTGCGCGTAGGCACCTGCGCGATGGCCGCGTTGTTGATCAGCGCGTCGATCCGAGGCACCTTCTTCAGAACTTCTTCGGCAGCCTCGCGCACGCTGTCCAAAACGGAAAGGTCCGTGCGGATGAAGCTCACGTCGGCCTGTCCGCCGAATTCCTGTTTCAGGTCAGCGATTGCCGCCTTGGATTTCTCCGCCGAGCGGTTCAGCATCACCACCTTGGCGTTCTTCTTCAGCAAGATACGCGCGGCTTGAAAGCCTGCGCCAGCGTTGGCGCCAGTGATGATGTAGGTTTTGCCTGACTGGTTGCCGAGGCGCTCGGGTGTCCAGCCTTTGGGTCCGAATGTCGTATCTGCCATTTTCTGTCTCCAGCCAGCCCAAACTGGCGGTTTGAGGTGTTGTCGCTTAAAGGCACAGATAGAACTTAGCTGGACGCGCAAACAGGCGATATCCTCTCGATTACTTGCCCAATCGTCTCAACGCCGTTGCAAAGATGAAAGTCCTCTGCCAGCTAGAGTGCATGAGCAAAGATCAAATCAAGAATCTTATCGAGCGCCGTCTGCCAGAGGCAGGCCTCGTCGACACCGCGTTAAAGGGCGTCCAGCTTTTCCGGGTGACCGAGGCCATGCCATGCGTGCCTGCCGTCTACGAGCCCACGGTGGTAGCTATTCTCAGTGGCACCAAAGAAGCTGTTCTGGACGGTGAGCACCACGTCTATGGCAGGGAAAAATACCTGCTGTGCCCCATGACTCTACCGGTGGAGGCGGGCACGCCATTGGCTTCCAAGGACGATCCTCTGCTCGGCGTGGTGATCGCGCTGGAGCCACGGATGATGCGCGAGCTCACCATGGAGATCGAGACCGCTGCCGGCGGCAAAAGACAATCGCGGGGTGGCGCGCCATCGGCCTTGGCTTTGGCTTCCTGGGATGGTGGTTTCACGCAGGCATTGCTGCGGCTTCTCGATCTGCTCGACGATCCAATTGATCTGGAGGTGCTTGGGCAGGGGCGACTGCGCGAGTTGTATTATGCGGTGCTCATGGGCGAGGCTGGGACCGCTGCAAGACGGGCCTTTGGCGTCGGCAATGAAATCGCGCGCACCATCGACTACCTCTCGACCCACCTGAACGAACAGGTCACCATCGACGACATGGCCGACCATGTCGGAATGAGCCGTGCGGTTTTCCATCGACGGTTCAAGGAAGCCACGACAATGTCCCCAATCCAGTTCGTGAAATCTATGCGGCTGAACAATGCCGCGATGAAGATTGCGGAAGGGAAGACCGTGTCGGAGGCGGCGTGGGACGTAGGCTATCAAAGCTCGTCTCAGTTCAGCCGCGAGTTCAAGCGGATGTACGGCCAGTCACCCCGGCAATGGAGCAACGCGGCGCACGTGCCAGAACGACTGAACTAGGGTGCACCCGTCAGCTTTCGCTTACGGAGAATGTCCAGTTTGGGCTGCCTGTCGTCATTGAGCCGAGACGCAGAAAAGTTCCGGAAAGAGCCCTTACCGTACGTCTTTTCGCTTTCTGATTGCTACGCGTTCCGACCAACCACAAATCGCTATTGCCACAAGACACCACATCACCAGCGCACCGACCGAAAGTAGGTAAATGGGTATCGACAAATTTGCGATGGTGACCGGAATCAACGAGCAGCGGGTAAAGCCCTTCAAATTACTACCGTCACAAAGGGCTTCTGCTGAATACATGAACAAGAACAGTAAGATTACTACCAAAACGACAATTTTCGCGGTAATTCTCATAAGGTACTTCACGCGGGGTACCGTTGAAAAGATTGCCCAAAACACCGCTACCATCGCTGGCAAAACATGCACTGCAAATGCAGCGATTTTTGGCAACACGTCACCCAATTGAACTCGATCCTCGCTGCATTCCGATGCACATATTCGAACCAATTATCCGTTTGATCAAGGTCTGCTTCGTCCCGCAATTCGGGCATTCGAGTTTTGTGTGGTGAATGACGGCTGTGGGCTCGATGCCGTCCTTTGCCTAAATAAGCATGAAGGTCCGCTGTGCGGTAATGAATCGCGGCTCTCCATGGTGCCGGTAATGTCTGCTTTTGGCAGTTCTTGTCAAAGGTTGTTGATAGTGTTGTAGTACGAGATTTAGTTTTCAAATAGCAAAGTGAGAAGTCGATACATGCCGCCCAAAGCCGCAAGTTGATTGGACTTCGGCTTGAAACTGCTTCGGTCGCGGGTCCACCTCGAAGTGCTATGTGCCATGCGAGTCGAAAGCTCTACTTCAAGAAGGCTTGACCAACAGATGCCTAACATGACGTGGTATTTTGTGTGGTATTAGATAAAGGCGAATTAAAAACACAAATAAAAATCAAATGATTATGAGATATAATCGGAGGACTTCGTCTCCGCCATTTAACGGCGCGATTGGCGTATCGCTTCCTCAAGTTACCAATCAATCTTCGTTAACCTGATGGGAGGCGGTGTTTTTTCGTGATCGGAAGACACTTGACCTTCAGAGATTCCGTGAACAGCGACCGCACACCAAAGGAAAAATGGGTCAGAATCCAGACAGGATGATTGACGCAGCGCTGGCGTTTGATGTTGTACCGGTAGCCTGTGTCGATCGGGTCAGAAGATAACTTTGCCGAAGATCATCGATGAGTTCCGGATCCAGAAAATCCGCTACTGTACTGGTGCCAAAGAACTGCTCTGAGCGGTCTTTCAATTCTGACAATTGCTGATCAATGTCGATACTGCCAAAGCTGGAAGGCAATCGAAATGCTCCTTCGAAGGCCTGTCGCAATGGCGGCGAAGACATGACGGAAAACCATTGAGCGTCGTTGCTCGACGCATTTTTTACGACCTGACCTAGCTCGCGCTCTAGTGACAAGGCGACGCGCATGTCAGGTTCCACTTCACCAACCCTGATTTCGAATTGGCGATCCAGGTAATTGCGTACCACCTGATCTAGAAAACCCTCAGGATAGGTTCGTGATGTCTCAACCGGTTCAACAGTAAACAGATTTGACAATGTCTTGTATTGCGGGTCAGGGAACTGGTTCGCAAATGAACTTGGATCGTCGAGATCTGAGGATAATACCCGACTAGCCAAACCACGCCCCGCGAAAGTGTTGGGCAGGCCAAGCAGGTCAAATGCAACCTCCCGTAACGGAACACTGCGCAATAGGTCATCCGGCGATTGCAAAGGATCGGTTTCGTCAGCAAAGGCGGTCAAGAAGGTTTCAAGTTTGCCTGTCTGGAATACAGGAGCGCCCTCATCATCAAGAACCGGGTTGTCACTTTCATCCAAAACTGGTGTCGCGAAATTGAACGCAGCCGCCAGCAAGGCAAAACGTGGATCGTCCAGCGTGTTCGCAAAAGACTCGCTGTCGTTAAGGTCAGAATTTAGCACATCTTCAAAGAACTGATCGGTGTAGATGTCATCCAGGCCGAATAAATTGAGAGCGCCTTCGAATAACTCTGGTTGTGCCATCAGGTCTTCGGCAGATGTCAGATTAGCCAATTCCGGTCCAAAAAGGTCAATCAGGTCTGCAACTGGCGTTTTCTGTTCGGCCTGCTCAAGGTCTTTCCGAAAGAAGTCAAACGTAGCGGCAAATTCGATTAGCTTTTCATCACCCATCTTGTTGGCAAACGATGAGGGATCGCTCAGATCCGACTCCAACACCTGCTTTAAAAAATACGTGTTCTGCAAATTGTCTTCGAGATCGAAACGTTCAAGCGATGCCCTGAGCAGCGAGGTGTCAGCCAACAGATCGTCGGCGCCTTCGAGTGACTCCAGTTGAGCAATGAGGGCGTCACTGGTCCGTTCGTTAGGTAAACGCGGGCCATCCGGGCCTGAGAAGTTGAAAGCCTGCGCCAGCGACAGGTATCGTTTGTCCGTGAGGCGGTTTGCAAGAGACTGGGTATCGCTCAGATCGGATTCCAGGATCTTTTTGATGAATGCACGGTTGTTGAGATCCTCATCCAGTCCAAACGCGCCAAGTGCAACTTTCAGCAACGTTCGATCCGCCATCAAATCGTCCGCAGTTTGAACATCTTGCAGCTTCTCTGCAGCCAGCCCCACTTCCCGCGAATTCAAGGGATCTCGATCAAAAATGGCCTGTTGCTGGTCACGCGTTCTGCTCAGGTAATTGTAACCTGAAAGTCCGGACCCCAATGTGATTGGCAAGAATGACATATCTGCTCCACAAACAACCAAAATTCGGGCGCAGATCGAAACGCACTGCGCACTATAACAGTCGACATTTTGGTAGACTGTTTCAGACAACAGGTAGCGCAAAGGAAGTAAAGAAATCTTAAGGTTTCAGAACTCGGCGTACGAAAAGAACATCAACTTTAGTTCAATTTTCTGACGTGCTCGATAGACGGTCAATACGTGAGTAAAAGCCTGTCCAGAACGTGCTCATGTTCAAGCGTTTGTCCGCCCATTTGAAAACACCGTAAGAGGGAGCGACCGGCGTTTACCTGATATTCCCGTTCAAACAGGCCAGATGGGATATCAATATCGCAAAAATGCCGTCCGGATTTTTTGCTGCCATCAATGCTGAGTGCAACTCGGACACCGCGCGACTTACAGTCTTTGATCGCCGCGAACAAATCCACCAAAACGAAATTCTGCGCGCCATAAAGTATCGTTTGAGTATCAGAGTAGGGCGGGTCACAATACACCATATCCCCGACCTGTGCCCGTGCCATCGTCTCGGTGTAATCGGCAAGTTGAAATTGAGCCCCGCGCATGCGGTCAGCCCACATATCGACACGGCGGGCGAAAGCGGCGGGAGAGATCGGCGGATGTGCACCGCAAGGCGTGGACATGTAACCGTCTTTCTTCCGAAATCTCACGACACCACCATAACAGGACCGGCATAGGAACAGAAAGTCCGCGCCATTCGGCTGAGCGTTGTAGGATGTCTTGATTTGCTCATAGACTGCGACGCGATCAGCAGTATCGAAGGCGGCAAAACGGCTCTCATACCAGTGCTTCAGCTGGTCAGGGTTCGACTTGAGTGTTTCCCAGATTTCCATCAATGGCGGAAAGACATCTGCTCCGATGGCGCGCTCAGGCGCAAGTGTCGCCATCACCGCACCGGAGCCAAGAAATGGCTCGATATAGGTGCCCATATCATATGGGAAATACGAGATGATCTCGTGAGCAAACTTCTGTTTATTTCCCACCCATTTCAGCAACTGGGTCTTGAATGGCGCAGCGGTGAGGGAGGCCGGCGCATCTTCCGCTTGTCGTATAACGTCTTGCGCGTCCACGGCGAATTGTCCTCAACCCTCTGATTTCAAAATGGTGAAGCCGCAGAAGTGGCGCAATTGTGATCGAATGACAAGCTTTCACCCGCCAGACCAGCACCACAGTACTGATTTTCGGCACTGGCAAGTCGCATTCTCATTTTCGCGTTCAAGTTTTCCAATGGACGGGCCGGACCCATAAACGAGCACCCAGAGCCATTGCGGTTCCCCTTCCCATGGAAGTAAGCTGCGCGAACTGCCTGGACACAGAATAGCAAAAGTCATCGTTGGTATTGTTCCATGAAAATAGACAGCGTGCATTTTGACGTTACAGACCTTTGCAACGCAGGGTGCCCGCAATGTGCACGTACGGTAGCATCTGGATGTCTTCCACGATCTTGGCTGAAGCAAACCGCAATGACACTGTCGGACTTCAAGAGGTTCAGCCCGCCCGAGTTGCTCCGCAATATCAAGATGGCTTATTTCTGCGGCAACTTTGGCGATCCGGCGGTCGTCCCTGACATGCAGGATATCTTGGACTGGTGTTGGCAGGTCAATCCGGATCTGGAGTTGAAGCTCTTCAGCAATTGTTCTGTTCGGTCGGTGAATTGGTGGCGTGATCTCGGCGAATTGACCAGCGATCGCAATTTTAGCCTGATCGCCGCAATCGACGGTGCCAGCCAGGAAACCAATCGGCGTTACCGCGTGCGCACCGACTTCGATCGCATCATGGCAAACACCGCGGCATTTATCGGGGCAGGGGGCAATGCCGAGTGGCGCATGCTCGTCTTTCGGCACAATGAGCACGAAGTCGAAAATGCAAAACACATGGCAGCAGAACGCGGTTTTTCGTTATTTCGTGCTTATCCGTCCAATCGCTTCGGCAGCGCGAAGGCGTTTGAATACACCCACAAAGATGAAGCGTTCACGCTGGAACCACCCACGGCCAAAATCCCGCCGAAGTCGTCGAATACCCATAGTCTTGTGGGCCAGAAGCCACCTGACACCGAAGTGATCATCGAGTGTGAAGCGCTGAGAACCTCTTCAGCCTTTGTCGACTTTTTGGGCTATCTCACGCCTTGCTGCCACATCGGACGAAGGCTCTACATGCGTGATCAAGGCGCTTTTGATGGTGCCGACGATTGGATGAGCGACTTGTTTGACACGTTCGATCCAAAGCTTTTGCATGTGGATACTGCTGGCTTCGACGCGGCAGATGCCGCGAATGACGCATTCTTTGTTCAATTGAAAGAGAAGTGGAAGACGCTTCAGCCACGGGTATGCCGAAACGTTTGTGGCAAAAGGCGAATTGCGTCTGACCCAGCAGAGAAATAGCAGCATTCTTAGTTGAAGATCGCGTGTGTTGGGTATCGTCCGGTCACTTCAATAGAGGTCAGACGTTCGTTGGATGTCGTAAACCGACAGGGTGCGCCACCTTATTTTGATCTCTCGATCAGACGCAGAACGGTTTCGGCGAAGAGGATGTGGCACACTCTTCTGTAGTTGTGGCTGAGGGATCCTTCCGCGCGCGTTTCCATTTTTGCCAGAGAATAATCCTCCTCCGTAAATAGTCCGGAGGCTCGCGCACGTTCGGTCTGGTAAAAAAGCTCAGCCAGGTTGCGTTTTATGTTTTCGGGTCTCGCACTGAAACTCAGCTCAACTGAAAACAAGTCTGTTGTGGAAGGTTGGTAATTCTGAAGACTTCCAAAAACACGGAATTGTTTCGGGGTAACCGTTGCGCCACCCTTGAATGGGCTGCGATCCAAAAGCGCACGGTCAAATGTCCGATCCTCGGTCTCAAACGGTTCTTCCAGGGTCCAGCCACCCGTTGCACTAAAAGCATCCGCAAATATCTTTTGAGGCGGATAGCCCTGCGCCAGATTCCACAAATCCAAGGCGACGAAGCGTCTTTGCATTAGCGGCGTGAGAATAAACGCAGCGCCGAGCGATCTGTACCAACTGCGACCGCAATGATGCCGGGACCGCGTCGCGCAATAATAGGCCCGCATTGCTGCGGGGTGTTTAGGATCTACGTCAAGATCACGGAATGTAGACAAGAATTCCTGACTTAGGATTGGACCGAAGCCTCTCTCTTCGGACGCCCTGTCAATATCTTTGCGGATAGCGTCAACCGACCCATTGAATTGACCATGTCCCAGATAAAAATCCCAGGACGTTGGTTGATCTCCCGTTACCCGGATTTCCGCATCGGCGTCCACATAGTGGCAATTCAATGGGTACATCGGCAAATACGTACCACCGCAACTGAGCATGTAAACGCGCAGCGCATCGGTGTCCGAAAGCGTTCGTTTGGGCTTCGCCGCTTGCGTGTTCAACGGTAGATCAAGCCTCTGACAGATGGACTGAGCGACACAAAAATCCTGCGTTTGGCCTTCAAAGCTGGTCACCTGCAATCGATCAATTACAGGCTGGTTGGCTAAAATAATACTCAGTGTCAGCCTGCTATCGTATCCGCCTGACAGATACAGGTTCAGCGGGCAGTTCAAATCTGCCATGGCGCGCGTCAGCCCGGCGCCGGTCTCTAGCATTTCGATCAGAGTATCCGAGTAGTTCATTCCCTCCTCGAAGGAAAACACGTCAAAAAACGATGCCGACTCTATCACCAACGCCAGAGTTTGCCTGGAAACTCTCAACTGTGAGGTGATCGGCACAATGGTGATCTCTTTGACCATCGTACGATGTGAGAGAAGTTGCTCGCCAATGTGCACGCCACGCTTGAGGTGAAAGGACACCACAGCCGGTTCGTAAAGATGCAGCTTGGTACGGCGACTTGCTTCCTCAGCCAGCAAAAGGAACGAGTTGGATACCGCCCAGTCATCCCCGTTTTGAAAGAGATAGAGTATTTCTTGACCTGTGACGTCGGTCTTAAAGATGATGCTCCCGTCGTTCTCAACAAAGACACCGCAAAACCGGCCCTCATCAGGCAAGCCTTGCCCACCCGCCTCCTTGAAGGCACGGAAACCCTCCGTCCCAACAATCACCGCGTCAGAGGTTACGCCGTAACCATACATCCGTGACTCAGTCAGGTTCTGGACAACGTCTCTCGTAAAAAGGAAGCAATTCTCGGGTAACATGTTTTGTTAAATCTCGATCCTGTTTACGTATCATCCAAGCAGTTGGTTCGCGTAATGCATTTATCCTCAACAACTTGGGACGAAAGTCGCACGTTTTTTCCATAATTTCCAACTCGGCACACATTAATCGGTCAATTTCCTTTGCCAGACGTCAAACAGAGCGGCCTTACATCGTACGCCCCGCGACCAATTGCTGATGGAAAAACGCAAGAAACGCACCCACTTGACACAGCTACAGCTTGTATCGAGGAGATGATTCCGTGCCGCCGGCGACGCGGTTGGATGTCTCTATTCTCTTGACTAAGTGACCTGAAACCAACCCATCATGCCGCTTGCCTGGTGGGAAAGCATGTGACAGTGGATCATCCATTTGCCCCGGTTGTCAGCAACAAATGCTATTTCCACAGTCTCGTCTGGGCCGACAAGCACCGTGTCGTGCACATCATTGTGGGGATCAGGAACGCTGTTGCGCGACAGAACAGTGAAATGGTGACCATGCACATGTATTCCGTGCGCGAAAGCGGTCCGGTTGGATAGCTTCATCTGAACGGTGCGGCCAAATGATGCCGTAAACATCGGTTCACCCATTTGATGCGCCACTCCGTTGAAAGCCCAAGCCATCCCGTGGGAGGTCAGCTCGCGGAAATCCATGCTTTCCCCGTTGTAAGTCGTTTCGACCATGCCGCGCATCGCACCGCCCTCCATCAGCAATGGCTCGAATTGTGCTGAGGATAAGTCCGGCGTTGGCAGCGTATTCCACTTTGGCAGCGGGCGCACTGGTTCAGCCGCGGGTTGCATGGCAGCGCCGTTCACATCGAATGACGCTATTTCGACCTGGTTACCTCTACCGACATCAAGCACGAGAGCTGTTCTTTTTGGCGAAGTGGTAGGGGCGTCTACGACAATATCTGCGCGCTGAGCGGGTGCCAAAAATACCTTCTCGACCGGGCGTGGTACGACCGGATGACCATCCAATGCGATCAGCATCGGGGACAACTCAGGAAAGCTAATGGGCATGATCCGGTCCGTGGCGGTGTTGATCACCCTCAGCCGTACCCGCTCGCCCGGGCGCAATGCGATATCCGGGTAGGATTTTCCGTTTACCGTTACGGTGTTCCCCATCCGACCGGCATGCGCCGCGGCATGCAGGTCGTCCCACCGGCCTTCCAAAATTGACCCATCAGGGTTCAGCAACCAATCGTCCAAGACCAGCGTCAGTTCCCGTGATGCTGCACCAGGCAACCCCAACCATGGCTCGCGCTCCTCTACGATCAAAGGTCCAGCCAGGCCACGCGCGACTTGTTCCCGCCCACGTTGGTGAGAATGGTACCAATAGGTGCCTGGATCCGGGCAAACAAACTCGTAATCGAAGGTTTCGCCCGTTGGCACGGGTGCCTGGGTCAGCGGGGCAGCACCGTCCATCGCGTTATCTATCCTGATGCCGTGCCAATGCACTGCCGTTGGCTGAGGCAGCTCATTTAACAACGTACGCGTTAAGGTCTCACCCGCCTTGAGCCGAATTTCCGGCCCCGGAATGGTTGCCGCACCTGTTTCCGAAAAAGCCCAGACAGAGGTGTCCGGATAGCCTTCAGGTGCAAGTTGCGCCTTTGACATCGTCGCGCGCAATGCCTTCTCCGAATCGCTCGCCCGGCTTTGTACGGGTGACAGCGTTGCAAGACCAACCGTCGAAAGACCTGATAAAAACATACGGCGCGAGAGCATTGTCATAAGTCGGTTCTCCCTAAAGGTTCACGGGCGGTGTGGTTATAGTAGTAAGTGCTGCTGTGGCGACCAGGATCAAGAGGACAATTAATGCCTCCAACCTGATTGAGCGGCGCAGTTGAGCGACTGTATGAGCCTCTCCTGCTACAAGCGCGGGCACCAATCTTAACTTGTTGAGGCAGGCGAGGCTGAAAAGACCGGCCACGAAAGTCACCTTGAGCAGAAGCGTCCAACCGTAGGCCGTTGAAAATAACCCTTTGAAAGATCCTGTCATGACCCAGGCAAATATAAGCCCTACAAGAATTAGAACCGGGACAGTCAGGCTGGCAACGGTTCCGAAATGGTGGAGGAGGGTGCCCCCAGCTTCCAACCTCGTCGCCCGATATAGAGGTACGAAAGCCGCGACCCAAAACCCAGCGGCCAGAAGATGAACCGATACCAAACCTGCAAGCAACCAACGCGGATCGCCGAGCGAGTGGCCGACTTGCGCATACGAGACCGCAATCAGAGCCGATCCAATCAAGGCAAGTCTGGAAGCGGCGGCGATGCGTGATGCGGTTGCCAAAACAAACAAGACACCAAGCACCCTCAAAACCGCAGCCGATCCGAACGGGCTCTCCCAGATCAACCTCAACATCAACGGGTCGGTCATACCCGACATTCCGGCGCCCGAGATACGCGCGGAGCGGATACCAAAACGCAACGCCAGAACTGCGATGCTGAGAAGCGCAGATGCAATGGCGATGGTTCGTGCCAGGCGCAAAACATCCTCGGGCGCATCTCGGAATATGAAAACAAATAGGGGGCCGCCAATGGCAAGCAATGCGATGCCGTAGTCCAGCGTCTTGGTGACGATAGCGGCTATCACCCAGGTATCTATGGGGGCTAAACCCTCCACAACAATCTCAGGTCATTCAACAACTGTGAAACTGAATGATCCTTGCATCGGGTGACCATCCGATGCGAGACCGCGCCAATCGACCTGGTAAAGGCCCGATCCCATCGCGCCTGTGGGCAATGCTCGAAATTCGGTCACCGGGTCTAACCCCGTTTCGCGTGTAATCGAAACGTCACCGTCGGGTCCCCTTATTGAGATCGCCGTAACCCGCATCGGGTCGTCAAAACGGATTTCAATCATTTCCACAGCCTCAACCGTTGTATTGTCAGCCGGTGTGGTTTTCTCCGCTTTTGAGTGAGCAAAGAGGGTGCCGGGCAATAGAAATAAGATTGCGATACCCATCCATCTCAGTCTCATCGTCTTTTCTCCATTTCATCGTGGCGCGCCCGAATGTGCGGCGGCCAGGTTGACTTGATGTAGCTCAGGACCGCGATGATTTCGGTGTCGGATAGTATGTCTTCATACGCTGGCATATTGGTTGCATAGTTTGGATCACCGATCACCGCAGCTGGTCCATATTTTGTAAGACGAAACAGCAGTTCGCCAGCATGGTGCCACGTGTGTCCGGTCGCGTCATGTGGCGGCGCGCGCAAACGACCCTCAGCGTCGCGGCCTTGCCAGTTTTCCTCTCCTTCCAGATTTGCGCCGTGGCAGGAGCCACAGTTTTGATTATATATCTTCGCGCCAAGGCTGGTGACAGATAGATCATCGGGTTTGAGAACGATCTCACGGGCATTTGAAAGACCGGTAAGAAAGTAGATCAGCGCAGCTGCAATGGAAAATACGCTGAGCGATATTACAACATGTCTCATGTTCATTCACTGACCCGGTAATAGACCTGTCTGCCCGATGCATCACCACCGAACTCAAAAACACCATATCGCGCGTTTGGATAGGTTCCCATACCCGGCGATCCGACTGGTATTCCAGATACGACAAAACCTATGATGTAAGGACGTTCGGAAAACGAATTGCGGATGGCGCAGAATGCTACATGTCCTTCGACGAGGTATCCATCTATGGTTGTGGTGTACGGCAGGCGCCCATGTTCCCAGGGACACCGCCGCCCCGCTTGACGCTGATTGCATCCTCGGTGTCAGCAACATCGATGCCAAACCCCTCCTCATGGGCGAGGGAGATCCAGCTTTCACAACAACGGCAGGATGGCCTTTTGACCACGCGTATGCCGTCCGGATCGACGAAATACGTCCTAGGTGGAAGTGCTACCGCACCGACACTCGCAAATGTAGCAATGCGAACGCCGAAATCATTAGCCGCGCCGCTGAGTGAAAATCGGTCGTTCACTTGCAGCGCAGCGAGATTTGGAACATGCACTTCAGTTGAGCGGAGCAAAACTCCAAATGACTTGGCTACCACCCCTTTGCACAATACCTAGGCGGCCTGTCGGAGATTGCTCCATTGAACTCGCGCTTCAAGCTGCCAATCTAACCTGTGTTGGAATAGGTCGGCTTTCTTGGCGCAGGCTGCCTGCGACCGACGAAGCTACGATCCGGGCTGTGGCAGCAGATAGCGTCCATCCAAGGTGGCCATGACCGGTGTTGTAGAAAACACCCGGCTTGCGTCCTTTGCCGACGCGCGGCAGCATTGACGGCATCATTGGGCGCAAGCCCGCCCAAGGCGTGACGTTCTCGGTACATACTCCCGGGAAGTACTCCTCGCACCAATCCACAAGCGGCTTGATCCGATCAGCGCGAATGTCGCGGTTGGCGCCGTTGAACTCTGCGGTGCCGGCAATGCGAAAGCGATCCTCTCCAAAGCGGGACGCGACAATTTTCGCACGGTCGTCAAGCAAGCTGACCCAAGGCGCGGCTGCGCGGCTGTCTTCATCTAACAACGAGACTGTGATCGAATACCCTTTGACCGGGTAGATATTCACATTGTCTCCCAACTGGGTTGCAAATTCCCGGCTCTGAATGCCTGCACTCACGACAACGGCGTCATAAACGCGCTCAGCACGATCATCACGCACCATTACGCGGCCATTAGATGCATCGAGCATCTCAACTTTTGCACCGTAGTGGAAGGTCACACCACGTCGCGCACAGGCACGTGCAAGCCCCATGGTGAACTTGTGGATGTCGCCTGAACTGTCAGAAGGGGTATGGAAGCCACCGACGAAATTGCCGGTTAACGCCGGTTCGATCTCTTTCATCTCTTCGACACTCACTTCGCGCCGATCAAGACCACCCGCCAACAGCAACTCGTTCACTTTGCGACCGTGCGCCAGATCTTTTGCGTTCGAGTAAAAGTGCAGGATGCCGCGCCGCTCCAGATCGAAGTCGATGCCTTCGCGTTCTGCCATATCGAACAAAACCGCACGCGCTGCCATCGCCAATTTCACGGTTTCGATTGTATTGGCTTTGTAGGAGGGGATATTCGACAGGAATTCCAGCATCCAGCGCATCTTGTGAAGTGTTGGTGCGGGGTTCACGAGCAGCGGTGCATCCGCGTGCAGCATCCACTTGAGCCCTTTGAGCACAGTTCCCCATTGTGTCCAGACTTCAGCATTTGACGCAGACAACTGCCCGCCGTTGGCGAAACTTGTCTCCATCGCGGCATAGCGGTGACGGTCGTAAACTGTGACGTCCAACCCCTGTTCCAACAACTCGTAAGCTGTGGTCAGACCAGTGACGCCTGCTCCAATTACGGCAACTTTTTTCATAGCAATTCTCCTTCGCACGGGCGGCTGTTGCCGCGTTGCCCCCTCCGTGCGAGGTACCTGAGAGCTTCACCAAGAAATTACCCTGGCTTTCTCCTACGGTGGGTGCGCGAGCACCGCTTTCCGGAGTGTTTCGATCTTACCGGTCCTTGGACCTGAGAGTTTCCGGGGCGGTTGCTCCTTCGGCGGCGGATGTCCCGCCTTCTCCCGGTAAGTTCGTATGTTGAGGCTGCGTTACGCCTGTCATGTGAGTCGATCAAGTAAAATCTTTCGACCGCTTACAATTGCTCACCATGCGCGGATCGAGGCACCATTCTGGTTGATACAGATCTGGACGCGGAAAAGCATGAACGGTCGCTCAGCGGGCAGCAATAAACTGCTGTGCTGCGTGCTTGCCCTTATGCCTAACCTGACGCAAACTTGTTTGTGGAGGTTGGATGTCTGTTCCACCGTTGGGTCTGCTGACGGACTGACAAGCACGATGCCTTCTTTCTGAGGAGTGTATCATGACACCGGAAACTGCAGGTTCCACACCGTCGGATAATCTCGCACCACCGCAACGAGGCGAGCCCAAGACTAACAAGGTGGCAGCGGCTGATGTTACGGCGTCGCTGAAGGCCGGGTTTTCTGACTTTCGCGCGCGTCCCGTAATGAGCAGTTTCTTCGGCCTGTTCTACGCGGTTTTCGGAATTCTGTTTGTTTGGTGCCTGTTTTGGCTGGGCGAGATCTGGATGATCATTCCCGCCGTAGTGGGCTTTCCTCTGGTCGCTCCTTTTGCGGCCGCCGGGCTTTATGAAATGTCTCGCCGGTTGCAGAGAGGAGAGAGTTTCGGTTGGTCGGAAATCCTCACCGTCATGGCCCATCAGCGCAAGCGCGAAATGGGCTGGATGGCCTTTGTCACCCTGTTCATTTTCTGGGTCTGGGTTTACCAGATACGGCTTTGGCTGGCGATTATCCTGCAGAATGCATCTTTCTCAGATTTTGACGGGTTTTTGAATGTCGTATTCTTCACGCCAGAAGGTTGGACGTTCCTTGTTGTCGGCACTTGTGCGGGCGCAGTTCTATCGGCTGTCCTGTTTTCGGTGACAGTCGTCGCAATGCCCATGCTGCTCGACCGGGAAACCAATTTCGTTTCCGCAATGATAACGTCTGTGCGCGTCGTCAGGGAAAACCCGGTGGTCATGCTTGTCTGGGCAGCAATTATCTCAGCCACTATGCTGCTGTCGCTGGTGCCGGCGTTTCTGGGTCTGATCTTCACTCTGCCGATCCTTGGCCATACCACATGGCATCTATATCAGCGGGCCGTGTCGCCGGTGGAGGCGCAACCTGTCCGGCAATCAAACTGAGCTTCCAATGACTATTTTCTAGCGCCGGGCGGCAACACGCAACTTCCAATTTGTTTGAGCGCCGCACGCGTCACTCAGCGTGCAAATGCGTCTCTTGGCTCACCCATTGGCAAGATTGCGGCGGACAGAACTGGCAAAATCTCGCCGGCGCGTTCACAGATCTCTTTTCATTGCCAAAAAGATCACCGAAAACCTTCGCGTTATGTTCAACCGGTGAAGTGGCATCTTGAAATACAAAGACAGCATTTCGAATAAGACTTGCCAGCGGCTGTCCGGCACAGCCCGAACTTTGGTTGCGCTGGGGCTTTTTGGTCTTCTCTCTGCATGTGCCCAAAGCCCCGAATATATGGAAATCAATCCGGATCGTCAGTCAATGGCGCTGCTCGAAGTCGCGCAGAAGCAGGCTCGCGGGCAAAGGGTGTGGTGCGTGCCTTACGCACGCAACCTTAGCGGCATCGAAATTCGCGGGAACGCCAAGGACTGGTGGGGGAAAGCGCGGAAAACGTATGAACGGGGCAATGACCCGGTTGTCGGCGCGGTGATGTCGTTTCGGGCGACCAAAGGGATGTCTTTGGGCCATGTGGCGGTCGTGTCCGATATTGTCAGCGACCGGGAAGTCATTGTGAACCACGCTAATTGGAACCGCAACAAAGTATCGTTGAAAATGGGCGTCAGGGATGTGTCCAAAGACAATGACTGGACGCAGGTTCGGGTTGAAAGCCAGCCGGGCCGGTATGGCAAGCTCTACCCGGTGAACGGGTTCATTTACCCAAAACCTGCAGAGTAGTTTGCCCTGAATTCCCTTCGCGGCTTCGTAGAGTCATCGAATAGTTTCCCGCTTCGGTTGCGAAACGCAAACACTGGCCGTCCGCGCATTAGGGCTGAACGGCGGCTTCGTCCGGATTGTGTTGAAGAAGTCGGCGTTTGAGCTGCCGACGAGCGAAGAGCATTTCTACCTACCGCTTTCGAATGAACAACGTCATATAGGCGTCGGTCTTGCGGATATCGCGGGCGACGTCTCGACCCGCTTAGTGGACGGACCGCATGATGGGCCGGCGAGAATCACTTGGGCGGCATTTCGGTTTCGTGGTGATGCAAGCGTGGCGCTTCTAGCATCTTTGGTTGGATACTTCCCCATTCTGTAGAATTACTTTTTCGCGACCGTTCTTCACAGTTCCACTCAAACTCAATAGGAGGCACAGTTCTGGTATCGCTCATATGTCGCTGCTAGTCTGCAACCGAGATCGTGGTGCAAAAGAACGAAGCGGATGCAGTGTTAAGCTACAGGGGAAATCCGGTGCTGGTGTCGGGCGCAACCGTTACGCCCGTAACAACTATTGAAAAAACACCACGGAAAACCAATTTTATCTTGGCCCCTCAGGTCGACGTCTGCATCCACAGGGCGCCTTTTCCCGCAACCCAACGAGACACTTTAAGTTTGCCAAAACCTTGGCCGTGCGGCCAACTTTGGGCCCATGCCCGAGTCCCGGGGCCGATGCAGGTGGAATTGCAATCCGTCGAACTTGTGCAAACAGGCGTTACCGTTTTTCGCGATGAAGAGGGCCCATAGGTATGACGATCCGCTTTGCCAAAATGGTCCGCAGACGACTTCGACGACAGTTTTCAAGCGGTTTGCAAGCGTTGGCACTCGGCGTCTCAATGGCAGCGCTTTGTGCCACCTCCGGCCCGGCCTTTTCCTGTGCCTTTGACATGGTCAAACCTGAAAGAACCGTAATCGACTGGATTGTAGACTCAGAAACTTTGGTGTTGGCCCGTCCCAGTGATGAAAACCCTTTCACATTCGATGCAACGCGCGTCCTGGTAGGCGTCGATGAAGGACCGCCCATCGGTGAACTCGTGGACAGTCTCATTCGACGAAAACTGGAAGCACGCGCCTCGGACGCTGTTTTGTTTGCTCACGATTCTGAAACAGGATGGCAGCGGGTCGCTTATGTTGATGAGAGTTTTCGCGACATTTTGCAGACCACGTTGGATCATCGCTTAGCCTGGCAAAACAGCATGCCGCAAAGCCGTTTGGATCTCATCATGGCTTTGCAAGACAGCTCTTTACCGGCACATAAAGCTATCGTTATTGGCGAGTTGGACAAAGTCCCATACGCCAACTTGCGGGCTTTGGATATTCGTATTTCGGACGAGGAGTTGTTGGGCGACCTTTGGAACACGACCGGATATCCTTACCAAGCTATTCGTGCGTTGCTTTTGGGGCTCTCCGGAACGCCTGCTGCCAGAGCGGAAATACACGAATTCATCGAACGGGTCACGGATTGGGGATGGGCCAACAACCTCGGTGCGTTCGCCGCCGCTTACATAGAACTTGAGGGCGCGTCGGGCGTGGAACATCTGGCAAATGCGATGCTCCTCGATCCCGCCCAGCCATTGGACAAGCTGGAACAAATCGTTATGGCGATGTCCGTGCATCATGGCATCGCCGATCAACCTCTCAAGACAAGCATACAGGACACGATCGACGCACTGGTTTCGCAGCGCCCGAGTGCTGGCGCTGTCGTCGCACGGCAATTCTCTCTACGTTCCGACTGGTCCCAAACTTCGGTTCTAGAGCCGTTGGTGCGTGACCGTTCGGTTGCGTTGGGTGATCTATTGACCATTTCGGTGTATGTGGCCCGTGCCAGTGAAGCCGACGCAAATTCTGGTGGAGATGTGTTTGAAAGACCCGCTCCGATAGAGTGACGAGGCAGGCTCTTTCGGGCATGAGCCATTAGACCAATTGCGGCTCTTTCAATTCTGCCTTTTCCGGGAAATTCCGAGACAGAAGCACATAGAAAGGCCAACTATGCTGTTTAGCTGATAATCACGCAGCCCATGAAGGGCGTGGCATTTCGCACCGCAAATTATCGCTAAGGTATAAGGTTCCTTTGGCGACGGAATTTGGGGACCAAGCCGCCAAACAGCCATTTAGACCCAAAAGGACGCGACGCGCTGCACCGTCCAAAACATTGCAATTGAACCAATGGCGTAGGCGGCAATCGTGGGAGCAAAACCTACTTCTCGGGCGAAGGCGTCGGTTCCAATACTTGGACGTACTTTCCTTACGGCGATCCAAACGACCAGCACAGCACCTACAAACAGCAGCTGACCGGCTTCGACGCCCAAATTGAAGGAAACCAGCGCAATTGGAACATCATCTGCTGGCAAACCAATCTCTGTCAGAGCGCTGGCAAAACCAAAACCATGCAACAGACCAAAGGCAAAAGCCGCTAGCCACGGCCAGCGTTGCAGAGCTGTTTGCGGTTCTTGCTTCCTGTTCTGAATTTCAGTTGCCAGGAAGACAATCGACAAAGCGATGACGGCCTCAATTGGTGGGATCGGCAAGGATACTGCGCCAAGGGATGCAGCCGTCAGCGTAATACTATGAGCGATCGTAAAGGACGTTATGGCCAAAACAAGCCGTCGCCGGTCAGAAACCAGAAGCATCAGGGCAAAGACAAATAACAGATGATCTATGCCACCAAGAATATGTTCCACGCCAAGCCCAAAATAACTTGCGAAAACGCTCCATGCGCTTGGGACGGCGGGCAGTTCGACGGTTGTCTGATCAGGTGTCAGCCGTATCATTTGCGGCGAGGCATCCGCGGATGGCACGTATCGTAGCAACACATCTGTAGCGGTTTTTTCGAGCCCGTCGATCGACAGTTCGCCCTGTGACATCGGTGTGTCACATGTGGCGATCCACCCGACAATATAAGCACGACCATCAAAGCGGGGTGTGGGCCCGCTTCGAGGTGAACACCCTTGGGGCAATACCGCGTTCATCTGCATCGGTGCGCCACCGACCTGCGGTCTTCGCCAGGTGATGCGCCATTGGTTGGCGTCCAAAGCTTCGATTTCGAGGTAGGCAGGCTCCAGAGCATGCGCATGTGCCGGTTTCTCAAACATCGCGCTTCCAAAAAGCACAAACAACAAGAGCAAATAGAGTCTCATTGTTCCAGAACCTGTTGCGCGTTGGGCAGCAAGATCTCGTATGCAGAGCGCAATTCATCGAAACGGGCGCGCCGCAATTCGCGGGCTTTCTCCGCACGCCAGTCCAGCTCAACCTGTTCGCGGACTTCATCCAACGTTGGAAGGCGTTCCGGCACAAAGGCGTCGACCCTTACAATGTGCTCGCCATAGCCTGATGTCACTGGTCCGGACCACACGCCAACGCCCAAGGCGGTCAGCTGGCCGAAAAACCCGTTGCCGAACGTCCCATCAACGGCTTGCAATGCGCTCAAGCTCAGGGATTGGGGAAGAAGTGATGGCCTTCCAAGCTCTTCCGGAGGCGTGCCATCTCTGAGCGCTTCAAGGATGCCCTCACCAGAGCCCGGTGCGTCGGCAGGGATCATGACCTGAGAAAAGGAGAGCCTTGGCGCAATGGTGAAACGTTCGGCATTGCTCGCCAGATGGTCCTTTAGATCCTGATCTGTCGGTGTCGCTGCCTCGGCGCCAGCTTCCGTCAAGAACTCCATCTTCTGGCGTAAGCGGCGACGCACAACAGTGTCGCCTTGGTCCAATCCCAAGGCGATAGCTTGCCGTACGTAGATCTCTTCACGCACGAAGTCTTCCATGAGTGCCTGCAACTCGTCGGGCAGGGGGGCACGCCGCCACGTGGCGCGGAACTGATTTGCCAGCCAGGTTGCGTCCTGTTCGGAAACCACGATGCTCTGCCGATCGGTTTCGGCCGGAGTCTCGTTGACAAGCTCATATGCCCCAAAGATCAACACCCCCAGAACTGCAAAATGCAGCAGCGGTTGCCGCAATATACTCCGCACCAAAGCTCTCTCTCCTGTTCACGGGGACACGACGATCTGTCCAGCAAGTGTATCAATAAGCGACCAGAGTCCTGCACCCATTGCGCAACATCGTTGGGCCAGCACCTACATGTGTCTCACATACCGTTGCTTCGATCTGAGGGGAACCTGTCCGACCGGTTGATGAAGACTGCCTTGGCTACTCAAAACGTAAACCCGACATTTAGCCAGAGCACATCGCTTTCAAAGCGGCGCTTTGCTTCGAACTCATGGGTGTATTTCAGTTTCAACGAGACCGGGTGCCCTCCCAGCTTGCTGTTAAAAGTGACAATCGGCCCAATTCCGAAAACACGCGCCTTCAGAGAGTCGGTTCCAAGGGCCGCGCGCGTTTGATCCGCGCCTGACCCGCTATCATCGCCAAGCTGCTGGTAGTAGTACCCCGATGCGCCGAATGCCCATCCGGACGGAAGATGTTGAAGCACGGCACCTTCGAGGGTCAGTTGAGGTGCAGATTGGTAGTTGGTCGCGCTGTTCTTTTCACTGAACAGAAGGCTCGCCGCGCCCGAAAACTCATGGCCCGTATCGGTATTCAGATGTGTTCCCGAAATGACCGGCTGGATCGACCAGACGTTCTTGCCAATATTGACTGCACTGATTTCGCGGTTTGGAATATCGATCGAAGCGTCGCTGTATTTTCCAACCGGAACATAAATGGATGTGCCGAAACTCCAATGGTTGAAGCCGTTGTGCCATCCCACGATGGGCGTGATGGTGAAATCGCCTATGCCCGTATCACTGTCATCAATGCCATTCGCAATTGGGCCTTTATATGTCAGGTCCACGTCTGCGTATGGTATGTTGATGTTTACGGCAGGCGTCCCACCCCAAAGCGATGCCTCGAAGACATGTGTGATGCTGAGTTTGAACAACGTCGTGTCAACATCTGCTTCGAAAACGGGAAACCCGCCCAGCGAAATGTTGTTCACTGTTCCCGAAAAGCCGATGAAATCAAAAGATACATACGTCCCCGGCCCGGGCACGATCCCGGCGAAACTGTCCCTGCTGCCAAGAAAATAGGCCCCAAGCCCACCTTCCACAGCATCTGCTTCGGTGGAAATGGTGAGCGCGGCCAATCCGATCGCGCCCGATAAAAGAGCCTTTGTCATAGATGCTGGCTCCCTCAATTGCTTGGGCTATACCAGATGGGTGAGCCCCAAGCGCGCTCTTGGATCGTTGCTTGCACCTCTTCCAGCAACGGTAAGCCATTGCGCACCGCGTCATAGGTCGACCATCGCGGCGTCGGGATTTCGATGGCACGGGCGTAATAGAAGGCGCTTTCGCCGGGTTTGAAATCCGTGTCAGTCCAGCTACCGATGAGAGTGGCGGCACCTATGTCGTTCGTGAAGAGCGCTGTTTCCAGATCGACCGTATTGCCAACAGCAGGCAGTTTACCTGTCGCCGGATCAATCTGACGATCCCCGGACCAAACGACATCAACTATTTTTTCGTTCGTATCGCCGTACTCATCGACCCATCCCTTGATGATCTGGATACGGTCGAGATTTGCACCCATAGCGTCCTTTTCGGCGTAGACCGTAAAGACAGGCGCTGTCACAATCGGTGCCAGATTGCCGCCCATATGCGTGCCAAGCAAGTATCCTTCCTCTGCCATGGATACCGGATCTTCGGTAGCCGTCAGATCGGCGCCTCCGAACATCCGAACTTTGATGCGGGGGCCAGATGTGGCAAAAGTTTCGCGTCTTTTCATGGCGTCAAAGATGGCTGCGCGCGTGTTTTCAATGGCCCAGACACCCGCGATCGACCCGATGGAGAGATCCTTTCCATCTATCCAACCCAGAACATCGCCCGTGCGACGCCGTTCCAGTGAGCCGTCTTCAGGACCATGCGCCCCTATGAACTCATCCTCTGCTACTGCAGACATCAGACCGTTGTGATTGTCCGTGCCGCCGATAAATCCATATTTGAAGGGGTTGACGCCAAGTTCTTGCTCCATCGCGATGCCACGGGACAAACCACCCCGCACGAAATCTCGCTCGTGAAAAATACGGCCCGAATTTTTCTGGATTGAATCCGCATTCTCGAAGTTGGCAAACTCGTCCGCTGCCCAGAACTTGCGGTGGACTTCCGAATTCCCCTTAACCTGCATCATCTCGATCAGCGGTTCGAAATGCTGTCGCATCTGCGCGTAGTCGAGGTCTACCGGGTCGCCGAAACTGTCCGTATCCGGGAACATGCGCCCCTTGGATGCATTCGAGTTATGCGGGATGGCGAGAAGATGGCGGCCTTCGGCTTCCTGTTCCTTCATCCACTCCCACAGCTTCTCCTCCTGATTGATTTCAATGTAGCTGGGCACAGAGTTTGGCACATTGTGATCGCGGAACAGCACGTTGCGATGCAGGTTCGCGCCATTTGGCGCAGCCGACCACTCGAACCCAATGATCGCCGTAAATTTCCCCGGTTCGTTCGCCTCTTCAGCCGCATCAATAATGATCTGCCATGCACTTTTGGATGTTGCCGGTCCTGCATAGAAGGGCGGGTGCTGCGGCGTTGCGGAGCGGTTGGATGAAATAACGTATTTGAAGAACCATTGCTGGCGCTGTTCGAGATCGGTCATCGAACGCAGCTCTTCGAGCTCTTCATTGTCATGGCCCGGCGCGTCTTCGAAAATGGTCGAATACATCTCGCCGATGTATTCCGCATGGTCGGATACGGCAGCGAAATCCAGTGGCCTGCGATGCTGCATCACGGTGCCATCTGGCATCGTCACAGGTTCGCCTTTTGCGAAGGCCAGACTGTCCGCCGGCATCAATCGCGTGCCCCCGATATAGGCGTCCAGAGACAAGGCCGTATGCATATGTGTCTCTCCGAAATACGCATTGCGGAGCGGGTTTGGCTCGGCATATGCCGCCAACGGCATCGCGAGTAATGCGAGGGTTGCAGAAATGCGCTTCATGGTCAGTGACCTCTTGTTAGACGTAAATCGAAAGCCGCGTTCTTTGTGATCCGCTGGCTGACCCTGAGTGGGGTTGTGAGACTTGTCGGAATGTCCGGTTGTTATTGAGCCTGGGTTCGCCGTTTCAAACTCCTTGGCCAACCACCGGTCCCAGAACTCAAGTCTTGATTTTTGCATCTTCATTGCTCCGGTGAAAACCAAATCGGCGAAGTATAGGCACGCTCCTGAGTGATCATTTTTACATCATCCGCCATTTCAATGCCAAAGCGAACGGCATCATAGGCGGTCCAGCGGGGCGTGGGGATTTCGATGACACGTGCATAGTAGAATGCGTGCTGCTTTGGATCGAAGTCGGGATCTGTCCAAACGGCACCAAGCTCGGCACGGCCTATGTCATTGGTCCATGACGGAATTGACAGATCAACTGTATTGCCAACCGGTGGTAGCTTTCCGTCTTGGCCCGGTTGTCGGTCGCCGGCCCACGCCACGTCATAGACCTGCTCTTGTGTTTCACCCGTTTCAGTCTCGACCCATCCCTTGATGATCTGAATGCGGTCGAGATTTGCGCCAATCGGATCGCGTAGTGCATAAACAAGGAAAGAGGGGGCTGCCCCATCTTCCGCGGCAAAAAGATCACCCCCCATGGGAACCCCTTTGCTGTATCCAATGCGTGCAAGATCGCGATGTTTGATGTCCTCCGCATCAAACGTGCCGCCAAAGAAACGAACCGTAATCCTCGGGCCGGTGGTCGAATATACTTCCCGCCGTTCCAAAGCATCAAAGATGCCTGCTCTGGTGTTCTCGGTGGCCCAGACCGCAGTTGGCCCGGGCGTCGCATATTGCCACCCCTTGTAAGAGATGCCGAGTTTGACATTTCCCTTCGCAACAGCACTTGCGCGTGTCGCCGAAGGCTCCATCCATGTGAACGCCCCAAAAAAATTGTTGTCATCCTGTGTGGTCAGACCCGTATGAATATCAGAGCCGCCCACGAACCCTAGTTTGAACGGGTTCACACCTTCTTCGGCTTCGAATTTGATGCCCGACTTCAGGATTTCCCGCGCATATTCCTGTGGGATCATTTCGGGGGTTTTGGCAGCCGAGACATCAAGGTTGGCCCAGTCCCAGCTTTCATAATCGGCAAATTCATCCGTGGGAGAGAGCAGGGGATGCGCCTCGCTGTCGCCTTTGGTTTGCTGTATTTCCAGCAGCCGTTCCCAGTTCTGACGGGTTTTTAGGTATTCGGTGTCAAAGGCTTCGCCATCGCGGAAGGTATCGTTCAGTGCGAACATGCGGCCGTTTGACAGGTTGGGGTTGTGTGGAATGGCAAGGACATCGCCGCCGGTTGTATCTTCGTAGTTTTGCATCCACTTCCAAAGATCCCGAGGGTCGGTGCTGCCTGCTGGTGGAGATGCAAGAAAGGGCACAACCTGCAAGGCGCGCTCCGGGCCGTCGCGGAAAAGGACGTTGCGATGCAGATTGTCACCAGCTTCCAGTGACGTCCATTCATAGGCAATGATTGCCGTGAAAACATGGGGTTCGTTGAATTGCTCGGCTGCGGCCACCAGATCGCGCCAGGTATTGTCGTATCCCGGGCTGCCGGGTTGATAGAGCAAAGCTTCGCTTAACGTACCTTGGCTGAATTTCGCGATGAGCTCGATGGAGGCATTTTTTGCATCCTCTCCGCCCTTGGCAAATGCCTCGTGAAAACGCTTACCATCCGGGTCAGCCATGATGTTGGGCGCGCCGCGTTTGATGTCAGTAATCACACCCATGCCATCGGTGTGTTCGGTTAGCATGTAAAAATCAAACGGCCTAGGCAGTTTGACAGGCTGCCCTGTGTTCGAAAGCACCTGCTCGCCGCGCGCAAAGCGGTACATGTCTCTTGGCATCAGCGTTGTGCCGCCGCCTCCGGCATCTGCCGATAGAGCGGAGTGCACATGCGTATCGCCAAACAGCACTTTTTCGGGGAAAGCGCGCTCCGCATTGGGGGAATAGGGCCGGCCTTTCAATGCCTCCGAGACACCGTCCCCGGTTAAGGCTCCATCATCCTGGGCCGTCGCAGCGAAACTCGACGCAAAAAACAATGCGGCACAGAAAAAGTAATGGTTCGACATTGGTGACACTCCTATTGGGGGACGCGCAATCTGATAGTAGCGCCGATCATATCCTTTGGAACACGGCCTTCATCGGAAAAGTCGCGTTTGCAACTGACTTGAAATTGGACGGGTAGACCGCTGACCGCGACCGTGCGCGTGGGCATCAAAGTCGCGACGCCGATCCCCGAGCGCTCCAATCGTGATCAGACGCTGCAAGCTCGAAGCAGATTGGCGTTGCTCCGCGTGTGTCGAACTATAACCCAATTTACTCAGCAGGAAGCTAAGTACACTAAGGGTACGTCCAGTAGTTTGGATTTTCATAAGATTCCAAAGCAACGGAAAAAGAGAGTTGGTGCGAGAAGGCTAAATCAAAAGTTGTCAAACGAATTGCCCATTTGGGCATATTCGCCTAACTTTCTGATACTTTTTCCCTGTCACGCCGGTGTTTGTCAGAAATGGTATCAATTGAGAGGATTCCGCAGAATTCCTGGTTTCAAGGTCTGCCCCGCGCGTTCAGTGAAGACCTTCTGAGGCGGGCGAGTGTTGTGCGCTATTCCAACGGTGAAATCCTGTACACAGTAGGCGAACAGCAGGGGCACCTGTGGTGCGTGTTGAGCGGTTTTGTGAAGATGAGCATCGCGATGAATGAACGCGAACCAAGGTTTGCTCATATTGCATCGCCTGGCTTCTGGTTCGGTGAAAATGAACTTATTCTTGGCCAGGCAAGCATCGTCGAGGCGTCCGTTTCAGGCGCAACGGAGCTGTTGATGGTCAGGCGCGGTTTCTTCCTTGAAAGCGCCAAACGTCATTCGGGTAGCTGGCATTACATTGCACAACTGGCAGCACTCAACCAAGCTCTTGCCGTTAGTGGAGCAGATGATCTGATGTTGAGGAGCAGCAGACAGCGACTGGCGTCGGTATTGCTGAGGCTCAGCGCGAACCGAAGTGCCTTTCAGGGAGTGCAGCGAACCGAAAGACTTCCCGTAACGCAATCCGAACTTGGCGAGGCCGCAAATATCTCCAGCACCGGTCTCACCTCGCTACTGGCAGATTTCTCGAATTTAGGCGCTATCGAGACCGGATATGGTTTTATCACGGTGACCTCTCCCGGCCTATTGGAGGCGGAACTTCGTGAATAACACCAGAAGTGCTTAGGCGTAGGTACGTCAGAATTGGCTTTTGCAGGCAGCTCGTCCCGAAAACAGGGAAGGGGCGAGAAGCTTCGAACATAGCTGCGTTTTGGTGCGACTGGGGGTCCTCATCACTGGGGGCAGTTGTACCGTCTACACGGCTTCAAATTTCCCTCATCTTTCACAGTCGACCTGGCAGTCAGAGGGAAACGATAGGTATTATGAGCATTCCAAAGAACCTCTTCATTGTTCGCGCGCGGGTGCATCAATTTGCGCCGAGAGCAGCGGTGCCGTGCTCGACGCCGGAATTTCGGTCATGCGACTTGCAGCCTCAACCACTCCGAGCTCTTTTCCGCTTTTGGTTGCGACTATTTCAGAGGCGGCTCACAGGGTCCCGAAACGCATTCCAGCCAAAAAACTCCGCTAATTCGACAAATGGTTCAGGATGATTCGAAAAATCTGTGGAAAACTGGCAATCGTCCGGTTTCATGACCCCCAAGTTTGATCGCTTGGCGCATCACACGCGTGATTAGTGCTTTGTGAATGGGCCGCCAAAAAATCCGGTAACCCGTTTTCGCATCGCATATTTGCCAGAGCGGCAGACGTGGAAACCTGCTGTAAAAACATGCATTCGCTCGGTCGCATATCTTTTTTGCACAATTTATGCGAGAATAGCGGTCCTAAACCCAAGTCCATTTTGCCTGCGGATCGCTTCGATATTTTGGTATTTTGCCTGAATCGATCCACCAAGACATCGCAAGAAAACATTTCGCGCCGTCATCCATAGGTAATTTGAACTCACATTTTTTTATTTAGGGAGGCAATATTATGCCAAAAGCACCAAGCAAAAAACAAGTGACCGAAGCCATTGAAGCATTGGATACGGTTCGTCGGAGCTGGCTGCGCAGACCCGGGGTAACGGCTGTTGATGTTGGCTTCAAAATCAGCGGCAAAAAGATGACTGATGAGTTGGCAGTACGTGTGCATGTTTCCAGAAAACTGCCATCTACAGAGATCTCCAAGGCTGAAGTGTTCAATGAGAGCGGCAAAAAGAACAACACAGTCGGTAATTTTCCGGTGGATGTAATTGAAGCCCAATACGGCCCGTCCGATAGCGCCGTCCAGCAACCCCAAGCGTTGGACGATATGGACGAAGAAGCAATTGCTGCTCTCGAACGCACCAGCACATACGACCCTTTGATCGGCGGTATCAGTTGCGGCAACCCGCGCGTGACCGCGGGCACACTGGGTGCAATCGTTTATGATCGACAGCGATGCAAGCCAATGATCCTGTCAAACTGGCACGTGCTTGCGGGCGCCTCTGCCGCCGCTGTCGGCGAGGACATCCTACAGCCCGGGCGCGTGGATGGCGGGACCGAGGTCGTGGCGTCGCTGACCAGAATGAAACTAGACTCGCGCATGGATGCAGCCGTTGCCACATTGAACGGTGCGCGCAGTTCAAGTCGTGACATTCTGGGACTTGGAACGATCAGTGGGATTGATACCCCGACATTGGGTATGAATGTCATCAAGTCAGGGCGCACCACTGGCATTACCCGTGGCGTCGTTGACGGGGTTAGCCTGAGCGTCTCCATAAACTACGGAGACCCGGGTGTTGTTGCCTTTTCAAACCAGATCCGTATCGTGCCGCGCCCGCCTTGGCCCGCGGTTGACTACGAGGTGAGCATGGGCGGTGACAGTGGTAGCGTTTGGCTTCGTGAAAGCAACAATCGCGCCATCGGACTGCACTTTGCGGGTGAAACAGACCCCTTGCCCTCTTCGGAAAACGCGATCTGCAGCCCGATCGGTCCGATTGCCACTGAGCTCAATTTCTCGTTCACTCCGGTATTGTGTCCGGTCGCACCGGTGCGGCCCATCTTCGACATTTGCAGACGCTATCCCTGGATCTGTCGTCGCTTCGTTCGCAACCCATTCCATGGTTTTGGATTTCAAGACGCGGACAGCTTTGGAACGGGCGACGACGAAGCCCGGATGATGGATGAACTTCGGCAATATCTTGACAATTCTTCGGATGGTGAACGTGACTGTGGATGCGGTTGCAAATCAGGCGGCGGAAATGAACAGATCATGTTGGCGATCCTTGCCGCCGTGTTGTCCAACAAGCACTAAGTAAGGAGCAAATAGTGACAAACCTGGATCCTGAGAATGTTCGCATGGCGCAGGTTGCGTTGGACAAGGTCGCGCGTGTTTGGACGTCTTTCCCCGGCGTTATCTCTGTCGAGGTGGCGCGGCGATGGAAAGACGGAGCGCCTGGCGATGAACTTGGGATCCGGATCACGGTCGAGGACACGGCTTGCGCGCGTGACGAGGCAGGAAATTCACTTTTCCCGCAACAATTGGAAGGCACGCCGGTGGACATTGTTAAGGGCGGGCAACCTTCACTTGAATGAGTGATAATTCTCACCGTTGAATTGTCCGAACGGTCTGGCGAATTTCTTTGTCAGCCCGTCTTGGCGAGCTATCGTAAGCGTCCTGCAAAACCCCATATTTCCGGGGCAGCAGCTCTTCATCTTTGTTGAACTGTCAGTCGGCCATGCAGCTATCCCTCATCGGGCTCAAAGCGACCACACTGCGCCCGATTTCGCCTGTCTGTTTCAATGTAGGCTCTGCCGACCACTGCTGAACAGCGCTGATATGAACTGCAGCATAGGTCAAGCTTGGGCCAGTTTCACAGCGCGGCACCTTGACGGTAGACCCGTGTCATTCGGGTGAGGGCGGCCCAAAGCTGACCTTGATCACGGTCTTCGAATCCTGCGACAGCAGGCCCGCATTGCAGTCATTCACCGTTACGGCGAAAGGAGAAGACCATTAGATGTCGGCGGTGCGGACCAAACAGCTGTTTCGCCTGCGCGGACTAACGTCCACTTTGCGGACAAACAGCGGAGTTTTGGTCAAGACGCTTGCTCATCTCATGCCATGCCATTCCACCGTGGTTGGAGGCGGAAGGTCTCAGATATTCGTACCCAAGCTTCTCGTAAAGCGGCACGTGATGTTCTTTACACATCATATAAATCGTCATCTTGCCCATATGCTGCATCCGTTTGACGAACTCATCCATCAACGACCTAGAATAGCCCTTGCCTTGCTCCATTGGGTCCACGACGACCGACATGATGACGACATTGGGTGCGTCAGGGTCGTGGCCAATTAGTTCTTTGAATTCCTCGTCAGACATCTCGACCTGATGAGCACATCCACAATTGATAAAGCCAATAATCCTGCGGTCTATTTCGAGTATCAAAAAGCCCTCCGGATAGGTCTCAATCCGCTTGCAGATTTTGGCATGGGTCGCCGCTTCGTCACCTTCATAAGCGGCGGTTTCGATTTCGAAGCAGCGATCCGCATCGGCAGGTTGGGCATTTCTAAACCGGACCATAAAGTTCTCTCCTTTTGTCGGGGAAAAACCTAATCGAAAGAACGAATGATGTCTCGCTGCTGAAAAAGCATGTCGACATGAAGACACTAAAGCACAGCGCAGCATCAGGCACTTTGGGCTCAGAACAGTCATTTGCTGCCGGCAAAATAGATGACAACTATCGTTACGTTGGTCGTCATTCATTCAAAAGATATGGACAGGAAGCAGGCGCTTAGTAGATTGAGCATCATGCCGACTTAGCATTGTATCTTAAGTAGTTTACACTTAATGCTAACGTATAAATTCGCGTGAAAACAATATCTTAAATTCTTCACAGGTGACTGGTCGATCTGCCAGCAATTCCAATTGGAAATTCCACAAAAAGCACTGGGTTGGTCCACAGCCGTCGTTTTGCGGGTACCATCGATGCGACAAAGCCGACCGCATGGTCGTTTTTACTGGAGCACCAAGATAGTGCGCCTAAGTTCAGCATGAGTGTTAATTGAGGGGGTTTTTGTGCGAGGTCAAATCCGAATAGCGATCATCGGTGCGGGGCTCACAGGGCTGCGGCTGGCGCAAAGGCTTGCCGAAAAGGCAGATGTGACTGTGTTCGAAAAGTCCCGTGGATTTGGCGGTCGCATGTCAACGCGCCGCGCGGGTCTTTTCGAGTTTGATCATGGTGCTCAATTCTTCACAGCCCGTACTAAATGCTTTCAGGACTTCTTGATTCCGTATTTGAAAGCGGGAATTGTTGCGGAGTGGCACCCCCGTTTGACTGATCTGAATGGTGGCGCGTCACCGGCCTGGGACAGGCCTCACTTCGTGGCAGTTCCCGGCATGACTGCTCTGGCCAAAGCGATGGCTGAGGAGGTTCTCGTGCACCGTGAGACACGTATCGCTGCATTGCATGCGCACGATAACAAATGGAATCTGAGGTTTGTTGAGGGGGGAATGTCCGGGTCTTTCGACTGGATTATCTCCACTGCACCTGGCGAGCAATCAGCAGATTTGATCCCGCGTACAGCAGTGTTTTTTGACACCTTGCATGCAGCGAGAATGCACGGATGTTACGCCCTTATGCTGGGATATGACAAAGCTCCAAGAATAGATTGGGACGTGGCGATACCGCCTTCCGGCCCCATAAGTTGGATTGCATCGAACCATAGCAAGCCAGGGCGATCAGATGCCGTCAGCATCCTGTGCCACAGCCGGAATGAATGGGCTGATGCGCATCTGGACGACGACCAGGAAACGGTGAAGAACGAGCTTTGCGCTACATTTGAAACTTTGTCTGGGATTGCGGTCGGCAAGGCAAGTTACGTGAGCCTTCATCGCTGGCGATACGCAAAAACCGTCAAACCGGCTGACGCGCCTTTTATGATTGATCGGTCAAAAAAGTTGGCTGTTGCCGGTGATTGGTGTGGTGCGGGTCGGGTGGAGACAGCATTTGAAAGCGCCAACGCGCTGGCGGATGCCATTCTGGAAGAGATACAGGATACTTCGGGCAATGGGTGATGGTTTGGTGCCTCTTCATTGTCATGGGGTATCGAACTGCGTCCCGGTCGAACAAACCTTTTCTGGCGCACAATGCTGTGCAAAAGGTGGGCAATAATGGTGCTGCAGGTTTCACATCTGAAAAAAGACTACGGGTCGGGCATAAACGCGGTATCCGTTTTGCAAGATGTGAATTTCGACCTGGCAGCCGGGGCAACCATGGCGCTCGAAGGGGAATCCGGGAGCGGGAAAAGCACTGTTTTGCATTTGATCGCTGGCCTCGACCAACCGACAGCGGGCAGCATTGTTCTGGACGGTGAAGAAGTCGTTGGGTTGTCGGATGCAGAAGCGGCCACCCTGCGCAGAGAGTGTGTTGGCGTGGTTTTTCAGCAGTTTAACCTGATCCCCAGCCTGACGGTCCGGGCAAATATCGCGTTTCATGCGCGTTTGGGCCGCAACTTTGATCCCGATTGGGCGGACCGTCTCGCTCGTGGGATCGGCCTTCAGGACCACCTTGAAAAGTACCCGGAAGCGCTCTCCGGCGGGCAACAGCAAAGGGTTGCCATCGCGCGGACACTCGCGGCACGTCCCAAACTCATTCTGGCCGATGAGCCGACAGGGAATCTGGATGAAGATACGGCGGACCGAGTCCTTGCGCTAATGTTGGAAAGCGCGGCAGAGGCCAAGGCGGCGGTCCTGATGGTGACCCACTCGCAGCGTCTGGCGGGCGCGATGGAGCGTCGCTTCGTGCTTTCTCATGGTGTGGTGCGTGAACGGACGGGCTTGCACCGACAGACATCATGAATGGCGACGTCGGGCGCGCGCTCTGGTCTCATTGGCGACGAAACCCATGGCAACTTATCACATTACTGGCGGGGATTGCGTTGTCGACAGCACTTTGGTCGGGCGTGCAGGCGATCAATGCGGAAGCACGCGCGAGCTACGCCTTTGCTTCGGACGTTTTAGGAGCGGCAGACGTCGCGCGAGTGAGGAAAGCCGATGGTGCCGTCATTTCGGTGGCTGACTACGTGGCGTTGCGACGTGCTGGATGGCCAGTTAGCCCGGTTCTGGAAGGAAAAATCGATATTGACGGACAGCCCTTCCGAATAGTTGGAATTGATCCGCTAACGTTTCCTACCACCCTGACCGGGAGGTCTGGGGAGGGGCCGGGGTTTTTGGGCGACGACCCGTTGAATGCTCCAATCGCAATCGCCCATCCGGATGACCTACCCGAACTTGCTACCTTGAACATCCAGCTTCGGGCTGATGAGACCAGACCCCGAGGCAGTGTTTTGATGGACATTGCGCAAGCCGACAGGCTTTTGGGACCGCGTGGCCGGATCGAACGCCTTTTGCTGAGGCCGCAACTACCTTTGGGCGTCGCGGAATTGCCGGAGAAATATCAGATTGCGCAGACTGGCGTTAAAACCGATGTCGCGCGCCTGACTCAGAGCTTTCACCTCAATCTTACGGCTTTCGGTCTATTGTCCTTTGCTGTGGGGATTTTCATCGTATACGGCGCGGTTGGGCTTGCGTTTGAGCAACGCCGAGGCGTGTTTCGTACATTGCGTGCCTTGGGAGTTCCGCTTCGCCGCCTCGTCATTCTCTTGGTTCTCGAACTTGGCATTTTTGCGATAGTCGCTGGATTTGCGGGGGTGGCGTTAGGGTATGTGATAGCTGCTGCCCTTTTGCCAGATGTGGCGGCGACGTTGCGCGGGCTCTATGGGGCCGATGTCGCAGGTCAGTTACAACTGCGCGCCACGTGGTGGCTATCCGGTCTGGCGATGGCGCTGGCCGGGACGGCGATAGCCGCTGGAGCTGCGTTCTTTAAACTTCTCCGCATGCCGATGCTGTCCTTCAATCACCCGCGCGCCATGAGCCTTGGGGCTCAAAACGCGGGAAAATGGCTGGCTTTTTGCGCCATCGTACTTTTCCTCGCGGGCGTCGGGGTGGCAGTCTTCGGCAACGGACTGGTCGCAGGTTTTGCGCTTCTGGCGTGTTTGTTGATCGGTGCCGCGTTTTCGCTCCCTTGGATACTCGCGCAATGCCTCTTTCTGGCGGAAAGACGCGCCCGGGCACCGCTTGCCCAATGGTTCTGGGCTGACACGCGTCAGCAATTGCCTGGCCTGTCCATGGCTTTGATGGCGCTTTTGCTGGCCATGGCTGCCAATGTTGGTGTGTCCACGATGGTGTCCAGTTTTCGACTGACTTTCGTTGACTACCTTGATCAAAGACTGGTCTCTGACCTCTACGTCAATGCAAAAGACATCGAGCAAGCCGAGGAGTTGATGCGCTTTCTGGACGGAAGGTTCGACGCCGTTTTGCCCATCGTCTCGGTTGAAGCACGCATCGGCGGACTGCCCGCGGAAATCTACGGCGTAAGCGATCATCCGATTTACCGGGAAAACTGGCCTGTCCTTGCCGCGATCCCGGAGGTTTGGGATGAATTAGTGGCTGGGAAAGGTGTGTTGGCGAGCGAGCAGCTTGCGCGGCGGGAGGGCTGGTCCATCGGCTCCACCTTACCGACCGGGGATCGCTTGATTGGGACCTACAGCGACTATGGAAATGCGTCCGGTCAAATGATTCTGGGCATCGCGTTGTTTCGGGAACGGTATCCAGAAGTGCCGGAACTGCGTTTCGGCCTGGTCACTGAGACACCAGCGGCACTTGAAGAGCAATTGCGTGCCGAGTTCAATTTGGATGAAGAAGCGTTGATAAATCAGCGCGAACTCAAGGAGTTTTCCATCCGGATTTTTGAGCGGACATTCTCCGTGACGGCCGCGTTGAACATTTTGACGCTGTCGGTGGCGGGCCTCGCCATTCTGATTAGCCTTCTGACCCTCGCAACCATGCGTCTTCCTCAACTGGCACCGATTTGGGCGTTGGGAATGACCCGAGTGCAATTATCGCGACTGGAAGTTCTGAGAGCGCTTTGCCTCGCATCCCTCACAAGCGTTTTTGCCTTGCCGGTAGGGCTTGCGCTGGCTTGGGTGTTATTGGCTGTTGTGAACGTCGAGGCCTTTGGTTGGCGCTTGCCGATGTATATCTTCCCGGTCGACTATCTCAAACTTGGCCTGCTGACGCTTTGCGCGGCTTTCCTGGCGGCGCTTTGGCCCGCGATCAAACTCGCCCGGACGGAGCCGCAGAGCCTTTTGAAAGTGTTTAGCAATGAGCGCTAGAATACTGATCATAATCGCCTTAGTTGGTCTCATGGCCGGGATGGCTCACGCTCAGGGATTTGCTGGTCTCGGCCGGGATGCGAGCGCCTTTAGCCAACCCATGCGTGGCAAAGAATTCGACTTCCCACGCGATCACGGGGCGCATCCGGATTTCCAGATTGAGTGGTGGTATCTGACGGCCAATTTGACCGATGCAGCCGGGCGGGATCTTGGGCTTCAATGGACCTTGTTTCGGTCTGCCTTGGCGCCAGAGGCGCGTGTCGGATGGGACAGCCCGCAGTTCTGGATGGGGCATGCAGCGGTTACGACCCCGGACCAACATTTGGTGGCAGAGCGCCTCGCGCGCGATGGAATAGGGCAGGCGGGTGTGATCGCTGACCCTTTTGAGGCCTGGATTGATGACTGGCAGATGGTTGGCGACACCTTCGATAGCATGCAATTGCGCGCGTCAGGTCCGCAATTCTCCTATGATGTGACGCTGGAGGCGACGGGTCCTTTGGTTTTTCATGGAGAGGCAGGGTATTCCCAGAAGTCTGCCAGCGGTCGTGCCAGTTACTACTATTCGCAACCGTTTTTTGAGGTAGCAGGAAAATTGGTGCTTCCTGAAGGAGAGGTAGAGGTGACTGGCACTGCATGGTTGGATCGGGAGTGGGCATCGCAACCGCTCGCTGCGACGCAAGTTAGTTGGGATTGGTTTTCGATGGTCTTCGATAGCGGTGCGCGGATGATGGGTTTCACCCTGCATGACAGCGATGGCTCCGATTATACGCAGGCCACCTGGATCGCGCCGGACGGGAAAACCGAGGCGTTTCCAAATGGCAGCCTTAATGCAACGGCTCTCGAATGGAGCGCTGTTTCGGGCCGTGACGTTCCCACGAAGTGGCGGGTACAATTGCTGGAAAAGCAAGTGGATGTCGTTGTTGAGGCGGTGAACACACAGGCTTGGATGACGACATCCGTGCAATACTGGGAGGGACCGGTGCGCATCAAGGGGTCGCATGCGGGTCACGGGTATCTGGAAATGACAGGATATTAGCGCACTCTTGCAGCGCCGCCCGGTGATGGTATCTGTGGGACTTATTTACTGGTTTCGCTCATAAGGGGGTTTAGATGGATTTTGCACTGACGGAAGAGCAACACGCCATTTTCGACATGGCGCATGCCTTCGGGCAAGACCATATCGCACCCCATGCCCGAGCATGGGAACAAGAGGGCACTATCCCCAAGTCGCTCTGGCCAAAAGTCGCAGAGTTGGGACTGGCGGGTATCTATGTGTCTGAAGACCATGGCGGTTCGGGGTTGGGCCGCCTGGAATCAACGTTGATTTTCGAAGCGCTAGCGATGGCTTGCCCTTCAGTGGGGTCTTTCCTGTCGATCCACAATATGTGTGGTGGCATGATCGACACCTTCGGGTCAGACGCATTGAAAGAGGCCTGGCTGCCCGGGCTTTGCCGGATGGACAAGGTGTTCTCTTATTGCCTGACCGAGCCGGGATCGGGATCCGATGCATCCGCGTTGCGGACCCGCGCTGAACGCACCAACGAGGGGTTCGTCTTGAATGGCACCAAAGCGTTTATTTCAGGCGGCGGGTATTCCGACGTCTACTTGTGTATGGTGCGGACAGGAGAGGAAGGGCCAAAAGGGATATCTGCTGTTCTGGTAGAAGATGGCAGTGAAGGTCTTTCGTTTGGGGCGTTCGAAGACAAAATGGGATGGCGCGCTCAGCCCACCGCCCAGGTGCAGTTTGATGGTTGCAAAGTGTCAGCAGAGAACCTTGTGGGGGAGGAAGGGCGTGGGTTCTCCTACGCCATGGCAGGATTGGATGGCGGTCGTTTGAATATTGCCGCATCAGCACTGGGTGGCGCGCAGACCGCTCTGAATGCTGCCCTAGCATATGCCGGAGAGCGAAAGGCGTTTGGGCGATCTATTGATCAATTCCAGGCCTTGCAATTCAAGCTTGCAGATATGGAAGTGCGTTTGCAAACGGCGCGCATTTTCTTGCGCCAGGCGGCTTGGAAGCTGGATAACAAACTTCCCGATGCCACAAAATTCTGTGCGATGTCAAAGCTGTACGTCACCGATGTCGCCTTTGAAGTTGCTAATCAGGCGCTGCAATTGCATGGCGGCTATGGGTATTTGGCGGACTATGGAATTGAGAAAATTGTACGGGATTTGCGGGTTCATCAGATTCTCGAAGGGACAAACGAAATCATGCGTGTGATTATTGCGCGTGAATTGCTTGCCAATCGTTAGGCTGGCCTGATCGCATACGGCTGAGGGCCTTTCGGGCTTAAAGTTAAGCCACTATTCACTTCTATGCTGCATCTTACCGATGTTTTGATCCCGTTACTTGCAGCTAACGAGGCCAATGAACATGGCACCACATGATGCATCGATCACCCGTTCCGCGGTTGTGCCAAAGAAAGTGCTTATCGTGGAAGATTCGCGTGTCATGCGACAGTGGCTCCGTGCGGTGCTCGCATCAGACACACGGCTGGAAATTGTTGGTGAGGCCAGTAATGCCGCAGAAGCACGCGACTTCTTGCGTGCGCTCCATGTGGACGTCCTGACATTGGATATCGAAATGCCGGGGATGAATGGGTTGGAATTCCTGACCAGATTGATGCGGTTGCGCCCCATACCGGTGGTTATGCTGTCGTCGCTTACAGCGACCGGCAGTGACGCGGTTGTGCAAGCTCTCTCTCGTGGTGCGATCGACTGCGTTCTCAAACCGTCAGACGGTTTCGATGTCGGACGGTCGCGTGATATTTGTGACCGGGTGTATTCCGCCTCCTGTACCAATGCAGTGGCGGTCTCTAGAGGCCGCGCACCCAAGTCGCATGCTAATATGAAAACTCAGACATTTGGGGCCGGTCTTCCCTGTCGGCGTGGATCACTTTTTCTGATTGGCGCGTCCACCGGTGGGGTTGCAGCACTGGAAACTGTTTTACAAAGCCTTGCTCCCGCCGGTTCACCCGTCGTGATTGTGCAACATATGCCAGATCATTTCCTGCGCAGCTTTGTGGAAAGACTACAACGGCAACTTCCCCAAGACGTGAAACTGGCAAGCGAAGGGTCTCCGTTGAGGCGTGGAGACGTTGTTTTGGCGCCCGGAAACGGACTGCACACAGAGGTGGCGCGGCATCACGATGGTTGGTACTGCCGGTTTGTCGAAGACAGGGACCAAAGTCTCCATTGCCCTTCGGTGGACAAGCTATTCCAATCCGCTGTTTCGCAGGCACCAAATATCACCGCGGCGCTTCTGACGGGGTTAGGGCGCGATGGGGCCGAAGGCATGTTGCAACTGTCAAAGGCTGGTGCAACGACCATCGGTCAGGATGAAGAGACTTCGGTGGTTTACGGTATGCCAAGGGTCGCCAAGAAAATCGGCGCCGTGCAGCGTGAACTTCCAATTGAATTGATTGGGCCAACCATGCGGAAAAGCCGGCAACGACATAGCTCGGTTTTGGCGCCTACTGTGGAAACACTCCTAAGATGACGAGATGAGTGTCGCCAGCCGATAAAGAAACATGCTTTCGGCAACCAACCCGATTTGGTTTTCACAAGTATTCCGGTTTGTTGTGTTTCGTGGTGAATGGTCACGTCGTTGCGGGATTAGATGGGTTGAACCATTTCCCCAAAGCAAAGTTTTTTTAGGAGTTTGGCAACGGGAGAACAAACTCTGTGTGACCAGCAGTGCGTTCTATGGTTCCAGCAAGCCAGGATTCTTTGGGCGCGTTATCTACGTAATACTTGTTTGTCATTTTGAACGTAGTTTCCCTTTTTTGTAGACCGTAGGCGTATTGATGTGACTTGAAAGAGACCACAGTCGCTTGTTTCTGCCTAAAAGTTGATTGGGCGATTTCGTCAGAATAAGTCCAGGTCACCGCTGCTAGCAGTGTTCAAATCGTCAAGTCTCCTGGCGATCAGATCTTTTGTCGCATCCAGTTTCAATTTGTTTCGAATACCCGATTTGTCTTTTATCGGCGTCATGGCCGAAGGATCGGTACTCAAAATTTGCAACATCAGGGCGCAGTCCTCCAGAGACTGCCGCGTAAAATCAAGCGACTGAAACTTGGTTATCGAAATTCTTTGGTTCTTGTCGCCGCTGTTGAGCATGGCGCCCAAAGCTTCTTCCACGCTAAAGACTTGACTGGCGAGCAAATCCAAATGTGCCGACAGTTTTTGCAAAGTGGCAGACAAATCTGCCTTATTTTCAGGATTTTTCATATCAAAGGCGCCCGACAACAGTTTCTATGCAGCCAAGAAGTGCGGACTGTTCAAACGGCTTTTCTAAATAGTTGTTCATACCCAATCTTTCGCCTTGTTCAAAAATTTGCTGCTCTGCGTGACCGGTAATCAGTATGAACCCAACATCTTTGGTCTTAGGACACGCACGAAGGTTCTCCAACAACTGCAGTCCATCCATCTCTGGCATATGGTAATCCGAAAGGATCAGGTGCACGGGTCGAACTGCCATTGTTTTCAACGCGTTAATACCGCTGTCAGCAGTTACCACATTACCGATACCAAGAGCGTCGAGTGCTTGCGTGATCAAGCCACGGCTTGTCGACATATCATCAACGACCATAATTTTGATCTTGTCCCTTAGTGACATGTTTCACCCTTAGCGGCGTTGATGTATCAAAGGCTCACTTGGCCGATACGTCGTAGGACCACAATTTATGAAGCTGGAGGCCTCCGGTTGGCTGATACGTTCAGAATGCCCGAGAAACAGAAGGCCATGGTTCGCCAATTGCCGGTAAAACCTGGGCCAAAGTGCTTTCTGCGTCGTGTGATCGAAATAGATGACTACATTTCTGCAGAAAATTGCGTCCATCGTTTGTCGCATGGGCCAGTCTGCAAGCAGATTGAGTTCGTTGAATGTGACAAGCGATTTCAAATTTGAGCCGGCGGTGAAGGATTTTTCGCCATCACTCACCTTCTGCTCAAAGTACTTTTGAAGAAACGGTCTTGGAACCCCGGAAACCAGATGTTCGGGATAACAACCGTTTTTTCCAAAGGATATGACCTTTGGGTCAATATCGGTCGCAAGTATTTTAAAGTCCAAATTTGCCAATTCGGGATAGCGCTCCAGCAGCGACATCGCAATTGAGTATGCCTCTTGGCCGTTCGAGCATCCGGCCGACCAAACACGGAGACTTTGGCCTGTTCGTACCTGGTTAATCAATTGGGGCATCAGCTCGTTTACAAGGATATCAAAATGATGTTTTTCACGGAAAAAATGGGAAACATTCGTCGTGAGCGCTGAAATCATTTGGCGTCGTTCATTTTCTCCTTGTTCTGAACTCACCAGTGCGACGTATTCACCATAATTACTAAAACCCAAGGCTTTTAATCGATGGCGTAATCTGGATTGAATGATCGGGGCCTTTTCCGAAACGAGTTGCAGGCCGCTTTCGCGATAGGCCAATGACGCAATTGCTTCAAAGCTGTCGGTGTCCAAACCGGAGGTGCTCATGTCGCTGACCATTATGCAGCGCTACTTTCCGGAATAGTTACGATGGAGCTCAGATTCAGGACACGGATCATCCGGTCATCCAGCACAGTGAGCGCATTTACAACACTTGGGCCACCGGTAGACTGCGTATCCGGCGGCGGCAGCAGATCGTCTGACTTGAGCGCAATAATGTCCGACACTGCATCCACCAGCAGACCGGTCATAATGTCACTGTCTTCTACGACGATGATAACACTCCGATCGGAGTGTTGACTTGGATCCAAACCTAACCGCAGAGCTAGGTCGATTACCGGCAATACGGTGCCGCGTAGGTTGACAACTCCTTTCATGTAGTCCGGTGCATGAGGTAACGGTGTTGCCTTTGTCCATCCGCGGATTTCCCGAACGGACATGATATCAAGAGCATATTCTTGGTACGCCAGTTGAAACGTCAGCAGTTCCACCATGGTTGGTGCCTCATCTTCGTTCATGCCGATAGTCCTGCGAGCGTTTCGGTCCGGGAGAAAGTGTTAGTTCCGGTTACGCTGGAAATAATGTCGGATGTGTCGAGGATAAGGGCGATTTGTCCGGCGCCGAGGATTGTTGCAGCTGCAATTCCAGGAGCACGGTAGATGCTGTTGCTCAGGCCCTTAATGACGACCTGGCGCTGGTCCTGAATGCTGTCAATTAACAATGCAGCTTGCCCATCGTCATCATGTGCTATGAGCAATACGACCGATCCGTCGTAGTCATTTGCCGGAGCGCGGTAACCCAATTCATACCCCAAGTCGTAAAGCGGCACAAAGCCGTTGCGCACACGTACAACCTTTGCGCCGGGATGGATCGTTTCGACACTTTTATTGGTCAGAGTGAGTGTCTCGATGACGGTATTGAGCGGCAGGACCAGTGTTTCCTCTGCAACCTGAAAAACCATACCGTCCAGTACTGCCAGAGTGAGAGGTAAGGAAATTGAAAAGACCGTTCCAACGCCTGGCGAAGAAGCAATAGTGATCCTGCCACCCAAGGTTTGAATTGCTTCCCGAACAACGTCCATCCCAACTCCGCGGCCGGACAAATCCGAAACTTCTTCTGCGGTCGAAAACCCGGGCAGGAATAGCAGGTTGTCAATCTCATTGTCCGAAAGGTCTGCGTCCGTTGCAATCAAACCCTTGTCAACTGCGACCTGCAATACCTTGGCCCTATTGATACCGCCGCCATCATCAGAGACCTCGATAATCACACGACCAGATTTGTGGGCAGCGGATAGCTTTACCAGCCCCTGCACTGGTTTTCCCGCGGCTAAGCGTTCCTTTGGCGTTTCCAACCCGTGATCCACCGCGTTCCGGATCATGTGGGTCAGAGGATCGGCCAATCGTTCAATGATGGTCTTGTCAACTTCGGTACACTCTCCCTCGGTGATGAGTTTTACCTCCTTATCGACTGCAGCAGACGCTTCACGAACGATACGAGACATCCGTTGGAAGAGAGATTTCACCGGCTGGGCACGGATCATCATGACGCTCTCTTGAATGTCCCGCGTAAGTCTCTGAAACTCCTCCAGGCCGCTCATCGCGTCGGAATGAGGAGACAAACCAGAGCTTTCAAGACTCTGTGTCAACATCGACTGATTGATGACAAGTTCGCCGACCAGGTTCACCAGAGTCTCGATGCGATCCAGTTCGACACGCACGACTGCCTTTGCAGCCGTGGCGGCAGAACTGCTCGAAAGTGAGTTTTGCAGGGCGCCGGACGTCGTGACTGCGTCCTTCAAATCCTGAGCTTGAGCAGTGGGCGGGCGATCAAGGGATGAGGGTTCGGCGTCTTGCCGTGATAGGTCGATTGGGTCTGGTGAGGTCAGATATTCCAGATTTCTCATGTGAACCGACGTCTTGGCAACTTCAAATTGGGGTGGGGGCCGTTCATCCTCGACAACGGCAATTTCAAGGGCACAAAGGCCTTGGACAAATTCAAATGCAGACGCAATTTCCGCTTCGTTGACGTTCGAAAACAGTTCAATTGTCCAGCTCAAGTAGCTCGTTTCTGGCGCGAGCTCGGCCAAACCAGGCACCGAACTAGCATCACAGGTAATGGTACATGGGCCTATCTCATCCAAGGCACGGAGTATCAGAAAGGGTTCGTTGCCTTTCTCAAACAGTTCGGTTTCTGGTTTGAAGGTAATCAGGTACCTTTTGTCACCGGAGATGGAACGGGAGCACGGGGCTGGATTGGTTGTTTCGGCATCGTCACCAAATTCAAAGTTGAGCGAAAGGGCGGTAGGCCGGAATTCGATGGCTTTATCGGCAAAGCTTTGCGGGTCAGATGTCGGTTTTTGCTTTAGAAGTTCGGCCAGCGTACCAAGCAGTCTTTTACTATCGACTTGTGGTAAGTCGACCCCGTCGCGGCTGGTCCGAACGAGGTCCGACAAATGATCAGCGCATCGAAAGAGCACTTTCAATGATGTTTCGTCGGGTATTGTCTGTCCGGTGCGGATCTCGTCCAGGACACTCTCCAAGCGGTGTGCAAATCGAACCAACTTTTCAAGTCCAAACGCGCCGGCGCCTCCCTTGATCGAGTGAACCGCGCGGAATACGACGTTGATCGTTTCTGAATCGTCAGATCCATCTTCCATGGCCTGCAAGCCGTCTTGCAGTTCTTCAAGAAGTTCTTCGCATTCGATGAAGAACGACGCCCTGATCTCTGCCATGGGGTCAATGGTATCGGTCATGCTGACCTCTTACCCCGCCACCATCTGGAGCGCCTTGATCAACTTATTTGGATCGAAGGGTTTTACGATCCAACCGGTCGCTCCTGCGGAACGTGCGCGGGCTTTCAGCTCCGGTGCCGCTTCCGTGGTAAGCACAAGAATAGGTGTTGCTCGGTGCTTTTCCTGTTCGCGCACCGCATCAATGAATCCAAACCCGTCCATGCGCGGCATATTGATGTCGGTAATGATGGCATCAGGCTCAATCCCGTCCAACACCTCAATCCCGTGCAAGCCATCATCGGCAGTATGGACATTGAAACCTGCGGGCGTCAGCGCCAGACGGATCATGTCGCGCATGGTGCGACTGTCGTCCACGGCTAGAATTTGAAGTGTCATTGGCATCCTCCCGAGAGTGTGTCCGGCGTCAGTCCCATGACCCGCAATTGGTCGGAAACGCGATCCGATACATTGATAATCGAGAAATCTCTGTTCTCAGCGGCTGCTGTCTTTGCGGCGGAAATGAGCACTTGTAGGCAAAGCGCGCCCAAATGCTTTACCTCTGTCATGTCGAGTACCAGCGCGTCGTGCTGGGACCGCGACTGAAGCGTCGTCATCAACTCGGTGGCGGCTGCCATGTCCAGTTTGGGAGCAAGGATCACAGGCTCGGCCATCGTGCCTCAATTACCCAAAGTGGGTCAAATAACTGCATTGCGGTCTCCAGAACATCGAAAAGCTGAGCTGTTTTGTTCTAGGTCCCGTTCCGTTAAAACTGCGTTACCTCGTCTGATTTTCCCGAGTACGGTAGAGAATTGGCGTTTGAGAATAACGCAGCCTCTACTCAAAAGAAAATCGCCGGCAGATTGCCGGCGATGTCCCTAATTCGTGCTGTTTTGGCGGCGTTACGCTCGTCGCCGGCGCCCACCGACCCGGGCCCCGCGTCCGCGGCCTTCCTGACCGGGTTTAGGAGCCTCCTTGTTGAACTCAATCCAGGCACTGCCGTGCGGATCGTTGTTTGTCAGGAAGTTGGCGGCCCGAATGGCCTCCATTTCCTTGCCCGGGCGGGGTCGCGTTGATCCCAAACCTGTCAATTGGCAAAAAAGTTCCATGTCCATATCATCGGGGAAGATCACGCCTGCGGCCGCCAGTTCCAGCTTTTTGGCTTCGATTTTCGCCGCGTTTACGGGCAGGGCGGCTGGATTCATAATGGCCGATGTCATGCCGGCACCCATTGCCATCGGCAGGAACGCGTTGTTGATGCCATGCCGATTGGGTAGCCCGAAGGAGATATTTGACGCGCCACAAGTTGTGTTGACGCCCAATTCTTCGCGCAATCGGCGCACTAGCGTAAACACCTGTTGCCCCGCCGTTGCCATGGCTCCGATCGGCATCACAAGCGGGTCAACGACGATGTCATGAGCGGGAATGCCATGATCCGCGGCGCGCTCGACGATTTTTTTGGCGACGGCGAACCGCACGTCAGGGTCTTCCGAAATACCGGTATCATCATTTGAGATGGCGACCACCGGCACGTTGTATTTTTTGACAAGCGGCAGCACGATCTCCAACCGTTCCTCTTCACCGGTCACGGAGTTCAGCAGGGGGCGACCCTCTGCTGCTTCCAGACCTGCCTCCAAGGCGCCGGGGACGGAGCTGTCGATGCAAAGCGGTGCGTCCGTCACGGCTTGAACACGCTGCACGAGTTCCCTCATCAAGGGAGGCTCGACAAAGTTGTTGTCTGCATACCGCGGATCTTCGGCCATCTTGTTGGAGAAGACCGCGCCGGAATTGATGTCCAGAACCGTTGCCCCTGCAGCCACCTGAGCGACGGCGTCCGCTTCGACGGTTGAGAAATCACCCGCCTCCAGTTCGACCGCAAGTTTCTTGCGTCCGGTCGGGTTGATCCGTTCGCCAATCACACAGAACGGCTGGTCGAAGCCGATGATCGCAGTCTTTGTCTTGGATTCGACGATGGTCTTTGTCATGAGCGCGTCCTTTGGATCAGCGGTTGGCAGGTTGTGCGGCTGCGCCGCCGTTTTCGATTGCCCAGGTCGCATTCGTCTTGATGCCGCCCAGAGGGAAGAAATGCACATTCGTAATGTTGAAGTCAGGGTGTTCTGCCTTATGCGCCGCCAGTGCCAAAAGAACATCTGTCGGCTCGTAGGGCATCAGCAATTTGGTCACGTCCATCGCGCGCTTCTGCAGCACTTTGAGGGAAGGGCCGACGCCACACGCGATGGCAAACTTGATCAGCGTTTGCAGTTTCGCAGGTCCTGCAATGCCGATGTGGACGGGCAGGGTGATGCCTTCTTCAACCAGACGGTCGGCCCAGGCGATGATGGGCTTTGCGTCAAATGCAAACTGCGTGGCGAGCGCCATCTTGGCGTCGGTGCGTGTCTGGAAATCGTTTTTCCAACGCAGAGCGGCCGCCACATTTGTGAAGGACCCGTCCGGATCAATGTCACGGTTGCCTTCTGGATGACCGGCTACATGCAGACGTTCAAACCCGGCTTCATCAAATAGCCCGGTTTCCATCAGCTGCATGGAACTGTCAAAGTCACCGTGAGGTTTCTCGACGCCGCCTGCCAGCAACAGGGCCTGTTTCACATCCGCTTCGCCCTGATAGCGCGCAATCCAATCCGCCAGTGTGGCGCGATCCTTGATGATCCGCGCGGGGAAATGCGGCATGACCTTGAAGCCGTCGTCGTTCAGGCGCTTTGCGGTGGCGACCATCTCGTCAATCGGTGTGCCTTCGATATGAGCGATGTATACCCGTGTGCCCGCAGGTAGCAGATCTCTGAAGTTGTCAACCTTTTCAGCCGTGCGCGGCATGACTTCGATTGAATAGTCCTGCAAAAACGCTTCCATTTCGGGCGACGTGCGCGTTGTTGCCGGCGTATCCTTGCGTTTGAAGTTCAACAAAGCCATCAGGCGATCCTTTCCGGACAGGAGAGTGGTCTTGAGGTTCGGCAGGGTTAGGCCCAGCCGTCGTTGTCTATCAGCGCCTTAATGCGCTCTCGGTCGTATTCAGCTTCAAGGCGCGCAGCCTCCGCATCCGCAATTTCGTCTGGTGTGCCAGGCATCTCAACCGGAGCGGCCTTGCGCCATTCTGCAAGATAAGCATCCGTGTCCTCGGCACCAACTTTCATGGCCGCTCGGTCAATCGCCTGTTCAAACCGCTCAGTCAGTTGCCGTTTTGACCCGCGCCGCCCCTTGCCCACGATGACCTGAGCCGGGATGTCCCGCCAATATACAATTGTAACTTCAGGCATTGCATGATTCCCGCAAATTGATGTCCCTCTCTAACGACGCGCTCGGGCAAAACACTGCTGAATTTCGACAGAATAAGCCCTGTCAGCGACCTGTCTTGTTTTGTACTCTCTCACGATTTGCATAGCGAGGGCTCCGAAACCTCAAAATTCGCATGAAGATCGTGAAACCCACGGTAGCAAATCAACGAAACCGGTCTGACGCTGCCGCGCTGTGCTTGCACCGGAAGCGTGCACGCGTTAGCGTAAACCTAACTCGAAATGAAAGGCGCGAAGAATGGCGCCACAGCGTCCCAGAGGTGCGGGCGCGCTCGACAAAGTGACGGCTCTGAGCCCCGCGCCAGTACCGCACAGGTCAGGTGAGCTCTATGCCGCACTTGATCTGGGCACAAACAGTTGTCGTATGCTGATCGCCCAACCGCAAGGCAATGGGTTTACTGTTGTCGACAGTTTCTCAAAATCTGTCCAGCTTGGGGCTGGCCTTGAAAAAACCGGCAGGCTTTCGCGCGGATCGATGACGCGCACCATACAGGCCCTGCGAATTTGCCAGCAAAAGCTGAAACGCAACAAGGTGCGCCACAAACGTCTTGTCGCGACTGAAGCCTGCAGGCGCGCACTGAATGCAGATGAATTCATCCGGCGAGTACATCAGGAAACCGGGCTGCGGCTGGATATCATCAAGCCACAGGAAGAAGCACAGCTGGCCGTGGTTTCCTGTGCGCCACTTGTCAGTCGGGGAACAGAAAACCTGTTGGTGGTGGATATCGGTGGCGGCTCGACGGAATTGGTTTGGATTGACCTGAAGCATGTTCCCAAGAACGAGCGGGCCCGCGCAATCATGCGATTGCATTATGGATTTTCCCCTCAAATAACCGGCATGGAGGCGGCAAGGGTAGTCGATTGGATCTCTGTGCCGTTGGGGGTCGCGACACTCCGGGATCAGTTTGGCGACGTTGATGACGACGCGGCACGTTTTGCCCTGATGAGCTGGTTTTTCGAGGAGAACCTGTCGGACTTTGCGCCTTACCATGACATGCAGCCACAGGAGAAATTTCAGATCATCGGAACCTCGGGCACCGTGACCACTGTTGCAGCGAGCCACCTGGGGCTGAAGCGGTATGACCGGACTAAGGTTGATGGTCTTCATATGACGACAGATCAGATCGACCGGGTGATCCGGTCTTATCTTGCGCTTGGTCCGGAAGGGCGGCGGGCTGATCCGCGTATCGGGCAAGATCGGCATGCGCTGATTATGTCTGGTGCGGCGATCCTGCAGGCGTTGATGCGGTGCTGGCCTACGGATCGCTTGTCAGTCGCTGATCGCGGTCTGCGTGAAGGGTTGCTTTATTCCCAGATGAGTGCGCATGGCGTTTTGGAAGATGGAGACTTCTGATGGCGAAGACGCCAACGGGCAAAAACACTTCCGGGCGGGGCCAGCGCGAGCTCAAGGTGAAGGTGAAGTCGGCGCGCGGCCGAAAACTCAGCTCGACCCGGTGGCTGCAACGGCAACTCAATGATCCTTATGTGAAACGCGCGCGAGCCGAGGGCTACCGCGGCCGTGCGGCGTTTAAGATCATGGAGTTGGACGACAAATACCGTTTTCTGGTGCCCGGCGCGCGGGTGGTTGATCTTGGGGCAGCACCAGGGGGATGGTGCCAAGTCGCGGTAAAACGGGTCAACGCGCTTGGCGACAAGCCCAGCAAGGCGGTCGGAACAATTCTTGGCATCGATCTGCAAGAGATGGAGCCAATCGCTGGCTGCGCGTTGTACCAGCTTGATTTCATGGAGGACGATGCGGACGAACAGGTCAAAGAGTGGCTTGGCGGGAAGGCTGATGTGGTGATGTCCGATATGGCGGCCGCAAGCTCAGGTCACAAACAAACGGACCATTTGCGGATCATCGCGTTATGTGAGGCTGCCGCTTATTTTGCCTTTGACGTGCTGGACGAAGGCGGGACGTTTGTTGCCAAGGTGCTTGCAGGTGGTGCTGAGGGAGAATTGCAAAAACTGCTGAAACAGCGCTTTTCCAAGGTTGCCAACATCAAACCACCTGCGTCACGCTCCGACAGTTCGGAAAAATTCGTTGTTGCAACTGGTTTTAAGCCCTCACTATGACGTGTTTTACTAAGCCTTAAATTCCTTTGCATAGCTTTGGAAGACAGTCTCGCCGGAGGGTGCGTCACTGTCTGCAAAGGATTTATCATGTTTCGAAAAATTGTCCTGTCTGCGCCCCTAATCGTCGCTGCGACGCTGACACATGCCGTGGAAGGGCCACCGGCCATGCGGGCTTTTGTTGAAGCCAACGTTCTGTCGTGGGCTAACTTGAAACAAGTCATCGACGCTGTAAGGGCACAGAATGCCAAGACCGCGGGTGTCACCGAGGCGCAAATTCTCGAATGGGACAGCGCCTGGCGTGCGCAATTCGGGCAGGTGGATCAACCGCTTATCAGTCAAGTTATGGGGCGCGAGCTTTCTACTTTCCTCGCAAAGAAGGTGGCTGCTTCGGGCGGGCGCATTACAGAGATTTTTATCATGGATGCGCAGGGATTAAATGTCGCCGCAAGCGATGTAACTTCTGATTTCTGGCAAGGAGACGAAGATAAATACACAAAGAGCTTTGGTGCCGGATCTGGCGCGGTCTTTGTCGACGCGGTGCAGTTTGATGAAAGCGCTCAATCCTATCAGGGACAAATCTCAATTTCCCTGACAGACCCGGAAACGGGCGAGGTCGTGGGCGCCATGACCATCGGGTTGGATATCGAAGCCTTTCTCTAGAGCATTGGGCGGGACGAACGGCGTTCAGTGTTCTACCTGTAAGCTACGCGTAGCATTGGATTTGAACTGTTCGAAATCTTCAGAAGAAATGTTTCTGCGCGCCAGGCGCCTGATCCTCTGAGTTGTTGATTCCGCTCTGTGTACCTGCTGCATAAGTTCAAATACTCGTGCACGGCGGCGGTCCTTGTGGTGTACTCTGTCAGACATCGCATTTTCCTCACTTTGTGGAGAAATCCTGAAGGCCAAATGCGCAATGGTTGAGGCAGATCGAAGCCAATTCGAGGGCATTGGCGTCGGGCAATCGACGGCCGACAGCAGTTCCTGCCGCGCGTCAAAAAGGCACCAAACGTGTTGTGATTGCCTCTTCTCTGCCGCCAAATGTCTGAAAACATTTGGTTCCTGCGCCTTACCCACATTAAAGTACCGTCGGGGCCAGTCGCGAAATTGCTGCGTTGGGGGTGCGTGTTATCGATAAGACACTATTCAAGTTCATTTGGAGGTTCTCCAAACGGGACCAATTTATCCTTCTTGCCGTAACTACAGCATTGTTTCCATTTCTTTTTCTGACGTTGGAACTGCCGAAGCGCATCATCAACGATGCAATCGGGGCACAATCATCTCAGGTTGAATTTCTAGGATTTGATCTTACTCAGGAGCAATTTCTCTGGGTTCTTTGTGGGGCATTTTTGGCCTCTGTTTTGGTGCATGGCTTGCTGAAAATGCGAATCAACACCATGAAAGGTGTTCTTTCCGAGCGAATGTTGCGTCGCCTGCGCTACAGTTTGATCGAAAGGATGCTGAGGTTTCCAAAGCCCTATTTCCAGCGGACATCGCAGGGTGAATTGGTTGCAATGATCACCGGTGAGACTGAGCCGATGGGCGGCATAATGGGGGACGCGCTGACCCAACCGGTTTTGCAGGCAGGTCAGATGCTGACAATTCTTGTGTTCCTGTTCTTGCAGAGTTTTTGGTTTGGGCTGGCCGCAATCGCGCTCATTCCATTGCAAGCCTGGCTTATTCCCAAACTGCAGCGTCAGATCAATCAGATGAACAAGCAACGCATTAAGGAAGTGCGACAACTTGCTGCTCTCATTGGGGAAAGTGCCGCTGGGGCCAGTGATTTACGAACTCACGGTGGCTGGCGTCAGCGTCTTTCCATGGTCACGGAGCGTCTGGGCGTCGTTTTTACGATCCGGTTCCGAATTTACCAGAAGAAATTTTTCATGAAGTTCATCAACAACTTCATCACACAACTGACGCCGTTTTTCTTTTTCTCGATCGGCGGGTACCTGGTCATTCAGGGCAACGTATCGCTCGGCGCGTTGGTTGCCGCCCTTGCCGCCTACAAGGATCTCAGCTCACCGTGGAAGGAGCTTTTGACCTATTACAATCAGGCGCAGGATATGAGCCTGCGTTGGGAAACCGTTGTTGAGAAATTCTCTCCATCTGGTGTGATCGACGAAGAGCTGATGAAAGGCAAACCTGAGAACGATAAGCGGCTCGATGGGGCGGTACATCTTCATGAGGTCAGTGTTGCAGACAGCGATGGCAACATGGTGCTGGAAAACATATCCGTAGAAATGCCCAAGGGGTCGCTCGTCGGGATTGCGGCGCCCAGCGAAGAAGACCGGCGTGCGTTGGCGGATCTTCTGATCCGGGAGATTGTACCAGTCTCCGGTCGTATCGAGGTCGCAGGCAGCAACTTGAACGACCTACATCAGGCTACGGTTTCGCGTCGTATTGGACATGCCAATTCGAAACCCGTTTTGTTCCAAGGGACTTTTGGTGAAAACGTTATGATGTCCCTGTCCAATGCGCCGACAGAACCCGTGAGCGAGGACGCGCGCCGACTGCTTGATGAAGCGATCGCGGCGGGCAATAGTGCCGATCCAATGTCTGCGCGATGGCTCGATCCGGCTGTGGCGGGAGTGTCGGATGAAGCCGAGCTGCGAGCTTGGTGGATGACACTTATTGAGGCTATCGGTTCTGACGGTCCGATGTTCCGGAAGGCCTTGGATCAGGTTGTCGATACGCAGGCGTCCCAGGTTTTACAGGAAAGGCTTGTCGCCCTCCGGCCCAAAGTTTGGCAGGCGGTCGTGGAAGCTGGCTTGACACGTTATGTGCACCGGTTTGACCCAAAGCTGTACAACCCGGGCCTGCCGGTTGCGAGTAACCTCTTTTTCGCAACCTTGAAGCGTCCGATGAGTCAGCAGGACATCTCCCATCAGCAAGAGCTGTTTATCCTGTTGAGAAATCTGGGGCTGGAATCCGGGCTTCTGGCGGTGTCGAAAGAAGTTGTGGACCTGTTGGCCCGCATCTTCGGCACCGATGGGACGGAGCACCCGTTGTTTCGGAAGCTTGGTCTCGACCCGGCCTTGTTCGAGCGGTCGGTGCAGATCGTCAGGGCTGCGGATCTCAAGTCCTTTGACACGCTGGATGATGCGGACAAGGCGGTATTGATGACGTTGCCCGCGCAGATTTCAGCGGAACAGATAGGGCCTGCCTTCACTGAAGAGATGCAACAACGCGTTGTCGCCCAAAGGTCCCAGCACCGGGAAAGGTTGCAAGATGCGCTGAAAGAGTCTTATGCGCCATTGGCTATGGATCGGCTCGCGGAAGGAATGTCGGTGCTCGAAAACGTGCTCTTCGGAAAGCTTTCCGATAGCGCTGGTGGTAGAGCTGATGATTTACGCCGCATCGTATCAGACGTGCTCGAGAACGAAGGTCTGAAGCCTGCCGTCATCGACCTGATATATGATTTGCCCTTGTCATTGAACGGCACAAATCTCCCGGCTATTTTTGCTGAGCCTTTGTCATTGATCCGCGCTGCCATAAAACGCCCAGACATTCTGGTGATGGATCAGATACTCAACAGCTATGACCAATCCACGCGTATCATGGTGCATAAGAACTTGCGCAAGTTGCTGCCGGATACCACGCTGATTTATATCGCGGAGGCGTTCGATGATCCTGATCGGTTCGACGTCTTTGCCGAGGTACTACAGGGGCGCATGCAGGCGGCTGAACCGCTTGCACAAACGCCGGAAGACACTGCTGCAACTGCCGATCTGCAAAGAAAGCTGCGTGCGTTGGAGGCAACAGATATGTTTTCTGGCCTCGACCGGAAACAACTGCGTCTGTTGGCCTTTGGGGCGAAGTGGTTCTACGCAGAGGCTGGAGATGTCATTTTCAGCAAGTTAGATGACCCGACCGACGGGGCTTACATGGTGCTGTCGGGTACTGCGGATCTTGTGAACCCCGTGGAGGGAGGCGACGAACTTATCGCGACCGTTGGACCCGGTACTTTGGTGGGTGAACTTGGTCTGATACGTAACGTGCCGCGCGCTCTGACGATGCGTGCTTCTTCCGATATCGAAGCGTTGCGGCTTGGTGCAGAGGAATTTCTTGCGGTGGTCGAGAATGATGCTGCAACGTCGTTCAAGCTCCTGCAGGTCGTCGCGGGCTATACTTCCTAGTTCATTCTGGAACTCTATTGGTTGGGCAGATGGAGCATTCTGCAGGTAAAGGTGACAAATTGCAAATGGCACGACGATTCCAAGGGCATCTGTCTTAGGGACACCAGAAATCCCGCGCGTGGTTTCGCCGTCTGTATCGACCAATTTTTGGTGGGTTTTTGGCTCCGGCGGTAGGGATCGAACCTACGACCAATTGATTAACAGTCAACTGCTCTACCGCTGAGCTACGCCGGAACGGTTTGGGCGATATAGCAGTGCGGTTTCGCCCCGTCCAGCGTATTTTGTGGGAAACTCAGAATTTATTTTGGATCGGAATGTGCAATGTAGAATGTTGCATCTGCGGTCAGCGAGCCGTCCGGCGTGACCATATATTTTCCATAAAGGTCAATAAGATGCGCGAATACGTTTCGTTGCGCAGCCGGCAATAATCTGGTGGGGGTATCAGTGTAAATGCGCTCTGTGAGTGATGCTGCAGTGCCCGGTTGATCGCGAAGCGCGTTCAAGATGCTTGCCTCACGCGACAGGCGATGGGAAATCAGCCATTCAAGCCGTGCAGCAGGGGAGGTAACAGCAGCACCATGGCCGGGATAGAACACGCGCCAGGACCGTTTTTTCAAGCGTTCACAAGAGGTCATGAAATCCGTCAGATCGCCATCTGGCGGCGACACGAGTGAACTCGCCCAGCCCATAACATGGTCTGCGGTAAAACAAATATTGTTCCAGCCAAGGCAAACATGATTTCCGAGGTGTCCGGGTGTGTGCAATACCTCTAATGACCAGCCTTGCCCCTGTATGACATCGCCGTCGCGCAAGCAGATATCTGGTTGAAATGCCGTATCGACACCTTCACCTCCGCCTGTGAGGCCTTCGGTTGCGAGGCGAGACATGATTTCCGACCGGCCAGCGGTTGAGTCCCCAAATGCCAATACGGGCGCGCCTGTCACTTGGGAAAGAGGCGACGCCAAGGGCGAATGATCCAGATGGCTGTGGGAGACGATGATCTTGGTGATCTGCTGCGCCGGCGACAGCGCGGAAAGAATTGCCCTTAAATGAGCTTCGTGATGCGGACCAGGATCGATCACAGCTATGTCGCTGGTCCCCACCAAATATGTGTTCGTCCCGTGCTGCGTCATTGGCGATGGGTTAGGTGCGGTAATCCTGCGAAGACCCGCTTCAAGCTCGACGGCGGTACCGTAACAAGGATCGAAGTCATTGGTCATGGCCTTTGGGACTTTCTAAATTTGGAGGGCATCGGTAGGGTCTATCGCATGAACTTTACCTGGCTCAAACACTATATGCCGCGCAGCCTTTACGCGCGGGCAGTGTTGATCCTATTGCTGCCGGTTGTCGTCCTGCAGCTTGTCGTTACTATTTTGTTTGTTACCAGACACTTCGAAGACGTAACTCATCAGATGGTAACGGCAGTTTCGCGAGAGCTGTTGCTGGTTCTTGATATCGTGGATGCAGCACCCGACCGCGGGTCTGTTGCAACAGATGTTGTTTCTGCGGTGGGGCAACTGGCGCTGACCGCAATGCCTGTGGAAGATGCCGAAATTCCGCAAGGACGTTTGCGACCTTGGTATGATTTTTCGGGGCGGGTTGTTGGCGATGAACTTCCTAAGCGTGTGCCGGCAATTTCATTGATCGATCTGAGAGAAGACCGGCGGGTTCACCTCTATGCAGAAACACGGCACGGTATGGTTCGGCTGAGTTTTGACCGTGATCGTGTCTCCGCCGACAACCCTCACCAGCTCTTCGTGAACATGCTGTTCTTTGGCGGCTTGGTCACTGTCATCGCCATTCTGTATCTGCGCAATCAGTTGCGCCCTATCAAGCGATTGGCGCGCGCGGCCGAGGCGTTCGGGCGAGGGCGACATGAGGCCTATTCGCCAGCTGGCGCTATCGAAGTACGGGCTGCCGGGAATGCCTTTCTGGACATGCGCAACCGCATCGAGCGGCAGATTGAGCAGCGCACTCTGATGCTCTCTGGTGTCAGCCATGATCTGCGCACGCCCCTTACCCGCATGCGGCTCAGTCTTTCGATGCTTGATGACGCTGAGCGGGAAATGCTTGAGCAGGACGTCGATGACATGCAGCAGATGCTTGATGCCTTCCTGAACTTTGTAAAAGGCGCTGGCGAAGGTGAACCAGAGGAAATCGATCCGCGTGAACTGGTTAAGTCGGTTGTGGCTGATGCGCAAAGGGCAGGGCGAAACGTGACCTTGATCGCACAGGAGGGAGACGGGAGCGGGGTCGTCAAACTGAATGTCCTGGCGATCAGGCGCGCTCTGGACAACCTGATCTCCAACGCTGTGCGATACGGGGCAAAGGCCGAAGTTTCGGTCATGCTGAGTGAAAAATCACTGCGCATCCGCGTAGAGGATGATGGCCCCGGTATCCCGGAAGATCGCCGCGCCGAAGCGACGCGCCCGTTCACACGGCTCGATAGCGCACGCAATCAGGACAAAGGCGGCGGCGTCGGACTGGGCCTTGCCATCGCAACAGACATTGCCCGGGCACATGGGGGCATTTTGAGATTGGGGAAATCTGACCGGATGGGCGGACTGCGCGCCGACATCGTGATTGCACGCTGAGAGTTCTGGCTGGTCGATCCGCAAAACGCGTCAGGACCGCTCAATCAGATATCATTGGTTGTTGTCGGCAGAGAATGGGACGCCATCAATCCCTTCGCGCATCCAGCGTTGAAGGTGCATGACAGGATGTTCCGAATTCACGCCGCCGCATGGATCGATCACCAAGGGCCCCGGTCGATACCCGCGCGAGCCAAGCCCGCGCTGCACAGATTCAACAAGGTGGATGTCCTCTTCTACCGTTGTCGCGCGGTCTTGCGCTGCCAGCTGCCGAATTTTCAGGTCTTCCACGCCGCCGACCGAGTACCAACCGCGCCAGACGACAACATGATCCGCGTCAACTGCGCGCCAGTGATAGGTGTTCAACACATTCCCGGGATAAACCTGAAACGAAAACATGGGCCACAAAAACCAACTGGAATAGGCATCATGATGCGCGTAACCCGACTGAATATCGTACGTCATATCCTCAAGCCCTTGGCACTGGGTCGTGTGGCGCAGGCATCGGCCCTGTGGCTGGATGTCGTATGTCTCGGGCTTGATCACCCCATTGGCGAAAGTCGGGTGATTGAGCGCGCAATGGTAACATTCCGAATAGTTTTCGACCGAGACTTTCCAGTTGCAGTTTTCCGGAATCTCGACCCATTCCAGTGGTTTGAGGTCTTTCCAATGGGGGAGCCACTCCTCAAGTTCGGCGCGCGCATTCGGGAACCACTCCTCCATCGGTGCCGCATTCGGGTCGAGATTGACAAATAGAAACCCGAGGAATTCCTCGGCCCGGACTTCGGTGAGGCAAATATCGAAGGTATCGACCCCCTCGACGGCCCTGATGTTCGGCGCAGCCCGGAGCTCTCCCGTCAGCTCGTATGTCCACGCGTGGTAGGGGCAGACAATGACGCGAGTGATGCCTGCGCCGCTGACAAGTTGATGCGCCCGATGCTGGCAGACGTTGTAGAAGACGCGGATCTTCTGGTCTCGACCCCGGATCGCGAACAGGCTTTCGCCAGCAATCTCAAAACTGGCATAGCTTCCGATCTCAGCCAGGTCAGACAAGTGGCAGGCAAACTGCCAAGTTTGCGAAAGCACGCCTTCGACCTCGACGCGGAAGACTTGCGGGTCCGTGTAAAATCGCGCCTCCAATGATCGGATCGGATCGGTCATTTTGGTTCCTTATGGTAAAGACCCAACTGATGGCGGCGCTTGTGGAAGGTTTCGACTCGTTCGACAATTTCGTCACTGGCTACCGCGATGACAAAGGACAACAGCGTCTCCAGCAACGCAATAATACTTACCGAAGAGGGAAAGAATTGCGGTGTGTCCACCCCCACAACAAATCCGCGGTCGGCATTGCAAATAATCGGGCTCGCCGGGCTGTCTGAGATTGCGATAATCGTCATACCCTGTTCCCGCGCAATGGACACGGCTTCAACAACTTCTGACCGATATGGCTTGCAGGTGACGGCGATCAATACGTCGCGTGTATCGGCCCATGCAAGATCATCAACGGCGGTGGAACCGGGCCGCGGTATGGCGTGGAATTCCGTCATGCCGGTTGAGGCAAGGTAGGTGAAATTCCGGGCGACTGAATGGTTGACCCCGACACCTAAGGTGAACACGCGCCGAGCGTTCCAGATTGCATCCGCTGCGGATTTCAGGTCTGCCGTGGAAATCCCTGAGAACGTCTCTTCGACGTTGGCCAGCACGTCAAGAACGATGTCGGCATAAAGCCCGCCCAGATCACCTGACTTGCGAATGTCCTGAAGCCAGCGGGCCCGGTCGGGGAAATCTGCCGCACCTCGCCGGATCGCATCGCGAAACGGGGTGCGAAAGTCCTCATAGCCTTCAAAGCCAACCTGTCGGGCCATCCGAACGACAGTATTCGGTTTCACATTGGCGGCCTTGGCGATTTCACGAACCGTTGAGACGCCGACATCGTGCGGGTTCTCCAACACATAGGTCGCGGCTTTTCGCGCCTCGGGAGTTAGTTCCGGTAGTTCCCCAGCAAGGCGCTTCAGAATCGAATTTGATACATTTGTCCCATTCATGATTGACGATGGTATTTTTGTTCGCTTAGCGTGTCGAGAGAAAAAGCGACTCGATCAAGGATTGCGATTGTGGCCAGCGAGATTCCAAGCAACGCACGTGTGGTCATCGTCGGTGGCGGTGTCATGGGCGTCGGGCTGGCCTATCACCTCGCCCATGAGGGATGGGGGCAGGAAACGGTTCTGCTGGAGAAAGCGGAGCTGACCAGTGGCAGCACCTGGCACGCTGCGGGGCAGATCACCCATTCCACATCAAGCTTCGGTCTGGGCAAATGTGTCGATTACAACATCGGCCTCTATTCAGGTGGGTTGGAGGCAGAGACAGGGCAGTCGGTGACCTGGCATGGATGTGGTTCATTCAGATTGGCCTATACCGAAGACGAGATGGATTGGTTGCGCCATACGCTGTCGGTTGGGCGATCGCTGGGCTTCAACATCGAACTGGTCGGCAAGGACAGGATCGCGGCCTTGCATCCCTTCTACAATCTTGACGGTGTGCTGGGGGCCTTGCATACGCCGGATGACGGCCATGTAGATCCGACCAATGTCACGATGGCAATGGCCGCTGGCGCCCGACAAAGGGGGGTGAGGATCATCCGTCAGTGTCGCGCCATAAACATTACGCAATCGGCCGGTGGCGAATGGGTGGTCGAAACGGAAAAAGGCTCAATCACCTGCGAGCATGTGGTCAATGCGGGGGGCACCTACGCGCGCCAGATGGGGGAATGGTCAGGCCTGCAACTCCCGATGACGTCGATGACGCACCATTATTTCGTGACAGAGCCTGTTCCCGAATTTGCAACACTCGGGTACGAATTGCCGGTCATTCGCGACGACAAAAAAGTGTCCGGCTACATTCGGATGGAACAGAAACGCGGGTTGATCGGCATTTACGAGAAAGAGAATCCGAACTCCGTTTGGCACGATCATTGCCCGTGGGACTACGAGAACTGGCTTTTCGATGCAGATTATGACCGCGTCATGCCCTATCTCGAAGAGAGCCTGAACCGCATGCCGATCTTTGCTGAGCTAGGCATTCAGCGCGAGGTGCATGGCGCGATCAGCCATCCGCCGGATGGAAACCCCTTGATCGGACCTGCGCCCGGTGTTCGGAATTACTGGTGCTGTTGCGGGACGCAAATTGGCATCGGATGGGGGCCGGGGCTGACGCGGGAATTGGCCCGATGGATGGTGCATGGGGCTGCCGATATCTCGATGAGGGACTTTGATCCGCGCCGGCTCGGAAGTTACGCAACCAAAGAATGGCAGGTGGTGAAGGCCGAAGAGGACTACTGCCTTCGACATGAGATCCCGTTCCCCCACTTCAACCGCTTGGCCGGACGGCCGATCAAGCCATCCCCCCTTCATGACCTCCTGAAAGACAGGGGAGCTGTTTTCGAAGAAGTTTATGGGTTCGAACGTCCACGCTGGTTTGCAAAAAACGGCGTGGCCCAACAAGACCACTACTCCTTCAACCGGACGGTCGTGGACGACCTCGTCGCCGCGGAAGTAAAGGCGGTGCGTAAAGGTGTCGGGATCATGGACGTAACGGCCTTTACGAAAGTAATGGTGCAAGGCCCGGATGCCTATCGTCTGTTGGACCGTCTGACTGCCAACCGCATGCCGCAAAAGACAGGCTCCATCACGCTGACCCACATGTTGAACCGAGCGGGTCGTATCGAGTTGGAAACCACTGTAGTGCGACTGGCAGAGGACAGTTTCTATCTTGTCTGCGCTGCCTTCTTTGAACAACGTCTTCTGGATCATTTGGACCAGCACCGTGCAAGTGAGGATGTAACAGTCACACCGCTGTCTTCTGACTGGACTGCGTTATCCATAAATGGCCCTAAAGCGCGCGACACTCTCGCGGCCTGCACCGCTGCCGATCTATCGAATGCAGGCTTTCGCTGGCTGTCCGCACAGGAAATCACGATTGCAGGCCACAAGGTTTGGGCCTTTCGGATGTCCTATGCGGGTGAGCTTGGGTGGGAATTCCATATGCCGGCGAATGCCTGCCGTGACGTGTATCAATCTCTCTGGTCCGCAGGTGAGGCGCATGGGATCGTCAACTACGGCTCCTTTGCCATGAATGCGATGCGCATGGAAAAGGGCTTCAAAGGCGCAAGCGAATTGACAAATGAAGTCACCTTGGCCGAGGCAGATGTCACGCGATTTGCACGCACGGACAAGGACTACCTTGGTCGGGACAAGACCCTGAACTCAGATTTGCCTTGGGTCTGCGCTTATCTTGAGATTGAGCCGGATGGCGAAACGGACGGCCATGGTGGAGAAGCCGTCTTGCACAAGGGTGAGGTCGTCGGATCCACCGCATCCGTTGCCTTCGGGTCAACCGTCGGGAAGATACTTGCCTTTGCCTATGTCAAACCGGAAGCGGCCCGGCCAGAAACGACGCTGGAAGTCGTTATCCACGGCGAACCACGCGCGGCTCGCGTGTTAGATGCGCCTGCATATGATCCTCAAAGCCTGAAACCACGAACGGACGCAGCATGACCCTTCCCAAGACGATGAAAGCCATGGTGACCATGGGACATGGCGATCTTGATCAGATGGTGCTTCACAAGGCATGGCCGCGCCCTGAACCCGGTGTAGGTGAAGTCCTGATCCGCGTCGGCGCTTGCGGGTTGAACAATACGGATGTGAATACCCGCATCGGCTGGTACTCCAAATCGGTCACCTCGGCGACAACGGGCGGCACCCTTGATGACGTTGGAACAGAAGATCCGTCCTGGGGCGGGGCGCCGATATCCTTTCCGCGGATTCAGGGCGCAGATGTTTGCGGGCGGATTGTGGCGGTTGGGGAGGGCGTCGAGGCGTCTCGCATTGGAGAGAGGATTATCACCGACAACTGGCTTCGTGATGCGGAACACCCTGAAGATCTGAACAAGACCGGGTATTTTGGATCTGAACGAGATGGCGGCTTTGCGGAATACACCGCATTGCCTTCGCGAAATGCGCTGGCCATTCAGTCTGACCTGACGGATGCGGAGCTTGCCACGTTCTCATGTTCCTATTCCACAGCCGAAGGCATGCTTACCCGCGCGAACGTAACCGCGTCGGACACCGTATTGGTGCCCGGAGCCTCTGGCGGTGTAGGTGGCGCGCTTGTTCAGTTGGCCAAACGACGCGGCGCGCGGGTTGTCGCAATGGCGTCTGAGGCGAAACACAGCGACGTGATGGATTTGGGCCCTGACAAGGTTTTGCCGCGCGCGCCGGACAACTTGCGGGGGGCTTTGGAGGGCGAGACGATTACTGTCGTCGCAGATGTCGTTGGCGGCCCTTATTGGCCAAAGTTGATCGACATACTTGAAAGAGGCGGACGCTACACTTGCTCAGGCGCAATCGCGGGGCCAATGGTCGAGCTTGACCTACGCACGCTCTACCTGCGTGACCTCACGTTTATGGGCTCGACCGTTATAGCGCGTGAAGTCATGACCAACCTGATCGACTACATTGAAAAGGGCGAAATCAGACCGGCCCTGGCCGCAACCTACCCCTTGGAGGAGCTGCATGCGGCACAAGCTGCATTCATCGCTAAGACGCACACCGGCAACATCGTCATTGATCATCGAGTGAGCGGGGAAGGTGACGTGTGAGAACTACGAGTAGCTGCAACTACAGGTTTGGATTGCTCTATCAGAGCGGTGTGCATTCCAACGGGTTCGTACCAGTCGCCTCGTTAATTGCATTGCTCGACGAGTTTGCGACATGAAGATCACGCGTCTTTCCGTTTATCAGGTCGATCTCCCGCTGGAGCATCCGTACTGGCTTTCTGGAGGGCGGCTGAAGTTCGAGACACTCGATGCAACCCTCGTCAAGATTGAGACGGACAGCACGCTGATTGGCTGGGGCGAGGGGACACCTTGGGGGCACACTTATGTTCCCGCTCATGGTCCCGGCATTCGCGCAGGGATCGAGACAATGGCGCCCTTCATTTTGGGATTAGATCCCCGCCGCGTGCTTGAGGTCGAGCGGGCGATGGACCTTGCGCTGCCAGGTCATCTTTACGCCAAAAGCCCTATTGATATGGCCTGCTGGGACATTGCGGGGCAGGCCGCAGGGATACCGATTGCGGATTTGATGGGCGGTGGGTCGCGCACTCCACGCGCCATTGCCTCTTCGGTTGGGGCGAAAACCTTGCAAGAAACCCGCGAAGTGATCGAGCGCTACCGAAAGCGCGGCTACGTGGCACATTCAGTCAAAATCGGCGGGGATGTCGCGCGCGATATTGCCCGAATTCGCGACGTTGAGAGCATTCGCCGCGAGGGGGAGATCGTGCTTTATGACGTCAACCGGGGCTGGACGCGACAACAAGCATTGCGGGTGATGTCGGCAACGCAGGACCTGAACGTTATGTTTGAGCAGCCTTGCGAAAGCCTTGATGACATCGCGGCCATCGCTGGAAAACATGCCGCTCCTGTGAGTGTCGACGAAAGCCTTGTGACCTTGCAAGACGCGACACGCATTGCCAGAGACTGGTTCGCAGAAGTCTTCGGCATCAAACTCAACCGTGTCGGCGGCCTGACCAAAGCCGCCCGCATGCGCGACATCGCATTGGCCCACGGCATTGACATGTTCGTCATGGCAACCGGCGGTTCGGTATTGGCGGATACTGAGGCCCTGCATCTTGCCGCGACAATTCCCGATGAAAACTGCCATGCGGTCTGGGCCTGCCAGGACATGATCACGCTGGACATTGCAGGGGGACGAGGCCCGCGCAATACCGATGGCCACTTGCACCTCCCCGAAGAACCCGGTCTGGGAGTGTTTCCGGATGAAAACATGCTGGGCGAACCAGTGGCTGTCTACAAATGAAGGTAACAGCCATCAGCCTCTGGTCTGTCGATCTGACCAGCCACGAAACCTATTACATGGCAGAGGGAAAGACCTGTGATACGGTCAAAACCCATGTGCTTTGTCTACAGACAGATACAGGCCTGAAAGGGTGGGGCGAGGTCTGCCCGATCCCGCATTACTTGCCAGCCTTTGCCGATGGGGTGCCCAGTGCAATTGCGGAAATGGCACCGGAGATACTCGGGATATCACCCTTTGGGATCGATGCCCCGATGCGGAAACTCGATGGTTACCTCATCGGCCATCATCACGCGAAATCGGTTGTGGATATGGCCCTGTGGGACTTGTTTGGAAAAGCGACGGGGCAGCCGCTTTATGTATTGTTAGGAGGGCGCACGCGGGCAGATATGCCGCTTTATCATTCGATTACGTGCATCGCCCCGGACGAGATGGCGCGCATTGCGCGCGAGGCATACGATAGCGGAATTCGACAATTTCAAGTGAAACTGGGCGCGGATGCGGATTGGCAGACGGATGCAGAACGTCTGGCAAAAGTGCGGGAAGCCGTGGGTAGTGGCCCGCTGGTGTATGGCGATTGGAATTGCGGGGCAACGAAACTGCATGCAACGCGCACCGGTCGGGCCGTATCCCATCTCGATGTGATGCTGGAACAACCCTGCAAGACCCTCGAAGATTGCGCGGCGGTGCGTAAGGCGACAGGGTTGCCCATGAAAATCGACGAAGGCGCGTTTGATCTGGCGACGCTGCTCAGGGCACATGAGTTGGGCTGTCTTGACGTTGTCGCTTTGAAGCTCTCGAAATTCGGCGGTCTGTCGGCGATGCGCCGGGCGCGTGATCTCACAGTGCATCTTGGAGCCGAGATATGCGCCGAATGCACCTGGGGATCGGACATAGTGACAGCGGCTGGTCTGCACTTTGCCGCATCAACTTCGCAAGGTACCCTTTTGAATACATGCGACCTTTCGGCATACGCCAGCCCTCGCATCTGTCCCGATGCGCCGGTGCGGGTCGAGGGGAGGATCGCCCCGCCGGATAGTCCTGGTCTTGGCGTCGAGCCGGATCCGGGCATTCTGGGAACACCTCTTCTGGAATTGGCCTGAGACATGAAAAAACTGACCCCTCAATCTGAATGGATCGCGCGCGCAAACCGCGTGTTGCCCGCTGGTGGATTTGGGAACTTTGATCCCGGGATCATCATTGCGCGCGGCCAGGGCAGTCGCGTTTGGGACGAAGATGGCAAGGAGTACGTCGATTACCTGATTGGGTCCGGGCCGATGCTTTTGGGGCATGGACACCCAGAGGTCATGGAAGCCGTTTTCGAACAACTGCCCAACGGCATGACGTTTTTTGCCAACAACACCAAGGGGATCGAGCTGGCCGAAGCCGTTGTGGAGGCTGTCCCTTGTTGCGAACAAGTCCGCTTTGTCACCTCGGGTGGGGAGGCGGACATGTATGCCATTCGCCTTGCTCGCGCCTATACAGGGCGTGACAAGATCCTTAAATTCGAAGGGGGTTACCACGGCATGAGCGCCGAAGCTCAGATGAGCTTGGCACCGACCCAACGCGTGAATTTCCCGCAAGCAGTGCCCGACAGTGCTGGCATCCCACAAAGCGTTGCGGATAAGATGTTGATCTCACCTTTCAATGACTTGGCGGCTGTCGAGGCGCTTTTAGCCGAGCATTCCGATGTCGCCGCGATCATTGTTGAACCGTTGCAGCGGATCATTCCCGCTGAGCCGGGATATCTGCAAGGCCTGCGCTCTCTTTGTGACCGTCATCAGGTGCTGCTGATCTTCGATGAAATCGTAACCGGGTTCCGCCTTGCTTATGGTGGTGCGCAGGAGCGGTACGGCGTGACACCCGATATTTGCACCTTGGGCAAGATCATCGGCGGCGGCTTTCCTCTGGCAGCCTTGGGTGCGAGCGCCGAAATCATGCAGCATTTTGATAAATCAATCGTGGGGGCCGACAATTGGCTGATGCAGCTTGGAACCTTGTCCGGTAATCCCGTCGCGGCTGCTGCCGGCCTCAAGACTATGGAAGTTTTGCGGCAGGACGGAAGTTATGATCGCCTCCGTGCCATTGGCAAGGCGCTTCAGCAGATGCAGTCAGATGCGCTTGCCGAAGTTGGCGTGGCTCATCAGATTTGTGGAGATGACACACTCTACGACATCTACTTTACAGACACGCCTTGTCGCGATTTTCGAAGCGCCAAACATGATGTTCCTCAGCTAAACGAGACATATAACGCCGTTTTGCGCGCCCACGGTATTTTCAAGTCTCCCGGCAAACTTTACCCGTCACTGGCCATCACGGAAGAGGACCTTGAGCAGAGCAAAAAGGCGTTTTTAGCTGCAGCAGCCGCCGTTCAGGATATCTGAGGCCCCCGGGACGAGGTAGCTTAGGCGAGGATGCACTTGCTCATGTGCGGCTTGCGAACCGACTGTTACAATGGGGCACTCATGTCCATGGAGGACAACATGCTCAGGACAAAACGGCTCCTGCTCAGGCGCGCGCGAATGGCAGACCTTGAAGACTTGCATAAGGTCTTCTCGGATCCGAGAGCGATGCGGTATTGGGACAGCCCACCCTATGAAACTGTTGATCAGACGTCGCAATTGCTGACGCAGATGGTCCATGCGCCGGATACCGAAAGTGATGACTTTGTCGTCGAATACACTGGTCGAGCGATAGGAAAGGCGGGTTGTTGGCGCATGGGGGAGATCGGTTTCATCTTGCATCCGGATTTTTGGGGTAGGGGACTTGCCCACGAGGCACTGAAAGCTGCAATCCCTCATATCTTTGAGACGCTCGCCATTGACCGGTTGGAAGCAGACGTTGACCCCAGAAATGCAGCGTCACTCAAGCTGCTCTCAAAGCTTGGCTTTCATGAAACCGGCCGGGCCAAACGTACCATTCTCGTGGGCGACGAATGGTGCGATAGCGTCTATCTGGAGTTGCCGCGGCAAAAAGACGATAACGCCCCATCTGGCTGAAGCTGGCCTGCGGGCATCGGCCGAGGTCAGGCCGAAAGAGCATAAAACACCAGTGTGGCCCAAAAGACTCTCCACCAAAACGTGTTGGTTCTGCCCAGGTTGACCGGTCAAGTTGCGCGTGCCAATCTTCGCGGGTTCTTTGAAAAATTCACTACTTGTGGGGAACGGCATGAGACGGATTGCAGTTGTTCCGATTTTCCTTTTGGCGTTTTTGGCAGGGTGCGTCACACCGGGCGCTAGTGCGTTTCAGGATTATCGCGTCTCTTACGAAGCGGCACGTACGGCCTCTACGCAGGTCGTGGAGGTCTATAATCAGTACGACAAGGCCAACAGGCGTCTGCGTGTGAGCGATGCGACTTTCGATCCGGATCTGGCGGATGTCTACTCTGCAACCGCCTTGTCCCCGATCTCGACAAAAATCACAGAAGGTTTTGCCGCAGCCACGATCTACACAGAGGTGCTTGGGCGCTATCTCGACAATAACACCTTGAGTTTGCAGGACGATGACATCGCCCGATTGAATGCCGCAACAACCAGCGTGGCAACCTTGGCCAATGCGCAGGCGATTGGCGCGCAAGTCAACGCTCTGGTGAGTGCGAGCAAGTCATTGGTGAACCTGTCGCTCGCTCAAAATGATCGAGAAGAATTCATCAGATCCGTGCGTGCGGGATCTCAGGTCGTGGATGATTTCCTGGCCGTAGTGCGCGCTGATACGGCGGATATGTACCGCACTGCTCGGCTGGCCACGGCTGCGTCAAACGGATCGACACAGAAGCTCTCTGAATTCAGAGTGATGCTGGCCAATTGGGTCCTGCTGATCGACCAGGCACGCGGCGATCTGGCAACTTTACAGGTTCAGGTGGAAACCGGAACAGGTGGTCAAACAGCCCTGAGCCTTTTGGCGGAAAGCGCTGAACGGATTGACCGATATGCGACTAATATTGCGGCGGCACGTAGCGCTCTGAACGGCGTGTTTTGACATTATCATTTAGGAGGGACATTAGATGTCCGGCAATCCATTTGGCGCAGAAATCGACGCTCTCACCACGGAAATCATTCAACTCAATGCTCAGATTGCCGGAGCAAGTGGTGCTGCTGCCGATGCCTTGGCCGCTGAACGCAGCGCAAAGCTTCAAGCGGTAGCGAAAATCGACGCCATGTCAGAAGCTTGGCGGCTCGGTCGTCTGACCCAAGCGGTTGACGCACTCAAGGCACTGGCCGCGTCCGAGCTCGCGCGACAAGCCCGGATTGTGGATCGATTGAGGCGCATTCTGGTGGCGCAAGGCATAACACCGCTGGAACCAGCGCCGACTCCGAATCCAACTCCAACCCCAATCCCGCAACCACAACCGGTGGTCAACACACCAACGCCCGTGACCCCACCTGCCGACGCGCCGGATACTGTCGGTCAGGGAGGTGGCTTGGCACAGCCCGCGCCACCAACCGCCCCCGTCCTTCCAGCGCCAACAGGCCCGCATAGACAAATCCTGATTGATGCGCCCGCCTTCGATGCACTTTGTCGCGTCGCGCAAAGCGAGGTTGGCCATTTTGCGAAACATGGCGCGGATCAATTGGAGGGCGGTCTTTGCGCGGTCGTCGATACGATCATCAACCGGGCCGCACACAAGAGGTTTCCCGACAGTATCGAAGGTGTGGTGAACCAGCGTTTCCAGTTTTCGGCATTGAACACGCTCGGCAGCTGGGAATTGCTGCCCGAGGCCAGGAGCAATATTCAGAGTATCATCCGCGATCATCTGAACGCGCGTGCGACCGGCAAAAACTGCGGCTTGGGTGGTGCCACACATTTTTTGAACCCGCATCTATCAAGCGCCAATGCGCTGGCCCAGTGGGGCAACCATGTCGTGAGTAATGCGGTTGCTTCCTTTGGCAATGACAGCAAGAAAGACGTTCACTTTCATGGGTTTGCGCCCGGCACGCCCTTACCCAATCCTTACGCGATCCATTTTGGCATCTGGTCTCCTGTTTTCAGCGGGAAGGGAGAAGCGCAACGAAATGCGGCCGAAGAGCAACTGCGCACCGGCCTGCTGACAACTCTGGCGGCAGAAGTGGCGTTTTTTGACAACGGTCGTCTCAAGGAAGATCATGATGACGTCTGGCAACGCATCGGGAATTATTGGAGCGCATTGGCTCTGCCGTATCACGGGCGCTCCAAAGTCACACTTGGCAACGGCAAAGTCGTCAACCCCGCATGGTCCGCTGCTTTCATCAGCTGGGCGATCCTTCAGCAAGGGGTCGGGCAGGACCGTTTCAAGGGCGCTCAGGGACATTGGCGCTATGTGCAGGATGCAATGACTGCCGATTTGCCTAACCCGCTCTTTGAAGCGATGGATCCCACAACCTATGCGCCCCAGCCCGGCGATTTGGTGCACTACGGTCGCGAATGGGCTTCACAGTTCGACATGGCAGCGGCCAAAGAACATCTGCAAATTGATGGCTTTTATCCATCCCATTCGGATTTCGTCACAGAGGTCGATCTGACGAATGGTGAGATCACAACAGTAGGGGGGAACGTGGCAAACACCGTTGGCACCAAGAAGCCCAAAATCACCTCGACGGGTATACTGAAACCACGTCGGAAAGGTGGCACATCCTTTCCCTGGATTGCTGTCTTGCGGATGAAGGCTTGACGGGGCGCTATACCAATATCCGGAGTTTTCCATCAGTCAGCCTTGTGCGTTTGACGGATTGAACTGCATTAAGGGGTCTGGACACTAACCTTTCAGGCGTGTGCAGGCTTGATATGCAATGCCGGAATCAGGCCTTGGAAATTTGCAAAACGGCGAAATTTCGTTAATCTCGCTGGGTAGCGCTTTAGATTCGATTAAGCATTTGTTTCGACCCAGTTTGAGGGCCCACAGCATGTCCGACATTTCCGGAATGGACAACGCCACGGCAAAGGGAAAGCCTGAGGGTGCGGCGCAGCCGGATGCGACAGATCCGTCCAGCCGAAATCTGGAAGAAAGACTGGCAATTGCGCGCTCGAAAAGAGAGCAGGTCCTCAGGGCGAAAGGCAAGTCGTTGAAGAAGCCTGTCATGAAGCGACCCAGTTTCATGGATGATGACCCTGCCGCCAATTGGGACCTTTCGACACCAGCACCCAATGAACAGCAGCAAGCACCAACCGCCTTTGTTCCGGCAGAAGAGACCGGAGACATTGAGGCAGAACACCCTTCGCCAACCGGTACACAGGCAAATCCGCCAACGCCAAGGAGCTCACTTTCTGTGTCTTGGGCCGTGGTTTTGGCATTTGCAGGCTTCTTCGGGCTGGGGTCGGGCATCGTTTTGAGCATCGGTGCCGTGATTGCGTTGGGGTGGGTTTCGGTGCCTGATCTGTCGCCAAATCGGGCCATGGTCACGGCGTCCGCTCCGGAACAGAAGCCAGAGATCCACACAAATGTGTTCAAGCCCTTGGCACCACCGGTTGCAAACTCCGCGCGATTATCGCTACGGCATGTTGCGTTACAGCCGGTTGTAATCAATAGCCGCAGCGCACCCGCTTTCTACGCGGCGCTGGAAGCTGATCTTGGGATTGCGGCAATGCAGTCTCCAGCACCGCGGGTTGACGCCTCAGGTGGATCAGCGGAGTTGGTGTCTCGATTTGATTTTCAACCGGCAGCAGTTGCGATGACATTTGCCAACCCACTGCCACTTGCGAAAAGTCCTGCCCCATTTGCAAAAAGCGGGATAGCCGAGGACGTGGTGCCTCAAATCTTTGCAAAAAGCGAGATCAGACCCTTCACGCTGATGGCGAACCTCTCGGTGCCGGTCGTTGATGCCGTCTCGATCCAAGCCATATCGGTAGGTGATTTGTTGCATCGCCCATCAACGACGCCAACACCAACGCTTGCGAGGTCTTCGCCGGGTGTTGCGCCCACAATTGCCCGGGCCCATCTCGCAAAACCTGTCGTGTTTGATGGCGTTATGGTGTCCTTGCCTTCGACGGAAAACCTGGACGGGGCGACCGTGGTCTTGGCGGCGCTCACGCTTGATCCACCTGCAAAAAGCGTTCGAGCCAACGCGCCACTTTATGAGGAACATGCTGTTGCGCTGCCAGACATTGGCAAGCCGCATCTCCAAACGCCTACGCTTGCCAGGCGCCTTGGCCTGTCTGCGGAGGCCGCAAACAGAATTCGCCTTGTGACCTTTGCCCCTGCCAATGTACCGGATGATGCGCTTCAAGCTTATGCAGGCATATTGGGGGCAACCGGACTGCCCTTGGGACAGTTAAACCGGGTTAATTTCAAAGTCTCCAAGACGCATGTCCGATATTATCGGAACGAGGACAGTCAGATTGCTCAAGCGTTGGCAGAAGAAGTGGATGGGGTTGCGCGCAATTTCTCAAACACTCGCGTTAGGCCGCCCGATGGTCAGGTAGAGCTTTGGCTGGAGGGCAATCGACGGGGGGTCCGTTCGACAATAGATGCGCCGGCACCGCCTGTGAATGAAGAGAAGCGCCGTGCCGTGCTCAAAGCAGAATTGGAGAGCCGCCTCGTAGATCGTTTGCGTCGAGGTGAACATCTCGGTGGCGCGTCGCGTTAGTTAAATTGTATTGATACTGCGGACGTCGATACGTTTGTTTGGATTTTTTTGTGGCGGATAAAAGACTTCTTGCGATTGTTACCGTCCTCATCTTGATGGGGTCAGCAGGTAATGCTCAACGGAGTCCCAGCATTGATGAATTACGCACCATCGAAGGTCTGATCGAAGGTGGAGATTGGCGCGCGCTCTATAGTTATGTCGTGTCAAATCCCGATCTGACGAGCGGCGACAGCGCCCTCGCTACGGAATTGAGATCTTTCGCAGAAGATGTGGAGCAGGGGCGTCTGGATCAGTTCGACGCGCCTGAACCTACACCGGCGGTTACACAATCCGCTGTAAACACCAGTATCTATTAATCCTATGAAAGCAGGTGCAAGACCCAGCGTAGCGTATGTTCTCGACCCGGGATTTCCTGGTGGTACTTCCTCCGCTGTTGCGGCTGAGTTGGAAGTCGCTGTCAAATACTCGAAAGTGCAGGTCTATGCTCTGGATACACGCATGTTTCCTGGTCGGCGCGTAGCCCCCCAACTCAAGGCAGCGCTGAAGCGTTTGAAAATACAGATCATTTGGGATTGCCAAACGATCTCTGCTGATGTCGTCATATTTCATAACCCATCCTGTTTGAAATTTCAGGACCAGATGGGGCTGAGACTGTTTGCGCGCCACCTGATCGTTGTCACCCATGAGAATTTTCAAAGGCCGGGCGGGGCATTGGCCTTCGACGTGACCAAGTGCCTTTCGCAGATCGAACAAGGTTCTATCGCTCTGCATCGTAGTCTGGCACCGGTATCAAAGTGGAATCGGCAAACCGTCGAAAACTGGCTGGCGGAAAACCCGTTTCCGTCAAGTTGGTCCGTATTACCGGTTGAGTGGTTCAACATCTTTGATGACGACTTCAAAGTGCCAACGTCCCATCCAAAAGACAGGCGAGGGCGTCATTCGCGACCGGGGTCAGAGAAATTTCCAAACCGTGATGTACTTAACGCCTGTTTTCCAAAAGAGGCTGAAAACAACGTGATTTTGGGCGCAGATGTCCTGATGCGGACGCTGGACCGACCAAGTTACTGGACGCTTTTTCCCTTCGGCAGCATAAGCATTGAACAGTATTTTGATGAGATCGATTTTCTTGTGTATTTCACAGCGCCAACTTGGCGGGAAAGCTTTGGACGGGTGATTGCTGAAGCAATTGCGGCCGGAATAATTGCAATTACGGACCCCGACACGGCCAGCACCTTCGAAGGCGGGGCGATCGGTGCAAGCCCCGAGGACGTGAACCAGATCATCGCGCAGTATGTTCAAAAGCCAGACCGTTATGCAGAAGATGTCATCACCGCTCAGAATGCGTTGAGCCGTTTCTCACCCAAAGCGTTTGGCGATCAATTCAACCAGATCATTCAACAGGCGGCAGGAACAAATACATGATACTACTGTGCTGCGGCCAGATCTCCTCAAAACACTTTGACGCGCTTGCTCTGTTTGCATTGCAATTGGAAAGCCGTGGCCATCAGGTAATGATCGACCAGCGCTTCATGCCAGAGGACGTGACGAAGCAAATAAAGTTTGAGGCCGCCCCGTTTCTGGTCGACGTCGAGGACGTGACGCCAACCCAAGTTCTCATTATTGGCGCGGAAGAAATTTCGGAAGAGGTCCAGCGACTACTGAGCCTGCACTCCTTTGAGTCCGCGCCGCCCGTTCACGTCATCGGTGATTTCAAAGATGTTCAGACTGAGGTGAATGCCCGGAACAAGGTAGCCTACGCGATCGGGAGGGAACCCGACCTTTTTGATTTGGCGGCTCATCGGTGGAGCCCGTTTGTGGAGGGCGCAATCGCACCATTGTTGAGTGCGATCGACGATGTTCCACAACAACAACCAGGTGATCGGTCTCGGGTCCTAGTCTATTTGCCTTTTGAGAAAATCAGCGAAAACGAAACTGCCATCGGCCAGCTGTCTGTGATCCATCACGGGCAGGACGTGGACTTGCATATTCTGACAAATGCAAAGGGCAAAGATGCCATCGCCAGTTCGCGGTACGCGGAGTTATCCGTGTTCGGCTATAGTGAATTGCCGCCGGGAGACTTGCTTCATTACTTTGATGTTCTGGCTTTTTTTGGTGTGAACATTCCGGGAGAGCGTATGGCCGTTCTTGCCTTGAATGCCATGGGGGCGGGGAAGGTCGTAATTGATTGCACGGAAACCTCTGCTTTCATTCAAGCCGGTGCACCGGTTGTCAAAGGGCCAGTACAGTTAGAGGCATTGTCAGGATACTTGCTTGATACGGTGGTTCGCAACCGGTCAGAGATCGGGCAAAGAGCCCAGCAGGCTGATTGGCTGAAACAGTTCGACATGGCGTTGTTGGAGCGAAACCTGGGTGTCGATACCCCTCAGATGAAAACGCTACCACGCGAACCACAAACACTTTTTCTGCCCACAAATGGAAACGGGTTAGGGCATGCGCAGCGATGCGCTCTCATCGCAGAAGAAATGGCCGAAGACAGGGCTGTTCAATTCGCCGCGTTCCCAAGCTGCGTCGGACTGTTGCAAGACCGTGGGTTCCCTTGTGTGCCGTTGGTCGCGCGCAGTGACCAGCACACAGAAGAATTTGCGGCAGATCTGGTCAATTACCTTAGACTGCGCAATGCGGTCCGTGCCGGTGATCAGCTGGTGTTTGATGGTGGTTATGTTTTTGATTCCGTCTACAGAACGATCACAAGGTTGAAAATCTCGGCGGTCTGGATCAGGCGTGGGCTTTGGCGTCCGGGGCAGGTTCAGTCCGTGGCGCTGGAACGGGAGCGCGCGTTCTCACAAGTCATCGTCCCGAAAGAAGCTTTCGAGGAGTTGAACACTGACTATACATTAGGACCCGCGGTTAAAAAGGTTGGGCCAATTGTTGGTCGCAAGAGATTGACCGCTGATGAAAAAACCAATTTGCGGGAACGCCTGTCAGCCCATTTTGGGCATAGCTTCGAAACACTGGTTGTAACGATGTTAGGCGGCGGTGTGGCCTCTCGACGGGCAGCACAAACGCAGTTCCTATGCAGCTTGTTTGCGCAACGCCGGGATTGTCTGCATTTGGTCATCGCGTGGCCTCATGCTGTGGTAGCCAACAGCCTCTATGGTTGGGAAAACAGCCATGTGGTTCAGACATCCAATGCCGCCGAACTGTGTCAGGCATCGGATTTGTGCATTTCTGCTGCTGGCTACAATTCCTTTCACGAACTTCTCTATGCGGGGGTGCCCAGCATCTTCATTCCGCAGTCAGCGCCATACCTCGATGACCAGGAGCGCCGGGCGCGTGCAGCACTGGACCGGGGCGTCGCGGGTTTGGCCTTGGACAAGGAACTGCTGCATCTGGAGCGTGAGGTATCTGCCTTCCTCGACGGTGGAAAGTCGGATGCCATACGCCAAGCATTGAGCGAGCTTTCCTTGCCGGATCCCGGTAACGCTGCGGCCGCCCGATTGATCGAAGAGGGGATAAGGCCATGATTGTCGAAATTGGATACGCCGAGATACTGGCCAACTTGTCGCGCAACAAGCCAATCGATCTGGATCAGGTTGTCTTTGACCAAAAGAAGTCGGCAGCGTTGAACCCACTGGTGTCATCGGGGGTGCCGGTACCGGGAACGCTTTGGAAACTGCGCGAAGACGGTCATTCCTTCATCGGTTTGAGGATCAAGAAACCTGTCGCAGAGCCGGAAACTCTCGCAGCCAAACTGTGTTCGATCGCATTAGAGCGACAAGTCCATCCGGTTTTTCTGAGCTATATCAGCCAGAAAGTCATGCAGCATTATGGCTTCCGCGTTGAGCAACTCTCCGGATTACCTCCCGAAGCACAACAGCAGTTCGAACAGCAATTGGTGAGTTTCTGGGGACTTGCGCTGGTCATTGACGTTTCGGAGATCGAAAACCTAGGATAAGCGAAGTTTACTTGACAAGCATTTCTACCTAAGGGAGAGCGCTTGGTTTCTTATTCAACCAAATGGCCAAATTTGCAGATTCCGCATCGATCCCACACCATAAAAAATCGGGGGACTGAGCGCCTTTTGTGGCGCGTCCGTAAACAGTCTCAAAACACGGCCGACTATTTTTTTTGTATATAAATTAGCAACTTAAACCTATCTTATACTATTCGGCTGCCAATCATTGCCGGATTCCCGCCCAATTACCCTTTTTCGCCACAATCCTTTGGCATGACTACCAGCCAAGACCCGAATCACGTGTATCGGGGGCGGTTAGTCATAGGACGGTTGTGTAAGATGAGATTTGAAACAACATTGCGCTATTTGCAGGAGCGCGAGCTTCTTCGTAAACGCCTGAACCGGTTTTCGCAGGACGAAGACGGTGCTCTGACTATATTTGCCAGCTTCATGGTTCTGATGATGCTGATGGTTTGCGGGATCGCCGTTGACTTGATGCAGAATGAAATGATGCGGACCCGCGTGCAAAACACCTTGGACCGTGCAATCCTCGCGGCCTCCGATCTTGATCAACCTTTGCCAGCTGATGATGTGGTTGACGACTATTTCGCAAAAGCTGGCATGTCGGAGTTCTTGGATGATGTCGAGATCACACCAGGCGCTGAGCTTCCGACAACGAACTACAGGATCGTAAAGGCCGAAGCGCGGACCAGAACGCCTTCCATTTACATGGCAATGACAGGTGTTAATTCGTTGCCCGTCTACGCAGGGGGGACCGCTGAGGAGACGATCGAAAACACTGAGATTTCTCTCGTGATCGACATCTCCGGGTCGATGCGGAACAACGGAAAAATGACCAATCTTCGCACAGCCGCGAAAGAGTTTATCGGCGCGGTTCTGGAAGGTAACGCAGCAAATACGACATCCCTTAACGTCGTGCCATATGCAGGCCAGGTGAACCCTGGTCCGGTCATATTTGACCGGGCTAACGGATCGCGCTTCGCGACCTTCATTGAAAATGATGAGGGCGAGGACGTCCTTTACGGTTATACTTATGAAGACGACGACGGGAATGTTGTCTCTGTGCCCTACAACACCATCGCGCACTGCCTTGAACTTGCCAGTTCAGACTTTGACAACATCAATCTTCCGTCCGGCGGTTATGACCAGATCCCATATTTCATGAATTGGGCAATCGCGGCCAACGTTATGGACTGGGGCTGGTGCCCGCAGGATAACTCCGCCATCCGTTATGCGCAGAATAATGTCTCGGATCTGAAGAAATTCATCGACGACATCCGTATGCATGATGGAACTGGCACGCACTACGGGATGAAATATGGCGTGGCTTTGCTGAACTCAACGTCAAACAGCGCCTTCAGAGCACTCAATACCGAAGGTCTGGTGCCTGATCGTTTTGTAGAACGCCCCGCGCCCTTTACGGACGACGACACCCGGAAATTCATCGTTCTTATGACAGATGGTCAGATCACCGATCAGTTCCGTCCGTCGGACAAGAATGATCCTGAGAACCCTACGGTAGTTTTGAACAGCCGCAAGGAAGATAAAGAGAAGTACTCGACCAGAAACACGAACGTTCAGAACTTCTACAAGGTCTGCAACCAGGCGAAGGCAAACGGTATCACCGTATATACAATTGCTTTTGAAGCGCCGTCGAACGCGATTACCGAAATGCGCAATTGCGCCACGTCCGAGAACTTCTTCTACAAGGTGGAAGGTGTCGAGATCTCAACCGCTTTCAAGTCTATCGCTCGGCAGATCAATGAATTGAGACTGACCCAATGATGCCTCGTATCAGACATATGCTGCGTCATTTTTGCAGGAATGAAGACGGCCAAATCGCGATTGAATTTGTGATCATGACGCCGTTGATCTTTACGATCTTCCTGACCTCGATTGAGTTGGGCCTCTATTCTAAACGGCAGATGTGGTTGGACCGAGGGCTTGATATCGCTGTCAGGGAAGTGCGCTTGAACACTGCAAGCATCCCTTCACATGACGCATTGAAACAAACGATCTGCGTGAATGCCGGTTTTATTCCCGATTGCTCGGCAAGCCTGAAGCTGGAAATGGTTGTCGTCAATCCACGATCATTCACGCCGCTTGATCCTTCTTCGGACTGCGTGGATCGGTCCCAACCGATCGCAAGTCAGGCTGCGCCCAACTATCAGTCGGGCAGTGAGCACGACCTGATGTTGCTGCGTGCTTGCGTGAAGTTTGACCCGATATTCCCGACTACGGGATTGGGTTTCCAGTTTTCAAAGGACAATGCCGGACAAGCTTTCATGACTGCAATGTCCGCTTTCGTACAGGAGCCAGGTGACTGATGAAAAAGTTCAATGGAATGACGAAACACCTGAAGTTCTTTCGTGACGATCAGAAAGGCAGTGTCGCGATTGAAGCCGTGATCCTCGTGCCGATCATGATCTGGGCATACCTCGCTATGTTCACGATCTTTGACTCCTATCGCCAGTACACGGCGCAGCAGAAGGCAGTTTACACGATCTCCGACCTGATTTCCCGCCAGGCAACGCCGATGGATGCTGCGTTTATCGACGGGGCTCATGATCTGTTTGAGAGCCTGTCGCGGTCGCCACAGGAAACCGGCTTGCGCGTGACGGTCGCAAAATACGATCTGACCTTGCAGGAGTATCAGGTGATCTGGTCGAGAACCCGAGGCGGAATGATCGGTTTGCAAAGCCAGGACATTGCGAATTGGACAAACCGCTTACCGGTGATGCCGCAGGATGATCAAATCATCATTGTTGAGACAAGCTCGGCGTTCACACCTGTCTTCAACATTGGACTGTCAAACCAGACGATCAACAATTTCGTATTCACCCGACCACGCTATGCCAAGCAGGTGTGTTTTGGTCAGGTATGTGATCTTCCGGGAGCGCCGCCGCCGGTTTCATCTGGAGATGAGCAGGCCTGATTGTCAGGGCGTAGCGGGTCGATGACCCTATCGCCTGGCGACATTGATCCCGGGCTCTCGGATAAGATCGAATCCATCAAGTTGATGTTCACCGGGTAGGGCGGTCAACACGTCAGTGGGAAAAGCGATCTGCACAAAACTGGAGCGGCGTCGCTCGTCGCACTAGCGAGAAATTGCTCAAAAACGGGGTGCCTTCAGCGTCCCCAGGTGCGGACAACACCACAGTCCATATGCACGAAATTAGAGCGGCTATATTTGCCAACACCGCCGCCTTTGCAGGCGGCCGCTGCGCGGGCCATCTGGCTGACACTGCGTGTAGATAAGCGCAAGTCGGCTGCTTGGCCTTTGACGTGCAGAGAATTCTTGGCGACGCTGCGGCTCCGCGACCGCAACATGGCATTTGTCTTAGGGCTGCGATACCCCGAGAGCAGCATGTACGGTTCATTCGCGTCCATCAGATTATGTGCGGCCGCCATGATATCAACGGTCCGAAGGTCCATCGATTTGACACCATCGGTTCGCCAGTCGCGCATGAAATAGTTGATTTCCTTGACGGCTTCGGGAACGTATTTCCCTTCGATCCAATAGATCATGTCAATGCGTTCGCCGGTGCGACCGGAATACATTCTGATCCGTCTGATATCACCGCCACCACGCAGAAAGCCTGCTGCGTTGGCGAAAGTAGGTGCTGCGGTGATGGCCGTTGCTGCAAATGCACCCAATAGGGCGCGGCGGGTTAAACCCGTTGACTCGTCGTTGGTCATAACCTGTCCGTCGCTTTTCCTGCCGTTCCCGTGATGTTACACGGGCGTTACATCTCTTCCCCAGATGCCACCTACGTATGTCATAAGCGGAATTGTTAACCAAGTACCTAAACGGAAATGGCATATTTCTGTAGAATTTTAGGCAATTTTTTGCGCATTGCCGATCCCTCCACATTTTTGCGCAAAAGCGGTGCCAACTTGCATCATTTTCAGCTTTCCTTGAGGAATTCCGGAAATGTTATTGGACAGGCCGCACGCAGCAAGGACAGGGTCTAGCCGCCAATCGATAGTTTTTTGTGAGGGTACCAGATGAATTTGATCGCAGGCGGGCGCTTTTCTGCTCTTCTTTTCGGTTTGTTTTTTGCGATGTCAGCCGTTCTGGCGACAGCGCCAATTGCCTCTGCACAACAGACCGCCTTCAAGCAGGCCGTGGCTGAGGCTGCGGCGCGTGACAGCGACATTTCCTCATTCTACCAGGAAACCGGGTACGAGCCGATCTGGACCGGCAAAGGCGGCAGAGATCGTGCCCGTCGCGCCGCATTACTCAATGCATTGAAGAACGCTGATACCCATGGGTTACCGTCATCGCGCTATGAGATGCAGGAACTGGAAGCCCAGATGAAGTCGGCACGCAGCCCCCGCGAGCGTGGGCTGTTGGAAGTGGAAATGAGCCGAATTTTCCTGCAATACGCCCGGGATATTCAGACTGGCGCAATTGTTCCCTCCCGCATCAGCAAACATATCGTGCGCGCAATCCCCTATCGGGACCGTAAATCCTACCTCGTGAATCTGTCAAAATCCTCGCCCAAAGGGTTCTTCAAGGCCCTGCCTCCGAAGACGGCGGAATATAATGCCCTGATGAAACAGAAACTTGTGCTGGAAAGACTTTTGGCCAAGGGGGGTTGGGGCCCAACCGTTAAGACGGGCAAGCTTGAACCCGGTGACAGCGGCGCAGGCGTTGTCGCTCTGCGGGACCGCCTTGTGCGAATGGGATATCTCAAACGCTCGGCAGGTTCGACCTATGACGCGCCGATGCAGGTTGCTGTGCAGAAATTCCAAGCTGACCATGGCCTTGCGCAAGACGGTGTGGTCGGGAAGGGGACGCTCGCTGAAATCAACACCTCGGTGCAGGCCCGGCTGCAATCGGTCATTGTCGCGATGGAACGCGAACGCTGGTTGAACAAGGATCGCGGCAAACGCCATATCGAAGTTAACCTCGCCGACTTTACGGCCAAGATCATCGACAATGGAAAAGTCACGTTCCAGACCCGTTCCGTCATTGGGGCGCGTGATGACAAAAGACAGTCGCCTGAGTTTTCAGATCAGATGGAGTTCATGGTCATCAATCCCAGCTGGTTCGTGCCACGCTCCATCGCAACGGGCGAGTATTTGCCCGAACTCAAGCAGAACCCGAACGCTGTCAATCACCTGATCATCACGGATCGGAGCGGTCGCCGAATTGACCGCGCGAGTGTGGATTTCACGAAATATACGGCAAGCACCTTCCCATACGCCATGCGGCAACCGCCAAGCCGCAGCAATGCCTTGGGACTGGTGAAGTTCATGTTCCCGAACAAGTACAACATCTATCTGCATGACACCCCGGCAAAGAACCTCTTTGGTCGCGAAACACGTGCATATAGCCACGGATGTATCAGACTGGCTGACCCCTTCGATTTTGCTTATGCGCTGCTCAAACCCCAAACCAGCGATCCGAAAGGGTTTTTCCAGTCGCAACTTGCCAAGGGCAAAGAGGTGCAGGTCAATCTGAAAAAACCTGTTCCAGTACACCTGATCTACCGGACCGCCTTTGCAGACAAAAAAGGCAAAGTGCAGTACCGCCGCGATATCTATGGGCGGGATGGGCGCATCTGGAAAGCTCTGTCTGATGCAGGGGTGGCCTTGCGCGCGGTTCAGGGCTAAGTCAAGCTCCTGAACAGAGGAGCGACAATGGCTGAGGCAGGGTATACAGTTGGGCAAATCGCCGAAGCAATCGGCGCAGAATGCTATGGCGACCGGGACAGGCTGATCTCGGGAGTTGCTGAGCCTCAATCCGCCGGGCCAAATGATCTGGCGATGGCCACGGACAAATCCTACGCCGAAAAGCTTGCTGACGGTCAGTCTCGGGCTGCTGTTCTCTGGGCGGATGCCGATTGGCAAGCCTATGGATTGGCGGCAGCGATTGTACCTCATCGCCCGCGCTATGCCATGTCGGGCCTTACAAAACTGATGGATCAGGGGCAGGGGTTCCCGCCCGGAATACATCCCAGCGCCATCATCGATCCAAAGGCGCAGATTGGCTCCAACGTGAACATAGGTGCTCTGACCGTGATAGCGGCCGGCGCAGTGATCGAAGATGACAGCACTATTGGTCCTCAGTGCTACATTGGGTGGAATGCAAGTATCGGAACCCGCGCGTTTCTGCGTGAACAGGTCAGCATCGGTGCGCGCGTCAGGATCGGGGCAGATTTCATGGCCCAGCCCGGTGTGCGGATCGGTGGCGATGGCTTTTCATTTGTGACGGAAGAGAAGTCTGGTATCGAAGCGGTGCGTGAAACGTTGGGGGATCAAAAGGGGACGGAGGCACAAGGGTGGACGCGTATTCATTCCCTGGGAGCGGTGACCATCGGTGACAATGTCGATCTCGGAGCCTGCGTCAACATCGACAACGGCACGATCCGGGATACGATTGTTGGCGATGGCTGCAAAATGGATAACTTTGTGCACATCGGTCATAATGTGGTGATCGGCAACGACTGCCTGATCTGTGGCCATTCAGGTGTGGCAGGCTCAACCCGCGTGGGCAACAATGTGGTTTTGGGCGGTATGACTGGCGTGAGCGACAATATCTTTATCGGGGACCGGGTCATCACAGGAGGAGGGACAAAGGTCCTCTCGTCTGTTCCCGCAGGGCGTGTTGTGCTGGGCTATCCAGCCACGAAAATGGACAAGCAGATCGAGATATTTAAGTCGCTCCGACGCCTGCCAAAACTGGTCGCAGATGTCGCGGCTTTGCAGAAAGCGGTTTTCAAATCGGGTAACAGCGACTAAATCCTCGGCAACACGACCTTTGAGAGGACAAACCGATGAGCACGCTGGAGCAGGTAATTGCCATCATCGCGGACCAAGCCGTCCTGGATCCCTCGGACGTCAAACCAGAGAGTACTTTGGAAGAGCTCGGGATCGACAGTCTTGGATTGGTGGAGAGTATTTTTGCCATCGAGGAAGCCTTTGATATCTCGGTGCCCTTCAATGCGAACAATCCGACAGAGAGTGACTTTGATATCTCAACCGTCTCCTCGATCGTGGAAGGTATTGAGCGTTTGCGGCGTGAACAGGGCTGACCTTTGATGAAACGCGTGGTTATTACCGGCGCAGGCACGATCAACGCGCTTGGGCATGACGTGGCCAGTACGCTCACTGCGATGCGAGAAGGGCAGTGCGGCATTGGTCCATTGGACCTGCGCGATGTGGAGCGGTTGTCCATCCAGATTGGCGGACAGGTCACTGGTTTTGAGGCAATCGGGCGGTACAACCGCCAGCAAATGGCGCTCTATGACCGTTTCACCCAGTTCACGCTGGCGGCGGCAAAAGAAGCGATCGATCAGTCCGGGCTACAGTTCTCTGGTGAACTTTCCGCGAAATCCGGGGTTGTGCTCGGGACAGCGGGCGGTGGGGTAAGCACATGGGACGACAATTATCGCTCCGTCTATGAAGACGGAAAGAACCGGGTCCACCCCTTTGTTGTGCCCAAACTCATGAACAATGCCGCAGCCTCACACGTGAGCATGGAGCATAACCTGAAGGGGCCTTCCTTTACCGTTTCAACGGCATGTGCTTCGTCTAATCACGCGATGGCGCAGGCTTTTACGATGGTGCGTTCAGGATTGGCGCCGGTCATGGTTACCGGTGGCTCCGAAAGCATGTTGTGTTTCGGTGGCGTCAAGGCTTGGGAAGGTCTGCGCGTCATGTCTCGTGACGCGTGCCGTCCATTCTCAGCGAACCGCAATGGCATGGTGCAAGGAGAGGGCGCTGGCGTCTTTGTCTTTGAGGAATATGAACGCGCCCGCGCCCGCGGAGCGGATATCCTTTGCGAAGTGGCGGGCTTTGCCATGTCGTCGGATGCTGGTGATATTGTGATGCCCTCAAAAAACGGTGCATCCCGGGCTATGGCCGGCGCTTTGGAAGATGCCCGGATCAACCGCGAGGACGTTGGATATATCAATGCGCATGGAACGGGCACTGCTGCCAATGACAAAACGGAATGCGCGGCTGTGGCTGATGTCTTTGGGCCCCATGCAGACAAGCTGATGATTTCCTCGACCAAATCAATGCACGGGCATCTGATCGGGGGGACCGGTGCGGTAGAGCTTTTGGCGTGCATTATGGCGCTTCGGGATGGTGTGATTGCGCCAACGATCGGCTATCAGGAACCAGACCCGGAGTGTGCGCTTGACGTGGTGCCAAACGAAGCACGTGACGCGAAGGTGTCTGTCGCCCTGTCAAATGCCTTTGCCTTCGGCGGCATGAATGCAGTTTTGGCGCTGCGCTCCGTCTGATTACCTAAAACCGAGTGCAGGGTTGCCTTGTCAAAGGGCCATGCTCAAAAAAGCCCAGCCATTTCAGGCTGGGCGTTTGATCGTAAGTTCGGGACCGGTCAGATGAGCCGCTTATTGACCGCCTTGGTCGTTTATTTCGAGCTGGTCAAAAGCTGCGGTAAAGCCATTTAGCGACAGGGTTACAGAAACACGTACATCTGGTGCGGCCATTGGCACGATGCTCACGACAGCGGAAGATCCTCGTTTGTAAGCGTCAATATCTTCCTGCGTCAGTCCGATACGGGCGTAACATCCGATCGTGTTGCAAAAGGCGAAGGGATAGCGCTTGCCGGTTTGCTCGTCGACTTGGATAGAAAGCTGGTTCTGCAAGGCGGTTTCTAACGGGACGATGATGGTGCTGGCACCACGCGCCTGCCCACCTTCCGGCAGTTTCAGCATGGTGAATTCGGCAATCGGCTGCGCGTTCTCATCCGACAGCAGCTGGTACAACTGGCATCGGTCGTCGGCGTCTTCAACAACAACGCACCGGACGGACCAATCGCCAATTTTCTCACGTACGTATGTGTCGCCTGGTTGCAGCGTTTCATCCACCGGCTCACCCAAGGCGAGGCCTTCCGCGGTCAGCGGTTTTTCCTCTGCGTCGTCTCCTGCAGCGCTCTGCGCCGTGGCAAAGGTCGGGGCCAGCCCCAGAGCCAGTACTGTTGCAACGATTGGCACGTAGGTCTTCATAATATTCGGCATATTTGCTCTCGTCCTGCTTTTTGATCTTCCTAACACGCGCCTGCGATACTGTCAGGCCCGAAGCGATCAATTTTCCTGCGTCACAGATGGGGTTTTTGCAGCTATTAGCAACAAAAAAGGGAACGCGAAACCGCATTCCCTCTCTAAATTTTTTCTCCCCGTCGGACTGGCCGACTTATTGGCGTGACGTTACGAAACACATGGCGAGCCGTCAACAGCTAAAAGGTCAGAAAAGGGCCGGCTGAAAACATTATTGAAAAAAGGCCGTACCAAAATTTGGCACGGCCCAGTCTGACAGGGAGGACGTCTGACGCGAAAGGACGAAAACCTGCGCCAGACAAAATAACTATGGCTCAAAAGTGTTAAAAACGTATGGTCGTAAAGATACAATTTGCACGGCAGGGTGACATCGGGTGACTTCGGATATTTTTATTGGCGGCGGCGGGCCGGACTACACAACACAACAATTCATGAAACTGGACTATGCCAACCGTCATGGATTGATTGCGGGCGCAACCGGCACAGGCAAAACGGTAACCCTTCAAATCCTCGCCGAAGGGTTTTCGAAGGCGGGTGTCCCTGTTTTTCTCTCTGACGTGAAAGGCGACCTTTCTGGTCTCGCCAAAAGCGGTACCGAGACACATAAACTCCATGCCCCGTTTACTGAACGGGCCGAAAAGATCGGGTTTGCCGATTACCAATACGAAGCGTTTCCGGTCACCTTTTGGGATGTGTTTGGCGATCAGGGGCACCCCGTCCGCACAACGGTGTCTGAGATGGGGCCGCTTTTGCTCGCGCGATTGCTGGAGCTTTCCGACGCTCAGGAGGGTATTCTGAACATCGCTTTTCGCCTCGCGGATGAAGAAGGTCTCCCCTTGCTTGACTTGAAAGACCTGCAGGCCTTGCTGGTTTGGATTGGTGAAAATGCCAAAGCTTTGTCATTGCGCTACGGCAACGTATCTTCCAGCTCAATCGGCGCGATTCAGCGGCGGTTGCTGGTGCTGGAAAACCAAGGCGGTGTCGGACTCTTCGGTGAACCGGCTCTGAGCCTGGCTGATCTGATGCGGACCACCGCTGAGGGTCGGGGACAGATCAATATTCTGGCCGCGGATAAGCTCATGGCGGCACCCGGGCTTTACGCAACCTTTCTGCTTTGGCTTTTGTCGGAGCTTTTCGAGGAACTGCCCGAGGTTGGTGACCCGGACAAACCCAAGCTGGTCTTTTTCTTTGATGAGGCGCATCTGCTTTTCGATGACGCGCCAAAAGCTTTGGTGGATAAGGTCGAACAAGTGGCCAGACTTATTCGTTCAAAAGGGGTAGGCGTGTTCTTCATTACCCAAAACCCGGCAGATGTGCCCGAAGACATTCTGGGTCAGCTCGGCAATCGCATCCAGCATGCCCTACGGGCCTTTACCGCCAAGGATCGCAAGCAATTGCGCCTGGCGGCTGAAACCTATCGGGAGAACCCGGCCTTCGATACGGAAGCCGCCATCCGTGAGGTTGGCGTGGGTGAGGCTGTGACCTCGATGCTGCAAAAGAAAGGGGTGCCCGGGATCGTCGAACGCACATTGATCCGGCCACCGTCTTCACAATTGGGTCCAATCACCGCCGCCGAGCGCGCTTCGATCATGGCAGCGTCAGAAATGGCTGCCCGATATGACAAGATGGTTGACCGCAAGTCTGCCTACGAGATCTTGCAAAGCCGCTCTGCCAAGGCTGCGGAAGAGGCGGCAGAGGCAGAAGAGAAGGCCGAAGAGGGTACCGCGCTGCTGCGTGAATTCAATGCCGCGCGACGCTACAGCGGGCACCGCGTGGCGCGATCTACCTCGCGCCGGTCCTCCGGACGTCAACCCGACAGCCTTGGGTCTGCGCTGACCAAAGCGGTCGTGAAGGAATTGAGCGGGACCACCGGTCGTCGGTTGGTGCGGGGCATTCTGGGCGGGTTGTTCAAGGGCCGCTGACGTTTCGACGGCGCCTCTTGACTTGAGCGCGCCGCCGGACTCTCAACGCCTTATTTTTCCGGGATCAATCCGCGCGGGCTGAACCTGAGAACCAGCAGCAAAACCATCCCCATGGTGAAGAGCCTCATATGCGCTGCAGAGTCAATAAGATGCGATTTAAGCGGTGATCCGTCCTCCATACCGGCTGTGATCACCTGCATCAGCCAAAGCCCCATCGGCTCAACCTGAACCCAGAGAAACCAGATCAGAAACCCGCCCAATACGGCGCCAAAGTTGTTGCCTGAGCCGCCAACGATGACCATGACCCAAACAAGGAACGTAAAGCGCAACGGTTGGTAAGTGCCGGGGGTGAGTTGGCCATCCAGGGTCGTCATCATCGCGCCAGCAATGCCGCAAATCGCGGACCCCAATACGAAGATCTGCAAGTGGCGCGCGGTGACGTCCTTTCCCATCGCCTCCGCTGCAACTTCATTGTCCCGAATGGCCCGCATCATACGGCCCCATGGGCTATTGAGGGCACGTTGGGCGAGGATCAGCAACACGATCAAAACAACGGCGAATAATCCAGCATAGGCCACTTTGACATAGAGCGTTGAAGCCGTAACCGGATCCATGCCAAATCCCGCCGCGCGCTCAACAAAAGCCGGGTCATTCTGCAAGTCGATTTCGTAAGGCGTCGGGCGGGGCAGTCCCACGACGTTTTTGACGCCACGCGCCAACCAGTCCTCGTTCTTCAACACCGCAATGATGATTTCGGCAATACCGAGGGTCGCAATCGCCAAGTAGTCCGACCTTAGGCCAAGTGCGGTTTTTCCGATGACCCAGGCAGCCGCCGCAGCAAAGAGCCCACCAACAGGCCAGGCCAACGCAACCCACAGACCCTTTTCGATACCAAGGCCACCGATGTTGCCGGTAAGTGCCGGATTGATCGCCTCCACCGCCTCGACGCCCGGATCAAACAGCGCGCGGTAGATGAAAAAACCGCCAATCATTAAGGCGAGGACTACACCCGCTCGCGGCCAACCGGGCGTCATCCTGCTGCGGACGGTGACGACGGCAATGACCACCCCAATTGCAAAAATGAATGCAGAGAGGATATTCCAGCCACCTGCGCTCCAGGCTCCGGGCGTGGCCGGAATACCGACCAAAACAGCGGCCAGACCGCCCAATGCCACAAACCCCATGATGCCGACGTTGAAGAGGCCCGCAAAGCCCCACTGCAGATTTACCCCCAACGCCATGATTGCGGAGATCAGCCCCATGTTCACGATGACAAGCGCGGTATTCCAGCTTTGCGTGAACCCGGTATAGAGGATCATTGCAGCAACAATACCGAAGAGCAGGGTGTTCTTGAGTGCCGGGTTCATACCGCTTTCCCCTTGAACAAGCCCGTTGGTTTAAAGAGCAAAACGATGAGCAGGATCAGGAAGCTGACCGCCAGCTTGTAGTCGGTTGAGAGCAGTTGTACCAAGCCGCTTGGCTCAAGGCTTTCCGGCATCAGGTAAGTGAGCACCTTTTTCCAAGCATAGGTCACAGTGACTTCGGAAAAGGCGATTACAAACCCTCCGGCGATGGCCCCAATGGGATTGCCCAATCCGCCCACGATGGCGCTTGCGAAGATCGGCAGCAGCAGCTGAAAATAGGTGAAGGGCTTGAAGCTCTTATCCAGGCCGTAAAGTACTCCCGCGATGGTGGCGAGCCCAGCAACAATCAGCCAGGTGATCATGACCACCCGTTCGGGGTTGATACCCGACAGCAGTGCCAGATCTTCATTGTCCGAATAGGCCCGCATCGACTTGCCGGTGCGCGTGCGGTTGAGAAACCAGAAGAGCAGGGCGACAACGACGACGGCAGTGATGACGGTGATCCCTTGGGTCGTCTTGATCGCGAGCCCCTCGCGTAACCCCGTGAGTTCCTTGAATGTGCGGGCAGATACGATAAAGCGCTCTCCATCGGCGAAACGCTGATCGTCTGGCCCGATGATGAAGCGCACGATACCGTTCATAATGAAGGTGACGCCAAGGCTGACGATCACAAGAATGACCGGCTTCGCTTTTTGCTCACGATAAAAGCGGTAGACGACGCGATCCGTGGCGAGCAGTAACCCCATGCAGCCCAGAATGCCGAGAGGCAGCGCCAGGAGGGCCGTCGGCAGGGGACCAAGCGAAATGCCCCAGCTCTGAAACAACCAGGTGAAAAGCACAGTAACCATGGCCCCGAACGCCATCGTGTCTCCATGGGCAAAGTTCGAGAACCGAAGGATGCCGTAGATCAGCGTGACCCCAAGCGCCCCAAGTGCAAGCTGCGAGCCATAAGCCATGGCGGGCACAACAACGAAGTTCAGCAGGGCGATGATTGCATTCAGGAAATCCACTCTTTACCCCCCCAGAAACGATTTACGGACGTCGGGATCGGCAAGCAGTTCCTTGCCTGTTCCGGTGTAGGCATTGCGCCCCTGAACAAGCACGTATCCTTTGTCAGCGATTTCAAGCGCTTGGCGTGCATTCTGTTCAACCATCAGGATCGGGATGCCGGTGCGGGCCACTTCGATGATCCGGTCAAAAAGCTCATCCATGACGATAGGGCTGACCCCGGCGGTGGGTTCATCCAGCATCAGAACCTTGGGCTGCGTCATCAGGGCACGCCCGACAGCGACTTGTTGGCGCTGCCCGCCGGAAAGCTCTCCTGCCGCCTGATGGCGTTTGTCGCGCAGGATGGGGAACAGATCATAAATCTGCTCCATTGTCGGGCGGATGTCGTCGGTGCGAATAAACGCCCCCATCTCAAGATTTTCTTCCACGGTCATCGACGTGAAAATGTTCGAGGTTTGCGGCACGAAGCCCATGCCCCTAGCGACACGTGCTTGCGGGGTCAGCGCGGTGATGTCTTCGCCGTCAAGCCGGACATGCCCTTGCCGGAGATTAAGCATTCCAAACACGGCTTTCATGCCCGTCGACTTGCCCGCGCCGTTAGGTCCCACGATCACCGCGATTTCGCCGCGGTCGACGGCGATCGTGCAGTCGTGCAGAATATCTGGTCCGGCACCGTAGCCGCCGGTCATGTCTTCGCCGATCAGAAAAGGGCCACCGGGTGAGGCAAAAGCAGCACCTCCGGGTTTGACTGGCTGAGCCGTCCCCATTTTTGACCCATCCCCAAGCGACAAATCCTTGTTGCCGCGGTCGCTGTAGGCATCATTGCTCATGCGCCCACCTTGTCCTTGTTTTTCAGGCCGGTGCCCAGATAGGCCTCAATCACGTGCTCGTTGGCCTTGATCTCGGCCAGTGTGCCTTCGGCGAGGACCTTGCCTTCGGCCATACAAATCACCGGATTGCAGAGACGACCGATAAAATCCATGTCGTGTTCAATGACAACGAAGGTGTAACCACGTTCTTTGTTGAGCCGAATGATCGCGTCGCCGATGGTATTGAGCAGCGTCCGGTTTACACCAGCGCCAACCTCATCGAGAAAAACGATCCGGGCATCGACCATCATGGTGCGGCCAAGTTCCAGCAGCTTTTTCTGCCCGCCGGAGATCTGACCAGCCTTGTGGTCCGCGAGGTGTTCGACAGTAAGGAATTCGAGCACTTCATCGGCTTTGGCACGCAGCGCGCGTTCCTGATCTGCGATGCGCTTTCGCCCGAACCATGTGTTCCACAATGTCTCGCCCAGTTGATCACCGGGGACCATCATCAGGTTTTCCCGGCAGGTCATCGACGAAAATTCGTGAGCAATCTGGAAGGTGCGCAACAACCCTTTGTGGAAGAGTTCATGGGGCGGCAGTCCGGTGATCTCTTCTCCGGCCATGCTCACGCGCCCTGACGTAGGCTTAAGAACGCCAGCGATCACATTGAAAAGAGTCGTTTTTCCGGCTCCGTTGGGCCCAATCAACCCGGTGATCGAACCCTGCGCGATTTCCAGCGAGGCACCGTCGACCGCATGAAAGCCGCCAAAATGTTTGTGAAGGTCGTCAACGACGATCATTTGTAATCCCCAGGCAGAACACGTCTTCCCGTGTCTTCTTTTTCTTACGCAAACAGCCCGAAGCTTGGAACTTCGGGCTGTTTGACAGTCATGTGTCGAATTTACTTGAAGCCGATGGTGACGTTTGCACCATCCTGCACCTCGATCATCCGGTAAGTGCCGGCAGACTCGCCAGGGCCAATCAGCTCAACAGCTGACGCGCCAACATAGTCCACATCGCCACCGCCCCGGATAATATCAAGCGCCTTGCCCAACTCACCCGGATAGATCTTTTCACCGGGGGCATTGGCCACGTCGAGGATATGTTTGCCATATTCGGCAGGGTCGAGACTATCAGCCGCTTGCATTGCGAGCATGAAGAGCGCCGCTGCATCGTAGCTTTCAGGCGTATAGGGCGATGTGGCATCAAACGCGTCACCAGCCATTTCTTTCAGCTTTTCAATGCCTTCACCGCCAGAACCCGCGATTTGACCATAGGATCCGTTCAGCGCAGAACCGACATTGTTGGGCAGGCTGTCACCGATCATGCCACCCGGCAGACCGAATGTGTCAAAAGCGCCGGTATCGAGGGCTGCGTTGATGATGCCCAACCCGCCTTGGTCAAGGTACCCCGCGACAACAAGCAGATCGCCCCCTGCAGACGCCAAAGCGCCCATTTCAGCGGAGTAGTCCGCTTTGCCGTCTTCGTGTGCCGCGACGATCGTCACTTCACCGCCAACGGCTTCAAAATTGGATTGGATAGCGTCGGCGAGACCCTTGCCATAGTCGTTGTTGGTATAGGTCAACGCGATGGACTTCACGCCACGCTCCTGCAGGATTTCCGCCATGACCTGACCTTCACGGGCGTCAGAAGGCGCTGTGCGGAAGAACAGATCATTATCTTCGACCGTGGACAGACCCGGTGATGTGGCAGACGGCGAAATCATCACCATGCCGTTGGGGATGGCAACGTTCTGCAAGATCGCACCCGTCACACCCGAGCAGTCGCCGCCAATGAGGCCATTGATACCTTCGGCAATCAGACGCTCACCGTTTGAGGTGCTGAGGCCATTGTCGATACATCCGGTGTCGGCGCGCAACGCAGTCACTGTCGCTGCATCCAGCAATTTGCCGCTTTCCGTGACCTCTGCCATGGCCATTTCTGCACCTGCGGCCATCGGGCCGGTCAGCGATTCAATTGGCCCGGTAAAGCCGAACAGAATGCCCAATTTAACTTCTTTGGCGTGCCCACCTGCCAGCGCAGTGGTCGCCATGAGTGCTGCGGCAGTTGATGCCAGAACCAGCTTTTTCATTTGTACTCTCCCTATTGGAACGAAACGTTCGCCGCGCAGATTATGCGCGCTATTTCGAAAAGAAAAGCAGTTTCGCGACCGTTGTAGCAGTTGCAAAATGCCGCAAAGGTCCCACCTCAAATGGCAATTCCAACGGTATCGATCCGGCAATTGAAAGGAGACAACCCATGCTAAAGTTTGCACATCTGACGTTTTCGCTGATGCTGGCCTTTGTTGTGGTCTCGCTTGACGCGCGCGCAGAAACCACCTTTACACCGGTTGTCAGTGGTCTCGATGAGCCTTGGGGAATTGATCTTTTGCCGGATGGCAGCCTGCTGATTACCGAAAAAGATGGCCGTGTTTTATTGTGGCGTGCAGGCACTCTGTCGACACTTGGAGGGGCCCCGAAGGTTGCAGACGGGGGGCAGGGTGGCCTGCTGGATGTTACCGTCGCGCGCGACTTCAATACCTCACGAACCGTGTTCTTCAGCTACAGCAAGCCACAACGTGGTGGTGCCGGTACAACTCTGGCTTCTGCGCGGTTGTCTGAAGATGGAACGCGGCTGGAGGATTTCACGGATTTATTCGAAATGGCCCGCGGGTCTTCTGGCGGACGGCATTTTGGCAGCCGCGTCGTCGAAGCGGAGGACGGCACGCTCTTTATGACAATTGGCGATCGCGGCGACAGGCCAGAAGCCCAGAATGGCGGGTCCCACATCGGCAGCATCATTCGCGTAAACCGCGACGGGTCGGTGCCGTCCGACAATCCCTTCACCAGCAGCACTGGTGTTCTTCCCGAGATTTGGAGCTACGGGCACCGAAACCCTCAAGGCGCGGGGCTGGATGGAAATGGACGCCTGTGGACTGCGGAACATGGTGCGCGGGGCGGCGATGAGATCAATCTGATCCGCCGCGGCGCAAACTATGGATGGCCGGTGATCTCGTACGGGCGGCATTATTCCGGTGGCAAAATCGGTGAGGGAACCTCCAAAGATGGCATGCAGCAGCCAGCGTCTTATTGGGATCCATCCATCGCGCCTTCGGGCCTGTTAATCTACCAAGGTCAGATGTTCCCTGAATGGCGTGGCGATATGTTCGTGGGATCCTTGAAAGATGACTATATCGCGCGCCTGGAAATATCGGGCGAGACAACGCGCGAGGTCGAACAGATAAGCAATGCGGCAACAGAACGGGTGCGAGATATCATCGAAGCACCCGATGGCAGCATCTGGTTTATTTCTGTCGGGAATGGCGCCGTCTATCGTATGTCGCGTTAGCGCTCAAAACGACAGCCGCGCGGCATGGCTGCCCCGCTCGCGGTAAGGGGTCGTGTCGTAATGCGCGCGGTAGCACTTAGAGAAATGTGACGGCGAGGCAAAGCCGCACGCCAGTGCCACGTTTATTACGCTCATATCCGTCTGCATCAGCAGGTTTCGCGCTTTTTGCAGGCGCAGTTCCATGTAGTACCGTTTGGGGCTGCGGTTTAGATACCGCCGGAACAGCCGTTCAAGCTGCCGCGTGCTCATGCCCACATCCTTTGCCAGCGTCGAAGGGCTGATCGGCTCTTCGATATTGGTTTCCATCATCTGGATCACCTGGCTGAGCTTGGGGTGCCTTACGCCAATTCGTGTCGGCACCGAAAGTCGCTGGGTGTCCTGGTCGGTGCGGATGGAAGTATAGATCAACTGGTCTGCAACCAGATTGGCAAGATCTTCGCCCTGATGATCCGCGATCAGTTTAAGCATCAGGTCGATGGAGGAGGTGCCGCCTGCCGTGGTCAACCGGTTGCCGTCCACGACAAAAACCGATTTCGTCAGTTCAACATCTTCGAAATCTTCAGAGAAACTGTCTTGGTTTTCCCAGTGGATCGTGGCTTTCTTTCCGTCCAGCAAACCTGCCTTTGCCAAGGTATAAGCGGCCGTGCACAGGCCACCCATCATCACGCCCTTGCGCGCCTCTCGCCGCAACCACCCCAGAATACGCTTGGTCGTGCCAACCTGAACATCAATTCCGCCACAGACGAGCACGGTGTCATCGCGTTGCAGGTCGTCCAGATCGCCGTCCAATTTGAAACTGCTACCGGCCGAACATCGGGCCAATTCGCCGCCTTCGCCAATGATCTTCCAGTCGTACAAAGTCTTGTCTGCCATACGATTTGCAATGCGCAAGCTTTCGATGGCGGCGGCAAAACTCAGCAGAGTGAAATTGTCGAGCAACACAAAGACGAAACGCCGCGGTTTCGAGGCGGTATCCGCGGGGCGGGACATTGCACGGGTGTCGGACATTACTGCCTCTTCTTCGTCGTATGGGTGTCGGAAGCGTCGCTGCGCATTCCACCTTTGCGCCACCTTGCTCACGGGCAGAAAGCGCCGTCAAGAGGACGAATTTGTGATATGGTCACTGGCGCAGGGCTTTTGTATAGAGAGGCCTGTATGTGAGCGCTCGCAGTGCGTGAGTGAGAGACCGGAGACAAGAAACATGAGCGAATGGACAAAATCGAGCTGGCGCGCCAAACCGCGCATCCAGATGCCAGATTACCCGGATCAGGCGGCCTTGCAAGAGGTGGAGGCACAACTCGCCCGCTTTCCGGTGCTCGTTTTTGCCGGGGAAGCGCGTCGGCTGAAGAAGCATCTGGCTGCGGCCGGTCGCGGTGAAGCCTTCCTTCTGCAGGGTGGTGATTGCGCAGAGAGCTTTGACCAATTCAGTTCGGATGCGATCCGCGACACCTTCAAGGTGATGTTGCAAATGGCCATCGTGCTGACCCACGGTGCCAAGGTGCCTGTGGTCAAGGTTGGTCGGATGGCGGGTCAATTTGCCAAGCCACGCTCTGCACCAACGGAGACGGTGGGCGATGTAGAATTGCCCAGCTATCGCGGTGATATTATCAACAAACTGGACTTCACATCTGAGGCCCGCATCCCGGATCCGCAGAATATGCTGCGCGCCTATACGCAGGCAGCGGCGACACTGAACTTGCTGCGCGCATTCTCCACGGGGGGATATGCGGATGTGCATCAGGTCCATTCCTGGACACTTGGTTTCACCGAAAGCGGCAAGGCGGATGCCTACCGCGAAATTGCCAACCGCATCTCAGATACGCTGGATTTCATGACGGCGGCTGGCATTAATTCGGACACGGCTCACACGCTGCAGACGGTCGAATTCTACACGAGCCACGAATCCCTGCTGCTTGAGTACGAAGAAGCTCTGACCCGGATCGACAGTTTGACCGGGCAATGGTTGGCAGGTTCAGGCCACATGATCTGGATCGGGGACCGCACGCGGCAGCCCGATGGCGCCCATGTCGAATTTGCCAGTGGCGTTCAAAACCCCATTGGCCTCAAGGCAGGCCCAACGATGACGTCGGACGACCTGAAGGCGTTGATGGCCAAGCTGAACCCGGACAACGAAGAAGGTCGCCTGACGCTGATCGCACGCTTCGGCGCGGGCAACGTCGCGGAACACCTGCCACGTCTGATCAAGACGGTTCGTGAAGAAGGTGCCAAGGTGACATGGGTCTGTGACCCGATGCATGGCAACACGATCAAGTCCAGCACTGGCTATAAGACGAGACCTTTCGACTCCGTGTTGCGTGAGGTGCGCGAGTTCTTTGGTGTTCATGCGTCAGAAGGCAGCACGCCAGGTGGTGTTCATTTCGAGATGACGGGGCAGGACGTGACCGAGTGCACCGGTGGTGTACGGGCCGTCAGCGATGAAGACCTCTCAGATCGCTACCACACAGCATGTGATCCGCGCTTGAATGCCAGCCAGTCCCTGGAATTGGCCTTCCTGGTGGCCGAAGAGCTGTCCAGCAGGCGCGAAGCAAGTAAAGATCAGGCCGCGGGGTAAAAACGCGTCTTTTCTTGGATTAGGAGCTCGTTCCCGGCTTGGGATCGGGCTCTTTTCTTGTTGGTGTCACAAGGGGAATCTAGTGTGCCAGCTGGCAAGTACCCTGCCGGAAGCCGGATATCGTCAATCGTCCGACTTTACCAACCGAAGGTAAGGCGCATCGCTCAGCGGTGTTTCGGTGCGGAAGCTTGGCTTGGGCTCTGCAAATCCAGATGTTTGCGCAACAGGACGCGGCGTTGGCAAGCTGGGCTCCTTCGCCATGGGTACCGGTGCTGATTCATCCGATATGATCGGACGCAGGCTTGTGCCTGTAATCTCAAACCGGCGCGGGCTGCGGCCCGTATCCCCGACAGAGACAAGTGCACCAAGAAGACGGCTTACGTCGCCGAGGTCACTTTTCAACGGCATCAGGATCAAGCGCGCACTCAACGGCGGCATCCCCGGCGCTTTTTCGGAATGGAGGTTCAACGTGCAGGTCGCGGGCGTCTCAAACACTTCCTCCAGCGTATCGCTCAACTGACGGCGTGATCCTGGCGCGATGAAGGCGGTCAGCGGCATTCCGCGCACTTCCATTCCCATCAGGTCGCTGAGATGGCTGCCGGCGATGCGCAAACGCGCAATCCCGGGGGCGATACGTTCCACAATGAACGAGTACTCAAGCGCTTGCTCAATGCCCCTAGGGTCAATCTCGGACCGGTACGGCATAAGGCGCGCGCCACGCAGCGCTTCCCAATACGCTTCGACCTGTGCCAGGGGCGTAAAACTTTTCTCAGAAATATTCCGTGTCATATTGACGACATTGTGCTTGTTTTGGCCTCGGTTGTCCATCTTTTGCGCCTTTTACTCACCAAGACCCTGTCAGGGTATTGATTGGAATTCGTTACCCGGAAGCGCGAACCGATACGTCCGATGCGGCGCCTCAAACCTTACCGAAACATTAATAGCAAAAATTTTCCGCAAAATGGCGTTCTAAGTTACCAAATGGTTAACTCCTGACAATGGTGGCACGAGTCCCTTTCAGGTGTCGTGGGGCTTGCTCTGGCAGATTGGTCTGCCATAAGTCTCAGCCATATCTTGTGGAGAAAAGGACGTCCTGATGTTGCGCTCAATGACTGGTTTTGCTTCGGCGACCGGCAATTTGCCTCCGCATTCCTGGAGTTGGGAGTTGCGATCTGTCAACGGAAAGGGACAAGATTTGCGCTTGCGCGTGCCCGATTGGATAGACGGGCTCGAGGTTTCTCTACGGAAAAAGCTGGCCGCAAAGACTGCGCGCGGAAATATCACCATGGGGTTGCGTCTTGCGCGTGAAGAGACGGCGGCAACACTTAACATCAATCAGAAACAGCTCAGCGCAGTTCTGTCGGCGATGATTGAGATTGAATCGCAAGCGATGGACATGGGGCTTTCGCTTGCACCGTCACGCGCAGCGGATATTGCGGCTGCGCGGGGCGTTCTGGAAGCCACTGGTGCTGAGGATGATACGAAACCACTGGCCGAGCAACTAAGCCACGAAGCCGATGCATTGATAGAAGCTTTCAACGACATGCGCGCCAGTGAGGGCGCCGAAATCGAAAAAATGCTCACCCGGCAGCTGTCCGAAGTTGAAGCGCTGACGGCTGAAGCGAAGGCACTTGCAGAAGCGCGCAGCGCTGAAACGGCGGAGATTTTACAGCGAAACCTTGCGCGAATAATGGATAATACAGAAGGTTTGGAAGAGGCGCGTATCGCGCAGGAATTGGCGCTGATCGCGGTGAAATCGGACGTTACTGAAGAGATTGACCGACTTGCTGCGCATGTATCCGCTGCTCGGGGTCTAATTGACGATGGCGGCCCGGTTGGTCGTAAACTCGATTTTTTGATGCAGGAGTTTAACCGTGAAGCAAACACGCTTTGCGCCAAGGCGCAAAACGCCGACCTGACCCGTTGTGGTCTTGCGCTTAAGGCGGTCATCGATCAGATGCGTGAACAAGTACAGAACGTGGAATAAAAAATGATCCAGACACGGCGCGGCCTGCTCATCATACTCAGCTCTCCGTCAGGCGCGGGCAAATCGACCTTGGCGCGCCGATTGCGTGACTGGGACCCAGACATCGAATTTTCAGTCTCTGCGACAACACGGGCACCGCGACCGGGCGAACAAGATGGCCGGGAATACCACTTCATTGATGAGGCCAGTTTCAAAGCGAATGTCTCAGAAGGCGGCATGCTTGAGCACGCGCATGTCTTCGGCAATTTTTACGGCTCCCCGCTAGAACCGGTCCGAAATGCCATCGACGGGGGGCGCGACGTGCTGTTCGACATTGATTGGCAAGGGGCGCAGCAGATCACCAACTCGGCACTGGGAGCGCACACCTTGTCCATTTTCCTGTTGCCGCCGTCTATCGCGGAGTTGCGCAGCAGGCTCGAAAAACGCGCGCAGGATGATGCAGATACCATCGCCCGTCGGATGGCCAAGAGCTGGGACGAAATCAGTCATTGGGGGGCGTATGATTTCGTGCTGGTGAATGATGATCTGGACGCTACCGAAGCGCAGTTGAAAACGATTGTCACCGCAACACGTCTGCGGCGCAGCCAACAACCGGGGCTGACCGAACATGTGCGTCGCCTTCAATCTGAATTTGAGGAACTGACATGACACTTTATGCTCTGGGGTCCGATGTTCCGGTCCTTGATGAAGATACCTGGGTCGCCCCGGATGCAAACCTCATTGGCAAGGTGGTGTTGGAGGCAGGCGCTTCGGTTTGGTTCGGGACCACGATCAGAGCGGATCATGAAGAGATACGAATTGGCCGCGGCTCGAATGTGCAGGAAAACTGCGTGTTCCATATCGATATGGGCTTTCCGTTGACGATTGGAGTGGACTGCACAATTGGCCACAAGGTCATGCTGCATGGCTGCACAATCGGCAATAACAGTCTGATTGGCATGGGGGCCACGATTTTGAATGGCGCCAAGATCGGCAATAACTGCCTGATCGGGGCGGGCGCGCTCATTACCGAAAACAAAGTCATCCCGGACAATACGCTCGTGATGGGTGTGCCGGGAAAGGTTGTTCGAGAGCTTGATGCAAAGACAATTCAGGGACTTACGGACTCTGCCCGCCATTACCAGCAAAACATGAGACGCTTCCGAGATGAGCTTCGATCTGTAGGCCATTGATATGAAAAAAGAAAATAGGTCCCTTGTCAGACCGGACGCATTGCCAGACTCGGCCTCAAGGCCCGTGGTTACGCCGCTAAGCCCTTCGGTAGTCTACGCATCCGAAACTCCGGACATGCTGGATCGCCAATATGAAGGTGATCTGCACGGATATACGTACTCTCGGGAAGGCCATCCCAACGCTGACGTGGTGGCCCGGCGACTGGACCGGATGGAAAACGCGCCGTGCCCAGGTATCATGACGTCGTCCGGAATGGGGGCGGTTTCAGCGGTACTTCTGGGTCTTACCCGTTCAGGGGACCATGTCATCGGCGGCAATCAGTTATATGGTCGCTCCTTAAGAATGATGACCGAGGATCTTCCGCGCCTCGGTATCGACACCACACTTGTTGACCCGGGCAACATCGCGGCCATGCGTGCAGCACTTCGACCGGAAACCCGGATCATCCTTGTGGAGGTCGTGTCAAACCCGACGTTAAGCGTTGCAGATATCGCAGCGCTGGTGGCATTGGCGCGTGAAGCGGGCGTGCTTTTGGTGGTAGATAACACCTTTACGACGCCGCAGGCTTTCAAGGCTCTGGATGCGGGGGCAGACGTTGTCATCCATTCGGTTACAAAGCTGCTAGCCGGCCATTCTGATGTCATGTTGGGATATGTCGCGGCAAAAGATCCAGACCTTAATGATCGGCTGCGCATTTTCACTGTCACGACAGGTATGACGGCAAGCCCGTTCGATTGTTGGCTTGCGGAACGCGGACTGCTGTCCTTTGAATTGCGTTTTCAACGTGCGCAATCAACTGCGGCCCGTTTGGCTGAACATTTAACAGGACTGGAAGGGGTCCGCCGTGTCGTTTATCCCGGTCGGTCGGATCACCCGGATCATGCGCGAGCCGAAGCCTTGCTGGATGGAAATTTCTGCAACATGGTCAGCTTCGAAATCGAGCCAACGCGGGCGGCGGCAAATGCGTTTACCCGCGCAGCAGAGGGGCTATCCTTCGCGCCAACTTTGGGGGATGTGGGCACGACGATTTCTCATCCTGCGTCTTCGTCTCATCGCGCATTGACCCCAACAAAACGCGAGGAGCTTGGGATGTCGGAGGGCTTTTTCAGGGTGTCGGTCGGGCTCGAAGATCCTGACGCGTTGTGTTCGGTGTTTACGCAAGCCGTTGCCGCCGCAAAAATAACCTAGGTGGAGCGCCAGGGTGACGCAACAGATCAGGGAATTGCTCGACGCCTTACCAATTCCGGCATTGGCAATCGATGACGGGCAAAGAATTCTGGCTGCCAACGCCGAGGCCCGAAAGCTTGTCGGAGACGGGATTGAAGGTCGCAATTTTGTAACCATGCTACGTCAGCCGGTGCTGATCAGTACGATCGAGGCTGTTTTGAAAGACGGCGCGCCGCGCGTATCACGGTATCTGGCCAACGACGGGGTTGATGACATCTCGTTCGAGGTGACGATCCGGGCAGTGCCGGCGGCCCGTGTTCTCATTGTGAGCTTTCTCGATTTGACACATTTGGAACAAGCGGGGCAGATGCGGCGTGATTTCGTGGCGAATGTCAGTCATGAGCTGCGCACGCCGCTAACCGCACTTATGGGTTTCATTGAAACGCTGCGTGGGCCTGCGCGCGAGGATGACGCTGCCCGCGATCGGTTCCTGGAAATCATGGAAGGTGAAGCCGGGCGAATGAACCGGTTGGTGGGCGATCTGTTATCTCTGAGCCGGGTGGAAGGCGAGCAACGTGTTCGACCGAGAGACAGTATGAACCTGACCGGGATTTTGGATTCGGCCATCCGCACGCTATCGCCCCTGGCGCTGGATGCCGGTGTCACTCTTGAAAAGGATTACGCCGACAGCCCCGTGGACTTGCCCGGCGATGCGGATCAATTGATGCAGGTTGTTACCAACTTGGTCGAAAATGCCATCAAATACGGTGCTTCTGGCGGGCGCGTGACTGTTCGGATGGAAACAGTTGAGCGGGATCCGTCGATCAGGGCGGCGGCTGTTCGCCTTGCTGTGATCGACTACGGTGCGGGCATTGATGAGGTGCATCTGCCACGCCTGACGGAACGGTTCTATCGTGCTGACAGTCACCGCAGCCGTGCACTTGGCGGAACCGGGCTTGGCCTCGCGATCGTCAAACATATCATCAATCGGCACCGTGGCAGATTGCGTGTTGAAAGCACATTGGGCGAGGGGACTGAGTTCACGGTGATTCTGCCGAGCAGCCTAACCGAAAGCTGAAGCGGAGCGCTTCATTCAGCTTTCGCGCGAATAATCCGTAACAATACAGGTGAGTCGCTTGGGTTTCGTTAGAACAGCTAAGGACGACTTCTGAATTAGGTAAGCAATATCAATCGCCTAAGATCAAATCCACTCTGTCATAAAACTGTTACGCAACTGTCACAAAAGGATAGCGTCCGCGCCGTAGCTGTACCTTGAGGTCGCCGCAGGAGGTGGCCGGTGAAAACGCATTTTGACAGGAGCTACCATGTCATTCAAAAAACTCTCAACTTCCACGCTGGCGATCGCAGTCGTGACTGCTGCGACAGCCGCTTCCGCCCGCGATCAAGTTCAGGTTGCAGGATCATCAACCGTTCTTCCTTATGCCTCCATTGTGGCGGAAGCGTTTGGCGAAAACTTTGACTTCCCCACGCCCGTTGTTGAATCCGGCGGATCATCGGCTGGTCTCAAGCGTTTTTGCCAGGGCGTAGGCACCGAGCATACGGACATTGCAAACGCGTCCCGCGCAATTCGCGAGAAAGAGATAAAAGCCTGCGCAGACAACGGTGTGACAGACATCATCGAAGTGCGCATCGGCTATGATGGTATTGTTTTTGCAAGCCAGTTTGACGGACCGGACTTCACCGCCTTCACAGAATCCGACATCTTCAACGCGCTGGCGCCCAAAGTCATGGTTGATGGTGAGTTGAAAGAGAACCCCTACACCAAATGGGCTGATTTCAACGCCGATCTGCCTGATGAAGATATTCTCGCCTTCATCCCGGGTACCAAACACGGCACGCGTGAAGTGTTTGAGGAAAAGGTGATCGCTGCTGGATGCGAAGCTACAGGCGCGATGGAAGCCATGATCGCGGGCGGCATGTCCGAGGACGAAGCAGAAGATGCGTGCCTCGAAGTGCGCACTGACGGTCGTTCCGTCGATATCGATGGGGATTACACCGAAACGCTTGCGTCCATCGACGCGAATGCGAATGCCATCGGCGTGTTCGGCCTGGCGTTTTACGAAAACAACACCGACAAGTTGAAGGTTGCGACGATGGCGGGTGTTGAACCGACCACGGAAACCATCGCGGCAGGTGAATATCCGGTGTCTCGACCGCTCTACTTCTACATCAAAAAGGCCCATATTGGCGTCATTCCCGGTCTGAAGGAGTTCGCCGAATTCTTTGTGGCGGATGAAATCGCGGGGCCAGATGGTCCGCTGGCAGAATATGGTTTGGTGTCTGATCCTGAACTTGCTGAGACACAGGCCACGGTCGCCGGCGAGCAAGTCATGGGCGGCGGCAGCTAGTCATGAATGGGCCCGTAGGGGCGCCTTGAAGTAAGTGCCGGGCAGACGACCACGTTTGCCCGGCACATCATCGAAACAGGTTTCGTTACCGATCAGTATTTTGAGGGAAACATGCCCGTCCTTTGGCTTTCCGCAGTCATCACCGTGTTAGCATTGTTCGGGTTCTACTTCGGACGCCGTCGCGCGTTGCAAAGCGCTGGAGGTGACAGTCGGCTGCTGCATTCATTGCCGTCCTATTACGGCTCTAACGCGCTGATGAAATCCGTGGTTCCGGCCTTCGGACTAATGATCCTCTGGTTGCTCGCGCAACCACTTTTCATCGAAAACCGCATCGCCGGGATGATCCCGGAAAGCGAGATCTCGGAAGGATCCAACGTAGGTCTCGTGATGTCAGAGGTGCGTCGCACGGCTGACGGGCTGAGCAATGCGGTCGCTGGTGGGTTTCTGGACGAAGAGGAATTGCAAAGCGGCGGCGCTGTACTTTCCGATCTGACACAGCGGCTGCGCGACGCCGGGCAAGTCGTAACGAATGAGATTTCACAACCGATACTGGACGCGGCGCAAACCTACCGCTCGATGAGCGGCACGTCACAGTTGCTCATGACCGTCGCTGTCATCCTTGTTGCCTTGGTCGGTGCAGGCTGGGGTGTCTCAGAGAGTGGACGCGATTTTCGCGCCCGGAATGTGGTCGAAAAGGGCATTCTGGCAATCCTCATCGCAGCGGCCTCGGTTGCCATTCTGACGACGCTCGGGATTATTCTATCGCTGGTCTTCAATACGATTGAATTCTTCAGCCTTTATCCGGCCATTGAGTTTTTCACTCTGTTGGAATGGGCCCCGAGTTTTTCCGGCCGTGGAGGCGCGTCCAGCCTTGGCATTATCCCTTTGCTTTGGGGCACTCTGTATATTTCTTTTGTTGCATTGCTGGTGGCGGTGCCCATCGGTCTTTTCGCTGCAATCTACCTTTCGGAATATGCCTCGCCACGGGTGCGGGGCATCGCGAAACCGCTGCTGGAAATCCTGGCAGGTATCCCGACTATCGTCTACGGGCTCTTTGCTTTGCTGACCATTGGGCCGTTGCTTGTGAGCGTTTTTGGCAAGGATGGTTTGGGATGGATGGGGGGCGGGCGTGCTGTCATGACAGCGGGTATCGCCATGGGCATCATGTTGATCCCCTTCGTGAGCTCACTCTCCGATGATATCATCAACGCGGTGCCCCAGTCGTTGCGGGATGGCTCCTACGGTTTGGGGGCGACCAGATCGGAAACCATCAAACAGGTTGTCCTGCCTGCAGCATTACCGGGGATCGTCGGGGCCATACTCTTGGCAGCAAGCCGCGCAATCGGAGAGACAATGATTGTCGTTCTGGGAGCCGGAGCTGCTGCGCGGCTGTCGCTCAACCCCTTCGAGGCCATGACAACCGTGACCGCAAAGATCGTGTCACAACTTACAGGGGACAGTGATTTTGCCTCGCCCGAAGCCCTTGTCGCCTTCGCTTTGGGGATCACACTGTTTGTGTTGACCCTGGCGCTGAATGTCTTCGCCCTCTACATCGTGCGCAAATACCGGGAGCAATACGAATGACTGACGCAAGCCTTCCGTCCTCGTCGGAAAACCGCGAACGCGTGTCGCTGATGGCTCCAGACGCTCGCACGCAAAAACGAAAAGCTGCGGAGAGACGGTTTCGTATGTACGGGATCGCGGGGATTGCCACAGGCATCTTCTTTCTGATCGTCCTGCTGGTCTCAATCGTTTCGAGCGGGGCCGGGGCGTTTCAGCAAACGTTCATTACTGTGTCGGTGTACCTGGACCCGGCGAAACTGGACAAAAACGGTAACCGGAATCTGGAAGAAATCAGCAAGGTTTCCACCTTCGGGTACACACCGCTTATTCAGCAGGCGTTGTTCGATAAGGTTCAGGAAAACGGCATTGAAACGCCGCTTGAAAAAAGCAAGGACATGAAAGCGCTGATTTCCGCGTCTGCCGCTGCACAGATCCGCGATGTGGTCATCAGCAACCCGGATCTGATCGGCGAAACCGTTGATTTCCGTATTCTCGCGTCCAGTCGTGTGGACGGTTATCTAAAAGGTCGGGTTCAACGCGAAGATGTCGCCCGCGACAAAAATATTGACGCCGAACATTTGGACCTTGTGGACGCACTGCAGCCGTTTGGCATCATCGAAAAAACATTCAACATGGATTTCATCACTGGTGCAGACGCGTCGGAAAGCCGCGCAGAGTCTGCGGGCATTGGGGTCGCCATGATAGGATCGTTCTTCATGATGCTTGTCGTTCTGGTCCTGTCGTTGCCTATTGGTGTCGCCGCATCAATTTATCTTGAAGAGTTTGCGCCCAAGAACCGCTGGACGGACCTCATTGAAGTCAACATCGCAAATCTGGCGGCTGTTCCATCTATCGTCTTCGGGATATTGGGTCTGGCTGTCTTCATTCAATTCATGCACTTGCCGCAGTCTGCGCCACTGGTGGGCGGGCTAGTGCTCACGCTGATGACGCTGCCTACCATCATTATTTCGACTCGTGCTTCTCTCAAGGCTGTGCCTCCTTCCATTCGGGATGCAGCGCTTGGGGTAGGGGCCTCCAAAATGCAGTCGGTGTTCCATCATGTATTGCCCCTTGCGGCTCCGGGCATCCTGACCGGGACCATCATTGGCCTGGCGCAGGCGCTTGGGGAAACAGCACCGCTCTTGCTGATTGGCATGGTAGGCTTCATCGCCTCCAACGCACCGGATGGGATTGCGTCGGGTCTGCTAGATCCGAATTCCGCCATGCCTGCGCAGATTTACGAATGGGCCAAACGTGCCGACCCCGCCTTTTACGAACGGGCCTGGGGCGGTATCATCATCCTGCTTGGGTTCCTTATCAGCATGAACACCATTGCAGTCATTCTCCGCCGCCGCTTTGAGCGTCGCTGGTAAGGGAGCAAGAAAATGAAAGATATGAGAATACTGGAGAGGGATGTGGACGCAACCGCCATCAAGATTTCGGCCCGGGACGTGCAGGTCTTCTACGGGGATAACCATGCCATCAAGGATGTGAATGTCGAAATCCAGGACAAAACCGTCACCGCCTTCATTGGCCCGTCCGGATGTGGCAAATCAACCTTCCTGCGTTGCCTGAACCGGATGAATGACACAATCGACGTCTGCCGCGTTGAAGGAGACATATCCATCGATGGCGAAGACATCTATGACAAGCGCGTTGACCCCGTGCAGTTGCGCGCCAAGGTCGGGATGGTGTTCCAGAAGCCCAACCCGTTCCCGAAATCAATCTACGACAATGTGGCCTACGGCCCGCGTATTCATGGGTTGGCACAATCGAAAGCGGACTTGGATACCATCGTGGAAAAGTCCCTACGCAGTGCTGCGATCTGGGATGAGGTTAAAGACCGTCTGACGGCGCCGGGAACGGGGCTTTCGGGCGGGCAACAGCAACGTCTTTGCATCGCCCGCGCTATTGCCACACAACCCGAAGTACTGCTGATGGACGAGCCCTGTTCTGCATTGGACCCGATTGCGACCGCTCAGATTGAGGAGCTGATCGACGAGCTTCGGCAGAACTATTCAGTCGTGATCGTGACTCACTCGATGCAACAAGCCGCGAGGGTCAGTCAGAAAACCGCCTTTTTCCACCTGGGCAATCTGGTGGAATACGGAGAAACAGGGACGATCTTTACCAACCCCGAAGATCCCCGCACTGAAAGCTATATCACAGGCCGGATTGGATAACCCGATGATAGAAGATCAACATATTGCTTCGGTTTTTGACCGTGATCTGGAGGCCATTCAGGCTCAGATCATGAAAATGGGCGGCATGGTCGAAGCGGCGATCCGGGATAGCTCCAAATCCTTGGAAACCCGGGATGAAGAATTGGCCGAAACCGTGCGCAAGGATGACAAGGCCATTGATGCTTTGGAGGAAATGATCAACGAAGAGGCCGCACGGGTGATCGCACTGCGCGCACCGATCGCGCGTGATTTGCGGCTTATCCTCAGCGTTATCAAGATCAGCGCCAACCTTGAACGTATTGGCGACTATGCCAAGAACATGGCTAAACGCACGGGCGTTCTGGCGCAAATGGCCCCGGTAAATGACAGCGCCGGCGCATTGCGCAGGATGGCTCGTGAAGTAGAGCGGATGCTCAATGATGCGCTCGACGCTTATGTCCAGCGCGATGACGAACTCGCGATGGACGTCATTGCGCGCGATAAAGAGGTGGACCAGATGTATAATGCGCTGTTCCGCGAATTCCTGACCTTCATGATGGAGGATCCGCGAAACATCACGGCCTGCATGCATCTGCATTTCATTGCCAAGAACATCGAACGGATGGGGGATCATGTCACCTCGATCGCCGAACAGGTCGTCTACCTCGTCACTGGCGAGCATCCGGACGAGCCGAGACCAAAAGCCGACAAGACCTCGGCCGTAGCTCAAGGATAACGTAGATGTCTGCCGATCAACCCCGCGTATTGGTTGTTGAGGATGAACCTGCACAACGCGAGGTGCTTGCCTATAATCTGGAAGCGGAAGGCTTCGCGGTCAGCCGCGCTGAAAACGGCGAAGAAGCACTAGTTCTGGTTGATGAAACCGCGCCGGATGTCATCGTCCTGGACTGGATGATGCCCAATTTGTCGGGTATCGAGGTGTGCCGCAGGCTCAAAATCAAAAGCGAAACCCGCAGCATACCGATCATCATGCTCTCGGCGCGTTCAGAGGAAGTGGACCGCGTTCGCGGGCTGGAAACCGGTGCGGATGATTACGTCATAAAACCGTATTCAATCGTCGAATTGATGGCACGTGTACGCAGCCAGTTGCGGCGGGTGCGGCCTGCCGCAGCCGGAGAGCGGTTGGAGTATGAGGACATCGTACTTGATGCGACAAGCCACCGTGTGAATCGCGGAGAGGATGAATTGAAGCTTGGTCCAACCGAATTTCGCTTGTTGACGACGTTCATGGAAAAGCCCGGGCGTGTATTCTCGCGTGAACAATTACTAGATCGGGTCTGGGGGCGTGACATCTATGTCGACACCCGCACCGTCGATGTTCATATTGGTCGCTTGCGGAAGGCATTGACGCAATATGGCGGTTCGGATCCGTTAAGGACGGTCAGAGGCGCGGGATACGCATTAGGGTAGGGGGCTATCCGTCGACTGTAGCCGCTCTGAGTCCGAGGATCTCGCGCGCTTGCTGCCACGTCGCGACAGGACGCTCGTATTTTTCGCATAATTCCGCTGCTCTCCGGATCAAGGCTGCATTGGACGGAGCCAGTGTATCGCGATCCAGTCTGACGTTATCTTCCAGACCCGCACGTGTATGGCCGCCAGCCGCAATTGCCCATTCGTTCACTTCGATTTGAGCAGGCCCAATCCCGGCAGCACACCAGGCAGCTTGCGGCGCACGCGACCGAATAGTCTTAACATAATAATCGAACACATCCTTGTCGGCAGGCATCGCGTTCTTTACGCCCAAAACGAACTGAACATAAAGGCGCCCGAAAAGCGCACCTTCGGAATGCAAACGTATCGCGTGTAGAACATGGCTGAGATCAAAGGCCTCGATTTCCGGCACGACTTCGAATTGCTGCATTTCTGAAGCCAGCCATGCCACAAGATCGGGCGGGTTTTCGTAGACCCGCGTTGGAAAGTTGTTTGACCCGACAGAAAGCGACGCCATGTCAGGACGCAAGGGCAACATGCCGCCGCGCTCTTTCCCAGCACCGGACCGACCACCGGTTGAGAACTGAATGATCATGCCCGGGCAGTGCTTTTCAACACCTTCTTTGAGTCGCGCAAACTTCTCAGGATCTGACGATGGCGTTTCATCAGCGTTGCGAACATGTGCATGGCATATAGATGCACCAGCCTCAAAAGCTTCATGTGTGCTTTCAATCTGCTCTTCAACTGAAATAGGAACGGCCGGGTTCGCCGATTTTGTCGGCACGCTTCCGGTGATGGCAACGCACAAGATACATGGATCGTTCATTGGTTGCTCGTTGGGTTGGTTGAAGAAACACTCAAGCACTAACCGAAGTCAGGCGGCTTCGTAAAGTATCTATATGATTTCAGGCAATGTTTTATTTTACATAATCATGATTATAAACTTTAGCTATTGAGCGAGCTGTAGCGTGGATGCCGCATCCTGTTGCTCAATACACGCCCCCTTTCAGCTGTGCTGGACACGACGGCGCCTGGAGGACTAAGCAGTGCCTGACGCAAGTGAAAGAAGAACCATGGCATCAGTCCTGATATTGAACGGTCCCAATTTGAACATGCTGGGCATCCGCCAGCCGGAAGTTTACGGCGTGACGACATTGGCTGACATCGAGAAACTATGCAAAGAGCATGGGCAAGCCATTGATCTTGAAGTCTCTTTCGCGCAATCGAACCATGAAGGCGCCCTCGTCGATGCCATCCACGACGCGCGCGGAACCCATCAAGGCATCATCATCAACGCAGGTGCCTATACCCATACGTCGATCGCGTTGATGGATGCAATCGCTTCAGTTGAGTTACCCACAATTGAATTGCATCTCAGCAATGTCCATGCACGTGAGGAATTCCGGCATAAGTCCTACATTGCAAAGGTTTGTTTGGGCATTATCTGCGGCTTTGGCGCGCAAGGTTACACTTTGGCGATGGACGCGATCAAAGCTCACGTCAAAGATTAACGTCGAATCATAATTTATTGTAAATAATAAAAAAACGCCGCCCATTGGGCGGCGCATTTATGTTTGAATGTGGCTACCTTATCCCTTGGCGGCTTTTGCCACTTCGGCGGCGAAGTCTTCTTTGACCACTTCGATGCCCTCGCCCACTTCAAGGCGTACAAACCCGGTGATGGTTGCGCCAGCTTCTTTGGCTGCATCACCAACTGTCAGATCAGGGTTTACCACGAAGGATTGGTTCACCAAAGTCACTTCGGACATGTATTTCTTCATGCGACCGATGATCATTTTTTCGATCACTTGCTCCGGCTTTCCGCTTTCACGTGCGATATCGATCTGAACCTGCTTTTCTTTCTCAACCACGGCCGGGTCAAGATCATCTTCGGACAAGGACGCCGGGTTTACCGCCGCAATGTGCATCGCAACCTGCTTACCAAATGTCTCATCACCGCCAGACAGTGCGACCAAAACGCCGATTTTGCCCATGCCGTGGGTTGCCGCGTTGTGCACGTAGGACACAACGGTCTCGCCTTCGAGTGTGGACATGCGGCGCACAGACATGTTTTCGCCGATGGTTGCGATCTTGTCGGTGATCAGGTCTTCGACGGATTTGCCGCCAATGTCGGCTTTTTTCAGCGCTTCGACGTCTGACACGCCCAGAGCGGCATAAGCGATCTTGCCAACCATCTCCTGGAATTCGGCGTTCTTGCCTACGAAGTCAGTTTCAGAATTCACTTCGACCGAAATGCCCTTGCCACCTTCGACGTGCACGGCAACCAGACCTTCAGCTGCGGTACGGCCCGATTTCTTGGCCGCTTTTGCAAGGCCCTTGGTGCGCAGCCAGTCAATGGCTTCGTCCATGTTGCCTTCGGTTTCGGTCAACGCTTTTTTCGCGTCCATCATGCCTGCGCCTGTGGTGTCGCGCAGTTGTTTCACCATAGCGGCTGTAATTGCCATCTCGGTATCTCCTTTGAGAAAATTCGGATTGGGGGCAGGTCTGCCCTGCCCCGCATGTCAAGCCTGTGACAGAGTTCAGGCTTTTGCTTCTTCCGCAGGTGCTTCGGCTGCGGCTGTTTCGGCTGGCGCGTCGGCGACGGCTTCTTCAACCGGTGCTTCTTCCATTGCACCCAAGTCTACGCCTGCGGCGCCCAGCTGAGCGGACATGCCGTCAAGTGCTGCACGCGCGGCCAGATCGCAGTAAAGCGCGATGGCGCGGGAGGCGTCGTCGTTGCCTGGAATGATATAGTCGATGCCATCGGGCGAGCAGTTTGTGTCGACAACCGCAACAACCGGGATGCCCAGTTTGTTGGCTTCCGCAACCGCAAGCGCCTCTTTCTTTACGTCGATGACGAAGATCAGGTCAGGACGACCGCCCATTTCGCGAATACCGCCGAGGGAGGCCTGCAGTTTGCCTTGGTCACGCTCCATCCCAAGACGCTCTTTTTTGGTCAGGCCGGCAAAGCCGTTTTCGGCTTGCTCATCGATGCCCTTAAGGCGGTTGATGGACTGGGACACGGTTTGCCAGTTGGTCAACGTGCCGCCGAGCCAGCGGTGGTTCATGTAGTATTGTGCGCATTTCTCAGCGGCTTCGGCAATCGGCTGTTGAGCCTGACGCTTCGTGCCAACGAAGAGAATGCTGCCGCCTTTGGCGACGGTTTCGCGGATCACGTTCAATGCCTGGTCCAGCATTGGAACAGTCTGCGTCAGATCCATGATGTGAATGCCGTTGCGCGCGCCGTAGATGAACGGGCCCATACGCGGGTTCCAGCGCTGTGTCTGGTGGCCGAAGTGTACGCCTGCTTCAAGCAGCTGGCGCATGGTGAACTCTGGAAGAGCCATGTGCTTATACCTTTCCGGTTTTATCCTCGGCGGGGGCATGACAGATTTCTGCCAACCGGCGGACGTATGAGGATGTCTCCCTCTATCGCCCAAACCCCGCCTGCGGGTTTCAGTGCGCGCCGTATAGGCCAGAGAACTATGTACTGCAAGCAAAGAATCACGTTTCACAGCTCGCAGAGGCACATGACGCAAGGGCCTACTTGCCACAGAATGACTTCCGCCCCTAAAGTACCTAAAAAATATCAAAATGCCCCCGGTTGCCGGGGTATAAGAAATGGGAGAGATCATGAAAAAACTAACCGCAACGGCAGCGCTATTGTGCGCGGCTCTTAGCCCGGCTGCGCTTATGGCCCAAGCCATCAACCTTGAGCCTGCAAATCCGCAACCCTCCGCAGGATCGCTTTCCAAGGGGTTGGCCGTCAGCTACGCAACGCTTCCGGATCATGTCCGCTCTCTCAGTGCCGCGAAAAAGACGCTCGCCAAGAACGCCAAACCGGGAACGCCGATCGCCGGGCTTACCTACGACGACACTAATGAAGGGGACCCTACCCTAACCTCCGGTACGGCGATGAAGATCGCGGCGGATATCTCGGGATACATCAAATTTGACAAGGCCGGGACCTATACGCTCGACTTTTTGAGCAATGACGGATTGGAAATCTCCATCGGCGGTCAGGAAGTTGGCAATTATGATGGGATTCATTCCTGCGGCTATGTCGGGGAGGTCGACGTGACCGTGCCACAAGCCGGGTATTATGCGCTTGAAGCAACCTATTTCCAACGCAAAGGAACCGCTTGCCTTTTGATGGAATGGGGCCCGGACAGCGACGGATTGGAGCTGGTGCCCGACAGCATCTTCTTTCACTGACTGGCGGACAAGATACTGCGGTCAGGCGTCGGCGTCATACCCGCGACGTACAGCGTCCTCGCAAGCTGCGGAGAGGCTCTTGCGGTCATGGTAGTCAGCGACCCGCAAGGGCGTTTGGTAGGTGACTGTCACGCTGCCTTGGTTTGAGGCGGCCAAAACGGCGAGGAGATGAGGTCCGAAATCCATATCTCCCCACCATCCGTAGAAGCGCTTATCCGCGCCGTGCGGCGCTTTGTACTGAACGGAAACCGGCTGTATCAACATCTGTTCCCGCAGCTCGTCGGAAAAAAAGGCCGCGAATAGCGTTGTTTTGAACGGCAGGACCCTGAGGCCATCGCTACTGGTACCTTCGGGGAAAAAAAGTAACCGATGCCCGGCGTTGAGACGGGATTGAAAGAGTAGCGCCTGATCTGCCGCTTGCGCCCTTGATCTCTCGATAAAGACAGTTCCGGTAGCGCGCGCCAGCCAACCGATACCGGGCCAGGCAGCCACTTCCGCTTTGGAGACGAAATAGACGCGCTTGACTGCATTCAGGACAAAGATGTCCAACCAGGATGAGTGATTGGCGACAATTGCGCTAGCCTCCGGTGAAAAACTCCCTCGCAGGTCAAGACGAATACCAAGTATCCGCAGCGCGTTGCGGCACACAAAGACGGTGATGAACGGCGTTACAGGTCGTTGCGCGCCGCAAAGCGGACGTTCCAGCAATCGCGCCAACAAAAGTATCGCAAGCCCGCCAAACACCAGACTGGAAAGGGCAAGACCCTTGAAAGCAACGCGGGCCCACCCCGCCACGCCGAACGCAGAGACGCGAGGTGGTGGCGTATTGCTATGCCAGGTTGCACTCACCCGCCCTGCCCCTGATACAACCGTGCCTGTCGTTGGTTCATCTGGGCCGTGTCGAGGATCAGGCAGACATCTGTGGTGTTGAACGTATGGTCGATAAACGCCCCCTCGCCTACAAAACCGCCAAGACGCAGATAGGCCTTTATCAGCGCTGGTATTTGTAGCATCGCCTTGCGCCGGTCCAACTGATCTTCCGGGATCAAATCCATGTTCTGAAAGGCCTCAGATTGCGCCCGAACACGGAGCTCAGGCGGTGCGAGATGACGATGATGAAGAAGTGAAAAAGGTTCCGCGAAGGCTTGTGGATCCGTCCCATGGAAGCTCGCCACGCCAAACAAAATCTCGATGTTATGATCGGCCACATATGCCGCAACCCCGTTCCAGAGGTGAAACATCGCCATGCCCCCGCGGTATTCCTTGTGCAAACACGAACGCCCGAGTTCAAGCAAAGAGCGCCCAGAATTCAGCAAAGGTGACAGATCATATTCAGTTGCAGAGTAGAACCGCCCAGCCGATAACGCTTGATCCTGGCGCATCACCCGGTACACCCCCACAACTTCATCACGGGATAGATCCGTCAGAATAAGGTGGTCGAAGAACGGATCAAAACGATCTGTTTCCAAACGGTTATTATGATCGACAAGCGCGCCACTCCCACCCAACTCCTCGACAAAAACTTCGTATCGAAGACGCTGTGCAGCCTTCAGTTCTGCTTTGGAACGAGCAAGTTTTACCTCAAAGGAAGGCGCTGAAACATGTGTCATTCGACGATCGTTTTCTCTCTGGTCAGTTCCGCACGCAACCGCGATGCCGGTGTATGCCAAGCCTCGAAATAATGCCACCAGTGCTTTACAATCTGAGGTTCTGCGTTAACCATTTGGAAAGGATGTTCATTCATCAAAGACGGCAAGCAAAGCTATGCGAGCGCTATCAATGACAATTTTCCCTTCTTCCCTAAAATTAACGGTTAATTTGCCGCAAACGTTGCTTTGGACTTGTCCGGTGCCCCATTCGGGGTGGTCGGGGTGCCTGACCAGCATGCCCGGTGAAAATATGGCGTTTAAGTCTTCCATCGTACCCTTTTCGCACAGGAGGCCATAAATGGGCCAAAGCAATGTCAGTCTGAGTGCTCTGATCGGTAGTCGCATTTGTCATGATCTGATATCGCCAATTGGCGCAATCAACAATGGGTTGGAGTTGCTCGATATGTCGGGTGGCGCCCCCGGCCCGGAAATGGACCTGATCCAGGAAAGCGTTGGAAATGCGAGCGCTAGGATACGCTATTTTCGCGTAGCTTTCGGGGCCGCGGGCGAACAGATGATGGGACGTGCTGAAATTGTCTCTATCCTCAAGGATGTGATGCAAGGGGCGCGACTACATGTGGCTTGGGGGCCGATGGATGCGCAGCCTCGCTCCAGCGTGCGGCTGGCCTTTCTGGCTTTGCTCTGTGTTGAAACAGCAATGCCCTATGGGGGTCGTATCGAAATCAGTCAGGATGAAGGTCACTGGTTACTGCATGGGCATGGCGACAAGCTCAACATTGACGAGACCATGTGGAAGATACTTGCGACCAAAGAAGCGCCATCTGATTTGCGCCCCTCACAGGTGCAATTCGCGCTTCTTCCCTTGATCGCGGCGGATTTGGGGCGTCGCGTAATCTCTGAAATTGACGAAAATGAAGTCAAATTGCGGTTTTAGGCACGCACTGTTCCATCGCCGGTGACCAGATACTTGAAGCTTGTCAACTGCGCGGCGCCAACGGGCCCACGCGCATGCATCTTGCCAGTCGCGATGCCAATTTCTGCACCCATGCCGAACTCGCCCCCGTCCGCGAATTGGGTTGATGCGTTGTGCATGACAATGGCTGAATCGAGTTCTCCCATGAAACGTTTCGCCGCCACCTGATCTTCGGTTAGAATACTGTCTGTATGGTTGGATCCATAGGTGCGGATATGATCGATGGCTGCGTCAATATCGGGGATAACCCGTGCCGCGATGATCATGTCGAGATATTCTTTGCCCCAATCATCATCTGTTGCCGGTACCACGCCGTGTATGCCGCTCAGGTGGTTGTCACCGCGCACCTCGACGCCTGCGTCTATCAGCGCCTTCAGAATATCCGCGCCAATGGTTTCGGCCACATCCTGATGGATCAACAAGCACTCCGCCGCGCCGCAAATACCGGTCCGACGCGTTTTGGCGTTCATGACCACACGTGCCACTTTCTCGGCATCAGCCGCAGCATCGATATAGATGTGCACAATGCCTTCAAGATGCGCAAAGACCGGTACCCGCGCTTCTCGCTGGACGAGTCCCACCAGTCCTTTGCCACCACGCGGGACAATCACGTCAATCGTGTCGATCATTGTGAGCATTTCGCTGACCGCGGCCCGATCACGCGTGGGCACCAGTTGAATCGATGCCTCTGGTAGCCCTGCGTCCTTCAGGCCTTGGACCAGACATTGATGCAAAGCCTGTGAGGAATGGAAGCTTTCTGACCCGCCCCGCAGAATGACCGCGTTGCCCGCCTTGAGGCACAATGCGCCCGCATCCACTGTCACGTTGGGCCGGCTTTCGTATATCACGCCGACAACGCCAAGCGGCGTCCGGACCCGCTCAATATGGAGGCCGCTGGGCTGATCCCATGCCGCAATCACCTCTCCCACCGGATCGGCCTGTTCTGCAACCGCACGTAGGCCGTCGATGATCCCGCGCAGCCGTGCCTCATCCAGCATCAACCGGTCCATCATGGCACTGCTAAGTCCTTTCTCGCGTCCAAAGGCGAGATCTTTTTCGTTTGCTGCAAGTATATCACTGCGGCGCGCCCAGATGGCCTCGGCAGCCGATATCATCGCGGCATGTTTGCGCTCCGCAGAAGCCGATGCCAGCGCCGTCGAAGCAGCTTTTGCCTGCGCGCCAATGTCTGCCATCATTTCGGCTACATTTTCAAAATCTTTCAAGCCACTGTCCCCCATTCTTCAATCACTGCATTCAGCGAAATTTGCCTATAATGCCATATCGTCACGATGGATCAAAGCTGCCCGCGCCGGATAGCCCAAGAGCGCTTCGATTTCATGTGATTTTCGGCCGCGTATCAGGTGCGTTTCTTCTGCCGTGTAGCGTACCAACCCATGTCCGATCGTGTGCTCCTTTGCATCTGCGATAGCGACAGCGTCGCCACGTTGAAAATCTCCAGAAATGCGGGCGACCCCTGCGGGTAGAAGGCTTTTGCCGGCTTGCAAGGCGGCGATTGCCCCCGTATCCAGTTGCAAAACACCCTTGGGTTTCATGGCTGCGATCCAGCGCTTTCGAGCGGCCTGAGGATCGCTTTCAGCGCTAAACCATGTTGCAGCCGCACCGTTTTCCAACGCGCGCAGCGGGCTCAATACCGATCCTTCAGTTATCGCCATTCGGCATCCAGCGGCGGTGGCGATTTTTGCCGCCATAAGCTTGGTCTTCATCCCACCCTTGGACAATCCCGAGCCCGCATCACCCGCCATTTCTTCGATTTCGGGCGTGATTTTCTCGATCAGATCAAAACGCTTTGCCGAGGCGTCGGTGTTTGGATTGGCTGAATAGAACCCATCCACGTCGGAGAGGAGCACGAGCTGGTCGGCACCGGTGGTGACTGCAATCTGGGCCGCCAACCTGTCGTTGTCTCCAAAGCGGATTTCATCCGTCGCAATAGTGTCGTTTTCGTTGACGATTGGCACCACCCCAAAGCTTAACAACTGTTCCATCGTCGCGCGGCTGTTGAGATACCGTCGTCTGTTGGCGCTGTCGTCTAGCGTGACCAGAATTTGAGCTGTCGTAATATCATGCGGTGCAAGAACTTCTTCATAGGCCCTTGCGAGCCGAATTTGTCCAACCGCCGCAGCGGCTTGCGATTGTTCCAGGGGAAGATCGGTGATCGGAAGCCCCAGCACTCCCCGCCCAAGTGCAATCGATCCAGAGGACACTAGCACCACATCGGTTCCACCCTTCTTCAACCATGCAACATCCTGAGCTAGCGACACCAACCAATCCTGCCGCAATCCGCCGTGCGTTCGATCCACAAGAAGCGCGGACCCTATTTTCACAACGATGCGGCGTGCCTGCGTCAGGGACGCCATGGTTCGGCTTCCTCTTTGGGTTTGTGCCGCAACCGATCTTCATCGATCTGATCTCGGAGTTCGCGTAGCACATCGGTCACGCCATCGCGCGCGACACCCGACATCAACATGACGGTGCCCGCAGAGGCACTCTCTAATGTCTGGCGTGCAGCGGCGAGCGTATCCTGATCCAGCGCATCAATCTTGTTGAGAACGGTCACGCGCGGTTTTTGGGCAAGCCCTCCGCCATAGGCTTCGAGTTCACCGATGATGGTTTGATAGTCCTCCGCGATCGTCTCGGAGGTTCCATCGACCAGATGCAACAAGACGGCGCATCGTTCCACGTGCCCCAGAAATAGGTCTCCCAAACCACGCCCTTCTGATGCGCCTTCGATCAGTCCCGGAATATCTGCAACCACGAATTCGATATTGTCGACGCCCACGACCCCGAGGTTCGGGTGCAATGTCGTAAACGGGTAATCCGCGATTTTGGGTCTGGCATTTGACGTGGCCGCAAGAAAGGTCGATTTGCCCGCGTTCGGAAGACCCAAAAGCCCGACATCGGCGATCAGTTTCAGGCGAAGCCAAAGCGTGCGCTCTACCCCATCCTGTCCCGGGTTGCTGCGTCGTGGAGCCTGGTTGGTGGAGGATTTGAAATGCAGATTCCCGAAGCCACCGTTGCCGCCGCGAGCAAGTTCAACCCTTTCGCCGACTTCGGTCAAATCGCACAGGACAGTTTCCTGATCTTCATCCAGAATCTCGGTGCCCACGGGCACGCGCAGAACGATATCCTCGCCATCCTTGCCTGTCCGCTGTCGTCCCATACCGGGCTGGCCGTTCTTCGCAAAGAAATGCTGTTGGTAGCGAAAATCGATCAGTGTGTTCAGGCCATCGACGGCTTCAACCCAGACCGATCCGCCTTTGCCGCCATCGCCTCCGTCCGGACCGCCATATTCGATATATTTCTCGCGCCGGAAGCTGACGCAGCCCCCGCCTCCTGCGCCTGAGCGAATGTAGACTTTGCACAGATCGAGAAATTTCATGTCGCTGTCCTAGCGTGACCGGGCTTGACGCTCAATCATAGTTTCTTCGAATAGGTCCAAGTGGCAACCGTCGCATCACGGGCGACGGAAAAGCTTTCTGCATCCCCCAAATACTCGAACCCGCAATGTGTCAGAACCCGTGCAGATGCCGGGTTATCCTGAAACACACTGGCAAACATCGTCTTGTTGAGCAGCGGGTTCGCTTCGACCAGAGCCTGCACAGCATCAGACGCGAGCCCGGTATTCCAATAAGGCGGCGCGACCCAATAACTGACTTCCGACTGCTCGCGATCCAGCCGTTTGAGGGATATCAGCCCCATCAGATCGGCGGCTCCGGATTTGCTGCCATCGATCACCCAGACATCTTCATCGCGCTCGTCTTCCATGGCACGGGACACAAGCGCTTCGACCATCCCAGGCGGCAGCGGATGCGGTATCGATGTGGTCATGCGGGCCACGCGGGCATCACCGCCGTAAAGCTCAATAAGCCCCGTATCAGAGCGACGTATCGGCCGTAGGTCGAACCGTTCGGTTTCGACGACCGCCTGAACAAGAATGCGTTCCATCTCCATCGCTATGTTCCTCCTCCGAACAAGACGAAAAGTACCGAAGCCACCGTCAAACCAGCGAGGCTCCACATCAAATAGGGTTCAAATTTTGTGCCTGCCACGGTCCGGGCGATAGCATCCCCGGCCAGTGCCCAAAGAGGATGCAGCAACAGCTGACAGGCCAACAAGACCAGCGCGATGGTTGCCGTGGCCTCCAAAACCGGTGTGCCGGGCGCGACAAATGCCGTAAACCCGCCCACGATCATGGCCCACGCCTTGGGGTTGAGCGGATGCACGATCAGCCCCGCCAGAAAACCTGGCGCGTCACCCGCAGGCTCGCCGGTTTTCAGGCGCATATTTGCGACATTCCACGCCAACCAGATGATATACCCGGCGGATGCATATTTGAGAGCTACAAAGACCCAGGGCGCCCGTTCTGCAAGTTCCATCAGACCAAAGCCTACGGGCCAGATCACCAATTGCTTGCCAAGCGCAACACCTGCCACGAAGGGAAGTGCAAGCCGAAACCCATATCGCGCACCTGTGGCCAGAAGCGCCATATTGGCCGGCCCCGGTGTGCCGACCTGCGAGGCGGCAAAGATGGCAAAGCTTGTCACTGCGACAGACATGGTTTCAACCTTGCAGATGAGCGTGTCGAAAATAAGAAAAGGGACCGGCGGTATCGCCGATCCCCCTGAATTCTTATTAACCTGAGGAAAGGCTTATTCCGCGGCCTCCGCCACCGGCAAAACCGAGATAAATGTACGGTTTTTCAGGCCCTTATGGAAGGTAACTGCACCATCCACCGTCGCAAAGATCGTGTGATCCTTACCCATGCCCACGCCTTCGCCCGGCCAGAATTTTGTGCCGCGCTGACGCACGATGATGTTTCCTGGGATGGCTTTCTGGCCGCCATAGAGTTTCACGCCAAGACGGCGACCCGCTGAGTCGCGGCCGTTACGGGATGAACCACCTGCTTTTTTATGTGCCATTTGGTCTCTCCTTAGCCTTTAGCCAGTTCTTTGGCCTGTTCGATCCAGCCTTCACGCTCGATCCGGCCTTTGAACGACAGTTTCTCGTCCATAGCAGCAACATCTTCTTCCGTCCATGCTGCGATCTGAGCGAAAGAGGTCACGCCGCCTTCGATCAGTTTTTTCTCAAGTGCAGGGCCTACGCCAGACAGTTTCTTCAGATCGTCTGCTCCGGCTTTGGGCGCCGCTGCTGCTTCGGCCTTCGTGGCCTTTTCTGCCTTTGCGGGCGCCGCTTTCTTGGCCGCCTTTTTCGGGGCTGCAGCAGCTACCGCAGTTGCGGAAACCGATCCCGCACCCATCGCTGCTTTTACGCCGGACTTGTCCGCACCGGATGCAAGAATGTCCGTCACCTTGACCAATGTCAGTTTCTGACGGTGGCCCTTGGTCCGCTTGGAAGAGTGCTTCCGGCGGCGCTTGACGAAGTTGATGACTTTCTCACCTTTGACCTGATCGACGACTTCGGCCTGAACGCCGGCGTCTTTGACAAAGGGAGCACCTACGACGGTCTTGTCACCGCCCAGCATCAGCACTTCGTTGAATTGAACTGTTTCACCAGCGTCCGCAGCCAGCTTCTCGACGCGCAGCATATCGCCCGCCTGAACCTTGTACTGCTTGCCGCCTGTCTTGAGGACCGCAAACATGGTCATTTCCTTTTCTCTGCCGCGTCCTATGGTCCCCAGCGATGGGCGTTTCGGCCTTTGGCCACCTCGAACAGCGCATCCGATGTTGGATGTACGTTAATTAAAAGAGGCCCGATGGTTCGGGCCCTTCTGGATGAAGCCGCCAGATGCACCATAGCCGCTTCATTGTCAAGCGCCGGATTGTCAGATTTCGTCCCCGTCCGCATTGAGAGCCACGGCCCGTCCCAATGCATAAGACAACTCGCGGTAGACTGCCTCGAACCCTTCAAACAGAACAGAATTGAGCGCTTGACCCGCGTCGCTGCGTGAATACGCGATATAGCTCTCCATAACATCGGCGGGCAAGGGGTCGTAGGCCATGATAAGAAAACCGTTCAGCCAGTTCTCCGTGTCCACATGTATATCTTGCTGTTGCGACCAGACGTCCTCGATGATTTGGTTTTCGGTGTCTTCGATATAGCCGCCATCCGCGAGCCCGAGAAAGAACTGAACGTTGGCGGTCATTACGCCGGAAACATTGCGTTCCAAAAGATCGTTTGCCTCGATGAACGTGGTTACCATCTGTGCCATAGGGTCTTTGGAGCGAAACCTTTCGTCAAAGAGCGTGCGCGCGGCGTCCTCCACTGTCGGGTCTGCCATGGCGCGTCTTGCGGCATTTTCCAGCTCGATGATCCGCGCCCCTTCGGCCGGCCCAAAAAATGCGATCGCGGCCTCAATCTCCTCCGGCGTCAGGCCGCTCTCCAGCGCGGCGCGTACGCGTTCCGAGATCGGATCGACCGCGTAGATCTGATCCACTTGCGCGCGCCAGAATGCCCCGCCCTGCCCGTCCAACATATCCGCGTCAAGCTCTTCTGCGTAAGCAAAGCCCTCCGTCCGCATGATGTCGATCACCTCAGAAATCCGCAGAATATCCATCAAGACCGTGACACGGGCATTGGCCAGCACTGACTGACTGCTGAGCAGGATAAATGTTGCTGCGAGGAGAGGCCTGATCATGTCAAAGCTCTTGGGATGGGCGCAGATCGCGCATGCCCAATGCCATTGCTTCATACCGGTCTGCCATGATCTCAAACTGGACTGCATTCATCAAAGCGTAAACCTTTTGCATTGCAGGATGTTCCAACGCATCAGCGTAGGCGCTTATCTCATCGTCCGAGAATGCCTGATACGTATATGCCGACCCGGCAAGGCCATTCCTTTGCATATCGCGGCGCATTTCGCCTTCCTGGCGTTTCAGGTTCTCGCGCAGATCAGCCTCGTCCATCCGCAGCTCAATCACACCCGCTGTCGCGGCCGCCATGAGAAAGCGAACCTGCACCTCCTGTATGGCATGGATGGATGCGTCTTCCGATCCAACCGCCGCATTCAAACGTTTCAACTCACCCAACCGGGGCGACCCGATCTGCACGAGGCCTGCCACGATGGCCTCGCCGCTTTCGTATTTCAGTGCATCATCGTCTTTCATGTGGGATGCATTTTCCACCTCCACGAGGCGCTGCCCGAGATCGGAGGCATAAAACTCGACCGCATGCATCAATATGTCCGGCTCAAGTGTTTCCCGCAGGATTTCGAAAGCCATCCCGTGCATCTCATCCGTGTCGAAAACCTCTTCGACCAGCGTGGTCCACTGCTGCCCAAAATCGTCGGCCTCAAGTCCGATCATACCGGGGGCGCTGCTGGCAGTAAGCTTCATGCTCTCCAATGCAACATCAAATCCGGTCACTTCGAGGAACGCTTCAAGTCTGTCATCGTCCTGGGCACTTGAAGGCTGCGCCCAAGTCACCGCCAGAGCAGTGAGCGTCAATAGAAATACCCCTGTGCGTATCATCGATGTCATATCTTGCCTCCTGATCCACGCTTACCGCGTATTTGTTAAGAGATTAGGTCATATGCCTGCCGGCGCAATGAAATTCCCCGTGACGGGCATCCTTGCGCCGATCTGCCCTTGTCACCACGTCCGAGACAGACTAAACGCCCCCGCACCAGACCCCCGCGGAGAGGTGCCGGAGTGGTCGAACGGGGCGGTCTCGAAAACCGTTGTGGGTGCAAGCCTACCCAGGGTTCGAATCCCTGTCTCTCCGCCACATCTTATGTGCTTTCTATTGATTTAATTTAATAAATTTTGGTTCCGATAGTTTCGTTCCCACACTTGTTCCCACGTTTTGCGCGACTTCAACCGCCTGTCGCTTCAATCCTCCAAAACTTCGTCGTCTGACTCTCCGGTGACCAGCGCGCGTCGGCGTTCGCGACTGATTTGGCCGTAGCTGCGTAAAGTCGTCAAAACGTCCGAATGGCCGAGGTTTTGGGATGTGGCGACCAGTTCGGCGACGGAGGTGCATGTTTTGGCGACATGGCGCGCTAACATTTGGCGAAATGCGTGCGGGCCGAAATTAGGTAGAGCTGCGGCCTTAAAGGCATTGTTGACAATCTTGCGGACAGGTTCTGTGCTTTTCCAAGAGCGGCGGTCGAAGCCGGTAACCTGAAATCCCGTGTTTGCATTGCAGTGAGTGCGGTTGCAGGAAAAAGCGGATCGTCCGGGCCATAGAAAGCGGTTTCGTCCAGATAGGTTAGCCATTACGTCAGGACGGCTTCGGCCTCCTCAAAACCCTTCACAAAAAACGTGTCGATTGGTTTGCCGAATTTAGTGGCTACCTCGCGCGGGTTTTGGGCCACAGATTTTTCAGCAAGGTCGATGTGCTTGACGCGCAGAGAAATAAGCGCCCCGACCCGGATTCCCGTCAGGCACAAAAGCGCGAAGACTGCCTTGTCGCGCAACGCTTGCGGACTGCTTTCCGGCATCAACGCCAAAACACGCTTGGCCTGATTGATGCTTGGTGCGGGCCTTGTTGGCGTGGCGCGGGCTTCGGCTTCGTCGCGTCGCGACAGATTGAAATACTCTGCATCCCCCGGTTTGATCCGGCTGCGAAAGCCGTCTTGCTGAGAGAGCCAGAGCGTAAACTCCCGCAGCGTCGCCATGACCGCGCGGGTGGTGGACTTGCCGAGCGGTTTGCCCGCTTTGGTTTTTGCTTGCTCCAGATGCGTGCGAAATCCCATCGCCCATTCGATATGGAAGCGGGTAAAATCCTTACGCCCGTTCCAGATGTCGAACCGCTCCAAAGCAGCCAGTTCGCGGTCAATTGTCTTCTCTGACAGCCGCTTCGCATATTTGCGAAACTCCAGAAAGCGGCGCTTGATCCGTTCGTTTCTCTCGTTTGGTCGTTTGGTCACGATGATCTCCTTTCAACGGTGGAATCAGGGTTCCAAAATCCGGTCATTCGGCAGGGGCCTGAAGTGGAAAAACAAGGGGGTCAGTTTCCACTACTATACGCTGGGCTTCGACTTTAAGATCAGTGAGTCCAGTTCGCTCAAACTTGGTATTCGCTATTACAGCATCGACTACAATGGTAGCTTGTCAGACGGTGATTTCGGGTATTACGTGACGCAGGTGGGACCGTTCATAGGGTACTCGTATTCATTTTGAACGTCTTGACTGCCTGCACTCGCTATACAAAACAGAAAACAGTCGTACGAACAAACTCGGTTGAGGTCTGGTTTTATACAGAGACGGCTAACGGCGATTGATGTTGTGTCTGCAGTTCTGGGCTCTGTACCGTCATCTGACTGTTTTGGTCGGTTGACGGCAGGCAGCCGAAACCGGACATTCATCTCGCGGCCCTAGACGACCGGGATCGGGACAAACCCGACGTTTGGTATGGTTCAGCGTAAAGCCTCCCGGAAACACTCATCATGGCAACAAACCTATCAGTTTGGTTGGCTCCACCGACTTTTGTGGCTGATACAGCTGATGTGTCGTCTCCGACGAATTCAACCAAAAAGTCCGCAATAGTGACCACTTTTGACGGCATTCCGTGAACTCGCAAAGGTAGGCGTTGGGCCTCTTGTATGATTGGGATCAGCGTTGTCTACAAAGTAGTTCTCGATTTGCCGGTTTGTTCCCGACAAGTGGACTTTGTTAGGTCAGGTGGCGACAAGTTCCGCACGCGTTGCCGGGCGCCGTAACAATCACCTCCAGCGCAAGCAAACCTTCGTGCAAACGGATTTGTACGTTCACAATTGCGCACTAGACGGATTTACTTGAACGTCATCGGCATAAGAGTTCGAGGAAGCCACAGCGCGATTTCCGGAAACAGGATGATAAGCATGAGGATGAGCAACATGGGGGCGAGGATGATGCAGACGTCTCGCATCACGCTTACGACATTCATCCCTCCGATCGCGGCCGATATCAGCAAACAAAGCCCATATGGTGGTGTCACCAGACCAAAGGCGAGAGAGATAATGCCGATGATCGCGAAAGCAATCGGGTGGATTTCAGCGGCGGTGGCCACCGGCAGCAGCACCGTGCCCAAAATGATTATCGTCGGGATAGCGTCGATGAAAAGCCCGAAGAACAAAAAGAGTGCCGCAATCACCAAGGCGGTGCCGAACATTCCAAACTCATTTGCTGTCAACGTCTCAACAATTAACCGTGGCACGTTGTAAAAGGCCAGCATCCAGCCGAACGCGGATGCGGTTCCGATTGCAAAAAGTGAGATCGATGCAAATCGACCTGTATCGTAGAAGATGTGGCCAAGGTCTTTGATCGTGACCGTTCGGTAGACAAAAACGCCGAGAATCAAGGCGTATCCGGCCGCTATTATCGCGCTTTCGGTCGGGGTAACGATACCGCCTACAATACCTCCGATCACAAGGATCGGGGTCAGCAAGGCCAAAGCCGCTCCTTTGAAGGCGCTCCAAAACTCGGCGAAGGTGGGTTTGAGTGCGATGGGATAGTCGTAGACCTTGGCGTAGCCGTAAACCGTCGCCATCAACGCGAAGCCGATCAGTAGACCCGGCACAGCCCCTGCCAGGAACAATGCGCCCACTGAAATCTGCATGACACCACCCCAGACGACCATCAGGATGCTGGGCGGAATGATCACACCCATCACAGATGAACAAGCGGTGATCGCAATCGCGAAGCGCGTGTCGTAACCCTCTTTGACCATCGCAGGGATCAAAATCTTGCCACAGCCTGCAGCATCAGCAGTAGATGATCCTGAAATTCCTGCGAACAGCATCGAGACCGCGACGTTCACATGGCCAAGCCCTCCGGGCATCCACCCCGTAAGAACGCGCGCCAAATCAATGAGTTTGGTTGTTATCTTTCCGGAATTCATAAGGTTTGCAGCCAGCAAAAAGAATGGCACGGCCAACAAGATGAATGAATTGTATGACTGAAACATCCGGTCAAGGATGATGAAAGGTGTCAGCCTAATGTCCAGCACGACGATCGGAATTGTCGCAATACCAAGTGCAAAGGCTACCGGTACACGAATGAGGATCAGTGCCAGAAAACTGCCGACAAGGATCGCGCAGGCTACGCCAGTTGTGATTATCATGATGTTGATCTCTTGCTGGCCTTGTAGGTGGCCCATGCCTCGTACAGCCGGTATGCGCTGAACACAGCCCAGATCGTACCCGCGATAGGTACGGTGATATAGGTCCACAAAAGGTTGGCCCTCATCATAACCGAGCTTTGGATCGAACCGACCTTTGCGTATTCAATCCCGTACCAGGCAAACAATAGCCCGAAGATCAAAACCAGCACATGAACAACGGACTTTTGAAGGAATACTCCCAACGGGCTTTGTGCATTTGGCGTGATTACCACATCGAAATGGGTCCCGTCCCAAACGGCTAGCATTGACCCGATCATGACAACCCAAACGAAAATGAAGGTCGCCAACTCTTCGGTCCACAAATATGTCGGGATGATGCCAGTGTACCGCGAAATCACTTGCATCCCGACAGGGATGGCAAGTGAGGCCATCAGGCATCCGACCAGAACGCGCAGCCATGCGCAAAAGGTCTCAAGCAGACGACCGACGATTGGGGTGTCGAGATGTTTCACAGGATCTAATGATTCAAGATGCAAGAGAAGGGGCACTCCACCGTGGGATGCCCCGCCAACTCTTACATGCCACGGACAGCTGTGAGCAGATCAGTAGCGTCGATTTCTGCTGCAAATGCATCCTGAACAGGGATCACCATTTCGAGCAGCTTTTCACGGCCCTCGAATTCCTGAACCTGGATTTGACCTGCATCGATCATTTCCTGAAGCTTTTCGCCATCTTGACGCGATTCAAGCTCGCGCCCGAAAGCTCCAGCTTCGGCGCCAGCTTTCAGAACAGCAGCTTGCAGGTCCTCCGGCAACTTGCGGAAGGTCTTGCCGCTCATCACGATCGGACGAACGGTGATCGTATGCTTTGTCAGAGTGATGTGTGGGGCGACTTCGTAGAACTTGAGATTCTGGATACTGGCCGCCTCGTTTTCGAAGCCAGCAATAACGCCAGACTGAATGGCGTTGTAGACCTCGTTATAGGCAATCGCCGAAGGCGCTGCAGTCAGCGCAGAAAATGTTTGTGCCTGAATGGGCGCGCCCATGACACGCATCTTATGGCCTGCCAATTGCTCAAGGTTTCCGATTGGTTCGCTGGAAACAAGGTTGCGAACGCCGCCGCCGGTGTACCCGATGATCTTGATATCAGCATTCTTTTCCAGCTCTGCTTCGAGCGGACCGAAAGCATCGCTCGACAGGACGGTGTTCCAGTGGTCCAGATCGCGGAACAGGAACGGCATGTCCATGAGCGGAATGGAAGGTGCAAACTTCGCCATGTTTGACGGAGCCATGATTGTATAGTCAATCGCGACACCCTGCTGCAGGAAGTTCACGTAGTCTTTTTCGACGCCCAGTTCGCCATTCAAGCGCAGATCAAATTCGACATCACCGTCATAATTCGCTTCAACCAACTCGGCGAATTTGCGCATGGTTTTGGTAAACGCGTGCTCTTCATCAAACATACTCGCACCACGCAAGGTCACGTCCTGCGCGTCAGCAGTGCCGATTGAAGTAACGCCCAGGCCAGTGGCAATTGCCAAGGCCATGGTAACGCGCGTTGCCTTTTTCATTGTGTTCTCGACAAACATTTTCTTGTTCCTCCCAGAATAAAATCACCGCTCCATTATTCGACTGAGCGGTCAGATTTAGGTCAAATCTTGGTTGAGATAAGCCAGAGAGTTGCGTTCCGTCAAGAAAAATGATGACTAGTATGGTAATTTATGCATGAATGCTCCAAGAAAATGCGGAACGTCGACTTGTGCTTCTGGGTTAAGAAACGTTGAAAACGGGGGGCTTCCACGCTAGGTGACGCAACCGAAGAATAAAGAAGCCGAGCGCATAAAACTGACAGGAAACGGATTGGCGGATGATCACGTTGCAAACTCCTAATGGAACCGGACGGCTAACAACGACCGAAGAAGTCTTTCTTCAGTTGAGATCTGATATCATCTCGATGAAATTGCATCCCGGTTCAAAGATTTCGGAGGTGGAAGTGGCCAAGGTCTTTGATGTGTCCCGTCAGCCTGTGCGAGAAGCCTTCCTGCGTCTTGGTGCGCTTAACCTGTTGGAAATCCGACCGCAAAGAGCCACCCGGGTCCGTAAAATATCACACCAGGACCTAAGAAATACACGATTTATCAGGGTTGCGGTGGAAGTCGAAGTCGTACGCTATGCCTGTCGCGTCGCCCGGCAAGAGCACCTCGCGCAAATTCGCCAGAATCTGGAGCAGCAACGTGTCGCCGTGGACAGCGGCGACGCCAAATCGCTAAAGGCGTTGGATTATACTTTCCACAATCTCATCTGCATTGCTGCGGACCGGGAGCATGCGTTCAAAATCATCTCTGAAAACAAGGCTCATACAGACCGTGCCTGCACACTGGAGTTGTCAGACACGACTGGCATGCAGGAAGTCCTTGAAGGACACAGTGATATCTTCGCTGCAATTCGCGCAGGCGAGGAAGAAAGGGCCGTTGAGAAAACACGCATCCACCTTGCCCATCTGGACAACACGCTGGAGATGGCTTCTAGAAACCATCCGGAATTCTTCGAGGATTGAGATTTCCGACATCGACCGTTGACAGGAAATGACTTCTACCATACCAGTTTGAATTCAAAGCGGCCACTATCGGTCGACGCTTGGCTAAACTAGGGGTGTCTCATGCGATTGAATGGAAAAACTGCGATTGTCACAGGAGGTGGCCGCGACATCGGTCGGGCTTGCGCACTGAAACTGGCCGCGGACGGAGCGAACGTCGCGATTAACTATCACTCCAGCGGCGACGGCGCCGCATCTGCTGTGGCTGAGATTACGGCAGCCGGCGGTAGGGCTTTTGCATTGCAAGGTGACATGACTGACCCGTCAGATGTCGAAAAGCTGGTTGATAAGACGCGTACTGAGTTCGGCGGCAATATCGATGTATTGGTCCACGTGACTGGAGGTCTGGTTGCGCGCAAGACCTTCCCGGAAATGGATGCGGCCCACTGGAATGCGGTTATGGACCTGAACGTCACGTCGTTTTTCTACCTTGCCAAGGCCGCTACGCCGCACATGAGCGAGGGCAGCAGTATCGTGGCTTTTGCATCGCAGGCAGGGCGCGACGGAGGCGGACCCGGCGCTGTAGCATATGCAACTTCCAAAGGGGCTGTGATGACGATGACACGGGGGATGGCCAAGGAATTCGGGCCCAAGATCCGGGTAAACGCCATTTGCCCGGGCATGATCGACACCGACTTCCACAACATCTTCACAAAAGACGAGGTGCGCAGCAAAGTGTCGAGCATGGCTCCGATTAAGCGCGAAGGCACACCGGATGAGGTGGCGAATTTGGCGGTATTTTTGGCCTCTGAGCAGTCTTCATTCATGACTGGCACATCAGTCGATATCAATGGTGGTATTCTCTTTTCATGACCGGGAAGACATGCCTCTTATTGTATTGCCATCGTTGGAATTGAGAAGCGTGCGCACTCCAAGGTTCAGTTGAAGGAGCCAGACCTACAGAAAATCGCAGTTGGCCTCTTGTACTGAAGGTGGAAGCTCATTTCTTCCATTCGATGTGCGACAGCGTCCAGTAGGCGAACGAATGATAGTTTTAGGCTCGGAACGGACCTTGGAGCAGATGCGGCATCACCCCGATCCCAAATTTGTCGAGCTTCACGGAAGGCCCAAAGCCGACCTTTAACCGCTATAGTCAACGCTGCGGCGCGGCCAGTCGAACCGGACATTCGCCGCAACCGCATAATTAGTTGCTAAACGAATTCACAGTTCGCTGTACGAAGCGACCGTTCTCTGTCGCGAACCAGATCTCCGCTTTGGGAGGGTGTCGCGAGAATTCAATTCAACCAACGGCAAAGCATACAAGTTTTGCCGCTATGCAGATAACTACCTTTTTCGAGCGTTCACCACGAAATGAGTCAGCGCAAAGAAAAATCTGCCCTCGGCAGCCAATTCCTTTTGCTCTGCCAACCATGCCGAGGCTTCACTTTCTGGAACATGGATGTTGTCGATAGCGTATCGGATCATCAATTGCATCATCATTGTCGCAAGCCCGTCTGGCTTCAGCGTATGATCGCAAGTTGTTATCGGCGTGATGTCTTCAACGACAAATCCTGCGTCTTGCAAAATGGAAGGCAAAACTGCAGGGACATCGCGGTGCGTGAAGTGGCTATCCCACGAAGCGATCATGCGATTCATACGATCCCTGTCGTCGCTGAACCACACGAGACTATCGAGATGGATGTCTCCGATGACAAGTTTGCCGCCGGGTTTAAGCACGCGATGTACCTCAGCAACTGCTCCGGGAACGTCGTCAAGGTATTCAAAAACTTGGACTGAGGCGGCTTTGTCCACAGTGCCGGTCGTTATCGGCAAATCATTGGCCGTACCGATCAGGATTTCAACCCAATCAAATCCCTTGCAACGATCCTTCGCTGGGACAAGCATATCTTTGCTCGGATCGATGCCAATTGCCTTGCCACCCGATCCAACGGCCCGGGCTAACTCCAAGGTTAGCAAACCATTTCCACAACCAATATCGATAATTATTTCATCGGCCTTGGGACGAAGCGCATCGAACGAAGCCTGGCGTCTCCGCGTGATATCCGCGCCTTGATAGACGATATCCAAAAGCTGCGTTGTTTCCTTGTCGAACTTCAGCATCGCCACAGAAAGCCATACAAACTCTCGGCGATCAACACTTAGTTCGACCTGTTATAAAGTTCAGTTTCTAAAGGCTCTTGGGAGTCATTAGCTTCTCTGCCAAGGAACCCCGCTTGAACCTGACACGCTTTCTCCGCATCCCTGTAAGCCGACATTTATTCAAATTGCGGAATCGGTCAAGTGGGGTTCGAACCGAACCTCGGATGCAGCGCAGCAACTGCGATATCACGGTCTCAACCTTCATCGAGGACGGTCCCTGGCCGACATCCCAAACACATACTTGATGCCGCAGGTGCAGCCCGCATAGCGGGCATTGGTCAGCAAAAGTAACGGCTAGTTGGAACAGCTCTTGGCTCCCGAGCGTGCTAGATACGGAGCTCCTTTCTTTTGGCAATCTATCGATGATGGTTTGCATACTCGGTCGCATCGTGAGTAGATAATAAACCACTTGTTTAATTAACTGATTAGTATAATAAAGACTTATGACTAAAGACGACCAGCTAGACGCAGCGTTCTCCGCCCTGGCGCATCCAGTGCGTCGGGCAATTCTGGCACAATTGGCATGCGGAACGGCAAGCGTGAATGCTTTGGCAGAGCCGTTTGATATGACCTTACCAGCCGTATCCAAACACATCCGAGTGCTGGAAACCGCCGGCCTGATTTCCCGGGAAAAGAACGCCCAGTTTCGGCTGTGCACATTAGAAACGGCACCCATCCGGGAAATCGCAAGTTGGACCGAAAGATATCGGACCATTTGGGAGGGGCGCTTCAATGCAATGGACACTCTTTTGGCTGACATGAAGGAAAAAGATCAATGAGCGAAGAAACAGAATGGGTTCGGATCGAACGGGAAATTGACGCGTCAATCGATCTTGTCTGGCAAATGTGGACTGACCCAGCGTTGTTCAAACAATGGTACGGCCCGAACGGCATGTCTGTGCCCACGGCCGAGATGGACGTGACAGTCGGTGGAGCCCGAAAGGTCTGCATGGCGATGCAATCGCCTGAACGGTCGATGGAGATGTGGTTCACCGGCGTCTACAAAGAGGTCAGCGCGCCAGGCCGCCTCGTCTATACCGAAAGCATGTGTGACGCGGCTGGCACCATCATTTCGCCCCAGTCGATGGGGATGCCGGACACTTTCCCTGACATTACCGAGGTCATCGTCGAGCTCAGCGAGGTCGACGGCAAAACCCGGATGGTGATGGTCCATGTGGGTGTTGCCGAAGGCACCGCTGGGGCTGGCGGCTGGAACCAGGCCTTCGACAAGCTGGCTGCGTTCGCGCAGACGTTGGCCGATGAAGGGTCGTGAGGTGCGCGAACTTGCGGTGCTGACATTTGTGACTCTGGATGGGGTCATGCAATCCCCAAGCATGACCGAGGAAGACCCCTCCGGCGGATTTACTCGAGGCGGTTGGGCAGCCCCCTATTGGGACGGTGTGATGCCGCACGTTGAACGCGTCGCCATGTCGAAACCTTACGACATCCTTTTTGGACGCAAGACCTATGACATCTTCGCTGGACATTGGCCAAACGCGCAGCGCTCCGATCTTGGCGACAGGTTGAATGCGGCGCAAAAGTATGTGGCCACATCGCAATCTCAACCATTGACCTGGGAAAACTCGCATGCGCTGAAAGGCGACATGGCGAAGGCTGTGAAAGAGTTGAAGGACCAAGACGGGCCACTGTTACAGGTTCATGGCAGCTCTGAATTGGTCCAAACGCTGCAATCTCACGATCTGATCGATGAGTTTCGGATCTGGACTTTCCCTGTCGTTGTCGGAGCAGGGAAACGGTTGTTTGAGAGCACCGCCTCCCCGCGCACCTACGCTCTGATGAACGCTGAAGCCCTTGAAAACAGCGTAATCCATCAATGCCTTAGGCGGGCGTGACTGACGTCCGCCCTGCCCTGCGAAAAATCAAAGCCAAAGCCAGTGCAAACAGGCCGAACTGCAAACACAGATAGACGGTTTCCATCAAGATATAGGTGCCCGCTTGAGGTACGTTCTGCTTGGCCACCAGCGCCAGCACGTGGCTTGTCCAAAAGAACAGTCCCAGCAAAGCTGCGAACTTGATCGCGCGCGCAAGGCCGTCACGACCAAGTCGAAACATGGGGTAAATGAAAGCCAGCACGGCACCTTGAACAACCATCGACGCAAAGCCGACAGCGATGTTCGGCTCGCCCTCGAAGTATCCGAAATTCACATACCTGTCTTTGAACAGGAGCAAATGCCAGACAATCGCAAGGGGGAAGACGATCAGCGGATAGGCAACAGCAGCCAGGATTTGTTGCTTCAACATGTCGAACTTCATCCCATTTTGCCACGCTTCCAAAGCGCCATCGGGCTCCCGCCCGGATCGCGGATGAAACTGGCATCTCCAGCAGGACCCTTGACGTTTTCGGCGATAACACGTGCACCGTTTTCGCGCGCGCGACCCGTGGCGGCTTCCAGATCGTCAACCTCGAAGTAAGGCACCCACCCGGTGATCCCATCCATCTCGTCGCATGTCGCGGCGAACGGCATGTCCCCACTCGGCTCGGTCAGAAATGTCATCGCGCCAATATCTTGGGGCTGCCATCCAAACATCGATTTCAGGAACTCTGTCGTTTCTTGCGGTTTCTTCGTCATGTTGTCGTACCAAACGAAAGGTGCAGGCATGTTTCTCTCCACTTGCATTTTGCAAGTAATTTGATACTTCGGTTGCTTGCATATTGCAAGTGCCTTGCAGTCCTCTATATCTGAACCATGAATTCAGGCAGAAAAACCGACTGGAATGGATGCCCTACCCGCTATGCTGCCGGCATCGTGGGCGATAAGTGGTGCTTTCTATTGCTGAGGGATGTCCTGCTTCACGGCAAACGCACTTACCGCGAATTCCTCGCCTCACCTGAAGGCATCTCAACCAATATCCTTGCAAACCGCCTTGCCAAGCTTGAGACGCTTGGCATGTTGACCCGTGAACCGGACCCACGCAAAGCCAGCAGCATTTGCTACTTTCCGACGAAGAAATCCAAGGACTTCTTGCCTGCCTTGGTCTCGATGATGGTTTGGGCAACGCAGCATGACGAGGCAACCGAAGCGCCCGCCTCTTTTGCGGAAAGCTACTCCACCGATCCTGGCGGGACTATCGCGTGGTACGAGGCCGAGATTGAACGCGTCGATCAGGCGCTACGATCCAGCTGACCGATTGACCCACCAATCGTGCATCGATGTGAACACCGGGGCCAGCGCCAATCCATCCGCGCTGGCTGAGTATTCGACCCGTGGCGGCACCTCTGCATAAACGTTTCGAGTGACCAGCCCATCAGCTTCCAGCGCGCGCAACTGGTTGGTCAACATCGTCTGCGTGATCCCATCGATGGATTTGCGCAATTCGCCAAACCGCTTGGTGCCCTGAAAGATCAGAATCTGCAGAATAAGCAGTTTCCATTTGCCCCCAATCATACCGATGACTTTTGGTGCGGGACATGAACTTTCGTCGGATACACGCGCTTGATCTGGTTCGACAATGGCCTCGGGCATCCTGTTTTCCTCATTAGTACGATTTTTGATAGTATATCAAAAAATTCTGCCTACTTTTCAAATCATACCAAGATAGATAATCCTCTGCAAACACCCACTGACGGAGGAACGTTATCATGTCCCTGGAAATTTGGACTGTAAGCGGCGCGCCCAGCCCCTGGCGCGTGGCACTCGGAATGGCTTTCAAAGGCCTCGACTACAACGTCAACATGCTATCCGCAGCACGAAAAGAGCACAAATCTGATGCCTACTTTGCCATTAATCCACGCGGCACCGTCCCGACCGTGAAAGAAGGCGACACGACCCTCAGCCAATCCGTTGCGATCCTGGCCTGGCTGGATCGAAAATACCCAGCCAAACCCCTATTTGGGGAAACGCCGCAGGACACAGGCCTCATCTGGCAGCGGACCATGGAAATCTTTGACTATCTGCCAGACGCCACAAGCGGTGTCCTTTCCCCGATCTTCTTCCAAGGCGCAGACGAAGCCACAGACGACCTAAAGAACGCCAGCGAAAGGCTGCAAGTGGAACTTGCGCACCTGACCGGCTTCTTGGTCGACACCCCGTTCCTGTCAGGTGCACGCCCAGGCGCGGCTGACGCCGTCGCATTCCCGCACGTGCGTTTGATCCAGCGGGCGATGGAAACGAAACCTGGGATCATGCAAGCGCTCGGCTTGCCGGACCTTGCGACCGTATCACGCGAAATAGCGAATTGGGTCAGCCGGATCGAAGCCCTCCCAAACGTCGCCGCAACCTTTCCGCCCCATTGGGCCGAAGCCGCCTAAGGACAACCCCGATGACAGCAAGAAGCTACACCAAATCCATTGACGTCCAAGCAGCCCCTTCCGCCGCGTTCAAGGCAGTTACCGAGGGGGTCGCACACTGGTGGACCCGACCCGATCAACCTCTGACCAACATTGGGGATCGCGCGAAATTCACCTTCCCACCCGGTGTGTCATACTGGACGTTCGAGTTGACCGGCATGAAACAACCAAGCCAAGTCGAATGGACCTGCATGGATGCCCTGCACATCCACGAAGGTCAGCCGAAAGAGATCGAAACCGAGTGGCTTGACACCAAGGTGCTGTGGAAAATCACCGCACAGGGGAACGGCTCTAGAATTGAGATGCGGCACCAAGGGCTCACGCCAGAATTGCTATGCTATGATGTTTGCGAGGCGGGCTGGGACATGTTTTTTCTGGGCAGTCTCAAACAATACCTCGACACAGGGCAAGGCACGCCTCACCAAGGATAAGGCCGGTCCTGCGCAAAGGACAACAAGTTTGAACCACTCACATCTATACTGGAGCATAGAATTACGCGCTAAAGCTACCGTTCTCCGGGGGCTATGTGGCGTCGGATTGGCGGCATTTGCGCTCTCGTCGCAAGTTGCCGCCGGAACAATGGATGTCGAACCCAGTCTCGAGGCAGCCGACGGCGAGGTTGAAAAATTCGACGGTCGTAGTCAGCTTCGGTCACCTTGTCCAATCCCAAGGCGGTCGTGGCCTGGATGGCGGCATTGTCAGTTGGCCTCGGAAACGAAGATGCTTCGGTCAATCTACTGATCGGGACTTCGGGATGTGCCCTAGTCGGGTTTCTCGTTTACAAGGCCTACGCGGCTGCCTTTTCGCTTTCAGTTGTTACGAAGAGTTACATGAAGTTACGTCGTTGGATCGATGGAGTGGTTTCGGCTCTATATGCTATTGCAGTGATCACACTCATCCGGTCAGCTTTTACAAGAATATGACTGTGTCCAGTGGTCGTATGCTGGCTTGCGCGCATGCGAACGCGCCCCATTTTGCACTGGGTGCTGAATGGGGTAGGTACTCGCTCGCAGCGGTCGCCAGACCCAACGCAGTGTCGCATTTTGGTCGGTTTCACCGAAAATTGAAGAAGGCCCGTTCCTCCCAAATGCTGCACCAGTCGTATTGAGGCGATTAGCGCCGAAAGCCGACATTGGTGCCATTAGTCGCGGCCCAATTTCGACTCAAATAGCAAATTCTGAATGGGGTGCTCCCGCCCGATATTTCCGCCGGTTGCGGCGGACGCAAAGACGGGAGAAGGTTGGTAATTGAGCTTGCAATTTTCTGAAAACATTGATCAACACATTTGATTGACGCAAACAGATTTACTTCTTTGCCGTACGTTAACTGCCAGCCCTTGGTTGAGAACTATGTTCGGAGCACGTGAACTGTACAGTGTGCATGGCGTACCACCAGCGCTGCCGTTGAACCCAAGAAGAACTCCTTCATTCCGGGTTTGTGCGATGCGAGGATCAGTCACTCTTATGGTGCGCACATTCCGCCCAACTTCATTCTCTTGTTCGGGCCGGGCATTTCAATGCTGGCTCCAACGATCCTTTATCTCGCACAAGGACAGTTGCCTTTGATTTGCGCTGCCTTCTTTGTTATCGGGTTTGGCCCGTCGATGTGGTCGATCGCACAAAACTCAGTCCGGCAAAGTGTCCAGCCCCATTTCTATGGGCCACTTTTCAGCAAGGTTTCTGGTACGGGCGGGCGCATGTTTAGGGCCTGATGA
>CANKZM010000010.1 GCA_947488305.1 uncultured Roseobacter sp.
TCGCTCTACACGATCCCGGCGAAAAAGCATCAGGTGCCTGCGACCACCCGTCTGGAGCCAGTGTATTGAGACGCGCGATCGCGCATACCCTAACGCCCGGCGGGAACGCCGGGCAGCACCTCCTGTTCCGAGAGGTCGATCTATGACCATCTGGTCCGCGCTGCTTCTGGCTCTTTTCGTCTGGTGGTTCTCCACCGGGGCGATCCTCTGGGTTGTGAAAACAACGGACAAACGCGGCCCTAACGCTGGCTTACGCGCGACGCTCTGGGGGCTGCCTATGCTCGCCCTGGGCCTCTGGGGGTTCTTTGCGACCCTTGCCAGCACCTCTGTCACAGCGGCTTGTCTCGCCTTTCTCTCCGCCTTGTGCATCTGGGGCTGGATCGAACTGGCGTTTCTGACCGGGGTCATCACCGGCCCCAACACCTACGATCTGCCGCCCAATACCCCTGAATGGGAGCGTTTTATCCGCGCTTGGGGCACGCTGGCCTATCACGAGATGTTGCTTGTGGGCACCCTGATCTGCCTTGTCCTCGTCAGTCAGGACGCGCCGAATATCTTTGGCGTCTGGACCTTCGCAGTGCTGTTCTTTGCCCGTCTCTCCGCCAAGCTGAACCTCTATCTCGGTGTGCCAAAGATCAATGTGGATTTCCTGCCCTCGGCCCTCTCGCATCTTGCGACCTATTTCCGGATCAGACCGCTGAACTGGCTGTTTCCGATCTCTGTCACGGCGCTTACCTTCGCCACCGCCTGCTGGCTGGAGCGGCTTTACGGCGCCACGAGCGAAGGCCAGCTTATCGGCTTTTCCCTACTGACCGCCATCACGGCGCTGGCGCTCCTCGAACACTGGGTAATGGTTCTGCCAATCCCGGACGAAAAACTGTGGCGCTGGATGCTTCCCGCGACCACACAACCAACACCAAAAACATCGACACTTAAAGGGGGACATCATGGACTTTGATGCACTGTTCCAATCTCAACTGGACACATTGAAGGAAGATGGCAACTACCGCATCTTCGCTGAACTGGAACGGCAGGCGGGCAAGTTCCCCCAGGCCCGATGCCATGATGAAGAAGCCCCCGATCAAGTGACAGTCTGGTGTTCAAACGATTACCTCGGCATGGGTCAGAACTCCACGGTGATCAACGCCATGAAGGGTGCGATCGACGCCTATGGGACGGGTGCGGGAGGCACGCGGAACATCTCCGGCACCAACCACGCCCACAAGCTGCTGGAGGCCGAACTGGCCGATCTGCACCACAAGGAAGACGCATTGCTCTTTACCTCCGGCTATGTGTCGAACTGGGCCGCCTTGTCGACCCTCGGGGCCCGACTGCCCGACTGCGTGATCCTCTCCGATGAGCTCAACCACGCCTCCATGATCGAAGGTATCCGCCATTCCCGCGCCAACAAGGTGCTGTGGCGGCACAACGACCCCGAAGATCTGGACCGCAAGCTCAGCGCCCTGCCCGCCAACTGCCCCAAGATCGTGGCCTTTGAGAGCGTCTATTCGATGGACGGCGACATCTGCCCGATGCAGGAGATCGTCGAAGTGGCCGAGAAACACGGTGCCATGACCTATCTTGACGAGGTGCACGCGGTGGGCCTCTACGGGCCACGCGGCGGCGGTATTTCCGAGCAGGAAGGGCTGCAAAACCGCATTACCCTTATCGAAGGTACCCTGGGCAAGGCCTACGGCGTCGTGGGAGGCTATATCACGGGCTCTGAAGCGCTTTGCGACTTCATCCGCTCCTTTGCCTCCGGTTTCATCTTTACGACCGCCCTGCCGCCTGCGGTGGCCACGGCGGCACAAGCCTCCATCCGGCACCTCAAGCAATCGGATCAGGAGCGTATCTTGCAACGTGAACGCGTGGCCTATCTGCGCAAGCGGTTGGACCAGGAGGGGATCCCGCACCTGGACAATCCAAGCCACATCATTCCGGTGATGATCAAAGACCCGGTGAAATGCCGGATGATCGCCGATTACCTGATGCAGCAGTATGGCATTTACGTGCAGCCCATCAACTATCCGACAGTGCCGAAAGGCACCGAACGGCTGCGCTTTACCCCGGGTCCGCTGCACAGCATCGACGATATCGAACATCTGGTGCTGGCGCTGAAAGAACTTTGGAAGCAATGCGCAATTTCTCACGCGGTTGCCTGAAATAGCACAATTGTGACTGTTGACTCTGGCTGTGATCTTCTACGTTATCTCCCAATCACTATGGGAGACTACAATGACTAGGACACTCGCAGCCATCTTCGCCATGAGTATCGTCGCCGCCCCTGCCCTTGCAGACGGCCACGCCGGACCTGGCGACGCCGCAGCCGGCGAAAAAACATTCAGCAAGTGCAAATCCTGCCACATGATCGTTTCCGACGCGGGGGACGAGATTGTAAAAGGCGGCCGTACCGGCCCGAACCTTTATGGCGTGATCGGTCGTCAAGCCGGCACTGCCGACTTCCGCTACGGCGATGATCTTGTTGCCGCAGGCGAAGCCGGACTTGTCTGGGATGCCGCAAACCTCGCTGAATACGTCGTTGATCCGCGGGCCTTCCTGCGCACCTATCTCGACGACAGCAAGGCCAAATCAAAAATGGCCTACAAGCTCAAGAAAGGCGGCGAAGACGTAGCAGCCTATCTGGCATCCGTGGCACCCGCACCGGAAAGCTGATCCCCCGACACTGCGAAAACAAATGCGCCGCTTCTGTCAGAAGCGGCGTTTTTTTTGGTCAGCGACGGTCATTTCAGAGATTAGACAAAAAGTAGTCAGGGTCCGATTTGAGCCCAAAGCGGGCTCAGAAAGTTCTCCCGACCAGCTGCAGTTTCAACGTGCAGGCGTATACCAGATTGGCGAGGTGTACGCGCGTTCAATGGTCTTCATTGTAACTTCTGGGACGAAGGCCGCATCCGCAAAATAGACAGCGTCATAAGCCGTCCATCGTGGCGTCGGAATTTCAAGAACCCTTGCGTAGTAGAATGCGCTCATCGACGGATCAAACTCTGGGTCTTGCCAGACAGTGATCAACTCTGACGCACCAATTGTGTTGGCCCACGTCGCGTTCTCCAAATCAACCGTGTCCCCGACCGGTGGAAGCTTTCCTTCGGCGTCAGGCGCACGATCTCCAGCCCACACAACATCAAAAATCTTTTCTTGTGTGTTTCCCTCAGCATCCAACCATCCTTTGATGATTTGAATGCGATCAAGATTTCCGGAAAAAGGATCCTTGATGGCTGCGACCAGAAAGCTTGGGGCTGCACCGTCCGAAGGCATAGGCATCAAATCGCCACCCATTGGGACGCCTTTACCGTAACCCCGCGCCGCCGGATTTCTGCTTTGTGCGTCTTGTTCACTGAACTCCCATCCACCGAAGAAACGGACACCGATCCTGGGACCCGTTGTCCCATAGGCCTCCTTGCGTTTCATCGCATCCCAGATTGCAGCCCGTGTATTCTCGGTCGCCCAGACCGCCATCAAACCGGTTGCTCCAAGTTGCCAGTCTTTGACGACGCGCCCGTCGAAATCAAACGCGTTTCCGGTGGAGCGCTCGGCCGTAGGCTCACTTGCTGGAAACTTGCCAAAGAAGTTTTCTTCTTCAGCGGTAGAAATGCCGGTGTGAGAGTCAGTTGAGCCAATCAAACCGAACTTGAACGGGTTAACCCCAAATTCGGCTTCCAACGCCAATCCTCTCTTAAGGGCTTCGCGCGCATATTCGTATTCGATCATGCCCGGTTCTTTGGGAACAACATTCAGATTGCCTGCGTCCCAGATCTCGAAATCTGCGAACTCGTCAGATGGTGAAAGGCTGGGGTGTGTTTCAGATGTGCCTTTGGTTTGGGTGATCTCGTAAAGAGGTTCCCATCTTGCCCGTTTCTTCGCCCATTCTGCGTCAATCGGAATTCCATCAGGTGTTTCGGTTGCAAACATCAGGCCATTCGACAGGTTACCGTTGTGTGGGATGGCCAACACCCGGCCACCTGTCTCTTTTTCGTAGTTGGCCATCCAATCCCAAAGCTCATTCGGGATTTCTGTGTCGAATGTCGTAAGGGGGCGGATCCGGTCCGCCAATGCCTTTCCATCGCGGTATATGATGTTGCGGTGCAAGTTGTTGCCGCCACCGATGTTTGAAGTCCATTCATATCCGATCAATGCAGAGAACCTTCCCGGATCATCGTGTCTTTCAACGATTTCAGTCTGCATGCGCCACATATCGAACTGAGTGTCAGGGTCTGTAATGGCGTCTGGGATTTGACCTAACCCCTGCAGGGTGATCATTTCCATGAGGGCCTCTGTCGCAGCCGCGCCGCCCGTGTTCATCCCCACACTCCATCTTTTCAATATCGGATCTGCGAGCAGGTTTGGATCGCCAGCCACAACACCCGCCATGACACCCAGTGCGTCCGAATGATCTGCAATCACCATCCAATCATAAGGTCTGGACAGTTTTACAGGCTGGCCGGTGTTTGAAATGATTTCTTCGCCTTTTGCAAAGCGCAACGCCTCGTCCGGACCGACACGCGTACCCGCGGCGATGGCATCAGGAGACCAGGATGTGTGCAAATGCTGCTCACCCCACAAAGGTAAAGTAGGATAAGAGCGTCCAGCATATGGTGAATAGCCTGGCTGATTGAAAAAGCGTTCAACTTTGGCTGGATCAATTGTCCCACCGTCGGTGGTAACTTGCGCATAAGCGGCGGCTGGCAGGAGTACTACCATCGACATTAGAAGCTTCAGGAAGTGCATGGTAACTCATCCTTCACGGAAAGTGTGGCTGCTTAGATATGTGTTCAGTATTCAGCAAGCAGGGATTTGGATCAATCATCTCAGTTGACCGGGTGGGACATGTGGCCGAACCAACCTTGAGCTTGCATTACTGGTATTGCAAAGAAAGTCGGCAATGTCCGTTGACCCGTCCCTGGCCGCTGAAATCCAATGTCTTCTTTGGGCTGCCTGCTGACAACCGACCAAAACACTCAGATGACAGCTAAGAGCCCAAAGCGGACATGCCAAATTTATTCTGCGTATGCACAACCAGAGAATTTTTCTGCACTGGCAACAAAATCTGTTCTGCGGTGTTGCAGAGATTGCTGCCATTCCTGCAGGGTGCAGCGAACCCTTTGCGATGAATTCACAAGTCGGCGGACAAATTGTGAATTTGCTGCGCGTACGCCAACGACCGACTCGTGGAAACTTTGTCATCATTCCGCAGCAATTGGCTTTGCGATCTGCGCAATGCGTTGGAATTTCTTTCGATAGGCCGCTGGTGAAAGACCGACACCTCGTTTGAACACTCAACGGAATGAAGCAGGGTCTTCGTAACCAACCGACCTACCAACATCGTCTACAGATTGGGCCTCAGTTTCGAGCATCTGTTTGGCTTCTTCAATCCTGAGCGCCTGCACATATTCTATTGGTGCAAAACCGGTTGCCGCGCGAAATCGGCGCGAAAAAGTACGCGGGTTCAGCCCAGATCGCTCAACCATTTGTTCGGCCGGCTTTGTCACCGCATAATTGTCTGCGATCCAGACCTGGCAATCAGAAATTTGCGCATCCGAGGTTTCCATTGGACGGGTCATAACTGAGTAAGGTGACTGGCCTTCCGAGTGACCGGTGATCAGAAAGACTTTCGCAGTTTCAATCGCCTGCCGGTACCCGCAGAACCTGGCGATCAGGTAGACGGCCAGATCATGCCACGCACTGACCCCACCTGCCGTCACAATGCGGTCTACTTCGGCTGCCAAACACAAAACAGATTCATTGCGAAAGGCGACTTTTGGATAATGCCGTTGGAACATATCGCGATACGCCCAATGTGCCGTCGCTTCCCTCCCGTCCAAGAGCCCTGCTTCAGCAAGAAGAAGCGATCCTGAGCAAACGGACGACAGTACAGCGCCATCGGTATGCATTTTCCGCAACCAAGCGATTTCTCGGGGATATCGGCCCTTTGGTACATCGTAGATCGATGTGTACATGTCGCAGATGACAACGGCATCCGGAGTGGCTTGGTTATCCGCCGACATATGCGGTTCGACTGGAATATTGCCAATACAATGGAATGGCTTTCCATCAGCCGAAACTATTTTGATGTCTAGCAATTCGTCACCCGGCGCCCCGGCAACCATGTCAGGATAAACTGCCCCAACTGACTGTAAGACATCATACAAACCATAGAGTACCGACGCCGATGATTCTGGGGCGGCGAGAAGAGCAATAAGGGGCTTCTTGGGTTTGGTCATGATTGCGCTTTGTCCAATTAGGCACGGAACTGGCAAGTATGCCATATATACTTGTCCAGTATGCCTTGTACCTGGCCATAATGCCACTCTGATAATTCTGAACCTCGTGTATGAGTAGAGGTGAATTTATTAAAAGGACTTCCACGATGGATGATTTTAGGAACAGTCTGGGAATGCTTTCGCATGATTTTCATGGCGAGATAATTGGCCCGGAAGACGCGCGGTTTGATGATGCGCGCGGGGTCTGGAATGCGATGATAGATCGCCGCGCTGCGCTGATGGACAAGGCGACGCCATCGCCGCTGCCGCGCGCCGGATCATGGCACGTCCCGCAGGAAATATTGCGATTACCTGAAAGGATCGGGTCAAAGAACAGATTGCGCCCAAGCTCAACGACGGCTTGATCTGGCGCGCCTTCAAAAAGAAAATCACTGTCGCGTAGGCTGTCTGGCCATTGCGCCGACACCGGATTTTCCGCCTTTGTGGAGTCGGGCGCCCAAAGCAGCGCAAGGGCCGTACCCAAAACATAAGCATACCCAGTCAGCGCATTTCCGATCAACGAATAGGTTGATCCTGATGCCATAGATAATTTGCAATTTCCGTCGATAGACATTTGATTTCCTTGAATATAGGAAGCGGGGTCGGCGCGCGCCGCTACAGCATACGGTGCGGGTATTTGGGGTCGGGTTTGAGATCACGCAGATGCTCGAGTCCCACATCCCGCAATAGATAGACGGGCATGTCTGAGAGTTTTTGATACATGTGGACGTATCGCCGCCGCTCACGCCACTTGCGAGGCAGTTTCGCCAAGCTGTGGAGGATCGTCAGTCTGGCATTGGATACATAGAGACTGTTTGTGAAGGTCATTGTTTTGTGCCTTTGGCAAGCAGGGTCTGATACGGGGCGCGACCGGCAACTTTTTGATCGCGCAGAGTGTCGTACGATTGGGGCGCGCGCGCGGCCACATGCGAAGCGATGCGACGTGCGCTCACGCCTGCGGCATGGAAAAAACCCTGAAATACGGGGGTATATCCTGTGAACCACAGGCCGGGATTGTTGACGTCTTGCTGCCCCATCGGATGCAGCGGGTAGCCTTTGGAATCCAGTACTCCGAGATCGCTGAAAAGCTCCTCCAGCTCGGGCCTGTAGCCGGTAGCGCAGATCACAACATCGGCGCGAAGTTTGCGACCATTGGCCAATTCGACGGTGTAGTCGCCAAAGCCAACAACCTGAGGCACGGCCTCAAAGCGCCCTGCTTTCAGCGCAGCCACAAACCCGTCATCCAGCGCGAATGTCACGCCATCCTTGAGCATGCGTGAGCCGCCGCCCAGCTTGTGACGTCGCAAGCCATGGCGCCGCAGATCGCCAAAAAACGCCCATTGCATGAAGCCGAACATCGGATCGAGCGACCACTTTGGGAACCGCGCAAACAGGTTCGCCATACGTTGCAGCGAAAAGCCAAAAATATTTGATGGCAGGATCGATGGCCCATGGCGAACTGCGATCCAGACCCGGGCGGGGCTGCTGCGTGACAGGTGGTTCAGCACGTCCGAGCCGGAGTTGCCGGCCCCCACAACAACAATGTTCTTGCCGTCATATTCCGAGGGGTCGCCAAAATCTGCTGTGTGGATCACCTTGCCGCCGAAATCTTCCATTCCCGGCCAAACGGGCATTTCGGGTAGTTTTTCGCGCCCTGTGGCCACGACAAGATCAGTGCAGTTATAGCTGCCTTTGTTGGTGTCGATTTTCCAAAGACCGTCCTCGCGGCACACCGACTTGACAGACGTACTGAACACAATGTGTGCTTTCAGCCCCTCCGCGTAGTCACTCAGATAGTCGACCACCGCGTCACGCGGCAAAAACCTGTCCTTGGCGCGTGGCCCGTGGTGCTCCGGCAGGCGGGCGAAATGGCGGTGAATGTTCAGGCGAAGTTTGGGATGACGCGCGCGCCAGGGGTCCGCGACGCGATCCGATGCTTCCAGGACGGTGACGGCGATGCCGCGTTTGAGCAGCTCTGTGGCCGCTGTCATACCGGACAATCCGGCACCGATCACAATGGCATGCGTTGCATGGGGAATAGTCATTACAAGTCTCCCGACTGGATTGATTAGGACTGATTTCTGAAAGAGGTTTGGCACTCACGACTGAGTCGTGATATGCTAGGAATTGCCCAAAACGGTGAGTATCGGACACCTCCGTGATTGCGAGGTCTGACCCTTATCTAGCCAGCGCCATGCAGATTTGCTCCAGATGGCGCTGATCCGTGCCACAGCAACCGCCGACAACGCGCAGGTTGGGCAACAACTTTCGCAACTGCGCGTATTGCGCACCCAATTCGACGGGGTTGCCATCATCAAGCGTTTCGCAACAGTCCAATTCTGCGTGCGACATGCGCGACGCATTTGCACGCAAACCCCCAATACGGCGCTTCCAATCTGCGTTTTCACTGATCGAATCGTCGAAATGATCGGGATGGACGCAGTTAACCATGAAATAGACCGGCTTCACGGTGGCGGCATCATCAACCTGCGCGATGGCGTCTTGCAACCGCTCTCCGGTTGGCAGCCTGCCGTCGGTTTCCAGCGTGAAACTGACGACGCATGGCACGCCATTCTCAGCGGCGGCATTTGCAACCCCGATTGCTTCGGGCACATTGGTCATTGTCAGTGCGCTCACCATATCAACGCCTGCGATGGCCAGCACTTCGATCTGCCAAGCATGGTAGGCCTCCGCCTCCGCAACAGTCATGATGGATTTAGGATCATAACCGTCGCCACGCGGGCCGATAATGCCGTTCACCAGCACTTCCAAACCTTCACCGAGGGTGGTGCGCATTTCTTTTGCGCTCTCAACGGCTTGCGTGTTTACCTCGCGAAGATAGGTCAGATCATGCCCAAGTTCGCGGCCCCAATCTGGGTTGGCGCGCCATGTGTAGGTATCCAGCACAAATCCGGTTCCGTTTCGGCGGGCAATATCAAAGGTCGCCGAAAAGTAATCGTTGAACGCCGCGCGACCTTCTTCCGACTGCGCCAATGGATAGGCCGCAAAGCACGGCATTTCGAATCCCCTCTTATACAGGAGCCAGGTTTCAAGTCCTGCATCTGTCAGAAACATCAGGTCAGATTGGTGGGGCAGTTTATTGGGTCTCATTCTCGTCTCCATTCAGTCGATCACTGTGTGAAGAAAGACAAACTCGCGCGGCGACCGGGTTATCCGAGTGCACGGACAGAGTGCGAATCCGCGCGAGCCTGTTGCTTTCCGTGCATGGGTATTGCCTGACACAGTCGCAACGTGATATGCGGGAAAGTGACCGAAACGGTGAAAATCGGACACTCCGATGCTTAATGGAAAATCCACCTGCCGGACCGCGGTTTTGACCATGCCCTGTGTCGGAACCTCGACAGCCTATTGCATTCTTGACGCGCTGGCTTCCGTCGGGCGCGACTGGGAGATGTTGCACGGTGCGGCTCCCAAGCCACCTGTTTTTGACACCGCACTGCTGTCATGTGACGGAGTGCCCTATCGGGACATTAATGGGCGCTGCATCACGCCGGATGGATCGTTGGAGAGCTTTGAGAAGCCCGATCTCGTCATCGTCCCGGACTTTCACTTTGCGCCGGGAACCGGTGTGCCGGATGAATTCGCCCAGATGATCGCCTGGCTCAAAAGGGCGCGCGATGACGGAGCGCTGATCACCTCTGTGTGCTCCGGCGCCTATCTGCTCGCCGAAGCCGGAATGCTGGACGGTCTTGATGCCACAAGCCACTGGAGTTTCTGTGACGTGATCGCGCGGAAGTATCCGGAGATAAAAATGCGCCGCGAGCGCATTCTTGTTCCGGCGGGTGAAGGGCACCGGATCGTCACGGCTGGCGGCGCATCATCCTGGGGCGATCTCGTGCTCTATCTGATCGGTCGTATCGCTGGTCCCGATGAGGCCCGCCGCATTGCCAAGATCTACCTGTTGCAGCCCCATACGGAAGGGCAGTTGCACTATGCCTCCCTGACGGCCGGGGCACAGCACGATGATGCGTTGGTGGCAGATGCGCAGGTTTGGGCGGCGGACAACTACGCATTGCCTACACCGGTCGCCGCCATGGCCGCGAGAAGCGGCCTGACCGAACGCAGCCTTTTACGCCGTTTCCGAAAAGCCACAGGGCAATCCCCGGTTGACTATATCCAGACCCTGCGAATCGAAGAAGCAAAGCAGATGCTAGAAACAACTGATCTCCCAATCGATGAAATTGCCGGAGAAATTGGGTATACAGAAACGTCAAGTTTTCGAAATGCGTTCCGGCGATATGTCGGAATGCCAGCATCGACCTACAGAAAGAAGCGGCTTCTACTGACGCAGGTAGGTTCAGAGGACGGCTGAGCATCGATTTTTGCTCCAGTAATATCTGAACTTGGCTTGGCTCTGGGTAGCCTGACCGCTGAACCGGCGTTTCTCAATCTAAATTACTGGCAGAGGTGGAGGCATCCAGAGCGCCTGAAGCAGTTCGGTGTCGGGTTAAGGTGGCACGAACCGCAGCAGACCGCTTTTCTTTGGCCCCACACCCGATCTTTGGTCAAATCAGCGCTTAAGATAGTGCAGACTGCGCGCCTGTGACTTGGTGCGACTGGTTGTAACAGATCAGGTCAGGGAATACCGGTCTGGCGATATCGGCTGCACCGCAGCGATGAGCGTGCCGCACACGTGAGCGATTGCTGCGTCAGCAAACACCCGGAAGGGTAAAAGCGGCACAGTCCGCTTAGCAGCCGTTTAGACTGGCTAAAGATTCAGCACCGGCGCAGGCGTTGTTTTTAAAGGCCGTACAAATGACCAGCTAGCGCCAGCATGAATACCCGTTGCATCCCACTGCCCTTTTGAGGCAGGACTGCGGGACAGTTTTGCCGGAGTGGACATGGACAATCGCAAACTCACCTCTCTGTTCGAAATCACCGGGTCGGTTTCGGCGATGGTCTATGCGGTGCTTATCGCTTCGAACACGGGTAATGAAATCCTGGGCTTTTCGCTGCTCTTGCTTTCTGCCAGCCTCTTTGCCGCCTGGGCCGTCATCGACCGGCGCTGGACGTTTCTGCTGCTGCAGGCATTTTACGGCGGATCCGCCATTCTCGGCCTGATCCGCTGGGGCTGATCCGCAACACTATGGGCGGCGCCCCGCTCGGGCTGGCGGTCACAGGTTGCGCAAAAGCTGTTCCTGCCTATCCTGTCTTGTCGGGGAGATAAGGAGACACGGCTGCCGTGTTGAACGAGAGTATCGCGATCAACTGGATCGAAGTATTGAGCTATGTGGGCTCCGCACTTCTGGTCCTGACCTTCTCAATGAAGACCATACTCACGCTGCGCATTGCCGCGGTGGCCGCCAACGCGGTGTTCATTTTCTACGCGTTCAGTGCGGAGTTGTGGTTCCTGATGGCGTTGCACACCGTGTTGTTGCTGCTCAACCTTTACCGTATCGGACAACACCGTAGTGCCCTGCGGCGGGTCCAGAACACCGCTGACAGCCGCGCCCAGGTCGAAACTCTTGTGCCTCTCATGCAGCTCCAGCAAAGCCCCTCCGGCACCGTGCTGTTTCTCAAGGGCGACAAGGCAGAGCGGATCTATTACCTGAGCGAAGGTGCGGTAGACATCCCCGAGGTCGGCAAGACGCTTGGGCCCGGCGCGCTCTTTGGCGAGATTGGGCTCTTTACACCGGATCAAACCCGTACCGCGTCGGCGGTCTGTGCCGAAGATTGCGACCTGATGGTCATCAGCGACCGCGACATCGTCCGCCACTGCATGAAGGATCCCGCTTTCGGTCTCTACCTCACAAAGCTGATCGCAGGTCGCATGGCAGAAAACCAAGGCTGACGACGCCAAAAGCTGCACATCCGGTCAGTCACGGAGCAGTTTTTCCGCCAACTGTCGCGCATAGTCTGGCTCCACGGTCCAGGAACAGGCCACCTCCCAGGCGAGATGCGCCCGGTGCCAAGACGCACTGGTCTGCGCCACATGCACAAGATCAAACCCCGGCACGTCCCGACGTGCTTCATCCCAATCGATCAACGCAAAGCGCCCGTCCGGGCAGCACAAAACGTTCTCAGCAAAGAGATCCCCATGGATAGCGCATTGTTTTTCTTCACTAATCGGGTGCCACGCTTCTCTGCACGCCGACACCAGATCGCTGGGCATCCCGCTCAAATCCACATCGCCCCCCTGCTCCATCCACAACAGGTCCCGGGCTGAGAGAAATCCGGGACGCTGCGATCCGATACGGGTCGCTGCATGAAACGCGGAAAGTTGCGGACCAAGAGCACGCAGCGTATCCGCCCCAGACGGCACGCCCTCAAGCCAGGGCTCGCAGGTCCAGCCATTCACCACAAGCTGACCGTTCTGGCTGAGCAGCGGAGGCGGCACGAGAAAGCCTGCCGATGCCGCTGCTTCAAGAACCGGAAGCAGCCACGCGACAGCGGCCTCGCTCCGACGGGTGGATTTCAAGACCCGCGCGGGCCCGGGGCCGGCGGTGCGATAGACCGTGTTTCGGTGACCACCCGAAAGTGGCGTCAGCGGACCGGACAGCCCCCAGGCGGAAAGGGGCGGGTCCGTGCCAACGGTCGTCACGCGATGATCCGTATCTCGGCGATGGTCTCGTCCACGTCGCGGCAGGCCGCCAGAAGACGCGCGGTGAGGTGGGTTTGCACATAGGCTGCGTGAAACCGCGACGGGGCCTTTAGCGTAAGCCGCCCCCCTGCCCGCTCACCCCGCTTCAACGCGGCGATCCACGCACCGAATGCTGCCGGGTCCTTGGCGTGCAGGACCGCCTGCGCCAAAGCCCATTCTGTTCCCGAAGACACATCAGGTGCCGCCACTTCGCCACTTGGGCGCAAAGCCACGACATTCGGTGTATCTGCCGTCTCCTGCGCACCCATGCGCAATTCAAAGTCCGGCCCAACGCTGCGCCATTGCGGCGAGGTATCCGCGAGGATCTGCTCGATCCCCAGACGATACTGCGTGACCCGCCCCCGCGCGCCCTGCCGATGCACCACCAGCCAGGCACGCGCCCGCAAAAGCGCCATCTCGCGTTTCACCGTGCGTTCATCCACCGACCAAAGTTGCGCGATCTCGCGCTGGCCCACGGCGAGTTCATCGCGTGCCCAATTGTATCTTGCTGTGATGAGGGTCATTAGCCGCAGCACGCGTCTCTGATCATACTTGTCCCGTGCCAATGCATAGGCACCCATCGCTGTCAGAAGATCGTATTTACGTGCAGCAGCCCCACGACCCACAGGTTTCGTGGAAAGCATGTTCTGCCCTTTGCCATTGTGCATGACGCTGCTCTGCGCCAGGCTGCCTCGTGTTCGAGCTGATCGTTCAGCTTCTTTCTGAGAGTCTCCGGCAATTTCTCGCCGTTTTTCCGAACCCTGCCCTGATTTGCGTCCTAAACAACGATTCTGTCAAGTGCGCCGATTGATTTGTGCTGCATTCGCCTGTTTTCCATCCCCAATCAAATGAAAAAAGAGAGGTTAATAGGTATAGGGGGACAAACAGTCTGTCCCCTAATGGAAGTGCTTTGTCCCCCAATTGGTAGCGTAGCCTTTAATTGTGTCCCCCAATATTTTGCAGTGCTGCATAGGTACGCGTTTTGGATGGAACAAGAATCACCCGTGTGCTTGAACCCCTTTGCTGCAGGGTTTGTCCCCTTCACCAGAAAGCTCTCCGCAAAGAATATTCTCTTTTGCGTTTTTCAGCAAATCAGCGTAAATCTGAGAAAAAGCGGAATTAGCGTCCCCGTGGGGACAGATACCGGCAGAACAAAATGAGCAGAATACAGGCACCCCATGTTCACGCATAAAGATCTCGCGCAACTCCAGGCGCAATCGCTTAAGATGCAGGGTTTTATCCGGCAACAGACTTACAGCCCGCAGAATGAAAAGACCCTGCGGCGGTTCTCCAGTTGGGAGGTGGCCGAGCTGATCTTCAAGGTGAACCAGTCCACCATGCGGGGCCGGCTAGCCGCAGACCCTTCCCTGCCCCAGGGCCAGGTTGAGGAAGACGGCCGCCAGCGCTGGTACACGCTAGACGAGATCAACGAGCTGCGCCGCCGTCTGAAAGTGAACCGGCAATCGCTGATGCCTTATCGCCCGACCGGCAAGCGCGCGATCCGCGCGGCCATCGCCAATTTCAAGGGCGGCGCGGGCAAGTCCACTGTGGCGCTGCATTTCGCCCATGCCGCTGCGCTTGATGGCTATCGGGTGCTCTGTGTGGATTTCGACCCGCAGGCGACGCTCAGCCACTCCATGGGCCTTTCCGATGTGGCCGAGGAATACACCGTCTGGGGCATCATGGCGCGTGATCTGGCGGCAGAAACCGAGCGGATGAACCGTTCTGCGCAAGGTGCGGAAAGCGGGACCACCCTGCCCCAACGCCGCCTGCCCGCCAGCATCACCGACATGGGGCTTAGCGATCTGCGGGTTGCGGATTTCATCAAGCCGACCAACTGGCCCACGATCGATATCGTGCCTTCCTGCGCCAATGCGGCCTTCGTAGAATTTGCCTCCGCCCAGTACCGGCACATGAACCCGGAGTGGTCCTTCTTTGCCGCCGTGTCACGTTTTCTCGACGGGCTGCCATCGGACGCCTATGATCTGGTGCTCTTTGATTGCCCGCCGGCCATTGGCTACCAGTCGATGAATGCGGTCTTCGCGGCAGATGTGCTCTACATCCCCTCGGGTCCCGGCTATTGGGAGTACGACAGCACGACCTCTTTTATCGGGCAATTGTCCGAGGCGCTGGAGGATCTCAGTCGCTTTTCGGCGCTTGTCCCCGCGGGGACAATGAACCTGCCCAAGGCCTTTCTTGACCTGCGCTTCCTGCTCACCCGGTTTGAGCCGAACAACGATCTGCACCGCGCGATGCAGCAAGCCTTCATCAAGGTCTGGGGCGATAGGGTGACTACGCACCCCATCGAGATGACCCGCGCGGTGGAGCAATCCGGGCGTTTCCTGTCGTCCATTTACGAGATCGATTACCGTGACATGACGCGGGAAACCTGGCGTCGGGCGCGGGCGAGTTTCGATCAGGCCTACATCGAATTCCGCACCCATCTGGGCGCGGCCTGGGATCAGCTGGAGGACGCCTCATGAGCAAGCGCCGCGTATTCGACATCGACTTTGACGACACCACTGTCCCTGCGGGGACAGAAGATGCCCCTGCCCCGGAAACGCGGCGCGGACCGATGGCAGCTGCCATCTCCGAAAACGCGGAAGCCTTGGGCGAACGCCAGCAGGCAGAGGCCGCGATCCGGGCGGAAAATGATCGCCTCGCGCATGAGTATGTGGCCCTGAAAAGGAACGGCCAGATCGTGGGGCTGGTGGATGTGCAGGCGATCCGGACCGACAAACTGATCCGCGACCGCGTGGCGCAACGTGACCCAGAGCTGGGAGAGTTGAAGGCCTCGATCAAGGCGGTGGGGTTGTCCAATCCGATTCGTGTGGAAGAAGTGGAAGGCGGCTACGAGCTCATTCAGGGCTTCCGCCGCCTCTCCGCCTATCGCGAGCTTTTTGCGGAGACCGGCGACGATGCATACGCCCGTATTCCGGCGACACTGGAGGCCCGCGGCGCGCAGGTGGAGACGCTTTATCGCCGGATGGTGGATGAAAACCTCGTGCGGCGCGACATCTCCTTTGCCGAGATGGCCCAACTGGCAATGTCCTACGGCGCGCGGACAGGCCAGACAATCGGCTACGCGGGTGATCCGGTCGATCTTCTCTTTGCCTCCGCAGGGCGGCAGAAGCGCAGCTACATCAGGCATTTTGCGCAGCTTCTGCGTGAAGTGGGCGACACGTTGAAACACCCCGAAGTGATCCCGCGCGCTACCGGTCTGGGATTGGTGAAGCTGCTGGATGGGCAGCCCCGTTTTGCCGGGCAGCTCCGGGCGCTTCTGAAAGGGCACCCGGACCGCGATGCGCAGACGGAACTGGCCTTGTTGCGACAGGCGGTGGCCAATGGGGTGCCCAAGCCCAAGAAGGCAAAGCCAGTTGCCCCCAAATCGTCTGCGCGCACGACGATCAAGCTGAACCGGCCGGAAGGCACCGCGCGCTGCACGGCGTCATCAGGCAAGTTTGAAATATTGCTGGACCGGGACTTTGGTACGGTGGATCCGCGGCGCTTGGAGCTTGCAGCGCGGGCCTTTCTTGATGCGTTGAAGGACTAGTGCCGGAGGAAGTCGAGGATCAATGCGGCGACCTGGTCAGGGGCTTCCTCATGGGCTAAATGGCCAGTCTCGGGCAGGGTTGCGCGCGTCGCGCAGGGCATGCGTTCGGCGGCCATGTCAGAAACTTTTGGCGGCACCGTCGCGTCCTTGTCGCCCGTGATGAAAAGGGTTCGGGTCTTGATCCCGGGCAGGTCGTGCAACAGATCGTCGAGCGCCCATTGTGCCATCATCATAAGCGTGGCATCGGCGTGATCCCTATCGCTGATCAGACGCTGGTAGTAGGCCAACCCATTAGAGTCTAACTCAGACCCTGTGCTGCGTATTAGAGACTGAATTCGGGCTGGGTTTGACGCGCTCGCCGAAAAGACCTGGGCGGTAAATGGCACGGCGGACAGCAGTTTGGCCAGCACAGGGAAAAGAACGCCAGCCAGCCCTTTAAAGTTGTCCAGTGCCGGATTGATCCCCACCACATCCGGCGCCTGTCCCCGCGGGGACAGCAGGCGTTCTGACAGACGCAATGCAAGTGCGCCGCCTGCCGAATGGCCGACAAGTCCGCGAGGCGGCCAACCTTCCTGTCTGCACAGCGCTGTGATGTCATCTGCGGTGTCCTGCAGCCCTGACCGGTGCCGCGCACCAAGCTGCGTGAATCCCTGCCCCGGTAAGTCTAGAGCGATCACCCGGAAGTGCGCTGCCAGCAAGGGCATCAGCGCGCGAAAAGAATGGGTGCTGCCGCCTGCGCCATGTAACAGGATCAGCGTCTCACCCTGCCCCATTTCCTGCACATGCCAGCGGTGCGGCCGGCAGTAAATCTGGCGTGAATGATCCGCATGCGGCCAATCTTCGGGAGGCGGCCAACGCATGCCTCAATCGTCCAGAGCGGCGCTGACAGCCCCTGTGAGCCGCTCAGCGTCGGCTCGGGGCATCGCGACGTAAGGTGCGCCAAGCTGTGCTGAGAGCGCTCTGAGGGGCTCCTGCGGGCGGTTTGACATGTCGATCACCAAGGCGGCGATGTTCTGAGTTCTCATCAGGCGTGCCATCTGATCCGCATCAATTTGTGCCGCTGCGCGATCCGCGCGGCCATCGAGCGCAATATTCGCACGTCCGTCGGTGAGCACAACCACGGTCGGGCTGAGGCCCTTCGACCGGCTTTGTTCCGCCAGCAAGGCGGCGTCGCGCAACCCGGCGGCCAGGGGCGTTCCGCCGCCACCCGGCAGGGCTGCCAGGCGCCGCTTGGTCTGCACCAGCGACCGCGTGGGCGGCAACAGTAGCTCCGCACCCTCGCCGCGGAAGGCGATCAGCGCCACATGATCGCGTGCCGCGTAGGCTTGGGCGAGCAGCAGTTCTACCGCGCCTTTGGCTTCGTTTAGCCGGGCCATTGCGGCCGAGCCGGAGGCATCCACGGTGAAGATCAGCAAGCGGTCTGAATGCTCCTCGTAGCGCTTCAGCCGGATATCGGACGGGCGGATGTGCAGCCCTTTCTTGTCCGGCGCGGATTGCCGCCGCAGGGGTTGCCATGGCGCAGCGGCGCGCAGGGTCGCCACCAGATCGATGCGGGCGCGCCCATCGAGCCGTCCGGGACGCGGGGGCAGGGGGCGTCCACGCCGATTGCCTTTGCGCCGCTGACCTGCGCCTGCACCGCTGGATCCGCGCGTTGTCCCCGCGGGGACAAGCCCGGCGAGAAGGTCCGGAGGCAGGAGCGCTTTCACGGCCTCCACCAACAAGTCACCCTCTGGCAGTTCCAGCGATTGGCTCTCGCCATCGCTCTCCTCATCTGGCGTTTCCTCGGGCGGGGCAGGGGGTTCTTCGGCGGTCTCAGGGTCTTGCGGGACGCGCGTGGCGCGCTGCGGGTAGGTCAGCTCTGCCGCAGCATTCAGATCGTCCTCCGTCACGCTCTTGCGGCCCTGCAGCGCCGCGTGCGCCCGCGCCACCCGAAGCGCCAACCAGGGGGCCCGCAGGCTGTCGATGCCGAAGACTGCAGCCAGCGTGGTGAGGGTCTCGATATCGCTGTCAGACACCGCAACGCCTTGCGCTGAACGCATATTTGTCCCCGCGGGGACAGATGGCCAGCTTGCAGGCATCCGTCCTTCGGGTTCGATGTGCAAGGCGAGCCGTTCCGAGAGGGCAGGGGGGACGGATTCGTCAGGTTCCGCCCCCTCGTCCAGCGCGATGATTACATGACCCGCATCACGGTCCAATTCCTGCGCGAGCTTCGCGGCGAGATCCGGGCCGCAGCGTTCCGCCATGGTCAGAATAGCGTTACATCTATCATGAAAAAAAGATTTATTTTCAATAAGTTGTGACCTCTCTAGCGTAGCCGCAAGATCCAGTCCGCCAAAGAGTTGATCGTCGCTGATGGTCGGGTGCATTTTCCGCGCGCCAAGAGATTTGATCTGTGTCAGAACCTGATCGCGCGCAGGGCTCGCACGCATCCGGATGACCGCGCCACCCAGACCCGCATCTGGCACCAGCAAAAGTCGCAGCGCCAGCGCCGCACGGTCCCAGCTGGTCGGGGTGTCGTTCACCCCAGAACCTCATCCACGATCCGCGCAACCCGGGCGCCGGAGCCCGCTTCATCGAGGGGGTCGCGGCGCAGTCGATGCGAGAGAGCAGAGGGCGCAATTGCCTTGAGATGGTCCCGCTTGAGGGTCCGCGCGCCATCATAGGCCGCCAGGGCACGTGCGGTGCGCAGCAGCGTCAACTCGCCCCGCAACCCGTCCGACCCAAGCGCGATACAAAGTGCGGCACAATCCTCCAGCAGGCTGTCGGGCGTCTTGATCTTGGGCAGGCGTCGGCGGGCTTTGAGGATCGTCTCGCGGACTTTGGCGTCTTCTGCGCCGTAGTGCGTCATGAAGGTATCGAAGTCGCACTCGAAGGCATCGCGCCGCTTGATGACCTCGACCCGTTCGGCCACATCGTTGGGGGAGCGGACCTCGACAGAAAGGCCGAAGCGGTCGAGCAGCTGCGGGCGCAGCTCGCCTTCCTCGGGGTTGCCGGACCCAACCAGCACAAAGCGGGCAGGGTGACGGATCGATAGCCCCTCGCGTTCGACCACGTTTTCGCCCGATTGCGCCACATCCAGTAGCAGATCGACGATGTGATCTTCGAGCAGGTTGACCTCGTCAATGTAGAGATAGCCCCGGTTCGCACGGGCCAGCAACCCAGGTTCAAAGGCTTTTTCACCCCGCGTCAGCGCACGTTCAATGTCGAGCGCACCGACAACGCGGTCTTCGGTAGCGCCAAGCGGCAGGTCGATGACGGGGGTAGGGCGTTTTACCCGCTTTTTCGAGCCTAACTCTGCCCATTCCGGGCATTCGGCACTTGTTGCGGCGTTCACTGGGCAGCTTTCGACGACAGTAATCTCCGGCAGCAGCGCGGCAAGTGCGCGGACGGCGGTTGATTTGCCCGTCCCCCGATCGCCAAAGACCAGCACGCCACCAATGCCGGGGTCGACAGCGGTGAGGATCATGGCCTGTTTCATCTCGTGCTGGCCCACGATGGCAGAGAAAGGGAAGGGGGTCTTCATGCAGTCAGTTCCAGTCTGTCGAGAGGGCTCGCGCCATTCCATGAGCCTGCGTCACCAAGGATGGCAAATCGGGCGTATAATTCTTCGGCAAACCAATTGCCTTTTCGTACAGCGTCGATTGCGTCGGCGTGCGGACCGCTGCGACGTGCGAATTCGGCCATTTTCGAGGTGTCGGGCCAGATCGAAAACGTCACCTGGTGCAGCAGGGGTATTTCGCCGATGCCGATCTTGAACACAACATTCGGGTCGCCGTCGATCAGTTTGTTCACATTGGGGGCCTGCTCCCAGAATTTCAGGGCGCGGGACGGTTTTACTGTGGCGCGGGTGAGCGCAGCCAAAGGGCCGCGCTGCTCCTTGCGGGAGGCGGAAAAGGGTGATTTTCCGGACCAGACGCCGCGGGCCGAAGTGGTCTCCAGATAGATGGTCCAGCTCTCGCTGGCGCGGGTGCGGTATCGGTTGAAAATGGCCGCACTTTGGGTTTGCGCGCGCGCGGTTGCTTCGTCAGGCCAACTGCACAGGATCGCGAAGACTTCGGGCACGGCTTGTGGCGTGAATCCTTCGTTTTTTCCCGATCCGCAGAGTTTCCAGAACCCGATGCCGGGCACCCGGGGCAGCGAGAGCCGTGCCTGGCCCATCATCCACATCGCCCACGCACGGTTGGCCCGTGTTTTCATGCGGAAAAAACTGATGGAAACGATCGGTGTTTCGGTCATTGCGCGCTGTTTCGGTCAAAGTGTCAACTAAGTCTGACACTAATTCCGCCAAAATGGAAGATGACAATTGTCAAGTCAACTAGACACATCTACTGTATTTGCATGATGACACGTGTCGATCCAATCGAATCTGTAGAGACGGCAACGGCCCGTGGCGCGCGGGCCATTGTGATCGGCGCCGGGCTTGGTGGGCTGGCAGCAGCGATGCGGCTGGGTGCCAAGGGATATCGGGTCACGGTTATCGACAAACTGGATGTGCCAGGTGGCCGCGGATCAGCGATCTGGCAGGACGGGCATCGCTTTGATCTGGGGCCAACCATCGTAACGGTACCGCAGCTTTACCGCGCGTTATGGGAAGCTTGCGGGCGCGACTTTGACGCCGATGTATCCCTGCAACCGCTGGACCCGTTCTACGAGATCCGCTGGCCCGACGGCACTCGGTTTGTCGCCCAGCAGGATACCGACAAGCTGCGCGCCGAAGTGGCAAAGCTTGCCCCGGGCGACGTCAAAGGGTTCGACAAATTCCTGAAGGACAGTTCCAAGCGCTATTGGTTCGGGTTCGAGGATTTGGGCCGCCGCTCCATGCATGAGCTGTGGGAGCTGATCAAGGTGCTGCCGACCTTTGCGCGGCTGCGCGCCGACCGGTCGGTCTATGCCCATGCAGCGTCCCGCGTTAAGGACGAAAAACTGCGCATGGCGCTATCGTTCCACCCGCTCTTCATTGGGGGCGACCCGCTGCATGTGACCTCGATGTATATTCTTGTGGCCTATCTCGAAAAGGAATTCGGGGTGCATTACGCCATGGGCGGGCTCGCGGCGATGGCCAAGGCCATGGGGCGTGTGATCGAGGATCAGGGCGGCACTTTGTTGATGGACACCGAGGTGGATGAGATCGTCGTGCGCGATGGAGCGGTTACCGGTGTGAAACTGTCCTCCGGCCTGGAGATGGGCGCGGATGTGGTCGTCTCGAACGCAGATTCCGGTCACACCTACACGCAGCTTTTGCGCAACCACAAGAAACGCCGCTGGACGCCCGCGAAACTGAAAAGCACGCGCTATTCCATGAGCCTGTTTGTCTGGTATTTTGGCACCAAGGGCACGCGAGGCATGTGGCCAGACGTCGGCCACCACACAATCCTGAACGGGCCGCGTTATACCGGGCTGCTCAAGGATATCTTTATCAAAGGCAAGCTCTGCGACGACATGAGCCTTTATGTGCACAGGCCCTCCGTCACGGACCCGAGCGCCGCGCCTGAGGGCGATGATACCTTCTACGTGCTCAGCCCGGTGCCCCATCTGGGCCACGACAATGGTGTCGACTGGGCGGCGGAAGAACCGAAGTACAAAGCGAAGATGCTCAAGGTTCTCGAAGAGCAGATGTTGCCGGGGCTTGGCGACAAGATCAGCACGGAAGTCGTCTTTACGCCCGAAACCTTCCGCGACCGCTACCTGAGCCCATTGGGCGCGGGCTTTTCCATTGAACCCCGCATTCTGCAATCTGCGTGGTTCCGGCCGCATAATGTCTCGGAGGAGGTCAAGGGCCTCTATCTGGTGGGCGCGGGCACACATCCCGGGGCAGGGGTGCCGGGAGTGATCTCCACCGCCGAAGTGCTGAGCACCTTGGTACCTGATGCGGAGACGGTCCGATGATCCGCCCGGACGATATGGAGCATTGCCGGGAAGCGATCCGGCACGGGTCGCTGTCGTTTCATGCGGCCTCCAAGCTTTTGCCAGCAAATGTACGGGATCCGGCGCTGGCGCTTTATGCGTTCTGCCGGCTGGCCGATGACGAAGTGGACCTCAAGCAAGACAAGGTCACGTCTGTGCTGCGCCTGCGGGATCGGCTGGATCAGGTTTACGCCGGGCGGCCCAAGGATGCGCCGACCGACCGGGCTTTCGCTGCAATTGTCGAGGACTTCGAGATGCCGCGCGCCTTGCCGGATGCGCTGCTCGAAGGATTGGCCTGGGATGCGGACGAGCGGCGGTACGAGACGTTGTCGGGGGTCAAGGCGTATTCCGCCCGCGTGGCTTCTGCCGTGGGCGCGATGATGTGCGTGCTGATGCGGGTGCGCGACGCGGATGCATTGGCGCGGGCCTGTGATCTGGGCGTGGCGATGCAACTGACCAATATCGCACGCGACGTGGGCGAGGATGCCGCCGAGCGTCGCATCTACCTGCCGCTGGAATGGCTGGAGGACGCGGGGCTGGAGCCCGAAGCCTTTTTTGCCGACCCCAAGCCCACAAAGGCCGTCCGCACGATGGTGCGCCGGCTGGTGATGGAAGCGAACCGGCTCTACATCCGGTCTGAGGCTGGCATCGGTGCCCTACCTGCGGCCTGTCGGCCCGGTATTTTTGGCGCACGGTTCATCTACGCGGGCATTGGCAGCCAACTGAGAAGCATGGATTACGACTCCCTGTCTGCCCGGGCGCGCACGAGCAAGGTGCAAAAGATCGGCTGGCTGGGTCAATCCATGCTGCGTGCGGCAGGCTCGATGGTCATGCCCCGTAATCCCGTAATCTATGCGCAACCTCTGGACGAGGTGGCCTTTCTGGTGGAGGCGACCGCCCAGGGCGCACCCCAAAGGTCGCGCAGTGACGCGCTGATTTCCGTGTTGTCAACGCTGGAGGCCCAGGCCCGGGCGCAGCGCGCCGAGTTGACAGGGCATCGCACCAGCGTTACCTGACGGTCATGTTTTGGCTCTTGTTCAGCGTATTCCTCGTAGCCTGTCTGGGCGCGGGCATGACCGGGGGGCTTTTCCCACCCGGACCATGGTATCGCGGATTGAACAAGCCGTGGTTCACGCCGCCGGACTGGGTATTCCCCGTGACATGGATGGTGCTTTACGTCTGTATGGCCGTGGCCGGTGCGCGGGCTGCGCTGGCGGATAACAATGGCCTCGCAATGGCCTTCTGGGCGCTGCAGATCGCATTTAACGGGATGTGGACCCCTGTGTTCTTTGGGTTGAAGAACATCCGCATGGGGATGCTTGTGGTAGGATTCCTGTGGCTTACGGTGTTTGCAGGCATGCTGGCGCTTTGGCAGGTGGACTGGATCGCGGGGGCTCTGTTCATACCCTACCTGATCTGGGTCACAATCGCCGCGTCGTTGAACGCGGGCGTGTGGTGGCTGAACCCCGATGTTGCGCGCAACCCGCCGGAAGTGCAGACCTAGGCCGACAATCTCTCTCTCAGACAGATTCCCTCTCACCGCGTCAAAACGCTGGCGTGGTACTGGGCAATAGGGTGCCGGCGACCTGTCAGGCGGTAGGTAAATCGCCAAATACTACTGGAGGTTTGTTTCATTTGTGGCAAAATTTTGTTAACTGTTTTTCAATGATTCAAAAAGCGGGGCGTTTGGATTTTCAATGACTCGCACAGTTTTTTAGGAAATTTCATATGAACTTCACTGCATTAGCAAAATCGACACTTCTGGCGGCTGCCTTCTCAATTGCGGGCACAGCGGGATTCGCATCGGTGATCGGACCCTTCCCCAAGGAAGACGGGGCGGCTGACGAGATTGCCGCTGCGTTGTCACAGCTTTCCGATGCGGGCGCGGACATCACCGGAGTGGTGGCCCTGGGGAAAATCGAGATACCGGAAGGTCTTGATGAAGACTACGGCCTTGGATTGGACGCAACTGTGACGGACCTTGTGTTGGATGAAGGCGAGCTCAAGGGTTTCAGCATGGGTCTTGATGCGGTCGAGGGCTACTCGCTCTTTGCGGTTCTGATCAAGTCGGCGCAGGAACACATTATCTATTACGACAATATGTTTGAGGACATGGATACGCTGCTTTTGGGCAACAAAGGCGTCAGCCATATCTCATACTTCGGCGTCGAAGATGACATGACCCCCGTTCCGCTGCCCGCGGCCGGATGGATGTTGTTGGCCGGTGTCGGCGGACTTGGCGCGTTGCGCCGTCGCAAGAAAGCCTGAAATTTCTCTCGCGACACACTACAGTAAGAGGAAGCAGCGCCCTTTGAGGCGCTGTTTCTTTTTGTGGAGGTATGGCCGGTCAAATCGGACGGGTTGACGCTGTTAAAGGCGGTCTTATTCCCAACGCCAGCTTTTGCGCCTTGGGACCCGCAGCGCCAGCATTGGCTTCAGCAGGGGTGAGCGGAAACGGGTGAGGTCGAGCGCTTCATGCACGCCGGTGACTTCCTCGCCGTTCAGGCAAGTGCGCACGGCTGAGCGGGAATAGAAGGGCGCATCCAGCATGTTCAAAGCCTGATGAGGTTGGTAGCCGTTCTCGGCCCGGGTTTCGCGTTTCACGGCCCAGAGGCTACGGCGAAAGCGCTTCTTGGGCGGCAGGGCGATCTGGCGGGCGGTGCCGTCACGCCCGAATGCGAAGCCCGCCGCGAGTTCCGACCCGTCCCGACGGGTCGCATCGTAGAAACAGGTGGCCCCCTCGGACGTAGGGTAGCGCCCCCAGGTCCAATAGCTGAAATCCTCCTCCAGCGCGCGGGTGCCGAAATTGGCGTCAAAGTAGCCTTCACCCTGCCATTGCCAGCCCTTGCGGTCGATATCGACCTCGATCCGGGCTGCGGGCGCAAAGGGGCGCCAGATATGGGCATCGTCTGGTGTGAGGGGCAATTCAACGCCGGTGATGGCCGTCGGGATGACACGGATTTGTCCTCGGATGCGGTTGATCAGGGGCGGGCTGGAGACCTCGTCGATCTCGATCACCAGCTGGTCGCCGTCCCAGCGCATCATCGAGGGGCCAACCTCAAGCCGAGAGGCGGTCTGGCGCAGGGCGTCGCGGCCCCGGTCGGTCATGGTGAACCGCCCGCCGGGCCCATAGGTGGCCACATTGATGCACACATGATTTTGCGGGCACTTGCGGCCTGACCACCGATACCACGGTGAAAACACCGAGCCGATGAACCCGATGACGGAGACCGCGCGGGTACCGCAATCGCTCAGCCCGTCGACATACCACCAGGCATAGCCATTGGGGCCGACGTCCACGTTGAAGTTTGGGCGCGCAAGATCGCCTCTGCCGCGTGCCGGGCGGAGAGTGTCGCCATGGGTACACCCGCACCCGGGTGCGTGCCGCCCCCCGCCAGCCAGAGCCCCGCAATCGGGGTCGTGGCAGTCGGGCGCTGCAAGCTCGCGGTCAACCCGTGCGGCGTCTGGCCGTAGAGCGCGCCCAGCGATTCCGGGAACAGGTCGGCGAAGTGTCGTGGTGTCGTAATCGTCTCTGGTGTCGGCGTCGGGCTGAAAGTCACGCCCATACCCGCCATCCTCTGCATGATCTGATGATGCCATTGGTCCAGCTCCTTTTTCGGAGTTTTCTCTGCCGACGCCGGTGCGTTCGAGATGATCTCGAACCTCTCAAGGGTCGGGGTTTGGGTGCTCTGGCCGCGGTCTTCGGCGCAGAGGTAAAGGGTGGGGTCAGTTGGGATACGCCCCGCCTGAAGGTCGGTGAACTCGCTGTCAGGATCGCCCGCAAAGAACACGTTGTGATGCGCCAGATCGCGGCCCGCAGGTGTGGCGGCAAAGCTGTGCACGCGGGCGGAATAGGACCGGGGCAGGGTGGCTGTCTGAGGGGCGACCTGCTTGAGGTCCGCGCCCATGCTTCCGGTCGCCAGGGCACGTGGATCGCCGGCGTAAAGAATGGCGTCCGCTTCCAGCAGATAGCGCCCGTCGATTTCCACACCGGTTGCGCGGCCTTGCGCGACCACGATCCGGTCCACATGGGTGTTGTAGCGTATGTCCACGCCATGGTGTCGGGCCAGTTTTGCGATCGCCTGGGCCAGCTTGTGCATGCCGCCCTCCACGACCCAGACGCCAGAGGCCTCGGCCTGCCAGATCAGCGCCAGCAGCGCCGGGCTGAAGTGTGGCGCACCGCCCACATAGGTGGCGTACCGGCCAAAAAGCTGGGCAAGCCTTGGGTCACTGAAGCTGCGCTTGAGGGACGACCGCAGGGTAGAGAGCGGTGCCATCGCCGGGATCAGCCGGGGGTGCCTGAGCACATGAGGCACCAGTTCGCCCAGGCGCGGTTCGGCGGCCTGCATCATCGGCGCGTCGAAGGCGTCGAAGAGGGCTGCGGTGCGTTTGTGAAACCGGTCAAACTCGCGAGCCGCCCGCGACCCAGCAAATGTTGCGATGGCGTCGTGGCTTTGCAGCGGATCGGCAAAGAGATCGAGGCTGCTGCCATCGGGCCAGAAGTGACGGGCCAGGATGTGCTGCGGGTGCAATGTCACGTGGTCTTTCAACCGCGTCCCGGCCTGCGCAAAAAGATCGTCGAACACATGCCGCATCGTCAGAACGGTCGGGCCCGCGTCGACCGGGCCCGCAGCGCTGGGAAGGGTCCTGATCTTGCCGCCCGGGTGGTTGTGACGTTCAAGCAGCGTGACCTGCATGCCACGCGCGGCCAGCCTCAAGGCTGCTGCCAGTCCCGCGATGCCCGCGCCAATCACAATGGTGCGGGGTCGGTCCGGGCGCAGAGGGGCGGTCGACAGATGCATACTGAATTGTTGACTCGAATTGGGAAACTGTCCAGTATGATTTACACTTTGGTGTCGCTTTGACCTGACACTTTCCGCCGAAAGGACATCTTCATGGGCATGAATGCGCGTATTGAAACCGCTATTTCTCAGGCAGTTGCCGTCGGGCAGGGTCGGGGGCCGGTACCACCGCGGCTGGCGTCTGCCTTGGGGTATGCGACGGCACCGGGCGGCGCGCGGATACGCCCGACGATTCTGACCTCTGTCGCCATGGCGTGCGGAGATGACCGGCCCGCTCTGACCGATGCAGCCGCCTCGGCGCTTGAGATGATCCACTGCGCGAGCCTCGTGCATGATGATCTGCCGTGCTTTGACGATGCGGACATGCGGCGCGGCAAGCCGTCGGTTCACAAAGCCTATTCGGAGCCGCTGGCGGTATTGACGGGGGACAGCCTGATTGTGCTGGCCTTTGAGACGCTGGCGCGGCGATCAGGTCTTGCACCGGAGCGGGTGGCACAACTGATCATGATCCTCGCACAGCGCACGGGTATGCCAGGTGGCATCTGCGCCGGACAAGGCTGGGAAAGCGAAACTGATATTGATCTGTCCGCCTACCATCAGGCCAAGACCGGCGCGCTGTTCATTGCCGCCACCCAGATGGGTGCTGTCGCAGCAGGGCAGGAAGCGGAGCCTTGGTTTGAGCTTGGCGCGCGGATTGGCGAAGCCTTTCAGGTGGCCGATGATTTGCGGGACGCACTTTACGATGCAGAGACGCTTGGCAAACCCGCCGGACAGGATGACCTGCATGGGCGACCCAATGCGGTGACGCTGCTGGGCGTGCAGGGGGCCATTTCGCGGCTCAAGGATATTCTGGGCGGTGCCATCGCCTCGATCCCGTCGTGCCCGGGTGAGGCGCAATTAGCCGAAATGGTGCGCATGTATGCCGAGCGACTGACACCGGTTGCTCCGAACATCACCGCCGCCGAATAATGTCGGACATCACACAAGAGGTGCCGGAATGGCGCGGTGGCTGGCTTAACCGGCTTGTCGCGCGTCCCGGGTTTCAACGCTGGGCGAGCCGTTTTCCGCTGACCCGCGGACAGGCGCGGCGCGATGGCGCGTTGCTGTTCGACGTGGTGCAGGGTTTTGTGCAAAGCCAGGTGCTGATGGCCGTGGTGGAACTGGACCTGCTGCGCCGGTTGCGGGGCGGGCCAGTGTCGCCCGAGATGCTGGGACGGGCGACCGGTATCGCGCCGGAGCGGATGCAGGTCTTGCTCCAAGCCGCCGCCGCGTTGAAACTCATCAAGCGTAAACGGTCGGGCACCTATATGCTCGCGCGCAAAGGGGCCGCGCTGATGGGCGTGCCGGGGTTGGAGGCGATGATCCGCCATCACCGCGCCTTCTATGCGGACCTTGCGGATCCCGTTGCTTTGCTGCGGGGCCCGGACGAAACCGAGCTGTCGCAGTTCTGGCCTTATGTCTTTGGGGCCAAAGGGGACATTGATCCCGGTGTTGCCGAAACCTATTCCGACCTCATGGCGCAAAGCCAGCTTTTGGTCGCGGAGGACACGCTGCGCATGGTCTCTTTCAAGGACGTGCGCCATCTGCTGGATGTGGGGGGCGGCACGGGGGCCTTTCTTGAAGCGGTAGGGCGAGCTCATCCGGATCTGCGCCTCAGTCTTTTCGATCTGCCTCAGGTCGTGCCGGGGGCTACCAGCCGTTTCGAAGCGTCGGGCATGATGGACCGGGTGACGCTTTCGCCGGGGTCTTTCCGCGATGATCCTCTGCCGGAAGGGGCCGATGCGATCTCGCTTATTCGGGTGCTCTACGATCACGCGGACGAGACCGTCGCGGAGCTGCTCGCCAGTGTTTATGCCGCCTTGCCTGCGGGCGGTCGGTTGGTGATTTCTGAACCGATGGGTGGAGGGGCACAGCCAGACCGTGCGGGCGATGTCTATTTCGCCTTTTACACAATGGCGATGCAGACAGGTCGGACACGCTCGGCAGAAGAAATTGCTGCCCTCTGCACCGGAGCTGGTTTTGCCAACATTCGCTGCCCGCGCCCGGCCCGAAATTACGTAACCCGGGTTGTGACGGCGCAAAAGCCAAGTTAGCCAATCGCAATGTGTCAATTCTAGTTGACACAAAATTATGTAAGCTTAAACTTACAGACAACGAAGTCAGAATCTTCTGAGTCTCAAGCCATGCGCGTTGACCGGGATTCGCCACGAAGGAGCCAGAACCGTGGAGACCACCGCCGTTCTTCTGAAAGGTCCGAAAGATCTTGACGTGGACACCCTGTCGCTGACGGCGCCGGGTGAGGATGATCTGGTCATCGACATCGAACACTCCGGTATTTCCACCGGTACCGAAAAACTCTTTTGGTCCGGCGAGATGCCACCGTTCCCGGGAATGGGCTATCCGCTGGTGCCGGGCTACGAGGCCGTGGGTGAGATCGTCGAAGCTTCCCCCACCTCCGGCTTCAAAGTCGGCGAGCGCGTTTTTGTCCCCGGAGCAAATTGCTACGAGGGGGCCTTCGGACTTTTCGGCGGGGCCGCCTCCCGTGTGATTTCCGCGCCTGAGCGCGTCACCCGTATCGATTCGGGCTATGGGGCTTCCGGTGCGTTGCTGGCGCTGGCGGCAACCGCCCGCCATGCGATGGCAGGGCTGAACAAATCTGTCCCTGATCTGATTGTGGGTCATGGGGTTCTAGGGCGCTTGCTAGCACGGTTGACGATAGCGGCAGGTGCACCTGCACCAATGGTCTGGGAGATTGACCCAAGCCGCCGCGAAGGGGCGGCGGGTTATGATGTCATTGCCCCCGAAGATGATCCGCGCCGCGACTACACTTCTGTCTATGATGCCTCTGGGTCCGTCGAGGTGCTGAACGATCTGGTCGGACGTCTGGCCAAGGGTGGCGAAGTTGTGCTGGCCGGGTTCTACACCACCAACATCAGTTTTGCGTTTCCGCCCGCCTTCATGAAGGAGGCCCGGTTCCGTGTCGCCGCGGAATGGACCCATGACGACCTGGCGGCCACCCGTGCATTGGTCGAAAGCGGGCTGCTGAGTCTGGATGACCTGATCACCCATCAGGTCAGTCACCGCGATGCGCGGGCCGCCTACCAACAGGCCTTTACCGACCCCGATTGCCTGAAGATGATTTTGAACTGGAAGGACGTCTCGTGAAAGATGAAGTGCCGAACCTCAAGGATTTCGACAAACGTCTTCGGGACGAAGCCAAGGCTGAACCGACGCTGGAAGTGCCGCAGGGCGAACCCACCTCCAAGACCCAGATCATCGCGATCTATGGCAAAGGCGGGATCGGCAAGTCGTTCACGCTGGCGAACCTCAGCCACATGATGGCCGAGCAAGGCAAGCGCGTATTGCTGATTGGCTGTGATCCGAAATCCGACACGACCTCACTGCTTTTTGGCGGCAAGGCCTGTCCGACGATCATCGAGACCTCGACCCGCAAGAAACTGGCGGGTGAGGAAGTGAAGATCGGCGACGTCTGCTTCAAGCGTGGCGGTGTCTTCGCCATGGAGCTTGGCGGCCCCGAAGTGGGACGCGGTTGTGGCGGACGCGGGATCATCCACGGGTTTGAGCTGCTCGAAAAGCTCGGGTTCCACGATTGGGACTTTGACTACGTGCTTCTGGACTTCCTCGGTGATGTGGTCTGCGGCGGCTTTGGTCTGCCGATCGCACGCGACATGGCGCAGAAGGTGATCCTCGTTGCGTCGAATGATCTGCAGTCGCTCTATGTGGCAAACAACGTTTGCTCCGCTGTCGAATACTTCCGCAAGCTGGGCGGCAACGTTGGTGTGGCCGGGCTGGTCATCAACAAGGATGATGGCACCGGCGAAGCTGCAGCCTTTGCCGAAGCCGTGGATATTCCGATCCTTGCCTCCATTCCGCAGGATGATGACCTGCGCAAGAAATCCGCGAACTACCAGATTGTCGGGACGCAGAAATCCCAATGGGGCGATCTTTTTGCCGAGCTTGGCGACAACGTGGCCGAAGCCCCGCCCATGCGGCCAACGCCGCTGGATCAGGATGGGCTGCTTGGCTTGTTCGACGCATCGGAAACCGGTGGTGATTTCGTACTGCAGCCTGCCACAGATCAGGACATGCGCGGCAAGAACGCAGCGCCGAAGCCGTCGCTGGAGGTGGTCTATGACGACGCCTGAAGAGACGGACACCAGACCGGAAACCACCGCGAGGATGCGTGCCAGGGTCCAGGGTGCCGCGTCTATGCACATCAACGACACGGCAAGACAATCCATCGAAGAGACCAAAGTTCTGTTGAACGATCTGGCGCGACTGACGTCTCAATTTCCGGATAAGTCTGAGTGAAGAACGAAGTCACATATGACGATGCCGCTGAGGTTGAGGTGATCAAGGGTCACCCGCATGGCGATGTGACGCGTGTGGCCGATGGTGCCCCTGCCGATGGCATGGGCTGTCATTCCGGTGCCGATATGGCGGAGGCCGCGCGCAAGGCGGGGCAGTCCGAACTGCTCGACAAGTTCAAGGCGGATTATCCGGTGGGCCCGCACGATAAGCCGCAAAGCATGTGCCCGGCGTTTGGCTCCCTTCGCGTGGGTTTGCGGATGAAACGGGTGGCGACCGTGCTGTCAGGCTCGGCCTGCTGCGTCTACGGGCTGACGTTCGTAAGCCATTTCTATGGCGCGCGCCGGTCCGTCGGATACGTGCCGTTCAATTCTGAATCACTGGTCACCGGCAAGCTTTACGAAGACATCCGCGACAGCGTCCACGAGCTCGCCGATCCGGATCGCTATGATGCGATTGTGGTGACGAACCTTTGTGTGCCGACGGCCAGCGGTGTGCCGCTGCGTCTGCTTCCGGAAGAGATCAACGGTGTACGCATCGTCGGGATTGATGTTCCGGGTTTCGGTGTGCCCACGCATGCGGAGGCCAAAGACGTTCTGGCCGGTGCCATGCTAAAATATGCCCGTGCCGAGGCAGAGGCCGGTCCGGTTGCGGCCCCGGTTGGTGGAAAATCCTCTCGGCCTACAGTTGCGATGCTGGGGGAAATGTTCCCCGCTGATCCGATGATGATCGGTCAGATGCTGGCGCCCATGGGTCTGGCCGCAGGGCCTGTCCTGCCATGCCGCGAATGGCGCGAGCTTTATGCAGCGCTAGATTGTTCGGTGGTTGCGGCGATCCATCCGTTTTACGTGGACACGGTGCGAGAATTCAAAGCCGCCGGTCGGCCCGTTATCGGGTCAGCACCCGTGGGCCATGACGGCACGGCTGCCTGGCTGAAGGCCATTGGCGAGACACATGGTGTTTCGGCCGAAGACATTGCCGCAGCTCAGAACGCCGTGTTGCCTGCGATCAAGGGGGCGCTGGCGGCGACGCCGATCAACGGAACGATCACCCTGTCTGGCTATGAAGGCTCTGAACTGCTGGTCGCGCGTCTGCTGATCGAAAGCGGGGCCAATGTGCCTTATGTCGGGACCGCCTGTGCCAACTCGCCATGGTCTGCGGAGGATGCGGCCTGGCTGGAAGCCAAGGGCACCAAGGTCAAATACCGCGCCTCGCTGGAAGATGACTGCGCGGCCATGGAAGCGATCCAGCCGGATCTGGCCATAGGGACGACGCCGGTGGTGCAGAAAGCCAAGCAGCTTGGCATTCCGGGTCTCTATTTCACCAACCTGATTTCCGCGCGGCCCCTGATGGGCGTGGCGGGGGCAGGGTCTCTGGCCACGGTCATCAATGCCGCCATCGGCAACAAGGACCGCATGGCGCATATGAAGGAATTCTTCGAAGGTGTGGGCGAAGGCGATACTGCCGGTGTCTGGGAAGGCGCGCCCAATCTGCGCCCCGACTTCCGGGCGCAGCATCAGAAGAAGCTCGACAAGCAGGCGAGGGCGGCGAAAGCCGCGCAGATGGTATGAGTTTTCGCTTGCATAACGCACCAGCCCGGCTGCCAGGCCGGGTATGCCCGCACCGCCCCCATGGGGCGGGCATTCTGCCCACCCCTCGGCACGGGCATACCCTCGCACCCAGCTTGAGGGAGAGCGCGCTATGCTAGTCACCGACCATGATCGCGCGGGCGGATATTGGGGGGCGGTCTATGCCTTCTGTGCGGTCAAGGGATTGCAGGTGGTCATCGACGGCCCCGTGGGCTGCGAGAACCTGCCGGTCACTTCTGTGCTGCACTACACCGACGCATTGCCACCCCATGAGTTGCCCATCGTGGTGACAGGTCTGGGCGAAGGCGAGATGGGCTCTGGCACCGAAGAGAGCATGAAGCGGGCCTGGGATACGCTTGATCCCGCGCTGCCCGCCGTGGTGGTCACGGGGTCCATCGCCGAGATGATCGGTGGGGGTGTCACGCCACAGGGCACAAATATCCAAAGGTTCCTGCCACGCACCATTGACGAGGATCAGTGGGAAGCAGCGGATCGGGCGATGACCTGGATCTTTACCGAGTTCGGTATGACCAAAGGTCGGATGCCGCCTGAAAAGAAACGTGAGGAAGGTGCGCGTCCTCGCGTCAATATACTCGGTCCGATGTATGGCACGTTCAACATGCCATCCGATCTGGCCGAAATCCGCAGGCTGGTCGAAGGGATCGGCTGCGAGGTCAACATGGTGCTGCCTCTGGGCGCGCATGTGGCCGAAATGAGAGATCTGGTAAATGCGGATGTGAACATCTGCATGTACCGCGAGTTCGGGCGCGGGTTGAGCGAGCTTCTTGCCAAGCCGTATCTACAAGCCCCGATAGGGATCGAGAGCACTACCAAGTTCCTGCGCGCACTGGGGAACCTGGTGGGCCTCGATCCCGAACCTTTTATTCGCCAAGAGAAACACTCGACCATCAAACCGGTCTGGGATCTCTGGCGCTCCGTCACGCAGGACTTCTTTGCCACGGCGAGTTTCGCCATCGTGGCCAATGAAACCTATTCCCGCGGCATCCGGTTGTTCCTCGAAGATGATCTGGGTCTGCCCTGTGCCTTTGCCGTCGCACGCGTAGCCGGGAAAAAGACCAACAACGAAGAGGTGCGCGCGCTGATGGGGCAGAAACGGCCTCTGATCGTGATGGGGTCGATCAACGAAAAGATGTATCTGGCCGAACTAAAGGGCGGGCATGGACCGCAGCCTGCGTTCATTCCGGCAAGCTTCCCCGGCGCCGCGATCAGGCGCCATACCGGCACGCCTTTCATGGGCTATGCGGGGGCGACTTATCTCGTGCAGGAGGTTTGCAACGGTCTGTTTGATGCCCTTTTCCACATCCTGCCACTGGGCACGGAAATGGATGCGACGGATGCCACTCTGACACCGCTGCGCCGCGATTTCCCATGGGATGAAGATGCGCAGGCGATGCTGGATCAGATCGTCGAGACGCACCCCATACTGACACGAATTTCAGCTGCGAAATCCCTGAGGGATGCGGCGGAGAAGGCGGCACTTGCCGCAGGAGATGAACGCGTGGTGCTCGACACCGTGCGGGCTTTAGACCCGGTTTCAGCCGGGCTTGATCGGGAGGATCAGACATGACTGACATGACGACCGACTTCGTTGATGAGGGTGAAGCCGAAGCGCCGCAGACCCAAGTGCGGCCCAAGGGCCAGACCGAATTCGCGGTCTACTTCGTGATCATCTTCATCGCGACACTGCCGCTTGCCACGCTTACGTGGGCAATGCAGGCAATCAAGACACGCAGCTTTACAGACAAAGGCCCGATGGCCCGCGCCTGGACCCAGGCCCGCATCATCACACCGATGATCTTTTCGGCCTACTGAACCGATTTCCCGTAATGCCCGCCGGCAAGGGCGGCGCTGCGGGACCCGAATTCTCGACCAATGTGCGCCTGTCGAGTGAAGAGACTGGATACCCGGCAACGGGTGTACAGACCCCGAGGGGGGAAACTCCCAAAGGACCCCGCCGCGGGGTGCGCGGCGTCAGCATAACGTTCCGGAGGAATTTTTATGGCTGATAACACCGACCTGTCCTTCACAGGTCTCACAGACGAACAGGCGCAAGAACTGCACTCTGTCTACATGAGCGGCCTCTGGCTGTTCTCGGCAGTTGCTGTGGTCGCTCACTTGGCGACCTTTATCTGGCGTCCGTGGTTCTAGAGGAGAGTTGATATGGCAAAGTTCTACAAGATCTGGCTCATTTTTGACCCCCGCCGCGTTTTCGTGGCGCAGGGCGTCTTTCTCTTCCTCCTGGCTGCAATGATCCACCTGGTGGTTCTGAGCAGTGGGTTGAACTGGTTCGAGGCAGCGGCAGCTGCCGGCGGTTAATTGACGGATGGCGTGTCTCGGGATGCGCCTTTTGCCAATTGACTCAACGAAAGATGCTGCGGGCGGTCTCAAGTGTGCGCCGCCCGCCCGCGGCGAACTCGCAAACGAATAAAAATGACGGCCTCCGCCTTGGAAGCTGGTCGATGAAATCCGCAAATGGTGCCGCTGGGGCACCTGGGTTCCAATCGACTATTCCGGATCAGGCGTGCCGCACATACGCGGAGAATAGAAGATGGCGTTGCTCAGCTTCGAAAGAAAATATCGCGTCCGCGGAGGGACGCTGATCGGGGGCGATCTGTTCGACTTCTGGGTGGGGCCATTCTACGTGGGCTTCTTCGGGGTCACGACCGCCTTTTTCGCCCTGTTGGGCACCATCCTGATTTTCTGGGGCGCAAGCCAGCAGGGCACCTTCAACCCCTGGCTCATCAACATCGCCCCCCCGGATCTCAGCTATGGTCTGGGACTGGCGCCGCTGATGGAAGGCGGGCTTTGGCAGATCATCACGATCTGTGCGACGGGCGCATTCCTGAGCTGGGCAATGCGGGAGGTTGAGATCTGCCGCAAGTTGGGCATGGGCTATCACGTGCCCTTCGGCTTCATGGCCGCGGTGACCGCCTATATGACACTGGTGATCTTCCGCCCGCTCTTGATGGGCGCCTGGGGGCATGGCTTCCCGTATGGTATTTTCAGCCACCTCGACTGGGTGAGCAACACCGGCTACGCCTATCTGCACTTCCACTATAATCCGGCCCACATGCTGGCAGTGACACTGTTCTTCACGACCACGCTGGCGCTCGCGCTGCATGGCGGGCTGATCCTGTCGGCCTGTAACCCTGAGAAGGGTGAAGAATGCAAGACGCCGGATCATGAAGACACCTTCTTCCGCGACTTCATCGGGTATTCCGTCGGCACACTGGGCATTCACCGTCTGGGGTACCTGCTGGCCATCAATGCCGGGCTTTGGTCCGCGGTCTGTATCATTATCTCCGGTCCGGTCTGGACCGCCGGTTGGCCCGAGTGGTGGAACTGGTGGCTCGATCTGCCGATCTGGGGTGAACCCATCGCTGTGGGAGGAATGTAATCATGTCATTTCCTGACTATCAGAACATTTTCACACAGGTGCAGGTCCAGGGAACGCCCGAAATGGGCATGGATGATGCCGGCAACAACATGATGGAAGAGCGGGTTGGCAAACCCTTCTTCAACACGCTCGCCGGTCTTTTCGGAAACGGTCAGATCGGACCCTACTATTGGGGCTGGACGACAACGGTTGCCCTTGGCACAGGTCTGGCGTGGTTCGTAATCGTGGGGTTCAACATGCTGGCGCAGGTCGGCTGGTCGATCCCGCAATTCATCCGGCAACTGTTCTGGCTGGCGCTTGAACCGCCTTCGCCTGAATACGGGCTGACCATGCCGCCTCTGCAGGACGGAGGTTGGTACATCATTGCCAGTTTCTTCCTGCTGATCTCGGTCATGACGTGGCTGCTCAGGGCTTACCTGCTCGCCGAGCAGCACAAGATGGGCAAGCACATCTTCTGGGGCTTTGCTGCGGCTGTGTGGCTGTTCCTGGTGCTGGGTCTCTTTCGTCCGATCCTGATGGGATCGTGGTCTGAGGCCGTGCCTTATGGCATCTTCCCGCACCTTGACTGGACGACCGCTTTCTCGATCCGCTACGGCAATCTCTACTACAATCCGTTCCACTGTCTTTCGATCGTGTTCCTCTATGGCTCTGTCCTGCTGTTCTGTATGCATGGCGGCACCATTCTGGCGGTCACCCGTTATGGCGGTGATCGTGAGCTGGAGCAGATTTACGACCGCGGCACGGCCACGGAACGAGCGGCTCTTTTCTGGCGCTGGACCATGGGCTTCAACGCCACCATGGAAGGGATCCACCGCTGGGCCTGGTGGTTCGCAGTGCTGACCCCGATCACCGGCGGCATCGGCATCCTGCTCACCGGTACGGTCGTGGACAACTGGTTCATCTGGGCGCAGGAACACCATTTCGCGCCGATGTATGACGGATCATATGGCTACGCAGACTACGGTTCTTACGAAGCCTTTATCGGGAAGGAGAACTGATCATGCTGCCCAAGTGGTTTGATAAATGGAACGCCGATAACCCGACCAATATCTTCGGACCGGCCATCCTTGTCGGTGCTCTGGGAAGTGCTGTCTTTGCCGCGGTTGTGATCGTCGGGATCGGAAACCCGCTGCAAACGACCAGTATGCAGACCGGCCCGCGCGGGACGGGGATGCATGTCTCGGAGTTCAACGTGGCACGGTTTGCACCCGATCCCACGATTGAGGAATACTACACCGAGGAGCCATACGTTCCCGAAGGCGGAGAAGACCTTGCCAAGGACATCTACCAGAACGTTCAGGTTCTGGGCGATCTGACCGAGGATAACTTCAACCGCGTGATGACGGCGGTCACCCAGTGGGTTGCCCCCGAAGAAGGCTGTGCCTACTGCCATGGCGACGTGGATCTGGAAGAATATGGCAATGATGACCTTTACACTAAGGTCGTCGCGCGCCGCATGATCCAGATGACCCAGAACATCAATGAAAACTGGGACGGTCACGTGAATGCAAACGGTGAGGTGGGGGTGAACTGCTATACCTGTCACCGGGGCCAGAACGTACCATCCGAGATCTGGTTCAACATCACGCCGGTGACAAAGGCCACCGAAGGCTGGGCATCGCTACAGAACCGTGCCACCTCGCTCAGCCAGTCGACATCCCTGCCATCCAACGCTTTGGAGATCTACCTCACCGAATACGAAGCGGTGAACGTGCATGATCTGGAAAGCCGGGTCGAAGGTGTGCCGAACGACGAGGACGTGGCCTCGATCCAAAAGACCGAAATGACGTTTTCGTTGATGAACTACTTCTCCAACAGCCTCGGGGTGAACTGCGTGTTCTGTCACAACAGTCGCGCCTTCTATGACCCCGAGCAGGTGACGCCGCAATGGTCCACCGCGCTGATGGGACGTCAGATGGTGATCGAGATGAATCAGGAATACCTGATCCCTCTGGAAACCGAATACCCTGCCGAGCGCCTTGGCCCGGTCTATGCAGATGCGCCGAAAGCAGCCTGCAAGACCTGTCACAAAGGCTATCAGCAACCCATGCAAGGCATGAATGCCATTGCAGACTGGCCCGAACTCGCGACCACGGAGGCGCCGGTTTACGAATAGGAGGCGGGGGCGGCCATGGGGTCGCCCGCCTCTTAGCCCAGCACGGACCATCGGCTTCCTTGGTCCGGGCGCGGGGTCTCAACACCCCGGTTCCCTTCCTGTTGGCTACAGGAACCTGGGGTCGCAGCGGACCTGATCCGGTGCGACCCCTTTCCTTCCCGGCGGCGGGATACGGGCTTTGGCAAGAGCCTCCGGTGCCGGTCAGATGAGGAGACGTGCGCTATGACGACGACAAACACCCCGACACTGGACCGTGTTGCAGGCCCCGCTGATTTGCGCGGCATGTCCGACCAGGAACTTTCAACGCTCGCCAATGAACTGCGCGCCGAGGTGATCTCGGCCGTAAGCCAGACCGGCGGACACCTTGGATCAAGCCTCGGCGTGGTCGAATTGAGTGTCGCGATTCATTCGGTTTTTGATACGCCACGCGACAAGCTGGTCTGGGATGTGGGGCACCAGTGCTACCCGCATAAGATCCTGACCGGACGTCGATCAAAGATGCCCACCCTCAGGCAGGGCGGGGGGATCAGCGGTTTCACGAAACGCTCGGAATCCGAATATGACCCCTTTGGCGCGGCCCATTCCAGCACGTCGATCTCTGCCGCCCTTGGCTTTACCATCGGTCGCGACATGGGGCTGCCGACCGGCGACGCCGTGGCGGTGATCGGGGATGGCTCTATCGGGGCGGGCATGGCCTATGAAGCGCTGAACAATGCAGGCTCCGAGGGCCGCCGCCTCTTCGTGATCCTCAATGACAATGAAATGAGCATCGCGCCGCCAGTGGGGGCCATGTCGACATACCTTTCAAGCCTGTCCGATCTGTCCAAGGTCGGTCCCTTTGGTGGGCTGGTCGCCATGGCCGAGGGCATGGAGAAGTTCGCGCCAAAGCCTGTGCGCGATGGCGCGCGGCGGGCGCGGGAGCTGGTCACCGGGCTGGAAAGCCGTGGCACCTTCTTTGAAGAGCTGGGGTTCGACTATATCGGCCCGATTGATGGCCACGACATGGGTCAGTTGCTCAGCGTGCTGCGCGGTGCCAAGGCCCGGTCTACGGGGCCGGTTTTGATCCACTGCTGTACCGTCAAGGGCAAGGGCTATGCGCCCGCCGAAGGATCTGCTGATAAATATCACGGTGTCAGCAAGTTCGACGTGGGCACTGGTGTGCAGGCCAAGGCAAAGGCCAACGCGCCCAGCTACACCGGCGTTTTTGGCGACGCATTGACCCAAGCTGCCGCCGAGGATTCCAGCATCGTTGCTGTGACAGCCGCGATGCCATCGGGCACCGGCGTCGACCGGATGGCCAAAAGGTTCCCCAATCGTGTGTTCGACGTGGGCATGGCCGAGCAGCACGGCGTGACCTTTGCTGCCGGAATGGCGGCCTCCGGCCTGAAGCCCTTTTGCGCAATTTATTCGACCTTCCTGCAACGCGGTTATGATCAGGTGGTGCACGACGTGGCTTTGCAAGGGCTGCCCGTGCGCTTTGCCATTGACCGCGCGGGGCTGGTAGGGGCCGACGGCGCGACCCATGCAGGCGCTTTTGACATCGGCTATCTCGGCGCCTTGCCTGGGATGGTTGTCATGGCGGCGGCGGATGAAGCGGAACTGGTGCATATGGTGACCACCGCCGTGGCCCATGACAGCGGCCCGATAGCCTTCCGCTATCCGCGTGGCAACGGCACCGGTATCACCCTGCCCGAACGGGGTGAAGTGCTGGAGATCGGCAAGGGTCGCATGATCCGCGAAGGCTCAGGCGAGGTTGCGCTTTTGTCGCTGGGTACCTTGCTGGGTGACTGCGAGGCGGCGGCGACAATTCTGGGGGCTCAGGACATTGATGTCACGCTTGCAGATGCCCGGTTTGCCAAACCGCTGGACTTGGAACTGATTGCGCGGCTTGTGCAAGGCCACAAGGCGTTGATCACCGTTGAACAAGGTGCCATGGGCGGCTTTGGTGCGATGGTGTTACAGGCTATGGCAAGGGAAGGGCTGCTCGATCTGGGGTGCAAGGTCCGCACCATGTGCCTGCCAGACCGGTTCATCGATCAGGCCTCCCCGGCGGAAATGTACCGCGAAGCAGGGCTTGATACCTCCGGCATCGTGACGGAAGTTTGCCGCGTTCTGGGCCGTGATCCCAAGGTTGTCGATTTCCATGCGGTACGCCGCTAGCTGTTGACTGTCTGCCAGCAGGGCAGCTTGTCTCCCGGCGCTTCCCGCGCGCAATAGACTGCGCGTGCGATGGCCCGTGACAAGCACAGAGCGGCGGCATGTCCGATCATCAGCGGGTCCGCCTTTGCTTTGCCATGGGAAAGACCGAACACGATGTCGCCGTCCAGAGGCGTGTGAGAAGGGACGCAAGCCCGCGCGATCCCGTCATGGGCAGCAGTCGCCATGCGGTGGCACTGCGCTTTTGTCAGCTTTGCATCCGTTGCCACAATGGCGATGACAGTGTTCCGTTGGTTGTGGAAGGCTTTGAACTTGCGGCTCTCAAGGGTCAACCCGTGGCCACCATTCGGATCGGGGCCCAGCCCGCCGAATTCTCCGTCGATCTCGAAAGGGGCGGCGTAGAAATACCGGTCACCGGGCGCGGTGACGCTGCCGATCGGGTTGGCGGCCACAAGCGCGCCGACCGTTGCGCCGCCATCGATCTGCAAGGAAGCAGAGCCTAATCCGCCTTTCAGCATGGCTGACAGGGCCCCTGTGCCTGCGCCTTCGGTTCCCAATGCGAAATCCTGAGCAGCGGCATCAAAGGCAGCGGCACCCAAATCGGCGTAGGGGTTCCGCTTCCAGCCTCGCTCCTGACCTTCGAAAAGATCAAAGAGGATTGCGCCAGGGACGATGGGAACGCGCGCGTTGCTGGCAGCAAAGCCACGCCCCTGCACACGCAACCTGTCCACAACTCCCGAGCAGGCATCCAGCCCGAAGGCGGATCCGCCAGACAGCACGAGCGCATCAACCGCCTCAACGGTTTTGTCAGGCGCCAGCAAATCCGTCTCGCGGGTGCCGGGGGCGCCACCCATGACATGGCAGGATGCGATGAATGGCGTGTCTGCGGTAACAACGGTTGTGCCGGACTTCAGTGCCTCATCCTGCGCATTTCCCACGCGCAAGCCCGGCACATCGGTAATCAGGTTGCGCGGTCCGGGGCGCATCATAGGTGGGGTTTCTTTGCCGCTGTGGCAGGGTCGCCGGTGTTGGGTTCGCCCTTGGGTTCGATCAAAAGCACATGGCATTCATGCGCCGCTCGGGGCCTGTGGGTCACGCCTTTGGGGACGACGAACAATTCACCTGCCTTCACCACATGTGACGCCTCTTCCAGATCCATGACCATTTCGCCCTGCAGAACCAGAAAGAAATCATCTGTGTTTTCATGCAAATGAAAGGGAAACTCACCCTGAAATTTGACGACCATTACCTCGTTATCATTGTAATCCGCGATCACATGCGGGTCCCAGTGAGAGGTAAATTGCGCCAGTTTCTCGGCGAGGTTTATGGGGGTCATATGCAGCGGCCTCCGTCGACTTCCATGGCCACCCCGGTGATCATGGAGGCCTCGTCAGAACACAAATAGCAAGCTGCATTTCCCATATCCTCTGGCGTGGAGAACCGACCCAGCGGAATGGTCGCGAGGAATTTCGCGCGCATCTCAGGGGTGTCTTCACCCATGAAGGATTTCAGCAGCGGTGTCTCGCCCGCCACGGGGTTGAGCGCATTGACCCGGATGCCTTCGGGGGCCAGTTCAACCGCCATGGCCTTGGTCGCCGTAATCAGCCAACCCTTGGAGGCGTTGTACCAGTTCAGCCGCGGGCGGGGCGAGACGCCGGCCGTGGAAGCGATGTTGAGGATGCAGCCCGCACCTTGCGCTTTCATCAGAGGCACGAGGACGCGGGACGTCAGATAAATTGACTTCATATTGACGGCCATGACGCGGTCGAAATCCTCTTCGCTCACGTCTTCCATCGGGGCGGGCAGATGGGTCACGCCTGCGTTGTTGACCATGATGTCGATCTGGCCGAAGGCGTCTTTCGCCGCCTCGATCATTGCCTGTACATCTGAACCCAGGCTGACATCGGCTTCAAAGGCTAAGGCGCGGTCACCGAGCGATGTCGCCATGAATGCGGCCTTATCCCCGTTCAAATCCGCCACCATCACGCGACAGCCTTCGGCGATGAACTTGCGCGCGATACCTGCGCCAAAGCCTTGTGCGCCCCCGGTGATGATCGCCGCCTTGTCTTTCAATCTCATCTGCTCTTCCCCCCGTCAGAGCTGGTATTTGAGCACCACCCTGTCATGTCCGTCGCTTTGTGGTGTGGCCGGTGCGTCGCGGTGATGCGTAAAGCCTTCGCGATGCCAGAACTTCAACCCGCGCGGGTTGGCGCAAAGCACCGCAAGCTTCAGCATGTTGATCTCACGCAGTTTTGCAAGCCGCTTCACGTCCATGATGACCTTATGGCCGATACGTTGGTTGCGAAAGGCCGGGTCCACCAGCATCAGGCCAATCCACCAGTCGTCGGGATATTCGTAACCTTCCGCAATGCAGATCATACCTACCAGCGCAGGGCCTTCCATCAACCCGAAATGGATCAGGCATTCTGGCCCCAGATCGGGCGGCACGGCGGTAAAGAAGTCATGGATATAACCGTCATCGGGGGCATGCCCGACCTCCAACACCACATAGTCCTGCGCACGCAATGCAAGATCAAGCGCGTCCACGCTGTGATCTCTTTGGTTCAGGGGCTGTAGGATGACCTCATCCCGCATCTGGCCCACCTTTCAATTCTGCCCGTTGCGGCAGTCTTGGCGCCGCTTGGAGCAGCATCTTGGTGTATTCATGTTGAGGATCGGTAAAGACCTCCTCGGTCTCTCCTTGCTCCACGATTTGCCCGGCCCGCATGACCATCACACGGTCCGTTACCGACCGCACCACGGTGAGATCATGCGAGATGAACAGATACGTCAGCCCATGGCTGCGACAAAGCGCGGCGAGCAGGTCCAGGATTTGTGCCCGCACCGAGACATCCAGCGCGGAGACCGCCTCGTCAAAGATGATCAGATCCGGTTTGAGGATCAACGCTCGTGCGATGGCGATCCGCTGGCGCTGCCCCCCCGAAAACTCGTGGATGAAGCGATCGGCGTCTTCGGGGCGCAGACCAACAGCTTTCAGCGCCTCGGCAACGGCACTGGCGCGTTCTTCACTGGTCGGCTGTACATCAAGCAGATGAAGAGGCTCGGTGATCAGGCGCGACACCCTGTGACGCGGGTTGAAACTGCCGAAAGGGTCCTGAAACACCACCTGCAAGCGCCGCCGCGCATCACGCATTGCCCTGCCGTCGGTGCGCACTTCCTCACCCGCCAGTGTAATGCGCCCTTCCTGTAGGGGTTCCAGACCCAGAAGGGCGCGGGTCAGGGTCGATTTTCCACACCCGCTCTCGCCCACCAGTCCAAGGCGCTCTCCCTTCAGGATCGAAAAGCTCACGTCCTTCACAGCGGTAAACCTGGCCCGTTCTTCGAACAGGCGTCGGCGGGGGAGAAGGTAGCTGCGGGTGAGGTTCTCGGCGACCAGCAAGGGCTCCGCCCGGGGGATTTCGGGGAGGTCGACCTGATGGGTCGAGGCCTCAAACAACATGCGGGTGTATGGGTGCTGCATCTGTCGCAACAGTGTCTCCGTGCGATCCGTCTCAACCACTTTGCCGTGCTGCATGACGGCGATCCGGTCTGCATGTTCCGCCACAACGGCGAGGTCATGGGTGATCAGCACCATCCCCATGCCATCCGCCCGGGTCAGACGGACCAACAGCTTGAGGATTTGCGCCTGCGTCGTGACGTCCAGTGCAGTTGTCGGCTCATCAGCAATCAGAAGTTTCGGGCGCAGTGCGATGGCCATCGCGATCACGACCCGTTGTCGCTGGCCACCCGAGAGCTCATGCGGATACCGCTCCGGTGGAAACCGGTCCGGCGGCAGGCCCACCCGTTCCAGTGTCTCGATCGCCTGACGCCGAGCCTCGGCAGGGGTGGCGTCCGTGTGAAGGCGAATGGTTTCCGCGACCTGCCGTCCGATGGTGTGCACCGGGTTCAGGGCGGTCATGGGTTCCTGAAACACCATCCCCATGGCCTGACCGCGCCGCGCGCAAAGGGCTGTCTCAGGCAGCGCGGTCAGATCTTCGCCTTCCAGCCGGATCGTGCCGGAGAGTGATGCGCCATGCGGCAAGAGTTGCATCGTGGCAAAGGCGGTCATGGATTTGCCGGACCCGCTTTCCCCGGTGATGGCGAGGATCTCTCCGGGGGCTACCGACAGCGACACATCCTCCACAACGGCTTTGTCATGGATGCGGATCGTGAGGTTCTGAATGTCCAGAAGGCTCATGCCGGGCGCCTCCGAAGACGCGGGTCAAGTGTGTCGCGCAACCCGTCGCCCAGCAGGTTCAGCCCCAGCACGATCAGGATGATTGCCACGCCCGGTACAATCGCCAGATGCGGGGCAAGTGTCACAAGGGTCTGCGCATCCGCCAGCATCCTTCCGAGCGATGGGGTAGGGGGCTGCACGCCAAGGCCGACAAAGCTGAGGGCCGCTTCGACCTGTATGCCAAGCGCGAATTGTATCGTGCCCTGAACGATCAGCAGGTTCAGCACATTGGGCAGGATATGCTCAACCGATATCCGGGATGCACCCTTGCCCGCGACCCGGGCCGCCATGATGAATTCTCGTTCCCACAAGGGCAGGGCGGCGCCCCGGGTCACGCGGGCAAAGACCGGGATGTTGAAAAGCCCGAAGGCGATGATTGCATTGACGGCTGAAGGACCGAAGACCGCAGTGATCAGGATCGCCATGACCAGCAGTGGAAAGGCGAAGATGATGTCATTGCCGCGCATGATCACCTCGTCCAGCCAGCTGCCCTTGCGCGCCGCTGCCGCGAGGCCCAGCGGGACGCCGAAAGTCAGGCCCACTGCGAGGGCGACCAGCGCCACCGCGATCGACGTGCGCGCTCCGATCATGACCATGCTCAGGATATCGCGGCCCAGATGGTCGGTGCCCAGCAGATGCGCGCCGCCAGGCGGCTGCAACTTATTCGGAATATCGAGCAGCGTGTGATCGTATGGTGTCCACACCAGCGACAGCAGCGCCATCATGATAAAGCCAGCTGACAGCAGCGCGCCAAGGATCAGCGGGCGGCTCACGTGCGATCCCTCAGGCGAGGGTCCACGGCGGCATAGGCCAGATCAACGATGAAGTTGATAAGGATCACCCCGAAGACCACCAGCATCACAACGCTTTCCACCACGATCAGGTCCCGGGCAGAGATCGACTGGAAAATTAGCCGCCCCAGTCCGGGCAGGTAGAACACTTGTTCAATGATGATCGTGCCCGCGAAGAGGAACGAAAACTGTAAGCCCACAATGGTCAGCACCGGGATCATCGCGTTGCGCAGCCCGTGTCGCCAGAGGGTTTGCCGTGCGGTCAGACCCTTGGCGCGGGCGGTACGCATATAATCCTCGCCCAGCACATCCAGCAGGGCAGAGCGCATCACACGGGTCAGGATCGCGGCCTGCGGCAGCGCCAGCGCAATGGCGGGCAAGGTCAGCGCCTTCAGGCCCGCCGCGAAACCGTTGCCCCACCCGGGAAACCCACCTGCCGGAAAAACCCGCCACTGTATCGCAAAGACCAGCACCAGCATCATCGCAAACCAGAAATTCGGGATCGCAACCCCCATCTGTGTGGCGCCGAGCACGGCAAGGTCCGGCGCAGTGCCCCGACGGGCCGCAGCATAAACACCTGCCGGAATGGCGATTGTGATCGAAAGCGTCAGGGCGTAGAGCGCAAGGGGAATGGAAACCCCGATACGGTCTGCCACCATCTCCGATACAGGCGTGCGGTAGGTGTAGGATGTGCCAAAGTCTCCGGTCAGCATACCGCCCACCCAGGCGATGTAACGTTGCAGTTTCGACTGATCCAGCCCCAGTTCAGCGCGCAATGCCGCCAGCGTCTCCGGCTGCGCGTTGATCCCCAGCATGAAGGAAGCCGGATCTCCGGGTGCAATTTCGATCACTGTGAAAATCACCAGCGACGCCACGAATAGGCTGAGGATCAGGGAGCCGAAGCGTTTTAGAACATAGCGCTGCATCGCGATTACGTTAGGCGGGGCGTCACGCATGGTCCAGAGGGGTTGTGAAGTCGTCCCGGTGCGTTACATGGCGCCTATGGACAGGCCACGGCTCATCGGAGCAGAGATCTTTCGTCATTCCAGCTATGGGCGCTGGCATCCGCTGCGTGTGCCGCGGGTCTCAACCGTTATGGATCTGTCGCGGGCCATGGGGTGGTTGCCGTCTGAGCAGTTCATCACGGCCCCCCGTGCCAAACCCAAGGCGCTTCATGCCTGGCATACGCCCGAGTATATCGCGGCGCTTCAACGGGTAGAGGAGACTCAGATCGCAACCGAAGAGGACACGGCCCGCCATGATCTTGGGTCGGTGACCAATCCGGTTTACGCGGAGATATTTCGCAGGCCGGCGACGGCGGCAGGGGGATCGCTGCTGGCGGGCGAGTTGCTACGGAATGGTGGTATCATCTACAATCCGCCGGGCGGCACGCACCATGGGATGCCCGACCGCGCCAACGGGTTTTGTTATCTAAATGATCCGGTGCTTGCGATGCTCAGCCTGCGCCGCAATGGTGCCCAGCGGATTGCCTATGTGGATATCGATGCCCATCATTGCGATGGCGTAGCCGTCGGGTTTCATGGCGATCCGGACTGTCTGATGATTTCGGTGCATGAGGAAAGGCTCTGGCCCCGCACAGGACTGCTCGAAGATGACGCGGGCGGCTCGGCGATCAATCTGCCGGTTCCCCGTGGCCTCAACGATACCGAAATGGCCTATATTCGGGACCATCTGATCCTGCGTCAGGTTGAGGCGTTCCAGCCCGATGCCGTCGTTCTGCTTTGTGGCGCGGATGGGGTGGTCGAGGATCCGCTCGCGCATCTTTCGCTCAGCAATAATGCGCATTGGGCGGTAACGCGGGCGTTGATGGGGCTGGCACCGCGCTTCCTTGTTCTTGGCGGTGGTGGCTACAATCCCTGGTCAGTTGGTCGCCTCTGGACCGGGGTCTGGGCCACGTTGAATGGCCATGACATCCCGGACCGGCTACCGGGGGCCGCTGAGGAGGTTTTACGCGGTTTGAAGTGGGAGAATACCCGGCGCGGACGCAACCAGCCGGATCACTGGTTCACGACGTTGCGGGATGATCCCCGCCCGGGGCCGGCACGTGTCGAAATCGAGAGCCGGGTCAATTACCTCAACGAAAGACGCAACCCAGGACGCGTCAGGACTGGGTGACGGTAAGAGGCCCTTTGGTCCCAGACAGTCTCACTAAGATTTGCGAGAAATCAGCACTGCGTGGTAGGCAGGGAAGTATGGATGACACGCTCTCTCCAGAAGCCTGCCGGAGCCGCTATACAGAGCGCCTTACCGCGGAACGGCTGGAAATTATCGCTGATGGACGAGGCACGGATGCTGACCGCAAGCCGGTCACCCTGGATCAGCAAGCCGTAGGGCGATTGTCGCGTATGGATGCGTTGCAGGGCCAAGCAATGGCTAAAGCGATGCAAGGGCGGCGCGACGGGCGGGTAAAGGCCATCGACGCCGCGCTTGATCGGTTGGCGGGTGAGGATTTTGGCTGGTGCGATGACTGCGGCGCATTCATCGGCGTAAAGCGGCTAGACCTCGACCCGACAGTGCAACGATGCGTGAGCTGTGCCCGCTAGGCTGCCATTTACACGGGCATATTGTCGAACATGTCGTCAAGGGCTTCGTCCTTGAGCGTGTTGTTCATGTTCTTCAGCCGCCTGGGGACAGCGTGCCCCTGAATCGCTAGTGTCGTGACCACGCGATCAATGAGTGGTTGCAACCTCAAACGCTCCGCATGTGACGCAGCCTCTGCACGTTCTACCAATTCTGCAGCTTGGACTTTCAAATCGTTCATTGGTCTCTCCCCTTGCACAATTCTGGTATTTCGGCGGTAAAACAGGGCTCTACGGCACTGTCTGCTTACGTCTAACCATCATGTGGTAACAGTTTCTTATAATACCATATCCAGCTGGGTACTTCACGTCATAGTTGAGGCGAATTGTCTAACAATTGGGCGAAAGGTTAAAAACTACGCAGGCGAATGGCGAATGTCATGACTAATCAAGGGACAGGCTGCGGGCGTCTCGTTTTTTCTGCGAATGCGCATCAGGGCCAGTGGAGAGGATGCATGGGGTGCGATGGTTCCCGCCTGTCAAGACAGGCGGAAACCCGCTGATTCTGCTTTGGGCAGACTTACTGCGACCAGCTTACTGCGGTCAGGTCAGTTGCCTGAGTCGGTGCGTTCTGCCAAATGCCTTTGAGGCCCGATTTGGCAATCGGCAGCCACGCCAGCTGGAAGAGATACCCGTTTACATAATCATCTGCGATCATCTGTTGCGCCTGCTTCAACAACTGGGTGCGCACTTCCGGATCAGTGGTGGAATTGAGCGTGGCCATCACCGCCTGGAAATTCGGGTTGTCGTATTGGAAGTAATACTCCGGATTGGCATAGATGCCGATGTCGAAGGGTTCGGAGTGCATGACGATGGTCAGCCCGAAATCCTTGCCCTTGAATACCGATTCAAGCCATTGCGCCCATTCCACGTTGATGATCTGCGCAGTAATCCCCACTTGCGCAAGCTGGGCCGCGACAATCTCGCCGCCGCGCCGCGCGTATGAGGGGGGCGGCAAGTACAGTGTGGTTTCGAACCCGTCGGCCAGCCCGGCCTCGGCCAGCAGGGATTTCGCCTTGTCCGGGTCAAAGGCGGATTGGCCGGTCAAATCGACATAGGCCGGGTTATGCGGCGGGAAGTGGGTGCCGATCGGTGTGCCATAGCCGAACATTGCTCCGTCGATGATCGCCTGCCGGTCGATCGCATGGGCCATGGCCTGCCGCACCAGCGGGTTGTCAAAGGGGGGCATCTTGTTGTTGGTGCTCAGGATCACTTCGCCCTCGGTTGATCCGACGAGCACCTGGAAACGCGGGTCGGCTTCGAATTGCGGCAGGTTTTCCGGCGCGGGGAAATTGCTGAAGTAATCAATGTCTTCCGCCATCAGGGCAGCAAAAGCGGCGGTCGGATCGGAGATGAACTTGAACGTGGCCGCTTCCAGCACGGCGGGTGTTCCCCAGTAGGCGTCGTTGCGCACCAGCTCGATGCGGTCGGACTGGACCCACTCCACGAATTTGAATGCGCCCGTGCCGATTGGCTGCTGTTTGATGTTCTCGATGCTCTCGGGGGCCACGATCACCGCGTCCCCCCAGGCAAGGTTGAAGAGCATATTGCCGTTTGGTTCGGACAGGGTCAGGCGGACGGTGGACGGGTCCACTACTTCAACGGCGGAAATCGCGGAATAGAGGGCCTTTTGCGCGTTGACGCTGTCCTCGGCGAGGATGCGGTCTAGCGAAAATTTCACGTCCTCGGCATCCATGGTGGTCCCGTCATGAAAGGTGACGCCTTCGCGCAGCGTGAAGGTGTAGGTCAGCCCGTCGTCGGAAATCTCCCAGCTTTCGGCCAGGCCCGGGACAACTGATCCATCGGCCATGAAACGGGTCAGCCCCTCGAAGACGTTGGAATAAAGCACGGAGTCGATCGCGCCTGCTGCAGCAGAGGTCGGATCGAGGTGCGGCGGCTCCAGTTGCAAGGCGACGGTGATATCACTTTGTGCCTGTGCGGTCACTGCGATGGCGGAAAGAGCAGTGGCAAGAAGCGTGCGTTTGAGCGTCAGCATATGGGGTCCCCGTTCTGTGAATGGCTTGAGTGTCCCCAGAAACGTGCCGTCAATCAATAGTCTGCGACCCCATGGACGTGGATTTTTGAAAAGCGCGCTGCTATTCAACGCCGGAAATTAGTGGGAGAAGCGCGGATGAGTGCGACCGCCAGAAAGACAGCCCCCATGCCGGTCGACATCAAGGCCCGCAAGGGGGGAGAGCCCCTCGTGAGCCTCACGGCTTACACGACGCCCATGGCCCAAATGATGGATGCGCATTGTGATTTCGTGCTGGTGGGGGACAGCGTCGGCATGGTGCTGCATGGCCTGCCTTCGACGCTTGAGGTCACGATGGAAATGATGATCCTCCATGGCCGCGCGGTGTCGCGGGGCCTTCATCAAGCGATGATGGTGATCGACATGCCATTCGGCAGCTATGAACAAAGCCCGGAGCAGGCGTTTGAGAGTGCCGCCCGGTTGATGCGGGAAACGGGTGCTGGCGCCGTCAAGCTTGAGGGCGGGCAACATATGGCCGCGACCATCGACTTTCTGGTGAAACGCGGGATACCCGTAATGGCGCACATCGGGCTGACGCCCCAGTCTATCAACACGCTTGGGGGATACCGGGTACAGGGTCGTGGGGCCGATGCAGATCTTCTGATGGCGGATGCTGATGCGGTCGCAACGGCAGGCGCTTTCGCGGTCGTGCTCGAGAAAACACCGCAAGGTCTTTCGGACCGGATCACCGCCACGATCGACATCCCGACGATTGGCATTGGCGCGTCTGCCGGCTGTGATGGGCAGATCCTTGTGGTGGACGATATGCTGGGGCTGTTTACGGCCTTCAAGGCAAAGTTCGTCAAACGGTATGCGGATTTGGGCGCGGCAGGAGAAGCTGCCATTGCCGCCTACGCCGCGGACGTCCGGGCGCGACGGTTTCCCGGAGCGGAGCATGTGTTCTCCGATGAAGCACCCAAGGCGACCGCTGCAAAATGACCACGCCTATCATTCGGACATTATCAGAGCTGCGCGCGGCGACCCATGCGTGGCATATGGCGGGGGAGACGATTGGTGTTGTGCCAACAATGGGCGCGTTGCATGACGGGCATCTTAGTCTTGTTGCCGCAGCCAAAGCAGGTTGTGATCGGGTGATCGTCACGATTTTTGTGAACCCAAAGCAGTTCAATCAGGCCTCTGATCTGGATAACTATCCCCGCACGGAAGAAGAAGACGCCCGCAAGCTGGAACGGTTCCGTGTCGATGCGGTCTATGCGCCAGATGTCAGCCAGATCTACCCCGACGGGTTTTCAACCAATGTCTCTGTCACCGGTATGACGGATGTGCTCTGCGGCGCGCATCGCCCCGGCCACTTCGACGGCGTGGCCACGGTGGTGACCAAGCTTTTCACGCAATCCTCCGCCGATAAGGCATATTTCGGCGAGAAAGACTTCCAACAACTGATGGTGGTCCGTCGCATGGCGCGCGATTTGGATATTCCCATCGAAGTTGTAGGGTGCCCGACAATCCGTGAGGAAGACGGGTTGGCCATGTCGTCGCGCAATCTGCTGCTGTCAGACAGAGCGCGCGTGAAAGCACCGCGATTGTCAGAGGTGATGTCAGAGGTCGCCGATCAGTTGTCTCAGGGTGTTGTGTTTTCAGAGTTGCAGGCGGATGCCGTGGCAAAACTCGATCTGGCTGGTTTCACAAGCGTCGATTACTTCGAGCTACGCTCTTGCGCGGACCTCAGCATGCTCGAACGACCCACCGAACCCGCGCGGCTCTTTGCGGCAGCCTGGCTTGCCGGAGTGCGGTTGATCGACAACATTGATGTGCCAGTCGCAGGGTGATTTTGCGGCCCCAGAGTCTGCTCTTTGACAAATCATAAAGCTTCAAACGGGCGCTCTTTGAGCGCTTTGGCGGGGCGCAACACTCTTCAATATGCAAAGAACGATCTGGATTTCTGACACGATGTCGGCAAAAGTGACATTATGTCAGAGATTCGCAAGAATTCGCTTTTGGGCGTGCCCCGGACGTCGCAGCCCAGCAAGGCGGCCCTCACCCGTGCGGCGATTATGGATGCCGGACAGGAGTTCTTGCTGGCACGACCGTTCCGAGAGCTGACCGTAGGCGGTCTGATGAAATTGACCGGTCACAGCCGGCCTACATTTTACCTGTACTTCAATGATCTTCATGGGCTCATGGAAGCGCTGTTGGACGAAGTTAAGGTCGGAATTGTTGAGGGCGCACGACCTTGGCTGTCGAATGAAGGCGATGCTGTGGAAGAACTCCAATCAAGTCTCTCCGCGCTCGTTAACGTGGGATATGAGCAGGGCGCGATCCTAAAGGCTGTCAGCGATGCCGCGCCCGGTGATGAGCGGCTCGAACAGGTTTGGCAGGCCTTTATTGGCTCTTTTGACGAAGTCGTCGCCGCGCGCATCGCCATGGACCAGGCAGTAGGCATAACGCCTCAGTTCGATCCGTTACCTGTCGCTCGAGCCCTGAACCGTATGGACGCAGCCATCCTGATTCACGCTTTTGGCACACGAGACAAAGGTGACAAGGGCGATGTGCTTTCCGCTATTCGCAGGGTCTGGCTAGCGACGCTTTACCCCTTTGACGCCGAAGCTGTCATCAATGGCGTCAGGGATCGGGAAGAACAGAAATAAAGGTATCGGTGGGCCAGAACGGTTCATTTGAAGAACGAGTTGTCAGATTAAAAATGCAAAGCAAGTCGTTCAATATGGAGAACACAAACATGCGAAGAATCCTCAATCACATGACTGCGACGGTGCTGGCACTGAGCCTGTCATCCGTTTCGGCAATGGCACAGATGGCCATGGAAACCGAGATACCTGATGGCATTACGACGCCAGACAACATCGAAACGCAGCTTGGCGATCTGAATTTCTTTGATGGCGTGCCAGATGAGGAAACGACACAGAAAATCTACGATCTCTACGATTTCTCGATGGCATATCAGGCGTATCTGAGCGGTTTGAAGATCGCATCAATGGATGCGATGTTGCGGGGCATTGAAAGTTTCGCGCCTGCCAACACCCATGTTGCGCAATTCGCGGACCTGATGGACTCAAAGGCGCTGTTTCTGACGCCGAATACAACGAGCGTCTATCAAACAGCGTCGCTGCGCATGACGGATGAACCCTGGGTCATTGAAACACCGCCAAATGTGCTCGGATTCCTCAACAACGCCTGGTTCAAATACGTCCTGGATTTCGGCAATCTTGGGCCAGATGAGGGGAAAGGCGGCCGTTTTCTGATCCTGCCCCCTGGATACGACGAGGACATCCCGGCGGGTGAGTACACGGATGTTGTACAGACTGACACCTATTCTCACTGGGTGCTGTGGCGCGGGTTTCTTGATGAAAACGGGTCACCGGATACAGCGGTTCAACAGACCAAAGACACATTCAGGATGTACCCTCTGTCTCAGGCTGATAACCCGCCAGAGATGACCTTCGTCAATGTGTCGGGCCAGGAGTTCAACACCATCCACTTAATGGATGACCGCATGTTTGAAGAGATCAATAACGTCGTCCAGTCAGAACCTTTGTTTGGGGAAGACGAAGAGTTGCTCGGTTATCTCAGAGCCATCGGCATCGTCAAAGGTCAGGAATTTGCGCCGGACGAACGCATGACGTTCATTCTGGAGCGTGCCGCTGCTGCCGGTGCGGTCACCGTCAAGACGCTCATTTCGAAACCACGTGATGATCTTGCGTATTGGTATCCCGGAGAGAGTTATTGGCAAAATGCCTTCCCGGGTAGCGCGTATACGTGGGTGATTGATGGGGTGACGATGCATGACTTCCGCGCCGCGTTCCACTTCTATGCGACAGGGGTGACGCCGGCCATGGCTTTCAAATCGCCGGGCAAAGGCTCGCAATACGCCTTTACGTATCGCGATGCAGACGGCAACGCGCTTGATGGATCGAAGACCTATGTGCTCAACGTTCCGGCCAATCCACCAGCGGAGAAATTCTGGTCGTTTACGCTCTATGACAACCAGACACGGTCCATGCTGCAAACCGACAAGCAGTTTCCGGCCCTTGGCAGTAATGATGCAGGCTTGGTTCAAAACGACGATGGTTCGACCGACATCTATTTCGGGCCACAGGCGCCAGAGGGCAAGGAAAGCAATTGGTTGCAGACGGTTCCGGGAAAAGGCTGGAATACTATCATGCGCCTTTATGGCCCAACAGAGCCGTGGTTTGATCAGACATGGCGTCCCGGCGAGATCGAGCTGGTCGAATAGCGTGCCAACGTCGTCTGAGTTTTAATGCCAATAGGGTGATGCGGTTTTTTTGACGTGATCGTTGTCTGCTTTCGATGTATTTGCTTCTGCGAGGCTGATCGGGGAAACAATGCACGTTCTTACAATACTGGATCACCCTGACCCAAATTCCTTCACCGCCGCCGTTGCCCGCTCATTTAACATGGGCGCAGAAAGTGTTGGCCATACAACCGAACTCGCCGATCTTCATGCTGAGGGGTTTGATCCACGCTGGACAATGGCTGACGTTGAAGGGGAGGGGCCAGATCGGCTACCGGCGGACGTCCGTCTTGAACAGGAGCGGATTGACCGGGCTGATGCGATTGGGTTCGTCTTCCCACTGTTCTGGTGGGGGATGCCTGCGATGACCAAAGGGTGGGTCGATCGTGTTTGGTCTTGGGGTTGGGCCTATGATCAACTGGATGATCCGGAGAAGTCGTTGCAAAGACCACGAACAGGTGTCCTTCTGGTGCCCGCTGGCGCCCGATCAGATGAGATGGGCGAGCTTGGCTACAGAGCGGCAATCGAGACGGCCTGGATCAGCGGTACGTTTGGCTACTTTGGCTTTGCGCATCGAGAACTTGTGTTGCTGAACGGTTCCAAAGGATCGAAAACGAGGCGGGAAGCTTTGTTGAGGCGCGCTCATGAAGTCGGGGCTTCTCTTAAGGCGCCTATCTGAACAGCATATTTCAGTTACCCAACTTGATGAGCAATCAGGGTCCCGACGCGGAGACAAACTTTGTTGCCGTTTACAGAGACGATGATTGGGCCGCAAAGCCCCTATGCCAGCGCCAGCAGGTCGTCGGTTTCTTCCTCCGCCATGTCATCTGCAACTTGGGCCTCCCGGTCGATTGCATCAAGCGAGGCTTCCGCCGACAAGAACAGGTCAGCGATTGGGTTGTCCTCTCCTGTCGCTGATTTCTCGGCGGACATGGCCATCATTGAGACACCGAGGTTATTCTCGTTCACATCCAGCTTTTCATTTTGGTTACCGATGGTCACGGTTGTCTCAACCGCTGTATCAAGATCGCCCCCTTCGAACCGGACGTTGTATGTGCCCGAGTCGAGCGCCAGTGAATACCCACCGGAGTCCCATGTGGACGTCGCGTAGGCATTTTGATCGTTCCATGCGGTGACCCTCACCCCACCTTGACCCTCACCGATGTCGTAGAAATCATCGTTATCCGCATCGTCGATCACGACGCCTGTCAGATAGGTTTGCCCGTCGTTGGCGAATTTTTCGGTGACAACCATCGCGGTCGGAAACGTCGAACCCGGATAAGACCATTCCCCTTCATCGATGCCGACACCCACAACCGTATGGCTGGCTTGTAGCATCCCGAATTGGTGGCCGTCGGACTCCCAAAGGCCTTCGTGGCTTGCATCTACCCAGCCCTGTTCGTCCGAGATCGAACGCGCGACTGTCCAACGGGCCGAGATGTTTTCCCATACGCCACCGCCTTGCCATCCTTCGTCTTGAGCACGATCCGTGGGCCCATCCCGATCGGGATTAAAATGGTCGAAGAAATCGCGTTGAAGCATGTCTTCGGAATGGTTGTCAGCAGCGGCTGCAAGGATCGGATCTACAGCCAAGGCTTGTTTGGGCGCGGTTGACACGCCAGAATCTACCGCATCGCCAGTCCGGTCTTCTTCTGCCTCCGGATCCAAGCGGGCGCGATTGATCAGTTCCAACATGTATTGCTCACGCGTTGTCAGGCCTTCCCAGTTTAAGTCATAGGCGCTGTCGGGGAGGACCGGGCGATCTGTCAGTTCAACGTCCTCCTCGGCAGGCTGGGGCTTTTCCTGTTCTGCAACGGGGCGTTCTTCATCTTCATCGGAGTCACGTTCTTCGACCTCAACAGCGGCTTTTGGCAATGCTGCTGGCAGCTCTGGTGCCTCTGCCTCATGATCGGAGCTAGAACTCCCTCCGCCTCCACCACCCCCGCCCGCTGCCAGAGCGCCCCCGCCAATGAGGGCAAAGATCAGGTTGAAAAATGGTGGCATCTTGATTTCTTCCTTCGACCATAGAGCAATACGGAGCTCGAAAGTTGGATCACGCGGAGTCACTTAGACCGGTGAAATCAGACCCAATTATGGCAATTTGAATCGAATTCGGTTCAATTGCAGACAGGTTCGAAACACTGTGCTGCTTTCGTCTTTTTTGTTTCTGTTTATGGTCGAGATGGTGCAAGGGACGTCAAACGGTAGAAGCGATTTTTACTCCTTCTGGCGGACAAAAAAACGGCATCGACCATTCGCGGAGCCACCGCTTTCTGGTGCCTCCAAATCCCGTATCGAAAGCACAGATCCTTCGGTCAAACTGCTGGTAGATTTTTCATTAGCAATGTCTCGAGTGCGCTGCCCATGACCTGCGCGCTGTGGATCATATCATCGACACCGACATATTCATCCGGTTTGTGGGCAAGTTCCAGAATGCCGGGCCCGTAGGCAATGCAGTTCTTTAGTTTGCCGATCCGGTCGATGTGCTTCTGATCGTAGGTTCCGGGAGAAGCGACGTACTCCGGTGGCCTACCTATCACTTTTTCAATCGCTTGAGCGACCGTGCGGACGACCGGTGCATCCCGATCTGTCATCGAGGGCAGGACCGAATTGATCTCGGTCAGCGTGTATTCGAAATCTGGCCGTGTTTCTTTCAGCGCTTCCAGCAGATTTGTGACTTCAGCACGTACACCCTCGAGCGATTCTTCGATCAGGAACCGGCGGTCGATCACGATCCTGCAGCTATCTGGCACGCAATGCGCAGGCAAGCTGGTGTCGCCGGGGTCTTGATCGGGTTGGCCGCCGTGAATGGAATTGATGTTCATAGTGGATTGGCGCGCGCCATCTGGCACAACGGGCATATCTGTTCGGCGGGAGGCCATGGCCGGGAAAAGCCTGTCTTCAAACGTGGCAAGTACAGCACCCATATGTCGAACGGCGCAGTCGCCAAGAAACGGCATTGCACCATGGGCGATCTCACCATGGGTTTCAATCTCCGCCCACCAGCCGCCTCGATGCCCCAGGCAGATACGGTCCTTGTTCAGCGGCTCCGGGATGATGACGTGCTGCACCCGCGCAGGATCAAAAAAACCACGCTCCGCAAGATAGGCGACGCCACCGTAGCCCCCGCTTTCTTCGTCGGCGGTGCCCGAGATTTCGATGGCACCGGTGAAGTTCGGATGTGTGTCGATGAAGGCCTCGCAGGCGATGACGGAGGCGGCGAGCCCGCCCTTCATGTCACAGGCGCCGCGCCCGAAAATCTTGCCGTCAACCAGGGCGCCTCCGAAGGGATCATGGGTCCACCCCTGACCCACCTCGACCACATCAATATGGCTGTTAAAATGCACACATTCGCCTGCATCGCGTCCTTCACGGCGGGCGATGATGTTCCAACGTGGGAACACATCGCTGTCGCCGGGCGTGCCTTCGGCGCGAATAAACTCGATATTAAATCCACGGGGGCGCAGCCGCGCTGCGATGAAATCACAGATGGTGCGGTAGTCAGCACCGGGGGGATTGAGCGTGGGAATTCGGATCAGCGCCTGTGTCAGCTCGATAAGATCGTCGCGGCGCGCGGCAATGGTCTCCGAAAGCAGATCTGTCATGAGTATAGTCTTGTGGGTTGCACCAGAAATGGCAAGATTATTGAGCGCTAAGGTTCAGATGTTTACGATCAACACCCCAAAAATCAGTCTTGCGCGGCAATGCTCTTCATCGCGGCGAGGAGGGCTGCGACCTCTTCCAGTGAATTGTAGTGGCAAAGCGATACACGTACAGCTGCATCAAGGCCGAGCGGCGTAAGGATGTTGCCTGAATAGTGATCGGCCTTGCGGATATGCGTGCGGATGCTCTGCGCATTCAACTGTTTTACGATCTCGCCCGCGGGCACGTGGTCCAATGCAAAACAAACGAGGCCTTCCCGTTCCGGATTGTTATCACCACCGAGGATCGTTACTCCGGGCAATTCAGCGAGGCCGGGGAGGTTGCCGGTACCGTGTAGCATCGCTTCCGTCATCGCTTTTTCGTGGGCATGGATGGCAGCGCCAGCCGCCTCGATACGAGCACGAGGCTCGGTGGCATTGCTGTGCTGGGTACCAAGCCAGTCAAAATAGGTCACGACATCGGTGAATGTCGCGTAGCCACCGGTGTCGCGGGTGCCCATCTCCCAATTTGCTCGTGGGCCACCATCAAGCTGCTCTATGGGTAATTCGGTCAACCGATCAGCAACCCATGCCACGCCATACCCATGCCGGGAAAAAACTTTGTAAGGAGAAATCACATATCCATCAATGTCATAGGACGCGATATCAATGTGGCCATGGCTTGCATGCTGGATGCCGTCAACAATTATGAACGCGTCAGGAGCCACAGCGCGAATGGCCTTGCTGATGGAGGCTACATCATTGGCGATGCCGGTCACCGGCGACGTATGCAAGATGGTTGCAACGCGCACATCGGGGGTCATCAATGCTGTGTAAGCCTCGGGTGATACGGAACCGGAAGCATCATCATGTGGCACTGATAAGTATTTTTTGTCTGACATGCTGGCCCAATGGGAGGCAGCAGATCGGGAGGCCGGGTGTTCCACAGTTGATCCAATGACTGAGCCTTCGGGCGTTCCCATGATCGCTGTGCGGATCAGGCGAAAGAGTAATTCAGTACCGCTCTCCCCAACAAAAAACTGACCTCCTTCAGGATTGAAAAAGTGGCGCATGTCCTCCTTTGACTTGGCGATAATGTCGACAAGTGCATGTGCCGCGGGGTTATCACGCCCCTGATTGTCCGGGATAGCCGCAAATTTTGCGGATGTTTCAACCGCCGATTTCAAGGTCAGCGCGCCGCCAGCATTCTCGAAAAAAATGCGCGGTCCCTGAAAAGGGCATTGGTCGACATGGGAAAAGCGGCTGCGAATTTCCTGCATCAGATCGGGTGCGAAACCAGGCATTGGTCTTCCTTTTGATCGTTCTTCCCGACTGAGTGGGACGGTTTGGGCGTTTGGTCAAGGGCAAGTGAGCTTTACAGGGTCGAAAACGACAGCCACCAAACCTAAGGTCGCAGTAAGTTTAAGAAGAGGTCATAACTAACTGTTATATATATTTTTAGTCCGATTTGTACCTAGTCGAACGATACAAGTTGTGCCACGTGCAATCGCCTCACCACACCCATATGATCAAAAAAACTTGGAACCGGGTAGTCATGCATTGCGTTTAAGTGGCACAACCGAAGCAAGATAGGAGACGACATCATGGTGGAATTTGCAGGAATTGGCGGATTTATTCTGTTGGTACTCAACATCTGGGCGATCGTGTCAATCATTGGGTCCGGGCAATCCATCGGCTCGAAGGTTGTTTGGACACTTCTGGTTCTGATCCTGCCGCTCATCGGATTTATCATCTGGTTCCTGGCGGGTCCACGTGCACCCAAAGCGGTTGCGTAAATGAATCCTGTCGGGGCCATTTCGCGGTTTGGCGGCGCTGCATTCGCCGCCGTTCGCAAGATTGGCCCCAACAATCTCAGTCTCATCGCAGCAGGCGTCGCGTTCTTTGCGATGCTATCGATTTTTCCTGCGTTGGCCGCACTGATCGCGGTGCTCAGCCTCATCGCGGACCCGGAAGTCGTCGTTGTGCAACTCGAAGAAATGCGCGAACTGATGCCCGATGATGTGTATGACATCCTGAATGCCCAGATTGTGGGTTTGGTCAGCACAAGCTCGGACACATTGGGTTGGACCGGGCTTTTGTCGGTCATGGTCGCTCTCTGGTCCGCGCGGGCAGGGGTTGGCGCCATGATCCACGGCCTGAACGTCGTGTATGCGCGCGCAGGGCGGAGCACGTGGCGTCACTACCTGCGTGCGGTGCTGCTAACAATCGCTCTTGTTGCGGTCGGTATTGTGGCACTACTTACCGTGGTGGTCGCGCCCATTGTGCTTTCGTTTTTCGCTCTGGGCGGGTTCACCGCTGTGCTTATCGACCTGCTGCGGTGGACAACCGCAATTGCGGTAATCTTTATCGGTATTGGTTTGCTCTACCGGTATGGTCCGAACCGTCGCCCTAAAAGGACCCGGTTGGTCACAGCAGGATCGATTGTGGCCGCGGTCTCCTGGGCGGGACTGTCTATCGTGTTCTCTTACTATGTGACGTATTTTGGAAACTATAACGAGGTTTATGGCTCCATCGGCGCCGTGATTGCGATGCTGGTTTGGCTTTGGCTGAGCAGCTTTCTCGTTTTATTTGGAGCTTCGTTGAATGCGGAGCTGGAGGCTCGCGAAACAGAGCCCGTTTCAGAGCCAGAGGCGGCTATGGACCAGGACCCCGATGAACAGGAAGAGGGCCGAATCCGAGGCCCCCTTGTTCCAGAAGTCTGAACAACTCTCTTACCAAATGCAGACAAACCTACTCAACACCGGGAGCAGCCGACGCTGTTTGATCGGTGTTTGCTGATCTTTGGGACCTACGCCATACGCTGAAAAGTCTAGGTCTTGAGCGTCTCTGTCGATGAGAAGAACATCGCCTGGCTGACCGCCGACATGACCTGATCTTCTGCATAGGGTTTGGAAATCAGGAATGCCGGTTCGTGTTTCTCGCCGGTGAGCAAGCGCTCGGGAAACGCAGTGATGAAGATAACGGGACGTTCGCCCAGTTCCTTCATCAGGTCGTTCACAGCGTCGATCCCTGACGAGTTATCCGCCAACTGGATATCGGCGAGAATAAGATCAGGCGGGTCCGATTTTCCTAATTCCACCGCTTCACTGTGGGTGCGAGCAACGCCGGTTACGCGATGACCCATGTCTGAGATGATGTTTTCCAGATCCATGGCGATAATGGCTTCATCTTCGATGATCATCACTGACCCGGATACCGCATCGGACATTTCGCGCCGCGCGATTTGGACCAACTCAGCCGCTTCGGACTGGTCGATGCCGATGATTTCGGCAATCTTGTCGAAAGAAAAACCTTCCAGAGTGTGCAAAAGCAAGGCCTCGCGGCTATTGTCGGTCAATAGGGCCATGTGTTTTTGGGCCCGCGCTTTCAGGCCGCTTTCGCCTTCGTCAACAGGTGCCCCGGCGCTGGACCAGATGCGGTAAAGCACGCGAAACAGGCCAGTCTTCATGTCGACGCCATCCATCACGGAACGATCGGTCAGGATGGTCTCCAAAGTTGCAGCCGCAAAACTGTCGCCACTGGACTGGCTGCCGGTCATCGCGCGGGCAAACCGACGCAAATAGGGCAAATGCGTTGCAAGTTGGCTACTGAAATCCTGTGTGTTCGTACTATCTGACATGTTGGCGTCCTTTTTTTCACCTTGGTGGGAACCAAATAGTGATCTGTGACGTTAAGTTGCAGTTGGCTTGGCAAGTTTCAACCGCTTTAGGGATAAATGGTCAATATGGCTCAGTCTGGTGCGCAGCGAAAACGCGAGAAGATCATAGATGAGAATCTGAGGCGGGTGTATGATGAGGCCCTCGATGAAGGCGTGCCTGACCGCTTTCGTATGCTTCTCGACGCCTTGAAACAACAGGATCAGGCCAAGGGCTCCAACGGATGAGTTCGCCTGACCCGAAAGAGGAGTTGGTCTCTCATCTCCCTGCGATGCGGGCTTTTGCAATTAACCTGACCCGGAATCCGGCAACTGCTGACGACATGGTGCAGGACGCCGTGGAAAAAGCCTGGACGAATTTTGACAAATTCGAAGCCGGGACCAACATGCGGGCTTGGTTGTTCACGATCTTGCGCAACACTTTTTATTCCTCTCAGCGCAAGGCGAACCGGGAAGTGGCTGACGTCGACGGGGTTCATACCGAAGCGCTTGCGGAAAAGCCGCTTCATGATGGCAGGCTGCAAATGAATGATTTCCGATCCGCTTTTTCACAGCTGTCTGATGAGCACCGAGAGGTTTTGCTGCTTGTTGGGGCTTCAGGCTTTTCATATGAAGAAGCGGCAAAAATGTGCGATGTGGCGGTTGGAACAATCAAAAGCCGGACGGGGCGTGCGCGCCAGCGGCTCGCGGAACTTATGGATTTGGACGAGGAAGACAGGCTGGAAATGACCGATGAAGCGACCCTTTCGGTATTGACGGCGGCAAAAGCCGCTTCTTTCTGAGATGACCGGCGGATTTCTGGACGGCGATGTTTTTCGCGGTCTTGCCTTTCGTATTCTGCTGTTTCTGACACTTGCGCTTTTGCCCTTTGGCCTCATTTCCGTGTTTCAGACCCGGGAAATCGTGCGTCAGGCGGATTCAAACTCAGAGCTGTCGCTGCTCGCGCTGACCGACCAGGCTGCCAGTGCGGAGCGCTCGATTTTTCAGGAAGGATTCGGTGCGGCAGAGGCTTTGAGCGCGCTAGCGCAGCTATACGCAGGGGATCCCGGTGCGTGTTCGTCCTTTCTGGCAGCATACCGCCGGGCCGTTGGACTCTACTCCTTTATCGGTTATCTGCCGCCTGATGGCATCATGGAGTGTTCGTCGGCGGGTCGCACCATTGATTTCAGCGAATTTCCCGGCTTTGCCGAAGAAGTGCGTAAGGCGCGCAGGCAAGTAATTTGGAACCCGGAAGGCATCATCAGCAGCCAGCCCGTCATGGTTCTCTCTCAACCGTTCTTTACGCGGGCGGGGTTCGCCGGTTTCATGACAATGTCGGTTCCGTTGCAGGTTATCGCTGCTGAAATGAACGATGTTTTGGCTGGAATGCCTGCCGAAGTTGTGACGTTTAACGCGGATGGCACAATCATCAGGGCCGGTCGGCCACTCAATGAAACCTTTGCCGACATGCCGAAAGAGCTTGATCTGAAGAAATTGGTCGGCAGCAAACCGCATGTCTTTGAAGATTCAAATCGTGCGGGTGATCCGCGCTTGTATGCTGTTGTTCCGATTGTGCCGGACGTTGCCTATGCCATGAGCATCTGGCGCCCGGATGAAATGCAATCAAGCCTTCAGCAGTCCATCGGCCTGAGCATGTTCTTGCCCGTCATCATGTGGCTTGCAAGCCTGATCGTTGCCTTCTGGTCGCTCAATCGCCTTGCGGTTCGCCACATCCGCAAACTTGGACGGCAAATGCGGCTTTTTGCCTATAACCGGCGGGTGCCGCGCACGACGCTAGGCACCGGTGTGCCTCGTGAATTGGTGGAAATCCAAAAGGCATTCGTGCGGATGGCGGATTCCATCGTCAGGGATGAGGCAGCACTTGAAGACAGCCTGCGGGACAAGAACATTCTTCTTAAGGAGGTGCACCACAGGGTCAAAAATAACCTGCAACTAATTTCATCCATCATGAACATGCAGATCAGGCGGGCCCAGACGGAGGACGCCCGGCAGGTTCTCAAGCGCCTCCAGGACCGTATTTTGAGCCTCGCTACCGTGCACAAGAACCTCTATCAAAACGAAGATCTGGACCGTGTTGATGCGGGTACCCTTTTGGAAGAGATTGTCGGACAGTTGCTGGCCGTTGGGATGTCACGCAGTGATGGCGTGCAGATCACGCAATCTTTCGACTCGATCCGTATGGATGCAGATGACGCAGCCCCTCTGACGCTACTGGTGTCTGAGGCTGTGACCAACGCGCTGAAATACCTTGGCCGCCCGGAAAGTGGAGATCCACCCAGATTGGATATCTCTTTGGTTTCCCTCGAAGGATCAAAAGCCTGCTTCAGGATCGTGAACTCCACGTCAGGTGCGCACGGCAGCGAAGGCACTGGTCTTGGCACTCAACTGATCAGCGCCTTTACCCGGCAGCTGAATGGAGATGTGGACGTTGGGTTCGAAGAAGATGAACATTGGCTTTCGATAACCTTTCCGATCCGCCAACGCGACAAGCTCGCTTACGATTTCTGAACCTATCGACCTTAGTCTTCGGCACATCCTGCATCTTAAAAAGGGATGGAAATCTCGATTGAGCTATTCGCAATGGGGTCGGGGGCGTTAGCCCTGGTTGTATTGATCGTAATGGTCGCAACACGTGTTGAGACGAACCGAAACCACAAGCAGGACTGATCTTGTTCAGAAGTCCGGCGCGGCGAAGCTTTCGCTTGAGGCACGCCGCCACCGCTTGCGATAGTCGGCCATGATGCCGTCCTCATTGCCATCTGTCAGGAGGAACTCTTCCGGCAAATAGGCGAACGTTTCCGACGCTTCGGCCATCTCCTTGTTCCCCAGCCGGAGCATCATGTGTTGCGGCATGAATTTGCCGGGATGGGACAGACCTGCCGCCCCTGTCATTTCCCCAAGCGCTGCCAATGTGTTGCTATGGTAGCGCGCCACACGTTCAGACTTGGAAGAGACATCCAGCGCGCGGGCACGTAACGGGTCCTGGGTGGCGACACCAACGGGACAATGATTCGTATGGCAAGCCTGCGCCTGGATACAGCCGATCGCAAACATGTAGCCTCGCGCCGAATTGCACCAATCCGCACCAAGTGCCAAAGCCCGTGCAATATCGAACGCCGATACGATTTTGCCAGCCGCTCCAATCCTGACCTGATCCCGTAGGCCAGCACCGCGCAGGGTATTGTGGACAAAGGTTAACCCTTCGATCATCGGCATACCGACGTGATTGGCAAACTCTACCGGTGCGGCACCTGTGCCACCTTCGGTGCCATCCACAACGATAAAATCAGGGACAACGCCAGTTTCCAGCATCGCCTTGACCATGCACATGAATTCGCGCCTGTGTCCGATACAGAGCTTGAAACCTACGGGCTTGCCGCCCGACAGCTCCCGCAATTGCGCAATGAAATCCATGAGTTCCTTGGGAGTGGAAAATGCAGGATGGGCTGCGGGCGAAATACAATCGACACCCATGGGGATATGGCGGGCCTCAGCAATCTCGGGCGTGATCTTGGATGCGGGTAGCATCCCGCCATGCCCTGGTTTTGCCCCTTGGCTGAGTTTAATCTCGATCATCTTAATCTGCTCAAGGCTCGCCGTTTCCTTGAACTTGTCGGGATTAAAGTTCCCATCGTCATACCGGCACCCGAAATATCCGGAGGCAACCTGAAAGATCAGATCCCCACCGCCCATTTTGTGATACTTACTGACCGAACCTTCGCCCGTGTCATGGGCAAAGCCACCCATCTTCGCCCCGCGGTTCAACGCCTCGATTGCGTTCCCGGACAGCGATCCGAAACTCATTGCAGAGATATTATAGAGTGATGCGCTATAGGGTTGCTTGCAGTTCGGTCCACCAATCGTGACGCGAAAATCGGTGTCTGCAATATGGATCGGATTGACCGAATGCGTCACCCAGGCATAGCCCGCGTCATAAGCCCTCATCCGTGAGCCAAACGGACGCTTGTCCTCCTGACCTTTGGCGCGCTGATAGACGAGGGAGCGCGCGTCGCGGGAGAAGGGCTCTTCGTCCTGATCGGACTCGATCAGATACTGGCGGATTTCCGGGCGGATTCCTTCAAACAGGAACCGCATGTGCCCCAGTACTGGATAATTTCGTAAAATAGAGTGATGCGGCTGTTGCAGATCGTGAATTCCAAGAAAGGTCAGCGCGGCAAAGAACACCAGTGGTATCAGAAACCAGCCGCTCCACACCGCGGCTGTGATCAAACAAACCAAAGTCAGAAAGGCGACAAGCCCGAGCGTGGCAAACCGCATCAATGGTTCAAGCTGCTGCATGGAATAATCCTTTTGAATTCTTTGCCCTGTTTTCAAGATGATCGTGGGCCATGGTTGACTTTTGTGCAAGCCGTTGTGTCTTTCTTGGCTGCTGCTTAGGCTTGCCGGCATGACGCATCAATGGGGGCGGCGGGCAATGACACAACAAGACGGTGATATGCGTGACGCGCCCAGGAAAGAGGGGCCTCTGGCCTCGTTGCGGGTTGTCGAGTTTATAGGGCTGGGCCCTGCACCTCTTGCGGGACAGTTACTTGCTGATCTGGGTGCGGAAGTGACCGTAATCGACCGCGCTTCGGGAAAAGCAGACAAAACAGATGTCAATCGTCGAGGAAAACGCAGCGTTGCGCTCAACCTGAAATCTGAAGGCGGGCGGGACGCGGCCCAAAAGCTGATTGCGCAGTCGGATATCCTGATTGAAGGCTTCCGGCCCGGCGTGATGGAGCGGTTGGGCCTTGGTCCAAACGACTGTCCTGACACATTGATCTATGGACGCATGACGGGCTGGGGTCAGGACGGCGCCTGGTCTCAAACCGCCGGCCATGACATCAACTATCTGGCGATGACGGGCGCGCTTCACGCGATGGGACCGTCTGATCGTCCTCCGTCGCCTCCGCTTAACTTGGTCGCGGACTTTGGGGGCGGCACAATGTTTCTGCTGTTTGGACTTCTGGCTGCGGTGATCGAACGCGGTATTTCAGGCAAAGGACAAGTCGTGGATGCCGCCATGGTGGACGGTGTATCGGCAATGATGGGGCTGATTCACGGCTTCCTCGCGCAAGCTCAGTTTAGCCCCGCTCGCGGATCAAACTGGCTTGACGGGACGTCGCATTTCTATCGCTGCTATGAATGTGCAGATGGCCGATTTGTGGCAGTGGGTGCCTTGGAGCCCCAGTTTTTTGCGCAACTGGCTGAAGGTCTGGATTTGCCAGACACCTTGGCAGGCGATCAGATGGCCGCGGCCACCTGGCGGGAAAAAGCGCGCGCCCTTGAGACTATTTTTAAGAAGCACACCCGCGATGAGTGGGTTGAACGATTTGACGGGACGGACGCCTGTGTCACACCCGTGCTGGAGTTTGAGGAGGCTTTTGTGCACCCCGTAAACGCCGAAAGAGGCGTGTTTTACCGACAGTCGGGCGTTTGGCAGGCAAGGGCTGCCCCGCTCTTTGGACGCTCTCAACCCGGTATGGCAAACGCCCCTCACGCGCCGGGTTCAGATACGGAAAAGGTCCTTTGTGAGATCGGATACTCAAGCACTGAGATTGACCTGTTGAAACGATCAGGAGCACTGACCTGAAATGAGCGAAGACGAAAAAACACCAAAGATTGCTGTGGTGACTGGGGCCGCCGGCGGTCTTGGTCGGGCGATTACCGAAGCGCTTGTGGAAGACGGGTTTCAGGTGATCGGCCTTGATATTGATGCGACAGGATTGAAGGAAATCGCCTCTGAACAAGTAACGACCCTCACGGTTGATTTAGCCGACCCGCCCGCCATTCGCGCAGCATTTCAGCAGCTTGAAGTCACTTATGGCGGTCTCGATGTTCTTGTGAACAATGCGGGCACCTGTTTCATGTCGGAGTTCCCAGACATTCCCGACCAGGAATTCTCAAAACAGATGGAGATCAACTTTGGCAGCGCCTTTCATTGCTCACAGGCTGCGGTCAAGCTGATGCAAGGGCGCGATGGCGTGCGCAAGATCGTCAACATCTCGTCCAATGGGGCCTACAATTTCGACGTGTTTGACCCGCCTCATTATCGCGCATCCAAGGCGGCGATGGACACACTTACAAAGGACCTGGCAAGGCGCTATGCGCGCGACAGGATCACTGTGAATTCGATTGCGCCCGCAATGACCGAAACGCCCCTATTTGGTGTGGTCAGTGAAGAGGTCCTGGCCGCAGCAATCGCGCAAATGCCGCACGGGCGGGCGATGCAGCCGTCAGAAGTGGCTGCATGGGTGCGGTTTCTTGTGTCCCCTGCGGGGGATGTCTCCAGCGGAAACATCATTATACTCAATCAGGGGCGGGACGTTCGCTAGGTGTACCAATCTGGTGCTTTGCGCAGCTTTGGCCATTGTGACGGGCTGTGCCCGAAAATCAGCATTGCTCGCGCTTGCCTTGCCTTTTCTATAAGCCTTTCCGCATGGTGGCGGGCCAAAGCTGCATCCCAAGCGCCTTCAAATCCGGTGTCCAACTCCGAAGCCCGACTGATTGCATCAGAGGTCAAGACCACCGGCCCGGTCTCAGGTAACTCCAACGAAAACGCCAATTGCCCGGGCGCGTGACCGGGTACAAACAGCACTTCGAACTGCGGACCAATTGTGGTGTCTGCGTCTATCGTCCTGAAATCTGCATCCGGCCATTCCATCGCCTGTTTGCCCGACCAATAAAGCGGGCGGGGCAGGGCACGTTCCGCTGCGGCAATCACGATTGGCACGCCGGGAAATCCATCCATGTAGCCAACATGATCGATGTGCGTATGACTTTGTATCATCAAATCGATGTCACCGGGGGCCAGCCCAAGTAATTGCAATTGGGATGGTGCCAGATTCTGATCTGTCAACTTCAGCACCTGGCCAAAGTCACCCAGCGCATCTTCCTGCGTCGCCGCTGCCGGATCTTTTGCGTATTTTGCAGGAAACCCGCTATCAATCAGGACGTTTTCACCTTCAGTTGTCTGGATCAGATAACCGCATATCCCGATGATGCGCCCGTTCTCATGAACTTGGAACAATCCGTAGTCGAGGATTGCCATGCGGGCGGGCATGCCTTTGAGCAGGGGTTGCATAAATGTCTGCGGACCTCTCTTCTATGTTGGGAATAGACCGGACGGGTTCCATGAAAGTCAAGATACACGAGCTTTTTCAATGCTTGCTGGAAACAACGAAGGCAGAGCCCGAAGCCATCGTCGGTTTTTCGCTTTCCGCCTCGCCCAAACTGGGCGATTTCCTGGGTGATCTCGATCCGGCGTTGTCCCTTGACTGGAATAATCGGGACTTTAGAGGGTTGCCGGAACTCCGGTCACATGTGTTGACCCAAGCCGGTTTGACCGACCTTTGCGGGGTCGAGGATGTTTTGATTACGGCAGGGGCCGCCGAGGCCAATTACCTTGCTATTATGCAGCTGGTGCAACCAGGTGACCGGATTGTAGTCGAAACGCCCGGGTGGCCACAGGCCGACGTACTCGCACAGGCCAAAGGTGCCGAGATCGTCAAGGTGCACCGCCGCGAGGCTGACGGGTGGGCCTTGCCTTTGGATGATCTGGCCAAAGCTGTAACACCCGGCACGCGGTTGATCTTCCTCAGCAATCCCAACAACCCCACCGGGCAGCTCCTTGACCGCGCGACACTGGTAGAAATTGCAACCATTGCAGAACGGGTAGGGGCCTGGTTGGTCGTTGATGAAGTCTATGCGGGGCTGGAGTGGGACGGACCTCGCGCGCCGTCAGTTGCCGGGCTTTATGACCGGGGGATCACCACTGGGTCGGTCTCCAAAGCGCTTGGTTTGCAAGGATTACGCACCGGATGGTTGATCTGCCGTGATGCGGAGATGATCAAGGACGCATTCATCCTGCGGGAAAACAGTTCCGAGATCATGAACATCATGGGTGAGGTCATTGCCGAAATTGCGTTGCGGCCCGAACGTTACAAGGCTTCACTGCAAACTGCCCGCGAGGATGGTGCCGCAAACCTCGCTTGGTTGATGGATTGGGTGGACAAGGAGCCAAATCTGAGCTGGGTACCCCCTCAAGCGGGATTGATCGGATTGGGGCGGCTGCCTGATGGGGTGAATAGCGCTGCATTTGCTCAGCGTTTGCTGCAAGACCCTTACCGGACGTTCGTGCTCCCTGGCAGCGCCTATGGTGAGCCGCAGCATGTACGGCTGGGTGTCGGCGGCGGCGCGGGCGTCAATCTGGAAGAGGGGTTGGCGCGAATGTCACGCGCCTTACGCGCAATGGTGACTTAGCGCAGCGCGGTCCGCGCAAGATTGCCTGCAAGATCAAGAATCACCTGACCTCGGGCGGCGGCAACCGCGGCGGGGCCCGCTTCCGGGTCGAAAGGCACCGAGAGATCGAATACGCCAGAACGTTCGCGCCGCCCATCGGCTACCGCCACAAAGTACTGGCCCGTCGCTCGGAAATTCCCGTCATCTCCGGCGACCAGCGTTTCAAAACGCAAATCAAGCCGGGCATCTGGCAAAGCCTCGAAAGGCCACGGGTTGGAGGCAACCCGTGCACCAGTTATCTGCGCGAGGTGCCTGCTGAGTTCCAGAGCGACTGCGCGGTCCGGCGTATCCGCCCATAAAACCCCATCACTCACCAGCTTGCCCTCTGCCGTTCGGCGCACGATTTCATCGTCCGCTGCATAGGCAGGCAGGGAAACATCACGAATTTCGACCGCACGGAAGGCGATGCGCTGGCTCTGCGTGGCCTGCGGAGAACTCACGATATAGCGTTCAGTTGCAGCGCCACAGGCTGCCAGAGTGACAAGCGTCAGGATCAAAAAGGCAAAAGGCTTCATCTATCGTCCTCGAATAAGTGCGCTGGGGTTGCGCTCCAGAAGGCGCGCCAAAGCTGAAATCGCCCGCGACGCTTCCGAGATATCTTGCAGCGCAGCCTGTGCGTCGCGGCTGATCACCTCGCCCTTGTTATAGCCTGCAATGGTGGCACTGGCCTGATCGAACACCTCGGTGATGCGTTCGACAAGTTCGGGCAGTTCCGCGGTAGAGATAGCGACCGCATCTGCCGCCGCACGGGTCGATTCCAATGTCGCATTCACATTCGTGACCGCGCCGCCTTCGCGCAATTCAGCGAGTGTACGGTTCAATTCATCCAACGCGCCAGCGAGGGAGGCGGGCAACTGTTGCATGGCGGGCGCGCTGATCACTGCATCCGCCGACCTGAGGATTTCCGTGACCTGATCTGTCAATTCTTCGAGCGGAAGAATCTGGGCTTTGGCGGCAACCTCAACCAGCCGGTCCACCAGTGCAGGGACCCCGTCTACTACCCCGCCAACGTTGGCAGCCGCCGCAGTGGTCGCGTCGATGGCAGCCAACACGCGGGCAACGGCCTGTTCTTCTTCGATTTGTGCCAGTATCGCATCCAACCGCCCGAGAGCAGCGTTCATCGTCACGGGGATGTCCTTCACGCTTTGCGACGTGACAACGCCCCGGATATCGCTCAGTAACCCGCGCAGGTCTTCCGGGGCCTCACGTATCGCTTCGCTATTCACGATGTTCTGAGCGCTTTCCATGAAACCAATGGCACTTCGCAAAAGCTCTTCGATAGGAAGGCTGTTGATCCGGCTAAAGACACCTTCGACTGTGGCGGCTGTATCGGTAACCTGGCTTTCCGTCGTCGGCATAATGGGGGTCGCCCCCTCGACGATCTCCAGCTCCGCAGGTTCAACATCTTCGACCACCACAAGTTCGACCTTAAGCCCCCCGGTCAAAAGATTGCCCGAGGCAAGACGCGCGCGCAGCCCGGATTGCACCCGCTCCTGCAGGAATGCCAAGGCATCTTCAGGTTTGATCTCACCCTGTAACCCAAGACGGGACGGTTGGATGCCCAGCACAACATTGAGGCGCACCCGGCTATCCCCGTAGGTTTCCCGGTCGACCAAACCAGATAAATGCTGCACCGTGCCTACTTGCAGTCCGTTCAATTCTACAGGCGCATCCAAGGCGAGACCTGAAATATTGTCCTCAAATACAACCCGCAATTCCAAGATAGCTACTTCCGAACTGTTGAAGACACTGTTTCGCGCCTCAAGTTCGGAAGGGTAGACTTCGAAGACGGACCCATCTCCGATCGGCTCGGTCCCCGATACAAACGTGTCAAATGTAATGCCGCCGGCCAATAGCGTCGCGATCGAAGTGAAATCTATTTCTGCGCCATTGGGCCCCAAGGATACGCTGAAACCAGAGGTATCCCAAAAGCGGGTCGCTGGCGTTACCAATCGTCCGTAAGGTTCGTAGATCACTGCTTCGGCGATGGCGAAGTTGCCTTCAGGTGAAATACGGGCCGGTCCCACGCGCCCAATCTCGACCCCCCGGTAGAGGATCGGCGTATTGGCACTTAGCACGCCCCCGGGAATGGAGCGGAGCGCGAATTGCAGCCCATCTTCGCCCGACCGGTAGAGCGGGGCAGTATTCAGCCCTTTGAAGGAGGTTGCCGGAGGTCCAATTTCGCTGTCCCACGACCCTTCAATGAAAACGCCACTCAGAACCGTATCAAGACCGCTGACACCGCTGGGTGAAAGCTCGGGCCGGACCACCCAGAAAGACGCAGCGGAGTCCACATACTGCGCCATACTCTTGTCAATTCGCACACGGGCAAGCACGCTGCGCAATCCGTCCCCGAAGTGCAGTTCTTCCACCAGTCCGACTTTCACATCCCGAAACCGAAGCTCGGTCTCTTTCGGTGCAATGCCAGACCCGTCTTGAAACTCTATGGTGATCAGGGGTCCGCGGTCATTGTAAGACTGCCAGGCGACACTCAACGCCATCGCCAATGCAAGGACAGGAATGACCCAGACCACGGACAGGCCGCTCAACCAAGAACGGCCCTTTGGTTCTATCGTCACGGGCGGTACGTCAGTCATTGGCCTTGCCTTCATCCTTCCCGTGCGCCTCGTCCCAGATCAGGCGACTGTCAAAAGCCTGCGCGGAGATCATTGTAAAGATCACCGACAGAGCAAAAAACAAGCTGGCAGGCCCAGGGTAGATTGACACCAGTACTTTGAGTTGCACCAGAGAGGAGAGGATCGCAACCACAAAGATATCGATCATGGACCAGCGACCAATGTATTCGACCACTTCATACAACATCTGGCGCTGATGATGAGACACCGATGGCGGCCTTTGGACCGAAATCGCAAGAAAGGCGATGGCAAGAAACTTGCTGATCGGAATAACGACCGAGGCAAACAGGATCACCAGCGCCACCGCATAGCTTTCATACTCGATCAACTCGATTGCGCCACCAACAATCGTGTCCTGTTGTGTATAGAAGAGTGTGCGGGTTTGCAGCATCGGGTAAATGTTTGCCGGGATGTAACACATCAGCCCGATCAGCCAATAAGCCCAGACACGTTGCAGGCTTTGGGGGTCGCGGCTGACAAGTTTGTGGCCACAACGCCCGCAGATTGATACGTCTTTCTCCCATACCTGCTGGCAACGGGAACAGGCCACAAGACCCATCTGCCGGGCGGTCAGGATTTTCTGTCGTTGCTCAATGCGTTCCATACCGACCATCTGCAAATGACACTATCTTGCGCGACTACCAGAACCACCAGCACCGCAAACATCCAGAATGCCGGGCCGAAGGAAACTTCGACCAAAGCACTGATCTTTATCAGAGCAACCGCACATCCAATCGCAAAAATCTCGGCCATGGACCATGGTCGCAAGGCTTCCGACAACCTGAATGCCCATCTTGCATGTCGCGCAGGCGGCTTGTCGGCAACAATGGGAACCAGCACGTAGATCGACAGCAGCACCCGAAGCAACGGAATGAAGAAAATGAGGCTGGCCATGGCCAGGGTCAGGAACACCAGCGGCCCTTCGCTGAAGGCCAGCGCTGTTTCGAGAACCGAGACCGAATTGCTTGCTCCAACGACGTGGACCGACAGAAAAGGGAACACCCCTGCGGCAATGATCAAAACCGTAATTGACAAGGACAAAGCGATGATCTGAGCGCCCGCCTTTCTGCGTGGGCTGATCAGGACAGTGCCACATCGTTGGCATTTTGCCCGTTGACCATCATCCGGCAGCTCAAGCGCGAAAGCCGCATCACACCGAGGGCAGACAATCAGATCCGCGCGCGGACGGGAGGTGTGAGAAGACGTCATGTGCTCTGTTTACCGCCTTTGGCTGCAAGCTTAAACGCCTCTTTTCGACTTTGCCGCTTAAAGCGATCACATGTTTTGAGCCGCAATTCTCTTCAGGACAGGCCAGTTTGGTGCTGCCGTTTTCTTGCGACCGACTTGCGGCGTTCGAAGGCATTCTGCCAGCGGAATTTCTCTTCAACATAGTCCATGTGAGCGCGTGCAGCAGCTTCGGCCTCTTCCGGGTTTCCGGCCAAAATCGCTTGCGCGATCGCCTTGTGTTGTTCCAGTAGCGCCTTTGAGGACCCTTCTATCTCGCGAAGATGGTGGCGGCTGAAAAAGATCTTCTGCTCTGTAAGCTCATAGATTGAGCGCATCATATGGATCAGCATAACGTTGTGACTGGCCCTCACGATTGCCATATGAAAGGCAATATCCGCTCTCAGCGATCTTTCGAGGTCATTGTCTTCATAGGCCGCGATCAGTTGATCCAGATAGGACTGAATAGCCTCGCAGTCAGGGGGTGTCGCCCGCTGCGCAGCACAACGCGCCGCGAACCCTTCCTGTTCACGCCGGTATTCCAGATAGTCGAAAAACGCGAGCCCGTGCCGCCCGTAGAGGTTGATCAGGGCGGGGGTCATCGCGTCGCCAGTCAGCTGCGCAACGAAGGTGCCGTCGCCATGGCGCACTTCGAGCAAACCAACCCCAACGAGCTTTTTCAAAGCTTCGCGGATCTTGGGGCGTGACACCTTCATCAACTCGGATAACTCGCGCTCAGAGGGCAGGCGATCCCCGTCTGACAAAACGCCATTGATGATCATGTTTTCGATCTCTTCCACGACGACATCGGCAACAGATTCGTGGGCGATCTTTTCGAAGATTTTCGAGATTTCTGGCATCTGGCAGGTATCCTAAAATCAGTGGTTATCTTAGTTTACCACTAAATCTGAAAAGAAAAAGACATTTTACCACTATGTAATAATTACATTTTTTAAATTAAAAATCGTTATTGATCCAGATCAAATAAAGTAAATTCCTTCCAGAGGTAAATTCTCTCCATCTTTAAGGAGCCCATGGGGCATAGGAGGAAACTTACATGAAAACGATGATCACCAGCCTGGCAATTGCCGCGACGGTCGCTTGTGGCGCCGCGGAAGCGGGCGACAAACTGTTGCTGAAAACACCCGTAGCTTTCTCGACAGAACTGCCGGGTCTCGGGACTCCGATCCCCCGCGTTGCGGACGAAATCGCTGTGATGTCCGGTGGGACGCTCAAGATGAAAGTCTATGAGCCGGGCAAACTGGTTCCCGCTTTTGAAATCCTTGACGCGGTCTCTACCGGCAAGATCAACGCAGGATACACGACAGCAGGATATTGGGCGGGCAAAATTCCGGCCGCGCCGCTCTTCTCTGCCGTTCCATTTGGTCCGGAAGCTGGCGAATACATGGCATGGCTTTACTACGGAAACGGGATGGATCTGTACCAGCGCATGTATGATCAGGCCGGCTACAACGTGCATGTTCTGCCTTGCGCGGTGATTGCGCCTGAAACCTCCGGTTGGTTCGCCAAGGAAATCAACAGCGCGGAAGACCTCAACGGTCTGAAAATGCGTTTCTTCGGCCTTGGTGGTAAAGTGATGGAGAAACTGGGCGTCGCGACATCGCTGCTGCCCGGCGGTGAAATCTTCCCGGCACTGGAGAAAGGTGCAATTGACGCGACCGAATTCTCGATGCCCGCAATCGACCAGCGTTTGGGTTTCCACAAAGTCGCGAAATACAACTATTTCCCCGGCTGGCACCAACAGGCAACCGTCTTTGAATTGCTCATCAACAAGGATGTCTGGAATGAAGCGTCCGAGCAGCACCAGGCAATTCTGAGCGAAGCTTGCAAAGCCTCCATGGCAGACAGCTTTGCCGAAGGTGAAGCGCTGCAATTCGAAGCGATGCAGAAAAACGTCGACGAGAATGGCGTGATCATGAAGCAGTGGTCGCCTGAAATGCTCGATCTCTTCCGCACGACCTGGGACGAAGTCGCTGCAGAAGAAGTAGCCGCTGACCCGTTCTTTGCCGAGGTTTACGCGGACATGCAGACCTTCCGCGAAGGCTACAACCTCTGGAAAATCAACGCCTTTTTGCCGCGTCAATAACTGCGGCCTGACACAAGCGGGGGGCCAGATAAGGCCGCCCGCACCCCTATCCCGGATTTTCGCGGTTGAGCATCTTGGCTCCCGCTCCCGTCACATCAGAGGAGGAACCTGACATGACCATGCAAAGCGATCTGAAAGAAGACGCGGTGGACACCTACGAGACATTGGTCGAGGGTCAGGAACCAGACCAATTCGGCATTGCCGCGGCGATAGACAAGTTCGTCAAAACAGTTGGCCATACGGTCATGTTCGCCAATCTCATCCTGATTGCCGCAATTGTTCTGCAAGTGGCCATGCGCTACATCCTCAACGTCAACTACCCGATGCTCGACGAACTGCAATGGCATCTCTACGGCCTCGTCACGATGTTCGGGATTTCCTACGCCTTGGTCACCGATAGCCACGTGCGCGTTGACCTCTTGCACATGCAAATGTCCCGGAGATCGCAACGGACCGTCGAGATCCTCGGCATGGTTCTGCTGGTAACGCCCTTCATCTATCTGATGATTGATCAGGGCGCCGACTACTTCTGGGAAAGCTACCGCGTGAACGAACGGTCTGCTTCCGCCACCGGTCTTCCCTTCCGCTGGGCTTTCAAGGCAATCATCCCGCTGAGCTTCATAATGCTGGCACTGGCCGTCGCCGCGCGGGTCCTGCACGATCTGCATGCGCTTTGGACCCGCGGGTCAGAGGAACGTGAAGGACGGTCGATCTTCCTTGTCATCGTGCCCTTCATGGCTGCGATGGCCGTCGCCTGGGCATTGAAATTCACTGTCGAGACCACCGAGGAAATGATGGTCATCGGCATGTTCATGACTTTCATCGGGTTGCTCTTTACCGGCTTTCCGGTGGCCTGGACCCTGGCGGGCACTGGCATGGTATTCTGTACCGCCGCCTACCTTTTCGACAATGACCTGATGCTTTGGACGGGGTTGGAAAGCACCTTTACCGGGCTGGATTACCTCACCCTCGGTGCCGTTGTGAACCGTGTCTATGCGACCATGTCGAATGCGGTTCTGGTGGCCTTGCCGATGTTCATCTTCATGGGACTGATGCTCGACGAAAGCGGCGTGGCGGAACGTTTGATGACCGCGATGACACGCCTTTTTGGCACCGTGCGGGGCGGGCTGGCGATCACTGTCACCTTGATCGGCATCGTACTTGCAGCCTCCACCGGGATCGTGGGCGCGTCCGTCGTGCTGCTCGGTGTCCTCAGCCTGCCGACCATGATGGAGAACAAGTATTCCAAGTCGCTCGCGACCGGCACGATTGCCGCCTCGGGGACGCTCGGCATCCTGATCCCGCCGTCGATCATGTTGGTGATCATGGCCGACCAGATGGCGCTATCGGTCGGTGATCTCTTCATGGCCGCCATGCTGCCCGGTGTGCTGCTGGGAACGTTGTACCTGCTCTACATCTTCATCGTGGCGCAGGTTAGCAAATCCTCCGCTCCCGTTCCTGAAGGTGCGAAACGCCCCGATTGGGACGCCGTAAAAGAGGTGCTGCTGGCCGTCGTCCCGCCACTGGGGCTGATCCTCGCCGTCCTCGGTTCAATCTTTGCCGGTATCTGTACACCCACCGAAGCCTCGGGCATCGGAGCTGCGGGTGCCACACTGCTCGCGCTGATCTACCGCAAACTCACGCTGCAAAAAGTGTGGAACGTGATGAAGGCGACCTTCAACTCCACCGCCTATATCTTTGCGATCTTCCTCGGAGCGACTGTCTTCTCCTTCGTGCTGCGGGAATTGGGCGGGGATGAGTTCATCGAACATCTGATCTCCTCCACCGGGTTTGGGGCAAACGGGACCATCATCTTCATCCTGTTCATCTGCTTCCTGCTGGGCTTCTTCCTGGACTGGATCGAGATCACCCTGATCGTGCTGCCGTTGATGGGTCCCGTAGTGTCTGGCCTCGGCCTCGACATCCCGGGCTACGGCGTGATTGATGAGCCAGCGTTGATCTGGTTCGTGATCCTTGTGGCCGTGACCTTGCAGACCAGTTTCCTCACGCCTCCAGTTGGTTTCTCGCTCTTCTATCTCAAAGGCGTTTGCCCCCCCAGCATCAAGCTGACGGATATCTACAAAGGCGTCGTGCCCTTCGTGCTGCTGCAATTGCTGTGCCTGGCACTGGTCTTCGTGATCCCGTCTCTGGCCACCTGGCTGCCATCCATCGCCTTCTAAACAGGAGCGACCAAGATGACCAATGAGCAACTGATTGCAGAGCTGAAGACCATCGCTGGCCCCCGCCATGTCCTGACGGGGGAGGCGCGCACCGAACGCTACCGCAAGGGGTTCAGATCAGGGGAGGGGGACGCCATTGCTGTGGTCGTACCCGGCACGCTGGTCGAGATGTGGCACGTGCTGAAAGCCTGCGTGGCAGCCGACAAGATTCTCATCATGCAGGCCGCCAACACGGGTCTGACCGAGGGCTCCACCCCAAAAGGCACTTACGACCGTGATGTGGTGATCCTGTCGACCCTGCGGCTGGATCGTATTCATCTGGTCCGCGACGGTCATCAGATCGTCAGCCTGCCCGGGGGCACGCTCTTTGGGTTGGAGAAACAGCTTGAACCCTATGGTCGGCAACCGCATTCCGTGATCGGGTCCTCCTGCATCGGGGCCTCGATCATGGGCGGTGTCTGCAACAACTCAGGCGGCTCGCTGGTGCAGCGCGGACCTGCCTACACCGAATTGTCGCTCTACGCGCAAATCAATCATGATGGCCAGTTGGAACTGGTCAATCATTTGGGCATCAATCTTGGCAACGCACCGGAGGATATGCTGTCTCGCGTGGACCGTGGCGATTTCACCGATGCGGACCTGAGCGATGACGCGGGCAAAGGCTCTGACGCGGGATACCCTGAGCGGGTCACCGATGTGGATGCCGACAGCCCCGCGCGGTTCAATGCCGACCCTCGGACCCTGCATGAGGCTTCGGGCTGCGCGGGCAAGCTGGCAGTTTTTGCCGTTCGGCTCGATACCTTCCCGATCAGCACCGGGGACGAGGTTTACTACGTCGGCACCAATGACCCCGCCGCGCTGACCGAACTGCGTCGGCGGGCCCTGACCGAACTGCCGGAACTCCCAGTGAGCGGGGAATACCTGCACCGCGAATGCTTCGACATCGCGCGCAAATACGGCAAGGACACGCTGCTGATGATCCATTGGCTGGGTACGGATTTTCTGCCGAAGATGTTTGCCATGAAGGGCGCGATGGATGCGCGTTTCGCCAAGATACCCTTCCTGCCTGCAAATCTCGTGGACCGGGCGATGCAGATCTTCGCCAATATCATGCCCGAAGCCTTGCCCAAACGCATGTTGGCCTTCCGCGACAGGTACGAACACCACCTGATCCTCAAGGTGGGGGCCAGCAGCGCCGCTGGCACGGAAACCATTCTCAACGATACCTGCGGCCCGGACGGCTGGTTCAAATGTGACGCGGCTGAGACAAAAAAGGCGATGCTGCACCGCTTTGCCGCGGCGGGGGCCGCGATCCGCTATCACTCTGTGCATCCCAAAACATCCGAAGACATTCTGGCCCTCGATATTGCCCTGAAACGCAATGATCGGGAATGGGTCGAAACCCTGCCGCCCGAAATCAACGACCAACTCGTCGCCAGGATGTACTACGGGCATTTCTTCTGCCACGTCTTCCATCAGGACTACGTCGTGAAGAAAGGTTGTGATCCGAAAGCGCTGAAAGAACAGATGCTTGCGCTGCTTGACACACGCGGTGCCGAATACCCGGCGGAACATAACGTGGGCCATCTCTACAAAGCCAAACCGGCCTTGGAGACCCATTACAAAACGCTGGATCCCACCAATTCGTTCAATCCCGGGATCGGGAAAACCTCACGTGAGAAATACTACGGCGCGCCATGTGGCTGCGGCGTGGATCACACCCGAAAGTCCGCCGCTGAATAAGCGATGCGCGCCAAAGCAAGCCAAAGGAGCCAGCAATGTTTCAAGTCAGATTACACGGTCGCGGAGGGCAGGGGGTTGTGACCGCCGCTGAGATGCTCTCGATCGCGGGCTTCAATGAGGGCAAACACGCGCAGGCTTTCCCCTCGTTCGGGTCGGAACGCACAGGGGCACCGGTTGTCTCTTTCTGCCGTCTCGATGACCGGGAAATCCGCCGGCGCGAGCCTATTCTGGAACCCGATTGCCTGATTGTTCAGGACCCAACACTGTTTCATGCTCTGGATGTGTTTCAAGGGCTGAAGCCCGGGGGCTATTTGTTGATCAACTCCACAAAATCCTGGGAAGAGCTGGGCATCGTCGACAAAGTCTCCCACCTGCCCGAAGGCCATGTGGTAGGCATCAACGCCTCTGCGCTGGCCAAGCAACACGTGGGCCGCCCGGTACCGAACGCGGCCCTGCTCGGTGGCTTTGCTGCGATCACAGGTGAGATCCATCTGGAAAGCGTGGAGAAAGCGATTTCAACAAAATTTGGCGGCAAGATCGCGGCAGGCAACATCGCCGCCGCGCGGGCCGCCCATGCCGCTGCTTTTGGAGAGGAACTGGAAGATGCTTAAACAACTCGAAGGCAGCCACGCGGTCGCCGAGGCCATTGCTCTGTGCCGCCCCGAAGTCATCTGCGTCTATCCGATCAGCCCGCAAACCCACATTGTGGAACATTGCGGCGAGTTGGTGCGGAAGGGCGAGATGGGCAATTGCGAATACATGAACGTCGAAAGCGAATTCGCAGCACTGTCAGCCTGTATCGGGTCCTCCGCCTGCGGCGCGCGCACCTATACGGCAACCGCCAGTCAGGGTCTGCTTTACATGGCCGAGGCGGTTTACAACGCGTCCGGTCTGGGCTTGCCGATTGTAATGACCGTGGCCAATCGGGCCATTGGCGCGCCGATCAACATTTGGAACGACCACACCGACAGCATGTCGATGCGCGATGCGGGCTGGATTCAGCTCTTTGCCGAAACCAATCAGGAAGCGCTTGATCTGCATATTCAGGCGTTCAAGATCGCCGAACGGCTCAGCCAGCCGGTGATGGTCTGTATGGATGGCTTCATCCTGACCCACGCCTATGAGCGTGTTGACATGCCGACGCAGGAACAGGTCGATCAATTCCTGCCACCGTTTCAGGCGCAACAGGTGCTGGACCCGGTTAATCCCTATTCCATCGGTGCGATGGTCGGCCCCGAAGCCTTTACCGAGGTGCGCTATCTGGCCCATGAAAAGCAGCTTCAGGCGCTCGATGTGATCCCCGAGATTGCGTCTGAATTCAAAGAGATCTTTGGCCGCGACAGTGGTGGCCTGATCCGTGAATATGAGACCGAAGGAGCCGATACCATCATCGTCACGTTGGGCTCCGTTGCGGGCACTGTGAAGGATACGGTCGATGAGATGCGCGCTGCAGGCAAAAAGATCGGCGTTGTCACCGTCGGGTCGTTCCGTCCTTTCCCCTCAGCCCAATTGCGCGAGGCGGTGAAGAACGCCAAACAGGTCGTCGTGCTTGAAAAGAGCTTTGCGCTCGGGTTCGGCGGTGTTGTTGCCAACAACATCATGATGTCCCTGCAAGGCACCGGCATCCACGTCCATACGGTCGTGGCGGGCCTCGGCGGGCGTCCGATCACCATGCCGTCCCTGCACAAGCTCTTTGAAAAGGCGCTCGCTGACGAGCTAGAAGACATGCAGTTCCTCGATCTGCAATGGGATATCGTCAATGCGGAGCTGGCGCGGCAACGCGCGCAGATCAACTCCGGACCCGTGGCCGAGAGCATCCTCAAGAACATCCAGGTCGACACCGCGTATGGCGGCGCGGCGAGCCACGCAGCGACATAAGGAACGGAACCATGAACAAACCATCACAACGTACCGCTGCGGACATGGCGCCCGAGCAAAAGGTCAAGTTCTACCAGAAAGGCACCTTCACCGTCGGCAACCGGCTGGTTGACGCAGACAGCCGCAACGTTCAGTCCTCGATGGACCGCTCCAATGCCATCACCTCTGGCCACAGGGCGTGTCAGGGATGCGGCGAAGCACTAGGCGCACGATATGCGCTGGATACTGCCATGCGCGTGACCGGCGGCAAGATGATGGCGGCCAACGCCACAGGGTGCCTTGAGGTTTTCACCACACCTTACCCCGAAACCTCATGGCAAATGCCCTGGATGCACTCGCTCTTTGGCAATGCGCCTGCCGTGGCCTCGGGCATGCAGGCGGCCATGAAAGCCAAGGGGAAAACCGATACGCGCATCATCGCGCAGGGTGGCGACGGCGGCACCGTCGATATCGGTTTCGGATGTTTGTCCGGCATGTTCGAGCGCAACGATGATGTGCTCTATATCTGCTATGACAACGAGGCTTACATGAACACCGGCGTGCAACGATCGGGGGCCACACCCGGTGGCGCGCGGACAGCGACCACCATGCCAACGGATGCTGACCACCCCGGAAACGTCTTTGGCACGGGTAAGAACCTGCCCCGGATCGCCATGGCCCATAATATCCCCTATGTCGCAACAGCGTCGGTTGCCTACTTGCAAGACCTTGAAGCCAAGGTCGAAAAGGCGATGAGTTTCAAGGGCGCGCGCTACATTCACGTCTATGTGCCATGCCCGCTGGGCTGGGGCTGCGCGTCTAATGCGACGATCTCGCTGGCGCGGCTTGTTGTCGAGACCGGCATGTTCCCACTCTTTGAAGCGGAGCATGGGGCAGTGACATCCACACGGCCGATCCGTCAACGCGTGCCCATCGAGCAATATCTCAAACCCCAGCGCCGCTTTGCGCATCTCTTCAAATCCCCACAAGGACAAGAGGCGATCGAAAAGCTGCAAGCCATGTGCGACCGCAACATCAAGGACTACGATCTGCTGCGCGAAACAGAGGAGACACCGGCATGAGCCTTCCAACCACAGCCCCTTTCGCGATCACCGTCGATGTCGGCACCTCGCTCAACAACCACACAGGCACCTGGCGCACGGAACGCCCGGTCTATCTGGACCGCCTGCCACCCTGCAACAACGCCTGCCCGGCGGGAGAAAACATTCAGGCATGGCTCGCGCTTGCGGAAGAAGGCGATTACGAAGGCGCCTGGCATGAAATCATGAAGAACAACCCCTTGCCGGGGATCATGGGCCGTGCCTGCTATCACCCCTGCGAAAACGCCTGCAACCGCAAGGACATCGATTCAGCGGTGAGCATCCACGCGGTGGAACGCTTTCTTGATGACGAGAGCCGCAAGCAGGGCTGGGTGCCTCGGGTTCCTTCCGACTTGTCCGGCAAACACATTCTGGTTATCGGTTCCGGCCCCTCGGGGCTATCCGCCGCCTACCATCTGCGCCGTCTCGGCCACGCTGTCACGATCTATGAGGCGGGCCCGGTTGCGGGTGGCATGATGCGCTTTGGCATCCCGTCTTACCGGTTGCCGCGCGACGTTGTAGAAGCCAACATCAAGCGGATCGAGGATATGGGCGTCGAATTCGTCCTGAACAAAAAAGTCGAGGACATCGCCGCCGAGAAAGAGGCGGGGGGCTTTGACGCCGTCTTCCTTGCCATCGGTGCACATCTGGCCAACCGCGCCTACATCCCCAGCACCGATGCCTCTAAAATTCTCGATGCGGTCGGCGTGCTGCACGACATGGAAACCGCTGAGGACAAACCCATGCTGGGCCGCCGTGTCGTTGTCTATGGGGGCGGCAACACCGCCGTTGACGTCGCCCGGACCGCCAAGCGCATGGGCGCGGAAGAGGCAATCATCGTCTACCGCCGCAACAGGGATCAGATGCCAGCCCATGACTTCGAGATGGACGAAGCACTGGAAGAAGGCGTGATCGTGAACTGGCTCACCACCATCAAGGAAGTCGGCGATGGCGGCAAGATCATGGTCGAAAAGATGGAGCTGGACGACAATGGCAAGCCTCAGCCCACCGGTGAGATGGACGAACTGGAAGCCGATACCGTCGTGATGGCCCTTGGCCAGAACGTCGATACCGAGTTCGTCGGTCGCCTCGAAGGGGTCGAGATCAAGGACAAGACCATCCAGGTAGACAACCAATTCATGACCGGGCATCCAGGCGTTTTTGCCGGAGGTGACATGGTGCCTTCCGAGCGCACCGTTACGGTCGCGGTGGGGCACGGCAAACATGCAGCGCGCGCCATCCACGCGTGGCTGCAAGCCGACAGCTACATCAAACCGGAAAAGCCGGAGATTGCGGATTTCGACAAGCTTAACCCCTGGTACTACACCGATGCGCCTGAAACTGTTCAGGAAATGCTCGATGTGGAGCGGCGCAAATCCACGTTCGGCGAGGTTGTCGAAGGGTTGGATGAGACCAATGCGCTCTACGAGGCGCGCCGGTGTCTGTCCTGCGGCAACTGCTTTGAATGCGACAATTGCTACGGTGTTTGCCCGGATAATGCGGTCATCAAACTCGGCCCCGGCAAGCGGTTCGAGTTTGATTATGACTTCTGTAAGGGCTGCGGTATCTGTGCCGCGGAATGCCCCTGCGGTGCCATAGAAATGGTGCCTGAGGAAATTTGACGCGCCTGCATTCGGGCAGCAGAGCTTGCCCGGGCGCGATTTTTGTATCACCATGGGCACGTGGACCGGCTTGGCAAGAAGACGACCACAGTGCGCAAACAGGAGACTTTCATGGACGCCGGGCACGATACCAATCCCCGAGTGGGTTTTTTCGTGACGTGTATTGTGGATGCCATGCGCCCCAATATCGGGTTCGCCAGTCTCAAACTTCTGGAAGAGGCGGGGTGTACCGTAGAAGTACCAGCCGCCCAGACCTGCTGCGGGCAGCCTGCCTTCAACAGTGGCGATGACGCAACGACCAAGCGGCTCGCAAAGCAGGTGATCGAAGCGTTTGAACCTTACGATTATATTGTTGTGCCTTCCGGGTCCTGCGCCAGCATGATCCGCAGCCACTACGGCGAGCTTTTTGACGATGACCCGGCATGGCGCGACCGGCAGCGGGTTGTTTCCGCCAAGACATGGGAAATCCTCAGCTTTTTGACAGACGTGATGAAATATGCGCCCAAGGCCAGCTATGCGGGTACTGCAACTTATCATGATAGCTGTTCAGGGCTTCGCGATCTGGGGGTGCACGATCAACCCCGCGCGCTGCTGGGTCAGGTGGACGGGTTGTCGCTTGTGCCGCTTGAAGGCAACAACGAATGCTGCGGATTTGGCGGCACGTTCTGCGTGAAATACCCCGAGCTTTCGACGGCCATCGTCACCGACAAGACCACCAAGATCAAAGCCACCAAGGCCGATACGCTGCTAGGTGGAGACATGGGATGCCTGATGAACATGGCTGGCAAGCTCAGCCGCGAAGGCGAAGATATGCGGGTTTTCCATACCATCGAAGTGCTCGCCGGGATGGCAGATGGCCCCGGCATCTGCGCCCCAAAGCTGAAATGATCCATCCATGAAACAGACCTCGCATCAGTTCTCCGAAAACGTCACGCGCGCGCTGGCGGAACCGACGCTCAAGATTGCGCTGGACCGGACCACAACGCTGCTGCGGACGCGCCGCGCCAAGGTCATCGACGCCTTCCCGGAATACGCCAAAGCCCGCGAAACCGCGCAGAAAATCAAGGATCACACGCTCGACAACCTCGGCCACTATTTGCGGCAATTCGAGGAAAACGCTATTGCCAGTGGCGCGCAGGTCTATTGGGCAGCAACACCAGCTGAGGCCCGCAAGACCGTCACTGATATCTGCAAGGCGGAGGGCGCAAAGACCGCCACCCGCGTCAAGTCCATGCTGGGCGAGGAAATCGGCATTGGCGAGGCGCTGGCTGACGCAGGCGTGGAACGGATCGAGACAGATCTCGCTGAACATATCATCCAGCTTGCGGGCGATCCGCCCTCGCACATCGTCATGCCCGCGATGCACAAGACCCAGGAACAGGTGGCAGAGCTTTTCGCCGCAAAACATAAAGAGCCGAGCGAAGAACAGGATGTCACCTCGCTCGTCGGCAGCGCGCGCCGCGAGTTGCGTGCTAAGTTCATGAACGCCGACATTTCGATTTCTGGCGCGAATTTCCTGATTGCGGATACCGGCTCCTTTGTAACCGTCACCAATGAAGGCAACGCCGAGCTGACAACGACCCCGCCCAAGACCCACATCGTGACAGTGGGCATCGAAAAGATAGTGCCAAGCTTGAAACATGCCGCCGTCTTCCTGCGGCTTCTTTCCCGCGCGGCCATCGGCACCGAGATCACCCAGTACACCACATTCTTCAACGGCCCGAAGCGTGACGGCGACCGCGACGGCCCGGAAAACCTGCACATCGTGCTGGTGGACAATCACCGCTCAGACATGCTGTCGGATTTCCTGCGGCCCATGCTGCGCTGTATCCGCTGCGGAGCCTGCATGAACCACTGTCCGGTTTACGCCGCCGTGGGCGGGCATGCCTATGGCGCGGTTTACCCCGGGCCGATGGGTTCGGTACTGACCCCCGCCATGACCGGATTGAAAGGCTCAAAGGATCTGCCTAACGCCTGCACTCTCAACGGAAGGTGCCGCGAGGTCTGTCCGGTGAATATTCCCTTAACCGACATGCTCCGCGCTTTGCGGGCAAAACAATTCGACGAGGGCATGCCTACACCCATGACGAAATGGGCGCTGCGTTTGTGGGGTGTGATGGCAACCCGTCCGGCTCTTTATCGCTTTGGGACAGGCGTTTCGAACATGGCTTTGCGTCTGCTGGCACGTGGTCGGGGTAAGATCACCTCTGTGCCACTCGCCGGGGGATGGACCCGGACACGTGACCTGCCCGAACCCGAGGCCGGTACCTTCATGCAGCAATACAAGAAAAGGCGCTAAGACATGTCGCGCGACGCCATCCTTCGCAAGATTGACAATGCCAATGCCGTGCGCATGTCGTCGGATGTTGCAGCGGCTGCCGCGGCCCTGATTGCCGAGCCTGACGGCTACCGCGCAACATTTGCGCCGCAATCCGTCTATGACCGCTTTGTCGCCAAGGCGACGTCAGAGACGGTGACAGCAACGGTTGAAGACATCGCTTCGCTTGAAGCCCTGCCTGAGGCCGTGGCGGCTTACATTGCAAACAATGAGCTTGTACCGCGCATTGCCTTGCAACCCCGCGACAGCCTGACCGAATTGAATTGGAGCGGTTTTGAAACTGTCGATCAGGCACAGATGAACGAAACACTGGCCGTGACCTTCGCCGATGCCGCCATCGCCGAGACCGGATCACTGGTGTTCCGGACCGCGCCCGATGCACCGGTCTTGCTCAACTTCCTGCCGCTGCATCATCTGGTTGTGGTCCGTCGCTCAAGCATTCTGCCTCATATGGAAGACGCATTTGACCATTTCGGAACGACAGCCGATGCGCAACGGCGCAGTCTGAACGTGATCACCGGCACCAGTGGTACCGCGGATATTGAAGCCAAGAATGTCCGGGGCGCGCATGGGCCCCGGTTTATGCATATTTATTGTGTGACCGACTAAACATATTACATAATGTTGATTATCCCGTCGCGAGCAGTTTCCGAAACGTCAGCTTATCGTCCCCCTCTGCCCAGAAGTCACGGATGCGCGCCTCCTGTTCGTAGCCGTTACGGATATAGAACGCCCGGGCGGCCTCAAAACTATCGGAGCCTGAGGTGTCGACGATGATCATGCGTTGGGACTGATCCCGCAATTGCGCTTCCACATGCGCAACCATCCGGGCACCAAGCCCATCCCGCTGCAGCGCGGGCAAAACGCCCAGGGCCAACATGTTCCAGACCCCATCGGCCAGGGTTTCCTGCACTACGTAGCAAAGGCCAACCGGTCTGCGATCCCTCAGACCGGCCAACAGAATAACCCCGTTTTCCCCTGACAGAGCGGGTCTGGCCATTTCAGGAAGCATTTCGCTGGGGAAAAGCCCTGTTTCGTCGGCAACCCGGGCGAGATCCGCCAGATCACCGACTTCGGCGGGCCGAATTTCAGTATGTGTCATTTTGAATTCCTTATCGATTGTCGAGTTGTGATCGCACAGACTGCACGCCGAGGCGTGTTACCTGATAGGGCCTGCCGTTTTTCGAGCGGATGAAACGCCGTTTCTTGAGCCGTTCAAACAATGGAAGCGAGCAGTCCGTCAGCACGTGACCGTCACGCGTAAAGCAAACGACGGACAGCACTTTACCGTTGGGGCCACGCTCAAAATGAATTGAGCCGCCCTGTGCCAACGCGTGCAACACGCGTTGTTCGAATTTTGAGATGTTCATTGGAGTACCGAGAGTTACACAACAAAACAGTCCAGCCGGCATCACGCGCGGTTGGTCTGAGTGTTCGTCGGTCCTGGTTGTGGGACCTTAGCGGCGGGCCACAAGCTCTGTCATAAAAACTCCATCGGCCGGATCGACATCCGGTACGGCGCACATAATGGCAAATTTCGGTTGAGGCAAGGCCAAGATCCGCTACCGCTGAGCGTTAGCTGGAAACAGCCCCGGCCAACGCGCCAAAGATCGTCTGAGCATGGTCGCGCAGATATATCCGCAGCCAGGGCGTGAACCGCTCGGGGTATTGGTCGACTTCGGACAAAAGGTCCGCGAACCGCATCCATCGCACCGCCATGACCTCTTCTGCATTCGGAGCAAGCGGCATGCTGTCGTCTGCTTCTGCCACATAGACATCGACGACTTCATGTTCCGTCAGCCCACCGCCAACATCTGCACGATACTCCAGATGATGACGGTGCTGCGGTTTCAACCCCGTGACCCCCAGTTCTTCGTTCAGACGCCGCACGGCACAGTCTTGCGGCGCCTCATCCCACTCCGGATGGGTGCAGCAGGTGTTCGTCCAAAGCCCGGGTGTGTGATATTTGCACATGGCGCGCTGCTGCATCAGCACTACGTCGCGCTTCAGGACAAAGACCGAGACGGCCTTGTGTTTCAGACCCTGCACATGGGCTTCGAGTTTTTCCACCGGTGTCAGCGTGCCATTGACCCAGGCCGGGATCATAATCGTCATACGCGTGTCGTTGCCACAAGCCCCGTAAGGTGCGCAAGGTTTTTGATGCCGATTTTCAGATGCGCCATGGGGCGTGCCCGGACAAGTTTCTTGTTCATATAGGCTTCAAACGTCAATCGTTGCACGTCGACGTCATGGCAAAGAGACACGAACCTCTCGCGCCGCTCGTCACTGCGGTAATAGGCGTTCTGCATGGAGCCGAGCACGCGAAAGACCATCTTGTGCTCTTTCATAAAGAGCTGGCGGGCCAGTCGCAGGTCTTTCACCCGGCCCGAGGCCAGTGTCGCGGCACAAGCGGTTGCCGCCACCCTGCCCCCGACCATCGCATAAAAAATGCCTTCTCCGGAGCTGGGCGCCACTACGCCCGCTGCATCACCGGCGAGTAATACATCCTTGCCGTTGTCCCATCGGTCCATGGGCCGCAGCGGGATCGGCGCACCTTCCTTGCGGATCGTCTCGCAGTCCGCCAACCCCGAGGCTTGCCGTAACGCAGCCGTTGCCTCCTTGAGATTGACCGAGGCGATTTCGGTGCCCATGCCCACGCTGGCGCTGTCCCCATGCGGGAAAACCCACCCGTAGAAGTCGGGCGAGATCGCGCCGTCGTAAATCACATCGCACCGCTCCGGGTCATAGATGTCGGTCTTGGGGGGTGCCTTGATGATCTCGTGATAGGCAAAGACCAGCGGAATCTTATCCGCATCCTTCACCTCGGCGAGCCCAACACGGGATTTCGCACCATCGGCTCCGATCACCAGTTTTGCGGGCAGCTCTCGTTCTTCCTGCGTGGCCTTGTCGCGATAGATGACAACCGGCGTGCCATTCGGACGCTCGATCCGCACGAAGGTTCCGGTGAAGTACTCCGCCCCGGCATCCGCGGCGCGCTGGCGCAGAAAAGGGTCGAAGTCCTTGCGATCTACCATGCCGACAAAGCCGTTTTCAATCGGGATATCCACGGAACGTCCTGTCGGCGAGATCATCCGCGCTGTGTTCACCTTGGCCAGAAGCTGGTCTTCGGTGACGTGGAAATCCCGCATCAACGCAGGCGGTATGGCTCCGCCGCAGGGTTTGATCCGGCCCTCGCGGTCCAGAAGCGCTACTTTGTGCCCCGACTGCACCAGATCCAGCGCGGCTGTTGCCCCGCTGGGGCCCCCGCCAACAACAACCACATCATACATATTCTATTCTCCCGGCATCAGAGCGGGGCGCACATCCGCCGCCGCATTCGGTGAAGTGAGCCGCAAGGCGAGGACCGCCGCGACCAGAAAGACTATTCCTTCGATGGAAAAAACGGTGCCGTAGGCCAGCGCGTCCTGCGCCGTGATCAGCCGCATGACATCGACAAGCGCCGTACCCGCAAAAGACCCCAAACCGAAAGCGATGGCCTGCGCCGCCCCGAAAAGACCCATGCGCAGTCCCTCGCGACCGTCGTTGCCTTCGCGGGCCAGCCCCATCATCGCGCCGATGGCTGCAACCGCAAAGGCGCCATTGGCCAGACCAAGACAGAAGATATTCAGACCCAACGGCCAGCTTTCGGCGCGTGTTCCACCATAGGCCATGCCTACCAGCGACAGCCCCGACAAGAGGCACCCGCCGACTACCCAGACCCGGACGGGCACAGTCACCCAGCGGGCCAGAACCGTTCCGCCCAGAAGCACAGCCAACATGCCCATCAGCGCACCGCCATGGTGCATCCCACCGAGCTTGGTGCTTTCGCCCACGGTCATGCCAAAAACATGTCCCGCAAAGGGTTCAAGGATCAGGTCCTGTAAATTGTAGGCCAGCATCGACGCAAAAACGAAGATTGTGAAAACCCGCACGCGGGGGTCTTCCCATAGTTCCTTGAGAACAAGCCGGAAATCGCCGTCCTTTTTCTCGATTGAGCGGGTTTCACCGCGCTCCTGCCCCCAAACACCAATCGTGCTGAGCAAGAAGGCGACCGCAGAGACACCAAGCGTCACGTTGACAAGCCGTGCGTGGCTGTAAGGGTCCAGCAGTTGCCCGGCTGTTATCCCGGTGACAGCCAACCCGAAGATCATCATGATCCAGACAAGACTGCCCGCAGGTGCCTGACGTTCGGCGCTCACCCGGACGGACAAAAGCGCCAGCAGGTTTGTTCCGGCAGCGCCAATCCCCAACCCGATCAACAAGAAGGACGGGACTGCCGTGGCAATGCCTGCCCAAGCCAGTTTTTCCATCAATCCAACGGAGAGTGCCGCACCAATCGCCCCGGCACCCAGCAAAGCCACCCCGCCCAGAATCCAAGGTGTTCGATGCCCGCCCTGATCCGCCCCATGGCCAAAGCGCGGGCGCAGAAATTGCGTGCCATAATAGATCGATACCAGCAGACCCGGCAGAATGGCCGGCATGGCCAGTTCCACCACCATCACCCGGTTCATCGTCGCCGTGGTCAGCACAACAATCGCGCCAAGGGACATCTGCACCAGTCCCAGACGTGCAATGCCCACCCAGCTCAGCATCAGCTCATCCCTTTCAAGGCGAAGGCTGCCACCATCATGCCGCTGATATAGAGAAGAACGCCAGTGCCATTATACCAGGGGGCCTTGGCCTTGGGGTCCTTGAACATGACCGTCATGGCCCAGAATTGCAGAGAGAGCACGACACAGACACCAATAGCATGCAGCGGCTTGTCCCAGATAAAGAGCAGAGAGGCGACCACCACCTGCGGCACGGTCATGACGAGGCATGCTACCTGCGCCGCCCGTTTGGGCCCCAAAGTCACCGGCAAAGAATTGACGCCCGTTTCCCGGTCGCCTTCCAATGCCTTGAAATCGTTGAGCGTCATGATGCCATGCGCCCCAATCCCGTAAAGCAACGCCACGATGACAACTTCGATACGTGGCGCGCCCGCGCTCAACACAGCGGCCCCGGTGAACCAGGGCAGGCTTTCATAGCTCAGACCGACCAGTCCCGGCCCCCACCAGCCTGATCTTTTGAGCCGCACAGGTTCAGCGGAATAAGCCCACGCGGCCAGCACACCAATTACGGTCGCGCCAAAGCCCCAAGGGCCCAGTTGCCAGCCGACAAAAAGAGAGAGCGCGGACATCGCAAGCGCGATCCAGAGACCCCAACGACCCGGGATACGTCCCGATGGAATGGGTCGGTTTGGCTCGTTGATGGCATCCACATGCCGATCACACCAGTCATTCGCAGCCTGGCTCATGCCGCAGACAATCGGACCGGCTAGAATAACACCCAGAATAACCAGAACCCATTGGCCGGAGAGCGATGCGCCAGAGGAGACCACGCCGCAGAGATAGGCCCACATCGGCGGGAACCAGGTGATTGGTTTTATGAGCTTGAGCGCCGCCACAGGTTCGGGGAATCGACGCGTGTGTATGACTTCCGTGACAGACATGTGTCAACTATGCCTGACACATTGAGTCGGCGCAACAGAAACTGGCCGTTCAGATTAGCCGTTTCTGCTCAGAAGCCCGTATTTCCGTAGTTTGACATAGAGACTTTGCCGGGACAGCCCCAGCATCTCTGCAGCCGCGACGCGATTGTTGCTTGTCAGCTCAACGGCTGTCTCAATACACATCTTTTCAACAACGTCTGTTGTCTCGGCAACGATGTCCTTCAGAGAGGCCGAACCGACAAGATCCATCACATTGCGCGCAGGCTCCGTCGGCACATGGGCCACCATTGGCGCTGAACCACCGCCCGCTCTTGCTGTCTCCGTCCGGCTAACGTCACGGATAATACATCCAATTGCCGGGGCCTCATCATCCGTCAAATGAGTGGCCGAAATCTCGACCGCAAGGCGTGTGCCCAGATCATTCACCAGGCGCGTCGAATAGATGCGCATATGCCCGGATCTTTGGGGTTGTTCGGTCAGAACTGACAGGTCGATCTGTCCGCGCCCCAGAAAATCGCCAAGGCTGCGCCCGACCACATCAGAAAGATGCGCGGCCCCAACCAGATCGAGGAAACTCTCATTAACGGAAATAATATCCCCCTTGGGAGACATGAACAGCATCGCATCACTGCCCGACCGGAACAATGCCAGGGCATGATCGGCCGCCGTGTCAGGTGCGGCGCTGACGCGGGCTTCTGTCGCCATGCGGCACATCAACACCCGTTGTCCTCCTGCCCGGAACACCACGGGATGCACTATAATCTTTGTCTTGGTGCGCGTCGTATTTAAAGTGACCCGGCCTTCCTCTTCGGCCAGCGTCGCATTCATCAGACTCTCGGTCAGCTCCACATTCGAGCGATCGTTGAAATGTTGCGCGAATGAACTGCCGCGCAATGCATCTGCACTCAATCCCAATAGAGTGGCTGCCGCGTCGTTGGCGTCTTCCACCCGACCGGTCTGAACAGAAACAAAGGCCACGGCCTGACTGACGTTTGCCATCAGGACACGGTAGCGAGCGTCAAATTCCCGACGCGCCTCATATCCCTGCTCCAACGCAATCTGCGCCTGGACCAGTTGCTGTTGCGTCTCCGCGATCGGTCGCAGATCCCGCCCCAAAAGCAAGGCCGCATTCTCATGACCAAACCGGTGGAACGTATAGCGCACCGGATATTGCCAAACAGCGTTATCGTTGTGGTTCAGCTCCAGTTGTTTTTTAGGAACTTCGCCCAACAGATAGGCTTCATGTGCTTTTTCGAATTTGGGAATGGATTCCCGTGTCAGAAACTCGGTCAAAGCACGGCCTTCCCAGTGCTTTAGGTTTCCAAAGGACTCGCTGAAGGAGTTTACGACCACCGAAAGAATGGTGCCCTGCGCGGAAACCACGATCGCAATGTCCGACGCTGCCGCAATTATACTGCTGAGAAATTCAGGCTCAATCAGCGGGACAGACCCGCTGGACCAGAAGGAATTGCCATTGGTTGTCATCTTGAGCCTTGCGGCTTAGCACGCATGGCGCAGAGCGCTACTGCCTCCTCGGCAACATTTGTCACAATATCCACACCCGTCATTTTAATGACGTCTTCTTTTTTCATTCCAATTGCGCCGCCAAGTGCCAATACAGGACACTCTGAAACAGCGTTACGGATTGTTTGCACCGTATTGGTGACACTTTCAAGCGTTTCACGTCGCGCGCAGGTGATGAGAATGATGTCAGGGACACAATGCATCAACCGTGCGGTCAACGTACCCATATCCTCGTCATAGGACATATCCACATCGCAGCCCATGCGCCGAATTTGGCTAGCAACGACGCTGGCCCCGAGAAAATGTTGCTCACCCTGCGGCACCAGCACCAATGCGTGGATGAAGTGCGCGTTCGGCCCGACATCAGATCGCGTTGACGACGACGCTACGGCCAGCAACGATTGAAGGCGCATCGACCCAATCGTGACATCCGCAAAGCTGATTTTGTCGCTGACCCACTGCTCGCCTAGAATTCGAGCCACGTGCGGGACATATTGATCAATGATTGAATCGACCGTCAGCCGGTACCCGCGCAACTCTGCCAGCAGGCCGTCGGCCGAAAATGTGCCATGTCCAAGAATGGCCCGCATCATGTGATCCAGAACGAATTGGCGCAGCCCGTCAAAGGATACCACCTGACGTCCGCGCAGTACCGAAATCACGGTCGATGCGAGCGCATCGACGTGCTCGGGCCGATTGCGCTGAGCGCCGCGCGGCTGTGTCTGGTCATCCGTCGACATGGCACTTTCCTGGTGACTCTTCTCCTTGGTGCACGAAGACGGAGGTCCCCGCAGAGTCAACTTGGCCAAAAGGCTCTACCCTTGACAGGCAAATGTCAAACAAAATTGACAGTTTTCTCGAATCTGACACAAATTCAATGTGAAGCGCTATTGATTAACGTCATAAATTGCTGGGAATTGACGATTTGGCCTTAAAAACCAACAAGAATCGAAATGTAAACCTGGCGAATTTCTAGTGTAAGTTTTAGTTGACACTTTTCTTTAAAAGCCGCTACTTTCGGGAGAGGTGGCAAGAAAGGTGACTCCCCAGATGTATGGACATGCGGCAGGAAAATCGGTTCCGCCGGGCCTCTACACGCCCGAAGAACGCGCGCGCCGCGATGCTACGATCTGGACCACCATTCAGGGTGTTCTCGCCCCCGTCCAATTTGTCGTCTTTCTGATCTCGCTGGCGCTGGTCATTCGCTATCTCTGGACCGATGCCGGATACGTGGCAGCGACCTGGTCCATCGTGATCAAGACGCTGGTGCTCTATACCATCATGGTAACCGGGGCGATCTGGGAAAAAATCGTTTTCGGACAATACCTTTTTGCGCCTGCTTTCTTTTGGGAAGACGTCTTTTCATTCGCTGTCATCGCCTTGCACACGGCCTATCTATGGGCGCTTTTTGCCGGCGCGATGGACCCTGTTTCGCTGATGTGGCTCGCCCTCGCCGCTTATGCCGCATACGTCATCAATGCGGTGCAATTTGTGCTTAAGCTACGTGCCGCGCGATTGCAGGCAGCGACCTCTTCTGTCCCGCCTTCGGAGGTCACGGCATGACGGAGTTACCCCGCATCCCGACAAGTGGCGGATGCCGCGAAGAACCGATTCTCAAACAGCGCGGCCAGCGTGAGGTTTTCTGCGGCCTGACGGGAATCATCTGGCTGCACCGCAAAATGCAGGACGCCTTTTTTCTCGTGATCGGCAGCCGCACCTGCGCACATCTGCTGCAATCCGCCGCTGGGGTGATGATTTTCGCTGAACCGCGCTTTGGCACGGCCATCCTCGAAGAAACCGACCTGGCGGGCCTCGCCGATGCTCAAACGGAGCTCGATAAGGTGGTCGACCAGCTGTTGGCACGTCGCACCGATATCAAGCAGCTGTTCCTTGTGGGCTCATGCCCGTCCGAAGTCATCAAGCTTGACCTCAGTCGCGCCGCGGAACGCATGACCGAGAAATACGCACCTTCCGTCCGCGTGTTGAACTTCTCCGGCTCCGGGATCGAGACGACATTTACCCAAGGCGAAGACGCCTGCCTTGCCTCCATGGTTCCGGTCCTTCCCAAAACAGACGCCCGACAATTGCTGCTGGTCGGCGCATTGCCGGATGTGGTCGAGGAACAGGCAGTGTCCTTGCTGGAGCAGATGGGTATCGGTCCGATCAAGGTACTGCCAGCCCCGCGGGCCGAAAGTGATCTCGGCGTTGGTGAAAATACTGTCTTTGCCCTGACTCAGCCTTTCCTTGGCGATACGCACGCGGCGTTGGAGCGCCGGGGAGCACGCCATCTCGCCGCCCCCTTCCCTTTTGGCGAAGAGGGCACAACCGCTTGGCTGCGCACCATCGCCGATGAATTCGACGTGGACGCCGAAACGTTTGAACGGGTCACGGCGGCGCCTCGGGCCCGGGCCCGCAAGGCCATCGCCCAAGCCTCCGAGGCGCTGCGCAACAAATCTGTCTTCTTCTTCCCCGACAGTCAGTTGGAAATCCCGCTGGCGCGCTTCCTGACCCGTGAATGCGGCATGGAGGCGGTCGAGGTCGGCGCGCCTTTCGTGCACAAAGGCATAGTTGGACCGGATCTCGACATGCTGGCCAAAGGCCCGACACTTTCCGAAGGGCAGGACGTGGATCTGCAACTGGATCGCTGCCGTGAGGCGCGCCCCGACCTTACGGTTTGTGGGCTTGGGTTGGCCAATCCGCTGGAGGCAGAGGGCCTTGCCACCAAGTGGGCCATCGAGCTGGTCTTTACTCCCGTGCATTTCTACGAGCAAGCAGGCGATCTGGCCGGGCTCTTCTCCCGCCCTGTGCGCCGCGCGGATCTCCTGAAGCTGGAGCCGGCCGAATGAAGCTCACCGTCTGGACATATGAGGGCCCGCCCCACGTCGGGGCGATGCGCGTCGCGACGGGTATGAAGGGGCTGCACTACGTATTGCACGCACCGCAGGGTGATACCTATGCCGATCTGCTCTTTACGATGATCGAGCGGCGTGACCACCGCCCGCCGGTCACTTACACCACTTTTCAGGCCCGCGATCTGGGGTCGGATACGGCGAACCTGTTCAAACAGTCTCTTCAGGACGCGTATGACCGGTTCAAACCCGAAGCCTTGATTGTCGGTGCCTCCTGCACGGCCGAGCTGATCCAGGACGATCCCGGCGGCATGTCTGAAACCATGGGTATCCCCGTGCCTGTGATCCCGCTGGAATTGCCCAGCTACCAGCGCAAGGAAAACTACGGCGCGGATGAGACCTTCTTTCAGATCGTCCGGGCACTGGCCAGACCGATGGAGCGTACCGAGCGCGTCACCTGCAACCTGATCGGCCCGACCGCTTTCGGGTTCCGGCATCGCGATGACATCACCGAAATCACCGGGCTTCTCGCCGATATGGGCATTGAGGTGAATGTGGTCGCTCCGATGACCTCCTCACCTGCGGATATCGCCCGCATGGGTCAGGCCCACTTCAATGTGCTGATGTATCCCGAAACCGCCGAAACCGCCGCCCGGTGGATGGAGCGGGAGTTGGACCAACCCTACACCAAAACGGTCCCCATTGGCGTCGGCGCCACCCGCGATTTCGTGGCCGAAGTGGCTGAGATCAGCGGCCTTGCGCCCTACCTCGACGACAGCCGCCTGCGCCTGCCCTGGTACTCCAAATCCGTTGACAGCACTTACCTCACGGGCAAACGGGTGTTTCTTTTCGGCGATGGCACCCATGTGGTCGCTGCGGCGCGGATTGCCCGCGATGAAATGGGCTTCGAAGTGGTTGGGATGGGCTGCTACAACCGCGAAATGGCCCGTGCCGTGCGCGCCACCGCCCGCGACATGGGCGTCGAGGCGCTCATCACCGACGACTATCTGGAAGTCGAGCGCCGGATCGAAGAGCTGCACCCCGAAATGATCCTCGGCACACAGATGGAGCGCCATATTGGCAAGCGCTTGGGCATTCCCTGCGCAGTGATTTCCGCTCCTGTGCACGTTCAGGACTTCCCCGCACGTTATTCCCCGCAAATGGGTGTTGAAGGGGCCAATGTCATCTTTGACACCTGGGTGCATCCTCTGGTCATGGGCCTTGAAGAGCACCTGTTGCACATGTTCCGCGATGACTTTGAATTCAATGACGCAGCAGGCCCATCACATCACGGCGGTCACGCACCCAAACCGCAAGGTGATGGCGCGCGGTCACCCGAAGAGGCTCCGGTCGCTGAACAGATCGTCTCCACTGTTGAAGTTGTCTGGCTTGCAGATGCGGAACGCGAATTGAAAAAGATCCCCTTCTTTGTCCGCGGTAAGGCGCGGCGCAATACCGAAACTTTCGCTTCTGAGCGCGGTGTTGCGGAGATTTCGGTCGATACACTTTACGAGGCAAAGGCCCATTATGCGCGATGATGCCGCCATAAACGGGCACATGCCCGGATATCGCGTCGTGATCGTGACGCTGGACAGCCACGCGGCTGGCCCAGCCATGCGCGCGGCGGACCGGATGTCCAACGACTATCCGGGGTTGAGCATTTCGATCCACGCCGCTGCCGAATGGGGCGAAACGCCCGGCGCATTCGAAGCCGCACGCGACGCCATCGAACAGGGTGACATCATCATTTCAAACCTGCTCTTTCTCGAAGAGCACGTGGCCCGCATTCTGCCGCATCTTGAGGCACGCCGCGACCATTGCGATGCCATGATTGGCGTGATTGCTGACGCCGCCGTTGTGAAACTGACCCGCATGGGCGCGCTGGATATGATGGCGCCCAAGTCCGGTGCGATGAAGCTGATGAAGAAGCTGCGCGGGTCGTCGAAACCCTCCAGTTCAAACGGCGCGGATAAGATGGCGCTGCTACGCCGCCTGCCCAAGATACTCCGCTTCATTCCGGGCAAGAGCCAGGATTTGCGCGCGTGGTTCCTGACCATGCAATATTGGCTCGGAGGCTCCGATGACAATGTCGAAGCGATGATGCGCTTTTTGCTGAATCGCTATGCCACCGGCACCGGATGGGCCACCGCACCCGAAGCCGCCGCGCCCATCGAGTACCCCGATGCGGGGCTCTATCACCCTGACCTGCCTGCCCGGATCACCATTGACCCGGCGGATTTGCCAACGCCCGAGAACGCAACTGCCACCGTCGGCCTGCTGATGATGCGGTCTTATGTGCTGTCTTCCGACACGGCGCATTACGATGCGGTCATCCGGGCCTTTGAGGCGCGCGGCATTGCTGTCCGCGCTGCTTTTGCCGGTGGGTTGGATGGACGCCCCGCCATTGACGGTTTCTTCCGCGATGAAACCGATGTGCATATCGACGCTCTGGTCTCGCTGACCGGTTTCTCCCTTGTGGGGGGTCCGGCCTACAATGACAATGACGCCGCGATCAAGGTGCTCAACGAGCTGGATATTCCCTATATCGCAGCACACCCGCTGGAATTTCAGACCCTGGCGCAATGGGCCGCCTCCGAACAGGGGCTGGGACCAATAGAGACAACCATGCTGATTGCGCTGCCCGAGCTTGATGGCGCGACGAACCCCACAGTCTTTGCGGGCCGTCATGGCGAGGTGAATTGCGAAGGTTGCCAAAATCGATGCGCAAGTACCTCGGACGCCAAGGCCATGGCGCCGTGCCACGAGCGCATCAACAGCCTGGTCGAAAAGACCATCCGCCTGACCCGTCTGCGCCAAAAGGCCAATGCCGACAAAACGCTGGGCATCGTGCTCTTTGGCTTCCCTCCCAATGCCGGGGCCGTTGGCACCGCTGCCTATCTCTCCGTTTTTGAGAGCCTTTTCAATACTTTAAACCGCCTGAAAGCCGATGGGTACGACGTTGATGTCCCCTCTTCCGTGGACGATCTGCGCGACAAGGTGCTGAACGGAAATGCCAAGCAATACGGTCAGGAAGCGAATGTCGCCGACCATGTCAGCGCGGATACCATCGTGAAATCCACGCCACCACTGGCTGAGATCGAAGCGGTCTGGGGTCCGGCGCCCGGCCGGGTTCAGTCGGACGGACGCGGCGTCTTTGTGCTGGGCGCGCATTTCGGCAAAGTCTTTGTAGGGGTGCAACCCGCCTTTGGCTACGAAGGCGACCCGATGCGGTTGCTGTTCGAAAAAGGATTTGCGCCGACACATGCCTTCACGACTTTCTACCTGTGGCTCAGGAACACGCTGAAAGCCGATGCGCTGCTGCATTTCGGTATGCATGGTGCATTGGAATTCATGCCCGGAAAACAGGCAGGCATGGGGGCCGCAGATTGGCCGGACCGATTGATCGGCGAGATGCCCAACATCTATCTTTACGCCTCAAACAACCCCTCCGAGGCGTCGCTCGCCAAACGCCGCTCAGGTGCGGTGACAATCACCCATCTGACGCCACCGCTGGCAGCTTCCGGGCTCTACAAGGGGCTTTTGGAGCTCAAGGACAGCCTGACCCGCTGGCGCACGATGGCAAGCGATGGCTTGGAACGGTCCGAACTGGAAGATCTGATCGCCGTGCAGGCTGAAGCCGTCGACATGGCAGGCATCGCCCCCGATGCGCTCTGGCTGAAGCTGCTTGAGACCGAAGACGCGTTAATTCCCGACGGGCTGCACATCCTTGGGCAACCCATCAGCGACAGCGCCCGTACCGAATACCTCAAGGTGATGGATCACGCGGATGCAGAGACACGGCAAAAAGTCGAAGCTCTGCTGAAGGAAGAAACCGAACTGGATGCCATCAGCCGCGCGCTGTCAGCCCGTTTCATTGAACCTGTCCCGGGCGGTGACCTAATCCGGTCAGCGGATATCCTGCCCACGGGCCGCAATATCCACGCCTTTGACCCTTTCCGCATGCCCACCGCGTTCGCCTGCCAGGATGGCGCCAAACAGGCAAAACTGCTGCTGGAAACCCATGACGCCCTGCCGCGTACCGTGGCGCTGGTGCTCTGGGGCAGCGACAACATCAAATCTGACGGTGGACCTATTGCGCAGGCCCTTGCCTTGATGGGATGCACACCGCGTTTTGACAGCTTTGGCCGTCTTGCCGGCGCCGATCTGATCTCGCTGGAAGAACTTGGCCGCCCGCGCATCGACGTCATCATGACACTCTCGGGCATTTTCCGCGATTTGCTGCCCTTGCAGACCCGGATGCTCGCCGAGGCCGCGCAGCGATGCGCGTTGGCTGATGAACCGCTTGAGATGAACTTCATCCGCGCCCACGCTCTGGCCTATGCGGAAAAAACCAGCTGTGACATGGCCGAAGCGAGCCTCAGGGTCTTCTCGAACGCTGAAGGGGCCTATGGCTCCAACGTCAACCAGTTGGTCGACAGCTCCGCCTTTGGCGACGAGGACGAATTGGCCGACGCCTATGAAGCCCGCAAAAGCTTTGCTTACGGCACTGACGGCAAGGCCGCCGCGAACGCAGCACTGCTGCAATCGCAACTGGCCGAGGTCGATGTGGCTTACCAGAACCTTGAAAGCGTCGAACTGGGGGTCACCACCGTCGATCACTACTTTGACACGCTGGGCGGCATCGCCCGCGCGGTGAAACGCGCCAAAGGCTCCGATGCGGCTGTCTACATCGGCGACCAGACCCGTGGATCGGGCAAGGTCCGCACCCTGAAAGAGCAGGTCGCACTGGAAACCCGCAGCCGCAGCCTGAACCCGAAATTCTTCGAAGGGTTGCTGAAGCATGGCGCTGAAGGTGTGCGCCAGATCGAGGCGCATGTGACCAACACGCTGGGCTGGTCGGCCACCACCGGCCAGGTTGACCCGTGGGTCTACCAGCGCATTTCGGAAACCTTCGTGCTGGATGAAGAGATGCGCCAGCGCCTCGCCGATCTGAACCCCACGGCCTCCAGCCGCATGGCAAACCGCCTGCTGGAAGCCAATGACCGCAATTACTGGAGCCCCGACGCAGAAACGCTGGCTGCCTTGCAGGATGCCGCTGATGCGCTTGAGGACCAACTGGAAGGGATCGCTGCACAATGACCCTTTGCCTGACCGATGAAACCCCAAGGGGTGTGCGCCCCTTTGAAAGGACGACACCATGAGCCCACTCGACAGAACACCTCCCGCCCTGCGCGGACAGGACGGCGAAGGATCGGTGCAGGTGCATCAGGATGAAACCGCCAAAATCGAAGGGGCCAAGGTCTTTTCAGTTTACGGCAAGGGCGGGATCGGCAAATCCACGACCTCCAGTAACCTCTCGGCAGCCTTTTCCATGCTCGGCAAACGCGTCTTGCAGATTGGGTGTGACCCCAAGCATGACAGCACCTTCACCCTAACGGGTTCACTGGTGCCAACCGTGATCGACATCCTCAAGGAAGTGGATTTCCACCCTGAAGAATTGCGCGCCGAAGATTTCGTCTTTGACGGCTTCAACGGTGTGAAATGCGTCGAGGCCGGTGGCCCCCCTGCAGGCACAGGCTGTGGCGGCTATGTGGTCGGCCAGACGGTCAAGCTGCTCAAACAGCACCACCTGCTGGATGACACGGATGTGGTGATCTTTGACGTGCTGGGCGATGTGGTCTGCGGCGGGTTTGCCGCCCCTCTGCAACACGCCGACCGTGCCCTGATCGTGACCGCCAATGATTTCGACAGCATCTACGCGATGAACCGGATCATCGCCGCCGTTCAAGCCAAGTCGGCCAACTACAAGGTGCGGCTTGCAGGCTGTGTCGCCAATCGCTCCAAGGACACCGACGAGGTGGATCGCTATTGCAAGACGGTCGGGTTCAACCGCATTGCCCATATGCCGGATCTCGATGCCATTCGCCGTTCGCGGCTCAAGAAGAAAACGCTGTTCGAGATGCCCGACGACGAGGAAGTCGTGCAGGTGCGCAAGGAATACATCCGGCTGGCTGAAACACTCTGGAACGGAACCGAGCCTCTGGCCCCGGCCCCCCTGCCCGATCGCGACATATTCGAGCTTTTGGGATTTGATTGATGCGCGATGACGTAACCCTTTCGCATGTGTCCAAAGCCGGGTCTGCTGTCAGACCCGGATATGTCGCGACGCGGTCAAGGGTTGAGACTTACTTCGACAAGACCGCCACCCGCACGTGGGAGCGGCTGACCTCCGACGCGCCGGTGTCGAAAATCCGCCAGACCGTGCGCGAGGGCCGCGACCGGATGCGCGAACTGATGCTGAGCCGCCTGCCTGCTGATCTGACCGGTCACCGGGTGCTTGACGCGGGTTGCGGTGCGGGCCAGATGACAATTGAACTGGCCAAACGCGGGGCAGAGGTGCTGGCCACCGATATTTCGCCCTCACTGGTACAAATTGCTCAGGATCGGTTGCCCGACGCACATCGCGAACAGGTGTCCTTCGCCGCTGGCGACATGCTGTCACCCGAGCTGGGGCATTTTGATCATGTGATCGCGATGGACAGCCTGATCTACTACAACGCCGCTGACATCGGGCGCGCATTGAAAGAACTGGAGGCCCGCACCAGCGGCACTATCGTCTTTACTGTCGCCCCGAAAACCCGCGCCCTGATGGCCATGTGGTATGCAGGCAAACTCTTTCCCCGCTCAGACCGCAGCCCGGTGATGATCCCCCATGACGCAGGCCAGTTGGTGCAGGCCAGCCGCGCTCAAGGTGTCAACGGCAGGATGCAGCCGGTCGATCGCGTCACATCCGGTTTCTACATCTCCCAACTGATGGAGGTGCGCCCGTGAAGGCAGAGGGCCTCAAACGGCTTTCCTTGAAAGCGATGCCCTTCTCGGATGCGGCGAGCGCCGATCTGCCGCTCAGCCAGTTGTTGCGCCTGTCTCTCTTTCAGGTGTCCGTCGGCATGGCCGCCGTCATGCTGCTGGGCACGCTGAACCGTGTCATGATCGTAGAGCTTTCAGTGCCCGCGATGATCGTCGCCTGCATGATCGCCCTGCCGGTTCTGATCGCCCCCTTCCGCACGCTTCTTGGTTTTAAATCAGATACTTACCGATCATCTATCGGCTGGAAACGGGTGCCTTACATCTGGTTTGGCACACTCTGGCAGTTCGGCGGGCTGGCTGTCATGCCTGCCTGTCTGCTGGTACTCGGTGGGGACGTTACCTATGATTTGCCCTACGCGGGCGAAGTGCTCGCGGCGCTAGCCTTCCTGATGACCGGGCTGGGCATGCATATGACGCAGACCGCAGGGCTGGCACTCGCCTCCGACCGCGCCACCGATGAAACCCGGCCGCGTGTCGTGGCGTTGCTTTACGTGATGTTTCTCGTCGGTATGGGGATTTCGTCCCTCATCATCGGGTTCCTGTTGCGCGATTTCACCCCGCTCAAGCTGATCCAAGTGGTGCAAGCCACCGCCGTGATCACCGCGGTGTTGAATCTCATCGCCCTGTGGAAACAGGAAAGCGTGCGTCCCATGAGCCGCGAAGAACGCGAAGCGCCCCAGCCCAAGTTTCGTGAAGCCTGGGACGATTTCATCAACGGCGGCAAGGCCGGGCGTCTCTTGGCCTGCATCTTTGTCGGCACCATGGCCTTCAACATGCAGGACGTGCTGCTGGAGCCTTATGGCGGCGAAATCCTCGGACTTTCGGTGTCTTCTACCACGCTGCTGACGGCCATGTGGTCCGTCGGGGCCCTTTTTGGCTTTGCCTTGGCAGGCAAACGGCTGGCGGCGGGCTCCAACCCCTACCGTCTTGCGGGCGCAGGCATTCTGGCGGGCATCTGGGCCTTTTCGGTCGTGATCTTTGCTGCACCTCTGAATTCACCCACCCTGTTCTTTGCAGGCGCCACGCTCATCGGCTTTGGTGGTGGGCTATTTGCTGTCGCGACCCTGACCGCCTGCATGACCCTGCCCGAAAGCGGGCGCGCGGGACGCGGGCTGGCTCTGGGGGCCTGGGGCGCCGCGCAAGCCACCGCTGCGGGGCTGTCGATCGCCCTTGGTGGCACCATTCGCGACTGGACCGGCGCCATCGCCATGTCAGGCGTTTGGGGCGAAGGCATGGTAAGCCCCGCCGTCGGCTATTCGTTTGTCTATCACACCGAGATTGGCCTGCTCTTTGTCACTCTCATCATTCTGGGACCGCTCGTGCGCCAAAGCGGTTCTCTCACCCCAAGGGATACCGGATCCCGCCCGCTCGGGCTGGCCGATTTCCCGACTTGACCCCGTTTCAGGAGGAAACGACATGACTGAAACATTCTTTGGCGAAGTCGATCTGGCGAGTGTAACTCTCTGGCTTTTCTATATTTTCTTTGCTGGCCTCGTGATCTGGATTCAGCGCGAGAACATGCGTGAGGGCTATCCTTTGGAAGATGACGAAGGCAATCCGTCCTCCAATCCCAGCATGTGGCCGCTGCCCGAAGACAAGACTTTCAAGCTGCCGCACGGCCACGGCGAAGTTACCGTGCCCTCCGGTCAGACACCGGAACGGGCGGATATCGCGCTGAAACGGGTCGGACCCGGCAACGGCTACCCGCTGGAACCAACCGGCGATCCGATGTTGGACGGTGTTGGCCCTGCCTCCTGGGCGCCACGCCGCGATGCGCCGGAGCTTGACGGCCACGGACATCCCAAGATCGTCCCGATGTCCGGCGCCGAGGGCTTTCATGTAGCCGCCGGTCGCGACCCGCGCGGACTGCCCGTCATTTCAGGCGACGGCGAAATTGTCGGCAAGATCACCGATCTCTGGATTGATGAGCCCGAACAACTGGTCCGCTATCTCGAAATGGAATTGGACAGCAAATGGGGATCTGGCTCCCGCCTGATGCCCATCACCTTTGCCAAGATCAAATCCGATCGCGTGGCGGTGCATGCCCTCTACGGCAAGCATTTTGCGACCATCCCCAATATCGCAAGCCCGCGTCAGGTGACGCTGCTCGAGGAAGACAAGATCTCCGGCTACTACGGCGGCGGCAAGCTTTATGCCGGCGACCGTCAGGAACCGAGGCTCTGAACCAATAAAGCCATGGGGCGGGCATACCCTGCGATCCCGGGGGCAACACCCGGATGCCGCAAGGCCCGTCCCATCGGACAACCGCTGAAAGGGAGATACTCGCCATGTCTCAGTTGAAAATCGAGAAAGTCCACGATGACTTCGAAATAGAGCCCGTTGAGGGGCTTCCTGAACAGCCGCCCGAAGGCGAGCGTATTCTCTGGCAAGGCCGCCCCGACTGGTGGCAGCTCGCCGTTGAATCGCTCAACGTGAAGTGGGTTGCCGGGTATTTCGTTCTGTTGTCCCTATGGCGGTTTATCTCGCAGCTCGATCTTTTGCCCCTCGGCCAGGCCATCGGTGCGGCGGTTCCCTTTCTGTTGCTGGGTGTCGTGACCTGCGGTTTGCTGACGCTTGTTGCAGTGGCGCAGGCCCGCGCGACGGTCTACACCGTCACTGATGCCCGCGTCGTCATGCGGATTGGGGCCGCCCTGACGCTGACGCTCAACATTCCCTACACGCAAGTGGCCAACGCGATGCTCGATTTGCGCAAGAATGGCAAAGGCACCATCGCGCTGGAGACCATGGGCGAGACGCGCTTGTCCTATCTGACCTGCTGGCCGCATGTACGGCCCTGGTACTTCCGCATGGCACAGCCCGCACTGCGCTGCATCCCAGACGCGGAGAACGTCGCAGCCCTTCTGGCCGATGCAGCAGAGGCGCGTGTCTCGACGCCGATGGTCGCCCGCGTGACCCCAGCCGCACAGCAGAACACCGCCCCACATGCCAACACAGTTGCAGCGGAGTAGACCGATGGCCACTCAGACCCAACCCCGCATTCACGCCCGCGAAGAAGAACTGGTCCCCCGCATCATGGTGCGGATCATGTTCGGTCTCGTTTTCACCGTTCTGGTGATTGTCAGCGTCGCAACCTTCACTGGCCGCGAACCGCAGAACCAACCGCCCAAAGGCGCTTTGCTCACGGAACGCGCGATCTTCCTTTCAGGCAACGCCTCTGGGGAAGCGCTGGTTCTGGATGCCAATGGCACCGTGATCGCTGATTTTCCAGCCGATAAGGGCGGTTTTGTCGCCGGCATTGAACGCGTGATCGCCCGCGAACGCGGCTTGCGCGGCCTCGATATGAGCCAGCCTGTTCTGTTGCAACTCCGGGAAGGCAACCGCCTGTCCCTCACCGACCCTGCCACCGGGTGGTCTGCCGAGCTTATGGGCTTCGGCGCCACCAATTCCCGCACCTTCGCCAGGTTGCTGGACCAACCCAAACCCTGAAAGGAAGCCACCTCATGGGACTACTGACAAAGGATTTTGAGCGTGCCCCCTGCACCGTCGAAATCAGCCATAAATTCGAAAGCCTGCACGCACATGTGAAATTCAACAACGGCGCCGTGATCTACCCCGGCGACGAAGTACAGGTGCATGGCGAAGAGATCATGGCGCCGTTCGGAGAAGTTGTCTCCGAAGACCGCGAGGCCACGATTATCCGCGCCAGCAAGCTCGAACGCCTCTGGACCCGCCTGACCGGCGACATCGAGGTCATGGAACTGTGCGAATTTTCCTTCTCCGAGGAGGTAAAGCTATGAATGTCCAGAACGCACCCGAGAAATACGACGGCAAACATACCGCCGACGCAACCACCGTCGAGGAAGGCCTCGCCATTCAAGAAGAACAGGCGAAGTTCGACGATGATTTCGCGACTGAAACGGCGATGTCGAACACCCTGCTGACGCCGCGTTTCTACACCACCGATTTCGACGAGATGGACGCCATCGACGTCTCCCCCGTGCGCGAGGACTGGGACAAGCTGATCGCGCAGATGCTTTCCGATCCCAACAAAGGGCATTTCAAGAAAAACGAAGACTGGGACCACGTCGATTGGGACGGCATGGAGCCGCAGCTGAAAAAGGAATTCATCGACTTTCTGATTTCCTCCTGCACCGCCGAATTCTCTGGCTGTGTGCTTTACAAGGAGATGAAGCGGCGCGGCAACAACAAGGACATCACGCAGCTTTTCCAGCTTATGGCACGGGACGAGGCACGCCACGCGGGCTTCATCAACGATGCGCTGCGCGAGGCCGGTCTGCGGGTGAACCTCGGGTTCCTCACTCAGAAGAAGAAATACACCTACTTCCGACCAAAGTTCATCTATTACGCGACCTACTTGTCAGAGAAGATCGGGTATGCACGCTACATCACGATCTTCCGCCATCTTGAGGCCCATCCCGAACATCGCTTCCATCCGATCTTCAAGTGGTTCGAGGAATGGTGCAACGACGAGTTCAGCCACGGCGAGGCCTTTGCCCTGCTGATGAAGACTGATCCCAAGTTGACGCAAGGCAAGAATGTGCTGTGGATCAAATTCTTCCTGACGGCGGTCTACTCCACGATGTATGTGCGCGATCACCAGCGCCCGGCCTTCCACAAGGCGCTTGGTGTGGATCCGGATTGGTATGCGCATGAGGTCTTCACCAAGACCTCCAAGCTTTCCGAGCAGATCTTCCCGATCACGGTGGATATTGATCACCCACGCTGGCAGCCACAGCTTGAAAAGATGCAGAAAGCCAATGCCGATCTGGCCAAGGCCAAGGAAGAGGGTCGCTTTTTTGCCAAGCTGGGGGCGCAGGCCCGCGCGGTCAGTGCCTTTATCTCGCTCTACACGATCCCGGCGAAAAAGCATCAGGTGCCTGCGACCACCCGTCTGGAGCCAGTGTATTGAGACGCGCG
>CANKZM010000011.1 GCA_947488305.1 uncultured Roseobacter sp.
GCGACCGCTGCCTGGCTTGAGGGCGTGCCGCATCCGCAGCAGAGCCTCCGCCCGGATTTGTGTATCGGTGATATGACCCAGAACGCCGAAAAGACAGAGCACCAGATCAACGGGTCCTTTCTTGGCTACGTGATCATCCAATGTCTTTGGCTCTGGTCCCAAAATGACGAGATCGCTCCAGTCCTGCGCAATTGCCCGCTGCCGCAGCGTCTCCAGCGCGGTGGGGCTCACGTCAAAGCCAATGGCGCGATGGACCAGGCCTCTCAATCGCAACAGATACCGCCCGCTGCCGCAGCCAAAATCCAGAACCGCCCCATCCGGCGAGAGAAATTTCTCAATACGCTGCCACATGAAGTGATTGGGTGACGGATAGCGCCGGTCATAGAACCCCGATGCAAAGTAGAGTTGATAAGCGTCACCTTGTGACACTGCCTCTGAGGTGTCTGTTTCGGGATGCGCCTTGCCTTTGGGTTGCAGGGTCAATTTGGCGATACGCTGCCGGTCCCCAGCACGTCCTCAATGCGTTTGCGCCAGTCCCGCTTGCGCATCTGATCAATCAGGGCCTGATCGATCTGACGTCGCAGATCCGTTGACACGGAGGTGCGCGAGATGCCCCAGCCATAGGGTTCATTGCGATACACTGTCGGCAAGACCGACAGTTGCCCCGCGTAGGTGTCCTGCCGGCTGAGATACGTCAAAGCAATCCAGTCGCCCAGCACACCTTCGACCTTACCTTCGGATAAAAGCTTGGCGGCCTGCCGCCAGCTTGAAACCAACCGCACCTTGCCCTTCAACTCGGGCAGATCATCCACGGTGATGTCCTCACGTTCCGGGTCTTCTGGATTGCAGACAAGCTGCGCAGACCGGGTTTGGAGGGCAGACGCTTCAGCAGACCCAGCAACGGCGTCTTGCAGCCGCTGGTCATATTCTGCCTTCAGGAACCTTTGAGAGGTGGAACAATCCAGTGTCGCGATTGACATGTTCGTCAGTTCCAGCGCTGGCACCCTTTGTTGACCACCGACAGAACCGACAAAGGCTGAGGTAAGCACACCTAGCAATGTGGCAGACAGCGCCGTGCCCACGACAGCCAGAAAAATCTCCAGTACTTTGGCCATGGCCGTGCTGTAATTGTCGCCAACGCCCCGCAAACCAATGGTTCGGATGATCGATTCCAAGAGAGATTGTAGCCAGACAGAGGCCCGCGATCCTTCGCCGGAAGCAGCGTCCAGCAACAGCTTGCGGATCAGAAAGGCCATCAGGAAGTTGAACGTCAGAAACAGGAGAAGCGCCTGCGCCACGGTTGGGTGCATGACCGTTTCCACAACGATATCCTTGGCCTGTTCGAAATCGATTGCATTGGAGGGCGGCAAGGCCAGCGCCAAACCCGAGGATAGGTATTGCTGGGAAAAGTTGTAGGAGTTCATCCGGTCTGCGGTGATGGTCAGAGGCGCGATGACCACGTCGATGCGTCCTTCGACCAGCCCGACTTCCTGCCCGTCGATGGTGTTGCAGGACACAAAGGTGACCTCGGGCGCTCTGCTCCGCCCCACATCATCCTTGACTTCAAGCTGACGCTCAACCTGCCGCCATAGATCATATGCAAAGCCCGCAGGGTCGCCATTGTCCTCCAGATAGGAGAACGGCTCGGCATTGCCGCGCAGCGCCACGACAATATCGCCTTCGGGGCGTTCACTGGGACAAGCAATCACTGGCGGAGCCAGCCCTCCGATCACTCCAATAAACACCAGAAAACAGAGTAGGCCGCGGATCATTGAGCTCTTGTCTCGCCAGAATAGTGTCGAAAATTCAGATCGTTAACCGATCGCCTCGGTACCTTGCGCAACCCTAGGTCACTTTTGAGCGCGGATGCAAGAAAACAATTCATACGGGAATAATTAGACAGAGCAAAATGCTAAGCCCTTGATTTGATTTGGAGCGGCCTCTAGCCTGACGCGAAACAGCCTTGTCAAATTGCCCGCTTCGGGCTTCGGAGCCGAATTGCTATGACCCGACAGCTGGCGCATCGTTATCGGCCTGCGCGGTCCGCGTCTTCCGGAGCGGCGCGCCTGCCGCAGTCGGGTGCTCTAATGCAATTGTCGGCGCAGGCTGAAATGAGCCCCACACGCCAGCGCTCTGCGACCCTTCAAAGCAAAGCAAAGGGCCAATCGAAGTCCACACGCCCGGTGCCAGTGCTTCAGCGCGCCGCCGTCATTCCCTATGATGTTTGGAAAACCCGCAGCTTCAGGACAGGCAAGAAACGTTCCACGGAACTTTTGCAGATCGACGAGGCGTTGATCCTCTACCACGCGGCGATTTTTAAAGACATCGGCATGCAGAAAGCCCGATTGGATGCGTTGGCGCAAAAGATTTCGACCTGGATCGACGTGACGAACACCAAGTATAAAGGCAAGCGAAGCCAATCTTCCCGGCTGAAGGATGTGACGAAGCTTCAAACACAGGTGAAGAACAAAAAAGACGAGCTGGACCAGATACCATCAGAGCACCCTGAGTTCGGCCAGCGCACACTTTTCACCTTTGACGTCTACAATCGTATCCGGCTGCGCGTTCAACAATTGCTGTCCGTGCCGCCGAGAGACATCGACAAGGCCACCTCCGAAAAGATGGTTGCGGGGCTGTCGCAGATGCGCAGTCAGATCCGCGATATGGACGTCTATACCGATCCTGTGACCGCGATTTGGGATGCCTGTTCGATCATGATCGCCTTGGGCGAGGACAGGCTTAACGTGGCGGTTGCGGCGCGTGAAAAAACGACCCGCAAGATTGCCTCGCCTCTGCCGCGATATCAGGCCCGATACAAAAGCCACTTTGCTCAGGCCGAAGAGCAGATCGAGGCACAGAACAAGACAGGTCATACGGTTGCATCCCATGTGTTGGAAAGCCTGCATAAAACCAAAGCGGACGTGACACTATATACTGCACTTGCGGGCAAGACCGAGGATACCGACACCGGGGCCGATCTACCCGAAGGCTTTTCCGAGGGCATGGACCTTGCTGGTGAGGCCATGAATGCGCTGGGGATGCAGGGCACCGGCGGCAAGGGCAACGAAGGGTTGGAGGATTATTGGAAAACCACCATCCCCGACAGCGACAGTGACCAGAAGAAACGCGCCAAAGAGATGGCCGCCACGATCATGGGCGGGCTGCACACCCCTACCGAAGATGAGCACGGCAACGAAATCACCGCAAACAAGCGGGCGATGGACAAGCTCTCGGGCGGGGCAGACATTGGCGCCAGTGCGGTGATGAGCGTGAACCTCGGGGCGGAGCTCGGACGGCTCTTTGCTGTGGTCTCCAACTGCAACAAGGTGCTTGCCAAGAACCCCGACGATAAGAAAGCGCGCAATAAACGCCGCGAGGCTATTGCGCGGCTCACGTTCCTCTCGACTGTCGGTACCACAGAGATGCTTGGAAAATACCTTGGCGGCGCATTCACGGTTGCCAAGGGCCACGGGCAAAGCGCCAGTTCGAATTTCTTCAGTGCGGCCAACACCGATGTCAGTACCGATATGAAACTGACGGGCGACAGTGCTGGAGTGGTGATCAACGCAGTCAATACTGTCGGCACCGTTGTCGACATGTTCAAGAACATCTTCAAACGCGCAAAGCCTGTAAAGAATGACAAAAAGACGGTTGGAGAGCACGCACAGGACACGTTTGATTCCCTCAAAGATATTTCCTCAGCTGCGTCAGCGGTGGGCAAATCCTATTCGGCCGTTCGCAAGCTCTATGAACAGATTGCAGCCGGCGGTCAGATCGCCAGCGAGAACGTCGGCAGCGTCACAAGTGTTGTGCGGGGGACTGTCAACAACGTGCCCGTCATCCCGGTGCTAGGTCTGATCAAAGGCTGTATGGATTTCGTCTCCGAAGGCATCAAGCTGGCCAAGACAGGGCGCGCTGCCCACAAGGCCAAAGCCATCGGCAAGGAGATGATCAGCAGCGGGACCGAGTCTCTCTACCTCGCCTTTATGCTGACGCGCGACAAATTCATCAAACAGATCAAGCGCGCCATCGTCGATCTGATCCACGCCGCAGCCTCCATTACTTCCGGAGCCTTGAATGTCTCTGGTTTGGGGGCGGGTATTGGCGCCGCCATCGGGATGGTTTCCTCAGCGGCGAAACTGATCCAGATCGGGGCTCGCAAGTTCAAACAGTACAGGCGTGACAAGGCGGCTGGTAAATCAACGAACCTTGAAAAAGCGGCTTTGGCAAAGGATGGCGATGAGTTCGTGAATTTCGCGCTGGTACGGACTCAAAACAAGATCACCGGTAAAAAGACCAAGGGTCGCTTCAATAAGGACAAATCCACTGCGAACAAGGAATTCCGCTATAACTTTGCCGCGATGGAGATCATGCAGGCCCCTGAAACAGACCGACAGTGGTTCTTTGATGCGTTGAATATTCGCCGAGACGCGCAAAGGATTGAAAACAACGATGACCCTGATTTCAACAAACAGCAGGCAATCCAGGCGCTTATCATCAACAGCCTGAAGGAACGCTGATGGCCACCCCGGAAGAGATGGCGCAGGCCCTCGACCGCGCCGGGCTGAACCCGGTTCTGGTCGACACTCCACCTGAGCCTTTCCATATCGCCGTGCCTTTCCCTGGCCAGAGCATCGAGGATGAACCTGTGCTGCGGATCAATCTGCTCGAATCCGCTGATGGCGATCTGGACTTATGGCAACTGGTGGCAGTGATCCCCGCACAGGCGATCTCTGACAGGGCATGGGAACTGACGCGCAATATGCTCAACACCATCAACCTGTCGCTGACTACGGGCAAGGTGCTGGCCATCGAGGACGATCAAATGGTCTACTTCACCGATGCCCATCTTGTCCCGCCCGGCGATGGCGCGCTTTTGAGCGGTCCCCCTGTCGTCGCTTTTGCCCTCGAAAACCTGAGCGTGCTTTGCCCCGCCCTGCTGACAGCGCTGACCACCGATCCGGAGCCGAATTTCGATGCTGCGGAACGCGCGTTGGAACACACGCACGCCAGCCTCGCAGAGCTGATGGAGAGGCTCAAATCGCAGAGGTGATTTTTCAACCATACCGTGCTACGTCTTGGCACGCGAAAGGAACACTCATGGCCCAGATCTTTGCTTCCGACCGGGGAACACACAACCCGACACCAGCCTCCACCTCTAAAAATGACGTCCGGGACACAGCCCCCGAACAGGCACTTGCAGGCGTGCAGGCGCAGGCGGATCAAAGCGATGCCACCGCAAGGCTGACACAGCTTCAACAGAAGGAAAGCGCACCTTTGCAGTTGCGTCAGGACGAGGAAGAAGACCTTCAGATGAAGCCCATTCAGCGAATGGAAGATGAGGAAATGCTCCAGGGCAAGGCCGTTGGAGAAACCCTCCAACGCCGTGAGGATGAAGAAGAAGACCTGATGCAGGGCAAAGCCAAGAGCGAGACACTACAACGTCAGGAAGGTTCAGGCGCGGCGTCGGACGCATCCGCAAACGGCGGGCTCCCCGGCCCGCTGCAGCAGGGGATCGAACAGCTTTCCGGTACCGACGTTAGCGGTGTGAAAGTACATTATGATTCAGCTGAACCGGCACAAGTGGGTGCACATGCCTATGCGCAAGGCACAGATATTCATCTGGCAGCCGGGCAGGAAAAACACCTCCCTCACGAGGCCTGGCATGTGGTTCAGCAAAAGCAGGGGCGCGTGGCCCCAACGATGGACATGGGCGGCACCCCAGTGAACGATGACCCTGCCCTTGAGGCGGAGGCGGACGCGATGGGCGCAAAAGCCAGTCAGTTGGTCTCAAAAGACAGCGACCTCTGAGCCGGGGCTTGGAGGCGAACGCACCAGCCCCCTACGGCAGACGTTCTATCGGTGTCGCTTTGGCGGCACTGCTTTTATAGGCCGCTTCCACCAAAGCCATTGTATTCCAGGCGTCGGCAACCGAGCCGATCAGGTGGTCATCCTCCCCGGTCGCAAATCTTTGAAGCTGTGACATGCGGCTGGCAAAGGCTTCGGGAAACCATGCGCCGTCCAGCTTGATCGCTTCCCAAGGCTCGTCGCCGATCTTCAGCTCAAGTATATCCGGTTCGCCCTTCGGGTAATCGAGATTGACGCCGAGTTGTACAAATGCCGCCCCCTTTGTTCCACAAATGCGAAACTCGCAGGCCTGATGGCGGCGCCCGTAAGCATGGTTGTGGTTGATCGACAACGCGCACCGTACGCGATCCCCATAATCCAGAATGGCTGCCGTGCGGGTTTGCGCGATCTTGCTGTCCGGGTGTCCGATTGATTTGGCGTGAATGCCCCGGGGTTCGCCCAAAAGCGCCCGGACAAAGTCAAGGTAATGGATCGAATGAAGCGAAAGCTCCACCCGAGGCAAAGGCTCAAGAAACTTCCATAACCCCCATGGCGTATCGAGCGCCAGCCACGCATCGAAGTCCACCACCTCACCCAAAAGCCCGCGCTGGACTGCGTCCTGCAATGCCAGCATCATCGGGGCAAAGCGCAGTTGAAAATTGACGGCGGCCGTCAATCCGCGATCTTCACATATCCGCAGGATTTCGGTTGCCCCCTCCAGATCACTTCCCATTGGTTTTTGAATAAGTGCGGCGGCACCAATCGGCAGGTGTCGCAAGATGTCGATATGGGCATCCGGGGGGGTGGCCAAGTCGAACAAGACGCCTTGCTGACTCACGGCCTCCTCCATCGTCTCATAACAGGAAAAACCATGCGCCGAGGCAAGATCCCGTGCTTTTTCCAGGTCAGGATCAAAGATGCCTTGAACCGTGTAACCGGCCTGAGCATAGGCAGGCAGATGCGCGTCACGCACAATGGATCCCGCTCCGAAGATCACAATCGGCAGCGGGTTCGAGGCTTTTGGCCAGTGCTGTTGCAGGTCTAACATTTGCTCAATCCAGATGAAAAACTTCGTCCATCATCGCCCACCATTCGCCCTCCTTGCGGGTGTCAAACGGGATCTGACAGGGTTTGCATACATCCCACCACCTCTGGGTTTCCGGATCGGCGGCCATTTTGGCGGCATCCGCATCGAAATCCGTGCCGTGGTATTCCCAATATCCGAACAACAGGTTCTCTGGCTCTTTGAGATAGATGGAGTAGTTGCGTATGTTGCAGGCAGAGATCATGTCCAGAACACCTGGCCAGACATCAGCGTGCAGTTTCTTGTACTCAGCGACCTTGTCGCTATCGAGTTTGATCACCATGCCCATCCGTTGCATTTCAGTCCCCCTATCCGAAGGTTTCGGTCAACCCGTCGATGCGGGCGGCGTTTATGGCGTCCCAATCCCAATCAATGCCCAGTCCGGGATCAAATGACGGATAGGCACGACCGTCTTTGACGGCCATGCCCTTGGTCGTCAGGCTATCAAGTTGAGGGATATATTCCAGCCAAGGAGCATTCGGGATTGCGCAAACCAGACTGACGTGGAGTTCCATCAGGAAATGCGGACAGACCGGAACGTTATGCGCCTCGGCCATATGCGCCACCTTCATCCACGGGGTAATGCCCCCGATACGAGCGACATCCACCTGCACAATACTGGCCGCGCCACTGACGAGGTAATCCTTGAACTGGCTAAGCGAATACATGCTCTCACCGACAGCGATGGGCACGGAGGTACTGGCCGCAAGCCTGACATGCTCCAACACATCATCGGCGGGCATCGGCTCTTCAAACCAGGCGATGTCAAATTCTTCAAGCATGTGGGCGTAGCGCGTGGCCCGTGCGCGCGACATGCTCTGGTTGGCGTCTACCATGATCTCATAGGTTGGGCCCACGGCCTCGCGCATTGCTTTCAACCGGTCCCGGTCTTCGGAGGGGTGCGGTCGACCGATCTTGACCTTTGAGCCGGAAAAACCCTTTTCCTGTGCAGCCAGAGCATCGGCCACCAGATCATCGGTAGAGATATGCAGCCAGCCCCCTTCGGTCGTGTACATCGGCACGCTGTCCTTGGCACCGCCCAGCATCCGGAAGAGGGGCAAGTCTGCCTTTCTGCACCGCAAGTCCCAAAGCGCCGTATCAATCGCCGCGAGGGCAAGCGAGGTGATCGCCCCCACCGCCGTGGCGTGGGTCGAAAACAGCAGGTCCCGCCAGATGCGTTCAATTTCTTCAGCCTCTCGACCAATCAGCAACGGCGCAAGCGTATCCCGGAGCAAGGCCATCACAGCCGTGCCGCCCTGCCCGATCGTATAGCAGTAGCCGGTTCCCGTAACCCCGGTGCTGTCGGTGATCCGCACCATCGGCGTTTCCTGACTGTCAAAAGACTGGATGGCATCCGTTCTTTTGACCTTTGGCACAAGATCTACCATGAGAATTTCGACGCCGGTGATCTGGCTCATGGCAACCTCAGACTTTTCTGGGTATTGGCATCGAACAGGTGAACACGGGTCAAATCCATCAGGAAAGGAAGTGTTTCACCGTTTTGCACCGGGCGGGGATTGAGCATTTTGGCCTGTATTTCCTGCCCCGCCAGGGTTCCGAACAATAGGGTTTCGGTTCCCAGCGGTTCGGACAAAGCGACTGTCAGGTCGAACGCCGCACTCTCCCCTTCCATTGGCAGTGAATGGCCGCGCGGCATCAGGTTATCCGCTCGAAAGCCCAAGACGACCTTTTGTCCGGGCCGCACGTTCGACGCATATTGCTGCGGCAGAGGGATCATCGTGCCATCACTGAGACGCAGGGTGCTGTCCCCGTCTACGGTGCAGTCCAACAGGTTCATCGGGGGCGATCCGATGAAGGTCGCAACGAAGGTGTTTGCCGGGGCCTCAAATACCTCCAGCGGTGTGCCTTGCTGTTCAATATTGCCATCACGCATGATGACGATCCGATCTGCCAGTGTCATGGCTTCGACCTGGTCGTGGGTCACGTAGACGATGGTGGTCTGGATCTTCTGGTGAAGCTTCTTGATCTCCACCCGCATCTGCGCCCGCAATTTGGCGTCAAGGTTGGACAAGGGCTCATCAAAAAGGAAAACATCCGGATGACGGACGATTGCCCGCCCCATTGCAACCCGCTGCCGCTGCCCGCCGGATAAAGCCCCCGGTTTGCGATCGAGATAGTCATTCAGGCTCAGGATGGTTGCGGCTTCTTCGACTGCCTTTTCGATCTCACTTTCAGATTTGCCCGCAATCTTCAGGGAAAAGCCCAAATTTTCGCGCACGTTCATATGCGGGTAAAGCGCGTAATTCTGGAACACCATGGAGATGTTGCGCTCTCTTGGCGGCAGCGCATTGACGACGTTGTCACCAATCACGATATCGCCTTCGCTAATGCTTTCCAGACCCGCAATCATCCTCAGTGTGGTGGATTTTCCGCAACCCGAGGGCCCGACCAGAACGACAAATTCGTTATGTTCGATATCCAGATCAATGCCGTGCACAACTTCCAGCGCGCCATAACTCTTGGATACTTTTCTCAAACAGACTTGCGCCATGCGCTATCCTTTCACGCCGCCAAAGGTCAGGCCGGAAATAAGGTGTTTTTGCACAATGAAGGTGAGGATCAGCGCGGGTATGATCATCAGGACGGCCAAGGCGCACATCCCTCCCCAGTTGATTGTGAACTCGGACGTAAAATCGCGCAGACCAACCGGCATTGTCTTGGAAAAGGTTGATCGCGTCAGCTGGCTGGCCAACGCGTATTCGTTCCAGGAGGTCAGGAAGGCAAAGATGCCGGCAGAGGCGACCCCGGCACGGGCCACGGGAAACTCGACTTTCCAGAACGCCTGCCACGGGGTGCAGCCATCGATTTCCGCCGCTTCCGCCAGTTCGCGGGGCACCTGCCGGAAGAACCCGTCGATCAGCCAGATCGTAAAGGGTACGTTCATCGCGACATAGACCAGGATCAGACCGATGTGCGTGTCGATCAGCCCGGTCTTGGCCATGACGATGAACAGCGGCAGCGACAGCGCGACGCCCGGCACGGCCCGTGTCAGCATCAGCCCGATGAAGATCGCGTTCTTGCCCTTGAAACGGAACCGCGCGAAGGCATAGCCGCCCGCCATACCAACAAGCAGGGCAATGACCGTCGAAGTGAGCGATATGATCAGGGAGTTGGTGAAATACTGCAGCACCGGAACACCGCCTTCGCCCACACCGCCAAACATGGCCCGATAGTGATCGAGGTTCAGGTCATTGGGAATCCAGACCGGCGGTTTTGCCATGATCTCCACTGTTGGTCGGAAGCTGTTCAGCACTACCCAAAGGCCGGGAATGCAAATAATCGACATTGCGATGAACAGCGTCACCATATGGGCTGCTTTCAACAAGGCAGTGCGGATGCGGTATTGGAGGTTCTTGTCCATGTCGCTATCTCGCCATGCCCAGCTCTTCGCGCGCAGCGCTCAGCTTCTTGAAGAAAAAGACCGTGAAGAACACTGCCAGGATAATGGAAATATATCCCATGGCGTTGGCATACCCCATCTTGGCATCTACGTAGCCCGTCCGCCCGATCATCGTCCACAGCAACTCCGTCCTGCGGGCGGGGCCACCGTTCGTCATGATTTGTACGATGTCATAGGCCCGCGCCACGTCGAGGCTGCGGATCGCCAAAGCGATGTAGATGAACGGCATCAGAAATGGCAGCGTGATGTGCCTGAAGGTCTGCCACGAGGTACACCCATCGACCTTGGCGGCCTCAATCGGCTCTCGCGGTATGGCGAAGAGACCTGCAAGGATGAGGATTGCGAAGACACTGGTGGACGTCCAGACCTCGGCAAAGATGATCGAGAACATCGCCAGATTGGCGTCAACCAGCCACGGGATCGCGACATCTGATAGCCCCAGTGACTGCAAGGCATTATTCACCAGCCCCACATTGTCGTTGAAGATGAACTTGAACTGAAATCCCACGAGGATGGGCGAAAACATCATGGGGAACATCATGATGGTGCGCAGGCTTCGCTGCCCCCATGTCACTTTGTTGACGAGCAGCGCGAGGCCCAGACCAAGCAGCATCTCGACATTCAGGGCAATGGTGAGAAGCAGCACCGTCCGTCCAAAGGCTGCCCAGAAATTCGCGCTCTTGGCGGCTTTTTCGTAATTGAACGTCCCGATCCAGTTATAGAGCGTATCCGGTCGGGTCAGCCGATAGGATGTAAAGCTGGAATAGAACGACAACAGCAACGGGATCAGCACAACGGCAGCCAGAATAATGATGGCCGGCAACAAGAGCACAAACCACGGTGGCAGTTTCAGTCGAGACATCAGCAGGCGACTTCCATCTTGTGGTGCAGGAAGAGCAGAGACGGTAAAGCCCGCCTCTGCACGTAGCATTCGACGTTAGTAGACGCCGTTTTCCTGCATCATTTCGTCCACCGCATCAGATGCATCCTGCAGCGCTTCGTCGATGGACTTGTCGCCAAGGATCGCTGCCTGAAGTTCCGGATAGATCAGGTTAGTCGCCTCGATCCAATAAGGTGTCTGAGGTGCCGGGAACGCGTGGGAGGCCGCTTGCTGGAAGGCAACCAACACCTCGGACCGGTAGGGATCTGCGGCCGACTGCTCAACCACGTGATTCCAGACTGCCGTGCGTGTCGGCAGTGGGCCTGCTGACGACTCCAGCTTTTGACTGTCTTCGTTAGTCAGAAAGGCCACAAGTGATGCTGCCGCTTCCTTGTTGTCACAGGATTCTGTGACCGAAAACCCGTGGTGACCGGACCAACCGGTACGAACCCCCGCGCTCCCTTGTGGCTGCACTTTGACACCAACATCCCCCGCCGCTTTGGAGGTATCTTCGCCATTGAAGAACCCCGCCCAGCCGGGCCAGTCCAGGTTGAGCGCAATGGTACCCGATGCAAAGCCCTGACCAAGATCATCCCAGAGATAAGATGTCGTTCCCGGAGGAACAGCACCGGCCTGATAGAGGTCCACGAACCACGACAAGGCGCTTTTTCCAGCGTCAGAGTTGAATGCTGGCGACCAGTCATCGTTGAACAACTGTCCACCTTCAGCGATCACCATTTCGTAGTAACGCCCGACAATGGCTTCGTCTTTGCCCGCATATTGCGTGCCATAGAAGTTCGGCGCGTCAGTGAAGAAAATCGCCTGGTCCTTGTATTGGTCCCAAGTGTCAGGCGGCGCGAGATCGTAGCCGTATTCGGCCTTGAACGCGGCCTGGTTATCCGCGTCTTCATAGAGTGACTTGATATAATATAGTGCCGATACATCGAACTGCGCGCGCGGCAACATGACAAGCGCATCGCCGATTTTGGAGGCGGCAATATTCGATGGCACGTATTCCGCGATAAACTCGGGGGTCAGGTAAGGCGTCAGGTCCGTGTAGAGACTTGGATATTGTGACGCAAATGAACTGTGGTTTGAGCCAACGCACCACCCAAGAGTCCCTGCCGCAAGATCGGATTTGAACTCCTTGTCGAGTTCAAAATGGTTTTTCTTGGAAATGACCTCAACCTTGGCGCCCGTCTCAGCCTCCCACTCGCTGATCCGCGCATAGAGTGCTTCATATTGCTGGCCGCCAATAAGTTTGGCCTGCAACGTCACCCCGTCAAAATCACCGGCCTGCGCAGGCAAAGTGGCAAGTAGGGCGATACCCGCCGTGGCGCTCTTGAGCGCGGTTTGAAGCGATATTTTCATTTTTTCCTCCCTGGAAAGGTTTTTGTCGATGACCAGTCGCACAGTTTGACTTTTGTAAGTTTCGTATGTGAACTTGACTTTCATATACATTCGTCCAAGAGTCAATTCATCAAACTGGCGTCAGGAAAACGCATGCTCTTCGACACGCACCTCCATCTGATTTACCCCAAAAAACTCACCTATCCGTGGCTCGCGGATTTCGATGCGCTGAACAAACCCAGCCGGTTTGAGGATTACACACGGCAGGCAAAACGGCTCGGCATCGGCGGGTGCTTCCATATGGAAGTGGACGTGGCACCCGATCTGATCAAAGATGAGACCGCCTTGGTCGATGAGCTTTCGCAGGCTCCTGGCAGCCTGATGAAAGGTGCGATCTCTAGCTGTCGCCCGGAGGCGGATGACTTCCCCGCGTTCCTTGAGTGGGCAAAAGAGCAGCCGACGATCAAAGGCTTTCGCCGGGTCCTGCATGTTGTGCCTGATGACGTGAGCCAGAGCGTGACCTTTCGCGATAATGTCAAACGCCTCTCCGGTACCGGGCTAACATTTGATCTTTGCGCCCTGCCCCCCCAACTGCCGCTGATGGCTGAGTTGGTCGATCACTGCCCGGATGTCCAGTTCGTGCTGGATCATTGCGGCGTACCCGCAATTGCAGCAGGGGAGATGACGCCTTGGAAGGAACACATCACAGCGCTTGCTGAGCGCCCGAATGTCATTGCGAAAATATCCGGCGTCATCGCCTATGCGGATCAGGAAAGCTGGTCACTCGAGGACATCCGCCCATGGGTGGAGGTCACGTCAAACGCCTTTGGGCCAGACCGTCTGGTTTGGGGCAGTGACAGCCCTGTCTGCAATCTGGGTGGCGGGCTTGAAACATGGGTTGCCGTAACCCGCGCCCTCACCGCAGACTGGTCCAAGGCCGATCGCGACGCATTGTACCATGGCACCGCCTACCGTATTTGGAGACTATGAACTTTCAAGACGAGCTGGGCTAATCCAGCCTGTTTCACCGCCGACCCGCGACTTAAAGAGAGAGGTGTAATGACGATCAAGCCCACCTCAAAAGACCCCAAAGGCGAGAAATACAGCGCACCTGCGTTATCCAAGGGGCTGGATATTCTGGAACTTATGGCCTCCCGCGGTACGGGGATGAAAAAAACCGAACTCGCCAATGCGCTGGATCGTTCATTGGGAGAGATTTTCCGGATGCTGGCGGTTCTGACAGACAGAAATTATCTGGCATACGACCCTGCAAGCGAGAGGTACTCGCTCACGCAAAAAATGTTTGAGCTCGCGCACCGGCATCCGCCAGTGAAACGCCTAAATGCGGTTGCGGGAAACGTAATGGAAAAGCTGTCGCATGACCTGAACCAATCCGTGCATCTTGCGATCCTACACGGGGCGGAAATTCTGGTCATTGCCCAGATGGATGCGCCCGGCAATAACATTACGTCCGTTCGCCTTGGTGCGCGCATCCCGATTATCCACACCGCGTCCGGCGCGGTTTTACTTGCGCAAGACACCCGGCAGCGCCGTAAAGAGATCTATGCACGCGCGTCCGAGGCAACCGAAGATCGCATCGAGTTTTTCGAGAAGCTCGTGGCGCAGGTTGCAAAGGAAAACTACTGCGACAGCCCTTCACAGGTCATCGTTGGGGTGCACAACATTGCAACTCCGGTGTTCAACTACTCTGGAGATACAATCGCTGCACTGACCATCCCATACGTGCAGCGACTGACACAGGCCGAAGCGCCGGATTTGCAGGCTTGCATTCAGTCGCTAGTTGAAGCTGGCCAGACCATTTCCCGGCAGCTTGGGGCGGGTGCGTCAGACGAGTTGCCAGAATAGAGGTCAGATGTTTGACCTTAGACCGGCGTGGCGGCGGTGAGGAAACTCTGAACCACGGTGTCCTGCTCCCTGCTGCTGTGCCAATAGGCAAATACCCGGATCGGCTCACTTTGTACCGGGAAGGGAAAGAGCCGAATGGGCCACCGCTGCGCCATCTGTTCGGCGAGGCGTCGGGGGATCGTCGCAATCAGCGGCGTGCCACAAATCATTGACGGGACCATTGCGTGCGACCAGACCGTGATTTGGCGATTCCGCTTTAGGCCTGATTTTCGCAACGCGTCCTCGTCCTCAAAGGTCAGCTGATGGTCGAAATAACGCACAACGACATGGTTGCGCGCCAGGTATTCCTCCTGACTCAGATTGGCCGTTTTGGGCCCATGGGTTTCGCAGCCAAGGCAAACGAACTCATCCTCCAGCAGGTACCTGTTCGGGGGCACGCCGATGTCCATCGCCTGACCTGCAAATAACAGGTCGATCTCTCCGCTTGTCAGAAGGCGCGCTGAACGTTCGGTCAATGGAAGGATATCAAACCGCAACTTGGGGGAGATAAGTGTCGCTTTGCGAATGGCGTCGGCCAGAAAGCTCGTCACGGAATAATCCGATGCAACAATCTTGATCTCGCGGTCGATGCTGTCGCTGTTTTCCCCCGGACGCATCGCCGCAAACGTCTGCGCCCGGGACAGGACTTCATTAAGTGGGGCAATCAGGGTCTTTGCGAAAGGTGTCAGCACCAGCGAGCGCCCTGACCGCACCAACAGCGGGTCATCGAAATGCCGCCGCATTTGGGCCAAGACAGTGCTTAGAGCTGACTGACTGAGGTAGACCCTCTCGGCTGCGCGGGTAACGTTTCGTTCGGTCAACAAGGCATCGAGACACACAATCTGGTTCAGGTCAAATCCGTTGAGGCGCATTTTTAGTATCAGTGTTTTTGATGATAGTCTTTCAGTAAAACCCATTTTACTGATTTATACAATGCTGCGACACTCCTCCGCGACGGCTGAATACTGCGACAAGAGGAGGTAATTCAGATGGCAATTGCAGAGATGAACCCGCAAACATCCGATTTGGGGACGACGTATAATGAGAACGGATTTGTCTGCCCCATTGACGTCTTACCCGAGGCAGAAACGCGCGCGTTGCGCCTCGATCTGGAAACGGCGGAGGCCGAATTGGCTGGGGATGCTGAGAAACTCAAGTTACTCTACAGCTACCCGGACCGGCTCCTGCCATCCTTTGATCGCCTGATCCGCCACCCGACACTGATCGCCGCGGCGACCGCAGCCTTGGGACCAGACCTCATGGTATGGAGCGCGGGACTTTTCATCAAGGAAGCCCGCTCGCCGAAAATCGTATCCTGGCATCAGGACCTCACCTATTGGGGCCTCGATGATGCGCAGGAAACGACCTTATGGTTCGCCCTCTCTCCGGCCACCAAAGAGAGCGGCTGCATGCGGTTTGCCCCCGGCAGCCACAGGCAAAGGATCCTGCCTCACGTCGACACATTCGCCGACGACAACCTACTTTCGCGCGGTCAGGAAATCGCGGTAGAGGTCGACGAAGCCGACGCAGTTGCTGCCGAATTGAAGCCGGGCCAGGCTTCGATGCATCATGGTCATTTGTTTCATGCCTCGGGACCGAACGTGACAGACGACCGAAGAATTGGGGCCGCCATTCGGTATATTGTGCCTTCTATGAAACAAAAATCCGGGGGGCGCCCACTCGTCGCTTTGGTGAGCGGTGAAGATCGTTTCAACAACTTCAAAATTGCCAACACGCCCGAGGCACGCCTGAGCGACACAGACTTTGAGAGGTGCAGAGAAGACGCAAAACTGCGTGAAAAGCTCCTCTTTGAGGGCGTTGATCGGTAGGGCATTACACCGTCAAACGATCATCAAATTCTGTGGGGCGGAGACCGGTTTACAATTCGCCGGCCTCTTCCAAAACCTTACGGGCGACCCTGAAGCATTCAAGGCTTTGCGGCACGCCGCAATAGATACCCACCACATGGATGATTGCGCGAATTTCATCCTTGGTCACCCCGTTGCTCAAGGCCCCACGACAATGGATTTCCCATTCGTGCATTTTGCCAAGGGCCCCGATCATCGCAAGGTTCATCATGGATCGCGTCTTTGGCTCGATCACGTCATCGTCCCAGCCGAAACCCCAACACCACGCCGTCATTGCTTCCTGAAAGGGACGGGTGAAATCATCGGCCGCAGCAAGGTTTTTCTCCACATACTCTGCCCCCAGCGTTGCCTTGCGCTGTTTCAACCCGCGTTCAAAAAGATCGTTGTCCATGTTCTACCTTTCCCGGTTGCGCCACCAATGCCAGCCGCGCTTTGTCTTTTCTGTTCTTGGTCGGAGTTGATCTTCATTGAAAGCCAAGCACAAGGGCTTCCAAACACCGTTTGAAAACAGCATGTGACTACTTGCAGTTGTTTTCTGGCAAGCCCTGCGCGGAAGCGCTGGCAAATCTGGCTGCTTTCTGGTCAATTCCTTGGCGACGAAGCGTATCGGTTACGGTGCGCCGCAAAAACAGGGGAGTCACAAATGACATTCAAATCACTCATTCTCGCGGCAGGTATGGCCGCGCTGGCTGCGGGCGCGCAGGCCGAAGGGATCAAAGTTGGGATGATTACCACGCTTTCAGGCGGTGGTGCGGGCCTGGGTATCGATGTGCGCGACGGGTTCATGCTGGCAGTCAAGCAGTCGGGACGGAGTGATATCGACGTCGTCATCGAAGACGACCAGCGCAAGCCTGATATCGCCGTGCAACTGGCAGATAAGATGATCCAGTCAGAAAAGGTTGACGTCATGACCGGGATTATCTGGTCGAACCTTGCGATGGCGGTGGTGCCTGCGACAGTCGCACAGGGCAAGTTCTACCTCTCGCCCAATGCGGGCCCTTCTGCACTGGCCGGGAAAGGCTGCCATCCGAATTACTTCAATGTCGCCTGGCAGAACGACAACCTCCATGAGGCTGCAGGTGCTTATGCGAATACTGCCGGGTACAAAAACAGCTTCATCCTTGCGCCAAACTACCCCGCCGGACAGGACGCGTTGACCGGTTACAAGCGCATGTTCGAAGGTGAGCTGGCAGGCGAGCTCTTCACCAAGTTGGGCCAGACCGACTATGCCGCTGAAATCGCTCAAATTCGGGCATCCGGCGCAGACTCTGTGTTCTTCTTTTTGCCCGGCGGCATGGGGATTTCCTTCCTTAAGCAATATGCCGATAGCGGCGTTGACATTCCCGTGGTCGGTCCCGCCTTTTCGTTTGATCAGGGTATCCTGCAAGCGGTAGGCGACGCCGCAATGGGCGTCGTGAACACCTCTCAATGGAACAAGGATATCGACAATCCGACCAATGCGGCCTTTGTCGAAAGCTTTCAGGCGGAATATGGACGCTTGCCCTCGCTTTATGCGTCTCAGGGCTTTGACACCGCGAACCTGCTGATTTCTGCCCTGAACGTGGCCAGCCCATCCGATGCGGACGCTTTCCGGGCGGCGTTGAAAGCGGCTGATTTCGACAGCACGCGGGGCGATTTTGCCTTTGGCTCCAACAACCACCCTGTGCAGGACATCTACGCACGCGAAGTGATCAAGGAAGGCGATGTCTTCACCAACAAGATCATTGGCGTCGCGCTTGAGGACCATGCAGATGTCTACGCTGCCGAGTGCAATATGTAAGTAAGCCGGTCGGGGCCTGTTTGAGGCCCTGACCCCCCAAATCATGTCCACCATCCTGATCATTGAACAGGTCCTGAACGGCCTGCAATTCGGCGTGATGCTGTTCCTTATGGCTGCCGGGCTTACGCTGATTTTTGGCGTTATGGGCCTCATCAATCTGGCGCATGGGTCACTTTACATGATCGGGGCCTTCGCTGCGGCGGCAGTTGCCGGGCTGACAGGCTCCTTTCTGCTGGCCTTGATCGCCGCAATGGCCGCGGCTGCAATGGCGGGGGTGCTGATAGAAACTGTCGTGATCCGGCGGCTCTATGCGACAGATCATCTCGATCAGGTGCTCGCGACCTTTGCCCTGATCCTGATCTTTTCTGAAGGCACACGATGGGTCTTTGGGTCTTTTCCCTTGTTTCTCGATATTCCCGATGCATTGTCCGGCCCGGTCTCATTGCCCGGCGGGATCGAATACCCTTTCTACCGGCTGGTTCTGATCGGGGTCGGGCTGGTCGTTGCCATCGGGCTCGGCCTGCTCATCAACCGCACGCGCATCGGCATCCAGATCAGAGCAGGTGAAAACGACCGGGAGATGATTGCCGCGTTGGGCGTTGACATCTCGCGTCTCTATACGCTGGTCTTCGCTCTTGGTGCTGCGCTGGCTGGACTGGCCGGCGCTTTGGTAGGCGCCATTCAATCGGTGCAGGTCGGCATGGGAGAACCGGTGCTGATCCTCGCCTTCGTGGTGATCGTGATCGGTGGCATCGGCTCGATCAAAGGGGCCTTTATCGGTGCGTTGCTGGTGGGTCTGACGGATACGCTAGGCGGTATCTTCCTGCCGGAGCTCTTCAAGCTTTTCACCGACGCTGCGACGGCAACCTCTGCCGGGTCCGCGCTGGCCTCGATGGCGATCTACATTCTCATGGGCGCGATCCTGATCTGGCGACCAACTGGACTTTTTGGGGCGCGCGCATGATCCCGGAACGTATGGTCAATGGGGCCGTGCTTGCCGGTCTGCTTGTGGTGCCGCTTTGGGCAATGGTGGCGAATGAGCCCTTCACCATCACTCTGGCCACGCGCGCCGTCATCTTTGCGCTGGCCGCTGTCGGGCTGAACATCGCACTTGGCCTCGGCGGGCTGGTAAGCCTCGGCCACGCGGTTTTCTTTGGTCTGGGGGGGTATGCGATGGGCATCCTGGCGCACCATGCACAGACCTATACCCCCCTCATGGAATGGCCGTTCCTGATCGAAGGGACCAAATCAATGCCGGTGATCTGGCTTGTGGCGATGGTCACATCAGCGCTGGCAGCCTTGGTGATCGGCTTGCTGTCCTTGCGCACCACTGGCGTCTATTTCATCATGATCACCCTCGCGTTTGGTCAGATGTTCTACTATTTCGCGATCTCCTGGGCGAAATATGGCGGGGAGGATGGGCTGTCGATCTATGTGCGCAACGGATTTCCGGGGCTGAACACGCTGGTGCCGATCCAATTCTACGGTCTGTGCTTTGGAATTCTCTGCCTGGTGCTGGTCCTGAATGCAGCGCTTGCCAGATCACCCTTTGGACTGGCGCTGAATGCCTCTCGCCAAATGCCCACACGTGTCGAAACCGTAGGGTTAGACCCGATGCGGCTGAAACTGGTCGCTTTCGTGATTTCCGGCACAATCACAGGATTGGCGGGCGCGCTCTTTGCCGATCTCAACCGTTTTGTCAGCCCCACGATGTTCAGCTGGCAGATGTCGGGAGAGATCATGATCTTTGTCATTCTGGGCGGGGTTGCGCGGCTCTTTGGTCCGGTGGTCGGTGCGGTGGTATTTGTCGCGCTCGAACATTTCCTGGGGGGTTTGAGCGACTACTGGCACATCTATCTCGGTCTCCTGCTGCTGCTGATCGTGCTCTTTGCGCGCGGCGGGATCGTGGGACTTTTGTCAGGGCGGGAACGGACCCATGACTGACCCGGTTCTGGAAACCCATCACCTCAGCAAGAGTTTCGGTGCGTTGAAGGCGACCGACAGCGTCTGCCTTGATCTGCAGCCCGGAGAGATTCATGCGGTCATTGGCCCGAATGGGGCTGGCAAGTCGACGCTGATCGCGCAGATTTGTGGCGGGCTGCAGCCGGACGAAGGGCGCATTTCATTTCAGGGAGTGGATGTGACCGCCCTGCCGACACGCGCGCGAGCAAAGATGGGCCTCGCCCGCACATTCCAGATTTCCGCGCTGGCCATGGAAGATACTGTCTTGCAAAACGTTCTGCTGGGCGCATTGGGGGCGGCGGGCCAACCTTGGCGCTTCTTCCGGCCCGTCATGCAGGATGCAAGCTTACGATCTCGTGCGGAGGACGCGTTGGAACGGGTCGGGTTATCCGATGTCCGCACCAGCCGCACAGCCGAATTGAGCCATGGGCAACGCCGGCAATTGGAGGTGGCCGTTGCGCTGACCTTGCAGCCCCGCGCGTTTGTCATGGATGAGCCGATGGCCGGGCTGGGGGTCGATGGATCCAGGCGTTTGACGGGCTTTCTGGATGAACTGCGGGCCGAGGCACCGATCCTGCTGGTGGAGCATGACATGGACGCGGTTTTTGCCCTCGCCGACCGCATTTCCGTTTTGGTCTACGGCCGAGTGATCGAGACCGGCACCGTGGCCGAGATCCGCGCCAGCAAGGCGGTGCGTGAGGCCTATCTGGGGGAAAGCACATGAGCTTGCTGACCCTGTCTGACGTGACCGCTTCTTACGGGATCAGCCCGGCGCTTTTCGGCGTTGATCTGGACATCGCAGAAGGCGAAGTGTTGGCCCTCATGGGACGTAACGGCATGGGTAAGAGCACGACCGTCAAGGTGATCTGCCGCATGCTACCAGCCCAAGGGACAGTGCAGTTTGACGGGCACGACCTGATGCGGCTGCCAAGCCACCGCGCAGCCCGATTGGGCCTCGGCCTTGTGCCCGAGGGGCGACGGTGTTTCGGATCGCTCACTGTGGCCGAAAACCTTTTGGCCGCGGCGCGCACAGGCCATTGGACATTGGAGAAAGTAACACGCCTTTTTCCGCGTCTGGCAGAACGCATGAAACAACCCGCTGCCACGCTATCGGGCGGCGAACAGCAGATGGTCGCCATCGGTCGGGCGCTCATGACCAATCCGCGCCTGCTTATCCTGGATGAGGCCACGGAAGGGCTCGCGCCGCTTGTTCGTCTGGAAATCTGGGAAGCGCTGCATGCATTAAAAGAAACGTCCGGTCTGTCGATCCTGATCATTGACAAATCCATCTCGGAACTTGCTCAGATCTGCGACCGCGCCACGATACTGGAACGTGGTACCGTGGCGTGGTCAGGGGCAATGAGCGATCTCACGTCCGAGATCAGTGCCCGTTATGTCGGCGTTTGACGCTCAGGCCACAAGCGGCGGCAAGGCACGTTCGATGCTTTCGCGCGATCCTTCGTATTGTGCAGGCAACTTCAGTGCTTCGCCAAGGTGAGCGAGATCCTCATCCCGTGTAAACCCCGGCGGGTCGGTGGCAATCTCAAAAAGGACGCCACCCGGCTCGCGAAAGTAGATCGCATTGAAATACTGCCGGTCGATCACGGGCGTGACCTGCAGGCCTGCGCTCAACAAGCGTTCGCGCCAATCGAGCTGATCTGCGTCGTCAAGCGCACGGAAGGCGACATGATGGATGCTGCCTGCCCCCTGTTGCGCAACCGTTGCCGCGTCAGACCGCATCAGATCTACCACTGCGCCACGAATATCCTGACGCCCGGTACCTGAAACCGCCAACCGCAAGCGTTCTTCTCCCGCAGATGTTTCATGGCCCACTTCTTCGTAGCCGAATACATCCGTCAACAGACGCTGGGTAGGGCCCAGATCGTCCAACTGCAATGTGACCGAGTGGAAGCCGTCAAGTGTTGGACCAGCCGTCCCATCAACCTCGACCAGTTCAACCTTTGCACCATCGGGATCAGCAAGTTTGATCACCCGCTGGCCGAACCGCTCTGACGGCCCGTCAAATTTAAGCCCGTCGTCAGCCAGACGTTCGATCCACGCTTCAAACTCGGATCCTCCAAGCGCGTAGGCATAGGCCGAAGCCATCCCCGGCCCCGGACGACCCGGCCCCGCGTTTGCGAATGGGAAAAAGGTCAAAATCGTACCGGGATCCGCGGTCTCGTTCCCATAGTAAAGATGGTAGGTGCCGGGATCATCGAAGTTGACGGTTTTCTTGACCAGCCGCTGCTGCATCACTTTGGTGAAGAAATCCACATTGGCCTGCGGCGGGCCGCTGATTGCAGTGACATGGTGCAGGCCGTTCATCCGTTTTTGGGTCATGACGTCGCTCCTGTAGCGGTTTTGTTGAAACCAACATATCGCTAAGCGCTGTGCATTAAAGCGCGTTTCGCGCATAGAAGGTGTTCGTACCTGCGCAAGTGCACGGTGGGCGTGAGGGCCGAACACTTCATCGTACCGTCACATTCGACAACTCCGCCCTATACCGCTAGGTCAGTCACAAGGATAAACGGGAGGCAACAGATGACGTCGGCAGAGCGACCGTGGACAGCGTTTTATGGCGCCGATGTCCGACCCGACATTGGCGATCCCCCCTACCGGACGATCGGGGACCTGATCCGCTCCGTTTCCGAAACGTATGGCAAGGCACCCGCGTTCACGGCATGCCTGCCAAACGGCATGAACGGCACCTTGAGTTTCACACAAGTCGATCAGATGTCGGATTCCTTTGCCGTTTACCTGCGCGAAGTGGCAGGGCTTACGCAGGGCGACCGTGTGGCCCTGCAAATGCCCAACGGGCTGGCCTTCCCTGTCGCTGCTTTTGGCATTCTCAAGGCCGGCTGCGTGCTGGTAAACATCAACCCGCTTTACACCGCAGAGGAGATGTCAAAGCAGTTTGTTGACGCAGAACCTCATGCGCTGGTGATCCTCGACATGTTTGCCGACAAGGTGCCGCAAGCCACGCGGGGTCACCCGATCCCCAATATCATCGTCACCCGGATTGCCGAGTTCCTGCCCGCCCTGCCACGGGGCATCGTGGGCCTCGTGCAAAAATACTGGGATCAGTCGGTAAAGCCGGTGGAGGTACCGCACATCCGCCTGCCAGACGCTCTTGCCGCCGGGCGCGCCCATCAACAGGCGGAAAAGATCGAGGTCGACGCCTATCACCAAAGCATCGGGCCGGATGATGTGGCCTGCCTGCAGTACACGGGCGGCACAACCGGTGTCGCCAAAGGGGCGATGCTAACCCACTCCAATCTCATCATGAACATGTCCCAATCGATGGAGCTGATTTCAGGCCTGAAGAAAGGCGAGGAAGTCGCCCTCACTGCCTTGCCGATGTATCACATCTTTGCTTTCACGGTGAATCTGCTGGGCTTCTACTGGCTCGGCGCCCGCAATGTGTTGATCCCCAACCCGCGCCCACTAAGCACGCTGAAACGCGCCTTTGAAAATTACAAGATCACCTGGATGAGCGGTGTGAACACGCTGTTCAACGGGCTGACAAACGAGTTGTGGTTCACCGACAGTCCGCCGAAACACCTCAAATTCGCCTCTGCTGGCGGCATGGCCTTGCAATCGTTGGTCGCGGCACGTTGGGAGGAGATCACCGGCAAACCTGTCGTGCAGGGCTACGGGCTGACCGAAACCTCGCCAGTGCTGACGTTTGAACCTTTAGGCAAGAAGCGTCCCGGCACCATCGGTGTGCCAATCCCCTCAACGCTTTTAGCCTGCCTCGATGAAGAAGGTCGAGAAGTGGCGCAGGGGCAACCCGGTGAGATCGCCGCAAAAGGGCCGCAGGTGATGGCGGGCTATTGGAACAAGCCGGACGAGACGGCGAAGGTCATGAAAGACGGCTGGTTTCTGACCGGTGACATTGGCGTCATGGACGCGGACGGCTACTTCACTATCGTTGACCGCAAGAAAGACATGGTGGTGGTCTCGGGCTTCAACGTCTACCCCAACGAGATTGAAGACTGTCTGACCACGCACCCCGGCATTCTGGAGTCCGCTGTGATCGGCGTACCGGATGCCAGCACCGGCGAAGTGGTCAAAGCCTTTGTCGTCGCCCGCGATCCAAGCCTGACCGAGGCGGATGTGCGCGCCCACTGCAAGGCGCATCTGACCGCCTATAAAATCCCCAAGCGGGTCGAATTCCGCACCGAGCTGCCCAAGTCGAACGTGGGTAAAATCCTCAGAAAAGACCTGCGCGCTGAAGAGCTTGCGCAGCAGGCGGCGGAGTAACCCCCATGGTCAGCCCCCTTGAACAAGCCGTCCTCGCCCTGATGATCTTTGCCATCATGCTTGGGATGGGCGCGTCCCTGACGCCGCGCGATTTCTACCTTGCCCTGCGGCGGCCCTACGGTCTGATGATCGGGCTGGTCTCACAATACGGCTTCATGCCGCTGATTGGTTTCCTGCTCGCCACGCTGCTGGCCGTGCCCGAAGCCATCGCCATCGGTATCCTCATCATGTCCTGCATGCCGGGGGGCACGACGTCGAACATCTTCACCTATTTCTCCAAGGGCAATCTGGCGCTCTCGGTCCTGATGACCGTGACCTCGACCGTCGCGGGGGTCGTGATGATCCCGCTGGTGCTGGTGATCTATGCCACAGCGCTTGATCTGGAGATTCCACGCGAAAACATCATCGCCACGCTGATCCTGTTGCTGGTGCCGGTCGGCATTGGCATGGTGCTGCGCAAGATCAACGCGAATATCGGCGCGGTGACGGAGTTTTTCGGGTCCGTGCTGGGGGTGGTGTTCATCCTCTTCCTGATCGTCAGCTGGATTCCCCGTAACTGGCAGTTCCTGCTGGAAACATCTGGATCGACCTATGTCGCAGCGATCGGGATCGGGGCGGCGGGCATCACCATCGGCTATTTCTTTGCCCGCGCGCTCAAGCTGCACCCGCGCAATGCCCGAACCGTGGCGCTGGAGACGGGTATCCAGAACGGACCCTTGGCCTTGGCGATCATCGTCTTCACGTTTTCGGGCGAGGAAGCAGATGCGCTGACAGCTGTACCAGTGCTCTATTCGCTCTTCATCGTGATCATTGCAACGCTGGTGACTTTCGTGTTCCGCCGCGCCAATGCAGCCGCTGAACAGCGCCTGCCAGACGGGTTGCTGTAGCCATGGAAGAGAACCGGATTGTCTTGCTCGGCGTAAAAGGCGGACCCGCAGTGCGACCGGGCAGCCCCCTGCCTACCGCCAGCCTGTTGCAACTCGCCGGCAAGAACATCGTGATAGATTGCGGCATCGGTGTCACCCGCAGTCTTGTGGAAACCGGAGTGACGCTGCTGGAGATCGACGCGATCTTCATCACGCATTTGCATTCCGACCATCTGTTGGAACTGGGTCCCCTGATCTACACCGCCTGGACCACAGGACTGAAACGACCCATCCAAGTCTTTGGGCCCGCGGGCACCAAAGCCTATTGGGAGGCGTTCTTGACCTCCATGTCCTTTGACTATGCCATCCGGATAGAAGACGAGGGGCGCATTCCACTGAACGAAATTGTCAGGGTTTCGGAATTCGTTGAAGGGCCGATCTCGGCGCTCGAAGGCATTGACGTTGCAGCTTTACGCGTCTGCCATCCGCCGGTGACTGATACCTTCGCACTCAGATTCGACGCGGCAGGTCGGTCGGTCGTCTTCTCAGCCGATACATGCTATTTCGAGCCTTTGGCGGCTTTCGCCAGCGGCGCCGATGTGCTGGTGCATGAGGCGATGCTGACGGACGGAATTGACGCTCTGGTCGAACGCACGAATGGCGGCGCGCGCCTGCGCAACCATCTTCTCGCATCACACACGCCAGCCTCGGATGTCGGGCGGATCGCAACGCAGGCAAGGGTCAAGCATCTGGTATTGAACCACCTTGTCCCGATAGACGATCCGGCGTTTACCACGGCGGATTGGCAGGCCGAAGCAGCCCGTCACTGGAACGGACGAACCACCATTGGAGCCGATGGGCTGGTCATTCCCGTAGAGTAATTCAAATCACCCACAATCACTCCGGCGGCAGGAGTGAATCCGTCCGCATCGCATTCAACTGGTCACTGCCGGGAACGAAGCTGAGCGCTTCGTTGACAATCGCCATCGCCGCCTGCGGGCCTTGGGTTGCATCCGCGATACGCACCAGCATGACCCACGCATCCTCCCTCTGAGGATCAAGGCGCACCACTTCACGGAATGCAGCGGTCGCGCTTTGAATGTTGCGCATGGTCAGGGCAGTGCCACCAAGGATCAAATGGGTTTCCGGGAAATCAAAGCGATTGATCAGACCTTGCTGCCACTCCCGCGTTGCCGCCTGCAGCTTCTCGGCTGATGTGGGCGGCAGGTTTTGGGGCGGAATGTTAATCATTGTCTTGGCCGCCTCGATCCGAACCACGCGGGCAGGATCTTCCAAAGCATCGCCAATCCGGGTAACCCGTTCGGCAGGCGGGAGCGGTTGATGCAACCCAACTATTGCCGAGCGCACCACCGGGTCAGGATCATCAAGCAGCGATGCCAGACGATCTGCCAACGCTACGTCTGCTGTCTGATCCAACAGCCAAAGCGCCGTCGCCCTGACAATACCGGGCTGGTCGCGATCTTCGGATAAGCTGGCAAGAGCGCCCCGCGCCGCTACCGGATCACGACGCCCGGCAGCCAGCGTCTGACCATAGTGTGGGCCGCGGTTCGTGCTGTCCGGATACCATTCTTCAATCGCTGCGGCGGCCCATCCAGAGGATTGATCCGCATGGCAATCCGTGCAGGCATTCGGGCTTTCAGTCTCGATGGACAAATCCGGACGCGGGATACGGAAACTGTGATCTCGACGGCCGTCGACACCCATGTAGACGCGTTCTATCATATGGCAGCTCTTGCACTGCGCGCCTTCGGACCCGGGTTCGTGGAAGTGATGCGACGGATCATCGTAGTTCTTCTGTGACAGCGTCGGGAAAGCCGCGTTTCCGGCGGTTGAGTGACACTGTGTGCACACACCGTTTCCCTCTGCTTTCAAACTGGCGCTATGCGCTTCGTGGCAGTTGGAGCAGGACACACCCTTGGCATACATCTTGGACTGCAGGAATGAGCCATAGACATACACCTCATCCAGAATCTGCCCATCCGCGTGGTACTGCCCAGGCCGCAGCAATGCCAACACGTAGGCGTCGTCAAAGGCCGTGCCGGGCAGAGGATTGCCATCGAAATGGGCTTCTCGCCGGGCATGGCAGGACGCGCATTGCTGGATCGTGGCCTCCGCCCCGTCGTTGAAATCCATCGTCAGGCCATAGGGGTTCAGACCGGTCACTGACGGGTCCAACGCCTTGCCTGCGGCCCATTCCACGTGCAGCGATCCGGGGCCATGACACGCTTCGCAGCCAACGCCGATCTCGGCGGGAATCGAACTGTATGTCCTGTTGCGCGGGCTGTAGTTTTTTTCATACCCCGTCGCATGGCATTCCGCGCAGCGAGCGTTCCAGTTCTTGTAGGGCCCGGTCCAGTGCAGCCCGTCTTCGGGGGGCAAATCCTGATCTGGATAAAGGTGGTACCAACGGTTTTCTTCCGTATCCCAAACCACGTCAAAGCTCTGAATCTTACCCGGTTCCGTCTCCAGCAGGTATTGCTGCAACGGCTCAATGCCTGCCACCGAATGCACGCGGTAGTCCGTTGTCACACCGTCTTTCTCGGTCACTTCGATATGGTATTGCCCGTTCTCGACCCGAAATCGTGTCACCGTGCCGTCGTGCAGAAACTCGGTATTATCAAAATCAGCGACGATATTCTCTGCGGTAGGTGCGGTCCAGGCTTTGGCATGATGTGATCCCTCCCAAGCCTCCGACGCTTCAACGTGACAATCCCGGCAAGCGGATGATCCGACGTAATCCGGGTGATCCTCCTGGGCAACCACCCGCAGCGGCAGGAGCAGGAGAAGCAGGGGCAGAAAAGCAATGCGCATGAGCAGGAAGTCTCTTTAGGTCAGGGGGACACATTGCGGGGATTAAGTGGTGGCAAAACGCGCGCGGCCTGGCCTTGCATGCGACCCTCGGCCCGGGCAGAACTCACAGCCGCTTTCACGCCTTCCCAAGCCACATCTTCCTGTGTCTTCTCAGGACCATAACGTGCCGCCCCAAGGGCCGAAAGGGCCGATTGCAGGGACAGCAATTGACGGGGGTCATGGGGCATACGCTCTGACCAGTGATCAAGCGCCTGCATCATGCCGCCAAAGTCCTTGTCGGCAACCGCCTTCAGCAAAATCTCAAAAGCATGGTGCTCACTGGCTTCAATGCGCTGCCGTCTCGCGTCCAACCACTGACGCAAAAGGGGTATGATCTTGCGTGCTCCCCACCAGATGAGCAAAAGCGCAAGAAGGCTTGCAACGATCCCTGCCATCAAGAGACGCGGGGACAGGTTTTGTCGTGCAGCCGAAGGCGCATCCACGGAAACGTCAAACCCTTCGACAGTGGCCGTTTCCACCTGTTTTGTTTTCAGGTTGTACCAGCGCAGCGAAATCTCGGGCACAGCGCCTGATCCGCCTGCCTCAGCCACCAGTGTCAGGCCCTCCACCCGCGTGCCCGATAGTTTCCCACGGTTTTCACTTTCTTCGATTGCCGGTTCAGCCGGATATGCCGCGACCCCGTCGATCTGAACGGGCGGGATCAGAGGAGGCAGGAACATCGGCGATGTTCCATCAACCTTTGCCGTCACCGTAATGTTCACGCTGTCTCCCGCCTTCAGCGGCATGGTCGCTTCGCTCACGGCACTGGACAGGTCAAGCGCCTCCGCTGCCACAAAGGGATCCAGGTCTTCGGCACCCGCCGGCACGCTGCCAGTGACCTGAATAGGGTCCAGCAGAACCGTTTTTACCAAGGGATCAGGTTTGCCCGGCTCGGCCCACGTCACGATCAATTCTTGCTGCGAAATTTCAAATTGGCCCGGCACCATGGGCGCCACCTGCAGCCTGCGCGACACGCCGGACCAGCTTTCCCCGTCGATGGTTTTGCTGGTGGGGCTGGTCGATTGTTCCGGCAGACGGATACGCAGATTTGGAGCCTCGAAAGATGGAAAGACAACGGGTTTGGGCATCCATGTGGGCACAAGCACCGTCACCCGCAACAAAAGCGACTGGCCCGGAATGGCTTCTGCCGTCTCAAACTCGACCTCCACTACCGGGTCCTGTGCCAACGCGGCGGCACCCCAAGAGACAAAGACCAGTGCCATTATGAAACGCATCATTCGACCGGCTCCTGTCGGCTTGCTTCAAGCAGAAAGCGCTGGCGCAGAAAATCCCCGGTGCGTGTATCAACCGTGGTCATCCACTGATCCGTGGTCAGCAGGCCCAGACCGTCACCTTCCTGTTGCGGCGACACCTCTGTCTCGGTACCCCGGGCCGCCTCATTGTCATAGACCGTATCATCCGCGCCAATTCCCGCCTCCTCGCCCGTGTCGGATTGCTCGCGCAGCTCTTCCATGAAGGAGAGGATTTCCTGCGCGGTCTCGAGGTTTTCTGCCGCGCCCGGATAGTCCGGATCCCGCTGCAAGGCGACCTCAAAGGCGCGGACACCGTCGCGGTACTGCCGGTTTCGCAAATGCGCGATGCCCTGCACAAAAGCCGCTTGCGCCGTCTCAACCCGCCCAAGCACCTCAACCGCCTTGTCATATTGACCGGCCTTGTAGAGCGCATGGCCCTGCCGTAACGGGTCCGTATAGAGTTCGCCCGCCCGTGCAAAGTCGCGCCTGTTATAGGCCAGCTGGCCCTGCTGGTCGGGCGTAAAGAACCAGTCCAGTACCCCTTCAGCATTGGCGCGTTGTGGCGCGGCAAAGGTCATTCCCAAAACGAACAGGGCCGCCCATTTCATCGTCCAGCCCCGGCGAAACCAGATCAGGCACAGCAGCGCCGCAGGCACAGCCAGTATCCAACCCCGATCCTGCCAGGGCTGGGTCGAGGTTTCCAGTAGCGCCGCCCGGTAGGCCGCGTTCAAAGTCCGGTCGATCTGGCGCAAATCGCCGTCATCGGCGGTCAAAGGGATCACGGGTGCGCCCTGCACCGCGTCGAGCCCCCTGCTGCGCGGCCCGTCCGGCAGGATGGCGTGGAACACAACGGCGTTGGCCCCGGCTTGCGTCACCTCAGCCGCATCCGCCGTGTCGAGGTCATCGAGCAGAAACAGGATCCCGCCCGGTGCGTCTTCCTCGGCCAGCAATTCAACCGCCAGGGCAAGGGCCGCCCGCGCGTTAGCGCCTTCCTGTGGCATCACCTCTGGGGTCAAACCTTCCAGATAGGGCACCATGATTTGCGCATCTTCGGTGAAAGGCACCACGCGATGCGCTGTTCCGGCGTAGGTCACAAGCGCCGTGCGGGCGCCCGCCCGCATCTCCAACAGGTCACGGATCTTGAACTTTGCCCGTTCCAGACGGCTTGGCGCGACATCACTGTCCTCCATGGACACGGTGTTTTTAAGCACCATCACCACCGGCGCGGTAGGAGAGACAAAGGGATCAGGCATACGCGACCACGTGGGCCCCGCCGCTGCAAGCGCGGTTAGCACCAGCGCCATGGCGACACCGTCGATGGGCATGACCTTGCGCGCGCCGCTTTCTCCGACGGTCAGCGCCTCTTGCAGATGGGGGGCAATTCCCTGCGCTGGGGCCTCGCGCCCCTGTGCCGCAAATCGGATCCGCCACCACAAAAAGGCGATCACCGGCAGCAGGATCAATACGACCGGCCGAATGAAGTGAAAGGCTGCCAATACTTCCGGCAAGGTGATGATCAGGAAATCGCCGATCATGCGCTGGACCTCCGACCGGAGGTGCCATGTAACCAACCCACTGTCCCCGCCCCCAGAAGAACTGCAATCAACAGCGGGATGTGATGCAGGCTCTGACGCGGACGAAAACTCTGTGTGTTTGTCAACCTTGGCGCCAGCTCATCAATGCGCGCGTAAATCTCATCAAGGGCCGCCTGGTCCTCGGCAAAGAAGTAAGCGCCGCCTGTTCGTGACGCGATGTCCTGCAGGGTTGCCGCATCGACGCGGTTTTCCCCATCGGCCTCCGGATCCCCTACGGCGATGGTGTAAATCTCGACGCCCTGCCCCTTGGCGATTTCGGCGGCGTTGATCGGGCTCATGCGGCTGGCAGTATCGGCCCCGTCTGACAAGAGGATCAGCAGGCGCTGGTCGATCTCACTGGCTTCAAAAGTGCGAATTGCCAGACCGATGGAATCCCCTAGCGCCGTATGCGGCCCTGCCATGCCAACCTCTGTCTGATCCAAAAGCTCCACGATGGTATCCGTGTCATCGGTCAATGGGCTTTGCAGGTAGGCTTTGCTGCCAAAAACGATCAGCGCCATGCGGTCGCCCTCGCGCCCTTCGACAAATTGCTGGACCACAGTGCGCACCCCGGCCAGCCGTTGCAGCTTTTCACCCGCAGGGTCGGTGAAGTCACGCGCGTCCATGGAGCCGGAGATATCAATCGCAAGGATCAGGTCGCGCGCCGATACCGAGGTCTCAATCGGCGCACCGAGCCGCTCCGGCTGGGAAACAGCAAGGACCAGCATCCCCCAGATCAGCGCCGCCACACTCATCTGAACCCAACTCCGCGCCAGCACAACGGACCCGGGCGAGGCCTCCGCCCCGGCGCGCGCAACAACCTCGCGAAAGAACGGGAAGCGAATGGCGGGCACACGTTCCTTGTGGGCGGGCAGAAACCGCCAGACCACAAAAGGCAGCGGCAAGGCCAGAAAGGCCCAGGCGAAACCGAAAGAGATCATGTCGCCTCCGGCTTATGTGTCCGGACCCAAGTGCGCGCGACGTCCAGCAATGCCGCATCTGCCGCTCCCCCGTCTCGGAAAGGTGCTGTCGCAATCGCGCGCCCCGGCCCGGCGGTGAACGCCGTACTCCCCGCAGCCTTATCCAGAAATGTGAGCCAGTCAGCCCCGATGAGGGAGGCCACTTCGGCGCGCGGGTAAGCGACCAGCGCACAACGGCGTATCACCCCTGCGATTTCCGCCGGATCCTTACAGCTCTCCAATGCCGCCAGCGCCACCCGACGATAGGCATTACGCTGCCTGTGCGCGTGCAGACGCCAGACGCCAAACGCCACTCCGATCAGAACCAGCACCAGCAGGACACCCCAGCCAGCCGTTTGCGGGACCATGGAAACGGGTTCCGGTTCGGGCGGCAATACAAGCTGGTCCAGAAGGTCCACAAGGTTGGTAGGCAATTCGGGGGCTTGCGCATCGTCACTCATCGACCTAATCCCAACAAGCGCCGCATCTGGCTCAGGCTGTCCTCGGCCGCGCTCAGCGGCAACACGGGAACGCCGTAGCGTCGTTGCCAATCGGCGATCGTCGCCAACCGTCCTTTGGCAAATTTCTTAAGTTCGCCATGCACCTGGCGATCACCTGTATCAATGGCCGCCTGCAAACTGCCGTCGGAGATTACGAGCCGCACCCCTTCCGGCAAATCATCCGCAAAGGGGTCGGTCACCAGACCAAGGATCAGATCATTGTGCCGGGACAGGCCGCTGATCAGTTTCGACGTCTGCTCGTCGACCACGTCAAAATCGCTCAACACGATGACCAGATGATTTCGTGGGGCAATGCGCGCCACGGCTTGCAATACCGCATTGATCGGCTGCGATGCCACGTTGGGGGCCTCCGGCCCTAGCAGCTGGTTCGCGTCGCTGAGGGCTGCCAGAAACTGGTTGAGCGCGTTCCGACTCCGCGCCGGGCGCACTTCGGCCCGCAGGGTATCGCCAAATACGATCCCACCCACGCGGTCGCCCTGCCCCAGAACCCCGAATGCGGCAAGAGCCGCGCATTCCGCCGCCGTCACCGATTTCATGTTGTGCTCTGAGCCAAAGAACATCGACATGCGCTGATCCACCACAACCAGCGTCGGGCGGTCACGTTCTTCGGTAAAGACCCGAACGTGGGGCTGGCCGGTACGCGCGGTCACTTTCCAGTCGATGGAGCGCACATCGTCGCCCGACAGGTAGTCGCGCAATTCCTCGAAATTCAGCCCCCGCCCCCGCAGCTTTGAGCTGTGCCGCCCATTGAGCACGGACCGCGCGGGTTGGCGCGGCAGGAAATGCAATCCGCGCCCGGGTCCTTCAAGACGGCGCAAATGATCCAGCGTGACATGGATGCGCGGATCTGCAGAAGGGGCCAAGACAGGGCTCTCGGCCTGAATACCCGTTCGAATGCGCGCGCGCGTGCCCATCATTCACCCCCTCAGGTCACCGCCACCTGCGTCATGAGCTCTGTGGTGACGCGGTCCGGCGACACCCCCTCCCCTTGCGCCTCATAGGTCAGGCCCAAACGGTGGCGGAACACATCGGGCGCAATCGCACGCACGTCCTGCGGATCGACATAATCACGCCCCTTGAGCCAGGCATGTGTCCGCGAGCACTTGTCCAACGCAAGCGATGCACGGGGGCTTGCGCCAATTTCAATCCAGCGCTTGAGATCGTCGCCATAGCCTTCCGGAAACCGCGTCGCATTGACCAGATCAGCCATATACCGCTCCATGGCGTCGGAGACATGAATGCCAACGATTTCGCGCCTTGCGTCAAAAACCGACTGCTGCGGGATCGGCGCGGGATTGTCACTGGCGGCGTCGCCCGCCCCGGCGTGCGCGGCTTCCTCGCCTCGCACCAGGCGGATTACCAGCACCTCGTCTTCGACAGGCGGGTAAGTGATGTTCACATGCATGAGGAACCGATCCATCTGCGCTTCTGGCAGCGGATAGGTGCCTTCCTGCTCCACCGGGTTTTGCGTGGCCATCACCATAAAAAGCGGCTCCATCGGGTGGGTGGTGCCGGCCACCGTCACCTGCCGCTCCTCCATCGCCTCCAGAAGTGCAGCCTGCACCTTGGCGGGCGCGCGGTTGATCTCGTCAGCCAGCACGATGTTGGCAAAGATTGGTCCCGGTTCGAACCGGAACTCCGAACCGCTCTCCCCCTGATAATAGACCTCCGTCCCCGTGACGTCAGAGGGCAGCAAATCGGGCGTGAACTGAATGCGGCTGAAGTCACATTCGAGGTTCTTTGCCAACGCCTTGATCGCGCGTGTCTTGGCGAGCCCGGGCAGCCCTTCGACCAGAAGGTTTCCGTTCGCCAAGAGGCCAATAACCAGTCGTTCGACCACCTCGCGTTGACCAATGATGGCCTCACCCATACGCGTGATCAATGTCTCGATATCGTCATGGGCGCTCATTCGGGCCAGACCTGTTCCCAGTCGTTTGCCATATCCACGATCACCCAGCCGCGACCCGGGCCTTCGTCCAACCCGCGTTTGAGCACACCGATGTGACCGTCGCGGTCATAGGCGAACTCGCGGTCTGCATCCGTGTGATGCACCAGCAAGCCAAAGCGCGGGCCATCGCCTGCGGTGGTGTATTCCAGCATTTCAAAATCACCATCGGAGTTACCCCCCGCAAAGATTGGGCGTTTGCCGATCCGGCTATCGATGCCCACCGGTTTGCCTTCTTTGTCATCCACGAAATCAATGCCCGGCAGTTTCATGACCTGCCCATCTTTGTATTCCGTAGGCCCCGCACTCCCCATCACCTGCTCGGGCGGGATGTTGTAGGCTTCTTCGGCAAAGGCCCGGATGAAATGCACACCACCACCCGAAACGATCCAGGTCTGGAAGCCTTCATCCCGCAGATAGCTGAGAAGCTCCAGCATCGGCTGATAGATCATGCGATCATAGCGCATGCCAGTAGTTGGGTGGCGCGCTTCGTCCAGCCATGCCCGCACATCGTCCTGAAATTCCGAGACAGACATGCCGGAATGGCTGACCGCCAACACTTCGAGCAAAGCCTCGGTGCCCCCAGCAGCAACAGTCCCGAGATCCCCCGCAGCGGCAGCCTTGAGCGTATCGGACGACAGGATCGACGGGTCGCTTTCTGATTTCTGCTTCAGCCTGTCCAGCGCATAGATCAGTTGGAAATACACCGGCTGTTCGCCCCAAAGCGTGCCGTCGTTGTCAAAGACCGCAATTCGGTCCGCCGGGGTCACATAGGTGTCGCCCGCCGGGTCAGTGACGCTTTCCACAAAGTCGATGATGGCCAACTTTGTTTCCGTCTGGGTCCAGGATGGCAGGGGATCAGCAGCGGCAACGCTGGCCCAGCCTAAGACAGCGGCAGCGTAAATCAGGGGGCGTAACATGAGATTTCTCCGAAATTGGGAAAGGTCGCGCGATTTCCCGCGCGACCTGATGTCAAAAGCCTATGACCTTACGGATTGCCGGCAGGTGCTGTCAGCTTCTCCATGACCTGTTCAAGGCTGAAGCTCGCAGCCTTTTGCCGTGGCGGATATTCCGCAAAGGTTTCGAGGAACTGACCCACATAGGCCTGCGCGGGTACGAGGAAATACGCTCGGTCGATCAACCAATCCCAGTAGGTGTTGGAGGTTCTATAGCTGCGCTCGTACGGGTCGCGCCGCAGGTTGAAGATCAGCGGAAGGCGCAGCTCCGTCCAAGGCTCGGCCCAGGCCCGAAGTGTGGTATAGGCCTTCTGCTCCAGGAAGATCAGCTTCCAATCTTGGAAGCGCAGCGCCGTCAGGTCACCGTCATCGGAGAAGTAGAAAATCTCCCTGCGCGGTCCTTCGTCCACTTCGCCCGCGAAGTAGGGCAGAAAGTTGTATCCATCCAGATGCACGCGGTAGTCACGCCCGCCCCCAACTTCGGCCACAGTGATGCCGTCAAGCAGTTCTTCCTTGACCGTGGGACGTCCTGCCGCCGCCAGATAGGTCGGCAGCCAATCCATGTGGTGCATGATCTCATTGGAGACCGAGCCCGGCTCGATCAGCCCGGGCCAGCGCACCATGGAGGGCACCCGCCAGCCACCTTCCCAATTGGTGTTCTTCTCACCAAAGAAAGGCGTCATTGCCGCATCCGGCCATGTGTTCATATGCGGGCCGTTATCGGTCGAGTAGTGCACGATGGTTTCATCCGCGATGCCAAGCTCGTCCAGCAGATCGAGGAACTGGCCGATGTGCATGTCATGTTCGATCATGCCGGCCGAGTATTCATCCACAGGCTTGCCGACGATGTCATTGGCCATCTGCTGACGCTCGTCACTCACATGCGTGCGGAAGTGCATCCGGGTGCCGGACCACCACAGGAACCATGGCACTCCTTCGGCTTCCTTGCGTTTGATAAAGTCGATGGCGGCGGCGACGGTTTCATCATCCACGGTTTCCATCCGCTTCTTGGTCAGCGGGCCGGTGTCTTCGATCTGCCCGTCAGCTGAGGATTTGATAACACCACGCGGTCCGAAGGTTTCCCGGAACGTGCGCCCGTCGGGCATGATCGCTTCCCCTGGGTAGTCGATATTCTCAGGCTCTTCCTCGGCATTGAGGTGATAGAGGTTGCCGAAGAATTCGTCGAACCCGTGGTTCGTCGGCAAATGCTCATCCTTGTCGCCCAGGTGGTTCTTGCCGAACTGCCCCGTGGCGTAGCCTTGCGCCTTCAGAAGACCGGCAATCGTCGGATCCTCTTCCTGCATGCCAAGATCCGCACCCGGCAGACCCACTTTGGACAGCCCGGTCCGGAAGACCGACTGCCCCATGATATAGGAAGATCGACCGGCGGTGCAGGATTGCTCGCCGTAATAATCGGTGAAGATCATACCTTCTTCGGCGATCCGGTCGATGTTCGGGGTGCGATACCCCATCAGTCCCATGGTATAGGCGCTGATGTTGGATTGACCCACATCGTCGCCCCAGATCACCAATATGTTGGGTTTGTCTTCCTGTGCAACCGCAGCGCCTGTCAACAGGGCCATCGATACAGCAGCGACACTCCCTAGGCTGAGTAATCGCGATAAACTCATTGTGAGTCTCCCTTGTGTTGGATTTTATGACCCCACTATGGCCTCGCAACCAAAGGATGAGAAGAAAAATATTTTGCCTATATGAGGTGAATACCGAAAAAGGTCGCTTGAAGCTTAACAAACGACCTCTAGGCTCCTGCCTCAGCATAAAATGTTGTTATTAAACGCCTAAGTGGCAGCGTCGGCGCTCACCCGCTCTGCAAAACTGGCAAAGAACTTCGCAGAGAGTTTCTTGGCCGTCCCCTGAACAAGCCGACTTCCAAGCTGAGCAAGTTTTCCGCCGATATCCGCATTTGCGTCATAGCGCAGCAGCGTGCCTTCTGGGTGTTCCTCCAAAACCACGTCGGCACCTCCCTTGGCAAAACCGGCCGCACCACCATTGCCTTCGCCTTTGAGCGAGAAACGTTCAGGCGGGGCATCGGGAGACAAGGTAACATTGCCTTTGAACTTCGCCTTGACTGGTCCGATCTTGAGCACCACCAAGGCCTCAAGATCAGTGTCGGAGTGCTTTGTAAGTTCTTCACACCCCGGAATACACTCCTTGAGGACCTCAACATCGTTCAGCGCGTCATAGACAACATCACGCGGCGCGTTGATTACAATTTCATCTTTGAGTTCCATAGCGCTTCCTCCCATGCCGCGTTATTCGATCTGCAGTTGACCACAGGTGCAATCGGATTGGAATGGCTTAGTCGCCTGCCTTGATGACGGAAAACATTCGGGCTGTGGAACCCTTCAACGCGGCGGCCGGCGTGAAATTCAGCGGTGACTAAAGCTTATTCACGGGAATTTTCAACGTCATGTTGCCGTCATCATCACGCGGCACTTCCCCGGCACGCATGTTGACCTGCAACGACGGAATAATCAGCCCGGGCATGGCAAGTTGCTTGTCGCGGGCTTCACGCATCTTCACGAAGTCCTCTCTGCTCGCCCCCTGCCCCACATGAATGTTCTTGGCTTTTTCCTCGCCGACTGTCGTCTCCCACGCAATCGCGCGCCCGCCCGGGCCATAGTCATGGCACACGAATAGGCGCAGATCATCCGGCAGGCTCAACACCCGCTGGATGGAATCGTAGAGCTGTCCCGCATCGCCGCCCGGAAAGTCCGCCCGGGCCGACCCACCGTCCGGCATAAAGAGCGTATCCCCCGCAAAACCCGCATCCCCCATGATATGTACCATACAGGCGGGGGTGTGGCCGGGCGTATGGATGGCAAAGCACTCCAGGCTGCCCACGGTATAGCGATCACCATCGACAAAAAGTTTGTCGAACTGCGAGCCATCCCGTTCGAATTCCGTGCCCTCGTTGAACACCTTGCCAAAGGTCTCCTGCACGGTTGTGATGTGCTCGCCGATTCCGATCTTGCCGCCCAATTCCCGCTGAATGTAGGGCGCGCCTGACAGATGATCTGCATGCACATGGGTCTCAATTATCCATTCCAGATCAAGGTCCCGATCGCGGATCGCAGCAATGATCTCATCCGCGCTGTTATAGCTGAGCCGCCCTGCGGCATAGTCGAACTGCATCACAGCGTCGATCACGGCACATGAACTGCTGGCCGGATCTTTTACCAGGTAACTGATCGTATTTGACTGAGGATCAAAAAAGGCTTTAACTTCAGGGTGTTGGTGCATTGCAACTTGTTGCTGTGTCATACCCGATCCTCCGTGATCATGCGCGTTACCCTATGTCAGCTAATCATCCTTGTCCGGTATTGTAACCGGCCCACCTTGTTTGGCCCAAGTGGAAAAACCTTCGCGCAAATGCGCCGCCTCAAACCCCATGTCCTGAAGCTGCGCGACCGTCAGAGCCGACCGCCAACCGGATGCGCAATGGAAGACAAATTTCTTGTCCTCGCCAAAGATGGGTTTGAAGTAAGGGCTTTCCGGATCAACCCAGAATTCAACCATCCCTCGGGGGGCATGAAAACTGCCGGGAATATGGCCACGGGCCCGCTCTCGCGGGTCGCGGATGTCGACAACAACGACGCTCGGGTCGTCCAACATGGCGATCAGGTCGGGGGTTTCCACCTCCTCGATCCTGGCACGCGCCTCAGCCACCAGTGTGGCCGCGTTTTTCTTCAGCTTCTTCATCTCACTCCTCCTCATCACCCGTTAGCGCATCCTGCAAATGCGCCATCGCGCGTTCCAGGAGCGCCGGTGTAACGCCCTTTCCTTGAAGCCGGATCAAATATCCTGCGCCGTCCCGTTCGCTGCGGAGTGTTACACCACCCGGCAAGGCCGTCTCCGACACTGTTTCCTGCGCGGGCTTTTTCGGCCGCCCCCCTTTTGCCGGGCGCACGGATTTTTCCAACCCGGCCACCACGGGCGCGAGTAAAGCCCATTCCGCTTCCGGGGTCGCGGCCTGCCCCTCCTCCAGCGCGCGTCGCAGCTTTGCTACGCCCCCTGCCCTCAAGGCAGTGGCAAGCCGCAGTCCGTCGCGCTCCTTCAACCCTTCCGCATGGGTTAAAAGATCACCCAATTCCTCAAAAATCACGGAAAACGACCGGATCTTGGACCGCTTCGCCTTGCTCGCGGCCTTGAACAACTGCGCCACGGCTTCTTCTGTCGATGCAAAGGCCCCACGTTGCGCCGCGATGACAGCGATGCGCCCCCGTTCGAAATGTGACAGCGACGCGCGGATTTCGTTTTCTTCCACCATCGCGGCAAACCCGCCCCCCAACGCTTCGGGGTCGCGCACCAGCGCGGGGATCGTCTTGAAACGATCCTCACCGGTTTCCGCGTGCAGCTCCTTGATGGCGCGCAAGCGTCGGAACCCGGACAGCAGCGCATAAGCTCTGCGCCCTTCGCGCCGGGTGAACACTTCGATCGGCAGCCGCAGCCCGTGATCCGCAATGGAGGATTTCAGTTCGGCCATTTCCTCGGGATCAATCACCGTCCGGTCGCGCACCAGCACATCGGGCTGGATGGAATCAATTGGCAAGGCCTCAATCACCCTGCCCTGCTCTGCCGCGGCCCGGAACCGTTTCGCGTCCGCTGTATCATGCGCCATCTGCACCCGCGCCTCATTGTCAGCCACGGGCTGGGCCTGCGCACTTTCCGCCGCCACCTGGCTGATCGGTGCAATCCCGGCGTTGGGTTTATGGAGGGTTTCGCGGCGAAACTCCTCCTCGATCCGGCTAAGGTCCTCAGCGCTGGGTGCCGTTATTTTCCTACGTTTGGCCATGTTTCAGTTCCTGCTCATCTTTCCACCACGCGCCAATGATCAGCTCCTTGACCTCCGCCCATGTTCGGTCGAAGGTCTCGCGCCCTCGCACGTAGGTGTCTCGGTTGAAATCGCGGTAATCCACCTCGTAAATGCCGTTCACCTGCTCGCCCGCCTGGCCCACCATCGCGGTCATATCTTGCCGGAAGGTGGTCATCAGATCCCCGAAATAGGCCTGAATAACATTGGCCAGATCAGTTTGCTGGGCTGCATCAAAACGCGTGATGAGGGTGCGTACCGCGTCCCATTCAAAGCGCACCTCCGGGAGGCCGGAGCGGCGGCGTTGACTGTTTTCGCCTTCCTCAATACTGGCGAAGGTCGAATAAAGCATGTCAAAAAACCGCCCAGTGCTGTCAAACTCCAGAAAGGACGCGCCCAGTGGGACAAGCAGAATATCCGCCGCTGAGAGTGCATTTATGGTTAAATACCCGAGCGCCGGCGGCGTATCGAGCAGGATAATGTCATACTCCTGCAAAAGCCCACTGTCATCGAGACCGTTCGTCAGCGCATCCCAAAGCGGCCAGCCCCGGCTTTGCATTCGCCAGACAGGAACCTGGAATTCGGCCCAATAGAGGTTGAGCTGCGCCCCAATGAGATCAACATTCGGCCAGTGGGTTTTTTGCACTAGGTTTCGCGGCGAAACCTCCAATGCTTCAGTCAGCGTTTCATCAAGCGGGATCGGCACATCGCCGCGTGCCGCGCGGACTTCGTTCTCCCGCTGCACATGCTGTGCATAGTCCCGCGCGAGGATCGGGAAGGCGGTTTGCCATTCGTCCTGCACTGTACCGCCCATGATTGAGGTCATGGAACCCTGACTGTCGAGATCAATCACCAGCACGCGATAGCCATCGAGAGCGGCTGACATCGCCAGGTGCGCACAGGTCGAGGTCTTGCCGACACCGCCTTTGAAATTCGCGACCGCCAGCACCTTGGCGTCCAGCCCTTTGGGCCGGTAGGGGCGGTATTCACGGTGTGCAGCGCCTTCCTCGGCGAAATGGTCCCGTAAGGTCATTACGTCTTCGAGGGTGAACCATTTTGAATTGCCTTCACCGGTACCTTGCGGCAGGTCCGGCTGCGCTTTGAGCACACGTCGGAAATGCGCGGGGGCTAAAGGGATCAGGTAGCGACAAATCTCCCAGGTGGAGAAGCGGCGCAAACGTTTCTGCCCATCCGGTGCATGCCCGCCTTTGGCCAGCTCCTCTCGTCCACGGGCCGCGAAAGAGGCGGCTTTCGCGAATCGCGCGGTATGGATAGGCTCACCAATACGGGCAGCCGCGTGTTCGGGGTCGATACCCAAATACGGGGGCAGGGGGGCCTTACCTGTAGATGTCATAATAAACTGCCGATGTTATATTTATTTGCTGTTGTTCGGTAAATTATCGCACATTGATTGCGAAATGTGAATCATTCTCTGATGATGTCACAAAACACAACGTTTGTGTTTAAGGAATTATAGAATCTTTAAGAGTCTTTGTGTGAATAAAACTGTTCTTAATCAGTAAACTAGCGTGGTTTGGGCGCCCGGTTACGGTACAACGGGTACCTGTTTACAGGACAAAAGGTGCCAGTAGACAGGCGGAAAGGTACCGATTCTCAGGATAGAGTCCAATATCCGTTGGTTAGAGCCTATATCTCCACGAACCGACAGTCGCCCATCCTGTAGACGGGTTCCTTTGGGTGCCAGTGGGTTTGGACCCACACCGTCATAAAGGTATCTGAAAATCCGTTGAGTTTGGGTGCCCAACGCGATACCCTCGCGCGTAAGGGACCCAAAGATTCCCATGAGCAGAGGCACCATACGCCATGGATGAAATCCAGAAAGACAAGCTGACCGGCTCATTACGTCGGGGGGCGGTCAAAAAGCACGTAGCCGCCATTCACGTGTCCGGCAAGCTGACGCTGTTGCAACGCAAGCTGAGCAATGTCCTGCTGCTCAACGCCTATGACACGCTGACCCAAGCCAGTAGTTTCCAGATGGACGCACGCACTTTGTGCATGTTGGTGGGGTATAACTCCAATGACTTCGAGACGCTGAAATCCAGCCTGCGGGGTTTGGCGGAAACTGTCGCGGAATGGGACATGCTGGATGAGGCCGGCCGGCAGGAGTGGGGCGTCTCCAGCCTGTTGAGCTATGCCAAGCTGAAGGGCGGCGTGTGTGAATACGCCTATTCACCGGCGCTTGCGGAGAAACTGGCGGACCCCAAGGTCTTTGCGCTGATCAACCTCAACATCCAGCGGCGTTTCACCAGTGGTCACGCCCTGGCGCTCTATGAGAACTGTTACCGGTTTCATCGCACCGGCAGCACCGGCTGGTGGCCGCTGGAGACCTTTCGGCGGCTCATGGGGGTGGAGGACAGCGCCTATTACGAGACCTACAAGCACCTCAACGCCAAGATCATCAAACCGGCGGTGGCCGAGGTGAATCGCACCAGCAACATCGTAGTCACGCCCGAAGTGCGCAAGCGGGGCAGGGCGGTCACGGATATCCGGTTTCTGATTAAACCCAACCCTCAGCTCGCGATCCTTGACATCGACGATGGAGAGGGGTTGCGCCGTGCGCCAGTCTACGACCGCCTGCGTGGGATGGGCATCAGCGACCGGCTGACACGTCAGTGGTTGTTGGAGCATGGCGAAGACACTGTCACCCAAAAGCTCGACTACATGGCACACCAAAACGGTGTGAAGAGCCCACAGCGCTATCTGGCAGCGGCTCTGCGGGATGACTACACCCAATCGCCCAAGCGGGCTTCTCCGCCGCCCTCCAGCGCCCGTGCGGTCAAACTGGGGAGGGTGCGTGACCTGGCGGCTGCACGTACCCCAACCCAGCGTGACGCGGATCGCCGCCTGTTCCTGACCGGTATCGAAGATCCCGCAGCGCGGGCCGATTTCGAGCGTCACGGATGGATGTCGGCGTTGAATGCACAGGCGATCTTCGACTTCTGGGAGGAGTTGATCCCCGGCGCGTTCGAGACCTGAGTTATCTTGCCCGGCAGAATTTTGCGTGTGCCTTTGGCAAAGGGCCCCATTTGCCTTTCGCTTTCTCTATGAGGGACCACGGAAGCGGGGAGGGGTCGCGCGCGTTACAGGTTGCATTTGGCTGAAGTGCTCAGGCAGGGTGAAACCAGCAGGGAGGGCGGTAACATGGGCAGCGTAACCTATTGGGAAGACCTGAGCGCACCGCAGCTTCGGGAATTGACGGGGCCAGTTGTTGCGGTGTTGCCTCTGGGCGCCACCGAACAGCACGGGCCGCACTTGGCCATGTCAGTGGATAGCGATCTGGTCGAGGCTGTGCTGACCCGCGTCGAGGTGCCAGAAGGCGTCACCGCCTTGGTGTTGCCGACGCTTCGGATCACCAAGAGCGCGGAACACGAGCGATTTCCCGGCACGCTCAGCTTGTTTGGCGATACCTTTCTTGCCGTGCTTCGGGATATTGGGGCCTCGGTCAAGCGGGCAGGTGTATCGCGCTTGTGCCTGTTTAACGGACATGGCGGCAATACTGCCTTGTTAGAGACTGCTATCAGGGACATGCGGATCACCCATGACCTGATCGCGGTTCATTGCAGCTGGTTTGGGTTCACGCAAACGGATGGCCTGTTTGACGCACATAAGCTTGCCCATGATCTTCATGCCGGTGAGACGGAGACCTCAGCCATGCTGGTGGCGTTTCCGCATAAAGTGGACATGTCAAAGGCAGAGGATTTCCGCCCGGCAATGACGGAATGGGACAGCAAATGGATTGGACTGGCAGGGCAGGCGGCCCGCCCGGGGTGGATCATTGATGATCTCAATGCTCAGGGCGCTTGCGGTGACGCAGCATCAGCGACGTCCGAAAAAGGCGAGGCGCTGCTGGCCTCAGCGGCCCGCAATTTTGCTGCGTTTCTGGCCGAGTTTGCGAATTTCGATCACCGGGCAGACACCCCACCCAAGGCCTGATGCGCAGCGATTGTGGCGTCACTATTCTTCTTGTCTTTCGGCCAACGCTGAAAGGTTTGGCTCAAAGGATCGGGCCAACCGTTGCAATGACGTTGTTCCAGATGCGGCGTTGTGGCGACCAGGCCCGGACATCTGAGAGTTCAATTCGCCGCGCGCTTGAGATGTATTCCTGCTGTCGCGCATGAATGGCCTGGGTCATTGCTTGATCCTGAAGGATAATGTTGTTCTCGTAATTCAGGTCAAAGCTGCGGAGATCAAGGTTTGTCGATCCAACGACCGAAACCTTCTGGTCCATGGTGAAGGTCTTGGCGTGCAGCAAACCACCGCGAAATTCGTAGATCTGGCACCCCGCCTCAAGCAACCTGCGGTAAAAGCTGTGGCTTGCTGCAGCAACAACCCAGCTGTCGTTTCGAGCAGGAAAGATCAACGTCATACGCACACCGCGATGGGCTGCTGTGCACAGCGACTCGAGCAGGGTGGTGTCGGGGACAAAATAGGGTGTGGAAATCGTGATTTCCTCCCGGGCACAGGCGATCAGGTTGGAAAAGAGCTGCGGGGTTGCGCCATGACGTACCGTCGGGCCGTCTCCGACCACCAGTGCGGGAAAGCCATCCGATGAACCCATCTTACCGGCGGGGACTGCTTTGAACTTGTCACCTGTTGCAGCCATCCAGTCGCCCATGAACAGCAGTTGGTTCTGTGTGACCACCGGCCCTTTGAAGCGGAGCATGATATCGACCCAGGGGGCGTATTTCGGTTTGGGCAGAAATTCGGGATCGGCTGAATTCCGACTGCCGCAATAAGTTGTTTCGCCATCGATCACAGTGATCTTACGGTGGTTGCGCAGGTCGATGCGGCTGGTCAGGATCGTGCGGATCGGGTTGCTGAGCGGCAGGGACACGGCCATCTGCACCCCGGCCGCTTCCATCCGTTGCCAAAGGTCGGACCCGACAAGCTTACGTGATCCCAGCCCGTCTGCCATTGCGCGACATATGACGCCGCGGCCACTGGCCCGGATAAGCGCTTCGGCAATTGCGGTACCGGTGCGATCTTGGAGCCATATGTAATAGAGCACGTGAACATGATCAGTCGCGGCATCAATATCCTTTATCATCCTGTCCACGGTCTCTTCGGGGGAGCCCATCAGCTCGGCGGTGTTGCCTGCCGAAGGATGAAACCCGTTGATTGAAGAGGCATATTGAAACGCGGGAACGTAGGGAGCTTCGATCAGGCGGCCGCAGGCCGTACTGTCCCCCATCAACGCTCCTGCCAGTTCTGTCAGCTCTTTGCGTATCTTCTGTCTTCGTTTGCTGGCGCGGTGGCCAATATCAACCTCGCCAAACAGAAAATACACGGAACTGCCGCCATAGGGCACAAGGATGATAACAATGAACCACGCAAGTCGCGCGGGCGGCGACAGATCTTCCCGGAGCAAAATCCGCAAGGTAAATGCCAAAACCATCAGCAGATGACCTATGGCAAGCAGGGTCAGCATTCTTTGAGCTTTCTGGAGACATCAAAATCAAGGACGATGGGCAGGTGATCCGATGCGCGTCGTGACTTTAGTGACGTGTGAACATGAAACTGAAATGCGGTGACGTCGCCACAGAGAACAAACCTGTCCAACGCGGCCACCCGGCGGCTGGCGTGGAAGCTCAGGCCCGGCGTGATCACTTCATGCCCGCCGACGGGAAGCGTCCGGGTCCAGTGGTTGAAATCTCCCGCAATGATCGTGGGCACGCCTGTGTTGTCCGCATGAGCGCAGAGCGCTTGCATCTGTTTTTTCCGGATGCCGGGTGTCAGGGCCAGATGGGTCCCGATGACCGCGAATTGCTGGTCTTCGAAATGCGCCGCGATGGCACCACGGGGTTCGCGGGCCGGCAGGGCGATGCGGTCCGTGGTCGGATTTGAAAAGCGCGCCATTCGGTAAAGGATCGCATTGCCATGCCAGCCGTGGCTCTGATCGCCTGATGCGTGCTGCGCAAGAACATAACCAAGTTCCTTTTCCAACCTGCCGAGCGGCAGGACACCGGGGCGTTGGCCGAGGCGTTTGTCGGCCTCTTGCAGGGCAATGATGTCCGCATCAATCTCGCCAATGACATCCACGATGCGATGGGGGTCCCGGCGCCAGTCAAGACCAACGGCTTTGCGAATATTGTAACTGGCAATCCTCGTCCGCAAACCGGCATCCTGAATTCTGTGTCCGCGTGCATGTTGGCAGGACGAAGCACGACATGAAAGTACCGTTTGCAAAAAGTCGGCCTGATCAGGAGGATCGCTTGTGGGCCAGACCTTCAGGTGAGCTTGCAAGAAATTTGTAGGCAGCAAACCAGCTTGCGGTCATACTTGTTGCTATTCATTGAAATTCAAAAAGATTGGGTGAGACATGAAGGTATTTCCGCTGACGATAGGGCCAATTGTAGGCTGGACGCAGGACGCATCATGCCGGGTTTGGGGCAGGGGGAAGGAAGGCGATGACGAGAAGCGGTGCTTTGGCATCGCCCGCTTTCGAAAATCCGGGAACAAGACCTTTGAGGCGCCCCAATTGTGCAAGATGATGCCTGCTTTTGATTTCACCGGTGTTATTGACTTCGAAGGGTTGAAACCGAATACGCAGTATGAATTCGAGTTCGGATATCTCAATCGTGACGTGGAACCCGAAGAGATTGATCTTACCGGTGATTTTGACTGGTCTCGTGCGAGCGACGGAACGTTCACCACCAACAACGTCAAGAGCGCGCGAGAGACCAACTTTGTCTTCGGGTCCTGCCGGTATCTGCTCAAACTCTTTGGCGCAAATTTTTTCGACGGTCGGGGAGACAAGGTCTTTCGCTCGATCAACCGCCAGATCTCACGCGGGATGAAAACCGACTTCATGTTGATGGTCGGGGATCAGATATATGCCGACGACCTCAATGCGCTTTTCCCTGACAAATGTCTGTCGGAGTTCTTTGAACGTTATCAGGACGTGTTTGGTCAGAAACATGTGCGCAAGATGATGTCCAACCTGCCCACCTACATGATTCTGGATGACCACGAGATCAAGGACAACTGGTCAAACGATGATCGGGCGGCGCATCCTCATTTGTACGCAGCTGCGATGCACGCCTACCAATCCTATCAGATGGTGCACGGCCCCGCATTCCGACCGCGAAACCAAAGCAACAGGTCAGAAGTGCCCGACACGATCTGGTACGATTATGACAGCGGCTCCTCTGCGTTTTTCGTGCTGGACACACGCACGGAGCGCACGCGGCTGAGCATCCCGCCAGAAATGATCAGCCGAGCACAAATGGACAGCCTGAAGACCTGGCTGAACGCCGCACGGAACCGAAAGAAGCCGAAATTCGTGGTCAGCTCTGTCCCGATGTTCCCGGATGGTCACCGGTTGAACGAAGACAAATGGCAAGGCTACAACGAACAGCGGCGCGAGATACTGGATTTCATCCGGGAGCGGAACATCAGAAAGGTGGTGTTTCTTTCCGGCGACATTCACTGCTCTCTTTCGGCGCAACTGAAATGCGCAAAGGATGATGATTTCGTTGTCACGTCCATTGTCTCATCATCCTTGTTTTGGCCCTACCCGCAAGGTCAGGCCTCTTCCTACCGGTTGAGTGGCACCCTGTTGGAGAGCAAGGGGATGGTTTACACCGTCGAGAATGCGGGAGAGGTCTATTCCGAAGATAATTTCACGCGCATCCGGGTGCGGGACGACAAGCTTCAGCTGCGTGTGTTTGATCGCAAGGGCAAGGAGCTGACCCGCGACACGCTCGAATACACGATCTGACCAGAGCGTGGGGTCATCTGGGTTGCTGTAGGGGTTGCTTACCTTGGGCCAGATTGTTCGTTTTCGGGTTGAAGTCGGTGTACCAGGCTTCCGCAGGTTTCGATGATCCCCTTGAGACGTTCTTCGAGCCGGCTCATTTCAAGGATGGAATCCTTCAATGTGGTGCTTCGGTCACCGATCCTGGCCAGTTTCTGAAACACGTCCTCGCTTGAGGCGATTTGCGCTTCGGCATCCGAAACGACCTGGCGCAATGTCTCAAGGAGCTCGGAGGCAGTCTGATCCGCGCCTGCCTCCGACACCTTGCCGTCAAGCTCCATGATCTGGCCCCGCACCGCGTTGAACCAGTCGTCAGACAAACGTGGTTCGCGTTTGGCGCTGAGCATTGCGTCACGTTCAAGTTTGCGGATGTCCAGCACCACCTCGTCGATGGACTGCCGCAGCTCACTTTGAACGGCGATGATGTCGTCATTGGCGGAGACCACTTTGAGAAGTACCGCGTCAAGCTCCTGGATGATCGCGGAAATGCGGTCCAGAAACAGGTTGAGATCCCGGGCCAGAACACCGAATTCATCGGAGGTTCTGATATCTGCGCGATGCCCGAGGTTGCCATAGGCGCGCGCAAGGTTGCTGACCACCGATCTGAGTTCCATGAGCGGCTCTAACCGGGCGCGGAGGATCAGAAACAGTAAAAAGGAGTGTAGAACGATCTTCCCGACTGAGAGCGCCGCTGTCAGCCGCATGTCCTGCAGCCACAGGGCAAAGTCACGTGTGAGATAGTTGCGCACCGTCACTGTGCCGAGCGTTTGCCCGATGGTGGCCTGTGAGTGGCAGGCGAGGCAAAACTCCTCTGCCGGGATGTCTATCCGGGCACTGGCAAAGCTCCCTTCCGGCCAGTCGTCTGCAGGGATGCCGCGCGGTGTAAAGCCAAACCCGTCTTCGATCGATTCCACGGTCACGGGTGCCGGTTCGATTGCAATCGTATAGCCGAGATCGGACCAGTTGCGTTCTAGTATGGGGTACATCGTGCGCGCTGCGACCGGGCCGCCTTCGTTCTGCATGATGGAGCGCACGTTGTTTGCCAGATCCTCTGCCACGATAGAGGCTTCGTTCTCACCGTCCGCGATATAATTGTAATAGACCAGACCCGCTTTCAGCGAAAATTCGACGACCGTGACGAGCACGAGGATGATAAAGAAGTCCCGGATCATGTGGATCAGAAAGGACTTGTCGAACCGGCCTATCGAAGGGTTGTCATCCCGCAGCATCGCTTACCTCGTCTCAGGTCATGCCTGACAACTAGGGCGCGAAGCCTGCCTTCACAGTGCAAATTTTACGGAACCGCACCCAGCCCGGTGGGAAACGGTGGCCGGGCAGGGCGCTGTCCGGGGGTCTCAGGGCATCGGGCCGTTCTTGATCCGTTGGATGAAGTTATAGCTGATCAGCAGCAGCAATACCGCAATCAGCAGCTTCATCAGGATATCGGGCCAGACGGAGTGCGGATCACATGTCGAAAGCACCAGCAGGGTCGCCAGCAGCACGAAGTTCCCGATCCAGACCACACCGATGGTCATGAAGCGGAAAGCGATCTTGTCCACCACGCCGCTGTAGAAGGATCGCCAGGTCAGCAGCACCAGCGCTGTAAAGAGCGCCATGGCGGCGAGGGCCACCTTGGCGCGGTTGGGGCAGGCAAAGGTACAGACGCGGTCAATGGGCTCTGCAAAGCTTGCCAGCACGGGGGGCAGGGCAGCGGCATTGAAGTGTTTGGCTATCAGCGCATTGATGGTGGCGGTCTCGCCTCCTAGCGGGTCAATCACGGGCCAGAAACCGATGCCAGAGAAGTTATCCTTGAAGTAGACGATGTCGTCCTCAAGCTGGGAAAACGGCGGGCGGTTGCCCTGATCGGGATCGTTCGGCTTGATCGAGGTGCGGACCTCTCGGTGGCCGGCGGGGGGCACAACGGGGATGATGCTGCGCAAGACTTGACGGCGCAGTTCACCCTGAAAAAGCCCCTGCTCCATGCGAAAGCGCAGCCCTTTCTTGGAATCGGTTGTAGGGCGTTCGAGAAACAGCAGGATCTTGTTTATGATCTTGGCGGTTTTGCGGTTCTGCGCGCTCGGATCCAAGGCGTCTGCGCCCGTGGCTTCGTCCTGAAAGACATAAGGCCGCTCCTGCAACAGCTCAAAAAGCTCATCAAAGATCGCGCTGTCGAGGATGGGTTCAAAGATGGTGTCATTGCCTACCTGCCGCTCCTGCACCAGCGGGAAGTCGAAGGCCACGTTGATATGCAGCTTGTCGCGATTTGGCAGTGCCTCGTAGACGCTTTTGATGATGCGGATCATCGTCGTCATCTCGTCCGGGCCAAGACCAGTGCCTTTGTAATCATGGAAGATCAGCGTCACGCCGTCCGGTTGCGGGCGGTCAAAGAGGGTTGGGATCGCCTCGCCGATGTGGTTCAGCTCATAGCCGCGCAGGCGCTTGAACGGGGCCATCTCGGTGGCGATGTCGTCCACCACATCGTCGATGGTGGCCACGTCCCATGACATCCAATCCCGCAGATCAAAGGCCAGATCGGCCCTGGCGCGGTACTGATGGGCGGAGTTGACGAACGTCTGCTTGGCCTCGCGCCAGCGGTCTCGATGATAAAGCGCCACGCGCCCGGTTTCATCGGCACGGAATTCCAGCCCGTAAAAGGCGATCTGCCCGACCGTGCCGAAATCCACCTGCGTCTGCGGAGCGGGTGGTGCGGCCTCATCTGTTGCGTCGTCGCCTTCCGTTGGTGCCGCAGGATCGGCGGCCTGCGTCACCGCTTCAACGGTGGGGGCCAGCCAGAAGGGGTAGAAGCCGTAGACCTGCAAATCCTCGGTCTCGCGTTGCGGGACGCATTTGCACTCTTCGATCTGTAGTGGCCCAAAGGCGCGCTGTTTGTTCTCTTCGGGTTCGGTCTTCTGGGCTTTCTGTATGATCCGTTCCGTGACGAAGGTTGAAAAAGGGATGAAACCGGGCTGTTTCGATACCGTATCCAAAGCCTCGTTGAAGAGCCGGTAGCTGGGATAGGAGACACCGATCAGCGGCTTCAGGCGTTCAACCGCGCCGTCGGCAGTGGCGTCTGCGATTGTCGCCTTGACGTAGGGCAGGGCGAGGATTTCGGCCTGCAACGCCTCTGTCAGCGCCCAGGTGGAAGAAATCGCAGGCTCGATCATGGCGATCTGGCCGTCGACCGCCTGTTGGGCCTGCCGGTCTGCGGTGTTTTCGAGCGCGGCACGGACCTGGCTGCGGATCAGTTCCGGCACGGTGGCATCGGTCATTGGCGTGTTGCGCAACGTGTCGGCCAGTTCAGGATTGTCGATGGCGGTTTCCACAGCGGCATCAGCGGCATCGGTGACAGTCATGAGTGGCGCGGGTTCGGCCTCCTCTTCCAACTCAAGATCAAGAATGGGAGTGTCGGTCAGGGGTGCGACCGGCTCTGACGCGGCGGCCAGCGTATCAGCGGCGGCGGTCACCTCTTCGCCAACCTTCGCCTCCTGCACGTCCTGCAATCCAGCGCGGATGCGGTTCACCAGCTCCGCCTTGGTCGCCGTGCGCACAGGTGCCAGCTCGGTCAGGACGGGCAGGGCGGTTTCAAGCTCCTTGCGGGCCATCAGCGTCTCAGTGGCGCTGGGTCGCAGCAGGAAGGCCAGCGGCAGCCTGTCGGGGCCCTTCACCAGCTCCTCGATCTCCGAGAGGATACAGGCATCAAGGTCTTCGGCCAGCACCGGTTCAAGCGCGCGCCAGAGCGCCTGCGGACTGTCGAAGCCTGTCTGCTCCGCGCCGAAGGCTTCCAGCTTGGGGCTGAGCGAGACCAGAAAGTCCAGCGTTTCCACATCGCTGTCATCAAGCGTGTAATAGGTCAGTGTGCGTTCAATGGGGGCGGGGGTGCAGGGGCCGCCGGAATAGTTGGTGGCCCCGGGGATCGGGGTGCCTTGGGTGTTGTATTCATCCAGCAGTGCGAGAACGGCGGGCACGGTGCCAACCAGCCGGCGCAGGCGTTTTCTTTCCTTGTCTGCGTCCACCCAGCGCATGAAGTCGCCGCTTTGCAGGATCTGGATCGCGCCGGTGCGCTGGCCGCTGTTGATCTGGCCGAGGCGTTCCATGGCCAGCTGCCATTCGGAAACACCACCGATGACGGGCAGCATCTGGCAGATTTCAACTTCGGACTTGTCGCGGTAGAGCCGCGTGAGGGTCGCCAGCGCGCCGGCCCCGTTGGGGTAGTTTTCAAGCACGCCACCCGGATCGGCGCACTCATAAAGCTGCCCGCGCCGCCCCATCACAACGGTTTTCATTGGCAGGGTGCCCGCCAGCCGCAGCCCCAGCGCGTCCTCGGACGGTTCGCCGTCATCATTGAGCAGGGGCATATCGAACAGCCTTTCAAGGCTGTCCGGCCAGAGCACCGCTGCCTGCGCGTATTCCTTCACCAGTTTGAGTGTGGCGGGGATGTCTGCCTGCCCCGGGGGCCGCGGGACGTCGACGCAGAGGTCCACAAGCCTGTCGCGGGTGTAGGGGCCGAAGCGGCCGTCGCGCAACCGGCCGTCTTCATTCCCATAGGCGGCGCGCAGGCCGGTCTGGATTTCCCGGATGTTGCTGTCGGGATATTTGTTCAGGTCGATCGTACCCACGTCCGTGCAGGCCGCCAGCGCCGCTCCGGTCAATGCGAAAAAAGTGAGAACTGCTGCAAGCAGGCGGCAAGAGAAGCTCATGAGGTTCGTCCTTCTTTACGCATTTCCGCGGTGATGGCGGCAGATATGTCCTGTGCGGTCACAGCCCGTGCGCCCCGGCGTTTGGTACCGATCGCAGCGTGGCGCACGATATTGGTGATGGCGGCACCGGAGAGCTCATGCGCGCGCGCCAGTTTCTTGAGATCGACGTCTTTTGCGACGGGCAAGCTGGAGAGCGTGTTGCGCCACAACTGGAGACGCTCGCTGGCGGTTGGCAGAGCAAAACCAACGGCAGCCTGAAAGCGCCGAAAAAACGCATCATCGATATTACTGCGCAGGTTGCTGGCGAGGATCACGAGGCTTTCGCATTCCTCGATCCGTTGCAGCAGGTATGACACTTCCTGATTGGCGTATCGGTCATGGGAAGACGCCGTGGCAGTGCGTGATCCGAACAGCGCATCCGCCTCGTCAAAGAACAGGATCCAGTCCCGTTCTGCCGCCATGTCGAAAATCAGGCCAAGGTTCTTCTCGGTTTCGCCGATGTATTTGGAAACAACCATCGACAGATCGACCCGGTAGACATCAAGCCCCGTGCGCTGACCAAGCAATGTCGCGGTTAGCGTCTTGCCGGTCCCGGGGGGGCCGTAAAACAGGGCCTTGAAGCCGCGGCCCACGTGTTTGGCCAGCCCCCAGTCCTGCAAGAGTTGGTCGCGGTTATCCATCCACGCGAGGATATGTTCCAGCTGGTCGCGGACGGCGGCGGGCAAGATCAGGTCTTCCCAATCCAGTTTTGTGCTGAGCCGCCGGGCGGGGAAGTTCGGGGAAAAATCGGGCCGTGGTGGCGTGCCATCGCAGAAAGCAACAACCCGGTGAATGGGCAGATCAAGGCGGCTGACCTGCGACGGGTGCGTCTGGGTGAGGGTCACGCCCGCGCTGAGGCGCAGCGGGTGATCCGGTTCAAACAGGCGCATGGCGGCGATCCGGGCGCTGGTGTCGGTGCCAGCGATCAGGAAGAGCGCTGTTTCGACCGTGGGCACAAAGGCAGCGCTGGCGTCCGGGTGGCCGCCAAATTGCGAAAAGGCCCGGTCGATGGCGCTGTTTTTCACGTAGAACGGGTCTAACACGGCCGAATTGACATGCGGCGCGAGAGCGAGTGCCAAAACCAGCCGGGCATCGGTGGACAGTTTGGTTTGTGCGATCAGTGCTCCGAGTACCGTGTCCTTTGGATGGGCAGGTGCTGTTGGCACCTTGAACGGCGCTTCGGTGCCGTCAAAGAAATGCGTCAGCCGTGCCTCGATCACCTGTTCCAGCCAGCGGATTTCTGCACTGATGGCAGCTGCGTGGGCCTGAGGCTCTGTGGTGGGTTTCATGTCACGCATCCTCGTCCTCACGCCATAAGACGTGGCAGGGCAGGGGCATCCACGGCAGGGCGACGGGACTGGGGTTCCATGGCAGGCTGTCGAGCAGCATGTCGAAGGGACCGGGTGTGACGCGCAAATGCGCGCCGGTTTCGTCAAAACGCAGGGTGCCACTACGCCGCAGGAAGGTCTGGCGAAGCCCGTCCGGCGATGTGGCGCCAAGCCGCCCCCACCTGTCGATCACCGACCGCAAAAGCCCATCCATCAGGGTGCAGGCGTCTTCATCGGGCGTTTCTGCTTCAGGCAGGGGCACTGCGGCATCCAGCCCCAGCAACACCCGGTGCAGCGGGTCATTCGGCACGGCCTCCCCGGCCAGAAATTGCAAGGCCCCTAAGGCGCGGGGCAGGTGATCCTTTGCCAACACCTTGCCCTCACGTTCAATCTTCATCCGGTCAAAAAGCAGCGTGAAAAAAGGATGCAACAGCACCAAACCAGCGCTTTCCGTGACCTGAAAGGTTTCTTCTCCCGGGGCATTGTCAGCAAATACGCTGGTGGTGGCTTCTAGGGTTGCTGAGGGTTCCGCCCGGAGCTGAGATGCCTCATCGGGGGCAGGGGACAGTTGGTATTCGAGTGCTGCGCGTGTGCTGGCGCGCAATCCCGTCACATCTGGTCCGGTCAGGCTGGACAGTCGCGTCAAGGCGGTGCGCATCGCATAGACCTGCCGTTCGGTCTCGGGTTCCAAAACAGGCAGGGCGGCTTTAAGCAATTCGGCCAGTGAGCCGTCGCTTGGGGACGCTTGAGCGGTCAACTGCGCGCGAAGTAGCAAAAAATCAGCGGTGGGCGAGCCAGATGGAGGCAGGCTCGCACCCGGAGGCTGCGGCCAAACCGACCAGATGAGGGCCAGCATTTCCTGCAACGCCGGCCCGTTAGCCGGTGACGTGGTCGCGACGAGCCTGGCCAGATGCTCCCGCAGATCCGCGTCGGACCGCTCCGATTGGTGTGGGCGCGATCCTCGCGCTGCCGGAGCGAGACGGGGCGTGGATCGTGACAGGCCGTCCGAGCGTGGCTCGCTTTCGTCCTGCGTCTCAGGGCGATATTGTGCCGTCACGCGGGCGATGTCGTGCTCCACAAGGCCTGACAGAGACAGGAGCGCGCGCAGCGGCGTGACGTGGCTGGATTGTCCGTCAAGGTCCCGAACCCGAGGCGTCAGGCTCATGTTGCGTTGATTATGCGTGGGCTGGTCGGGTGCTGTCTCTTCCAGTGGCTCGGCTGGTGCGGATGCCTCGTTTAGGCTTGGTACCTGCGCTTCAGGGTTTTGGGTGGGGCCTTCCATGGCGAAGGGCTCTGCCGCTCTGAGGTCTTCCACGTCCAGCGGTTGTTTTTCGAGCAGGGCGAGAACAACCCGTTGCAGCGCGTGTGTCGGATGTCTTGCCTGGTGTTGCAGTCCAGCGATTTGTTCCCGCAGCAAATCGGCGTTTTCTGGCAACAGATGATTGATGAGCTGGCGAATCTCTGTGACTGCCATTTTAGCCAGCACTGCGGGCATGACAGCAGGTCCGGCGTTGTGCAGAGCACTGATCTGGGGGGCGGAAAGCGCATCCTCGCCGGTCAGTACAGCCTGCGCGACCTCCGGGCTGTGTAGTGCGTTGGACAGTTCAGGCAATTGATCGAGGGCTTTGGCGGCCTGAAAGACCTGCGCAGGTAGTTGCGTGAATGCCTGCAGCACCAATCGCCTGAGCGCGCCTGGATCCTCGGGCACAGACTCGGCCTTTGGCGTGAGCGTCGCGGCCAGAGCACGAAGGGCCGGGTCAATACGGTTGGTATCTTCTGTGATCGGTCTTGTAGGTGGATCATCACCCATGACGAATGCATCTCGCGTGGCGTCTTTGCTGCTATCTGAAGGCGAGCCATAAAATTCATTATTATCAAGCGGCTCACGGCTTCTTGTACGATCATCTTTGGCAGAACTACCGGTCTTATCGTGGGGTTTCAGCGGTTCACTTCTGGACGTCAAAGCGAGTTGATCGGTCTGCGGATCATCCACGCCGTCGACCCTCTCCGCCGAGTGGGTTGATGACAGTGGAACGGGTTGGCTTGTAAAAGCTTTTGCCAAATCCGGATCGGATTGCAGGCGAGCGATCAACCTCACCGCATGATCCTTCGCCGCTTCTGCGTCCGCCCCGGACTTCTGCAGCACGATTGCGAGCCAATGCGCCGTTGCGCGCAGACGTTCTGCCTCCGGTGTCGATCCCGTCGCCAGCAACTGGCGCAACCGCGCCAATGCACCTTGGTCGGCTTTTGGGGCATGGGAGGTTTGAGATGTTTGCCGCGTTGGCGTTGCGGGATCGGCAGGTAATGGTTGGGAATGGCTCGCTTTTCCGCGCACGGGATCGTCCGCTTGTTGTTGGGCGGTCAGAGCTTCTGGAGCTGATGTTGGCTCTGCCCTCTCGGAGGTCAGTCTCTCTGCTGCACTCAAAACGGCAAGCCTCTGCGTTTCGGAGAGAGGAAGAGCGGTATGTTGGTCCCGTGAGGCCGCAACGCGCCAGAGCTGCAGAGCGTTCTGCAGGCCCGGGCGTTCAGCCAAATGCGCCAGAATCTCAGCAGTGTCGCGCATCTGCTCTGCGCCGCTAAGCCAGACCAAAAAAGCCGTAAGGGCCTGAGAGGGGGCCGGGTCCTCCAAGCGTTCTGGCGGGTGCGCTGTCGTGCCTGTGGCGCGGCTGTGATCCTCTTCGATGGGTGATTTCTCGGCCCGAGAGGAGCGCGTGGTTTGATTGCTGGAAGAGGGTGTTGATGGCGGGTGGGTTGAGGGAGTTGTCCCAATATCCTCGTTTGCCGCTTTAGGTCGCTGAGGCGCATCAGTAGTCTTGCGATCCGCCGACACAAGACGTTGCGCCGCCGACCCGCTGGATTTGGGGATCTGACCGTAGGCTTCCAGCGCGTGCCGCAGTTTCAAGGCCAGGACATAGCGTACGTCTGACCAGATCGGGTCATCTGGCCAAGCGCCAAGTTCAATTTCCACCAATGGGGCGTCGATCTGAAGTGCTGCCATTTCTGGATCGTCAAGCACCTCAGACAAGGCCGGCAGGATTTCCTGACGGACCGCCGCGAGCAGTTTTTCCGGCGAAGACAGCGGCCCGTTGGGCGCGCCTACCTCGAACTCTGCCTGGCAAACGCCGATCCGGGCAGGAGCCGCTGGGGCTTGAGGTCTGCGGGCCGGCGCTGCCATCAGCGCCCCTTTTCCGCTGCGCGTGCGTCAAGAAAGGCGCGTAGGGCCGCTTTGTCTGGTGCCGCACCGTCTTTTGCATCATTGGCGAGGCGTCCAACCTCGACAAGCTCAGACGGTTCAAACCAGTGCACCCGGACATAGAGGTGTGCAGGGGCCAAGGCTTCTACGCGGTTTTCCACGTAGGAGCGGTAACTGGCCATTGAACAACGCGCCGTATAGCCCGGCAAGATCAGATCGGCCACGTGGGCCTGACCTGCCTTGGTTTTCCCCAGCATCACATGTTCGATAAGATGTGCGGCCTCGGCATCGCGGTTTATCTGACGCCATGTCGTGCGCAGGCGATTGACCGTGTTCTGAGCCTCCTGCTTGTTTTCAGCAATGGTGATTTGGCGTAGCGTGCCGCCGTCACCCGGATCCATCAGGACAAGCCATTGGCCCCCCATATGAGGCGATATCGCGAAGCAATCGGGGTCGGTCAGACGGGCCAGCAGAGTAGGGCTGAGGGTTATGCCCTTCAGGAAACCGGTCAGATTGCTTAGTTCGTCTGCGTCAAAGGCGGAAAGGCTGTCGTCTTCGGGTACCAGCATGTCAAACGGGTTATGCGCAGGCACAATCATCAGTTTGTCGCTCGATTCATCCTCAGCCAGCGTTGCCTCCGGGTCGAGTGTCAGCCCGTAGACTTGCAATGGCTGCGTCAGAACGTCGACGTCCTGTGCAAGGCCCAGATCACACAGGATCGCAAGCTCTGCCAGAAAGCCGCCCGGCGCATTTGGGCCCGGCCCTGTGGCACGCCCGCGCTTGAGAGTGGGCAGGGCAAAGAGATATTCAAGCCGCCAGGCAATCTCGAAGCGGTGGCGGGCCGTGGTGGACATGTAGCTGTGCAATCCGCTGTGACGGGTCGCAGGCATGGCGCTGCCTTGCAACGCAATCAGGTAGTCCAGCAGGTCGAGCCGCAACCGGTGGCGCACCGGATCGGAAACTGCGTGCTTGGGGTCGGCGGTGAAGCTTTGCGGCAAATGGCGGAGGCTGTCGACCATCTCGCGCAGCTGGCTGTCGATGGCGCTGCGATACTCTCCAAAGAGCCCGGCGGGGTCGGGTCCACTGTCGCTTTCAGCAGCGTAGGGCATCTTGTAGAGCACGGGCAGCAACGCATCCACGTGGCTGTGGGTAAACCGGCGGTGACGACCCGGTTTCATTACGTCCCAGTCGAGGCGGTCGATGTGATGGGTTGCCTCTGCAATGGTCTCGGCAGAGATGCGGATGAATTCTTCGCGCAAGCGGGCCGCGGAGAGGGTCACGGGCTCGCCGTCCAGTGTCAGGGTGATGCCGATCTCATCATCTCTGCGTGGCAGGGCCACTTGGAAATAGACAGGGTTCCGAGCATCTTTATTACGCAATTCCAGTGACTTAAGCGTTAGGGTCCCGATGTCACGGATGCCCGGCAGCCGACGCAGTCGGGCCAAGTGCTTTGTCAGGTCGAGTGACTGAGCACTACGGTTCTGTGCCGGGGCCAGCAGTCGTTCCGGTGCGTCCCAGACGTCGGCGCGCGTCGCGGGATCTCTGGGATCATGCGCGCCGGTGAGCAATTGCCCGATCCGGTGATACAATCCGGCCGCGGCCGTTTCGGGTAGCGCTTCAGGATTGATTTCGACACGGCCTTGCAAGGCAACCTTGGCGGGTTTTGCAATTTCCACACGGCCCAGACTGGTGCAAAGCGGTCTGACGTCCGCGAAGGCTTTGCGGAAGGCTGCTTCGGGATCGTGGTTGGCGACACTATAGGGCGAGGGCACGATTGTCACGTGAAAAAGCCCCGCCTCCGCTTCCGTCGGGGCTGCAATGCTGACGCTTTCGATGCCGGGGCAGTCACATAGCCACGCGCTCAGATCGTGCCGGGTGACGGGATAGGTGCTGAGCACCTTGCGCGGTTTGAAAAGTGCGAGATCCTGTGCGTTGAAGTGCCCGCGCCCGGTGGTCAGCAGATCGCGGGTCGGCAAGCTGACCTGATAGGCAATCTGGCTGAGCGCAAAACAGGTCTGTTCCAAAAGCGTCACGCCGGGATCGTGAACGTTGTAGTCGGTCCAAATCTCTCCCGATGCTTCCTGCGCATAGGAAACACTTGCCCGGCGCAGGTCCTCGAATTCGGAAAGGGGGTCTACGGGCTTGGTCACATCGCCCCCGGGTCGCGGTCAATGCCTTCACGTGCACCGGTCATCAGGCTGTCAAACCAAAGGCGGGTCATATAGTAGCGCACTACCTTGCCTTCACCGAAATTCGCATTGGTGCGCAGCTGCATCCGGAAATGGTGCTGTTTTTCATCCGCCACCCAGCGCAGTTTGATCCGATCCGCATAAGAGCCATACATCGCGGTCTGGGTTTTGATCGCCCGGCGGCGGAACAGCCAGTTCAGGATCGGGTTGCGCGGGTGAAAGGCATTCATCGCGATGGCATGCACCATGGAATACCGGCCCTTGCGGGGATCGCCCCCGGTGCCTGCCACGACCTCGAAGGCCTGACAGCCGGTCAGAGCCTGCGTGATGTCATGCCATTTTCCGTCGGCCTTGACGCAGGGGATGCGGTGGCTGGTGACCCCGATGCGTCCATGCATGCGGGCCACACCCCCGACATCGAGCCGCCAGTCGGGTAATTCCTGATTGACGCCCATGCGCCCGTCAGGCGTGAGCGTCATGCCGGGCTGTGGTCCTGCGTCGTCCTTTGCCGGGTCCGTGTCGCCGGGTGTAATCTCCAGCGCGGCCTTGCCCTGATCGGGACGCAGATGCAACGCGCCCAGATCTTCGCCATGTTCCATGACCCAGGAGGGTTTTGGTGTGCCCAGCCCCTGGTAGAGACTCATCACCCGCAACGAAGAGCCCACGGAGTTCAGCCGCAGACCGTCGGAGTCGGTCTTGGCAAAACCATCGTCCACCTGATTGACGCAGCTGTCGATCAGGTCGCGATATTCCTCGGCAGTGGGCAAGGCCCCGTTGCGGAAAAAGGATTTGAGTGTAGCGCGGTCTTGTTTGGTCACGGGTTCGTCCTTTGGCCGACGATCAGCATATCGCCCAGGCTCAGGGAGCCGATGCCGGCAGCGGTCGGGGTTTCATCATTGAGGTCGTGCAGAATGGTCAGCACGTGGTCCCGGGTGGAGAGCGGCAGGCTCCATGGAAAGCGCGGGTGCAGCACAGGGCCATAGCGGCCACGCGGATCACGGCGATCCTGTGCGGTGTCCAGCAGCTGGTAGGTCCGGGCGTCATCGCCCACGAGGTGCAGCACGGAGAAATCGGTGACGCCGCGCACATAGTCCAACCCTTCGACATAGGCGCGGAGCATATGCACGTTGAGCGACCAGCCAAACCGGCGCAATGCAGGCTCGGCTGTCCAGACTGATAGTCCCAACGCGAGGTCCCGGCGCAGCATCTGAGCCATGGCACCGTTCTCTCGTTCTGCTCCGACAGCGATCTTTGCCCGGACCTGAAGCCGCTCGAACGTGGGGTTCACCACGTCGATTTGTGCGGTTTCGCTGCCATAGCGCGACAACCAGCTGCGAATGCGTTCCAGCGTTGCAACGTCAAAAAGAGCAGGTGCGGGCGCGCGCTCGATCTCGGAGCGGGGCATGTCACGGCTCACCACAAGTGTCGCGTGGCCGGGCGCCGGCGCCGGGCTGTCCTGAGACAGATGTGGCAGACACTTGGCCATCCAGACCTCGGGGAATTCCTCGAGCACCATCCGTTCGATGTCCCATGGCGTGACTGCACGGTGGCGATGACGCAGCCGTTCGCCCACGCGCGCTACAAAGGTTTGACGCGGCTCGGGTGGTCGGGTGCGGTTCGGGGTGGGAATTTCTTTCAGGTCTGTCAGACCGGGTTGTGCCGGATTGAAGGCCCAGCGGCGAGAGACCTCCGTCGCTTTCCAGGTGTCATCGAGGCGACGGACCCAGACGCCATTGATGCCGACCCCTGTCACTGCGGGGAACACCTCCAGTTCAGGTCGCGTGGCAACGGCAGCGATCCAGACGCCACCCGGTGGCATCAGCGACGACTGCGTCGCGGCATCATTGGGCAGATCGAAGACGACGATGCCGGACCGCATCAACCCGGCTGTCGTATCAGAGGCGATTGCAGTGTCGGGCAGGGGCTGCCATCCGTTGTCTGCGAGGTAGACCCATTTGACCGGGTTCGGGCGCGGTACACGCCGCAAATGGCCAGAGGGCGCAACACTGATGGTCAGGGCGGTAGGACCGGTGACATTGGGGCCTGTCAGCTGAAAGGCGATCTCGCCGTAGCCAAGCCTTTTGGGAAACAGCCGGGTTTCCTTGACCTGTCTGAACGGGAAGAGACTGACACTGCCAAAAGGGCTTACCTGACGAACCGCTTCGCCGGGCCGGGCTGTGTCGGGGGCGTTCAGCTCAATTGTCGCTTCGGCAGTGTAGGAAAGGGTGAACTGGCTGATCTCAGGCACAAAGGGGGCGGGCGGCAGTTTGCGCGGGGTAGCGCGGGGCAACAAGCGAGGTCGCATGGCGTCGACCAGCGCCATTGGATACTGCGTGGCCAGGAACCCGCCGGCGGTACCGGACAGGCGCATCCGTACCAACCCGGCGCGAATGGTCTGGCGGGACTGATACTCCTGCGCTGAAACCTTCCCCTGAGCCGGGACGGAATGCCCCGACACTTTTCCTATGAACTGCCACTGCGGCAGCAATGCACCAGTGACCCCTTCGGATTGAAACAGCGGCTGTGGTGTTTCGCTAACCGGCTTCCATCCATCACCGCTCAGATAGTCGATGGTCAGTTCTGGCGCGGGGATGTCGATATTACGCCCGTAGGCTTCATAGTGGCTTTCAAAGCCGCCGACCGGATTGGGCATACGGGACCACCCCAGCGAGATGCTGATGCCCGTGACCGGTTTGCGGGCCATTTCAGCGCAGCCCACCACAAAGGTCGCGCCTTCTTCGGGTCGGGCCCCAAAGGGTTGGAAGGTCTGGTCGGTCGACAGTGGGCCATCGTCAGAGAAAGCAGCAAGCCTGCGCAGGCCCGTCACCTGCGTGCGCAAGGTGATCGTGTCAATCGAATAGGCTTCGAAGAAGGACAGCGGGCAAAGCCGCGCGTCCGTTGCGTGGCGCAATGCAAGGTTGGGTGCATTGTCCGGCCCGGTCAGCGCTGGGGCGCTGCTGTCATAGCGCAGCGACAGAGTGATCCCCCCGGCCGCCCGTTTTTGCCGCACCGGTATAACCTGCATGATATCCGGGGCACGGGGCCCGGCATCGGTGGTGATCGTGACATGAAAGGCATCGCCCAGAAGGCTTTGAAACACGTCTTCGGGCGGGTAGTCGATGGTGCCATCGGGGCGTTGCGAAAAGGCCGAGAAGATCATCGAATTCTGCGCATGGTCTGCGTCTTTGGCGTCCAGGGGCGTCTTGCCGATGAGGTCTTCGCGATAGCGATCCACCAATGCAAAAATCTTGTCCCAATAGGCGCCGGACGGAAACGGGTGCTGTTCGATCAGAGACAACGTCACGATCCGCCCCAACAGCAGCCGCAACTGTGCGGGACTGGAAACGTGATCCATCAGGTATTCGTAAACCAGCCCGAGCGAAGTTGTCCGATCACTTTGTTCTGCGAATTCAGTAATCTCGTAAGTCAATGTTTCTACGGCTGTTTCCTGCTTCTGACTGCTAAAGGCGGCTGTCAGTGCGGGGTCCGCAGAAAGGGCGAGGCGCACGTCCGGGTCGGCGTAGCCGGGCAGGGTTGCGATATCACGGCGCAGGTTGGGTGCTTCCGTCGGATGTCCCAGGGCCCGTCGGTTTGCTGCTCGTATCTGCAGCTCTTCCGGGGTCAGGGGCCGCGATTGCGCGGGCAGGCTGGAACTGCGGCTCATGTGCAGTGAAACTTCGATGCGGCGGGTGCCTTCGGCGAGCGACAGCATTGGGGATGCAATATCAAGGCCTATTTCTGCGGGTACATCACGACCGGCGTCGAAAAGCGTGTTGCTGCTTTGAGCGCTCGATGCAGGATCAAAAACCGCCGCCCTCAAACCCGTGATCCCGCCGAGCGCACGGTTATAAGAGATGTTTTCATTGGTGGCATAGCTGAGCAGCCGTACATCACTTACACGAGCGGGGCTGATTGGCACACCCGCTTCGGTTTCGAAACGTTGGATTGTGCCGTCTTCCAACCTTGCATCGAGCGTTGCACCCTGAGGCAGGAAACCTGTGCGTGGCACGGCCCCGAGATCCAGCAAAACCGCTTCGGGGCTCGGGGCGGCAGGTGTTTGCCCAATGATATCCATGTAGTAGAGCGTCGTATGCCGGTCTACGATCTGGTTGATCGCGGTATCCACATGCGCAGCGGTCCGCAGTTCAGCGATCAGCAGACCAAGACCCGGATCAATCGTTCCTGATTTCAGCCGCGCGTCAAAAGCCGATTGCGCAGAGGCCTGCAACGACGTGACCGCATTGCGTAAAAGCGCATGCAGGCTGCGCAAGCGCTCGCGAGTGGCCCGTGCCTTGGCGAATACCCCGCCGGTTTCTTCGGCGGTGCGAACCGTGGCATGACCCTCGGCCATGCGCATCAGGGCGGCGGGTCCGCTTGGTGTCATTTTTGACAGCAACCCGGTGAGATTGGCTTCCTTATCCAATTGATCAAGCTGCTTGGAAAACGGCACAGGGGCGTCGAGGCGGATGCGTTTGATCCAGCCGTCCAACTCGCGGGCCAGCGCAAGCAATTGCCGCTGCGCGTCTTCGGGCCGCCGTTCCAGGGCTTCAGCAAAGGCAAACCCCGCATCAGCGGCTTTGAAACTGAGGATTTCAGCATAAAGATAAGCCGGCTCACTCTGAAACAGCCGCGCCCAGGGGCTTGCGTCACGACTGTCGCGGGCCAGTTTGACATCGGCTGCACCAAGGCGTTTGCCTGCTGCTGCAAATTTCTCCGCAAGGCTGTCAGGCCTGAGAAGAAACCTTCGTGGATTCATGGTGACGGGCAACCGTTCGCTGCTTAGCGACCCGGGAGTCACGTTGATATCAGGCCACCGGCGCGTCATTTTGGGCCTCGCAACACAAGAAGAGGCAGGGGGCTACGCATCTGTGTCCTCCTCTTCAATCACCACCGGCGGCACCGGTTGATCTGATAAGAGGGCGCCGATCAATGTGCCGCTGTCGCTCTGGATCACGAAAATTCCACCGATGGATGCCGGCGGACCAAGGCGTTCTTCCGGAGCAAAGAGGCTGGATTCAAAAAGTGCTGTGAAGGCCGGTGCGGCGCGATCCGTCTTGAAGGGGGAAAGTGCCGGGCCCCCGTCCTGCTGCACGGTCACAATACCTTGCCCACTGCTGACAAAGCGGGTGCCGCACAAGTAAAGGTTGGTCCATTGCAAAACGTCAAAGGGCAGCGATCCGTCGAAACCACTAGCGGACAGACTGGCCCGCGCGGACCCATAACCGGCCTGGAGCGCAAATTGCCCGGTCGACATGCGCTCACTCTGTTTGCCGTCATCGTCCTGCGTGATCAGCGTGATTGCGATCCGCCCGGAAAAGAGGCGCGCGCCTGAGTTGGGGATTTCGTCAAGAAAGGCGCCGGGACCAAGCACCATTGGCCCCCGGAAAGTGGCATCACGGGTGCTGTAGGTCACATCGTAGACGTTTGGCAGAGTATCCACCGGGCCAAATCCGGAACGGGCCTTGGCAATCGCATCGCGTCTGCCCACGGCGATCGTGCCACGCTTGTCGTCGACTTTCTCGGACTGGGATTCGTCAACGATCGTGACGTCTTCTGTCAGCCCATTGCGGTTTTCGCGGCCGGTGACGAGGACAGGTACAAAGGTGAGCCCGGAGGCGTCGGATTGGCGCAGGTAGGCTCCTGACAGTCTCTTGTCAGTCTGTTCGGGGGCGTCACAAGCCTGATCGACAGGTTGCGCCGTCACACGGGTCACCGGTTGTTCGGCCAGCCGTTCGCGAATGTTCAGACAAGCAGCGAGCGACAGCATCAGCCCCAGTGCGGTGCCCACCCGCATAAGCATAGTTATGTTAAAAGCCACCTGCACCCGCTACAACGCCATGACCGGAGTGTCGGAGACCAATGTCCCTTCGTCCAGATAGAACGGAAAGACCATGTTGGACCGTGAATTGGTTTGATCCACAGTGTATTCCAACTGCACGACCATTCTGCCCCCAAGCCAGTCGCTTGTGTCCACATCGACCTTATGCAGCGTGATGCGTGGCTCAAAAAACAGGATTGCTTGCCGGATCGCGGTTTCAATCCCGGCATGCGTGGCGGCGTTGTTCATATCGAAGACGTAGTCTTGCAGGCGACAGCCGTAAGCTGGCTGCATGATCCGCTCACCCGGTCGTGTGGCCATCAGGATGCGCAGGCTCTCGGCGATGTCCGGTTCGGCCTGCACCATCTGTACTTCGCCGGTGAACGGGTCAAATACCGGTGGAAAGTGCCACCCCCGGCCCAGAAATCCCGGATCGTTTTCCGACATCTCTCAGCCCCCTATCATCACGGTAGGTGCGCCAAGCACGATGCTGCCGCCATGCGAGGTGGAATCACCCATGCGCGCGGCAGGTTTGCCGCCGATCATCACCGTGGCAGACCCCTTGACGATGGTCGCAGGTGGGCCGACGCAGACACAGTTGTCGCCGACAACAGCGGCGGGCATTTTGGCGATCATCACAGTTGGCACGCCGGGGCCGATAACAGGTCCACCGACATGCGGAACAACGCCGGTCACCATGGGACAGGTATGCATATCTGTAAGTCTTGCTGCTGGTGGCATCCCCCCGGACTCCCCTTTTGCGCGGCGCACCGCGTCAGTTGATGTTGACCATCGCCCCTTTGACATCTGTAGTGCCCCCGGCGGAAAGCTCGGCGCTGGCACCCCCTTTGCCGGTAAAACCGACCTGACCTTCACAGGTGACATTCAAACCGCTGATCGACGCATCCCCATTTGCCTCTGCTGTGAGGTCACCGGTGGCTGAGATCGACACATCCGCCGCACTGGTCATTGTGATGCCGCCACTGTCCATGACGATGGAATTGCCGTTGCTGTCTTCGAGCGAGACGGTTGTCGCGTCATCATCCATCGTAAAGATGTGCCCCCCGGGCGTTTCGACGGTGATAATCTGCTTTTCATCCTCAAAAGTCAGCTTCATGCCGGTGGGCGTCACGATGGTCTTGATGTAGTTTTCCTCAACAGGTTCGTCGGGCCGTGAAATATCGGGACTGTGCACCGCGCCAATGATCACCGGCGCGTTTGGATCAGCGTTCAGAAAGGCGATCAGCACCTCATCATCCACTTCAGGCAGAAAGTGAAATCCTGCATCCTTGGTGGCATAGGGTGTCGCGTGGCGTGCCCAGACCTCCGCTGGCGGGTCTCCAATCATCGGCAGACTGACCTGAATGCGCTGCATCCCTTCCGGATCTTCGGTCAGCTTCATGACCTTGCCGACCTGCAACCCGTGGATTGGGGCCGTCAGGGCTTCCGCCCCTGATGCGCCCAGCCCAAAAGTGTCTGATGTCCAGTCCTGAGGCAGCCCAACGCGCGTCGTTGTGGACCATACGCCGCCCGCGATGTCGTGAGATATCTCTCCGACAAAGAAATTGCCGCCATAGCGATCTCCGGTGCCGGCCAGTTCAACCATGTCCCCCGGAGCGACATCCCCTGATCCCTGAAATTTGATTGTGCCATGCACGGTTGCCAGTGACGCCCGCGCCATGCGGGCCTTGCTGAAATCCGTTAACTCGGCTTCGGGCAAGTCCCGTGCGGTATTGGTCAGGTGTTCGCGGGTCCCTAAGACTTCTGCAATGTCGGCCTGCGACGTGTTTGACGGCATGTCATCCAGAAAACTCTCATCCTGCCCGGTAACAATGCTCTGATCCTTGGCATTCCAGGCGCTCGCCTTGGCCTTGCCGATGGCGCGACCTGCGTCAACTGCAATGTCAACTTCCACGATGTCCATGCCATAGGTCAACGTCAGTACGGCGGCAGCCGACAGATCAATCGACTTGGATGTGATCTTGCCGTCCTCAACCACCAACACTTGCCCGTTGCGATCCGCCATCAGGCGCAGAAAATCCCAATCCGTGGCCCCGACCCTCAGATTGAGCGGTGATTGAGAGGTGGTTGCTTCGATATCTGCCGTCAAACCGGCATCCGAAATGATCGTTGTCATCACGTCGCTGTCCTTGACCTCCAAAAAGGGCATGGAGCTTCTTACTTCGGTCATCTTCAGCGCCTTGTCGCGGCAATTCAGTTCCATGCGAACGCCCTTGGCGCTATCAGCACGCAACCGGATGGAAACGATCAGGCCTTTGAACAGTGTCTGTTCATTTTCGTCACCATAAAAGGCTGCGATCTCGATTTCCGCACCGATCTTGATCTCCGAACTGTCCAAGACGTTGTCATCGGGCAGTTGCGCGGCTTCGCAGAGCAGAACGACCGTGGCGTCCGGAATGCGATTGACCGCCAGCTGGACGCGAACGGCCTGCACAGGCACATCATCGGCAAGGGCGGCACCGTCCACCTTTATGGCGACACCAACCGGACCTTCGGAACCAACGAGGGGGCTGTCTGCCATACTCTACCTCACCTCATCGGCGGGAACCGGAGCAGCGTATTCGGCTCCAGTTCACGGAAATTATCAAGATCGTTGAACGCTGCGATATCGAGGTATTTGCTGGCGTCCTTGTAGATGCGGTAGCACAACAGAGGCAGCGTATCGCCGCTTTGGACCCGCACCACATGGGTCAGATCGGGTGAGCGGCGCTTGGCCTCCAGCGCCTCTTGAGCTGCGGTGCGCGCTTCAATGAAGTTCAGTTTGATCTTGGCGCGCAGGGCCGTTCCATCAGGGTGGAACAGCGTATAATCGACCGACATATCCGTCAGCCGACCAAAGAATTCCTTGAGACCATTGCCCCAGACGATCTTGACCGCTGTGGGTTCGTGTTCGTCGCCGTCGTAATCATAGACCACCGTGCGCAGCTTATCGATCTGATCCGCCACCGGCTGGTCGGCGGCATCCGGCACCACGCCCGTGCCATCCACCACGATGGAAAAGCTCAGCTTTTCAGGCTCGGCCATGGAGTATTTGGGGACCGCGCCGGAGGTGCCTACTGCCGCATCGCCCTTGCCCATCGTACCGGTATATTTCAGCGCGTAGTTATGGCTGTAGCTCTCAGGGTTGATCGTCGCCTCGAACGTATTGTCATCCCCGCTTTTGGGTTCGATCTTGCTCGACTGGATCGAGCAACGGATGATCTGCAGCTTCGCCATGGTCTACCGTTCTCGCGCCCGACGTTCCGCGGCTTCAAGCTTGTCGTCCATTTCGCGCAACAGGTCCTGGCGCAAAATCTTCAATGCTTCGTCCAGATCATCTCGGTCAGCAGGCGCATCATTTCGGGCGGCCCCGAACCGCCCCTTGAGCACCAATGTTCCGATTTCCACGGCCATCATAGTTTCCTTTCCAGCGCGTGATACGCCAGTTCGATCGTCTCAACCGCCAGCTCATTCTTCATCGCGTCGAAGTTGCCCACGGTCCATTTGACGGGATAGGCGTTGCCCACGGACCAGACGGCCACGGGCAAACGCATTTCATTCAGCAAGGACACGGTGATGTCCTTTGGGGTAATCGGCTCTGCAAAATCCCCTTCGATAGTGGATTTGCACCAGTGCAACAATCCGCTGGCATAGGTCGTCATGCCGCGCTTCAGCTTGAGGTTGCCGCGCTTGGCCGGCTTGGGCAGCTGATGCACAAAGCGGTTCTCGCCCCCTTCCGTCACGGGTTCGACATCCAGCCCACTTTCAAGGCCTGAGACCTCCTGAAACGCCATATCCGGTACCGGAGGGATCAACCCCATGAACACCACCGAAAAGTGAAACGCGACAGGAGGTGTCAGAATGTCCATAAGCGTTACGCGTTCTCGATCACGAAGCCTTCATGTGCGATCTCGACACTTTCTACCGCAACTTCGTTGCCCTCGGCCTTCAGATCGGTGCTGGTGATCTTGACCGGAAAGGCATTCTGCACCTTCCACACCATCGTGGGCGCCTGGCTTTCATCGAGAAGCGAAATCGTCAACGCCTTGCGCTTGATCACGTTCATCTTGATCTCGGCGAACCAGTCGAAAAGCGCATTGTCCTGAATGAACACACCTTTCTTCATAGTGATATTGCCGGATTTGATCATGCCCGGCATCTTCACCTTGGAGAACACGGGGTTGTTGCCCGCGCGGTACTCCAGCACCTCGGTTTCGATGTCGAGGCCTGAAACCTCCTGAAAGGCAAGCTCGGTGTCGTCCCACTTGACCTGAAAGTGGAACTTGGGGAGCGGCCAGACTGCATTTGTCTGGGCGGAACCATCATCTGCCATAAGTTATATCCTTCTTATTCAAAGCTTTATGATTTTTGCATCTGCTGCTGGAACGTGATCTCGATGAATTCCGCAGGCCGTGTGACCGCCACCAGAACGGTGATCAACAGCTTACCTTCCAGAATATCCACCGGTGTCATCGTCTCGCCCAGACCCACATGGACGCTGAAGGCATCCGTGGGGGCTGACCCGGCCAGACCACCCGCTTTCCAGACCGAGGTCAGGAAGTTTTCGATCATCGACCGGATGGTGACCCAGGTCTGCGCCGTATTCGGCTCAAACACATAAGCCTTGGCAGCCAGACGAATGGATTCCTCGATCATCAGCATGGTGCGGCGCACGTTGATGTAGCGCCAGTCCAGAGAGTTGCCGTCGAGCGTCCGCGCGCCCCAGACAAGCGTCCCTTCACCCACAAAAGGCCGGATCGCGTTGATCGACTTGCCGGTGGTCGAGACGTTGAGGTTTTCCTGCTGGCCGTGGTCGATGTTGACCATCGGGCCGGTCACACCGGCAACCGAGACATTCGCAGGCGCCTTCCAGACCCCGCGCGTGTTATCCACCGCCGTATAGATGCCTGCCATCGCCGCTGCAGGCGGCATGACATTCATATATTTGGTGATCGCGTTCATCACATCCGTGTAGAGGGGTACGGTTGCGCGCATGGTCTTGTCGATGGTGCTGGTCATCGGATCAGGGGCTGGGTTGTCATCCACCACACCGTCGACCAACACTTTGATTTCCTTGGCCTCGGAGAGCGTATCGCCTTCCAGCAACTTGTAGCGCACCATGGTTTCCGACCCGCGGAAGTCCTTGTTGGGCGTGAAGACGATGTTGGAACCATCCACCTTCCATTGGCCCACACCCTTGCGGGTAACAGTCTGGTCTTTGACCTTGGCAATTGCGGCGGCTTCGGCCTCAGTCACGGCAGCCTGCAACGGCTCAAGCGTGGTGTCATCCGCATCATCTGGCGCGTTGGCCAGCGCTTCGCGTGCGGTCTTGACCGCATCATCAGCACCGGTCACGGCGACCTCGTCGATCTCATCCGCACCAAGCAGTTGGACCCCGTCCACGCTCGCGCCATCTTCGGCAACCGGAATCGTGACGGGCGTCTCCTTCTTGACGGCGGGCAACGCCATCACTTCGGAGCCTGTCACTACCATGATCTTGCGGGCCGAGGTTTTCACCCCTTCGTTGTCCGTGACCACCAGTTCAAAGAACCCAGCCTTGCTGCCGTCGCCGGTGTGCACAAAGCGGATCTTGCCGTCATCCACATCCTTCTGGGTGAAGGCAAAGATCGGCTCCGCAGCGCTAAGCGTATCGGCATTGGCGTTCTTGGCACCGGTGACCAGTTTGCCCTGCATGTTTACCAACACGGTCGTTTGGTCGCCCTCGATCACGTAGTTCAGCTCACTTGCGTCAGCCAGATCGTCCTCGGCATTGATGTCACCGGGCTTTACGGTTGAAATCCCGCCCTTGGTCACGGAGATCGTGAAATCGCCCGTTACAACGGCGACCCCCACCTTGAGGATCTCCGGCACCAGCGCCTTGTCCATGTTCACCGATCGCTTGAGCAGCGCGATGAATTTGGAGCGGCTGCCCAGTTCGATGTTCTCGAAGGTGAAATCTCGTGATTGGTAAACCGCGCTGTCCAGCCAAGGGTAATAGGCCGCGCCATAGTCGAGGTAATTCGTGCCCGCATCATTGCGGAAGCATTTGATCGGATCCCCACGTGGGCTGCGCTCGTCCAGATAGCCGCCGTGGATGTCGAGGATCGAAAAGCGGTTCTTCATGGTCAGACCACAATGGGCCAGCATCTGCTGCTGCACCTTCATGGAGTTCTGACGGTTTAGGCGCGTGGTCTCGGGGATCACCACCATCGTGGGCTCGGGCTCTTTCTCCAGCCCCTTGATCGCTTTCAGCATCGCGCCCGCGTCGATTGGATCGTCGTAGGACCCGATAGAAGTTACGTAGCAATTGCCGCCGCCATTGAGGAAGAATGCCCGCATTGCACTATAGAGTGTGTAGGCCGTGCTGGTCTGGATCAGCTCAAACTTTTCCGGACCACCAGGTCCATCGACGGTAAAGACCGCCTGTGGCATCTCGGCTGCTGAGGCAGGGTCCGCATCATCACCATAAGGTTGCGCTGACTTGCGCTCCGCAAAGGGTTGCAGCTTGAAGCTTGGTTCAGGTGCGCCCCCGAAGTAGTTGTGAAAATCCGACAGGGACGTGATCCGAAAGGGCGTCTCATGCAGGGAGACATTGCCGTTCTTGGCCTTCTCCGTGTAGCCGATGAAGGCAGGCACCGCTGTGGCCACCTGCACGACAGAATTGGGAAAGGCGCTCTTTTCCACGATGTAGACGCCGGGGGTTTTCATGACCATGCTGCGGGTCCTCCTTTAAAATATCGAAACGTACACGTCGGACTGGATAAGGGCGCCAGCCCCGTCGGGGCCGGGTACTTTTGCAAAAAGCGGTTGCGGGGCGGGCAAGACGGGGATCAGCGTGCGCGGGCCAAAGGGGCCGGGGCGCGACAGACTGAACCGTTGCCCCGGGCGGGCTCGCGCGGGCAACGCGGCGCGGGACCGGATCACACGTGCCGGGGTGCCATCGGGCAGATCAACCATGCCCATGGGGTCGAACAGCACTTCGCCTTCCGGGTCTTCGATCACGACATCTTCATTGCCGGGTCCGATGACATGATAAGCCCAATGCGAGGACATAGCGGCAAAACGCACCTTCAAATTGCGTTTCCGGGAATGGTTCAGGGTGATGACGAGTTGTGCCAACCTTGGACGGCCGGGGGCCTGTGCCACGTCGGACGGCGCTTCCGGATCCAGGACGGCCTGATCCGATCCGGCATCAAGTCTAATCTGCGGGACATATTCCCAGCTACCGCCTTGAGTAACGGTCACCACATCCCGGTTCTGGGTTTCAAGATCAAGGGCCACCGTATCTGGCAGATCATAGTTGTCATCTTCGGCCAGAACAAAGACCTGTCCGCCGGACTGGCGTAGCAATAGCCCTGCGCGGCCAAACTCGGTGCGATCCTCGGGTTGAACCGTCACGGGCGGCATATGTGGTGCGTAATAGTCATGCTCAAGCGTCAGCTCGATCAGCAGTTTCCACCCCATCAGTTGGCCCCCGCCTGCGCGGATGCGGTGGGACCACGTACAAGTGGCGTGATCGAAGTCACGGCACCGGCATCAATCATCACCGACCGGATCTTGAACATTATCGACGGGACGTATCGCCCCCCAAGGTTGCCCCAGAGCTGGCCGATTTCTTCGGCCTTGAGGTTCGCAATCTCGATGGACAACTGGCTCAATCCGGCTGGCATGTCCGGGGCCGAGCGCGGCGTCAGGGTAGAGTTGGCCTGAAAGTACATGAGCGCAGCGGAGATGAGCTTCAGCCCCTCGCCATAGATCTCGGGGTCATGGCCAGAGGCGAGCATAAAGTAGATGTCGATGTGGAACGGGCGATTCTGACCATTTGACAATGGGCCCCTGCCCCCTGATCCGCGCGGCACGGTATCTTGTGCAATATTGGTGACGAACATCGTCAAGCGGTTGCGGGATTCTGCGGTTGGTTTACCTTCTGCGTCGCTTAAAGGTCCAATTGCCACAAGCTCCTCTGACACTGAGAACAACGCTGAGAGATGCGCGTTCAACCGGTCCGCGATAAGCTTGAGGGTCTGGTCAATCACAGTGCGCGATCTCCCGGTTGGATACAGCGGAAGATGGCGCCGGTAGACAGGGTATGTGGCAGCACGGGTGGATCACCCTTTCGATGGAGTTGCCGCAGCGTAACCTGAAGTTGTCTAATTGCAATAAGTCTCTCACCTTTTCCGCAATTTTTCCGTGTATTTCATCGCGCTACTCAATTTTCGAGACGCGCTGGCTAACTGTTCTGATAACAGAGGTCAGGATCAGGCCGGACAAGATAAACCAAATAGAAACATAGAGATACATGGTGATCAGGAAGGAGTTTCCGCCACTCTGGGCGATGATTGTGTTGGCCCGCCCGACAATTTCATCTGCACCAATCACCGAAGCTGTGGCGGATGCCATGATGATGATCAGGAAATACTGAGCCCATGCCACGACGAAGGTTTCACGCGCGCCGCTCAGGCCAGCCTCGCGCTGTGCGAAATAGCCAAGCGACTGATCCGATGAGAACCCGATCACGGGAAAGATCAGCGCCAGCGTTGCCTTGATCCAAAGCGGTACGGCGTGGATTGATCCTGCAACGGTGATCTCGCTCGGGATCATCGAAGCCATGTAAAAGAGCAGGACAAAGCTGGGAACGTTCCGGCAGATATTGGTCGCAAAGCGGGAAGGTACCTCTAGGCTACGGAACCCTGCATGTCGTAGCCGCCCAATTGCCACGCCGATCACCGTACCTACGCTCATCGAGACCACAGAGATCAGCATGTTTATCCCGAACCCGCCGGCGAGATAGCCGGTATGCGAGAGGATCTCGGGAAGCGCGTCCAAGGGTGTCATGTCGACACCAGCCTGCGCCTCAACGCACGAAACACCCAGAGAATGGACAGCACGAAGAGAAAGTAAAAGATCAACAGGCCATTCATCATCGTGGTGGTGTCCGCCCCTTCGGACACCAGAAGATCAACAGTTGAAACCAGCTCTGAGACGGCAATCGCGCTGGCCATTCCTGCGGCTTTCACAATGTTCACGCATGTCGCAACCAACCCGTCAAAGCCGCGCGTAATGGCCCCTGGTAACCGTGCCAGTACTGGCTGCCCATTTGCTGAAACGCTCGTCATTTCATGGCTGAGAATGATGGTATTCGTAGCGCCCGCGTAGAGTGACAAGATGATTGAAGCGATCGCGAAAGACCCGGGCGCGAACCCTTGGGCATTGCCGAGGATGCCGCCCAAACCAAAGAACACGATATATAGTTGCAAGATTGGCGGCGTCATTCGGGCCACGGTGATCAGCATGCGCTGAGGCAATGTTAGCAATCGACCGATCCGCCCCAGACGTTCCAGCGAGACCTGTAGAACGGAAAGCGAAACTCCGACAACGAGCGCGCCCACGATGGCGATCATGCTGAGCGAGAACGTCAACCAAAGCGCTCTCAGCAACCGGTTGAAATTATACGGCGAGGCGACAGCCCGCAGATCAATGCCCGTTGTCTCGAAAAGCCCGGCTACCCACGCAGGCGGATCCGCCGCTGGCACCCCCTGAACCGGGTTATCTCCGAGACAAGTTGCGGGATGTTGCCCGGTTGCCGGGTTACGGGCACAGACCGGGCTACCGGCTTTGGTCGCCTGCCAAGTTTCATGCGCGGCTTCAACATAGGTGCTGCGCGGGATGCCCCATTGATCCTGCAACGCCAGAATGCGCCCTCCAGCGTGCCATTCGCCGATCATATCCGACAGAAAACGCCCAAGATCTCCCTGCCCTTCGCCCTGCGCCACTAGGACTGCCCAAGGTGATACGAGGATGGCGTCATTCATTACCTCATAGTCTCCTGCACCGCCCTGCGCCCGGATGAGTTGTGCAAGCGCGGTGTCGTCAAAGGCCCAGCCGACACAGCGTCCTTGCTTCAGCGCCAACTGGCTGTCGCGATTGGCGGCGAAGTATTGGCCATCTATGCCGTAGTCTTCTTCGAGTACGCGATTGTAGAACGCACCTCGGTTCAGGCAGACTTTTTCGCCGCGCAAGCTGTCCCATCCCTCTAAGTCTGCATCTCGACGCCCATAGACGACGACGCCGCTGGAGTAATAATTCGGCAAAATCACATCGACTTGTTTGCGACGCTCGGCTGTATCTCCGGTTGTGGCGATCACCACATCGACGATGCCTTGATTGACACGTGTGATCCGGTTGCTGGCCGAAACCGCCTGCAATTCCAGCCCAACGCCCATCCGCTTTGCCAGATCGCGAGCAAGGTCGGCTTCCAACCCTATAAGCTCACCTGTCTCACTGCGCATGCCCCAAGGCGGGTAGTCGTCCTTGACGCCGACGATGAGTGAACCGCGTTGCAATACATGCGCCATCCGCCCGGTCGGAGCATCCGGCATCTGGGCCTGAAGTTCGGGGGGGACATCAGATTGTGCCGCGACCGGATCCGTCATCCAGATCAGCCAAAGCGCTGCGAGCATGGTCACCAGTGCCTTCAGCACGAAGCCTCCGCGTAGATGCCATATCCCCAACGCGCCGGGCACCAAGGGGTAATCAACCCGTCTATCCAGCGCAGCGCCGCATTGTGTAGCAACCAACTTTCCGGGAGGACGCTCTCGCATCCGATACGTCGCAGGTTGAAGCCAGCGGCCGCCAGCTCGCGTACTAGCAGCGCGGGATCATAAAGCTGGTAGTCCAGCACCACGCTGCCGCCGTCCTCTGTCTGGCGCTGGTACCTTACCAGGGAATCTCCGGTTTTCGCCTGCTCCGCCCGGAACCGTCGTGCCCGGTTCGGTACCGAAATCAACAAGCGACCGCTGCCTGGCTTGAGGGCGTGCCGCATCCGCAGCAGAGCCTCCGCCCGGATTTGTGTATCGGTGATATGAC
>CANKZM010000012.1 GCA_947488305.1 uncultured Roseobacter sp.
GTACGATTGGCTTGATATGGCGTATCACGCATTTGATTGTGAAGCTTCTGAACATGCTGATGCGTCATTTCAATGACCGTCAGCTTACCGAGCTTAGGCAGAATGTACCTTTCCAACATGGAACGGTCATTCCGCACGCTACCGGGCCTTTTCTTTGGGATTGCATGTTCGGTCAAGTATTGCTCGGCAAGCGAGAAGACTGTTGGCGATTTTCGCAGCAACTGCCCGTCTGAGACCGGATCCCCACCTCTGACTACTTCGGCGAGAAGGTTTCGCGCGGTCTCACGTGCTGCGCCAAGCGAAAGCGTTGGCCCATACTTGCCCAAAGTCTTACGTTTCGACCGACCAGTTTGCTTGCTTCGGTATTGAATGACAAAACTCTTTATGCCAGTGGTTTTCACCCGCAATCCGAAGCCTGGTAAACTCTCATCCCAATAGATTGCGTCACGGTTTGTGGGCGAGAGGCGATCAATGCTTGTTTTTGTCAGTCGAACGTTTGGCATCGTATGTGCATTCTGTAATAGGTAAGCACAAGGTAAGCACAAGCAAGAGAGTTGAAAAGAGCTCGATCGTAGACAGTAGTCGAAAAAGTTCATAAAAATATGGAACTTTAGTGCTTTAAAGAAGTTCGTGGAACTGGATCGAAAGAGGAATAATAAGACTTCTAATCAGCAGGTTGAGGGTTCGAGTCCTTCAGGGATCGCCAAGTCTTACAAAAATTACGCGAGGATTTGTGACTGACGATCCTTGTTAGTCGAGCGTAGGGTAAGCAGTGGGAGCGTCATTTTTGTCGATTCTGCGTGATGGTTGCAGGGGATCGTTGCGACAGGACATACCGTTTCCCGAGCCAGCGCCACTGTTCCAGCGTGCGCCGCGACATTTGCCATCGATCCGCCAATTGTGCTTGCATCACTTTAGGCATTCGAACGTCAACTGCTCACTGCGGGACGATGGATTACGGTTCGCTACTGTTTGACAAATGAGGGGCTAGGCAGCCGGATGGTTTGTAGACCGTACTATCAAAAGGCGTGAGATAAAGGGCAGGGGGAGACGAATGTCGATAGAAGAGACGTTTGCTAGTGGTCACTATCGAACGGGAAATAAACGCCCAATTTTGAGGTTCCCACGACGATTTGAAGCGCACATGAGACGTGCGTTGGCTCGTACGATGTGTAACACTAAACGGCACAAATTTTCCGAGGCAACAATGACCAGAAACACTTCCAAACTTAAAAAGACGCTGCAGAACCTGTTTTTAGCGTGCCTCAATGCAACCCTGATTCTTGTCTTCCTTTGTTTGTTAACCGCTTATTTTGCCTTCAAGAAAGTCGAAGGTATTTCGATAGCATTCGCTCAAAACCTTGTTTCGATATCACCGCTCGTAGATGAAGTTTCGGCATTTAACACGACGATGATCGACCTAAAGGAAGAAGTTGAGTTGCTAAGACAGTCTCCCGGTGCAAACAGGGGCGCCTCTTCTTATCAACTTGAGGCCCGCCTCGACAAAATCCAGGCGAGTATTGATGATTTCAACGAGAGCGTCAGGAAAATTTCTAACGCACCAACGAAACTCATTGACCATGCAATCGACAAGGCCGCCTTGGAGCTTAAAACTGGTATAAATGAAATACGGAGTTGTTCACCGCCTACGTCCACTGAACCGCTCTCAGGAACCGTTTCAAATTGATTCCGGTAAGAAGTCACGATCTTTCGGCGAAGGTTTGAAAAGTCTAAATGTGAGGCGCCTGACACCCGCGCAGCCAATGACCTGGTTGCAGATTGGGCAACTTGGGCGCGTTAATTGTCCGGTTTAGTGAAACCATGCTGCGGCGCTGTGAAAAGTCCTGTGATTTGATGAAAAACTTGCCGCTACGTTCGCAGCGCATGCGTCATTCGGCTTATTCCACGATTCAGATGCAACCCCACTTTTCGTCACAGTCCGCTGCATGCGCGAAGGACAACTCAGGGCTGTACTTATCCTCCGTGGCGCATACCAAAATGCTACGCTTGCTCCAGCGGTACCGGCGTGCCTGTACGATTTGAATTCCGTACTCCGCACGAGCGGTAGCATGGCGCGAAAAGCTGATATTTGCTATAATGGCCGTCCCAAAGCAGCAATTCAGCTATGGCTAAGCGATGCTTGAAATGGCCCGCCTCTTCGGTCGCTCGCTACCACGACAGTCCTTTCTACTGAAGCAATTCTGATTGCATGGCTTCGGATCGTCTAAAGCGACATCGTCGAGATCGCCGAAAAAATCATTGAAATCGATTTCGCATAGAGGCGGGTTCCGGAGTCTAGCCGAACAGCGCCCTCCCATAAATTGTCAATAGCGCTGTAGGAGAACTGATCCACGGGGAGTGGATTACCAATTAGAAATAACATTTTTGGTGTTCACGCATGTGTGAACTGAAGTTCTAAATTAGCGCTTGCGAGATAAAGACGACCGGTCATATAAAATAACTTACCGATGCAACAAGCAGCCCAAACCAAAGAACTCACCGATGACAATTCTCCCCGTTCAAGCGTGCGAAACAGCGCCAGAGGCTAGTAGACCGCACCTTAGCGCTACAGCGGAAAACTACGGCTTCATTCCAAATCTGGCCGCTGTTTCCGCAAACTCCTTGGCGATAATCGAAGCCGATGAGGTATTGGCAAATTACATCGCGAAAATGGACCTGACGCCCGCAAAACAGAAGATCGTCTTGATGACCCATAACAGTCTGAATGGCTACGTGTATTTCATCGCCGTACATTCAATGATCGTACAAACGCAATCTATACCAGTTGACGTCATCAGTGCGGTCCGCGATGGCAAAGAGATTGCAGACCCCAATTCGCAGGCGCTTCACACCTTTACAACGCGTTTGAACGAGGCACTCGGTCACGTGTCGCAGCCAGATGTCGATGTGTTCCTGGCGGAAAGCTACACCGACGCCAACATTCTGGATGTGATTTTGGGAACGAGTCTGAGGACGATGTCAAACTCACCGATCACACCTTTGGATGCACCATGCCAAGGTGATCCTTGGACACGACCAACCGCAGCAGCGCTCGCCGTAGCATAGAGGCTGTTCGAAACCACGAACATTCGGCCGTCATAATCCGAATTCGATAGGAAATTCACTTCGCCACCAAAATAGACGACCGGTCATTAATTCTCTGACACAACCGCTGAAAAAAGGAAAATCCATGTCAAACCCATCAGAAAACCAACTTAATCGTCGATCATTCCTCTCTAGCGCCGCATCGGTCGCCGTAGGTAGTGCGGCTGCCGGTACGCTTGTTTCGTCAGCACATGCCGCCACGCCAATTATCGGCACCCAAACACCGCTGGTTTACCGTCGCAAGTTGGGGAGCTACGAGATTACGGTCCTCGGTGACGGCTACGTCGATCTTCCGCACCAAATTTGGGCCAATGTTAGCCCAGAACAAGCGGATGGGTATCTTGCCGACGCATTTCAACCTGCCGGCTCAATTCGGAACGGTGTGAATGCCTACCTGATCAATACCGGAGAAAAGCTAATCCTTGTGGACAGTGGTGCACGCGATCTGTTCGGGCCAAACGCTGGTTTGCTGCCTAGCAACCTCGCCACGATTGGCGTGAAGCCAGAAGACATCGACATGGTTTTGATCACGCACATCCACCCAGACCACATCGCGGGCATGTACACGGCAGACGGGGAAGTGGTTATGCCAAACGGCGAGATTTTCGTGGACGAAGCGGATCTCAACTATTGGACAAGCGAAGCGGCCCAAGCACAAGCGGTCGACATTTCAAAACCTTGGTTCGACGTCGCACGGCAGTGGAAAACAGCCTTCAACGGTCGCATCACAACCTTCAAAGGTGAGAAAGACCTGGGCGACGGTATCTCATCATTCCCTCTCCCTGGCCACACACCTGGTCACACCGGGTACCGTATCGAAAGCGAAGGCGAGACACTGTTGATCGTCGGCGATGCTGTGATTAGCGCGGCTATCCAGTTTCCGAACCCTGATGCCGCAGCCATTTGGGACACAAACGCGGAAGACGGCAAGAAGTCCCGCCGCACGATCTTTGATGTGGCCGCGAAGGAACGCACATTGGTCACTGCCACGCACTTGCCGTTCCCGTCCTTTGGGTACGTCGACGCCCGTGCAGATGGTTCCTACGAGTGGATTCCGGAGGAATGGCGCTACGCAACCTAAGCCAATCTACTTGGGTGCCGGGTCTACCGGCACCCGAACGCTTCCCCTCAGACAATGGAGCCTAGATATGCGCGCTGTCATCGCAGAAAGAAATGGGGGCCCCGAGGTCCTCGAACTCAAAGACATTCCGAAACCCGTACCCGGCATTGGCGAAGTTCTTGTCAAAGTCGAAGCCGCTTCCGTAAACCCATTTGATGCGCAGGTTCGCCGTGGTGACTACGCAGCCTACATGCCAACGCCACACCAATTGGGTGTCGACGTCGCTGGAACCATCGAAGCCGTCGGTGAAGGCGTGGATATGCTCGCAGTGGGCGATGACGTCTTCTACAGCGCGCGCGTCCTGTCCAACGAAGGTGGATATGCGGAATATCACGTAGAGCAGGCCGAACTGGTCGTGAAAAAGCCCGAAGGGGTGTCTTTCGTGGATGCAGCAGCACTGCCTATCGCGGCAAGCACCGCTTGGGTGTGTCTGATCGAACGGGGCCGTCTGAAAACCGGTGATCGCGTTCTGATCCATGGTGGTTCTGGTGGCGTTGGCCTCTTCGCGGTGCAAATCGCGCGCCTGACTGGTGCTGAAGTTGTTGCCACCAGCCGCAAGGACGCTCAGGAGCTTGTTGAGAGTCTCGGTGCGAATGTCACTGTTGATTACCGCGCCCCCGATGCTTTGGATCAACTCGCAGAAAAATCCAACGGCGGTTATGATGTTATCATCGATCTTGTCGGCGGTGATACGATTGAGAAGTCGCTCAGCCTTCTGGCCGCTGGTGGACGTGTCGTCAGCATTGTCGATCAACCAAATCCGCAGAGCCTTTATGCTGGCTGGGGCGTTAACGCGGAAATTCACACGGTCTTCCTGACCTCAAGCGCTGAACGCCTGATGCGTCTTGGCAGCCTGACGGCACGTGGTTTGCTCAAGACGGTTGTCGAAAAGGTATTGCCCCTTGAACAAGCCGCTGAAGCGCACCGGATTATTGAGGCCGGAGGCAGGACCGGGAAGATTGTGCTCGTCACATCCTGATTGAACGGTGTAAACGAATAACGCGGGTGCGGGTGAGACCTGTTCTCATGTGTGCTTCCATCTACCAAAGGGTAAGGACTGATGCCAAGACCAAGCCATAAAGACACAATTGTCCAATCAGCATTGGTTGTCTTTCACGAATTTGGTTACCATGCGAGCGGTGTCCAGGTGATCGTTGACCATGCAGGCGTTCCCAAGGGATCCTTCTACAACCACTTCAAAAGCAAAGACGATTTGGGGTTGGAAGTTCTTGATGCTTACTGGCGCCAATTTGAACCTATCCGTGCGGTTTTGAGAGACTCTGATAAAAACCCGTTGGACCGCATCGACGCGCATCTCGCTGCTTTTAGCGTGACCCAAAGCGGATGCCTGATCGGGAACTTCACGGGAGAAATGGCCAACATACCCAAGTTCCGGGCAGCCCTGCAGGATCTCTACGCCAGTTGGATTTCAGATTTTGAATTCTGTATCGAACAAGGCCAAAAAGATGGGACCATTCGAACGGATGAGACCGCAAAAGCTCTTGCTGAGTTTATCTTGACATCTCTTGAAGGCTCGGTTCTGAAACGAAAGATTTCAAAGGATGAGCGCAATCTCATCAGCTTCCGAAAAACCATGATGTTGCTGCTACGCCCGACGTAAGTCACGGCCAATAGAAGCTTCCATTTTTCACGACCACCCACATCCGGCTTTTGGCCGTACCTAAAGCCATGGGAACCCCTGATCTGGTTCCTGTCAATTCGCACTCAAAACAAACCCCTAGGAGAAAACAATGACGAACCTAACTCAAACCGACGAAGCCGACGAAGCCTACAGCTTTGCAGAGTATCAAGCCATCGAAGCTGCGCTAATGCCATATATCGACGCAGCTAAATTTGGCGATGGCCAATTGTCACGCAGCGCATTTCTTGACCATGCACATATCGTAGGGTCGGTTGAAGGCACTTACTACGATATGGACGCAGATACGTTTGCCAACGCTGTGTCCGACGGCGGCCCAGCCCCAGATGTCCAAAGCCACATTGCCTGGATCAACGTGTCAGGCCCCGCCGCCGCCGCACGCGTCGAATTCCTGAACTGGGGCGGTATGCGCTACACCGACTTCTTTGTGCTCTACAAAAAAGACGGTGTCTGGAAGATCAGCAGCAAGGTCTATGACTCACATTCCAAAAACTAGGTCACTCGTTCGTAGAGATAACATGCAGACTTTAAAGGAAGACTCTAAAGTCTGCTCCTATCATGGCGAAGAACGGCCATTTGCGACAGAAGACGGCCTTCTGCGTTGATGCTCGAATTGCAAGGTTCGAGGCATCTTTAGCCCCTCGCATGGGAATAACCGCGCAACGGATGATATCACGAGAAAAACAACGGTCTTTTGACGGCGACTTGTGCAGCATCCTCATCCCCCAGAGCCAAAAAATGGGTGATGCGTCGATTGGTGCATGAGACCGTTGAAAACGCAGCGCGAACCAGACATACATCATAATACAATGATGATCGATCTCAGAACTGGCCGTGCAACGGCTTGAGAGCGTGTTTTGTCAACCGTCTAGGTCAGGTCACAGCAAGGCTGAACTTCAGCCGACTTCTTCTACATCATGATCCGGGCGAACCGTGTAGCGCCAACTTGCCTCTTGCCGGGCACGACGCTTGAACGTTGTACTGGGTAATTCTCCAAAGGAGTCCGCATACATTTGCGCGAAACGGCCGCTGCTCAGAAAACCGGCTTGCAATGCTGCATCTTTCACGGATCGCGCTCCATCAATTGAGCGATTGAGCAATTCTCTGGAAAAGGAAAGGCGATGCTTGATCAGATATTCGCCTGGCGATACGCCGTGGATGTCTACGAAGGCCTGATGCAAACGAGTTTTGCCGACTCCGGTCGCCCCGCAAAGCGCAGCAATATTAATCTGGTCTAAATCAGATTGTCGAACCTGTTCGAGTGCCGCTTCGACGATTTTCAGACTGCTCGGTTCAAGAAGGTTCCGTAGGGCGGCATTTCCTTCTAGTGAGACGGTCCAATCTGCAATGGATGAAATCAGATCTGCTTCGAAAACAGGGGGTATCAGGTAGCTTCCATTGTTCTGCCCATTTGCCGACGCGGCGTTCTGAACCCGCGTAATCAGGCGAACGAGCCGGTCGGCGTGAAAGCGCGACGTCGGGAGCAAATGATGCCCGTTCGGGAAGGCTTCTGTTTCGGTCCCTCTCAAACTGGACCACGCGCGTTGAAAGCAGGGTCGCCTGACCCCAACAAGTAGTGCACGGCGTTTCCCGTAAGAGAAAACAAAATCGGAACTTGAATCCAAAAGAAAGACATTGCCCGGGGCGGCCGCCGCCTTGTTCATTAAGTAGTCGCCCTCCCACCAGAGCGGGACCGTGAAACCAATCCAATCTGGATCTGCAAGAGATGACCACGAGGTCCGTGGGCGCGACTGAATATCAAGAATGAAAGACGATTGGCCCCAAGTCTCGAGACTTCGCAGGTTCATAGGCCCGCGCCCGGTCTGGACCATTTCGGAAGCGCGAAGAGGAAACCGGTCTAAATAACTACCTGTGTAACGTGGCTCAACGGACACGGCATTCCCGCTGAGTCAGTTGGCTTAATGTGTGCTCTATTCGAAAGTGAAAGATTCGCACCTCGTTTTTGCTCCCGGTTTCTGTGTAGCCCGCTAACCTGAATAATGCGGCATATCGTAAAACCCTGGCTGTGCTTCCGCTTTGAAGAAAAGTTAGTACACTAGCATAAAGTAACAAGCCCGTCAGAATACAAATTGTTTGCCAAATATAAGCTTGAAATCCGCCAGGCGCCACAAGTTGGCTTAAGCTCTTTGAAAGGTCCAGTTGATGAAACTCCTATGCACGCTCTCGATTTTTGCCGCGACCACGTTTGCAGTGTCTGTCCAGGCACAATCTTTTGATCTTGTCATCACAAACGGACGGGTAATGGACCCTGAAACCGGCTTCGACGCGGTCGCAAACGTTGGCATAAACAACGGCTACATTACGTCAATTACATCCGAACCGATTGAAGGGCTCGACTCGATTGATGCGACGGGCCATGTCGTGGCGCCGGGGTTCATCGACTTCCATTTCCATGGACAAGATCCCTTTGGCATCAAACTGGGATTGCGTGACGGCGTGACATCGCCATTGGAGCTGGAGGTCGGCGCATCACCGCTGAATGAATACTACGAAGCCCGGGAAGGGAAATCGCAGGCGAATTATGGCGCGTCCGCCAGCCATGTGGCTGCGCGGTTGCTGGCACTGGATGGTCTCGACAATCCGGGTGGCCTACCGCTGTATACCGATGCTGTGAACCGATCAGCAAAAGATGGGGCAAAATGGACGTTGGCCCGAACCGATCCCCTGTCTGACGGGCGCGCCAGAATTATGGCGACTGTCGAAGAGGACCTGAAACAGGGTGCCTTGGGGCTTGGATTTCCGGTGGGCTATTATACTGCCGTTTCGGGCAATGAGATCACTGAAGCTGCCGGTCTTGCAAGCAAGTACAACACCTTCATTCTGACCCATGTCCGATATCTGTCGCAAATACCCCCCAGCGGCTATCTGGGCGTGCAAGAGTTGCTGTCGGTCGCTCAGGTAAACAACGTACCGCTGATTGTTCAGCATGTTCCCAGCAACTGCCTTGGCCTGACAGGTGAGTGCCTTAATTTGCTCAATCAAGCGCGGGACAGCGGCATGAAGATTGCGGCCGAGTTTTACCCCTACACCAAGGGCAGCTCGATCATCGGCGCCGACTACCTGGCTGAAGGGTTTCAGGAAACGACAGGCATGGATTATTCCGACCTGCTGATCGTTTCAACGAACGAAACACTCACCAAGGAAACCTATGAAAAGTACCGCGCCGAATCCCCGGGTGAGGCCATGATCATGAGTCACATCAAGGAAGAGGACATGCTCAAGGCCTTCGCAGACCCTTATGCTTTCGTAGGATCCGATGCCTTCCCCTTCACCGATGAAAATGGTCAGATCTTGCCCTGGGACAGCCCGTATGAAGCAGGGCGTGGTCACCCACGTGGTGCCGGAACACATGCGTTGGTTCTGCGCATGGCCCGTGAACGCGATGAAGTTTCCTTGATGCAAGCCATTGCCAAATTGTCATATTTTCAGGCGGATTTCATAGATGAGATGGTGCCCGACATGCGCCAGCGTGGCCGACTGCAACAGGGCATGATCGCCGACATCACGATTTTCAATCCTGATACAGTGACTGACAATTCGGACTATCCCGTTGGTCAGGGCGCGATACCTTCTACCGGTATTCCCTATGTGATCGTGAATGGAACAGTCGTGGTACGGGATTCCAAAGTGCTGCCTGACGTCTTTCCAGGTCAACCTATTCGGAACCCGATCATTGAATGACTCACGCACCAATAAATCTGCGGCTAAGAGCCAGAGACACTCTTTCTCAGTAGGGGAGTATCAGGCGCTCAAGAAATGGAAAATGAAATTTCTATGAAAGCCACATTTTTTAGAAACCTTGCGCTTGTCACCGCTGTTTTATTTGCACCTCAGGTGTCGGCGCAGAGTGCGGGGACCGCAAATGAACTGGCCCAACAATTGTCAAACCCGGTCGCAAGCCTGATCAGTGTGCCGTTTCAACTGAATTACGACGAAAACATCGGATCCGACGATGATGGGTCTATGTGGATGCTCAATGTCCAACCTGTGGTTCCCTTTGATCTCGGCAGCGACTGGAACCTGATCTCGCGTACGATCGTTCCGTTGAAATGGAGCGATGATATCCCGTCTGGTGACGGATCAGATTTCGGCGTGGGTGACATTGTTCAAAGTTTCTTCTTTTCGCCAAAAGCACCGACATCGGGTGGGTGGATATGGGGCGCGGGTCCAGTCATTCTGATCCCCACCTCGGACGACCTGCGTTATGGCGCAGGGGAATGGGGTGTAGGAGCGACCGCAGTTGCACTCAAACAAACCGGTGGCTGGACCTATGGCGGATTGGCGAACCATATTGTCGACGTGGATGGCGACATCAATATCAATTCGACGTTCCTACAGCCTTTCTTGGCCTACACGACCGCCGATGCCTGGACGTACGCAGTCAATACCGAAACGACTTATGATTGGGAGAATGAACAATGGACCGTGCCGATCAATGCTAGCGTCTCGAAGCTGGTCCATATCGGCAAGCAACCCGTCAGCTTCCAGATAGGGTTTCGCTATTGGGCAGACTCTCCGTCCGGCGGCCCCGAGGATTTTGGCCTTCGCACAGGTGTAACATTTCTGTTTCCGAAATAGCGTGCCGGTCGACGGTAGGCAGTGGCCTGATCGCTGCAGTGAAAATGAGAAACTTTTTGAACTCAAAAGGACGATTACATGAAACTTAGTGCTGCAATTTTTGCATTTGCCGTTTTCTCGACGGCGGCAGTGGCTCAAGACGGCCCTGCCCAAACGCTTTTCACCAATGTGCATGTCTTTGACGGCGTTAACGAAGCCCGGATCGAAAACGCAAATGTGCTGGTCGAAGGCAACGTGATCAAACAGATTTCGACCGATGCAATTGACGCTGGCGGCGCCACGGTCATCGATGGCGACGGACGCACTCTGATGCCCGGGATTATCGAAGGACATTCGCATATTGCCTTGTCGGGCGTGACATTTGCGGACGTTTTGTTCGAATTGCCAGGTTACCAATCCATTCAGTCTGCACTGACCGCGCGGGATATGCTTATGAATGGTGTAACTTCGGCTCGTGACATGTCCGGTGAGGTTTTCAGCGTAAAGCGCTTGATTGACGAAGGGTACGTTGAGGGGCCGCGTATCTTTGCCTCTGGCACCATGATTTCCCAGACCAGTGGTCATGCGGATTTCAGACCGCGCAATGCCCGCAATCCCATGCTTGGTGGTGGCGTGCCGGTCAGTGATCTGTCTGGGAACAGTACGTTGGTCGATGGTGTGCCCAATGTTCTGGCCGCCGTCCGCGAGCAACTTCGCCTCGGAGCATCCCAGATCAAGCTTGCGGCAGGTGGGTCTGTAAGCGGGCCAGTCGACCCTCTCGATACGACGCAGTTCACGTCGGAAGAATTCGAAGCAGCGGTTGCGGCGGCTGAAAACTGGGGCACCTATGTCACCGTACACGCCTACACACCACGTGCGGTTAATCAGGCCATTGATGCGGGTGTCAAATCTGTTGAGCATGGGCAACTGCTAGACCGGCCAACGCTTGAACGCATGGCGGCAGAGGGTATCTGGCTCAGTATTCAGCCCTTCACACTTTGCAATGAACCGGGATTGAACGACGCCCAGAACGCCAAACAGGCGATCGTGTGCAAGGGTACGGGCCAGGTTTACGAATGGATCAAGGAGCTGCCGGACCTGAAAGTGGTGCATGGCACCGATATCTTTATCAGCCCTGGCCCGGGCATCGGCGTGAGCGAACAGGTTCAGCAGATGGAACGTTTGCTTGATTGGTTTACACCGTACGAGATCCTCAAGATGTCCACGGGCAACTTCACTGAGCTTCTGCAATTGTCTGGCCCGCGCAATCCCTATCCCGGTGACCTTGGCGTGGTACAAGAAGGCGCATTGGCCGATCTGTTGCTTGTTGAGGGCAACCCGCTGGAGGACATCACTGCAATTACCAATCGTGATAACCTGAAAATCATCATGAAAGACGGTGTTATCTTCAAGAATACCATGAATTAGGCCGTTACTCGTCGACAGATAATTCGCGGCCTCACTCAAAAATAACCAAAGTTTGCATTCGCAGTTTCCCTGCTGCGGGTGCATTTCTCGACTAAGGCACGAGTTACGGTGCTTGATTTGACCGGAATGGAATTCATCATATTAAGGCTTTCAGATTCTAAACTTTATGTTCAGCTGGCCAGGATCGGACAAAACGAACCTCAGAATACCGGGTTTGTCGCTCGCTCCGGGAGAGCGTTGCTTTCTGTTTGGTGCCAGCGAAATGCCCTCGCCCCCACAGGCCAACACTTTTGGGTCCCAAGGTCTTTCAAGGTACGAATCTTCCGCAAAGCATGCATGGGCGGAGGGTCGCGTTGACAGATGAGTTCAATGCACACCATAGATGGTTCATATTAACTCATAGGGACGCCGTGCATCTGCGAAGGGTAAGTCCACCAGTTCGAAAACAACGATGGTTTCTGAGGAGAATATTCATGAAAAGCAGGTTTACAGCAAATATTCTTGCTCTATCGACGGCGGTTGCTTTCGCAACGATATCATCCACTTCTGTTGTCCGCGCTGAAGCTGCCGAGGCTGCTTCCGGATCGGAAAAGATATCATTGCTGGATGCTGCTCCGCCGGTTCTGAGTGTCGCTCTGCGGTATCCCAAGTACTATTCAGACCCGAACACAGATCGCGCTACCGTCGACGGCCCGCTTGCGCAACGTCAGTATCTATTCGGAAGCTTTGGCGGCGCACGGGATCGCCTGGCCGCAAATGGCTTTCTTTTCAGCGGTGGGATCACCCAAACCGTTCAAGGCGTTGTCGATGGCGCCGGAGATGACGGGAAGACCCGGTTCGCTGGCTCGGCGGATTTCTACCTTGGTATTGATACAGGGCGTGCGGGTTGGTGGTCCGGCGGTTTGATCATAGCGCACGCGGAAGGCAATTGGGACGTGCCGGTTTCTGGCGCGGGTGCGCTGCTTCCGCTGAACGCCGATACCATCATGCCGGGGGAGCCATCGAGTTTCGCGCTTTCGGAACTGTACCTGTTTCAGGCGCTACCCAATGATTTCTCTTTGATCGCGGGTAAATTTGCGGCCACTGCCTTTGCCGACACAACGCTATTCGCCAACAATGAACGCAACCAGTTTTTGTATGAAGGACTGGTCAACAATGCGGTTCTTGGAGCTTTTGTGCCCTACACTAGTTGGGGCGCGCTCGTTTCCAAGCAGATCAATCCGACCTTCTCGGTCGCCGGAGCTGTTTTGGGGAACACCGGAAACGCATTGAGCTTGGGTCTGGATGATCTGGATGCGGATGAAGTGACCATTGGTGCGGTATTCGACTGGTCGCCGACGTTCTACGGCAAACCGGGCAATTACAATGTCCTCCTTGGTTATAGCAACAAGGACGTTGCCAGTTTTGATGTTGATCCACGTTATCTGCTGGGCGAGGTCCTCGGAGAAGTGCCGGTGATCGAAGAGGATGATAACTACGCGATGACCATAGCTGGATCCCAGTACTTTTGGACGAATCCAACTGCACGGCGTAGCGATGGGAAGACAGTTGGATATGGTCCCTTCTTCAGAGTGGGTCTGGCCCCGAGTGACAGGAACCTGATTGACGAGTTCTACAGCATCGGGCTCGGCGGAAACGGTGGTATTCTCGGTCGTCATGACGACAACTGGGGCGTCGGCGTCTCATACACTGGGTTTTCCAATGATCTGCGTGACAATTTGGACGACTTGAATGTGGACGTAGACAGCAACGAAACCGTAGCGGAAGCTTTCTACAACGTGGCATGGACACCCGCTATTAAGACGTCTTTCCATGTGCAGTATGTGGAATCCGCCAATCCCACTCTGGACGAGGCCACAATACTAGGGCTTCGGCTTCAACTGGATTTTTGAACGCGCAAAACGTTCGGATGGAGCCTCTGATATATGGTCTGTGACGCTATATATTGATTAGTCGATGCTGACCGGGTGCTTTTTGGGCTAGTGGGCATGCCGCGTCAGGTAGCTTTTCGAACTTCCCATTGGACCCACGAGGGAAATCACTCGACTGTATTGATGGCATGAGTCTTCAACTCGTCGTCTTTTTGCCGGGCACGTCTTCTTCATCAATGTTTTCCACGGGTTCCGGCGATAGTGAAAGCGTCTCTTCAACCTCGGAGACTTCGATCCCGTCGCTCGCGAAATCCGGCGAACCCTTCGGAGGATAGTCGAGCTTGTCATCGATCTGTTTCCGTGTGGCCGCTGAAAACGCCGGGAAAGGCAACTCGCTCTGGCGTCGCCATTGCTCGACCGTCTTGATCGCTTGTGTAGATTTATCCGTATCGAGGCCTTCGTCCCGGGACATGTAAAGCGTCTGCGACGGAAAGGCGAAAGACGACCCTGAGCCTTCGACGGCCTGTTTGACGCGAAACATCACGTCTTCGCGGATGGCAAAAAAATCGTTCCACTCGCGTGTCTTCGCATAGCATCTGATCTGGATGTTCAACGAAGAATCCCCGAACTCATCGAACCTGACCCGGACCGTTTCGTTATCGATCCGGGGATGTGCATACATCGTTCGTCTGATTTCAGCGAGAATGAACCGAAGCTGATCGCTGTCTGTTTCATACCGGACGCCAATGGTGGTCTGAATCATCATCTGATCGCACATCGCCCAATTCACCAGTTCCATATCGGCGAATTGCGAATTGGGAATCGTGATCAGTGTTCTGTCGAGTGCACGCACTTGCGTTGACCTGACACCAATTCTTTCCACGACACCCTGAAATGATCCGAAGGTGCAGAAGTCCCCGACTCTGATGGGTTTGTCCAAAAAGAGAACAAACCCACCGATCAGGTTTTCGAGAGTCGGGCGAATGGCGAGTGCGGCTGCGATGCCACCGACTCCGAGGCCCGCGAGAAGGCTCAGAGTCGGGATTCCCAGACGTTGAAGGCCATAAGCCATCAACCAGATTGCGCCGATGGTGCCCAATATATGCGAGATCAAGCGCATCATGTTTCGATCAACGCTTTTCTCTTCTTTGCTATAATGCGCTGCCAAGGCCTCGAATAGGACGACTACAGAGATCCAGAGTAACCAGGACAATGTGCCGTAAATGAGCAGGGTCATGACCAACCTCACTGCATCTGACAGAGCGCCAGCGACAATAACTTGGCTGTGAAGCAGGTTATGGAAGAACCAGAGCAATCCGACCAGCAGAAGCGCGTGTAGGAAACGCACGATAAGCAGTGTCATCTTTCCTGCTTTTTCGAGGCCCAGAAGCTGCCGTTTGTTCATCACAATAAAATAGGCAATGACCAATAGAACGATCAGGGCGGCCACGGACTTCCACGCCGGAGACCCGAGAATTTCAACCGTCAACGCTTCGGGCAATATCGCCACAAAGGAACTGGGTATCCATGGCCCGGTGAGGTTGGTGACGTCCTTGCTCCAACTCGTAAACGGCGTATTGGTTCTTAGCGGCAGACCCTCTATTCCCGTAAGAAATCGCGGCGCCACAACAACCGTTTGCGGGCTAAAGAGATATTCTCCGTAGTTCACACCTTCCTCCACCCGTTGCAGACGAAGTGGTGTTCCGGGGATGGTGTAAGAACTGCTGCCAATGTCGGCCAGGCCTTCAGTATCCGGCGCATCATCCGGATTTGGTGCTTCGATCCGCCCAAAGATGTCCAGCAACGCCCAGACTGTGCGTGCGGAAATTTGATCTATTTTCCCTTCCGGAACCTCGGAGGTGTCCACCAAGCTTTCGAGCTCGTTCAGGATCATCAACATACGATCAAACTCAGCCTTGCTGCGGGTCTGAATGTATCTTGATGTAGCGTCCTCCAAGTTTGATTTGAGAGCGAGGAAACTTGTAATCGTTTGGCGCGGGCTCTCCAAAACAGCTATGAGGGCCGCATCCGCGTTTTGGTTCAGAAAACTCTGGTTTGCGCCGTTGTTATTTGCGTTTTGTGCCTGAACCGGGGCGATCAAAAGAAAACTGATCCATATAGCTACAAACAGGGCTTTCGCAAAAACACTTATCAATCGCATGATCAGGCTTTCCACTGGTTTGTCTCTTTTCTTGAACCTAAAGCTATTGGCTGAATTGTAACATCCAAATCGGCCTATTCTTCGCTGTCGAGAACCTGGCAATACGACGGATAGTTCAGCAGTTTACTCCACTGAAACTCAACTGTGACGGTCCAAATGACCTTAGAACTTCTGGCCCAAAGACAGATACAAAAAATGTTCGCCCGTATCGTTGAACGCGTAGTCAATTGCATAGTCCAGAGAAAACTGCTTGGACAGACGGACGCGAAGTCCAACTCCTCCTGCGACGTTGATCTTGGACAAAACATCACCAAAATCATTGTTGGTTCCACCACCGCCTAAAAAGGCAACATAGCCGAAACGATCACTCAGTCGGCCCCTGTACTCCGCTTGAAGCGAAGCTGAATAATTGCCCAGAAAGCTGAAGGCAGGGAATCCGCGCACGCCATCGACCAATCCCAGCCCGCAGGTGTCAAAGAACGGCGCGTCGTCACCCGCGCTACAGAATACTCCGCGTCCAGCAATCACACCCCGGTCAGATAACTTATGGTAAGTCGATCCGGACGCAAGAAATTTGAGGTAGGACTTGGAAGCAAGCTCAAACCTGTCCGAAAAGGCTGAATCCAGCTCCTCGCTGTAAGACAAGTCAAGGTCAGCCTTAATGCCTTGCGTGGGATAAAAAGTGTTGTCGCGAGAGTCGTATTCAACAAGGAAATGGACTTTTCCCAATGTGATGTCCAAATCGGGCTGCAATGCCGGTGGAAGCAGAGACAAAAGATCATTGTCTATTCTGATATCCGTATCCAGATGAGAGAGTTGCAAGCCGAAACTCAGACGCTCCTTAACTGTCCGGCGCACAGACATCGACAGCAGTTCGCCATCCTGATTTAGCGGCAGTTCAAGGTCACCTATGAGCGGAAGGTCGTAAAAAACGTCGCCTTCCGCACCCAAAACAAAAACGTTCCACCGTCCTTGGTCGAAATTCAGACTTGCGCCGGCACCATACCCGGTGCTGCCGTTGGATGACCTCAGTTTGGCAACACCGAACCCAGATGGCTTTGAGTTCGGCAAATTGAACAGGTAGCCTGCGCCCAGCGTTAGGCCGCTGCCAATGAGCGGGCTGGAGAATGGTATCGGTGCCACAATCACGGAACCGACCTTGACCCCTGATTTCGCTTCAACGGTATCAGGATTAACGACACCTGCCCCACTTTGAAGCACTTGCTGGGAAAGTGCAGCAGCAGGAAAAAGCAAGCAAAGGGAAGTGAGTGCCGCCTTGCAAACTTGGTCAAGAACAAGCGCAAGTCCAAGTTTGTAACGCGCGAGGAGTTGTTTCAATGTATCCTCGGATATTTGCGACAGTGAAGAATCACTCTGAACCATAATTGAATTCACAACTATGTCGTTGTTACCTTGCATTACGACAGATTCCCACCAACGCGTTATCTAGTTTTTGCATTTCGAACCTTCTACCCCGGGGGAAAAGCCAGAGGATAGGCAATTCCATTGTTTGGGTCTGATTTGATGCGCAATTTCCTCTTTTGTCATCACCGAAAAAAGTGATCTGCACGGGATGACGTGCAGCTTGAAAACCGGACCTTTCAAAGCTGGAAACCCCCATTCATGAATGCGTGTGTGGGAGGAGGAGAGCAGTCTGACATCAAATGGAAGGCAATGAAGGCCCTCCAGTCCCGCATAGATCAATTTGCGAAACTGGAAACGCGTGTTTCGGGAACTGCCACTTGCTATCTTTTCAGACATAACGTCCTCTGCTTGCCGCAAGGGATTATGGCAAGATGCGTGTCGCGATGGGTACACTCAGGCCACTGGAGACAAGGTGTGACGTGCGCGCGCCGATTTGTTGCCAAAAACCGGTCGAAGCTGGACTTGGTTGGTCTTCGTGCTTTCGGATAAAGTGGGCAAGCAAAATGAGCCGAGTTGGGAAGAACCTTGTGGTGATTTGAACAGCCGTAGATAGGTAAAATTTTAAGGACAAGTGTACTCCATAAAACTACATACAAATCCATCATGATTGGCGTAGTCAGATGTCCAATCAGCATGTAGAGGGTTCGAGACCTGCAGGCATCGCCAGTTTTTCTTTTTACAGAAAACCTGCTAAAAGCGTTGGAATATGTAAGAATCTGTTGGCTGTAAGGGACAAGAGACGCGAAAATCTACCGTTCGCCACATCATCTGCCTAAGACCGGCAGTCCGAATCTGTTTTTTTACTTTGTCAAAACCAAAACGCGCGGGATTGCACCTCAGAATTTCACCTAATTTGCCACACTGGTGCCAATCATTTTGTCCAAAAAGTCTAAACCTTTATTTATTGTGGAGAGTATTCGTGCAAATGATCGTTCGTGACGCCGATTGTATCGTGTTTGAGGTTAACGCTGACACTCTCGAACCAATTTCAAAGTCCTATTTGGACCCCTTTTGCCACATCAAGCCAAAGTCCAGCGTCTGGTACATGAGCTTTTCGGAGTGGTGCAGCGTTATGGACAGGACACGTCCACCCCTAAAGGCGTCCACTCAACAAGGCAGCAACCCGAGCCCTTTCGACGCCTGATCTCGGTTCCGGCGAGTCCTGCTGCAATACGTTCAGCTTAGATCGCTTTTTGCTCGGGTTCCTTGCAAAGAGCTTTCCGCTTGATGCTGACTACGGGCTCGCGAGGATCGTCTTAGGTATTCGTGCCTGCAAGGGCGAGACGTAAATACAGATTGTTGGTCGCCCAACTGCCCGGCACTCGGGTCAGACAAGACGGTTACCGATTTGCGACAAGCTGTGCCAGGACGGGACCGGGATAGACAGGAAACAGCATTCCTGAACCTCGCCTAGATCAATCGCCGTTTTGCAACAGAGCGGCCAGAGTGGCAGCACGGGTCGCCAGCGCACCGTCACGGGCCGTTGCCAAAACGAGGGTCCGGAACAACGGTTTAGGGCAGGGCACCTTCTGGATGACGTTGGTCCGGTAACGGTCGACATCGGGCTGCGGCAACAAGGTGAACCCCAAACCAGCCACAACACACTCCATGATCGCTTCGAGGTTGTCGAGGACGACCGTATCTGCAGAGTCTGGACGACGGTGCAGCCGCATCTCGCTCGCAATGAGCTTCCCAATGCCTGTATCAGGCATGAAGTGAAAAAAAGTGTGGTCAGAAAAGAGACCGTCGCGCCCATGATCCATCAGGTTCTCATGTGCCGCAAATACAAATGGTTCTTCGCTGATTACGCATTCCGAAAGCCCGTCCGGCAATCCATCGGCGTCAGTGACCACAGCGGCATCAATCTGGCTGGTCAGGACCTTTGCCTGCAGATCTTTGGACAGGCCCGTTTCGAACTCGAACGTTGCGTGTGGTGCCTTGTGCTTGGCCCGTTCCAGGAAACCAGGCAAAAGCCGAACCGCTGCCGTGGTGACAAAGCCAATTCGGAAGCGTCCAATCAATGTGTCCGATGGTCGACAAAGCTTCAGAAGGTTTTCCTCGCGGCGAAGGAGAGGGAGTGCCTCATCCACAACTGATCGCCCGATAGGGGTCAGTCTGGGAGGGCGAACGGAACGATCGAATAACGTAACGCCGAGCTCTGCTTCGAGCGCTTTCATCTGCATGGATAACGCAGACAGCGTCATGTTGAGTTGGTCCGCCGCTTTGGCAAATGAACCAACACGTGAAATATGGACAAGGTTTTTGAGCGCGCGGGTCTGCATAAGTCAAGAAAACTTGTATTTGAAATAAAAACTTATTCGATTGTTCTGAATATAAGCAAGCCTATTCTGGCTCTGTCACTATGAAGGACCCTTGCCATGACGCATACTCTTATCGACGCAGCACGGGAGCTGGCCCCAAGTTTTGGGGCTCGTGCGCAGGAATGGGACAAAACGCGTAGCTACTGCTGGCAGAATATTGATGACCTGGTGTCGGCGGGCATCATGGGGATGTCGATCCCAGGCGAATATGGCGGTCGCGGGGCCAGCTTTCTTGATGTTGTCAGTGTTGTTGAAGAGATCGCAAGGTCCTGCGCGCTGACCGCCCGCGTCGTTGTTGAGGGAAACCTGGGCGGCATCAGTGCTGTGATGGCTTACGGGAGTGCGGCACAGAAAGCATTTTGCGCGCCGCTTGTTCTTGCAGGCGATAAACCCGCGATCTGTATTACGGAGCCAGATGCTGGAAGCGCGGCCAGTCAGATGCAGACAACGGCACGCAAGAAGGGCGGGAAATATATTCTCAATGGTACAAAGCACTGGATTACCGGTGGCGGCGTTTCAAAGCTCCATCTGGTTTTTGCAAGGGTGATGAACGAGGCGGGTATCGAGCAGGGGATTGGTGGGTTCATTCTCTTTGCTGATCCGCGCAGCGGCGACTGTCTCGCCGGTTTCGAGGTTGTCCGGCGCGAACACACCCTGGGTCTTTGCGGAATGCCCGAGGCAGAGTTACGATTTGACAATGTCGAGGTTGATAAGAAGTGGCTGCTTGAGCCGCCGTCAGGACTGAAACATGGCTTTGCTGATCTGATGAGTGCTTACAACTCGCAGCGCGTTGGCGCCGGCGCTGTCGCCCTTGGGATCGCCGCGGGCGCGCATGAGCATGCGAAACGCTATCTGCTGGATCGAAAGCAATTTGGACGCCCCTTGGCGGAATTCCAGGGATTGCAATGGATGCTGGCCGATATGGACACGCAAATCCATGCAGCTCGGCTGCTGCTCCGGGATGCCGCGCAGTCGCGAGGTCCAGATGGGAGCGCTTTCCCCGATATGACGAAGGCTGCACGTGCGAAACTCTTTGCGTCAGAGATGGCCATCAAGGTGGTCAATGACGCGTTGCAGATGTTCGGGGCGCGTGGCTATGGGGACCAGGAGCCGCTTGAACGGATGTATCGAGATGTCAGGATGTTCACCATTGGTGGCGGTACCGCGCAAGTTTTGCGGACGCAGATTGCCGGGAGCATTCTCGGTATCAAGACACCACAGTCGCGTGATGGGTATATGCGCCTTTCGGACACGACACCGGTTGCGGCCGAATAGGGATCATAAATCCAATTCCATTCAGCCGCCGCAGATTTGTGTACGAGCTTCTTCATTTGGTTCGATGAAAGGCTGGTTTCTGGACATCGGGGCTCTTTTGTCCGCCCGCAGCGGCGCTGGCCAACATGTCTATCAGGGCCACTGCTGAACCCAGTGTTCTTTAAATATGAATTTTCAGAATGCGCGACCTATGTCATTGATGCCATCAACGGGGTTGCAGCGGGACAACGGTAAACATGGCTCACTTGGAAGACTGGATTGGAAGGTCAGAGTCTTTTGTCGAGACGATAGCGCCGTTCCCGTCGAATGCGCTTGCGGCGACGCTGGATCGCGACGATCCGGTTTACGAGGACGGAACACCCTTGCCTCCTCTCTGGCATTGGATGCACTTTCTGCAGCTCTTCAAATTGTCTGATGCCGGGTATGATGGGCATGCAGCGTTGGGCGGTTTTCTACCCCCGGTGCCCTTGCCACGTCGCATGTGGGCGGGCGGTCGTTTGACCTTCCATGCACCCATGCGGATCGGGCGGGAACTGACCAAAGTCTCAACGATCAAATCTGTCGAAGCGAAAACGGGCCGATCGGGGCAACTGGTGTTTGTTACGGTCGGGCACCAGATTTTTGACAGCAAAACACTGGGGATAGAGGAAGAGCATGACATCGTTTATCGGGAGCAGCCCAACCCTGCCGTGCCAGTGCCTGCACCACCCCAAGCGCCCAACGAAAGTGATTTCTCGCGCGAAATAGATCCAAACCCGGTCTTACTATTCAGATATTCCGCACTGACGTTCAATGGGCATCGCATCCACTACGATCACCCGTTTTGTGTGCATTCGGAAGGGTATGCTGGCCTCGTCGTGCATGGGCCGTTGCTTGCTACGCTGCTTCTGGATCTGCTGCGTCGCCAGCTTCCAGAGGCGGTCGTAGACGGTTTTGAATTTCGTGCGGTCTCGACGGTTTTTGATGCTGAGACCTTCTCACTACATGGCACTGCGGAAAAAGATGGAAAGACATTCCGGCTTTGGGTGCGCAGGCAAGATGGCGCGCTGGCCATGCAAGCAAAGGCAACGACTAGATGATGCAAATCGCTGATACGGACCACCAGGACATTCGGGAGGCAGTCCGCGCGTTGTGTGCCACCTTCCCACCGGAATATCATCGCAAGGTTGATGCGGAACGCGGCTACCCCGAAGCATTTGTTGATGCGCTGACCGAGGCGGGTTGGCTCGCCGCGATGATCCCTGAGGAATATGGCGGGTCAGGGTTGGGCTTGACCGAAGCCAGCATCATCATGGAGGAGATCAATCGCGCAGGTGGTAACTCCGGGGCCTGCCATGGTCAGATGTACAACATGGGCACGCTCCTCAGGCATGGGTCGGAAGAGCAAAAGCAACGTTACCTGCCACAGATCGCGCGGGGGACCTTGCGCCTGCAATCCATGGGTGTCACCGAATCTACAACAGGTACGGATACGACAAAAATTAAGACTAATGCGGTGCGTAAAGGCGACAAATATGTTGTGAATGGAGAAAAAGTCTGGATCAGCCGGGTGCAACATTCGGACCTGATGATCCTGCTTGCGCGGACGACACCTCTTGATCAGGTCAAAAAGAAATCTCTGGGTATGTCGATTTTCATCGTTGACCTCAAGCAGGCGGCCGGAAACGGGATGGAGGTTAAGCCCATCCCGAACATGGTGAACCACGAAACCAACGAGTTGTTTTTCGACAATCTCGAAATCCCGGTGGAGAATCTGATCGGTGAGGAAGGCATGGGCTTTCGCTATATCCTGGACGGGCTTAATGCTGAACGAACTTTGATCGCGGCGGAATGTATCGGGGATGGCTACTGGTTCCTCGACAAGGTGTGCGCATATGTCAAAGAGCGTGAAGTGTTTGGTCGCCCCATTGGTCAGAACCAAGGGGTGCAGTTCCCGATTGCGGAGGCCAAAATCGAGCTGGAAGCCGCCAACCTGATGCGGTTTCGCGCCTGCCAGTTGTTCGATCAGGGGCTACCTGCGGGGACAGAAGCCAATATGGCGAAATACCTCGCTGCCAAGGCCAGTTGGGAAGCTGCGAATGCCTGTCTACAATTTCATGGTGGGTTTGGCTTCGCTCATGATTATGATGTTGAACGAAAATTCCGCGAAACAAGGCTCTATCAGGTCGCGCCTATCTCAACCAATCTCATCCTGTCGTATGTTGCCGAGCATGTTCTTGATCTGCCGAGGTCATTCTGATGCTGCCATTGGAAGGGGTCACTGTTGTCAGCCTTGAACATGCAATTGCAGCCCCTTTTGCGACCCGGCAGCTTGCGGACCTGGGGGCGCGGGTCATTAAGATTGAACGCCCCGGCGTTGGGGATTTTGCCCGCAACTACGATACTCGGGTCAACGGGATGGCCTCGCATTTCGTCTGGACGAACCGTTCGAAAGAAAGCCTGACTCTTGATGTCAAACACCCTGAAGGGATGCGCGTCCTTCAAGGGTTGATTGCTGAGGCTGATGTGCTCGTACAGAACCTCGCACCCGGTGCCGCGACACGACTTGGTCTGGGGTACGAGGTTTTGTCGCGTGAGAACCCGGGATTGATCGTTTGCAATATCTCGGGCTACGGGGTGGGTGGCCCGGATGAGGCCCGCAAGGCCTATGACCTTCTTGTACAATCCGAGGCCGGGTTGATCTCAACCACCGGCACCCCCGAAACGCCCAGCAAGGCGGGCATATCCATCGCCGATATCGCCGCGGGAATGTACGCTTACTCCAATATCCTCGCGGCGCTGATGCGGCGCGGCAAGTCTGGCAAAGGCTGCGAAATCGACCTATCCATGATGGATGCCATGGTAGAGTGGATGGGATATCCGCTCTATTACGCCTATGATGGCGCCCCCCCGCCCGAACGTGCCGGCGCGAGTCATGCGACGATCTTTCCCTATGGACCTTTCACGGCTGGCGATGGTCGTACCGTGATCCTTGGCCTGCAGAACGACCGGGAATGGAGAGCATTTTGCGAGATCGTATTAGGGGCGCCGGAACTTGCGTCAGATCCGCGCTTTTCCTCAAACAGCCAGCGTACCGCGAACAAAGCAGTGCTTTCGGACTTGATCGTCGAATGCTTTGCAGCACTGACCGTGGAAACCGTCATCGATCGGCTGGATCAGGCCGGTATTGCCAACGCGAGAGTAAACGAGATGGAGGATGTCTGGGCCCACGCGCAGCTTCGGTCTCGAAAGCGTTGGCGCGAAGTTGATACGCCCGTGGGACCCGTTCCGGCGCTTGTTCCTCCGGGCGGCATAGGTGTCGAGCCCCGTATGGATGCCATCCCGGCGTTAGGAGAGCACACCGCTGCGATATTGGCGGAATTGGGTTATTCTGAAGAGGCGATCTTGGATTTGCGGAGTGAAGGTGTGATCTGAGATCAGCCTTCTCGCGCGTAGCCATTTAGCCCAAGATACCGCCCTGTCAGACTATGTTTCCAGGAACGTCCGAAGCGCCGCGCGGCAGTCTTGCGCCCAGATCAGTTGCAACCACTGTTCGAACTGGGCCCGGAAGGCTTCATGCGCGTTCAATTGCCCGTATAAATTGCTTTGGGCCAGCCAGAGAGCCGGGTTGTCACGTGCAGCGATAGCCGTCTCGTTCAGCGCAGGCCAGATCGGGTCATTGGGCAGGATCGCGCTGCCGTCTTCGCGTGAACCAAAGCACATCCGCGCCCAAAGTGCTTCGACCAGTGCCAGACCAGAAAACTTGCCGTCCTTTGCAATCGCATCCCGCAGAATCGGCAGTACAAATCCGGTGTGTCGCGATGAGCCGTCAAACGCCACCCGGCGGGTCGTATCGCGGATTTTCGGGTTGGCAAAACGCTTTTCGATCAGCGTGAGGTAATCCAGCGGTTCTATACCCTCAACCGCGTCGACGTAGGGCAGGATTTCCTCCGTTTGGACCTTGTGAAAGAACGAAGCGACAAGTGGATCGGCCATGCAATCGGCGATGGTTTCGAGCCCAAGAACTTCCCCGACGTTTGCCAGGACTTGATGCCCTGCATTCAGGATCCGGATCTTCATGCTTTCGTAGGAATGTACGTCATCCGTAAGTGTCGCTCCCGCCTCTTCCCAGGGCGGACGTCCGGCGCAGAAGTTATCTTCGATGACCCACTGGCGGTAGTTCTCGTGCGTAACTGGCGCAGAATCCTCAATCCCCAGGTTTCTGACAAATGCCAGTTCTGCGTCACCTGTCGCGGGCACGATGCAGTCGACCATTGCCTCGGGGAAACTGGCGTGCTCATTGATCCATTGAGCCAGGTCCGGATCGCTCAGACGGGCAAGGCCAACCACAGTTTGCTTGAGCACTGAGCCATTTGCCTGCAGATTGTCGCAACACTGTCCGGTAAATGGCTTGAGCCCGGCCGCGCGCCGTGCGCGGTAGGCGGCAATCATCGCACCGAAGGCAGTAACCGGGCGGTCAGGATGCGCGGCATCATGCTGAATATCAGGATGGTCAGCGTCAAATGCACCGGCCTCTGTCCGGTAATATCCGCCTTCCGTCACGGTCAGCGAAACAATTCGAATTCGAGGGTCTGACATCGCCGCAATGAGCGGACCGTTCGAGGGGGCAATCTCGACAAAATCGATCATTGAACCGACGATTTCGACTGAGGAGCTATCGGGATCAAGCTCCACCAATGTGGTCAGGCAGTCCTGGGCAAGTAACCGTTCGCGCATGACAGCATCGCCAGGCCGTACGCCTGCGCCGATGATCGCCCAGTCATGGGCCAGCCCCTGTTGCATGAGCCTGTGCAGATACCAAGCCTGATGGCCGCGATGAAAGTTGCCAAGCCCGATGTGAACGATCCCCGGTGTTAAACTGGACCGATCATATGACGGAACAGATACCTCTGCTGGCATGGCTCCGAGTGTCTTGTTCGAAATCTTCATTCCGATTTTTTCCTCTGCTTGAACCTTCATCAATTCATCCAGTTTCCGCCATCGACATTGTAGGTCTGTGCGACGATGTAGGTTGCGTCATCGCTGGCAAGGAAAACGGCCATGCCGGTTAGGTCGTCGGCAGTTCCCATACGTCCAAAGGGGACCGCCTCGCCAACTTCTTTTTTCTTCTGTCCAGGGGCTTTACCCTCGTATTTGGCAAAGAAAGCATCGACCCCGTCCCAATGCTCACCATCTACCACACCAGGGGCAATCGCGTTTACGTTGATGCCGTGTTCGATCAGATTGAGCCCGGCAGATTGGGTCAGTGAAATCACAGCGGCCTTGCTGGCGCAGTAGACCGAGACAAGGCTTTCGCCTCTGCGCCCGGCTTGCGAAGCCATATTGATGATGCGCCCTTTGATGCCTTTAGCGATCATGTGTTTTGCGACGGCCTGCATTGTAAAAAGGGTGCCGCTGACATTGATGTCGAAGACCCGCGCATAGTCCTCTCGCGTGACTTCAACGAATGGTGCAGCGGTAAAAATCGCGGCATTGTTGATCAGGATATCGATGTGTCCAAAGGTTCTGGTCGCGCTGGCGACGCCAGCGTCAATGCTCGATTGGTCAGTAATGTCCATTTCCACGGCAATCGCGGCAGAGCCGATTTCCGCCGCAGCTTCCTCAGCCCGGCGAAAATCAATATCTGCAATCGCGACGCGTGCGCCTTCCGCGACATAAGCCTTGGCAAACGCCAGACCGATGCCGCGTGCGGCACCGGTGATCAGCGCGGTTTTGCCGGCCAGTCGCTTCATTCGATCCGAAGTCCTTCGGCGTTGAACTTATGGACCTCTTCGACGCGCGGTGACAGGTGGATAGTATCGCCATGCTTGAGGCTCACGTCACCAATGGCACGCACGGTCATCGTTTCTCCCAACCCGGTGTTGTGGATGTGGAAGAACGTGTCAGATCCCAGATGCTCTGCAACGCCAACGGTACCTTGCCACATTCCGCCACTCTCAACGACGTCGATGTGTTCGGGGCGGAAGCCAATTGTATGCGCATTGTGCTTTGCAGCTTCCTCGCCTTCGATGAAGTTCATCTTGGGTGAGCCAATGAACCCGGCCACGAATTTGTTGCGCGGGGTCCGGTAGAGCTCCAGGGGGGAGCCGACCTGTTCAATGACGCCTGCTTGCAGAACAACAATCTTGTCGGCCATTGTCATGGCTTCGACCTGATCGTGTGTCACGTAGATCATTGTCGTCTCGAGCTTCTTGTGAAGTTCCGAGATTTCCATCCGCATGCCGACACGCAGCGCGGCGTCCAGGTTGGACAGCGGTTCGTCGAAAAGGAAGGCCGACGGTTCCCGCACGATGGCACGGCCAATGGCGACCCGCTGGCGCTGACCACCGGACAGTTGCCCGGGACGGCGGTCAATATAGTCCGCGAGGTTGAGAACTTCGGCCGCCGCATTGACGCGCTGGTCAATCTCCGCCTGCTCCATTTTTGCCATCCGCAGCGGAAACGCGATGTTCTTGCGGACCGACATATGCGGATAGAGCGCATATGACTGGAACACCATGGCCAGGCCGCGTTTCGCGGGAACCAGGTCAGTGGCGTCGGTTCCATCGATCTCGATATGTCCGGTGGTGATGTCCTCCAAGCCTGCAATGAGACGCAGCAAGGTGGATTTACCGCAGCCGGATGGACCGACAAAGACCGTGAATTCGCCATCGTGGATCGTGAGGTCGAGCGGAGGAATGACCTGTGTTTCACCAAAGCTCTTAGTCACTTGTTTGAGTTGAATCTGTCCCATGTGTCAGTTCCCTTATTTAACCGCGCCGAAGGTGAGACCGCGGACGAGTTGTTTCTGGCTGAACCAGCCGAGGATGAGGATCGGAGCAATGGCCATTGTGGAGGCCGCGCTGAGTTTGGCGAAGAACAAGCCTTCCGGGCTTGAGTAGCTGGCGATGAAGGCCGTCAGGGGGGCCGCATTGACCGCCGTCAGGTTCAGCGTCCAGAAGGCTTCGTTCCATGCGAGGATGAAGTTCAGGAGCATGGTCGACGCAATGCCGGGGATCGCCATCGGTGTCAGGATGTAGAGCACTTCTTCCTTCAGCGTGGCACCATCCATGCGTGCGGCTTCCAGAATTTCGACCGGAATTTCCCTGAAGTAAGTGTAGAGCATCCAAACGATGATTGGCAGGTTGATCAGCATCATGACGATGACGAGGCCCGCGCGGCTGTCCAGAAGCCCAAGCTTAATGAAAAGCAGGTAGATCGGGTACAGAACGCCCACGGCAGGGAGCATCTTGGTGGACAGCATCCAGAGCAGGATGTCCTTGGTCCGCTTGGACGGGACAAAAGCCATCGACCAGGCGGCAGGCACCGCGACGATGAGGCCCAGAATTGTAGAGCCTCCGGCGATGAGAATGGAGTTCCAGAGGAACCTGCCATAATTGGACCTCTCCAATACGACACTGTAATTCTCCAGCGTCCAGTCGAAGCCAAGGAAGATCGGAGGGCTCGCGATGGCTTGCGCCTCCGTCTTGAAGCTCGTCAGGATGGTCCAGAGGATCGGAAAGAAGATCAGGAGACCAATCGCCCATGCGACGGTTGTGTTGACCAGCTTGCGGCGGGATGTAACAGCACGTGCCATGATTAGTTATCCAAATTCTTGCCGACGATCCGCATCAGGAAGATCGCGACGATGTTTGCAAGGATGATGGCGTAGACGCCACCGGCGGAGCCAAGACCAATGTTCTGACTTTCCAGCACTCGCTGATAGATCAGGTAAGACAGTGTTCGTGTTCCGAACGCGCCACCTGTCGTCACGAAGATCTCCGCAAAGATTGCAAGCAGGAAGATCGTCTGGATCAGGATCACGATTGTGATCGCGCGGCTGAGGTGGGGCAGAACGATGAACCAGAACCGCTTGAGGTGCGGTGCACCATCCATCTCGGCGGCTTCCAGTTGCTCGCTGTCCAGTGACTGAATAGCGGTCAGAAGGATCAGTGTCGCAAAGGGCAGCCACTGCCAGCTTACGATCATGATGATCGATGGCAGGGAGGCGTCCGATAGCCAGCTTACAGGCTCGGCACCGAAGAACCGCCACAAGTGGGCAAAGACGCCGTTCACCGGATCCATGAACATGTTTTTCCAAACAAGTGCGGATACAGTCGGCATTACAAAGAAGGGGGCGATCACAAGGATACGAACAACACCCTGACCCCACATCGGCTGATCCAGCAGCATCGAAAGAAGCACACCAAGTGCAACAGTGATGATAAGCACGCCCAAAACGATGACCAGGGTGGTCTGAACTGCGGGCCAGAATGCGCTGGAAGTAACGAAGCGAACGTAATTGTCAAAACCTGTCCATCCCTGATCTCCGCCGCGTAGTGGCAAATATGTTCGGAATGAGAACCAAAGTGTCATGATCAGCGGGACCAACATCCAGCCCAAGAGCAGTATTACTGCTGGGGCCATCATTATCCGGGCCGCTGAACGGGAAGCCTTCGTAGCCATTTGCATGCACCTCCTCTGTGAACAGGCCGCTAATTCTTAGCGCTGTTGATGCGGGTTGCTCAATTTATGGTAGAGAGTTTTTTGTCAGAGGGCGACAGTTTTACCGCCGCCCTCTGGAAATCAAGCCCTTGGGCTTAGCGGTAGCCTGCGGCTTCCATCGTTTCGTTGGTAATCGCCTGAGCTTTTTCCAACGCTTCTTCTACTGTTTGTTGTCCAGCATAGGCCGCTGAGAACTCTTGGCTCACTTCAGTTGCCATGCCCGCAAACTCGGGGATCGCAACGAACTGGATGCCAACGTAGGGTACCGGATCAACAGTTGGGTTTGTCGGATCCGCAGCGTTGATGGAGTCCAGCGTCATCTGAGCGAATGGTACTTCCTGGTACTCAGGTGTCTCATAGAGAGACTTCCGCGCGCCTGGGGGTACGTTTGCCCAGCCTTCATTTGCCGCAACAAGCTCGATGTACTCTTTGCCGGTAGCCCACTCGATGAACTGCTTGGCTTCGGCTTCTTGCTGTGTACCGGCGGGAATCGCCAGAGCCCAGGCCCAAAGCCAGTTGGCCCGCTTTTCGACGCCTTCGTTGTTTGGCGCGAGGGCAAAGCCAACACTGTCGGCAACGGTGGAATCATCACCGGTCACAAAGGATGCCGCAACCGTCGCGTCAATCCACATGCCACATTTGCCTTGGTTGAACAGTGACAGGTTTTCGTTGAACCCGTTTGTTGCATAGCCTTCTGGGCCGTAGTCGTTCATCAGGTTGACATAGAAGTTGATCGCTTCTGCCCATTGGGGCTGATCAAACTGCGCATTCCACTCTTCGTCGAACCAACGCGCGCCGAAGGAGTTACCTGTTACAGTGATAAAGGCACCGCCTTCACCCCAGCCAGCTTTGCCACGCAGGCAGATGCCGTTGATGTCTTCCGCTGGATTATCCATTGCAGCCGCTGCTTCGCGGATGAACTGCCATGTTGGATCGGTTGGCATTTCCAGACCAGCCGCTTCCATCAGGTCTGTGCGATACATGACCATTGAGCTTTCGCCGTAGAACGGTGACGCGTACAATGTGCCGTCGTGGCTCAGGCCGTCACGCATCGCTGGCAGGATGTCATCAACATCGTATTCAGCGGAAAGATCGTTTAGTGGAACGAGCCAGCCGTTGGCGCCCCAGATCGGGGTCTCATACATGCCGATCGTCATGATGTCGAACTGGCCACCTTTGGTGGTAATGTCCGTTGTGACGCGCTGACGCAGCACGTTCTCTTCAAGGGTTACCCATTCTACCGCGATACCAGTTTCTTCGGTGAATGCGTCGGTGTAGCCTTGCATACGAATCATATCGCCGTTGTTTACGGTAGCGATTGTGATCGTTGCTGAATGGCCGTCCGCGAAAGCATTGCCCGCCAAAGTAAGCGAAAGTGCAGTCGCAGCACAAAGTGTGCTCTTCAAAGACATCCAGAGTCCTCCCTAGTTGGATGTGATGGGTCGAAGGTAGTCGAAATAACGACGCGACGTCAACTTATTTTTTACGCGCGTAAAGATTTGAAGTGTCATGCGGAGTCTCGCAGGATGAGTCGTCCCTCTAATCTTGTGCTTTTCCAAGGCTCTACCTGACCATCAATGGCCGCAAACAAGACATCAGCTGCGGTTTTTGAAACCGCATCATAGTTGTGAGAGATCGTAGTCAAAGGGGGGCAGGTATATCTCGAATGCGGGTGCCCGTCCTGCCCGGCCACGCGAATCGCACAGTCGCTTCCGCGTCCGACGCGCAAGCCCTGCTCGTAGCAGGCGGTCAGCAATCCAATGGCCAGCCGGTCATTGCTGCAAAGGATCGTATTGGTGGAAAAACGCCCCTGTGACAGAGCATTGTGCCCTCCAAGGCGTCCAATCTCTTCAAAGCCCCAACCCTCACCGTCTATGGAGATGACGTCAGGCGCGTATCCGAACTTTGCCATCGCGTTCAGATAGCTTTGGCGTCGTCGGTGTGCGTTAGGGTTGGCGGGTGTTTTCATCTCAAAGAAGTTGGGCGGTTCCCCTGTCCGGCAGAGATAGTCCGTGATGTGGGCGGTAAACTGAAAGTTGTCTGACCCAACAAATCCAAGGCCGATCTGATCGACACTGCTGTCAAAGATCAAAGTTGGGACGTCATTACAGAACTTTTCCAATGCTCGGCGATCTGACGCCCTACCCAAGGGAGCCAACAATGCGCCCGCAGGCTTTAGCGAGCGAAGCGTATCAAGCACCTCCACCTCAAGTGCTGGATCACCATGAGAGCTGAAAAGAGTCGGGCTGTAGCCTGCCAAGATGCACCGCTGCTCCAGATTTCGGGCGATTTCCGCGAAATATGGGTCGGTCAAAAGAGGTACCACGATCCCGAGATTCTTGGTCAGCTTTCGGTTCTGGTTCATGGCGTAAATGTTTGGTCGATAGTCATGGAGCTCCAACGCCGCTTCAATTCGTGCGCGGGTGGTCGCTCTGACGCTATCCGGATCATTGAAGTACTTTGAGACAGTCGGGCGCGAGATGCCGCTGATGCTGGCAAACTCTTCCATGTTCCTGATTTTCCGATCTGCCACGGGAAAACACTCCAATGCTCGTTCTGCCGGAACAAACCTTCCGACAGTCACATATTTTCTTGTCGCGCGCAAAAAATCAACTTTCCATTGTCGGTTAGATGTCAAACTTTGAACGCGTTGGGGTACACCAACGTCTTCCCGGATACTTGGAAAACTCAACGCACTCAGGTCGCGAGCCCACGGTTTTTAGAGGAGACAGGAGGTTTAACGTGTTGAGAATAATAAGTTCTTGCGGATCGCAGCAATGTAAAATGGCTTGTGGATAACTGTACCCGACCTTCAAGGACTGCGAGTTCAGGTGAGCGGATAAATCTGCCGTTTTTTGGCTGGCATTTGACCAAACACAGAAACATTAGCCGAAAATCTGATTGAAATTCGGCTGAGAACTGTCTCGCAGCCCATGCGATTTTAAGACTTCCAGCGATATGTTCGGCCTTGCGTTACACGAAGGAGACCAGACATGCGCGCATTCCTGAACACAATCATTTGGGCATTTGTATTTGCCTCTAATTCGGTCATTGCCGCAGAACTGGAACAGGTTGAGCTGGGCGCGATCTCCCATTCTGATGCGGCGCTTGTCGTCCTTGCCCCCGATGGGTCGGAAACCATTTACACGCCCGCTCAGCTGGAGCAATTCACGACATACAGATTGACGACAACCACACCTTGGCGTGAGAACCCCGCGACTTTTGAAGGGGTGTTGTTATCGGATATTCTGGAGGCCAATGGTCTTTCCGGCGTTGAGACAATCGCTGTCACGGCGGAAAATGACTACAGCACGTCGATCTCGCGTGATGTCATTGGTTCTGTACAAATACTGGTTGCGACAAGGGTTGATGGTAGGGCGCACAGCAGGCGCGCCCGGGGACCAATCCAATTTGTAATTGACGCAGCAGCTTACCAAGCGTCTGAACTTGCAACAGAATCCCATCTCGTCTGGATGGCGGCAAGAATAGAACCAGCGGACTAACTCTCGCAATGCAAGATGCCGGGGCAGACACGCATAGACCCAAGAACATATTGGATGCGCTGGCGTCGCGCCCGGGTATCTGGCTGGCTCTCGGAACCTTGGTCGCCTTGTGTTTTGGTGCAGGGCTATACACGCAATCCGTTGTTCGGAACCTCGACAACACGCACGAGCTGTTTGAAGCCAGTCAGGTTGGGAATGGCTATGTCGCAATGAGTGACGTGCAAAGGCTTCTGCTGGTTGTGCAGACAGCTGTTTACGAGGGTGAGATGTCGGAGGAACTGGAACGGCAGTTTCTGAAAGCCACCGACATTCTTTTTGTGAGAACCGAACATCTGAAAGGCCTCGTGGCGCGTGGCAACACGACCCTTGAGAAGAAAGACGCCCTGGAAAAACTCTCTGAGATCGTTGAAATCGCCGATTGGGCCATCGCAACCGAGTTTTCGGATCTAGACAAATTAATGACTGAGTTGCTTGCGGCATCAGAAGTGGCACGAGGCCAACTGGTTCAATTTCTAGATACCATGCGGCGCCAGGCTGACGACATCATGTTAAAACAGGCTGGTGCGGTTTCGAAACAGCAAGGTGTCGTGTTGTTCAGTCTTGCCGCACTTACGCTCGCGGGGTGTGGGGCGTTGTTGCTGTTGCGCCTTGAAATTCTGGGCCGGCGCGCGCGCGAGCAAGCTGAGAACCGCGTAAGGTTTCTGGCGTTTTTCGACCCTTTGACCGGTCTGCCAAACCGCGTGCAATTTCAAGACAGGCTGCAAGCGATGTTGGACGAGGCAAGAGCGCCTGTCGCTTTACTGTCTCTTGATCTGGATGAATTCAAAACGATCAATGATACCTATGGGCACGCGGCCGGTGACGCGGTGCTCAAACGTGTCGCGAATGTTCTAAAAGAGCAGTCGATGCGGCATGACGGTTTCGCGGCAAGACTCGCCGGGGACGAATTTGCGCTGGTCGCACCCACGGACGATATCGGGATCCTGACAGAGCTGTGTTCTACAATCTTAACGAGTGCATCGCGCCCTTTTGAGCTGGATGGGGAAATTCTGACGCCTGGCGTCAGCATCGGTCTTGCTACAAACACACAGGTTAGCCGGAATATGTCATCCACCGTTGACGGCTTGTCGCGTGTGTCAGATTTTGCCTTGTACGCGTCGAAAAGCGGCGGGCGAAACCGCTTTACGCTGTATGATCAGGAGTTGGAAAAACGTTTCCTAGAAAGGCGCGCAATGCTGGATGAGCTTCCAAAGGCAATCCATGATGGAAGCTTGGAAGTCTACCTGCAACCCAAAGTGTGGCTGCCAACAGGCAAAATATATGGATTCGAAGCGCTGGTGCGCTGGAACCGGCAGGAGCAATTGGTAACGCCAGACGAGTTCATTCTGCTGGCCGAAGAGAGTGGCCTGGTCATCGAAATCGACAATTTTGTCTTGAACAGGGCAGCACGGCTGGTCGCTCAATGGAATGAGCGGCACGGCACTGATTTCTCAGTCAGCGTCAACCTTTCTACCTTGCATTTTAGCTCAACCAAAATCCTCAAACGGGTTGAACATGTGCTTTGGCGTTCGGACATTCGTCCCGACCTTCTGACGCTGGAAATCACCGAGAGCACAGAGTTACGGGATTGGGACCATGCACGGTCGATCATTTCGGATTTGCGACTGCTCGGATGCAAGATTGCCATCGACGACTTTGGCACCGGCTTTTCTTCGTTAGCTTATTTGAGATCCATGGCAGCTGACGAGTTAAAGGTGGATCGATCACTGGTTGAAGAGTTGGCGCATTCAGAGAAGGCGCGGATGATGCTGGCTTCGGTTTTTGAAATTGCTCAGAACCTTGAGCTCGCGATCACCGTTGAAGGAATTGAAACTCCCCGTCAGGCTGAAATCGTTAACCAGATGGGCGCTGTCTGTGCCCAAGGATATCTATACGGACGACCCGAAAGACATGAATTAGCCTTGAGCCTTGCAACCCAAAAAACGGCAAAGCTCGTTGCATCGAACAGGCAATAAGTTTTGCCCTTATAGCTACCGTCGACTGTCGTTAGGCCAAGTTCTGTCTGCGCGCTATTCAGTGGCCTGACACGACATTGCCTGACCTTCTGTCCATTCAAACAGCGCTTTTTTGCCTTTCTGCCAGAACGTGCCGCCAAACGGCATCGCATATTTGCTGCCAGACGCCGCGGGCACCAAAGACCCGGTGCGAATACTGTCTCCGTATTCCACACGAATACTTGGTACTTCGGTGGCAAAGAAATAGACGGTTACTTCGTTGGCTCGGTTTCCTTCACAAAAAAACGAGTGCACCGCCGTTGGCTCCTCCAACATCCAAAGCCCAACCAGCTCCGCTTCGCGTGTGTGATAGGCGGCTTCAACGCACGCAAGTAAGTCTTCTGCTTTCCAACAATCGTTGCGTCCCTTGATCCAGCCACGCTGCACCGCATGAAGCTCCTTCTCGGCAGTCTCGCTGCCGTTGTCCATTGTTCGAATTGCGGCCAGAGCCGAAGCATAACGTTCGGCCAGCCTCTGATCCAGTGCACCAAGAGCGGGGTCTGAGTATATGGTCTCTTCCACGTCTGAGCTTGCTTTGGCGCAATCAAAAGAAGGCTGCGCGCTCGCGGTGTTGGCCCCAAGCAGGTGAAGGGTCGATATAAGGAATAGAAAAACGCGCATGGTGCCCTCCGTTAGCTCCGATGACAGTACATTGGAGATGCCGGTCGGCTAGTGCAATGAAAAGGTCTAACTGCGCGGCGGGCGACTCTTGTAAACGGGCAAACGCCATCCAAGGGCCATTGATCCTGCACGCAGTGCCCAGGTCACGCCGGCACAAATGACCAAAGGCGCAAGGGCCTCATTAAACATAGGCCGGGCTATCACGGCGACCGTCGCACCAGCGAAAGCGGCAGTGACGTAAAGCTCGCCTTGCCGCAGGACAACCGGCACATCGTCCAGAACGACGTCGCGCAGCAATCCCCCCATGCAGCCGGTTATTGTCCCCATAAGAACGACGACCAAAACCGGCTGGTCGAGGGCTAACGCAACCCCTGTGCCTGCGGGAACAGCCACGGCAAGGGCGAAACTGTCCAGCCAGAGCAAAGTGCGCAACCGGCTTTCAAAAAGGTGTGCCGTGAAAAAGACGATAAGGGCTGCGGCGCAGGCTACGCCTATGTAGAGCGGCTGCGCGATCCAGAAAATCGGATTTCGGTCTAGCAGCAGGTCTCGCAGAGTGCCGCCGCCGACGGCGGTCAGGCAGGACACAAATGCAAAGCCGACGATGTCCAGTTGCTGACGACTTGCGGCCAAAGCGCCCGTCAACGCAAAGATGAATACGCTGGCATAGTCCAGAAGCCCGATCACCGTCATGGTTTGAAAGGCGCCATTCCCGCGCGGGCCAGTTCATCGGCACGTTCGTTTTCAGGATGGCCTGCGTGGCCTTTCACCCATTTCCATGTCACCTCATGGCGTTGGTTCGCCGAATCTAGTCGCTGCCAAAGTTCCGCGTTTGCCACAGGTTTCTTGGCTGCGTTCTTCCATCCATTCTTTTTCCAGCCGAATATCCAGCTGGTGATACCGTTCTTGACGTAGTTACTATCGGTCACAATCGTGATTGTGCTGCTTCTGCTCAGGGATTCCAGGGCATTGATCGCGGCAAGCAACTCCATCCGATTGTTGGTTGTTTCGGCTTCGCCGCCTTTCAGTTCGCGCTCTTTCACCACTGAAGGGCCGTCTTTGGCTTGCAGCAACACTCCCCAACCCCCTGGCCCGGGATTTCCTGAACAAGCCCCGTCTGTGAAGGCGAAAAGCTCAGGCACTGACGGCTGCCAGCGCAATCCACGGCGCTTCCTCTCCGCTGAGACCGGCGCTACGGCCCTCCCTTCGACCTACGACTTTGAAACCAGCATTTTCCAGCAGACCGGTGAGTTCCGCGTCAGTGTAATATGTGTAGAGACGTCCCAATCGATCTCTGTGGCTTCCTGTTCCGGTTTTGACCGCGATGTGGAACCTGCCACCCGGTTTCAGTGCTGTGGCAATGCGTTTCAGATGGCCTGGAAGGTCATTACGTTCTGCATGTAAAAGAGAGAAATTGGCCCATACACCGTCATACAATGCCGCACCATTCACCTCGGCAAAAGTGGCCTGACGCGCTTGGACGCCCTCATGTTGGTCCGCTAACGCGACCATCTGAGGTACCGCGTCATACGCATCCACCTGAAGTCCTGCTTGCGCCATTTTCGCGGCCGAAGCGCCGGGTCCGCATCCCAAATCAAGAACGTGGCCACATTGCGGGATGGCGTCGATAAAGGCCCGTAACTCGGGATCCTCCTTGTTGAGGCTATCCGTCATCGATGCGTACTCGTCCGCCTTCTCGGAATAGATGTCGAGGGTTTGCTTGTCAGTCACAGGAAAACTCCAATAGCCAAGCAGGCGACCACAATGCTGGTCAGCAGCAGACGCAGGGCCATCCACCAACGCGGCGTCAGGCCCCAGGCCGAAAATGCGAAATCCAGTGCCAAAAGGCCAATAAAGCCAAATATCAAATTCATACCGGCGGTGGTCGGGCCGCCCCCCGTCATGAAGAACGCCCATAGGGCCGGGATTACCGACAGGGCATATCCTGTCGCTGCGCGTGTACCGCTGGTCTTGGTGGCGAACCCCCAAAGCACACCTGACATAAAGGACAAGATGACAGATCCGTAAAAGAGCTGGATGTAAGGGCCTACAAACCGCGGGCCCAGGGCCTGCACACCCCATTGGGCGAGAGGGTCGATCAAATAGGTCACAGCGCCCCAGATAAACGGAATGAGGCCAGCAAGGCCGAGTATAAGAGGGGCGCGGGGAATGCTCTTCATGGCGGCACCATGGCGTCGGTTAAGAGGCAAGGCAAGAGGCTGAAACCCACTTTGACACCTGCTCACCGTTCATCAATGCCGGGTTGGTCACGCACAATAGTTTTATCGCGTGTTTCTCCAGCGGCAAGTGCCTCCACGCACGGTGTAGGACGCCAAATGTGGCGTTCGCCGTCTCTTCGGCTTAAGCAGTTTCACGCAGCACGCGCGGCACCTTGAATTCAACGTTTTCAACCGCGGTTTCGACAAGTGCGCGCGTGACGTTGAAGCGTTTCTCGAATGCCTCAATCACTTCGTTGATCAGGACCTCAGGTGCGGAGGCACCGGCTGTGATGCCGATGCTTGTTATGCCGTCCAATGCCCGCCAATCGATGTCATCAGCGCGCTGAACAAGCTGAGAATAGCTGCAGCCCGCGCGCGCACCCACTTCGACCAAACGCTTGGAATTTGAGGAATTGGGCGCTCCGACCACAAGCATCGCATCGCATTTGGGGGCCATCGCCTTGACCGCTTCCTGACGATTGGTCGTCGCGTAGCAAATGTCTTCTTTGTGTGGCCCCACAATTGCAGGAAACCTCTCTTTGAGGGCCGCGACGACTTCAGCAGTATCATCGATGCTGAGTGTGGTTTGGGTAACGTAGGCCAGATGCTCGGGATCGCGGACCTGCAACGTGGCAACGTCTTTGGGCGTTTCCACTAACAGGACATCGCCATCGGGCAATTGCCCCATTGTGCCCACAGTTTCCGGGTGACCCTCATGCCCGATCATGATCATTTGTAAGCCATTGTCTGCGTGACGCTGCGCTTCGATATGAACCTTGCTTACCAACGGGCAGGTCGCGTCGACGTAGATCATCTCCCGTGCCTGGGCGGCGGCAGGCACTGATTTTGGCACACCATGAGCCGAGAATATCACCGGGCGATCATTCGGACATTCGGAAAGCTCTTCGACAAAGACCGCGCCCTTTTCCCGCAAGTGATCAACGACGAATTTGTTGTGGACGATTTCATGCCGGACGTAGACGGGCGCGCCCCACTTTTCCAATGCCATCTCGACGATCTTGATGGCGCGATCCACACCGGCGCAAAACCCACGCGGGGCGGCAAGGTAAAGGGTAAGATCAGCTTTGGTCATCGGGGCGTTTCCTCCTGATAAAAGAGGTAAGCGGTTGCGCTGCCAAGGTCCAGAGGCGGTGATGTTCGACCCTAGCGACAATAGTCCGGCAGGGGACAAAACCGATATTTTTTGAAGCAATAAAAAACCAAAGGGTACGAGGCCGAAAAGGCCTCGTATATTGTCGTGAGTTACCGGGCATTGGGGTGCTTGCAAATCCGGTATATCAGTAGTCGCTGGTTGCTATTCTCAGCTTGCTTCAGAGATTTCGCGGGGAGGGCGACCAATGACGTCTTTCAGCTCGTCCAGCTCGATGAAATTATCTGCCTGGCGCCGAAGCTCGTCTGATATCATTGGAGGCTGGCTTCGTATCGTGGAAACGACGGAAACGCGAACCCCGGAACGTTGAAGGCTTTCAATCAGTGGTCGGAAGTCACCGTCTCCGGAAAACAACACAATATGATCGACGCGAGGTGCAAGTTCCATTGCATCCACGGTCAGCTCAATGTCCATATTGCCCTTTACTTTACGGCGCCCCATGCTGTCGGTGTATTCCTTGGCCGGTTTGGTCACCATTGTGAAACCATTGTAGTTCAGCCAGTCCACCAACGGACGGATCGGAGAATATTCGTCATTCTCCAACAACGCGGTATAGTAAAAAGCGCGCAACAACTTGCCCCGACGCATGAATTCCTGCCGCAACAACTTATAGTCGATGTCAAACCCCAGTGATTTGGCGGCGGCGTACAGATTCGATCCGTCGATGAACAGCGCAAGCCGTTCGTCTTTGTAAAACATTAAATGTCCTCTCTTTTGAGACGGGCGCTTGTGCTCGTAGAATAAAAAAAAATTTAGCGCTCGACCGTTGCTAAAAATAGAGTGTTTTAAGAGGCTCGCAAGACGGCAAAATGCAAAAAACAAGCGATAAACTGCCACAATTCCGGTCACTTGCCCTAGTTGCCGTCGGGTCAAATGAGAAAATGGTTCAACTTGACGTTACGTCAATCGTGTCTTCCGCGATTCACTTGTCGGTTGAAGCTTTGGGAGTGATTCGCGTCAAGAGCCGGCTTTTTCGTACTCCCGCTTTCCCATCTGGGTCCGGGCCGGATTTCGTGAATGCCGCCTTTTCGGTCGAAACCAACCTGGACGCGAATTCAATTTTAGAGCGACTTCATGAGGTCGAAAACGAGTTCGGGCGGGAACGTAAGGCAAGATGGTCTTCTCGTACCTTGGATCTGGATTTGATCGCTTTGGACGACGTGGTGCTCCCGGACCGGCAAATTCAGCGCGATTGGGTGGAGTTACCGCTTGAGCAGCAGGTGGTTCAGATGCCCACCGAACTGATCTTGCCGCACCCGCGACTGCAGGACCGGGCGTTTGTCCTTGTGCCGTTGCTTGAGGTCGCGCCAGACTGGGTACATCCAGTGACCGGAGAAACGGTTCGTCAGATGCATGACGCTTTACCGGAAAAGCTTCGTCAGGAGGTTCAACCGCTATAATCTGCGCTTGTCAATTGCTTCCGGACGCCCTAAATAACCCACTTCTGACCTCATTCCGTCGATGGAGATGTTTCATGGCCCGCGTCACAGTTGAAGATTGCGTAGATAAAGTACCGAACCGCTTTGAGTTGGTCATGCTTGCAGCGCATCGCGCTCGCGAAATCTCCGCCGGCTCAGCGATTTCTGTGAATCGTGACAACGACAAGAACCCGGTCGTGTCCTTGCGGGAAATCGCCGAGGAAACGCAAAGCGCAGATGACCTTCGCGAACGTCTGATCGAAAGCAACCAGAATCAGATCGAAGTGGATGAGCCGGAAGAGGACGCAATGGCGCTTCTGATGGGCGCGGAGCAGGACAAGCCAGAAGAAGACAGCATGTCGGAAGAGATGTTGTTACGGCAATTGATGGCCGCGCAAGGTCAGGGCTAGGCGAGGGCCCAACCTTCCCCAAAAGGCGGATGGCATGAAAGACGGTGATCACCTAGAAATTTCTGCCGACGACCTCATAGCTCTTGTTTCACGATACAACCCCAAGACGAATGCGGATTTGATCCGCGACGCATACGATTACGGTCGCGATCTTCATGCGGAGCAGCGGCGTCATTCGGGTGAGCTTTATTTCAATCACCCAGTCGCCGTCGCAGCTATTCTGACCGAACAGCAGCTTGATGACGCGACGATCATCACAGCCCTGTTGCATGACACAATCGAAGACACCAAGGCTTCTTATGCAGAGGTCTCAGAGCGTTTCGGCGAAGAGATTGCCGAATTGGTCGACGGGGTGACAAAGCTTACCAATCTGCAGCTGACATCGACCGAGACAAAACAGGCCGAAAATTTCCGCAAGCTCTTCATGGCCATGTCCAAGGATCTGCGGGTCATTCTGGTCAAGCTGAGCGACCGGTTGCACAACATGCGCACAATCCGGGCGATGAAGCCAGAGAAGCAGGCCCAAAAGGCGCGTGAAACGATGGACATCTATGCGCCTTTGGCCGGACGCATGGGTATGCAATGGATGCGTGAGGAGCTCGAAGACCTCGCTTTCAGAGTGCTCAACCCAGAGGGCCGGGCATCGATTATCCGCCGTTTCATCAATCTGCAGAAGGAAACTGGCGATGTCATTCAACGCATCACCGGGGATATGCGGCATGAGTTGGAAAAAGCTGGCGTAGAGGCCGATGTCTTCGGGCGTGCAAAGAAGCCCTATTCGATCTGGCGCAAGATGCAGGAAAAAGACCAGGCTTTCTCCCGGCTTTCCGATATCTATGGCTTTAGAATAATCACGCCGAGTGAAGAGGATTGCTATCGCGCCCTGGGGGCGATTCACCAGCGCTGGCGCGCGGTGCCGGGACGGTTCAAGGATTACATAAGTCAGCCAAAGACCAACGGGTATCGCTCGATCCATACCACGGTGTCGGGGCGAGACGGAAAGCGCGTCGAGGTCCAGATCAGAACCGGACAAATGCACGATGTGGCGGAAACTGGGGTGGCTGCGCATTGGTCGTATCGGGACGGTGTACGCAGCAGGAACCCTTTTGCAGTCGATCCTGCCCGGTGGATCGCCACACTGACTGAGCAATTTGATGCGGAGGACGATCACCAGGATTTCCTCGAAGCGGTCAAGCTGGAGATGTATTCTGACCAGGTCTTCTGCTTTACCCCTAAAGGTGAGGTGGTGAAGCTGCCGCGCGGGGCGACGCCGATCGATTTTGCCTTCGCGATCCATACGCGGATCGGATCGGCTTGCGTGGGGGCCAAAGTAGATCACATGCGGGTGCCATTGTGGACGCGCCTCAAGAATGGGCAATCCGTCGATATCATCACTGCGGAAGGTCAAAGCCCGCAGGCGACGTGGCTCGATATTGCTGTAACCGGAAAAGCCCGCGCCGCAATCCGGCGGGCATTGCGCGAAGAAGACAAAGCGCGCTTCATCAAATTGGGCCGCGAGCTCGCCCGATCTGCTTTCGATAACGTCGGCCGGAAAGCGACAGACAAGGCCTTGTCGACCGCCGCACGCGCGATGCGGTTCTCTGACCGTGATGATTTGCTGGCGCGTCTCGGCAGTGCGGAAATCACTGGCCGAGAAGTGGTTTCCGCCGTCTATCCTCAGCTTTTGCCCAAGAAGGGTGCCGAGGTTGATGCAAAACGGGCGGTGATCGGCCTGTCACCGGGGCAATCCTTTGAACGGGCATTCTGTTGTCAGCCGTTACCGGGCGAGCGCATCGTGGGCATTACCTTCAAAGGGCGTGGCGTTGTGGTGCACGCCATTGATTGCGACCGTCTGAGTGCTTACGAGGACCAACCTGAACGCTGGCTGGATCTGCACTGGCATGAGGGCTCGCACCCGGCGGTCTATGGCGCGACCCTGGAAGTGACGCTGAACAACGATGCTGGCACGTTGGGACGTATTTGCACATTGATTGGCGAAACGCGCGCGAATATTTCAGATCTACAATTTGTAGACAGAAAACCAGATTTTTACCGATTGTTGATTTACTTGGAACTCCGTGATGTGGCTCACCTTCATTCGCTTATGCTTACTCTCGAAGCCGAAAGTGATGTTGCGGCAATATCGCGGTGTCGAAATCTGGGCAACGAGTCCGCGGAATCAACCGCATGATGACAAATGCCAGTCATCAGCCCGTCACATTTTGTTAGTGAATTGCAGCGCACCGCGTGGCGCACGAGTAAGGTAAGGACGAAACCGTTGGTCTTCAAACGCAGAGATCCAAAAAGCTGGCCTCGGGCCCTGCTGGATGTCCTGTGGCCACGCGGCGGATGGGCCCGCGCCTTTCATTATGTCAAACATCGGATGCGGCGGTTGCCGGACAGCCCCGAAAGGATTGCCCGCGGGGTTTTTGCGGGCGTTTTCGCCTCCTTCACCCCGTTCTACGGTTTTCACTTTTTTATTGCAGCGGGGCTTGCAACGCTCATGCGCGGCAATGTTATCGCGTCGCTCATGGCCACGTTTTTTGGCAACCCTCTGACGTATGTTCCGATTGGTGTCGCGGCGCTTTCAACCGGGCATTGGCTGCTCGGCGATACAGTAGACGAGAGGGTCCACAGATCCTTTGGTGGAAAGTTCGTGGATGCCGGCGCTGATCTCAAAGACAACTTCATCGCGATGTTTACCGATGCCACTGCCGACTGGTCCCGGCTTGAAGTGTTTTATGACGAAATATTTTTCCCTTATATGGTCGGCGGCATCCTTCCGGGGATTTTCTTTGGCGCAGTTTGCTATTATCTATCGGTTCCGGTGATCCGTGTTTATCAGAAGCGACGCAAGGGCATGATCAAATCCAAACTGGGCGCGATCAAGGCCAAGGCAGCTGCCAAAGCGGAAGCAAAACGCAAAGCGGACCACCCACCAGCCGGGGAATGACCTGAACTCAAGGGGAGGGCGCTTTATGTCCAATCAGGGAAAACTACGCCTCGGCGTCAATATCGACCACGTTGCTACCGTCCGGAATGCGCGTGGTGGTGCCTATCCAGATCCGCTGCGTGCTGCACGCATTGCCGAAGCCGCCGGAGCGGATGGTATAACCGCGCACCTGCGGGAGGACCGGCGTCACATTTCGGATGCGGATATCGAAGGTTTGATGGACGTTCTTACGGTGCCCCTCAATTTTGAGATGGCAGCCACGGAAGAAATGCAGAAGATTGCACTCCGCCATAAGCCGCATGCGGTCTGTATTGTTCCCGAGAAACGCGAAGAACGTACAACCGAGGGTGGATTAGAGGTGGCGCGTGAGGAAAACCGATTGGCACATTTTATCGCGCCATTGCGGGAGGCGGGCTGCCGTGTTTCGATCTTTATTGCCGCAGAACAACGCCAGATTGAAGCCGCGCACCGCATCGGTGCTGAAGTGATCGAGCTTCACACCGGCGCTTACTGCGATGCCCACGCGGAGGAAGATTTCGAAAAACGTGACGCCGAGCTGAAAAGCCTTGAAAACATGTCATCTTTTGCCCATTCACTTGGCTTGGAGGTGCACGCTGGGCACGGTCTGACCTACGAAACTGTCCAGCCTGTAGCTGCATTTCCTGAGGTTATGGAGCTGAATATCGGCCACTTTTTGATCGGTGAATCGATATTTCTTGGCCTTGAGCAAGCAATCAAAGAGATGCGCCGTTTGATGGATGAGGCGAGAAGTTGACGTTGCGTCATTATTTGCCACAGAATCGCCTTATTTCCTCTCTAGGTTGCGAAGGGTATTTTTATTTTCAATTTTTTTGGGGTGGGTCCATGTCGATACGGGTCTGTCGTTTTTGTCTAAATTATTGCGTTGCATTGGTCTGCACATTTCTTTTGGTGCGTCTCATCGGGATGCTCTCTGGCCTGAGTACCGGCTACGCGTCACTGCTGGTATTGCCATTGTTCGTCGTGGCCACACTTGAAGGAAAGTCGTTTGCACGCCTGCGGCGCGCGCAACCGCGCAAGCGGCAGTCCCTCGCCGCGAGTTTGCAGATGATGGTTCTGGCACTTGTTGTCGGCACCGCATTCTACATTCTGGGTCGGCAATTCATACCTGGCGTCGTTTCGCTCTTGGCGTTGCCTGCAATTGACAACATCTGGCTGGCTGTAGCGATTATCAGCGGCGGAACCTTGATCGTTCTGCGGCTGGGGTACGCCTTTGGGCTTGCATCGGAGCTGAAAGGACAGCAATCCTCCGGGTAGTTTGGACTGGTCGGAGCGTTGTAAATGTCCGAAGGCGAAATGCTGATCCCGCTTTCAGCGCTGCTGATCGGGTGGATGGTCGCCGGGGGAAGCCCCGGGCCAGCGACCCTGGCGATTTCCGGTACATCGATGCAGCAGGGCCGCCTGGCGGGTCTGACGATTGCGGCGGGCGTATTGCTCGGCTCGGCATCCTGGGGCATCGCGGCAGGTCTTGGGTTCTCAGCAATCATGGTGTCGAATGCCTGGTTGTTTGAAACCTTAAAGTACATCGGTGCAGCTTATCTGATGTATCTGGCTCTGAAGTCGCTTCGCTCAGCGTGGCGTGGTCAGCATGTTCTTCAAGTACAGGTTCCCCCGCGCCGCCTGTTCGCCAAAGGGGTTCTGTTGCACCTTACAAACCCCAAGGCTGTTTTGTCCTGGGGCGCAATCTATGCCATTGCGCTGCCTGCGACGGCGGGTCCTTGGGCTGTCTGGTCTCTCTTTGGGTGGCTCTTCTCTTGCTCAATCATTGTGTTTTTTGGCTATGCGATGCTTTTTTCATCCGAGCCGGTCGTGCGCGGTTACCTCCGGGCAAAGCGGCTGTTTGATGTCGCGTTCGGCGTTCTGTTCGGGATGGCCAGCCTTAAGATCATGACGGCGCGGCTGGTATGATCCTCGGTATCGGAACTGATCTTGCGAATATCGAGCGTATCCAGGGGACGCTAGACCGATTTGGCGACCGTTTTCGCAACCGCGTGTTTACCGCGACAGAGCAACAAAAGGCTGAGCGTCGACGTGATGTTGCCGGAACCTATGCCAAGCGATGGGCGGCAAAAGAAGCCTGTTCCAAAGCTCTAGGTACAGGATTGGCCATGGGAATTGCGTGGAAGGATATGTCTGTCACCAACCTAAGGTCCGGCCAACCCGTCATGCATGTGACAGGGTGGGCGAAGGAACGTTTGGACGCGATGACACCTAAAGGTCATGACGCGGTCATCCATGTGACGTTGACGGATGACCATCCTTGGGCACAGGCATTTGTCGTGATTGAAGCCCTTCCACACCGTTCATAAAGCACGTCCCAAAACGAAGTTTCTGAGGCATCACGCAGTGCGACGTTATGGGTATGGTCAATCCATCCCATATACAGGCGGCTCGCCTTGACACTACCGGCCCCCGCCCTCATTACGAGCCAAACCATTGAACGGAGCCTGCCCGATGGCCGCGAAAGAAGAAAAATCCGGAAATGCCATTGTCGAGACGATCAAAACGATTGTCTACGCACTGCTTATTGCAGGTGTCTTTCGGACCCTTTTCTTTCAACCTTTCTGGATCCCTTCAGGGTCAATGAAAGAGACGCTTCTCGTCGGTGATTTCCTCTTCGTCAACAAGATGGTCTACGGTTATTCCTACGCCTCCTGCCCGAGCATCATCATCCCGCGTTTCGGGATCAATATGGATGCCAAGAAGATCTGCGGCGTGTTTGATGGCGATAACACGCGCTTTATGGGTGGTGAGCCCGAACGCGGTGATGTGATCGTTTTCCGGCACCCCGTTACCGGGCGAGACTACATCAAACGGCTGATTGGTTTGCCGGGTGAGTCCATTCAGATGCGGGATGGCGTAATCTTTATCAACGGTGAACCTGTGCCGCAGGAACCTGCAGGCACGTTTAGTGAGATGATGGAGCCCCAGGGCCCCGAAGGTCGTCGTCCGCGCTGTAGCAATGGACCCGTTGGAGATGGCGGCGAATGCCTCAAGCAGCGTGCCATTGAAACACTACCCAATGGCGAAACGCATGTAGTGCTCGACATAGCGCCTCAGGCATCGGATCGGACGGGCGTCTATACGGTACCGGAAGGGCACTACTTTTTTATGGGTGACAATCGGGACAACTCCGCCGACAGCCGCTTGGCGCAGCAGGTTCGCGGTGTTGGCTTTGTCCCTTATGAAAACCTGATTGGACGCGCGGACCGTATCATGTTTTCGTCAGGCGGTCGCTCCATGCTGTTTTTCTGGACATGGCGCGGCGATCGTTTCTTCAAGAGGGTTGAGTGAAACTCTCGGCTGAACTGAGGGCCTTTCAAGAACGGCTGGGCCATCAGTTCAAAAAGCCGGAGTTGCTGGCACAAGCGGTGACGCATGCCTCGATGTCCTCGACCAACCGGGATGATAACCAGCGGATGGAATTCCTCGGAGACAGGGTTCTGGGCCTTGTCATGGCCGAAGCACTGCTTGCGCTCGATAGAGGCGCTACTGAGGGTCAATTGGCACCCCGCTTCAATGCGCTCGTGCGCAAAGAGACCTGCGCCGACGTTGCCCGAGAGGTTGATCTTGGCGCGGTGTTGCGACTGGGGCGGTCCGAGATGTTATCCGGCGGGCGCCGCAAGCAGGCGCTATTGGGAGATGCTATTGAGGCCGTGATTGCCGCAGTATACCTCGACGGCGGTTTTGATGCAGCCAAGGATCTGATCCTTCGGTTGTGGGGAACGCGGGTACTGGAGGTCAAAGAGGACGCACGCGACCCAAAAACCGCCCTGCAGGAATGGGCACAGGCACGCGGCCTGAAACCGCCGCGGTATGAAGAAGTCAAAAGACAAGGCCCCGATCACGCGCCGGTCTTTACGATCGCCGCCCGTCTCGCGACAGGCGACAGCTTTGAAGCAACAGCCGGTTCAAAGCGACAGGCGGAACAAGCTGCGGCCGAAGCGCTGTTGGCCAAGTTGGAGAAAGACGCATGAGCACGCGCGCTGGGTTTGTCGCACTGATCGGAGAGCCAAACGCAGGCAAGTCCACCCTACTTAACCGTATGGTGGGCGCTAAGGTTTCTATCGTTACGCATAAAGTGCAGACCACCCGTGCCCGCATCCGTGGTGTCGCAATGGAAGGTGATGCTCAGATCGTATTTGTTGACACGCCAGGGCTCTTCCAACCCCGCAGGCGCCTTGATCGCGCCATGGTGGCCGCGGCGTGGGGTGGGGCGTCGGACGCCGATGTTGTTGTCCTGATGATAGAAGCGCACCGGGGTGTCACGGAAGGCGTCGAACGAATCCTCGAAGGGCTTGCAGAGATCGGGCAGGGGCGTCCCGTAGCGCTCGCGATCAACAAGATCGACCGTGTGAAAGCCGAAGCATTGCTTGGACTGAGCAAAGATCTCAATGAACGGTTCGAATTTGCGGAAACGTTCATGATCTCTGCTGAGCGCGGCCACGGCGTAGATGCCTTGCGGGCATGGCTGGCCGGCATGCTTCCAGAAGGACCATGGCTGTATCCAGAGGATCAGATCGCCGACTTGCCGATGCGCATGATCGCTGCCGAAATGACACGGGAAAAGCTGACACTCCGTTTGCACCAGGAACTGCCCTATCAGCTCACGGTTGAGACAGAAAACTGGGAAGAACGCAAAGACGGTTCGGCCAAGATAGATCAACTCATCTACGTGGTGCGGGATGGGCACAAAGGGATCGTTCTGGGACATAAGGGCGAAACCATCAAGGCGGTCTCCAAGGCGGCGCGCGAGGAACTGGAGGAATTCCTGGGCCGCCGTGTTCACTTGTTCTTGCAGGTCAAGGTACGGTCAAATTGGCTTGATGAGGCCGAACGGTATTCCGAAATGGGCTTGGATTTCAAAGACGGAAACGCTTGAGTGTTTCCGCAGCGTGAAACTTTGCTTTGGTTTCGGAAGCGCTGAGCAGGTGGAAGCAACATGACGCGTTTGACATCAAGATTCTGGGTGGATGCCTACCTCGCGCGGTTAAGGCTGGAGAATATTCCAGCGTTTGTTGTCCGTCACGGGGATGACACCGCTGGCAGCGTGTTGGTCAAACTGAACACACTTGACGGTAACGCCTGCCTTTACCAGCGGAGCTACGACTTGATGGCAGACAAACGAGCCTGGTCCGTTCTTGCTGAAGGTGAGGAGCGCACCGTGGACGAGGCCGTAGAGCGGCAGCGCGGGTTTGATCCAGATATCTGGGTAGTAGAAGTTGAGGACCGACAGGGGCGCCACAACCTGGACGCCGCCGGGCTGGACTGATGGACTGGCGTGATCAGGGCATATTGCTGAGTACGCGCCGCCACGGTGAAAGTTCCGCCATTATTGAAGTTTTTACGCCGGAGCGCGGCCGACATGTTGGCGTCGTACGCGGGGGAAGCAGCCGCAAGATCGCGCCGATCCTGCAGCCCGGTGCTCAGTTGGATGTTGCCTGGCGCGCGCGCCTCGAAGATCACATCGGCAGCTTCAACGTGGAACTGATACGCAGTCGAGCCGCGGCCGCGCTAGAGGACCGATTGGCACTGGCCGGGCTGAATGCTGTTACGGCTCTGCTTTCCTACTGTTTGCCTGAACGTGCAGCGCATGCCGCGCTGTACCATGAAACAGAGCGACTGCTGGATTTACTCGATCAAATCGAGATCTGGCCGCTGGCCTATCTGCGGTGGGAAGTCCGTTTGCTGAATGACATGGGATATGCCTTGGAGTTAGAGCGCTGCGCCGTAACAGGTACCGACGAAGACCTTGTATATGTCTCGCCAAAATCCGGGAGGGCAGTGTCGCGTGCCGCTGCCGGGGAATGGGCTGACAGGTTATTGCCTTTGCCCGCTATTTTGCGGGGAGACGGGGATGCGCCCGATGCGGAAATCGTAGAAGCTTTCACGACAACGGGATATTTTCTGCACGAACACCTCGCGCGAGATTTAGGCCATAAACCCTTGCCAGACGCACGCGCGCGGTTCGTGGAGGCGTTCCAAAAGCGGCTGTCGCAATGAACGCATCAGAACCTGCGTTCGCGCTACTTCAAGGCGATAATGAGATCGACCAGCGTGTCAAACGACTGAACCGCTTGCTTTTTCTTGGCAATTGCGGGCAAGCCGACCAACGCGCCAAGACAGCTTCGCGCAAAATCATCGTTCGAAACGCCGAGTTGATTAAGCAGGTTGATAAAGTATTTCAACCTTTCTGCATCCACCTGCGCAACCGCTTTTGCGACGGGTTTTTCGGAAAGCGCCCAGGCCCGCATGGCGGGGTCATGCACTCTGGACAAAACATCTCTGCCGAATCGACGAAGTCGATGTTCCGCACTGCCACTTTCCTCCAGCGCTTGAACAACGTCAGTGAATGCCTGATTTTGCCATTGCTTAACGACAGCAGCTTGAAAATCGGGTACGTCCTTGAAATGCCAGTAGAATGAACCCTTTGTCGTGCCGATTTTTCGGGCAAGAGACTCGGCCGCGAGGGCATTCGGCCCCGCGGTAACCAATTCCGATAAGCCTGCATCAATCCAGACCTGTGGGGAAAGCCTTTGACGTTTCATGCCTCAGCCATAGGTTGCAACGTGCAATGCTGCAACTGCAAAATAGTCGCACGCAATACCTTCGCGTATGCAGCGATCCGAAATGAGAGGATTGACGCCGAAGCAAACTCGCAGAGCTCTCAGCCCAGCAAACGTCTCGCAATGACCTGTGCCTGAATCTCTGCAGCACCTTCAAAGATGTTCAAAATACGGGCATCGCACAGCACGCGGCTGATTTTGTATTCGAGGGCAAATCCATTTCCGCCATGAATCTGAAGGCCATTGTCGGCGGCGGCCCATGCAACCCGCGCGCCCAGAAGTTTGGCCATTCCTGCCTCCACATCGCACCGCCGCCCTTCGTCCTTCTCGAAAGCCGAGAAGTAGGTAAGTTGCCGTGCGATCATGATTTCCACCGCCATCATGGCTAGCTTGCTCGACACCCGAGGGAAGTCGATGAGCGACTTCCCGAACTGCTTGCGATCCTGTGCGTATTGCATGGAGATATCCAACGCAGACTGCGCCACACCGATGGCGCGCGCTGCGGTCTGGATGCGGGCGGATTCGAAGGTTTCCATCAACTGCTTGAACCCTTTGCCTTCTTCGCCGCCGAGGAGGTTTTCGCCTTTGACATGGAAGTTGTCGAAGCCAAGCTCGTATTCCTTCATGCCACGATACCCTAGGACTTCGATCTCGCCGCCTGTCATACCCTCTGATGGGAAGGGGTTTTCATCCGTGCCGGGCGTTTTTTCTGCAAGGAACATCGACAGTCCGCGGTAGTCCGTCGTGTCCGGATCAGTGCGGGCGAGCAGAGTCATCACATGGGTGCGCGATGCATGGGTAATCCAGGTTTTATTGCCCGTAATCCGATAGCCGTTTTCGTCCTTGACCGCGCGCGTTCGCAGGCTGCCCAGATCCGACCCGGTGTTTGGTTCTGTAAACACGGCGGTCGGCAGAGTTTCCGCCGAGGCGAGTTGCGGGAGCCACTTCTCCTTTTGAGCTTGCGTACCGCCGGCAATGATCAGTTCCGCCGCAATCTCGGACCGGGTCCCCAATGACCCCACGCCAATATAGCCCCGGGACAACTCCTCAGACACCACACACATGGACGCCTTGGACAACCCAAACCCGCCATATTCCTCCGGGATTGTGAGCCCGAATACGCCCATTTCGGCAAGCTCTTCGATCACCTCGATCGGGACCAGTTCATCATTGAGGTGCCAGTCATGTGCAAAGGGTTCTACTTTCTCAACCGCATAGCGCCGAAACTGCTCGCGGATCATCTCAAGCTCTTCGTCCAGACCTGACGCGCCGACGGTGATGTTGGCAGAATGCTCCTGCATCAACTCCACAAGTCGTGTGCGCGCCGCCTGTGTGTTGCCGGATTGCGTGAGAGACATGATCGCCGGTTCCATAAGTCCACGCATCTCGGGCTGCGTCAGCCCTAGATCCTGAAGCCGGACGATCTCACCCTGGTTCATTTGGATACCGCCGTAGATTTGCCAGAGGTATTCGCCAAATGCGATTTGATGAATGAGCTGTTCGGTCTCTCCAAATTTCCCTTCTGACTGAAGTGTTTCGGCCCAATGCTGCATCTGTTTCAGGGACTGAGTATATGTCGCGAGCCATGCCAGACCGTGGGCGGCGGTCTGATGCGCTTCAATCAGCGCACCGGACACGTGATCGTCAGCACTCACCATGGATTTTACGCGGCTTTTTGCAGTTTCCAGAAGAGCCTCGACAGGCGGGACGGCGGCCGCCGTCAATGACAACAGGTCCTCCATGATGATGGGTGCGTCAAATCCGGTATCTTGTCCGTCGTGAGCCATTTCAACATCCTCTTTTTTTCCCAAGCCGGTGTAATCCTTTCGCAGGTGCAGCGCAACAAAAATACACGGGGAAGCAATAAATTGGACGAAAATTACAATGAGGATCGCTGATTATGTTGCGCCGCAGAATTCTAGTGTTGTAATTCCAAACGAAAAAACCCGCAGCAGATGCTGCGGGTTGGCACTTGTTACAAATACAAAACTTTAAATTCGCCTTAGTGCCAAGCGGAGGTACTCCCGTTCGGCAAATTCAGATCAGGATTGGCGTGCTACGGTTACGCCGGACACATCTTCGATGAAGGTCACGATTCGCGACTTCACGGTGTCGTCTCGGATCGCGGCCAATGCTGTCACGATCTCCAGACTGGGATCGCGGTCACTGGCCGACCGCGTGGCGGCATCGAGCCCTTCGAAGAAATACGATGTCGGTACGTCCAAGATCCGCGACAGCTCGTAAAGACGGCTTGCTGCGATTCGATTGGAACCGATCTCGTACTTTTGGATTTGCTGGAAGGACAGATCAAGCTCGCGCGCAACATCTGTCTGGGACAGGCGTCGCATCGTGCGCAGCTGTTTCAATTTCCTACCGACGTGAACATCAACTGGGTGGGACATAACGTTTACTACCTCTAACTCCTCTTGCTTCACTCATCGCGGGAATCAGTCTCTCGTTCAACTGGATACCTTTTTCATTTTTTTGACTAAATTTTTACACCTACTGGGTGAAAAATGTTGCATTAGTGGATGATATATTTACCATCAGCCAACATGAACGAATTATCGAAACCTGATTTGCCGGCCCAGGCCGTGCGAAAGCAAAACGAATCACATTCGTTGTTGCACGAGATGATCCGCTCATTTACTACCTTGGCGCGAACATTAAATTTAACGCATGCAGTCAAAGAGTTGGGTAGTACGCGGCAGACACTGCGTCGCCACATCGCCCTTTTGGAGGAGATGAAGGGGGCCGAACTCTTCGTCGTCAAAGACCGTCAATACCATCTCACGGACGCCGGCCTGCGGGCCTTGCCAGAGGCCGAAGATATCCTGTCGAGGGGCAATTCATGGCTCAACCGTGACGTGGGTCATGTCGAGGGATTACAGCACCTGACAAAGGTGCTTCCCGATGGCTGGTACTTCCATCAACAGCAACGTCCAATCAGCGAAATCTGGACCTCCCACAGGCCCCTTTTTCGCGAAACCGTGAAGGCCTGGACGTTGGCGCAAGGGGAGCTGGAACACGAGGCGTTACAACACGTTCGCCCTTATTTTATGGTTTTTCGAGACTCGCCCCAAGGCTGGCTCAGCGTCGAAATCGGCGACGAGAACGCGTATGTCTCGTGGTTCGGATGGTCGCGCGCGCGGAGCAGCATCGGTCGTGACGTGGGAAAAATGCCGGGCGGTGATGACTTCGCAAGACTGCTAAGTGCCCCATTTGACGAGGTAAAATACACGCGAGGGTTGAGGGTAGACCATGTCTGTACGATGCTCCCGCGGGTCGAAAATGGCCCGATGGTACCATTGAGTTACCAGCGTTTGATGCTGGGCGGAACCTTCCCGGATGGGACATTTGCACTGCTATCTGTGGTCGAAAGATGTCATGAATTACGCATCGAAGGAGTGACCGAAGAGCAGGCCAGATTGATGCCAGAGGAGATGCTTACGGTCGAATTTCCGACCGGTCTAAAATACGAGCGCGAATAGTTAATCTACTTTATAATCGGGATTCTGGAAACAATCCGAGGAGAGCCCCGATGACTATGCACGCGTTCAGTAATGACAACTTTTTTCGCGCTGCAAGTGCGGATATTCTGTCTCGCTACGAAGTCAAATTGACGATCGGGAGTGATTTTGAAGAGTATCGCGACTTACTTGCAGAAGGTAGACCAGACCATGTTCTGGGTGCACCATTCGATCCCGAATTGCACGATTTGAACGAACGTAACGCGTTTTGGATTGTTGGGCGCGACGCAAATGGCAAGATGATGCATGCGCAGGCCATGCGACTGCTGGATACTGGTTTCTCGTCTGTTGGCGAGTATTTCCGGTACAACTTCAAGAAGTTCCCGCCACCCGGCGTAGACATTGACTATAAGAGGTCGCGGTATCGTGCGGGTCCTGGCGCACAGCGCATGAAAGGACGTGTCTGCTATCACGGCGAAGTCTGGATGGGTGGAGAGCCCGGCCAGTACCGTGGAAGCGGTCTTTCCTGCGTTCTGGGGCGGTTTGCCTTCATGACAGCACTACAGCGACTGAAGCCGGATCACGTTGTCGGGTTCATGCTCAAGCCTGTTGCATTCAAAGGCTTCGCTGAGCGTCAGGGGTACATGCACGCCGAGCCAGGCGCATTGCGTTGGTATGCGCAGGGTGCTGAGACTCCGATGGAAACCTTTATGGTCTACATGAGTGACGAAGACATTCGTTTTGTGTTGGATATGCCATTGAAAGAACTGGTCGCACTCGCGGCCTGATGTCTGTCGCCAAAACGAAAAAAGCCGCGGCTGCGCGCCGCGGCTTTTTCCGCAGGTGCGCGTGATCAGCTGATTGCCGCAGCGCGCACGTCGTCATCGATAAATGGAAGATACTGCGCGAAGTTGTCCGAAAACATCTTTACCAGTTTGTCGGCCTGCCGGTCGTAGGCTTCGGGGTTGTCCCAAGTCCGGCGCGGATCCAGCAGGATGCTCGGGACACCGGTGACATCTACCGGCACGTCGAAACCGAAGTTCGGGTCTTTGCGGAACTCTCCATCGGCCAGTGACCCGTTCAGAGCGGCTGTGAGCAGCCCGCGCGTCGCCCTGATCGGCATGCGGCTGCCTGTCCCATAGGCGCCACCGGTCCAGCCGGTATTCACCAGCCAGCAGGTCGCACCATGCGTGGCGATTTTTTCCCGAAGCAGATTTCCATAAACTTCCGGGCGACGCGGCATGAACGGCGCGCCGAAACAGGTGGAGAATGTGGGTTCAGGTTCGGTAACCCCGCGTTCCGTTCCAGCGACCTTTGACGTGAAACCGGATAGGAAATGATACATCGCCTGTGCCGGCGTCAGCCGAGAGATTGGCGGAAGGACCCCAAACGCGTCGCAGGTCAACATGATGATGTTCTTCGGGTGACCGCCACGCGCGCTTGCCGATGCGTTAGATATATAGTGTAGCGGATATGCACAGCGCATGTTCGCCGTGAGACTGTCGTCTTCAAAGTCGAGATCCTTGGTCTCTTCATTGTAGACCATGTTTTCGATCACGGTGGCGAACTTCTCAGTGGTCGCGTAGATTTCCGGCTCTGCTTCCGGATTGAGGCTGATGGTTTTTGCGTAGCATCCGCCTTCGAAGTTGAACGTGCCTGTATCGGACCAGCCGTGCTCGTCATCGCCGATCAAGGTGCGTGCGGGATCCGCGGAAAGGGTTGTTTTGCCCGTACCTGAAAGCCCAAAGAAGACCGCAGTATCCACCGGGTTGCCGTTCGCATGGTTGGCCGAACAGTGCATCGGCATCACGCCCTTTTCGGGGAGCAGATAGTTCAGCAGGGTAAAAACCGATTTCTTGTTCTCGCCTGCATATTCCGTACCGCCGATCAGGATAAGTTTCTTGTCGAAATTCATCGCAATGACCGTTTCAGACCTGCAATCGTGTTTTTTCGGATCTGCTTGAAAGCTCGGGCAGTTGATCACCGTGAAATCCGCGATGAAATCATCAAGGTCTTCGCGATCCGGGCGGCGCAGCATATGGCGTATGAACAATCCATGCCACGCCAGTTCGGTTACCATTCGTACATTTATCGCGTGCTTCGGGTCTGCGCCGCCAACGAGATCCTGAACGAAAAAATCCCGTCCTTCCATGTGGGCGAGCATGTCGGCATGCAGCTGGTCAAACCCTTCGGGCGACATCGCCGCATTGTTTTCCCACCAGATCGTGTCCGCAACGCTATCCGTTTTGACGACGTGCTTGTCTTTTGGAGACCTGCCCGTGAATTTACCCGTCGTTACGAGAAATGCGCCACCCTTGCCGAGGTTTCCTTCCTCGCGGGCCAAGGCATACTGGATCAGATCGGGCTCCATCAGGTTGTAATAGACAGTGCCAAGCCCTTTGATCCCTTGATCTTCGAGCCGAAAGTCCGGGTTCACCCGTCCATGTGTCATTTACTCTTCTCCTGTATACCCGCCGGGAGCGGATCATTAAGGACGAGGGCCGCGTGCCCGCGCCTACTGCGTGGTCCTTAACATGACGTTTTACGCGGTGAACAGGACGCTTTTGGCAGTTAGCGCCATCATGGTCATCTTTGTCGCGGAGAGCCGCTCGATGTCTCCAAAGCAATGCAAATTGTGTCGTCAATAATGTCCATAGATGGGCAACAATGTGCGGCAATTTAGCCATTCGTAACCAAATTCTGACCCAATTCCATGCGAGTAATGTGCTGATTCGCACTTAAGGATTGATTCGGTGGGGTGTTCGATGGTGAATGCACCAAAAAACAAGAAACACGAGCAGTACAAGGAAACGGGATATGTCTAAGATCGCTCTTGTTGATGATGACAGGAATATTCTGACGTCTGTTTCGATGACACTCGAAGCAGAAGGCTTCGAAGTCGAAACATACAATGATGGCCAGGCGGCTTTGGACGCCTTTAATAAAAAACTTCCAGATATGGCTGTTCTGGACATTAAGATGCCAAGAATGGACGGAATGGATCTACTCCAACGTCTACGTCAGAAGACAGCCATGCCGGTTATTTTCCTGACATCAAAAGACGATGAAATCGACGAAGTTCTCGGCCTTCGGATGGGCGCGGACGATTACGTCAAAAAACCGTTTTCACAGCGCTTACTGGTGGAACGCATTCGTGCGCTACTGCGCCGTCAGGACGCCGTCGCGGGCGATGTCGTCGCCGACAGCGAAGAGACAAAAGTGATGGAACGGGGCGATTTGCGCATGGATCCGTTGCGTCATGCCGTGAGCTGGAAGGGCAAGGATGTGTCGCTGACAGTGACCGAATTCCTGCTGCTGCAAGCACTTGCACAACGCCCGGGCTTCGTGAAGTCTCGCGACCAGTTGATGGATGTCGCCTACGACGACCAAGTCTATGTCGATGACCGTACAATCGACAGCCATATCAAGCGACTTCGCAAGAAGATGCGCACAGCCGATACAGAGTTCTCCGCGATTGAGACCCTCTACGGTATCGGATACAGGTACAACGAAGAATAAATTTCCGTGGCTTTGGCCTAGGGGGCTTTTGTGCGGGATACAACCCCACCTTCTTCCCAGGACGGTGATGTCCTTCTGGGTGATGATTGGGTGGCACCTGATAGTGCCGCCGCAAGTGAAATGCGTGTTTCGCGAGAGCGCCGCGGCTTGATGTCGTTGCGCTCTTCGCCGCTGACGCGCAAAATTATCACGCTGAACCTCATCGCGCTGGTGTTTCTTTTCTCCGGCATCGTTTACCTGAATTCGTCACGCGACGCTCTGACGTTTCAGCGGGCCGCGTCCCTGGTCTCTGAGGCGGAGTTGATCGCGGATGTGATCGAAGTCCAGTTGCCGGCCGGCGCTCCGGTGAACCTGGCAACAGGCGATGGCGTTGACATTAATGGCACGCTTTCGGACTTGGATCTGCGGCGTGGCGTCGAGGTATTTGTCTACGATCAATCCAAAATTCTGATAGCTAATACCGAAGGCAGACTGTCGGCAGCGCAGGCTGCGCATGACACGGGTGGGCATACCTTCATTACCGATGCTTTGACGTGGGTTTGGGCTGCGGTATCCGCTCCCTTCAGTCAAAATGATGTGCCCGACCAGACACCATTGAGCCAGAAGTTTAAATCAATGGTGGACAGGAGCCTATCGGAAGGGACCCAATTCTATAATGAATCCGATACTTCCGGGGGGGCGCTGTACACGGTCGTGACGCCGATACTGCAAAGTGATCGCTCAATAGGTGCGGTCGCGGTCGCCACGGCTGCCGGTGAAATCGACAACCTTGTCCGCGGTGAGCGAGAGCGCGTATTGCAGATGTTTCTGATTGCAACGCTTGTCTCTGTGGGGCTCAGTCTTGTTCTGGCGTCGACAATTGCAAACCCCCTGGCAGATCTCGCGGCTGCAGCTGAACTGGGGCGGGACAAAAACGCCCGAAAAATGAACCCGGGTCGTATTCGTATTCCTGACCTGACGGCAAGACCCGATGAAATCGGTCGGCTCAGCGGCGCGCTGCGGGGGATGATTTCTGCCCTGTATAATCGGATTGATGGAAACGAGCAGTTCGCAGCAGATGTAGCGCATGAAATCAAGAACCCGCTGGCGTCTTTGAGATCAGCCGTAGGAACGCTGCGGATGGTTCATCGGGACGATCAACGGGAAAAGCTTTTGGATGTCATTGATCACGACGTGCGGCGTCTTGATCGTCTGGTAAGTGACATCTCGAATGCCTCCCGCTTGGACAGTGAGTTGGTCAAGGAAGAAGAAGAGCCATTCGATGTCTTGTCCACCTTGTCAAACCTTGGGCAATACCTTGGTGAAGATGCCCGTGGGAAAGGTATCGATTTCATTACGGATCTTCCCGGATCACCGATCGTTGTCCACGGATTAGAAGCGCGCCTCGCGCAGGTTTTTGTCAACCTGATCACAAATGCGATCTCGTTTTGCGAGGATGGCGATGCCATTCGCATCTGGGCGCGTAAGAAGGAGAGCCGGGTATTGATCGTCGTGGAAGACACAGGCCCTGGCATACCGGACCAAGCTCTTTCAAAGATTTTCAAACGGTTTTATTCGCAAAGACCTGATGAGCACTTTGGCAACAACTCTGGTCTGGGTCTCGCGATTTCAAAGCAGATTGTTGAGGCGCATGGTGGCGTAATCTGGGCTGAGAACATCCGCCCGACCGAAGCAGATATCACCTCAGAACCGCTTGGCGCGCGATTTGTCGTCGGCCTGCCAATCTGAGGAATGGAGACCAGACAATCGTGGACAAAAGCCGGGTGAGCCAGATCGTCCATGCAAGTTGCGTTAGTCTGGATAGTAAGGCCGTATTAATCCGTGGCGCATCCGGGAGCGGAAAGTCGGCACTGGCGCTCCAGTTGATGGCGCTGGGCGCATCACTAGTCGCAGATGACCGCACAGTTCTCTGTCCCTCTGACGGAGCTCTTGTTGCCTCTGCACCACCTGAACTTCTGGGGCTTATCGAAGCGCGCGGGGTTGGCATCTTGCGAGCGGCGGCTTCTGTGTCAAGCGAGATTGTGCTTGTCGTTGACCTGGATCGACAGGAACTGAAACGGTTTCCGCAAAGACATGATGTTGAGATCTGTGGTTTTCAGGTTCCTTGTCTTCACAAAATCGAAGGTACCTATTTCCCTGCGGCTATTCTGCAATATCTCAAGGCGGGAAGGCAGGATCCATCATGACAGACACTGACAGTTCAGCGCGGCGCATCGTACTCGTGACCGGTCCTTCTGGCGCTGGTCGATCGAGCGCGTTGAAGGTTTTGGAGGACTCAGGGTTCGAGGTCGTCGACAATTTGCCCCTCAGGTTACTACCGACCCTGATCGAAACAGCGCGGCGGGACAACCATATCGCGCTGGGTATCGATCCGCGTAACCGCGATTTCTCGACCATAGGCGTGATGGATGCTTTGGGGCAATTAGCGGGACAGCCCGGCCTCGCGCCGGAGCTTCTTTATCTGGATTGCACAACCGAAGTACTTCTGCGGCGGTATTCAGAAACCCGCCGCCGCCACCCGTTGGCCCCCGAAGACCGGCCTTCTGAAGGCATAATGCGCGAACTTGAAATGCTGGGGCCGCTACGTGCTCGCGCCGATGTTCTGATTGATACCAGCGATCTGAACGTGCATCAGCTCAAGACACAGGTCGAACATTGGTTTGCACCCGATGGGCAACGTCATCTGAGCGTTTCGGTCCAGTCGTTTTCGTATAAGCGTGGGCTACCGCGCAGTGTCGATATGGTCTTCGACTGCCGGTTTCTGGCGAATCCCTATTGGGAGCCAGCTTTGCGATCCCTCAACGGCACGGATGAAGACGTGGTCAGTTATGTCAAAGAGGACCCGCGCTATGCGGAGTTTTCGCAAAAAGTGCTCGATTTGAGCCTCCTTTTGCTGCCGGCTTATCGCGATGAGGGAAAGTCATACCTTTCTATCGCCTTCGGGTGTACCGGCGGGCAACATCGCTCTGTAGTTATGGCACAAGAGCATGCTTTGCAGCTTGCAGAAGCGGGTTGGCAGGTGTCAATTAGGCATCGCGAGCTAGACCTGCGCAAGCACTGAAGAGGTAATGAGTTGATCGGGATTGTCATCGTCGCACATGGAGGCCTCGCCAGAGAGTATCTCGCGGCGATAGAACATGTGGTCGGAGTGCAACATGGGATAAGGGCGATTTCAATTGACGCGGATCACGACCGACAAGCGAAAGAACGCGAGATTTGCGAAGCCGCCGACGCCGTGGACCAGGGACAGGGCGTTGTATTGGTCACCGATTTGTTTGGTGGATCGCCGTCGAACCTCAGCCTTCTAGCTTGTCGCCCGGGTGATCGACGCATCCTTTACGGTGCAAACTTGCCGATGCTGATAAAACTCGCAAAAAGCCGCCAAAAACCGGTATCCGATGCGGTGCGGGCCGCTATGGAAGCAGGCAAAAAGTATATAGATTCCCAGAATATTAGCCCGGAATAAGCAAGGCACCATGTGATGACTAAATGCACCCTCGAAATCGTTAATTTAAAGGGCCTCCATGCGCGGGCATCGGCAAAACTGGTAGAGGTTGTCGAAGGATTTGACGCGAGTGCGGAAGTATCAAAAGATGGCATGTCCGCTTCCGGAGACAGCATTATGGGGCTTTTGATGTTGGCAGCCTCTCAGGGAAGCTTTATTGACGTAGAAACAACTGGGCCCGACGCTGATGCGCTTGCGGAAGCCGTAACAGCGTTGGTCGCGAACAAGTTCGGGGAAGACGATTAGGTCATTGTGTCCCCCCGGGAGTAAGGCTTAGGGGATGTTCTCGTGGTAGAAGGCGCATCTGAAATTGGCGTAGATCAGAAGGCAAAGCCGGTAGACTTCACCAAGTACGATCGAAGTTCGATCTCCTACGCCTCCACCTTTGAAGACCCGTGGAAAGCTGGTTTTATTCGTGTGGTCGAAGCTTTTACCGGAAAGCTGACCATCCTACGGCTTGTGCGCGAGTTTGAGCGCAGGGGCGCTCCCCAAGGGCAGGCCTTTTGGCGGGCTGCGTTGGACGTCATGGGGATCGAGCTGCAAACTCCGCAATATCAGTTGGACCGCATTCCGAAAGAGGGGCCGCTGATTGTCGTATCGAACCATCCGCATGGGATGGTTGATGGTATGATCTTTGCCGATTTGATAGGACGTGTCCGGCCCGATTACCGCATTTTGACACGCTCGCTTTTGACCGTGATCGATGAAGTGGCGGGCTCCTACATGATCCCGGTGCCATTCCCGCACGACCCGGACGCACAGCGAAAAGGCGTCGAAATGCGCGCGCGCGCGATGCAGCATCTCAAAGATGGTGGCGTTGTTGCGCTGTTTCCCTCAGGGGGCGTAGCTGCTTCTGAAACCTTCTTTGGCCCAGCGGTTGAGGGAGAGTGGAATGTGTTTACAGCCAAGATGATCCGTCGGTCGGGCGCGACCGTTTTGCCGATCAAGTTCCAGGGGCAGAATTCTCGGGCCTACCAGATTGCCAACCAACTCTCACCAATGCTGCGGCAAGGTCTACTGCTGCATGAAATCGTGCATTCCCTGAATAAACCCCAAGCGCCCGTCGTAGGTCATCCATTGGCAAACGAGGATCTGGCGAAATGGGCGGATGACCCGCGTGGTTTCATGGCGTGGCTACGGGAGCATACCTTGTCTCTCAAAGACTGATGTTCAGCGCGTTGGAACCGGCGTCTCGCCCCGGTAATCATAGAAGCCGCGTTGCGTTTTTCGGCCGAGCCAACCGGCTTCGACATACTTTGTCAGCAAGGGGCAGGGCCGATACTTGGTATCGGCCAACCCGTCATGCAACACATTCATGATCGCGAGGCAGGTGTCCAACCCGATGAAGTCGGCCAGTTCCAGCGGCCCCATCGGATGATTGGCGCCCAGTTTCATCGAACTGTCGATAGACTGAACACTGCCCACCCCTTCGTAAAGGGTGTAGACCGCCTCGTTGATCATCGGCATCAGGATACGGTTGACGATGAAGGCGGGGAAGTCTTCCGCGGAGGCCGCTGTTTTTCCCAACCGGTCCACCACGGCCTTGCAGGCTGAGAACGTCTCTTCGTCGGTCGCAATGCCTCGGATCAACTCCACAAGCTGCATCACCGGGACTGGGTTCATAAAGTGAAAGCCCATGAACTTCTCAGGCCGGTCTGTACGACTGGCAAGGCGGGTGATCGAAATCGAGGATGTATTCGACGTCAAGATGGTTTCGGGCTTGAGGTGCGGAAGAAGGTCTTCGAAGATGGCCTGTTTGACAGTTTCTCGTTCCGTTGCGGCCTCGATCACAAGGTCGGTCTGCCCCAAATCGGTCAGTGTTGTCGTCGTGCGGATGCGGTTGAGCGCATTTGTCTGATCTTCCAACGTGATCTTTTCCCGGCTGACCTGACGGTCCAGATTTCGGGTGATCGTAGACAAAGCCTTCTCAAGGGTCTCTGGGCTGATGTCATTCAGCATTACATCGTAGCCGGCCAAAGACATTACATGGGCAATCCCGTTGCCCATTTGTCCTGCGCCTACAATTCCGACTGTTTTGATTTCCATCTACCACCTTCTTTCTTCCGCGCCACTCTAAGGCGGGTCGCTCGGCACCCGCAAGGGCCGTGCGACGATGCGTCCAAGCTTAAAGTTTTACGTTTAACCGAAAATAAGGGCTCTGCTCCCATAACTTCTAGCGGGTGAAGAAAAAGGGTGGGTTTATGACCTATGACGTGCTTGGGGCGGGGGCCCTGAATTATGCGCCGTGTCGATACGGCAACTCCCGGATTCTGTTTCGGGGACCGCAGCGACGACTTGATTTGCCATATGTGGCATTCATCGGCGGCACCAAGACCTACGGTAAATTTGTCGAAACACCATTCCCGGCGCTGATCGAAAGCGAGCTGGGAATCACATGCGTGAATTTTGGTGTGGCGAATGCGGGTGTCGACGTGTTTCTGAACGATCCGATGTTGTTGGAAGCGGCAAGTGGCGCAGAGGTGACGGTTTTGCAGATTGTTGGGGCTCAGAACCTGTCTAATCGGTTTTATTCGGTACACCCAAGACGCAACGACAGATTTGTAAATGCATCTCCTTTGCTCACCTCGATCTATCCCGAGGTCGATTTCTCGGAGTTCCATTTTACGCGCCATATGCTGACCAATTTGTTTCAGGTGTCTGCGGATCGGTTCAGCGCTGTGCGAGGTGAATTGCAATCAGCTTGGTTGGCGCGCATGCAGTTGCTGTTGCGACGGGTGCAGGGAAAAGTGCTGCTACTCTGGTTCTCGGATCACGAACCCCCCGAAGATGAGCAGGTGCAGGTGGACCCGTCCGACTGCGGAGATCCGATGTTCATCACGCGAAAAATGGTCGAGGACCTGACAAGGAACGCGACCCAGCTCATTGATGTCACCACGTCCCAAGCGGCGCAGGAGGCGGGCACAGACGGTATGGTGTTCAGTGAATTGGAAGCTCTGGCCGCGCGTCACGTGATGGGTCCCAAGGCCCACACAGAAGCCTGTGCCGAGATTGGCAGGGTATTGCGCGATCTGATCGCATAGCCGTCTTGACCGGTGCAAAAAAGAAAGCCGCGTCTCGAAAGGGACGCGGCTTTTTAGTGATTGCTGCAGAACTCAGTCGAGCTTTTCGATCAGCTCCGGCACGGCTGTGAAGAGATCGGCGACCAGGCCGTAATCGGCGACCTGAAAGATTGGGGCCTCTTCATCTTTGTTGATCGCAACGATGACCTTACTGTCTTTCATTCCGGCCAGGTGCTGAATCGCGCCGGAAATACCAACCGCTACGTAAAGCTCAGGCGCTACGACCTTACCAGTTTGACCAACTTGCCAGTCGTTTGGCGCATACCCGGAATCGACGGCTGCACGAGACGCACCAACGGCCGCGCCAAGTTTATCGGCCAGCTTTTCGATCAGCGCAAAGTCTTCTTCGGACCCAACGCCACGTCCACCAGAGACGACAACGCCTGCGGATGTCAGTTCTGGGCGGTCACTTGCGGCGACCTTGTCTTCTACCCATTCACTCAGACCGGGATTGGCCGCGGCACCGATATTCTCAACCGATGCGGTGCCGCCTGTTTTAGCGGCGTCAAAGGTGGAACCGCGGAAAGTCACGACCTTCTTTGCATCCACTGATTTGACGGTCTGCATCGCGTTACCTGCGTAAATCGGACGCTCGAATGTGTTGCCATCGACCACTGCGGTTGCGTCGGAAATCACCATCACATCCAGCAGCGCGGCAACACGCGGCATGATGTTCTTGGCGTCTGTAGTGGCTGGAGCCGCGATATGCTCATAGTCGCTGGAAAGCGATACGATCAGGTCCGCGACCGGTTCCGCCAGACGTTTGCCATAGATCGCGTCCTCGGCGCAAAGCACTTTGGCCACACCTTGAATAGTTGCGGCTTCAGCGGCGGCTTCCGAACAGGACGCGCCAGTGCACAACAGTGTAACGTCGCCAAGCACTTGGGCTGCGGTAACCGCTTTTGCCGTTGCGTCCATGGCCAATGCGCCATCGGTAACTTCTGCAAGAAGAAGAACAGCCATTATACAGCTCCCGATTCTTTGAGTTTCGATACCAGCTCGTCGACGGAGCCCACTTTGATCCCGGCGGCACGCGCGGCGGGTTCTTCAGTTTTGACAACTTCAAGACGGGGAGTGACGTCAACGCCGTAATCTGCCGCGGTTTTCTCATCCAAAGGCTTTTTCTTTGCCTTCATGATGTTTGGCAGGGAGGCGTAGCGTGGCTCGTTCAACCGCAGGTCAACCGTGATAACCGTTGGCATGCTAACTTTGATAGTCTGCAATCCACCGTCTACCTCACGGGTCACGACCGCTTGATCGCCTTCAATCGCCACCTCGGAGGCGAACGTGGCCTGGCTCCATCCCATCAACGCGCTGAGCATCTGTCCAGTGGCGTTCATGTCATTGTCGATCGCCTGCTTGCCGCACAGCACCAGGCCCGGTTGCTCTTCGTCAACAACGGCCTTGAGGATTTTTGCAACCGCCAGTGGTTCGATATCGTTGTGCACATCATCGGCTGCGACCACGAGGATCGCGCGATCTGCGCCCATGGCGAGGGCTGTGCGCAGCGTTTCCTGGCTTTGCTTGACGCCAACGGAGACGACGACCACTTCGTCGGCCTGCCCAGCTTCCTTGAGGCGGATCGCCTGTTCGACCGAAATCTCGTCAAACGGGTTCATCGACATTTTCACGTTGGCAAGATCGACACCTGAACCGTCCGCTTTTACGCGTACTTTCACGTTGTAGTCGATCACGCGTTTGACAGGCACCAAAACCTTCATATGCGTCTCTCTCCTTGGCGTTGCGACTCACCCCCTGAGCGAGCCTTTGCATTTCTGAAGCGTGGTTTACCCAAGCCGAGCCGATTGAAACAGTGCAAAATCGTCACGTCGCGTCGCTGATACGCCGCGTTCTGTATCAAATTGACGCAGCGTCGCGAGAAATTTCCTATCGTGAACATTTTTACGATTTTTTCACGAGCCGCCCAAAGCCACCTGATTCTAGGCAATTTCTTTGCGGCCGGGACGTGCAGGTTTTACCTGTTCGCCCCGGGCACCCAGAGAACGTCGTCCTTGCCGCGATTGTTTGCTGATCGGGCGGCCACAAAAAACCAGTCGCTCAGCCGGTTGAGGTATTTGACCGCTGACGGGTTGATCGCTTCCATCGTCGCCAGTTCGACACACAGGCGTTCGGCTCGGCGTGAAACGGTGCGGCAAACGTGAAGATGCGCCGCCAGGGCACTCCCCCCGGGGAGAATGAAGCTGCGCAATGGATCAAGGTTTGCGTTCATCTCGTCAATTTCGCCTTCGAGCCGATCAACCTGCGCCTCGACCATGCGCAAGGGTGGGTATTCAGCCTCGGCATCCTGTTCCATGTCAGGGCGGCATAGATCAGCTCCCAGATCAAAGAGATCGTTCTGGATCCGGCTGAGCGCTTCGTCGACACTACCGCTGGCTTCGAGCCGCGCAACACCGACAAAAGAGTTCAGCTCATCCGACGTGCCGTAGGCCGTGACGCGTAGCGAATGTTTGGCCACGCGTGTACCGTTGCCAAGTGCGGTTTCACCCGCGTCACCGGTTTTGGTGTAGATTTTGTTCAGAACGACCATCGGTGGTCAGCCTCCCTGATTACGAAACACGACGAAAAGCACGATGAAAATCACTGCGACGAACTGTGCCGCGATTCGATATCGCATCAGCTTGTTGGAATTTTTCTTGTTAAAGTCGCCACCGCCTGCAAAGCCGCCGAGCCCAAGTGCGAGCACAACGACCACCGCGAGACATGCAATTGCAGCCAGAATGAAAAATGGGTCTGCCACGTTGGTTTCCTTTTCTGATCACCCGTTCATGTAGGGGCGGGTCGCCCAAAAGCGAATGGGGAAATGTTTGTGAGGCAATTATATGCCCGAAATAACGCGATCGAGCGCGCGGGTGGACAACACCCGCCGGAAGAACCCCATCATATACGTTGGCGTGGTCACGTAATAGCGTGGCTTTGGTTTTGGGCTTTCAACCGCGTGCTGCAGTTTCTTCAGGACGGCCTCTGGCGGCAATTCAAAGCGATCCGGCCCCGAGCTTTCATAAAGCCGTTTGAGCAGCGTGTTTTCGTAGTGGTCGCGTCGGGCAGAGGCCTTCCAGTCAATCCAGCGTTCAAAATGGGGAATTGAGTTTTCGCGAATTTTCGAGGTGACTGGCCCAGGCTCAATCAAGATTATGTGGATGTTGGTGTCCCGCATTTCGATGCGCATGGTATCCGTCAACCCTTCCAGCGCGAACTTGGTCGCATTATAGGCCCCGCGAAACGGAAGTGTGACAAACCCCAGGACAGAAGAACACTGCACGACCCTGCCGTGACCTTGCGCGCGCATGATTGGTAAGACCGCGCGTGTCAGCTCGTGCCAGCCAAAGAAATTCGCTTCAAAAATCGCACGCAGCGCATCGGTCGGCAAATCCTCCACGGCGCCGGGGGTGCCATGCGCGCCATTGTTAAACAACGCATCGAGCGTTCCTCCAGTGGCTTCAAGTACATCGCTCAGGCCGCTGTGGATGGTTTCGGGGCGGGTGTAGTCGATCAGCGGGCTGTCGAATCCCTCGCCAATCAACCTGTCGCAGTCCTGTTGCGCCCGACAGGATGCAAAGACCCTCCAACCGGCGTCGCGCATACCAATAGCTGCCGTGTACCCGATGCCTGACGAACATCCCGTGATCAGGATCGATTTTTTTGCCATAACTGCGCTCCTCGCTTTGTCACCCTTTGCCAAGGTGCAGTGCGATGCGCAACAATCAACTGCCTGAAAGCAGAAATGCAGCGATCCATCCGGAAGGGCCGCCTTCCAGGGGGCGCAATTCGACCCAACCGTTGCCGGTGTCGGTCAAGACTTCGACACGTGTAGATTGGCTCAACTGGTCCACGACGTCATAGTCGGTCCCGGGCCCGGACCGCATGTTGACCAGGGATCCTTTTACGATGCGAATGTCCAAGTCCGCCGCTACGTCACCCGAAGATGCCGAGATTGTATTGCCAGCAAAGGCGATGGATTGCCCTGCAGCAGGCGTGGTTTCCAAAGCAGCGAGCGAGAGTTCTTGTTCCGTCGCGAGTTGCGCAATGGCTGCGGCATCAACTTCGGGCGCAATTTCTGATGGTGTCTGTTCTTCGGTGACGCTGGGCTGTGTTGCCGTTTCGAAAGACACAAGGTTCAACGAAGCACGTGTGACCTGAGGGCTTGGTTCTTCGTCTGGCTGCGCAGTCGGCGCATCTGCCAGTTTGGTTGATGGAGCGGACGCGGCAGGCAAAGCAGCAATTCGCGCCGCATCCCGCTCCTGGCGGGCTTCGATCTGAGCCGTGCGGTTCGCTTCGGGATGAAAATCAGACCCTCCGCTCAGTTCGTAAAAACCCAGCGCGAGAAACGCAAAAGACAGCACAATGAATCGTTTCATACTTTCGACCCTCACCCTCGGCCAATCTATAACACAGAATCCCCAGTTCCGTCGTTTCTATCAGGATCACCCGATTCTGGTGAGGGAGAATTTCGCGCATCCGACGTCAGGTATGAGATGTTGCCGCATAAACACGGCCGCAAATTGACCCCCAGAAATAAGGCGCTTGTTCCGGCCAAATTGCATCGCTACACAAAGGCGATGAGTGACGGTAGTGACATCAGAGACAGCGATCAGCCGGACCTTTCGGAACCATTGCGTCGTGCGCTTGGCGAGCGGTATCTGACCTATGCGCTCAGCACGATCATGCACCGTGCGCTGCCTGATGCGCGCGACGGTCTGAAGCCTGTTCACCGTCGTATTCTCTTTGCGATGCGTGAGTTGCGCCTAAGCTCGACAGGCGGCTTCCGGAAATCCGCAAAGATCTCCGGAGACGTGATGGGTAACTATCACCCACATGGGGACGCCGCGATTTACGACGCGATGGCACGGCTGGCGCAGGATTTTAACGTGCGTTACCCGTTGGTCGACGGGCAGGGAAATTTCGGCAACATCGACGGGGATAACCCGGCGGCCAGCCGTTATACCGAAGCCCGTATGACAGCTGTCGCAGAGGCGTTGCTGGACGGCCTCAACGAAAACGCAGTTGATTTCCGCGAGAATTATGACGGGACGCTGACCGAGCCGGTGGTCCTGCCGGCACAGTTTCCAAACCTTTTGGCAAACGGGTCCAGCGGGATTGCGGTAGGTATGGCGACCAATATCCCGCCGCACAATATCGCTGAACTTTGTGATGCCTGTATCCACCTGATCAAGACGCCCGATGCACGGGATGACACACTGCTCAAATACGTGCCCGGGCCGGATTTTCCGACGGGTGGTGTCGTTGTTGAACCGGCTGAGAATATCGCTCAGGCCTACCGCACGGGTAAGGGGGGCTTCCGGTTGCGCTGCCGCTGGGAAGTCGAGGACATGGGGCGGGGACAATGGCAAGTCGTAATCACCGAGATTCCCTATCAGGTACAGAAGTCCAAGCTGATCGAGAAGATCGCTGAGCTGATCCAGACCAAGAAGATCCCCATCCTTGCAGATGTGCGCGACGAGAGTGCGGAAGACGTGCGCATGATCCTCGAGCCTCGGTCCAAGAATGTGGACCCTGATGTGCTGATGGGCATGCTGTTCCGCAACAGCGACCTGGAAGTGCGCTTTTCGCTTAACATGAACGTGCTGATCGATGGGGTAACACCCAAGGTCTGCTCGATGAAAGAGGTGTTGCGCGCATTTCTGGATCACCGTCAGGAAGTTCTGCTGCGCAGGTCGCAGCATCGGCTCGAGAAGATCGACCACAGACTTGAAGTGCTCGAAGGCTTCATCATCGCCTTCCTCAATCTGGACCGCGTGATCGACATCATCCGCTACGACGATGATCCCAAGACCGCATTGATGGCGGAAGACTGGGGCAAGGATCATGTGCGCGCCACCAATGAGGCCGACTACGTGCCGCCGGTGCCTACCGACGATCCGTCTTTGACGGAGGTGCAGGCAGAGGCGATCCTCAACATGCGTCTGCGCTCCTTGCGGCGGCTGGAAGAGATGGAATTGCTGCGCGAACAATCCGAGTTGATGGAAGAACGCGCGAACCTCGAGGACTTGTTGGACAGTCCCGATCTTCAGTGGGCCAGCATCACGGAACAATTGCGCGAAACCAAAAAACAGTTTGGCAAGGACTGGTCGGGTGGTGCGCGGCGCACGCTGATCGAAGAGGCTGCTGAGGTGGAAGAAGTCCCGATCGAGGCGATGATTGACCGCGAACCGATTACGGTGGTCTGTTCGCAAATGGGGTGGGTCCGCGCGATGACTGGCCATATAGATTTGGCGCGAGAGCTCAAGTTCAAGGATGGCGATGGCCCACGCTTTATCTTCCACGCCGAAACCACGGATCGCTTGATCGTCTTTGGATCAAACGGGCGGTTCTACACGGTGTCTGCCTCTAACCTGCCCGGCGGGCGCGGCATGGGGGAGCCTCTGCGGTTGATGGTAGACCTGCCCAATGAGGCGGAAATCGTCGCGCTTTTCACGCATCAGCCAGGCCGGAAGCTGTTGGTGGCTTCCTCGGCGGGGGATGGATTCGTTGTGGGCGAAGAGGACGTGGTGGCGCAGACCAGAAGCGGCAAGCAGGTATTGAATGTACGCGGCGATACCCGTGCCAAGATCTGCAAACCGGTTACCGGCGATGCGGTTGCCGTGGTTGGCGAAAACCGCAAGGTGCTGGTCTTTGGGCTGGAGGAGCTTCCGGAAATGGGGCGCGGCAAGGGTTTGCGCCTTCAAAAATACAAAGATGGCGGTTTGTCGGATGCAACGACGTTCACACGCGCGGAAGGGCTTAGCTGGTTGGATCCGGCAGGGCGAACCCGCACTGAAACCGCCCTTGAGGAATGGACAGGCAAGCGCGCCTCGGCAGGACGCATGGCGCCACGGGGTTTCCCGCGGGACAATAAATTCACCTGATATAAGGGTGCGACGAGGCCTTATAAAGGTTCCGCCATCAACCAGACACCACCCTCTGGTCGCAACGTCAGGATCATAACCGGTTTGGGGTCACGGCCTTTCACGGACGTGAACCTGAACCGAGACAAGAGTGTTGCCAGAATGATCACCGCCTCCTGAACCGCAAACGACGCCCCGATGCAGATGCGTGGCCCGTCGCCGAAGGGCAGATAGGCGTAGCGCCGGATGGCCTTGCGGTTTGCAAAGCGGTCGGGCTTGAACTGGTCTGGATCATCCCAAAGCAAACGATGCCGTCCCAAAGCGTAGATCGGAATCATCACCGTATCGTTGGGGCGAATGTCCGCGCCGCCCACATCATCGGCCTTTTGTGCTGTGCGCGAGACGACACCAGCAGGTGGATAAAGGCGCAAAGCTTCATCGATGATCTGGCGAATGAAGGGCAAGTCAGGCAGGTCGTCTGCCGTTGCGGCACGCCCTTGCAGCACACGTCGTGCCTCCTCGCGCGCCCGATCTTGCACGGTTTCGTCAAAAGCGCAGAGGTAAAACGACCAAGCGAGCGTCAAAGCGGTTGTTTCATGCCCCGCCACGATGAAAGTGAGCAAGTTGTCGCGCAACTCGCCTGTTGTCATGCGCCGCCCTGATTTAGGATCTTGCCCGTCCAAAAGCAGGTCCAACAGATCGGGTACGGGACCGGCGCCTCTTGCCGCGCGTGCTTCAATGGCGTGATCTGCAGCCTGGCGCATCTCGGACATCTGCGTGGCGGAGGCGAGCCGGGACGGTCGGGGTATCCACGACGGCGCGCCGAGCACGTCTAGCAACGATATTCTTCCGGCTTCGCTGACATAAGCCTCGATCGCACCGTGCACCGCATTACGATCAAAACTGCCGTCATCCGAGAAGGTAACCTCGGCAATCACATCAAAAGTAGCGGTGACCATTTCGTCCAGCATGTTTACCGCACGCGGCCCAGCTTGGGCGATACGGCCAGCGGCCCGTTCCGCAGCATCTGTCATCACAGGACCCAAGGCACTGACATTGCGATGCGAAAAAGCGGGGGCGGAGGTGCGTCTTTGCCAGCGCCAATGCGCCCCTTCGGCAATAAAGAGTGACTCCCCGATGGCTGGGCGCAGCAGGTCTTTGGTCACTATTGACTTCGGATAATCCTCAACCCGTTCCAACAAGATGTGCTGTATGGCGTCGGGGCCCATGACCATGTGCCAGCGCGTGGCCGTTTTGCCGGAGATTACCTTTTCGCGGGTCGCAGAGTCGGGGATGATGTTGAGGACATTCTCGCGCATCATCTGCCAGCTTTTCAGGATATTGGTCGGCTGTTCTATGAGCTGAACCCGAACCGGTTTGCGGGCCGCCTGACTTACTTCATCCTTTGCCATCATTCGCTCCATCGCTGATCAGCAAGATAGAGCGGCAGTGAGCGACTTCTAGCACCCTGCGGATTGCGCCTGCAGGGCGCATCGGATAGGCAATGGGTGATACAGGCAAAACGAGGCAAAACCGATGATAAGACGGGCGTTTCTTGTGGCGAGCATGGCCGCACTTCTGGGCTGTGCGCAAACACAGATTGATGAGGCGCCGGAGGATCTTGGTGAGTTCAAGTTGCGTGTGAACTACGCCTTTGCCGATAAGGCGGTGCAAGGCCCGGTGTCGCGCGATGCGACACCGGATGAATGGACCGCCGCGATCGAAAACGCTGTTGATATCCGGCTGGGGCGGTACCAGGGCTCGCAGGAGTACGACATTGGCATCAGTGTCGAAGGGTTCATGCTGGCGCCACCGGGCGTGCCCATCTTGTTGTCCCCTCGCAGTACCGCGATTGTGCTGGTCAACGTCTATGACGTGGAGCGCAAAGAGTTTCTGGCCAAGGCGCATCAGATCCAGGTGCTGGAAGATACGTCTGGGCAAAGCGCGGTCGTGGGGTCCGGCTACATTCGAGACAAAGAAGAACAGATGTCCGGCCTGTCGCTGAACGTTGCAGATAAGGTTGAGGAATGGCTGGCGGCGCAACATAAAGCCGAAGGTTGGTTCGACAAAAGACAAGACCCCGCCAGCGTGGATGCGGAAGTTCCAGACGCCGGGTGATTTCGCTGTCAGGATACGCTTGATTTTCTTTGCCGATCACAATACATCGCCCGCCATAACTTGAGGATCGGGTCGCATGCCGCGACCCCCTGGCAACAAAAGGGCGCCGCTACCATGGCAAAGGAAAAGTTTGAACGCACGAAGCCGCATGTGAACATCGGTACGATTGGACACGTTGACCACGGCAAGA
>CANKZM010000013.1 GCA_947488305.1 uncultured Roseobacter sp.
TTTGCTTTTTGTCGGGCTGCTGCTCTTTGCCGGGCTTTTCATCGAACGGTTCTACTGTCGCTACCTATGCCCGCTGGGCGCGGCATTGGCGATCCCTGCCAAGCTGAAGATCTTCGACTGGCTCCGCCGCCGCCCGCAATGCGGCCGCGAGTGTCGGCTGTGCGAGCAGAACTGCACCGTCGGCGCGATTGACCCGCTCGGACGCATTAATCCCAACGAATGCATCCTCTGTCTGCGATGTCAGATGATCTTCCACGAACCGCACATCTGTACGGTTCTCAAACGCCGCAATCGCGCGGCCTGACTCTGAAAGAAAGGAAACTGAAGCCATGAAACACCTCGCAATCGGTCTTTTGTCATTAACCCTCGCAGCCCCCGCATTCGCGACAGGTGATGCAGAGAAAGGCGAGAAAGTCTTTCGCAAATGCAAAGCCTGCCACGCCGTGGGTGAGGACGCCAAAAACAAGGTCGGCCCGACCCTGAACGGTGTCATGGGTGCCGCTGCCGGCGCCAATCCTGATTTCAAATACTCCGACGCGCTGATCGAAATGGCCGAAGGGGGTCTGGTCTGGGATGAGGCCAATATGGCGGCGTTTTTGACCAAGCCCAAAGAGTTCATGCCCAAGACCAAGATGAGCTTTGCAGGCCTTCGCAAAGAAGACGATGTGGCCAACGTCATTGCCTATCTGGCGACCTTCAACTGAAGCGCTTGACTTTCGTCAAGGTCGCCTCCCGCGACCTTGACCATGCTTGCCCCAACGGCCTGTAAGAAAAGGAGGATAGGATGCGTGATGTTCTCACGACTTCCATGGCCCGCAATATTTTCTATGGCGGGTCGGTATTTTTTATACTCATCTTTGTCGGACTGTCGGTGCATTCGCATCGCTACATCGTCACGACATCTACCGACACGGCAGGCCTGACCGATGAGGTCGCACATGGCAAACGCGTCTGGGAGCACAACGCCTGCATCAATTGCCACACGATCCTGGGTGAAGGCGCTTACTTCGCACCGGAGCTGGGCAATGTGATGACGCGTTGGGGCGTTGAAGACGACCCCGAAGCCGCTTTCGAGACGCTCAAGGCCTGGATGGACGCCATGCCGACCGGCATCGAAGGGCGACGGCAGATGCCAAACTTCGGCTTGTCAGATGAAGAGTACCGCGCGCTCAGCGAATTCCTGCTGTGGACAAACAAGATCCGCACGCAGGACTGGCCACCGAATGATGCAGGCTAAGGGGGAACAGACATGAAATATCAATCTCAATCCATCGCATTGGTCTACTTTGCCGTTGCCCTTGCGCTCTTTGCCATTCAGGTGTCGGGCGGCCTGCTCGCGGGCTGGATCTATGTCAGCCCGAACTTCCTGTCCGAAATCCTGCCCTTCAACATCGTGCGGATGTTGCACACCAATTCGCTGATTGTCTGGCTCTTGCTGGGCTTCATGGGGGCGGCCTACTTCCTGATCCCCGAGGAATCGGAATGCGAAATCCATTCGCCATTTCTGGCCTATGTCCAATTGGCCATTCTGGTGCTTGGGACCCTGGGCGTGGTGGTCACCTATCTCTTCAACCTCTTTGAGGGCAACTGGCTGCTGGGCAAGGAAGGGCGCGAATTCCTCGAGCAGCCGATGTGGGTCAAGCTGGGCATCGTGGTGGCCGCGCTGATTTTCCTGTTCAACATCACAATGACGGTGCTCAAAGGCCGCAAGACCGCGATCACCAACGTGCTGCTGCTGGGCCTCTGGGGTCTGGTGCTGCTGTTCCTCTTTGCCTTCTACAACCCCTCCAATCTGGCGCTCGACAAGCAATACTGGTGGTATGTTGTGCACCTCTGGGTCGAAGGCACCTGGGAGTTGGTCATGGCCTCGATTCTTGCCTTCCTGATGCTCAAACTGACGGGCGTGGACCGTGAAATCGTCGAGAAATGGCTCTATCTTATCGTTGCCACGGCGCTGTTTTCCGGCATCCTTGGCACCGGTCACCACTACTACTGGATTGGAACACCGGGCTACTGGCAGTGGATCGGGTCGATCTTCTCCAGCCTCGAAGTTGTGCCCTTCTTCGGCATGATGGCCTTTGCCTTCGTGATGGTCTGGAAGGGCCGCCGCGATCACCCCAACAAGGCCGCTTTGCTGTGGTCGCTGGGCTGTGCCACGCTCGCCTTCTTTGGCGCGGGTGTCTGGGGTTTCCTGCATACGCTGCACGGGATCAACTACTACACCCACGGCACGCAGATCACCGCCGCTCACGGGCATCTGGCCTTCTTTGGGGCTTACGTCTCGCTGAACCTCGCGATCTTCAGCTACGCGATCCCGATCCTGCGGCAGCGTGATCCCTATAACCAGGTGCTGAACATGGCCTCTTTCTGGCTGATGGCCGGTGGCATGACCTTCATGACCTTCGTGCTGACCTTTGCCGGCACCGTGCAGACCCATGCACAGCGTGTGCAGGGCGAGTACTTCATGGATGTGCAGGAGGCACTGGCGGTCTTCTACTGGATGCGCTTCGGATCCGGCATCGCAGTTGTTGCGGGGGCTCTGTTGTTCATCTACGCCATCGCGATCCCCCGCAAAGAGGTGATCGATCCAACTGAGAAACAACCGGTGGCCGCGGAATGAACATGGCCTCCACACCAAAAGAAGAGGGGGCGGCAAACGCCCCCTTTTACATGCCGCAAGGTGCTGAATGCGACGTCTTTGAAGCAGCCTTTGCCAACAACATGCCGCTGCTGCTCAAAGGACCCACGGGCTGTGGCAAGACCCGCTTTGTCAGTCACATGGCCGCGCGGCTGGGCAAGCCGCTTTATACCGTGGCCTGTCACGATGATCTCTCGGCTGCTGATCTGATCGGGCGGTATCTGCTCAAGGGCGGCGATACGGTCTGGGCCGATGGCCCGCTGACCCGCGCGGTGCGCGAAGGGGCGATCTGTTATCTCGATGAGGTGGTGGAGGCCCGCAAGGACGTCACCGTGGTGCTGCATCCGCTCACCGACGATCGGCGCATCCTGCCCATTGATCGCACCGGCGAGACGCTGGAGGCAGCACCCGGCTTCATGCTGGTCGCTTCCTATAATCCCGGCTACCAGAACATCCTCAAGACGCTGAAACCCTCCACCCGGCAGCGGTTTCTTTCCCTCAGTTTCGACTTTCCCCCCGCAGATCAGGAAACCGCCATCGTGGCACAGGAAAGCGGGCTGGACGCGGCGCGATGCCGAAACCTTGTGCGGCTCGCGGGCAAGTTCCGCGCGCTCAAGGGGCAGGATCTGGAGGAAGGTGTGTCCACCCGGCTGGTGATCTACACCGCCACGCTCATTCAGCGCGGTTTGCCGGTTGAGCAGGCGATCCATGCGGCGATGATCGAACCCCTCTCCGATGACGCGGATGTGCAGCAGGGGCTGGCCGATATCGTCATGACCGTCTTCGGGTGATCCATGGCCGATGCGCTGGAGCCTTGGGAGCCGGAAGAAACCATTGGCAAGATCTGGCACCGCTGGGCCAGCCGCTTTGATGCGCCCGATGCCCACCATCCAGACGCCGCCGTTCAGCTTGAAGATGAAATCGCGCGGCTTGCCGTGCTGTTTCGCGGACTGGGCGGCGACACTTCGGTTGAACTGCGTCCCGTTGCTGCAGAGGCCAGTCATCACCGGCTAAGCTGGCGACGCAAGCTTGGCACCTGGGCCGAAGTGGTGCCGCAGGCGACTTTTGACGGCGAAATCCTGCGCCTGCCCGCCACGCTGGACCTCTTTCCCGATGCCGCCCTGAACCGCGCGCTCTACACGTGGCTGGTCGCCTGTGTCGCCCCGGTGCGACAGCTCCCGACCCGCCCCACCGACCCGCTGGCCGCTGATCTGGCTTATATTCAGGCCGGGCAGGAAATGACCCTGCGGACGCTGAACGATTGCCCCGGTCTCCTACCTCTCTACACGAGACTGAAAGATGCGCATCTCGCCAGTCGCCCGCGCCATGCTCTTCCTGAACCCGAGGCGGCGGTCGAGGCAATTGCCCGGTACATGCTGGATGACGGTGCAGAACCTGATGTTCCAACAACACCGGCCCCGTCGCGCTATCGCCCGCTACGCCCCCTGCCCTTCTGGCCCCGGCTTGTCCCACCGGAGAACACCCGCCTTTCCGCAACCGATGACCCCCCTCAACCCGACGACACAGCGGCGCATGAAACTTTGGAAAGCACCAAAAAAGCCACTCGAAAGGCAGCAGACCAGACCGACCGGCGCGACAGCCTGATCCTGCACAAGTTCGAAGCAATCCTGAGCTTCACTGATTTTCTGAACCTCAATCGCCGGACCGATGATGACGATCCCGAAGCCGCGAAGAAAGCCCTCGATGATCTGGAGGAGCTGTCGCTGACAGATATCTCCAAAGCGCCTGCCACGCGGCTCAAACTGAACCTCGATCTGGCCGCATCGGATGTGAACCGCGAGGCGCTGTCGGGAGAGCATACCTACGACGAATGGGACGCGCGCAGCCAAAGCTATCTGAAAGATCACTGCCGGGTTTTTGCGTCGCTGACAGAGCCTGCCGAGGCCCCTGCCCCGCAGGATGCAGCCGCCACTCGCCGCATCCGCACGGTGCGCCGCCAGTTCGAAGCCTTTCGCCCGCGACCCGTCACGCTCAAAGGCCAACCAGACGGGGACACGCTTGATCTGGCCGCCGTGGTTCGGGCGCGCGCCGATCTGGCCGCCACGGGCAGCGCGCAGGACCGGCTCTGGTGCCAGACCCGCCCAACGGCCCGTGATCTGGCGGTCTCGATCCTGATTGATACGTCTCGCAGCACCGAAAGCGCCGTGACAGGTCGGGCTGTGATTGACATCGAACGCGAGGCGCTCACCGCTCTGGCCTGGGGCTTGCATGGGTGCGGCGACCCGCTTGCAATCCACGGGTTTTCCTCCCTGCGCCGCGACAGGGTCTATGTGGAATGTTGCAAGGATTTCACCGATCCAATGGGCGATCTGGTGGAGCGGAAACTGGCCAGCCTGCGCCCCGGCTTCTACACAAGGCTGGGGGCCGCGATCCGCCATACCTCCGCGCATCTGCAGAACGCACCCCAGTCAGCCAAGCTCTTGCTCATCCTGACCGACGGCAAGCCCAATGACATCGACCACTATGAAGGCCGCCACGGCATTGAGGATACACGACGCGCGATCCGCGAAGCCCGCATGCGTGGCCAGTCCGTCTTTGGCATCACCGTCGACCCCAAGGGGCAAAGCTGGTTCCCCCGGCTCTTTGGCCCCGGCGGCTATGCGGTCATTGCCCACCCGGAGCATCTGACCACCACCCTGCCCGCAATCTACCGCCAGCTTGTGGGCTGCACCGCATGACCACAACCGCCAAGGGTCTGCCGGGCGAGGTGATGATGTGGGTTTTGATCTTTTCCGAACTGGCCGTCTTTGGGGCTGGTCTGGTGGCTTTTATGGGGGTGCGTCTGACCGACCCCGCAGGCTTTGCCGACGCACAAGCACATCTTATGGTCCGGCTCGCAGGCACCAACACGATCATTCTGGTGACATCGGGCCTTTTTGCAGCGCTGGCTGCGATTGCCGCGACCCCGAAAGCCGCACGCCTCTGGTTGCTCGGGGCCAGCCTTCTGGGCGTGGTTTTCCTCTGGCTCAAGGGCATCGAATACAGCGCCAAATCAGCAGCGGGCATCACTTTTGAGACCCATAGCTTTTTCACGTTTTACTACCTGCTGACCGGGTTTCACGCCGCCCATGTAATTGCCGGGATTGTCATTTTAGGGCTGGTCGGTATCGCAGCTGTACCGCGCACGATCCAGACTGGCGTTGCCTTCTGGCATATGGTTGACTTGGTCTGGGTACTGCTTTTCCCGGTAATCTATTTGCTATGACAAATGGCCGATTGATACGGGCGTGGGCCTTGTTGGCGGACTTTACAGCGTTCAGCACCCTATTGCATTTCAGCGATGTGCACCCGTCCATCACGGGGTGTCTGATCTTGGGGGCGGGATGGGTCAAGGCCCGGCTCATTCTGCTCGACTATCTGGAACTGCGCGGCGTTCCAAACTGGTCAGCAGGTCTTCAAACAGGGCTTGCAGCGCTTGTGGCACTCTTGACGGTGTTGTTTCTGGCCGCCTAAGCCGCAGCTTTGACCGCTTTTTCCAGCGGGTCAGGTAGCTCAAACTCCCGCAAGACCCGTGCCCGAGCCTCGGGCGACATCTTGCGCGCGGTCTTGGCCACGATGTCCAACACCTTTTCCGCCGGGTGTTTGGCCGCAAACGGCGCAAAGTACCACTTGAGGAAGGTAAAGCAGATCACGTCTTCCAGTTGCTGTACTTCCGCATCACGCTTGATGCCCTCTTTGCGCAACAAGACGCCAACCCGGTCACAGTCCTCTTCCGAATAGCCGGCGTCGGCCATTAAACCAGCAAGCCGGGCGCCATGGGCCTGACCCTGATCGCGCCGCCACTTGAGGTAACCGGCACGTCCTTCCGGGTAATCCGCGCGCTTGAGAAGCCAGCGTTCGATATGCTGCCCCCGCGCCGCGATCTGCAACACATCCGACGCCTGCCCCTCGAAAAGCCGTTCCAATTCCGAGGTCATCCGCAGCCCGTAGAGATAGGCTTCAGGCTGTGCCTCGCCAGCGTCATCGCTGTCGATGGCAGGATCACATTTGTTGGCGACATCTATCGCCTCCAACACCGCTTTCAATTTTTCACTCAATGCCGCACGCTCCAGGCTTCTGCCGGATCATCATCCGCATAAGATGCCAGCCTCTCCACCGACCCTATGATGGCATGGTCCTTTTTGATTGTCACACCAAAGGCCTTGAGGCGCCGGAACGCCCGCGACAGCGACTCGGGCTTCATGCCCAGCCAGGCCGCGATCAGGACCTTGTCATAAGGCAGGATCACCGTGCAGTTGCCGGTTTTGTCCCCGCATAACGACAGCAGAAAATCAGCGATGCGCTGGCCCGCTGTATGAGATTTCAATTGCTCCACATGCTGCACAAGGGATCTGTGGTTTTCGATGGAACCGGACAAGACAGACTGGCAAAGCTCCAGATCTTCGGACAAGGCTGCTGCCAGAAAACAGGCGTCAATCTGCACCACTGCCCCATCGGACACGGCCTCTGCCCCGGACATATAAATCTGGTCGTGTAACACCGCTTCGTCGCCAAAAGTGTCGCACTTCTTGTACACCCCAACAACCGCTTCATTGCCGCACGGGGTCATGCGATACGTCTTGATCCAGCCGTCGATGATGATGAACAGGCTGTGTGCCGACTCGCCCTGCAGGTAAATTGAGGCACCCCGGTGCAATGAGCGAACCGAGGACTTCCTCAAAAGCTTGTCAACGTTTTCAGTCTTTACACGTCGAAAAATTGCGGCTTGTCTGGCCGCTTCATACATGCTGTGCATGCTATGGCTTCCCTCATCCCTACCACGACTTGGCTGTAGCCGATCGGCGCGGTGATTCCCGCATTGGTGGGTATAGTCACCCGTCGTCAGGATAGGTTCCGGGGCAATTCTGTCCTTGAGGATTCTCAAAACCGGGGCAAGAAAAAGTTAAAATCATTTGCGGCCCACTTGATTGAGATTAAAGCGCGGCGGCAAACAAACATCTATTGTCCGCACAAAATTGTCATAAGGTGCAAGCCATGGACACTGCATTTCTTTCTTACCAGGACCGAGAAACCATTCGGCAATCTGTCTTGTGTTCCGCGATGAACGAAGACGATCAGGCTGAGATTTTGGCCAGTGGCACGATCAGTTCCTACCGGAAGTCAGACTATATCTTTGAACAGGGCGACACATCGCGGAACCTGTATCTCATCCTCAGCGGCTGGGCTCAGATCACCCGCGAGGAGCGGGATGGATCACAAACACTGATCGCGACTTTTCACAAGGGCGACAGCCTCGCCGAAGTCGCGGCTTTTCTCGGCAAACCCTATCCCGCGTCGGCGCAAGCGATGACCGATTTGCGTGTGCTTTCGGTGAACGGGGCCAATCTGCTCGATATCATGCAAAACAACCGTCAGGTGCTTTCCCAAACCCTCGCATCACTGTTTCACAAGCTGCATACGCTTATCGATGATGTGGAATGGCTGAAGTCGCGCACCATCCGCGAGCGGCTTGCGAAGTTCCTGCTTGAGCAAGTGCGGGACGACGAACCGAATACGCGGATACAATTGCCCTACAGCAAATCGCTGATCGCGGCCAAGCTGGGCACCAGCCCGCAGCAGCTGTCGCGTACATTCACTGAGCTGCAGGCGTTCGGCGTTCAGGTCGATGGCAGAATGGCCGTGATCGAGAATACCGACGTGCTCACGGAAATGCTGACCAAGAACTGAGGTTATACGCGACAGGCCACCTCGGCGTCGTCGAAACCCGCCAACATTGCGTTCATCTCTGGCACGGTGAGGCAACAGGCAGCGGTCGAGAGCGCATCTGCCACCGCAGCGCGCGAATGGCTGATGCTGACGGTATTGCATCCTGTTGCCATGTCGCCAGTGCGCCCGTCGATGATATGCCCTTGCTTTTCCGCGATCAGCGTACCTTCGGGCGACGATGTGGCCAGTGCGCGTTCTGTCAGGGTAAGACGCGCCAGAACCCGCCCCATGGGGTCCGCAACACCCACCTGCCACCCGCCGCCCTGCGGTCGATTACCCAAGGCGCGCTGCTCGCCTGCATCCACCACCAGATCGGTCAGACCGGCAGCTTTCAACATGTCGGCAACCCGGTCGGTGATATAGCCCTGCGCAATGCCATTCAGCGTCAGCGCGACCCCCTCCTTCAGGCGCACCGCTTCCGCCGAGAAATCCACATCCCCAAAGTCATCCCATGTCATCGGCGCGTCACCGCCCGTTGCGCGCGCCAGCCAGATCGGTTGAACCGTTGGGTCAAACGCTCCCTGCGAGGCCTGCCAGACCGCGCGCGACAGGCTCAGCACCTCCAGCATCTCCGGCGCTGGGGACAGCAAAAGCTTGGCGTCATTGAGACGACAAATATCCGATTGCGTTTGATAGAGACTGAAAACGCCTTCCAGGCGGGCCATCTCGTCCTGAACCTGCGCAAAAAAGGGCGCTGCATCACCTTGATCCAATCCTGAAAGGATGATCCGCGCCTCCGCCCCCAGCGCCCGCCCCTTCCAGTGTGCGACCGGTTGCGCTGCCATCGCCAGGGGGCTGAGCCCGGCAAGGGGCACCGCTGCGGTAATGCTCAAAAACCTCCTGCGGCTGAACTGATGCTGTGTCATCCGTTGTCCTCCTCGTCAAAGCTCAATTCCACAGGTGCCAGAAAGGCGTCCTCTGGTACGTCCTGCATGGGGTAAACCTGCCCGCCATGTTCAGCGACAAAGCTGGCCGCACTTTCCGGTGTCGAAAAAGGCACAAGCTCGGGCGCGCCCATGCCGCCCGCCTTGTCCGATCCCACCACGAAATGGGCCTTATCCGCGTCCATCCAGTTTTCCGCGCCCGGCGCATGCCATGGCGCCAAGGACATGTCGTTGACATAGATCGCCGCGACATATCCCTCCTGATCGGCGCTCTTGATGTAGGTAAACGCGTCTCTAACCTGCGCAAAAAAGATCGGATCTGGCAGCCCCTCAAGGAAGATCTGCGCCTTGGGCCCCGGGTGTTCAGAAATGTTCATCATGCAATAATGCGCTATGTTTTCCGCCGTCAGCGGTTGCGGATCCGGTGCCTGCGCTACCTCTTCGCGACAGGCCGACAGCACCAGCATCGCAATTAACATGAGCCCTCTCATGGGATCTTCCTCCCGAACACGAAACGGGCCAGCGCCAGCCCGGCAAGGGGCCAGAGCAGCAATGACAAAAGGCCTGCGCCCTTGGGCAAGGCTGCGGCTGCCACGCCCATGCCCGTGGCCAGCGCCTGATCGGCGGAGCTTGTGACGCTGAAAAGCCTCAACGCGTCTGCCGGGTTCGCGGCCAGCACCCAGGGAAAGAACTCGCGGCTGAAAACGCCGCCGTTATCCCAGACCACAAGCGCCAGCAGCACCAGGTCATAGAGCACCACAAGGATCAGCCAGACAAACCCCGCGCCCCCGGCTGCCGAGGCCACTGATCGGCTGAGGCTGGAAATCACGTAGCCAAAGGCCAGAAAGGACGCGCCCAGCAGGATCGACCCGGCGATCAGTCGTCCCAACGCCATGAAGCTCTCGGCCCCTGCCCCGCCAAGCGCAAAGGCCAGGACACCGGCCAGACCAAACCCCACGGTTACGGCGATGGCCAGACCCGCCAGATGCGCTGTGAACTTGCCCGCCAACAGCGCGCCCCGCGACACCGGATAGGTCAGCACAAGCGCCAACGATCCGCGTTCTGCCTCCCCCGCGATGGCCTCAAAGGACATCAGCAAGGCCACCAGCGGCACCAGATAGACCGCCAGCGTCGTCATCGACGCCACAGAGACCGTCAACAGATCGACCCCCAATGCGCCAGACGTTGTCGCGCCCGCCAAGGTTAGCGCCAATGCAAAGCTTGCCAGCAAAGCCGTCGCGATGATCAGCCAGCGGTTGCGACGCAGGATGCGGAATTCGGTATCTGCGATGGCCCAGATCATTGCCATGGAACCGCCTCCACTTTTGAATAATGGCGGTAGAGGTCTTCGAGCGACGGCGGAATGATCTCCACATCCCTCACGGCGGTCCCCATGGCGGCAATTTCCGCCAGACAGGCCATTTTAGCGCCTTGTGGCACTGCAAACTCGACTTTTGCGCCATTGACCCTTTGACCGCCAAACTGCGCATAGAGCGCGCCTGCGTCGCGCTCCGCCTGCAACCTGATGCGAATGGGTAAGCCCGCCCGGGCGTAAAGCACGTTCAGCGGCGCATCCGCCTGCAACCTTCCATCGCGCAGAATGGCGATGCGGTCGGTACGGGCCTCGATCTCGGTCAACGCGTGGCTGGCGATCATCACGCCGGTGCCTTGCGCCGCCAAAGCGTCGATCAACTGGTAGAGATCGTGGCGCGCAATGGGATCAAGCCCGCTGGTCGGTTCATCCAGCAGCGCCAGCGCCGGTTTGCCCAGAAACACCTGCGCCATGCCCAGCCGCTGCCGCATGCCCTTGGAATAGGTGCCAATACGCCGGTCGGCAGCATGGGTCAGCCCGACCTTGTCCAACAGGTTCTCCGCCTCGCCCCTAGGCACGCGTGCGAGCTTGGCAAAGAGCCGCAATTGCTCGCGCCCTGTCAGTGCCGGATGGAAGGCCACCGCCTCGGGCAGGTAGGCCACAGCCGCGCGCGCCGCTGCACTGCCAATCTTGTGACCTGCAACCAAAACATCGCCGCTGTCGATCGGCAGCAGACCCAAAATCCCTTTCATCAGGGTCGATTTCCCGGCGCCATTATGTCCCAGAAGCGCAACGCGTTCCCCTGCCCCTACCTGCAAAGAGATACCGGTGACGCCCCCGCCACCCTTGAAACGCCGTGTCAGCGCCTCGACTGTCAGGACTGCTTTATCCGTCATACCCAGCCCCCCATGCAGGCACCGGGATTTCCACCGGTTGCATCAAAGGCGCGCTGTCGATCACCCCACCAGGGGTCAGCGCCGGAAAGGCCGATTGCGCCCATTGCACCAGCTGCACCGCGGGCGACCCCAGCAGGAGCCGCGCCGCCGGTTGCTGCCAGAGCAGATGGTCAATGCTGTCATTGGGCCGGTAAGTGCCATCTGCCACGCCATTGCCGTCCAGATCGGTGGCCACATGATCCGACCAGTAGTTGCCATTACCTTTTGCCGCCCAGTCCAGCCATTTGGTCGAGACATATTTGACCTGCGTCCGGTTGCCGACAAAAGCATTGCCGGTGACGTCGTTCCGCTCTGACCCGGCGGTGAAATGGATGCCGATGCCGCAGCGCTCAAACCGGTTCCCGGCGATCTCGTTCTTGTGGGCATTGTAGACAAACAGGCACTTTTTGGCCCCGTCCTGCACGTAGTTGCCGCGCACGTCGGACAGGTTGGTGAAATTCAGCATCACCCCGTGATCCCGATCCCCGATAGAGACGTTATCCAGCACCCGCACTTTCTTGGAGTACATCACCGCAAAGCCCAGATGGTTGCCCATCGACAGGTTGCCGCTGACCTCGCTGTCATTGGCGTACATGTAATGCACCGCAAAGCGCAGATCGCGGAACCGGTTGCCGCGAAACACATTCCGTTTGGAGGTATTGACGAAAATCCCGTCCCGGCCCCAGCGCACATCATTGCCCTCAATCACCGTGCCCGGCGCGTTCCAGACGTGGATGCCATTGCCGCGCTGGTTCATCCGGTGGCCCTGACGGCCCTCGATCACATTGCCCGAAATCACCGCATCGCGCGCGCCATGCACGTCAATGCCGTACAGATTGCCCTGTAGCAGATTGCCTTGCACAACCGCGCCCTTGGCGGCTTTGGTCAGGGTAATGCCTGCGTCCTTGGTCTCGTGGCTGTCACCGGACCCGGTGATGCGCAAACTTTCAACCTGCACGCCTTCTGCATCCACGGTGAGGACACTCCCCTGCCCGCCCCCCTCAAGATGCACGCCCGGCCCGCCGATCAGGGTGACAGGTCGTGAAAGACGCACCGGGCCCGCATAAAGGCCCGGTGCCAGCCGCAACGTAGCACCCGGTGCTGCGGCATCGACCAGTGGCTGCAAAGGCGTCCCGCCAGCAAGCACAGGGCCTGCCAGCATACTCAGGAGGAACAGGAACGCCTTAAACAACCGCATGGATCAGGTCGCCCGCGGTTCAACGAACATGCGGCCACGCATCTCCATATGCAGCGCATGGCAGAACCACTGGCAGTAGAACCAATGCACGCCGGGACGGTCCGCGGTGAAGGTCACCGAGGCCGTGGCCTGTGGCCCCACTTCCATGGCCACACCGTGGTTGGAGAGGCAGAAACCATGGGTCACATCGTCGATATCATCGAGGTTGGTGACATAGACCGTCACCTCATCCCCCTGCTGCACGGTAAAGCTTTCCAGACTGAACTCAGGCGCGATCGAGTACATGTAGACCCGCACCTTGTTGCCGTCCCGAATAGGCTCCGGGTGACCATCTTCAAGATCGACCCCATCCGCTGCCGCCTGCTGGCGCGCGGCCTCCCAGCTTGGATCATCCCGGCTGTAGATATTGACCGGGTTCACCTTGGAGGCATGCACGATGATACTGTCATGCGGCTCGGCAAAGGTCGGCCCGTCATGCACCACCTTCATCTCATCGCTTGAGATATCAATGAGCTGTTCATTCTCCGGTTTCAGCGGCCCGGTATTGAGGAACCGGTCCTTGGAGAACTTGTTCATCGAGATGAGCCACTTGCCATCGGCTTCCGCCGTTTCCCCCATCGAGGTGGAGTTATGCCCCGGCTGATAATGCACATCGACCTTGGAGATGATCGGGTCCACATCCGCCCCGCCATAAGCCGCAATCGCTTTTTCCATGTTCCACTTGGCCACCTGACTGTCGAGGAACAGCGTGGTGAAACAATTGCCCTTCCCGTCAAAGGCGGTGTGAAGCGGCCCAAGACCCAGCTCAGGCTCCGCCACGATGCAGGACCGGGGATCAGCCCCCTCAAACACCGCATCCACCAGCGTCACGTCAATGACAGACACCGTGGGTGACAGCTTGCCATTGATGACAATGTGTTGCTTATCGGGGGCCGCGTTACAGCCATGCGGGCTATTGGGGATCGGGATGTACCGGGTGAACTGACTGTCCGCCTGCTTGCGCCCGTCGAGCACCCGCACACCGTTCAGGATCTGGCCTTCACCCGCTTCAACCGCCGCCTCAATCGCTGCGATGTTAAAGACCACGCAGTGATCCGTCTCATTCGCCGTCATCTCGGCAAGGTTCATGCCCATTTCGGAATTATACGACGTCGCAAAGGCATATTTGCCCTGATAATCCGCATCGCAGTTATCAAGGTTCCCGCTCACGATCACCTGCCAGGCGACCTTCATCTCGTCGCCGTCAATGGCGGTAAAGATGTTGACGTATTCCTCAGGCTTATCCAGCACCGACCCGTCGTTCACCAGCGGCGCTTCATGCTCGCCATTGGCAAAGACATAGCCTGTGCGCGGATACTTCTGCGGCCGCATGCCGTGGATGTCCTGCGCGTTCGGGATCTCGATGATCTTGTCGCATTTCATCACGTCACAACGGATACGCGCGACCCGCGTGTTGGCCTTGTCGTTGGCGAAGATATAGCGCCCATCGTACGTGCCATCGGTGAAGCTCATGTGCGGGTGGTGCAGATCGCCGTTGTCGTAGGTTTTCATGCCGCGTTTGGCGAGCATTTCCTTGGTCTCGGGCAGCAACCCTTCGGTCAGCACCTGCAGGCTTTCGTTGGTCTGGCCCCAGCCCGTTGCTGAACAACGGTTGAACACCGGAATACGCATCAATTCGCGCATGGAAGGAAAGCCCAAAATCCGCACTTCGCCTGTCTGGCCCGAAGACCAGAAGCCATAGTATTCGTCCAGCTCTCCGGGTGCGAGATTGAACGCCCCCTCTGCCGCGCTGGCCTTGCCCGCGCTCCCCAGCAGCCCTGCCCCGCCAGCGGCGGCCAAGGCGGCCCCCCCTGCGGTTGCTCCCATCAACTGGCGCCGATTGAGGCGCATTTGCGCTTTGCGTTCTTCTTCAGACATAGTCCCTCTCCTTTATTTTCAGGTCTTTTCCAAGACCGGTGGTTTTGTGGAAAACGCATCCAGCGCTTCCGTGCCGGCACTTGCTTTGGCGCGGCGTTTAAGTTGTTTGATGATGACCGGGCATTTTGCGTCAGACTGATAGAGCACCTGACAGTGCAGGCAGTTGACGCATTCGTTCGGATTGATTTCACCCGTCGGGTGGATCGCCTGCACCGGGCATTCATTGGCGCAGGTATGACAAGGGTTGCCGCATTCGCGGTAGCGTTTCAGCCAGTCGAACATGCGGATGCGCGCCGGGATCGCCAGCGCCGCCCCCAGCGGGCAGACATAGCGGCAATAGAACCGTTCCACGAACAACCCGATGAACAGCATGCTCAGCGCAAAGACCACAAAGGGCCACTCGCGCGCGAATTTCAGGATAATCGCGGTTTTGAAGGGCTCAACCTCTGCCAGAGCCTCCGCACGGGGCAAAGATGTGAGCGAAACGGCGAATATAACTAGGAATATCATATACTTAGCTGGCCACAGGCGTTCGTGCAGACCCCAAGGCAGATCATACTGCGGGATTTTGACCGCCCGGGCGATCTTATTGGCCAATTCCTGCAAGGCGCCAAAGGGGCAGAGCCATCCGCAGTAGGCCCCCCTGCCCCAAAACAGCAAGGCGGCGGCAATGGCAAACCATTGGATGAACACCAGCGGATCGAGCAGAAAGGCATCCCAGCTAAAGCCCGCCCGCAACGCGCCCCCAAGTGCTAGGATGTTGACGACGGACAGTTGCGCATTCGTCATCCAACCGAGGAACACCAGCGACAGGGTCAGGAACCCGACCCGGACCCAGTAGAATACGCGCGCATTCCGGGTGACCTGGTTCTGGAAAAAGAAGATCACGGTCAGCACGCCAAGCATCGCGCAAAGCACGCCGATCTCGATCTGCTTGTCGCGCCAGACCCGCTGCCAAAGCGCCGTCTTGGCCGCCGCTTCATCTTCGACGACCGGGTGCGTCACCGCAGCGGGTTTGATGAAACGCTCCGGCAGTTGATAGCCCAGATCAGCGGTGATGAAAGCTTTGGAGACCGCCCCCGTCGCCCGCTGCACCAGCAGTTGCAACCGCCATGGTTGGGCCGGGTCAAACTCGGCATCTGCCGGGATTTTGAACAGGTCCAGCTCTGTGTAGGCAGGCGCATCATCTGCCGTGATCCGCCCCAGCCGTTTGTGATCCCGGTCAAAGAAGCGGACCGCCCGGTCGCCCTGAATAAGCTGGATGCGATCAAAAATCCCGCCTCGCACGTATCCGGACCCTTTGAACGAATAGCTGCCCCGTCCTGTGACAAGGATCGCTTCTTCACCCTCTTCCAGCCAGCTTTGAAGGTTGGCGTATTCCGCCTCACCCAGCAGCGTGCGCCCGATCTCTGGGATACTGACAAGCGCCGCCGTCATCTCAATAAAGGTGTCTTCGGGCGCGCCTTTCTCCGGCCGGGCAATGGCCTCCGGATCACCAGCGCTTTCAAAGGCACGGTTCACCTGCCCAACATCCAGCGCCAGCATCCTTACCGAACCATCACCGCTCAGCGCCGCCCAATCCGCAGTCGCTTCACCGGTGCGGTCAATCTCACGTCTGGGGGCAACAACTTCAGGCGCCAACCCACCCAGCGAGAGCATGCGGGCGACCTTGATCCCTGCCCTCACGATGCTGTCGTCAATGACCATGATAGTGACCGTGGCCCCGGAAATGATATCAAGGTCGTGGCCTGCCCCGCCTGTTTCCACTTCATGCTTCAGGTCAAGCGCGCGGTAGCCTTCGGTCAGGGCGATAATCTTGCGATCCGGGATGCCGATCAGAACAATAGGTTCAGAATGTTTGACCAGATGCGCTGCCATGATCTGCGCGTCCAGATCAATGCCCGCAACCACATGTATTGGCTTGCCCGAATATCCTGTCGTGCCAACAAAATCCGAGGTGAGGAACACATACCCCAGTGTCTCGCCACCTTTCAGAACCGGGGCAACCTGGGTGTCCGGATTGATTTCTCCGAAACCATCCGCGTCGGCAGAAAAATCGCTCGCAGAGAGCTCCGGCAAAAAACTGGCCAAAGTCTCGGCCAAACTGGCATTCCCCAGCAAGAATGCAGCCGCAACGAATGTGCAGAGGGCTGCAACTAGGGATCTGATACATGGCATTCCGAGAACCTCTCGGAAAAACCATGTAACTTCGTGGGCATTTTCGCCTTAACCAAAGTCAAGAAACCGTCCTCGGAGCCATGTTCACAGCTGTGAACTTCAGACTGCCTGACGATTTCCCAAGGCAACGAGCATGGGGATGCAGGAGAAGGTGCCGGACTTGGCTTTGGCAGTCAGATACCTGAGATATGCGTTCGGTGACCTTAGCTCCTGAAACCTCTCTAGCATGGCCGCAAGAACGGTTGTCGCCACTTGATGTCCCATCGTTTCAATCGCGCTCTGCCAAACACTGGTACTGATACCCATCATTGGCCGGATCGTATTCATTGCATCGAGAAGACTTGCCCAGTCTTTTATGGGATCTGGACTGAAATTCTGTGTTTCACCGCAGTTCTCAAGGACGAGTGACAGCGGTATGTTGATCTTTGAGAGAGATTTGATTTTGACGTGATCTGAACGGGTTTCCGATGCTCCTTTTTTTTTATTATCTCTCTCTTTCTTTGAACTCTGATGGTGCTGCTCATTTTGAACGTCACTGGTGCTCATTTGGGTGGGATTTATCGCAAGAGCAGACTTCGCTTTGATCAGAGCGTCTTCCAGTTCAGTCTGAGAATGGGCAAGCTCTTCGGGTGTTAGTTTTCGTCTCAGGTGGCGGGCCATCAGGAGAGCATGGTCGCTCAGTTGATCCCATACCGGATCGTCCGGGTAGGTTTTCTTGCCATAGGAGCTGAGGGCGGCAAGATCACGGCACATCAAGCTTGCGGCTTGTTTAGCCTGCCTGGTGCGTTCGGTTTCCTGACGGATGTCCTCAGCTTTGGCAAAAATCTCGTCGTAACGCCGCAGCAAAGGAGACAGATCAAACCCAAAGGCCTGAACGCCCGCGTGGCCTCTCTTGGTGTACCGTTTGCCATTTGGACTGTCGCGCCGCTGGATCATTCCTGCCTCGACCAGCCGGGCCAGATGGCGGCGCATGGTGGAGCAGGGCATGCCGTTCAACCGGGCGCAAATTGACGCATTGGACGGGAAAACAATCAAAGATTTGCCATCAGGTGTCAGTTCTTGCTCTGGGTGGAAACTGAGCAGGGCCTGCAGGACTGTCAGTTGCCGATCAGACAGATCGAATGCTGCCCTGGCCACACCGAGTTCCCGTAGGATTTCCCACTTGTTTACACTCTGTGCGGGCAAAGGGGCGTCGGCCGTGCGGATGTGTTCCAACACGGTTGCATCGACGGCACGCCGGAACGGCGTGATTGGAATGTAGCTCATATGTCAGTCACGAAGACAAAGAAAATCCATGCCGCGAATCACTTTGGACTTGCGGGAACGGGTGCCGACCAGTACCTTGAAGCTGCTAAACACAAGAAATGGTCTCGTAGGGCGTCCGCTTTGCGGGACCTTTTTTGTCTGGGTCGTGCCTCCTTTTTGTTACTGCTCTTTTTGCCTGTGGTCCTCATCCCCAGCTGTCCACCGGGTGTGAAGGTCGGAAAGAACGTCATCGAGCCGCTGGTCGAGCCACGCGGCAAAAGCGCCGTCCTCAATATCTAATCTGAGCCCCTTGGCAGACCGACGGATCGAGCCGGTCCGCTGCCCGTCCAGCTTTACTGCACGAACGCTGTCAGGCTTGTCTGGTTTGGGCCGCGGGGCAGGGCGGTTAACCACCTGCAGGACCGCCTCAAAGGCGGCGACAGAGGGGTCTTGCGCGGTTGCCGCCCCATCCTCTGTGAGAATAGCGGCTTCGGCAGCGGACCGCGCCTGCTCCGCCACATTGCGCAACCGGGCAGGGTTGGCGCCGCTTTCGAATATCGCACGGGCCATCGTCTCCCACCGGGGGCGCCCTATTCCCTGCGCCGGACCGATCGCGCGAACCAGCTCTTCCCCGACGCTTTCAACAACACCAAGGGCCATCGAGATCGCAGATTTGGTGACTGTCAGAACCTCAGCCACCTGGGCTTGGGTGCCAAAGCCATTTTCCAGTAACTCTTTGGCAAACAATGCTTTTTCGATAAAGGTGAGGTCCCGGCGCGCCATATTCTCAGAGATTTGCGCTCGCATCGCGGACTGATCGTCCATGGTCGCGACCAACGCGCGGACCTTATCAACCTTGTCAGACTGCCGGATCGCCTCAAGCCGGCGGCGACCATAGACCAGCAGATAACGATCCGTATCGGTCGGGTGGCGTCGCACCAGGATAGGCACGGTCTGGCCATTGGCCTCAATGGCATCGCGAAGATCATAGATATCATTTGGGTCGAGCCGGTCCGCGATGCGGGTGTCATCCACCAGCCAGGGATCAAGGTCCCAGACATGATGCGAATCCACGGCATCTCGGGCCGCACGCAGGGCCCGGTTGTTGCCCATCGTCCCGGAGGTCGGGGCGGCGGCGGCCAGATTGTCCAGCATCGCCATGCGTTTCTTCTTTCCGTCACTCATGGGCGTCCCCAGGTCTGTTGGATGAGGGTGGCAATCTCGTCGTTGACGGCATTGAGACTTTCCATTGCGCGATCATAGGTGGTGCGGGTGAAGGCGGAGCGTTCGACCTCATAGAGCGTCTGTTTGGTCAGCCCAGCATCCGAGATTGCAGTGGATTTCAGCATCGGTGCGTTCAGGACCTTGTCGCCATACATCGTGCGTAAAAAGGCGACGACACGGTTTTGCGGCGCGTCCGTGGGTTCGTATCGGGTCAGCACATAGCGCATCCAGTCATGGGACATATCCGCGCCGCTTTCAGCGATCACATCCATCAGATCGGCGGTCATCCGCAGAAACTGGGACATCGACATCACATCAAGCATTTCTGGATGGATTGTAACCAGTAACCCGGTGGCGGCCGACAGGGCCGACATAGTCAGAAAGCCCAGTTGCGGCGGGCAATCGATCACCACGACGTCGTAGTTTTGCTCTACCTGTTCCAGCGCCTCACGGACACGGAAGAAGAACAACCCGGCGTGCCCCTGAGCCAGCACTCGGGGCGTTTCGTGTTCGAACTCCATCAGCTCCAGGTTGCCGGGGATCAGATCGAGATTGGGGATATAGGTGGGGCGAATGATCTGTTGCAGGGGAAGAGGGTCTTCATAACGGATTGCGTCATAGAGTGTGCCGCCCTCTGGCATATCGTATTCAGGCTGTACCCCATGCAGCGCGGTCAGCGAGGCTTGCGGGTCCAGATCGACCGCGAGTACGCGGTAACCCTTAAGCGCGAGCCGTTGTGCCAAATGGGCGGCGGTGGTGGTTTTGCCCGATCCACCCTTGAAGTTCATGACCCCGATGATCTGCATATGATCACCGTCACGGCGACCGGGCAGATAGTCGCCCGGCTTGCGCGCGTTCGTCTCTAACAGGCGGCGCAGAGACTGAATGTCAGCCGCGGAATAATGCCTGCGATTGCTCTTTGTCAGTTCGGGTGAGGGGCCTTTGCCATCCAGGTGCAGTTTGCGCAGATAGGAGTCATCCACCCCCAGCAAGGTTGCGGCTTCACCAGAGGTGAACTTGCGCATGGCCTTCGCCGCGTCGGGCGGAAACAGGCTTTCGCGTTGCGCGTGCAACTGGGTTGCCAACCACTCCGAATGCTGTCTAATGACAGCGTTCAGATCGTCAGCTAGGTGCTTTGTGTCCATCTGCTCTCTCATATCCGCGTTTGTCACGGAAACAGTCGTGTTCTCGACCTTTTCCGTGACTATTGAGCGAAACAGTGGATTCGTGCAAGCCTTTTTCGATATTTAGTGTATTTCTGCGCTGGAGTCACAAGGGGATGTCCGGCACGAAACACAGCTCTTTTTGTTTTTTTCAGGCGACATTGACTTAAGACAAGGCACGCTACCAACAAAACCGACTACCCGGATTTAAAGAGTTCGACGTGAAAGGTCTCACCTGTGACATCTGTGGAGATGCGGCGCCCGGAGCGGGGTGCTGTGCTGTTCAGTTACGGTTTTCGTCCCTTTTTCCTTGGGGCAGCTCTATGGGCTGTTTTGGCGATGATCCTGTGGCTGGGCATGTTGTCGGGCCGCGTCGTGTTGCCCGTGGTCTTCGATCCGGTGTCCTGGCATGCACAGGCCTTTGTCTTTGGATATCTGACGGCCGTCATTGCAGGGTTCCTGCTAACGGCGGTGCCCAGTTGGACCGGTCGGGCGCCATTGGCTGGCAGACCGTTGGCTGGCCTGTTTGTGCTTTGGCTGATCGGGCGCGGGGCGTCGCTGATATCAGCGCTCATGCCGCCCTTGGTGTTTGTTGTTCTGGACAATGCGATGCCCGTGGTACTGGCGGCAGTGATCCTGCGCGAGATCATTGCCGGGCGGAACTGGAAGAACCTTGTTGTGTTGCTGTTGTTGATCCTGCTGGTCGTGGGAAACCTGCTGTTTCATGCCGGCGCGGGTGGTGTTCCATCGGCGGGGGCGGGTCTGCGGCTCGAAGTGATGGCGGGCGTGCTGATGATCGCGCTGATCGGCGGTCGGGTCGTGCCGGCATTCACCCGCAACTGGTTGCAGAAAGCCGGGCAATCAGCGCTCCCCGCGCCCATGGGGCGGTATGATCTGATCTCTCTCGTGGTGTTGTTCTCTGTGCTGGTTTTTTGGCTGGCGCAACCGGAGGCGACCGCCGTGCAGGTGCTGCTCCTTTTAGTGGGCGTGCTGCATTTCATAAGGTTGTGGCGCTGGAATGGCTGGCTTGCGTGGCGCGAGCCCTTAGTGGCCATCCTGCACATTGGGTATCTTTGTATACCGCTGGGGGCGGCGCTCATCGGCGTGTCGGGATTGTTGGAAAACGGGTCGTCGCTCGCGGCGGCGCAACATGTCTGGATGGCCGGAGCGATCGGGATCATGACACTTGCGATCATGACGCGCGCGACCTTGGGGCATACGGGGCATGCTTTGACGGCGGGGCCGGGCACAGTCGCTATATGCGTCGCGGTGGTCGGCGCTGTTGTGGCCCGGTTGCTAGCGGCTGTTTTTGGTGCTGTCTCGGCAGAGCTTCTGATGGCATCCGGTCTTTTGTGGATCGCGGCTTTTGGCGGCTTTGCGCTTTTTTATGGCCCACTGCTGCTGCGGGAACGGAAGACCTCGTAAGACGGAAGGCAGGAGCCGGTTTTTCTTGATTTGCCTGCGATTCCGTGCAACGTCGCCGCAGGGCTGGCGATGGCGTCGCCGATGCAGGTTCTGCACCCTCATTCACCATCCTGAACGCCGGGATCTTGCTTTGCCGTTTCATACGGTGAGGGAGGGTTCAACCTTCACTTCACTGTCCTGATCGGCGTTGAGATACGAAGGAGTCCTTTGATGGAGCGTCCACAACACTACCGATTTCACCAGGGGGAGAAGAGTCTCCCGTTTTCTGATGCAGAATACGAGGCCCGCCTTGCAGAGTTGCGCGAGCGGATGGAGGCCACTGGCGCGCAGGTCGCCGTTTTCACCTCGATGCACAACATCGCCTATTATTCCGGCTTTCTTTATTGTTCCTTCGGCCGGCCCTACGGGCTGGTGGTGACGGACACGGATTGCGTAACCATCAGCGCGGGCATTGATGCAGCACAGCCCTGGCGCCGCAGCTTTGCCGACAACATCACCTATACCGACTGGCAGCGCGACAATTTCTGGCGTGTTGTGGCCAGTGTTTCGGGTGAGAACCGCGTGGTTGGCTATGAGGGGGATCACCTGTCGCTGATCCAACGCGACAAGCTGGAGGATTTCCTCAAGCCCCTGACCATGGTGGATCTGTTCGAGACCACGATGCGCCAGCGGATGCATAAATCACCCGCCGAGCTTGACCTGATCCGCGCGGGCGCGGCCACTGCGGATGTTGGCGGTTTTGCTATCCGAGATGCGATCAAGGCGGGCGTGCGCGAAATCGACGTGGCCATGGCCGGTCGCAACGCCATGGAGCTGGAGATTGCCCGGCGTTACCCCGATGCCGAATACCGCGACACATGGGTCTGGTTTCAATCAGGCATCAACACCGATGGCGCCCACAATCCGGTCACGGCCCGGAAGCTTGCGCGCGGCGACATCCTATCGCTGAACACCTTCCCGATGATCTCCGGCTATTACACGGCGCTGGAACGCACGCTTTTTGTCGAAGAGGTCGATGCGGCATCGCTGAAGATCTGGGAGGCCAATGTCGCGGCGCATGAATACGGCATGAGCCTGCTCAAGCCCGGCGCCTCTTGCGCGGAGATCACCCACAAGATCAACGATTTCTTTGCGGAACGGGACTTGCTGCAATACCGCACCTTTGGCTATGGGCACTCCTTTGGTGTCCTGAGCCATTACTACGGACGCGAGGCGGGACTTGAGCTGCGCGAGGATATCGACACGGTGCTGGAGCCTGGCATGGTGATATCCATGGAGCCGATGCTGACCATTCCGGAAGGTCAACCCGGGGCAGGGGGGTACCGCGAGCATGATATCCTGTTCATCACCGATGACGGCAACGAGAATATCACGGGCTTCCCCTATGGCCCTGAGCACAACGTCGTAGGATAAGGTCTACGCCCCCGGCGGTTTGCTCTGCCGGGGGTTTTACCCGCGCCGCCCGCGCGCGCCATAGGGCGTTTCACCATAGCGTGCCTTGAAGTGCCGCGTGAAGATATTGGCGGAATTGAAGCCGACGGCGATGGCAATTTCCATCACACTCAGATCCGTTTCCATCAAGAGCGCACGGCCTCTTTCAAGGCGAATGTTCCGGTAGAGCGTGGCGGGCGGCTCGCCCATCATCTTGCGAAAGAGCCGCTCCATCTGGCGCCGGGAGACGCCCGCGTTTTCGGCCAGTTCCTCAAGCGTCAGGGGGTTTTCGATATGTTTGTACATCCCCTGCACCACCTGCAGCAGCTTGGGATTGCGCGAATCCACTGCCGTGGCAATGGAGGAGCGCTGATCGCGGCGGCCGCTCAGGTCCGGATCATTGAGGCACATATCGGCCACCAGGATCGCAAACTCCGTCCCGTAATCCTGTGCAATCACGCTGATCATCATTTCGGCCGCCGCTGACCCGCCGCCGCAGGTGAGCAGAGCGCCATCCGCCTCGAACCGATTGCGCGTGGGGGTGAGGTCGGGGAAGGCTTCGACGAAGCCGGGCTGGTTTTCCCAGTGCAGGGTAAACCGTTTCCCTTTCAGCAACCCCGCCCGGGCCAGCGTGGCAGCGCCGGTGCAGATGCCGCCTGTAGTTCCGCCAAAGCGGGCGTGGCGGCGCAACTCCGCCACAGTTTGATCAGAGGCAGCCTCCAGCCCCTTGTTCCCGGCGCAGACAAAGAGGTGGGCGGTATCCCCCACATCTGCCAGCGTGCCATGCACCTGCATGGAAAGTCCCGAGGACGAGGGGACAGGCGCGCCATCCTCCGACACCACGTGCCAGCCATAAAGCGGGGCCTGGGCCAATTGGTTGGCGATGCGCAGCGGGTCGAGCGCGGAGCTGAACGCCAGCAGGGTGAAACCGTCGAGCAACAGAAAGCTGAACCAGCGCGTTTCGCGCAATGTCTCAACCGGAAAGCTGAACGCCCCATCGGGGATCACAGGTTCAGGGGGTTTGGCGTTGCCTCGGGCTGTCACTGGGTGTCCCTCAGTTTCGCAAGACCGGGAACCAGTCCTCGCGCAGGCGCTGTCCGGCTTGCATTGCGTGACCGGGGAAGGGTGGGGAGGTCGGACCGGGGCGCTCGACATAGCGGGTATCCTCGCCGACAAGACGCAGAGAGAACGCGCGGCGGCGTTGGGTCGTTTCATTGCCTCGCGCGCCGTGTAGCGTCATGAAGTTGAAGGCCACCGCATCGCCCGGCGCCATCTCCCATTCGCAGATGTCCATCCCTTGCGCGTCTGGGTCCGGGACGGGTTGGTAGGCGTCTTCATCAGGATAAAAGCTGGTCTCTGCCAGCCAACGGGTCGGCAGCACGGGTTTTTTCCAAAGATGTGAACCCGCTACGCAGCGCAGCGACGCAGTATCGACCGGATCTAGCGGCGACCAGAAGCTGACGGTCTGGCGCCCTTCGACAAAATAATAGGGCCCGTCCTGATGCCATGGGGTGGGTTTTGCGGTGCCGGGTTCCTTGACCAATACATGATCGTGAAACATCTGCACGCGGCTGCTGCCCATAAGGTCGGCAGCCACATCTGCGGCGGGGGAGGCTTCGATGACCTCACGAAATTCCGGGATCCGGTCCCAATTGCAATAATCGTCAAAGAAGCGCCCGGCCTCGCCTTCTTTGAGGTTTTCCGCTGCATAGGGCCCCGGTTCCGCCATATTGCGGGCCACCCCTGCGCGCAGAGTGTCCACGTGATCCTTGAAAAGCCCCCGCACCAGCACGACGCCGTCGCGTTGGTAGGTCTCGATCTGGTCATCTGTGAGCAGGGGATGTGGCATGGTGTGGGGCCTCAGGTCGGTTATGCGATTACACGGTAAGCGAGGATTTCCTGCAATATGCTGAAAACCGTCGTTTGCGATGTTCGCGCATTATCAGTCGATGCGGTCGCGTCAATGGTCATGGCATAGGTGCAATTGGGGGACGTGACCGTATAGGCATGCTGGTTCGCGCTTGCTTGCGGGTCCGCGACCAGCGCGACCTGCATCTCATCAAAACCCGCACCCGCAAGCGCCAGCGCGGCCACCACGTTGGCGTTTTTGGGGAAGGTCAGTGCCGCCTCTCGGCCCGTACCGCGAAAAAAGGTTTCCGCCTGCTCCAATGCCTCAAGATCAGCGAGATCTTCGGCGGGTGAGCCTGCCCAGGCCCGGGGGGGCTTGGTGCCAGTGTAAGTGACGTCGACGGCTGATGCGCAGGAGAGCGTGCGGAGCATATCCAACCCCCCGATGGCCCCACTGGGCAGGATCAATCGCGACCCGCCAGCCTCGGCAGCGGAGTTGATCTTTTCATGCAGTGACGCGTCGGCCAGTGCGCCTATTGAGGCCAGTACGACATCATAGCCTGCTGCGAGCAGCGGTGGCACATGTTCACCCACGGCGGCATGGCCCGCACATTCGACGATCAGATCGGGGCGTGTGGCGCGAAAACCTTCCAGATCGGCGACAACGCGGACGGGCAGGTCTGTTGCAGACGGAGCTACGGTCTTGGACGACCCGGGCCGTACCAGAACACTGACGCCGGTGACATGCGATGTGTCCAGCATCCCAATCAGGCTGGTTGCGATATTGCCGTATCCGATCAATCCAAGATGCATGTCGCTCCCATAGCCGATTACTCGCCGGCGCGCACCTCGCGCACCCAGGCAATGATTGTCTCGCGCGCTTCATTGTCCATCTGGATCGCGTTGGGCGGCGGCATCGCGTGGCTTATTCCAGCCTGAAGGTAAATCTGACTGGCGTGCTGCGCAACATCTCCCACGGTTTCCAGGTAAACGCCTTTTGGAGCCCATTGCATGTTTTCCCAGGCAGGTTCGCGGGCATGGCACATGGAACAATTCCCAAGGATCGTGTTGTAGGCGTCCTCAAACCCGTCCGCAGAGGCAAATTTCTGTTCGTAAGGGGTCAGGTCGCGGGCCTCGGCATCTTCCCAGGTCTCTGTGGGTCGTACCGAAGAGAGCCACGCAATCGCTATCATCAGCAGCACGGTGACGCCCCACGTCCAATGCGGGCCGGTGCCGGTCTTGTGCATGGTGTTGAAGTAGTGGCGGATGGTGACACCGGTCAGGAAGATCAGGCTGGCAATGATCCAGGCGTACTCCGTTCCAAAGGCCAGCGGGTAGTGATTGCTGAGCATCAGGAAAACCACGGGCAGCGTCAGGTAGTTGTTATGGGTAGAGCGCACCTTGGCGATCTTGCCGTATTTCGCATCCGGTGTGCGCCCGGCCTTGAGGTCTTCGACAACGATGCGTTGATTGGGCATGATCTGGAAGAAAACATTGGCGGTCATGATGGTGGCGGTGAACGCCCCCAGATGCAGCAGCGCTGCCCGCCCGGTGAAGATCTGGTTATAGCCCCAGGACATCGCCACGAGGATGACGAACAAGAGCAGCATCAGAACCGTTGGATGGTCACTCAGCTTGGATTTGCACATGGCATCATAGGCCAGCCACCCGATTGTGAGGGAGCCGCCGGAAATCAGGATGCCCTGCCAGAGCGCAAGTTCCGCCTTTGTGGCATCGAGCAGGTACAGTTCGCCACCGACCCAATAGATGATCATCAAAAGCGCCGCACCAGACAGCCAGGTCGCATAGCTTTGCCATTTGTGCCATGTCAGGTGTTCTGGCATGCGCTCGGGGGCTACGAGGTATTTGGTGGTATGATAGAACCCGCCGCCGTGCACCTCCCATTCCTCGCCATAGGCGCCTTCGGGCATGCCGGGCGCAGGCTTCAGCATCAGATCCAGCGCGATGAAGTAGAAAGACGCGCCGATCCATGCCATCGCGGTGATGACATGCAGCCACCGGATCGAAAAGGCGACCCAGTCCCACATCACAGCCAGATCATACATGAGCGAATCCTCCAAAACGTGCGCTTTGACCCGACCCTAGTCGACATCCCATTCTTCTGGTATTGTCACAAAAGACCAAGCAGCATCAAAAATATCAGAATAATGTCTTATCTCGATAATATCCGCACCTTTGTTCGCGTCTACGAGCTGGGCAGCATGTCCGCTGCGGGGCGCGATCTGCGCATTTCGCCTGCGGTGACGTCTTCGCGGATATCGCAATTGGAGGAACACCTGAGCGTGAGGCTGTTCCAACGCACCACGCGCAGCCTTGCGCCCACCGAGCAGGGCAAGGCGTTTTACGGCGGGGCCTGTGAAATTCTGGAATCGGTCGAAAATGCCGAAGCGCAGGTGGTGAACATCACTGAAAACCCCAAAGGGTCGCTTTATGTGGCAGCACCTTTAGGCGTCGGGCGACGGCTGATCGCCAAGCAAGTTCCGGAGTTTCTCAAGGAATACCCGGAGGTCAAAGTCAGGTTGCGCCTGACGGACCGCAAGGTCGACCTGACAACAGAAGGCCTCGATCTGGCGTTTTTCCTCGGTCAGCCTGAAGACAGCACATTGCGCATTCGGAAAATTGCCGATGTTGCCCGCGTGCTTTGCGCCTCACCGGACTACGTCGAGACCCACGGCAAACCCCGTTCCGGCGATGAAATCGTGGCAGGGGGGCATGAATGCCTGAACCTGCGGTTCCCGGGGGCGACGGAATTTCAGTGGCGCCTGATCACAGCGGATGGGGCAAAGAAGTTTCGTGTAATGGGGCGTTACGAATCCGATGATGGTGACGTCCTCACGGATTGGGCGCTCGCCGGGCACGGGATTGCCATGAAGCCTGTCTTCGAAGTGGCGGATCACATTCGGGCCGGGCGTCTGGTCCCGGTGGCGGAAGAAACGCCGCCGGAGCCCATTCAGATGGCGTGTCTTTTCACCCATCGCAAAGGGCAGGACCCCAAGACGCGGTTGTTCATGGAATTTGTGATTGAGAGGATCAGTCAGGTCGTGCGCGACACCACGGTGCTGGCTCAGCTGCCGCGATAAGTGGAATAGCCAAAGGGCGATAGCAAAAGCGGCACATGATAATGCGAGGCCTCTGACATACCAAAGCGCAGCGGGATCACATCGAGGAACCGAGGATCTTCTGGTGGTGTGCCGGTTGCATCCAGATAAGATCCGGCGTGGAAGACAAGCTCGTAGACCCCCGTCTCGAAGGCATCGGCGGGCAAAATCTGTTCGTCAGTTCGGCCATCGTCATTGGTGACAAGTGTCTTGAGATGGGTGCGGGCCTCGCCATCGATTCGAAAAAGCTCAATTTTTAGGCCTTCCGCTGGGCAGCCGCGCGCTGTGTCGAGTACATGAGTTGTCAGGTAGCCAGTCATGAGAAGTCCCTTTTGTCCGCTGTGTGATGCTTATAATCCGAGGGGAGCGTTTCAGGCAAAGCATCACCGGCGAAAGGCTGCTTCGCATATTTTTTGAAAATAGTTTTGATTGTTTTGATTTATAGAAGATCGAAATCGGAAGAGGATCAACACGTGAAGCGCTATCCCCGCGACCTGACTGGATATGGAGCAAACCCACCCGCTGCCGCATGGCCGAAGGGTGCAAAAATCGCCGTCCAAATCGTCTTGAATTACGAAGAAGGTGGCGAAAACAACATCTTACACGGTGATGCCGCGTCAGAAGCCTTTCTGTCCGAAATCACCACTGCGCAGCCTTGGGAAGGGCAGCGACACCTGAACATGGAATCGATCTACGAATATGGTGCGCGGGCCGGTTTCTGGCGGGTGCACCGGATGCTGAAGGATCTGCCGATCACCGTTTACGGCGTTGCCACCGCGATGGCGCGCGCGCCAGAGCAAGTTGCCGCCATGAAGCAGGCGGGCTGGGAAATTGCCAGCCATGGCCTGAAATGGATTGAGCACAGAGATATGTCCGAGGAAGAAGAGCGGGCGCAAATCGCGCAGGCCATTGCCTTGCATCACTCAGTGACAGGTAGTGATCCACGCGGTTGGTATACCGGGCGTTGTTCTGAAAACACGCTTCGATTGGTGGCTGAAACCGGGCAGTTTGACTACATCGCGGACAGTTATGCGGACGATCTGCCCTATTGGGCGACATTCGACGGCAAAGATCAGTTGATTGTGCCCTACACGCTGGACTGCAATGACATGCGCTTTGCGATACAGGCAGGGTTCACCACCGGCGATCAGTTCGAGTCTTACCTCAAGGACAGTTTTGACGTGCTTTACGCTGAAGGTGCAGCGGGTGCGCCCAAGATGCTGTCGATTGGGTTGCACTGCCGTTTGATCGGGCGTCCAGGTCGCGCGGCAGCCCTTCAACGTGTAATTGATCACTTCAAATCCCACGAAGATGTCTGGTTCGCCACGCGATTGCAGATCGCAGAGCATTGGGCGGAGACCCATCCGCCTGCGCAAGGCACCCGCGCGTCGGAGATGGATCGCGACAGTTTTGTCGCGGAGTTTGGCGGTGTTTTTGAACACAGCCCGTGGATTGCGGAAGCCGCGCATGATCTGGAGCTGGGCCCGACCCATGATTGCGCACAGGGTGTGCATCAGGCGTTGACCCGTGTCTTTCGAGGCGCCTCAGACGCGCAGCGTCTGGGTGTATTGAACGCGCACCCGGATCTTGCAGGGAAACTCGCAGCAGCAGGTAAACTGACGGCTGAGAGCACATCGGAACAGGCGGGAGCCGGGCTCGATCTGCTGACCGATGAGGAGCGGGCAACGTTCCAGAAATTGAACGCGCAATATGTCGAACGGTACGGCTTTCCCTTCATCATTGCTGTGCGCGATCATGACAAGCAGGGGATCATGGCGGCGTTCAACCGCCGGATCGAAAACGACCGCGCAACCGAGTTCGAGGAGGCCTGCCGCCAAGTAGAGCGTATTGCCAAACTCAGGCTATTGGAGAAATTTGCGCAATGACGGTGCATCTGCACACTCGCCCGCTCACGGCGGAGGCTTTTGCGCCCTACGGCGACGTACTGGCGGCAGAAGGCCTACCGGACAAGCTGATCAATCAAGGCCGCTGCGGGCGATTTCATGACCGGGCGCGCCTGGATTTTTCGGACGGAAAGGCGGGGATCAGCATTTTCAAAGGCGAAAAGGAAACCTTGCCTCTGGCGTTGAAAATGGTGGAGCGCCATCCCTTGGGGAGCCAGGCTTTTGTGCCCATGTCAGCGGATTCGTTTCTGGTCGTGGTGGCACGGGATCAGCAGGGCACACCGGTAGACCCGGTCGCATTCCTGACCGAACCGGGACAGGCGATCAATTTTCACAAGGGGACCTGGCATGGGGTACTGACGCCCCTGTCGGAGCCCGGCGTTTTTGCGGTTGTGGATCGCATCGGAGACGGTGCGAACCTCGAAGAGTACTGGTTCGATACGGAATACATAATCAACAGATGAAAAGAGAAGCCGGCTTCGGCGTCGGCACAAAGCATCAACGGGAGAGGAACACCTAATGGCAGATGCATCGATCGGGACACCGGAACAGCTCCGGGACCCAAATTACACACCGGCACTGCACAGGGCAGTGCCACTTGGTATCCAGCACGTGCTGGCCATGTTTGTCTCCAACGTCACGCCAGCCATCATTGTGGCGGGTGCAGCGGGCTTCGGGTTCGGGTCGGATGCGGGGGCGCAGGGCTTTCCGGACATGACCTATCTGATCCAGATGTCGATGCTCTTTGCGGGTATCGCGACCCTGTTTCAGACCATTGGTTTTGGTCCGGTTGGTGCGAAGCTGCCGATCGTGCAGGGCACCAGCTTTGCGTTCATTCCAATCATGATCCCGCTGGTCGCTGGCAAAGGGGTCGAGGCGATGCCCGCCTTGTTTGGGGGTGTCATTGTCGGCGGCCTCTTTCACACATTTATTGCGACATTCATTGGGAAAATACGATTTGCTCTGCCACCGCTGGTGACGGGCCTTGTTGTCACCATGATCGGGTTGGCGTTGGTCAAAGTCGGTATTCAGTATGCGGCGGGGGGCGTTCCCGCAATCGACAAACCTGAATACGGCAGCTTGCTTAACTGGTCTGCCGCACTGGTCGTTGTCTTCGTCACCTTGGCGTTGAAGTTCTATGCCAAAGGGATGCTGGCGGTTTCTGCAGTCGTGATCGGGATCATTGTTGGATATTTCTACGCCATGCTGATGGGGATGGTGACCGTTGAAGGCATCACGACAAGTTGGGGCCGTGCGGCGCCCGTTGCCTTCCCGGTGCCGTTCAAATACGGCTTTGATTTCAGCATCGCCGCGATAGTCGGCTTCTGCCTGATGGCCTTTGTGTCTGCCGTCGAAACCGTTGGCGATGTGTCCGGTATCACCAAAGGTGGGGCTGGTCGCGAAGCAACTGAAAAGGAAATCACGGGTGCTACCTATGCCGATGGTGTTGGCTCAGCGGTTGCGGGCATCTTCGGGGGCTTCCCCAATACCTCCTTCAGCCAGAACGTCGGGCTGATCGCGATGACAGGTGTCATGAGCCGCCATGTTGTGACCATTGGCGCAATTTTCCTGATCATCTGCGGCTTGATCCCCAAAGTTGGTGCTGTGATCCGTACCATCCCGATCGAAGTACTGGGCGGTGGTGTGATCGTGATGTTCGGCATGGTGGTCGCAGCGGGTATCTCGATGCTGTCAGACGTCAAATGGAACCGCCGCAACATGGTGATCTTTGCGATTGCGCTCTCTGTAGGTCTTGGCCTCCAGCTCGACCCCAAGGCGGTGCAATACCTGCCGGACACACTGCGCATCCTGATGACAAGCGGGCTGTTGCCAGCAGCACTGATTGCCATCGTGCTCAACCTGGTCCTGCCAGAGGAATTGTCTGATGAGGCAACCGAAGAAGTCTCAGGCGGTTGGGCCGGACATGGCAAAGGCGAGTTGGTCAAGGACGACCACGTCTAACCGCGGGTTCTAATCCAAAAAGAGAAGGGCGCATCCAGTGCGCCCTTTTTTCGTTGTCTTGGGACAAAGCAGGAGACTTCGGTCGAGTTATCCCAGCCTAAGCAGTGCGTTTGGCGAGGCGTCGTGTCATGTCGATCATGCGGGCGGAAAAACCCCATTCATTGTCGTACCAACCGAAGACGCGCAGTTGTTTGGGCCCGATCACCATTGTCTCTGGCAGTGCTATGACAAGGGATTCCGGTCGGGATCGCAGGTCGGTTGAGACGCAAGCATCTTCTGTCAACCCAACAAGACCGGAGCCTGCGAAACTGCTTTGTACGAAATCGCGCAGCGGTTCGTCCGGCGTCTCACAGATCTGAAAAACGGCATCAATGGCCGAGACGGACAGGCAGGGCACACGCACGGCCGCCACGCTGAGCCGGTCTTTGAAATCAGGCAGAACCTGAACGACCTGGCTGGCAGCGCTTGTCGTCGTTGGCACCATTGAGACCGCCGCCGCGCGGCTGCGTTCCAGATTGGGGCCCGGTACATCAACGGTCGGCTGGCTGCCGGTGTAGCAATGGATCGTGGTGATATGCGCGCGCTCAATGCCAAGACCAACATCAAGGCTGCGGATCAGGGGAGCAATCGCGTTTGTTGTGCAGGATGCGTTGGATATGATGCGGGCATCGCCTAACTCCGCATCATTCGCACCCATGACGATGGTTTTATCTGCGCAAGGCGACGGGCCTGAAATCAGAACATTTGAAGCGCCCGCGTCCAGGCCGGCCTCAGCCGTAGCGCGCTCGGTCGCCCGCCCGGTACATTCGAGCACCACATCCACGTCCGAGAGATCTGCGTTGCGCAGATCCGAATGGCTCCAGAACGGAAAAACCCGATCAGCGATGGTCAGAGTTGCCTGACCTGCAAATACAGTGCCCGGATATGGCCCAAAAACGCTGTCATATTGAAAAAGGTAGGCGCAGGTTTTGAGCGGCGCAATGTCGTTGATCCCGACAACTTCAATGTCAGCGTTATCCGGATCGGTCAGCAGCTGGCGCAAAACGGTGCGCCCGATCCTTCCGAACCCGTTGATCACGATGCGAGTACGTCCTGCCATGTCTGCGCCTTGCCTTCATGTCGGGGTAGATCAGAAATCCACCTCGATTGCGATGCCTTTTTCCACGGCAAGATCAACCACCGCGGCGGCAACTGCAAGGTCTTGTAAGCCGACGCCCGTGCCATCAAAGAGCGTGATCTGATCCGCCGAGGTGCGCCCGGGGTGTGTGCCATTGATGACCGCGCCCAATTGGGCGACATCCGCCTCTTTGATAAGGCCCGCCGCGACCGCGTGCTGGGCCTCGCCGATAGAGATCGACTGCGCCACTTCATCCGTAAATACATCTGCCCGTACCAGCAGTTCAGCTTCGACTTCCTGCTTGCCTTTGGTGTCCGTGCCCATACAAGCGATATGCGTGCCGGGCGAGACGTGATCAGCCATAAGGGACGGCGCGAAGGCGGAGGTGATCGAGATGATGACATCCGCTTCCGCCATGCCCGGTGAATCGACGGCTTCAAAGGGCACGCCAGCTTCGGCTGCGACCTTTTCGATGTTTGGCAGCATCTCGGGGTGGTAGTTCCACCCGATGACTTTCTCGAAGTCACGCTGTTCGAGAGCGGCGCGCAGTTGGAAGGTCGCCTGATGACCTGCGCCCACCATACCCATTACTTTTGCGTCCTTGCGCGCCAGATGTTTGATCGACACAGAGGACGCCGCCGCTGTGCGCAGGGCGGTCAGCAGGTTGCCCCCGACCATCGCAGAGGCTTTGCCGGTGTCGGGGTCGAACAGAAAGACCGTGGACTGGTGGTTGATGATCCCGCGCCGCTCAAGGTTGTTGGGCCAGTAGCCGCCTGCCTTCAATCCAAGGGTCAGACCGGCCTGATCGAAACCACCCTTGAAGCCATAAAGCGCGTCTTCGTGGCCGATTGCTTCACGCACCACAGGGAAGTTGTAGGCATCACCCGCCGCCATGGCGGCAAACACTTTTTCCACCGCGTCAAAGGCAGCTTCGCGGGTCATCAGCGCTTCAATCTCGCGTTCGGGTACGATCAGCATGGTCGGTCCTTTCGGTTATTTCGTGCGTCCCTGGTACTGCCCGGAAGGTAGCATTGCACAAGGGACGGCTTTATCGCCTCTTCCAGAGACGATCCTTCCGGGTGTTTCAGAATGGTTGGGTGGGGCGCTGGCACAGACCGCAGCGCCCCTGCCGATCAATAGGCTTTGCCGCGTGCCGACACGGGCCAGAGCGTTTCAACCTTGCCGCCGCGCACGCCCACGTACCAGTCGTGTACGTTGCAGGTCGGGTCACAGTGGCCGGGCACAAGACGCAGCTTGTCATTCACTTTCAAGACGCCCTGCGTGTCCATGACAACGCCATGCTCGTCCGAGCATTTGACGTATTCCACGTCATCACGTCCAAAGATGGTGGGCAGGCCACTGTCGACCGACTGCGCCTTGAGGCCCGCGTCCACGATGGCCTTGTCCGCCTTGGCGTGGGACATGACCGTGGTCAGGATAAAGAGGGCATTTTCCCATTCACCTTCGTCGATGCGCTTGCCGTCCTTGTCGAGGATACGGCCATAGTCCGCATCCATGAAGGCGTAGGAGCCACACTGCAATTCGTTGAAGACGTTGGAATTGCTTTCAAAATAATAGGAGCCGGTACCACCACCGCCAACGATGTCGCATTCCAGCCCGTTGGCCTTGAGGCCCGCGATGGCGTCTTCGACCATGCCGATGGCGATGTTGGTTTTTTCCTGGCGGTCTTCATAGCTGTCCAGGTGCTGCATCGCGCCCTGATAGGCTTGGATGCCCGCGAATTTCAGCCCCTCGGCACTGTCGATCAGCTTGGCGATGTTCACTACTTCCTGCGTGGACGTCACACCGCAGCGGCCCGCGCCGCAGTCGATTTCCACCAGCGCCTCGATCTCGGTGCCGTGCTTTTGTGCCGCTGCCGACAGATCCGCCACGTTTTCGGGATCATCCACACAGACCAGCACCCGCGCGCCAAGTTTGGGCATCCGCGCCAGACGGTCGATCTTTTGCGGGTCTGTCACCTGGTTGGAGACCATGACATCCTTGATGCCGCCGCGGGCAAAGACTTCCGCTTCAGAGACTTTCTGACAGCAGACGCCACAGGCACCGCCCAGTTCTTCCTGCAGTTTCGCCACGTCGACGGACTTGTGCATCTTGCCGTGCACCCGGTGGCGCATGCCATGGGATTTAGCATAATCGCCCATCTTCTTGATGTTGCGTTCCAGTGCGTCAAGATCGAGCACGAGACAGGGTGTCTGAATATCCGCTTCGTCCATGCCGGGCAGGGCAGGGACGTCATAGCCAACTTCGAGACCTTCGAGATTTTTTGTTGGTGCGTTCATGAGAGGGGCTCCTTCAAAGTGTCCAGGGCAGTTTGTCGAGATCGACATTCCCGCCGGTGATGATGATGCCGACCCGCTTGCCCGCGAACCGGTCCTTGTTCTTCAGAATGGTGGCGAGCGGCACAGCGGAACTGGCCTCCATCACGATCCGCAAGTGCTTCCATGTGAGTTTCATCGCGTCGATGATTTCCGCGTCCGAGGCCGTCAGAATATCGGTCACGTGGTTGGACACGAAATGCCAGGTCCGCTCCTTGAGCGGCACCAGCAGACCGTCGGCGATGGTCTTGGGCGCATCATCGGCGATGATATAGCCCGCCTTGAAACTGCGCATTGCGTCGTCGGCCTGTTCAGGCTCCGCCGCAATGATCTGCGTTTCCGGGGCCATATTGGACAGCGTCAGACAAGTGCCCGAGATCATGCCACCGCCGCCGATAGGGGCCATGGCAATGTCCAACCCGTCGGTCTGCTCGATGAACTCGCGCGCGCAGGTGCCTTGCCCCGCGATCACGCGCGGATCGTTATAGGGATGCACAAAGTCGCCACCAGTGGCTTCCTGCACCTTGGCAAAGGTCTCTTCGCGCGAGGTTGTGGACGGCTCACATTCGGTAATCACGCCGCCATAGCGCCGCACCGTGTCTTTCTTGGCCTGCGGCGCGGTTTTCGGCATCACCACGTTGCAGGGGATACCGCGCAGCATGGCCGCATAGCTGAGGCAGGAGGCATGGTTGCCCGAGGAATGGGTCGCCACGCCCGCCTTGGCCTGTTCGTCGTCCAGTCCGAACACCGCATTGGTGGCGCCGCGCACCTTGAAGGCGCCCGGCTCCTGAAAGTTCTCGCATTTAAAGAACAACTCCGCACCTGTCAGCTCATTGAGATAGGCAGAGGTGCGCACCGGTGTGCGGCGGATATGCGGCTTGATCCGTTCATGCGCCGCCAGCATGTCGTCAAAGGTTGGAATGTACATTTCCTGATCCAGCATTATGCAGCATCCTTATGAGCAACGGTTGGATGGCCGCGATAGTATTCCTGTGCCGCAGCAACCCCAGACCCTAATGTAATGTCGAGACCGAGATCGGCCATACACATTTCAGCCGTGGCAATCCCGCTGAGGGTCATCACATCCGTCAGGCTGCCCAGATGGCCGATGCGGAACACTTTGCCCGCTACTTCACCAAGGCCGACACCGAAGGCCACGCCGTAGGTTTCGGCGGCGTGTGTCACGATGTCCGTGGCGTTGAAACCCTCGGGCGTGCGGATCGCACTGACCGTGTCAGAATAGACGTCCGGTGAGGCGGCGCAAAGGCTCAGACCCCAGGCGTCAACGGCCTGGCGCACGCCGGTCGCGATGCGGGTGTGGCGGGCAAAGACATTCTCCAACCCCTCCTTGAGCAGCATGTCGCAGGCCATGTTCAGGCCGTTCAGCAGACCCACAGCGGGGGTATAGGGGTAGGCGTTGTTGGCGTAGCCCTTGGCCATATCGTGCACATCGAAGAAGGTGCGCGGCAGGGTGCCAGTCTTGGTGGCGGCCATGGCCTTGTCGCTGAAACCCACAATGGCGAGCCCCGCCGACAGCATGAACCCTTTCTGGGAACCGGTTACGGCAACATCTACGCCCCATTCATCAAACCGGAAGTCCATCGACCCGATGGAAGACACCCCGTCGACAAACAGCAATGCCGGGTGGCCGGCGGCATCAAGCGCCCGACGCACGGCCGCGATGTCCGACTTTACACCGGTCGCCGTTTCGTTGTGCGTGGCCAGAACGACCTTGATCTCATGGCTCTTGTCCGCCGTCAGGATCTCTTCGTAGCGATCGGCGGGCAGGCCCTCACCCCATGGGGTTTCAACAATCTGAACGTCCAACTCGTGGCGTTGGCACATGTCGATCCAGCGATGGGAGAACATGCCGTTGCGGGCGGCGAGCACCTTGTCACCTGCACTCAGGCAATTGGTCAACGCTGTTTCCCAGCCGCCGGTGCCGGTGGAGGGGAAGATAAAGACTTCCGCGCTGTCGCTTTTCAGAACTTTGCGCACGCCTTCGCGCGCCGGGTGCAGGATCTGACCAAACAGCGGTGAGCGGTGGTCGATCGTTGGCATGTCGCAGGCTTTGCGCAGAACTTCGGGGATATTTGTCGGCCCCGGAATGAAAACAGGGTTTTGAAAGCTCATATCCATCTCCTTTATTCGTTAGCCTGTTTCTAGTGCAGATTCCCGCTGAACAAAACTTTTTTGAAATCGTTTTTCAAAAAGTCATTTTTGGAAATAACTATTAATTGTCAGCGCGTTATATTTTTCATATCATGAATTAGCCTTTCATACAGGAATTGAGACTTCTTATGGATTCGCACGAAAATGGCACAGGCACCCCCCGGCGCTCTCGGGGCAGGCCTCGGGACTGGCATGACAAGACGGCGCAGAACACCATAAAGTCGCTGGATCGGGCAATGGCGGTTTTCGAGTTTCTGAGCGAAGCGCAGGGCAAGGCGCTCAGCGATATCGCGTCAGAGATGAAGCAATCCCCCGCGACGGTGTACCGCATCCTTGTCACCCTTGAGGGGAGGGGGCTTGTCGAATTCGACCCGGTAGAACAGGTCTGGCACATCGGGCCGCATGCCTTTGTGATCGGCGCGCGGTTTCTGCGTCGGACCAGCCTGGTGGACCGGGCCCGCCCGATCATGCGCAAACTGATGGAAGACACAGGTGAGACGGCAAACCTGGGCGTTGAAAAGGAAGGCGCGGTACTTTTCCTCAGCCAGGTTGAGACGCACGCGACCATTCGGGCCTTCTTTCCTCCGGGCACGTTGTCCGCCATGCATGCCTCTGGCATCGGCAAGGCGCTTTTGGCCGAGATGGACAGCGCCCGGCTGAAACGCACCCTGCGCAACCAGACGCTGGAAGCTTTCACAAAGCACACGATCACAGAATTTGATGAACTCGAAGACGACCTGAAAGACGTCCGCGCGCGGGGGTTTGCCGTGGATGGCGAAGAAAAGAACCTTGGGATGCGGTGTATCGCGGCCCCGGTCTTTGATGTGACGGGTGAGGCGGTCGCGGGTATTTCCGTTTCAGGGCCGGTCAGCCGTGTCGGTCCGGGCGATGTTGACCGAATGAGCGCTTGCGTGGTCGAGGCCGCAAAGGCGCTGTCGCTTGCAATCGGCGGGGAAGCTATTCCGCGGCGGCTCTGACAGGTGGGGCGATCCCGGGTGCACCAGACAGCGCCCGCAGCCCCATATGGCGGTTCACGTCCTTGTAGAGCAGATACCGAAATTTGCCCGGGCCCCCGGCGTAACAAGCCTGCGGACAAAAGGCGCGCAGCCACATGTAGTCGCCAGCCTCAACTTCGACCCAATCGTTGTTAAGCCGGTAGACTGCCTTGCCTTCCAGCACGTAGAGCCCGTGCTCCATCACATGGGTTTCAAGGAAGGGAATGACCGCGCCGGGTTCGAACGTCACGATGGTCACATGCATGTCGTGCCGCAGATCGGCAGGATCGACGAACCGCGTCGTTGCCCATTTGCCGTCCGTGTCCGGCATGACAGTCGGTGCAATGTCCTTTTCGTTCGCGATAATCACCTCTGGCGCAGGCAAGCCAGGCACCGCTTCATATGCTTTGCGGATCCAATGAAAGCGCAATGTGGCGTCCGAACGGTTATGCAGTGTCCAGTTGGTCTGCGGCGGGATGAACGCGTATCCTCCCTCAGTCAGCGCATGCTCCTGACCCTCAATCGACAGGGTTGCTGTGCCTTCGACAACAAAAAGCACACCTTCAGCAGCCAGATCAGTTTCAGGCTGATCCGATCCTCCACCGGGCGAGACCTCCATGATGTATTGGGAAAACGTCTCGGCAAACCCGCTCATAGGGCGGGCGATCACCCACAGGCGCGTGGCCTCCCAGAACGGCAGGAAGCTCGTTACGATATCCCGCATCGTCCCTTTCGGAATGACGGCATAGGCATCGGTGAAAATGGCGCGATCCGTGAGAAGCTGATCCTGACCGGGGTGTCCACCGGTTGGCGCGTAATACTTGCCTGACATCTTTACGTTTCCTGTCGCTTGAGCGTTTCACGCAGTATGGGCTGCCGGTGCTGGTGGGGCCACCCGCTTTGGAAAAACAGCAGTTTCAGCATTTTTTTGATAATCAGCAAAGTGATGGGACAAACCGATCAGGCGCTTTCCAACTGATGCCCGAGCGACGCGGTTTTCGTGGGCGCGCCGCTCACATAAACTTCTTCGATGGCGCGGTCGTCCCCCATCATTTGCAGAATGAACAACTCCTCTGCCAAATTGCTGGCCCGAGCCATACGTAAAGCCATGGCCGGGGTACTGGTCGCATTCAGCACAATCACATCTGCCTCGGTGCCGGGGTCCAATGTGCCGATCTGGTTTTCCAATCCAAGAACGCTGGCATTGCCGCGTGTGGCCCAGTCAAACGCTTGCAAGGGGTGCAGAGCCTGACCTTGCAATTGCAGGATCTTATATCCCTCGTTCAATGTCTGCAGCATAGAATAGCTGGTGCCAGCCCCAACGTCTGTTGCGATGCCATTGCTGATCCCGCGAGCGTGCAGCCCGGCGTTGTTAAAAAGCCCGCTCCCCAGAAAGAGGTTTGACGTCGGGCAAAACACCGGGTGGGCGCCGGTTTCAGCAAGAGCATCAATTTCGCGGGGCTCCAGATGAATTGCATGGCCCAGCAGTGTCTTGCCGCCAAGAAGCCCGTAGGACTGGTAGACATCCAGATAGTCCCGCGCCTGCGGGTAAAGCTCAGCCGTATAGGCAATCTCGTCGCGGTTTTCCGACAGATGTGTCTGGATGTGGCACTCGGGATGCTCCTGCGCGAGCGTTTGCGCCATGGTCATTTGATCCGGCGTCGAAGTGATGGCAAAACGCGGGGAAATCACATAGCCGTTGCGGCCTTTTCCGTGCCAGTCCGAAATCAGGGTCTTGGTCTCGTCATAACCGGTCTGCGGCGTGTCGCGCAGCCCGTCCGGCGCATTGCGGTCCATCAGAACCTTGCCGCCGAGCATTCGCATGTTGCGCCTGCTTGCCTCCGCGAAAAAGGCATCAGCGGAGGTCTTGTGAACCGAACAGAAGGCCACGGCGGTCGTCGTGCCATGTGCAATCAGCTGGTCAAAGAAAGCCTTTGCCATCAGCGCACTGTGCTCGGCAGAGGCAAAGCGGGTTTCTTCCGGGAAGGTATAGTTGTTCAGCCAGTCCAGCAGTTGCGCGCCCCAGGACGCAATGACCTGTACTTGCGGGAAATGAATATGGGTGTCGATGAATCCGGCCATCATCAGGTGGGGCCGATGATCCGTAACCGGTACCGTTGGTGCTTGTACACTGATCTCAGCAAAACTTCCGCAAGCGTGAATGATGCCATCGCGGACAAGCAAGGCGCCGTCTTCGAGGTACGTGTAGCTTTCGGTGTCTTCGCCGTTTCGGGGTGCGCGGTGGAACGTCAACAGACGCCCGCGTAGCAGTTTCTGGGTCATGCCGCATCTCGCAAAGAGAGGAGCGGGGCGGCGCGGGGCCGCCCCGGGGATTGATCAGGCCTGTTTGGCCGGTGTGTCATCGTCAATCAGATCAGGCTCGTCCGGTACGATGATCCGGTGTTCCAGATCTTCCTTGGGCGCAAGCGCCGGGTAGACATAGAGGAACGCACCGACGATCAGATAGCCAATTGTGATCCCGTCGAATTGCGGGGCCTGCAAGGTATAAGAATGGATGATGCCGACAGACGACATGATCGCTGCCGCAAAGGCAAACCCACCAGCCATTCTGAAACGACCATCGATCACGTCAGCCACGATTGCGCCCCAGATCAGACCGGTAATGATTGCCCCCTGGCTCAGCGCCAGATGACCTTCGTAATGAGCGCCCTCCATCAGCAGGGCGGCAGTCAGTCCTTCATCACCAAGCGATGGCAGCCCTTCGACACCCGAACTGCGCAGGGCGTTCATCAGTGAGCCCCATTTGACCATCAGGAACGCCGAGATATGCGGCAGGATGGCAAAGGACACGGCCGCCATGTGCATCGGCTTCACGGCCCATGCGGTGTTGGTGATCAGGCTTACAGAGACAAACACGAGCACGGGGGCTGCGGCTGCAATCGGGATCAGGCCCGCAAGAAAGGACAGGAACCCAAGGAAGGCGGCAGCAGCAATTACCAGTGCCACGCCGACGATGTAGCCCGCATGCGCATCCAGACGTTTGTAAGCTGGGTGCCCGATGTAGACAGTTGTCGGGAAAGGCGAGCCAAAGAGCGCACCGATCATGGTGCCCGCACCGTCTGTCACCTGGCACAGACCCACCGGGTAATGGTCCCCAGCAGCCTCGGCGGATTCCACGTTGTTCATCGTTTCGATGAAGTTATAGATCTGCACCGGGATCAACACGAGGAAGAGCTCAGGATTGGCAAACAGGTACTGCACCCCCGCGATCAGATCACCGAAATAAGGGATTGGCGGGTAGAAACCGATGCCGCTGACATCCAGCGTGGATTTACCGAGGATCAAGGCAATCACGGTGCCTGCACCAATGGCGACCAGGCCAGCCGGCACGTTGCCGGGCAGGCGGAACCGCCCGATCAGACCCCAGAGGATGAACAGCAGCGAGGTGAAACCGATAATCGGATTTTCGAAGATCTCAGCCAAAGGTACGGAACCGATGAACACCAGCGCGATACCGCAAAGTGTGCCAAGCATGCCGGCGCGCGGCGTGATGCGCTTGAGGTAAGGTCCGACGATTGCGCCCATGGCCGCAACAATGCCGCCCATGAAGCCTGCACCGATGCCCACCTGCCAGGCCAGTAGCGGGTCCTGTGTGGCCCAGTATATCGGGCCGATTACACCAAAGAGATAGACGAACATCACGGGCGTCGAGATGCCATAGGGCAGGGCGGTAACGTCCTTGCCTTGCTTCGTGGCGGCCCATTTGGCGAGATACGTGTAAACCGCAACCCCCGCGAGGATCGCGACCGCAGCACCCGGCACGATGCGCCCGTAGACGATTTCCGCCGGCATCTGGAACACGAACTGACAGACCCCGGACAGGATCAGCAGGTTGACAAGGTTGTCGGTAAACAACGCCCAAAAAGCGCTGAAGTCGCTGCGTGTGAACAGCTTATAGTGATAGGTCCTCCCGTCCATGACGGTCTCCTCCTCTGATGTGACCGAACCCGCCTGAAATTGTCAGGCCGTTAGTCCTTTTCGGTCATGTTGGTGGCCCGGCACGGGCGCTTGGGATGCCCGGTTGAGGGCAGGTGCGGCAGTTTCAGAGGTCAATTCAGCCATCACTTCAGCCACCACGAAGGAGGCAATGACGCTGGGCCGCTTGTCGCGGCTGCCGCTTGCCCCGATGGGGCAATTCAGGTTTTCAATGGTTTGGCCGTCGCAATGTTCGCGCGTCCAGTTGCGAAATTTGATGCGCTTTGTGGCAGAGCCAATCATGCCGACATAGGCGGCATCCCTCCGCGCCAAAGCGGCGGAGGTCAACAGAAAGTCGAGGCCATGGTCGTGGGTCAAAACGATAAAGGCGCTGCTTGGAGGTGCTGCCGAAATCTCGACCTCGGGGATCGCACTCAAGCGAGTTTCAACGGCGGCATCGCACATTTCCAGCTCTTCAGCCCGCATGTCCACCAAAACGCAGTGCACTGGCAAATGCTGCAACTGGCGCGCTAACGCCCGGCCCACGTGACCTGCGCCCATGACATAGACATGGGGCTGGCCAGCGGCCTCCTGAGCGGCAAGGTCGCTTGCCTTTCGTTTGTCGGATGCCCGCATGCGCGACAAGCGAAGCTCAACCCGTCCGCCGCAACATTGGCCTATTTCAGGCCCCAGTGGGATATCCAGATCCTGGTTCAACGACCCGGATTTCAGCATCTTACGGGCCGCTTCGATGGCCAGATATTCCAACTGCCCGCCGCCAATCGTGCCCCAGAGCGCCTGCGCGCCCACATACATCTCCGTGCCTTCGTTTCGTGGCGACGATCCCCGAACCCGCGTCAGCGCGATATGGATCACCGAAGGCTGTGCCGCCAGAAAATCGGAAAGTGTCTTTGCAGAATGTCCCATTGCTCACCCCTTTCCCTGCAACCGCGCGACGGCCATCAGGACCCGTTCGGGTGTGGCCGGTGCATCAAGGCGGGGGCATTCGCGATAGTCCGCGACGGAGGCCACGGCCATCGACAGCGCTTCGAACACCGAAATACCCAGCATGAAAGGCGGCTCGCCGACGGCCTTGGAGCGTTTGATCGTCAGCTCACGGTTTTCAGACCAATCGGCCAGCTTCACGTTAAAGATACGAGGGCGATCCGAAGCCAGCGGGATCTTATAGGTGGACGGCGCATGGGTGCGCAGCGCGCCCTTGTCATCCCACCAAAGCTCTTCCGTGGTGAGCCAGCCCATGCCTTGAATGAACGCGCCTTCCACCTGGCCCTTGTCGATGGCCGGGTTCAGCGAGCGGCCCACGTCATGCAGAATATCGGTGCGTTCAACGCGGTACTCCCCGGTCAGCGTGTCGATGGTGACCTCAGAACAGGCCGCGCCATAGGCAAAATAGTAGAACGGACGCCCTTGCCCCTTGGATCGGTCCCAGTGGATTTTCGGGGTCTTGTAGAAGCCCGCGGCCGACAGCTGGACACGCGCCATATAGGCCTCTTTGATGAAGGCGGCGAAGGGCATGACCTGCGTGCCGATCTGCACCTGATTGGCCTCGAAGGTCACGGCTTCGGGGGCAACGCTCCATTTCTCGGCCGCAAAGGCGACCAGACGGGCCTTGATCTGCTCTACCGCATCAAGGGCAGCCATCCCGTTCAGATCGGTGCCGCTGGAGGCCGCCGTGGCGGAGGTGTTGGGCACTTTCTCGGTTGTCGTCTTGGTGATCTTGATGTGCTCGATATCTACCTGAAACGCTTCGGCCACGACCTGCGCCACCTTGGTGTTCAGACCTTGCCCCATCTCGGTGCCGCCATGGTTCAGATGGATCGACCCGTCGTTATAGACATGCACCAGAGCGCCTGCCTGATTGTACCAGGTCGCCGTAAAGGAAATCCCAAACTTCACCGGGGTCAGCGCGATGCCTTTCTTCAGAACCGGCGAAGATGCGTTGTAAGCGATGATTTCCTGCCGGCGCTTGCGGTACTCGGCCGTCTTTTCCAACTCACCCACCAGCCGGTCGAGGATATTGTCTTCAACTTCTTGGTGGTAAGGTGTCAGCGACCGACCCTCGCCGCCATAGAAGTTGGCTTTGCGCACATCTAGCGGGTCTTGACCGGTTGCATAGGCAATCTCTTCGATCATGCGTTCCGCCACGATGACCCCTTGCGGCCCGCCAAAGCCGCGGAAGGCCGTGTTAGACACGGTATTGGTTTTCATCGGGTGGCTGTTCAGCCGAACATGGGGGTAGAAATAAGCGTTATCCGCGTGAAACAGCGCCCGATCCGTGACCGGCCCTGACAGATCAGCGGAAAAACCACACCGCGCGGCAAAGCTACCCTCAACCGCCTGAATACGGCCCCCGTCATCAAAACCAACCTCATAATCGACCACGAAGTCATGCCGCTTGCCTGTTGCCGTCATGTCCTGATCCCGGTCCGGGCGGATTTTGACAGCGCGGCCCCACTTCTTCGCCGCCATAGCGGCAACAGCGCAAAATAGGTTCATCTGGCTTTCCTTGCCACCGAACCCACCGCCCATGCGGCGCACATTGACGACCACCGCGTTGGAAGGAACGCCGAGCACATGCGCCACCATGTGCTGCGCCTCGGAGGGGTGCTGGGTCGAGCAATGCACGATCACATCGTCATCTTCGCCGGGCACGGCAAAGGCGATATGACCCTCAAGGTACATGTGGTCCTGCCCGCCAACGGCCATGCGACCCTTGATACGGTGCGATGCTGCGGCCAATGCGGGTTCAACGTCCCCGCGTTCCAGTTTCAGCGGCGCCGTCACATGTGGATACCCCGCTTCCTGCGCCGCAATCGGATCCAACGCATGTGGCAGGACTTCATAATCGACCTTTGCCCGTTCCGCGGCATGGCGCGCGATATCCCGCGTCTCAGCGATCACGGCAAAAAGCGGTTGACCGTGAAACTGGATGGTCTCCGTCGGAAAAACGGGCTCGTCATGCAGGCCCGTGGGGCTGATGTCATTGACGCCCGGCACATCGGCTGCGGTCAGAACCCCTACAACGCCGGGCGTGGCCAGTACGTCGGCCAGATCAAGAGCATTCAGCTTTGCGTGGGCAACATCCGATACGCCAAGATAGGCATGCAGCGTTCCTTCGGGCTGTGCAATGTCATCAGTGTAATCCGCCTGTCCGGTGACATGCTTGATGGCACTGTCGTGGATACGGTCGGTATGTGCGGCGCCAGTGATGGAAACGTTATCTTTCATCGGTTCGTCTCCTTTGTGTTTCAGGCCGTGGCCAGTTGGATGGGGGTGTCTGTCGCCGCGTCATGTTCAAGGAAGAACCGATGCAACAGGTTTTGCGCAGACAACATTCGGTAATCCGAAGACGCCCGCCAATCGCTCAGTGGTGCAAAATCATCGGGCAGTGCAGCGGCGGCGGCGCGAAAGCTTTCGGCCGACCAAGGCTGTCCCGTCAGGGCATCTTCTGCGGCAGTTGCCCGCTTCGGCGTTGCGGCCATCCCCCCGAAAGCGATACACGCCTTGCTGATTGTGCCGTCCGTGACGGTCACCTGAATGCCCACCGCGACCGAGGAGATATCTTCGTCTCGGCGCTTGGAGATCTTGTAGGCTGCGTTCAGATCATCGGAACCGGGCAAAGGCACGCGGATGCTCTCCACGAACTCTCCTGCGGCGCGGTCTTGCTTGCCGTAATCAATAAAGAAATCCTGCAGTGGCAGATTACGCCGCTCCGATCCATGCCGCAGGGTGATCTCTGCCCCCAGCGCAATCAACACCGGTGGCGTGTCGCCAATCGGGGAGCCGTTGGCGATATTACCCCCAACGGTTCCCATATTACGCACCTGCCATCCGGCAATCCGGTCCCAATAGGGGGCCAGATATGGCAGGTGCTCGGACAGGATGGATTGGCAATCGGTATAGCTCGCGCCAGCACCGATCAGGAGGAACTCACCCTGTCGTTTAACAGATTTCAATTCGTCCAGGTGACCTGTGAAGATCGCTGGCCCGATGTTGCGCAGAAATTTCGTGACCCAAAGGCCGACATCTGTCGCGCCCGCAACGATGGTCGCATCCGGATACTCCAGCAGACAGGCCGCAAGATCATCGACAGTTGCAGGCAGAATGCTGAGGTTGTCGGCGGGGCCACAAACCACACGTTGATCGCTCTCCAGCGCCTTAAGGCGCGTTGTGATATCATTTCGCTCTGTAATAAGCGTGTCAGAACCGGGTGCGCCGTACCGACTCACAGCAACAGCTGCCTTGATGATCGGCTCGTAGCCTGTGCAGCGGCAAAGGTTTCCTTGCAAAGCCGTTTCAACCTGCGCCTCGGTTGGTTCCGGGGTTTCCATCCAAAGCGCATAGAGTGACATCACGAAGCCGGGCGTGCAAAACCCACACTGGCTGCCATGATGCTCGACCATGGCCTGCTGGACAGGATGCAGACGCCCGTCGGATCCCGCGAGATACTCGACCGTAACCACATGGCACCCATCGACAGATGCAAGGAAACGGATGCACGCATTCACCGGCATATAGGCCAAGCCGGTCTCCGTCAGGCGTCCGACGAGTACCGTACAGGCCCCGCAATCGCCCTCGGCACATCCTTCCTTGGTGCCAGTCAGGCGTTTGTCGAGACGAATGTAGTCCAGAAGCGTCTGGCTCGCGCCAACCTCATCAACAGATACGTTCTTGCCGTTCAGTATGAAATCGATCGTCGTGCGATGTGCCATGGTATCCTCCCAGATATCCTGCCCGTGCCTATTCGGACGAGATCACCTTAGAGGATAAGATTGCATCGAAAAACTGCCCAAAATGGCAAATACTTTCAACATATCATTGAAAATACCCGTGCAATCTGTCACTGGGATTGTAGCGAAACGCCTGATTGGATTGAACAATGTCCTATATCGAAAGCCTGCGCGTCTTTGTCCGCGTTCTTGAATTGGGCAGTATTACGTCTGGGGGGCGCGATCTTCGCCTGACGCCCGCCGTGGCCAGCAAGCGACTCAAGGAGCTTGAAAAACACTTAGGGGTTCGCTTGTTCAACAGGACCACGCGCTCCATCACGCCGACCGAGGTCGGAACCGTATTCTACGACGAGGCAAAAGCGATCCTGCAAGCGCTCGAAACCGCTGAAGCCAAGGTAGCGAATTTCTCGGATGCCCCACGCGGTGCGATCCGCATCACCGCCCCCTTGGGGGTTGGCCGCCGGATCGTTGCGCCTCTGGTTCCTGAGTTCACAGACGCCTATCCGGAAACCGAGGTCCGGATGCGGCTGTCGGATCGCAAGGTCGATCTGCTCGCCGACGGGCTTGATGTGGCGTTCTTTGTTGGTGAGCCAAGCGATTCCAACATGAAGCTTCGAAAGATCGCCGATTGTGAACGCGTGCTCTGCGCTGCGCCGCAGTATCTGGCAAGGTTTGGCACGCCTGAGACACCCGACGACCTGCTGCGACAGGATCACAATTGCCTATTGCTGCGCTATCCGCGCTCTCCTGAGTATTTCTGGACGTTAAAGACGAAAGCAGGCCCGGTGAAGCTGGCCGTTCATGGGAAGTATGACGCCGACGATGGGGACGTCCTTACCGATTGGGCGCTATCGGGGCGTGGGATCATCAACAAGCCAAGATTTGATGTACAGGAACACCTATCTAGTGGCAGGCTGGTAGAGGTTTTGCCGGACACGCCGCCGCTGCCAACGATTTTCGGATGCCTCTATCCACACAAGAAGCTGCTGGACCCCAAAATCCGCCTGTTCGTTGAATATATCGTCCAGCACAGCAAGCAATCATTCGCGCAGGAGCCAAGCCATCCCTAATCGCGATCACCGCAGGCATTTAACATAAGCACGATTATGCCACGTCACGCAACGGCGCGGCTAAGAGCGCATTGCGACCACAGATGTGAGAGCGCTGCAACCAGGTGTTCCATATCGCCGGCCGTATGAAGCGGAGACGGCGTGATCCGCAGGCGCTCCGTGCCCTTAGGCACTGTGGGATAGTTTATGGGCTGAACATAGATGCCATAGTTTTCCAAAAGCGTATCGCTGAGGAATTTCGCCTTGAACGGATCCCCGACCATCACCGGAACAATATGACTGGGGTTGTCAATATGCGGGATGCGCAGCGCATCGAGCCGGGCGCGCAACGCAGCAACATTGGCCTGCTGGCGACGACGCTCCAGATCACTGCGGCGCAAATGGCGGATCGAGGCCAATGCCCCCGCAGCCAAGGCGGGCGGCAAGGCTGTCGTAAAAATGAACCCGCTGGCAAAGGAACGCACAAAGTCACAAAGGGCGGCTGATCCCGTGATATATCCCCCCATCACCCCAAAAGCCTTGCCCAGCGTGCCTTCGATCAGGGAAACGCGATGCGCCAACCCCTCGCGCTCAGCGATGCCACCCCCTTGCGGGCCATAAAGCCCAACTGCGTGCACTTCATCAAGATAGGTGAGCGCGCCATGCGCTTCGGCCACCTCAAGAATCTCTGCCACGGGCGCGATATCGCCATCCATCGAATACACCGACTCGAAGGCAACCACTTTGGCATTGTCATGTGGCAAATCCGATAGCTTACGGTCGAGATCTTCGGGATCATTGTGCTTCCATAGCTTCTTGTTGGCACGAGAATGACGTATGCCCTCGATCATGCTGGCGTGATTCATCTCATCCGACAGAATTGTGCAATTGGGCAACCGCGCGCCCAATGTGCTCAGGCTGGCCCAGTTTGAAACGTAGCCCGACGTGAAAAGCAACGCCGCCTCTTTGCCATGCAGGTCAGCCAGTTCGGCCTCCAATGCCACATGCTGAGTTGCCGTACCGGAGATATTCCTCGTACCGCCTGCCCCTGCCCCGTCCTGCAGCGCCGCATCTGCCACGGCCCGGCGCACAAAATCGGCCTTGCCCATGCCAAGATAATCATTCGAACACCAGACCGTCACCGGTCGGTCACCCTCGCCCCGCTTGAGCAAGGCATTGGGGGCATTCACCGCATCCCGTTCCAGCTCAGCGAAGACACGGTAGTTTCCTTCTGCCCGTAGCTGTGCCAACTCCCGTTCAAAAAACGCGTCGTAGTTCATGCGGTTCACTCCCTCGCTTTCAGGTATCAAATCCTGCCTGAAGGGCGTGCTCCTTGACCTTGGTTAAGTCTAACGATCTGCTTGGTCGATCAGCCCGCGCACCCAACGCGCGAAGGCCCATGCAGCAGGGACGCCCAGAAAGATCGACGCGACCAGCGCCTGCAATGGTGTAAAGGCTGGCAGGCCGATGACCGGTCCCAACAATCCGACCAGAAACAGATTGATGGCCACCGCGCTGGCAGCAAAGGGATAGAGCAGCAAACCGAGTTTCCAGATCGGCCACGGGTTGCTGCCGCTCATACGCATTCTGCCTGCAACGCGGCTTCTATGGCAGCGATTGCCAGCGCTGGGGTCTCCGGCCAAAGGCCCACCGGATCCAGGACAGGGCCGGTGAACCCCGCTTCTTGCAGTTCTTCCGGCAAATCTTCAAGGACATGCCCCGCGCGAGCTGCAAAGAACGGCAGGACAATCGCCTGCGCCTGACCCCGCGCGCACTCCTGGATCGCGGGAGCTTCATCAACATAGCAGGGTAATATTTCCTTCAGCCGCAGATGCGAGGCGATTGCGGTCGCTGCAGCTTCGGTCGCAAGGCGCGGCCGGTCGCTGGATGGGGAACCGTGGGCGGCGAGAATGAGCGTGGTCTCTTCGGTATTCCACCTGCTGATCGCCAGGCAGGCTTTCAGGCGATCGCTCATCAACTTGCCAATCCCGGGCATCAGCCCCAGAGGAGCGGTTGTGTCCCATCGCTTCAGACCCGCTGCCCGCAACCGTTTGGGCAGATTGGTTTTCACAAACCAACCGTCGGACATGAACCAGGGGCAGATGACCGGGTTTTCCAACCCACGCACCGCGTCATCCAACGCGCCTTGGGCGGCCAGCGTAACGCCGGTCACGGTGGTATCAGGCAACAGCGTTCCGAGCCGTCCCGCCAGTTTTTGCACTGCATTTTCCTGTCGCATGGGATGCGAAGGCCACCCATGCGAGACCAGAAGAATGGGGCGATCAATGGCTGGTGCCATCGGAAAAAGTGATCTTGTTAAATACATTGTACTTCCCTGATGGTTTGCTCATTGGCAGCCGCTTGACCTCTTGCAGGGTCTTGGCGTCATAGATGATCACGGCGCCGTCCTGTTCCCAAAGGCTGACCAGTGCGTGGCGGCCTTCACGGTCGAACTCAACATGGGCCAGCGTCTTGCCCGGCTCCGGGCGAAGCGTTTCGACAATCTCCAATGTGTTCTTGTCGATCACATGCATGACGTCACGGTTCGGGCCGAAAAACACATCCGCCCAGAGATAGTCGGAGTTTTCGTGACTGCGCAGAAAGAACCCTGGCCCCATCGTCTCGATCTGGGTCAGAACCTCCCAGTTCTCAATGTCGATCACCGACAGCATCGCCTCGCGCAGGTGGGGCGTCGCCATCACGCGGCGGCCCTGATAGATCCACGAAATACCCGACCCCAGATGCGGCAGGCCCGCCAGCGGCAGCTCATGCGTCTCGCGCCCGACATTGAGATTGACGACGACGCCCCGGTCACTGTCACGCGCAGCCCCGATCAGAAAGCGGTAGTCGGGCGTGAAAAAGAAATCATCCAGCGGCTCCGACACCTCGATACGGCGGCGGGCGAACAGACCCTCGGAAGAGGCAATGGCCTCAACCATGCCTTTCTCTCGGCTATGCACAAATCCTTCGTAGACCGGTTCTGCATTGGGGTCGGTCGCAACCTCCCAGATTTCAGGGATATCTTTGAGCGCCAGAATGAAGCTGTCCCGCTGAGGGGCCTGATACACCGCCGAAATCCGCGAGCTGTCCCCCTCCTTGCCCACCACGTCAAAGATCTTTTCGACAGAAAGATCAGCGGTGGACAGGATCGTCAGGCTATGCGGCAGGTAGTTGGCCACAGCCAGGTGTTTGCCGTCTTTGGACATGGCGATGTTGCGGCTGTTGACGCCTGCGCGCAGGCGGGCCACCTCCTGCATGGACCACAAGTCAATCTTTTGCACCCATCCGTCGCGCGACATCACGAAGGTAAACCGCCCGTCCGGCGTGAATTTGGGGCCGCCATGTACGGCCAGCGGCGTGGGCAGACGCGCAAGAACGTCGAATGTGTCACCATCCAGCACGCTGATATGATGATCCCCCGCTTCCACCACCACAAAGAGGTTCAGCGGGTCAGCGTTGTGCTGCGGTGCCGCAGGCGCGGTGTAATCAGGGTTTATCTCCAACGTCTCCGCGATCCGCGTCGCGTCCCAGACCGGGACGTCCGGCAAAGGTGTGTGCAGATAGGCGGCCAGCACCGCGATCTCTTCGGCGCTGATCTGGGCGTCAAACCCGGGCATCTGCGTGCTGGTGCGACCTTTAGCGATCACCGCTTCCAGCTTTTCACCTTTCAACCGACGCAGGCTTTCCGGGATCAGCGCAGGACCAAGGCTGCCCAGTCGGTCATCCCCATGACACACCGCACAATGGGTCGCATAGAGCACCGCCGGGTCCGCGCCAGCACCAAAGGGTGCCAAGGCCAGCAGGCTAAGTGAAATTATGCGCCGGATCATGCCGCCTCCCGGTGAATTTGCGCAAGGCGACGCGCGGCGCGTTCGCTTCCAGCCCGATCTCGGCATCACTGAGATAACAGGCGGGGTCTTCTTCCCAGGGATCACCCGTCAGTTGCAGGGCACGAATACGCGTATTGCCGCCGCAAACCGCCTGATGGGCGCAGGCGCCACACCGACCTTTGAGCGGTCGGGGCCGCGTGCGCAGCATCGCCAGCATCTCGTTGGGTCCGGTCCAAAGTTCAGTGAACTTTGTCTCTTTGACATTGCCGACCGTGTAGTCGGACCAATAGGTGTCTGGATGCACCTTGCCGGTCGGGTCGATATTAGCGACGCCAACACCGGACGAATTCCCGCCCCAGGCTTCAAGGTGCTGGGTGAGATGCGCGATTTTCTCTTCGGGAAAGCGATCCGCCGCCCAATTCAGGAAATGCACCGCGTCGGCATCATTATTACCGGTGACAACCTCAAAATGCCGCCCGTCCTGCAAGGCTGACCACGCCCGATCCAGCAGCAGATCGACACAGGCCCGCGCGCGCGCATGACCGGCATCTTCGCCCCGGTTCTTGTTGCCGCGCCCGGCGTAGACAAGATGAGACATGTAGAATTTGTCGATGCCTTCCGCCTCACACAGATCAAGGATGGCAGGCAATTGTTCAGCGTTATCCTCGGTAGGCGTGAACCGCAGGCCGACCTTGATGCCATGCGCCTTGCACAGACGCGCGCCCGCCAGAGCTTCGTCAAAAGCACCCTCCTGCCCCCGGAACCAATCATTCGTCGCCCCAACGCCATCGATGCTGATTCCCACGTAGTTGAACCCGATCGCATCGATCTTTTTGACGGCTTCCTCGTCAATGCGCGTCCCGTTGGTGGAGACCGCCAGATATCGGACCTTCTTGCGCGCGTATTGGGCCAGTTCAAAAAGGTCAGGCCGGGACAAAGGCTCCCCACCCGACAGGATCAGCGCCGGGATGTTAAATCCCGCCAGATCATCAATCACCCCCAGCGCCTGCTCGGTCGACAGCTCACCGGGAAAGATATTGTCAGAAGACGTGGTATAGCAGTGTCTGCAGCGCAGATTGCACCGCCGCGTCAGGTTCCAGATCACCACCGGACGCACTGGGCCGCGCCTTTGGCGCGGCGGCGTGGGTGTCACAAGCTGCTCCATGTATTGCGTCAGACGAAACATCAGCTTGTCCCCTTTTTGGTCAACCGCAGGCCGGTTTTTTTCAGGATTTTCGTGGAATAGAGCACATCATGTGCCTGCACCGCCGGGCCAAGAAACGCGGCCAGACGCTGGCGTTTTTCCTCGACCTCATCACGGGTGGCCCCATGCAACATCGCAAACAGGTTATAGGGCCAGACCGGCCTCTTGCGCGGACGCAGGTAGCAATGGGTGACATCGTCCATGGCCCCCACCAGCGCGCCCAGTTCTTCGGCCTCGCTGTCTTCGATGTCCCAGACGGTCATGCCATTGGCGGCCATCCCCAGTTTGTAGTGATTGGGCGCAATGCCGATGCGCCGCACAACGCCCTGTACCAACAGCGCCTCCAACCGCTCCATGACGGCCTGCCCGTCCAATCCAATCTGTGACCCAATCTTGTCATAAGGGTCCGGCACCAAGGGCAGGCCGGACTGGCAGGCGTGGATGATGGCGCGATCCTGATCTGACAGTCTCATGCTGCCACCCGGAAACCGATGAAGAACTCCTTGAGCTTGGGGAACTGGAACACGCTGAGCCCGGTGGCAGCTTCGATCCGCGCGGCGGTGTCGCCAATGCCGTCAGGTGTTTCCGTTGCCAGCACAAACCACATGTTCAGCCGGTGATCGCGGGCGTAGTTATGCGCGACCTCGTCAAACCCGTTCACGATGTCAGTGACCTCATCATAGCGCGCCTCGGGCACCTCTATGGCACAAAGACAAAAGGCGCCCCCCATCGACGCCGCATCGAGAAACGGACCAAAGCGGGTGATGATGCCCGCCTCGCGCATTCTGGCGATCCGGGTGATCAGATCATCTTCTGCCAATCCCAGGTCCTTGGCAGCCTGCTGAAACGGGCGCGCGCAGATGGGAAAGCCCGACTGCAGGCCGTTGATGATCGCGCGATCACAGTCGTCGAGTGTCATGGGAACCTCCTGCGGTGGCCTCGATCAGCGCGCCTTGCTGTCGAAAACAGCGGGTGCTGAAAAGGACCTTGTATTCATAAGGAACAAGCTGGGCTTCCACGCGGGCCTGGCTCAGCACATCAAGCGTCTCAGAGCGGCTGCGCCCGTGGATCATACAGTAGAGCGTATAGGGCCAGACATCCGGCACAGGTCGCCGTTCATAGCAAAGTGTCACACCCTGAACCCGTGTCAGCGCCTTGCCGCAGGTCTCTATCTGCTCGGGCGGCACGACAAAAACACACATGGCGTTTGCTCGCCATCCAAGGGCCCGATGTCGCACGATCACGCCGATCCGCGACAGGACACCCGACTCCGCCAGCCGCCGCACCCTTTCGATCACCTGTGTTTCAGTCTCGCCCAAACGCTCCGCCAGATCGGCAAAGGGACAGACCGTAGGCGACAACCCTTCGGAAAGCGCCTGCATGATGGCGCGGTCCTTGCCTTCGAATACAAAATCTTCGTCGAGGCTGCGGGCCTTGGGCAATTTGTTGGTGCCGTCGAGCGCAAACCCCAGATCAACATTGAAGGGGCGGCGCAAACGCAGGTCGAGCACCCGCAATCCGGTCCGGGCGCTGATTTGCGCCAGAGCAGCGTCGACAAATTCGCGCGACGGCCCCGTTGCCACAAACCAGATGTTCCAGGTGTTTTCGCGCAGGTAGGAGTGGTTGACCCCTTCCTGCGCATTGATGATTGCGGCGACCTCTTCGATCCGTGTATCCGGTGCCGCAACTGCAGCCAGCGTGCTTGCCGCCAAAGTGTTCGGTCTGCATGTGCCGCCAACGCGCGAGATGGCCCCTGACTTCAAGAGCTTGCGGAGCCGGTCAACAACCTGGTCTTCGCTGACGCACAATGCGTCGGCCATGACCTGAAACGGGCGCGGCACGAGCGGTAGAGCACGCTGCCAATCGTTCATCAGTCGCCAGTCAAGCTCATCGAGCGTCATATCTGCCCTCTCAAAGCCCAACCCGGTGGGCCCTTGCTGTAAAGAAGATGCCCGAGGGTGTTCTTGCGGGTATCTCTCCAATTTTTTCGAAGGTCTGCGTGTCAAAGATGTCGATGCGGTCAGCGTCGCGCACAGACACCCAAACCTGATGCCCACGCGCCGTAAACTCCATATGCAGGACAGCCGGGCCGGGGGTCAGCGTGCGCAGCACCTTGCCGGATAGCGTGTCGATCACCTCTATCGTGTCGTTCATGGGATGGGCGTAGTTGACCCAGACATGCCGCCCATCGGGGCGTGCCACCGCAAAGACGGGTTGGCCATGGGTCTTTGTGCGGCCCAATTCTGTCAGGTTTTTCGCATCGAGCCAGAGCACCTCATGCCGCCCGACGGCAGGCAGCGCAAAACGGTCGCCAGCCAGCGCCCAGCCTTCCAGATGGGGCATCTTATAGACCGGCAAAGGCTCTTCACCGCGCCCGTACCCCGGCAGAATACGCTGCACGCTGGGAGCGTCAGACCAAAGGTCCAACGTGCTCATCCCATCCTCGCCGAATAGACCGACGATGTAGCGGCGCCCGTCCCCGGTGATCAGCGCGTCATAGGGATTAACGCCCATTCCTTCGATCTTTGTCACCTGCGGCTGCGTGCCGGACATATCCGCGATCCAAGTCTCGCCAGTGTCCCACATAGAAAAGACAAAGCGATTACCCGGCGCATCGACCAGCCCGATGGTTTTGGACCCCGTGGGGAAATCTGCAACCGGCGCAAGCGTGTCGGCATCGAAAACGCGCACGCCGCCAGGTTCATAATTGGAAACCGCAACCAGTTGGCCGTCATCCGAAATCGCACCACCGATGGCATTGCCGGCCTGTATAACCTGCCCGTCGGTCTCTTGTGTGACCAGATCAAGCTTGGTCAGCCCGCCGTCGCGGCCAAACACATAGGCAAACCGCTGATCCGGCGAGAATACTGCGCTGGCATGGGACAAATCTCCAAAGCCCTCGACCCGCGCCAGAACTGCCATATCCGACTGGTCCACAATCAGCACCGAGCCCGTTGCGCGTTCAATTACGATGCCCATATCGCCCGTGGCATGCACTTCTGTTTCGGCGCTGGCTGTCAGCGCGAGGCTGACGAAGGTACTTAGAGCAACCAGAAAGCGTTTCATTCGCCCGCCTCCAGCAAATAAGCCGCGATCCAGGCGGCTTCGGTTTCAGATAGTAACGGGCGCCAGGGTGGCATTGCGGTCCCCGGGATGCCGTCCAGAATGATCCCTTGCAGCCCCTCGACCGTATGGCCTTCCAGCGCCTGAGCGGTGATCGGGCTGCCCAGCCCGCCGGTGAGTTTCAGCCCATGACAAGAGCCGCAATCCTGCACGACAAGATGCGCGAGCCGGTCTTGCTGCTCGGCCGATAGCGCCTGCGCCTGCACTGGCGGAGCCGAGACCAACAACAAGAGGACCGGCAAGGCTTTACCCATGCAGCACCTCGCCCAGTTCCGGCACCTGCAAGACATTCTCGATCGCAGACGCTGGTTTTTCAGCCAATAGCGTTACCACCTCCCCGATGATGAACAGAACCGGGCCTCGTACCGCCAATTTCGGAGCCGCAACGGCAAGCGCATCCAGCCGCGTCACGAGCCGGTGTTCATTCGCGCGTGTCCCGTTGGCGATAACGAGAACCGGATGTTTGGCAGGCATCCCGTAAGAAATGAGCTCTCCGGCGATCTGCTTGATATTGGCAAGCCCCATGTAGACGACCAGTGTCGTTTGCGGGTCCGCCAGCCCTTCCCAATCCAGATCAAGCGGGCGATTGGCCTGACAATGGCCCGTGACAAACCGCACACCGGTGGCGAGGCCCCGATGGGTCAGCGGCACACCCGTCGCGGCTGCGATGCCCTGCGCCGCCGTAATTCCCGGTGCGTAAGTCACATTCACGCCGCCAGCCTGCAAGAACGCAGCTTCCTCCGACCCGCGCCCGAAAATCATGGGATCGCCGCCTTTCAAACGCGCGACAATCGCTCCGCTTTTTGCCAGCTGCAGCAATAGCGCATTGATTTCCTCCTGAGGAACGGGGTGGTGATTTGGCTGCTTGCCTACATTGATCCGCTGTACATGAGCCGGGATCAGATCGAGGATCTCCTGCGACACAAGACGGTCATGCACCACGACTTCGGCCGTTTGCAGAATCCGCAGGGCTTTTAAGGTCAAAAGCTCAGGATCACCCGGACCGGCACCGACCAGAAACACCTCCCCCTTTTTCGCGTAATTCATCATCTTGCGGTCCTAAACTGCGGTTGGCTGGATAATCGAAAAAGACAAAAAGGTGCGGCCAGCAGTACCCGGCCACACCTGTTCCGCTTACGCGTCAATAGACATCGCTGCGTGTATTGAAGACGTTGAACTTGCCGGTTGGTGTTACCAGCCGCTCGTCCTTGATCACGTGCTTCAGCTCAAGCGTCTTGTCGTCGACCACCACGATGGCGCTTTCGAGGTTTGCGCCGTTCCAGACAGAGAACCAGATCTCGTTGCCGGCCTGATTGTACTCCCCTTGAACAACGCGCGGCTGGCCTTCGGCAATCCCGGCCCATTCACCGATCGGCAGTACCGTGTATTCAGGCTCTTCCTGGTCCAATTCGTCGACCTTGAACACAGCAACCGAGGCTGAGATTTCCGCATCCGGGTTCAGCGGCGCATCCACATAGAGGTGGTTGGACGTGGGGTGTGATTTCACAAAAAGCGACCCACCCCCAAGCGCATAAAGCTGCTGTACCATTTTCCAGGCGTTATCCGGATTGCCTTCGGGGTCTGTCCCGATCAAGGCCACCGTGTCATCGCCAAGGTGCGACGTGGCCCAGACCGGCCCATAGACGGGGTGGTTCAGGTTCGCCCCACGACCCGGGTGCGGCGTCTCGCCTTCACTTTCAAGCAGCGCGGTCAACTCGCCTTCTTTGGTGTCAATGACCGCGATCTTGCCACGGGCATTCGCCGCCGTCAGGAAATAGCGTTTGGTACTGTCAAACCCGCCATCATGCAGGAAGCGTTCTGCTTCGATCTCCGTCACCTTGAGGTTCTTGATATCGGAATAATCCACCAGCAGGATCTTACCGGTCTCTTTCACGTTCACGATGAATTCAGGCCGGTAGTGTGAGGCCACAATCGCCGCCACGCGGGGTTCGGGGTGGAATTCCTGGGTGTCAAAGATCATCCCGCGTGTGGATTTGATCTTGAGCGGCTCAAGCGTGTCGCCATCCATGATGACATATTGCGGAGGCCAATATGCCCCGGCGATTGCGTATTTGTCCTCGTATCCTTTGAATTTGGAGGTTTCGACCGAACGGGCCTCGGACCCGACCTTGATCTTGGCCACCGTCGCAGGCTCTGCCATCCAAAGGTCAATCATGTTCACCAGCGCATCGCGGCCAATCACAAAGAGATAGCGACCAGAAGCGGAAATTCGGCTGATGTGTACCGCGTAGCCGGTGTCGATGATTGCCTTGATCTCGTAACTGGCACCGTCGATCAACGCGACCTGCCCTGCATCCCGCAAGGTGACCGAGAACAGATTGTCGATGTCGATGTCGTTCATTTTCTCAGCCGGGCGATCTTCGGGTGCGACGATCAGCTCCCAGCTGCCCCGCATCTCGGCCATGCCCCATTCCGGCGGCACCGCGGGCTCCAGCAGCAGATAGCGCGCCATCGCGTCGACCTGTTCCTCGGTCATGTCCCCAGAGGTGCCCCAGTTGGGCATACCGGCAGGCGAACCATAGGTGATGAAATCGCGCAGGTACTCATAACCGTTTTCGCGGGTGATATCCGTGGTGAGCGCTTTGCCAGTTGCCCCTTTGCGCAGAACCCCGTGACAGCCAGCACAGCGCTGAAAGTAGATCTGGTTCGAAGACTGGTACTCGCTGGGCGTCATGACCGGGTCGCCGGGTTTACGCCCGGGGATTTCCAACTGCAACTGTCCCAGTGTCGTCATCGATGGCTGATAGGCCGCCGACGCTTCGTCGCCGTGGTCAGCGGGTTTCTCCTGTGCAACCGCAATACTGGCCGTCAGAGACAACAAAGCCCCAACAGCGACCGAACGTGTGAGTGATGAAATGGACATATCCGTGGCTCCAACTGCGTTAAATCCGATACCGCTTAGGCTGGGCGAGACGACACGTCCGCAGCCTTGACTTTGGTCAAGACGGCCTCGCCCCTTGCGCGGCATGCTCTCAAGCAAGGTGAAAACGCTCATAAAAATCATGCTGGCATCAATTGTCGCATTGGCCGTTGCAGGTACTGTGCCGGTCAGGGCGCAGACCGTGGTGAGCGTCGAACAGGCGGCCACCCTGCTGGGCATCACCAGCGGGGGCATTCTGGTCGAAAAGGAAAATGATCCGCAGCCCAAGTGGCAGGTGCGCGCTGCCGACACCCGACAGCCCTTGGGGCAGATCGGCTCAACCTGGGAATTGCTCAATGCAACCGGTTATTCGGGCAAGCCCTTGGATATTCTGGTCGCCGTGGACACATCCGGCACCATCACCGGGGCGGAATTGATTGCGCACGCGGAACCCATTCTGACGCTGGGCATTTCGGATCGTGACATCGCCGAATACGTCAGCGGATTTGCCGGCCTGACAGCGGACACACAAGGTCTCTCAGAAGATATTCCTGATGTCATCAGCCGGGCGACCGTATCCACCGGCGTTATTCGCGATTCGATTCTGCACACCGCCCGCATCCTGTCCCATACCGGACTTGGTGGTCTCGACCGGGCGACGTATCAACCTGCAAGCTGGGCCACACTGGAACGGATGGGGGCCATTTCCTCAGGCAGCGTCTCCCTGCGGGAAATGCATGCGCTTTGGCCGGACGCCAAACCGCCCATTCCAGACAACGACGGCAGTTTCATCGACCTCTGGGCGAGCGTGTTGGATCCGCCCACCATCGGGCAAAACCTGTTGGGACCAGCCACGTTCCGGCGGGCCATCGCGGCGCTGCCAGCAGGACACGATGCACTGCTTGTCACCAGCCGGGGGCTGCTATCCCATCGGGGGACGGCCTGGCGACGCTCGGGCATCTTTGAGCGTGTGACGCTGCAGCAAGATGGCAAGGAATATGTGCCCGGCTCAGACGGCTATCAACGGCTCAGCCAATTCGAGGCGGACGGCGCGCCAGAAGTCAAGGAAGCCAGTCTGTTCTCGATCCCGCGTGATCAGATCGACCTGTCACGGCCCTTCACTGTCACCATCACCGCAACCCGTGGCGATCTCCGCCACGATATCTCTCTGCCGCTTGCTTTGAGTGACGATTTCTTGCTTGAAGCAACCCCCGTCATCGCGCCCGACCCTGCATGGCGACAGGCCTGGCAGGACAAGCGCTTTCAGCTCGGAACACTTGCGATCATGCTGAGCGCCCTGTCCCTGATCCTTTTCTTTCAGGACCAGTTTGTAAAACGACCACGCCTCTGGCTCTGGGGGCGTACCGCGTTTCTGCTCACCACGTTTCTTTGGCTGGGGCTTGCCTTGGGCGCGCAGCTTTCCGTTGTGCAAGTGGTGGCCTTCCTCCACTCGCTGCTCGACGGGTTCAAATGGGAAGTATTCCTGCTAGAGCCACTGATCTTCGTGCTCTGGGGCTTCACAGCGCTTGGGCTGCTTTTTTGGGGGCGTGGCGTGTTCTGCGGCTGGCTTTGCCCCTTTGGCGCTTTGCAGGAGTTGACCAATCAGGCCGCACGCCGCCTTGGCGTCAAGCAGATCGTCGTACCCAACGCGATGCATGAACGGCTCTGGGTCATCAAATACACCCTGTTCCTCGCAATACTCGGCCTCTCGTTCTATTCGATGAAAGAAGCGCTGATCCTTGCTGAGGTCGAACCCTTCAAAACCGCCATCTCCCTACGCTTCATGCGGGCCTGGCCGTTTTTGCTTTTTGTCGGGCTGCTGCTCTTTGCCGGGCTTTTCATCGAACGGTTCTACTGTCGCTACCTATGCCCGCTGG
>CANKZM010000014.1 GCA_947488305.1 uncultured Roseobacter sp.
ACGATGGGTCTTTTCTTCGAAAAGAGCTTCCGGGTAATCGTAGGCCCAACCCTGCACATCTTGCGGCAAGGCAAGAAAGGCCGGGCCGCAATCGGCGGGGTCCAGCATCGTCGCGATGGCTGCGGGCAGAGATTGGATGACCTGCGCGGGGTGGGTGATCCGGTCCCAGAACCGGCTTACCGCTTTGAACCCGTCGTTCAGCCCGAGGGCGGGATTCCCATAGTGTTCAAGCTGTTGCAGCACCGGATCGGGCAGGCGGGTCAGGAAGGTATCTCCGCAGAGCATCAGCATGGGCAGGCGGTTGGCATGGGCCAATGCGGCAGCTGTCATCAGGTTCGCCGTACCCGGCCCGGCAGACGCCGTGCAGAACATGAAGCGCTGCCGCAGATGGTATTTGGCATAGGCCGCAGCCGCAAATCCCATGCTCTGTTCGTTCTGACCCCGGTAAAGGGGCAGCGTATCGCGCACCTCGTAGAGCGCCTCGCCCAAACAGGTGACATTGCCATGCCCGAAGATTCCGAAACCACCGCCACAGAGGCGTTGTCTTTCACCGTCGATCTCGATGAACTGGGCATTGAGATAACGAATGATGGCCTGCGCTGTCGTCAGGCGAATAGTCTTGTCGGTCATGTCCGGGCCCCCTCCACTGCAATCTTTCAGGCCATGATGATTGACGCTTGACCTGATGCGCAGTTTATAGATACCCGTGTTGCAACCGGTTGCAATATCTTTTTTGGGAGGGTGCCATGGGGGAAATCGGGATTGGCATCGTCGGTGGTGGCTACATGGGCAAGGCCCATGCGGTGGCCATGAGTGCGGTGGGCGCTGTTTTCAACACCGCCCTGCGCCCGCGTCTGGAGATGATTGCGGCGTCCTCCGATGCCTCCGCAGAACGCTATGCCAAGGCCTATGGGTTTTCTCGCAGCACGGGGGATTGGCGTACGCTTGTCACAGACCCCAAAGTGGCTGCGATTGTCATTGCGTCACCCCCTGAAACGCATCTGGAAATAACGCGTCTTGCCGCTGAAGTCGGCAAACCGATTTTTTGTGAAAAGCCTTTGGGATCATCTGTCGCGGATGCAACTGCGATGACCGAGACCGTGGAAGCGGCTGGTGTCGTGAACATGATTGGGTTCAATTATATTCGCACGCCGGCGTCGCAGTTTGCGCGTCAGTTGATCGCGGACGGGGTCATTGGCGATGTCACGTGGTTTCGGGGCGAGCATACCGAGGATTTCTACGCCGACGCCGAGGAGCCCGCCACATGGCGCGCCCAGGGCGAAGCCAACGGCTGCATGGGGGATCTCGCTCCGCATATGATCAATGCGGCCTTGGCGCTGATCGGGCCCATCGGGTCGGTCATGGCCGAGATTGAGACCGTGCATGACAGTCGCGGCGGCGTCGCTGTGACCAATGACGATCAGGGTCAGATCATGTGCCGCTTTGAGCGCGGCGCGATGGGACATCTGTTCTTCAGCCGCACCGCGACGGGCCGCAAGATGGGCTACATCTACGAGATCACCGGCACCAAGGGTGCGATCCGTTTCAATCAGGAAGATCAGAATGCGGTCTGGCTCTATAAGGCTGAAGGGCCAGAGGCGGAGCGTGGATTTCGCCAGATTCTAACAGGCCCCGCGCATCCTGATTATGAGCCCTTCTGCCTTGGGCCGGGGCATGGCACTGGCTATCAGGACCAGATCATCATCGAAGCGCGCGATTTCCTTGCCGCGATCGAGACAGGCACTTCGCTATGGCCCACGTTCCGCGACGGGCTTGAGGTCAGCGCAGTGGTCGAGGCTGCCCGTCAGTCAAACAGAACGCGCGGCTGGCAAGACTTAACAACTCCATAAGGACCAAGGGAGCACCGAAAATGACGATTAGAATTGGCAATGCCCCCTGCTCATGGGGTGTCGAGTTTGCGGATGATCCGCGCAACCCTGCATGGCGCGATGTACTGCGCGAAAATGCCGACGCCGGGTACAAGGGCATCGAGCTTGGGCCCGTGGGGTTCATGCCCGAAGACCCCGCGTTGCTGGCTGAAGCGCTGGCGGAGCATGATCTGGAGTTGATCGGCGGGGTGGTGTTCCGGCCCTTCCATGATCCCGACGCTTGGGAGGATGTGCTGGACGGATCCGTGCGCACCTGCAAGGCGCTCGAGGCGCATGGCGCTCAGCACTTGGTTCTGATCGATTCCATCTCAGCGCGGCGGGCCGGGACTGCTGGTCGGGTTGCTGACGCCGAGCAGATGGATAGCGCGGAATGGGGAGCCTACCGCGACCGGATCGCCCATGTGGCCAAGATGGGCGCGGAAGACTACGGGCTCACCGTCGGCATCCACGCGCATGCGGCGGGCTTCATGGATTTCGAGCCGGAGTTGGAACGCCTGCTGAGTGAAGTGGATGAAAGCATCCTGAAAATCTGTTTCGATACAGGACATCATTCCTACGCCGGGTTTGATCCCGTCGCCTTCATGGAACGCTACATCGACCGGATCAGCTATATGCACTTCAAGGACATCGACCCAAAGGTCAAAGCGGATGTGATCGCCAAAGGCACGGGCTTCTATGACGCCTGCGGGCAGGGGATTTTCTGCAACCTCGGGGACGGGGACGTGGATTTTCCCCGGGTGCGGCAGATTCTGTTGGAGAATGGCTTTGAAGGCTGGTGCACGGTCGAGCAGGATTGCGACCCGACACTGCCGGACACGGATAGCCTGAGGGATGCCAAGATCAACCGCGACTACCTGCAATCCATAGGGTTCTGAGGGCAGCACCATGAAAAAACTCAACTGGGGTATGATCGGCGGCGGCATGGGCAGCCAGATCGGACCGGCGCACCGGCTCGGCGCGCAGGCGGACGGCAATTTCATGCTGGCCGCGGGCGCTTTGGATGTGGATGCCGAAAAGGGCCGCACCTATGCGCAGTCTTTGGGTGTTGCTGCGGACCGCGCCTATGGCGACTGGCAGGAGATGCTGGCGGGTGAACGAAACCGGGATGACCGGGTTGATCTGGTCACCGTTGCTACGCCGAACTCCACCCATTTTGAGATTACCAAGGCCTTTCTGGAAGCCGGTTTCAACGTGCTGTGCGAAAAGCCGATGACCATGACCGTGGAAGAGGGCGAGGAAATCGTGCGCGTGGCCAAGGCGTCGGGTAAAATCTGCGCGGTGAACTACTGCTATTCGGCCTATCCGATGGTGCGCGAAATGCGCCAGATGGTGGCGACGGGGCAGGTGGGTAAAGTCCGTCTGATCGTCACCAATTTCAGCCATGGCCATCATGGGGATGCGACAGATGCGGATAACCCGCGGGTGCGCTGGCGGTATGACCCGACGATGGCGGGTGTTTCCGGGCAGTTTGCCGATTGCGGCATCCACGCATTGCATATGGCAAGCTTCATCGCCGGGGATCAGGTGCGCAAGCTGTCCGCCGATTTCGCCTCGACCATCCCCAGCCGCGTGCTGGAAGATGACGCGATGGTCAATTTCCGCATGGAGGGCGGCACCGTCGGGCGGCTCTGGTCCTCTTCGGTGGCGATCGGGCGGCAGCACGGGTTCGACATTCAGGTCTTTGGCGAGACCGGCGGCATGCGGTGGGCGTCCGAGCAGCCCAACCAAGTTTATTACACCCCCGTCGGCGGGCGCACGCAGATTATGGAAAAGGGCGAGGGCGGATTGTCGGACGAGGCCACGCGCCTCAGCCGTGTGGCCATCGCGCACCCTGAAGGGTTCCCCTTGGCGGTGGCCAATATCTATGTTGATCTCGCGGCCGCGATCCGAGGTGAAACGCGCGATGCTCTGCCCCTGGCAGAGGACGGTTTACGCTCCATGGCGGCCGTTTATGCGGCAGTTGATTCTGCAGTTCAGGAAGGCAAATGGGTAGACGCACGTCCGCCAATGTTCAGGTAACGTCCACAATTTGCCTGAAATAGCGGCACTGTCACAACGGGCTGCTACCACCGGTTGAATGTGTGATAATTATCGCAAAAAAGGCCTCGGCGCGGGGCTTTGGCGCGGTGCAATTGTTTGCACCTTGGTTTCCAAAATGTTAATTCTACGCCCAATATTGAGCGAAAGGGTACGAGTATGAAAATGGTTTCGACATTGGCCGCAGCGGCATTGATGCTGTCGGCAGTGGCAGCCTCTTCGGCGACATACACATGGACCGAAGGAAATAATGACAACCGAAAACTGGTGGCGGGCTCCCTCGATTTGGAGGATGCGTCCCCCGGTATGCCTGGATTTGATCTTGGCGACTTCAATTCCAATGATGCGTTGCAAATCCACGGCCGGATCGTCGGATCGCAGGATGTGTTTTCGTACTCCTTCACAATGGAGAAGCAATTCTCCGTCGTATTCGACCTTGACGGTTACTTCCTTGACGAGGGCGGTTTCGAAAGTGACTCCGGCCTGGTCGGGCAACGTCGCCGCGGCGGAAACCCGACGCCGGGGTATTCCATGAAAGGTGTCAAATTCACCCTGTCCGGTGGCGGTGAGACCGAGAGCCGGTCTTTCGTGACCGATGTGCTGGACGGCGCGGACCCATTCATCTTTTTTGGCAACGGCGGCACCGAGTACACCTTGACAGTTGACGGGTCCGTTGGCCCTCAAACTGGCAGAGCGGCACTTTATGATCTGCGCGTCGAAGCGGTACCAGTGCCGGCGGCCGGACTGCTGCTGATCAGCGCGGTTGCGGGTATGGGCGTCATGTCGCGTCGCCGCAAAAGCAGCTGATCTTCAAGAAATTGCACGAGGAAGGGCCGAGTTTTCGGCCCTTTTTTCTTGTGAAAAAGAGATATCAGGATCATGCGATAACCTGCGCGGGCGCCGTTCCGCGCCTGTAACCCCCTTGTCCGTATGACCAGGTTTCGCGACCCCCGCTGAATTTCCGTTCAAGTTTATCTGATAGCCCTTTGTTATCTTTTTTGTCCGACTTTCGCTTCGTGTTTTTTGTGGGGGAAAGACGATGAACATGCAATTGACGGACGTTGTGGATACGGTGGCCTCACTCGGCCTGATGATGGTGCTTGGGTATGCCTACGCGCAATTGCATCATCGACTTCGTTTTCCAAAAGCAAGCCAGATTGTTCTTGGAGCCTTGTTCGGGCTGGCCGCGATCGTTCAAATGGTAAGGCCGTTTGAGCCCATGGAAGGGCTGATCATTGATTTCCGAAATATTCCCATCGCCATGGCCGGGGCCTTTCTGGGTGTTCGCGGTGCGCTGACTTGTCTCGCTTTTGCGGTGGCCATGCGCCTGAACCTTGGCGGCGTCGGGATGTGGTCCGGGGTTCTGGGAATGATACTGACCTTGGCAGGTGGTGCGTTTTGGGCCTGGTGCACACGGTCCAGCCCGAAGCGGGGTTTTGGTGCGATGATTTTTCTTGCGCTCGCCATGTCGATCCATCTTGGTGGTGCGTTGATTTTGCCAGAGGCCGCCCGGGATTGGTTCCTTGCGCAGGCCGCCTTGCCGCTGCTGATCGTCAACATGTTGGCCGTGCCCATCGTCGGCTGCATCCTTGAAGGGGAAAGACTTCGGCTCCGGGACAAATGCCGCCTGCACGCCTCGGCAGCCTTTGACCCTGACACCGGTCTGCCCAACCTTGAAAGCTTCAAGCGTCAGTGCATGATCCGGGCAGTGGCGATGGACGACGGGTCGTACACGCAAGTCCTTGTGTTGCGCCTGCGGCTCTATCAAGTGCTTTCTACATGGGGCCGCCCGGCGCAGCGCAAGCAGCTTCTTGCAGCCATGAAACTGCGCGTTGAGACCGTGTTGCCAAAGGTGGACCTCGCCTGTTGCTACGGGGATCGCCTGTTGCTGATCCCTTTGACCCTCGAAGATCTGGTGCATCGCGAGGAGATGTTGGTCGACATTCGCCGCGCGGTGACCGAGGCCCCCTACGTTCTGGCCAACACCGAGCATTACGCAAACGTGGACTTGCACGTTCTGCCGCTGAACGAGGAAACTGAATTCAACGTGGCCCTCGAAAAGATGGCAACGGGATCAAACAAGTTGGCCGCGAAAAAGGAACAGCCCGGTGTGGCCTACCCGCTGGTGCCGCAGATCTCTGGTGGAAAAGACTACAATAGCTCCACCGACAAGATGTTTGCGAAACTTGAAGTGCTGTTGAACCAGAACAGGATCCCGGAGAGATCTGGCTAGGCCAGCGCCCGGGATCTGGGCCTTTGCCGAAGGGAAGGGATTCAGGCGAGGGGTCGGCCAAGGGGTCGGCCCCGCATCTTAAGGCAGGGGGCGTAACGTTCCGCGCTCGATGATGTCGCAGGCAAACAGCCTGGCTTCCGGGTGGCGGTCGGGGGCGTCCAACATCGCCATCACAATGTCGATCGAGCTGTCAATTATTTCCCGAATGGGCTGGCGGATGGTTGTCAGGTTTATGTTCTGCCACCGTGACATATCCATATCGTTCAGCCCGATAATGCCTACATCTTCAGGCACGCGCAGACCGTTTTCGCGAAGTGCACTCAGAGCACCTACCGCGACGACGTCATCGCCACAGAAGAAAGCTTCTGCCGGGTCTTTCCTGATCAGGTCAAGCATCTCTGCGCGTCCGGCATCAAATGAATAGGCGGTGGCAAAGCTCTCGGTTGCGGTGACGGTTTCATGCGCGTTGATGACTTCAAAGAATCCGGTGCGGCGATCTATCGTGGAGGTCGCTTCTGCGGGTCCACCCAGAAACGCCACCCTCTGATACCCCCGCGCGATCAGGGTCCGAGCCGCCATGCGGCCACACTCGATATTGTCGATGCCCACAACGTGGACCCGTGGGGCCGTCGCGAACTTGCCGAAGGAATGAACCACCGGGATGCGGGCCTTGTGAAAGGCCAGCGAGAATTCCGGCGACAGCGTCGAAGACGCGACAATTACCCCATCGACCGAATATTGCCGCAAGAGCCGCAGGGAATTTGCAGGATCGGTTTCGTCGGTCAGGTTGACCAGCAAAGGCCTCAACCCGCGATCCTGCAGGCTGCGTGTGAAGAGATCGAAGACCTGAAGAAACAAGGGGTTATGAAAGTTGTTGGAGATCAGCCCGATTAGCTTGGTCCTGCCGGTCGTCAGCGATGAGGCCAATGCGTTGGGGCTATAGCCGAGCTCTTCAGCTGCTTTCTCAACCTTCTTGCGGGTTTTGACGGAAACTGATGCGCCTTCCGTAAAGGTACGGGAAACGGCGGAACGGGACACGCCTGCGCGTTCAGCGACATCTTTAAGGGTTACCGTCATTCCATCCTGTTGCATTTCGTTTCGGTTTAATCATTTGAACACAGCACAAGATTTCTTGCAACCGGTTGCAATATAGATCGACCTGTGCTTTTGTCTGCGTCGAAGGCGTACCAACGACCTTTATAATGGCTTCAAAAGTCACTTTTGGGAGGAACCATGAAACACCTATTGAAATCCACACTTGCTGCGGCGGCGCTCGCGATCGCGACACCCGCTCTAGCAACAGACATCATCGTTGTCAGCCATGGTCAGGCATCTGACCCCTTCTGGTCCGTTGTAAAGAACGGCGTTGAGAAAGCGGCAGCCGATACAGGCGCAAACGTTGAATACCGCGCACCTGAAACCTTCGACATGGTGGCGATGAGCCAGCTGATCGATGCGGCCGTGAACCAGGAGCCAGACGGAATTGTCGTCTCGATCCCTGATGCGGATGCGCTTGGGCCATCCATCGAAAAAGCGGTTGCAGCTGGCATTCCGGTGATTTCGATGAACTCGGGCTCAGACGTCTCAAAAAGCCTTGGTGCACTGCTGCACGTTGGTCAGGAAGAGTTTGATGCGGGTCTTGCCGCAGGTGAGATGATGAAATCCATGGGCGGCTCGAAAGCGCTCTGCATCAACCACGAAGTTGGCAACGTGTCGCTTGACGCACGCTGCGCAGGTTTTGAAGAAGGCTTCGGCGGTGAAGTCATCGTTCTGCCAACGACCAATGACCCTGCAGAAATCGAAGCGAAGGTGAAAGCCTCGCTTGATTCCGATGACGCCATCGACACGGTGATGGCGCTGGGTGCATCGCTTGCAGGTGAACCAGCCGTCAAAGCCGTTGCAGCCGTTGGCGGTGAAGGATCCATCAACATCGGATCTTTTGACCTTTCCGCAGGCTACCTCGAAGCGGTTTCCGCCGGCAAAGCGGCATTCGCGATCGACCAGCAGCAGTATCTGCAAGGCTATCTGCCGGTCGCTTTCCTCGCGCTGCACGCAGAATACGGTCTGGTGCCGGGTGGCAACGTGCCTTCAGGTCCAAACCTGATTACAGCTGATAAAGCTGCTCAAGTGGTAGAGCTGTCCGCAAAGGGCATCCGCTAATCACTTCGGGCGGGGCTGTCGGCCCCGCCCTTTTTCCATACATTTTCGGGAGGGGAAAATGCCCACAGATGCGGCTGTAGACGAGCGAATTAAGGAGGAATCCTTCTTTTCGCGGATGATGAAACGACCGGAACTTGGCGCGATTGCCGGTGTCATTCTGGTTACGGTGTTCTTCCTAATTACTGCCGATCCGGCCATGTTCACCCTTGCCGGGTTCATGAACTTCATGTCACCCGCTGCCCAGCTGGGCATTCTGGCCATAGGGGCGGCCTTGCTGATGGTAGGGGGCGAATTTGACCTCTCCGTGGGGTCCATGGTCGCCTTTACGGGGCTTTTCTTCGGGGCCTGCGTTGTGACCTTTGGTCTGCCGCTGATCATCGCCATTCCCGCAACGCTGGTCTTCGCGGCTTGCGTCGGGGCAGGCAACGGGCAGATTGTGCTGGCAACCGGATTGCCGTCCTTCATTGTGACTTTGGCGTTTCTCTTTATCTTGCGTGGCCTCTCTCTTGTCGGGTTGAAATGGGCAACCGATGGTTCGACGCAGCTGCGCGGAGTGCGTGATGCGACAGAGAACGATTGGCTTACCCCCATTTTCTCAGGCGACGCCTTCCCCGGATTTTTCACCATGCTGGCCAATGCGGGTATGATTGACACCTTCAAGAACGGGACGCCTAAGGTGACTGGTATTCCGGTCGAGATCATCTGGTTCGTCATCATTGCACTTCTTGCCACCTACGTGCTGCAGAAGACACCTTTCGGGAACTGGATTTTTGCGAGCGGTGGCGACGCAAACGCGGCGTCTAACTCCGGTGTTCCTGTCCGGCGGGTGAAGCTGATCCTCTTCATGATCACCGCCTGCTGCGCGGCTCTTGTCGCCATCATCACGGTGCTCGACTCAGGCTCCACCGATGCGCGGCGCGGGTTCCAGAAGGAATTCGAGGCGATCATCGCGGCTGTGATCGGGGGTTGTCTGCTGACCGGCGGATATGGTTCTGCCATCGGCGCTTTCTTCGGCGCGATCATTTTTGGCATGGTGCTCATCGGGTTGACCTATACCGACATCGACCAGGACTGGTATCTGGTCTTCCTGGGCGGCATGCTTCTGGTGGCTGTTCTCTTCAACAACATGATCCGCAAGCGCGTCACGGGGGAGCGTTGATATGAATACGCGAACAGAACACGCACCGATCGTGCATATGGAAAACATCGAAAAGCACTTCGGCAATGTCATTGCCCTTGCCGGGGTGTCCTTCGACATCACGCCCGGCGAATGTCACTGCCTGCTGGGCGACAATGGCGCCGGTAAATCCACCTTCATCAAGACCATGTCCGGGGTCCACAAACCCACAAAGGGCAGGATCATGTTCGAAGGGGCGGAGATGAGCTTCAACAGCCCGCGGGATTCCATGGAAGCAGGGATCGCCACGGTTTATCAGGATCTGGCAATGATTCCGCTGATGTCGGTGACCCGTAACTTCTTCATGGGACGCGAGCCGACAAAGGGATCCGGCCCCTTCAAACGTTTCGACGTGGACAGGGCGAACGAGATTACCATGTCCGAAATGAAGAAGATGGGTATCAACCTGCGGGCGCCCGACCAGGCGGTTGGCACGCTTTCAGGGGGCGAACGTCAAACGGTCGCCATCGCCCGTGCGGTTTATTTCGGTGCAAAGGTTCTGATCCTCGATGAACCGACCTCTGCTCTTGGGGTGCGCCAGACCTCCAACGTTCTGGCGACGATTGACCGGGTTCGAAAAGACGGGATTGGTGTCGTCTTCATCACGCACAACGTCCGTCATGCCATGGCAGTGGGTGACCGGTTCACGGTGTTGAACCGGGGCAAAACCCTTGGCACTGCACAGCGCGGGCAAATCACGCCGGATGAGCTGCAGGACCTCATGGCGGGTGGACAGGAACTGGCCACTTTGGAAGGATCGCTCGGCGGCACCATATGAGCGGTTTGCTCCACAAACCAACAGGCGCGTCCGGCAAGGTGCACGACATCTCGCCGGACGACGCGGGTTGGGGCTATGTCGGCTTTGGGCTATACCGGCTGGAGCCCGGCCAGAGCGCGGCAGAGATGACGGGAGACCGGGAAGCCATCCTGGTTTTGGTCGAAGGTAAGGCCAGGCTTTCGGCGGCCGGTAAGGACTTTGGCGAAATGGGCGACCGAATGTCGGTGTTTGAACGGACGCCGCCGCACTGCCTTTATGTCCCTGGGGAAACGGATTGGGCGGCGGAGGCAACCACCGACTGCGTGCTCGCGGTTTGCACCGCGCCCTATGTCGCGCCCTATCCGGTGCAACAGCTCGGACCGGACGGGATCGAATTGACGCCGCGCGGCAAGGGCCAGAATACGCGCTACATCAACAATATTGCGATGGAAGGCCGGGACATGGCCTCAAGCCTGCTGGTGACGGAGGTTTTCACACCCTCCGGCAACTGGTCTTCTTACCCCAGCCATCGGCATGACGAAGATGATTATCCGCGCATGACCTATCTGGAAGAAACCTACTATCACCGCCTGAACCCTGCGCAGGGCTTTGGTGTGCAGCGCGTCTATACAGATGACCGCAGTCTGGATGAAACCATGGCGGTCAGCGATGGCGATGTGGTTTGTGTCCCGCGGGGTCACCATCCCTGCGGCGCACCCTATGGTTATGATATGTATTACCTAAACGTCATGGCAGGTCCTTTGCGGAAGTGGCGCTTCGAGAACGATCCGGATCATGACTGGATTGCGCAACGCGACGCGGATTAACTTGCGAAAAAGTTCGAGAGAGCACCGATGAACAAGATCACCAAACCATTTAGCGGGTATTATTCGGCAGAGGCCTGCGCCCTCACTGACTTCGCAGAGCTGGTACTGCAGGACATCAATCCCCGCGATGTACCAAATGCTGCAGAAACGCCCAGAAATGTGCCTGTCTACGATATTCCGGCATTGGCTGGGATGCTGGAAGCGCCCGACAGCCGACGAGTGTTGATGGCGGAATGGGCGCGGGTGCTGAAAAACGGTGCCGGAGTTCTGGTGTTGCGTGGCGCATGCTCAGACATTGATGCGATTGACAAGGCCACAAGCCTATTCGACGGGATCATTGCCCGCGAAAAGGCTGAGAAGGGGCAGGGGGCGGACCATTTTGCCGCAGCGGGAAGCAATGATCGTATTTGGAATTCATTGCAAAAACTTTGTGAAGCGGACCCGGAGGCGTTTCTGAGATATCATGCCAGCCTGGCGATCGATGCAGTTTGCGAAGCCTGGCTGGGTCCGAACTATCAGATGACGGCGCAAGTCAATGTCGTACACCCGGGCGGGCAGGCGCAACAGGCGCATCGGGATTATCACCTGGGGTTTCAAACAGCGGAAGTGAGCGCGCTTTATCCTGCGCATGTACATGATTTATCGCCGCTTTTGACATTGCAGGGCGGCATTGCGCATGGCGACACGCCGATAGAAAGTGGTCCGACAAAGCTATTGCCGTTTTCTCAACTCTACCGCCCCGGCTACGCTGCTTGGCGGCGAGAGGACTTTCGCGCGTTTTTTGAAACACATCATGTTCAGATCCCTTTGCAACAAGGGGATGCATTGTTTTTCAACCCGGCGCTGTTTCATGCCGCTGGTGCGAATAGCAGCGCTGATATCCACCGCATGGTTAACCTGTTGCAGGTTTCATCCGCATTTGGCCGGGCAATGGAAACTGTCGATAGGGCAAAGATGTCTCAATTGGTTTTCCCGAGCTTGAAGCGTTTGAACGGGGACGGATGGAGCGAAGGAAAGCTAGACGCAGCAATTGCAGCGACGGCAGAGGGATATTCCTTCCCAACGAACCTGGACAGTGACCCGCCCGTCAATGGCTTGGCTCCTCAAAGCCAGGCCCCGCTTCTAAAAGAGGCCGTGACGGGCAACTGGTCAGAGGATGACTTTTGCGCGGCTCTTGCAGAACAAGAAAAACGCCGGCGCGCCTGATCTGCCAACCTACCAGTCCTGTCGCTCATAGGTTTCGGGCACGTCCTGCGCTTGCTCTGCTTCCGGGCCGGTCGCCACTGCTTCCTGCATGATTTCATCATCACCGCCAGCGTCGCCGGTGTCATCGCTTTCCGAATTCTCCAACCAGCCCGCGCCGTTTGCATCATCGAAACCAGCTTGGTCGATCAACATCAAGTGTTCCGGGTCGTCCGGTCCATTTTGTGGCGCGCTGTCGCCCTCGACGATGATTTGAAAAGAGGTGCTGGCCTCCAATGGTGCGCCGTTGAACCCCTCAACAGAAATCGTCACTTCGGCATTTATTTCGCCTGCAAAATCCGGTGGCGGCATGACCTCCAGCAGATCGAGGTTCCACCCATCCAAGCTGAGATCCGACCCATCTGATACGGCCGTCATCTCGCCGCTTACAAGGATGGTATCGGCGGGTAAGCCGGAGATTGTCGCTGACCCGTTGTCGCCCAAATCGACCGTATCCAATCCAATGTCGATTGCGCCGTTTGCTTCCGTGGTCAATTCAGTATCGGCACGCACCAGTTCCCGGCCATCAGTGTCGGGACCATCCCATTCCAGTTTCAGACCGGCATGACCATAATTCTCAAAATATCGTACTTCGATTTCATGGGTGCCAGGCTCAAGCTCTATCTCGCCGGAGCGGGTTCGAAAGCCGTGTAGCCCGTCATTGTCGATCACCTCTTCGCCATTGATGTAGAGCACCACGCCGTCGTCGCCGCCGACGAAGAAGTCGTACAACCCGCCCTCTTCAACGGTGATCTCACCTGCGATCTTTGCCCCGAATGTGTCGTTTGATCCTCCTTCCCAGAAGGAATCCCTGCTGTTGGTGTAATTCACCTCACCCACGACTTCTTCATGCGTGGGTGTGCCGTCCCAGTCGATCTGGTCTAGCTCTCGAAGGCTGTGATCCACGTCGAAATAGCTGGCCTTAAAGCCGGTTTGGACGTCGATCGTTGGGGGCGTCAGGTCCGCCGGATTTACTTCGAAATCAAGCGGATAGTGTTGTGTGGCTGCTGATCCGTCGTCCAGGGTAACGGTGCTCGACAACGAAGCTGAGACCTCTCCGGTGAAATCCATAGGTGGTGTGATCTGAACCAAGGAGACGTCCATGCCGGTCACGTCAACCATCCCGGATGCATCAACTTCCATCACCTGGTCACCCAGTTCTACAGAGCTCCCGGGAGGCAGCCCCTCAATGACATGGGTGGTTCCGGCGATGCCCTCTTCGATGTCGAGTTCGAGGGTCAATGGCATGCCGCTGACTGTTTGCAAGTCCTCCGCTGTTGGTGCGGTCACAAGCTCCCGCCCGTCGAGTCCTGGACCTTCCCACTCCAGTTTCAGTCCTGCATGGCCATAATTCTCAAAATACCTGACCTCGATCGAATGCGTTCCCGGTTCCAGTTCGATTTCGCCAGAACGCGTTCTGAAACTATGCAAGCCATCGTTTTCAATGACTTCAACCCCGTTCACATAGAGGATGACGCCATCGTCACCGCCGATATGGAAATTGAAGGTGCCTCCTTCTTCGACTTCGATATTGCCGGTGATCTGAACCCCGAAAGTGTCCTTTGAGCCGCCTTCCCAGAATGAGTTGCTGCTGTTTTGGTAATTGACATCGCTCACGAGTTCTTCGTGCGTAGGGTCTACTTGCCAGTCTATGTCGTCGATGTCGCTAAGCCTGTGGTTAACGTCGAAGTATTTCGCATGAAATCCGGTGTCATGGCTGACCTCGGGCATGTCAGCGACAGCGATCTCAAAACTTTGCGTGAAAGATGCACCGCCTGAATCAGTGGCCGTCACATCAATGTTCAGATTGGCCGCTTCATCATGGTTGAGGCTGATCCCTTCTTTCAGTTTCAACGTGCCATCAACGACTTCAAAACGGTCGTCAGACACGTCGAAGCTGTGAGTGTCATTGGCATCGAGATCGGTGACAGAAAGTTCACCGACGACAGCCCCTTCTTCATTTTCAGCTACGGCGGTATTGGACAAATCGACTGCCGTTGGCGCCTCGTTTACGTCTACCGGACCGTCCTGAACTTGCGCTTCCGGGACTAAAGAAGCCCTCGCAGTGGTGGAGACTCCAGAAGTACCGGGTTGTGACTCGCTTTGCGTTTCTGTTTCAGGATTGTTCGTCTTGGGCAAACCCAGGTCCGAAGGGTCGTCAGTGCCAGAACGGCGTGCTGATGTGCGTGGCGCGGCTGCATTTTCGACTGGACCAGTACCGGAATCGGCCGCGTCGCCAAACCCGTCAGATAAATTTGGCTCATTGCTACCGGCGCCTCCCTCTCCAAGAGGAGGGACCTCCGACGGTGGCGTATCCGCGGACGTTGGTGCACTGCCGAACTGTGATCCATCCGGCGAGGCTGATCCGAGGTCTTCGGGTTGTTCATCTTCACCATAATGCAGTGAACTGCGAGAGGGGTCGTCTTGTATCTGTTCAGCTGATTTCAGCGACTGCTCAGCGATCTTCTTTTTCAGATCGTCGCTATCATTGTCAGAGAAATTCTCGATACCTGGGTCTAAATCGTCGTCTGCCATGCTCTCAATCCTGCGCTTTTGGCGACAAAATCAACAATGTGAACAAACAAACGTTTAACGGCGGCCGAGATTAAAGCTCAAAGTTTAGGAAGATTAACGACCGCAAGTGTATTGTGTAAGGCGATTGTAAACTCTCGTCCGTTAATGGTTTCAGCCGATGAACTGGAGCCAGGCCACCGCACCGATGACGATGCACAAGTCAGTGGAAGAACTAAAGCCTCGAATTGGTTTTACAATTTTAGCGGCGACACTTGCACTTAATCTTCTTGCAGTGGCGTTACCGCTTGTCGTGCTGCAGATTTTTGACCGTGTTATTCCCTTCCAGGCTACAGAAACGCTGTTCTTTCTTTTTGCGGGCATGTGCGTCGTGGCGGCCCTTGAGTTTACATTGAAATGGGCGCGCATCGTTTTGTTGAGCAACATCGGCGAGGAGTACGAGCGCGAGTTGACCTGCCGTTTTACACGCGCAGCACTGGATGCCGAGCCGGACGCATTTTCGAAAACCACTTCTGCGACCCATCTGGACCGGTTTGGTGCAATCTCGCAATTGCGTGGGTTTTATTCCGGCCAGGGGCGCATTCTGGCAATCGACCTGCCCTTCGCGGCTATTTTCATCGCAATGATTGGCTTTATCGGCGGGTGGCTCATTCTGGTCCCCTTGGCGAGTGTTGCGGTGCTCCTGCTGTTCAAGGTCGCGTTGAAACGGGTCCAATCCACAATTTTTGAGAAACGAAAAACACTGGATGATCGCCGGTATTCCTTTTTGGTTGAGGTTCTTTCCCAGATCAAAACCCTCAAAGCGAACACGATGGAGCCGCAGATCCAACGCCGGTACGAACTGCTGCAAAATCAGACGTCGGATATCAGCCAGAGCGTCATCCAGTTTTCAGGCTTCTCGCAGTCCTTTGGAGCGCTGTTCTCGCAAATGGCGGTTGCCGCCATGGGGCTATTCGGCGGGTATCTGATCATCACCGGGCATATTGGTATCGCTGAACTCGCAGCCTGCATGTTGCTGAATGGCCGAACGGTTCAACCGATGCTCAAGGCTCTCAATCTTTGGGTTCAGACCGAGAACCTCTCAGCCTCCCGCGCGAAACTTGACGATGCGTTCCATGTGCCTACCCGACCAATTGCCAAGAAAATGCCTGAAGAAATCGAAGGTCGGATCACATTCGATAATCTGGGCATGAAACATCCGGCCCGCGACGCATTCTTGTTTCGGAACCTGAATTTGGAGGTCGCGCCGACAGAAAACCTTGCTGTCTTTGGCCAGGGCGGCGCGGGTAAGTCCACGTTCATGAAACTGATCCTGGGGGAAGTGGAGCCGTCCGAAGGTCAAATTTTGATCGACGGTATTCCGGCCCGCGAGATGGTCGAGATGCGGGGTGTTGGACGGATCGGTTATGCCGATCAAAGGCCCGTGGTGTTTGCTGGAACAGTCCTAGAGAATATTTCGGCCTTTGGCGACGGAGAAACAATTGCGCGAGCGCTTGAGTTGTCTGAACGACTGGGGCTTGAGAAGGTGCTGCATCGTTTGCCAATGGGGTACAACACGCTGATGCAGGACAGTGCCGCGCTCGCGAATAATCACGCAGCCCTGTTGGGCATATCCCTTGTACGCACAATGGCCCTGCGCCCAAAAGTTTTGCTGCTCAACAATGTGACAACAACAATGGATTCAGGTGCCCGGCGTGCCTTTATGTCCCTGATCCGGGAAATTCAGGGGTCCACCACCCTGATCATCTCCAGCACTGATCAGACACTTCTCGAAGTCGCGCAACGCCATCTTGATCTTTCCGCAGGGGCGAGCGCCGGGATCGAAGAGTGGATTGATGATGCTCATGCCGACACCGCCGCTCAAAGTGGAAATGTGCATCTTTCTACCGAAAAGAAGACTGCCTGATGGATACAACCCTGACTCCAAGCCTGAATCTGCTGAGCCAGTTGATGTCCGCCGCCGGATGGCACAGCACGGAGAACCGGCTCTTCGAAGCGGTACCGCATATGTCCGACAGGCTTTCGCCGCAGGACATGACAAAGACGCTGGAAAACCTGGGCGTCCCGACGTCGTCGGAAACATGTCGGCTTGACGAAATCACAGCCGATGATTGTCCATCGCTCTTTGTGGATACCCGGGATCAGATGCGGGCTGTCCTGGATGCGGCGGATGGTAAACTCCTTATCTCCGGGGTGGATGAAACGGAGCCTGAATGGGTGCCTGCTTCCCGGCTGCAGGGACAGCTTGTGCGGCTTGAGCGATTTGGGCGCGAGCGCGAGAGCTTTGAGCAAGAAAACTTTGGGAAGATTGCCGGAAGTTTCCGCAACCTGTTGCCCTGGCTTGTGTTTTCATCCTTCATGTCCAACCTTGCTGGCCTCGCAACGCCGCTTTTGATCATGATTATCTACGACCGGGTCATTCCCTCGGGATCAATTGACCTAGTGACGTCGCTGGCACTGGTCGCATTGATATTGCTGGCGACGGATGCTGGATTTCGCCTGATCCGGTCCACTGCTGTGGCCCACATGGGACGCGAAACAGAACACAGATTGGGTTTGGCGCTGTTCCACAAATTGCTCGCCTTGCCGATTTCACAAATCCAGAAGGCGAGCGTCGAACAACAGCTTGCCCGCTTTAAACAGTTCGAAAGCTTGCGCGACGTCTTTACGGGGCAGGTGCTTACGACCGTATTGGACTTGCCCTTCACTCTCATCTTTCTGGCCGTGCTCTACGCGTTATCGCCACAAATTGCCCTGCTGATCATGGTTTTGATTGTCGTCTTCGTTGTTTTGACCTGTGGCACGCTGCCGATTCAAAAGGGGTTAAACGCGAAGGCGGCCGAGGAAAAATCGGCCTTGCAAAGCTTCGTTTTTGAAACGGCTGAAAACCAGCGGGCGATACAGCGGTTGGGGCTTGTCGACTATTGGGACCGTCGTGGCGCCGCGCTCAGCAAAAACAGCGCGAGTGCTACGCGGCGGGCCACGGCCTTCCAGCTGATTACGCAGAACTTAGGACAAAGCTTGATGGCGGTCGCGGGCTTGGGCGCTGTGTCTCTGGGGACGCTCAGCGCCATGCAAGGTGACATGACTTTTGGGGCCTTGATCGCTGTCTTATCACTGGTGTGGAAGGTCCTGACACCCCTTCAATCCCTCTACGCAAACTCCGCGCAGATCGTCGCTTTCCAGACCAGCAAAACCCAAAGTGACCGTGTCCTCGCGCTGCCAGAGGAAATGGTGCGTGGCGTCGGTCAAAGCCACCAGAAAACCTTGCGGGGTCGCATTTCTGTATCGGGGGTAACCCATCGTTATGATGCCGCCAGTGCTCCGGTACTTTCCCAGATCTCGCTTGAGATTGAAGCAAACGAATTTGTCGTCATCGGAGGCGGCAGCAACAGCGGAAAAACATCACTGTTGAGTTTGTTGAACGGGTTTTATCAGCCCAGCATCGGCATGATCCAGATTGATGGCATCGACATGCGCCAGATCGCCGTGGACGATCTGCGGCAGTCCATCACCTATGGTTTATCGCAGCCGGAGCTATTCTACGGTACGGTCTTCCAGAACTTCCGCCTGGCCGCCCCGTCGCTCAGCCGAGATGAGGTCATGCAGGCCCTCGAAATGATCGGCCTCAAAGCAGAAATCGAAAGTTTTCCCGAAGGTTTGGACACCAGGTTGTCCGAAACTTTCAGGGCTGCACAGCCTCTTTCCGTTCTTCGAGCGATCGGGCTGGCACGCGCATTGGCGCGGGGTGGGTCGGTCTGTTTGCTGAACGAACCCTGTGCGGGTTTGGACGCGATGCGGGTAGACGCACTGGTGAGCGCTTTGCGCCAGCTGAAAGGCCAACGCACCTTCATTATCGCTACCCAAGAGCCGGAAGTTGCAAAATTGGCGGACCGGTTGGTCTATCTGCAGAACGGCAGGGTCGTCGCAAATGATGTTGGACAAGCAGGAATGAAAAAGTTCGCGGCCCTCGTGAACCGATCAGGAGCAGAATGACATGACAGGAAACGCAAACCCCTCGCCCAAGAATGGTGTCTTCGCGCGGTCAGCTGAGCGTTCTGCCCGCAGCGCACCCAAGCTCGCCGGAATTCTGGTAATGACGATCACCGGCTTTTTGGGCGGTATGCTCTGGATGGCGACCACAACCAAAGTGCCAGAGCTGACACGGGCCAGCGGCGCTTTGGTCCCAACCGGACGTTACCACCAAATTCAGGCCCCCGAGGCAGGAGTAGTCGTCTCGGTCAACGTGGCCGAAGGACAAACGATAATGCGTGGTCAGGTGTTGGCCGAACTTTCCTCACTCACTCTCGATCAGCAGGAACAGGACCTGAGACAAGAGGCCACGTCCAATGATCTGAAGCTCAAAAACTACCGGGCGATCCTGGCGGCCTCGGAAACCAGCGATCTGACACTGGACGGTTTGGCCTCTGCGGATATGGAGTACGCCGCCACCCAAATCACTTTGCTTGGGAAAAAACAAAATGCACAGGAGGAACTGGTGGCGCGTTTAAGGGAAACCCTCCACACCCTGCAACGGGCCCGTGGATTGGCTGAAAAACGTGTCGACGCCAAAGCGATCTCCGTCGAAAAAGACGAAGAGTTGTTTGCAAAAGGATTGACGACCGCGCGCGATCTGGACGCGCAACGGGATCGGCTTGACCAACTGCAAGCAAGCCTCGTCGATGTTGACGTCCGTCTTTCACAACTTCAGAAAGACCTGAGCACCGCCTTGTCCAACGCGACGCAAACGCGTCTGGCACTACAGGAAAAATACTCCGAGCAAGTATTCGAGCTGGAACTGCGTCAGCAAGCGCTTGCAGTACAGGCCGCTGCACTCACCGCGCAACGCGAAGCGATGAAGGTGCGGGCCCCGGAAAACGGGATCGTGCACGCGATCAGTTTTCCCAATCCAGGCGAAATAATCGCAGCCGGTGATGTGCTCTTCGAACTCTTGCCGACGGAACAAAACCTTGTGGCTGAAATCGAAGTCAATCCACTGGACATCGGCCATATTTCCAAAGGAGATGCTGTTGCTCTGAAATTCGATACTTTCGATCCGCGCCGCTACGGGCAGGTTGAGGGTGAGATCATCAGTATTTCTCCAAACTCGGTGATGGACCGTGAAACAGGGCAGGAACATTTCCGGGCGACGGTGGAATTGTCAGGCGCGACGATCGGGCAGGGTGTCTGGCAGCGTACCCTGCAATCCGGAATGACAACTACCGCAGAGATTGTAACCGATGAGCGGACGGTGTTGGCATACCTCCTCAAACCGATCAACCGGTCACTGGAAAACGCCTTTGGCGAACGTTAGCAGTCAGCTTTCGGGCTGATAAGTCCAGCGGTAATGCGGCGGCGTCGGGCCTTTATTTCGTCCCCCCTGTTGCTGTTGCTCCCAGGCATGGGCCAGAATTCCGACCGAACGCGAAAGACAGAAAATGCCCCGCGCCAGAGGCGCTTCAAATCCCAGTTCCGCGAAGATGACGGCTGTGGCACCATCAATATTCATCGGCACGGGTTTTTCTTTTTCCGCCGCCAGCGTGGTCTCAATCTGCCGGGCAACTCTGGCAAAACCGCCTCCGCACACCTTCTCCTCTACCGCCTGATCAACCAACTCGAGCAGACGCGGAGCGCGAGGGTCCACCGGCTTGTGAAAGCGATGCCCAAACCCCGGTAGGTAGGGCCCATGGGTCTTACGCCAGGTATCGAGAGTGCCGGGGACATCACCGTGTTGCAACGCGGCGTGATAGAGTGCGACGGCTTGCTCTCCGGCGCCCCCATGCACATCGCCCAGCATATTCACGCCAGTGGCCATGGCATTGTTCAAACCCACACCGCACGTCGCAGCCATTCGCGCCGCAGCAATTGAAGGCGCTTGCGGACCGTGATCAACCGCCGCCACCAGCGCAGCCTCAAACAGCCGCGCTTGCTTTGGGTCAGGCAACGTGCCGCGTAACATCAGCCAAATCATTTGCGGGAAAGACACCTGCCCGATGAGCGACTCTATCGGACGCCCGCGAATATCGATACGCCCCGGTTCCATGTCAATTATCGAGGTGCGCCACCAATCCGCCACGTCGCTCATATCACACCTTCTTTTCTAAATGCGTCGATCTCCTCCGCCGAGAAACCGATCTCCGCCAAAACGTCGACGTTGTTTTGGCCAAGGTCAGGGGGCGGGCTTTTGGGCGATGGGCGTGCGCCGTCAATCCGGACAGGAGACGTCGCCAGTTTCAGCGTTTCGCCCTTTGCATCGACATCGGCGATCAAGCCACGCTTGGCCACTTGCGCACTTTCCAGAACCTGCGGCACCGTCAGCACAGGACCACACGGCACACCTTTTGCGTTCAGTAGTGGCACCCAATGCGCGGCAGGTCTGAGCATCAAAGTTTCTTCCAATTCAGCCCGCAACATATGACGGTTCGCTTTGCGGTCTTCGCGAGTGCCGAAAACGTCACGATCCCGCAATTCTGGGCGCTCCAATATTTCGGTCAGGGTGATCCACTGCTCATCCCGGTTGGCCGCAATGTTGATCGGCTGATCCGCGGTCCTGAAAGTACCAGACGGGGCAGAGGTGGTGTTCTCATTGCCTTGGGCTGTGGGCGAAACGCCGGCCAGCAGGTGGTTGGAGACCACCCATCCCATGGTCGACAAGACCGCTTCAGTCATTGAAATGTCCAGAAATGCCCCCCGCGGTGACGCGTTGAGCGCTGCTGAAATCGCAAACGCCGCGGTCATCCCACCAATCGTATCACCAAGCGGATAACCCACCCGCAAAGGTGCCGTTTCCCGTGTTCCCGTGATGGACATCACCCCGGCGATACCTTGAACGATCTGATCGTAGGCCGGGTTATCCCGCCAGGGCCCATCCTGACCAAACCCCGAGATTGCACAGTAGATCAGGGCAGGGTTCTCGACCCGAAGGGTGTCGTAGCCCAGCCCCAGACGATCCAACACGCCGGGACGATAATTTTCGACAAAGACATCCGCCGTCTGCACCAGCCGCTTGAGTACCTGCTTCCCACGCGCGTCTTTCAGGTTCAGGGTCAAAGACGCCTTACCCGCATTCTGGGCCAGAAATGAGACCCCCATATTCGCGCGGTTCCGTTCCGGATCAGCGCCAAGCTGACGGGCCAGATCACCGTTGCCGGGGCGCTCGACCTTGATCACTTCCGCCCCCAGAAGGGCCAGTTGATAAGTACAGTAGGGGCCCGCCAGAACGTTGGTCGCGTCGATTACCCGGATGCCGCTGAGTGGCGCTGTCATCTGCCCTCTCCCTCACCCCGCATGATCGCGAAATCACCGGGTAACGCAAGAGGGCGCTCAACGCGGCTGAACTCACTCCGGCACCGGCGTGATCAGCGCCTGACCAGCAAAAAAGGCGGCAAGATTCTCGCGCTGCAGCGCGCCCATGCGAGTCCGTGTCTCAATAGTGCCGGACGACTGATGCGGCGAAAGCAACACATTGTCGAGCGCCAGAAACCGAGGGTCGATGTGCCGCTCATTCAGGAAAACGTCGAGTGCAGCACCAGCAATGGCACCAGACTCCAAAGCATTCAGCAGCGCCGGTTCATCAATCGTGGTGCCCCGAGAGATGTTGATCAAAAGACCCGCAGGCCCCAACGCTTCAAGGATATCTTTGCCGATAATGCCAGCCGTTGCAGGTCCGCCGGAAACACAAACGAACAACACATCCACATTTGCCGCCATTGCCGCGATATCATCGTAATGTGTCCAACCCGGCGTCTCTTTCGGCGCACGCGCGAAATAACTGACATCGATGTTGAAGGGGACAAGTCGTTCCGCTACGGCCCGCCCGATGCGTCCCAGCCCGACAATGCCCGCACGTTTGCCGGAAACCTTGCGTTGCAAACGGTATTCTCCGTGCTGCGCCCAATGGCCCGATGTGATCCAGTTCTGCGCGCCTGGAATACCGCGGGACCAGGCGATCATCATGCCAATCCCAAGATCGGCGACGTCTTCTGTCAACACGTCCGGTGTATTGGACACAAGAATGCCGCGCGAGACCGCATGCGCCACGTCGATGGTGTCATATCCGACACCAAGGTTGGCGATCATACCCAAGTTGGGGAACCTGTCCATGATTTCACCACTCAGAAACGAATGCCCGCGAAAAGCGATGCCGCGAATTGCTTCAAACGCTTCGGCAGGCAAGTGATCGAGTGTGCCCCCTTCGGCCATATGCCAGGTGTTGTAGGCCTCCTGCATTGGCGCGTGATCGTAATCTGCGTAGTCCCCCACAACGAGGATATCAGGTTTGGTCATAAGTCTCTCCGTGAGGGTTCGGGGTGCGCCGGGGTTTAGGGTTGGGGAAGGTCAGGACGCCTGCTCCTCAGCCATACGTTTCATCCGCTCGGCATGACGTTTGCGAAAATGCGCATCCGCTTCGGGAGTTCCGTCATGCAGGCTGCCAAACCATTTATCAAGCGGCACGTTGCTCTCGCCAAAATTTACCGTGTGATAGCGGTGATGAAGGTAGTGGAGATAGCGGTCATTGCTCAGGGCTGCTTCATCGCCAAAGACGATCTCATCGAAACCGGAATGGCTGATCGCCGGTCCAAGTGCTGTTTGAAAACCGTTGAACATCATGTGCAGCGGATGGGTTGGCACCACCAGATGGATCAGCATGCAGGAGAAATACAACAGATGTTCCACCGGGTGCATCGCCATACCCGACCACGGGCCCACATTGACGTTTTTGTGGTGAAGGTAGTGCACCCGGTCATAAAGTGGTTTCCAGTGGATCAGACGATGTATCCAGTAAAAGTGAAAGTTGCGCCAGAAGGGTACCGCCATCATCAGTAGACAGAATATTATGGGATGCTCGGACGGGTTCAGGTAGGGTAGCCAGCCGTTGGCATATCCCCACCACAAGCCACATTCATAGGCCGTCCAGATCACCGCGCCAGACTGCGCCCAGAAGACGTTGTCATAGATTTGATTGTTGAACAGGAAGGTCGGATTGTTCTCGGCAGGCCAGTTGCCATTGTATTTCTTTTGCCGCCCCTGCATCCGAAATTTGAGGAACCAGAGATGAAAGGCTCCTGTCCAGACCCAGATGAGGACCAGATTGCGGACCAGGATCTCGAACATCCAGCCAAGGTGCAGGGTTTCCATGCGGGCGAGGTCTGGCGTGAACCACACAAAGGAGACGCCGATCAGCAGCATGTAAAGTGCAAACCAGGGCAGGAAAAAGCCCGGAAACCCCGTGAGCCATTTAAAGATTTTTGGAAAGTTCAGCGGGTCATCGAGTAGCGGCTCCAAGCTGACAGGTCGGCCGGACCACCATTCGCCCCGTCGGTCGCGCTGTTGTCCATGCTCGTCAACCGTAAACTTTGGGCGTTTCGCCATGCGGGTCTCCTCGGCACCTGCTAACCGAAGTATCACCTTGGGCTCGCGCAGGTCAAGAAAGTTTCGAAACTAGTATATTTTGCCGGATATAATATGCCTTTTCGAATATTCTTGACCTTAATGTTTTTGCGTCGTAGTCGATGTGCATGGAGACATTGTACGACCCCAGCCAATTGCCAGATCCTTACGAGGTCATGCGCGACGGGCTGATCTGGGGGCGCTGGAAATCCGGCGAACGGTTGAAACCACAGCATCTGAAAGATGAACTGGGTTGCACCAAGGCCGCCCTGCGCGAGGCCTTGTTACGCCTCGCCGGAGAAGGCTTTGTTGAGGCCGAAAAACACCACGGATTTCGCGCAACCGATCATAGTGAAGAGACTTTTCGGCAGGCGGCACACCTGCGTCAACTGCTGGAATGCGAAGGCGCGTCCATGGCCATTGAACAGGGCGACTTTGAATGGGAAATGGCGTTGAACGCAGCCCACCACAATCTCGCCTATATCGAAGATCAAATGTCCAAGGCGGACGATCTGGAACCGTTTCTCAAACGATGGTCACGTCAGGACTGGCTGTTTCATTCGGTGCTGCTCTCGGCATGTGGTTCGCCCATGCTGATGCAGAGTTACAAATCCGCCTTTGACACTTTCCGGATGTATGCGGTTTCTCAAATCGCCAATTTCGGATTCTCCGAAGTGACGCGCGCGGAACATCAATCCATTTACGACGCGGCGATCACCCGGGATGCAGAAAGCTGCAGGGCCGCAATACGCACACACCTTGAACTCTACGAAGACAACAACCGCTCGCCCGAAAAGCGCGCGCCAAAGGGAGAAAACAAATGAGCAGAATAGCATTGGTCACCGGTGGTGGTTCCGGCATCGGGAAAGCCTGCGCCCTGAAACTGGCCGAAAACGGCTACACTGTGGTTGTTACTGGCCGCCGTCAGGACGCGCTAGACGCCACCGTGGCAGAGATGGGCGCCGGACACGGGATGGCCTGTGATGTTACCGACGCTGGGCAAGTCGATGCCCTATACGCCCGCATCACCAAGGATCTTGGCCGTTTGGACGTGCTCTTCAATAACGCGGGGAACAACGTGCCTGCGGCTCCTATTGGGGATATTCCGCCAGAAGATTTTCAGAAGGTGATGAACGTGAATATCTACGGGGCGTTTCTGTGTGCCCGTGGGGCGTTCAACGTGATGCGCGCGCAAGACCCGCAAGGCGGTCGGATCATTAATAATGGCTCGATCTCGGCTGCGGTACCGCGCCCGGGGTCGTCCCCCTACACCAGTTCAAAACACGCGATCACCGGCATGACCCGATCAATCTCGCTAGATGGGCGGCCCTTCAACATCGCCTGCGGACAGATCGATATTGGCAACACCGCCTCGGATATGACCGCGCGGATGTCGGGCGGCGTGCCCCAAGCTGATGGGACGATGAAGCCTGAGCCCGTTATGGGCGTCGATAACGTCGCGAACGCGGTATTGCATATGGCCGATCTGCCGTTGGAGGCGAACATTCAATTCATGACGATCATGGCAACCAATATGCCGTTTATCGGGCGCGGATAACGATGCCTGAGAAAATTCGCGCCTGCGGTGTCGACGATGTTGATGAAGAGGATGTGGTGCGGTTTGACCATGGTGACCTGAGCCTGATCATCATCCATGGTGTGGACGGCAAATTCTATGCCACCGATGGTCATTGCACCCATGAAAGACAACATCTGGTAGATGGGCTTGTCGACGAATTTGACATCGAATGCCCCCTTCATGCCGGAACATTTGATTACCGGACCGGCGATCCAACTGGCGCGCCTGCCTGTGTGGCGCTCAAGACCTACAAGGTCAGCGTCGAAGGGGATGACGTTTTCGTAGAGATTTGATCAGAACCGTTGGCAAGTCAGGCGCCGCCCCAAAGCGGCGCCCGGTATTTTTCAGGTATCAGCGCTCCAACGCGCCCACACCCGAGAAGCGGAAGGCTTCCTGTTCGAGCGCATCGATTTCTTCTGCGCTCATCTCATCATGCGCGACGGTGATCCGACCAAGGAAGACAAGCGGCAGTTCATCCGCACGACCCTCAAGATCATATTTTATCGCCTCAGCCGTCGCGGCACCGACGTCATCGCCCATGCGCATGGGTGTGGCGTCTAGCTCACCGCGCCGGATGGCTTCCAACTCAAGGCCCGTGCCGCCCCAGCCGGTTGAGAAAACTTCTTTCTCCTTGCCAACTGCAAGCTGTGCTTCGACCGATCCCATCGCCATCGCAGTGTTTGCGTTGTGGATGATCGTGGCTTCCGGATAGGCCTGCAGGATCAGGGATGTGCCTTCGAACCCGCCTTCGCGCTGGTATTCACCATAGTGCTCGTAAACGGTGGTCCAGTTGCCCTTTTCCTCAACGCAGGCTTTGAAATCACCTGAGCGCTGATTGTCCGTAATTCCCGGGATGCCCCGGTTCATCGCCATTGTGACATCATTGCCCAAACGCCCCAACATGTAGTCGCACATGGTCAAGGCACCGGCAGCGGAGGAGAAATCGAACCACGCATCCGGCTGTTTGGACAGGTCCTTCAGCGGCGTGTGGAACGCCCAGACATAGGTCGAGAAGCCCTCGGTATTGGCGAGCTTGTCGATGTTATCTGCCTGAATCGCCAGTTCGGACGGGCCAAAGATTACGTAGTCATAAAGGTCCGCATCCTGGGCCACCTGGTTGGCATAGGTCGACTGCAGCGAGTGTTCGATCTGACGTGAGGCAAACTCAGTTGTCTCGTAGGTGATGCCCAGTTCATCCAGACGTTTGGTCAACGCCAGATAAGCCCGCGCCCAGAAGTCCGATGTATCGGCCGATGGGTAAATCAAGCCGATCTGCACCGGAGCGTCCTGTGTGCCCGTGAACTTCACGGCCTCGGACCCAACCACTGCCTGCAGCGCTTCCAGTTTACCTTCTGCGTTCACCTCATCCGGCACCCAATAGTCGCGCTCGGCAATATCCGGCAGCTCTTTCAGCGGCAGCTTGGCATGACCATCTGCAAAAGCTGCGCCGCCAAGCACCAGACTTGTCACCAGTCCGGTTGTCATCAAAAATCTCATAGTGGTTCCTCCCTTTTATGAGAACGCGGCGGCTGCCAATATCGGGTTCATTCCCCGTAATCCGTCGCCGCGCATTAAGCCGATCATCCGCTTGGGTTGGGATCTCCGGCAAAGATTCCGCCAAGCGCGAGCAGTGCGATCAGCAGACCGATAATGGCCGCACTGAAGCGCAGCGTTTTCTGTCCATCCGGTGTGGCAAGGGCCGCCAGCCAGCCGCCCGCACCATCCCGGTCTTTCTGTTGCATCCAGGTATAAAGCGCCACGGAGCTGACAATGACGACGCCCGATGCCACGGATTGCCAGAAGAACTCCATCCGCAAGGTGACGAGCGCGTTAACCATCATCGACAACAGCAGCACGCCGGCAAAGGATCCCAGCATGGACGCGCGGCCCCCGAAAAGGGACGTGCCTCCAACCACAACTGCAGCGATCACGTGCAGATTGAAATAGGGGGCCGAGGTCGCCTGAATGGCGTTCAGCTTACCGGTCAACAAGATGCCCCCAAGTGCCGCACAAGTGCCGCAGAGCACATAGGCATAAAGCTTATGCCGGTTAACCGAGATGCCGGTCAGTTCCGCCGCTTCGGGGTTGGAGCCGATGGCAATCGTGTAGCGCCCGAAATAGGTCCGGGTCAGCAACCAGTACCCCGCGATCATCGTGGCAATGCCGATCACGACCGGGATTGGAATGAACCCCGGGATCTGTCCGCGACCGATGTCTGTCAGCAAATCCGGGAAGCGGGCGAGCACCAGCCCTTTTGCCAGCACCAGAGCCAGACCGCGATAGACCAGATCCATCGCCAGTGTCCCAATCAGATCGGGCACTTGAAAGCGCGTGATGATCAGCCCGTTGATTAACCCCATCAACGCGCCCAGAAGCAGCGCAATCGGCACGGCAATATAGACCGAAAACCCGTATTGCTTGATCAGGAAAGCCATAATGATCCCGGAAAGTGCCGCGATAGAGCCGATGGACAGGTCGATACCGCGCTGCGTAATGACAAAGGTCATGGCCATGGCCATCGGCATGTAAAGCGCCGCATCCAGCAGGATTAGGTTCATGTTGCTGAGGCGGAAATAGCGCGCAGGCTCTACCGCCAGCATAAAGAGGATAATTGCAAGGATCATGACCATCGGGCCAATGATCGCGATGTAGGGTTCCAGCTTTTCGCGCAGTGGGACGTCAGTTGTTTCGGTTGACATTATGCTGCCTCCTCTGCGCCGACGATGAGGCCAAGCACCTCTTGCGTATTGCTATCTGCGGTTTTCACCACCCCAACCCGTTGCCCGCGCCGCTGAACATGGATGCGGTCGGACACCTCGAACACGTCATCCAGCGAGTGGCTGATCAGAATGACCGCCAGCCCCTGCGCCTTGAGGTTTTGAATGAGTTTCAGCGTGCGCGCGGTTTCCTGCGGACCCAGCGCCGCGGTGGGTTCGTCCATCACCAGCACCCGCAGACCTTCGTGATAGACTGCGCGGGCAATGGCGACGGCCTGACGCTGCCCGCCTGACAAGCTTTCGGTCGGCGCATCCAGCGACTTCAGCTTCACGCCGAGCCTCTCCATCAGCACGCGTTCAGTCTCGGACCGCATGCGTTTATTGTCGAGCATCGGGATGCCCATCACGGTTCTGGTCAGCTCGTTGCCCAGAAACATATTGGCCGCCGGATCAAGGTGATCGGCCAGCGCAAGCGTCTGATAAACCGCATCAATGCCCATGGCGATTGCATCGGCATGGCTGGCAAATGAGACTTTGTTTCCATCAAGGAACATCTCGCCTTCAGAGGGCTGGTAGACTCCGGTCAGCACCTTGATCAGGGTCGATTTTCCAGCGCCGTTGTCTCCGACAATCGCCAGTACTTCGCCTGCATGCGCCTCAAGATCGACATTCAGCAAGGCGGTCACACCACCAAAGCGCTTCGTGATACCGCGCATTTGCACAAGGGGTTCGGTCATGTCGCTTTCCTTCTTATTCCGCTTCATGCGGGTATCACTTCGTCAGGCCAAAAGCCCCTGCACCACAGGATGCGGAGGCCTTCTAGGAGGAGGTTACTTACCCCAAATCGCCTTGTAGGCGTCGCGGTACGGTGTGTCGGGGTCGAATTGGTTGCTGTCGCCCAGCTTGGCCAAACCTTCCTGTGTCACCAGCGCAGGCGAAGTGACGTAGCCCGAACAGGGCTCACCCTGTATGGCGCGGTTCAGCTCATCCACCAGTTGCCAACCTTGCAGGTTGAGCGGCTCAGCCACAGTGATGGCCTGATATTGTGCGCCCCGAATACGCTGGAACGCCGCTTCGGAGCCATCGCCGGCAGAACCTGCCTTTGGCGAGCCATCGCCCGGAATACCTGCCGCCGCAAGCGATGGCGCCATGAAATCGAAATAGAGGTCATTGATGGCCAATGAGTGGGTCCAGCTTGCCCCGTATTTCTGTAGCAGGCTTGTGGTCAGCGGGCCCATGCGTGTCGATGTATCGGCAATTGGCGTGTCGACATACTCAAGCACCGTGCCGCCCATCTTCTCGACGGTCTCTTTCAGGCGATCTGCTTTGTCGATGGCAATCTGGTAGGTGGAGTCGGTGAAAATGACGACGCCGACATTGTCACCACCGTCTTCCATTGCCCATTCGGCTGCGACCTCGGACACGCGCATCGCATCCGTGGACACGTTGGCAAAGATGCCTCCTTCAGCCTCACAGCCAATCTTGGAACCGGAATGCCAGGCGACGACCGGAATATTGGCCTCGATGATTCCTTCAAGCGCCGCTTGCTGCTCAACCACGTCGAAGCCGGTGATCACCAGCCCGTCGGGCTGCAATGCCATCGTCTGACCCAATGCCGCCGTGCGCCCCTGGACCGAGCTTGCGCCATCCAGAACCCGGACTTCCCAGCCCATGGCTTCGGCTGCTTCCTCAACGCCATTTGTCACGCCCAGAATGCCGCCGTTCTTGAGATCAGCCGCCAGCACGACGATGGTCTTGCCTTCAGCCCCTGTTGGCCCGGTGGTTGGTCCGTCCCAAGGCGTCTCCGCCAGTACCGGCACCGACAGGATGGTCGTGGCGAGCATGGCTCCGATGAATGTTCTTTTCCGCATGGTTTCCTCCCATTGAATGAAAATCGATCAGCGCTTTTCCGCGCCTTTTTTCCGTTGTGCGTAGCCTGCGATGCCGATGGCGATCAGCAGTGTGACGCCGTTGAAAAGTGGCTCGACCCAGAACGATCCGCCAAATTGCTGAATGCCCGATATCCCCACCGCCAGGATCGCGACGCCGATCACCGTGCCCCAGACGTTGACCCGGCCCGGCTTGATCGTGGTGGAGCCCAGAAACGCGCCAACAAGGGCTGGCAACAAGAATTCAAGGCCGACGCTTGCCTGTCCGATCCGCAGTTTTGCGGCGAGCAACACGCCGGCCAAAGCGGTCATCGTACCGGAGGCGACAAAAGCACCGATCACGTATTTACGGGTGGGGATGCCGTTCAGTTGCGCGGCGCGCTGATTAGCGCCGATGGCATATAGGTACCGACCCACCGGCGTGTATTCGAGGATGATCCACATGATGATCGTGATGGCCAGCAGGTAATACCCCGTGATCGGCAGGCCAAAGACAAAGGTTGTGTTGAGTGCGTAAAAGCCGTCGGGCAGGACGCCGACCATCTGACGGCCCCCGGTGTGCCAGAGCGCAAGCGCATAAAGAACGGTGCCGGTCCCCAGCGTCGCGATAAAGCTGTCGATCTTTGCGACCTCAACCAGCAACCCGTTGAGAAACCCGGTGATCCCACCGAGTATCAGCACAACCGCTACGGCGATGGGCCAGGGCAGGCCCAGCAGGGTTTGCAAGCTGATGGCGAGGATGTGCCAGAGCACAATCCCGTATCCCACGGTCAGGTCAATACGCCCGGCAGCCATAGGGATCATCGCACCCAATGACAGCAAGGCGATGATCGCCTTGTCGCTGACGATTGACCGCAGATTGAGCATTGTCGGGAAGGTATTTGGCAGCAGAACAGAAAACAGCCCGATCAGGATCACCGTCAGGATCACCAGTCCGTAGACAGGCAAGAACCGCATCAGCCGTGCTCCGAATGAGAGGCCTTTCAACTCCGCTTTTGTGGGCTCAAGCGCCCCTGATTCAAGCGATTGCATCTGCGGCGTCCTTTTTGTCAGCGATATTCCCGGCGGAGGCCGATTGGATCAGGTTTTCCGTGGTCAAGCGCGTACCCGACAATTCATCCACGATCATCCCCTGGCTGAACACGATCGCCCGGTGGCAGATCGTGGCGATTTCTTCGAAATCGGTCGAGATGATGAGGATTCCGACACCTTCCGCCAGAGCGCGGTTCAATAATGCGTAGATTTCGGATTTCGCGCCAACATCGACGCCCGCTGTCGGATCTTCGCACAGCAGCAGCTTGCGGTTGGTCGCCAGCCAGCGCCCAATGACGACTTTCTGCTGGTTGCCGCCCGACAGCGCTTCGATGGCAAGGCCGGGGTCATTCGGTGAGAGACCCAGTTCCGCGCCAATGATCGCGGCCTGATCCGCTTCGGTTTTGGGCGACAGGAGATTGCCAAGCCTGCGCCCGATCCCCTTGGGGTTCAGGAACGTGTTTTCCCGGATCGAGAGGCTCATGGCGACGGACTCTTCCGTCCGGTCCTTTGCGACCAACCCGATGCCAGAGGACAGCGCGTGCTCGGGTGCCGATAAATTGGGCCGCGCCCCGTCGAGGCTGACGTCCCCTTCATGCGGCATGAGCCCAAACAGCGCACGCGAAATCGCCTCGTGCCCCGCGCCGCGCAGACCAACGAGGCCGACGATCTCGTTCTGCCTGAGCACAAAATCCAAAGGGCCAACGCCTGCGACACCAAACCGGTCGAGCCGCAGAATGTCGTCTCCCGGTTCGCCAGACGCCTTGACCGTTTCGCGCGTCTTCCGCCCGACAATTTTCTGCACCAGTTCTTCGGGCGTGGTGTGGTCGATGTTCCGGACCCCAACCATTTCGCCATCGCGCAACACGGCAACACGGTCTGCAATCTGGAAAATCTCGTCCAGCCGGTGGCTGACGTAAATCATGCCCACCCCTTTTTCCCGCAGCGGGCGGATGGCCGAGAACAAGCGTTCGACCTCGTCAGCGGGCAGGGATGCTGTTGGTTCGTCCAGTACGAGGAATTCACTATCGACCGCCAAAGCCCGTGCAATTGCGACCAACGACTTCTCGGTTCTGGTCAGATGCTCGACCCGTGTGGTGGGGTCAAAATCACAATCAACTTTCTTGAGGGCTTCAGCCGCAAAGCGCTCTACATCATTCCAGCGGATCACGCCGGACTTGCGCGCAAATCCCAAAGCGAGGGCGATATTTTCCGCGACCGTCATCCATTCGATCAAACCAAGATCCTGGTGGATGAAGGCGACTTTCTGGCGCTCACCAAATCCCGCGGGTCGGTGCTGGTACGGCTCTCCGTCAATCAGCACCCGACCGGAGTCCGCCGTATGAATTCCGCCAAGAACCTTGATCAGGGTCGATTTTCCAGCGCCATTCTCGCCGAGCAGCGCAACAATTTCACCGCGACCAACAGCCAGCGACACGTCTTTGAGAGCGTAGGTGCCGCCAAAGTGTTTGTCGATGCCGTCGAAAAACAGACCTGTTTGCAGGTTCTGCATCGCGTGGTCCTCCCTCGCCAGGTAGTTGAGTTACCTGTAACGTTACGGTAATGCTTGTCGTAACCGTGGCGTCTGTCAAGCGCTAAGTTACCCGTAACGTAGAGCGTCCTCAGTGAGAGAAAAACCCAATAAAACCAACAAAGTCAGCCTCTCTGAGGTGGCCCGCGAGGCAGGCGTGTCAAAGATGACCGCCAGCCGGGTCTTGCGTGAAGAGGGAGGATATTCTGAGAAAACCCGTGCGTTGGTCATGCAGAAAGTGGACGAACTGGGCTACTTGCCGAATCGTCTCGCGACGGTTTTTGCCGGTGATCAGAGCTCGACTTTCGTGGGTGTTTCCATCCCTGAGCTTGGGAACGAAGTCTTCGCGCAGGTGCTGGAAGGCATTGACCGGCAACTCAGCACTTTTGGTCATCAGTCGGTGTTGGGGCTGACCCAACACACGTTGAAGGACGAGGAGGACTGGATTCGTACCGTCCTGTCCTGGCAACCCGCGGGGCTTATCCTGACCGGTCGATACCATTCACCGCGCGCAATTGAGATGCTGAAGAATGCCGGAATCCCGATCGTTGAGATCTGGGACTACAACAGCAGCCCGCTGGACATGAGCGTCGGCATAAATCACTTCGATAGCGGCTTTGACATGGGCCGATACCTGATTGAGTGCGGCTACACCCGGATCGGTTATGTGGGTACGTCACATGATGCCGCCAATGCCGCGTCTTCAAGACTGGACGGATTCTGCAAAGCGGTAGAGGGCGGCGGTGGCCTTGTGCAAAAGCAGCTCTGCCTGCATGATACCGCAACGTTTTACCCGGGCTTTTACGGGACCGAACAATTGCTGGCCTCGCAGTCCGGAATTGAGTGTATATTTTACCAAAACGACGCCATGGCCTTCGGTGGCATGCAATATTGCACCGCCAAAGGCATGCAGGTGCCGGAAGACATCGGCATTGCAGGTTGGGGTGATCTGCCGATCTCGGCCGTCCTGAAACGCCGTTTGACCTCCATGCACGTATCTCATCTCAAGCTGGGAAAAATCGCGGCACAGATGATGATCTCACGCTTGTCAGATGAGCCTGTGGAACCGGTCAAGGACATAGGATTTCATTTGATCCCCGGTAGTACGGTGCGGAACCTTTAGTCTTTCAGCGCCGCATAATTAACATAATTCTCATTATGTTCGCTTTCCGTGCACCAGAAGCACCCTAAAACGATACCACTTTTTCCGGCCTCGTTAATCGGAAATTGAGAAACTCCGCGCTATTTTACAGATAGTCACAGCGTGTTCAGTGCATTGGAGGAAAAGCAGCACGCGCGAAAAGGAGCACCTCATGCGCAAGCGTGATATTTTTTCGGTTTATTTCCGTGGGCTTGCTGAACTTGCGTTTGTCGCTCTGGGATTTGCAATTGCCGGGCTGCTTTGCATGCAACTGATCGCCATGCTCACCGAAAAAATCATTTACGCAGAAAGCGCGCTGCTCTTTATCTGGCAAAGCCTCGTCCTCCTGGCGCTTTGGCCCGGGCAAACCTTCTGGACCATTCGCAGAACCACCGCCCACGGGTTTGAGCATAGCGTGATCGGCCTCCCAAGTGATGATGATCTTCGGGTCCTCAACCACCGCGCGGCCCGCCGCTCCGGTCCGGAAAGGCAAGGCTGACCCCTGTTCAAGCCGCGTCCGCTCTGACAGGGTGGGGAAACCGGCCCCCGATCAGTTAACAGGCCAAAGACGGCTATGAGCAGCGCCCGACCAAAGCAGATTTCGCGCCGTGTGGATGTCTCCGACAGTTTTGCAACCGTCGACTTTCCGCTGAAGGCCCATGTCAGCCCCCATGGCCGTGTAACGGCCCTGTCGATGATGAAGGACGAAGGGCCCTACCTGCTGGAATGGGTCGCCCATCATCTCAGTCTCGGGTTCACCGATCTGGTCATCTATACCAATGACTGTTCGGACGGCACCGATGACATGCTGATCCGGCTGGAAGAACTGGGGCTGGTACATCATCGTCGCAACAATATCCCGGAGGGCATGCGCCCACAGCCCTCCGCCCTGAAATATGCCCAACAGGAGCCCCTTATCCTCAACAGCGATTGGCTGCTGGTCTTTGATGCGGATGAGTTCCTTTGCATCAGACAGGGGGATGGCACGCTCGACAGCCTGATTGCCGCGACCAAGGCTGAAGGCGCGAATGGCATTGTCATCACCTGGCGCATCTATGGGTCCAGCGGCATTCAGGCGTGGTCACGCACCCCCGTGACGGAGCAATACCTGAATGCAGCTCCGCCGATGTGGAACAAGGGATGGGGCGTCAAGACGCTGTTCAAATACGACCCGGAGTTCTGGAAGCTCGGCATCCATCGCCCCAAGATCAAGAACAAGCACCTCGAAAGCGATTTTCCCCACACGATTAAATGGCTCAACGGATCCGGTCGCCCGATGGAGGATTATTTCAAGTTCCGGGGATGGCGATCGATCGTGCGCACGGTGGGCTATGATTGGGCTCAGATGAACCATTATGCCATCAAATCGATGGACAGCTATGCGATCCGAAAATTTCGCGGCAACGTCAACAACAAGGCCAACAAGTACAACGCCGATTATTGGGCCTTGCAGGACCGTAACGAGGTCTATGACGATGCCGCCCTCGCTCACCAGAAAAAACGGCAGAAGATACTGGAGCTGTTGCTGGGCGATCCGGTTTTGTCGCGTCTGCACACGACAGCCGTAGAAGCGGTAGAGGCGCGGCTGGCGGATTTCAAACAGACGCCCGAATATGCCACGCTCATCTCCGATCTCAAAGCCGCGTCAGAGGTGCCGATCACCAAAGTCGAAGCCAAGCCTCCCCAGCCGCGCGATCCGAAAAAGATCGCCGCCCAGATGTCGCAAATCGAAAAGAAGATGACGACGCGCGCTGCCCCTTCTGATCCAATGCCATCCGTGGAAACGCAGCCTTATGTCACGGGCCACATCGACCTGTCCGAACAGGTGCCCTTGACGGGTTTTGACAACCACCAGATCAGCCTGCCTGCCGATGCACGTGTCTTTTCCGATGGCGCAGTGCAGGCCATCACAGAAGGCAAATTCATGCGCAATCATGCGCGGCGCCTAACCGGTCTCGTGGCGCCGGGCGACAGTTACCTCGAAATCGGCACAGGCGCAGGCTTTCTGCCCGCCCTGCTCGCCCGCCACCATCCCGATCTGCAGATTTGCGCACAGGAAGAACGCGCGCCCTTGCTGGCAACGGCCCGAATGATCTGGGCGACAAACGGCATTTCGGAAACCACGAGGCGGCGACTGTCCCCAGAACCGCTTTTTGACCCAACGGATGCCCAACACGGCGCGTCAAGTCTGTGCAGGCTGATGGCCGAGACTGCCAGCACTTTTTTATTGCTGAATGATCCCCGGCTCAGCGCCTGCATGATCTCTGGGGCGCTGGAAAGCGCAACCCTGCCCCGCTGCGTCATCGCGGGCCCCCGTGCGTTGGCCAATGCCTGTGACGCGACGCAACTGACCGCACAATTGACCAAACTGGGCTATAACGCGCCCGACGAGCAGCCCCTGACCGAAGCCTTGCTGTTTTTCCTCAGTCCGACGACAGATTCATAACGGCAGCTTTCCCGAGAGACCGCTACGCTCAAAATCCCAAACCGCCGACCACGCGCCGTCCTTTCGGGTCAGAAGCAGCGCGTTTCTGTCCGCAACGTAGCGGCCCGCCTGCCCCGGAATCCGCTCTATGCTGATCTTTTGATCAGGCAAAGGGTTTTCCCCGAAAGACGCCAAAGCCCCTAGCAGCCGCGCCCAGTTTTTGGGTGGTGGTCGGTGCGCAATGCCCGAGGCCACAAGTTGGTGCAACAAACGTCCCTGCCCTGCGGACATTGTCGCCCGCGTCGCAAGATGTATTTCGCCGGACAGCGCGGTGAGTTCCGCCTCCGGGCCGATCATCTGGCACACCAGCCGGAGCATCCGCTGCCATTCAGCCCGATGCGCGCGGCTTTGCCACTGGTCGCGCAAATCATCCTCATATTTCTGCATCTTCGGGATCAGCACCATCAGCGTCTCAAAGACCGACAGACGCGGCCCCAGCAATGGCACCGACGACAGCAGCAATGTCCGCGCAGGTGCCGCGCGTTCGGCAACAGCTTCCATCATCTTCCAACCGCCCTCGCCCATCACCTGCCGTCGCGTACGTTCACTTCGCAAATCCGGCGCCAGCAAACGCAGGTCGGGCGCGTCAACGACCCAGCCCAGATGGGTGCCGGCGGGATCCTGAAACCGGGGCGGCAAATCGCCGTCCACGGCTCCGTGCTGAAACAGAAGCGCCATTTCGCGGGCCACGTCAAAAAGCAACTGGCCCACGGGCGAATAGGTGCGCGAGCGGGGTAACGACCCCCAACCGTCGCAGATGTCATGGTCGTCCCATTGCGCCAGCGAAGGCACCCGTGCGGAAAGCCAGGCGTAGTGCTGATCCTGCAAAAGCGCTGTGTACCGCTCAAGAAATCCCCGGCGCAGATGCTGTCGCAATTCCGCCAGTTCAGCACGCGAGGGGTCTTTAGGAATATGTTCGGGCCAATCGTCGCTGAGCGCGTGGCCCTTTGTCGCCTCATCTGCGTAAATCTGGTCCCCGCCATGCAGCAAGATCGAAAACGGGGCGTCTGTGTGCTGCTGGCAAAGCCGAGCCCACATTGCATTGCGTTCCCCCGGGTCGCGGTCCAGATCGCCGTGCTCCTCCCCGTTGCAGGAGGCAAAGGCAATCCGCAAATCACCGTCCAGCCCACCGGCAAGTTCAAAATCCTCGCCTGCCCATTGGTAGCTGGAGGGCGCATCCGCAGGCACTTTGAATCGGACGCGCTGAATGGTGGTCTCATCCACGCGGGCCAGCTCCTCCGCTTGAAACTCCTGCCCCCCGGCACGGATCGCGGGGATGTCTGTGCCCTCTCCCGCCACAAAGACAGCCGCCAAATGCATGGCGCCGTCAGAGATATCATCAAGGGTGAGAAAAGGGCCGAGAATTGCTGGTTTCATACCCGCAAAGAGTTGGCGCAATGCAACCAAGGTTCAAGGGCAAACCGCGCTGCGGCAGAATGTACATTGCCCGGCGCGCAATGAGAACATATACAGAACATATGGCAGGATACACTCTGGAAGAAAAACTGGCGATACTGAGCGACGCGGCGAAATATGACGCCTCTTGTGCCTCGTCAGGCTCGACCAAGCGGGATTCGCGTGGCGGAAAAAGCCTCGGGTCTAACGAGGGGTCGGGCATCTGCCACGCCTATGCGCCCGATGGCCGCTGCATCAGCCTGCTCAAGATTCTGATGACGAACTTCTGCATCTATGATTGCAGCTATTGCATCAACCGCGTGTCCTCGAATGTTAAGCGCGCCCGGTTCTCGGTGGAGGAGGTGGTCAAACTCACCATCGAGTTCTACCGCCGCAACTACATCGAAGGGCTGTTTCTATCCTCGGGCATCATCCGCTCACCGGATGACACGATGCTGGATATGGTGCGGATCGCTCGCAAACTGCGGCATGAAGAGAATTTTCGCGGCTACATTCATCTCAAAACCATTCCCGACGCCTCCCCCGAACTGATCGAAGAGGCGGGCCTGCTGGCCGACCGGCTATCAATCAATGTGGAACTGCCCACCGACGCCTCGGTCAAGCAGCACGCGCCGGAAAAAAGCCCCGAGCAGATCCGACGCGCGATGGCAGACGTGCGGTTGCGTAAAGAGGTCGCGCGCGACCGGTCACACACTGGCAAGCGCCCTGCCCGCTTTGCCCCTGCCGGGCAATCCACGCAGATGATCATCGGGGCGGATCAGGCGACGGATTCGACTGTTCTGGGGCAGTCCACCCGGCTCTATTCCAGCTATAAACTGAAACGCGTCTATTATTCCGCCTTCTCGCCGATCCCGGATGCCTCGGCCAAGCTGCCGCTCATCAGCCCGCCTTTGCAGCGCGAACACAGGCTCTATCAGGCGGATTGGCTGTTGCGCTTTTACGGGTTCGATCTGGAAGAGATCACAGGGCACAGGGAGAACGGCAACCTTGATCTGGAGATCGATCCAAAGCTGAGCTGGGCATTGGCTCATCGCGGGCTGTTCCCGATGGATGTGAACAGCGCGCCGCGAGAGATGTTGCTGCGCATCCCCGGCTTCGGCACCAAGACCGTCGGGCGCATCCTGAGCACACGCCGACACCGAAGGCTGCGCTACGAAGATCTCGCGCGGATGGGCGCATTGATGAAGAAAGCGCGGCCCTTCATCACCGCCGAAGGCTGGACACCCCGCGCGTTGACCGACAGTGCCGACCTGCGTGCCCGGTTTGCCCCGCCGCCCGAACAACTGTCCCTCTTCTGACATGGCGCATGTCACTTTGCCGCGCATTGGCACAGCGGAGGCCTGGCGGGAGGCGGCGCGTGGGTTTCTGACAGCGGGCACGCCGCCGGATCAGATCACCTGGGGCGACAACACAGCACCCGCCGGGCTTTTCGACGCCCCCTGCCCTGCCCCACCTGCAGGCGCTGTCACCGTGCCACGCAGCTTTGTGCAGATGGCCAACACGGTTGTCTGGCACAACGATCCGGAACGCTTTGCAAGGCTTTACACATTTCTTTGGCGGCTGAGGGACGCGCCACAGCTCATGTCGGACCGAGGGGATACCGATCTCGCGCATCTGCGACGGATGGAGAAAAACGTGCGGCGCTGCCAGCACAAGATGAAGGCTTTTGTGCGCTTCCGTGAGATCGGCGGGCCGGAGGATACCCGCCGATCCTTTGCCGCTTGGTTTGAACCTACACACCACACCATCGAGCCAACTGCGCAATTCTTTGCCCGGCGGTTTACCGATATGGATTGGCGTATCCTGACCCCTGACATCTCGGTGTTTTTCGAAAACGGTCACTTGCGGTTTGAGGAGGATCACCCCCGCCCGGAGTTGCCCGCGGACGCAAGCGAGGCCCTTTGGGTCACCTACTTCCGGAACATCTTCAACCCCGCCCGCCTCAAGGTACGGGCCATGCAGTCTGAAATGCCAAAGAAATACTGGAAGAACATGCCGGAGGCGGCGGCCATTCCTGACCTGATCGCCTCTGCGCCCGCCCGTGCCCGGGAAATGGCGCTGGCGGCACCCACCTTGCCCCCACTACGCACTGCCGCCGTGCAGGCTCAACAGGCGGCGTTGCAATCGGTTTGGGAGGGTCCGGCAGAGGCGCTGCCCCGCGCCATCCACGCCTGCACCCGCTGCCCCCTGCACCGCACCGCCACCCAGGCGGTCCCGGGCGAAGGGCCAATGGATGCCGATCTGATGATTGTTGGCGAGCAACCCGGCGATCAGGAAGATCTGCAAGGGCGTCCTTTTGTCGGACCAGCAGGACAGCTCTTTGACAAGGTAGCGGCAATGGCGGGTCTGGACCGGCAGGCCGCATTTGTGACGAACGCCGTTAAGCATTTCAAATTCCAGCCCCGTGGCCGCAAACGGCTCCACCAGCGCCCGGACAAGAGTGAAATCCAGCACTGTCGCTGGTGGCTGCAAGCGGAGGTGGCGCAGGTCAGACCTGCATTGATTGTCGCCATGGGAGCCACGGCGGCAGAGGCTTTGACAGGGTCCGGCAAGGACCTGATGCGGCGGCGCGGACAGTTGGAGCAAGGGCCTGAGGGCATCCCCGTGCTGATCACGTTACATCCCGCCTACCTGCTCCGCATGCCGGACGCTCAGAAGCGCGCAGATGCCATGAGCGTGTTCGAAGCTGATCTGAAATTGGCGGCGCAGATCACCCAGTCGGCAGGATAAAAAACGCGCATCACTTTGTTTTTATTTATTTATTTACGTGTAACCCATGGGTTACCGACCCAAGAGCCTTTTGATCAAAGGCTTGTAACCCGCGGGTTACCCTCCTCTTCCAGCGCTGCTTCGAAGGCCAGGATCGCCCGCTCCAGCCGGTCGCGGGGAACGGAAGTGAAATCCTTTTGGCTCACGATCCGACACTCGCCCCGGCGGGCCGTGACTTTGCTTGCGCCCACACGGAACTCAAACTTTTCCTTCTTGCCCGCGCGTTTCGCAACCGGCTTTCCACCCCCAGACGCGCTGATGAAGTCTTGCAGAACCACTTCCTGATCTTCGGGTGTTGCGCATCCCCCCAAGGCAGCCCGCAAGCTGTCGATTGATTGCCCGGCCTTAATGGCCCGCACAACCTCAACACCAAGGTTGCGGGACACGGATTTGGGAAAGCGCAGGTCCTCGCCCAGCTCTTCCAGCAGGGTTACAAAGCTCCGGATATAGGAGCGCTTCATCTTGTGCAGCGCGCCGTAAAGGCGGTTCACCAGAGCATCCGCCCCCTGCCCCTCTACCCCCGGGTCCGCCGCCGCGGTGATCGCAACCTGCGCCATCTCGGCAAAGGTCAGATCCTCTCGCACCACGTTTTCCTCGACCATATCCACGTAGCGTTCCAACCGGTTTGCCGCGCCCGTTTCGAGCCGCGCAATCACCTCACCAAAGCGCGTATCGCCCGTCTCATCCAGCAATTGCCGCAGCGCCGTGAGACGCCGCCACCCCTTCTTGAGCTGATAGCGCCCCCGCGCATCGGTGTAGACTTCAATCGGCTCCTTCTGACCTCGCAAACCGATCGAGGCTTTGAGCTCTTCCATCTCGTCGGAGCGCGCCACTTCCTCAAGCGCGATGCGGTCCCGAGGCAAATCATCGGTCGCGATCTCAACCAGCGGTAAGGCCATCAGCAGCCGTCCGTCCTCCTGTGCCGCGCGATATGCCTTGGCATCCGCCGCGTTCTGGCGCCGCGCTTCGACCTTGGCCTCGGTAGCTTCTGTCAGGCTTTCCGCAGCATCCCGCACAGCGGCCCCCATGGGGCCCGGTGCACGGTCGCGCGACCGTTTCGCGGGCGTTGGAGCGATGGGTTCAAATCCGAACTTGTTCTTGCCTGACATCTCAATGGCCTCCCTTGCTCAATGACGCTTGCGCGCGCCATGCATCCAACACCGCACCAATGAACTCCCCGTAGGCACGATCAAAGCTCTGACGGGCCCGTTTCCATGTTTCCCGGGTCATCTGGCGGTAGTCCTGTTCATAGACCGACATCTGAAACCGGCCGGATTGCTCCACGGCGCGGGTCATCTCGATCGGATTGACGCAGACATCAGCACCAAAGACATTGCGAAACGCATCCATCATCGCCTGATGCAACGGATTGGCTGTCTCATACCGCGTCATCAGAAGGCGGATATCGGAGAACTGTTTCGGCAGCGTAATACCAGCGTCCGCTGCCACCGTGGAAAACCCTTCGGAGATATCTTCCATCGCATCCCCCAACTGCCCGAGGTAACTTGTGGTGCTATCGTACTCCCAATAGCCGGGACCTGACGGAATATAGAGGATATCGGCAGCGAAAGCCGCGTTCAGCGACTGGTAGCCAATGGCGGGCGGGCAATCGAAAATGATGATGTCGTATTGATCGTCCGGTAGCTCTTCGAGGTAACGCGCAACGCAGCCAAAGAACGACCAGGCCTTGTGCAAGGCGCGGTACTGCGCAGAGGCGAATTCGACAAAGGCTGCGTTGGCACAAGAAGGGATGATATCGATCGTCGGCCAGCAGGTCGGTTGGATGAAGTCCTGAAACCGTTGCGCGCCGATGGATTGCACATCCTCGGGCAATTCGGCGGAGGAGGGGTAGGGGCAATCATCGGGGTCGTCGTAGCTGTCGGTGATACGGTCCGCCTCGCGACAAAGATCGCGGCACATGATGCCCCAGACCGTGTTCCACTCCTTGACCTCGGTAAGGCCCATCGAATGGGTCAGTGTTGCCTGCGGGTCAAAGTCGATGCAGAGCACGCGGTACCCGTCCAGAGCTGCGGCATTTGCCAGATGCTGTGCGACCACGGTCTTGCCCACGCCGCCTTTGAAGTTTGAAACGGCCACCCGCATGGCCCGACCTTTCGGTCTTTCCGGCTGCAACGCACGCCCCCGAAAGCGCAGGCGGCGGCGCAGCTCATTGATCTCTTCCAGAGTAAACCAACGTTGGCGTCCGTCTTCTTCTGTTTCGCCCTGGGGTAGGGACGGATCATCCGCGAGTTTCTTGCGCAGCGTGTCCGCTGGTACATCGAACATGAAGTGGCTTATTTCCCAGATCGAGAAGGGCCGCAGCGTCTTCACTTCCCCCGGAGAGAACGTGGCGCGGCGCACGGCTTGTTGCTGCGCTAGGCTGCGCGCATTCATGTTTTGCAGATCTGCGTGGTCTCGCATGCTCATTTACCCCGTATTTAATCTTGCATTCTGGAATAACGGGATTTCGCAAACACGTAAATCAAAAAACACGATTTTGCAGGAATCGGGCTTTGGAAAGGAAGACATTCAGGTATAGAAGAGAATTATAGACAGTGCGTTTCAGTGACACCAAACCCTCGATTGATCCTGTTTTAGTGACACATGCGCGCCGATTTGGTGACAACCTAGCTGTCACCCTTATCCTATATAACCCCTTTTATGTATTCTTAATCTTTCATGCGCTACTGTTTCCCGTTATCTCACCGATGTTGACAAAATACGGGAAAACATGCGTTCATAGTTTTTGAAAGAATCGACCCGGAAGAGGTTGATCGAGGCAAATCGAGGGTAGCATATTGCAGCAGATAAAGGCACGCCCAATGGGTCCGGGCGCAGGCGTTGTGAAATATGATGTGCTGACAGCACTCAGTCTCATGGCACTGCGGGAGACGCAAACCTTCCAGGTTACCGTGCTCAGGCTCATTGCGTTGATTACGGCACGGTACAACTGGAAGCTGGATCAGTTTACGGTTCCCCAGCCTGACATGGCACGTATGTGGAATGTCTCGGAGCGTACGGTGAAACGGGAAATCAAACGGATGCTGACAAGCGAACTTCTTGTCTGTGTCAGACCAGGGCGACGGGGCAGGGTGGCTGCGTACCGATTGAACTACGCTAAAGTGACGCAAAACTCGCAAACCGCTTGGGCGGATGTCGGAGCCGATTACGAGGCGCGCATGCAGGCAATGGTTTCCGAAGCGCCGTCAAAGGTTGTTCGGGTGGATTTTGCCGGGCGGACCGCCCCGGAGACGCCAGAGGATATCCCAGTTGCACAGGATCTGTGGGGCAGGGTCCTGCAGGACTTGACGGCCTCGGATCCGGCAAATCTGCGCAATTGGTATATGAAGCTCAAATGGGTTTCGGAAGCAGATGGGCACGTCGTATTATCCGCGCCGTCTCCCTTCGTTGCACAATTTGTCCAGACCCATCTGGTCCGCGCGCTTGTACCCGCACTTGTCAATCAGATTGGCCAGCCGGTGACCCTCGAAATCACCTGTTGAGGGTAACCTGTGGCGAGGTTTCGAGTTATTCCACCATTGCATGACAGCCCTGCATTCTTGCCTATTGTGCAGTTGCAGCATTGACATATGTAGCGCTTGAAACAAACGACCGACCAAAGGTCAAAGCGATAGGAGCGCACCATGTCATTGTTTGAAAAAATTCGCGAAATATCAGCGCGCCGCGCGCTACATCGGAAACTGCATGCCGAAATGGCAGCATTGTCCGAATCTGAGCTGAATGAACTGAATCTCAGCTACGCAAAGGTTGTTGAGCTGTCCCGCCAGCAGGCCTACGCACACTAAGAAATAACTTAAGAAACGTGATCTGCCGGAGTTTCAGTCAAGAAGCTCCGGCTTTGCGTTTTTGAACGACCGTGCAGCTGCATCGGCGAGCCTCTGTGCCGCGACCCCATCTGCAATGCCTGGTTTCGGATGGGTGCCAGCGTTAAGCGCGCCAACGAAAGCATGCATCTCCGCGAGGTAGGCGGCCTCATAGCGTTCCAGAAAGAAATGTTGGTTGGGTGCAGTGGTAAATCCGGCGACCCCTGCCAGCGTCACCTGATTTTCGAGCTGGTTTGCCGCCTGTAGCATGCCCTTGGACCCATGGACTTCGATCCTTTGGTCGTAGCCGTAGGTCGCGCGGCGCGAATTGTTGATATGTGCGAGTTTGCCGGACGCGGTTTTCAGCGTGACCATGGCGGTGTCGATGTCGCCCGCCGCGCCGATGGCGGGGTCAACAAGGCAGGCGCCTGCTGCGTGTAGCTCCACCGGTTCTTCGCCCAACAGGAACCGGGCCATGTCAAAATCATGGATCATCATGTCTCGGAAGAGACCGCCCGACTGCTTGATATAGCTGACCGGGGGAGGGGAGGGATCACGGGAGGTGATCACGACGAGTTCTGCCTCGCCTATGGCGCCTTCGGCCAGCTGCGCCTGTACATGGGCGAAATGAGGATCGAACCGACGGTTGAAAGCGGTCATGAAAGGAACGCCCGCTGCTTCAACGGCGGTTTTGCATTCCGCGGCGCGTTTCGCCGAAAGATCGATCGGCTTTTCGCAGAAGATCGCTTTGCCTTCAGCCGCCAGTGCATGAATCTGATCGTAGTGGAGGGATGTTGGCGTCGCCACGATTACCGCATCAATGTCCTTGCTGGAGATGATGGCTTCGGCGCTTCGCACCACTGCGCCGGAACTGGCGGCAAGCGCCTCCGCAGCTGCCGGTATTGCGTCAGCAACCGCCGTCAGCCGTGCGTCGGTCATGCGCGCCAGGCTGCGGGCGTGAACCTGGCCGATCCGGCCACAGCCGAGAAGTCCGATGGAAACCATGCTTTTCTCCTTGTTAGAGACTATTTTGCGGCCAGTGCGCGCAAGACCTGGCGAGTTGCGGCTTCAATCGGCGCCTCCACGTCGCTCAGGATCTGAACGCGGTCAAAGCGATCATTGTCTTTGGCAACGGCATTCCGCAGGGCGGTGCCAAACGCCATACGCAACTCTGTCCCGATATTGAATTTGCAAATCTTTGAGCCGCGCGCCAGCGCCGTGCGTTGTGCCACAGGCACACCGGACCCGCCGTGGATCACCAGAGGCACATCCGTGACGGCCTCGATGGCGCGAATGCGGTCTTCGTCCAGCCCGCCTTCCTTGTTCTGCTGGAGGTGCACATTGCCGCAGGAAATCGCCATGGCGTCCACGCCACTGTCCCGCGCGAACTGTGCGGCTTCCTCGGGGTCGGTGCCGGTCGATTGCTCGCCATCTGAATAGCCGACAAAACCGATTTCGCCCTCGCAGGAGATGCTCGCCGCATGGGCCATCTCGGCGATGCGCGCGGTCTGGTCGATGTTTTCGGGCAGAGGCAGTCGTGAGCCGTCGAACATCAGCGAGGTAAACCCGCTGTCCAGCGCCTCGCGGCATTCGTCGAAGGTATAGCCGTGGTCGAGATGTGCCACGACAGGGACAGAAACACTTTCCGCCAGATTGCGGAACATGCTGCCAAGAACGGGCAGGGGGGTATGCTTGCGGCAAGAGGGACCCGCTTGCAGGATCACCGGCAGCCCTTCTGCCTCGGCAGCATGGGCGTAGGCGCGCATGTCCTCCCAGCCAAGGGTGACGAGGCCCGCGACGGCATAGCCATCGCGCAGCGCGGGTTGCAGGACGTCTTTGAGTGTGGCGAGGGTCATGGTCTTTCTCGCTGAGGGCGGGCCCCGACCGCGGGTGGGGGTGAAGCCCCCGCCCAAGGGGGGCGGTCGGGGGCTGCCCGGTGGAACACCGGGCGATGCGTTATTTGAACTTGGCGACCATATCCATGATGCCGGGAATGGTGTGCAGCTGTTCCGCGTGTGTCGGTTGAAAGTATTGCTTCAGGCTGCGCTGGCTCAGCCCGCCGAGGATGGTGAAGTAGTACATCTCGTAGCCGGGCAGGGCGCAGACGGGGTGATAGCCCTTGTCGATCTTGAGCGTTGAGCCGTCCATGATGTGATAGGCATCACCGGGTTCATTGTCCTCGCGCTGGAGCATCTGCAATCCAGAGCCATAGTTCGGCTTGAAGCGGAAGTTATAGGTCTCGTCATGGCGGGTTTCTTCCGGCAGACGATCTGTATCGTGTTTGTGACTGGGAAAGCCGGACCAGCCGCCCGCGCCGACAGTGAAAAGCTCCGAAACCAACAGGCGGCCAACCCGCTCATGCTGGTTTGCGCCAAGAATATGTTTGATCTTGCGGTGCGTTTTCGTGTCGTCCGACCCGTATTGCACCAGATCCAATTCATCGGCCCTTACGGCAAAGGGCTCCAACACGCCGTCGTACTTCGCGCCTGCAACAAAGACCTCGGCGGTGTCGGAAAGACAGGTAAAGCGCGCCTCGGCACCTGTCGGCACATAGACGCCTTCTGGGTCACCATCCCAGACGTCAACGCCGCGCCCGCCAAGCCGCTTTGCCTCGAACCCGCCAACCGTGACGTCGAGCAGTCCTGTGGCGGGTACGATGCAGGTTTCAAACCCCGGCACCGCATAGCCAAAGCTCTCACCCTTCTTCAGTTTTACGATGTTGAAATAGTTGAGCGGCACCAGCGGGTCGTTCACATCGACAATGGGTTTGTTCTGGTTGTCAAAAGGGGGGATGTGCATCTGCGTTACCTTTTTGTTGGGCCGGGGTGGTCCGCCAGAAAGGCGGCGAGTTGATCGTGGGTGGGCATGGCAGGCGCGCAGCCGGGTTTGGAAACGACGATTGAAGCGCAAGCAGAGCCACGCAACACCGCGTCGCGCAACTCCAGCCCTTCGGCGATACCTGAGAGCAGCCCGGCCATGAAGCTGTCTCCTGCACCATTGGGCTTGACCGCCTTTACCGGATAGATGCCGGTCTGAATTTCCTGGCCTCCCGCAAAGGTCACAGCGCCCTTTTCACCCATCTTGTAGATGACGATGGCAACGCCGTTTTCCGCCAGCGATTGCGCTTTCTCCAGCCCCTTGGACATGTCGCCCGCCATGAAGCCGAACTCTTCGTCATTGCCTACGATCATGTCGCTGGCAGCTCCCGCGCGCGATAATACGTCTGCCGCGACCTCGGGGGAGGGCCAGGAATAAGGGCGGTAATCAATGTCGAAGATGACGGGCAGCCCTTGGGCATTGGCGCGCTCAAACGCTTCAAATGTAGCGGAGCGGGAAGGTTCAGCTGCAAAGACCGTGCCTGCTGTGACCAATGCGCCGAAGGGGGCAAAGTCCACCGCGGCCATGTCTTCGGAAGTCACCTCGAAATCGGCAGCGCCATTGCGGTAGATCACGTTTTGAAAGTTATCAATCCGGCTCTCGTAGACGGCCAGCGAATTGCGCGCCTCACCCCCGACGGAGCGGACGTATTGCGTCTCTACACCGTAGAAATCGAGCTTGTTGAGACAGAAGCGCCCGACGGCATCGTCCGAGACAGATGTGACAAGTGCTGCCTTGCAATCAAACTTGCACAGGCCCACGGCGATATTGGCGGACGAGCCGCCGAGGTCTGCGTGAAAAACCTCCGCATGTTCGCTTTTCACACCCGGCGGATGCGCAAACATGTCCATGCCCGCGCGTCCCAGAATGACAAAGTTTTTCCGGGCGATCCCATCCAGCAGTTTTTGCCTGGGCAAACCGGCCATCAGACACCCCTCCGCTGTTTGGCGCGGGAGGATTCCCATTCCGCGTGTTTTTCACGCACCGATGCGCTGTTGGAAACCTCGGGCGTTCCCACTTCCCACCAGGTGTGACCTTCTGTTGTCCATCCTTCATAGGCGTCGACACTCATCACGATGACGGAGGTCTTGTCGGCGGCTTTTGCAGCCTTGAAGGCCTCACCCAGTTCCACCGGGTTGTCGACTTTGACAGCGTTGGCCCCCATGGCCGCCGCATGGGCGGCGAAATCCACCGCAAAAGCTTCGGGGACCGTCGGCGTATCCGCAATGAGATTGTTGAAACTCTCGTTCCCGGTATTGTTTTGCAGCTTGTTTATGACCGCAAAGCCGCCATTGTCGAGCACCAATATGATGAGCTTCTTTTGGGTCAGGACAGACGAATAGATGTCAGAATTCATCAGCAGGTAAGAGCCATCGCCGCAAAAGACGATTGTATCCTGATCTGGTTCTTTTTCGGATTGCGCGATACGTGCGCCCCAGCCGCCGGAAATCTCATAGCCCATGCAGGAAAAGCCAAACTCCACATCCACAGTACCAATATCCAGCGTGCGCCAATTGGCGGTGACTTCGGCGGGTAGGCCGCCGGCAGCGGCAACAACGCGGTCGCGTTTGTCGCAAAGCGCGTTCACGACGCCAATGGCCTGCGCATAGGAATTAGGCCGATTGCCGTGGGCCACGTTCTCCGCGACATAGGCGTTCCACTTCTGACGTTCGCCCTTGGCAAAACCGACCCAGTTTTCGGGCGCGGTGTAACCGTCGAGGGCCGCGCCCAAAGCATCGATCCCCAGTTTTGCATCGCCAACAACGGGTAGGGACAGATGCTTGGCGGCGTCATGACGGGCCGCGTTGATCGAGATGATCCGCGCGTCCTTGGCAAAGGCTGTCCAGGACCCTGTGGTGAAATCCTGCAAACGGCACCCGACGGAAAGAATCACATCTGCTGCTTCGGCCACCGCATTAGCACTATCCGATCCGGTGACGCCCACTGGTCCGATGTTCAGCGGGTGTGTGTCGTGCAGATTTGCGCGACCCGCGATCGTCTCTATCACAGGGATATTGTGCGCCTCGGCAAAGGCTGTGACCTCGGCCACTGCGCGGGAATATTGTACCCCGCCGCCCGCGATCAGCACGGGGCGTTCGGCGGATTTCAGAAGGGTCGCCGCGTCGGCGATCTCTGCCGCGTCCGGGGTTTGACGACGGATACGATGGGTCTTTTCTTCGAAAAGAGCTTCCGGGTAATCGTAGGCCCAACCCTGCACATCTTGCGGCAAGGCAAGAA
>CANKZM010000015.1 GCA_947488305.1 uncultured Roseobacter sp.
CCGAGCTTGCCGGTCCGAATTTGACCTGTGTTGGATGCGACAATAACTGCTACAGGCAAAAGGTCGGTTTGTCCGCAAAGCCGCCACCTTAAGCCGAGCCGGCGTCTGTCCGTGGGCTGGCGCAGTGACAGTCGTTCTACAGCGCTTTATCTCAGCCAATCACATCTTCCAAATGAACGACGCACAAAGATGTCAAAGCGCCAGTCCGGTCAAACCGAAGGTTTGCCTTCGGCAAAACGGGACGGACAGACGCGGGCTCCGCGCCTTCGGCTTGATTCCGAGCTGTGCAGCGCGGGCCTGGCAAAACAATGCGCTACACTTTCGGACCCCGCAGGCTAAGCTTCTGATCTGAACATGGAGGACTTGCGATGAACAAACATATAGCCTCACGTCGGCTGACCGCCGCGGATTTCGACCAGGATCTGCTGGACCTGTATGATTACTACGTGCACGGAAAAATCTCCAAGCGGGAGTTTCTCGACCGTGCCGGCAAGTGGGCTGTGGGGGGGCTGACGGCGGCCGCGATCCTCAGCACGCTGTCACCGAACTACGCGCTGGCCCAGCAGGTCGCCGAGGATGATCCGGACATCACCGGCGAGGACATTGTCTATCCGAGCCCCGACGGCACCGGCGACATCACCGCCTACCTCGTCCGGCCAACCGAAATCAACCCGGAGCGGCCCCCCGCCGCCGTGCTGGTCGTCCACGAGAACCGGGGGCTCAATCCCTATATTCGCGATGTGGTCCGGCGTCTTGCAAAGGCCGGTTTCGTGGCAATGGGACCGGACGGCCTGTCGTCGCTGGGTGGCTATCCGGGCACCGATGACGAAGGACGCACGATGCAGCGCACCCTCGATCAGGGGGCATTGCTCAACGACTTCTTTGCGGGCTTCGAATATCTTCAGGCGCTCGAGGGGACAAACGGCAAGGTGGGCGCAACCGGCTTTTGCTACGGTGGCGGCGTGGTCAGCCGTCTGGCCGCAGCCTACCCCGAGATGGCAGCAGGCGTCCCGTTCTACGGCTCGTTCCCGGATGCCGCACAGGTCGCCGGGATCGAAGCGCCCCTGATGATCCAGCTTGCCGCCCTCGATCAGCGCATCAATGCGATGTGGCCCCCGTTTCAGAAGGCGATGGAAGAGAACGACAAGCGCTATGAGGCCCACATCTATCCCGGTGTGAACCACGGCTTTCACAACGACACAACGCCCCGGTACGACGAGGCGGCGGCCATGCTCGCGGAACAGCGGATGGTCGCATGGTTCCGGACCTATCTCGCCGGCTGACAGCCGTCTTGTCCGCGCCGCCCTGCGGAGACGCGAGGGCGGCACTCCTCTGCGACAGCGTTGTTGAGCGGGAACGATAAGCGGGTATCTCACGCAGCCGGGTCTTGCGGCGGCGTGAGGTATTCCATTTTGCAGAGAAAATAAAATTTATTTTTCAGTCACTTATGCGAAAGATTTTCGCGTGCGAAACTCAGCGGCGGGAAATCCACTCCCGCAGGGCTGCCTCAAAATCCGCATCGACCCCCTTGCCCGAGAGCGTCACCCGGCCCTTGGCCGCTTTCAGCACCACGCCCGGGGCTACCTGCTCCGCCGCGTTCTTCGGGGCGGCAGGGGCTTTCAGGGCGCGCTCCAGCACCCGCCGTTCAGCGCCTGCATCCGCAGGGGGTGTCTTGCGCAGGGCGTCATTGATCCGGGTGGCGATCGCCTTGTCCGCCTCGATGGCTGCGGCCAGCGCCAGCCCGAGTTTCTCGGGGATTGCGGTGGGGAAGGTGAGGTGTTTGCCCAGTGTCTGCCGCAGCACCACGAACCGCAGAATCTTGGACCGTTTGGCAGGGGCCACGTTGGCAAAGAGCGCCTTTACCGCCATCTTCGGGTCAGGGTAAACCCCGGCCCCCACCGCCTGCACCGCGATATTGGCACGCTCGTAGAAAGACAGCCCCGCGCGGATCTCGTTTTCCTCGACCATGGCCACATAAGAGGCGGCCGCGCCATCGGGCTTGCGCACAAAGGCCAGCACATAAGTTTCGCCCAGCTCCTGCAGGGCGCGCAGCCGCCGCAGGCCCGAGATCAACCCAAAGCGGCCCGACGACAGCGGCAGCACCTCGATAGGGGTTTGCTGGCCACGCTCCTGCAAGGAGGCTTTCAGCGCCGCCATTTCGTCCGCCTCCAGCACCATGCGGTCGCGGTTGAGGTGGCCCGCCTCGATGCTGGCGATGTCGAGCTTGCGCACCATGCGCCCTTCGGCCTCCGCGGCAGCCATGGCTCCGCTGACCTCCTCAAGGGCGGCCTGCGTCGCCGTTTCGCCCGCCACGGCGGCGATTGGCATGCGGGACAGGGGCCCAAAGGCTGATTTTGTCTCTAATGCGCCTGTATCAGGCTCGCTTGGGATCTCAAGACGCTTGCGCTTGGCCATGGGCTGCCTCCTCTGCTGCCAGTTCATCCCGCCGCCAGGCGCCGATCAGCAGCCGCTTGAACCCCGCGTAGGTCGCATCGAATGCCTGCCGCCCACGGGCATAGGTCTCACGGTTGAAATCGCGGTAGTCGGCCTCGTAAATGCCCGCCACCTGCTCACCTGCCTGCCCGATGAGTGCCGTGAAATCCTGACGATAGGGTGAAAGCGCCGTCCCGAGGTAGGCCTGCATGAGGGCGGCAAACTCCGCCTGCTGGCTGCCGTCAAACCGCGTGACCACCGCCCGCACCGCATCCCATTCAAAGCTGAGGCCTGCGCGTCCCAAAGCCCGCGCGGCGGTATTCTCGGCGTCTTCGATGCTGGCGAAGGTCGCATGCAGCATGTCAAAAAACCGGCCCGTGCTCTCGAATTCAAGGAAAGACGCGCCGGTGGGCACCAGCAGGATGTCGGCGGCGGCCAGCGCATTGATCGTCAGATACCCCAGAGCGGGCGGTGTATCGAGCACAACGAGGTCGTACTGGTCCAGCACCCCATCGGCCTCCAGACGCTCTGAGAGCGCGTCCCAGAGCTTCCAGGAACGCGCCAGCATGCGCCATACCGGCACCTGGAACTCCGCCCAGTAGAGGTCAAGCTGCGCGCCCAGCAGATCAATGTTGGGCCAGTGCGTGGCCTGCACCACATCCTGAACCTTCATTTCCATCGCCTGAGCCACGGTGTCATCAAGGGGCAGGGGGGATTCATTGCGGTCCAGACGGCCCTGGTTCTCACGCCGCAGATGTTCGCCGTAGTGGCGGGCCAGCACAGGAAAGACCGTTTGCCATTCGTCCTGCACACGGCCCCCGAAGATCGAGGTCATGGAGCCCTGGCTGTCCAGATCCACCACCAGCACCTTGTAGCCGTCGAGGGCGGCGGACATGGCCAGATGCGCCCCGGTGGAGGTCTTGCCCACGCCGCCCTTGAAATTTGCGACCGCCACGATCTTGGCTGGCAGCCCTTCGGGTCGGTAGGGCAGGTAGTCGCGGCCCTTCGTGCCCTCAGCGGCAAAATGCGCCCGCAGACGCAGCACCTCATCAAGGGTGAACCACTTGGCCCCGCCATCGGTCTCGGTCAGCCCCTGAGGCAGGTCGGGGTTCTGACGCAGCACGCGGCGAAAATGTGCAGGGGCCACGGGGATCAGGTATTTGGTGATCTCCCAGGTGGAAAAGCGGCGCAGGACCTTCTGCCCTTGATCGTTGAGGCCGCGTCCCGCAAGGTCATCGCGCCCCTTGCGACAGGCCGCTGCAATCTCTGCAATGCCGTCTGTACTGAGAGGCGCGCCCAAAGCCTCCATGGCCTGATCGGGGTTGATCCCGAGATAGGGGACGGGGTCATCGCTGCTCATGATGCCTCCCAGATTTTTCATGTAACGTGTTTTGGGCAATGTACCACAAAACGCGTCACATCCAAGAGATATCCTGACCTCCTTTGGTTTTTCTAAGCAATTAAAGGGCTTGCCTGCCCGTAGAGGGCCTTGATCTGATGCGGGATCAATTTTTTTTAGTTATAATCTGGTTATTAATTGTTAAAGGATGCGCGGAATTTGTCAAAGCCTTGAAATTACATCGACTTTGGCGAATTTCTTTGGACCAGGTGACTCTGAACCCCCGATAAAACGACTCTGATCCCCCGAAAGACTGACTCCAATCCCCCGATAGGTCTGGTGATAAGGCTATACGGAAGGGGACCCTGTGGATAAGTTGGGCGTCAATGAAACCCCGAATCTCTTTCCGGGGCAAAACTGATCCCGCAAAGGGACGTTGAAGAGGCCGCCTCAAAAGGGGCGAGAGCAGATGACGGCAGGCAGCACACCGACCCTTGCGGACGGGGATTTCTTTGTATGTGACTTCTTCGGGGCCAGCCCGAAGCATGATCTCGCGTCGATGGAGCATCCGCTCTTTTCGCTGTCCACGCGTCCTGACCGACGTATTCTCAGTTACACCCACAACGATGTCGCGGTGACCGTGACGCCTTCGGTGCGGGGGCGGGCGACGATCTTTGATGCGGACATCCTGATCTTCTGCATCAGCCAGCTGATGGCGGCGCTGAACGCAGGTCGCCCTGTCTCGCGCAGCCTGACACTCACGGCGCATGATCTCTTGCTGGCCACCGGGCGCGAAACCAGCGGTGACGCCTATCGCCGCCTCAAGGAGGCTTTCGAGCGGCTGGCAGGCACGCGCATCACCACCAATATCGCGACAGATGAGAAGGAGGTCACCACCGGCTTTGGCTTGATCGAAAGCTGGGAGATCGTGCGCAAGACACGGGCAGGGCGGATGGTATCGGTTTCCGTGACACTGTCCGAATGGATCTACCGCGCGGTCCTCGCCCGGTCGGTTCTGACCTTGAGTAGAGACTATTTCGGCCTGCGCAAACCGCTGGAGCGACGGCTTTACGCCTTGGCGCGCAAACATTGCGGACAACAGGCGGGCTGGCGTGTGTCGGTGGAGGTGCTCTTGAAGAAGTCGGGCTCCGCCTCTCCGCGCCGCGTCTTTCGCGCCATGCTGCGCGATATCATCGCCCGCGACAGCCTGCCCGATTACAGGCTGGTGGAAGAGCCTGGCGACATGATCGCGGTCAGCCGCCGCGACACGGTGCTGGAGGAGGGGGGCGGGCTGCTGCTCAGCCCTGAGACCCTTGAGGAGGCCCGCAGGCTGGCGCCGGGATGGGACGTCTATGCGCTGGAGGCCGAATGGCAGAGCTTTGCCCGCCGCACGCCGCCACGCAACCCGGATCGTGCGTTTCTGGGCTGGGTGAAAAAGCGCGTAGCCCAGGGCGCGCGCTGATCAGGCCGGCTGGAAAGCCACACACATTTGATGCAGGGCGGCTGTGCCGAAGATCGCAGCGCCAACCATTTCCATCGTTTCTTCGCCCAGAGTGGCGAGCAGCCCGTTTTCGAGGTCATTGTAGACCAGATACCCCGACAGCATCTCCAGACCGAGCGCGCCGCCCAGATAGATGGCGGCCGCTGCAATCACGAGCTTGCGTGTGCCCGCTTCCATGGAGCGGATAAAATTGAAGCCCAGAAGCGCCAGTATCGCAACGATGCAGAGGCCCGCGGCGATCCATTTTCTGAAAAAGATCTCATATCCCTGCGACAGGTACTGGCCAACAGGTTCATGTACCTGCGCGGCCTCATCAAAGGCCATCAGGACAAACAGCATGCCAAACCCCAGCCAGTGCCACCGCCATCGATCCGCCATTCGGAAACTGTGCTGTGCAACGACAAGCAGCAAGGCCGCGGCGATGGCAATCAATCCGAAGTTTACAAATGTCGGCACATTCGACTCTTTTCCGACCCAGAAAACCTTATAGGGAATATTGGGCAGATCGGGGCTGCTCCCCTTTGAAAGAACAACGACCGCGACACTGAGCATGACGGTGGCTGCAATCAGCCCAAGCGCCAGCTTCAGATAGCGGGAAGGGGAGGGGAGGGCGAGTGTAACGGTTGTCATCATCGCGTCATATTCCAAACCTCTGCAGCGTTGCAATGTGTGCACTTTTTACGTGTGCCTTCCGGAGGTTGGCGGGCGCACTACGTCATCAATCTGGTGTAAAAAACGTTACTGTTCCCTCTTTGCCTATGTCTGCGGTCGGACGGGGTGCGATTGGCTTCCCGTTTGATCGTTCATTCTGTCCGGCTATAGTGCGGGCAGATTTTTCAAAGAGGTTTTTCATGTTCCGCATATTTCTTCTGATCGGGCTTTTGGCCGCTGTCCCGGCCCTGGCCGACCCAAACAACCAGATCCCCTTCCGGAAATCCGTTGAACTCAATGTCGGGCAATCCGTGGTGGTGCATGGCTACCGGGGTGAATGCGGCAAGCGGCCCGATAATGTCGACCCCAAGCGCACCCGTGCCACCAAGCTCGGGATGCTGAGCAATGGCAAATGGGGCGTGACGAACAGCCGGCGCTGCGGTGGCTGGACCCCGGCGGTCGAGGTCATCTTTACCGCCCAGAAGAAGGGGCGCGAGACGATCAAGGTGGCCGGTGACAACATCAAGATACGCGTGCGCTGAGCGCCCTCAATCCGGCTGCAACCCGGATCAGGTGGTACGAGATCGCCCGGACGGCAGACCGTATCAGGGGATGCTCTGCGGGACATTGCACCACCTTTGCTCTAACATCAAAAGGCGGAGGGCTGACCATGGCAGAAGTATTAGTTGGCGGATGCAAATGTGGATTGGTGCGTTTCAAGGGCACCCGATTGAAGGCTCCCATGTTCCGCTGTCATTGCCGTGACTGCCAGCAACTCACCGGTTCCGGCCATGCGGAGATGGTTCCTCTTGCCACGGTGGATTTTTCCATAAGCGAGGCCTGTAAAACTTACGAGATGTCGGGCGGATCCGGTCAGTCGACTTTCAGCGGGTTTTGTCCGGAGTGCGGCTCTCAACTCACGCGCAGGAGTGAACGCATGAGTGATAGAATTTACGTACATGCGTCGTCGCTTGACGATCCCGGTAAATATGATCCAGAGAAATCGATCTACGCAGGGTCGGCCCAGCCATGGGACAAGGCTGCAATTATCGGCGAGCCGTAAGGGCCCGCAGGGGTCATCGGATGCGTGCGCTTATCCTGCCGGCCGGGGGGAGGTTTGCTTTGTAGCCCGGGGCAGGGGCGGCTATAGAGGCCCCACCAAAACTCAGTTTTCAAGGAACCTCCCATGACCTCTCCCAAACCGCGCGTTGGCGCTGCGATCGACCCCATGACCTGGCAAACTGTCGAGGGAGGCTCTGTGACCGTGGGCGCGCCGAAAGACCGCTGGAGCATGCTCTTTGTCTATCGCGGCAAGCATTGCCCGCGCTGCAAGCGGTTTCTCAACAAGCTCAATGCGGTGCTGTCCGACTGGACGGCGGTGATGGATGTGGTGGTGGTTTCGGCCGACACGGCAGAAAAGGCGCAGGCTGACCGTGCAGAGTTCGGCTGGGATTTCCCGCTGGCCTACGGGCTGACGGAGCCGCAGATGCGCGCCTTGGGGCTTTACGTGTCCGCGCCGCTGTCGGAGGCGGAAACGACACAGAATTTTGCCGAGCCCGGTGCCTTTGGCATCCGGCCTGATGGCACGCTGATGCTGGTGGATATTTCCAACGGGCCAGCCGCACGCCCCGATCTGGAAGAGCTGCTGGACGGGATGATCTTCAACATCGAGAACAACCGGCCCGTGCGCGGAACGGCCTGACCGGGCGGACTATTCCCAGGTGCCGCTGGCATTGCAGGTGCTGTCCCCCACCACCGCGCCCTGCGAATAGAAGTCACCGCCGTGCACACAGAAGACGAAGTTGTTGCGGTTCTCGTCATTCTCGACGTCGCGGTTCCAGAACAACCCGTCGCTGTTGCGGTGACAGCGCACACGCTCGCCGGTCAGTACCACCGTGGCACCCCAGGCGAACTGCTTGCCCATGAGCACACAGGTGTTCCTGGGCGCGTCAGCCGCGGTCGTTTGAGCAAAAGCAGGAAGCGCGGCCCCAAGCGTGAGGGAGACGAGCGCTGCGGAAATGGAAAGAAATTTCATCGCGGACCCTTCAAGTCGTTTGTTTGCGCCTCTTGGAAGGCTGCGAAAATCTGGTCTGGAAGTCAAAAAACTAGTGGAGCCGTTTTCGGGACGCAAGGTGTATTCGCAGGATCAGGCGCAACCCCCGGATGAGCGCCGCTGAGGATTTTGCCATGTCATACCACCGGATAGAACGCCAGACAGAGCCTGGGGCAGGCAACCGGCGCGCTGCCCCGATCAGCTTTCGGGAATGAAGCGGGGCAGGGGTCCTTGTACCTGTTTGAGCATGTCCTGCAGGCGCGCCTCGGCCTCGGCCTCGCTGTTGACGATCGGCGTGGTCAGCCGCACCAGCGCCCCATCGGTGCGCCCGGTAGCGATGCCATCGACCATCAGCCAGAACTTGGCCTCGAAGTCCCAGGCGACCTTGCGGCCCTTCTGATCGAACCAGTAATAGACCATCATCCGGGTCTCGCCCTTCTGGATGATTGCGCGGTTGATCTCATAGGGGGTGTCCCAGTTCATCACCGTGCTCATATCGGTGCGTTCCAGCCAGGCGATTTCCCAGCCGCCGCCGGGCAGGCAGATCTCGGGGGAGTGCACGCCCCCCTGGCTCTGATCGGCATACCAGGCAGAGAAGAATTCCACGTAAGCCGCTTCACCTTCCTTGATGAAACGCGCAGAGCGGTAGTCATCCGCGCCCAGCACATTGGCAATGCCGTCGCTCAGACGCTCGGCCGCGCCGCGCTGACGCCAGTCGCCCAGCTCGCGCGGGAAGGCGGCAAAGCTCTCACGTTCGATTTCCATCGCTCCCCGCTGCGGGGTCACATGCGGCCAGACCAGCGCCACGCTGATCATCAGCGCTGCCGCCGAAATCATCGCCGTGGAGGCCTGCGTAAAGCGCAACCGTGCGGCCTGGGTCAGCAGTCCGTCGGTCTCAAGATCCAGCGCCTCGGCGACGCTCATCTTTTGCGGCTGGAAGAACAGCATGATGCGTGCCAGCAGGAAGAGCAGCAGAATACAGGTGATGAAGATCACCCAGCCTTCGAAGAAATGGGTAAAGCCATCGAGCCATTCGACCCCGTAGCGGTCCGCGATCACACCGGCCACGGCAATGCGCACGGAGTTCATCAGAACGGTGATCGGGGCGGCGGCCAGCAGCAGCACTGCCTTATGCCACATCGGCCCTTTGTAGAGCACCGCGAAAATGTAGGAGAAGCTGAGGATCGGGAAGAGATAACGCAGGCCCGAGCAGGCCTCGGCCACATGCAGCTTCAGGGGGCCAAGGTCGATGATATTGCCTTCGAGGAACACAGGCACCGACAGCAGTTTGAGAAACCACACGCCCAGTTCCGAGGAGATCAGCTGCAACCAGGCAGACATCTTGTAATAGAGCACGCCCGGCAGCGGCAGCATGTAGACCAAGTGCAGCACGGGGGGCCAGAAATGCTTGCCCGTGGCCCAGCCGAAACTGATCAGCAGGATGCCTCCGATCCACAGGATGGTGGCATAGGCGACGATGTCGTCAATCCCCGCCAGACGGCCCAGGCCGCCCAGAGCGATGGCCAGAAGAATGACCAGCAGACCCACCCAGCGGTGGCGCTTGGGGCCGCGATCAACCGGCACTTCCTTGAGCTGGCGCAGGAACAGCAGCAGAGACAGAACCGGTATCAGGGGACCGTGGCTGTATTCAGGCAGTTGCCAGGCCACCAAAAGCGCGTCGAGACCCTCGGCAAAGAAGACACCCGCGCCCAGAACAGCCACCGCCAGCCAGAACAGACCGGGGGTCGCCCATTCCGTCCAACTCTTTGGGGGGCTTGATGAAATCTCTGACATGAAACTACCTAACCAAATGAACAACGCGGCCAATGGGCGGCCTTATAACAGGTTGGCAGGTTTCCGCCCAGATAAAATAGGCCACACGAAACGATCAACAGTTTGTCATCGTGGCGGCATCAGTGGGGCGTTTGGTCGTATCAGCGGCGGCTGTGCGGACAAAGCTGCCGCTCGGCTCCTCGACATGAATGTCCGGTTCTCGAAGCTGATGTCTATTGGCGCAAGGCTGTGAGGCCAATACCTGTGCTTTGGAATCCACCGTCGACAGAGATTATCTGTCCTGTCACATAGCTCGCATCATCAGATGTTAGAAAGGCAATTACCCGCGCAATCTCGTCTTCTGAGCCGTAGCGGTTCAAGGGTATGGCATCATGATACGCATCTATGATCTCTTGCGAATGGACAGCCATCGCGAGCTTCGTGCGCACGGGGCCGGGACAAACGCAGTTGACCCGGATACCGTATTCACCCAGCTCGCTGGCTTGCTGCTGAGTTAAGTGCATAACGGCAGCTTTAGACGTGCCATAAGCGACGCGAAGCGTCGAAGCGCGTAAACCAGAGATTGACGCAATATTAACGATAGACCCCTTCGAAGTCCGCAAAGCTGGCGTCGCCGCTTGCGAGCAAAGAAAGACCCCATCGAGATTAGTTTCCATAACACGCCGCCAACGCTTATAGGTGGTGCCTTCAATTGGCCCGAAATCTGCAACTCCGGCGTTGTTGACGAGCGTGTCAATCCGGCCAAAGTGCTTCAGCGTATCGTCAACCATCTGCTCGACTTGATCAGGTACAGACACGTCATAGGGCAGCGCGAGGCCTACATTTTCGGCAACCTTGGCAAGCTCCTCAGCATCGCGGTCCACCAGTGCAACGCCTGCTCCCTGACTGACCAACAAGCGTGCAGTGGCAAGCCCAATGCCTCTCGCTGCACCTGTAACAATGGCTATTCTCTGCGGCATTTTAATCAAACAACATCCTCTTTTTCCGCTGTAGTTCTCACGCTTCGATGAGCCGTTGGCAATAGCTGCCACTCGTGCACCTCTCAGCGGCGGGTAGAATGGGCCCAGAGCCGTCCTTCAGTCCGGGGCTGTTCGTCACTCTGCCGGGGTGCGGGCGGGGCGTTTTTGGGTCAGGCGTTTGGCCAGGTCCTGCCAGTACTGTTCCCAGTAATAGGTTGAGGCATGGGCGGCGGCGAAGGTCAGGGCAAAGCTCAGGGGGCGTTTGAGCAGGTAGCGCTCGACGGTGCTGCCCTCGTTCATCCAGCCCCAGATCATCAGCAGGTGGTAGATGTAGAGCGCATAGGAGATGCGCGCGATATAGGCCGCGATCCGCCCCTCCAGCACGGCCAGCAGGGGCCGCCACTGGCAATGCATCACCACGCCGACCAGGCTGGCCGCCAGATAGGGGCGCAGGTAGTTGAGCGCGCCCCCGTCGTCGCGGCAGGAGAAGACCCAGAGCCCGCCGAGCACCACCAAAGCGGTGATTGTGCGCCGATTAGAGACGAAAAACTGCCGCAACCGGTCCCCCTGATAGAGGGCGATCAGCGCCAGACAGCCGCCCGAGAGGATTTCATCGACCCGCAGGTGGGTCTTGATGTTGACGTAGGCCTCGGCCTCGATGCGCAACCCGGTGATGATCAGGGCCGCTACCGGCACCAGCCAGACGCTGCGCCCACCCAGCACCAGCGTGGCCGCCGCGATGGCAAGGTAGAAATGCATCTCCACCGAGAGCGACCACATGTGCCCCAGAGGTCCGCCCGAGAGCCCGACCGTCCAGTAATTGCTCACGAAGAGCAGGTTGCTGAGCACCGCCTGCCAGCCGATCCCCAAAAGCAGCAGCAGCACCATCATATACATCACCACCGAGGGCACGATCCGCAGCAGCCGCCGCGTCAGAAACGTCACCAGGTCCGGATTGCGGTGGATCATCGAGACAATCAGATAGCCCGAGAGGCAGAAAAACAGCGACATGCCCATCTTGGCCGCCATCGCATTCATTCCGAGCACTCCGGGTCCCAGCGGCAGCATGTGGGCGGCCATGACCAGCAGGATGCTGGCGGCGCGCACCCCGTCCAGCGCCGGCACATAGGGAATGTGGGTGCTGTCTTGCGGGGCACTGCCGGATGTCTGGTGCCTGACCGTCGTCACTGATACCTAACCCATTCTACGCTGTGTTGGAGCCTGTCTCCTGCAGGCGGAGAAATAAATGATGAATTAATTTAAGTCTCTCACATTCGTGCCAGATATGCTTCATACTCAGGCCGTATATCTCTAAAAGACTATTGGGGCCAAACCAAGGGCGCAAGCAGTGGACGGAAGTGCGACGAGCCTGTGATGATCTGGAGTGAAAGCGACAGCGGTGCTGTGACCGTAACCGTGCCCGACCAGGCGGCTCTGCTGGCGGATGTGGCACGGCGTTTTACACAGGGAAAAGGTTTCTCCGTGGCCACGCTCAACCTCGACCACGTGGTCAAATTGTCCGGTGATGCGGGCTTCCGGGAGGCTTACCGCGCCCAGACCCATGTGACGGCGGATGGCAATCCCATTGTCTGGCTCTCGCGTCTGGCCGGGCAGGAGGTGGATCTGATGCCTGGTTCAGAGCTGATTGATCCGCTGGCAGCCCTGGCGGCGCAGGCGCAAGTCAAAGTGGCGCTGTTCGGGGCGACCGAACAGACCCTGACCGCTGCCGCGGCGGCGCTGGAGGCGCGCCATCCGGGGCTGGAGGTGGTCTTTACCCGGGCGCCGGCGATGGGGTTTGATCCGATGGGAGAGGTCGCAGCCGAGGATATCGCGGCCCTTGGGGCCTCGGGCGCACGCCTGTGCTTTCTGGCGCTTGGCGCCCCGAAACAGGAAGTTTTTGCCGCCCGCGCGCAAGATGCCCTGCCTCAGGTGGGTTTTGTTTCCATCGGTGCGGGGCTTGATTTCATTGCCGGAACCCAGACCCGTGCACCAGCCTGGGTCCGGGCGATCGCGGCGGAATGGCTGTGGCGGCTTTTGAGCAATCCGCGCCGTCTGGCGGCCCGGTACGGTGCCTGTATCGCCGTGTTGCCGGAGTTGACCACCCGCGCCTTGCGCGCCCGGCGGCAGGGTGGATCCCTGTCATGATCGCCTGGGCTGCGCTTATCGCCTTACCGGTTGTGGCAACGGTCCTGTTCCAGCGGATGTCTATCGTGATGGCGCTGTGTCTTACCATGATGGGCGGGTATCTTTTCCTGCCGGTCGGTCTGGGGCTGAACCTGCCAAAACTGCCGACGCTGGACAAAACCACTATTACGACGCTGACCGTCCTGGTGCTGACGGCTCTGGCCGCCAGCCACCCCTATGCGCAGAAATATGTCTTGCCGGGCTGGCTGCCCCGCAACCTTGTGGTGCGACTTCTGCTGCTGGCTCTTGTCTGCGGAGTCTTCGGGACCGTCATGACAAATCGCGATACCCTGGTTTATGGCACCCGGGTGCTGAGAGGGCATACATTCTATGATGCCGGCTCCATGCTCATGTCGACACTGCTGATATTGGGGCCGCTGTTTCTGGGCCGTAAGGTCCTGTCCTCGCGCGCCGCACAGCTTACCTTTCTCAAGGTCTGGGTGGTCTTTGCCCTGGGGTATTCGCTTCTGGCTCTCTGGGAAGTGCGCATGTCACCCCTGTTGCATTTGCAGATCTACGGATACTTCCCCTCCTCTTTTGCACAGCAGATGCGGGCCAGTGGTTTCCGGCCCGTGGTCTTTCTGGGGCATGGGTTGGCGGTCTCGCTGTTCTTTGCCATGTCGACGCTGGCGGCCGCGGGCCTGTTCCGGGTGACCAAAGGACCGGACCGCTGGAAATGGCTCGCGGCCGTAGGGTGGTTTTTTGTGGTGCTCGTGCTGTCCAAATCGCTGGGGGCCCTGCTCATCACGCTGGTTCTGCTGCCGCTGATTTTGTTCTTCAACACCCGCATGCAGATGATTGCCGCTGTCTGTATTGCCGGGTCCATCCTGACGTACCCTACTTTGAGATCAGCAAATCTGGTGCCTGTGGATCAGGTGCTGGCCTTTGCCGCAAGCATCGGGTCGACCCGTGCCGGCTCCTTCCAACTGCGTCTGGAAAACGAGGAACGCCTGCTGGAGAAGGCAGAACGCAGGCCAATCTTCGGTTGGGGCGGCTGGGGGCGGTCGCGTGTCTATACGGATGCCGGTTTCAATATCACCATCACGGATGGCTCGTGGGTCATTGAACTGGGGTATGGCGGATGGTTTCGCTACATCGGAATATTTGGCTTGCTTTGCTGGCCCATCATCGCTCTGTTCCTGTGGAAGCGTAAGAAAATTGACCAGGTCTCTGTCTGTCTGATCCTTTTGATTTGCGCCAAACTTGTGGATCTTATTCCTAACTCAATAATTGGACCCATCACATGGCTGATGGCAGGCGCATTGATCGGATTGTTAGAACGACCCTCAGAGGAGAGTGCACCGGATACCGAAGCGGTGCAAAACCCTGGCCGCCAGCAAGCCTTTGACCGGCACAGCGGTCAGGCCCCGCAATATGCGCGCAGCTTTCCCAAGGCGCCGCCCAAGGAGGTCCCTCTGGGCCCGGAAGTCTCCGAAGAGAGCCCCCGAAGCCCCTTGCCCTATAACCGCAAGGGCACAGATGGGGGATACCGCAGATGACCGGGCAGGACGTGAAAACACGCCTGGCGCGCATCGCCGTGATTGTCGTCAACTACGGCACGGCAGACCTTGCCATCAAGGCCGTTGAAAGTGTGCTGAGCCGCGCCCATGGGGGGCGTGAGGTCCAGGTCCATCTGGTGGATAATGCATCGCCCGGAGATGACGCGGAAAGGCTGCGCGACACCTGTGCCACGCGCGGGTGGGCGGATCGGGTGACCCTTTGGCTGGAACAGGAAAATCACGGGTTCGGGCGGGGCAACAACGTGGTGTTGCGGGCTTTGGCGGCAGAAGCCACGCCCCCCGATGCGGTATTCTTGCTCAACCCTGATGCGCGGCTCGAGAACGAAGCCATCGACCTGCTTGCCAAAACGTTGGAAGGGGATCCGCAGGCGGCCGCGGCAGGGGCCTGTCTGCACCGCCCCGACGGATCGCGCGCAACGGGAGCCTTTCGGTTCCCGGGACCGGTGAACGAGATCGCGCGGATGATCAACATCGGGCAGCTCAACCGGCTGGTGCGCAAGCATCTGGTGCCGATGTCGCCCTATCAGGATGCAGGACCCGTGGACTGGGTCTCCGGCGCCTCGGTCCTGTTTCGGTTCAGAGCCCTGCAGGATGTGGACTTCTTTGACCCCGGCTTCTTTCTCTATTTCGAGGAAGTCGACCTGATGCGCCGGTTGAAGGTCGAGGGGTGGCGCGTGCTTTATGAGCCCGACGCCTGCGTCCTGCACGAAGAGGGGGCGGCCACGGGCCAGTACGTCAAACGCGCCGAACGGCAGCGCAGCCCGGCCTATCTCTATCATTCCTGGCAACATTACTTTTCGCGGGCCTACGGACGTCCGGGCGCTTTGCTGATTGCAGTCATGATCCTGCCCGCAGCCATGCTGAACATCCTGCATCGCGGGCTGCGGGGGCAGACGCCGACCCAGCCGCTGCGTTTCATCCGGGATCACTGCCGCTATGTCATCCGTCCGCTCCTGCTGGGGGCCCGCGACGAGTGACAGACGCATGACTTTGGCCGCCGTGGTGATCGGGCGCAATGAGGGCGACCGCCTGATCCGCTGCCTCGCCTCGCTCAAGGGCCGCGCGGGCCCGGTGATCTATGTGGATTCCGGCTCCACCGATGGGTCGGTTGAGGCTGCCCGCGCGGCAGGCGCCGAGGTGGTGGCGCTGGACATGAGCCTTCCCTTCACCGCAGCCCGGGCCCGCAATGCCGGGCTGGCACGGTTGAAAACCGTCTCTGATACGGGCTTTGACGGGGCATTCGTGCAGGTCATCGACGGCGATTGCGAGGTGCAGGAAGGCTGGGTCGGGACGGCATTGGATTTTTTGGAAGCTCACCCGAAGGTGGCCATGGTGGCGGGGCGTTTGCGCGAACGCTTTCCGGAAGCGACGGTCTGGAACCGGCTGGCGGATGCGGAATGGGACACAGCCACAGGCGAGACGCAAGCCGTGGGCGGCATCGCTGTGCTGCGGCTTGAGGCCATCGAAGAGGTTGGCGGTTACCGCGAGAGCCTGATCGCAGGGGAAGAACCTGAGCTCTGCCTGCGGCTGCGGCGCGCGGGCTGGCAGATCTGGCGGCTGGAGGCGGAGATGGCGCTGCATGACATCGCCATGACAAAGCTCAGCCAATGGTGGCGACGGATGCGGCGGCATGGCCATGCGGTGGCCGAGGGCCGCGCCCTGCACGGGGCGGGACCGGAGCGCTATTGCGCGGCCCCGGTACGCCGCGCGCTCATTTGGGGGCTGGCGGTGCCGGGGGCGGCCCTGCTGGGCGCGCTGATCACCCCCTGGGCGCTCTTGCTGCTGCTGGCCTGGCCCGCCCAGGTGCTGCGGCTGCGGCTGAAGGGAACCAGCTGGACGGAAGCGTTTTTCCTGGTGCTGGGCAAACTACCCGAGGCCCAGGGCGTGCTGGGATATCATCTGACCCACCGCAAAGGCCCGCAGATCATCGAGTACAAGTGATCCCTCACATGTGAGGTCGCCCGATAGGCTGCGGGCGGGTGCCGTGACATATGGTCGGACCGGTTCTTAACGAAGACAAAGACGGTTAACGAATAGGTAAGGCGCTACTTTAAGGCGTATTCAAATTATTAATTTCTATTTTTGATTGTAAACTATTGTATTATATGGGGAAAATATTTCCTCAAAGGTATCTTTGGCACCTTGGTCCTGTATATTTGAGACCAAGCTTTCCGGCCAGGCGGTCGGGGGCCTTTTTACGCATTTATAGCTTGTTAATAAATATATGAAGTTACGAGGTATTTTTATGAGTTACAGACTCTTTGCAGCCGGACTCTCGATCGTGGCATGTGTCTTTGCCACGGGCGCCCTCGCGTCGACCTGGAAAGTTGAATTTGCGATAGATACCGAGCTGGACCAAAACCCGGTCACGGGGTTTTTTGAATTCGACAGTATCGAGGACGGTGTTCGGGGCGCAAAGGACGTCGTTTTCACGTCGAACAAGTTCCGCGAAACCGGCAGAGGCTATTCTTTCGAGAATTGGTGGGGAGGCGGATTCAACACCTTCGATTTCGAGGCGGGCGGTGTCGTGGGGATGAAGGTCGGCGCCATTCGCAGAACAGAGCAGGGTCTCCATGCGATTGCCCTGAGTTCGGGAACGCTCAGAACCTACCCTGGCGATATCACCTTCGACTTTCTGTGCCGACAGGAACGGCCCGGTGGTCCGTATTGCGGCGCATCCAACTTCGGGTTCGTGCACGGTCTTGAACTGGACCTGTCGGCCCCGGAACTGGTGCCGCTCCCGGCGTCCCTGCCGCTGCTGATTGGCGGCCTGGCGGGACTGGGATGGCTCGCACGCAGGCGACGCACCGCGGCGACCGCCTGATCCGCCACAGGGGCCCGCAGACCATTAGGTACAAGGGCTGGCTTTGCGGGACAAGGCTGCCCTGGGTGCAACGCACTGTACAGCTCGGAAGCAAGCCGAAGGCGCCGAGCCAGCGTCTGTCCGTCCCGGCGGACTGGCGCTTTGACATCTTTGTGCGTCGTTCATGTGGAAGATGTGCTTGGCTGAGATAAAGCGCTGTAGAACGACTGTCACTGCGCCAGTCCACGGACAGACGCTGGCTCGGCTTAAGGTGGCGGCTTTGCGGGACAAAGCTGCCGTTAAATAACTAGTCCATTCTGTAAGAACCTGCCACGAGGCTGGCTCCGCCCGCTTTGTATCGGGAGCGGTTAACATCCGTACGACGGTGGATATTTCCCATAAAGGCACGCAATAAACACCCAATTTCCGCTTTCTCAAACACAGGTACTGCTCAAAGCAGAAACAACTTTACCTCTTGCTCTGATCAAGCAACATTTACGACAGGCTAATTGAGCAATGCAGGATTGGGTTTTTGCAACTTACGTATTCTAAATTGCAGCTTCTTTTTGCCTTGTTGGGAGTGTTAGTAGCCTGCGCGAGGCCGCCCGATCTGATTGGCGTAAATGATCCCGAAACGGTGGCAGGTACGGTTGCCAAAGCATCAGAACACAGGATTTTCATTGCGACATCTAGAGCGCCGTCGACCAATGAGCGAGAATTCTATTCGTCGCAGCGTTCCGATGTACTTGGCCTGGCTGCTGTCACGGTTTCTGTCCCGCTTGATCGTGAAGCGGGTACAATCGACCGCCCACGAACACTACCGCCCGATGCTAATCGTGAGTTTGCGGTTGTCGATCCGGAGAGGTTTGTTGACGGCCATGACTTCGTGCTTTCACTAAACAAGGCGCTGGATGCCCGCAGGCCGGATAACCGAGACATCTTATTGTTCGTCCATGGATTCAACAACACTTTGAGCGACTCGGTTTTGCGTGTAGCGCAATTTGTGGAAGATTCCGGTTTCCAGGGTGTGCCAATTTTGTTTTCATGGGCGTCTGCCGCACGAGTAAGCCGTTATGCGTATGACTTGAATAGTGTACTAGCCGCGCGTCCTAGCCTTGAGGAAGCATCTTCTTTCATCGTTCAAAGCAATGCGACCGGGTTTGATGTCTTTGCCCATTCCATGGGCACGATGTTGGTGAGTGAAGTGATGGTTCAGTCCGACCTGCGTGGCAATCTGAACAGCACACGTAAACTGAAAACCCTCACATTCGCATCGCCAGACATTGATATCGATGTTTTCAAATCACAACTCAGCCAGATACGTCAGCTTCCAGTCTCTCCCTACGTTCTTGTGTCTTCAGATGATCGAGCACTTCAGTTTTCGCGTCGTGTTGCGGGCGGGGTGGATCGTGTCGGTGCGGCGGATTTATCGGAATTGGAGGGTTTAGGCCTCACTGTGATAGATCTCAGCAAAATTGACGATTCAAATTCGGGATCCCATTCGAAGTTTGCGGGATCTCCCGAAGCTGTGCAATTGATTGGCCGCACGTTGAGAGAGCACGGATATTCGAACAATACGCAAGCTGGTTTGAGTGATTTCCTTACGATTGTCCCCGACACCGTACAAGTTTTCCGACCATGAGAAATCACACTCCAAAAGCGCGGGTTCTCCGGAGTTCTTCTAGCCTGTCGTGGCAATGCGGGCTACCGCGTATGATGCGCCCGAGAACAGATGAGAAGTCTGGGCTTGATGCGGTCGTTCGCTGCGTTTTGAACTAATGTTGGCTTTCGGCGGGAGCAGAACTTCGCTACGCCCGACCTGAACGTTCGATCTGGGCTCGAAACTGCCATTCGTGTGCCAGACCGCCCGAACCCAAGCCGCAGGTACTGGCCTGTCTTGGGGCCTATTTCTTGCCGCCGAAAGCCGCCCACCATGTGCTGTCTTCGGTGACCTGCGCCACGGCCGAGGCCACCAGATCAGGCTCTAACCCGTCGGGTTTGCGCTTGCCGAAAAGGGTGTTCTGCATGCCCTCAACCTGCGTGCGGGTGGCGTCTGTCATCTCCAGCCCGGCGAAGGTGTAGAGCCGCTCTGCCCAGACCATGCGCTCTTTCATCACCGCTTCATAAGGGACCGGCAGGTAGCGGTCAGAGGTGGAGAGCGCCTCGGCCAGCACCTCGTTCATGTAGCGCCAGCGCCAAAGCTCCGAGACCAGAAGTGCCTCAAGGGAATAGCTGGCTGGTTTTTTATCTGCATGACCGAAATGCGCCAGGATGATCTCAAGCGAGGGCTGGTTGTCGGCAAAGACCTTTTCCGGCCCCCCCCCGATGCCGGTGACATAGCGGCTCCACCAGGACTGGATGAAGCCTTCGGGGCGGCGCACCACATGCACCACCTGCTGGCCGGGAAAGAGATCATGCGCGCGGGCGATCCAGGCGGGTGCCAGCAGGATTTTCAGCACCGGCAAAGCGCGGGCGAGGGCGGTGTGGTTGTAATAGGGGCCGGGGCAGGGCCATTCCTCGACTGTGCGCCCCTCGGATTTTGGCAGCAGCAGCTCGCGCAGGCGTGCGCGCGACATCACCGCCTGTCCGGCCCGGGCGACCAGGGGGGAGCGGAAGTAATCCTTGTCGAGGCCAAAGCGGTCGCGGGCGCCGTTTGAGCGGATGGTGGTGGCCACCGCCTGTCGCCAGCGCGCGGCAAAATCTGCAGGCACCGGATCGCCGAACATTGCATCCCCAAGGCCGGTGAAGCCCGTGCCATGCAGCTCATTGGGTTCATTGCGGCAGAAACTCATGCGGTGACAGTCGAAAAGGTCGAGCACCATGTTGGTGCCCGAACGTCCATGCCCGGCGATGATCACATGGGGGGGCAGGGGGGATTTGGATTGGTCATTCATACTTCGTTAACCCTAGCGGACTGTCAGTTAGCCCATTTCCTACAGTCTTTGCCGAGAATGGCCATGAAGAACAGACGCCTCCTGCCGTGACAGACCCGACACCCGGGTCCCGAGGGCGCGAGGTGTCCGCTCTGTTTCGCCCATTTCACGCGTGAGGAAAACCCATGGATGAATTTCAGACTTTCACCAAGGGGCTGACCAGCCCTGCCACGACGCATTTCGCGATTCAGCCCGATGACAACAGTGATCTGCCGATCCTGCCGCGTGTGATCTTTTGCCAGACCGAGGGCACCATCGTGATCCGCGACAGTGAGGGCGTGGATCTGGCTTACACGCTGATGGCGGGAGACCAGCTTGCGTTCCGGGGCGTGCGTGTGCTGAGCACCGGCACGACAGGTACCTACTACGGCTGGTCCTGATGCCCGGGGCGGGGTTCATTGGCGCGGGCGCGCCTGGCAATCGCAGACGCAGACGGGGCGGGGTGGCACAGTCCATCACGGCCAGCGTCCTACCGGCCTCCTCCGTTCTCACCGTTGGGCAGAGCCTGAGCGAGACGGTCAACTGGCCGATTTTCCTCAGCCTGTCGAATTATACGGCCAGCGCGCCGGGTGAAAGCATCACCGACGTGGAGGTCAATTACATCGGCAGCACTGCCAGCGCCGCTGAGCCCCTGGCCGATGGCGAGACCAATCTTTTCAGCATCACCGTGACCGATAGCGCCGGGATCACGCGCAGCTTTACCACCGTGCCACGCATCGTGGTGCATATTGCACCAGCGGTCGTGGGCGTGCTCACCGATCAGAGCGTGACGCTAGGGGTCGGGGTGCAGAGCTATGCCACCGCGGCAGCCTTTGCCGGGGCGGACCTGAGCTTCTCGGTCAGCGGGCCTGCAGGCGTTTCCATTGATGCGGCCACGGGGGATGTCAGTTTTGACACCGATGTGCTGTCCGAAGGTGCGGATTTGCCAGTGACGGTTACGGCCGCCAACTCCGGCGGCAGCGCGAGCCTGGGCTTTGCACTCACCGTAGAGCAGGCCATTGTCTATGGCGCGAGCATCACGGGGCTTGTGGATAATCCAACCCATGGTCTGACAGCAGAGATCGGATCGGCCCTGACCGGCCAGATCACGCCTTTGACCGGGTCAGAGACTGTTGTGCACCGCTGGCGTCTGGAGGGCACCCTGATCGCAGGGGCCGTGGCAGCCACATATACACCCGCCGCTGGCGAGGACCTGGGGCAGGTACAATATACGCCACTGGTCAACGGGACAGAGGTGGCAAGTGCGGCCTACAGGGTGCGCCATGTGCCGCCCGTGGCAGGCGCGCTGGCCCCGGTCGATACCGTCGAAGGGGGCGGGCTCATCCTGGTCAATCTTGCGCCGGGCTTCTCGGGGGAAAATCTGAGTTTCAGTGAAACCGTGGGCTGGGCCTCGATCAGTGGCAGCACCTTGTCGATTGACGATGCGGTGCGGTCGGACACGGTGACAATCACTGCCCAGAACTCGGGTGGGCAGGCCGCGGTCAGCCTGGACGTGACCGTGGCACCTTTGCTGGTCACGCTGATCGCACCGCTGCAGGATCAGACCCTGCAACAGGGCAGCGGCGATCTGACCATCGATCTGGCCACCGTTTTCGCCAATGCAACGGGTTATGCCGTCACGGGCGCGGGGGCGACACTCGATTCAGATGGCGTCACGCTGCGGCTGGAGACGGGCAATGCCCGCACGGGAGAGATCATCTCCGTGACGGCCAGTAATGCAAACGGCAGTCTTTCCGAGCAATTCACCCTTGATGTGGTGGCGGTGCTCGAGACCGACCTTGTCATGACCATCGAGACCACGGCAGCGGATGAAAGCTTCCGGCTGCTGATGCATCCGTTGGGGATTTATGACGGTACGGTGGACATGGGCAATGGCGCGGGTCCGCAGGGGTTTAATTCCGCCTCCAGCCCGGCCTTCACCGCGATCTATGCAACGCCGGGCATTCACACCATCCGTGTGAGCGGCCGGGCCGGGGCGCTCCGCTTCAACAACAACAGCACCCATGCGGGCAAGGTGCGCACCGTCGAGAACCTGGGCACCCTGGGCTGGGCGAGCTTCCAGAGCGCCTTTCGCGGGTGCAGCGGGATGACCTCCTTTGTGGCCGGGAACACCGACACCAGCGGCGTGGAAAACTTCTTTCAGATGTTCGAGCTCTGCCGTGTCATGACCACCTGCGACATCACAGGCATGGATTTTTCATCGGCGATCAACTTGCAGAACACCTGGGCCGGGTGCTGGGACCTGCCGTTCCTCGATACAACCGTGATCGACACGGGCAACGTCCAGCGCATGGATGAGATGCTCTACCGGTGTTATGCGCTGGCCCCGCCGGATATCTCCGGGTTCAATCTGCAAAGCCTCATCGGACCGGGCGGCATGGCGCAGTTTTTTGAGCGGCGCGCTGACAACCCACGGCTGACGCAGGCCGTCTATGACGCTTTTTTGACCAACCTTGCCGGCCAGACCCTTCCAACCGTCCCCTCTATCGCGGTGGAATTGAACGACAGCCCCTATACCACCGGCGGCGCGGTCGAGGCGATCCGGCGCAACCTGATCGAAACCCTCGGCTGGCAGATCGTCGATGCGGGCAATGCCCGTCCCGAGACGCCCGCAGCCCCGCAGGCCGTGGCCAATGGCGAGACGGCAATCACGGTCACGCTGCCTGCGGATCCTTTTGGCAACGGGCGCCGGATCACGGCGCGGGACCTGCGCTATTCGACGGATGAGGTTTCTTGGACGGAGCAGGCGGATTTCACCTCCGGAGAGGATCTCACCGGGCTGAGTTCGGGTACGACGTATTTCATCCAGTGGCGCGCGCGCAATTTCAACGGTGCATCGGATTGGTCGGCCTCGGTCGAGGTCAGCACCGGCGGGGTGGCAACCTTCAGCCGCGTTGTCTTTATCGGCGCCTCGATCATGCAGGACATCGCAGGCGATACTCTCAGCACGCGCAACACGCCCTTTGAAACCGCCTTTCAGGCGCAGGGGGCGACGGTCGAGGTCTATTCCAGAACGCAAAACGGGGATACTGCCGCGGAAACCGGCGCTTTGCTGACCGAAGCCATGGCCGCTTTCCCGGCGGATACGCTGTTCTTTGTACATACCGGCGGGAATAACGTTTCGGCAAATCGGCCCCATCCGGGGGGCGCTTCGGCGCTCACCACGGCACTGAGTGGTCTGGTGGACATCGCGGCGACGCGACCGGGCAGTGTGATCCTCTCGGATCTGACCTTCAGGGATTATGATGGCTCAACGGCGGCTGATGAGGCAGCAGGGGCCAAACCCTACAATGACAATGTCTACCTGCCGCTGTTTCTGGCCCGAAAATCCGACCTGGCAGAGCAGGCCTATTATGCAGACGGCACGCCCGTGTCCTGCCTTTACGAATGGACCTATTACAATCGTGCCACCTACCTGAGCAGTGACAACGTTCACCCCAGTACCGGGGGCATTGCCGCGCTGCGCGGCTGGCTGGCAGAGCGGCTTGCGCCGATTTGTACCGGGGAGGCAATTCCGGCACAGGCCACACGTCTGACGCTGGATGTGGCAGCACCCCTGCTCTCCTCCCCGACCGGGGCCGGGAGCGGCACAACCGGAGCGGTCTCTCTGGGGGTCATCACCAATGAAGGCGGGGGCACGCTTTATTGGGGGATTTATCCCGCCACCCAAAGCCCCGTGATTGCCGATGTGGTGGCCGGAACCGGCGCCGCCCTTGCCGGATCACAACCGGTGACGGTGCCGGGCGCCCAACAGGTGCCCGACCAGATCGGATTGACGCCTGCCACCGAATACAGAGCCTGCTATGTGCATCAGGACGCGGTGGACAACCGGTCTGCTGTGGCCTTTTCCGATCCGTTCATGGTGGAAAGCCAGACCCTCAGCCTCGATGTCTTTGTCGACTATGGCAATGGCGCGACGCCTGGCGTGAACACACCGCCCTTCGTGCCGGGCGCTCAAAACGCTGGCGCAACCTCGGATGGGCCTTTTGCGCTTCTCAACAGCGATGGCAGCGACCCCGGGGTCACGCTGACCCTGAACTTTTCGGCCGCCTCTCCCGGGGGCAGTAGCGGGTTTGGGCTTAATTTCTTCGGGCGGTCATCAGATAGCTCCGCCTTCAGCGGGACGCTCTACAATGATGTGTTTACGGCCGACAGCTATTTTGTTGGCGCTGCCTATTCCGTGGATCATGTGATTTCCGGATTGAGCCCTGACACCGGCTACACGGTTGAGCTGATCGCGTCGCGTGCGGCTTCGGGCGTGCGGGAAACACTCTATTCCTTCTCAGGGGGCGAAACGGCCACCATCCAGACGACCGCCAACCCGGTTCAGGATGTGGTGACGGTCGAGACGACGTCGGATGGCGCAGGCGTGATCACCATCACCCAAAGCGCCAATTCGGGATCATGGTCCTACCTGGGCGGGTTGCACATCTTTGGCAGCGCCGCGGCAAAGGCCTCTCTCTCGGTAGAAAACCTGAGTGAGGAACCTGTGATCTCGGCCGAGGATGGGACTGTAAGCGTCACCATCGCCTCCGGACCCTATGCAGGGACCTATACGCAGCGCATTACCGATGGTGCACCGCTGAGCGTTGCGATGATTGCTGCGGCCCCCACACCCATCGTATTGCCAAGCGTAACCGGCGTGGCGAGCGCGGGCGATACCGTCACCATCACACCGGGCCTGTGGCTCTATGACGGGCCGGATCCGGGGGATCAGACATGGGTTCAGACATTGGACGGGGCCCCAAATGGTGAAACCGATCTGGACTATATCACCGGGCCCTCTGACGCAGGGAAAATCTTTGCTGTCGATGAAACCTTTGCCGGGGTGACGATCACCAGCGCCGGCACACAGCTGACCTTCACATAACAGGGATTTGCAATGGCTCAGATCAGACTGAAGGGCATTTTGCCCCGCGAGAACCTCGGGCTTGTCTCCGCAATCGTTGGCGGCGCTTCCGACAGCGCAGCAATCCCATCGTTTCAGGGACCTGCGGCAGCCTCCGGTGTGCCGCGCATCAGTGACGGAACGGATACCGATACGCTCACGCTCGATACGAGTGGGCTGACCGGGATCACCGCTTATGACTGGCGGATCGTGGGGGGGGCCTCGCAAGACACCGGCCCCACGCTGCCGGGCGCGGGTCTCGGGGGGCAATGGGTAACCTGCGAAGTCACCTGCGATCAGGGCGTCCTGCTGTCGCCACCGATCATGGTCTATGCAACGGCCATGATGGGCATGAGCATGGACCCAAAGCACCTTGCCGATGATGCCGCTGTTGTGGGGCTCATTCCCCACCGGGATGTCACGCATATCGCTGTGGCGGATGGTAACTGGTCCGACCCCGCGACATGGCACGTAGGATCGGTGCCGCGCAACGGCGCGGTTGTCCTGATCCCGCATGGCAGAACCGTCACCTACGACTGGAACGACCGGCACCGTCTGGATCGTTTGCGCGTGGATGGCACTCTGACATGGTCCCTGACCACCAGCACGCAGATGCTGGTGGAGACCATCACCGTCACCCGTGGCGCGTCGATGATCATCGGCACCGCGTCAAACCGCGTCCCGGCGCAATATAGTCACAGGATCGTCTTTTCCTGTCGTGATTATACCGCCGACACATTGGCCGAAACGGATCTCAGGGCGTCGAATTTCCTGACGACCCGCGGCTGGGGTCGGGGGCTTGTCGTACAGGGTCTCATCCGTGTCTGGGGGGCCGAAAAGGTGCCCTGGTTTGACGCGGATCCGATCGAGGCAGGCGCGACCTCTCTTACGGCCCGCAAGGCACCAGTGGGTCTTGCGGCGGGGGATACGATTGTCATCGGCGGCACCGATGCAGACTATGTCTACAATGCCAATGCAGACCACAGCATGGTGTTCCAGGATGAAGAGCGCGTTGTGACCTCGGTGGTTGGCAATGTGATTTCCTGGCAGGAGCCGCTGGTGCACCCGCACAAGAACCAGTTGCCCGGTTCGACCCGCACGGACCTTTACCCGGGTGTGATCGTCAAAGGGAACAAGAATGTCCGGTTTGCCTCCGAAGTGACCGCGCCAACTTGGCGCCGGGGCCACACCGCCTTCATGCACATGCATGCCAAGGTGGATGTATGGGGCGCGGATTTTGTCGACCTGGGACGCACGGACAAGGTGATCAACCCGGTCGATGGGGATGCCGGGATCATTGATGCCAACGGTGATTTCAAGCGCCGCAATGCCGCTGACAGCCCGCAAACGCAGTCGATCGCACTGACGCCCCGGGCAAATCTGCAATCGCGATACCCCGTGCACTGTCACCTGCTGGGGGATGTCCCCATGGGTGCGGCACCGGTTGTTGCGGAGTGTGGCGTGATTGGCTCGCCCGGCTGGGGCATGGTGCATCACGGCGGCTTCATGAATTTCTTCAACTGCACCGTATTGGATTACTACGGCTGCGGCATGGTTTCAGAGGATGGATCGGAAACCGGGGCATGGGCCGATAACTGCGTCATGCGCACAACCTATGTCGCCAAGTACCGCGATTGGATCGGGCGCTCCGTCGACCTGCGCCAGGAGGTCAAGAACCTTGAGGGCAACAAGGGTGCTTTGGGCGATACCTTCAGCCATGGCTATGCTTACGGCTTTCGGGGTCGCGCGATGCGGACCAACCGCAACAAAGCCGTCAGCACCACCTGGGCCAATGCTTTCTGGCATCGCTCTACAACCGGTGAGCCGAGTAATCCCGGTGTGGCTATCACGGCAGGTACACGCGATGTGCCGCGGGCGGCGCTGGATCTCAAGGAGATCACCCTGCCTGAAAAACCGGCCAATATCACGAAAGATGCCATCAACTACATTGATTACCCGATTGTACACCATTCGGATAATGAAGCGGTGGCCTGTCTGGGCGGGCTCTTTGTCACCAAGAATGTTCACACACAGTTCCATGATGCCAACATCAAGCTGAAGAACCTCAAGTGCTGGGGCTATCGTCAGTACGGCGCCTCGGTGGAATATGTGGGCGTCTATATCCTTGACGGGTTTGACAGTGTCGCGGGCAAATATGCCTATGATACGGGGCAGGGCACAGGTGTCCGGTATGGCGCAAACCAGCATACGGTGATCGTGCGGAACCTGCGGGCCGAAGGCAATGACTACGCAGTCTTTGGCAGTGGCTCTGACACCACAAGCACCCATGTGAACTACAGTCTCGAGGATCCGCGATGGGGATTGGTGGGTCTGGATGACGTGGATAACGCAAATCGACTTGGCTTTGTTCTGGTGCCGGGGACGAAACCGCGTGCAGAGGTGTTTTATGATGATGACGACTGGTACGATGGCTACGACTATGGCCAGGATCCTGGCGAAGATTATCCCTTGGAAATCGCGGCCTTTTTCAGCTTCAATTTCAGCAATAGCATCGTGCCCCGCGTGGATAACACCATGGGCAGCAAGACCGACAACATCTCCAATGCGGCCAAACTTACGCCGAAGCCATCGGGGGATGATATCTTCCCCGGCAATGGCAGCCGGTGCCTCGACTGGTTGAGCGCGCGTGGATATTACATCTATGAGGGCAGACGCGTCCTCAAGCAGACCTATATCATTTCGGATCGCCTGACAGGGCGCCCTGCGAAGCGAACAAAACTCGTCAGATATACCAACACCAACAGCACGGCCTTCACCAACAACGGCCCCCTGTCCTATACCGACACCCCTGTCGTACAGGCGGATAAAACCGGCACCTGCTCGGTCAATGGCTCGGTCGTGGTGGATCTTGTCAGCGGTGCGTCTGGCGGTAACGGGTCGTTCTCGCTGGATACGGTGGATTCCATTTCCCCACAGAACGGCACGGTGACTTTCGACGGGGCCGCGGGCACCATCACTTATACGCCGGATCCTCATTTTGAAGGGACCGATGAATTCTACACCTTCGTGGAAAGCGCGGGCCAATATGCCACTGTGCGTGTCGATATTCTGGTGGGTACCGAGAGGGCTGTGGTTGCCCCTGTGCGGGGCACACATTTCAGCGTTGCGGATCACCCGGATGCAAACACCATCGGCGTGACGCTGATGACGCCACCCGATGCAGGCGGTCGCAAGATCAGGCTGACCGAATATTCGACCGATGGCGGCACCACATGGCGCAGGCTCTGCCATCGCTGGGTGCAGGCGGTTCACAAGATCACGGTGGAAAGTGACGGCACAGCCATCAGCAATGGCAGCTACACCCTGCGGCTCAGATACAAGACCAACTGGGATTATACCGCATCAGATGCCTCTGCAGGTGCCGCCGTGACGGTTTCATAAGGAGCGGGACAATGACAGCAGCACATCTTTACTTTGCCCTTATGGTTCTTGGGATGCTTCCGCTGACGGTGGTGCACCTGCTGTGCCGGGAGATCGTGGCGCGGCATCCGCAGATCATGCCGGATACAAAACAGCGCAATCGCTACCGCTGGGCCGAACTTGCCATGGGATTCACCTGTCTGGCGATGCTCTGGTACATGTGGGTGATCCTCGATTACATGGTGACCTTCTGTGCGACCACGCCGGTGCTGGGGATGCTTGCCCATGTGCCCTGGATCATCGGGACATTCGGCGTTCTTCTGGCCAAGACACGCCACCTGGGACGTCTGGTTGATCAGGTCAAGGCGCTTTGATCCAAAGCGCCTGCCGCACCCGCCATTGGCGCTTTTGCGCCATACCCGGAAGAAAGCGGTTTGGTTCAGGATAGATTTTTGCTGAGGATCGCGATACCTGACAACCTGTTCGGGAACAGGAATGGTAATGGCGGTACAGGACCTTTTGAAAGTGCGGTGGTTTTTAGGGGGTGCGCTGGTTCTGGCAGGGGCCGCACATCTTGCTTTTCCGGTCAAGTTCGTAAACCGGGCCTATATCCTCACCGCAACCCCGACAGATGATATCCATCTGATCCACGCGCTTGGAATCCTGTTGACCGGTGCGGGCCTGGCCGTTTTCACGGACCTTTGGGAAGACCGTCCCCGCATGTCTTTCTGGGCGTTGCCGCTGGCCGCCGCCCTGAGTATTTTCTATTTTCTGACCCTGACCCTGCACCTGCAGGACTGGTGGATTGATGATGCCGGTATCACATTCGCCTACAGCCGGTCCCTGGCCGAAGGGTCAGGTCTTGTGGCCCAGCCCTGGCTGCCGCCGGAGGAAGGCTATTCCAGCTCCACCTGGATGCTGCTGTTATCCTTCATGGCCCGTCTGGGCGTAGACATTCCGATGGCCGCGAAATACCTGGGCATCGGGTTTTCCGCAGCCTCCATGGCCTTATGCGCGGTGATCCTGGCCAGGCAAACCCGCAGCCCCCTTACCCTTTTCTTCTGTGGCGCAGGCATTGCCACTGCGCCCACGGTCGTCTGGGCCGCCTCGGGGCAGGAGCATGCGCTGCAGGCGTTCATCCTGTTGGGCATCGTCTTTTGTGTCTGGCTTCTTGAGCGCTGGCGCTGGCCGGTGGCTGTGGCGCTGGCGCTCTTTGTGCTGACCCGGCCGGAAGCCCCGGTGATCGTGATTGCAGTGTTTCTGGCAGCCGTTTTCCTGACCCGCCGCGCGGGCGGGCCGCTGGTGAATGCCGCCGACATCGCCGTGGCGCTGATCCCCTTTGTGGCCTTTCTGGGCCTTTTGGCCTTCCGCGTGCTCTACTTCGGCGACCTCTTTCCCAACCCCTATTATGCCAAATCCTCCGCGGCGGGGTTGCTTGGTCTGTTCAACATCATGGGGCTGGGCTGGTCCTATGTGGTCTCGGGCCTGCGCGACACAGCGCTTTTGCTGGCCATCCCCCTGATCTTCATGATGCGTCTGAAGCAGCTGCCGGCCTGGATCATCGTGGCCCTTGCGATCCTTGGCGCGCAGCTTTTCTTTGTGGTCTGGGCCAAGGGGGACTGGATGGCGCAATACCGCTTTTTGATGCCGATCCTGCCAATTGCCCTGCTGCTCGCCGCCCTGGGGCTGGGGGAATTGCGCGGTTTCACGACGCGCGCACTCTGTGTCGTGCTGATCGTTCTGGCGCTGGCGCAGACAAACGCGCAGCAACTGGCTCTCTTCAAGGCCAACCCGCCGACCCCCTTTGCCGCCGTGACGGATGTGGGCAACACCTTCAGCGCGCTGGCCGACCGCCTTGAGATCGAAGACCCGGTACTGGCCCATCACGACGCGGGCGGCATCGCCTACCACCGGATGATCCGGCTGGTCGATCTGGGTGGGCTGATCAGCCGCACGATCGCCAAGAACATGGACGACAAGGCGTTTCTGACAGCCTACCTGCTGGAAGACATCCGGCCCGATTTCGTTTTCGGATCGCGGAATTTTGCAGCAGCCTCCGGCTTTGCGGAAACCGCGGCTTTTGCCCGGGAATATGTGCGGCTTGAGTTCGCCGACATGCCTGCCATGACAAGCGATCTGTCCTATGTCCGGCGCGATCTGATTGATCCGGCGTCCGATCTGGAGCTTGTCTATGACACAAGCGGTGCGCTGCAACGGGTGCTTGTGTTCGGCCAGTGGTGATGCCCGGCTACCGGTGTTGAGGTCTTAAAGCACCAGCAGGGCGCTCATTTCCCGTAATAGTCCCGATACCAGTCTATGAAAGCGGCGATCCCCTCTCGGATATCGGTGCGGGGTTTATAGCCTGTCAGCCGGTGCAGCAGGTCCGCATTGGCCCAGGTGGCGGGCACATCGCCGGGCTGCATCTCCATCAGGTTGCGCTTGGCCTTTTGCCCAAGGGCCTCTTCGATGGCGGCGATGAAATCCAGCAGCCGCACGTGGGTCGAGTTGCCGATATTGACCACCCGCCAGGGCGCCACCGGAGAAAGACTGTCACCTTCGGGCACCTCCCCGGGCGTCGCGGGTCGCTCCGGGACCGCGTCGATCAACAGGCGGATGCCGCGCACGAGGTCTTCGACATAGGTGAAATCGCGGTACATCTGCCCGTGATTGTAGATGTCGATGGGCCGGCCCTCCAGGATCGCATTGGCAAATTTGAAATAGGCCATGTCCGGTCGCCCCCAGGGCCCGTAGACGGTGAAGAACCGGAACATCGTCGTGGGCAGATCCCACAGGTGTGCATAGGCATGGCCCATGCTTTCATTGGCCTTTTTCGTGGCCGCATAGATCGTCATCTGCGTGTCGGCTTTATCCGTCTCTGCAAAGGGCATGTCTTCATTGGCGCCATAGACAGAGGAGGTGGAGGCCATCAGCAGATGTTGCACCTTGAGGCGGCGCGCGGCCTCCATGATGTTGAAGGTCCCCACCACATTGCTGTCGATATAGGCGCGGGGGTTTTCCAGAGAATAGCGCACCCCTGCCTGGCCGGCGAGATGCACGATCACATCGGGCGCAAATTCATCGGCAATCCGGTCGATGAGGGCGGCGTCCTCCAGCATCCCCTCATCGCGGGAGAAATTGGGGTTCTGCAACAGCATCGCGTGGCGGCGCTGTTTCAGGGTCACATCATAATAGTCGGTCATGCCGTCGAGCCCGTGCACCCGGAAGCCTTCCGCCAGCAGAAGCCGGGCCAGATGAAACCCGATGAACCCGGCGGTTCCGGTGATGAAGACACGCTGCATGGTTTTTAGCCTTCCCGAGGGGGATATGAAAAAGGCCCCGATAACGCTCCCGGGGCGGATTGCGCCGAAGGTAATTCATGGCGTGCGGGAACGACAGCCCCTCTATCTGCTCCTGTGTCGGGCGTCTTAAACCCGATTGAGAGACTGGCCTATTTGAGGGATTGGTTGACCTTCTCGTGCATGCGCCGCGTCAGATCCGCATGCCGGTTCTTGAACATGGGCAATCTGTAGAGCTTCTCGGCGGTATAATCCTGCACCCCGTAAAAGGAGATGGTCGCAGCCATCTTGCGCAGCTTGTTGTCCAGGGCCAGATATTTCCGACCCAGCGATCCCAGGTGCAGGGGTGGATCAATATGGCGGCTGTAGCCGCGTTTTTCCATCAGCGCCCCGCAGCGGTTTTCGACCAGTGCAATTTGGCGCGCCGTCAGTTTGGTTTTCCAGCGGGTGAGCAGCGCCTTGTCCGGTTTGGCATAATTGGATCGCTCATTGTAGCCGAGCATCGCTTCGGTGAAGGGGATGGCCAGAAAATCGCAGACGCGGCGCAGCTTCTCATGCGGATCGAGCACCAGATCCTCATAGCGCAACTCCAACCGCTTGCCCGGATCGATCCGGTCCTTGAAGTCTTCCCAGCTTTGCTCCGAGGCCAGCCAGAAATCCGCCCCGTAATAGACATTGCCCGACCAACCAAACCCGGTGACGGAATTCGCGACATCGCGGGGATCGCGGTAGATGTGGATGTAGCGTGCGTTCGGGAACAACCTGTCGACAACGGCGATATCGGCATGGAAGGTCAGGACCGCCGGGCCGCCGCGCCCGGCGCGCAGCTGCTCGACGACCGAGGCCACCAGATCCGCGCCGTCCTGTCCTTGTTGCCGTGACAGGCCGCGCATCTGAAAGACGCGGTCCATATCGAGCTGCTCCATATCGTAGCGCAGATCGTCCCCGACCGGCTGCTGCAGGCAATCGACCAGATAGCGGTTTTCGCCGATTTCAGCCAGATCGGGATGGGCGCCCAGCATCAGGCGGAACATGGTCGTGCCGGCTCGTACCGAGCCATAGATAATGACAGGGGCATCCTCTGATCGGGTCACCTCAGCTTGCTCCTTCTGGTCGGTCTGCATCGCGCTTCTTCTCTCTTGTGTTCAAGGGTTCGCGGTCATCAGCGCGATGGTGCCAAGTTCATAGTCACTGCCTTCCAGATAGAGCGCATAGCGCCCGGTCCCGGGCAGGGGGATCATGTCGCGGACCCGATCATTGAGGATGATGCGGTCTTCCGCGACAATCCGGAAGTCGTCGTCCAGATCGAAAATATGCAGGGATTCATCCCCTTCGCGGTAGTCGAACCCCATGGCGCCCATCAGCAGCACATAGCGGGTCGGATCGCGCGGGTCTGTCATCCGCACCAGCGGTCCGGGGCTGAGCGAGGGGACAAAGTATTTCTCAGGCTCTTCGAACCCGTGCTCCGCATGTGACTTGTGCAGGGGCGCTTTCTCGTAATTCTTGGGGTTGGTGGAATAGTGTTCGCCATAAGAGGCAATGGGCCAGCCGTAGTTTTCAGGCTCCCCCTCCGGCGTGCGGTTGATGTTGATCTCATCGCCGCCCGCCGGCCCATGCTCGGAGTTGATGATCACATTGGCTTCCGCATCAAAATAAAGCCCCTGCGGGTTGCGGTGACCCATGGATTTCACCACATATTCTCCGGATGAAAGCGTGATCTCCACCACTTTGCCAAAGAGGCTTTCGGGGTCCTGTGACAGGTCCCGGTAAAGCCATTCACCGGTCGAAAACAGCAATGTATCCGGCCCGGTGGAGATCATCCGCCCCCCGGTCTGATTGGCGTCAAAAGCACCGTAATCATTGTCTGAAAGAACACATTCGTCCGGCACAAAAATATCGTTGAATATCAGTTCTTCGGCACTCAGGTCCGCGGCGGTGATGGCCATCGTGTAGCAGCCTTCGGTGGTTTCCTTGGAGTAGGACAGCAGCAGCTGATCGTCGCGTACGAGCGCGTCCTTGATGCTGAATTCATTGACCTCGTAAAACTCCGGATTGGGGATCAGCTGGCGCAGGTTGGTTGCTACCGTTGGCATGTAGAAATCGTCCCCGGTCATCTCTTCCAGCGGCATACGCCCGATCGTACCCATCGCCGTAATCAGCAACAGGTCCCCCTGGTAGCTTTCCAGATAGGCTCGTCTGCCAAAGTGGGAAAGCGGCACGAAAGGGGTCTCGAAACGGGTCAGTGCAAAGCGGTCGCGGCCTGTTTCCAGTATCTCGTCAGAGACTTTGTAAAAGGGCAGATCTTCGGGCAGGTCGGGGTTGTTGCGCAGCGCCACTTCCAACAGTTCCTGCACATCTTCTGTCTGCTCCAGCCGTCGCTGCAGACCCGCCACCTGCCGCTCCAGCGCCTCCTTGGTCTGAAATACCAGTACCGTGTCCCGCAGCTTTTGCTTGGTCTCATCGCTGAGCATCCGGCTGATCGGCGCATAAAGACGGTTTTCATAGGCATAGCCGGCCCCGAAAAACAGCCCCCCCAACACGAGGATGAGAAGCAAAACTCTCCAGAATAATCGTTTCATAATTACCCTTAACAACCAGCTGTTTTACGCTGTGGTTAGAACTGAAAAGTGGCGGTAATTTGCCGTTGAGCCACAAGTGACATAGTGCCCCTTGCGGCGCAACCGATCGTCGTACTGATAACCGCTCAGCACCGGATGAGTGATTCGCTAAATAGCCCTATCCTTGTCGTTTTTTCGCCACAAATGCCGATGTGTTTTCCCGCTTCATACCGAAATTCTCGTATTAGTTGAATTACTTCCGAGGAACAACCTGACGGTTAGCAGCGTATTGTGCCCATTTTTCTTACAATTAGACGCTCTTCCGTCCATCGGTACGCACAAACACCAATTGGACGCCCGCAATAAGACGGTTTTGCCACTTTATCCTTTCTAAATTACTTAACAAAAGGTAAATTCAGGTACAGAGTACACCGGGTGTAGTCACCCTCACGAGTTCCAGACAGGAGTTAAAAATGAATTTTAAATCGATTTTAGTTACAGCAGCCACAGTGTCCCTGTTGGGCGGTGCTGCAAGCGCATCGACAATTGGTGTCGCGGTTGATGGGCTGGGCGGCAGTGCGGTTGCCGAAGCTCAGACAATTGGTGCTGCTGACCCGGGCCGTGCCGGTCTGGCTGCAACAGCAGGCGTTGGCGTGAATGACGTCATCGGCTACTTCATCCCACTGAGCGGTGGTGCATGTACATATGGCGTCGATTGCGGCACCGAGGCCGATAATGGCAACGGTGGTGGCCCGATGTCCATGTTCGTCGAATTCGAAAATGTGGACGGTGGTGATTCCGATCTGCACCTCTTCTTCGAAGACCTCGACCTCGTCGGCGGTAACGACCCGCTGGGCTTCTTTGAATCCCTCACGCTCTATGATGCGAACGATGATCTCGTGCCGCTTGCCACTTTCGTCAACGTTGGTGACGACGGCATCGTGGGCGATGATGGCGAATTGACCGTGACACTGGGTCTGGGTGAATTGGTTGCTGGTATCACCTACACCGCACGCCTCGACTTCTCGTCGCAGTTCAACATCGGTGGCCCGAACTCTCCTGAGTTCCTGGCAGCTGTCCTCAAAGGCCCTGAGCCAGTGCCACTGCCAGCAGGCATCCTGCTGATGGGTACTGCAGTTGCAGGTATCGGCGTGATGAGCCGTCGCAAGAAAAGAAGCGCTGCCTGATTAACCAGGCATAGCCAAACAGTTCTTAAGAACGGCGGTCTTCGGACCGCCGTTTTTTTGTTCGAAATACCGCGCATCCTGCAGATGATGGTGGTGCTGGCCGTTGAAAAAATGATACTCGGTCACAAAAAGACCAGAACTTCTGTGATAATGGCCCTATGAGGGACTCATTTTACTGTATTGTCCCCCCGAAGTTTCGGAGGGCTACCCGGTACACCTGTCTTTGAATGAAATTGAGTGCAGACATTGACCAGTAATGATTTCCCCGCGGACGTTCTTGTAGTGGACCTTGATGGCACCCTGCTGCGGTCCGATATGCTCTATGAAAGCTTCTGGTCCGCTTTGGGCCGCGACTGGCGCAGCCCGTTCCGGGCCGCAGGCGCCTTGCAGCGCGGCCGCGCCGAGCTCAAGCAATATCTCTCAACGGTTGCCAAGGTGGATGTTTCCACGCTGCCTTTTAACGAAGAGGTCGTCGACTATATCCGGGCGCGTCGGGCTGAAGGGGTGCGCACGGCGCTGGTGACGGCCAGTGATCAGAGCCTTGCGGATCAGATTGGCGCGCATCTGCAGATTTTTGACGAGGTGCATGGCTCGGACGGGGCAACCAACCTCAAGGGCGCGAAAAAGGCGGCCTTTCTGAAAGAGACCTTTCCAGAGCAGCGCCTGGCCTACATGGGGGATTCCGCCGCTGATCTGTCGGTCTGGGACGCGGTTGATCTGGGGATCACGGTCGAGGCCTCTGACGCGGTACGCGCACAGGCGGCGAAGCTCGCGACGCCGGTAGAGAACCTCATCCTGCCGGAACGCAACCTCAAACCCTATCTCAAGGCGATGCGGCCGCATCAATGGCTCAAGAACATCCTGGTCTTTATCCCGATGCTCACCGCCCATCAGATCACCGGTGCCACGTTTCTGGCCAGCCTGGTGGCCTTTATCGCCTTTTCGCTCATCGCTTCCAGCGTCTATGTCCTGAACGACCTGCTGGACCTCAGGGTGGATCGCGCGCACCCCCGCAAACGTGCACGACCCTTTGCAGCCGGGGACATTCCCATCGCCCATGGTACTGGCATGGCAACGGGTATGCTGGCTGCAGGGGTGCTGCTGTCGATTTTTCTGGGCGGGGCGTTCTTTCTCACCATGCTGGCCTATTACCTGATAACGCTGGCCTATTCGCTGAACCTCAAGCGCCGCGCGGTGGTGGATATCTGCGTGCTTGCCGGCCTTTATACCATGCGCATCGTTGCGGGTGGTGTGGCCACGGGCATCGATCTGTCGGTCTGGTTGCTGGCCTTCTCGATCTTTTTCTTCTTCTCCATGGCCGCGGTCAAACGACAGGCGGAGCTGGTGGATATGGCAGAGCGCGGCAAGCTCAGCGCCAGCGGGCGCGGTTATACCGTCAAGGATGTGGAGATCATCTCCATGATGGCGCTGGCGGCGGGTTATGTGTCGGTGCTGGTGATGGCGCTCTATGTCAACTCGCCTGCTGTAGTGGAGCTATACTCCACCCCGGCCACCCTCTGGGGCATCTGCTTTATCCTGCTCTACTGGATCAGCCGCGTGGCGATCATCACCCATCGCGGGCATATGAATGATGATCCGGTGCTCTTTGCCGCCAAGGACCGCAACAGCCGCATCTGTGCAGTGATGATCTTTGTGCTCGCGGTGGCCGGAGCCGTGATGTGACGCTACGCACGCTGATCTTTCGCTACACTATCTTTGCAATCATCGCGACGGTGGCAAACCTCGCGATGCAGCGGGTGGTCCTGTTGGGCGGCGAGAGCGCGCCTTGGTTCATGGCGGCGGTGGCCGCGGGCACGCTCATCGGGCTGGTGGTGAAATATGTGCTCGATAAACGCTGGATCTTTGGCGACACCAGCACCGGTGTGAAGGCCCATGGCAAGAAGTTCGGCCTTTATACCGCGATGGGTCTGATCACGACGGCGATCTTCTGGGGCACGGAAACGGCTTTCTGGCTCGCCTGGCGCACCGATGCCATGCGCGAGTTGGGGGCGGTGCTGGGTCTCGCTGTGGGCTATGTTGTGAAATACAATCTTGATCGCCGTTTCGTCTTTACCGACAACCGGCTGGAGCCCGTGACATGAAGCTTTCCGGCTGGGGGCTTTATCCCAAACAGGAGGCGCGCGTGACCGCCCCGCGCGATGAGGCCGCCCTGCGCGATCTGATCGGTGAGGGCCGTGCCATCGCGCGCGGCAACGGGCGGGCTTACGGCGACAGCGCGATCTCGGCTGAGAATACCATTCACACCCGCCGCTTTGCCCGGATGATCTCCTTTGACGCAGACACCGGTGTGCTGGTGGCCGAGGCCGGTGTGCTGGCCGCCGACATCATCTCCGCCTTCCTGCCGCGCGGCTGGTTCCTGCCGGTGACCCCGGGGACCAAATTCGTGACCCTTGGTGGGATGATCGCAGCGGATGTGCATGGCAAAAACCACCACAAGGACGGCAGCTTTGGCCAGTTCGTCGACTGGATCGAGGTGATGGGGCCGGACGGGCAGATCACCCGGTGCAGCGCGCACGAAAACGCGGATCTGTTCGAATGGACGGTGGGCGGCATGGGGCTGACGGGGGTGATCCTGCGGGCCGCCCTCCGCCTGCGCCCGGTGGAAAGCGGCTGGATCCGCCAGCAATTGCAGCCCACCGCTGATCTGAATGAAACCATGGACGTCTTTGAAGGCGCGCAAGAGGCCACCTATTCCGTGGCCTGGATCGATTGTCTGAGCCAAGGAGCGGCACAAGGCCGGTCGCTGGTGATGCTGGGGGAGCACGCCAAGCTGGACGATCTGCCCAAACCCCGCCGCAAACGCCCTTTCGAGACCAAGAACAAGCGCAAGCTTTCGGTGCCTTTCTCGCCCCCGGCCTTCTGTATGAACGGGTGGACGGTTCGGGCCTTCAATGCACTCTATTACTGGAACGGCACGCGCAACGCGGGCGAGGGGCTGGTGGATTGGGATACATATTTCTATCCGCTTGATGCGATCCTGAACTGGAACCGCATCTATGGCCGCCGGGGGTTTGCCCAGTTTCAATGTGTGATCCCGCTGGAAACCTCGCGCGCCGGGATGGCAGAGCTGCTGGCGGCGATCTCTGAGGCGGGCGCGGGGTCATTCCTTGCGGTGCTGAAACGCATGGGACCACAAGAGAGCCGTTTCTCCTTTCCCATGGAAGGCTACACACTGGCGCTGGATTTTCCCGTGAACAAACGCACGCTGTCCCTGATGGACCGGCTGGATGAGATCACCCTGACCCATGGCGGGCGGTTCTATCTGGCCAAGGACGCGCGCATGCGGGCTGACACCCTGCGCCGCTCCGACCCGCGCGTGGCGGATTTTCAGACCATGCGACACGACCACAACCGCCAGCGTGCCTTCACGTCGGCCCAATCCGAAAGACTTGAGCTATGACCACCAGAGCCGTTCTGATCCTTGGCGCCCGTTCCGACATGGCACTGGCCATCGCCCACCGTTTTGCCAAATCGGGCCATCCAGTCCAGCTTGCTGCCCGTAATGCGAACACTCTGGAGGCGGAGCGCAACGATATGGCGCTGCGGTATAACGTCGATGTCACCCTGCATGACTTTGATGCGCTGGCGACCGACAGCTTTGCAGGCTTCATCGATGGCTTGCCCGTCCTGCCACATATTGCGGTCTGTGCCGTGGGCTATATGGGGGAGCAGGAAGAGAATGAGGCCGATCTGGATGCTGCATCCCAGGTGCTGCGGTCGAACTTCGAAGGGCCGGCGCTGATTTTGGCGGAACTGGCCAATCGGTTCGCAGCACGGGGGGCAGGCACGTTGGTTGGCATCTCCTCCGTGGCGGGCGAGCGGGGCCGGGCCACCAACTATGTCTACGGCTCCGCCAAGGCCGGCTTCACCGCGTTCCTCTCGGGCCTGCGCAACCGGCTGGCATCGGAAGGCGTGCATGTGGTGACCGTGCTGCCCGGTTTTGTCGCCACCAAGATGACCGAAGATCTGGACCTGCCCGAAAAGCTGACTGCCCAGCCCGAAGAAGTGGCAGACGCGGTAGAGCGCGCGGTGACGGGCGGCAAGAATGTGATTTACGTGCGCCGGATCTGGCAGCTTGTCATGGCTGTGATCCGCAATATCCCGGAAGGCATCTTCAAGAAGATGAAGATTTGAGCCACCTGGGCAGAAATTCAACATAATATCTCTTATTGTGACACTTGCTGCTCTATAGGGTATATGCGCGACAAGGGCGTGGAATCGGCTCTGCCCTTGCAGCGATGCCATCGGGAATTCCGGGACGATATTGCGTCTCCCCTCGAAGGCTCCGGCCAGTATCACAAGAATTTTACCGTCAAGCCGATCATTTATCTGGGAAATTTCAGGCTCAGACAGATATCGAAATGCCCAAATTCTGGTGGCTGGCAATAAGTCGCCAGTAAAAATGACGCATTTCACGACCAGGTGAAGACAAAACGGCGCGCCTTGTTCCCACCCCAATAACGATTATCGCGCGATTCCAAAGGGTGAAGTTCCCCCTAAAGTTATGGAATTTTTGCGATTTTTCGCTTAATCGGCCCAATCGCTTACTATTGTTCATGTTAGCGCAACAACCTTTGAACGGTTGCTGCGACGGTCACTTGCAAAATTGCAACCCGCGGCGTCTCTTCAGGCACTCTCCTATAGGTGGAATTCCGCCGTCAGGTAAGCACCATCATGCGCGTTAACCCCTTCTATTATTGGCGATAGGGAGCCTTGGCTCTACAACCCCCTAGCGAGTAGGTGGTGAGCGGATAAGGCCAAGAAACCAGTGTCACAATTCGGGCACAAAATCGTCCACGGTCAGCCACGTCGTTAACCATAAAGCAACATAAAACCTAACCAGAGGTTACCGCAAAGTCCCAAAATTAACCTTTTTGGGGCCATAACCAAAGAAACAGGCTCAAAAATGTCTACACCTTTGCAGGAAGAGAGCGCATTCTTAAGGAATGCTGGTACGTGTATCGCCCATCGCCCTGATCGCACGCCGATCCGGACCTCCATTCTGGGGGTATGTTAAGATGCTGGGCTTTCTTTTGAGTTTTATGGGTCTTGGTGCCGCGGCCGCCGCCGCCGGTGGCGGGGGCTCCAGCAGTAGCAGCAGCGACGGCACTTCCGAACAATCAACTCCCAGAGAGCCACAGATCGTGGCACCGCCACCCCCTCCTGCCAAGGAGGATGAGATGGCGAGCGATCACGGCAGCGGCGGCAGCGGGTCCGATCAGGGCAGTGATAGCGGCAGTGATAGCGGATCAGACCAAGGCAGCGGTGACGGTGGCCATGATGACCATGGCGACATGGGCAGCGGCGGCAGTGACAGCGGGTCCGATCAGGGCAGTGATAGCGGCAGCGATAGCGGGTCAGACCAAGGCAGCGGTGACGGTGGCCATGATGACCATGGCGACATGGGCAGCGGCGGCAGTGACAGCGGGTCCGATCAGAGCAGTGATAGCGGCAGCGATAGCGGGTCAGACCAAGGCAGCGGTGACGGTGGCCATGATGACCATGGCGACATGGGCAGCGGCGGCAGCGACAGCGGGTCCGATCAGGGCAGCGATAGCGGGTCAGACCAAGGCAGCGATGACGGTGGCCATGATGACCACGGCGACATGGGCAGCGGCGGGGGTGGTCATGATGACCATGGCGATATGGGATCAGATCCCATTCCTCTGCCGACCAATGCGGCCGAAGTCGAAGCTTT
>CANKZM010000016.1 GCA_947488305.1 uncultured Roseobacter sp.
GACAATATTGCGGCCAGCGTGAACAACGGGTTTGTCTACTTTCACCGCGGACCAAGAGGCGAAGACGGCAACATCAGTTTTGATCCCGAAAATACGCCCTTCCCGTCGCTGTTTCACTATAATGACAAGATCTCCCCGGATGATCACCCCATCCTCGGCTTTGACGGCAACGAGACCTTCGCCTCGCGCAACGGCCTTTACGTGCTCAAGGCCAATATCCAGCAGGGCCATGACGTCCATTCGGTGCTCGAAGACTTCACCGCGTGGAATGTTCAGGTGGGGGCAGCACTCTCCTATACCGCGCATTATACGCTCAAGGACTTTGATCTGGTTGGAAACGATCCCGGACGCGCCAACATCGGTATCAATTTCGGCACGAATATATCCGACGTTACCATCGTCGATTCAAACATCGAGAACTTCGATGAGGGGATCAGGCTGTCGAAGTCCTTTACGGTGGGTGCCTCCAAGGATGAGCATGAATATATCGTCGTGAACCCCACCTTCGAAAACGTGCAGAATGAGCTGTCCCGGTACAATCCGGAGTACGACAGGGTTCTGTCCACAGACGACCTGCCCTATCTGAAGCCAGATATCGAGCTGGACGGTCCGCTGACCTATAAAGCGGGCAGCCCGGCACCGGACACGCGCAAGATTTTGATCGAAGGGACAAAGACCGACAGCCTTGGGGAAACGGATTTCCCGACCGGCTGGGACAACTTCACCGTTGGCTGGCAGGATACAATCGATCAGCTTGAAAACGAGGGGTATTACACGACCAGCGAAGGTCAGGAATACTTCATGATGGATATCTTCTTCTCGGACCGTCTGAATGGTGACATCTATCTGGAAAGACACCCGGTCTTTCTGGAAAACGTCAAGTTCAGCGCGCCCAGCCATTATTCAAAGACACCCTATAACGGGGTGCAGGACTTTGGCGTTGAGGGAGATCCCACGATCGATAGTGCCATTCTGTGGGCCACGCTAACCGATGGGCAGCCTGTTCTGACCGATGAGGCGCTGGCACTTCAGGCGGAAGACGAAGAGCAGCACGCCGATGTCGTGGCAGATGACAGCATGCTGTAGCAGGGCTTCGGCGGGCAGCTGAACAGGCTGCCCGTCCATGCTATCCGCGGGCGTAGACATCCTCGTAACGAATGATGTCGTCTTCGCCCAAGTATGTGCCGGTCTGCACCTCGATCAGCACCATGGGCACCTTGCCGGGGTTTTCCATCCGGTGCACCGCCCCCAGCGGAATATAAACCGACTGGTTCTCGCTCACGAGCTTGATCTCTTCATCGATGGTCACCTTCGCGGTGCCCTCCACGACGATCCAATGCTCCGCGCGGTGGTGGTGGCTTTGCAGGGAAAGGGCCGCCCCCGGGTGCACAACGATGCGTTTGACCTGGAAGCGGTCACCGATCACAAGGCTTTCGAACCAGCCCCAGGGCCGGTGATCGCGCGGGAAAGTCTCTGCCTGGACGGCCTGTTTGGCCTTCAGCGCGGTGACCGCCAGCTTCACATCCTGCGCGCGGGATTTATCCGCCACCAATACCGCATCGGGCATGGCCACCACCAATGTGTCCTTGAGCCCCAGCCCCACGACAACCTGACCGTCACTCTCTGCCCGGAGCAGGGTCGCATCGCAATCGATTGCCGTGGCAGGCCCATGGGTCGCCACGCCGCGCCCGTCGGGGCCCATCTCTGCCCAGACCGCATCCCAGCCGCCCAGATCAGACCAACCCGCGGAAAACGGCACGACGGCCAGATCATCGGCCTTTTCCATAACTGCATAATCGATAGAGACATTCTCCGCCTGCCCCCAGGGCTCAGGTGCCAACCGCAGAAAGCCCAGATCAGGCTGTGCGTCTGACACAGCCGCCTTGACGGCCGCTACCATATCCGGCGCATGGGCCTCGAAAGCGGCGAGGATTGCCTTGACAGAGAACAGGAACAATCCGGCGTTCCACAGGTAGGCACCATCCGCGAGCATGGCTTCTGCGGTGGCAAGATCGGGTTTTTCCACAAAGCGCTTGAGCGGGGCAACACCGCCCCCCGTCTTGCCTGCCAGTTCCAGATAGCCGTACCCCGTCTCGGGCCGGTCCGGGGTAATGCCAAAGGTGACAAGCTGACCCGCGGCGGCTGCCGGGGTCGCCATGTCAACCGCAGCGCGGAAGGCCACCGCATCGGGGATCACATGATCAGAGGGGGCCACCAGCATCAGCCCATCCGGGTCCTGTGCCGCCAGATGCAGCGCAGCGGCCAGCACCGCAGGAGCTGTGTTGCGGCCCGCAGGCTCAATGAGCACCGCGCCGGGATCAATGCCGACCCCGGTCAATTGTTCAGTCACAATGAAACGGAAATCCGAATTGGTCACCACCACAGGGGCTGCGAACCCAGGTCCCGAAAACCGCTCCGCGGAGGCCTGAAACAGGGAATTTTCCCCAATCAGAGACGCAAATTGCTTGGGATAACTCTTGCGCGACAGCGGCCAGAGCCGGGTACCGGAGCCACCTGCAAGTAAAACCGGGGTAATCGTCTGGTTCATGAACAACCTACCTTCAATCTGTCCCGCTGCCGGGGCGCGGGCTCGGCTCCTCCTTTTAGGTGGCCCGCACCCGCGTTTGCAATGGGTTTGCAATGCCATTGCGGCAGGAATAGGACGCTGTCTGCAACAGGCGCGATATTGCCCCGGCCCGCTGGTGTGATCTGCCCGAGCCTGCTAACACCACCCCCATGCGCAATCGCGCCAAAATGCTGGAAGACAAGAGGATCCGATGAAAATTACCATGATCGGCGCGGGATATGTCGGGTTGGTTTCCGGCGTGTGTTTTTCGGATTTTGGCCATGACGTGGTTTGCGTCGAGAAAAACCCCGACAGGCTGGCCAAGCTGCAGGCAGGTGAAGTGCCAATCTACGAGCCCGGGCTGGATGAGCTGATGGCCCGCAATGTCGAAGCCGGGCGATTGAACTTTACCGGTGATCTGGCTGAGGGGGTCAGGGATGCCGCTGCTGTTTTCATTGCCGTGGGGACCCCAACGCGGCGCGGCGATGGGCATGCAGATCTTTCTTACGTGATGCAGGCCGCCCGGGAGATCGCGAACGCGCTGACCGATTATGCGGTCGTGGTCACCAAATCCACCGTTCCCGTAGGCACCAACCGCACCGTGAAAGAGGTCATTGCCACAACCAATCCGGAGGCTGATTTCGACGTGGCCTCCAACCCGGAATTCCTGCGCGAAGGGGCGGCAATTGATGATTTCATGCGCCCTGACCGGATCGTTGTAGGGGTGGAAACCGACCGCGCGGCAGAGGTCATGCAGGAAATCTACAGACCTTTATACCTTCGTGACTTCCCGATCATGACCACCGATCTGGAAAGTGCGGAGATGATCAAATACGCCGCCAACGCCTTTCTGGCGACCAAGATCACCTTCATCAATGAAATCGCCGCCCTCTGCGAACGCACCGGCGCCGACGTCAAAGCGGTCTCCAAGGGGATGGGATCGGACCTGCGCATCGGGTCGAAGTTCCTGCACGCAGGGCCCGGTTATGGTGGCTCCTGCTTTCCCAAGGACACCAAGGCGCTTGCCCGCATTGGACAGGATCACGCGAGCCCGATGCAACTCACCGAGACGGTGATCAAGGTCAATGAAGAGATCAAACGCCGCATGGTCGACAAGGTTTTTGATCTTTGCGGTGGCTCGGTCAATCACAAGACCGTGGCGGTGCTGGGCGTGACCTTCAAACCCAACACGGATGATATGCGCGATGCACCCTCGCTCACCATCGTGCCGGCATTGGTGGGCAATGGGGCGCATGTGCGGGTGGTCGATCCACAAGGTCACCGCGAGGCAGCCGAGCTCTTGCCCGGTGTCACCTGGCATGAGGATGCCTATGAAGCTGCAGCAGATGCTGATGCGGTCATCATCCTCACCGAATGGAACGAATTCCGTGCCCTCGATCTGGCGCGCCTGGCCGACACCATGCGCAGCCCGAAGATGGCCGACCTGCGCAATATCTATTCCGCCGAAGTTGCCAGAGATGCAGGCTTTACCGCCTATACCTCGGTCGGTCGGCGCGGGATCGACGATACCGGGGCGGAATAACAGCCACCCCCTTCCCTGCCCCGAAGATCACACCGCGCTGGAATGGTTTTCAGAGCGTGGGGTATCCCCCTGAACCGCCCGGGCTGCCAAGGCCTGATAAATCTGTTCCGCCTGTGCCAGCAGATCCGGATCAAAAACCGAAGCATCGGTCTCATCCGGCGTGGACCTGAAATAGCGCGCGAAATCGACCTCGCCTGTCTCCATCTCCAGCCTGCGGCAGAGCGCCTGCATGGTCTGAACGGGGGTGCGGCGCAGATCGTCCTGCACGATGATGTGGCAGTTTTCCGCATGGCGCTGCACTTCGGCAAAGCCCGCAATCCAATAGGCCAGCCAGTAATTGGCGGATCGCGGGTCATGGCTGCCCTTGTCAAAGCCCTCGAACCCGATGGGTTTGTGCAACAGCCCGAACTCCAGATGACCAATGTCGCGCATGTAGCGTTTGGTGAACTCATCCTCTGTCTGCTGTTTGAGGAAATTCTCATGCTGGCGCAGCAGGGAGTTTGCATGGGCCGCCGGGTGGCGCAGCGGGACCACGATGTCACAGGCCTCGAACATCTTCGGCAGCAATGCCAGCCGCGCGATATTGGCATTGTTCTTGGAGAGGTAACGCGCCGCGTCCAGACGCCGTACCAGGGTCAGTTTTCGCGCGAGCGCCAGAAAGAAACTGCGCGCCTCTGGTTTGAGATCCGACCCGGTCCAGAGCGCAATGCGGTCTTTTTCATATTTTTCAGGCCAGTAAAGCTTCCAGTAGACCTCATCAAAAGCTTCGGGGCTGTCGAGATCGATGCTCAGACCATCCCCATGGGCGCGTTTTTGTTTTTCCACCTTGCGTTTAAGCGGCGCGCTGAGCCGGTTCCAGAGCAGCGGCGCGGTGACAAAGGGCATCTCGCGGTAGGTCAGCGTCACCGTCTGCGGCACATCGTTGAGCGCATTGAGCACGGCCGTTGTCCCGCCCCGGGCCAATGAGGTGATCAGGACCGGCGGGCGGTCGGGGATCCCGGCCGCGGCACGTCCAAAAAACAAGTTTTCAAGGCGGGTCATCAGCCGCTGAATGCCGCCTCCCGAAAAAGCCAGCATGTGCAGGAACCGGTCGCCACCGGTATTGCTGGCCTGCGAGACGACGCCCGTTTCGCTGGGGCCTGCGCGGCGCTTCAACAGCCAGACCAGTACGATCAGTACAAGGCTGACGCCGATGATATAATCCAGACGCAGCATCAGATCGAGCACATCCTGTGCAACTGCGATCCCCAGCAGATCCGCCCCCCAGAGCGGGAGTGCCGCCGCCAGCAGGCACAGGATCAAACGCCACAGGAGCGATCCGCTGCCCAGCACCAGAGCGATCCCGGCCTTGCGAACGGCTGCTTCCTTGTCGTCATCCGACAAAGCACTGTCGAGCATCGCGGAAAGACCCGCATTGGCCTGGGCAATGACGCGCCGGGCGGTGCCTACGATACCGCTGAAATAAAGTCCGGCAGCAAATCCAAGAACCGCTACCAGAGAAACAAGAAAGCCGGTCATTCGCTTTCGGTGTTGGTATCAGTCGTCTGCGTTTTCTGACGCGCCCGCATCATCCGCTTGAGCGGATACCACAGGAAGCCGACCAGCAGCAGCAAGATGCCACCGACCACCGCGATGAGGACGCCAATCGCCCCCAATCCCGCACCGGGCCCGATATAGGCAAAGGCGGGGGTGGCGAAAATGAACAGGCTTACAAAGGCAGTATAGAACTTCATCATAATAGCATTACCTTCTACTGGCATTGTGTTTTGAGTGAGGCGAAAAAGGCTTCATCCATTTCCGGCGGCAGGACTTTTGCCATCAATACCCGGCCGATCAGCCCCCCCTCGATGATATTGGTATAGCGCCAGGCAAGGGTGCCGTCAGGCAGATATTCCAAAGCGCGTCCTTCGGCGCTGGACGTGACCAGGATATTGCCATTATCGAGGCGCTGATGCACGCCCATGATGGCGGTGAAGAACCCATCCTCGCCCTCCCCGCTCAATGCAACACGCGAGGCACCCGTCCGGGCATCAATTTCCACGATGCGGCTGGCCCGTGGGATGGGTTCGGTGGAGGGCACGAGATTGCGGTTGTCGAAGACGGAAATAACGTCATTCGGCAGGAAGTCCGGATCATGGTGGCGCAGCACATGGCCGGTGGAGATGAACTTGATCTCCAGTGTTTCGGGATCAAACACGAAAACCGTGTTGATGTTGCGCAGGGAGACCATGATGTCGCCCGGCGCAAAAACCTCTGACGGCTGACCTACGGGGAAGACATCCACGTCGTTGAGATGCAGGGTATCCCCTGTCACCAACGTGTCCGAGTTCCGGATATTGGACAGGAACAAAAGTCCCTCCAGATCATTCTGACGCAAAATGTCGATGATCTCGATCTCGCGCAGAACCTCACCGGTCTCACTGATCTTCTGCAGGGTCCAGGACCGCAGCGGGGCCCCGTGGTTCTGGTGTCCGGTCGGCCCCCTGGCGACATAGCGTTCCGCCGCCGCCCAAAGCACGCCCTGATCAGAGTAATGCACCGCGTGATGGCCCAGATTATCGAGCTTCCAGAGCACCTCCCCGCAGGCATCCATGCGGAACGTGCTCAGGTGTTCGAAATTTGCCACGATGCTGCCATCGGGCAGAAGTTCAATCCCGTGCAGATACATGCCCACATCGCCGCGAGGGCGCAGTTTCTCGGGAATACTGTCCGGCACCTCTGGCCAGACCTCGGACCAGATCGGGACCCATTCGTGCAGGATACGCCCGTCCCGGTCCATGATGCGAACGAAACTGTCCCGACCCCGCTGGCGAATACCCATGACCATCAGCAACCCCGGAGCCACCTGATCCGGCAAGAACGCTTCGGCGACGACCTGATCTGGCGCCGCTTCCCGGGTCAGAAGGCGGTCGCTGGGATTGAGAAGCTCGCGCACCTCGGCGACAAGCTTTTTAGCCGTCGGAATGGGAAAGAGGTTATTCCTATGGGCAATGACGCCATAAGAAAAAGCCGACCCGGAGATCACGAGTACCAGAGACGCGCAAAACAGATAAAACGGTAAATTTTTACTAAAACCCCGAGAGCTCACGGCACCCTTCCTCGCTATACCATCGGGTCACATAAGCACACCCTGGCCATTTCAACAGGGAAATAACCTGATTACAGGTCCAAACAACAGGGTTTTCTCACTTCTGTGGCCCAGGCTTTCCTGCATCTGTTAAATCGCAAGCATCAACTCAACTGTGCACGCCGCGACAGAGGAAAGGGTTCGAACACCACCCGGGCGCCGATCAGTTTGAGCAGGTGATCCAGAAACAGGCTGACCAGAACAGCCAGCACGGTGCACAGGGGGACGGCAACCAGCGGTAATCCGGGGATTTCCGTGCCGACAAGCGTCATTGCGAGAACGGCAAGAACAAGGTTGTGCATCAGGTAAATTGGTAAGCTGCGCCGCCCGAAATAGGACAGGAAGGACCGCGTGATCTCAATTCTCGACAGAAAAATTGCAGCGCCAATGCCAACCCCCAGCCCGCCTGCGGAACGGATCACGAGAAGAGCACCGTCATCCAGACGGCCCGGCCAGAAATCAGGTAGCAGTTTCGTGGCCAGCACCACCATCATGCCCCCCAGAAACAAGGCCAGCGGATGGCGTGAGGACCCTGTCAGAAAGCTACGCCCGATCAGCGCCGGGATGACAAAAAACGGCAGGTACCGCAGAACCGCCTCGGGGGGCATGGTCCAGCCCCATTCCGTTGGCAGGTTGGTCTCGCCCAGAACGCCTGCCCCCAGCGACAAGGCAACCGCCAGATAGGGCACGCGGCGCAAAGAGCGGGCAAACACCAGATAGAAGGCCAGCGCCCAGATGAACCAGATGCCCGTCCGCGCCGGGTGGAGCAGGTTATAGATCCATTCCAGCGGCATGCTGGCATTGAACGTGGCAAAGGGATGCCAGAGGAAATACTTGTAGAGCACGATATGAACCAGGCTCCACAGGGAAAAGATATAGATCAGCTGCCACAGTCTTTTCTCCATGACGGTCGCCCAGTTTTTCTGAATGAGGGACGCGGCCAGAACGCCTGAGAGGGCAAAGAAAAGCGGCATGCGCACCGGGCGGAAGGCAGAATTGACAAAGGTGTAGACGTCAACGGAAAGCGCAATTGGATTGAGATAGACATGGGCATGCAGCAGAACCACCAGCAGGATCGACATGCCCTTGGCCACATCAACCCACGCGATCCTGTCTTTCGATACAGCCCCAGAGCCATAGGCCCGTACAGCATGCGCTGCCGTTACTGAGGTCTTTGCTGACACAGCACCCATGCTGCTGCGGTTCCGGGAAGCATCCTGGCGGGCGGGGGAGATCGTCGACGTGCTCATGGCCGCACTAGAAGCGGATTACGGTTAATGAAGCTTTAAAAACTTCAATACTATTTTTGCCTTACCCTCCGGAGGCGTATCGGCATCACAAGGGGGTGAACAGGAGCGCTCTGCAAAGTTTCGTCTGGTAAAAAAATCCTGCAACAATATCTTCCCGTCACGAGAAAGCTCCCTAACGGCGGCTGCTTGGCATTCGATCTGGAGACATCTTAATTTCTGCTTTTTTGGAAAAACTGTCGGCGTATCTGTTTGGAGCGTGCCCTGCTGTTACCCGGCTGATGGACCTCTTGTTCCATAGCGCTGTCACAGGTCGCAATTTACAGGCATGATCGCGCTTTTGAAAACTGCCCCCCTCGGTAGCCGCCTGACCCTGGAAAGCTGGCTGGAAAGGTATTTTGCGCTCAAATGCCTGGCTTTGTTCGTGCTGCTGTCGCTGGTCAAATCCAGGGCTTTATTTCCACAGGGCCGCTTCTGGGCTGAAGAAGGAGCCATCTTCTACACCAACATATGCGCAGCCCCCGGGCTGAGCGGTCTGGGTTTTCTTTTCAACAATCATCTGGAGTTCTGGTCCAATCTGGGGGTGGTACTTGCAGCCCGTGTCCCGCTGGAGAGCGCCCCCGCAGTGACCACATTCTACGCGCTGGCCCTGCAGGCGCTGCCACTTGGACTGATCGTGGCCAAAAGACAGGCCCTTGGGTTGAACCGGATGGCAGTGATAGCGATGATTGTGGTGGCCGTCGGCATGCCGCAATCCCGCGAGGTCTGGGCCAATACGATCAACCTGCACTTTCATTTCGCGCTTCTGGCAGCCCTTATTCTGGCCTTGCCGGCCCCGGGCGGGAAAGGTGCCTTATGGAGCGGTCTGCTCCTGGTTGCCTGCGGTCTCAGCGGTATCCCGGCGAATTTTCTTGTCCCGCTCTTTCTGCTGGTGGCCCTGTTGGAACGCAGCCCGGCCAGAACCCTGCAGGCTGCCCTGCTGACCAGCACCGCCCTCCTGCAGGTCTGGTTTCTGCTCTCCAGCGGCTACGATGGCGACCGTAACATTCTGCCACCCCTCGACGTCATCGCGCTCTCAAGCCTGACCCACAGCTTTTTCACCCTGATCTGGAGCCCGCTCAGCGGTTGGGTGTCCTCTGAACTGCTGGTTCCTCTGGTCCAGTCCGGTACTTGGGCGCAAACCGCGGTCGGGTTGGGGTTTGTGGTGGTGGCATTGATCTTGGTCGCCGGCGTTTTTGGTCCACTTGACCGCTTCCGTCCCGGCCAGGCCGCAGGCTGGCGCAACATCAAACTGGCCGCTGCGGCCGCCCTCCTGTTGGCGGCTTCCGTGACCCTTGCCATTGGCGATCGGGAAAGCCTTGTCTCCTCCCAATATGGCGGCCGCTACTTCTTTGCGAGTAATATGCTGATCGCCCTCCTGCTGCTGGCACAGGAGATACCGGCACGCCCCCTGCGCAGCCTTGCCATTCTCTCGCTGACACTCTTTTCACTCATCGGGGTATTGCGTTTCTATCCCGGGCCGGACTGGGGGGCGGCGCTAGCCGCCGCCACGCAATCCGCGCCCGCCGCCGAAACCACCCTTTCCGTGGATATCTGGCCCCATGGCTGGCAGATGGAGATCCCTCTCGCCTGTCTGGATCCACGGATCACACCCTGACCGGTCCGTCGCCCTCAGATCCAGAGGCGAGGCAGAAAGGTATTCGACAGCCGCCGGATTTCGTATTTTGTCCGGTCTTTCCAGCCGCCGTAGCGGGCGCCGTCGAACCCCCGCACCCCCAGTAGCCTGGGCGTATGACGTAAACGTTTCACAACGCGCAGGGGCGCGAACAGGTCAGCATCCAGCTTTTCCCGCAGGATATCCTCGCCATTGCGGGTGCCCTCGAAATCCTGCCGGTCACGGCCGATGTGATCGCCGTAGGTGCCGCAGCGAAACCCGAAGAAATAGAAGTCGAGCGTTTTGTAGGGGTGGTTGCGCAGATTGATGTAGAGATCTGCCTCCGCGGGCCAGCTGGAGACGATCCTGTCCGCATTCGAGACGATATAGCGGCCTGTCACCTTCCAGACGACTGCCTGCGGGTGCGCCTTGAGCACCTGCGACATCTCCATGGCGTGATCCAGAAGGCTCATTTCGAGGAAATAGCGCGAGTTATCCGTCGAAAGCGTTTGCGTGTAAGACAGGAACTCCACCCGATCCGCCATCCCCCGGGCCGTAACCAGCGCCTGCAAGGCCTCCAGCGGATAGCCGGAGTTATCCATATAGACGATCCGGTCGAACACCCCGCGCTCCAGCATGCCCAGATAGACCTCTAGGGCCTGCTTGTATTGGGACAGGCGCGTTTCCGCGTCGATCACCTTGAGCAGAAAAGTATCCGCCGCTGGTTTGATCGTAGAGGTCATCAGGAGGATGTTATTCACAGCGCGAGGCCCCAGATTGTAATGGATAAAAAAGGCCCGTGACCGTCTGCTTAATCCAGGTAACTCTGAATGTCTTTTGTTCTGAAGGCATTCAGAACCACGCCCAGAACATTCGTATATTCCGCAATTTCACGCTCACAGGCGTCAAAGTGGCCATAGCGCGTGTTGTTGGCGCGGGCAATGATCAGCGCGCAGTCGACATTCTTGAGAAAGGCGCGGGTGTTGTCGCTGACCAGGATAGACGGCATGTCAAAGATCATGATGTCCGGGTCATAGCTGGCCTGAACCTCTTCCAGCGTTTGCGCCGTCTGATCTGACAGCAGAACACGCGTCGGGTCGCTTTCACGGCGGTTGGCGGTTGAAACGGCGACGTTCTCCCCGACCCTTACGGCCTGATCTGCAAAGGCGATATCGCCTGAAAGCATATCCGAAATATGGTTCGGGGACGTGTACCCCAGAAACTCTCCCACGGAAGGATCCTGCAGGTCCAGGTCGAACAATATGGTGCGCAGCCCGGACTGCCGCCCCAGCCCCAGCGCGAGATTGCACGAGGTGGTGGTCTTGCCGCTCTTGGGCATGGGCGAGGTGATGGCGAGGCTTTTCCAGCCATTCTCGCGCATCTGCAAAAGCACCTTGGTGCGCAAGATATCGAACGGCATGGCCTTTTGAGACGCCTGCCGTGTCACCACATTGTGGTGCTGCAGCGCCTGACCGGACAGCTCGATCTCCTTGAGATCGGACCATTGGCCCGCCTTGCGCCCCCGGCGCGGCGCCACTGCCTCTTCGGCGGGTGGTTTGGTGGGCTGACCGACGGCTTCCCGCCGGCTACGGGCTTTCTCAAGCGCGGCTTGTAGTTTTTCCATAGCAATACATGTCCGTTGCTGGGCAAGGCAGGGAGGCGTACCTGCTGCGGGGTTAGGTTAGACCAAGTCGCTCAAAGACCCTGTTGGCCAGAATATCGAGAGACATATAGCTGGTGTCGATGTACCACAGAATGGCAGGCACCCCGACCAGTACGGCGACAAAGGCCCCGACAAGCGCGGTGCGCCGGGCAATCCGTTCACGGCGGGATTCCATGTAGGGCACAATGGCCAGTGGGATGATCCCGAACTTCGATTGCAGTTCGAAAGGCCGGCGGATCGAACGGTTCAGAAACTCGAGCAGCAGGAAGAAACCAACCGCCAGCACAGTCCCGGCAGCGACCCCGATGGCAATCAACTGGAACCGCTTGGGCCCCGATGGCGTCTGCGGGACACTGGCACTCTCGATCGCGGTAATACGCTGGCCTTGTGCGCTGACCTCGATCCGCTCGGTGACACGGGCGCGGTTGAGATTGCGCACAGCTTCATCATACCGCACCTGCACATTATTCAGGTCCCGTTCCAGCGAGGCCAGCGTGATGGCATTACCGGCGGTCGCCTGAATGGAAACGGCCAGGGCCTCCAGCTCTGTATTCACCCCTTCCAGCTCTTCCTGCATGATCAGTGCGCGCTGATCCATTTCCGCAAGCGTCAGTTCAAGCAGCGAGGCTGGGCCCTGCGCCCCTGCACCCGCTCCAACCGAGCTGGCGGTCTGTTCCTGCACGATCTTCTCCAGATTGGTGATCCGGTTGCGCAACAGCACGATCCGCGGATTGGTGTCCGAATAGATGGTCAGGGCCTGTTGCAGATCCGATTTGAGGCGCGCCAGTTGCTGGGCCTCGGGGGAGAGAGAGGCAACATCGGGAGCCTCGATCCGTCCGGTGGATTCAAAAATCGACACCATGTCCCGGCGTTGTTTCAACAAGGCCGCGATTTCCCGCTCCAGCCGCGCCTGACGTTCCTGCAACAGCGTCTGGCGGTTTTGCCGGTAGGTCAGATCACCGGGAAGCGCATCGACATTCCTGTTCTTGAACTCCACGATCCGCGCGCTTTGCACCCCAAGATCATCTCCGAGCCGTTCAACCTCCTGCTCAAAGAAGGCCAATGTGCTTTCCGCCCGGCTCATCCGGAAATCGGTGCTTTCCTGCAGGATCAGGGTCACATATTCATTGACGACATTGGCCGCGATCTGGCCGCTGCGCGCCTCGAAAGAGACATTCATCAGCGTCGCCTGTGCCCCGCGTCCACGCTCCCTGGGGCGGCGGATGCTTGTCTGGCTGCGCATCGCTTTCACAATGGCATCCGGTGACATGCTGCGGATATCGGCAAAGACATTAAACTTGCGCGCAATATCAAGCAGGTTGGCGCGGGTCAGCAGGCGCTGTTCGATGACCTGCAACTGCTGGCCTGCATCCGTTTGTACAACAGAACCAACCATGCTGTTGGGGATCTGGGGCTCTTCCACCAGCAGGAGCGCAGAAGTGGAATAGGTCGGGGGCAGTTTCAAGGCGCTGACGGACGCACTGACCACACAAATCAGAAACAGGGCCAGCATCACCGGCAGGCGGCGCAGAAACAGCGACCAGTAGAAAGCAAGATCAAGATTCATTCCGCAGCCCTCTCAGGCAGTTTGACCGGGTCTTTCAGATAGAGCGGCAGGGGTCGTGTCGGCAGGATCACCCCGTCGCGGACCAGCTCCTTGATGGTGGTCAGGCTGACCGTCTTGTGACCCGCGCTCGCGGTATAGACAAGAGCCAGATCGCAGATCTTGTTGATCATGCGCGGGATGCCCTGCGCGGTCTCAAAGATCATCCGGATTGCCTGCGGGCTGATCTCCTGCCCTGTCCCGCCCACATGGATCAGCCGGTGGCGGATATAGTGGCGCGTGGTGGTCAGGTCCATCGGTTCCAGATGGAAGGTCGCCGTGACGCGTTGGGCAAACTGGCGCAGGGTGGGGTCGGTAATGCGCAGGCGCAGCTCAGGCTGGCCCAGCAGGATGAACTGCACAACTTCGTCTTTGTTGGAGTTGATGTTGGTGAGCATGCGCAGCTCTTCAAGCGTCTCATGGGTGAGGTTCTGCGCTTCGTCGATGATCAGCACCACGGTGCGCCCGGCGGCATATTCCTCGATCACGAAGTCCTGAAACTGCTCGAACAGGGTCACATAATCGCCGGTACGCTCCGGCGCGATATCCAGCGCGCTGAGCACCCAGCGCAGCAGATCGCCACGACCCCCTTGCGCATTGGACACCAGACCAACGGTGAAATCTTCGTCGATATGTTTGAGAAGCGCCTGTACCAGTGTTGTCTTGCCGGTGCCCACTTCGCCGGTGATGACCGTCAGCGGCGCGCGGGTCACCAGACCGTATTCCAGGATCGAAAAAGCCCGCGTGTGCGCCTTGGACCAGAACAGAAAATCCGGATCCGGCAGCAGCGAAAAAGGCCGTTCGCTGAAATTGAAGTGATCGGTATATAGATCCGGGGTCATGACATCACACTTTTTTACGCTTCCACATCAAACGGAAGTACACTCTATATAGGGCCGCAGTTATTTAAATAGAACGGCGAATTTAAGGCATTATTAACGGTTTTTGCGGTCGCGGCGCTTAGGCAACTATATAGCGGAAATATTGCATTTAGGTTCCAAAATGATTCGGAATGGTCATTTTTCAGGAAACAGGTGTTTCCGAAGGCTGGACAGTAGATGGTTAAATTTCCCCTTTTAGTTGTTTGTTATCAGTTTTTGCGTCTTTGGGTGGTTTAGCTCAAAAGGCGCCATTCGCGGGCCCTGGCCCCCGAAATACCGGATTTAATGAGAAAGAGTGTAAAATTTGCCTGATTATCAGCCATGTGGCGGGTCAGATCATATCCCTCACGATTCCAAGCTTTATTAAATTGGCCCCCGATGCTAGGGTCTCGCTAGATTAACGTAACCAGTTTGAGCGTACGAGAGATGATTTTTTAGTGCCAAGTCTGCTCACATTTTTTCTGTGAAAGGTCGGCTGAAAGCCTTTATTAACTATGACGTTACATGTTTCCAACCTCACCACCGACACACCAGCAGACCCTCAGGGGCTCTCTGTTTCCACTGCCGTTACACGGCAAAGTGCGTACCAGATGTTTTTCAAACGCGCCTTCGATCTGACGCTGGTGCTGATAAGTCTGCCCTTTATCCTGCCTCTTATCCTGTTTCTGGCACTGGCTATCGCGCTGACCGGCAATGCACCGTTTTACACGCAGCTGCGTGTCGGACAGGGCGGTTCGGCCTTCCGGATGTGGAAGCTGCGCACCATGGTCAAGAATGCAGACCAGCATCTTGAAGCCTACCTGCAAAAGAACCCCGAAGCGCGCGCCGAATGGGACAGCACCCAGAAACTCAAGAATGATCCGCGCATCACGCTTTTTGGCCGCCTGCTGCGCAAGACCTCCATTGACGAGCTGCCACAGCTCTTCAACGTGCTCAACGGCACCATGTCCCTGGTTGGCCCGCGCCCGATGATGGTGGGTCAGGAAAAATACTACCATGGCCGGGCCTATTACGAGATGCGTCCGGGCATTACCGGTCTCTGGCAGGTGTCTGAACGCAATGACTGCGCTTTTCAGGATCGGGTCAACTTCGACAATGAATACGGTCGCGTCATATCGCTGAAAACCGATCTGCGCTGCCTGCTTCAGACGGTTGGCGTCGTCTGCCGCGCGACGGGTCACTAAAGGCTTTGCGCGCCCGGCGTGCCTGCGGGCACGCCGTTCTTTCAACACATTGTTAGTCTAAACGCGGCGCTATCCCGCTGGTCGTGCCTGACACGATGCGATATGTTGTGCCCAAGCTCAGTCATATGGAAATTGCCATGTTTGTTTCTTCTTTATCGAAATCCGCTCTGGCCCTTGTGATTTGCCTCGCCGTCGCAGGCTGCAAGTCCGACAGTGAACGGGCGGATGAATATTTTCAGTCTGGCATGGAACTGCTTGAAGCCGGTGATACCGACCGGGCTCAGGTTGAGTTCCGCAACGTTTTCGAATTCGAGGAAAACCACCTTGGCGCGCGCATGGCCCTCGGTAACATGTTCCTTGAACAGAAAAAAACCGGGCAGGCCTATGGTCAGTTTCTGAGGGTCGCGGAACAATACCCCGAGGAATTCGACCCCCGCCCGATCCTGGCAGAACTGGCCTTCAGCGCGAACAACTGGGATGAGTTTGAGCGCCACGGCGCCGTGGCGGTTCAGATGCGCCCTGATGAGCCCGCTGTGCAGGCAATTGATATTGGCATGCGTTACCGCACTGTGACTCTGGCCGAAGATGCGCCCGCCCGGCAGGCGGTGACCACCGAGGCCGAAGCTTTGCTGGAGACGCTGCCTGAAAACCCCATCCTCAACAGCATTCTGATGGACAGCTACGTCCGGGATGGCCGGATGAGCGATACACTGGCGCGGCTGGAAGTTCTGATTGCGCAATCGCCGAATGACCGGCAGCTCTATATTCGCCGCCTTACGGTTCTGGGACAGATGCAGGATGCCGCTGCGATCGAGACCCAGTTGGGCGAAATGGTCGAACGATTCCCCGGCGATGCTGAAATCCAGCGCATGATGTTCCGTTATTATGTGGCGCAAAACCGGCTGGATGATGCAGAAGCCTTCCTGCGGGAGCTTTCCGACCCCTCGGATGAGGATCCCGACAACTTCCTCAGCCTGATCCGCTTTGTGCAGCAGGTCCGCGGCGAAGAAGCTGCCCGGGAAGAGATCCAGCGCGGCATCGACCTCAACCCCAACCCGAACCGCTTCAAGGGCATGATGGCCATGCTCGACTTCCAGGCGGGGGACCGCGACAAGGCCATCGCGGAGCTTGAGGCCATTCTGGAGAATGCTGACCCCACGCTTGATGTGACCCAGCGGCTCAAGGCTGGTCTCGCGCGCATGCTGGTCGCCACCGGCAACCAGGTTGGTGCCCGCCGTCAGGTCGAAGAGGTGCTGGCCCAGAACCCATCCAATGTGGATGCGCTGAAAATGCAGGCAAGCTGGCAGTTGCAGGCCGATGAGGTCGATCAGGCCATCGCCAACCTGCGCATTGCCCTGGATACCGCGCCCGAAGACATTCAGGTGATGTATCTGATGAACGAGGCCTACACCCGTCTGGGGGATGCAAATCTGGCGCGGGAATATCTGGCCCTGGCTGTTGAAGCATCCGGGAACGCGCCAGAACCCTCCTTGCGGTATGCCGCGGCATTGATGCAGGAACAGCGTTACCTGCCCGCCGAAGACGTTCTGTTGCCCGCGTTGCAGCAGGATCCGCGGAACGTGGATCTGCTGACGCTGCTCGGGCGGCTTTACCTGCAACTGGATGACATCCCACGCGCCACGCAGGTGCTCGACACCCTGAGACGGATTGACACCGAAGCGTCCCGCACCATTGCCAACGGGCTGCAGGCCGAAGTGCTCAGCCGGCAGAACGGCAATGAGGAAGCCCTGACCTTCCTTGAAAATCTGGCGGGCAACGAAGAGGCCGGTCTGCGCGAGAAACTGATCCTGATGCGCGCCCGGCTGCAGGTCGGCGAGACCGAACAGGCGCTTGAAATCGCGCAGCAGCTGGTTGCGGAAAACCCCGAGAATATCGGTCTCAAACAGGCGCTTTCCGCCGCACAGATCGCCCATGGGGATCTGGACGCCGCCGAGGTCACGCTGCGGGATGTGACCGCCAACGCACCACAGACAGCGGTACAATCCTGGCTGCAGCTGGTCCGCGTGGCCCGCCGTCAGGGCGATGAGGATAAAGCCCGCGCGCTGATCGACGAAGCGCTGACCGCCACCAACCGGCATCCCAACATCATGTGGGCCAAGGCCAGCGTGATGGAACAGGACGGGGACATCGACGGCGCCATCAGCATCTACGAAGAGCTTTACGCGCAGAACTCCGGCTCCATCGTTGTGGCCAACAACCTGGCAAGCCTTCTGGCAACTTATAAGGACGATGCCGAAAGCCTTGAGCGCGCCTGGGTCGTCGGCCGGCGCCTCAAGGATGCCGATAATCCCGCGTTGCAGGACACCTATGGCTGGATCCTGTTCCGCCGCGGAGAGGTCGAGGAAGCGGTGCCGTATCTGGAGAATGCAGCCGCTGCCCTGAACGATCCGATTGTCGTGGCACATCTGGGCTTTGCCTATGCCGCCCTGGAGCGCAACGACGACGCCCTGGAGCAGTTGCAGCGCGCGGTCGATCTGGCCGGCCCCGCCGATACACGCGACCGGATCGAAGCCGCCCGGGCGGAAATCACCCGCCTGCGCAGCCTGCCCGAGAATTAAGGTTGGAAATGGGGGCCTCAATTCTGGCCCGCACCGTCAAGCGTGATGTAATCACTACAATGGGCTGCTGATTTCAGCAGCCCATTCGCTTATTCATTGTTTTATCCACAGGGGTTTGTCACAAGGCATGTAACGGCTTGGAAGGTTCTTGCTATGAAATTTGTATATCTATTGAGCTTTGTTGTGGCGGTACTGGTCAGTACGGTCACAGCCCATGCACAGGGCGATTACCGCATTCGCGAAGGCGATGTGCTGCAGATTGAAGTCCTCGAAGACCCCAGCCTTGACCGGGCGGTGGTCGTTTTGCCCAACGGGCAGATCAGTTTCCCCTTTGCCGGCACGATCCGGGCAGGCGGGCAGACCATCGGGCAAGTGCAGGCGGCCCTGCGCAACGCGCTGGCCTCTAATTTTGCCTCTCCTCCCACAGTATTTGTGGGTGTCCAGCCGCTGCGGAACGAACAGGCATTGCTGGAAGCCGAACTTGGCCCGCTGATTGACGTCTATTTTGTGGGCGAGGTGAATCGCCCGGGGCTCATTCAGGTCAAACAGGGCACGTCCCTGCTACAGGCGGTTGCCATCAGCGGCGGTGTTTCCCGCTTTGCGGCGATCAAACGCATTCAGCTACGCCGCACTGGCGCGGATGGGGTACAACGCGTTACATTTCTAAACTATAAGGCTCTCGCAGACGGAGCTGTAACAACAGATATCGAGCTGAAGGACGGAGATGTTATCCTGGTCCCGGAACGGCGCCTGTTCGAATAACGAACCTGCGCACAAGCAAAAACTAATCTCGGCACAGCGGGGGCTCACGGCCCTTGCTCTTTTGTGTTCCGTTGGCGCGGTGGTACGGGCACAGGACATTCCGCCCGGTTTCGTGGCCCGGTTTGATGTCACACAGCGGCTGGAATACAGCGACAACCCTGATCTCGAGGACAACGGCGAGGCCGAGTTTTTCGGAAGAACGCTTCTGAACTTCGGTCTGGAGAGCGTCACTAAAGTGCAGCGGTTCACGCTGAGCATCGGCACGGAAATCGAGGAGTTCCGGGACGCTCAGAATGATGCCGACACCGATTCAACCGTCGATGTGGCCAACTCCAGCTTCAACCTCGGCTACCTGCGCAATACGCGCAACGCACTGTTCGGCGCAGATCTGCGCTATCGCGAATCCGATGTCTCCTCCACCTTCTTCGATGACGACTTCGATCAGGACGGGCGCGTCATCGACCAGGACAGGGGAACGCGCCGGAGCTATGGTTTCACCCTGCGAGGAGCTGTCGGACAGGACGCACCCATCGGCGCGGATTTCAGCTGGCGCTACAATGAAATCAACTATGAAGGCACCGATGATCCCGATTTCACGGACAGCACGCTGAATAATTTTTCCGGCCGGGTCAATTTTCGGATCACGCCGCGGATCACCACCAACCTCAACGCGCTTTACCGCGACTTTAATCCATCGGGCAACGGGGTCGCGCGGGAAACAATCGGGTTTGGCGCCGGAACGGACCTCATCCTGTCACCGGTCTGGAATGCGAGCCTGGGGCTGAGGTATGACAGTATCGACCGCAGCGGCGGCGAAGTCGGAACCGACGAAGGTGTCAGTCTTGACAGCTCCCTGACCCGGACAGTCTCCAATGGTGACTGGGGCCTGAATTTCTCTAGCGATGTGGCGACCAATGACAACGGCCGCCGGTCCTTCCTGAGCGTCAGCCGGAATATGGATCTGCCGCGCGGGGACCTGTCTGTGAATGTCGGGGTGACCGGCGCGGGAGACGTGATCGGAACCAACCCGCTGATACGGGCAAACTACCGTCACATCATGTCAACATCACAGCTCTCCTTCGGGGTATCCCAACGGGTGGTTGTCAGTGACAACAACGACGAGGAAATCAATACAACCCTGCGGGCGTCCTATAATCAGCAGATCAACAGTCTCTCCAGCTTTGGGGTCAATCTGTCCTTTTTCAACCGCAATGAGTTGCGGGACAATGGCAACGACGGTCAGCGGGTCAATCTGAGCCTGAACTACCGCTATGATCTGACCCGGGACTGGGGCCTTGTCAGCGGTGTGTCACACACCCTGTCACGGCAGGATGATCGCAGCGATCGCAGCCGCAATACCGTCTTTGTCGGCGTTCAGCGCAGCTTCAACTGGAGCCCCTGAGGCGATGGCTTGCAAAGCCCGTAAGAGACTGACCATTGTGGGCCATGACATCCGCCACACCTCCTGAACCCGACGCTCCGGAACCCGATGCCCCGGTCTGGCCGCTGATCGTACTGATCGTGTTGTGCTGTGCGGTCGAGGGCCTGTTGCAACTGGCAGACTGGAGCGGCACCGGCGGGCCAAGGCTGCGGTCACTGGCCTATGAATATGGCGGGTTCTGGGCTGGGCTTTTGCAATCCTGGAGCCCGAACTACCCCAGCCAGCCCTACCTGATGTTTCTCACCTACGGCTTTCTGCACGGCGGGCTTTTGCACCTGGTGGTGAATATGGTCACGCTGTGGTCGCTGGGTCTGGCGGTGCTGGAGCGGGTCGGGATACGCGGCTTTGTATTGCTCTATGCCGCGACCTTGATGGGCGGGGCTGCGGGGTTTGCCCTGCTGGCCTCGACGCTGGCCCCCATGGTGGGGGCGTCCGGGGCGCTCTTTGGCCTCGCGGGCGGCTTGCTGGCCTGGGGCTATGTGGACCGCTTCACCCTGCGACAGGCGCTCTGGCCGGTGGTGCGGGCCGCGGGGCTCCTGCTGACCCTCAACGTGGTGATGTGGTGGGCACTGGACGGACAACTGGCCTGGGAGACCCATCTGGGCGGGTTCCTCACCGGTTGGCTGGCGGCCCTGCTGATCGACCCCAGACCCCGGGATCTGGATCCCGAATAGCACCCGTCGCGTGCGTCAGTTCACCTGTGACAGATCGACCTGCAGCACTCTGCCAAAGGGATGATCGAGATAAGTCGTAAAGCGGGACAGGCTTTGCTGGAAAGCCTCCTCGTCCCGCACCGGCACCACCATGAAGACCGGGCACTCCGCGCAGAGCGCCAGCAGCCCGTCCACGGATTCCGCCAGCACCGCATCGCTGGTGACCGCACGGATGACATGGCGCTCCGCATAATAGACCGGCACCATATTCGGACTTGTGTTGAGCAGCAGCGCATCCTCCGGCAGTTGCTGGGACAGGTGCTGCATGAGTTGCGCCTCCGCACTGAAGGAGGACCAGGTGATCAGTTTTTTGGTTTCTTCCAGCCGGTAGGCGATGCTGACCACCATCAGACTGGCAAGAACCGCCGCCATGATGCGCCCGTTTTGCCAGAAACTCTCCGGCAGATGCCCCAGCAGCAAGCCAACGGCCAGCGCCCCAACAGGAGCGATCACGAGGATCTGGAAGTCATGGATGGCCGTGTAATGCGGCATCAGCACGGTCCAGAGGACAAACCCGCCCAGCAGGAGCAAGAGCGCCGAGGTCACGCCGCGATCTGTCCGAACACCGGCCAGCCGCAGACAGAAAAGCGCAACCAGCGCCAGAATGCCCAGAACACCGATGTTCTGCGCACCTTTCGCCACGGTGAGGATGGCATCCAGATGGGATTTACTGACCGCGGCAACACCGCGCTCGTGCAGGAAATGCGGATTGGCGAAAAGACTGCTGGTGGCAACATCATAGCTGCCGCCAAACCCGGCGCGCAGCTGGATACGTGTGGTCAGCGCATCCCAGTAGTCCGGATAGGTCACGAAATAGGCCGCCATGAACGCGACGATTGTCGCAGCGCCGCAAAATCCCAACAGCACGGACAACCGCAGAGCCCTGTAGTCCCGCGCCAGCAGCGCCAGCACAAAGAGCACCGGCGCGGCCAGGATCGCTTCCCAGCCGGAGGCGACCGCCAGCATGAAAAACACCACCGACAGGATCAGCGGGAGCGGGACAATCGGCTCCCAGACCTCTGCGCCCCAGCCTCTCGCGCGTTGCAGAAAGAAGATCGAGAGCAGCAGGAGCAGGAGCCCAAGTGCCGTCTGGGAGGCCATGTGCCCATAAGAGGCAATCACCGGCGCGTTGAGGAAAGTCGCCGCCCCCGCAAGACCCGCCGCCAGCCCCAGATCGCGACGCAACAGCACAAGGATCATGGCGGCGATCGACAGGGTCACGGTACAGGCAAAGAGATGAATGACGGCCTCGGAATCACCAAAAAGCCGGATCACCCAGGCCAGTACATAGCCGATGAGGGGCGGCCAGCTGATGTAGATGTCCGGTGCCGTGGTCAGTGGCGGGTTGTTCTGCACCGGCACTCCGGAGAGCGCCACGATCCCGGTTTCGGCAAAGGCCCGGCCGATCGTCGCGAAATGCGCGGTGACCCAGGCATGGGTGTAGTGGAACCCCTCCACCAGCAAGGCCGGCCCAACCAGAAAGGCAACCGACAGCCCCAGCCAGAGCAGAAGTACCAGACGGACGGCACCGGAGAGGTCAGGCCCACCCTCCCGAGCGGGGGGAGAAAAAGCATCGTTCACCTGCTCATCCCAACATGTCGAACGGTCATGGATATCCTGCGCATTTTTACCTCAAAACTCTTGAAAGATTACTACTCGGGGCCTGCCCGCGCCGCAATACGCGGCCCCTACCCCTGCACGGTGATCTCCAGCGCGGTCTGCAGGCTGCGCCACTTGTCAGAGATCGTGATCCGCAACGGCACCGTTCCGGCAAACCCTTCCGGGGGGGTATAGATCCAACCCTCTTCTGCAAGATCGTATCTCAACAAGCCCCGTTCCGGTTCCGCGATCACCGCATGAATGGTTTCCGGGTCAGCGACATTGAAGACATCCGGCAGGCGCAGAGGCTGGTTGACAGGGGTCACCAGACGCAGCGTCTGGGCAGCCTCTGTCTCTGACAAGGGGGTTTCATGGGAAAAGGCCCCTTGCGAATAGATGTAGAACGACCCTGCATAGACCTTTTTCAACCCATAGGCCCGTACCATGTAGCGCGCGCCCTCCTGTGGAGCGCTGTCCAGAAACGCCGTGCCCTGCCCCACCATCACCTCGCTCAGAGGGGTGAATGCCATACTCTCCGCCGGAGCACGGTAGACACGATAGCCTGTGGCATCCTCATCCGGAGAAAGGGTCCAGCTGACCTGCACCCCCTCCGCCACCTGCTCCACGCGGACATCGGAGGCTGGGGTCAACGGAAAAGCCCGCAGGGTGGGATCCCCCAACAGATTCACCCAGACCGGGTTTCGCCAGAGGTATTTCCCGGTGGGGAAGTAATCCATCGTCTCACGAAAGGGTTTGTCGATCTGACCGTTGTTGACCGTCCGCATATGCACGTCGCCAATACTCCCGCCCAGAGCCATGTGGTGCAGCCACCAGGCCGGGCGTGCCCCCCACCCCACGGCAAGCGGGTACCAGGGCAGACCCATCATGGCCACCATTGCATTGTTGGGCCGGCTGATCTTCTGCTTGCCGGAGCCGAAGTTGATGGCAAAGATGGTCTTGATCGGCGTTTTGGCACTATAGGCGGCGGCATTCCAATCCCCGAAGTTCACCCCCCAGAGCCAGGGCTTCTGCGTGCCTTCCGCGTGATGCGTGCCTGTGGTCACCGACTGGGCTCCGACGATATTGCGCAGGGCTGCCAGTTCAACCTCGAGATGCTCATTTTTGCCATAGGCTTCCCTGAGATCGCCAAGCATTCCGTTTCGCCAGTGATGGTTCTTGTCGAAATAGGATCTGAGAAGGTGAATTTCCTTCTTTGGACGGTCAATGGAGACCGTGCTGAAATCAATCCGGCCGACCTGCATCTCGATGAAATTCCCGGGCAGGCGGTTGTCCAGCAAGGCGCCTTTCTTGGTCAAACTCCACCGGCCATCCATATCCGCGTAAAACAGATCACTGGCGTGGGCGATCTGTTCATGCCCGTCGGGAGCGGCCCTGCCGCTGCGCACCCACGGCACACGCCCGACCAGCACAACCGTGTGCACGCCAAAGGGATCCTCTGCGTAGCGCGCCTGCAGCCATTGCCGCAATGTCGCCGCCGCCTTGAGGTTTTCAAGCCGTTTGTCCTTCTTGTTCTGGTGGCGCGGCACCAGATGACGCCGGACCTGCCAGCCATCCCCGACAAGATCCCGTTCAAACCGGTCCAGCCGGGGCCCCAAGGGTGCGCTCAGGGTCTCATCCACGATCACATAGGCGTTGCCCCGGCGGCTTTGCGTCGGCAGTTCGGTACCGGCAAGCCAATAGCCGACGTCGACGATCTGCCGGGCTGACCGCAGCACCTGATATTCATAGGCCGTGCCCGGTTTGATTTCCTCATCGGTATAGCGCAGCACCGGCCCCAACCCGGTTGCCAGTGTTTCCCAGGTCTCGCCTCCGATCTCCCCGTAGAGCCGTCGTTTGACAGTGACCGAGCCCACGCGCGGCGGATCGGCATCGAACCAGTTGAGCTCGATCTTCTGCCCGTCTGGCGTGATATGCCCGTCCATGGGCAGGATCTTCTCCGGCATCGACTGGGCCTGCACGACCCCGGCACTGGTCAGGCAAAGCCACAAGGCCCATAGAAAAACGGTGAGAGTCTGTCCTGCTATGACACGCAAAAAAATCATGAAGTCCTCAAATTGTCGGGCGCTCTGCGCCAAAAATGCCTAAAGCTTCGACAAATATAGACCATATGCGTTTTTCTTGTAACGTTCCGCCTGCGCGGCCAGGTCCGCGCGGGTGATCCAGCCCTGCTGAAAGGCCACCTCTTCGGGGCTGCCGATCTGCTGGCCCTGCCGTTCCTCGATGGTGCGCACGAAATTGCCCGCATCCAGCAGCGAGGCATGGGTGCCGGTATCAAGCCAGGCATAGCCACGCCCCATACGCTGCACCTGCAGGGTGCCTTCCACCAGATACATCTCCAGCAGCGTGGTGATCTCCACCTCGCCGCGCGCCGAGGGCTCAACCCTGCGCGCTTTCTCAGGCGCCGTGCCATCGACAAAGTAAAGCCCGGTCACCGCATGGTTCGAAGGGGGCACCTCGGGTTTTTCGACGATGCCCCGGACGGTGCCATCAGCGTCGAAATCCACCACGCCGTAGCGCTGCGGATCCACCACCTGATAGCCAAAGACCGTGGCCCCGGTGGTCTGCGCATCCGCTGCCGCCATTAATTCCGGCAAGCCATGGCCAAAGAAGATATTATCCCCCAAAATCAGGGCCGAGGGCGCCCCGTCAAGGAAATCCTCGGCCAGAATGAAGGCCTGCGCCAACCCGTCGGGGGAAGGCTGCACGATCCAGGTGATCTTGATCCCAAACTGCGCCCCATCCCCCAGCATGCGCTGGAACTGACCTTGGTCTTCGGGTGTGGTGATCATCGCGACCTCGCGAATGCCCGCCAGCATCAGCACCGAGAGCGGGTAATAGATCATCGGCTTGTCGTAGATCGGCAGCAGCTGCTTGGAGACCCCCAAGGTGATTGGATAGAGCCGGGTGCCCGAACCGCCTGCGAGGATGATACCTTTGCGCGTCTTCATGTCAGCCTCTCTACGATTCTCTGTGTGGCCGCCCGCCAGTCAGGACGATTAATACCGAAATTTGCCATCAATGAGGAACAATCGAGCCGGGAATTCAGCGGGCGCTCAGCCGGGGTCGGATAGGCGCTGGTGGGGATGTCCTCGACAGTGATGTCCCGCCCGGCGGCGGCAAAGATTTCGCGGGCGAAATCCGCCCAGGAGACCTCTGGCGCACCGGAAAAATGATAGATCCCAGCCTTGCCAGGTTCTGATATCAGGGCTCGGGCAATCTCGACACAGGCCTGCGCAATATCCGCGGCCGGGGTTGGTCCACCGATCTGATCCGCAACAACGCGCAGGGTGTCGCGGGTCTCGGAAAGGCGCAGCATGGTTTTCAGGAAATTATTGCCATGGGCCGAAAACACCCAGGAGGTGCGCAGGATCGCATGAGCGCCGCCTGCTGCGGCCACACCTCGTTCGCCACCCAGTTTGCTGGCCCCGTAAACCCCCAACGGGCCGGTGGAGGCCTGCGGCTGCCATGGGGCGGTGCCACTGCCGTCAAAGACGTAATCGGTGGAGATCTGTACGAAAGGAATGCCCTTGGCGGCAGCGGCGGCCGCCATTGCCGTCGGGGCCATGGCGTTGACGATCATCGCCGTGTCGCGGTCCTCTTCGGCCTTGTCCACGCCTGTGTAGGCGGCGGCATTGATCACGGCAGTGGCGTCACTGGCGGCAATCACCGCCTCGCAAGCCCCCGGATCGGTAAGGTCAGCCTCTTCACGGCCCAGACAGGTCACACCCTCAAAACGCGCAAGTTCCGTGGCCACCTGACCGGTTTTGCCAAAGACGAGGAAGGTCATGGTCTATCCCAGTCACAACGGAGGTCAGCCCCCGACCGCGGGCGTCGGGCTGAAAGCCCCCGCCTGGGGGGGCGGTCGGGGGCTGACCGGGACGCTACGCGCCCCGATTGTTTCCCCACATCGCTCCTCACGCCTTTACTCCAAGCCGCGCGCCCACGCCCTCGCGGGTCTGCAAAGCGCGCCACCAGTCCTGGTTATCAAGATACCACTGCACGGTGCGTTCCAGCCCTTCCTCCAGCGTAACCGAAGGCCGCCAGCCCAACTCCTCACGCATCCGGGTCGGGTCAATCGCGTAACGCAGATCATGGCCCGGACGGTCGGTCACAAAGCTGATCTGATCTTCATAGGGACTGTTTTTGGGGCGTTTTTCCTCAAGGATGCGGCAGATCATCCGCACCAGATCGATGTTTTGCACCTCGTTCTCGCCGCCGATGTTATAACTGCGCCCCAGCGTGCCTTTCTCCAGCACCGTGAGCAACGCATCCGCATGATCTTCCACGTAAAGCCAGTCGCGCACGTTCTCGCCCTTGCCGTAGACCGGGATCTCCTTGCCTGCCAGCGCATTCAGGATCACCACCGGGATCAGCTTTTCAGGGAAGTGATAGGGCCCGTAGTTGTTCGAGCAATTGGTCAGCACCACCGGCAGGCCATAGGTCTCGCCCCAGGCACGCACCAGATGATCGCTCGCCGCCTTGGACGCCGAATAGGGCGAACGCGGGTCATAGGCCGTGGTTTCGGTGAACTGGCCTTCCGTACCAAGGGAGCCAAAGACCTCATCGGTGGAGATATGGTGAAAGCGGAAACGCTCCGGCTTGCCCTGCCCCACCCAATAGCTGCGGGCCGCCTCCAGCATCTGGTAGGTGCCGGTGATATTGGTCTCGATGAAATCGCCCGGCCCATCGATGGAGCGGTCCACGTGACTTTCGGCGGCCAGATGCATCACCGCGTCCGGCTTATGGGCGGCAAAGATCCGGTCCAAAGCTGCACGGTCGCGGATATCGGCCTGCTCAAAGGCGTAGTTCGGGTGATCGGCCACAGAGGCCACATTCGCAAGACAGGCGGCATAGGTCAGCGCGTCGAGGTTCACGACCGCATGCCCCCGCGCAATGGCCAGTCGCACCACCGCAGAGCCGATGAAGCCCGCGCCCCCTGTCACCAGAAGCTTCATGCGGCATCCTCCCAGACAAAGGGGCTGTCAAAATCGGCAAAGGCCGGTGCTTCGGCATCCTTCTGAGACAAAACAGGCTCTAATCCGCCCATATTCCAGTCTATCCCAAGACTGTCGAAACGCACGGCCCCATCACACTCCGGCGCATAATAGTCGGAACATTTGTAAATGATTTCGGTATCAGGCTGCAGGGTCACAAACCCGTGCAGGAAACCTGCCGGTACCAGCATCTGCCGTCCGTTCTCGAAGCTCAGCTCATGGCCCACCCAGGCCCCGTAGGTTGGCGAGCCGCGGCGGATGTCCACCGCCACATCGAAAAGCGCGCCACGCCCGCAGCGCACCAGCTTGTCCTGCGCATGGGGGGGCGCCTGAAAATGCAGACCACGCACGGTACCAACCTGTGAAGACAGAGAATGATTGTCCTGCACCCAGGGAAAATCGAGCCCGGCCTGAGCCATGGCCCGCTGGCTCCAGCTTTCGCTGAAGAACCCGCGCGCATCACCAAACCGTTTCGGGGTCAGCAGCAGAACGCCGTCCAGCTTTGTCTTCTCAACCTGCATCGCACCTGCCTTTTCGAAATCAGCGCCCCCCGAATACATGTTCCATACACGCCGGGACCAGTGTTGCAAATTGCTCAGAAGCTGCTGGGTGAAATCAGCCCCATGCTCTCCAGCTTCAACAACACCTGATGGGCGCAGTTGTCGACTTCGACGTTTTCGGTCTCAACGCGGAGTTCGGGGGTTTCAGGCACATCGTAAGGGTCTGAAATTCCTGTGAATTCCTTGATTTTTCCTTCACGCGCCAGCTTGTAGAGCCCCTTGCGGTCGCGTTTTTCGCATTCCTCGATGGAGGTGGCCACATGCACCTCGACAAAGGCGCCAAAGGCCTCGATATCCTCGCGGACCGCGCGTCGGGTGGTGGCATAGGGTGCGATGGGGGCGCAAATCGCAATGCCGCCGTTCTTGGTGATCTCCGATGCCACATAGCCGATGCGGCGAATGTTGAGATCGCGGTGCTCTTTGGAGAACCCCAACTCGCTTGAGAGGTTTTTCCGCACGATATCGCCATCCAGAAGCGTGACCGGGCGACCGCCCATTTCCATCAGCTTGACCATCAGCGCATTGGCGATGGTGGATTTGCCCGAGCCGGAGAACCCGGTGAAGAAGACGGTGAAGCCCTGCTGGTTGCGCGGCGGGCGTGTGCGGCGCAGCTCTGTCACCACTTCGGGGAAAGAGAACCATTCAGGGATTTCCAGACCCTCCTGCAGCCGGCGGCGCAGTTCCGTGCCAGAGATGTTCAGGATGGTGACGTCATCCTTGTCCTTGATCTCGTCCATCGGCTCGTATTGGGCGCGTTCCTGCACCCAGACCATATGTTTGAAATCGACCATCTCGATGCCGATCTCTTCCTGATGTTCGCGGAAGAGGTCCTGCGCATCGTAAGGGCCATAAAAATCTTCACCGGCGGAGTTCTTGCCGGGGCCTGCGTGATCGCGGCCCACGATGAAATGGGTACAGCCGTGGTTTTTGCGAATGAGCCCGTGCCAGACCGCCTCACGTGGGCCAGCCATGCGCATCGCAAGGTTCAGCAGCGACATGGTGGTGGTGGCGGCAGGGTATTTGTCCAGCACCGCCTCATAGCAGCGCACGCGGGTGAAGTGATCCACATCGCCGGGTTTGGTCATGCCGACAACCGGATGGATGAGCAGGTTGGCCTGCGCCTCGCGGGCCGCCCGGAAGGTCAGCTCCTGATGCGCGCGGTGCAGCGGGTTGCGGGTCTGGAAGGCCACCACCTTGCGCCAGCCCAGCTTGCGGAAATAGGCGCGCAATTCATTGGGCGTGTCGCGGCGCGCCTTGAAATCGTAATGCACCGGCTGCTGGATGCCCGTGACCGGGCCACCCAGATAAATCGGGCCTGCCTGGTTGTGCAGGTAATTGACTGCTGGGTGGGCGTCATCATCGGCGCCGAATACCTTTTCCGCCTCACGCGCCTTGTCGGGCGCCCAGCGGTCGGTCACGGTCATGGTGGCAAGGATCACCCCTTCCTGATCGCGCAGGGCGATGTCCTGACCGATCTCCAGCCCCTCGGCGAACCCTTCCGACACATCCAGCGTGACCGGCATCGGCCAGAGCGATCCATCGCTAAGCCGCATGGTCTCGACCACACCGTTGTAATCTGCCTCGCTCAGAAACCCCTTGAGCGGGTTGAACCCACCGTTCATCAGCAGTTCCAGATCGCAGATCTGGCGGGGTGTGAGATCCCAGCTTTTCAGATCGCCGGCCTCGGCCTTCAGCTTCTGGGCGGAATCATAGGAGACATAAAGTTCGGGGATCGGGGCAAGGTTGGGCGTACTCATGTAAAATCTCACGTCTATAAACTATGGTGCCCTTTCGGGGGAAAGGGCTTGGGTCCTTTAAAGCCTCCCCTGCCGTCAATTCAAGCGTCTTTGCGCGAGGGGTGCATTGCACCAGACGCAAACCTTGTGCAGGCAGGAGGGCGCGGCCTTTTTATTCAGTTGGAATATCTGCCGAATTTGCGTATCTGTTTGCCCGGCTTCAGTAACAGGCATTTTGCCTGCAGGGCATGATTTCTATGGGTATAAAAAACACGCGTGAACAATCCGTTTCTGCAACCAGCATTGTTCTTGCTTCTGCCCTTGGGATTTTTGCCCTGGCACTGCTCGGGGTAAGCCTTGGCTGGGAATACACGCGGGACACACCGCTGCTGAACTACGTGGGTTTCGTGATCTGGGACCACGGGTTTGCCCCTTATAGAGACATATTCGAGACCTCGATGCCCGGCACGCTGGCCTTTCACAGCCTTGTGGCCGGGACCGGGCTGGCCTCGAATACCGGGTTCATGCTGTTGGCGGCTGTCATTGTGCTGGGCTTTTCCCTGCTGGGGGCGCTGATGATCCTGCCCCTGGGCCGGGCGGGGGCGCTGGTCGCCTGTCCGCTGCTGGTCTGCGCCATCTTGCTGCAGGGGCCGGGCTGGATTCTCAAGATCGACATGGTTGCCCTGTTGCCGATCTCCGCCGCCTTTACGCTGGCGATCTGGCGGCGGCCACGCTCCATTGCGACCCGTCAGGTGCTGATTGGCGCGCTCTTTGGCGTGGCCGGCACGATGAAGCCGCACCTGATGCTGGGGGCGCCTGTCGCCGTGCTGCTGGCCTATCTGCTGGAACATTGGTCGGGACGGTGGCGGGATTTGCCGATCGGCCTGATGATGAAAGAGATTGCCCTGTCGCTGGCCGGCTTTGCCGTGCCGATGCTGTTGGTGGTCTTCTGGCTGGTCAGCAGCGGCGCTTGGCCAAGCTTTGTCTTTGTGCTGACCGAATACCTGCCGCTGCATCTGGAAAAGACCGACTGGCAGGAATTTGTCACCCCGGCGGAGAAACAGCGCATCTCGCGGGGCGCCGCCCTGCGGTTCGGAGGCTATTACCCGCTGGCCATTGCCGCGGCGCTGGCCGCCGCACTGGGGGTTTTCTGGCGCCACAGGCTCGGGCTGCGGGAGCGCGCCATCCTGATCGCGCTCTGCCTGCTGACGGTCTTTTACGGGCTCTCACCCTGGGTGGGCGGGCAGTTCTATGTCTATTACTATTTCCCCTTCTTCTTCTTCAGCCTGCTGCTGATCGCGGCGGGGATTACGCTGATTGACGCGGGTCCTCTGCCAAAACCTCTGAAAACCGTCTCTATTCTGGGGGTGGGCGGCTTTCTGGTCGTCTTTGGCAGCCAGTTCTACGAGGATCGCCTGTTTCGCCAGACCCACAGCGATCAGGTCGTCCGCATGCAGGAGGCGCTGACCACATGGGTACCCGACGGCGGGCGGGTCCAGCCCATCGACTGGACCTCGGGCGTGGTGCACGCGATGCTGCGCGAAGAAATCCTGCCTGCAACCGCCTATCTTTATGACTATCATTTTCACCATCACGTCGGCGGCGCGATCAACACCGGGTTGCGCGACAGTTTCATCGCCACGCTGGAAGCCGATCCCCCCGAAGTCATCCTGCAGGCGCTGGAATTTCCCAGGGTCACAGGGCTGAACACCTCGGAAACCTTTCCTGCGCGCGATGCCTTTGTGGCAGAGCAGTACCGGCAGGTCGCACAGGAGGACGGCTTTATCGTCTATCTGCGGAACGATCTGGCAGGGCCCTGAGCACAGGTCCACCGGGGGCGACACCAGAAAAACAATGAACATTCACATTCCGGACGCAGTACGCCCTTAATATCGCATCGGTCTGGCGATCTTTGGCACATCCGCACCAAAAGACAGCCCGCCCATTGCAACATGCGAACCAGGGCAGGCGCATAAAGGAACAGAGGGCTATGTTGAAACTGTATCAGCCTTACTTTACGACAATCTGCGGCGGACTGCCCGGAATGATGTTTTCTCAGCAGCCCGAAACGTGACAAAAGGTGATTGACCAAATGCTGGCAAAGGCGGTTGTGCCCCACCCGACAGGCTTCGAAACAAGCGCCGGTCAAAGTACAATTGCAGACTGTGGTTCAGGTCAAAGACATGTTTATTAATCTTTTTATTTGTTATCTTGAGCGAAAGGCCCGGAAAGCGAACGCATTTTTCGCAAAAGGGATACACCAGCCCTGTTCTGTGCTACGGCAGCAGAACCGGGAGGTATTGCCAAAACCCGCTACGGCAGCGGATATTCGCCACTGGCCCTTGCTCAAGCGTATCCGGGTCCCCATAGGATATAAGTTCCTGCCATGAAAACATCCACTGGGCCTGCCGAACTGCCTGCCGTACTGATCGTGGCAGCCAATGTCTCCTCGAAGTTCGGGGGCGAGGCCTTTTTGCCATTGAAATATTTTCAGCTGATGCGCGCGCGCGGCTATCCGGTCAAACTCATCACCCATGCCCGGAACCGTGCGGATCTCACGGAAACGCTGGCCCCCTGGATTGATGATATCTTCTTCATCGAGGATACGATCTGGCATCGCCTTGTCTGGGGCACGGGCCGGATATTCCCCGGCCGGGTGGCTGAGAACCTGACGCGCATCCTGCTCGACAAGATCGACGATATCTATCAGGCCAAACCCATCCGGGACCTGATTGACGCAGGCCAGGTGGATCTGATCCATCAGCCCATTCCTGTCTCTCCCCTGTCGCCGTCCAGCCTGCATAAATTCGGCAAGCCGCTGGTGATCGGCCCGATGAACGGGAACATGAATTACCCCAAGGGCTATGGCGACTATGAGCGGACGGTCGAACGCATCATGGTCGACCTGACACGCAAGCTGGCCCCGCTGGCCAATCGCCTCTCGCCCGGCAAACACCATGCCAAGGTGTTGCTGGTCGCCAATGAGCGCACCCGGGAGGCGCTGGACTTCATTGACCAGCCTAACATCGTCCAATTGGTCGAGAACGGTGTCGACCTGCAGCTTTTTGAAAGCCGGCCCAAAACCGGCACACCGACCCAGGGGCAGCTACGCCTTGTCTACATGGGACGCATGCCGCGTCTGAAGGCATTGGATATTTCCCTCAAAGCTGTCGCCCGCGCCCGGGCGGAAGGAGCCGATATCCAGTTCGACATTCTGGGCGACGGCACCGAACGCAAGGCCCTGGAGGCCCTGACCGAAGAGCTTGGCCTGAGCCCCCATGTCCGTTTTCACGGGTTCCTGCCGCAAGAGCGCTGCGCAGAGATCCTGCAGGCCAGCGATGCGCTGATCCTGAATTCCCTGCGCGAATGCGGCGGAGCCGTTGTTCTGGAAGCCATGAGCATCGGCCTGCCCGTGATCGCGGCAAACTGGGGCGGGCCTGCGGATTACGTCGACCCCAGTTGCGGCATTCTGGTGGATCCTGTGCCGCGCAAGACATTTGCAGAGCGGCTCGCCGATGCCATGGTGCTGCTGGCGCAGGATGTGGCGCTGCGCGACCGCATGGGTCAGGCCGGCGCGGAGAAAATCCGCACAGAGTTCGACTGGGAGAAAAAGGTCGACACCATGCTCGACATCTATGCCGAAGCCGCCCGCACCCCCTGAACCGCCGCGCTTAACCGCGCCCCGACAACTGGTTCTTGAGTGCCCGTAAGGTACTGAGAAACGGTATCTTTTCTTTCCAGGACGGCGGTGCGATATCGGATTTCGAGGCACGTTGCACGATATGTTGCTCCGCTGTGACCAGCGTCCGCATCTCCGGATGATCCCGACGGAACCAGCTATAGGCGCCATCCACATGCATCGGCCCCCCCTCGGCATGACCCGGCGCGCGGGCCATCATCCGCTCCAGATAGGCAATCAGGGGGGCGATGGCGCGCTGGTGTATCACCATCGCATGGGTGGTCTGGATGCCGGTCTGCACGGGCAACTCCCGCCAGTGCTCGCTCCGGGCCGCATCAGGGCCCGGGAAATCCGCAGCCTCGATCCGGTGCCCCAGATAGGCCAGCGACCAGTCCAGCCCCTCCAGCTCCTGCAGAACCGACGGCAGCACTGTGCGCCAGGACGGCACCAGGGCGGCATCATCTTCGAGGATCAGGATCTGGGCGCAGCCCCGCGCCTGCGCATCTTTCAACACGCCAAGGTGGCTCAGAAAACAGCCGCGCGCACCAATGGAGGGGAAGGTATCGGCGTGATCCGGTTTGACCGCCGGGAAGAAATGGACCAGCGCGCTGTCCGCCTGCAACCCGATATGGTCCAGCTCCGCCAGCATTTCGGCCCGCCGGTCCGGACGGCTTTCCAGGTTGATGACATAAAGCCTGTCGAGCCTGTTTCGCAGCGCGTCCGCAACATCCGTTTTCATCGTTATCTTCTCACTTTCTCAAAGGCTGCCAGGCCCGTCATACAGCCTTTAACTGCTCGCGGCAGAATACATGGACTTTACGGTTTTCCCATCCTATTAGGAGACCGCCTGTAGTCGCTGGATAGAGCGTGTTTTGTTTTTTGCCAAGTTGACCATTCCCGGCGCGCGCCAAGCCGATGCACCTGTAGCCCTGCACCAGGGCGGAGACCCTCTATGAGCGTTCAAAGCACGGGCCTGCGTGCAAAGGTCATGACATCCACCAAACTGTCGACCTTGCAGTTTGCCTCCAGCATCGGGCTGCGACTGGTCTCGACGCTGGTGCTGACCCGCCTACTGGCCCCCGAAGTCTACGGGGTCTTCGCCATTGTGCTGGTTTATCTCTATGTCTTCGAGATGTTTTCCGATCTTGGCATCCGGTCGCTGATCCTGACCAAGGAAGGCGAGGTCGAAGACGGGTTCCTGCGCACCTGCTGGACGGTGTCTTTCCTGCGCGGCGTGCTGATCGCACTGGTCTCGGCCCTTGTGGCAGGGGTCATCGCCACGCTGCAGGGCATGGAGGTCTTTGCCGCCGACAACCCCTATGCGGCCCCGGATCTGCCCTGGGCGCTTTTTGCGCTGGGGGCCACGGTGATCCTGTCCAGCCTGCAATCGCCTGCCGTCTTCATGTACGAGCGCGAGATGGCCTTCGGCAAGGTCACCATCCTGATGATCGCGATGAATGTCTTCGGGCTGATCGTGACCGTGATCCTGGCCTATTACCTGCGGTCGGTCTGGGCGCTGGTACTGGGCAATGTGGCCCGGGCCTCGCTGATGCTGTTGCTCAGCTTTCTGCTCTTCGAGGGCCCGAAAATGCGGCTGCAGCTGGACCGTGCACATCTGGCTCTCGTGATTGATCGGGGCAAGTGGATCGTCGGGCATTCGATCCTGACCGCCCTGTCGCAATCGGGCGACCGGCTGGTGCTGGGGTTCATGATGAGCTCCACGACCTTCGGGTTCTACTACATCGCCCGCCAGCTCGTGGATGTGGTGCTGAAGTTCCTGATGTCGATCGACATGCGGATCGGGCTTCAGGTCTTTACCCACCTGCATAAATCCTCCACCGCGGAATTCCAACGCAACTACTACCGCTACAGGCTGTTTTTCGACGCCATCGCGGGGCTGAGCACAGGCATGCTGATCATCCTGGCCCCGCTGATCATCCGGCTGCTTTTCGATGACAGATATCAGGGCGTCGCTCCCATCACCCAGACCCTGATCTGGAGCGTCCTGCTGGTCGGACCTTTGCTGCTGCGCTCCGCCTTCAGTGCGGAACGGCGCTTCAAGGAAATGACATTGCTGAGCATCGTCTCTGCCGCCACCCTCTGGATCGGGCTGGGGGTGTCGTTCTTCTTTCTCGATTCCATCGAAGCCGCGTTGATCGTGATCGCCCTGCACCGCCTGCCCGAAGCGATGATCTTCATCCTGCTCGGCGGGGACCGGGACTGGGTGATTGTCTGGCGTGAATTCCTGGGCTTTGGGTTTTGCGTCATCGGCCTCCTGCTGGGGTGGGGCACCTTGCTGCTCTGGAGCGCGCTGGCATGACGGCTCCCTTGCGCATCGGTCTGCTCACCCCGGGGTGGCCAGGCCAGAATACGCCAAACGGCATTGCCACGGCGGTGTATTTTCTGGCCACCGGCCTCATGGAGACCGGGCAGAAGCCGGTGATCCTGACGGCCCGCGTCGATGGGCCCTGCCCCGAGGAGATCCCGGTCGTGCGCCTGCCCGAGCTGCGCTGGCGCTGGCAAGACCGGCTGCGGGCCCGCTTTGGCGATGCAGCGCTGGAAGCCCATCGTCAAACCGCCCGCAGTATCGCCATGGCCATCAATGAAGCCGTACGGGAGCATGCGCTGGACGTGGTGATCATGGAGGAAACCAACGGCTGGGCCGCGATGGTTGGCCCCCTTGTGCCGGTGCCTGTCATCGTGACCCTGCATGGTCCCTGGACCATCCTCAAGGCCCATGCCTCCCTGGGCGATACGTCTCAGGATGAAAAACGCGAAGCGCGCGAGGCCATAGGGTTTCAGACCGCCGCCGGAATCATTGCCCCGTCACAAAACGTCCTGAGCACGGTGGAAAACGCCGTCCCCCTGCCGGATCAGGCAAAAACCGTCATCCCCAACGCCTATACCGTGCCAAAACCGGCTGAACTGGCCGCCAGCAGCCAGCCCTGGGATATTCTCTTTGTCGGCCGGGTGGATTTCCTGAAAGGCGCCGATGTCGTCATGGACGCCTTTGCGCTTCTGTCCCAAACCCACCCGCAAGCCCGGCTGACCTTTGTCGGCGACGGTCAGGGCGTGACCCGGTCGGACGGGTCACGCGTTCAGATGGAAGAGATGCTGGCCGACCTGCCCGATGAGACACGCGCCAATATCGACTACAAAGGGCGTCTGGGCCGCGAAGAGATCGCCCGGCTGCGCGCCAGCCACGCCATCGTGCTGATCGCCTCGCGCTATGAGGTGTTTCCCTACACCATGCTTGAAGCCATGGCGGCCGGTCAGGCGATTGTCAGCAGCGCCGTCGGCGGGCCGGGAGAGACGCTGGAGCATGATGAAACCGCCCTGCTGGTCCCGCCCGGAGATCCGCACGCCATGGCCCAAGCCCTGCGCCGCCTGCTTGATGAGCCCGCACTTGCGGCGCAGCTGGGCGAGGCCGTCCGCGCCAAGCTGGACCGGGACTACAGCCCGACCGCCATTGCCTCCCGCGTTACCGCCTTTGTCAAAAGCGCGCTGGCGCGGCCTGACGGGGGCTGAAACCTGCGTTCCGCGCGGTTTACCAGCGTCATTTTGCAGCCTTGGAAATGCCAGATCTTCCAGCTAGAAAGCGGTGTATTTTGTAATTTAAAGGCGCGTTATGGCTGATTCAGTTATCCCCATTGATCCCACGTCACTGACATTGGACACCGCGACCGCCAAGGCAGCGGGCGTGAAGTTTGCGGAAAAATACCAAAGCGGTGAGCCCTACCATCATATCTGCATCGACAACTTCCTGCCGATGGAAATCATCGAAAAGGTCCGGGCCGATCTGACCGAGATGCCCGACCCCGAAGGCTCCTTTGATGCCGCACAGGAGCGGTTCAAGTCACAATACAGCCCCGACCGCCTGCCTGATTATTCCCGCCATCTTTTCCAGACTTTCAATTCGCGGGCCTTCATCCTGTTTCTCGAAGAGATGACCGGCATCAAGGGCCTGATCCCGGATCCCTATTTCATCGGCGGCGGCATTCACAAAACTCTGACCGGCGGCCATCTCGATATCCACGCGGATTTCAACGTGCACAAGCACATGCGGGTCGAACGGCGGCTCAATGTGTTGATTTACCTGAACCCCGAGTGGAAAGAGGAATACGGCGGCTCCTTCGAGGTCTGGGAAAAGGACATGAGCAAGAAGGTGGCCAGCTTTGCGCCCACCGAGAACCGCATGTGCTGTTTCTCCACCGGTTCCGACACCTTCCACGGCAACCCCGAACCGGTGAACCATCCCGACGGACATCCGCGCCAGTCCATCGCGCTCTATTACTACACCGCCACCTGGGATTCTTCGCGCAAAGAGCATTCGACACTCTTCAAGCCGCGCCCCGGCAGCGGTGACCAATCCGAAGCCCGCGCCAAGCGGCATGCATTCCTGCAGGAGACCCTGCCGCCCTTCCTCTTCCGCCGCGTGATCCACAGGCTGCAAAAAATTGGCTTCTGATCTGAGCGCCAAGCGCCGCGTTATCAAGGCTTTGGAACGCTTTGGCGGGCGCGGCCTGCTGGCGCGCGCCGGCACCACCGCGGCCCGCAAGACAACCGGGGCGGATGTGGCACTGTTCTTCGACGATATCTGGGTCCGGCGGATCGGCGACATCTGTTTCGGGGACAAACAGACCTTCGATTACTATGCAGATGAGTTCCGGAGCTGGAATGCACAGCATGACATCTGGCTGAACGACCCGCCTGATTTCTGGTTTCACGCCTACCGCCCGCAGCCCGGGGATACGGTGGTCGATGTGGGGGCAGGGTTTGGCAATGACGCCGTCGCCTTTGCCCGCGCGGTCGGGGAGACAGGGCGCGTGCTGGCCATCGAGGCACACCCGGATGCCGCCCGGAAGCTCGAAAAGACCGTCCAGTGGAGCAAGCTGTCCAATGTCACCCCTCTGGCCATCGCCGTGGGGGACGAGACCGGCACCGTACATATCACCGGCGATTATGACGATGTGGCAAACTCGATCCTTGAGACGGTCGCGGAAGGCCCAGGCGGCTTTGACGTGCCGCTGCGCCGGCTCGACGATGTGTTGAAGACCGAAGGGGTCACGGAAGTCTCGGTTCTGAAGATGAACATCGAAGGCGCGGAAACCGCAGCCCTGAAAGGCATGCCCGAGTATCTCGGGAAAACCCGCTCGGCTGTGATCGCCTGTCATGATTTTCGGGCAGATGCCGGCGAATCCGAATATTTCCGCACCCGTGACGATGTGACGGAGATGTTGCAGGCGGCGGGCTTTACCCTCAGCCTGAGACCTGATGATCCGCGCCCCTATGTCCGGGACATGATTTACGCCACGCGACCCTGAGGGGCATACCGATAGGGGATAAGAGCAAAAATGCCCGTAACAGGCTCTGATATGCGCTCGAACGGCCCAGGATCGGCCATCATTCTGCATGGCATCGGTGCGCCGGGCCGGACATTGGAGCCTGGCGAGGACGTCTTCTGGCTGACGCAGACGCGGTTTTGCGAGACGCTCGACCTGATCGTGGAGATGGGGGCGGCCGCGCCGCTGATCACCTTTGACGACGGCAATGCCTCGGACATTGAAATCGCCCTGCCCGAACTGCAGGCGCGCGGTCTTACGGCCACGTTTTTCCTGCTCGCGGGCCGTCTCGGCCAGCCCGGCAGCCTGACAGAGGCGGATGTCACCACGCTGGCGCAGGCGGGCCACCGCATCGGGTTGCACGGCGCCGATCATGTGGACTGGCGGCATCTGGATCCGGACGCGCGGGCCCGCGAATGGGTCGCGTCACGCGAAAAGCTGGCCGCGCTCAGCGGACAGCCCGTCGATGAGGCCGCAGCCCCCTTTGGTCTCTATGATCGTCAGGTCGCCCATGATCTGCGCAAACTGGGGTTTGCCACGCTCTATACCAGCGACCGGGGCCAGATGCGGCAGGCTGATTTCATCCGGCCGCGTAACTGTCTGGAAGGCGAGATGAGCGATCTAGCCTTGCAGGACATGCTGCGCGGTCATGTGCGCCCCTTGCGCGCGCTGCGTCGGGGGTTTGGGGTGGCGCGCAAGCGCCTGTTGCCGCTGAGGCTGCGCCCGTGATCTCCGTCATCATCCCCGCCAATAACGAGGAAGGCTATATCGGGGAATGTCTCGATCTGCTGCTGGCCTCTGACCCGCCCGCCAAAGGGCCGATGCAGGCGATTGTGGTGGCCAATGGCTGCTCTGACGACACGGTGGGCGAGGCCAGCGCACGGATCCCGGCGTTTGCCGCGAAAAGCTGGCAGCTCGATGTGCTGGATCTGAAAGAGGGCGGCAAGGTGGGAGCGCTCAACGCCAGCGAAGAGGCCATCCTTCACCCAATTAGGGTCTATATCGACGCCGATATCCATGTAACGCCCCCGCTGATGGCGCAGCTGGCCGAAGCGCTGGACCGCCCCGAACCTGCCTATGCAGGTGGGCGGCCCGGCATCCGGCGGGCCCAGTCCTTTGTCTCGGAACGCTATGCGCGGTTCTGGGAGAAACTGCCCTTCATGGCCACGGGCGTGCCGGGCTGCGGGGTCTTTGGGGTCAATCCCGCAGGCCGCGCGCGCTGGGGGGATTTCCCGCAGGTGATCGCCGATGATACTTTCGTGCGCTACAACTTCGCGCCCCATGAGATGCACGGGGTGCCTGCCACCTACTCCTGGCCCATCACCGAAGGGTTCGCGAGCCTCGTGCGCGTGCGCCGCCGGCAGGACGAGGGGCTGGAGGAAATCCGTACCCGCTTTCCCGATTTGGCCGCGCAGATGGAAGAAACCGCCCCGGGTAAGGCAGAGAAACTCTCCCTCTTCCTGCGCGATCCTCTGGGCTTCGTGATCTACGCCAGCGTCGCCCTCACCGTACGCACGCCGCTCTTTGCCAACCGCAGTGGCTGGGATCGGGGGCGCTAGACGCGTCAGATGACGTCGATGCGGACAAACCGACCTTTTGCCTGTAGCAGTTATTGTCGCATCCAACACAGGTCAAATTCGGACCGGCAAGCTCGG
>CANKZM010000017.1 GCA_947488305.1 uncultured Roseobacter sp.
AGGCTTGTCTGGGAATGGGTGTCAGCCATTGGTCTCGATCCGTCCAGCTATGGCACGCATTCGCTTAGGCGCACCAAAGCGGCTATGATATACAGAAAGACCGGAAACCAGCGTGCCGTTCAACTTCTTCTCGGTCACAGCAAGGTGGATAGTACAGTCCGTTACCTTGGCGTCGAGTTGGAAGACGCCCTTAGTATTTCCGAACGTATCTATCTTTAACAATTTGGGCGGGCGGGATCGTCCGCTCGCCGCTACCAAACGGACATTCGAAATCTCCCGTTCATCTTCCGCTCAGAGCCCAGAACTGCAGATGCAACATCAATCGCCGTTAGCCGTCTCTGTATAGTAAACGGACCTTAACCGAGTTTGTTTGAACGACTGTTTTCAGCTTTGATTTAGCGAGTGCAGGCGGTCAAGACGTTCAAAATGAATACGAGTACCCTATGAATGGCCCCACCTGCGTCACGTCATACCCGAAATCACCGTCTGACAAGCTGCCATCGTAGTCGATGCTGTAATAGCGAATACCAAGTTTGAGCGAACTGGACTCACTGATCTTATAGTCGAAGCCCAGCGTGGCGCTCCATTGCAGCTCGCTGTCATTGACGCCGAACCCTCCCGCATCGGCCAAAACGGCACCAGTCCAGCGTTCATTGATTTCCCAAATCGCACGCGCTCCGATGACAGGTTCCCACCAGGTGGCTGTCCCGCCAAGTCTCATACCTGGTCCAGGCCCAGAGATATCTGCTTCCTGTTTGAGGTGATTGTACCGGGCGCCACCTTGCACATCGATGGAGTAGCGTCTGCTAGACCCCTCTATTGTGCCGGATGCAACGCGATAGGCTCCCAAAAACCCTACCCAATACTGCTCAATATCGACGCTTGCACTGCCCCCCGCAGGACCCGGCAACGTGCTGTCCGCGCTGAGAGAAAGGTAGTTCAAATCTACTACGAGACCGAAATCACCTTTCCAGCCCTCGTACCGACCCGACACCGCAAAATCCAACAGATCAAGAGCATCGCCAAGATCAAGGTCAATGGGGACCGATTGCCCGGCCACAACTGATGTCCCTTCTGACGAGGTTGGCAAGAAAGCATAGGCGGTTAGCTCGTGGTTCCAGTCAGCGCTGGACTCCAACGCTGCAGGCTCCGCTGTCGCTGCTGCTGCGAAGCCAAGCGTAACAAATGCTGTGGTGGTGAGATGCCGTATCAAGGGACTTCCTTTCGTTGTGGGTGACAGTCGCAAGCCAAACGCATGGCGTAACTGTCTTATTTCATTGCGTTAGTAGTTAAATCGGAGACCAAAGCCGAACCCTTGGTGATAGGTTCGGTCGCTGCCAATTCCGAGCAGGAGGTCTGTGTAGACCGCGACACCATTGTTCACATTGTAGCCAACCTGCACCTCCGCCGAGGCGGGCCAGGCCGCGCCTTCCCAGTCGTAAGGCACTTTCAAGTCACCTTTGACCCACCAGTTCTGGGCGAAGGGTTGAATGGCGATCAACCTCAGCGCGGTCTGGCTGACTTCAGTGGGGCCATTGTAGCTCTCGAAATGCTGGATCAGGGGCAACAAGGTAAGGCCGGTATTCTTATTTGAAAACGCGGCACCGACCAGAGGCGCAAGTTGGTCTGACTCGGTGCCAATTCCCTTGGTGACGTCGCCAAAATCGACAATCCACTCCAAGCCAACTGCCGTTTTCATCGACCACGTTTCGTTCAATGGGCGCGCGGATGGAAAATAGATCAGCTTGGCATTGGCCTTCTCCAACCCGTTCTCGCGGTCGCCCGTTGCATCGGTCGAGTTATAGTGAAGCTCGTATTTCAATTTCAGATCGGGCCGTATCATGTAGGAGCCATCAATGAAGGCATCCTGTCTGTCTGCGTCCCCACCAAGATCGAAGTACTGATATCTCAAGTCGACGCTATTTACCGCAGCCAGCGGGTTGGAGGCATTCTCTTCTGCAAGGGCAGACGTCACTGATACTGCGGTAAGGGCATAGCCGATTAGGAGTGATCGCATTGCCGTAGTTCCTTTTTGAGGTGCAGTTGCGCCGAGAAATGCCGTCGTCTTGTTCATTGCTGGATGGCTCTGATTTTCAAGTGGTGAAGCCTGACCGTTAGCGCGCCGCACAAGGTCGATTTTCCGAGTCCTCATGCCCGCCCCGAACAGTCGGGGCGGGTAGGGGTAGGTTTATTGCCAGCTAGCGAAGACTTCGCGGGCCAGTTCACTTTCTGGCCGAAGGTTTTCGATACCTTCGTAAGGCACGCCCTTGCCCAGCGGCAGGTGCGGATGCTTGGCAATTGTTATCGCGTGGCGTTTAACCATGTCCTGGAATGCAGCCCCGGCCCACAAAGCGATCCCAATCTGCGAACTCTCCTCGCGTGGATCGCGCAGGACGTTAAAGGTCTTGGCCGCGGCACCCGGCAGTCCGGGTGGGGGCAGGTGCATCTTGAATTCCTGTTTCACAACGGAACGCAGCACCGGCCCTTCGTATACATACACATAATCCCGACGGCCATTGCTTTCGCCTTCCAGCAAGAGCGCAGTTTGATCTACACCGTCGATAACACGATCACGCGGGATGAAGTCGGTCGCCTCGCCCAAACGGGCGAACGTCGTAAACAGGTCGGACACGTGGACGATGTCACCCGCTGCACTGCCTGCTTCGATGACGCCGGGCCAGCGAATGAACGCGTCTGTCCGGATGCCGCCTTCGAGGTGTTGGGTTTTACCCCCACGATAAATTAACTCCATGAACCCTGATTGCGCAGGCGAGTAGTAGTTGAAGATTCCGTTGTCAGCCATCAGCATGACAATCGTGTTGTCCTCAATCCCAAGCCTTTCGACTTCGTCAAACAAATCGCCAAGCCAACCGTCAAGGAACTCAAGTTTCTCCGCCATATAGCCGCCGTTGCGTGACGTTTGCTGCTCTTGATCATAGACGAAATTGAGCGGGTAGAGCGGCCAGTACTGCAAGAAAAAAGGCGCGTCTTTGGCGGCCAGACTATTCAATTGTTCAATCGCCTGCCGCTGGTACCTATCGTTCATTTCGCGGTATTTGGCCTGGGTCCAGACTTCACCGGGCGCCATATCAACTTCGCGGGCCAATCCACCTGCCTCAGCCTCAAGACCGGTGACAAGACCGTAAGGTTTGAAACGCTGATCGATTGCGAACGGGTTGGTTTGCCCAGAGGGGTCAAGGCCAACCATGTTATTGGCTTCCATGGCCTCACGCGTCATCAGAGACAGTTGCACTTGCTGATGCGTTGGAAAAGCCGCCCAGTCAAAGCCCTGGTTGTGGGGGTAGGATTGTTCGATGTCGCCCTGATGCCACTTTCCCACATGCGCGGTGTTGTATCCGGCTTGCTTGAGCACTTCTGCAATGGTGACCTCTTCGGCAGCGAGACCCTCGCCAACCAAAGCAACCTTTACTTCTTCGACACCGGCGCGCACCGGATGGCGGCCTGTCAACATTGCGGTCCGGGTCGGCGTGCACGATGGTTCTGTGTACATCCGCATCAGCGACATACCCTCGGACGCCAATTCGTTGATGTTGGGGGTATCGATCCCGGTGACGTAGTTCATCGACCGGTTACCCAGCATGCCAAAACTCACATCATCAATCAGGACATAGAGGATGTTTGGGGCGCCCCCTTTTTCTTCCCGAATTTCAGCAAGGCGCGCGTCGATTTCAACGTCCTGGGCGTCCCATTGTTCGCCGTATTGAGCGCGCAAAAAGTCAAACTCTCCGTCGTGTATGATGGATCCGTCTTGGGCAAACGCCGACCCCATGCTCAACAAAAGAGCAGGCAGCGCAAATTTAATTGATTTCATTCGTAGCGTCCTTCTTGGTCATATTTTTATTTTTGCGGGCCTCCAGCGCGGTTTCGATTTCGTGCTTAAGGTCCGTGAGGCTTTCGAGTATGTCGTCCGTTCTTTTTGAATTCTCCGTTGCGGCAATGCGCGCCAGCACCACAAAATCTGAACAGATCTCGTCAAACTCTCCGTCGATGCGGCGGAGCGAAGCTATCGCAGTCCGCGCATCGGGGAATGCTGCTGTGATAATCGTTTGTTCGCTGAGGTGGTCCAAGTTTGGCGGCTTTCTGTCGCGTATTCACTTGCCAATTGACCCGTTTTACGTGCAATTGCATCGCTTCATGACGCATGCTACGGTAGCATATGAAAATAAAAGAAACAAAATCAATTACTTGGCGAAACTCGAATTGATCTCTGATCTTGAAAACCACGAAGTGTCCAACGATGAAATAAGTGCCGCTCTGGCCCGGTTGGGGGCATGGGATGGGCTCGCTCGTTCGGTGCGGCTCGGTGGTTTGCTGGAGTACCTGATTGCAGAGACGTTGGCTGGAAGAGGCGCGACAATCAAAGCCAAGACAATTGGCATGGATGTTTACGGCTACACTGTCGATGAGCTGATGGAGCGTGAAAGTGTGGTTCGCGTTGATGTCGGTCGCCTGCGTCGCAAACTTGAAGAGTACTATGGCGACACAGGCAAAGAAGACACGGTGCGCATTTCGCTTCCCAAAGGTAATTATGCCCCAGTTTTTGAGAAAAGGAAGCCGGCAGCCAGCGGCACAAATCTAGATGTCGGGAAGCCAAGACCACGCAATGTCAGCCGATGGATTGCCGGCTCAATACTTGCCTTCTTCCTGATCACCGGGTTCAGTGTCCTTCAGACGCGAAGCATCGACGGGGACAGCGGTTCGAGTACAGCACAAAGCACCCTAGAACGTGCTGCAATATTTGAGGCATCTCCAAACCGGTTGCGTGCAATCAATCTTGCGGGCGTTGGGCGCGACCTTATTTTTCCCGCTTTGGGACCCGGGCAGCTTGAAGCTGCAGGCGTAACATTTGAAGAAGCGACCAAGGTTGATAGCACCTACTTTGGTGGCTATGCGGGGATAGCCCAAGTGCAAGCCACTGCGGCGCTGCTTTCTCCAACAGCGGAGCTTTCATCTCAGGCGCTGGAGCGCGCAAACGCAAGCGCTACTACGGCGTTACAGCTGGCCCCAAAAGAGGCTTGGAGCCAATCAGCAATGGCTTGGGTCAACTTCGCAAATGGTGACTTTGAACAAGCAGCGCGCCAGTCAGAGCGTGCGGTAGGGTTAAAGCCGAATGATCCGCACATAATGGAATTTGATGCACTGATTTCACTCTACTCGGGCAATTTTGATCGCGTTGTTGCAGAGAGTAAGCGGATCGAAACCTTGTTGAACGGAGAGCCGGGGTATGTTTTTCGAAATGCAACGGGCTCGGCACAATATCACCTAGGTAATTACGTCGGTACAATTGAAGCTTTTGAAAAGGCGATTGGGGCGGGTGCGCCCATTGGTCCACCAACCGTCGCGTATCTGATAGCAGCAAATCAAAGGCTGGGGCGACACTCGCCCGCTGAAAAACTCGCAGAACAATATGCAGAGTCTTGGCCAAGAGCGCGAATTGATCTGGTTTTGCGAAAGTTGTTTAGAGACCCCCGATATGCGGAAGATGTAATCAGCGCCATGCATGAAGCTGGTTGGGCACCTCATCAGTGAATTATTGCAAAACAGTGCATAGTTTGCCTTTGGGCAAATCGTTTTGATTGTTTGCAGTTTTAGGAAGCTTGGGTCTTGATTTTGGTGCTGGGGTAGACTTAGCCCCGCCAGGCTCTGATCCTCTTCTGGACCCCTTGGCGACGCTGAGCGGCTTCATTGACTTCACAGCGTCAGACTTCAACATTCTGACTATCGAAATAAGAGAAGTGGCTCCGGTACCGCTTCCCGAGTCCGGGCCGTTGCTTCTGGCCGGTGTCGGCGGTTTAGCGGCTGCACGCCGTTGCCGTAAAACCTGACGCACTTGGGTACAACACATGAATGGGCCTCGCACATAGCGGCGGGGCCCTTTTGCGATCCTGACTAGGACCTGACTTTGAAATAGGTAAGACGTAATTCTGCTTTTTCCCGCGGAGCACCAGATTACTCAAAGCGCGGCGAATGACAGAATCGAGCCCGAACTACCATTTGCCGCGCTTTGCGTGCGTGTCCGCTTTTGTGGGTTCTACCTTGAGTGCTTCAAGCCCTTCGCAAATATTGTCTAGGCAGTGTTCCCTTGGATTAAACCGATATGCGCGCTCGACAGAGTTCTGGTCAAATCCATGGAAAATGCAGATCTGGGAGCCCGACCAAGTTCGAGCAATTTCTTCGCAAAAGTGGTTCGGTCGAGCTCCCGAACTTGAGGAACTTTCGGAAGCGCGCATGAAGCGCGCTTCCGACTTTGTCAGCGAAGCTGTTCCTGAAGTGACTCCAAGCGAAATAGGACATGGTCTTCTAGGACGCGTCCGTCGTCGTCAAAAGTCAAAATAAAGACCATCGGTATTTCAACTCGCTCACCCGATGCTTTAGAAATGCCGCGACCGACGCCTTGCCAGGTGGCTGTGTCACCGTCGATGAATCGCCGCTCTTCCACGTGGGTCCATTCGGCAAACTTCTGGTCCATACCAGATAGAAATCCAACAATTGCCTCTCTCCCCACAAGCGGGCCATCCGGGAACTCGGCAAAGGGGTGCAGCATGACACCGTCTTGGGCGTATAGGTCAGAGAGCGCATCAGTATTCAGTGCAGGCGGCATGTTCTTGTTTGTGATGTCCCAATAACGCGTCAGTGCCGCGTCTGTATCGGCCAACACCGGATTTCCCATCATGCTCATCATAGCGATTGCACCTAGGCCCGTGAGTTTTATCATTTTCATGTCTATGTCCTTTCGGTTTCCAACAAGTTTTGACGATGTTGTCGTCGTAGACAGGTTGCAGACCGGCATGGCCCTACGTCTGGAAATCGATCTGAAAACTATCTGAAATTTGCCCGCTCGATAACTGGCAAGTTGGACGGGTCGGACAGCATTTTCCTATTCGGAATAACGTGACAGTGCAGTTTCAAGCCGCGTTTGTAGCAGCCGCAGACTCTCGTTGTGCTGGATGGGTAGAGTGGTGAAATGATCCAATGGCAGATCGATTTTTCTTGCCGCATTCACCAGTGTATCCTCGTGCCGATAACCTTCCCCACCCGCGGCTGTAAGCAGCACCAATCGGTTCCAACTTTGCCATGGCGCGCGTCCGAAGGCCTCGAGGGCAAAATCTTGACCTTCCTGCCAGCGCTCTTCAAGGACATATGACAGGGAAATCAGACTCAGAAAGAACGGGTATTGCGGCAGATATGGCTCGACTGTGAGCATGGTCTGTATGCGCTGCCGGGCGGCAATGGGACTCCCCGAAAACAATTCGGCTTCGGCCAAGGTAAGATGAGCCAGCTGGAAGAAGGGCGTGATCTCAATTGCCCGCTGGCAATCTTCAATCGCACCGCCAAGATCCCGGTTAAGCCAGAATTTTAAGTTCCCTCGGGTCCGAAAAACATAGTCCACATCCGGGGCGAGGTAGATGGCGCGCTCTGCTAAACTAAGGGCTCTGTCTGCTTCAGCTTCGTCAAAGCAATGTGGCACATGTGGGCACATATGGACCGCCGTGGCCGCAAGCATAGCCAACGCCATCGGATCATCCGGCGTGCGATCCACAAGCGCCTGCAGAGTTTCACGGGCAAACAATGTTGCTTCGGGCGTTATCTTTCCGTAGTGGTAGGCTGCCTTGGCCAGCAACTGTTGAGCATTGAGGTCGGCGTCGGGAATGTGCAAAAATCTTTTCCCAAATTGAGCTATGCCTGAGACACGTAGTACATTTGTGACCTTTTGAGCCACAACCGAGGCGAACTCCGAGATGTCACTAAACTTAGATTCGAACCGTTCCGTGAAGAATTTTCCATCACCCCCTTGATCGGTCAGCGACATGAAAACACTCAGCCGATTGCCGGACAGCCGCGCGTTGCCTGTGATTAGGTAGTCGGCCTCTGTCACATCAGACGGATCAGTGGTAACTTTCATGCCGCGGCGGCTTGAAAGCGCGGTGAGGATGCGTTCCGTTATTTCATCAGCCAATTCGAGCACAGTAGGGTTTTGCACGCGTACTCGGATCGCATCGACGTAAATGATGGGAACCGAGGCGGGTATCGCCGCGTTATTGACGTCGGCTACAAGCATGTAGCCTCTCCCAACAATTGTTTTAATGACTTCGCGGTTGTCGTCGCTGATAGCGCGACGAATGTCCTTGATGCATTGGGTCAAATTGTCGTCCGAGACGAAAGTTTGTGCCCAAACCTCAGCGATGATCTCATCCTTGCCCACGATAACATTGGGCTGGAGGGCAAGGACATTAAGAACTTTTTGTGATTGATTGCGCAAATTGATGACCACGCCGTCGTGCCCAATCAACATCTTTTTTGTGATGTCATAGTGACAATTGGCAATGTCCAATTGGTCGCGTTTTGCGTCCTTTGGTTTCACGGGCGGTCCAGATATCTCAATCGAATTCTCCCAAGGTCGCATAGTGGCATGGAATTTGGCTATGCCAAGGGCGAACGTCCAATAAAAATTAACCAAATCGATTTCGAAGCCGGAAGATGTACAGGTCACGACTATTTGGATTTTAGTAGTCCGGTGCGTTGCGCTTGTCGTCCAATTCTTGCCCTCGATGATGGAATTCACGCGTCGTATTACCACTTGGATAAGGAAGGTCAGGTTCCGGCACGTCGAGAAAATTGCACAAAGGCAACCATCCTGATCCAAGCTCGTAAGTCAGCAATCGTTCGGCGCTGAAAGCTGATTGCACTTCAGAGATATTGCGTTCGTAGACACTAATGACGTGGGCTTTGTTATCAACTTCGCCACCAAAAGCTTTGTATCGAAGGGCTTGCGCCATGTCCGGATGAGCGTCCGGGTCCCGCATATAGGTCAGGATAGTTTTTTCCATACTGGCGTACCAGCTTTCTGAACTGCGCACCGGCAACAATATCTTTGCTTGGGGATAAAATTCAGACAATTCCCTCCAATAACATGCTGCTGGCCAATCAACTGTGGCTCGAAAGCCCGCAAATGTTTCGTCCCAGTTTGGTTCTGCACCTTCTTTCAAGACTGACAGCCAATGCGTGAAGCGACGTTTTTCTGCCAGCACTTCATACATGTGGTAGCATGGCCCAACGCCCAATAATTCCAATGCGCGCTTCATTGACTCTGTGCCCGTGCGACCGAAACTAGCCCCGATGATTTCAAGTGCCATTATTAGACCCAAAAAGTAGAGTTTCTCTTCACTAGCACGGATCGACCTATAGGCAAAAATTCTGCCCATTGGATTGCCGAATGCGCACCAAAAAATGCCTCAAGAGACATTAAGGTAGGTGTCTTTGACACTCTGCTCGCTAGCAGCTCCGGCGCTTGGCGTACAATGCTAGTGACAATGCCAAAATATTAGAAGCGGCCATTGTCTGTCGCTTGGCACGCGGCAGCTTTGTCCCGCAAAACAGGCCTTCAGCTAAATTGAACGAGCGTCAGCTTTGAGCCCAACTCGGTCATTGTAATATCATGCTGCACGCGCACGCAGCAAAGGACTTGCCGCAGTTGCAATGAGAATGACTCTGTCGGAGAACAGGCCGAACCTGACATCACGTTTGTGCCCGCGATAGTGCCGTCATGACCTGATTTGCGAACTTAAGGGCGGCGACTGGCAGGGTGCGTCCTTTGAGATGTCCGAGGTAGAGTTCTCCTCCCGCAACGTCTCGCGCGGCGATTGGAACGAAAGACATGTCCGGTCGGGCAAGAGCGTTCAAGCCAACGGGGATCTGAAACCCGATCCCGTAACCGTAGGCTGCAAAATGGCGCACCATGTCGAAACTATCGGTTTCAAGCGCAGGTTCGAGCTTTCCACCAAGTCGCGCTGCGGCCTGATCAAGAAGAACGCGCACGCCAAATTGCCGGGCAGGCAAAACGAGATCGTATTCTAGGCATTCCCGCAGCCGCAGGCTCTTGCGATCAGCCAATGGATGCGCGGCCGACATCACGGCCATAACCGGCTGATGGACGGCGTGCAGCACTTCAAAGTTGACCATATGCGCTGGTTCGAACACCAGTGCCAGATCGCTTTCGAAGGTCACCAGATCCTGCTCTGCCTGAATACGGTCACGGACGTTCACGCTGAATGTGACATCGGGAAACTCGGCGCGATACTTTGAAATTTCGCGCGGCAGAAAGTACGGTAAGAGCGCTTGGGAGCAGGCGATCTTGACGTGCCCGCGCCGCACGCCTGACAGGTCCGCCACTTGACTATGGACACGTATCAAATCCTGCCTTTGAAGGCGGATATGGTGAAGTAGCAGCTCCCCCGCAGGATTGAGCCTCATCCCTCTCGGAAGGCGCTCGAAAATTTCTGAACCAAACTCTTCTTCAAACGCCTGTATGCGTCGGTTGAGCGCTGAGGCGGTAATGTTGGTATCCTCTGCGGCTTTCCGAATGGAGCCAGAGCGATGCACTGCCTCGATCATGTCGTAGATGAGCAAATGGCGCATGATACGTGTCCCGGCAGGAGTGACATCAAAGCGATGCATTTTTTGCAGCACTCTGCTTCTGTTTTAGCATTTGTGTGCAGCACAGGCCAGTGTCAAACAAAAACCAATCTTCTTGTTGCTCGCAAAGGACTTGCCATGACGGACACCTCACGCAGAAATTTTCTCAAATTGACCGGCACTACGATGGGTGCGGCAATGTTGCCGTTTCTCAAGGCAATGCCCGCTCACGCGCAGACTGGCGGCACCATCGTTATCGTTTCAGGGCAAACGATTAACAGTCTCGACCTGCACCGCACCGGCACCAATCGCGCCTCCTATCAGGTGGCCGTGAATTGCTATGACCGGCTTGTCAGCTTTGGAACGAAAGATGCGCCCGGTGGTGGGCTGTCTTACGACTACGACACGATTGTGCCTGAGCTGGCCGAAAGTTGGACCATCTCGGATGATGGCCTCACAATGACCTTCAAGATCAAGTCGGACGCGACGTTCTGGGATGGGCGCAAGGTCACGGCGACGGACGTGAAGTGGTCTTTCGACCGCGCAGTCTCCGCAGGGGGCTTCCCAACAGTGCAGATGAAGGCGGGCGGGCTGGAGCGTCCGGATCAGTTCGCGGCTGCGGATGAGGAAACCTTTGTCATAACGCTGGACAGACCTTCCAAACTGACGCTGCCTGACCTTGCAGTGCCTGTGCCGTTCATCATTAACTCCGAAGTCGCAATGGCCAATGCGACCGATGACGATCCTTGGGCAATGGAATATCTACATATGACGCCTGCAGGCTCTGGTGCCTTCAAGGTCGCGCGTTGGGATCAAGGTCAACAGCTTGTTTATGAACGCAATGATGCTTGGGTCGGTGGACCGCTACCCAGCTTTGAGCGTGTGATCGTGCGCGAGGTGCCAAGCCCGGCAACCCGCCGTGCTTTGATTGAACGGGGCGATGTGCAGATGTCGTTCAACATTCCCAACAAGGATGCCGCCGAGCTTGATGCAATGGACGGTGTGGATGTCTATTCCACACCGATCGAGAACTGCATCCACTGCCTTTGCCCGAACTTCAATTTCGAGCCCTTCCAGGACGCGAATGTGCGCAAGGCACTGGCCTATGCCATTCCTTATGAAGCCATCTTCCAAACCGCAGCCTATGGCCGGGGTGCGCCCATGTGGGGAGGTGAGGCTGAGATCACCGATACGGCATGGCCACGCAAGTCGCCCTACATGACTGATTTGGCCAAGGCCAAGGAACACATGGCTGCGTCCGGTTTCGCGTCTGGTTTTGAAGTGCCGCTTTCAATCAGCCTTGGTCTGGCAGACTGGATGGAACCGACAGCGCTTTTGTTGCAAGAGGCGTTTGGGGCGATCGGGATCAACACCCAGATCGAGAAAATCCCAGGAGCGAATTGGCGCACTGCGGCGCTGGTCGAAAAGCGCCTGCCTTTGCATCTTGAGAACTTCGGTGGCTGGCTGAACACCCCTGATTACTACTTCTTCTGGGCGTATAAGAACGGTCACCTGTTCAACTCATCCAACTATCTCAACGAAGAAATCGAGACGTTGGTCGACAGCACGCTGCACATCCCCATGGATGATCCGGCCTATGCGCCGAACATCAAGCGGATGTTTGAAATTGCGTTTGAGGACCTGCCGCGTATTCCGCTTTGGCAGCCGGCCTTGAACGTCGCAATGAACGATGCGGCAGGGTATGAGTTCTGGTTCCACCGTCAGCTTGACGTGCGTCCACTGACCACGGCCACAAGCTGATGGCCACACGCAGCAAAATGATCCTGGGCCGTGTGGCCCAGGCAATCCCAGTGGTGATGGGCGTTGTCGTGATTTCATTCCTGCTCACGCGCGCCCTACCCGGTGATCCGGCCGCCTATTTTGCCGGTCCTGCCGCCGATGAGGCATCCATCGCAGAAATCCGCGAGACCCTCGGTCTCGATAAACCGCTCTTTCAGCAGTTCTTTTACTATGTTGGCGATCTGATCCGTGGGGAATTGGGAACGTCGCTGACAACCGGACAGGCTGTCCTTACAGATTTGGGCGCGCGTCTGCCCGCTTCGCTGGAGTTGACGCTGGTGGCACTTCTGCTCTCATGCGCCATTGCGATCCCGCTTGGCGTTCTTGCAGCAACTCGGCCGGGCACTTGGGTCGATCACCTTTGCCGTGTCCTTGTGACGGCGGGGGTTTCAATGCCGACGTTCTTCACCGGCATCTTGCTGATTTACATCTTCTACTATCTTGCGGGCCTTGCACCTTCACCCCTTGGGCGGCTCGACTTTATCTATCTGTCGCCACCGCATGTGACGGGTTTCTACCTGATCGACGCTGCGCTCGCGGGCGACTGGGAAACCTGGCTGGGTGCGCTGAAGCAGCTTATCCTGCCTGCGACGACTCTGGCGCTGTTCACACTGGCACCCATCGCACGCATGACCCGTGCCGCGATGCTGTCGGCACTGTCCTCGGACTTTATCCGTACCGCCCGCGCGGCTGGGCTCAGCGACCGCAAAGTGCTGTTTGGCTATGCGTTCCGAAACGCGCTGCTGCCCGTCGTCACAACGCTCGGGATGGTCTTTTCCTTTACGCTAGGAGCAAACGTTCTGGTCGAAAAGGTCTTCGCCTGGCCCGGCATCGGTTCCTACGCGGTCGAAGCCTTGGTGGTTTCGGACTATGCCGCCGTGCAAGGCTTCGTCCTTGCGATGGCACTCCTTTTTGTTGCCCTGAACCTTGTGATCGACATCGCTTATGCGCTGATTGATCCGCGTATCGGGCTGAACTGATGGCTGATATGACTGCATCAACTCCTGACACGACGCGCCGCAAGGGCGACACGACGCTTGGACATATCGTCTATGTGCTGCGCGACAACCCGGTCACGATGCTTGCCTTTGCGATGCTCGCATTCTTCTTGGGATGCGCATTTTTTGGTCCGGCGCTTGTTCCTTACGATCCCTTGGCCACGAATGCAGCACGCGCGTTGGAAGCACCAAGCTGGGATCACTGGTTTGGAACGGACAACCTTGGGCGCGACGTATTCAGCCGGGTCATCGTCGCCACGCGACTGGACCTCACTATTTCGGTTGCCGCAGTTGCACTCAGCTTTGTGATCGGCTCAATCCTCGGATCCATCGCGGGGTATTGGGGCGGTTGGCTGGATGCAGTTCTGAACCGATGCCTTGATACGATTATGGCCTTCCCGCTGTTTGTGCTGGCGATGGGCGTTGTTGCGGCACTTGGTAACACCGTCGAGAACATCATCTACGCCACGGCGATCATCAATATCCCGTTCTATGCACGCCTTGTGCGGGCCGAAGTCAACATTCGTCGCCATTCTGGATTTGCACAGGCGGCAAAGCTAGCCGGGAACAGTGATCTGCGTGTGCTTGCGGTTCATATTTTCCCAAATTCGTTGCCACCGATGATGGTGCAGGTCTCGCTGAACCTCGGTTGGGCTATCCTAAATGCAGCGGGCCTTAGCTTTATTGGACTTGGCGTGGCACCGCCAACACCGGAATGGGGGATCATGGTCGCCGAAGGGGCAAACTTCATCGTTTCGGGTGAATGGTGGCTCGCTGTCTTCCCCGGTCTTTGGCTGATGCTGGCCGTATTCACATTCAACCTGCTTGGCGACGGTCTGCGTGACATCGTTGATCCACGCAAAAGGACCTGAGACCTATGCTGTCGATCAAAGATCTCTCTGTCGCGTTCAAGACCCGCAAAGGCGAAGTCAACGCCGTGCGCGGCATTTCCCTTGATGTTGCAAAGGGTAAGACACTTGGCATCGTCGGCGAAAGCGGGTCGGGCAAATCTGTAACATCCTACGCGCTGATGCGCATCTTGGATGCGGGCGGTGAAATCCGCACAGGCGAAGTCGTTTATGGCGGGATCGACCTGCGTGCGGCGTCTGAGAAGGACATGCGCGACATACGCGGACGTGAAATCTCGATGATCTTCCAAAACCCGCGCGCAGCTTTGAACCCTATCCGGCGCGTCGGGCATCAGGTCGAGGACGTCCTCATCCGTCATGCGCAGGCCACACGGCAAGACGCCAAGGCCAAGGCCATCGCAGCGCTGGAAGCGGTCAAGATCAACGATGCCGCGGCGCGCTATGATGCTTATCCGTTCGAGCTATCGGGCGGTATGTGCCAGCGGATCGTCATCGCCATCGCTCTTGCCTGCAAGCCACAGCTCCTCATTGCGGATGAGCCCACCACAGGCCTCGACATCACGACACAAAAGGCTGTCATGGACCTTGTGGGCGACCTAGCCCGGGAACGCGGCATGGGCATGATCCTAATTACCCACGACCTTGGCCTTGCGTCGCAATATTGCGACCGGATTGTTGTAATGAAAGATGGGCTGATCGTTGAGGAAGGTGACCCTCAGAAGCTTTTCACAGACCCGCAGCACGCCTATACGCGCAAACTGGTAGACGCGACGCCGCGTGTTGGCGCATCCATCCGCAACTTACTTCCCCCAGAAACCCGCACCGCTGAGCCTGCGCATAAGGTCCATGATCGCCCCCTTCTTGAGGTGCGTGATTTGGTGAAGACCTACCCCGGTAAATCCGGACCGGTGCAGGCTGTCAAAAGCATTTCGTTCCAAATCAAGAGCGGTCAATCCCTCGGTCTCGTTGGCGAAAGCGGTAGCGGCAAATCCACCACCTCTGAGATGGTCGTCCGCCTTCAGGACCCAACGTCCGGAAACATCCTGTTCGACGGACAGGACATTGCGGCCACCCCCTCGGCCCGTTTTATGCGTCACCCCATGCGCGGCGAGATCCAGATGGTGTTTCAGGATGCGACAGACAGTTTGAACCCACGCGGGACAGCAGCCTCGGCCATTGCTGAACCGCTTGCACGGATCGCCAGAATGCGTGGCAGCAAGCTTAACGCGCGGGTCGCCGAACTGGCGGAACTGGTTGGCCTGCCACAGCCGCTTCTCAGCCGTTTCCCGCACCAGCTATCGGGTGGTCAAAAGGCCCGTGTCGGCATCGCCCGCGCGATTGCATTGGAGCCAAAACTCCTCATCCTTGATGAGCCGACGGCGGCGCTGGATGTGTCCATTCAGGCGATCGTGCTGAATCTGCTTGTCGATCTTCGCGCACAAATGGGAATGTCCTACTTGTTTGTCAGCCATGACCTGAATGTGGTCCGACTGCTTTGCGATGAAGTGCTTGTTATGAAGCACGGCGAAATCGTGGATCGCGGTCCCACGGCTGCCGTGATGGATAATCCCAGTCACGAATATACCCGTTCCTTGATCGAAGCCGCGCCCCAACCGCCAAATCCCGTTGCCGCCTAAATATCGAAAGCCCAGATCTATGACCCATGACATGCCTTTGACACTGACAGCCCTGCAAGACGCTTTTTCGGGGGGTGCCACGCCATCTGATATTGTCCGCGAAGTCTATCGTCGGATCGACGCGGTGAACGATCCTGCAATCTTCATCCACTTGCGCCCCATGGAAGACGTGATCGCGGAGGCCGATGCTTTGCCTGCACGTTCCGCTGAGCAACCTCTTTGGGGCGTGCCATTCGTGGCGAAAGACAACATCGATGTCGCGGGCATCCAGACGACGGCAGCTTGCCCCGCCTACGCCTACACACCGGAGCAAGACGCTTTTGTCGTAGCAAAGCTGCGCGCTGCGGGGGCCTTGGTGATCGGCAAGACCAACCTTGATCAATTCGCAACTGGCCTTGTCGGTGTGCGCTCACCTTACGGTGTGCCGCGCAACGCGATTGACCCAGAAATCGTTCCCGGCGGTTCATCGAGCGGCTCCGGTGTGGCGGTGGGGCACGGCCTCGTCACGTTCTCACTGGGAACAGACACGGCAGGATCGGGCCGTGTGCCGGCGGCGCTGAACAATATTGTCGGTCTCAAACCGTCGCTAGGGGCGCTTTCGGCCACAGGCGTGGTGCCAGCCTGCCGTACGCTTGATACGATTTCGATTTTCGCCACCAATGTGACAGACGCGTTTGTGGCCTTTCAGGTGGCCTGTGCCGAAGACGTAGATGATGCTTATTCAAAGCCCATCGCAGCAGGACACGTACAGCCCTGTCCCCCATCCCTGACCATTGGCGTCCCAGACGCGGCTTCACGCATTTTCTTCGGCGATGATGTCCAAGCAGCCTCTTTTGAGGCAAGTCTTGCAAAGCTCACGGCGCTTGGAGCCAGCATTGTCGAGCTTGATTTCAGCCCATTTTATGCTGTCGCGGAGATGCTTTACGAAGGTGCCTGGGTTGCCGAACGCTATACAGTCGTCGCAGACCTGATGCGCGATCAGCCAGACGCGCTCCACCCAACCACTGCCAAAATCATTGGCGCTGCCGAACAGCTTTCCGCAGCCGATGCCTTTCGGGGAATGTATCGCCTCAAAGACCTTGAACGTGCAGCGCGCGATATGATGGCAGGCGTTGATATGCTCTGCGTCCCCACCATCCCGACCTTCTATTCCACAGCCGATCTCGACGCGGACCCCGTCACACCAAATTCGAACCTTGGCACCTATACGAACTTTGTGAACCTTCTGGACATGTGCGGTATCGCAGTCCCGTCCGACCTACGTAGCGACGGGCGTCCAGGTTCTGTCACACTGCTTGCGCCCAGTGGGAATGATGCAAAAATCGCCAGTGTCGCAGCAGAATTTGCCGGGGAAACCATAGCAGATTCACCGACACAAGCGACAGACGAGGAGATCGCCATAGCGGTCTGCGGCGCGCATATGTCCGGCATGGCACTGAACAGTGAATTGACGTCGCGCGGCGGCCGGTTGCTCAAAGCGACACGCACCGCGCCGCGCTATCGGCTGTACGCACTTGCTGGCGGCCCACCGCAGCGGCCAGGACTGCTAAGAATTGAAAAGGGATCGCATATCGATCTGGAAGTATGGGCGCTTCCAAAAACGGCGGTGGGTGGATTTCTGGAAGGAATTCCAGCGCCCCTCTCGATCGGCACAGTCGAGCTGGAAAGCGGTGCGAAGGCGCATGGTTTCCTCGTTGAGACAACAGGTGTCCAAGGCGCTGACGACATCACCCATCTGGGCGGTTGGCGGCAGTATCAGGCGCTGCAACATGTGCCGGTGCCTGAAGCGGCAGATTGACCGGGGCGCACATTGGCAAGCTTCCAACGCTGTTGAAAGCTTGCTGCAAGTGCGAATACGTGCTGCATCAGCGATAGCTGCGGCTGCACAAGTCCGGTTTGTCCGCACAGCGGACATCAGACAACCCAGTGACCTCAGAGCCGCAGCCAATGTCTGCTAGGCAGGCTGCAACCGCAGCATCTGCAGACCGTGATCAATGGCCGGTATGGGCCGTCCTCGACGCCCAGGTGAACCGAGAACAGGTAGATGCTGCGCCGCATCTGAGGTCCGCAGAGAGCCCAACTTTACCGATGCTGCAATGTGTACCAAAGTCTGAAGGTGGTACGAAGCGGTCATTCGAGGATGGTTTTTGCGTCTTTCCGGTGATGGATGGTGGCGATTTCGACGGAATATCAGCGTTTACTTCCGTTTGTTCCCGATATTGAGCGGCGTCTTTTCCTTGGCAAAATCAGCCGTCGCCGGGACCTGCTCCTTTACTTTTTTCGGTTTCTTCATTTCACGATTTCCACGCTTCTTGTTGCCTTTGGACATATGAGTTCCTCCAATGTCATGTTTGTTGTGCTTTCAAATGGTCGGACGGATGCCGGCGTCTCTTGCCTGCAGAAACTCTGTCGTGCGTCGTTGGATCGCAGTATTGAGCCGGTTTTCATAGTGTCGCCCTTGGCATCGATTTCGGACATTCCAGCAGGCCTGTTTGGTTTCTGCTCCAAGAATACGGATCGCGACCGTCGTCAAAGCGATTCACGGGCGTCGAACAGAGTTCCCGCCGCCGATAATCGCGTTGATCATTTCGGCGACGGCCCGGTGCCTTTCCATTTCGAGTTCGGTGCCAAGGGCGTTCACATGGGTCGCCGCAGCGTCACGAAGTACCCCCACAATCTCGTGTTCCGGCAGCAACCCGCGATCGTTCATGGCAAGCAGGAGCGCCTCGCAGATCGATAGGGCGGCCTGGCCTGCATGTTCGCTTGCGGTGGACATCTGAGTTTCCTTCCTTGGCATCGTGAGCCTGAGAAAAGGTGAGACTCAAATACACGCGTACTTGTCGCAGAAAGTGCTCTATGCTGGACTGATCCAGAGCAGTGTCCGAGCCGATTTCTGCTCTTGGGTCACGACAAGCCGGGAGGCCCCATGACATCAGTTGAACACAGCCCCCTTACCCGCAAGCTCTCGGCCTTCGTCGCCCTGTCGGAGGTCGAGCTGGCCGTGCTTAAACGACTGCATCAGCGTCGCCGCTCCTTCGTTGCAGGGCGTGATATGGTCCATCAGGGCCAGCCGGCTCAGGCCGCTTATATTCTGTCCGCAGGTTGGGTCTGTTCCTACAAACTGCAGGCCGACGGGACCCGGCAGATCGTGGATTTCCAGGTGCCGGGGGATTTTCTCGGGCTGCGGAGCGTCCTTTTGCGCACGTCGGACCATAGCTTCGAACCCATCGTCGACATCGAGGCTGCGGAGGTGCTGAAGAGCGACCTTCTTGATGCATTCGCGCAGAAGCCGCGCCTTGCAACAGCCATACTCTGGGCGGCGTCACGGGACGAAGCGATGGTCGTGGAACATCTCGTCGGAATCGGTCGGCGTGATGCGGACGCTCGCATGGCGCATTTTCTGTTGGAGTTGGGATCGCGGCTTGCGCTGGTGGGCATGGGGACTAAGGATGGGTACGACTGCCCGCTGACTCAGTACCACCTCGCGGATGTGCTGGGACTGAGTGCCATCCACGTGAACCGCGTTCTGCGCCAGCTTCGCGAGAGTGGACTGGTGACCTTTCGGGACGGTCGCGTGACGTTTCACGACTATGGTGGCCTGGTGGACCTTGCCGAGTTCGATCCGGCATATCTGGACCAGACCGGACCGCTCCTGAAGTGAGAGGGCCGCCCTCCGTTACTCGGCAAGCGACCCCAGGCATCACATCAGACGATGGCGTTCACGCGAGGGCGTGGGCCGCCGCATCAAGTTCCTTGTTGGTCTCGGTGTCGTTCTTCGCCGTGTTCGCCTTCTCGGCTGCCTGGTAGTGGTTCAGCGCTGCATCCTTCTTCGGACCAGCGGGCGCTTTGTCCCACGCGGCTTTCACAGAGTTCATCTTCTCGGCAGTCTTGTTTTGTTCGGGAGTCATTGGAATTGTCCTTTCCTGGAAGCTCCGAGAATAAGAAGCGTGCCGACATGCCGGCCCTTTTGGGGTCAACACGCCGACGCGCAACTCAGGTACTCGGAAATCTTCTCTACCACCAAATATTCGGCGGACATGCCTGACTTAGCTTTGCCAGAGGTCTTCCACACTGCCGTAGGTTAGTCCCGGTGCCTGCAGCAGGTCGATTGCCTTGTCGGCTTTCAAGTCACCGCAGTTTGCTGGTGGGAAATCCTCAGCCATTTGTCGTCGTCGTCGAGATAGGTCGAGGCGCAGAGGGCTTTGTAGATCGGCACGTCGACCTTCTCCGCCGAGACCCGGTATGTGAGGATCGCGATGTCACCGCATCGCGTGACGCGCCGTTCGGCCATCGAGACAGACCGCCAGCCGGTTCTCTGTCGAAGATGGGTCCAGATCTGGTCGCCCTGGAGGATGCCGGGCGGATAGGGGAAGACCATGACTGAGTTGGTCGCTGTGGTCGCCCGCGCGTTGTCGGCGCCACTGGTCCAGAAGTGTTCCTCCATGTCCCAGAGTATGCCCTGTTCACCCGGTGATTGCGTGCCGGACTTGTGTGCCGCATGGGCCGGTCTCCTCCCGGTCGCGGTTGGTAGAGTCATTCGCCTGACCCCGACCCGCCAACCATGAACATCTGAAATAGAAGGAAGACAATCGCGAGCAACGCCCAGATCGCGCCGCTTGTCCCCGGGCGGTCGCCGGTCACCGTCGAGGCAGCTCGCTTCAAGCTACCTGACGCCCGGCCTTCGGGCAGCAGCTGGCTCAGGTCTCGTGCGATCCTACCGTGATCGCTGGCGAGCGTGGGCACGTCCCGAAATCGGGCAAGCAGCGTTCCCAACCGTGCCTGCGCGGCATCGTGCCCCAGCATGACCAGTTCAGCGGTTTCCTTCCATGGATCGAGGCCAAGCCGCGCGAGCGTGGAGAGCACAGTCACGGTATAGCCGTTCCGGTCCTCGCCGACGGAGGCATGGAGAAACCGATCGAACTCGGGCGGGTGCGGGTTGAGTACATTGGGGTCGGCCATAGCCAATCCTTTCAAGGGTTGCAGGAATGCAGATCATCCCTGTTTCCCAAAGTGTACGCGCAGGTCGGTCCCCGCGCCCTTACACAGGTCAGTGCCCGCAAACCTCCCCAGGGTGTTCTCTACCCGCGCGGCGCCAGGGACTAACATGCGTCAGCGCCAATCGGACGATCTCGGGGCAGCGTTGCAGACCTTCGCCGAGCGACAGGGTGTCAGCCGCGACTTTGCCCATCTCGCCATCGCTTTGTGTTGCTGCATGAACATTCCGGCCCGCTACTGCACCGGATATCTGAGCGACATCGGTGAACTGCCTCATCCGTCCGGGGACTTCGCAGCGTGGATGGAGGTTTTTCTGGCTGGTGAATGGCACATGTTCGACCCGCGGAATAACAAGCCGTGGTTTGCCAGAATTCTGATCGCGGGGGGCCGCGATGCCGCTTATGTCCCTTTGACCCAGACATTCGGTCAGAACACTTTCACGGAATTCAAGGTCTGGACGGATGAATTGGCCTGACCGACCTTGGGTTCTTTTTCGATGTGCCATCGTAAACCGGGTCGCCAATCCCTATATAGTATGTACTGGCGCCAAGCATCCCGGTCCGTCATGGACGAGGAGTTGGCACCGGCCAATCAAAGGATCGATGATATGTCCTTCAAGGACCTGACAGCCAGGGCTGCGGCTGCGTTAAAGCCCAAGCCGGCGAAGACAACGACGACCCCTGCCAAAGAGAACGAGTCCAAGGCCGTTGGCAAGGAAGCACCAGCGAAATCCAAGACACCTTGAGATTTGCGCCGGCCAAGCGCCCCATTCTTAACGGGCGCGCGGACCACCCACAGCAACAAGGGAAAGGACCATACTAATGGAAGAATTGATGAGCAAGACCGTTGCAGTTTTTTCCCGCCCGTTCACCGTTCCAGGCTTCAACGAGACGCTTCCGGCGGGAGAGTACGAGATCGAAACGGAATTGGTTTCACCCCCGGCTCAACAGGATCCCGCAGCCTGGAAAGCCTCAGTTCTGGTGAAACTTCATCCCCGGACATCGCATCCGGGGCTTACACGGTCTCTGACCGTTTCCCTTGCCGATCTGGACTATGCCCGCGCCAGAGACAAGCTGACAGGCAGAGCGTTGTCCGACTTTTTCCTTGAGGAAATGCTTGCTGATCCGATGGTGCGCCTCGTGATGGAGGCCGACGGGGTCTCTGCAGCACATATGCGGCATCTCTATTCGGGGCACCGAACGCCCCAGTCTGACAGGGATGTCCTGGACCAGAACCCGGCGCGTCTAGGTGCACGTGACATGGTGTCAATCCATGCTGCTGAAAACGAGGGCATGCCTCCACGACCGACAGGGACGTCGGCTATGCGCACGGAAGTCAGCGCGGATTCGATATGATCACGAACAAAACCTCGGTCGACGTAGCATTTCCGGACATCGCCCGCGGAAGGGCCTTTGGCGACGTACCTCGAAACCGTCCTTGTCTGAGATGCGATTCTGTTTTCTGGAGTGAAGGCTTTGGAGAACGGATCTGTCGGCGCTGCAAGGGGTTGAACGCCTGGCGGAACGGCGTTCCCGTCAGCCCGGGTGCATCTCGTCGCCGCTGATCCCGACAGGCGCACGGCGTCCTCCCAGTACCGTACTGGACCCGTCAATTCGGCCTGTCTAGACATCGCTCGCATCACGCCGACCGATGTCTTATACCATCTCGGAAAAGATGAAGTCCGTCAAAGCAAGCTGTGGAGACGCACCCTTCGGTGAAAAAAGAACGCAGGTCTGGAGACATTACAACGCTGCTGAGGCCGCGCACAAAGCGAATGACGACATCAAGACGAAATACGAACTCAACGCTGCCAGTAAAGCCCTTGCGTAGTTAACAACGGACGCGTGAAAAAGCGGGCCAGTTTGCGCAAATGCATAATGCAATATGCTGGGACCTGAACCACAATCCATGATGGATTGCCTTACCTTGATTGGAAAAACCGTGAAAAATGTAACTCTTGTAGCTGCCCTTGTGACATCCGTCGCATTCTCTGCCAATGCAATGTCCGCCGACACTGATACCGACGGCGACGGCATGGCATCCTTCGCTGAACTTCAGCTTGTGTACCCTTTCCTTACCGATTCAATGTTCATGGATATCGATACAAATGGCGATGGACTTATCAACGACGAGGAAATGGCTATCGCCTTGGAGCTTGGCAACCTCGCGAATCCCGAAACCGACACCTGAAACCAAAGTTTGGAGTACGCGCTATGCAAAATAGTGAAGTTTTCAGATGGACATTCACAGCTTCAGGGCCTTGGCTCATCTTGTCGCCATTCATGCTTCTCGGCGGCCGATCGGCTCTTAGCAATGCCCTCGTCGGCGATGCAGGACTGCTCATTCTCTCGGGGCTTTTGGCTTTGACCGTAGCGGGTTACGGCCACAACAAACACTACTTCGTCCAGACCTATCTGGGAGTTTCCTACGGTTTGGTTTTGGTAGCGGCTCCTTGGCTTTTCGGATTCACCGAACCTTTGACCGCCTGGAATGCCGGCGTCGTCGGAACGGCTCTAGTTCTGGCGGGCCTTTATGTGGTGTTTCATAAAATGTCGAAACATCACGCATAGTGAAAAACACTGTGTGGGACGGCAAACGCCCCACACTACTAATCGTTTTCCTTGCCAATATGAACCGCCCCGGGTTTACCGGAGATGGCCATTGACCGCGAGTCGAACGCTTCGCGACTTATAGAGGAATGGACAGACTGTCTCACTGGACCAAGGTCGTAACCACTAAAGGTGTGCAACTCGTGCGCACTCCAAAGTGAAGGTCCGGAAAGCGCACGAAAGCAGCCTCTTGCGCAAACGCAGCGAATTCACCCTTTGTCCCGCATCTCGGACCAAGAGCTTTTTCTGGTGAAGGTCTGCTTGCAGTGTACAAGCTGACCTTCGAGCATCAATTTGCAGATCACCGACCAGTGACGGCTGCTTTAGTCAGTGAGCGGACCTTCGTCAAAATTTGGCGAGAGTCTGAGATGCGGGACAAATCTGCCGTTCAAAGTCTGCTCTCAAAGGTCCGCTTTTAGACTCTAGCAATAAACTCAAACCATCAGCCAAAGCATCACGACGGCCATTCCCACCATCATCAGGTTTTCGGTCAGGCTCACAAACCCAAGCGGCACGTTTGAATTTCCACCAACACAGGCGCATTTGAGCTCGCGTTTGTCGATGTAGACTGCCTTAATGACGCTAGCGGCTCCGATTCCAGCAACGAAAAGTGCCGCGGGAGCTGACACCCAAGTTAAGATCATGCCGGTCATGAGGATGCCCGCGCCGGTTTCCACGAACGGATAGATGTATGCGTAAGGTACCCACTTTCGCGCAAGAAGGTCGTAGTTGAGGAACATTGTGGAGAAGCCCTCAATATCGCGCAGTTTTTGCATGCCGAGAAGGATCATCGAGACAGAGATGAACCAGCCCAGTGTTTGCCATGTGATTGCGCCGAGGAACCCAATGGAGAGCGCGATTGCAGTGAATGCGGCGACGGCGAAGAGATAAAGCACTGGCCGATAAGTGGTCGCTTTTGGGTCCCAGCCGGTCAGCTTTTCGCGCAGGTCCGTGTAGCCGCCGACGCGTTCGCCTTCGATCCACGCTTGGGGCGTCGTTTTAACGTCGTACTCGGCTTTGAAGGCGTCCACTTCGGCGCGGGTTCGGAAGAGCCTATCATCGACATCATATCCCTGGCGTTCGAGAAGCCAGCGAGCTTTCTGTCCAGATGGGCAAAGATGGTCTGGCAGAGCCATCCGATAAAGCACAGCCGTTTTGCCCACCGCCACTTCGACCGGATTTGTATCAGTGTCGGCTACGTCATGCGTGTCCCTGGGCATTGGCTTTTCCTTTTCGGTACGCTTGTTTTGAGGGCTGTGCTTGCTTGGGCTCTGTATTAACCTATATACCCCCCTAGGGTATATATTCAATAGTTTGAGCTTGATGCCATACTCACTCGACTTTTTCTCTGCCACCATGCGAAAAGAGAGTCATGCACGAAAACCGCGAAGCTACCTTGAAACGCCTTAAACGCCTGGAAGGCCAGGTCCGAGGGATCGCCCGGATGGTGGAAGAAGACCGCTATTGCGTTGATGTCCTGACGCAGATCGCGGCAGTACGGGCCGCGCTGAAAGGCGTAGAAAAGCTCGTGATTGATGATCACGCGTCACATTGTATCGAGGATGCACTTGCCTCAGGTGATCGGGAGGACCAGCGGGCGAAGTTCACTGAGCTCCTTGAACTGCTCGACAAAGCGCGCGGCTAAGTCTTCAAAGATTGACTGGTGGCGTCGTGACGCTTGTGAGTGTCGCCGTTGCCAACAGGATCAGGACCACAGCCAGCATTTCCATTGAAATAGACCGCCTCAGGGCATGTCCTGCACCGGGTATCTCAGCACGCAAAGCCGGGACCAACCTCACCTTATTCCAAGCTGCAAAGCCCAGGAGCATCGCAACAATCGCGACTTTTAGCAAAAGTCCCAAACCATAGGCTGTTCCAAACAAGGCAGTGACGGAGCCTGCAAGGAGCCAAGCGAGCGCTGTGCCTGCAAAGATCAGGAGGGCCACTCCGAAAGCGGCGACATTGCCAAAGTAGTGCAGAATGTCGGCACCAGCAGGGGTGAGCGCCGCCCGCCGCAATGGCACAAGCGCACCAACCCAGAAAGCAGCGGCAAGAAGATGCAGCACCAACATGACGGTCAGAAACACTCGGGGCTCCCCAAGAGCGTGGCCCACTTGAGCATAGGATATCGCTACGGCAACGGTCCCTGCCAGAGCGATCCATTGCCCAATTCGGGGGACCAGAATTGCCAGTATCGCAAGTTCACCCATCCCGCGCCAAATTGCGGCGGTCCCAAGTGGACTTTCCCAAACGAAGCCAAGCATCACTGGGTCGGACGCGCCCTCAATGCCCATCCCGGATATCCGGGCAGCACGAATGCCGAACCGGACGGCTAGCACGGCGAGACCGATAAGTGCCGCACCGACTGCAAGCCGCCTCGCAAGTCGCAGGACCGATACCTCAGTTCGCTGAGAAAAAACGACCGAAAACAGCACACCCCCCATCGTAAGGAGTGCCGCGCCATAGCCAATCGCCTTGGCCAAGATGGCCAAAACGACAAGACTGTCGATAGGGGCCAGTCCCGTCACTCAGTGACCGTGAACGAGAAGCTGCCCTGCATCGGATGGCCGTCCGACGCCATTCCGCGCCAGTCGAAGCGATAGCTTCCAGGCGCAAGTTCTTCCGATGGCAAAGCCCGGAACTCCATAGAGGGGTCCATACCTGTCTCGCGTTCGATTTCGATATCGCCATCTGAAGAGGTGAGCGTAACCGAAATGATGCGCATCGGATCATCGAACCGCATGGAAAGCTCTGGCACTTCCGTCACTGTCGCGCCGTCGGCGGGTGTTGTGGCCTCAGACTTCGAATGGGCAAAGGCAAGAGCGGGAGCAACGACAACGGCCAAGCCGAGAAGAGTTTGTTTGATCATTTGAGTTTTCCTCTATTCGGACCGGGCGTTCAGTTCGTCGTGATGCTGACGAAGGTCATCAGGCCAAGTTGACTTGATGAAAGACAGCACCGCAATGATCTCTTCATCGGTGAGCACACCCTCATAGACAGGCATGCCGGATGGTGGCGCGTTCTCCATCAGACCGGCAAGCCCATATTTGGTCAGGGTAAAAAGCGTTTCATCATCATGGTGCCACGTGTGGCCTGTTGCATCATGCGGCGGTGCTGGCAGCAATCCATCTTCTCCACGTATCCGCCAGTTTGGCTGCCCCTCTAGCCGCGCACCATGGCAAGCGGCACATTGGTCTGCGTAGATGCCTTGGCCCACGGCGATCACTTCGGCGTCGTCAGGCGTCAAAATACCAACCGTTTGGGAAGGTTGCGCCAGAACAAATGCGGCTGCGAAACCGGCGAGCGTGAGCCCGCCGGTTAGCAAAACGGCTTTCCGACCTACCATCAGGTGTCGAACGGCTGCGCCGTGCCCGCGCGGTAGTATACCGTGCCGGTGCCAGCCTCTCCACCAAATGCAATGACATCGTAGCGGGCGGACGGGTCGTCGCCCATGCCAGGAGAGCCCATCGGCATGCCCGGAACAGCAAGCCCATTGATGTCTGGGCGATCCTGCAAAACGGCTTCCAATGCTTCGAACGGCACATGCCCTTCGAAGACATAACCATCCGCTTCAATGGTGTGACAGGAGGCGAGCTCAAGCGGAATGCCGCGCTCGGACTTTTGCGCCTCGGGATCGGTCAGTTCCTCTAAGGTGACGGCGTAGCCGCGTGCGCGAGCTAGGTCAGCCCAGGCGTGACAGCACCCGCAGCCTGGCGAAGCGAGAACGCGCATAGGTGTGCCAGCACGCGCAGGAAAGGCAGCCATAATAAGAGCTGTTGCAGATAGGGTGGTGAAGTGACGACGTGTAATCATGTCTGTTGGTCCTTTGATTTGAAAGTTGAATGGACTGCGGGCAAGCGCCCGTTGCCGCTCAGACTTTCGGAGGACCGGTTGGGACAGCTAGCGTCAGGTTTGCAAAGTCGAAATCAGCACACTGAACACTAACAACCGATCTGCTCGCGGGAATGACCTGCAAAATCGCAGAAGTGGCCGCGAGATCGCCAAAACAGGGCATTGACCCCATGCCGCTGGTGGCGTCGCAGCAGTTTGCGAGTGCCTTTTCAGCATCAGCCAAAGGATCGCTTTCTGACATTTGGGCGTGGTGGTCGGCGTGATCCGGTCCATGATTCAAGCCATGCATTACCGACGCGTTAGATGCACCGGCCAATGCAACAACAAGAATGATCGACAGCACGAAGCGAAACATGCCTAATACCTACTGGGGGTATATGGCTTTGACAAGTCACGAGGATGTGTCGCCGTAATCGAGCCTAGTTGCACCCGTTATGGCTGCGCCACATTTCTGGATCGTGCCCATCTGGAACAGAGGCGCATGGATCATCTGAATAGCCGCGCAAGACCGAGTACTGGCTGACTTGGGCGTCTGTCAGCAATGGCAAGGTCAACAAATGTGCATTCAAATGAACAAGGCGGAGAGCTGCCAGTGCTTGACCTGCTTCTGCAACCAATCGTTCAAGCGCCTCGACATCTGGCGCACCTTTTTGAAACGCTTCGTCCAGCGCTCGTTCTGCCGCGACGAACCGCTCCCCAGCCGTTATGGCGTCTGCCTGCATCTGCGCCCGGATCGCCTCAATGTCGCGGCGCTGCTGTTCGGTCAGACCGATTTCATCGGCCAGCTCAAGTAGGTGCGTTGGCCCTGGAACACCGTTCAGCTCCGCTGCCCTCGCGAGCCCCCATCCGCCGCCACGCGCGATTTCTTCCAGGTCTTGTTCCGAAAGAGACTTGATCAGGCGTATCTCTTCACCCGCGTAGGCGGAAGGCGTCGAGCCATGACTTCCATCGTGGGTTTGAGACAACGCGATGTTGGGGAAAGCCATCAAAAGAAGTGCAAAGTGTTTGATAGTCATAATTGAAGTCCTTGAACGATCCAGCTTTTGCACCAAGGCATTGCATGACACGGGCGAAATTGGACATGATAGAAATCATGTCAGATCATTGGCTTCATTATTTTGATGGCGCACTCAAACGAACATTGGACGCCGGCGAAACGCTGTTTCGGCGAGGCGACCAAGTTGAATGGGCGTTTCTGGTCACTGATGGGCGACTCTTCTTGCAGCGGGCACTGCAAGATGGGGGGCTTTTGACACTACATACAGCAAACACGGGTGATCTGGTGGCCGAAGCGTCCCTTTTTGCGGATCGATATCACTGCGATGCTGTGACGGATATTGCGACAACGGTCTCTATGATCCCCAAAGCCAAGTTAATCGCGCATTTAGAGAATGTCGCCTCGTCAGACCGTCTTTCGATCAAAGCTTTCGAGCGCACAGCGAGAGAGGTACAGAGTTTGCGCACCCGCATTGAGATTATGCGCAGGCGAAAAGTGGCAGATCGTTTGGATGCCTATCTCGAACTCTTTGGCCACCCGAAAGAGGGTGAGTGGGTGCGCGTCGCTGATTGGATCGGGGTCAGCCCACCCGCACTCTATCGTGAGCTAGCGAAGCGTCGAGGGAACAATCCGAGCGAAGCTTGATCCAAAATCGGACATTCGTCGCGACGCAGCATCTTGGTAGGTATGGGCTCGAAGCCGTCTTCCAAGTTTTTTCGATTAACGTCAGCTTTCGGGCCATTTGCAGACGCTGATTCACATTCG
>CANKZM010000018.1 GCA_947488305.1 uncultured Roseobacter sp.
TCTTGCCGTGGTCAACGTGTCCAATCGTACCGATGTTCACATGCGGCTTCGTGCGTTCAAACTTTTCCTTTGCCATGATGGCCTCCTTCAGGTGTTCTTTTTGGCGGTCATGCCGCCCGATGGGTAGATCGGTGCGCCGGGGCGGCGCACCGGGGATACTTATGCAAACTTCGCTTGGATCTCGTCAGAGATGTTCTGCGGAACCGGGTCGTAGTGGTCGAACTGCATGGTAAACTGCGCGCGGCCCGAAGACATAGAGCGCAGCGTGTTGATGTAGCCGAACATGTTTGCCAGCGGCACAAAGCAGTCAATGGCGATGGCGTTTCCGCGTGGTTCCTGACCGGATACCTGACCCCGACGGGATGTCAGGTCACCAATGATACCACCGGTGTATTCCTCCGGCGTGATCACTTCGACCTTCATGATCGGCTCGAGCAGTTTCGCACCGGCCTTCTTCATGCCTTCGCGCATCCCCATACGGGCCGCGATTTCAAACGCCAGTACCGAGGAGTCCACATCGTGGAATTTACCGTCGATCAGGGCCACCTTGAAGTCGATAACCGGGAAGCCCGCCAGAGGACCGGAGTCCATGACTGACTTGATGCCTTTCTCGACACCGGGGATGTATTCCTTTGGAACCGATCCACCGACGATGCGGCTCTCGAAGGAGTACCCTTCGCCGGGCTCCGTTGGCGTGAGGATCATTTTTACTTCGGCAAACTGACCAGAACCACCCGACTGTTTCTTGTGGGTGTAAGTGACTTCGGCTTCCTTGGAGATGGTTTCACGGTAAGCCACCTGCGGCGCACCGATGTTCGCCTCAACCTTGAATTCGCGCTTCAGACGATCGACGAGTATGTCGAGGTGAAGTTCGCCCATGCCCTTCATGATGGTCTGACCGCTTTCGAGGTCGGTTTCCACCCGGAAGGAGGGGTCTTCGGCTGCAAGCCGTGCCAGGCCTTGCGACATTTTCTCCTGGTCGTTCTTGGTTTTTGGCTCAACCGCGATCTCGATCACCGGATCAGGGAAGGTCATTGTTTCCAGAACAACCGGATCATTGTTGGCGCAGAGTGTGTCACCTGTGGTCGTGTCTTTCAGACCCGCCAAAGCAATGATGTCACCTGCAAAGGCTTCATCGATTTCTTCGCGGTTGTTGGAATGCATCATCATCATCCGACCAACGCGTTCTTTCTTGCCTTTGGTCGAGTTCAGGATGGTGTCACCCTTGTTCATGGTACCGGAATAAATCCGGGTGAAAGTCAAAGAGCCAACAAACGGGTCGTTCATGATTTTGAACGCAAGACCGGCGAAAGCCATATCATCATCCGCACGACGTGCGATGTTACGGGTCTCTTCTTCGTCGCCCGGCTTGAAGCCCATGTAATCCACCACGTCGAGCGGGCTCGGCAGGTAGTCGATCACAGCATTGAGCAGCGGCTGAACGCCTTTGTTCTTGAATGCGGACCCGCCCAGAACTGGCACGAAATGCAGCGCCAGCGTTCCTTTGCGCAACAGAGCGCGCAGGGTTGGAACGTCAGGCTCGTTGCCTTCGAGGTATTCCATCATCGCGTCGTCGTCTTCTTCGACGGCCGCTTCGATCATCTTGCCGCGCCATTCTTCAGCCATGTCTTTCAGGCTGTCACGAATTGGAGCTTTGACCCAGGACGCGCCGAGGTCTTCGCCTTGCCACAGCCATTCTTCCATGGTGACCAGGTCGATCAGGCCTTCCAGCTCGGTTTCGGCACCAATCGGAATACCGACAGGCACGGCACGCGCGCCGGTCCGGTCTTCGATCATGCGAACGCAGTTGAAGAAGTCAGCGCCGATCTTGTCCATCTTGTTGACAAAAACCATCCGCGGAACCTTGTAGCGGTCAGCCTGACGCCAAACGGTTTCGGTCTGCGGTTCAACACCTGCGTTGGCATCGAGAACACAAACGGCACCGTCGAGAACCGCAAGCGAACGTTCAACTTCAATGGTGAAGTCAACGTGGCCGGGTGTGTCGATGATGTTCAGGCGGTGCTTGGGGCTGTCAGGGGACTGACCGTCCTCTGTGCGTTCCCAGAATGTGGTTGTCGCAGCAGACGTAATTGTAATGCCGCGTTCTTGCTCCTGCTCCATCCAGTCCATCGTAGCCGCACCATCGTGCACCTCACCGATGTTATGGGACTTACCCGTGTAAAACAGGATGCGTTCCGAACAGGTTGTTTTGCCAGCATCAATATGCGCCATGATGCCAAAGTTGCGGTAGCGGTCGAGCGGATAGTCGCGTGCCATGGGGCTGCTTCCTCAGGATATCTAAAAACGTAGTGACGCGCCCCCGGACGGGACGCGACAGATGTGTTACCAGCGGTAGTGGCTGAACGCTTTGTTAGCGTCGGCCATTTTGTGGGTGTCTTCGCGCTTCTTCACGGCTGTGCCGCGGGATTGAACAGCGTCCAGAAGTTCACCTGCGAGGCGCTCTTCCATCGTGTTCTCATTGCGCGAGCGTGAAGCTTTGATCAGCCAACGGATCGCCAGTGCTTCGCGACGCTCCGGGCGGACTTCAACCGGTACCTGGTAAGTAGCGCCACCAACCCGGCGGGAGCGGACTTCCACGGAAGGTTTGATGTTGTCGAGCGCTTCGTGGAAGACTTCGACAGGGGCGCGTTTGATCTTGTCTTCGACCCGTGTCAGGGCGTTGTAGACGATGCGCTCTGCGACCGACTTCTTGCCGTCGATCATCAGGTTGTTCATGAATTTTGTCAGGACCAGATCGCCATATTTGGCATCGGGCAGAACTTCGCGTTTTTCAGCGGCGTGACGACGTGACATCTGCTGATCTCCTTACTTGGGGCGCTTGGCGCCGTATTTCGAACGACGCTGCTTACGGTCTTTGACGCCCTGCGTATCCAGAACACCACGGAGGATGTGATAGCGCACACCAGGAAGGTCTTTCACACGACCGCCACGGATCAGAACCACGGAGTGTTCCTGAAGGTTGTGGCTTTCGCCCGGGATGTAGCTGATGACCTCAAAGCCGTTGGTCAGGCGAACCTTCGCAACTTTCCGCATCGCGGAGTTCGGCTTTTTAGGTGTGGTTGTATAGACGCGTGTGCAAACGCCACGCTTCTGCGGGCACTCTTGCAAGTGCATCGACTTTGAACGTTTGATTTTAGGCTGCCGCGGCTTGCGGATCAGCTGTTGGATCGTTGGCATTCCGGTATTATCCCCGTCCTAGCTCACATATGTGTGCATGGGGACGCCCCCCACGCGGTTTCAATTTGTCGTAGCCCACGCGTCCATGAGCCACCCGATGCGCGTCTCAAGCGCGTTTATTTCTTGCCGTATTCATATACGACAACAAAAAAACCGCCTTCGTTCCCGTACCGAGGGACACGACGCGGTGGGTTTACAGAGGATCGGGCCGATAGGGGGCCGGATCGTGACCACTTCATTTAGATTTCAGCGCAGAGGCTTGGTGCCCTATGCCGAGATGTCGCGCGTATAAAAGGAGTCGCTACTACTGTCAACAGCCCAACCGATCTTGTCAGCACGGGCATGCGCTGCGATGCTCTGCGTGGCTTCATGGCACTGAAATCAAAGGATAGCCCCAGATGCAAGTGATCGGTTTGTGCCGTTTTTCCTACCCTGCCTTAGGTGGGTTCCAGGTTCAGCATGAAACCATCGACGACCGTAAGGCCTTTCTCTACGCGCCTGACCGGCTTGAGGCGCGTTTCGCCATGTTCGAGGCATTCACGTTACCATCGCTGATAGCTCAAACGGACCAGGATTTCGTTTTTATCATCCTTACCGGGGATGATCTGCCCGATAAGTTCCTGCAAAGGTTGCTTGATCTGGTTTCAGTAGTGCCGCAAATCATCGTCGAACAACGCCCGCCCGGACAGCATCGCGAGGTCATGAGGTCTGTGATAAACGCGCATAAGTCAGCTTCGCCCGCGCCCAGTTTGCAGTTTCGCTTGGACGATGATGATGCGGTTGCGGTCAGCTATGTGGAAACACTGCGTGAAAAAGCTTCCAAATCTGTCTCGCTGCTGGACCATGGAGGTGCTGTCGCAATTGATTTCAATCAAGGGCACATTGCGACGCCAACAGCCGAAGGCATCCTCGCATCCCGAGTGCAGGCCGCCTATTGGTCCCCGGCGCTTGCGCTCATGGTCCCGGCCGAAACGGACAAAACGGTGATGAACTTCAGTCATCACAAGGTTTGGAAAACCGTGCCAACCGTAACGTTCACCGGCATGGACATGATGGTGCGTGGTATCAACATGCACAATGACTCCCGTCAGAAGCGCTCTGCCAAAGCCGTTGAGCTGTCCTTGCTGACTCGTCGCGAGGAAAGACGTTTTCGGAAAACCTACAATATTGACGCCGACCAGATCCGGGCGACATTTTCAGCCACGTAGCAACTGCCGTTCGCGATAGAGCGTGAAAAGACCTGTGGCGATAATGATCCCGGCACCTGCCAATGTCAGCGGCGTCGGCCAATCCCCAAACACCAACCACCCCAACACCAACGCCCAGATCAGCCCCGTGTAACGGAATGGAGCGATGAAAGACACATCGCCCTGCCGCATGACCTGCACCGAAAAGAAATAGCCGCCCACAATAAAGAGCGACGATCCAAGAATGAGAGAGGTCAGTTGACCGGTCAATGGCACCCATTCCACCGTCAGGGATGCCAACCCTGCTGCCACAAGTACCGCAAGCGACGCCGCGAAAGTCACAAAGAGGGATGGGACAGAAGACGACATGCGCCGGGTGGAAAGATCACGTGCAGTAACGCAGACAACGGCAGCAAGCGCATAGGCAGACCATATCGAAAACCCATCGGTTCCCGGGCGCACGATCAAAAGCATGCCGCAAAAGCCAATGACGATGGCTATCATTCGCCGCCATCCGACCGGGTCCTTGAAAAAGAGCGCGGACCCCAAGGTGACCGTCAACGGCAATATCTGCAAAATTGCGGTGATATTCGCCAAAGGCATGTTGAGCAGTGCGGTGATAAAGAAATAGGCCGCACCAACTTCCGAGAGCGACCGCAAACTCACGAGTCCCCAATCCTGACGGGACACCTTTGGGCGAAATGCCCCCCGGTTCCAAGCCAACGCGCCAACAAAAGCTGTCGCCAAGACACCGCGTAAAAAGATCAACTGAAACAACGGCACATCGCCGTCCGTCGCTTTCAGGAATGCGTCGTTGATCGTGAAACAGGCCATCGACGCCATCATCAGAAGTGCGCCCGCGACATTTGGCGAAACGTTCATAGTGCCTTCAGCTCCGCAAGAGACATCCCAAAGTGGCGACGCACCAACCGCCCCAATGCGCGCGGGCCAAGGCTGTGGGAAATGCCCGTCTGAGTCGGAGTCGATTTATTGTCTGAGTGAATGGTACGGATGAACGCGGGCGTCGAGATGTCGGAGTAGGTGCAATAATGCTGTAACAGTTTCCGATGGTTGTACCGATAAGGATTGCGTGGGTAATCTACTGGCGCGAGAAGCGCTGTGCCAACCGAGAGTGGCGCACGCTCACAGGCATCGAACACCTCGTTTTCGCCCTCTTGCAGTCGAACATATACACCACGATTGAAGGAAATCACTTGCGGGACATCGACGGGTTGCAAAGCCGCCATGCCGTCGGCCAATCGGCGTAGCCGACTGATATAGTCCAAATCGACTGCGTCATCATCATCGATCCGGAACATGACCCGGTGCGACGCGTCGCCAACGTCCATCGCATCATATGCCTCCCGTATCAGTTGGTAGTGCTTGTCCGGCCCAACCGGAAGCAGGTGTCCATTCGGCACCACCTCCAAAGCCGTTGCAAGCCGATCTAAATAAGCAGGTGGCAGGCACTCAGATGTCAGCACGACGAACTGGAAATCACAATCAGATTGCGCTTTCAGCGTTGGCAGGAGCAGATTTTCGAAAAGGTGAAATCGAAGTGCCATACGGTCCGCAGAAAAAAGGTGCGCCGCGATTTCATCCAGGCTCGCAAACTGCTCTGAATAATAGGTGGGTGTCAGGACAGAGAAACGTATTACGCCAACAATCTTGATCTGTTGCCCCATGGAATAGCCCTGCCCGGTTTCAATGGCCAACAAACACGCTGGTGTCCAAAATGAAAAGCCCCCGCAGATTGCTCGGCGGGGGCTTAACGTTACTGATGCGGGTTTTATCCGCGGCTGTCTTCTTCCGGTGGGATCACCTGATCAAAGACATCACCTCCGACGATATCGTCATCTGCCGGTGCCGCTAGAACGGCGGCGGCTTCTGCCTCTTCGCGGCGCGCTTCGATGACCACATTGTCACGCTCTTGCGCGACACGGCGGACTTTCATCGTCGCCCCACCTGTCCCTGCAGGGATCAGACGGCCGACGATGACGTTTTCTTTCAGGCCCACGAGTTTGTCTTTCTTGCCCTGAACCGATGCTTCGGTCAGAACCCGCGTGGTTTCCTGGAACGACGCCGCCGAGATGAAGCTGCGGGTTTGCAGCGACGCCTTGGTGATACCCAGCAGGATCGGTTCGCCCTGTGCCGGACGGCCGCCTTTCGACAGAGCCTTTTCGTTGGCTGCGTCGAATTCCTGCTTGTCCACATGCTCACCCTTGAGCAGCGTGGTGTCACCGCTTTCCTGAATCTCCCACTTCTGCAGCATCTGACGCACGATGACTTCGATGTGCTTATCGTTGATCTTCACACCTTGCAGGCGGTAGACGTCCTGCACCTCGTCGATCATGTAATCCGCAAGCGCTTCAACACCCATGATGGCGAGGATGTCATGCGGTGCCGGGTTACCGTCCATGATGTAGTCACCCTTCTGGACAAAATCACCTTCCGCAACCGGGATGTGCTTGCCCTTGGGCACCATGTACTCGACCTTGTGATCTGGATCTTCGGCGGACTCGATCGCGATACGGCGCTTGTTCTTGTAGTCCTTGCCGTAGCGCACATAGCCGTCGATTTCCGCGATGATGGCGTGATCTTTGGGGCGACGTGCCTCAAAGAGTTCGGCCACACGCGGCAGACCACCGGTGATGTCCTTGGTTTTGGCGCCTTCTCGCGGGATCCGCGCCACAACGTCACCGGCCTTGATCTCAGTCTGGTCCTCAATGGACAGAACTGCATCCACCGACATCGGATAGGTGACCGGGTTGCCGGCATCGTTGCGCACGGGCTCACCATCCGCATCCACGAGGATGATCTCTGGCTTGAGCTCATTACCCTTCGCCGCAGAACGCCAGTCGATCACGATCTTCTGGGTCATGCCTGTCGCGTCATCTGTCTCGTCCTTGATGGCGATCCCGCTAACAAGATCCACGAATTTGGCCATGCCGGATTTCTCCGCAATGATCGGCAACGTATAGGGATCCCACTCAAAGAGTTTGTCGCCGCGCGCAATATTCTGCCCGTCCTTGACGAAGAGCTTGGAGCCGTAGCCGACTTTGTGGCTGGCACGTTCCTCGCCATTCTCATCCTGGATGATGAGCTTCATATTACGGCCCATGACCATGGTCTCGCCTGAGGCATTCTCAAGGGTCGACGCGTTGTCGAACACGACCTTGCCTGAATGGCTCGCTTCGAGGAAGGACTGCTGCCCACCTTGCGCAACACCGCCGATGTGGAAGGTCCGCATTGTCAGCTGTGTGCCCGGCTCACCGATGGATTGGGCGGCAATGATGCCGACCGCTTCACCGGTATTGACCATCGTGCCACGAGCAAGGTCACGACCATAACACATGGCGCAGACACCCTCTTCGGCCTCACAGGTCAGTGGGCTGCGGATGCGAGCAGTGGCGACACCGGCTTCTTCGACGATGTCGGCCATACGCTCATCTATCAGCGACCCCGCGGCTGCCAGCACCTCTTCCGTTCCCGGACGCATGACGTCCTCAGCCAGAACACGGCCAAGAATACGTTCGCTCAGCGATGCAACAACCTCACCGTCGTTAACCGCCGCATTGGCTGTGATCGAGCTTTCAGTGCCACAATCATGCATACGTACGATGCAATCCTGCGCCACATCCACCAGACGACGTGTCAGGTAACCGGAGTTCGCCGTTTTCAAAGCGGTATCCGACAGACCTTTCCGCGCGCCGTGCGTAGAGTTGAAGTACTCAAGAACGGTCAGGCCTTCCTTAAAGTTCGAGATGATCGGCGTTTCGATGATGTCGCCGTTTGGCTTGGCCATCAGGCCACGCATCCCGCCGAGCTGTTTCATCTGCGTGACCGAGCCACGCGCACCGGAGTGCGCCATCATGTACACAGAGTTCGGTTCCAACTCGGCACCAGCCTCGTCGCGCTGGCTGGCAGAGATAGAGCCCATCATCGCGTCGGTGACCTTGTCGTTACACTTCGACCACGCATCGACAACCTTGTTGTACTTTTCGCCCTGAGTGATCAGACCGTCCATATACTGCTGTTCAAAATCCTTCACCAACTCCCGCGTCTCATCAACGATGGGCCATTTGGTGTCAGGAATCAGCATGTCGTCCTTGCCGAAGGAAATCCCGGCCTTGAACGCCTCACGGAAACCCATGGTCATGATCTGGTCGCAGAAAATGACGGATTCCTTCTGACCGCAGTAACGGTAGACAGTGTCGATGACTTGCTGCACTTCTTTCTTGCGCAGCAGTCGGTTGACCAGCTCAAACGGCGCTTTGGCATTGAGTGGCAGCAGCGCACCAAGACGCACACGGCCCGGCGTAGTTTCAAACCGCTGCATGACTTCCATGCCGTTTTCGTCGATCTGCGGGATTCGCGCAGTGATCTTGGAGTGAAGATGCACGATCCCAGCGTCCAGCGCGTGCTGAACTTCTTCAACCGAACCGAAGACCATGCCTTCGCCCTTCATGCCTTCGCGCTCCAGGGTCGTGTAATAGAGACCCAGGATCATGTCCTGCGATGGCACGATGATCGGCGCGCCGTTTGCTGGCGACAGAACGTTGTTCGTGGACATCATCAGGACACGCGCTTCCAGCTGCGCCTCAAGGCTCAGCGGCACGTGAACGGCCATCTGGTCACCGTCAAAGTCCGCGTTGAATGCAGAACAGACCAGCGGATGCAGCTGAATGGCTTTCCCTTCGATCAGCACCGGTTCAAACGCCTGAATGCCCAAACGGTGCAGTGTAGGTGCCCGGTTCAGCATGACAGGGTGTTCGCGGATGACCTCATCGAGGATATCCCAAACTTCCGGACGCTCTTTTTCGACGAGCTTCTTCGCCTGCTTCACGGTGCTGGACAGCCCTTTGGCCTCCAGACGCGAGTAGATAAAGGGCTTGAAGAGTTCCAAAGCCATCTTCTTCGGCAGGCCGCACTGGTGCAGCTTCAGCTCCGGACCGGTCACAATGACCGAACGACCCGAGAAGTCGACGCGTTTACCCAAAAGGTTCTGACGGAAACGCCCCTGCTTGCCTTTGAGCATGTCCGACAGCGATTTCAGTGGGCGCTTGTTAGCACCCGTGATGACGCGGCCTCGACGACCGTTATCAAACAGAGCGTCAACGGATTCCTGCAACATCCGCTTTTCGTTGCGGACGATGATGTCGGGCGCGCGCAGCTCGATCAGACGCTTCAGGCGGTTGTTCCGGTTGATGACCCGGCGATAGAGGTCATTGAGATCGGACGTCGCGAAACGCCCCCCATCCAGCGGTACAAGAGGACGCAGTTCTGGTGGGATCACGGGGATCACGGTCAGAACCATCCACTCGGGCCGGTTGCCGGATTCAAGGAAGCTTTCAACCACTTTCAGACGCTTGATGATCTTCTTGGGCTTCAATTCGCCCGTGGCTTCTTTGAGGTCAGCACGCAGCGTTTCAGCTTCCTGTTCCAGATCAATCGCGGCCAGCATTTCGCGGATCGCTTCAGCACCGATGTTCGCCGTGAAGGCGTCCATGCCGTAAGCGTCCTGCGCGTCCATGTACTCTTCTTCGGTCATCATCTGACCGTATTGAAGATCCGTCAGGCCCGGTTCGATCACCACGTAGTTCTCGAAATAGAGCACGCGTTCCAGATCGCGCAGGGTCATGTCGAGCATGAGACCGATGCGGGAGGGCAGCGATTTCAGGAACCAGATGTGCGCGACAGGCGAGGCCAGTTCAATGTGGCCCATGCGCTCACGGCGGACCTTTTGCAGCGTGACTTCCACACCGCATTTCTCGCAGACAACGCCGCGATACTTCATGCGCTTATACTTGCCGCAAAGGCATTCGTAGTCCTTGATTGGCCCGAAAATCCGCGCGCAGAACAGGCCATCACGCTCTGGCTTGAACGTCCGGTAGTTGATGGTTTCGGGCTTCTTGATCTCGCCGAACGACCAGCTCAGGATGCGCTCTGGTGACGCCAGCGACACCTTGATTTCATCAAACACCTTGGGGGGCGTGAGCGGGTTAAACGGGTTGTTTGTCAGTTCCTGGTTCATTTTCAAATCCTTGAAAGGGGTGCAGTGGGAGTGAAGTGACGGGGCTTATCCCGTCACTCATCTTCCTCCGCATCCAGGAGTTCCATGTTGAGGCCGAGGCCGCGGACTTCTTTGACCAGAACGTTGAAGCTTTCTGGCACGCCCGCTTCGAAGTTGTCCTCGCCCTTGACGATGCTTTCATAGACTTTCGTCCGTCCGGCCACGTCATCCGACTTCACGGTCAGCATTTCCTGCAGGGTGTAGGCGGCGCCATAGGCTTCCAGAGCCCAGACCTCCATCTCACCGAAGCGCTGGCCACCGAACTGCGCTTTACCGCCCAGCGGCTGCTGGGTGACGAGGCTGTAAGGCCCGGTCGAGCGCGCGTGGATTTTATCATCCACAAGGTGGTGCAGTTTCAGCAGGTACTTGACGCCAACGGTCACAGGCCGCGCGAATTGCTCACCCGTGCGCCCATCAAAGAGGATCGACTGACCGGACTCAGAGAAGCCCGCACGCACCAGCGCGTCGTTCACGTCGCCTTCTTTGGCACCGTCAAAGACCGGCGTTGCGATCGGCACACCACGTGTGACGTTGCCAGCAGCTTCGATCAGCGTTTCCTCGTCCATCCCAGCGATGCCTTCGTCATAGACGTCTTCGCCGTACGCATGGCTGAGCGCGTCACGCACAGGCGTCAGGTCGCCGGAACGGCGGTATTCCTGCAGCGCCTCGTCCACATTGATGCCGAGACCGCGTGCAGCCCAACCCATATGTGTCTCAAGGATCTGACCAACGTTCATCCGGCTGGGCACGCCCAGCGGATTGAGGCAGAAGTCGACAGGTGTACCATCGGCAAGGAACGGCATGTCTTCCATAGGAACAACTTTGGAAATCACACCCTTGTTGCCGTGACGCCCGGCCATCTTGTCGCCCGGCTGCAGCTTACGCTTCACCGCCACGAACACCTTGACCATCTTCATTACACCTGGGGGCAGATCGTCGCCACGGCGGACTTTCTCGACCTTATCCTCAAAGCGTGCATCCAATGCGCGTTTCTGGATCTCATATTGCTCGTTCAGGGCTTCGACGATTTGCGCGTCTTTCTCGTCCTTCAGAGCAAGTTGCCACCACTGTCCACGCGACAGAACCTCCAGCATGTCTTCGGTGATTGTGGAGTTGCTTGGAACGCCTTTGGGGCCTTTCACAGCAACTTTGCCGAGGATCATGGACCGAAGACGCGCATAGATGTTGCGATCTAGGATCGCCAACTCATCGTCCCGGTCACGGGCCAGACGTTCGACTTCTTCGCGCTCAATCTGCAGCGCACGTTCGTCTTTTTCCACGCCGTGGCGGTTGAAGACACGCACTTCGACAACCGTGCCGAAGTCACCCGGCTTCACGCGCAAGGACGTATCACGCACGTCCGAGGCTTTTTCACCGAAGATGGCTCGCAGGAGTTTCTCTTCCGGCGTCATCGGGCTTTCACCCTTCGGCGTGATTTTACCCACGAGAATATCGCCAGGCTCCACATCGGCACCGATGTAGACAATGCCCGCCTCATCGAGGTTGCGCAGGGCTTCCTCACCGACGTTGGGAATATCGCGGGTGATCTCTTCCGGTCCAAGCTTCGTGTCACGGGCGGCGACTTCAAATTCCTCGATATGGATCGAGGTGAAAACGTCGTCCCGGGCGATCCGCTCGGAAATCAGGATGGAGTCCTCGTAGTTGTAGCCATTCCACGGCATGAAGGCGACGACTACGTTCTTGCCGAGCGCCAGTTCCCCCATATCGGTGGAAGGACCATCCGCGATCACCTGACCTTTGAGCACAGTATCACCCACTTTCACCAGCGGACGCTGGTTGATGCAGGTGTTCTGATTGGAGCGCTGGAATTTGCGCATGCGGTAAATGTCCACACCCGCATCGCCGAGCTCAAGATCAGCCGTTGCGCGAATAACGATCCGCTGGGCGTCGACCTGGTCGATGATGCCCGCACGTTTCGCCATGATCGCCGCACCGGAATCCCGTGCCACAACCTCTTCGATGCCGGTACCGACCAACGGCGCTTCGGCTTGAAGCAGCGGAACCGCCTGACGTTGCATGTTCGAGCCCATCAGAGCCCGGTTCGCGTCGTCGTTTTCGAGGAACGGGATCAAGGAAGCAGCGACCGAGACCAACTGTTTCGGGCTCACGTCGATAAGGTCAACGTTTTCCGTCGGCGCCAGCGTGTAGTCACCGGACTGACGGGTGGAGACCATCTCGTTCTTGAACTTGCCGTTTTCATCAAGCTGCGCGTTGGCCTGCGCCACGGTGTGACGCATTTCTTCGGTCGCGGACATGTAGTGAACTTCATCCGTTACCTGGCCGTTTTCGACCTTGCGGTAGGGCGTTTCGATGAAACCGTATTTATTCACGCGCGCAAAGGTTGCCAGCGAGTTGATCAGACCGATGTTCGGCCCTTCCGGCGTTTCAATCGGGCACATCCGACCATAGTGGGTCGGGTGCACGTCGCGCACCTCAAAGCCCGCACGCTCACGCGTCAGACCACCTGGCCCAAGCGCAGAAAGGCGACGCTTGTGCGTAACTTCCGACAGTGGGTTGGTCTGGTCCATGAACTGCGACAGCTGCGAGGAGCCGAAGAATTCACGCACAGCTGCAGCCGCTGGTTTGGCGTTAATCAGATCTTGCGGCATCACCGTGTCGATCTCGACCGAAGACATACGCTCCTTGATCGCGCGTTCCATACGCAGAAGGCCTACGCGGTATTGGTTCTCCATCAGCTCACCAACCGAACGCACACGACGGTTGCCGAGGTGGTCGATGTCGTCGATGTCGCCACGTCCGTCACGCAGATCAACCAGCGCCTTGATGCAGGCCACGATGTCTTCGCGGCGCAGCGTACGCTGGGTGTCTTCTGCATCAAGTGCCAGACGCATGTTCATCTTCACGCGACCAACGGCCGACAAGTCATAGCGCTCGCTGTCAAAAAACAGGGTGTCGAAGAGTGCCGAAGCAGCTTCGACGGTGGGTGGCTCACCCGGACGCATCACGCGGTAAATGTCCATGAGCGCGGTATCGCGGTTCATGTTCTTGTCCTGCGCCATCGTGTTGCGCATGTACGGACCAACGTTGACATTATCGATGTCGAGCACAGGAATTTCGGTAAAGCCCGCATCGATCAGGTCTTTGGCGGTGCCACCGATCAAGGTGCCGTCTTTATCATATTCAAGCGTAAGCTCATCACCAGCTTCGACGTAGATGGCGCCGTTTTCTTCGTTGATGATGTCTTTCGCGACGAATTTGCCCGCGATGTGCTCGTACGGCAGCAAAAGCTCGGTCACTTTGCCTTCGTCGATCAGCTTTTTGACCGCACGTGGTGTAACTTTCTTGCCCTTTTCGAACAGCACTTCGCCCGAACCGGCATCAACCAGATCGTACGTCGGACGTGTTCCGCGGATACGGTCCGGGAAGAACGGGGCGACCCAGCCCTTGTTCTTCTCAAGTTTGTACGTGACCGTTTTGTAATACGCATCCATGATCGCTTCCTGGTCGAGACCCAGAGCGTACAAAAGCGTGGTCACCGGCAGTTTACGACGGCGGTCGATGCGCGCAAAGACGATATCCTTGGCGTCAAACTCAAAGTCCAGCCAGGAGCCGCGGTAGGGAATAATGCGGCAGGCAAACAGCAACTTACCCGAAGAGTGGGTCTTGCCTTTGTCGTGGTCGAAGAAAACACCTGGCGAGCGATGCATCTGGCTGACGATCACCCGCTCTGTACCGTTCACGACGAACGTACCGTTCGGGGTCATCAAAGGCATGTCGCCCATGAAGACATCCTGTTCCTTGATGTCCTTAACGGATTTCGCGCCGGTATCTTCGTCCACATCAAACACGATGAGGCGCAGCGTCACCTTGAGCGGTGCGCTGTAGGTCATGTCACGTTGCTGACACTCCTCAACATCATATTTCGGTTTCTCCAGCTCGTACTTCACGTATTCCAGCACGGAGGTTTCGTTGAAATCGCGGATCGGAAAGACCGATTGGAATACACCGGCAATTCCCTCACCATCGGTAGGGATTTCGGCATCGCCGGAGTTCAGGAAGAGATCATACGAGGATTTCTGTACCTCGATAAGGTTCGGCATCTCCAGCACTTCGCGGATTTTGCCATAATATTTACGTAGACGTTTCTGGCCAAGGAACGATTGAGCCATATCAGGTGTCACCTTTCAGAGTTCTCACCGGTCGAGGGAGCCGTCGGGCCACGGCACCTCGCCCATACGAGACGATACGTTTCGGTCTATTCACAAGCACCGTCCCACCGGCGCCTTCCCGACCATTGAACCGCATCTTGGAAAAGGTCTTTTCTAAAGGCCTTTTCCGAGACGGGTTAAGCTGGACCCGGAAATCCGGATCCAGCTCATTTTTTCAGCCGCATGAGGCGGCCACAAAGCGTGACTTAGGCCAGTTCGACTTCGGCGCCAGCTGCTTCCAGCTTGCCTTTGATCTCTTCTGCTTCTGCCTTGTCGACGCCCTCTTTGATTTTGCCGCCAGCTTCCACGAGGTCTTTGGCTTCTTTCAGACCAAGACCGGTGATGCCGCGTACTTCTTTGATGACGTTGATTTTCGATGCGCCTGCGTTTTTCAGGACAACGTCGAATTCTGTCTTCTCTTCCTCTGCGCCACCGGCATCGCCAGCAGGACCAGCCATCATCACAGCGCCACCAGCGGCGGGCTCGATGCCGTACTCGTCTTTGAGGATTGTTTTCAGTTCTTGTGCTTCAAGCAGTGTCAGACCAACGATCTCTTCTGCCAGTTTTTTCAGATCAGCCATGTTTAGCTCTTTCCGTTAACGATATGTGTGTTCCAACGCCCAGTTTTCAACCAGACGCCGATATGACGATTGCTTAAGCGGCCGCCTTGTCCTCGATGGTGGACAAGATGGATGCGATGTTGCTTGCAGGTGCGCCAATGGCCCCGGCGATGTTCGATGCAGGTGCGCCCAGCATGCCCGCGATTGTGGAGATAAGCTCCTCGCGCGAAGGCATTTTGGACACGGCTTCGACACCGGCGACGTCCAACGCATTCTCACCCATGGCACCGCCAAGAATGACGAAGTTGTCATTTCCTTTGGCGTAGTCCTGAGCAACCTTGGCCGCAGCCACCGGATCCTCAGAATAGGTCAGAACGGTCATACCCGTCAGAAGGTCAGCGATGCTTGCGCATGGCTTGCCCTCAAGGGCGATCTTGGCGAGCCTGTTTTTGGCAACACGCACAGACCCACCCGCTTCGCGTGCTTTGGCGCGCAGGTCCTGCATTTCAGCAACTGTCAGACCGGCGTAGTGGCTAACCACAACGACGCCAGAGCTTTCAAAGATTTGGCCGAGTTCATCGACCAACTGTTCTTTTTGTGCTCTATCCACAGTTTCACTCCAAAATTGGGTGAGTTGCCCCACCCGGCTCAGTTTAGAGAGGCGATGGTCTGCCCCTCGTTTCGGGTCCAATTCAGGGTCCCGAGCCACGACCGCCCGAAGGCTGTTTTGATCTCGTTTCCCATCTCAGGAAGGAATTATTCGAGGTTGCCCCCGAACCCTCCGTCTCGGACAGAAGCAAGGCCAGTGCGTCGGCCCTGCCTATCTGACGGGTTGCCCCGTCAAATTCTTACTCTGTTACCGCGTTATCAACGGCCACTGTAACGCCAGGGCTCATGGTGGAGCTCAGCGCGATTTTCTTCATGTAGGCGCCTTTGGCACCGGACGGCTTGGCCTTGGAAACCGCACTCACGAAAGCGCGCACGTTTTCCACCAGCTTGGCTTCGTCAAAGCTGAGCTTGCCGACACCAGCGTGTACCACGCCGCCTTTTTCCGCCTTGAACTGGACTTCACCGCCCTTTGCAGCCTTTACGGCTGCCTCAACGTCCATGGTCACAGTGCCAACCTTGGGGTTAGGCATGAGGTTGCGGGGACCGAGCACCTTACCAAGACGGCCAACGATTGGCATCATGTCAGGCGTTGCAATGCAGCGATCGAATTCGATCTTGCCGCTCTGGACAGTTTCCATAAGGTCTTCTGCCCCGACGATATCCGCACCGGCTTTTTCAGCTTCTTCCGCTTTCGGGCCACGTGCAAATACTGCAACACGGACTGATTTGCCTGTGCCGTTTGGCAAGCCGACAACACCGCGAACCATCTGGTCTGCGTGACGCGGGTCAACACCGAGGTTCAGAGCAATTTCCATCGTTTCGTCAAATTTGACGTTGGAGTTTTCCTTGATCAGCTTGACCGCTTCTTCGACTGAAACGTTCTCTTTACCGGCGAATGCTTCGCGGGCGGAACGGGTTCTTTTTCCGAGCTTTGCCATCTTACTTCACCTCGATGCCCATGGAGCGGGCAGAGCCCAGAATAATCTTCATCGCGGCTTCAACTGAATTCGCGTTCAGGTCTTTCATCTTCGCTTCTGCGATTTCACGAACCTGCTTGGAGGTCACATGCCCCACAACTTCGCGCGATGGCGTTTTGGCACCCGACTTAAGCTTGGCCGCTTTTTTCAGGTAGTAGGACGCAGGGGGCGTCTTGATGTCCATCGTGAAGGACTTGTCCTGGTAGTACTCGATCACAGTCGGGCACGGCGCACCGGGTTCCATATCCGCAGTCTTGGCGTTGAAGGCCTTGCAGAATTCCATGATGTTGATGCCGCGCTGACCCAGCGCCGGACCAACCGGCGGGGACGGGTTCGCTTGCCCGGCGGGCACTTGCAGCTTCATGCTGCCAACGAGTTTCTTGGCCATTGGCCTTCTCCTTTTCCAACCCTTCCGCAGCGCGCTGCTTCAGGTTCACTGGCGTATTAACCGCCGCTGTTGTCGTGGTCCGGTCCGGATGCCGCGGCACCCTCGCCTCCCACGCTTTGCACGTCAGGTCTGCTTGTTGACCTGCGTGAATTCCAGTTCGACCGGTGTTTCCCGGCCAAAGATCGATACCGTCACCTTCAGGCGCTGGTTATCGTCGTCTACCTCTTCAACCATTCCGTCGAAATCTTCGAACGGACCGTCAGCGACCTTGACCTTTTCACCCACTTCAAAGTGGATCAGGGTACGCGGCGCTTCTTCGCCTTCCTGTACCCGGTTCAGGATCGCGTTTACTTCTGCATCCCGCATCGGCATTGGTCGACCTTGTGGCCCCAAAAAGCCGGTGACGCGGTTAATGGAGTTGATCAGGTGGTATCCCTTGTCGGACATTTCCATGTGCACGAGCACATATCCGGGCATGAAACGACGCTCAGTGGTCACCTTTTTGCCGCGACGCACCTCGATTACTTCTTCGGTCGGCACGAGCACTTCATCAATCTGGTCTTCAAGGCCCTGTTCGGCCACGGACGTACGGATTTGCTCTGCGATCTTCTTTTCGAAGTTCGACAGGACGCTGACCGAATACCACCGCTTTGCCATCTGAACCCTGTTCCCTGTCTGCTCTTGACGCCATTGCGTCGGAATTTCATTCTAAATCAAGCGCTTGGCTTATTGATCCTCAACAAAAATCGGCGCGCAACACGAATCGCCGCGCGCCATTTGTCGGATCAGGGTTGCCGAATACTGCGCGAACCCAAATGTTTCAAGTGGTTTAAGGCTTTTTTCTGAGGCTTTGGCCGCGTTCAGCCGAACATGGTCAGGACAGACTGCAAGCCACTACGGATCAGAATATCGACAAGCGCGAAGAACAATGCTGTTAGCGCCGCCATGATAAACACCATGACCGTCGTCAGCATCACTTCCCGGCGCGTCGGCCAGACGACTTTCGAGACTTCAGCACGCACCTGCTGAATAAACTGAAGTGGATTGGTCGTGGCCATGGGTCACCTTCCTGGCGATTGCGATCATGGGCATGTAACGGGCCGTGCCGGGAATTTCAAGAGAGCAATGAAGCGCTCAGCAGCCGCAGACGCGACTTCACTGCAACCGACTAAGACGATCGTTCAAAGCGGCATCGTGCCGTGCATCTGCCGCGAGCAATAGACGGAAATCCGGCAATTGAAGGTGACCTGCGACCCGCCCCAGGATTTTACGGGTCAGCTTCTCCCATTTGCGAGAAAAAATATAGGCATGCACTTTCACCCGTCGCGCTAAAGCGGGCCGAACCAGCTCCACTCTCTTGTAAAGAGAAATAATGCGACGCCAAAAGAGATCACTGCCCATCAGGAAGTAACACCCAACGACGACGAAGAGGCAAAACAAGCTCCACCCCAGAACGAAAGCAGGTTGTAGGAGGACCAGCAGAACGATGCTAGTTACCAACACCGACTTCGTTTGCGGGCGATAAGACCAGACCCGCGACCAAAGGGCAGCCGCAATCGCTTTACTTCGCTTTGTCACAACGCTTGGCTTTTTGGGTGCTCGGCTTTGAGCGGAGGGTTCATCAACCGCCTCCAGGTCCGGCAGACTCGCTCGCGGTGTTCGGATTGGTTCTGAAGGTGCGCGGGGTGGCTCCTCCGTCTGGTCAGACTGTGCGATGAGCGCGCGAACTGCCAAGACGTCCGCATCCGCATTCTTCCCGGTAACAGGCCCTGAATTTTCCATGTGACCTCGATCAAACGATTTGATTCATGGCAACAGTAAGGGTGCACTTCGGCGACACTGTGTCGATCTTGTGACGCCCGTAGGGCAGTCGCGAAAGATTGGCGCGATTTCTAGGGTGGTCTGCTCAGACGAACGCGATATCGAAATCAATCTCGTCGATATCACTCGCACCCCGTACGACAACCGCGTCATAGTCACCGGCGAGCAACAACACCGTTGTATGACCAAACGAAAAATCGTGCGCGACATGACGCCCATTTAGATCAACGGTATCAATGCCGGTCTCATAATCCGCAATCGTCGCGACCTCTCGTCGGCCATTTTCGCGTTGCTCTATGACAAATTCATCTTCGCCGCCGAACCCAAAGAGCAGGTCAAATCGCCCGCCACCGGTCAGGATTTGATCTGCTCCGGAGGTGCCTTTCAGTTTCTCAAAGAACCGGCCACTGCCCTGCACAATATTCACCGGTGCCTCAAATTCGAGACCCACAAGGATCGGGTCGTGATCCGATGACCGCAGCGGCGATGTCTCATCAAAAATACCAGCATCCCGCCCGAAGTCAGTGTTGTAGTCCAAGGCATCGGGTTGATCGGAATTGATCTGCCAGACTGCGGCGCCGGTCACATTGTCCATGATCGCATCACTTCCAAAGGCGTAATCCAATGTTCCGGTTTTTCCGTCGAACACAAAAGAGCTTTTGCCTGGTTGGAAAACCTCCTCGAGGTTCGTGTATCCATCAGACAGCATCTGGTCGATTGGATCTTCCATCAGGTAAGCGTTGAAATCGCCCAGCACCAACTGATCCTCATCCGCAAAACCAGCAAGCCATTCGTTCAGCGCCTGCACGCCTTGCACCCTTATGTCATTGAAGTTCCCAGCACCGTCCCCCAGATCGGCGTCCGGCCCTGTGCCGTTGCCGCCCTTGGATTTCATATGCGTGACGGCAACAGTAAAGTCTTCTCCCGTCGACAGATCTTGGAACGTTGCGGCCAGCGGCGCGCGATTGGTGCTCGTGCCATCGAAAACGGACCCGGTGTAGTCGCTGGGCAGGTCAGCCAGATCCTCATCGTTCAGGATTTCAACAGAACCCTCCACGACAGAAACGGAGTCGATTTTATAAATCATGCCAACCGAAATGGCGTCGCCGACATCAACAAAACTGCGCCCCGGATCAACCGCGGCATATGTTACCTCGCCGATGCGGGCGTTAAGCGCGTCGACCAGGAAGTTTATCGCGACCAGACCGTCCCCGTTCTGATCCGTTCCAAATTCGTTCTCCAATTCGACCAAACCAAAGATGTCCGCGTCCATCGCCTGCATCGCCGTCACCAGCTTTTCGGTTTGGCGGTCGAATTCGAGCTGATTGTCCGCGCCACGAGGGTCCAGCGCATTTGGTCCCGACCCGGGGTTTCCATCCACGTCGAGGGTCGTGAAGTAGTTCAGGACATTAAAAGAGGCGACCGTCAGAGTACCCCCAACGTCCGGAGGGGTCACGTCCGGCGCGCTGGTGTCCTCAAAGACGTTTCCATCATCGATGCTGCGCACCCGCCACGTGGTGTCGGATGCAGCATTCCCCGCCCAGCTATAGTTGATAACACCGGTTAGCCCGGCAATCGTATCGCCCATGCTGAAGCCATCGGCGGTGTCAAACACCCCATCGCCATTCAGATCAGCCTCCGCCAATATCGGCGCGTTTTGTGCGTTCAAACCATCGTCAAAGATGATCTGATCCGCGCCGGTTTGACGCTGGTAGGCGTCGAAGCCCGCGGTGTCAGGTTCAAAGAGTTGCGTGTATTGCTCTGGTCGCGCATCAACGGAAACCCGGATCTCATTGAAGCGATCCAACTGGAACATCTCGTTGACAACCAGATTATCGGTAAAGGTAGCCAGCATGCCTTCATAGGCTTCAAGATCCGGCGCATATTTCCCTTCGGCATCAACGATCACGTCATCTACCGCATCCAGCGATACAGAAACCGCCATCTCATTCACATCCGCGACGGCGCCCGGCTCGACAATCGAAACGGATGTGGCCGATATCTGGGTCTGTCCGAAAAACTCGGAGACTGTGCCCGTGACCAGAACCTTGTCCCCCAGGGCGACATCGGCGCCAAGCGCAAGGCCACGGTCAAACACGAAGATGCCTTCCGAGGTTTCCGCATCCGCATCGTGGTCAGCGTCTTCTTCTTGCAAAAAGAAGCCACCCAAATCCCGAAGCGGGTCGCCATCATCATTCTGGAAATCGCCAACAACAATCGCTTCGATCGTGACAGTGGATCCGACCAACGGGCTCATACCGGTTGCCCCCTGAACCTCGCTTATTCTTACGATTTCGGGCTCAAATACCTCATTCGCGGCGCCCGGGGTCGGCGATTGAGCGACAAAGGTACCTGTGCCATCCGGCACCCTTGCCAGCGACTGGGTATCTTTCGCTGCGTTCTGATTTTCATCGAATTGCGTGTCCTGTCCCAGAGCTTCCAGCAGTGCGGTATCTTCGGCGTCAGATGTTCCATAGACGATGGCATCAATCAGGTTTTCGGAGGTCGCAGGCGTGCCGGTTGGGAAGTCAGACGCGCTGCCTTGATACAACGCAACCGCGTCAGCTCCGTTTTGCAAGCCATTGCTGGAGAATGCGACGAGGTCCACATTGGCAACATCTTCCGACCCGATCACGAAATAGCCGTTCTCGTCGGTTGATTGCCCGGTAAGATCAATCGCGTCGTAAGCTGCGTCACCGTTCCCGTTGAATAGCACAACAACGAGACCATCGAGAGAAACATTGCCCAGCCCGCCATCGAAGATTTCGATAAACTCGGCACTGTCTGTACCGGTCTGATCCGCGTCGATCTCATTGATGACAAAGCCGGGGACACTTGGCATGTGGGGCGTGCCGTCAATTCTGGCGCCAGGGGAATACAGCGCGCCACCTGAGCCGGTCGCGCCTGCATGTTGAACAAAGTCACCGGACAGGTCCGGATCACGCGTGATCGATTGGTCCTGTCCTGCCTCCGAGCCATAGTCCACTTGCGCGATCACCGTCCCATCGGCTGCGACCACGGTCACCGTATCACCGCTATTGTTCAGGCCGAGCGTACCGCTGGAGGCAACAACCACCTCTGCGCCTGCAAAATCGCCCGATGGCGTGCCGCCACCAAAGACTACAATCGCCGCACCAGCGGCCAGCGTTGTTTCATCAGCGAAGGTATGTCTTATCCCAATGGCATCTGACAACGTCAGGCCGGAAAGGTCAGCTTCAGCGTCCCCTGTATTCACAATTTCGATAAACTCATCGTCGGTCGCATCGCGCGTACCGTCACCATTGGCATCACCTGCAAGATCCGACGCCGGGTCCGCGAGGATCTCATTGATCACCAGCATTGGAATCGAAGCGACGCCGCTGTCCAGAACCTGCCCTTCGTTCAGTGCACCAGGTGTTTGGTCAAGCGGGCCTGCAAATTCGAGACTGGTTCCGTCACCTTGCCGTTGCAGTGATTTGCCAAGGTCAGTTGTGCCGGTCTCCGAGACGCCCACGTCAGTGGACGTCAGGCCAGCAGCAGGCCCATCTACTGCCGCCAATGTTCCCTCGTAGCTCAAGAACTCCACCACTGACCCTGCCGAGTTTACCAAGGCGATACCATCTGGTGAACCGTTTTGAAGACCCGGCGCAGCGACCGACAGAAATCCAAACCCATTCACAGCCCCCGTTAGCGAAAGCCCGGTAAGGTCGATGGTTCTGTAGGCGGCACCGGTACTGCCATTATAGAGCACAATGGACCAATTGCTCAGGTCAAACCCGCTGGGTGCCGCGATTTCAATGAACTCTCCGACGTCGGCGCCAATATTGTCATAATGGAATTCATTGATGAACGCGCTCATAACTGGTCTCCCTGAAAAATGCTGAGTTATGCCATGGTGCAATCTGATCTTGTGTCCGACATGGAATCTCGAATTTCAACTTAGGCTTGCATTTCTAAGGTTGTAAAGCATCCGATTGGATCACGATGCGCCAAGCCGTTAAGAGCAACAGATCGGGATACCACGTCGCGCTGGTTACCGAGGTAGCACGCATTCACAACGTTCGTGTGACAGCGATCAGCCGTAAGAAAGCGCAACATCTGGCGCAAAAAGCGCCATTTCAATTTTTCTATACAATGGGGATGGACTGGCAGGGGCTGAGGGACTCGAACCCACGACCCTCGGTTTTGGAGACCGATGCTCTACCAACTGAGCTAAACCCCTAGGCCGGGTGTTGGCCTAATCGGATTTGACTGCGGGTTCAAGTTATTAATGTAGGCGCAGCCTATGATTTCTATCCGAGATGACTTTCACAGCTTTTCCAGCGCATCCAGATCAGCGCCACAAATCAGGCGCTCATTCTCCAGTATCTTTGAGATGGGCCAGTCCCACCATCTGATTTGCAGCAAGCGTTCAATGTCATGTGGCGAAAACCTGTTTCTAATTCTGCGAGCGGGGTTGCCCGCGACCACGGCGTAGTCAGGCACTGGACCGGCAACCACCGATCCTGCACCGATGATCGCGCCGTTTCCGATGATTGCGCCAGGCAAGATGCACGCGCCCTGCCCGATCCAGACATCGTGACCCACCGTCGTATCTGGTCCTGGGCCCGGCATGGAAGGCCGACCCTCGATTGGCCCGCCTCCGAATATCGCAAACGGAAATGAACTGATCCCGTCACAGCGGTGATTGGCAGACGCAGTGATAAACCTCACGCCATCTGCAATCTGGCAGAATTTGCCAAGCGTCAGCGTTTCCGGTGAAAACTCGAAAAGATATGGCGCCAAGTGCGTGGCCCAATCATCTGGCGGATGATGGGCGCTGGCGTAGGTATAGTCCCCCACATGGAAGCGTGGATGCTCAATCACCGCGGCGAGGAAAACCGTACCGACGTGTTTTTCGCCATTGGCCAGTCGGACTGGATAGGCGCAATCGGGTGCCGGGAAATCGTTATGAGACATGAATTCCTCTTCTCCAGGCGGCGTTCGGCAGGTCGCTTTTAAGGTTCAGAAATGTTCCGTGAAAGAAAATTCGTTCTCTGTAATCCAGTTCACTGACGGGGAGCGCAACATTCTGCATCTTGGGTCACATCAAGACGCGGTCACTGACCCGCAGAAATTTGGAAGACGCCGATGCGGTCCACCGGAGCAAAGCGGCATAAAGTTAAGGAACAAGACCATGAACACCAAATCCATTGCCATATTGCTCATCGGATCGTTTTTGCTGCTTGGATGCGCCGGGGCGGATCACTACCCCATCACCGGCAACGCGGTTGGTATCAATGATCAGGTACAGTTCATGAGTGCGCCGGAAATTACACGGTACTGATACCTCCCTCTCGTATTTACCTGTAACAAGTTCGCTGTTTCCTCACGAACGACCTCTCTACTCCTCAAACTACCTCCCAAGATGAACAAGGGCTGTGGCTTCCGCCATGGCCCTTATTCTATTCTGGTCGTTGTCCTTCACGCAATCGACGATCCCGGCAAGACTTGGCCTTCCTAGTCGATCCATCGAAACACTGCTAACCTCTGTAGACAGTAGTTGATGGCGCGCCGACGGCGATGACATGTATGGAGGGAGATGACAAAATGTCCGGAAAAAGGATCTTGATGCTGATTGGCGAATACTCCGAGGAGTATGAGATTTTCGTGGTCCAACAGGCAATGGAAGCGCTGGGGCACAAGGTCGATATTATTTGCCCTGAAACAAGGAAGGGCGACCGCGTCGCAACCAGCGTCCATGACTTCGGCCCCGGAGTTATGACCTGGACAGAACACAAAGGCCATGCGGTCGAGGTGAGCGCCGACTTCGACACGATAGACACTCAGAACTACGATTCTGTCTATATCGCCGGTGGCCGGGGCCCCGAGTACATCCGCACCTATCCAAGAGTACGTGAAATCGTGCGCGAATTTCACCGGGACAATAAGCCGATTGCCTCCATCTGCCATGGTTTGCAGGTGCTGATCGCCGTGCCGGAAGTTATCGCTGGCAAGAAGGTGGCAGGCTTGTTTACCGTCGAACCTGAAGTTGCCTTGACCGATGCGACTTATGTTAAGATTGGCCCCAAGGAGGCTTTGCGCGATGGCAATCTGGTCACCGCTGAAGGATGGACCGCCTTGGCCGCATTCATCCGGGAATATCTGTTCGTTCTGGGCACAGAAATCGTGCACCGAGACATCGCAACAGCCGCAGAGTAAACCTGCAAAAGCACTGGTGGCGCGCGACGAAGACCGTTGACGCCAATCAGTTTCCGGCCGATGGGCGCGATTGCGCCATCACAAACATTTCGTCAAGCACAGACAGCAACTGAGCAACCTTGTCTAACGCGTCCGCAGCAGGCGGACACCCAAGCTCAGATCCAGCAGGGACGCAAGGTTGCTCACCGCGCAGCCTCATCCAACGAAGCGCGACATGCGGTCGCTTATCATCTGCATCTTCCGCCAAAGACACTGTTCCGAAGGTGCACAACGAATAACACAAAGCCATGACGTGACGGCCATTCAGCAGCGAGCGCTTTGACAACAGTTTCAATTCTCTCGCGCCTTTTGCATCTGGCGCGCCAGAAAACAGGAGCCAGAAGTCGTCATTGAAAGACGGTTGTTCATCGTCGATGATCTCATGGATCGACGGCGTCTCGTCAAGCTCAAGATCGAGCAGACGGTCGAGCCGATTGTATCGATCCGGACGATCATAAGAGCTGATCGTAGTCCAGGCCGAGGGCATCCGATTTCCCGATTTATTTTCACGAAATACAGGGAGGTCGTCAGTGAGGCCGTAAAACGACAAGAGATGGTGACAACACTCTGCGATGATCAAACCGCCGCCATCGCTGTATGAGCGTCGTGCTTGGTTGTCCTCGTCAAGGTCCACGTATCTCCCCAATTTGACCCCACCGGTGAAGACATTCGGGGGCTTCTCGGTCATGGTTTGAAACAGGGGTAAGTAATATACGTCCGGGCCAAAGGCATAGGTCGCGTAGTCGACCGGGAATTGATCGCAGTCTTTTTCCGCGCAGAGCTCTTGCCATTCCTTTTTGTAGTTTTCGATCTTTCGCTGATTTGCATCGTCTGATCGATCTGCTTCGGTCGACAAGTTGAATACCGTCGAAATGACAGTAACGCTCGCCAAAGCAACTAGAAGTCCGGCCAAGATTTGAAGAATGCGCCTCACAGTTTGCGTTGTTTCCCAGTGTAGAATGCGTTCGTTGTCTCACTTTCTTGCATGGGGATTCTAAGCACGCAAAGTGGGCAATTTAGAGACTACGCTACAGGTCTTTCATTCCGCAGAACGAGCACTCTAATGGAATTCGATAGGTTAGGATCGCTCGGTTTCGCAGTGATTTCCGACAACTAAAGGTTCGCGGCATCGTTCGAATGGCTGTCCACTCCGACATTTTTGTCGTGGAACATGCAACAAAGGCCGCCCTGTTCAGGCGGCCTTTGCATTTTAGGTTACACACGGCAGTGGCGCCGCCTTTTACTCGGTGATTTTGGACACCACGCCGGCGCCAACGGTGCGGCCGCCTTCGCGGATCGCGAAGCGCAGGCCGTT
>CANKZM010000019.1 GCA_947488305.1 uncultured Roseobacter sp.
CGAATGTGAATCAGCGTCTGCAAATGGCCCGAAAGCTGACGTTAATCGAAAAAACTTGGAAGACGGCTTCGAGCCCAAAGTACCAAAATGCTGCGTTCGCTCCAAAGTCCGCTTATTCAGCGCATTGAGTTTTCCCAAAATCCAACCAATTCCGCCAAAGAAAGATGGAATTACAAACCTTGCGTTGATTATTCCCTGCGTTGACGCTGAATTGACTAAGCATCAGACTAATGGTGTTCCCCAACAAAGGTGTCGACATGGATTTGACAGAAATACTCGCACTGATCGCAAGCCTTGTCGGTGAGCCAGATGTTCCAGAACGTTTTACTGATTATTTTCGCGGCGGGAATGTTGCCGCATACCCTATTGTCGTAGAGCCATGCCCGACGCCTTTGGGACGGAACGAAATCGAAGGAGAAACGATCATCTGCGGGACCGTGAACGTGCCTGAACGCCATGACGCTCCCAGCGGCCAGAGGATTGACCTGTTCTTTACAGTGATGCGGGCGCAGTCGACCTATCCCGAACCAGACCCTGTGCTCCATCTTCACGGCGGACCCGGAGGCGGTATCGTCTCTCGCATTGAGATGTTCGCCGAGATTTTCGAGCCGATACGGCGGACACGCGACATCGTCATGTTCGACCAACGCGCTTCGGTTCTGTCAGCGAAATCGACTACTTGCAGGGGCGCGCTCGACCGATCGTTGGGCGACGTCATTACGGGTACGTTCTCGTTTACTGAGACATCATCAGAAGGCAAACGAACGACGCCAGCGGCTCTGCTACAAGATTGTGTTGCGGAAATCGAGGCAGCAGGGACCGACCTCGCAGCTTACAACACCGAAGAGAATGCCTCCGATACCGTCGCGCTCATGGACGCGCTGGGTTATGAGACTTACAACATTCATGGTATTTCCTATGGCACACGCTTGGCCTTGGAAATCCTGCGGTCCCATCCCGATAACGTCCGCTCTGCCGTTGTCGACGGCGTAGCCCCTCTGCAAGTTCCGCTTTATGATACTCTGGCGGTTCCCGGTTCGGAGGTGATCGAGATAACACTGGCGGAGTGTGCCGCGGACGCAGCGTGCAATGCCGCCTTCCCGGACTTTCGGGACATGTTGCGCGACACGCTCGACCGCGCCACGGCAGGTGAGCTTCTGAGCAATTCGGGCGACCCGCTTCCCGTCATTGCCGTATTGACGCCATTTCTTGCTCGCAATGGGACTTACGCGGACCCAAGCGCCGCGACTGCCCTCATCCCTGCGTTTGTCTACGAGATTGCGCGGATGGCGGATGGCGAGCCCACGCCTATCGTAGACAAAATCATTGCAACCGATGGATACCCCCGCCGAACGTCGCCTTTGGATGGCGCGCGCGACGGACTACTGGATGTGGAAATTGCGGCACTGGATGAAGCCGAGAGCAGTGCCGAGGTCGCCGTGCAATCCGAAGACGTTCTCAACGCTGCGATTGACGCCTTGCGCGAACGACTGCTTGAAACCGAAGTGCCTCTGGCAAGCATTTTTGATGATGAGATGATCCGGGGCGCCGGAGAGATTTTGGAAAACGAGGATCGCCGCCGCGCTGCTCTTCTGGGGTATGCTCAACTTCGTGAAGGTGAACCCGATCCGGAGGCTTTGCGGAACTACGTGCGGGATACTTTCCCCGAAGAAAGTCAGCACCGTCTAATGGCGTTGATCGATGCGATGTCGGATGCCGAAGTCGATGCCATTTTTGCCAACGTCCAGCGCGGCGTCAGCCAGACTTTGAAGGAGACTGCGGGAAACCTGCACACCTGGATTTATGCCTGCCAAGAGAGTATTCCATTCAACAGTCTTGAGGGGTTCCGCGAGACATCCGCCACGCTGCCATGGCCTGAAGTTGGGTTGATTTACGAGCAGGTTGCAATGGAGTTTTTCGCGGCGTGTAGCGCATTCACTCCGGTAGAGCGGCCCGGATTTCATGACCCGGTTGTTTCAGATATTCCGGTTCTGTCTATCGGCGGGACCTGGGACATGCAGACCGCCCCAAGCTGGCCTGCTCTTGCTGCAGAGACGCTGCCCAACGCGCAAACCTTTCTGATCCCGGAAGCAGGCCATGGTGCGATCGCCTATCAAGACTGCGTGGTCGACATGACACAAGCGTTCCTGACAAACCCCATGCGGACCTTGCCGGATACCTGCGTCAAGCAGGCGCGGCCAAGTTTTCACATTCCCTAAAGGCAAACAGCACGGGGCCTAAGTCGCGCAAGTGTTTAGTAAAAGAACGGGCAAATCGACAAAGCGGCCATTGAGAACGATTGTTCGAACGGCGGTTTTGTCCCGCATGTGAGACGTTCATACGCTCTGCGGCGAATGGCTGCTCAGAGCCCAAAACAGCCATTGTACAGTGGCAAGTCTTATTGGCTCAGTGATGGCATCCTTCGAAACCATAGGCTTGACTTAAATGTACAAGCGGACGTTCATTTGGAGCTCAGTCAGATTTGTTCCGCGAGTGTCTCCAATCTTGAAGAGGTTGGCATCCTTACAAGATAGCTCTAATTTGCATCCAACCGTTTTTTGGCAACTGACCCCGGGCTCAAGTTTTCGCGCCACAACTCCCATGCTCCGCCTGCACCCATGTAGCCGGAATACAGTTTCGCGACGAGTTCCGGTTCGGCTTCAATGTCAAGCCAAGCCAACTCGGTCATCAGGGGATGATCTTCCTTTAGCCACTGCAGATAGATCGCGGCTTGCCAGTCATTAAGCCCCGGTTGTTCCGAGAAGTATGCGAGCGCGTGCGAAAAATCCGCCAGGGACGTTTGTTCCAGAACAACGAAACGACGCTCAATTGCCCACGGCAAGATGTCTTCAATGGTTTTTGCCTTGATACGATATCGACCGACGGAAAAGTTTAACTTGTATGCCATCTCAGGAGACGCGAAAACGAAAACATCCTGTGCCTCTTCGGCCAAACGGCGGATAAGAGGTCGATTTTCGTATGACCGACTTTCAGCTTCTTTGATCTTGGCAAGAATTGATGCTGGAACCGGCGGCGGGTTAAGCTCAAACCCGAGTGACGCAAGCCAGTGCGCGCGCTCTTTCATGATCCATAGAGCGGCGCAGGCGCCAATGCATAATCCAATCAAGATCCATACAAACTTGCTCATTTGTCACTCGGTTCGCCAAAGTGGTGCCTGACGTCTGCATGGCTCGCCCGGCATAGCGCCCAATACTCCGATGCGGTCGTGTTCCGGCTCGATCTTAACGCTTCTGGCGATTTCCCAGTTCCATCGTTCTGAGTCTTCGGAAAACCTACACTCAGCTTGAAGGCCAGATCAGGTTCAGGATAACCACGATCACGAAAACTGCAGGCAAAAAAATCAGCGCCTGTTGAACCTTCGAGCGGTTCTCAAACCACCCCATGTTTCGCAGCCACCAATACGCGCCCCCACACAAAAGGCCGGTTACAATTGCGTGTAAAAAATCCATCAGCAATCCTCCGCGGGCAGCATGGTAACATCAGAATAGCGGCCATCCGCGGTCGTTATCCGCGCGCAGGCACCCGTATCCCGGTTGAACCAGAAAGACGTAAGACCTTCGGACCGGATCAGCTCATAGCCGAGGTTTTGAATGCCCATCTCTGCTTGACCTGCACGGGCGCCCTCAAACGCGCTTAAATCCGTTGCGCTGCCAACGGCGGGTTGTCCGGTCGTGGGTGCGGGTGTGGATCCTTCATCGCAGGCCGCCGTACCTAGAACCAGACTCACAGCGGCAATCAATCTAAAATTCATGCTCTACCTCTCAGTCTATGCCGAAAATCACGTTATAAGACTGGGCGCCGTTCGCGGTATTGTAGACTTGCACGACGTGATCGCCGGTTTGCCAAAGCTGGCCACGATACTCCTGTTCCGCGCCCATCTCATCAAGAAGCACAGACCCGTCGGGGTTGTAGATCACGTAGGTCATTCCGGGACCATTCGCCACCAGCCGAAAATAGAAAAATTGACCATCTTGCGCGCCGAGAACGTAGCGCCGACTTTCCTGCGGCAGCAGGCTATCCGTCAGTTCCGCGCCCGTCGTCCCGGCTGCGAACTGAACCCTTACTGTCGTCTCTGATCCCGAACCTGCCATGGCGCCGCCGCCGTCATCTGCGGCTTGCATGACGCTCAATTCTGCGACCTGGCCACCGTTCGAAACAAGGCACCGCCACACGGTCTCCCCCCGGTCTTGCAGCATGACGAGAGAGTTTGCTTCGGAAAATTCAGTGGAAATCACGGTGCCGCCTTGCCCGTCAGGTCCGCCGACTGCACGCAACTCATCGATGCAGCCATCAATCGCGTCTTGTCCGACATCAGCCCCGAAAGCGAATGCGGGTGAGACGCAAAGGCAAGCCGCCAAAACTTTTGATCGCATAATAATCTCTCCTATTCTCAACCGGACGCTGCGGCTTCGCGCAATTTTTGCAAAACGCCGTCACATTCGCTTGCCGCTCCAACGATCGTTTCCCCACTTTCTTCAGCATCTGGCGTCAATTCTCTCAGGTTGCTGACGGCGCGATTGAAAACCTGATCTACTTGCTCTTCCGTCAAAAGCCCCTCCTGCTGCGCAGCATTGGCTATCCCGCAAACTCCTGCCGATAATCCGGTCGCGATTCCGATTCCCGCGCCGCTACCGACCCCCAGCATTCCGCCGCCAATACCGCCGACTAGCAGCCCGATGAAAAGCCCCAAAATTAGTTTTCCCATAGCGCGTCCCTCCCAATTTATTGCACATTTTTGACTATTAACTTCGCCAGTTCTTTCCACTCATTTTTCTGCAAAACACGGCAAGTATTGCAAGGTTCAGTAACGGCGCAACAACTGCAAACATCGGCTTGGCGGTTTCCGGCACAAGTTCAATTGCAAGAATCCACGGAAAGCCTAATGGCAAAAGAAACACACCCGACAAGGGGTCCTGTGGTTGCTCAAACCATCCGAAAGTCCCCGTGGCAAAGATGAAAGCGGCACCAATCCAGAGCAATAAGAAAACCCAAATCGCGATTTTGCAGAGCATCAGGCGACGCACTTTCCCACCAAGCCACGGAAAAAAGCTAGAGCGTACCTTCGTTCGTCAGCGACATGATTCCATCGGTTGTACCGTCGCTGTAAGCGATGCATTGCCACGGCGCGCGATCAGGTCCAACGCCGACGCGGACGAAGGTGCCTGCTTGCGAGAATTCAGAGCCGAGCAGCACGACATCCGGATTGTTCGTAGTCGCCGTAACATCACGCAAGCAGGCTTGTTCTGCAGCCGTTGGGGTCGCCGACGTGCCACTTGATGCGGTTGGTTCATCGCAAGCCGCGAGAAGTGCTAGTGCCGGCAACGCCAAGAGTGCCTTTTTCATAATTATCCCTCATCCATTTTGATCTGGTGGTGCGTCGATGCGCACTTCAGCGGGACCTTGATTTTGTCCCGGCATCAATACTACGGTTTTGATGTGCGCGGTCAAACATTATTGCGACCGGTCAATTCGTGACAGGCGGGAACACTGTTCCTAGGTGAGTGGATGGGGAAAATCGATGAAGACTATTTTAATCGCAGCGTTAGCGCTTGTGCTGCCATTTTCTGTTTCTGCCGATGATTTCACAACCCGATCCGGCGGCCCCAGCAACAGCGATATGCTGGCACGTTCAATGAGTGGGCAGCCGGACGGGATGGCGTTTTTCCGTCCTGTGTTGACCGGCGTGCTTTATCGCGGGGGATTTCAAGGCGGCGACAAGGGCCGCACTGGTCTTTCCGAGACACAAAAGCGGAGCCTGTGTCAGTCCGGATTTTCAGAGGCATTCTACGCGGACTTCGGAAAGAACACGTCTTACGGGACGACGTCCTGCGGCGAAGGGTCTCTCGAATACAATTCCGCAAGGTCGTCGCGTCCTAGCTCTGTGATGAAAGACGTGCACAAAGCGATTGTCAGCAACAGCGGACCGGTGCTGGTGCATTGTATGTGGGGCGTGCATTCGTCTGGCGCCTTGTCTGCCATGGCGCTCGTTCAGTTCTGCGGATGGTCAGAAACTCGCGCGAAAGCCTATTGGAACGAGGCGCGCAATGGTGCTCCGTGCTCGGGCGGTTGCGACAGTTGGATCGATGGGAAATTCGCTAGGTTCTCGGTAGATCCGTCGCTTGCGATTTCTGATGCGCAGAGCGCAGCCATTTGCCCAAAATAGCTTTATTGACCGAAGGAAAAACAATGCGCCTGACACTGCTGACTGGCATCGCAATCGCGCTAGCTTCGCCACTTTTGGCGTCGGATGCGGTGATAGGGACTGAGGCCACCTTTCGAAGCCCAAACGGTTTGACAGAACGATGCGTGCAGATTGCTCCGATCCCAGGAGGAGAATACAGCGAAGGCGATGTAAAGGATGAAGCCGCATTTTGCCAGATTGATCTCTACGCTCCGGACGTCGCGCTTTGTCCTAAGACTTGGAGCACATCTCCTGGGATGATGATCTACGATGTTTCGGCTGGGAACTACGCGATGGACCGCACTGGTTTTGAGCGAAATGCTTGTGCAGAGGGCAAGTCGGCGAAGAACCTTGCCAAGGGAGAGTACGCAAAGTTCAAACCGACGATGAATGCCAGCGGCACCTCAGGCACATTTTCGCCGTCTGCATTGCTGTATTATCACTTCTCTCGCTATTTCGACTCGACAGTCAAAGTCCCTGTCACTGTTTGGCGCACAATCGACGCGAAGATGCACCTGACCGAGGTGGCCCGCCCCGGGCTCGCAATCTCAGGGCACAATCGAAGCGCACGTATGAACAATGCCGGATGGCAGATGTTGGTGGCCGCGGATCAAAACCCGGAACGTTATACGCCAACAGATGAGTTGTTCACGTCGGACAGACAACAAATTTTTGGCGTGCTAACATCCAGTCCGGGTCATCGTTATGGCTCTGAAATCAACGGAACGAGGAAGTCGGGCTGGGGCAAGGGCCAGAACTTCGATTTTCAGGAAACACCGGCATTTCTGGCCTTGAGATCGGAAAAGCCGTTAAACGAAGCGATTGCAGAAGGTTTGGCAAAAGGAAGGCTTGACCCGCAGATTTCACGCGATCTCGGCGCGGACACGCCACCCGAGCAGATGGTCTACTGGATGAAGGAGTTGACGGAAATCGTGCTTTTGGATTTCATCTTCAGCCAACAGGATCGCGTCGGAAACATTGATTTCACGCCCTATTACTACTGGGTGGAGATGGGCGAACTGGAGCATAAGAAAGCCAAGCATCACGAACCCGGTGATGCTTCTGTTCCCGAGGGTGCTAAGCTGATCCGCCGTACATACCTCAACGACAACGACGCAGGTGGGCGTGTGCAATACGCAAACTTTGCCAAGTCGACAAAGATGCTTGAAAAACTCCGGCACATAGATGCGGACACGTACCAACGACTGATAGCTCTGGATCAGGACCTGCAGTCCAATGGCCCGATTTATCAATGGGTATCCAAGTCTCTGGGTTTAAACGGTGGACAGATCAATCAGATTGTAAAAAACACAAGCCTCGCTGCCGGTATTCTTAAAAGCACCTGTAATGCTGGAAAGTTGCGTTTTGATCTGGCGCCCAAAGAGTTCTTTCTCACCGAAACCGTCATTGAACAAGAGATTGCCTGCGGTGATTAGGGCGCTCGCTGCTCTTTGCTTGGTCTTTTGGGCAAGTGCGTCTTACGCAAAGCCGCTGACGGTCGTCGTGATATCGGACATGAACGGCTCTTACGGATCTACGGATTACGCGCCGCGTGTTTCGCGCGCGATTGGCTGGATCATCGAAACCCAGCCGGATTTGGTAATTTCCACAGGCGACATGGTGGCAGGTCAGCGTATTCCATTGCTTACCGACGGGCAGGTGCGGCGCATGTGGTCAGCATTTCATGCGACTGTCAGCGAGCCGCTTGAGCGTGCTGGGATCCCTCTGGCTGTCACTCCGGGTAATCATGATGCAAGCGGCTATGATAGGTTTCTGTCTGAACGCGAAATTTATGAAGAGCAATGGAAAAGCCGGAAACCAGCCCTCAAATTCTTAGATGATAACAGCTACCCATTTTTCTATGTCTTTGAAATAGATGGCATTCGTTTTGCGTCTCTGGATGCAACAACACTTGGACCATTGCGCGGCGATCAACACGAGCGCATGAAAGGGGCTTTGGCGGGCGGTGCCACAGCCGTCACCTTCAGCCACCTGCCACTCTTTCCCTTCGCGATCAACCGTGAAAAAGAAATCATAGGCGACCCAGTTCTTGAAAAACTCTATCATGAATTGGGAGTCGATCTGCACTTGTCCGGTCATCACCATGCGTTCTGGCCCGGATACAAGGACGGTGTCGCTTATGTCAGTCAAGCCTGTCTTGGGGGTGGACCAAGAGCGTTGATCGGCACGCGGGAACGGACACCGCACGGCCTTACAGTCCTTACAGTTTCAGATAACGGTGATATCGCGATAGAAGCGCGCATGGGTCCGGACTATGAAACCGCTATTGATTTGAGTTCGCTGCCACGCAAAGTTGGGCCCCTAACTAGGTTGGATCTCGCGCGTTAACTCGAGAGGAATTAAAGTCCAAGTCTCCAAGTTAAATCCATGTCATCCAATTCCTTCAGCAAAGCAGCTTCGACACCTTCTTCCGCGACTGCTGACGGGTGCAACAAGATGAGACGTGCGGCGTTCTTGGAATGGGACCTGTGTGCGAATGCTTCTTTCCAACCTTCTTGACGGGCAATCTGTCGGACTCGTTCAATACCCGTTTCCAGAACTTCAGAACTTTCTGATTGCAGCCGAAGTTCGATCGGGCGGTGGCGCCCCGCAATCCAGATCAATACCCAGCTTACCACAGCAATTAGGATCGCCATAACCGGGAAATTCAATCCAACACAGAGCCCAACAACGGTGACGAGGATCATCTCGACGGTATCTATCGGGTCATCCAGATTTGATCTGAACCGCAAAAGAGCGCCGATCCCAAAAATGACAAAACCGATAATGTATCCGTGTTGGTCGACCAGGAAGCCAACCGCCATCCCAATCAGGGCGTAAAAAGCAAATAGCCGCGGCATAATGAAGTCGATTGTCCTGGACCGCGCCGTACGCCGCACGGGATGCTGAGAAATCGCAGCTGCCAGAACAAGAGCGAGCAACACATCGACCGCGAATGCAGCTAACTCAGCAAGATTGTATACCTGCCCCCAACCTCCACCGCCGATGTTGACCTCGTTCGTGATAGGCATGTTGTTTACCGCATCGGGAACCAGTGATTGCGCCCAGGCAACGCCGGCCATCAGCAGGATTAGAACCGCTGCACTGCAAATCAGTTTCGTAATCTTCATCAGCCTGAAGCGCCTGCTGTTAGCTTTACCCGTACATCAACGCGTGCCGCAAAACGAATGGATTTGCAAGAATGAGAAGCAAGAGAGTTTCTTTCCTGATGTTCGCAAATTGCAATCTTGATTTTCCGGGTCTTTGGACAATGAAACTGAAAGTCGTGACCAATTTACACCATATTGCTACGCTAAGAACTTAATGCGATAGCGCGATGGGCATTCTGAGGTATGTTCATCCGCAAAAATAAAACTTGAGGTTGAGCCTTGCAAATGTTCGATGCGTCGCGACCCGCGATACTTAAAGCGCCTGTCTGCTTAGCGGTGGCGGCGATGTTTTATATGTGCAGCGTTCAGCATTCTCACGCTCAAACTGCCAGTTTCGAATTGCAAGGCGCGGGAGCATACAACGCAGAAGAAATCCTCAGCTTCGCCGCGCAGGTCGAGTTGCAACGCACTGGTGCGGTAACTGCCGAAGGGCTCGCCCGCACGATTGAAACCATCTATCGTGAGGATGGCTATTTTCTGGCGGAAGCAAAGGTGGCTGCCGATGGTCGCACAATCATCCTCGATGAAGGTGAGATCGGCAGCCTGTCGATCGAAGGCGTAGATCAGCGTACCGCAGCTCTCATTCGAAGTTATTTTGAACCGGTGATCGGCAAGCTTGGGGTCACGCTGCCTGAGTTCGAACGTGCTGTCATGCTTACGGAAGACATCCAGTCCATCGCGGCCTCGGCCGAGATTTACTATCCTGACGGACAGAATACCGCCCACGTACGCGTTGTTGCAGAGCAGCAAGACAGCAGTTTCGGATACGTGACGTTGGATAATCCGGCGCGAGAGTTCGGAGACGCTGCAACCCTCACGTTCGGCCAGGAATTTGTAAGTCTGTTAACACCGGGTGACTTGTTCCGATTTGAACTTTCCGGAACGGCGGCGTTCGATGGTGACGAGGACGATTTGTACGGCTCAGTCATTTATCGTGCCCCGGTTGGCACCGCCGGCACATACGGAGAAGTCTACTTGGGCAATGCCGTCGGCGATCGTGATGCGACTGGGGCACTGCGCCAGACGGACCTTGACGGCAACACGGCCATTGTCGCCCTTGGACATCCCTTTCTGCGCAGCGTGGATACCTATGGGTATGGCTTGATCGAAGTGAGACGGTCCAATTCCGATAATGATGTTGATGGTGTGAGCACGGATTTCGAAAGTACTGTGAACGTCGTGGGGGCGTCATGGATTTTCGGACGCGCGTTGCAAAATGGTGGCGCGTTCGAATACGCGGCCAATTTGTCTCTTGGCACTCGGACAAGTGACGCCAACGGATTCGACGACGGTGACGAAGACTTTTGGCATTTGCGCGCTGGCGCAGGATATCAGCAGCCCGTTTCATGGTTCGGAGAAAACTCCAGTTTTCGGGCCGAGTTCTGGGGGCAGTACACTCCGGACCGGTTGCCGGGGATCGAGGAGTTTTACCTTGGCGGCATCGATGACGAGCGCGGCTTTTCATTTGCCGAGGTTCAGGGCGATTCGGGTATTTCTGCAGCGTTCCAGGCGGGGCGAGACTTTTTTCCGTCCTCTCAACACCTAAGGCGCGTCAGACCATTCGGTTTCGTCGATGTCGGATACATCGAAAACAATGACCCATCGGCGTCGGAAACAGACGATGAGTTTCTTACGTCCGTTGGCGTCGGAGTTGATCTTGAGTTCGAGCGCGGTTTTTATGTGCAGAGCTACGTGGCCGTGCCAACCACATCTGGTCCGGACACGGATTCGGGTGATCCCGCGTTCTACCTTGCGCTTTCAAAGAGTTGGTAATGCAATGATGAAAAACCTATCCGCAACAATTCTCGTTATCTCGACGGCTTTGCTCGCGACGCCGGCAGTGGCAAACGGCAATCATTTCGGGTGGTGCAACGGTGTCGGAAATCCGCATAGGTCGTCTGAATGCGGCTCATCCGGTGGTACGAGCACACCTTCCCAAACGCCCTCAAATGTACCTGTAGCGACCCAAAAGCCCACGACAGGCCCCGGCACGCCACAAACACCCGGTGCCTTGCCCGCGCAGGTCGTCGTGGTGACACCGCAACCCACACAAACCACAACGGGAGCGGGTCAGGTGCCTCAGGCGCGTCCGCCGCAGGTGCCTCAGGCGATACCGCCGCAAGTTCCACAGCCAACTCCCCAAGCTACTCCACAGGCCATCCCGGCGCAGGTTCCGCAAGCAGCAACACCCCAGCAAGTTCCGCAAGCCATCCCGCCGCGGGTTCCACAAGCAACGCCGCAGGCGACCCCTCAGCGTGTCCCGTCTGTCGTTAGCCAGCCTTTGCCGACAATCGTTTTGCGGCCTTTGCCGCAGCCCACACTGACGGGCGTGTCCCGCGCGCCAACGGCCACGCCGCAGAGGACACCGTCAATCACCGGCGTAGGCTTGCCAACCGTGACTATCCGGCCAAACCCGCAGCCAACGCTGACGGGCTACGGTCGGGTCCCGGCGACGATCATCGTTCAGCCCGCAATAACAGGGATTGGCGCTGTGCCAAATCAGGTTCCCAATGCGACCCCGCAAGCCGTGCCTCAGCAGATCCCGACTGCCGTTCCTTCGCCGCAATCCCAGGGAACACCCTATCTTATCCCCTCGTTGCAGCCTCAGGCCACCCCTCAGCCGACGCCACAACAAGTGCCGCAAGCGACCCCGCAAGCCACACCGGTGCTTGTGCCACGCCCGAAGCCGCGCCCAAGTGCACAAAAACCGGCAGCCACTGGCGGAACGACCACACACGTGCAAACACCTACAAGACCCGCTTTGGCCAAGAAACACGTTACAGTCGATCCCGGAAGGCAGGAGCAACACGATCTGCCACAGTTTGACGCAGCAGACGGCGGGCAACCGTGGCGCTGTGTCGCGAGTGGTCACGGACAACGAAGGACCCTGAACGACAGACGCGTTTCAGTATCCGGTGCATTGCGCCACATTGGATCAATTGAGGTACTCGGTAGGGATCTTCCCGCCCTTCACCCGCAACACGCGGAATGCATTATTTCCCTCCGTCGTAAGAAAAACTGACTGAGTACGCTACGACCAAAAAAAAGCAACAAATCTTTGCGCCCACTTCAAGACTGAAGGGCCGTCGAAGGACTGCTTTGAGAAAAATGCTACTACGATTTCTGTGAAGCGAACTCGAAGAGTAACCAAACAAGGTTGCGTCTACGTCAGTCGGCTTAGTCCGCAGAGCAGACCGCAGTGCATCGCGCAACTAATGCCCGCTCCGAGCCCAACCAAGCCAATGCTGCGCAATGGCCGAAGGTCTGCTATTCTTGAGAAGCCAAAAACCGCGAAAAAGACCACGTTTCCAGTTGGAGGTATGAACACGTTTCTCACAAAAGGTCTCTTCAAAGACCCGAAGGTTTGAATCGACCATCTGTCCTAGCTAGCCTATCCAAAGAACCTTTTGCATCTTCAAATTTGCTAATCAGACCGTCGATTTTGAGGTGTCCGAATAGTTTATGGTCGAATGCCACCAATGGCCCACTGATGAAGATTCTAATATCTGGCCTGATGAGGCGAACTGTTTTAACGATCCTTTGCATCATATTCATCGAACTGATTGAACCTATGGCCAAAACAAGAATGGATGCTGGCGCCCTATCAATTTGAACCATCAACTTCGAGTAGTTTGAATTTGTTTTGAGATCGATATCCCAACCATTAGAGCGGAGAATGTTCGCCGCAATTTTCAAACCGATCGTATGAGCATCGCCCGGAATACTAACCAAGGTGGCTTTCTTGGTTCTCTGCGTTATTCTGAGTAGTTCAGGCGACTGTGTACTTGCCAAAAAGTCTTCGATTCTGAGCATTGCGAGTTGAACAGACAAGTATGAGACCTCGTTGTTATCCCAAAGAGTTCCAAATTGCCGCGCGGCTTGCGGCAATACACGCATGTAAATGTCTCGCTTACTCATCCCTTCACAAATCAATTGCTGCAGTGCATTTTCGCCACTGGACGGTGTTCCTCGAAGCAATTGATCACACAGTTCATCAAGGTCACGTTTACCGAATTGGATCGATTCTGATCCCTTTTTGTATTCAAACTCTTGCACAAAACCTCAACAAGATCATTGGGCAACTCACATAGTTGCAATTCCGCTTTTCGCGCAAATAAACGTAAATGCTTTAAAATACCATTGTGAACAGGCTAAAAAACGAACACTGTGATGCTCAATTCTTGAGCGAACACCATAATCTCCCGCACTGAGCATTCTGCCCTGTAGACAGTATCTTGCCCGTCCACGGCATTCACACTGCCTACAGCGAAGGCGTCTAGGCAAATTGATCAGCAGCATTGACGGGTTGAACCGTAGGTAAAGCTGGTAGGGCGGTATTATATACTTGTGGTTGCAGTCGGCACAGATCACCTCAATCACGTCTGCAGCCGTAAGATCACAAATTCTGACATGATGTCCGAATCCATAGACTTGAGAAATGAGCGGCATATGTTTGAGAACATAATAAGAACATTTGTGGCGTGTCCAGCCTCAGATTTCGGGCACGCCTTTCGCATAAGGTCCGATGCTACGTTACTCTGTTTTCTGCTGAGGTTATCTTGCTGTGAACCGAAAGGGAGTTAAATGGCCTACTTAGTTTCTGGCATCGCGTTCGCTTTTTTGTTTTATCTACCGCTCGCGATACAGGTGGGCTTTGCAACGGCAGCAGTCATTGCTCCCTTGGCGGGTCTGATGTTTGGTGCGCTGATCTTTGTATTTATCAATAATCCCATCGTAAAACGCCAAACCGCTTTCCCAAAAGAAAAGTTGTTGCCAGGCGAGGTGGTCAACAAGACTTATGGGGCCAACTTTGTGTTTAGGTTGACCGATTATGACCTCGATGCATTTGTTGCCGGCGGTCTGATGTGGGCAGTTGGAATGAAGGGTAAAGAAGCAACGGGTGGCAAGCTTCACTTGACTAACTATAGGCTATACTTCCAGTCACATCGCCTCAACAGAGTGCGGGGAGGTATTAGCATTTTCCTTCCCCAAATCGACAATGTTGATAGTCGCATAAAATACCTTGTGTTACGGCAGGCAGAAGTTCTAGTGCGGTCAAATACAATGCGTTTCGTTATCGGCGACCCTACTGGGTTTGTTGCTGATGTTCGCGAAGCGGTCGAAGCTTCGGAGTCGAATAATACGAAGATTGCCGAACTGGCTAGTAAGTTTCCCGAGAAATGTGTTGCTGGTCTTGATCACGCTCAACTGATCAACTCCCTGAACCGCCTGATAAATCGTGCGAATAAAGTGGCGGAGATCAAGAGTTTGGTGGTCAATCCGATTGGTGCGATTGGTTCACTTTTGCTTTCAGACCTAAAGGACCGGTTTGGAAAGGAGCCATGGAACGAACACATCGACAGAACATTCTCATCGACGGAAGATGAGATTTAATCCAACCAAGCTTTTTAATTAGGAACCCCAAATGGGACCTCCCAGTTTTCACCAACCGCGGTCCTGACGGCGCGGTTACATCGGCAGGTTTTCGCTAAAATTTTCTAAAGGTGGGCGGCATTTACACATCGTTAACCGAATTCGTCCATCTGTGAACGCACTATGACGAGTACGTTTGACTTCAGTTTGTATGCGAGTTCGCCAAGACCCCAATATCTCGTGCTCAACTGTTTACTGAAGTTAAAAGTTTGACAATGGAATCCTTATTTTGGAGGAAGCAAATGATGACCAAAGAAGAAATTATTAACCGAATTGATTTGGCAATCGCGATTTCAGAAACGCACGGGTACAGTGAAACCCTTCTGGCCTTAAAAGGCATTCGCTGGCAAATCCTGTGCCTTCCAAATACCACAGTTTTGCAATCTCGGAACCAGCCCAACAGTACGTTAAGGCTTTCTTAACTCTCTTAGGTTGAGCATCTGTTGTGACACCTTGAAAATGGTGGAGATGCCAACAACGGAGGGAAGATCAGGATATGAACCCTGACCAATTAAGGCCAAATAAGGATTGGATACTGGAAGTGTTATCAGACATCAGGGAATTTGCCCAAGAAAACGACCTGCCAGTTTTGGCGAAACAACTGAATGCAGTTGCCACAATCGCTGAATCGGAAATATCCTCCGAATCTGCACCACCGAATTTGGTGCGTTCTCAAGAGTAAGAAGCGCAACTTTTCAAAACTGCTTTTCGGCTTTTCAGATTTCAGCAGGCTTTTGTCAAGGGTTTGTGAGTGTTGATTAAGCTGAAGGCGGTGAGGGCAAGCGCCATGCCAGAGGCTTCAGTTCCTATTTCCAGGCAATTGCCGCAAGATAGATCCCGGTCTCGACCGACACTACACTCGTACGCGCCGGTCCGTATTTGTCGGAGCGTCTAAATGTTCGTTCGGTTTTTCGGTTCTTGGCTGGTCGGATCAGCCCAGTCAGCGTAAGCACGATAAACTCACCTTCGCCGGCCAACGGTATGTTATGGATAGGCTGCCAACCCTGCTCAAACGCCAATTCAACGAGAGCAAATGGGTCAATCCCGGCTATTGAATTAAAGTCTCTCAATGCACCCGACCTTTGAGCGATGAAGACGCTCCGAGGGCACTCGAAATCTTTCACGATCCTTTGGCCATGCAAATGCGAAAGCGTGTTGTCGATTTCTTGTTCCCAGATGCCGAGATCAGGAACAATTGAACGGCAGCTAAGTGTCCGCATCTCGAACCAAGGGCTTTTTCTGGTGAAGGTCTGCTTGCAGCGTACAAGCTGACCTTCGAGCATCAATTTGCAGATCACCGACCAGTGACGGCTGCTTTAGTCATGAGCGGACCTTCGTCAAAATTCGGCGAGAGTCTGAGATGCGGACGAAGCAGTCCTAATCCTTTCTCAGCGAAATTGGCTACTGCTTGGCGAACAAATTCAGGCGTCTTCGCGGTGATGCCGAGAAATTTGCCGAAAGCGGTCATTAAACTCTGCTTAAACCGGTTAAACTGGAAACTGGCTATTTGCCGAAAACGCAGGTGGTAATGGTCACTTTGAACGAACCGTATATTCTGGGGAAGCGAAACCTCCCTTTCTTATCAGCGAAGCCGTAGGTAGCCCAACGCCTAAGCTGATTTTTTTTCGATTTGTTGGCGACTGTCCAAGGCACAATCCGCTCTTGTCCAGCGCAACTTAGTCAGCGGCTTCAGTTACACAGGGTTCCAAATACAAAGTAACTGGAGAGTTTAAATTCTTGACCGCACCAAGTTGAACAGGGCCGGAAAAGGCCCCGTTGTGCATTGCGAACCGAGAGCTAGTCGAACGGCTCGAAACCGATAACGCCACCATCTTGGTAACGGCACTGGCCGGCTGCCTGTATGTCGGGGTCGGTCCAGTCGACAACCCAGTACACTTTGGTCAGGCCATCTTCCGAACTTGCTGGCCATACTGATATGGCAGCGTTTGGCAGATCCGCATAAGCATCTACCGTCCACACCTCATCGTGACAGGCCTTCAGCGCCTCGGTTGTTTCACGGTCAAAGGCATATGTCGCCGACGCGCCGACTACAGTCAGGCTGCACACAGCACCCAACAGTTGGATTTTTCTGTTCATTGTTGCACCGCGTTCCAATCCACGCCCTCCAATCCTGAAGTATCTATCCCTTTGAGCGCATCGCGCGCATCAACACCATCTGCACCGTGGCTGCTGGACATTCCTCCCGCAACCGCCGCACCTATGATGGCTGCCGTCCTCTCATTCTTTGCCTCGGTCTCGCGACAGGACAGGAAGCCATAGTCCCAACCAGTTTTGTAGTCGCCTCCTGCGGCGTACGCAGCATCATCGCGCGCGCCTTGCTGAAATCTGTCGCCGCCCGCGCGTTTTCCGCTGGGGCATCCATCATGGTAGCCGGCGACATAGTTTGCCGAATACCCGTGCTGCCGGAGCGTGTCTTCACTGGACTGTTGCGTCGCACATCCCGCCAGTATCAAACCAGCGATCATGATCGTCCCTTTTTGTATCATTCCGTTACCTTCGATTGTGATTTGTCGTTTTCTGTCTCAATGCCGATCATTTTTTCCACGTCTTTAAGCAGTTTCGTTGCAATGCCATCCTCCTCCGGTGTCAAAGCTTTTGCCAGACGCGCCAGCTCAACTGTCGCCGCGTCAGCAATGCCAGTGTCGGACAGGTCTGCCTTGGCTATTTCGACAAATCCGCGCGGAAAACCGAGCAGTGCAAGCAGCTCATTCGATGGATCGCCTGCGTACTCCGGCAGCTCTCCCAAGAGCTCGATGTAACGCTTCAGGGCTGCACGTTTTGCCGGCGTCATATCCTCGATAGCAATATAGTCGGCAAGCATGGCATCCGTCACCTGGGCTAGCATCTCTGGCACGCCAAACGCGCGTTCCGGCCCCAGCGTATTTTGTGTATATACGCGGCGGATCACCACCGGATCCAGCAGACCTTCAATAATTGCAGTCGCCATGCTGTCCACGGTTTCGAGGCCACCGATAGGCCTGATCTCGACCAGAATTGCCGGGGCCGCAAACAGTTCCAGATCGGCAATGGCTTCAGAGGCAAGGTAGGTCACCGCGGCTTTTTGATCTGCAACATCGACAAAATCAGTGGGCAGGCCATCGTTGGACGTTGACGTGAAACCTCCAACCATTTGCGTGATGCCCTCAATAAATCCCATAAATCGGTCCCGCCCCTGATCGTACACGCGCGATATGTCTTTTGAACGTGTAGGTGTTTGCGGGACGACTGTCGGCAAACGAGAGATAGAAGATCGTAACGCAGTGACCCCTGCACGTGTCGCTTCAAGGCGGTCAGCGCCGATGTTTTCGGACAGAACGGTCGGATCAAATTGACCGAAAACCTCGTCGGGCTTTTCCGCAGCACCCCACACCAGTTCCTGATTGCCTTGCGACTGCGCAGCAATTGTATCAAGGACATCCGTGCTCAGGTTGGGTGTATAGCCCCAGACAATAGCATGGGTGTCATAGGTCCCGACCAGAGGAAAGAACTGATCGACACCGTCTTGTGGTCGGGCGACGTAGTTAAACCGCCCGTAGGCCATAATTGATGCCGTTGACCCTTTTTCCGAGACAAATGCAGGATTGCGCAACTGCTCTGTGCTCCATGCCGTTGACGCCTGATGATTGTGGCGCAGACCCAGCGTATGGCCGACTTCGTGACTGACGGCATAGCGCAAAATCCGGCCTTGTAATTCTTCCGGCAAGGGCAAAGACCCAGCCAGCGGATCAAGGTCTGACATAAGCAGAAAATAATACTCTGAGAACACGTTCATCACGTCGGGCCAGACCAGAATATGCGCCGAGATAATTTCGCCGGTGCGCGGATCATGGACATTCGGACCCAATGCATTTGCCACAGGCTGCGCAATCCAGCGAACAACGTTGTATCGCGCATCATTGACCGACCAATCTGGATCTTGCTGTGGGCTGGGTGCATCTTTCGCGATGATTGCGTTCGTGAACCCGGCCGCCTCAAAGGCTGGTTGCCAGTCTTCGATTGCCGCGCGAACATAAGAACGCCACCGCTGCGGAATTTCTGGTGACAGATAGTAGACCAAGGGTTCGACAGGATCAGAGGGTAAAGGCGCGTTCGGGTCGGCGTGCACCAACCGATGCCGCAGGGCGAGTTGCGTTTTTTCAACTACGGCACCGTTTGCGGTCTCAAACTCTAGAACTTCGGTGGAAAAGTAGCCTACACGCGGGTCGAACCGCCGCGGTTCCATGGGCTCTTCCGGAAGCAGTGCGATTGTGTGCGCAACTTCAATGGATACCGCGCGGTCCTGCCCGGACTTATCCTTAGCGATGAATGTCAAATGCGATTTGACAAAAATGTTCTCTGGAAATGTGCTGGCCTGCGAAATGTAGGATCGTTTGGGATCGACACTGATTGGCGTGAGGCCCGATGAGGCGATTTGCCCCTTGGCCGACACATCTGGAATATCGGACGAAAATGTCTCGGTCACATCAACCAACATGTACCCGTCTTCATCTTCCGCCAAGATTTTAAAGGCCAGCAGAACCGGCCCGATCTGGGCGTTGGCAATGGCAATGTCTATTGGCCGCATCTTTAGATCAGGCGAGGCCGCGCCTAATTGGTCCGCAATCCGCACTGATCCTGAGGACAAGGAACGGACCAACAACCGGCTGTCTTGTCGCTCTAATTTGACCGCATGGGTCGCAATTTCTGTCCCCAGAAGCGCTACCGCATCAGCAGGATATCGCGCCACTTCTGCGCTCCAGAACAGGGTTCGGTCCAAAACTTCGGGCGGCACTGCCAAAAGATGCGACCCTTCTTTTTCATAGATTGTTGCCGCGCCTTCGCTGACCACGGCACCTGCGATCAAGCTTTGAAAGTCGGGCTCATCCTCGGCAATCGCACCGGTCGACAGGACATGAAATAATACTGCAAGGACTAAAAAGAGCCTCATGTTTGATTTCTCCAGCCATGGCATCCGCACTTCCGAACCAAAAGAGTATGGCGAACTCTTTCGTTTGCAAGCAGGTATTTAGAGGTATCCGAGGTTATGTTGCCCCGCCGTTATTCCTGTTCCGCCGCCAGCGCCGCCCGAAGAGCAGCGGCCAAATCCAATGGATCCTTTTCAATTCCGGGCACCAAAACCTTGCGAACAACTTCGTTCAGTGCTCTGTCGGCCGCTCCGGCAATCGGATCTTCATAGTCGATATATTCTTCGAGGGCCTCCACCGCACTGAGCACTGCGCTCGGGACATTGCCCACTCCTTGCAGCAGCGAACTGATCCCAAGATGCTCCACTTGGTTTGAGTTCGAACTTGTCCCGACAAATCTCGAATTGAACCCCTCAACACCCCAGACTTGACTGGGAGTTTGACCTATTCCGGTCGCATATTGATGAATGTGCGGTACGCTGAAATGCCCTACAAATCCATGGCTCCAAAGAGGTTTGTGGGTGATCGGATTATAGCGGTGCGTGCCCGTCAAAAGCGCCTGCCATATCAGCACCGTCGCCTGACCATCTGTTTTAGCGTGAGCTTCACGTTCCGCCCGCGCATTTTCCGGCAAAGCGCGGACGTAGTCGCCCGCAAGCGGCAGCATAGCCAACGCCCCTTCCAAAGCGTTTGGCCGGTTATTCACAAACGCACTGTAGGCGTCCGTCAAAAGGTCAACGTGGATACCACCGGCTTCCGAAGCAAGTGCAGTCGTGAGTGAATAAACAGTCCAACCGGCGTCAATGAGCGCAGGCGTACTGACGTCCCACAAAGTTGGAGGCAAAGCCTGACCCCGTTCCATACTTCGGGTCGTTAGCGTCTCAATGGCGTCCGCATAAACAAACAAGGTGGCAGCGCTAATCTAGCTTGCTTCAAGTCGGGCCAAATGATCGTCAACACCCAAGTCACTCAACGCACCTGTGGGGTGGAGCCCGACATCCAACAAACGCTGCTCGATGCTCGCCAAGTCTACTTCCCGCCCAGTATCGAACAGTGTTTCTGATGGCGCGTCTATCGGTTCAATTGACAAAACTTTGCGGTTCACCAGCCACATTGCCAAAGACATGACAGATAGGCCCAAGCACGCCAGAGCGATGATCTGCCATTTCATTCGAGCCCTCCTGTCTAAGTTTAGGGTCAAAAGCTTTCAACCATGCAGGCATAGTTCATCAGAAGCTCTCTGCACTCAATGATCCATTCGAAATTACACTTCGTGCGCGGCACTAATTCCTCTTTGATCCGCATGAGTTGATTGTTTGGGTCGGACAAGTGAATGTTGTAGTTTTAAAGGACATCAATACAGTCGAAGTTGATCTCGAACCGGAGAAAAATGCGGTCGTCCGAGAGTTGGCGCTGTACTGCAGTCTTTTCGCGCGCTGCATTCATTCGTCACACCAAACACTGCCGACGTTAGTAAGTCTTTGCTCTTCGGAAGCAGCAATGCCGCGCCCGGAGATTGATCAAACATCAAGATTGAGCCGGTATGAACGACACAGACCGCACAACCGAAGTCGGGAAAAGCCACTCCCACGACATCAATGACTAAAGTCGCGCTGCTCAGCGGATAAATGTCCGCTTTTCTTGCTGCGATGCAGCCGATTGCTTTGGTCGGTTTTATTGCCGGACTTGCGAAAGCCGCGACTTCAATCCGGCTGCTTTGGGCTCTGAGCGGAAGATGAACGGGAGATTCCGAAAGTCTGCTTGCGGGCGGTGAGCGGACGATCCCGCCCGCCTAAGTCGTTAAAGATCGATACGTTCGGCAATACTAAGAGCGTCTTCAAGCTCGACGCAAAGGTAACGAACTGTACTGTCCATCTTGCTGTGACCGAGCAGAAGTTGAACAGCACGTAAGTTTCCGGTCTTTCTGTAGATCAAGGCCGCCTTGGTGCGCCTAAGCGAATGCGTGCCATAGCTGGACGGATCGAGACCAATGGCTGACACCCATTCCCAGACAAGCCT
>CANKZM010000020.1 GCA_947488305.1 uncultured Roseobacter sp.
CAACTGCCATTTGTGCAGATGTGAGCCGCGAAAACTTTCGCATGCGAAACCCTGATACCCAAGGCGCTGATTCATTGGAGTCTTTCCGGAGGGCCGCCGGAAACTCACTACCCGCTGTTTTTGCCGGCCAGGTAGCTTTGCCAGACCCAGGCGTCGCGGCACATGGCTTCCAGATCCCGTTCCGCTTTCCATCCCAGACGCGCCGCCGACAGGCTTGGGTCGGCCAGCGAGGTGGCGATGTCGCCGGGGCGCCGCGCGATGATCTCATAGGGCACGGGGCGTCCGCTTGCGGTCTCGAAGGCGCGCACCATCTCCAGCACCGAATAGCCGCGCCCGGTGCCCACATTGATCGCCTGCACGCCGCCCTCGCGGCCCGTCAGGTCAAGGGCTGCCAGATGCGCCTGCGCCAGGTCCACCACATGGATGTAATCGCGCACGCCGGTGCCGTCGGGTGTGTCATAGTCATCGCCAAAGACCGACAGATGCGGACGCTCGCCCACCGCGACCTGCGCCACATAGGGCATCAGGTTGTTGGGCACGCCCTGCGGAGCCTCGCCGATCTGGGCCGAGCCATGGGCGCCCACGGGGTTGAAATAGCGCAGGTTCACAGCGGCCACGGCGGGGTTGGCCACGCCCCAGTCCTCGATCACCTGCTCGACCATGCGCTTGGAGTGGCCATAGGGGTTGGTGGGCCGCAGCGCGTGGGTTTCGGGGATCGGTACCACGTCAGGGTCGCCGTAAACCGTGGCCGAGGAGGAGAAAACCAGCCGGTGGCACCCGGCGGCTTCCATGGCGCGCATCAACTCAAGACTGCCCGCGACATTCACCCGGTAGTATTCCAGCGGCATCTCCACCGCTTCGCCCACGGCCTTGAGGCCCGCGAAATGCAGCACCGCCTCGGGGCGAAAACCCGTCAGAGCGTCCGTCAGGGCAGGGCGGTCGGTGATATCCACCCGCATCACCTGCGCGCTTTGCCCGGCGATGCCTGCAATCCGGTCCGGCACATCCGGGGCGGCATTGGCGAAACTGTCGAGGATCAGCACCTCATGGCCTGCTTCCAGCAGACAGACCACCGTATGGCTGCCGATATATCCCGCCCCACCCGTTACCGCTACGCGCATCGCTTACATCCCTTTTGCTTCGGCGGCTTTCTAAAGCGCTTTGCGTTTGACTTGAATCGAAAACCGCTGTCCTTCCTGCCGGTCGACCGCGCCTTAGACGGAAATGATGGCGTAAAGAAGACAAATCAGACCCCAACAGCGGGGGAGCGGCGGTGTGGAGGGCGGAGCTTTGCCGGAACTGGCCATAAATCCGCCTTAGAAGAGCGCTACGATCCTTCTCTGTTTATTGCGCGCGATATGTTAAGCTCATATGGGGCGGGTGATTTGTGTGGCTTGGGGTTTTAATCCGGGTGGACGACGGTGCAATTGAATCCGATCGATAAAACGGCGCAGCCCCTGCGGTCGCGCGCCGCCAATGTCAACGAAAGCCGGTATGTTCTGGCTGAACTGGCAGATGCAGGCTCCTACATGATCTCCATGGGCTCCCGGGTCGAAGGGCCGCTGGACCTGTCCCGGCTGCAGGATGCCTTTCGCGATGTGGTCGCCCGGCATGAAGCGATGCGCACCGGGTTTGTGGTGGCCTCCCGCCGTGTTCTGGCGCAGACGCATGACGCTCCAGCCTTTACGTTTCATCACACAGCCATGGAAGACGCGGGTTTCGAGGCTTTCCGGGACTGGGCTGTGCCTTTGGTGTTTGACGGGGTGCGCCCGGAAGAGCCTGCAACGCTTGTGCGCCTGCTGGTGGCGGAGGCGCCGGGCTACTGGCGGTTCACGGTGGCCATGCATCATGCAATCTCTGACGGGTTTTCGCGCGGTGTCGTCAATCGCGAGCTGCTCAAACGCTATTGCGGTGAGGACCTGCCCGAGGTCGCGGGTTTCGGAGATTTCCAGGCCGGGGAGATAACGGTCGATGCGGCGGCCCTGGCAGAGAAAGTGGCGCAGTTTCCCGCCCCGCTGTCGTTTCTTGCTGATGGCGATGCCCCGGGGGCGGGCGAAAGCCGGGGTGTGTTCATCGAGCGGGAGGCACCTGATCTGGGCCGCCCTTTGCGGATGGCGGTCAAGACGCAGGGGGCCACCAAATTCGGGTTTCTGGGCGCGGCTTACGCATTGGGTCTGAAGGCGCTGTCGGGTCAGGCCGGGATTGCCAGCTTTTTCCAGAGCGAAGGGCGCAAGGCGCTGGGGGCGCCAAATTCCGTAGTGGGGCCGTTTTCCATTACCCTGCCGCTGGACCTGAGCCTCGATCCGGACATGCCGTTCGGGCAGTTTGCGCAAGTGGTCTCGGCGCGGGTGCAGGACAGTGTCGCCCATGAACAAACGCCGCTGACGGAGCATATTCTGGAGGCCGGCAAGGCGCCGGTGGTCTCGCTCAACATGTTCCCCCCAGCACCCAGGATCCGGGCCGGGGATCTGGAGGTCGGTCCGCGCGAATTCCTCGACCGGCGCACGGAGTATGACCTCAACCTGGTCTGGAGCGAGGACAGCGGGGTCCTGCGGGCCCGCGCCTTCTATGACAGCCAGACCTTCTCAGAGCCGCGTGTGGCGGCCTTTCTGGATCTGCAGTTGCGTCTGCTGGCGGCGGCGATTGAAAGCCCTGAGGCCTCCTGTGCGGCGCTGCTGCGCAGGGTGCAGGCGCAGTCCCCGGCGCAGGCTCCCGCGACCGCAGTGTCACCCGCGCCCGCAGGCCGTTTGCATGACGCTTTTTTCGAGACCGTCGCCCACACGCCGGAGACGCCTGCACTTCTGGCCGGAGAGACGGTCTGGCGCTATGGCGAGCTGGCCCGTCGCGCCCTGGGGTATACCGCTGCGCTGAAGGCCGCAGGAGCGGCACGGGAGGCGCCGGTCGCGGTCATCGCGGCCCGGCAGCCGGAGTTCATCGCTGCCCTGCTGGGGATCTCTGCCTATGGGGCCTCTTTTGCGGTGCTGGATGCGAGCTATCCCGCTGCGCGTCTCGCGGCCCAGATCGAGGTCTTAGGCGCGCGGCATCTGTTCCTGGCAGGGGATCTGCCAGAGGGGCTGGCGCTTGACGGTGTGGCGGTACTGTCCCCCCTGACCGAGGTGGAAGAGACGCCCCCCGACAGCGGCCTGGCCCCCCGGGCAGTGGCCTATCATCTCTTCACCTCCGGGACGACCGGGGTGCCCAAGCGCGTCGATCACCCCGAAGCCACCCTGATGCGCTTCACCTCTTGGCAGGCAGCACTGCTGGGGGGCGGGGCATTCCGCACGATGTTGGTGGCGGGGCTGGCCCATGACCCGGTGATGCGCGACATTTTCCTGCCGCTCTCGACGGGGGGCGCGATTGTCCTGCCGGGGGCGGACGACATGCAGGATCCCACGGCCCTGGCGCAGCTGGTGGCAGGTACGCGGCCCGATGTGCTGCATCTTACCCCCGCGACCGGGCATCTGATCGCATTGGGGATCGAACGGGGGGACACAGCGGCGCAGGGCTTTGACAGCCTGCGGGCCGTTTTCTGGGGCGGGGATGCCCTGAAGGCGGACCGTATCGCCCGCTGGCGGCAGCTGGCCCCCGGGGCACGGCAGTTCAACCTCTATGGCAGTACCGAGACCCCACAGGCGGCCCTGATCCATGAAATAAGCCCCGAGAACGATGCGAGCCCCCGTATTCCCATCGGTCTGCCGGTGCCCTGGACCGGGGCGCGGATCGAACAGGACGGGCAGACCGTTGGTTTGGGGGATCTGGGGGAGATCGTCATCGAACTGGCCGACCCGGTCTGCGGTACGCTGGGCCCCGGGCGGGCAGCGGTCGCCGGGCCGTCACAGGTGCACTACAGCGGCGACATGGGGATCATGCTGCCGCAGAAGGGCGTTGTTTTTCTGGGCCGTGCGGATGATCAGGTTCAGCTCAACGCGCACCGCGTGGAGCTTTCCGAGATCACCCATCAGGCGGAACGTTTGCCCGACGTGGCACAGGCGGTCGCGGTGGTGCGTGGCGAGGCGGTACAGACACTGGCGCTCTATGTTGTGGCGGCCGGCCCGGCGCTCAATCCCGCCACACTCCGGGCGGCGCTGGCCCGGGCGCTGCCGTCCTACATGGTGCCGCAGCATATCTGCACCGTCGATCACATCCCGCTGACGCCCAACGGCAAGGCGGATCTGGCGGCTTTGCCTGACCCTGCAGAGCAGGGCGCGCCGGACAGCAAGACAGGGCAGGGGGCGCTTTCCAGCGGGCCCGAGCGCAGGATCGCTGCGGTGCTGGCGGAATTCTCCGGACAGCCCGTCCAGGACCGGGAGACCAGCCTGGCTGATCTGGGGGTCGACAGCCTCTCCCGGATCGAGGCGCGGCTGGGGCTGGAAGAACTGGGGCTGAGCCTGCCACGGGACTGGGAGTGGCTGTCGGTGGCGGCCCTGGCCGCGCTGCTGCCCACCGAGGCGCCCCGGCAACAGGCCTCTGCGTCGTGGTTCGCGACTTCGAAGATTGAAACTTTTCTGGTGCTGCGCTGTCTGGCCATTGTCTCTGTCGTGGCGCATCACACGCAGGTCTATGCTCTGGGCGGGGCCTCGATGATGCTGATCGTGCTTGCAGGGTTCAGTTTCGGCCACCTGCAGCTGCCCGCGATCCTCAGCGATGGCCGCACGGGGCGGATCTGGGCGACCCTTGCCCATCTGACCCTCATCCTGATCCCGGTCTCCCTGGCAGTGTTCTTCATGCATAAGGCGGTTGGCAATAATCCGGATTTGTCGACCATCCTGCCCTACAAGAACCTCGCCCGGGCCATTGATGTCTACCTTCTGGGCAAGGAGCCCGGCATTTACCGTGCCCCGTGGTTGTGGTTCCTGCATGCCTATCTGCAGATGTTCTTCATCCTTGCCGTGGTGCTGAGTATTGGCCGGATCAGGGCCGCTTTTGCGGCCAATCCCTGGCGTGCCACGCTGATCTTTTTCCTGATCGCTGAAATCATCGCGGTTGGTCTGGTCTCGTGGGTGGCGGCGATCCACGGGCTGACCCCGACGCTTCTGAAGATTTCACCGACCACGCTGATGCCGATACTGATCCTGGGGATTCTCATGGCGCTGGCGCGAACCCGCCTGCAACTTGGGGTGAGCCTGGCAATGGTGCTGGGCCATGTTGCGTTGCAGAACGCGGGGCCGCTTGCCGATGAGCCGATCTACTGGGTGCTGGCGCTGGGGGTGGCGGTATTTGTGCCATATGTCCGGTTGCCGAAGGTTCTGACGGCGGGCGTTCTGATGATCGCGGCGGAGTCGCTGGCGATCTATCTGAGCAACAAACCTTTGATCTTTGTGTTCGCCGCTGGGTTGGGGATCAGCGATACCGGTATTCCGATGATGCTTCTGGTGTTGGTGGCGGGGGTTCTGCTGGGCAAGGCGGCGCGCCCGGCCCTGAATTTTGTCGGGGTGCCGCGTCTGGCCCGCATGCGGATTTCGACCTGACGGACCCCGTGCCTCAGGTCTTTGGCGCGGCCACGGCCTCTTTCAGCGCCGCCAGACCCGCCTGCATCAGGCGTTTCGCGGCTTCGGCGTCCTGCGCCTCGACATAGAGCCGCAATTCCGGGGCATTGCCAGAAGGGCGGATGTGCAGGGTGCTGCCGTCCGCCAGGCTCATGCGCAGCCCGTCGGTCATATCCAGCGCTTCTTCCGAGACGCCCAGAGGGGCCAGAAACCCGGCGCGGGCCGCCGCGTCTTTGGTCAGCCGGGCGATCAGGGGCTGGCTTTGCTCTTGCGGAATATTCTGCAGCCGGTCCGACAGGGTGGTGACGGGGGGCTCTTGTGCCACGCGCGCCGACATCGGGCCCGCGCCTGCCGCATGCAGCACGAAAATCAGCGGCAACACGCAATCGCGGGTGAGCAGGGGGGCAAGGGGCCCGTTCGGTCCCTGCGCCTCGAACCCCAGCAGAAAGCCGCCATTGGCCTCATAGCCCACCACATCCCCGCCGGCGGTATGCATGCCTGCAATCACGAAGGGCGAGCCGATCCTGGTCCGGATCACCTGCGCAAATCCTTTTTGCGTCACGCCGGAGTTCGAGGAGATCGGTGTCACCACCGTGCGCGCGCCCAGGGCCTCTGCCGTGATCTGGCCCAGGATATCCCCGGGCACCACCTGCCCGGTCTCATCGGCCAGCAGCGGGCGGTCGGAATCCCCGTCTGTAGAGACTAATGCGTCCAATTCATGCTCTGTTACCCAGGCCCTGATCTGCGCACGGGTCTCGGGATCGACCGCTTCGGTATCGACCGGGATGAACTGCTCGGAACGGCCAAGGGCTGTCACCTCGGCCCCCAGTGCGGTCAGGATATCGGCCAGCAGATCGCGGCCTACCGCACTATGGGCGTAAAGCCCGATGCGGCGGCCAGCCAGGGCCGCGGGGCCAAACCCCTGCACATAGCGCTGGCGGAACCGCACAGCGGCGGCGTCACTGACCTGCAAGGGGCCGTCGGGGCCTGTAGATGGGGCTGTAGGCGGGGCGGTCTGCCCCAGATGCGACAGGATCGCGGCCTCGTCCTCCTTGGTGATTTCGCCTGCGCGGGTATAGAACTTCAGCCCGTTGCGATCCGCCGGGATATGGCTGCCTGTCACCATCACCGCGCCCGCGCCCTGGGCTGCGGCCTCCAGCGCCAGCGCCGGGGTCGGGATGTCCCCACAGTCGATGACGGTCACGCCCGCCTGCCGGGCGGCGGCAATCACATCGCCTGCCATGCGCGCGGAGGAGGGCCGCAGGTCGCGTCCGACACAGAGCAGCCTGCCGCTGTCACAGGCCGACAGAAAGGCTTGTGTGTACTGCGAGAGGACCTCTGGGGTCATCTCGGTCACAAGGCCGCGCAGACCGCTGGTACCGAATTTAAGAGCCATGGCGTCTTCCTGAGTTAGGGGCTGTGTCCCTGTCTAGGGGAGATGGGTGGGAAACAGGAGGGGGCGCGGGGTCTTTTTGTCCCATTCCGTCTGCGGGATGTGTCATCGCCCGGCCCGGACGCTCGCCCAAAGCGCTGCGATCACCGTGATCCCGCTGAGCCCGGCCCACAGCCAGCCGACCGCGAAAACGGGCCCTGCCGGGCGGTAAAGCAGCGCATCCATCCGGTGCAGGGAGGTCAGCTCCAGCGCAAAGACAAACACCATGCCCAGACCTGCCAGCATTGCCAGTTTTGCAGGTGCCCCGGCCGTCCGCCGAATGAGCCAAAAGCAAAAGAAGACAAGCACCCCGACCAGCAGGGCGAGGATGAGCAAGGCGATCACGCCAGTGCGCTCTTCATAGAAGGTGCTGCCCCGGACAGCATCGCGCAGAACTCCTGACAGCAGATGCCGCCCGCTCAGGAGGACCTCTGCCCCAAGCAGCAGGTAAAGGGCCGCCAGCACCCCCCAGATCCCGCCACTGCGTCGCCAGACTGCAAAACAGCTGAGGGCCGCCGCAGCCAGCACCAGCATGCCCAGAAGTTCCGTCGCATTGTTGAGGTTCATTTTTCCTCTGAATCTAGTACCCTCCGGGACAGGCGAATGACACGTGACCTCGGTATGGATCTCATTTATCTGGCGTTTGGCGCGGCGGCGCTAGCACTTTTCTGGCGATTGCCCGCACGGGTCGCCATTCTTGCCGTGGTTTTCGGCGGATGGGTGATCCTGCCTGTGGCCGATTATCCGCCTGTGGATCCCGGGGTTTCCTTTCCGTGGTGGATCACCGGATTGGCCCTGCCAGGGGAGATGCTGATCTCCAAGGCCTGGGTCATTCCGACCGTCGCGCTGATCGGGGCCGTGCTCTTTGATCCCGGGGCGCTGTACCGCCTGAGGCCCGCGTGGCTTGATATCCCGATGATCCTCTGGTGCCTCTGGCCGCTGGCGGGCGGCATGATGCAGGGTGGCGGTATGCCCGATCCGATGCTTGCAACGCTCTATCTTCTTGGCAGTTGGGGGGCGCTTTGGGTTTTGGGACGTTTGTGGTTTGCGGATGCGGACAGCCAGCTGTTGCTGCTCAAGGCTTGCGTCTGGTCCGGGCTGGTCTGCCTGCCCTTTGCTGTCATCGAAGGATTTGGTGATATCAGTCTCTATCAAACGGTTTATGAGCCCCATCCTTATGCCACCGACGGGTTGGAGCGCTATTTTGGCCACCGACCCGTGGGCTTTTTCGAACATGGCAACCAATACGGCCTGTGGGTGTCGGTTGCGGCCCTCGCGGCGGTCTGGCTGGCGGTGGCGGTGCAACGCTCGGCTTTGGGGTTTGCGACAGCGCTCCTGGCCCTGATGATCGCCTGTGCCGCGCAATCCGTGGGGGCGCTGTTGCTGCTGGGGGCCAGCCTTGTGCTGATGATCTTCTGGCGGCTTCGGATCATCTGGCCCCTGATTGTGCTGGGCCTTGCAACCGTGCTGCTTGCCGGGGCGCTGCATCTGAGCGGGCTGGTGCCCTTGCAATGGTTTGCCAAGCAAACCGAGATCGGGCAGTTTATCCTCTCGACTTTCAGGTCCCTGGGGCGCGGATCCTTTACCTGGCGCATCGCGCAGGATCTCAAGGCCATGGCCCTGATCGACGGCGGGTGGCTCACCGGCACGATGATCTGGGACTGGTGGCGCCCGGCGGGGATCCGTCCCTGGGGGTTGTGGCTGTTGCTGGTGGGCCAGTTTGGCCTGCTGGGCTTTGCGCTGGCCTATGGGGTGCTTGTCACAACAGCCGCCCGCGGGTTGTCCCGCCTGCGGGGGCAGCGCATCTGGAACCGGGCAGCGCCCGCCATGCCGCTTGCGTTGATCGTACTCGTGGCGCTGGCGGATTCGCTGTTGAACGCCTTTCTCTACTTCCCGGCGATCCTGGCCGCAGGGGCGCTGGTACGGCCAGAATTCGCGCCCGATTTAGAGATTGACCCGAATGCTGCGGACATGACACCTAGCGCCTGACATGACCGAAAATACCACTTCCCCCCGCATCGCCTATCTGACCGGCGTCTACCCGCTGGCCTCGCATACCTTCATCCAGCGCGAGATCGCCAGCCTGCGCGGGCATGGCTCCGACATCCTGATCACCTCGATCCGGCGGCCTGAGGCCAAGGAGATCATCGGCCCCGAGGAAGAGGCCGCCCAGGCCGAGACCTTCTATGTGCTGGCCGCCGCCAAGAACCCGCTACGCCTGCTGGGCGATCATCTGGCGCTGCTGACCCGTGCACCGGGGCGCTGGTTCAAGGCGTTGAAGCTGGCGATGCGCACGGGCAGGCCCGGGGCCCGGGGCTTCATCTGGCAGTTCTTCTATTTTGCCGAAGCCGGCGTGCTGGCGCGGCATCTGCAAAAACAGGACGCCACCCATCTGCACAACCATTTCGCTGACAGCAGTGCCACCGTCTCGATGCTGACGTCGGCACTGACGGGCATTCCCTATAGTTTCACCCTGCATGGCCCGACGGAGCTTTTTGCCCCCGAAAGCTGGCATATGGCCGAGAAAGTCGCTCAAGCCAAACTGGTGATCTGCATCAGCCATTTCGCGCGATCCCAAGTGATGCTGTTTTCCGACCCGTTGCATTGGCATAAATTGCGCATCGTGCACTGCGGCGTGACCCCTGCGCGCTACGCCGACACGCCCGCGCCGTCCGAGAGTGGCATGAAGATCCTTTTTGTCGGTAGATTAGACCCTGTAAAGGGACTCCGGGTGCTGATGGAGGGGTTTGAAGCGGCACGCGCGCAGGCCCCCGACATCACATTGACCATCATCGGTGATGGCGAAGACCGGGCGTGGGTCGAGGCGGAGGCCAAGCGTATCGGCGGCATCGAGGTGTTGGGTTACCGCTCTCAGGATTTCGTGGCCGAAACGCTGGGCAAACGGGATGTGCTGGTGCTGCCCTCTTTTGCCGAAGGGGTGCCCGTGGCGCTGATGGAGGCGATGGTCTCCTGCCGCCCGGTCATTGCCACCCGCGTGGGCGGCGTGCAGGAACTGGTGGAAGACGGCGTCTCGGGCCGGGTGCTGGCCCCGGGCAATGTGGAGGCACTGGCCGACGCCTTTGTCGATCTGGCTGCAGACCCTGACCGCCGCCGCGCCATGGGTGAGGCAGGCCGCGCCAAGGTCATGGCCGAGTTCGATATTGACGCCGAGGCGGCGTGGCTCAAGACCCTCTTCGAGGATCGCGGTGGAGACCGTTTGCGCCCGGAGGGCTGACCCCAAGCCGGAGAAGATGCCTGCATCAATGTCCGGTT
>CANKZM010000021.1 GCA_947488305.1 uncultured Roseobacter sp.
TGGGCTCGAAGCCGTCTTCCAAGTTTTTTCGATTAACGTCAGCTTTCGGGCCATTTGCAGACGCTGATTCACATTCGGTTTGGATGGCGACGTCACGCATTTTGCGGATGTGTCACATCTTTCTGATTCAGGCCGCAAAATATCAATGACTTAGCCCTAGTATGTGTCACGCCTTTATTGGCGGTAGCCACAGATTTCTGAACTCCAAACCCTCACTTTGTTCAACAGAAGCGGACCGAACTTCCTCGTGCCGCAGTGAACAATTGAGGTTGATATGCCCAAGTTGACACAAGATCAGCTAGCGGAGCGGTGGCACATGTCGCCACGGACGCTGGAGCAGTGGCGGTGGCTCGGAAAGGGTCCCAGGTTTTTGAAGATCGGCGCGCGCGTTTTATACGATGAATGCGTGATCGAAGCCTATGAAGAGGCGCAGGTCTGCCAGAACACATGCGGACCGATTTCCGGGGAGGGTAACTGATGGCAAAGTCCTTCCCCGCTCATAAAGTCAAATCGCACCTTGTCTACACGGTCTGGGAGGTGGCGGACGCTTTGGGCTGTCACCGCCAGACCGTCATTCGGTGGATTCGCCACAAGGGTCTCGTGGCGGATACCAGCAGCAAACCGTGGTTGATTGAAGGGCATGTGCTCAAGCACTTCCTTGGACAGAAGCAACGCACGGCGCGGTGCAAGCTGGCGTTGCATCATTGCTACTGCCTCGGTTGCAAAGGTCCGCGCGAACCTGACGGCAAGATTGCAGATTACCATCAAGAAACGGCTTCCAGCGGTCGCCTGACGGCCCTCTGTCCGACCTGTGGGGCGGTCATGCACAAGATCATTCGCCGCACGGATCTGGAGGCAATCCAGGCCAAACTGGAGGTCACACTTCAACAAGCCTCCCCAAGATTAGTGTCCTGTACCGAACCCCATTCAAAAGTCACCTTGAGAGAGGAGCCCGAGACCTATGCCAAAACACACCTCGGATAACTTGCGCATCAAACGCAAACACCTTGTCTGGCTGAAGGACGCGAAGGGACTATCGCAATCTTCGATCGACAAAGCCGCAGCGTCGATTGCCACCTATGATAGGTGGCTCAAAGGCAAAGACTACAGGGCGTTCCATTCGGAAAGGGCGCGCGCGTTTAAACGGCATCTGCAAAGTCTGCGCAACGAACGCACGGGCGCCCCATTGTCGGCTGCGACTATCAACGGCCTGCTGCGTGACGTCATGAAGTTCTTTGACTGGATGGCGGACCAACCAGGGTACAAGTCGAGGATCTCGCGCGCGGACATTGCCTATCTCACGCCGGATCGCAAATCGGAACAGGCCCGTCGCAGCACCCTTTGGAAGCCGCATCCGTCCCCGGTGCAGGTGAGCAATCTGTTGTCGGTCATGCCCGTCGAAACAGTGATCCAACGCCGTGACCGCACGCTGATCGCCTTCTTATTTCTGACTGGGTCACGCGAAGGTGCCGCCATCACGGTGCGGCTGCAACATGTCGACCTTGCCAATAAATGTGTTCAGTTTGACGGTCGCTCTGTGGATACGAAGTTCGGAAAGTCGTTCACCACCAGTTTCTATCCTTTCGGCGATGATGTCGAACAAATTCTATGTAACTGGATCAGAGAGCTTAGGCAGGACCATTTCTTCTCAGACACAGATCCTTTGTTTCCAAAGACGCGCGTTGCTGTTGACTCGTCCAGGCGCTTCGAAGCGGTGGGCATCGGGCGAGAGCCGTGGGCAAGCCCGTCATCAGCGGCCATAATATTCAAGCAAGCCTTCACCAACGCTGGGCTGCCACCGTTTTCGCCACACCGCGTACGCGATACGATCGCTGAACTGGCAAAGCATCATTGCAGGACACCAGAGGACTACAAAGCCTGGTCTCAGAACATGGGACACGACGATGTCATGACAACGTTCAGCTCTTACGGCTCGGTGGCTTCCGGACGCCAAGTGGAACTGATGGCGCGGTTCCGCAAACGGGGACCGTTGCCGGATGATGACGAGGTTATTGAGAGGTGACTATTTCTGAGAACACAGGCGCACGATCACGCGATCGGGTGCGAGCCGATAGCCGTGCCAGGGGAGGTTTTCTATCAGCTCTTTCGGCCTATCGACCGCCGAACCAGAGGTTTCGAACCTCTTTGCGAGTGTTCTTCGTGCAGTCTGCACTCTCCGCCTTACGGCTTCGTCGGACGCAACGCCCAATTTCTCGGCGAGTTCGCCCGATTGCAGGCATGGATACTCCAGAGGATCGATACCCTTACCTGCCGCACGGAGCCATTCTTCAGCTAAGACCATCAACAAGTCAGCTGTTACGTTTTTCTTAAGCTCAACATGTTCGTTGATCACAACCAAACGGGAAGTTTTGTCAATTTCTATGATCAGCGGAAGTTGCCGTTTATCGTTTTTATCAACTGAGGCAGCAGGCACGAACGGCAAGGTCGAGGCGCTATGCATCTCACCGTATAGCCTCGGCAAACTCTGTTCAGGGAACTCACCGGGTGACTTGCTCTCAAGAGTTTGACGCATCACTGATGTGACTGCCTTTCCGTGACGGTTCAGTAAATCTGCGATCATCGACATGGCTGTGTCCGGCGGATTGTCGAGGTGATTGACGGCATCCAGAACAACCGGGAAATACCGCGTCAGCGCATCTGGAGTAGCGTTCTCGAAGAACGCTGCATTACGCACATAAGACAACGCCATCTCCCGGTCGATCCCGTTCTGTCTAGCATCCGACATAAGATCCACGCGATACGCATCTTCAGGGTCAAAACGTTCAAGCCTTTTTGAGAGAACCGCAAAGCGCCGATCGATACACTGCGAACAACGCCCACAATGGAAGTATTGATTGGTTTGATTATGCACATCGGCGCAACTGCGTGTCTCGACGATCTGGTCAGCCATGCCAAGGTGGGAGATGCGTTCCACAACTTCGGCTTTAGTGCGCGCGAAGAACGGATTGTCGATGCTCATGTCATTTTCAAAAACAAGTCGCAGAAAATCGGTGAACAGCTTTAGTGTCTTTGGATGTGTCGTTCTCGTTGCCCGCGTTCCTATGACGTTGCCGACCGGCGGCAGGTTAAGGCTCACGACCCCGTTTTCGTGGAACGACACGCGGTCCAGTCCGAACGCCGTGGCTGTGATCGACCCCAGTACAGCAAACAAGAATGACCGTGTGCGATGCGTTCTTTCCGCAGTCAATCGGCCCTTCAACTGTGCGGTCATAGGGATGTGACGGCACGTGTCCGGTCCGTACCTTTTACTCAACTCTGAGATCAAACGTTTCTGGACCGGCGCGATTTTCGTAGAAGAAGCATGGCTAACCAGAGCGACCCGATGCTTCTGTTCCACGATTTCTTCGATAGCGCCCGCAAAGGAGTCGAGCCCGCCGGAGAACATGAGGACGCGGTGCGGTTCCCATGAGCTTTCCGGACCAAACTTGAAGAAGCGCGAACGCTCTGCTTCGGGCTCATCTTTGGCTAAGAAGGAGAACTCAAAACGGTCTCCCGAGAGAAACATCAACGTTTCTTCCAGAGCCTGCTTTACGCTCGCCTGCCGCCAAAATTCCGGATCGCGCACGGGCATAATTACGACGAACCACCTGTGCCATTTCTCGCCCATCTTCTGATCCGCCGGGCCACCACGGCTGACGGCGGCGTCCGAGCAATAGACAAGCGCGGCAATCTCCAGCAAATCGAGAGCACGGGACTGCAATCCTTCCACCAACTGTCGGTTCAATTGTCCGATCCGCAGCGTCATGCCAACTTCTCGACCATCAATGTCGAGGCGCAACTCTTCATCACCGCCGCTTTTTGTCAGAGGCGGCAACCATCTGACGCTAACTTCAGGCAACGGCCCGGCGTCGCCCAAATTCCGAGCGCATTTTTTTGAATGCGTAAGCTGTGAACTTGTCTATTGCATCGCGGTCAAGCGCCTGCTTCTGCCAGACGGTCTTGCCGTACCAACCGCCTGCATATTCCTCGACAATTCTTGACACCTCAAAGGTGTGCTGGGCCAGCGCCTGTTGAAACGCCACACGCTGTGCGTCCGTAGAAAAGCGTCGATCCTCGCCGGTGTGATTGGCGAGTTCGCGGCTGAGATAATAGTCCAGAGAGCGGTATGTCAGCCTGGCAAAGAAGTCACGGGCAAGGCGTGCAAACGCATCGCCGGAAGCAAAGCTTGAGAGTGCCTTGCGGATTTCCTGCGGTGTCGGTTCAAGCAGGGTTGGCAACTTGTCGTGCAATTGAACAGACAGGCTGTCCAACAACGCGGCCTTCGCCAATTCCCCTGCATCTGAGGAGCCCTGCAGATCAAAGCTGTTGCGATCAACGGCACGCTCCAATCCTGCGAGCAGCCCTGTTATCGAGGAAAGTTCTGACGCGTCGATACCAAGATCGACCAACGCGTCTTCGAAGCCAGGAGCCCTCGCAAGCAATGGCAAGCGCACCAGAAGATCACTTACAAATTGAAACCGAGGGTCACGACTCGCCCGAGAGAGATCTTTGTCGGATGCCTCAGCGGCTGCCTCAGCGATCTCTTCGACCGACGCATCGGTTGCAATCAGATCAACGACCTCGCGCCACTTCTTGGACCGAGGCAATGTGCCAAGCCTGATGTGTCCCATCAGTCCCTCCCTTCTCTGCAGAGTCATGCAACCCTCGGGCGAATGTAAAGTGAAAAATGGGAG
>CANKZM010000022.1 GCA_947488305.1 uncultured Roseobacter sp.
TCATCAGGCCCTAAACATGCGCCCGCCCGTACCAGAAACCTTGCTGAAAAGTGGCCCATAGAAATGGGGCTGGACACGTTCGGCATATAATGTGGTTCATGTTAGGGCCCCCGACCAGCAAAGCCAGGTGTTCATTTCTATTCGAGCAAAGTTGGAGGAAAGTCTGGTCCGGACTGCAATCGATTGAAACAGAAAGACGAGCTGCATAAATGAAACCTTTGTAAGCTGCCTGTTTTTATTAAGAAATTCCGGATGCCTTATCACTTTCGACGTTTGTAAATGTGCTACGGTGACAGTACTTGGCTGTGAATCCAAAGCAACTGATGCCGTTCATGTGCTTCCTTTTCTCTATAAGGCAAAGTGAAACTAGCTAAGATATATGGCGGCACGAAAGCGTTTTCGGAAGGCAAATTGTTTAGTTCGCGTAAACTGGCAGGTCGAAAATAAATTGCCCTACATAGTCATGGCGGGAAATCGACGAAAACTTTTTTGTATTTTAATTTAGTTCTCAAGACACGACGCATCGGTGGCTTTCGGTAGATAGTCTCGAAAATTGTCGACATATATTTCTCATCGAAAGTCCTCCGCTTAACCACCGTTTAATACCCAACGTCGCAAAAGGCGAACTCACAAACATAGGAGTTTGCCGTGGGTATTCAGGAACAGTTTGTCGATCATGAAGTGGCACCTGGCTTTTTTGCCGAGTTCTTTTCTCTAGACGAACCGGTATCAAAACTTGCCGATATCGACTTTGCCGAAGACCCAATCCACAGCGGAATTCTTGAATCTATCGCCTTTAAAATGAGCACCCAATTTCGACCTTTTTGGGAAGATGGGCCGAACGACCATTTTGCGGCAAGATTCTCTGGGAACGTGAACATAGAAACCGCAGGGGAGTACACCTTTTATTTGACCTCCGATGACGGTTCAGAGCTCCAACTCGATGGCGCAACCGTCATAGACAACGATGGAATTCATCCGGTTAGAACTCAGACCGCAACTGTTATGCTGGAGCAAGGTTCTATTCCGTTGCGTGTTTTGTATTTTGAAAACAAGGGCGGACAATCGCTGAAACTCGAATGGAGTGGGCCAGACACTTCCTATCAGCGAGAATACCTTACCCGCGATTCAATAACTTATGACATATCCGATGATGACCATGGCGACATGGGCAGCGGCGGTAGCGATGAAGTGGCACCTGGCTTTTTTGCCGAGTTCTTTTCTCTAGACGAACCGGTATCAAAACTTGCCGATATCGACTTTGCCGAAGACCCAATCCACAGCGGAATTCTTGAATCTATCGCCTTTAAAATGAGCACCCAATTTCGACCTTTTTGGGAAGATGGGCCGAACGACCATTTTGCGGCAAGATTCTCTGGGAACGTGAACATAGAAACCGCAGGGGAGTACACATTTTATTTGACCTCCGATGACGGTTCAGAGCTCCAACTCGATGGCGCAACCGTCATAGACAACGATGGAATTCATCCGGTTAGAACTCAGACCGCAACTGTTATGCTGGAGCAAGGTTCTATTCCGTTGCGTGTTTTGTATTTTGAAAACAAGGGCGGACAATCGCTGAAACTCGAATGGAGTGGGCCAGACACTTCCTATCAGCGAGAATACCTTACCCGCGATTCAATAACTTATGACATATCCGATGATGACCATGGCGACATGGGCAGCGGCGGTAGCGACAGCGGGTCCGATCAGGGCAGTGATAGCGGCAGCGATAGCGGATCAGACCAAGGTAGCGGTGACGGTGGCCATGATGACCATGGCGACATGGGCAGCGGCGGCAGCGACAGCGGGTCCGATCAGGGCAGTGATAGCGGCAGCGATAGCGGATCAGACCAAGGTAGCGGTGACGGTGGCCATGATGACCATGGCGACATGGGCAGCGGCGGCAGCGACAGCGGGTCCGATCAGGGCAGTGATAGCGGCGGCGATAGCGGATCAGACCAAGGCAGCGGTGACGGTGGCCATGATGACCATGGCGACATGGGCAGCGGTGGCGGTGGTCATGATGACCATGGCGATATGGGATCAGATCCCATTCCTCTGCCGACCAATGCGGCCGAAGTCGAAGCTTT
>CANKZM010000023.1 GCA_947488305.1 uncultured Roseobacter sp.
TTGGTGCGCCTAAGCGAATGCGTGCCATAGCTGGACGGATCGAGACCAATGGCTGACACCCATTCCCAGACAAGCCTAGCGTATTGCCGGGTCGAAAGATGCGGCAAAGCACGTAAACGACTAGGAAACAGATGCCGTTGTCCACGCATGACCGGCGAAGAGACCCATTGCGACACCACTTCACGTGTATTCTCGGTCACTTCAAATTGCACCGGTTTCGCAGTTTTGCTTTGAACAACCGAAACCCGATCGCGAACAGTATTGCCAACGGCGAGATCGTTAACCCTCAGGCGTACGAGATCGCACCCGCGCAACTTGCTATCGATGGCAAGATTAAACAAAGCAAGGTCTCTCAGATTGTTTGCGAGTTCGAGGCGGGCGCGAATGGCCCAGACCTGCTTTGGCTGCAATGGCCGCTTCTGTCCGATTAGTCTGCCTTTGTTCCAGGGCGGGCGACGCGTTGTGACAACGGGAAGTAGAGTTTTGGACATCTTAGGTCTCCGTCCATTCCCTTCCGTCCCAAACATCGACACCGTGCCGACGGCTGCAGTCTAATTGCTGCTTGCGTGCCTCAGCACAAGAAAGTTCGCAGGTTTCAGGAACTGCTACCACTGATCTTCTTACCCATCACATCCGCTGCCTGTCGCAAAGGGTCGTCTGCAAGATGGGCGTAGCGTTGGGTTGTGGAGGGGTTTGTATGTCCAAGCAACCGACCGACGATCGGCAGACTCAGACCGCTGGAAACGAGATGTGACGCATGTGTATGCCGATTGTCGTGGATGCGGTAGTTTTCAAGACCTGCAGACTTCGTGACCGAGCGCCAGAACCCTTTGAGATCTTTACACGGCTTGTCCAATGAACGGCCTGGGAAAAGCCAAACGCTTTCTGATCCTCGCTCGTCACGTATGTCTACAAGCAAGGCGGACGCGGCTGAGGACAACGGCAGATGTTCGCGCCGTTTTTGTTTCGTATGGTGCGATGGCTTTGTCCAGACCGCGCGATCCAAATCGAAGTCTTCCCATTTTGCCGTCAGGACTTCGCCGATCCGTGCACCCGTCAGGAGCTGCAGGCGTATGGCGTTGGCCGCAACTTGATTTGGGTGCTCTGACAAAGCCACTAAAAGCCTTTGCAGCTCATCGTCTGACAGCCAGCGGTCCCGCTTTTCCTCGGGGAACTTTTCTATGCCGCGCGCCGGATTGTCGACGCGCAGGCCCCAGCGCACAGACAGTTCAAACATTTTCGACATGAGGGCCAGAGTACGATTGGCTTGATATGGCGTATCACGCATTTGATTGTGAAGCTTCTGAACATGCTGATGCGTCATTTCAATGAC
>CANKZM010000024.1 GCA_947488305.1 uncultured Roseobacter sp.
GTGTCCAGCCCCATTTCTATGGGCCACTTTTCAGCAAGGTTTCTGGTACGGGCGGGCGCATGTTTAGGGCCTGATGAGGTCGTATCCGGTTGTACTGTCTGAGCCAGGTATTGATGACGATCTGCGCTTGCTTGGTTGTATGGAACCATTCTGCGTTGAGGACTTCGCGTCTCAATGTGCCGTTGAAGCGTTCGTTGTAGCCGTTCTCCCAGGGCGATCCCGGATAGATCTGGATCGGCTTGATCCCGACTTTTCTCAGCCAGTCTTGCAGGGCCGTCGCGATAAACTCTGAGCCATTATCGGAGCGAATGTGTTCGGGTTTCCCGTGCCGCAACAGTAATGGATAGAGCGCATCCAACACGTCGGCGCTGTTCATCTTCGGCTTGACCGCCACGCACAACGCTTCGCGGGTGTACTCATCCAACACTGTGAGCATCTTGTAGGAACGTCCGTTGCTTAGCTTGTCGTGAACAAAATCAATGCTCCAGATATGATTGGGATATTGCGGTCGGAGTCGGATGATCGAACTGTCTTTGTGGTACAGCCGCTTCCGCTTCCTGTGTCGCCTCGGGAGTTGCAGGCCTTCTTCGCGCCATAGCCGTTCGATCTTCTTGTGGTTAACCGACCAGCCTTCAATGCGAAGCAACTCAGCGACCTTGCGGTAGCCATAGCGTCCGTACTGTTTGGCCGACCGGATCATCGCCAGGCGCAATGCCTCATCATCCTTTGGCGCTGCCTTGTATTGCAGCGTACTGCGCGCCAGTCCGATCACACGACAGGTGCGCCGTTCAGATGTTGCCAGCTTTTGTCGGGTGTGGACCACGGCCTGACGAAGCTGGTCTGCCGTCAGGCCTTCGGCTTTAGATAATCAAGGCTCTCTTTCAAGATCAGCTTGTCCAGCTCAAGCTCGGCCACGATCTTCTTGAGCCGGTCGTTCTCTTTCTGCAGCGCCTTCAAATTGGCCATCTCCGATCGCCCCATGCCACCAAACCGCTTACGCCATGTGTAATAGGTCGCGTCACTTACACCAGCTGTTCTGCACGCTGTCACAACATCCGAGCCAGATGACAGGCTCAGCTCAATCTCGCGCAAAAGCCGCAGAATATCCTCATCCGAATACCGTTTCCGCGCCATCAATCCCGTCTCCAAAACTAAGCCAACTTTGGCACAGTTTTAGGGGGGCAAGACA
>CANKZM010000025.1 GCA_947488305.1 uncultured Roseobacter sp.
TTTTTTATGGGTGGTTGCAGTTGTAGTAGCCGTGCCTGTTGCGGTCATTACATACAGCATATTCATGCTCTACATCTTTTACCCAGCAAAGCACCAATTCAATGTTTACCGGATGGATGCTAACAACGATCATCTCTGGGAAGAAGCAGTCGCTCGCATTGTGACAGTGGAAGCAGAACTCGGTACAACAGAAATTGTCGAAACGCTCAAAACGGATGTGATTTGCTACGAAGGTTACTTCGCAAAGCCGTGGGATCTAAAGACAGGCCCGCCAAAAACCGGATTGGCTGCAAGAAGCATTGGCTTCGAGACCTTACAGGCAAATTTTCCGACAGGTGCAATACTCGATATCAACCTCAGGACTCTTTGCGCTACAGTTTTTCGCAAGGGAAGCAAAGAGTTACCGCTGAAGATTTACTATGACATGATCAACATCGTTGCGCCTGATATTTCGCTTTATTGCCGGTTCCAAGTTAACAGCTTATCAGAGGAATACGCGGGCAAATACGCTCTCTACACGGATGCAGGATGGGTCAGTCATCCGTACATCGTTGCAATCGAAGAGCAACCACTCAAGTCCATTGCAACGCGCGCTGACATGGGATCATCAGAGACGCCTAAAAGGCACTCCGCTTTTAATAGGCGCTGGAAGGGAGCCTTAGGAACAGGTCGTCATCGCTATTGGAAAGCGGAACAGGCTTGCTGGACCGACCAACTTGGTCACTGCAACGAAATGTTGACCAATTACTGCGGCAGAAACCCCAAGTAGATTGATCGCCCGACTGAACCGAGCTTGCCGGTCCGAATTTGACCTGTGTTGGATGCGACAATAACTGCTACAGGCAAAAGGTCGGTTTGTCCGCA
>CANKZM010000026.1 GCA_947488305.1 uncultured Roseobacter sp.
CATGGCAAAGGAAAAGTTTGAACGCACGAAGCCGCATGTGAACATCGGTACGATTGGACACGTTGACCACGGCAAGACGACGCTGACGGCTGCGATTACGAAGTATTTCGGCGATTTTCAGGCGTATGACCAGATTGACGGCGCGCCCGAAGAGAAAGCCCGTGGGATCACGATCTCCACGGCGCACGTTGAGTATGAGACGGACAACCGTCACTACGCCCACGTCGATTGCCCGGGTCACGCGGACTACGTCAAGAACATGATCACCGGTGCCGCTCAGATGGACGGCGCGATCCTGGTTGTGAACGCGGCCGATGGCCCGATGCCCCAGACGCGCGAGCACATCCTGCTGGGCCGTCAGGTTGGCATCCCGTCGATGGTTGTCTTCATGAACAAAGTGGATCAGGTCGACGACGAAGAGCTGCTTGAGCTGGTCGAGATGGAAATTCGCGAGCTGCTGTCCTCTTACGACTATCCGGGCGACGATATTCCGATCATTGCGGGCTCTGCTCTGGCGGCGATGGAAGGCAACAAGCCCGAGATCGGCGAAGAGAAGATCCGCGAGCTGATGGCGGCTGTGGATGAGTACATCCCGACCCCTGAGCGTGCGATCGACCAGCCGTTCCTGATGCCGGTTGAGGACGTGTTCTCGATCTCCGGTCGTGGTACTGTTGTGACAGGCCGTGTCGAGCGTGGCGTGATCAACGTGGGCGACGAGATTGA
>CANKZM010000027.1 GCA_947488305.1 uncultured Roseobacter sp.
CAGGATGAGATCCGGGTCATCACAGAGATCGACGACGGGCGGTTGTACTTTGATGAAGCGCTTGAATATGACCACGCGGCCCCGCGCGACGACCTGAAAACCTCCGTCGCCAACTACACCCGCAATGTCTCCTTTGAGACCGAAGATGCGGCCTCGGCAGAAATCTACGAGCGTGGGCATGTGATGTTCATGCACAATGATGACGTCGATGTGCGCTACGCCGAATTCCACGAGTTGGGCCGGACCGATAAATCCGAAGCCGCGCGGAATGTGGATGAGTTCGTCTCCATTGACTACGACACGAACGTCAAGGGGCGCTACAGCTTCCACTTCCACCGCGCCGGGACCGAGGATCTGGAAGATCCGGGCATGTCCGTGGGCAACGCCGTTTATGGCTCGCCGGGCTGGGGCTTTGTGCACCACGATTCAAACGCCATCTTCGACAACAATGCCACCTACGACACCTTCGGGGCCGGCTATGTGGCGGAGAGCGGCAATGAAACTGGCGCCTGGACCGACAACATTGCGATCTTTGCGCAAGGCACGAGCTGGAAAGACCCCAAACTGGGCAATAACGTGAATGCCTTTGATCTCGGGGCAACCGGTGACGGTTTCTGGTTCCAGGGGCGCATGGTTGAATCCAGCGACAATATTGCGGCCAGCGTGAACAACGGGTTTGTCTACTTTCACCGCGGACCAAGAGGCGAAGACGGCAACATCAG
>CANKZM010000028.1 GCA_947488305.1 uncultured Roseobacter sp.
GGTGGTCATGATGACCATGGCGATATGGGATCAGATCCCATTCCTCTGCCGACCAATGCGGCCGAAGTCGAAGCTTTTGTGGCGGCAGTCCGTGCCAGCCCGGAGGTGCATGCTCATGACCACGGCTCTTCCATGGCGGGTGAGCATATGGCAGCGATGGGGCTGGTTCCTCGTGATGAAGCCACCCATATCGCCATTGGCCATGGCGCCTGGGATGACCCTGGCAATTGGCACAACGGTGAAGTCCCCGGAGACGATGCCAAGGTGCTGATCCCCGACGGGGTGCACATGACCTATGATCACGTCAGCGATGCGCGCCTCTTCACGGTGCGTGTGGATGGCAAGCTCGAATTTGCGACCGACACGGATTCGCAGATGGTTGTTGACACCATGGTGGTCACCCCCACGGGCAAGCTGGAAATCGGGACCGAAGCCAACCCGGTCGAAGCGAACGTCAATGTCGACATCATCTTTGCCAACAACGGAGCCATCGACACCGATTGGGACCCGATGCTGCTCAGCCGTGGCATGGTGGCTCACGG
>CANKZM010000029.1 GCA_947488305.1 uncultured Roseobacter sp.
GCGTGGTCATATTCAAGCGCTTCATCAAAGTACAACCGCCCGTCGTCGATCTCTGTGATGACCCGGATCTCATCCTGTGGCGGTGTATAGCCAAGGGCAGGGTTCCAGTTGGTGTAGCCATTATAGCTGGTCCCGGCGATGACGATGGTATCCCCGACAGCCCAGCCTTCAGGCGTTTCACCCATATCGACCCAGGTATCGCCCTTCATCGGATCGTCCACGACCTTGTCATGGGAGTCTTTTTCCGTGCCGTGAATTTCGACCGTTCCGTGAGCCACCATGCCACGGCTGAGCAGCATCGGGTCCCAATCGGTGTCGATGGCTCCGTTGTTGGCAAAGATGAT
>CANKZM010000030.1 GCA_947488305.1 uncultured Roseobacter sp.
GCGTGGTCGTATTCAAGCGCTTCATCAAAGTACAACCGCCCGTCGTCGATCTCTGTGATGACCCGGATCTCATCCTGGGGCGGTGTATAGCCAAGGTCAGGATTCCAGTTGGTGTAGCCATTATAGCTGGTCCCGGCGATGACGATGGTGTCCCCGACAGCCCAGCCTTCAGGCGTTTCACCCATATCGACCCAGGTATCGCCCTTCATCGGGTCGTCCACGACCTTGTCATGGGAGTCTTTTTCCGTGCCGTGAATTTCGACCGTCCCGTGAGCCACCATGCCACGGCTGAGCAGCATCGGGTCCCAATCGGTGTCGATGGCTCCGTTGTTGGCAAAGATGAT
>CANKZM010000031.1 GCA_947488305.1 uncultured Roseobacter sp.
TGCACGGGCGTTGAAATGTTCCGCAAGCTGCTGGATCGCGGTGAAGCGGGCGACAACATCGGCGCCCTGCTGCGCGGCATCGACCGTGAAGGTGTTGAGCGGGGTCAGGTTCTCTGCAAGCCCGGTTCCGTGACGCCACACACCAAGTTCGAAGCGGAAGCCTACATCCTGACCAAGGAAGAGGGTGGCCGTCACACGCCGTTCTTCGCGAACTACCGTCCGCAGTTCTACTTCCGGACAACGGATGTGACCGGCACGGTTCA